>JBCBSB010000003.1:0-660203 GCA_039819405.1 Pseudomonadota bacterium | reverse complement strand
GCTCAGGCAATATCTTCCCAAGGGAATAGATTTATCTGCGCACTCACAGGCGCAGCTCAACAAGATCGCCCGGCAGTTGAATGAGCGCCCAAGAAAGACATTGCAATTTGAGACGCCAGCGGAGAGATTCAGTCAGTGTGTTGCGGCCACCAGTTGAGCACGCCCCTCAAACCGGACGCCGAGAGCTAAAGTTTGCCTCACGCAGTAATATGACGATGATCGCTCGCAGACCCTTGATGGTTTAAATTGATAAAGCATTGCGGCTGTCCGATGGCGTCCGCACATCAGAACAGTTTTACAAGGCGGTATTTTATCGACATCGCTTTGTCACGCATCGCGTGGATTTTGTTTATAGGACGGGCGGCGATTCTCTCAAGGATATGAAAAGATAGACTTGAGGAAGGCGCTCTCCATCGGCCGCCTAAGGCGGTTTCTGCAACATTTCGACAAGAAAAAGGGCTTGTTCGGCAAATTGCAAAAACGTTTGCAGACGACATTCTCCGGGCAAACACGCAGTCGGCATGTCGCCGAGCTGCATTTACCCAAGGAGAAACCAAATGAAGACTACAATTACAATGATTATCGCCACCGCTCTCATCGCCGGCGCCGGATCTACCGCCTATGCGGAAAGCTGCGCCGACGCTGGGGAATTTTATTCAAGAGCCGATGCAAACAGCGATGGCGTGATCACCAAAGCGGAAGTCCGCAACATGAGAAGCACAACGTTCTCCCGCCTTGATCGTAATGGCGATGGCGTCGCTGAACCGTCCGATGCGCCGCGCCGTTTTAAAGATCGATATATGGAAAAGTTCGAGCCTGTGCGCGCGAAATTTGACCAGAACGGCGACGGCCGCATCAGTGAGAAAGAGTTTCTGGACGCGCCGATGACGGGTTTTGACCGCGCCGACCAGAATGGCGACGGACAGCTTACCAAAAACGAACTCCGCAGCCTGACCGGCGGGGCGTGCTGAACAACGTCCGGTTCAATTTTCGTCACCAATTGACGGCTTTCGGCTATCACCGAAAACGCCTTCATGACCAAAGGCGGACGTTAGCCACGTCCGCATTAATCACGCTGCGCTGAAATTTGAACTCAGCGTGGCGCAGCATTCAACCAAGGATAAAAGAGAGACAATCATGATGCAGGATCACTTCACTTCTTTTTTGCGCCGGATGTCGCGGGCCGGACAATTTTCGCCGGCGGCTGATACGCTGTCGCAAGGCGGCTCGCCCGCTGTGCGCAACAGAGACAGCTTCAGCCAATCCCATTTACGAAAGTGCAGATCATGAAACCCAATCTATGCTTTTTGAGCGCTCTTGCATTAGTTGTGACGGCCTGCGCTACAATTCCTGATGAAACCAACGCTGGTCTCGATAAGCCTATCGACTGTTCAACGGCTGATGAGGATGTCGCCGCCCTGACGTCTGCAATCCCCGGGAGGCGAGAGCGAAGACGAGTAGTATTAAAGTCGCTGACGCCTGTGGGCGCTGCAACCGGAATCATTACGAGGGACTATCGGGATCGCGCCCGCGTTGCCACAGGCCAGCTTGAAAGAGACCTGAACAACAAGATCGCAGACATCTACGAGCAGTGCGGTCAGGGAACCTGAGCCATTTGGCAATGAACGATCCCCGGCCGCTTTGATGGCGCGTCTATTGAACGCGGTGCGATAAAGGGAAAACGATTGACGCCCGCAACCCGCCGCTTTGTCGATTTGCCAAAAAGATATCCCCGCCTTGCGCTCTGATCAGCGCCCGCGCAATTCCAAGTCCAAGGCCGCTGCCGCCCGTATCCCGGCTGCGGGAGCCTTCCAACCGAAAGAAGGGTTCAAACACGGATTCTAATTGCTCTTCGGGGACCCCGCTTCCGCTGTCATCTATGCGAATTTCAAATCCTATATCCGTGACATGACAGCTAATCCGGCCGCCGCCGCCGTAGCGCCGGGCGTTATCTACGAGATTATTGAGCGCTCGCGTCAACGCTAGTGAGTCGGCGGCGATAAAAAAGTCTTCCTCGTTACCAGTGGCGCCAATTTTCAAATCATCCGGCGCATCTTCAGCATATGAATGAATAAACGACCAGAGCTCGATCAACTCTTGCTGCGCCGCGGGCTGTTCAGATCGCGCATAGATCGTCATATCTTCAACCAATGTCTCCATTTGATTGAGATCGCGCGTCATGGCGGCAACATCCAGACTGTCAGATTCATCAAGGCGAAGGCGTAATCGCGTCAGGCCGGTGCGAATGTCATGGGCGACGGCGGAAACCATACGCGCGCGTTCAGCCATTAAGGCTTTCACGCGTTGTTGCATGGCGTTAAGCGCTCGCGCCACACGCCTGACCTCTTCCGCGCCGCGCTCAGGCGCCGGTTCCGGGTCGATGCTCGCGCCAAAGCGCTGTGCGGCAGCTTCAACTTCGCGAAGTGGCTTCACAGCCTGTCCAATTAACAACGCCATAACCGCAGCAATCGATATGACCGTCAGCAGCAGCACCACGAGATAACTCCGTGGCCGCGAAGAAATCAGCGACGCCGCGGAGAACGCCATCGAAAGCACCCTGCCGTCGTCCAATGCAACGGAGATTTCCAGCGCCGCGAAAGCATTTGAAACGCCTTCTTCTTTCCGATCAATGCCGGTCAGTCTGTAAGCGGAAAGATATCGGAACCGAATGTCGCGATATGTCAGGATGTCTCCAACTTTCTCGCTGCGCGCGAGGAGGCGCTCAAGGTATTTCGGGTGATGTTCAGCATTTTCAGGAAACTCGGCGTTTAGACGGGCGGCGCGTGTGGCCCCTCCAAAAGCCGCAAGGGTCTGGGGCTTGGTTTCCTCGGGCACGCTTTCCACGAGGAGCACCATTTCAGAGACCGGCACAGCGACATCCGTTATCGCGAAGGGCGATAGTCGAAACGCTGTAATTGTCTGCAACAAAACCAGCATAACAATGAGCAACCCGAAAAGCGCGCTTAGCGCAACAGCCAACACTTGTGTGAAGAGCGAATTTCGGAACGGTTTCAATTGGCGTATCATTCAGGCGCCTGCGCGCCTGCGGCCCGCCCACCGCTAACCTTTTCAACCGCGCCGGCAAACGCGTATCCAATATTGCGGACCGTTTTGATGTATTGTGCGTGCTTGGGATCATTCTCGAGTTTTCGCCTCAAACGGCTGATCTGGGAATCAATGCTCCGATCAAACGGCCCGGCCACGGCGCCGCGCGTCAAATCCAGGAGCTGATCACGACTCAGGACGCGCGGAGTGTGTTCGACCAGCGTCTGCAGCAAGGCGTATTCGCCTGATGTCAACGTCACGCGCGCGCCGTCTTTCCGGCGCAGCTCGCGCTCGTCAACATCGAGAATAAATTCGCCGAAGGCGTATTGTTCCGGAAGACGATGGGTCTCGCCAGGCAGGAGCGGCGGGGCGCGGCGGAGGACCGTCTTGATGCGCGCAATCAGCTCTCTCGGGTTAAAGGGCTTCGGCAAATAATCGTCGGCGCCGATTTCAAGGCCGAGGATGCGGTCTATGTCCTCGCCCATGGCGGTCAGCATGATGATCGGCACGCGGGAGTCCCTGCGAAGCCGCTGGCAGAAGGTCAATCCGTCCTCGCCCGGCATCATGAGGTCAAGCACAATGAGGTCAAAGCGACCTTCCGACAGGGCGCGATCGGCATCCGCCGCGCTTCGCGCGCTGACGGCGAACATGCCGTTGCGTTTCAACAGGTCGGCGACGAGCTTACGGATCTCCCCGTCATCGTCCACGATCAAAATTCGGGGCGCGCCCTTGGACCGGTTCATAGGGCTCGACTTACGCTATTTCCGAGCTTTTTGCAGGGTTAATTTTGTAACGAATTGTGGCGCCGCGCCGCTCCGCCCACCAATCGTAACAAGCTGGGCGGTTTTTCCCATAATTCAGCAAAATCCGTTTGGTGATTAGGCCGGGAATTTAAACAGGAAGCCCCCATGCCAAATTATCCCGACCATAAGCCCGCGCTATGTGTGATGCTAACCGGCAGCGTCATATCATGCGCTGCACTAGTTTTCGCAGCGACGTCAGCAAATGCTCAATCGCTCAGCCTTAACACTGGCCCAGAATACAGCATTGGCGATTTCGGGAGCGACGCCGATATTGTCCCGACCGAGACGACGCTGAGCCAGCACGAAGAGGCAGCGTCAACTTCGCAATCAACCTCTAACGCTCGCCTTTCCGACGGCGGTACGCTTGCGACCGCCGGCCCTGGCCGCACCGAAGTCGCATCGCCTGCGGACGGTTTAGCACTGGGCTCCCGCGAACTTGAGAGCGTCGCCAGTCGGACTTTCGTTCTTGACAATCCGATTGCTCAGATCGTCTCGCCATTGGAGGCCATTGTGGCGCCGACAGCAAATGAGAATAGAAACTTTTCCACCGGCGGCGTCGAATACACTCTACTAGACGAAGCCTTTCAAGAACCTGAGTTTGTCTATGGCTCTTCAGCCAATAGCAGATGGTCTCGCGGCGCAAGCGACACTGTCAGTCTGTCCGGTTCCCTGTTTAGCGGCGGCAGCTTTCAAACCCCGCCGAACGAGCAGCACGCCGCAGCGTTCTCGCATGACTACCAGTATTATTCCGTTGTCGATGGAGAAGATATGTACGAACTCACCCCGCTTTATTTTCGTCCGCTGACGGAACAGCTAAATCTGGCAGTGCGTACCTACATTGGATACGAAGATGTAAGCCCCGGAAATTCGGATCCAATTCCCTATACCGGTATCGGCCTGACGATTTCGCGTGAAACGTGGGCGAAATAAATGAGGCCTCTGTAGCATTCGGTGACACTTTCTCCGTCCCCAAACAACTCCTAGCAATAAATGAATACTACAAACGCCGTGCCTGAAACGACACATCGAAAATCAATCGTTAGAAAGAAAGGAATGTTACAAAACCGAATTTGAGCTGTTTCTCTCAGCGGGCGTTATCACACTTTATGTTTTCGCCTGAGGGTAACATTTCCAAGTGAGGCCGCTGCCCGCCCCGGGGCGGCTTTTGCGGCGCGCACCGTCCAGCTCCCCTCCCTGGACAGGGCGCGCCGCCCGCTTGGCTAAGGATTTTGCCTCTATGCGAACAACCAGCACAGCAAGATTCTTGCGCCGCCTGATCCTTGATGACCGCCGGGACGTTGCCGCCGCAGTACAGCGCCTTCTGCGGGAAAATGACAATCCCAAGTTGACTCAGCCCTACCTTAGGCTTGCCGTGAGCGGCATCGATGTCATGGGAGTCCCGGCTAAGCGACGCAATCGAAAAACTGCGCCTTCCGGGCAAGTCGTCGCTTCTGAGAATTCCGGCGCTTTGGCGCCCACCGAGAAATCGAAATGGTGCCCCCACACGGACTCGAACCGCGGACCTACTGATTACAAATCAGTTGCTCTACCAGCTGAGCTATAGGGGCGCGGGCGCTCTGATATAGGATTGCGCGGGCTCTGACTAGGGGCTGTTTTCGGTTAATTTCTCGGTTAAAAACCGCGGATGAAAACATTCCCAGCTCTCCTCGCCGCTCTCCTTCTGACCGCTTGCGGCGACAATGCCGCCGCTCCTCAAGGCGCAGGCGGCCCGCCCGATGCGCCCAGAACGCCTGCTGAAAAAGGCCGCATGGCGTTTAACGAATGCGGCGCCTGTCACACGGTGCGCGAAGGCGACCCGTCACGCATCGGCCCAAACCTTTCCGGCGTGATTGGGCGCCGGGCTGGCGCGCTTGAGGACTTCGCCTATTCCGCCGCCTTCCAAAATGCGGATGTCGTCTGGGATGAGACGGCGCTTGATGCTTTCCTCGCCAGGCCGCAGGAATTCTTGCGCGGCAACCGGATGGCGTATCCGGGTGAGCCGGACGCCGAGACCCGCGCGGATCTCATCGCGTACTTGAAATCAATCAGCCCCGAAGCTGATTAGAGTATTCTGTGCGAGCGTTGATTCACTCCTTTGATCCTTCGAGACGCAAAAATTTCTTCATCCTGAGGGAGCCCCAATACTGCTTTGGGGCTCGTCTCGAAGGACGGAGAAATTTTTGCTCCTCAGGATGAAGGCGTAACCGGATCACCTGCTTTTCAAAGCGCTCTAAACGTCATAGCCGGGGTTCTGGCGATTGAGTTTGCGCAAGAGACCAGGCCAGGCTAGATTGTCGCCAAGGCCCGGTACAAAAGCCGGTCCCCCCTGCTGCAGAACTTTCGATCCCATGGCCGGCGGTTCTTCGCGCGGTTCTTTCGTATCCGATTGCGCCAGAATTTGCGTTTTGCAGGCCTGTTCAAGGAAATACATGCGCAGGAATGCGATGGCGCAGTTCGCGCCGACCGTCAGCGTTCCATGATTGCGCAGGATCAAAAATCCATGATTGCCCATATCCTTGACGATACGCTCGCGCTCGTCGTGGTCCGTCGCGATGCCTTCATAATCGTGATAGGCGACATCATCATGGACGATCATTGAAAACTGCGTATAGCGCTTCAATCCGTCCTGCTGCGCGGATACGGCGACGCCATAGGGCGTGTGCAGATGAAGCACGGCATGAGCGTCTTCGCGGGACATGTGCAGCGCTGAGTGAATGGTAAAGCCCGCCGGGTTTGAGAAATACGGCGTTTCCGCTGCGACATTGCCATCAATATCGACCTTCACCAACGACGTCGCCGTCATTTCGTCAAAGAAGACGCCGTAAGGATTGATCAGGAATCGCGCCTTGCCGCCTTCGTCAGGACAACGCACGGAGATATGTGTGAAGATCATGTCATCCCAGCCATAAAGCGCGGCCAGGCGATAGGTCGCCGCCAGATCGCACCGCAGACGCCACTCCTCGTCGCTGACCTTGCCTTTCAGGGACGGCAGGCTCAGCGGATCGGGAAGGTCAAAGCCGGCCTGCTGTCCGAGCGCTTCGGTTGGTTGCGCTTGAGCATTCATGATTGAGGTCTCCCTGGAAACTGAATTTTCCACGAGATTACGGCAAAACGCAGCGGGATGCATGACTCATTTGCAGCCGGAATTCAGTCGTTGCCAGGCGCGTTCCCGGTCGCTGGCGCGCATTCCTTTTTAACGCGGGTCTCCCTATCATAGCGTCCTGACACCAGCTCGACAGGACGACAGGCGCCCCATGACCATGAAACTGGCCTTCCTCGCAAGCGAACGCCCGGACGCGCCGCCTGCCCGCGCCGCCCTGATCGAGCGGTATGGCGACCATCCGCCGGAGGAAGCTGACGTTATTGTGGCGATTGGCGGCGATGGCTTCATGCTTGAAACGCTGCGCGCCCATATGCACAGCAACACGCCGATATATGGGGTGAACTGCGGCACAGTCGGCTTTTTGATGAACCCGCATGACATCGAAAATCTCGCCGAAAATATAGCCGCCGCCGAACCTGCTGTGATCCATCCGCTTTCCATGACCGCCCGAACCGTCGATGGACGAACCGAATCAGCGATGGCGATTAATGAGGTGTCTCTATTTCGCCAGACCCGGCAAAGCGCCCGGGTCAGGATCGTCGTTAATGGCAAGACCCGCATGGAATCGCTGATCTGCGACGGCGTTCTTCTCGCGACCCCAGCCGGGTCAACCGCCTATAACCTTTCAGCTCATGGGCCGATCCTGCCGATCAACGCGCAGCTGCTGGCGCTGACCCCGATCAGCGCGTTCCGCCCGCGGCGGTGGCGCGGCGCGCTGCTCGCTCATGATGCGGTGGTGACTTTTGAGACGGAAGACCCGACGCATCGGCCGGTTTCAGCGGTTGCTGACAATTATGAGGTTCGGGACGTCGTATCTGTGACCGCCGAGGAAGACCGGTCCATTTCCATGACCGTCCTGTTCAATCAGGGACACTCGCTCGATGAGCGAATCCTGCGAGAGCAATTCGACTATTAAAATTCGGACCACTTCATTCACTAATGGTTTACGCCTCGCCCTGAATCGCAGCATTGTTCAATGTCAGGTCTACGCAGGATGCCTTCCCGTCCGCTCATTCAGCGAGAATTAACCTGAGCCAACGAATATGGACGGATTGTTAAGATGCGGTAAGGCCCGTCGGCTGGCGGAGGAATATTGAATGGGCGCTCAGGCGGTTCGACTGTCTAATGTCGACATTGATAATGCCCTGAAAAGCAAGGACTTCGAGGTCCTGTTTCAGCCGATATTTGACCTCGGCAATGGCGCCCTTGCGCGTATGGAAACCTTTGTGCGCTGGCGCCATCCTTCCCTCGGCGTCCTCCCTCCTGGCGCATTCATTTCGTTTTTCGAATCACAAGGCCGGATGAGCGAACTGACGCGCTATGTTCTGGCTGAAGCGCTGGCCGCATACAGCGACTGGCGAGGCGTCAGCGCCCCCGGATTTTCAATCAATCTGGCGCTCAGCGACCTCAGCGATGAGGCGTTCAGCTCTCATTTCGTCAAACTGCTGCGCGACCAGCAATTTCCAGCCGACCTTGTAACGCTGGAATGCCCTATGCCGGCGGTTGATATGGATATGGATGTGGCGGAGGCTCAGTTTTCAAGATTGAGCGAGACCGGCGCCCGACTGGCGATTGAAGTGCGCGGGCGCGCTAATGATCTGCTGCGGATGATTGATCCGTTTCCGTTTGATGAAATCAAAACTGGCGGATCGTCTATATTGCGATTTGCGCGAACCGTACGCGGGCCGGGCTTAAGCGCGATCTCGGATCTGCTCGATATCGCCAATCGCGCCAATGCCGTGATTACCGCTGTCGGCGTAGAAGACCAGGCTTCGCTGTCGGCTTTGCGCGGACTTGGGTTTACAGCGGCTCAAGGCAATCACCTTGGCAAAGTCGGCGCGCTTGAAGAGTTTATGCCGAGCCGCGTCAATGAAGTTCGTTCCCTGTTGGAACTGGAGCCTTTGTCGACAGAAAGCCTGGATGCGCTCTTCCGAACGGGCGCGCCGTCACCGAAAGCGCCGGACCTGGAAACACTCGAGGTTATGGAAGAGAACGGCCCGGATCCGTTGATCGATCGATTGAATGAGCGGGTTTCAAAAGAGATCGATACGGATGCGCAAGAGGCCGCGCCCGTATCGGAGGGTAAAGCAGAAAAATCTGACGCCGATGAAGATGCTGAACGCAAAGCAAAAGCCCGCGAAAAAGCAAAGGCGCTCGTGCTTGCGAAACGCGCGAAAGCGCGCGCTGCGAGAAAAGCCGCTGCGATCGCCCGCGCTAAAGCAAAAGCAGCCGGTGCAACGGATGAAGAGACTGGCGACACGGCTGATGATAAATTGGCGAAACCTGCTGTCACGCCGCCTCATGAGTTACAAGAGCGTCTCAATCAGGAATTCGCCGGCGCACACGCGCCGCAAGCCGAATTAAAGGCGGACGACAGCAAGCCGGATCAGGCTGCGGTCGATACGCCGCCGAGCGAGGTTAAGCCAGCGCAGCAAGCAGTTGAAGAACAGTCTGAGGTTCGGGAAGAACAAGAACAGAAGCAATCTATTCCTGAGAAAGTCGCCGCTGCTATGGGCGGTGTTGCGTCCGCTCCGCCTCGCCCTGATGCGAAAAAGAAAACGCCGCCGAAAGACAGATCTGGACAATCGCAAAAGACATCAAAGCAAGCCGTTAAACTGGAGGTTGGCGAAGTGCATGCCTATTTCCAGCCCGGCATCTCTGTTGGCGGTCCGGCATATGATCCGCGCCTGGAAACTTCCGCAACAAAAGAGGCCGACACATTAAACGCTTCGATTGCGACGGCTGCGGCGTCTCCGGATATTGTCAAGAAAATGGAGTCGCTGACATCGAACGAAGAGGATGAAGCTGGTGCTTCAGCTGAAACGTCGGGCCAACCGGCGCCTGAAGCAGCCGTCGCCGCTCATGATGAGGCGGCGCAGGCAGCTGCTCTGGATAACAATGAAGGCGATCTCGATGACGAGGGGCCGCAAACATTTGGCAAGCGACAAACGCCAGCGCGTAAAAGCTTCCTGAAAAGAACCGTACTGCCCTACCCAACCCATTTCTGGCCAAAGGGCTGGAAACGATCTTACAAACGCTTAACAGCTAAGCGCTCCACCGAAAGTGTAGCGCAAGCGGCTGAATAGTTATCTGTTTGAATAAATTCGCTGCGCACTGCTCAGCATGCCTATAAAAAAGCGCGACCGACATGCGACGGTCGCGCTTTTCCCATTTGTCCCTAGCCAGCCAAATAGTTCTCTGATGATTTGAGTGCGTACTATTGCGTGGGTCGGGGTCCATGTATGCTAATCAGGATTTTTGTCTCGAATATGAAACTCCCTTTTCGCTTGCCTGCCGGTTGTAGGCCCTAGAGGGGGAATTAGTACCTACAAGGAGTATCGAACGTTATTAACGCCCCATGGTCAATATAAAACCGCGTTAACCATATTCACAATTTACATTTTGTTAGTAAATGTTAACAAGATATGAAATTTATTAGGATAATATAGCGCTAGGTGGGCAGAATTGACTAAAAACTGCTCTATTCGACGTTTGCAGTAACCCGCTGTGCGAGAGATGCGCTTAAAAACTTGTCGAGATCGCCATCAAGCACGCCGTCGGGATCGGAACTTTCGGTTTGCGTGCGTAAATCCTTCACCATCTGATAGGGCTGCAATACGTAAGAGCGTATCTGGTGGCCCCAACCGATCTCGGTTTTTGATGCGGCGGTGGCGGCGGCTTCCTCTTCGCGCTTTTGCAGCTCCAGCTCATAAAGACGGGCGCGGAGCATATTCCAGGCGGTTGCGCGGTTTTTATGTTGCGAGCGTTCGTTCTGACACTGAACCACAATGCCGGAGGGCTCATGAGTGATCCGCACAGCAGAGTCAGTCGTGTTGACATGCTGGCCGCCGGCGCCGGATGCGCGATAAGTGTCGATCCTGCAATCGCTTTCATTGATGTCGATCTCGATATTGTCGTCGATGACTGGATAGACCCAGACAGAGACGAAAGACGTATGGCGGCGCGCATTGGAATCAAATGGCGATATCCTGACCAGGCGATGCACGCCTGATTCCGTTTTCAGCCAGCCATAGGCGTTGTGACCTTTGATCTGCACAGTCGCAGACTTGATGCCGGCCTCGTCTCCGGCCTGTTGTTCAATGACGTCAACCTTATGGCCATGCTGTTCGGCCCAGCGCACATACATGCGCAACAGCATTGAGGCCCAGTCGTTGGACTCTGTGCCGCCAGCGCCAGGATGAATTTCAACAAAACAATCGTTGGCGTCCGCCTCACCGGAAAGAAGCGCCTCGATCTCAGCCTTGCCGGCCCGATCGCGCAGCGCTTCCATCATTTCCTGGGTCTCATTAAGGCTGGCGTCGTCGCCCTCCTCCCCAGCCATTTCTGCAAGATCAATCAGATCACTGAGTTCCTGACTGATTTCGCCGATTGCATTCATCTGACTTTCAAGAGCGTTGCGTTTTTGCATGAGCGCCTGCGCAGCCTCAGGATCATCCCATAGCGATGGATCTTCCGCGCGTGCGTTTAGCTCATCCAGTTCCCGTTGGGCTTTATCCCAGTCAAAGACGCCTCCTCAGCAGTTCCAGCGACTGCTTGATGGCGGTGACGAAGCTTTCCATTTCCGCGCGCATGGGCGGGTCTCCTGATGGTCATCAGCCTGCAAAGAGGCCAGTTCAATGTATGGTTATTTGGTCAACGAGAGAGGATTAGTAAAGGCCGTTCAACGCGTCCTCGTCTGTATCTTCCTGTTGCGGGGGCGCTGCGCTTAAAGGATCCAGAAAAAGATCCTCACCGGACGGGTCGCCGCCATAGACGTCGCCTGTCTTGAACGCTTCGAGAATGACATTGGAATCGCCCGCTGAGGCAGGTTCCCCAGTTTTGGCGTTGACCCGCACGAGGCGAATGCCCGATGGAACCCGGAACGGAATACCAGCCGCGTCTTTAAGGGCTTCGCTCATGAAATCGGCAAAGATCGGCGCTGCGACCTTGCCGCCCGCCTCTCCGCGGCCAAGCGTTTGCGGCATGTCGAAGCCAACATAAACGCCAGCGGCAAGGTCAGGAGAGAACCCAACGAACCATGCATCCTTATAATCGTTAGTGGTGCCGGTTTTGCCGGCAAGCGGTTTATTGGTCGCGCGGCGAACCGCACTCCCCGTTCCGCGCACCACAACACCCTCAAGAATTGAGGTGATCTGATAAGCCGTGCGCGGGTCCAATACCTGTTCGCGCGCGTCAACGATTTGCGGTTCGGCCTGACCGGACCAGAACGGAGCGTCGCAACCGAAACAGGAACGGGTATCGCGCTTGTAAATCGTATCGCCGGAACGGTCCTGAATACGGTCAATGAGAACAGGCTCGACACGCTTTCCGCCATTGACGAACATTGCATAGGCTGCCGTGATGCGCATCAGCGTCGTCTCTCCGGCGCCGAGAGAAATCGCCAGTTCGCGCGGCAGGCGGTCGGATAGCTCGAAACGCTCAATATATTCCATGATGCGGCCAATGCCGAGATCCTGAGCAAGTCGCGCTGTCATTGCATTTCGCGATTGTTCAATACCGAGGCGCAAGGTGCTGTTGCCGTAATAGCGCCCCTCAATGTAGTTGCCCGGCTTGTACCAGCTGTCGACGCCGGGCGCGACAAACGGTGCGTCCAAAACTTGAGAAGCCGGCGTGTAGCCACTGTCCAACGCCACAGAATAAACGAAAGGTTTGAAGGTTGATCCCGGCTGGCGTTCAGCCTGAACGGCACGATTGAATTCGGACTTCTGGAATGAAAAGCCGCCGACCATTGCGAGAACGCGGCCGGTATGCGGATCAATCGCGATCAGACCGCCATTCACCGCCGGCGCCTGGCGCAAGGCGTAAGCGCCTTCAATGACAGGCATTTCTTCTTGAGGGTTTTCTGCGTCTTTAGCGGGCAGCTCACGGGCCTGATCCACATAGACAATCTCGCCGACACTGAGAACTTCAGAAACGGAAGCCACCTCTTCGCCGGTGTCATTGGCGGAAATATATTCCTTCGCCCATTTCATCTGGTCGAGTGGGATAATCCCCAGTTCCCCATCCTCAAAACCGATTGAAGCGCCGTCATCATTCACTTCAAGGATCAGCGCCGCGCGCCAGGGCGCCATGTCTTCCGAGACCAGGCGCTGATCACGTAAGGTCTCAAGCTCTGTCAGAAGGGGTTCAAGCCAAACCGGGCCGTCCTCATCAACGATTTGCTCGGCTGTGCCGCTGGCAGGAAGCGCCATCGTCGCCAGGGGGCCGCGCCAGCCATGGCGCTGATCATAGGCGACAAGCCACTTGCGCAACGCCTCGCCCGCGAGCTTTTGCAATTTCGGGTCAACCGAGGTCCGCACCGCAAGGCCGCCATCATAAAGGGCCTCTACCCCGTAAAGATCGACGATCTGCTTGCGAACTTCCTCGGCGAAATACTCCATCGTCCAGTCGCGCGCGCCAAGCGGCGGCGCGATCTGTGCGCCCAAAGGCTGCGCGCGCGCCTCATCCGCGTCTTCCTGTGTGATGCGCCCGTCATCAAGCAATCTGCCGATAACAAAGTCTCGCCGTTCGATCGCCCGATCCTCATTGTCGATCGGATGGTAATTGCTCGGCCCTTTTGTGATCGCCGCAATATAAGACGCCTCAGCGATTGTCAGATCAGCTAACGACTTGTCGAAATAGTTTAGCGCCGCCGCCGCAACCCCGTAGGAACGATTGCCGAGATAAATTTCATTCAGGTAAAGCTCAAGGATGTGTTCTTTCGTAAAGGTGCGCTCCATCTTGCGCGCGATCAACATCTCGCGAAGCTTGCGCTCGACTTTTTGCTCGCTCGACAACAGGAAGTTTTTTGCAACCTGCTGGGTAATGGTTGAACCGCCTTCAAGGCGGCGCCCCGCGAGAATATTGCCAATATTGGAGAGCTGCGCCCGGACAATGCCCCGAACATCAAGGCCGGTGTGTTCAAAGAAGGTTTTGTCTTCGGCCGAAACAAAGGCGTATTTTACGTGGTCGGGAATCGACTCGATCGGTACGAAAAGCCGTCGTTCGCGCGCAAACTCCGCGACTAATGATCCGTCCCCGGCGTAAACGCGCGTTGTCACGGGCGGCGCGTATTCCGACAGCGCCTGATAGTCGGGCAAATCCTGATTGAGTTTGTTCAGGTACCAGGCGGCGTATCCGGCGGCGCCGACAACGCCGATTGCGCCAACAGCGAAACCAACACCGATGAGTTTGATGAGGCCAGCCGGCCACCCGCCGCCGCCATTGCCGGAACGTGTTTTTTCCGGCGACCGCAGATCAGCCTGCGCAGCGCGCTTCGGCGCCGCCAGCGTCGCCGTTTCTGCAATGTCGTCCCGCCCCAATTCCAGTTCATCCTCATCGTCGCGGGCGTCGGACGCCGTTACCGGCTCATCTTCCCGCTCAGCCTCTTCTCGATCAAACATATCATGCTCGATCTCGCCGGACGGATCATTATCATCCGCCGAGGCGCTGTCATCAGCTTTGGAGTCTTCAGGGTCCTCAAACGACAGACGCTGATCCGGCCGACCCGATTTGTCTTTTTCGTCAGTCATTCTCGCTACGCCTGCTCTTTGCTAACCCGATCAACGCATACAACTACCTCAAGACCCTTTAAGCGGTCCTGAAAGCTATTTTGCACAGTTCCCAATAGCCCATAAATTGGTCCACAGCGAGGCGCAAGCTGGCCGGAAATCGTTCATTCTTGTAAGGTTTGCGCCCCTCAGCGGGCGCCGCCGGCCCGGTTGGAGGCAAATCGCTGACTGGCGTATTCTTCAAAATACTCGTCTATGGAGTCGGCAACCGCAGTCATTGTCCGGGTTCGCCATGCCTTTGAGTTGAGGTTGGCCTCATCCTTGGCGTTTGAAATAAAGGCCATTTCAAGCAGCACCGCTGGTACATCAGGGGCCAGCAAGACACGCAAATTCGCCCTTCGATGGGAGCGGTTCAGCATCGGCGTCTTGCCGGAAAGCGCATCGATCAGAATTTCGGCGAATTTTGACGAAGCCGTAATCGTTGTGTCCTGCGCCTTGTCGAGGAGCATTTTTTCGACGTTTTTATCCCCCCATTGCTGGAGATCCAGATTATAGACGTGATAATTACCCTGAGACTTCGCCAGCGCGGCTGACCTGGCGGAACCCTTTTTGGACAACGTATAGACAGAAGCGCCGCGCACCGAGCGTTGATTGATCGCGTCCGCGTGTAGGGAAATGAAGAGATCGGCGCTGGCCTCTCTCGCCAGATTTTCACGCCGGGCAAGTTCGTCGCGCTGGCTGCGTTTGATCCTCGGGTCTTTTTCGGATTGCCGGGTCAGCACAACCTCATAGCCGCCCTTTTTTTCTAAAATTCCGGCCAATTCAAGCGCCGCTTTGAGTGTAACCGTTCTTTCCAGCGTGCCGCTCTGTCCCTGGGAGCCGGGATCCCTTCCGCCGTGTCCTGGATCAATAACAACAACGCGCCGCTCAGGCGCCTTGATAGCCGGTTTTTGCGCCGGCGTTGGCGGCGAAAGCGCCCCTTCTTCAACCCTTGCAGTCGTCGCCTGCTCTATGACTGCGGCAAGGTCCGGAAAAGGCTGGTTCGGCAAGCTGGCCAGAAAGGCGGTTTTGTCAGCCGTTTCAAGGTCGATCACCAAGCGATGTTTCGTCACCGGTCCTTTGGGCTCGATCATGAAGACTTCTTTGATTTTCGCGGTCCGGCCGAGTTCGAGGACCGCTTGTGCGGTCTCGCCAGGACCGTCAGCGAAGCCATAACGGGCGACATGGCCTTTACCGGCGCGAAAATCGCGATCTGCAGCCCCGACTGTCAGATTCGAAAAATCGACCAGCAAACGCCCATTGCCGCTAGCATCGCCAGATACGGCATAGTCGGCCTCGCCTTTCAGGTCGAATACGATGCGTGTCGCGTCGCCATTCGGCCCAAAACGGACCTCAAGAAGTTCGGCTGCATGGACGCCCAGACCGCTTGCGACCACGGCGACCGCAGCGCCAAGCCATGCCAGTGATTTCCATGCTTTCGCCAACATATTGCCCATCCATACGCGCCGACCGGGCCGCCGAAAAGAACAAATCCAGCGAAAAAACCTGATACGCAACGCTTATTCTCGTTTGGTCAATCTTAACGAGGCGTTAAGGCTCTTGTCGCCTTTTTATGCAATACTGAGTCGGTGTTAACTTTGGGTTTTCTTTTTCCCCGCACTGATGCATTGTCTGATTTCTATTGCGAAACGCCGATTTAATCGCCAAATCGCAATAGAAGGATTGGTGCGGCGGATCGATTACAATCGGTTAATGCCGCGAAAGTTCTCCGGAAAGCCCGATAAATGGCGCTTTTACCGGATTAATCGCCGGCGGCTCCAATAGCCGGCCCGCAAATCCAGCGCTTTGCTGGTACGCGCGGAGCAAATAAGCGGCGCGCCATTGCGCCAAATAATAACCTGCCGGCGGCGCCTTTTGGGCCAAAATGCCGGCGCGAAAACAGTTTCGCTGATGATGCAAGAAGCGCATATGAAAGCCGACGGCGCCCCTGAGGGGGCGGGCCGCCAGGTCTCGCTTACGCTCCAGCGACCAAACCCAGCCAATGCGGCGGCCTTGCCCCGGCATTGCGGAGCCTATTTCAATGACAAAAAAAATGTTGATAGACGCGGCCCACCCGGAAGAGGTGCGCGTCGCCCTGCTCGATCAGGGCAAAGTCGAAGACTTCGACTTCGAATCTGCGGCGCGGAAGCCGCTACGCGGTAATATTTTCCTGGCGCGGGTGACCCGCGTCGAACCCTCGCTTCAGGCGGCGTTTGTGGAATATGGCGGCAATCGCCACGGGTTTCTCGCTTTCAGCGAGATCCATCCGGACTATTACCAGATTCCGGTTTCTGACCGCGAACTGATCCAGCAGGCCGAAGCCGAAGTGGCCGATCTCGCTGCTCAGCTTGAACTGACGCAGCGAGGCGACGAAGACGAGGACGGTGAAATCTTCACGGGCGATGATGGGCAGGACCCGTCAGCCCCGGACGATGAAGACGACGAGCCTCGCAAAAAACATGCTTCCTCTGATGACCAGGCGGATGTTGATGCGTCGCTTGAAGACGCTCCAACCTCAGATGAAAAAAATGAGGACGACATCGAGGAAGAGGAAGAAGAGGAAGAAGAGAACGAGGAAGGCGAAAAAGCCGCTTCCAATTCTGACGATGAGGCTGCTGCGCCGGCGAAAAAGTCCAAAGACAGTGATCCGGATGGCGACGAGTATGACGCCAGCGCCATCGCCGAAGGCGACCAGCCGATTATCGACTTAGATGATGGCGACGCCGCCTCAGATGCAAGCTTAACGGCGGAAGGTGACGCTGATCCGACAGAAGCTTCTGACACTGATGATGCGCAAAGCGATGACGCAGTCGCCGAGAAAGCTGAGGCATCGGATGCTGATGAAACGGAGAGCGATGAGGCTGACGCTGAACCCGCGCCTAAAAAGCGCGGCCGCAAAGCAAAGGCTGACCCCCGTGCAGAGCTTTTCGAACGATACAAGGAAGCCAAGCGCAAACGATCTCGCCTTTTGCGGAACTACAAAATTCAGGAAGTCATCAAGCGCCGCCAGATTTTGCTTGTACAGGTTGTTAAAGAAGAACGCGGCGGCAAAGGCGCGGCGCTGACAACGTATATGTCGCTTGCGGGTCGCTATTGTGTCCTCATGCCGAACACTGCTCGCGGTGGCGGTATTTCGCGCAAGATCGCGACTGCATCTGACCGCAAACGGTTGCGACGCGTTGTCGATAGCCTCGAAGTCCCGCAAGGCATGGGGCTGATCATTCGCACCGCCGGCGCGAAGCGCACAAAGACAGAGATCAAACGAGATTACGATTATCTGCTGCGTTTATGGGAAAATATCCGTACTCTGACACTGAAATCGATTGCGCCCTGCCTGATCTATGAAGAAGCGAGTCTGATCAAGCGTGCGATTCGCGATTTGTACGACAAAGACATATCCAAGGTGCTTGTCGAAGGCGAAGCCGGTTATCGTGAAGCCAAAGACTTCATCAAAATGCTGATGCCAAGTCACGCGAAGAACGTGCAGCCATATAAAGAGCGCGCGCCGATCTTCCTTAAACATAATGTCGAGAGCCAGCTTGACGGGATGTATCAGCCGACCGTGCGCCTCAAATCCGGAGGCTACATCGTTATTCATCAGACCGAAGCGCTGGTGGCGATTGACGTCAACTCAGGCCGCGCGACGCGCGAACGCAATATCGAATTGACGGCCCTTAAAACAAATATCGAAGCGGCGCAGGAGGCGGCGCGTCAGTTCCGCCTTCGGGACCTTGCCGGCCTGATTGTGCTCGACTTCATCGATATGGAAGAGCCGAAAAACAATCGCAAAGTTGAGAAGGCTTTAAAAGACGCATTGAAATCAGATCGTGCGCGTATTCAGGTTGGCCGTATCTCGAATTTCGGTCTGCTGGAGATGTCCAGACAACGGCGCCGTTCCGGCATCGTCGATGGCACGACTCACACCTGCCCCACATGCTCCGGCGCCGGCGCCGTGCGGTCCCATGAGATTGCATCTTTACGTATCCTGAGAGCCATTGAAGGAGACGCTATCTCCGGCAAAGTCGGCCGTATTCAGGCGCGCACCTCGCTCGACGTCAGCCTTTATATTCTCAATCACAACCGGGAATGGCTGGAGCGGATCGAGAAGGCAAACGGTGTCAAAGTTGAAATCCTTGCTGATCCTGACAAGGCCGGCGACGCCTTCGAACTTGAAAAAAGCGGAACACCGGTTGAGCGCGTCAGCGATGCGACCTTTGTTCGCCCGGATCAGACGGAACCTGTTGAAGTCGAAGTCAGCGACAGCGACGACGGGACCTCTTCATCTGAAGCCGAAACCTCTGACGAAGCCAGCGAAGGCGGCCGCAAACGTCGCCGACGCCGCAAGCGCCGCAAAGATGCGAGCGACCCGGAACAGCGAAGCTCAGCGAAGGACGATGACGCCGCATCGAAGGATGCGGATGAAAACAATGAAGCGCGCGCTAATTCTGAAGGACAGGATGAAGATGCGCCGAAGAAAAAACGCCGCCGCGGCCGGCGCGGCGGACGCCGCAATCGTCGCGGCAATAGCGATTCGGATGCGCAAACGGCGAAGGACGATAATGCCGCTGGCGCCAATACTGACAGCGTGACTGCCGGGAGCGCCGACACGGACAGATCGTCGTCGCAGGTCGCCTCGACTGAAAACAGTAATTCTTCTTCAGATGAAAAAGCTTCAGCTGGCGACGACGCCTCGAACGAGGCCGTTACCGCTGCGGAAAATAATGATGCGTCCGAGCCTGCCCGGAATGGAGCTGACCGCGCATCTGCGAAATCTGAATCTGAAGAAGCTGTAAGTCAGGTGGAGACAGAAAGCGCAGAAAAAACGTCTGATTTGGATGCTGCATCCGCAACCGCCGGCAAATCCAAGAAATCTGCGAAAAAAGGCTGGTGGCAGCGCGCAATTGGCTGATAACGCGACGGAAAGTGACGCCGCCCCCGTTTAACAAGGGGCGGCTCGAGCCCGCAAGATCGCGCGCATTCGTCGCGTCATATGATTGTGATCTCGAAATTGCCGTAAAGATGCTTAAAGTAAGACTACGCGGATACTGAGGAGCCTTTTGGTGAGTTTGTACAAGGCAGTATTGTCGCTTGCAGCAGCGGCGCTGGCGTTTGGGTCCGCCGTCGCTCACGCTCAGGGCATCTCGCTTTTACGCGACTCGGAAATTGAGCTGTTTCTGGATGACCACTCAAGGCCAATTTTTGAAGCCGCGGGTCTTTCTCCGGATTCGATTAAGATTCTGGTTGTTAATGACGGCTCCTTTAACGCCTTCGCTGGCGGACGCTACATGGGCGTCAATACAGGCCTGCTCACAATAACGGACACGCCCGCCCAGATGGAAGCGGTAATCGCGCATGAAGCCGGACACCTCGCCGGCGGGCATTCGGTACGGTCCGATGCGATGATCGCCAGCGCGACGCGCCCGATGCTGCTCAGTCTGGTGCTGGCCGCCGGCGCCATCGCCGCCGGCGCGCCTGACGCCGGCATCGGCATTCTTGGTCTTGGCCAAACGGTCGGCATCGCGAACTATCTGCGTTACAGCCGGGGACAGGAATCAGCGGCCGACCAGGCCTCAATCACTTATCTCGACAATCTCGGCCGAACCAGCAAAGGCGCGCTGGAAATCTGGGGTAAAATGCGCAACTCGCAGATTATTCGCGGCAATCAGATCAACCCCTATCTGCAGACGCACCCGCTGGCCAATGACCGTATGTCCGCTTTGAAACGTCGTGTCGAAGCCTCGCCTTATTATGACGTTGAAGACAGTCCTGAGGAGATTGAACGCTTACGCTTTATTCAGGCCAAAATCCGCGGCTTTCTGCATGAGCCAAACTCAACGCTTCGTCATTATCCGCTGACGGACCAATCGGAACCTGCGCATTACGCCCGTGCTGTCGCCTATTTCCGCCTTTCGCAAATGGACAAGGCGCTTAGTGAAATCAGAACCTTAACGGAGGCCCACCCCGACAATCCCTTCTTCCACGAGGTGGAAGGCCAGCTGTTGTTTGAATTCGGGCGGGCCAGTGAAGCGATCGAGCCCTATAAGCGTTCGGTGGCGTTATTGTCAGACAATGCGCTTTTACGGATTAATCTCGGGCGCACTCTTCTTGCTACTGATGAGCCCGTAAATATCGAAACAGCAGTGACGGAATTTAAGCGCGCTTTGCTGTTGGAACCTGACAACAGCTTCGGCTGGTTCGAGTTGGCGCGCGCCTATGGCGCGCAAGGCAACGACGTCATGGCTAATCTCGCAACAGCGGAATCACGATACCATGCCGGCGCAAAGCCGGACGCAAACAAGTTTGCAAGACGCGCCATGGCCGGCCTCAGGCGAGGCACGCCGGAATGGCGCCAGGCGGCGGATATTGTGCTTGCATCACAGCCAAAAGAAGGCGGCCCGCCCTTGCCGTCCGGCGTTGATCCGGAGGGACCGCCGCCGAGCAGACCGGCGCCGGAAGAGCGACAGGCGCCAGATGTTCCTGACCCTGAAATCAGCGACCAACCTTCCTGATAAATATAAACGAATGACGGGGCATCGCTGCGGCGTTTCTCGCGACCCATGGAGACCCATATGACAAAAACAAAAACCGCCATTGGCCTCGCGCTTATCGGAGCGTTTATTCTTGGCGCTTTAATTGTCGCGTATTCCTCTGCACAGGAAGAACCTGCCTTGTCTACTGCGCCGAAGGAGCGCCTGAGCACATCCTTTTCCGAACTGGAAGAAGACGAAATCGGCGAAATAGTCCGCGCCTACCTGCTGGAGAATCCCGAAGTCATTATTGAAGCTGTGAACAAATACAGCGAGCGGGAACGCATTGCCGCCGAAGCGAAGGCCCGAGAGAATGCTGTTGCAAGTCTTGGCGCTCTGCTGAATGCTGACAATGGATATGTGGCCGGGAAAAACCCTGAACAGGCGTCTGTCGTAGTCATCGAAATGTTCGACTACCATTGCGGGTTCTGCAAACGCGCAACAGGTCTTGTGAAGGATATGACGGAAAAAGACGCCGACGTAAAAGTCATTTTTCGTGAACTGCCCATTCTTCGTGAAGAATCTAATTACGCTGCAGAGGCGTCCCTCGCCGCCCGTGAGCAAGGCAAGTTTCTTGATCTGCATTTTGCACTGATGGACGCGAAGGGCGTTCTGACCAAGGATCGCATCCACGAGATCGCTAAAAAGCAGGGCATTAATGTCGCCAGGCTTGAGCAAGCGGCAAAGCGGAAAAACGTTGAGCAGGCGATTATCGAGAGCCACGACATCGCTGACGCCATTGGCGTCAACGGAACGCCTGCGTTTATTGTTGCAGCGGTTGACGGCTCTTACGTCGATGTGATCAGCGGCTATTATCCGGATCAGCTTCTCGAAAAGATCGAGGAAGCAAAGGCGTCAATAAAGTAATTTTGAGGGGGAAGACTGCGTTCGTCAGTCTTCTTCTTTGATATTGCTGCGTTCAGCTTCCCGGGCTTTTTCAAGCCTGGATCGTCGTTGCGCAATCATCCCCCCAAGCACAAGAAATGACGCGCCATAGGCGGCGGCGATAAACGGCGCATAGCGCCCGAAATCAAACAGCTCGCTCATGACGCCTCCCCGCCGATCAGCTCTGTTTCGCCAACCGGCCGGCTCGGCGCCCGTAACTGGCGCGCCTCCAGCCGGCGGTTGATCAGGTCCGCACGCACGCCGGTAAGCACCAGCCATGTGAAAAGCGCCATGTAGGCGATCACCAGCGCAAATAACGGGATCAGCATGCTGGTGTGAATAGTCGGTCCGTCGGCGCGAAAGATGCTCGCCGGCTGATGCAGACTGTTCCACCAGTCCACGGAAAATTTGATAATCGGAATGTTGATGGCGCCGACCAGCGCGAGGATGCGTGCGAACCGCGCCGCGCGCGCCTGATCCTGCACTGACTGCCAGATCGCCATATAGCCAAGATACAAGAAGAAAAGAACGAGTACTGACGTAAGACGCGCATCCCAGACCCACCAGGCCCCCCAGGTGGGTTTGCCCCATACCGCGCCGGTGAAAAGCGCCAGCGCGGTAAACGCAGCGCCGGGCGCCGCCGCCGATCGAGCTGCGAGATCCGCCAGGTTATGACGCCAGACAAAGCCGACGAAACTCATGGCGGCGATAAAACTGAACGACGCCAGCGCCATCCATGCGGCAGGCACGTGAACATACATAATCCGCACGCTGTCGCCTTGCTGGTAGTCTTCGGGCGCAACGAACAGGCCCATGACAACGCCGATCAAGGCGGAGGCCGCAAAAATGATAAACGCCGCCGGCGCAATCTTGCCGGCTAGCGCTTCGAATTTCGCTGGATTTGAAAAACGGCTGAACATTGTTCCTGTTGTTTCTTTCTATTCGAGGCCGAGGCGCAGGGCGATAACGGAAAACGGCGGCGCCAGCACCGACATGAAGAGGCTGAGCGCCGCCAGAATTAACGTCTCCGGCGACCAGAACACGCCCTGGTCTATATAGGTTTCAATGGAGAGCACGCCAAAGATCAAGGGCGGCGCCAGAAACGGCGCGGCGATCACTACCGCCAGCAAGCCGCCAGCGCGCAATCCGGCGGTCAGCGCCGCCGCAAAGAGAGCGGTTAAAACAAGCGCTGGCGCACCAATCGCCAGCAATACCGCCGCACCGAAAAGCTTTTCTGGCGCAACACCGAACATGGTCATCACAACTGGCGAGGCGGCGACCATAGGCGCTGCCGCTGTCAGGGCGACCAGCATCGTCTTCGCGAGAAAATACGGGAAAAGGCTTTCCTGTTCCGCCGCCAGGATACCCAGCGAACCGTCACGAAAATCCGCTTCGAACGTATCGGCGACTGTCAGCTGAATGGCGAAGGCGGCGGCGAGCCAATTGATCGCCGGGGCCGCGCTTGCAAGCGCGTTGAGTTCCGGACCTATTGCGATGCCAGCGAGCGCCGCAAACACCGAAAAGAACATGATCGCATAAAACCATCCGCCGCCTGACCGCATGGCAATGCCAAGATCACGGGTCAGCAAGGCTCGTGCGAATATCATCGCGGCGCCACTCATCCGATCACCAGCTTTCTGGATGCGACGCCGAGCGTATCGTGAGTTGCGGCAATTGCGATTCCACCGCCGGCCAAGTGCCCGGCGATGATGGCGCCAACCATCTCGGCGCCTTTGGCGTCGATGGCGGCCGCTGGTTCATCCATCAGCCAGACCTCACGCTTTGCCAATATCGCTCTGGCGATGTCCAGCCGGCGCCGCTGACCGGCGGAGAGCTTGCCCGCACGCATCTCGGCATGCGCCGACATGCCAACTTGCTCAAGCGCTCCGTGTACTGTTTCTCTTTCCTGTTGCGCCGGAATCGCATAACTCCGCGCCCAGAAAAGAAGATTTTCCAGCGCTGTCAGCGCCGGCTTCATTGGCGCCGTATGCGTAATGAACAAAATGCTTTGAGCGGGCCTTGAAGGCGTCCAGTCGCCCGCGTTTATGCGCCAGGAAACCGCCCCTTCCGCGGCGCGCAAATGACCGGCGAACAAGTTGAGGAGCGTCGTTTTCCCCGCCCCATTGGCTCCAAACAGCTGTACGGCCTCTCCCGGCGAAACGGTCAGATCCACGCCGCGCACAATGGCCGCGCCGCCACGGTCGCAGCCGACATCGCGGGCGCGCAAGGTAATCTTTCGGGGATAGGCGTGCGTCAAATCTCTATTCGATCTCGATAGCGGCTTGATTGAATACGAACTCCGGAGACCACCCGGTTTAGTCCAAAACGGCAACGGTCAGCGTCGAATAAGGCGCGACAAAACGCCCGCAAGGCTGATTTGAAGGCGAGGACAGTCCGCCTTAGATAGGAATAACAGAAATATGAGGAAAGGCGCGGGTGAAACCAGCCAATCGAAATAGACGCATTGGGTTGATTGCGGCCGGTTTTGTCTTGCTCGCGGGCGCGGCGGGACTGGTCGCGAAAGCCCTTGAGCAGAATATCGCATATTTCTACACGCCTTCCGAAGCCGCCGAAGCGAGCCTTGCGCCCGAAACGCGAATCCGGCTGGGCGGCATGGTTGAGGATGGAAGCGTGGAAAGCCGCGATGGGATCGAAACGATCTTCCGGGTAACCGACGGGGCGCAAAGCATCACTGTCGCCTATAGCGGCATTTTGCCGGATCTCTTTCGCGAGGGACAGGGCGTCATTGCGCAAGGGCGTTTACAGGCGGATGGTTCGTTCACCGCCGACACGATCCTCGCCAAGCATGATGAGAACTATATACCCAAAGAACTGATTGATGTGATGGATCAGGCGAAAGCCGGTTCGTAGGCTGTGACGCACGATCAGTCTTCGGTGCCGTATATCCGGTCGCCCGCATCCCCAAGTCCCGGCAGAATATATCCCTTTTCATCGAGTTGACGATCGAGCTCGGCCGTGATGACCGGAATGTCCGGATGCGCTGATTGAAACGCCTCGACGCCTTCAGGCGCCGCTACCAGGCAAATGAATTTCATCTTCCGGGCGCCGTTTTCCTTCAATGCCGTCGCAGCGGCAATCGCGGTGTTTCCGGTCGCAAGCATCGGGTCTGCAAGAATCACCTGGCGGGCGTCAAGATCAGCCGGGGTTTTGTAGTAGTACTGGATCGCTTCAAGAGTTTCATGATCGCGCATAATCCCGATATGACCGACGCGCGCCGATGGCATGAGGTCAAGCACGCCATCGACCAGTCCGTTGCCAGCGCGCAGGATCGACACAAAGCAGAGTTTCTTTCCCTCAAGATACGGAAAATCGCCCCGCTCCAGCGGCGTTTCAATTTCAGCAGATCCCAGCGGCAAATCTTTGGTCGCCTCAGCGCAGAGAAAGAAGGCAATCTCTCGCAACAGCTGACGGAATTGCGCCGTCGGCGTATCTTTACTGCGCAAAATGGAAAGTTTGTGCTTGACCAGAGGGTGGTCAATAACCGTCAGACCCGACGACATAGGCGTTCTCTTGGGTTGAAATTCGACATCCGGGTTTTTTATCGGGCATCCGCGCGTTATTGTCCAACATGCTTTTTGGACCGCGCGAGGGAACGAAAATGATCAGCGACTGGGACAAACGATTTGCGGAATTCGCGTTTCTCGAAGCGAAAAAGAGTGCTGACAATGGCGGTCTTCCCATCGGGTCGGTGCTTGCCCGCGGCGATAAGATTATCGCGTCAGGACATAATCAGCGCGTTCAGCGCGGCGATCCAATCGCGCATGGCGAAATGGATTGCCTTCGCAATGCCGGCCGTCAGAAAACCTATGCCGACACCACGCTCTATACGTCGCTGTCTCCATGCATGATGTGCGCTGGCACAATCGTGCAATTCAAAATTCCCCGTGTGGTGATTAACGACACCCGGAATTTTGGCGGCAACGAAGATTTCCTGCGTCAGAACGGCGTCGACGTGATCGATATCGCACATGCGGAGTCCATCGCGCAGATGAAAAAGTTCATCGCTGATAATCCCGCGCTCTGGGACGAAGACATCATGGAATAAGCGCGCAAAGCGAGGGCTACGATAAGCTTTAAAGCCGCAATGCCGGCGCCTGCGCCAGGACAGGCGCTTTGTGAGCTTTGTGAGCTTCGTGAATATCGATTAGCGCCGTCACGGGAACAATTTCAAAACCGCGAAATGGCGCAGATGTTAGCCAGGGTCCCAAAACCTCAATTGTTTCCGGGCGCGGATGACAGATGGCGACGGCATACCCTGTTTCCCGTGCAATTTTTTCTACCAACTGCAGCTGATTGATTACGGCTTGCTTGTTGTTTGCGTCCGCGTCCAGAAATACGTCCCTGGAAAACACTTGCGCGCCAATCTTGCTTCCTGCACTGCGCACAACCGTGTCGCCGGTTGTTACAGAATCCAAAAAAAATAAGTCTTTGTGTTTCAGATACCCAAGGACGGTTTTCATCGCCGCTTCGTCGGTGGTGACTTGTGACCCCATATGATTGTTAACGCCCACATAGCCGGAGAAGCGCTCAAGGTTCCATTGCAGCTCTTTAATAAAGTCAGTACCCGTCATACCGCTGCGCAGCGCATGGGGTCCTGGATCAGCCTCGCCCTGCGGCTGCATCGGCAGGTGCAGCATCACGTCTGCGCCGCGTTTACGCGCGACTTCGGCGAGGTTGTTCACATCCTTCGCATAAGGAAGAAATGACAGCGTCAACGGTCCCGGAAGCGCTGACACCGCTTCAAACGCAGCCTTATCGAGACCCATATCATCGAAAATAATAATGACTTTCGGATTCGCTATTTGCTGCGCCATGATCGGCGGCGCCGGTAACCGCTCCGGCGGGGCGCCCGTCAGAACGCGGCGGACAATCTTCTCCCGTTCCTGAAAGGCCTTTTCTTCATCGGTGAGCTCAATTTGTGACGCCGTCGCCGCTTCAGCGCGCGACGCCTTGGCAGCGGCGCCGCGTTCGCCCAGATAGGTCGCGGCAGCGCCGATCGCCACCCCAGCGAACGCCATTGCGAAAGAGGCGAGGACGCCCGCATTGCCTGCCCGCGCCGGTATCTTAAATTTTGATCGCCTGCCCCTCACCTTATTCCTTGTGCGTTCTGGTGATTGCTATTACGTCGCCGACTCAACAATGTGGCGCTTGCGCCTTATGCAAGCGTCGCTAAACATTTCAATATGTTAGTATCGCTGATTCTCAGGCTTTCATGATTTTGTTGATCGATAATTATGACAGCTTCACCCACAATCTCGCCCACCTCATCGGCGGATTGGGAGAAGACGTTCAAGTTCGCAGAAACGACGCGATCTCGGTGGAAGGTGCGCTGAACGCCGGGGCGACTGCGATTTTCATCTCGCCAGGCCCTGGTAAGCCGGAAAATGCCGGAATTTGTATTGATCTGATTACTGCGGCTGCTGAGGCTGGAACGCCCATATTCGGGGTCTGCCTTGGAATGCAGGCCATTGCTCAGGCTTTTGGCGGAACGATCATACGGGCTGAAAAGCTGATGCACGGCAAGACCTGCGGCGTCATTCATGAAAATCACCCGCTTTTCAAAGGCGTGCCGGCGCCTTTTACCGCAGCGCGATACCATTCTCTTGTTGCAGATCCGGCTCGCTTGCCGGAAACTCTCGACGCAACCGCTTCCGCAGATGACGATGAAGAGATAATGGCGCTGGCTCACAAAACCCTTCCCATTGCCGGCGTGCAGTTCCACCCGGAGAGTATCGCCACCGAGCATGGCGCCGCGCTTATCGCCAATTTTCTGGACTGGGCGAAGAAATGACGGGCGCATTGAAAGACAGTCTCGAACTCGCTGCTTCCGGAGAACCGTTCAGCCCGGAAGAGATGCGCCAGGCGATGGGCATTCTTTTGTCCGGCAAGGCGAGCGATGCTGAGGTCGCGGGTTTTCTGATGGCTTTGCGTGTGCGCGGCGCCACAGTGGAAGAGATCGCCGCTGGTGTGGAAGCCATGCGCGAAGTCGCTATTCGCGTTGAAGCGCCCGCCGGCGCCATCGACACCTGCGGTACCGGGGGCGATGGCGCTGACACGTTCAATATCTCAACCGCCGTCGCTCTGATTGTTGCGGGCGCCGGCGTGCCTGTCGCGAAGCATGGCTCTACGGCTTCTTCTTCGCGTTCCGGATCCGCGGAAGTTTTGCGTGCGCTCGGCGTGAAGCTGGAAATTGAGCCGCCCGTTATCTCGAAATGCATTAAGGAAGCGGGCGTCGGTTTCATGTTCGCGGCGCTCCACCATCGGGCGGTGAAAAACGTTATGGCGGCGCGCCGCCAGCTTGGGGTCAGAACGCTGTTCAATATCCTTGGGCCGCTCTCCAACCCTGCTGGCGCTAAACGTCAGCTGATCGGCGTTTATTCCAGGGACTTGCTTCGGACCGTCGCGGAGGTCATGCGCATTCTGGGCGTCGAAGCCGCCTGGGTGGTGCATGGCAGCGACGGCCTTGATGAGCTGACGACGACCGGCCCCAGCTATGTGGCGGAATTGCGCGACGGTCTGGTGCGCGAGTTTATGGTCTCGCCAGATATCGCTGGCCTGCCGCGCGCAAGCCTTGAAGATTTGCGCGGCGGCGAGCCTGCAGAAAACGCCGCCGCAATCAAACGATTGCTGGATGGAGAAAAAGGCGCCTTCCGCGACATCGCCGTGCTCAATGCCGGCGCGGCGTTAGTGATCACCGGCGCGGCCCCGGACCTTGCCGCCGGCGCGCGCAAAGCCGAAGCGGCGATTGACGAAGGCGCCGCCAGGCATGCGCTGGAAGAACTTGTCCGAATTTCAAATGGCGGAGCATGAGCGTTCTAGAGAAAATTCTGGCCTACAAACGCGAAGAGGTTGCTTCGGCCAAGGCCAATACGCCGGTAAGCGCGCTGGAAGCGCTGGCGCGCGAAATCCAGCCAAGGGGTTTTCGCCGCGCGCTGGAGAAAAAGGCGGCGGACCAGTTCGCACTCATCGCGGAGATTAAAAAAGCCAGCCCCTCAAAAGGACTGATCCGGGCCGACTTTGATCCGGCTGAGATAGCCCGCGCCTATGCCGCCGGGGGCGCGGCGTGTCTTTCCGTCCTGACTGACGGGCCAAGCTTTCAGGGCGCCCCGGCTTATCTGAGAGCGGCGCGCGAAGCCTGTTCTCTGCCCATTCTCCGCAAGGATTTCATGATCGATCCTTATCAGGTCGTGGAGGCGCGCGCATGGGGCGCGGACTGCATTCTCCTGATTATGGCCTGCCTTTCCGACGCGCAAGCGAACGAACTCATCGCTGCGGCGAGAGAATGCGCGCTTGATGTTATGGTTGAAACCCACGACGCCGAGGAAATGAATCGCACCATTAACCTTAATGCAGATTTAATTGGCATAAATAATAGAAACCTAAAGACATTTCATACCGATCTTAAAGTGACGTCACAGCTGGCGGCGCTCGCCCCGTCAAACTGCCTCCTTGTGAGCGAAAGCGGCATCGCCAGTCACCAAGATCTGGTCACGCTGAAAGGGTATGGCGCGAAAGCGTTTCTGGTCGGCGAAAGCCTTATGCGTCAGTCCGACATCACCGCTGCGACAAGGGCGCTGTTAGGCCCGGCAAACTTTGCCTGAACCGTCGAGATTATCCCCATAGAGCATTGACGCACTTGTGGAACAACCATAGAACATCGTTGTCGTTTTGTTCTTTTTGTCGTTTCGGACGTGCAAACAGCCCTGCTTTCAAGGTTCGGCGCACTGTACCGGCGGGAAGCAGAAACTGGAGAAAAAAGTGCTTACGAAAAAGCAGCACGAGCTTCTGATTTTTATCAATAACCGCATCAATGAGACGGGGGTGTCGCCCTCATTTGATGAGATGAAAGACGCCCTCGATCTGCGCTCGAAATCGGGCATTCACCGACTGATTACAGCGCTGGAGGAACGCGGCTTCATCCGGCGTCTGCCAAACCGGGCTCGGGCGCTGGAAATCCTGCGACTGCCCGATGATATGGCGACAGGCGCCAGAAAATCTTCGGAAAAAGGCTTTTCTCCATCGGTCGTGCAAGGCGGTTTCCGTCAGAGACCGACGCCGAAGCCCGCCGCCAGTACGCCTGCGACGGGCGGTGCCACTGAGCTGCCCGTCCTTGGCAGGATTGCAGCGGGTACGCCCATCGAAGCTATTCAGCACGAAGTTGATCGCATCGCCGCTCCGGAAGCGCTGATGAGCGCCGGAGAGCATTACATCCTCGAAGTTCAGGGAGAGTCCATGATCAACGCGGGCATCCATGACGGCGACCATGTCATCATCAAGCGCTGTGACGACGCGATCAGCGGCGACATTGTCGTTGCGCTTGTCGACAGTGAGGAAGCCACCTTGAAGCGATTGCGCAAAAAGGGCGCCTCCATAGCGCTGGAAGCGGCGAACCCGGATTTTGAGACGCGTATTTATGGCCCGGACCGGGTAAATGTTCAGGGCAAGCTCGTCGGTTTGATGCGCCGCTACTGATTGCTTCTAATAGTCTCCTGTCCATGGGCGTTCGCCACGCGTTTCGGCGACGGTTTTGATGTTCGCCACGCCATGCTTATCAAACACGACTGCATGAGCGCCGCGTTTCCATACAGACCGCCGGTCAATCAACGGCGCCCTGCATGCGCGCCAATCCGCGGCGCTGACCGGGAAAAACGCAACCACAAGGTCCGCCCGGGCGCAGTCTTCCTCAAGCGCTAACTGGTGTTCGATAAAAGATACTCGGGCGTTCATGTCTGCTTCCAGGACACAGCCGCTTTGATCGCAGGCCCCGACATCGCGCATAAGCAGCGCTTCTGATATCAGCGGGTCCAATCCTGCCGCCTCTCGCCATACTGAGGTCGCGAACCTGTCACGCCGGCGCGTGAACACAGCAAGGCCAGGGTTTTCGTCTGACACCAAAATCCCGGCGTTCAGTCCTGATGCTGCAACGAACACATGCGGCGGGGCCTCGCTTCCTGCGGCAATTGCAGCGACGGGAATCGCCGCCAGCCCTGAAAGGCGCAATGGCGAGCGCGCCAGGCACAACCAGAGACCGCCAAGGGTGAGCGCCAGCATTGCAGCCAGCGGCCATTGAGGCGTTAAGGAAACTGCGCCGGGCCAACTTGAAACCTCCGTCGCAATCGCCAGAATGGCCTCAACCCCTTTAGCGGAGAGTGACCACGCCCAGCCGTCGAGGCCCAGAGGCGTCAGCAACAGCGCCGTTACCGCCATCGGCATGATCCAGAAGCCCATCAACGGCATCGCCAATATGTTTGCCGGTAATGAATAAAGAGCAACGCGGTTGAAATGGTAAAGCGCGTAAGGCGCTGTCGCTAATGCGGCGATCGTATCGGTTATCGCCAACCCGATCGCATATCTTCGCACTTTCGCTGGAAGCGAGAAGCTTCGAAACGGATCGGCGCGGCGGCTCATCCATTCATAGGCGGCGATGAGCGCCGTCACCGCCGCAAACGACATTTGGAAACCAGGGTGAAAAAGCGCCTCCGGCGTCATCAATAAAATGATCGTCGCCGCAATTGCGACATTGCGCAGGGACAGGGCCCGCCGGTCGACAAGAATGGCCGTAAAGATAATTGCCGTCATGATGAAGGCGCGCCGCGCCGACCATCCGCCCCCGGATAATATGAGATAGGTGAGTCCGGACAGAAGCGCCGCGGCCGCCGCCCATTTCTTGATCGGATAGTTCAGCGCAAGGGGTTCGATGGCGGCAAGCAGCCCCCTCACCGCGAAAAAGATCAGCCCGGTTGCAAGCCCCATGTGAAGACCTGAAATCGCAAGGAGATGAGCAAGCCCCGCATCACGCAACGCAGCCTGGGATTGAGGCGTAATGGCGTCGCGTTTTCCAGTAACGACAGCCGCGACGATGGCGCCGCCCTGGCCCGGCGCAGCCTTTGTTATTCGCTGAAAAAGGTTAGCGCGCAGGGTTTCTATGCTGGCGGAGATGGCGCCAAAACGCGGCGGCGGCCTGTCTGCAATGACGGCGGGCGCACTGACCGCATATCCGACGGCGCCGATACGCTGGAAATACAGCCGACGCGCGAAATCAAACGTACCGGGGGCGGCTGGCGGCGGGGGCGGTCCCAGCCCGGCGCGCAAGCCTACAACGTCTCCGGCCTTTGCCTCAAACCCCTCCCCGCGCCAGGTGATGCGGGCGCGGTCCGGCGTTGCATCTTCGCCAACGTCTTCTATCCACCTCAAAGCGACGATATATCTTTTGCTGTCGGGACGCGCCTCAACAGAGATTATTCGGCCTTCAATCTCACGGATACCAAGATCGCGATCCAAAATCGGCGCTTCTACACGCGCGGTTCGCCAATCGGCGGCGACAAAACCAAGAGCGCACAAAAAACCGATAAAACTGATTTTCCCCAATACGCTGCGCCATAAACTCGCCAGCCCCATGACAAGCATCGCCATAATGCCGATCAGCCAGAAGGGTTCAGCCTTCAGCCCGAAATAAAGCCCCGCCCCGACGCCAATGGCCACTGGCGCCCAAACGGCGCTCTGCGCGCCATCCCTTGCGAGCCAGCCGGTCAGGACTTTCGGCGCGAGAAACCAGGCGCGGCGTAAGGCGGCGCGCGCCTCGCCGATGGCAATCCCTGGGTTGAAAGATTCTGGGGAAATAACCGTCACGAGATCATAGGCGCCGTTGAAATTGATGTGCTATCACGCCACGAACCACCTCTCATCCAATAGATTATGGAGCCGGCAAGCAAGCCATGTCGCACGCCCCGACCGATCACCCCCCTGTCGTTACGCGTTTCGCCCCCTCGCCGACGGGCTATCTGCATATCGGCGGCGCCAGGACAGCCCTTTTCAACTGGCTGTATGCGCGCGGCCGCGGCGGCAAGTTTCTGCTGCGCATTGAGGATACCGACCGAGCCCGCCACACGGAAGCTGCAGTCGAGGCGATACTCGATGGCCTTTCATGGCTGGGCCTCGACTGGGACGGCGTTCCTGTTTCGCAATACGCCAACCGATCCCGTCATGTAGAGATCGCCCAACAATTGCTAGAAACCGGCAACGCCTATCGGTGCTATCTGACGCCGGAAGAACTATCGGCGGCGCGCGACCAAGCCAGGGCGGATGGCGTGCGGTTTGAAAGCCCGTGGCGAAACGCCGATCCTGCGCAGGTCCCTGACCGGCCGTTCGCTATTCGCTTTAAGGCGCCGGTCGAAGGCGCGACGCTGGTTGACGATGCGATACAAGGGCAAGTGTCTTTCCCGAACACGGCGCTCGACGATCTGATCATTCTTCGAAGCGATGGCGGACCGACCTATAACCTCGCCGTCGTTGTTGACGATCACGATATGGGCGTGACGCATGTCATCCGCGGCGACGATCATTTGAACAACGCCGCGCGCCAGCAACAGATTTATGAAGCGCTCGGCTGGCCAGTTCCGGTCTTTGCACATGTCCCGCTGATTCACGGCGCGGACGGCGCAAAACTTTCCAAACGGCATGGCGCTCTCGGCGTCGAAGCCTATCGCGATATGGGCTATCTTTCGGACGGCTTGGCGAATTATCTTTTGCGCCTTGGTTGGTCCCATGGCGATGACGAAATCATTCCCCGGGACAAGGCCGTCGAATGGTTTGATACAACCAAAGTGAACAAGGCGCCGGCGCGGCTTGATCTCGACAAACTCAATCATACCAATGCGCACTACATCGCGGCGTTGACGGATCGCGACTTCGTTGAACAGGCGATCCCTTTCCTCAAAGAAGCCGGAATTATTCTTGATGACGAACTGACAAACCGCCTGATGCGCGCTGCGCCGTTTTTAAAAACGCGCTGCGCGACGCTACGCGATGTCGCCACAGCAGGTGAGTTTTTGTTTATCAAGCGCCCGCTCGCAATCGAGGGCAAAGCGGCAAAGCCCCTGAAGAAAGACGGTGCGACCGGGATGCTTGAAGCTGTCACGGAAACGCTTGCGCAAAAGGACGCATGGGCGTCCACAGAAACGCTTGAAAAGCGCTTGCAAACGCTCGCAGCCGACCGAAATGTCGGCTTTGGCGCAATCGGTGCGCCGGTAAGGGCCGCCTTGACCGGCGGCAGGCCCTCGCCAGGACTGGCTGAGGTCCTGTTCGCCCTTGGAAAAGACGAGGTTCTGGCCCGTATTCGTGACCAGATTTGCTGACTAAAGGTCTGGAAACTCGTTGATAATAAAATTACTATGTGCAGTGCAACATGAACCGACCCCATTGCGGAAGAAAAGGCTGATCAATGAAAAGCGACTTGAACGAATCCGGCGCCGCCACGTTTACGGTTAATGGCGAAAGTCATGACTTTCCCGTTTTCAAGGCGACCCACGGACCAGATGTTGTCGATATCCGGGCGCTCTACAAGAAAACCGACGCTTTCACTTTCGATCCCGGTTTTACCTCAACGGCGAGCTGCGAATCCAAAATAACGTATATCGACGGCGATGAAGGCGTTTTGCTATATCGCGGCTATCCGATTGATCAGCTTGCTGAAAACTCTGACTTCCTCGAAGTCGCCTATTTGCTCTTGAATGGCGAGCTGCCCGGCGCTGATGAGCGCGAACGCTTTGATACGTCGATTACGCGCCACACGATGGTGCACGAACAGCTGAAGAATTTTTACAGCGGGTTCCGGCGTGACGCTCACCCGATGGCGATTATGGTCGGCGTCGTCGGCGCCCTTTCCGCATTTTATCATGACTCAACAGATATCTCCGATCCCAAGCAGCGGCTGATCGCCATTCATCGCATGATCGCGAAAATGCCGACGATCGCAGCGATGGCGTATAAATATTCAATCGGACAGTCCTTCGTTTTCCCGCGCAACGACCTCGACTACACATCAAATTTCATGCGCATGTGTTTTGCGGTTCAGCCGGAAGAATATGAGTGCAATGCAGTTCTGTGTGACGCGCTGGACAAGATTTTTATCCTGCATATGGATCACGAGCAAAACGCGTCAACGTCTACGGTGCGCCTTGCCGGGTCGTCCGGCGCCAACCCGTTTGCCTGTATCGCAGCGGGGATCGCCTCTCTTTGGGGACCGGCCCATGGGGGCGCCAATGAAGCCGCGCTCAACATGCTTGAGGAAATCGGCACGCTTGACCGTATTCCGGAATATATCAAGCGCGCAAAAGACAAGGATGACCCATTCCGCCTGATGGGCTTTGGACACCGTGTTTACAAGAACTACGACCCGCGCGCCAAGGTGATGCGCAATGCCTGTCATGAAGTGCTGGATGCGCTCGGCGTCAAGGATGAACCGCTTCTTCAGGTTGCGATGGAACTCGAACGGATCGCATTGGAAGACGAGTATTTTGTCGAGAAGAAGCTTTATCCGAATATCGATTTTTATTCAGGCATCACGCTTCGCGCGCTCGGTTTCCCGACGGATATGTTCACCGTGCTGTTTGCGCTTGCGAGAACTGTCGGCTGGATTGCACAGTGGTCAGAGATGATCGAAGACCCAAATCAGAAAATCGGACGCCCTCGGCAAATTTATACCGGGGCGCCAAAGCGCGATTACATCTCACTGCATGAGCGTGAAGCAAGGCGATAAAGTTTAGAGCATCCTGTCCGACCGTTGATTCACGCCTTCACCCTGAGGAGCAAAAATTTCTTCGTCCTTCGAGACGAGCCTCAAAGTAGTATTGGGGCTCCCTCAGGATGAAGGCGTAACCGGATCACCTGCTTTTCAAGGCGCTCTAGCGGTCCAGCGCGACGCGCTCGCCGCCCACATAGACGGCGCCTTTGCCATAACGGCTGATCCGCCCATCGACCGATTGCATTTGCACTTCGCTTGAATCGGACAGGCGCAGTTCGGGCTGTGTCGCGCTTCCGTCAAAATAAACGCCGCCGGAGCCGTCGATTATCGCGCGAAGCCTGTCGGCGCGCCCGGCTTTTACCGCGACAGCGCCGGAGCCCGCGATCCGGGCGGTCAGCGGACCATCGAGGCGTGTTGAGCGAACCAGGCCCGATCCCGCGATCGACACATCCAGCATGCCGCTGACATCGCCAAGGATTACATCGCCCGATCCGCTGATGTCGACATCCACAATTACTGCGTCGCCCGCCATGACGTCGGCGTCGCCGGACACGTCGATTTCCAGACCGGAGCCGACATTGCCCATCACCAGTCGGCTGCCGTCGATCACGCCGACAACGGCCTCATCGACATCGCCAACCTCGCCATAGACATAACAGGCGTCGAGAGACAAGGCGCCGTCGAGACGGTCCATGTCCAGTTTCATACGGGCGTCCGTAAAGCTGACATCGCCTTTGAACGGCATAGAAACGACAATCGTCGGGTAGTCCGTAAAGAAATCTTCGTCAGCACGGGCGCCGGTGGACAGCGTGCGCCCTTCCCGCGGATGGAATTCGCGATTGATGCGCGTATTGCAGCAATCTCTAAATTCGTCATTGCGCCACGGTTCTCCTTCGATCAGAAGAATACCGTCCTTCTCACTGAGAACAACCCGGTGATATTCCTTCCCCTGACGGATGGTGACATCGGTCTCCTCTCCGCTGGTCGTCACGATCTCGACGGATCCTGTAATGTCCCGAAATGAGACTTTATTCGTATCAAATGTCGCCGCATTCGCGGCGCATAACAGCGTGAGCCCGCCTGTTGCGGTGAATACAGCTGATTTAACGACTGATTTCCGGATCATATTCGCCTGCCTTACCGGTCAATACCGACCATACCCCAACTTAACGCTCTGCGAGAACGCTTAATCCACTACGTTAAGAGCAAATCTTGCGCCGCGGGCTATTGCGCGCCTGTCTCCGCTTCGGCCTCATCAATCAGGCCCTGGAGTTGCGGCTTGATCGGGGCATCCTCCGGCAGGGTGGCCGCCAGTCGCCGCCAATGCTGAAGCGCCCCTGCCGCATCGCCCTCTTCGCGGGCAACCAGCCCCAGGTAAAACAGCGCCAGGGGGTCATCTTCGTTAAAACCTTGCAGGGTCTTCAACGCATCCAGAAACACTTTGCTATAAGGTCCAGGCCCGGGACCGCGCGCGGCAAGCATGGCGGTCGCGTAGTTACGCCAGTCCTCGGCGCTGGCGTCAGGCGCGCGGGCGACAAGCTGGCGGTAAGCGTCGGCGCTTTCAGCGGCGCGGCCAAGCGCGCCATAGGATCGCGCCAGCATGCGCCATCCGTCCGGATCGTCAGGGTTTTCTTCAAGGCGCGCGGCAAGCCCCGAGACCATGCTTTCGATCATGGCGGCGCGCTCTTCCGCCGGCATCGCTTCAATCGCCTCCGTTGGCGATTGTTGCGCCGCCGCCAGCCTCATCTCAAATTCAGGCGCTAAGCTGTAAGGCGCTCCAACCGTCATATATATCGCCGCCGCGGCGATCGGCGCTGCAACCAGCAGGATAAGCGACGCCATCCTGAATCCGCTTACAGATTTTTTTTCTTCCGTTTCCTGGTTTGAGGAAAGGATACGCACTAATGGCGCGCCAACGCCGATCACGGTGACGAGAGAAACAAGAAGAATGGCAATCCAGAACAGCATCTAGCTTAAATCTTCTTCCATATCGTCATCGCCTGGCTGTTTCAGCTGACGAAAATAGAAAAATGCGGCGAGGAGCGCCGCCCCGAGCGCCAGCAGGGGGGTCAGCCATAAAAGCATCGTGTCGCTGCGAAGTTCCGGTTTCAGGCGCACATAGTCGCCATAACGTTCGGTGACATATGCGATCACTTCATCATTGCTGTCGCCGGCGACAACCCTTTCGCGCACAACAAGGCGCAAATCTTTCGCCAGAGGCGCATTGGAATCATCGATGCTCTGGCTCTGGCATGTAACGCAGCGCAATTCACGGCTGATCTCACGCGCACGTTCTTCCAGCGCCGGGTCATCAAGAATTTCGTCCGGTTCAACAGCGAATGCCGGCGACGTCATGACGATAAGCAATATGGCCGCAATCAAGAAAACTGGGCGTTTGATTGATAAATCAGAGATGTTACAACGAAGCACGATAGCGTTATTCCTCGTTCCGTAACTGTTGAATGACAGGCGCCAGATTCTCTTCCCAGATTTGCGGTGTGATCGGGCCAGCATATTTATAACGAATGCGGGCGTTGCGATCGATAATGAACGTTTCTGGCGCACCGGTGATGCCGAAATCTATCGCAACGCGACCGTCAGCATCGTCGCCGACCTTCGTATACGGATCGCCATGCCGCTCAAGCCATGCGGTTCCGGCGCCTGGCGGGTCTTTCCAGTCAATGCCATAGATCGGAATCTCGCCGGCTTGCGAGAGCTGCATCAACAATGGGTGCTCAATACGGCAGGAGACGCACCATGAGCCGAAAAAATTGACGAGGCTGACATCGCCTTTCAAATCCTCTGTAGACAACCCGGTGGCTCGCCCTTCAATCGCCGGCAGATCGAATTGCGGTGCGGGCTTGTCAATCAACACGCTCGGGATCGCCGACGGGTCGCGTTGAAGGCCGATGGAGAAATAAGCCAGCAAAGCGACAAACGCCGTCAGCGGCAGAATAAAAACCAGCCGGTTCATCCGTGCGCCTTGGCCAATTCCGGCCTCTCCTGTCGGCGCGAACTCGGCGCCGGGCGCGGCAGGGCGGCAATGACCCCGCCGAATGCGATCAGACCGCCGCCAATCCAGAGCCAGACCGCAAACGGGTTATACCAGGCGCGCACAGCATGGCCTGCATCTTCATTTGGCGCGCCAATGGTCAGGTAGAGATCGCCTCTAAGGCTTGTCCATATTCCTGCTTCGGTCGTCTGCATGCCGCGCACGGGATAATACCGACGTTCCGCATCGAGCATGCGCAGGATTTCACCATCTTTGTTCACATCGAAACGCGCCGTTTCTGAAAGAAAGTTCGGGCCTTCGCGTTCCGTAATCTGATTTAGAACAATATCGTAACCGCCAACGGAAATCGTCTCTCCCGGCTTCATGAACAGAATTTCTTCCGTACGCCAAACGCCGGCGCCGAGAACGCCAATCGCCACAATCGCAATCCCGAAATGCGCCGCCGACATGCCAAGATATGGGCGCGGCAGATCAACAAGTTTCTTAAATGCGCCGCTCAGCCCTGAGGCGCGAACGCTGGTGCGCCGTGCTAGATCAATGATGACCCCAACCATGGTCCAGCCTGCCAGCCCGGCGCCAAAGGCCGCCGCGACATGCTTTGGCCAGGTCAGAAACAACGCAAGCGTCAGTAAAAACACAGCGACAAGCGCCGCCGGCCACAGCCGCATCAGCGCCGGCCGGATCGTGTCGCGTTTCCATGCCAGCATCGCCGCCGGCGCAATGATAAAAAACAATATGCCCATCAACGGCAGGAAGGTGGCGTTGAAGTATGGCGCGCCTACGGAAAGCTTGCCGCCGCTGACGATTTCGTAAAAGAGCGGATAGAAGGTGCCGACAAAAACCGTGATGCACGAAACGCTCATCAGGATATTGTTGGCGAGGATCGCCCCTTCCCGGCTGACCGGTGCGAACCCGGCCTTCGACGTCAGCAGCGGCGCACGCAAAGCAAACAAAAGCAATGAACCGCCGATCACCAGGCTCAGGATTGCGAGAATGAAGACGCCCCGTTCCGGATCGACCGCAAAGGCGTGAACCGAGGTCAGAATCCCTGAGCGAACCAGAAAGGTGCCGATAAGACTTAAGGAAAACGCTGAAATCGCCAGCAGGATCGTCCAGACTTTTAACGCGCCGCGTTTTTCAAGGACACGCACGGAATGAATAAACGCCGTCCCCGCAAGCCAGGGCATGAAAGACGCATTCTCAACCGGGTCCCAGGCCCAGAAGCCGCCCCATCCAAGTTCATAATAAGCCCACCAACTGCCGAGGGTAATGCCGATGGTGAGGAATACCCATGCGGCAAGCGCCCATGGACGCACCGCCCGCGCCCATGCCTGATCGACCTTACCGGAAATCAGCCCTGCGACCGCAAAGGCGAACACAATCGAAAAGCCGACATAGCCGAGATACAAAAACGGCGGGTGAATAATCAGGCCCGGGTCCTGAAGCAATGGGTTGAGATCCATCCCATCCGCCGGCGCAGGGAAAATTCGCGCAAAGGGGTTTGAAGTAAAAATCACGAATGCAAGGAACGCCGCCGCAACGGCGCCCTGAATGCCTAATGTCCGAGCCTGTAAAAGCTTGTCTTCCGATGCGCCGCTCGCCAACACGCCGCCAAACCCAGCCAGGATCAGCACCCACAGAAGCATCGAGCCTTCATGATTGCCCCATACGCCAGTTAATTTGTATACGAATGGCTTAGCGCTGTGAGAGTTTGCAACGACATTGGCGACAGAAAAATCGGATTGAGCGTGGGCCCAGCTCAGGGCCACAAAGGCAAGCGCGATGAGAATGAACTGCGCAATGGCCAGCGGGCGCGCGGCCCCGGCGACCGCTGCGTCGCCCCGCGCAGCGCCAACCATTGGCAACAGCGCCTGAAGGCACGCCATCATCAGCGCCAGAATGAGTACAAACTGTCCAAGTTCAGGGATCATGAGACCCGCCTTATGCCTGAAGCCGGGCGTCGCCACAAAGGGTCAGAGCGCCGCGCCTGAAATGCTGATCCGGCTATTTTCCAGCCTTTGTTCACAAGCTCCTCGCGACTGTCTATACCGGCTCCAGAGGGATGAGAGAACGACTGCTGATGTGGGATTCGCTCTGGATAGAGGCGCGTGTCGCGACCATGGCCGAAAAGGCGGCCGCGCCCTATGGCCTGATCGAGCATGGCGGCGTTGGCCTGAAAGACGGCGATATCGTCTGGGCCGGGGAAATGGCGGATTTGCCGGGCCGGCCGGAGACGCTGGCGACATCGGTGACGAACCTTGACGGCGCACTCATTACGCCGGGGCTTATTGACTGTCACACGCATCTCATCTTCGGCGGCAATCGCGCCCGTGAGTTTGAGGCGCGTTTGTCAGGCAAAAGCTATGAAGAAATCGCCCGCGCCGGCGGCGGGATTATCTCAACGGTCAAAGCGACCCGCGCCGCAAGCGAAGATGAATTGATTGAAACGGCCTTGCCGCGTCTTGACGCATTGATTGCGGAAGGCGTCACCACGATTGAGATCAAATCGGGTTACGGGCTTGATCTCGATTCTGAATTGAAAATGCTGCGGGCGGCGCGGCGGCTCGAAGAACATCGTTCAATCCGGGTCAAAACGACCTTACTTGCGGCGCATGCTGTCCCGCCGGAATTTGAAAACCGGCCCGACGATTATATCAGCCATGTCTGCAATGAGATTCTGCCTGCTGCGCATGACGCCGGACTGGCGGATGCCGTTGACGGGTTCTGCGAGACAATTGGCTTTACGCCAGCGCAAATCCAACGCGTATTTGAAAAGGCGGGCGCACTCGGCTTGCCGATAAAGCTCCATGCAGAGCAATTGTCGGATCAGGGCGGCGCCAAGCTCACCGCAGGTTTTCAAGGGCTGTCAGCCGACCATCTTGAGTATCTGCGGCCGGAAGACGCCAACGCCCTGGCGGCGGCGAACACAGTTGCGGTTCTGCTGCCCGGCGCATTTTACGCCTTGCGGGAAACAAAAGTTCCGCCCATTGAGGCGCTTCGCAAAGCGGGCGTCGCCATCGCGGTAGCGACCGATTGCAACCCCGGCACGTCACCGCTGACATCTTTACTGCTCGCGATGAATATGGCCGCGACGCTTTTCAAACTGACGCCGGAAGAAGCGCTTGCGGGCGTCACGAGAAACGCCGCTAAGGCGCTAGGGTTTCACGAGAAAACCGGAACCATTGAGGTTGGCAAAGCCGCCGATCTGGCCGCCTGGAACGTTGGCCACCCTTCGGAACTCAGCTATTTTATCGGCTATAACCCGCTGAAAAAGCGGATATTTGCAGGAAAGTCATGACGATCACCCTGACCCCCGGCGAGACCACGCTGGCGACGCTTGAAGACATTTATCGAAACGGCGCGCCCGCCCGTCTGGATAGCGCCTGCAGCGCCGCTATGGAGGGTTCCGCGGCGATCCTGACCGCGGCGGCGCAAGGGACAGATCCCGTCTATGGTGTGAATACCGGTTTCGGGAAACTCGCGAACAAACGCATCGCGCCGAAAGACGTCGCCACTCTTCAGCGCAATCTGATCCTCTCGCATTGCGCCGGTGTCGGCGAACCTTTCGACGTTCCGGCTGCGCGGCTGGTCATGACGTTGAAGCTGCTCTCGCTCGGGCGCGGCGCCTCAGGCGTATCACCGGGCGTTGTCAGTCAACTTGAGACAATGCTTGAGCGGGACGTCACGCCGGTCATTCCCTGCCAGGGCTCCGTCGGCGCATCAGGCGATCTCGCGCCGCTCGCGCATATGGCGGCGGTGATGCTTGGCGAAGGCGAGGCATGGTTTCGCGGCGACAGGATGTCGGCGAAGAACGCCCTCGCCGCCGCCAACATGAAACCGTTGACGTTGGGTCCTAAGGAAGGTCTCGCTCTTATCAACGGCACGCAGGTTTCAACTGCACTGGCGTTAATTGGCCTTTTCGACGCCTGGCGCGCGATGCAATCCGCGCTTGTTACCGGCGCGCTTTCGACCGACGCTGCAATGGGCTCCGCGGCGCCATTCCGCGAGGGCATACATGCCGTACGCGGACATCAGGGGCAGATTGATGCGGCGCAGTTCCTGCGCGCCGTCATGGACGGGTCCGAGATCAGGGAAAGCCATCGCGCCGATGACGAACGGGTGCAGGACCCCTATTGCATTCGCTGTCAGCCGCAGGTTATGGGCGCCTGCATCGACCTTCTCCGCCAGGCGGCGAGAACCCTCCAAATCGAGGCGAATGCGGCGACCGACAATCCGCTGGTCTTTGATGACGGTTCAATCATCTCCGGCGGCAATTTCCACGCAGAGCCCGTCGCCTTCGCCGCCGACCAGATCGCACTGGCGATTGCGGAAATCGGGTCCATCGCTCAGCGGCGCATCGCGCTTATGGTCGACCCGACACTCTCCTATGGGCTGCCTGCATTTCTGACGCCGGAACCGGGCCTGAATTCAGGCTTCATGATCGCGGAAGTCACCTCCGCCGCGCTGATGTCCGAAAACAAACACCTCGCCAATCCCTGTTCTATCGATTCAACGCCAACCTCCTGCAATCAGGAAGATCACGTCTCCATGGCGTGCCATGGCGCGCGGCGTTTGGGACAAATGAACGCTAACCTGATGCGGATCGTCGGGATTGAACTTCTCACCGCTGCACAAGGCGTTGAGTTTCGAGCGCCGCTGAAAACCAGTCCGGCGTTGCAGGAAATAATTGCAAAACTCCGCAAAGATATTCCAGCGCTCGCGGAAGACCGTTTTATGGCTGATGATTTAGCGAACGCAGCCGAAATTATCTACAAAGGCAACATGCCAAAAGGGTTTAGGGCACACGTCACCTTACAGATCTAAAAGGAGCGTAGAATGCGCCGACCGCCTCCGAAAGGTTTCATACTAAGTAAGATCGGGATTGTCTTAATGGGATGCCTAGTGCTTGTCGCATCTATTCTTGAACAAATTTATTGGTTGAGTGCTATTTCGCTTATTCTAGTGGCATTTTTAATCCATCGGCACTTCCTCAGAAAAAACAAAGATCACGAACAGGAACAGTAGATGACCAACCCACGCCATAACGCCCGCACGGTTCGGGCGCCGCACGGTTCCGACATTACGGCAAAGCATTGGACTACGGAAGCGCCGATGCGCATGCTGATGAACAATCTCGATCCGGACGTGGCGGAAAACCCGCATGAACTTGTCGTCTATGGCGGGATTGGGCGCGCTGCGCGCACCTGGAACGATTTTGACCATATTGTTGGGAGCCTGAAAGACCTCAACGAAGACGAAACCCTGCTTGTTCAATCGGGCAAGCCTGTTGGCGTTTTTAAAACCCATAAAGATGCGCCGCGCGTGCTCATCGCCAATTCCAACATTGTCCCCCACTGGGCGACATGGGATCATTTTAATGAGCTCGACCGCAAAGGTCTGATGATGTACGGCCAGATGACGGCCGGCTCGTGGATTTATATCGGCAGCCAAGGCATTGTTCAGGGCACCTATGAAACATTCAAGGAAGCCGGCCGTCAGCATTACAATGGCGATCTTAGCGGCAAATGGATTCTGACTGCCGGCCTTGGCGGCATGGGGGGTGCGCAGCCCCTCGCCGCTGTGCTTGCCGGCGCCTCCTGTCTTGCTGTGGAATGCAATGAAGAGAGCATCGATTTTCGCTTGCGCACCAAATATGTCGATGAAAAAGCGACATCTCTTGATGAAGCGCTGGAAATGATTGAGCGCTGGACAAAGGGGGGCGAGGCGAAGTCCGTCGGCCTCCTCGGCAACGCCGCGGATGTCTTTCCTGAGCTGGTCAGGCGCGGCGTAAGGCCTGACATCGTCACGGATCAAACCTCGGCACATGATGTAATCAACGGTTACCTGCCGCAAGGATGGACCGTCGCTGAATGGCGCGAGAAGCGCGAAAGCGCGCCTAAAGAAGTTGAACGCGCCGCACGCGCCTCCATCAAGGTTCATGTCCAGGCGATGCTGGATTTCTGGAACGCTGACATTCCGACGCTCGATTATGGCAACAACATTCGTCAGGTCGCCAAGGAAGAAGGCTTGGAAAACGCTTTCGACTTCCCGGGTTTTGTCCCGGCCTACGTGCGCCCGCTTTTCTGTCGGGGGGTCGGGCCGTTTCGATGGGCGGCGCTCTCAGGCGATCCGGAAGATATCTACAAGACCGACGCCAAGGTTAAAGAGCTTATCCCGGATGATCAGCATCTTCATAACTGGCTGGATATGGCGCGCGAGCGTATCGCCTTTCAGGGACTGCCGGCGCGCATCTGCTGGGTGGGGCTTGGTCAACGACACCGTCTTGGTCTCGCCTTCAATGAGATGGTCAAGTCCGGCGAACTCTCCGCCCCCGTCGTAATTGGCCGCGACCATCTCGACAGCGGTTCGGTCGCCTCGCCCAACCGGGAAACCGAAGCCATGAAGGATGGCTCCGACGCTGTTTCCGACTGGCCGCTATTGAATGCCCTCTTGAATACGGCGTCCGGCGCAACCTGGGTCTCGCTCCATCACGGCGGCGGCGTCGGCATGGGCTTTTCACAGCACTCCGGCATGGTGATCTGCGCTGACGGAACTGATGACGCCGCCCGGCGCCTCGAACGCGTCCTGTGGAACGATCCGGCGACGGGCGTGATGCGCCATGCGGACGCCGGTTATGACATCGCCAGGGACTGCGCGCGCGAAAACGGCCTGAATCTGCCAAGCCTATAGGCTCACATCACATTGATTTCAGTTGAATTTGCGCAGTCCGTGCTCTAGATTGCCTTTTGCGAAACGGATAGCGCTCGATGCCGAGAACATTGGCCGCCTGCGAAAGCAGGTGTTCAGAGTGCGGACCGGGAACGCCTTGGCGTCGAGAAAAATGACGCTATAGGGCGCGCCGTCGCAACCCGCGGGAGTCGCCTTAGCGTCGAGAAAAATGACGCCATTGCGCTTCGCAGCCGAGCGAGTTCGACGCCAGAATGAAACCCCTGATGTCTTTTTACCGCCTTTGCTGGCAGGGTATTGGCGATGAGCAGTTGACCGCGCATGCCCATAGCATCTTATCGAGCGCATATATCGGGATTTCGCAGGACCTTAAACGGATTGTCCTGGCGCCGCTCGCAGGCTCACAAGAGGATTGACCTATGTCTGCTATTCGCCCTTCTCGTAAACGCAACATCGCTTCCATTCGCGCCCAGAAAGGCGGTGAACGGATTACCTGTCTTACCGCTTATACGGCGCTGATGGCGGAAATACTGGACCCCCATGTCGATGTCATTCTGGTTGGCGATTCTGTCGGAACGGTGCTTCATGGTCATGACACGACCATCCCCGTCACGGTTGATGACATGATTTTCCACGGCCGGTCGGTTGCTCGCGCCAACTTGAAAGCGCTACTGGTGATCGACGTTCCGTTTGGCAGTTTTGAGGCAAGCCCGGAACAAGCCTATCAGACGGCAAGCCGTATATTGAAAGAAACCGGCGCCGACGCCGTCAAGATCGAAGGCGGCGTAACACAGGCGCCGACCATCGAGTTTCTGGTGAACCGCGGCGTGCCTGTCATGGCGCATATCGGACTGCGCCCCCAGGCGGTCAGAGCCACGGGCGGTTATCGTATTGTCGGCAAAACCGACGAAGAATGTCTGGCTCTTAAGGAAGACGCGCAGGCTGTTACGAATGCAGGCGCATTTTCTGTTGTGTTAGAAGGCGTCGTAGAGTCTCTTGCAGCTGAAATAACTGAAGAGATCGATATTCCCACGATAGGCATTGGCGCCTCGCCAACCTGCGACGGTCAGGTTCTCGTCACGGAAGATATGCTTGGCATGTTCGAGCGAACGCCGAAATTCGTAAGGAAATTCGCAGATTTACGCAGCGTCATTTCCGCGGCGGTTTCTGACTACGCCAGCGAAGTGCGCACCGGAACCTTCCCATCGGCGGCGGAAACCTATTCTGCTGATAAGCCAGCTACGCCCTTGCCGATCAAGAAGGCTGGCCAGCAATAGGAATATTGTCAATCAAGCGTGTTTTGCCGATCCAGGCCGCCGCAAGAAGGCGTGCCGGGCGATCAGCAACAGCGATATGGGAAAGCGATTGTGCATCGACGAGATTTACATAATCAACGCTTGAAAAGCCGGCGTTTAAAAGGCGCGACGTCGCCCAGTCCCGAATGTCAGTCCACACCGCACCGGTTGAGGCGACTTTTTCAGCAGAAAGATTCAATGTTTCATAAAGTTTGGGCGCGATTGAGCGCTCTTCGAATGAGAGATACTGATTGCGCGATGACAGGGCGAGGCCGTCATTCTCTCTTACAGTCGGCGAGCCGATGATTTCGACATCAAGATCAAGGTCGCGCACGAGCCGCGTAATAACCATCAGTTGCTGATAATCCTTTTCGCCAAACACGGCAAAATCCGGAGATAGAATAATCAAAAGTTTCGTTACTATTGTCGCAACGCCGTCGAAAAATTGCGGCCGCGAGTTGGCGCAATGATCTTCGCCAACGCCCGCTACCGAAATTTTCGTCGAGAAGTCAGGCGGAACCAGACCGGTTCCCACTGGCGTAAAAACGACATCGCACCCTTGCGCTTCGAGCAGTTCAAGATCGCGGTCCATGGTGCGCGGATAATCGGCAAAGTCTTCGTTAGGGCCGAATTGAAGAGGATTTACAAATATCGTCGCAACGGTACGCGCGCCTATGGCTTTTGCTTTGTTGACCAGCGACAGATGCCCATCGTGAAGCGCGCCCATCGTCGGTACAGCGCCGATGCGATCGCCCGCGTCTCGCATGCCTTGAAGCGTTTTTCGAAGTTCAGGTTTCGTCTTGCAGATAATCATGTGGGGCGAGTTAAGATTGTTTAGGGCTCATGCAATTGTTTACGTGTGATGGCCTCGAGGTTAAGGAGAAAAAACGATGTTACTTTCCATGATGCGCGTCAAGCTGCACAGCGCGACGGTTACCGAGTGCGACCTTCATTATGAAGGTTCCGTTGCGATTGACAGAGAGGTTCTTGACGCTACCGGCCTGCTTGTCGGCGAAGAAGTGCACATATGGAATGTTTCGAGCGGCTCCCGAATTATCACTTATGTCATTCCCGGCGAGCCCGGCTCTGGCGCAATCGCCGTGAACGGGGCGGCCGCGCGCCATTTTCAGAAAGGCGACACCGTTATCATAACAAGCTTCGCGCATATGTCCCATGACGAAGCGAAAGAGCACACGCCCACTGTCGCAATCATGGCGAAAGACAATTCGATCGATAGGCTTATTCAATGAGCGCCAGGACCGTCTATTTTGATTTTCCAGCGTTTTTGTCTTCATCATAATCAGGCCATGCCGCATCCAGGAACGCCTGGTAAAGACCCTTGAGTTTCGGGCTCGCCGCCAGGCCGTCGAGATTTTTCCCCACTGTACGCCGGTCCCGCCTGTCGACGGGGCCCGTGAGAGAGGACATCGGGCTCTCAATAAATCTGTCTACGATGCTGCCCAGATAGCTTTGAAGTATTTTGTCTGGCGGCGTGTTTGTTAGTGCGGCAAATTCATTTGCAGTTTCATTCCAGATAAAGCTCGCCAGGTTTCCGCTTAAGACTGCAAGGGCATGATAACGCGCCCGGTCTTCAGCCGAGATTTCAAAATACGGATTAGGCGCTTGCGGAAAAATATCACTAAACGAAGGACCGCCCACAGGGCAGGCAAACGCGATCTCTTTCATTTTTGTTACGGGTAAAGCCAATCTCGGAAAAGAATATAGCGGGTGGAAGCTGTGCATGCCGTCAATGCTGACGGCGCCGGAAAAATGAATTGTGGTTTTGCTGCCGATTTTCGCGCGCCACGTCTCACGCCACGCATCCAGTTTATCATCCGGGACAGCGGCGGCAATGATGTCTGCTTCCGCAATCAGTTGTTCACATTCTGGCTTGTGCTGTTCAGCCTGTTCCCGGCTGATCAGACTGACCTTGTGCCCCAAATGTTCGAGATACGACGCCATACTGACGCCGACACGCCCGGCGCCGAAGATTACATAGCTTGCCATCAAGCCTCCTGAAGTCGAACTGTTGCTTTCTTATATACATATAAGCTTTTGAAAATACGAGGAATTCTGATAGGGTAGAAATATCGCCACGCATCTTTGAAGGTCGCACGAAACTATTCGTCAGGTTAAAAAAGCGAATGCCCGCAAATCACTGTGCGATCCGAAAACGTCAGAATAGCTGGGCGTTATTCTTCCTGTTAAGTCTTGTGCTTGCCATTAGCGCCGTCTCAACCGGCGCGTTTGCCGACGGGCCCTTGCGCATCGGCGTTCAACTCGAGCCCCCCAACCTGGACCCGACCAGCGGCGCAGCCGCCGCTATCGATGAAATTGTCTACGCCAATGTGTTCGAAGGGCTGACCCGCATCAACGAGGACGGAACGGTCGCGCCGGCATTGGCAAGCGCCTGGACTGTTTCCGATGATGGCATCATTTATCAGTTTCGTTTACGCGAGAACGTCTATTTTCACGACGGTTCCAGTTTTGATGCAGATGATGTGGTGTTCACGCTTAATCGCGCCCGTGCGCCGGACAGCGCGAACGCCCAGCGTACGGTCTTTGAAAAGATTAAACGCGTTGAAGCGTTATCAGCAGATATCGTTGAACTCGAACTGATAGAACCTCTCGGCGCTTTCACTACTTATCTTGGCTGGGGCGACGCGGTGATTGTCGCTCCTGAAAGCGCCGCTGCAAACTCAAATACGCCAGTCGGCACTGGCCCTTTTAAATTTGAACGCTGGCGCAAGGGCGCCTCTGTAACGCTTGTGCGCAATGAGGAATACTGGGGCGAGCCTGCGAAGCTGGATCAGCTTGATTTTATGTTCATACCCGATCCGACCGCTGCGTTCGCCGCCCTCATGGCGGGCGATGTGGACGGGTTCCCGAATTATCCGGCGGCTGAAAACCTTGCGCTCATTCGGCGGCACGCACGGTTCAATATACTTTTTGGCACCGGCGAGGGTGAGATGCTGGTCGCCATTAATAATGGCAAGGCGCCTTTTGATGATCTGCGCGTCAGACGGGCGCTCAGCCATGCAATCGATAAACGGGCGGTGATCGATGCGGCTCTGTTCGGATTTGGAACGCCTATCGGCAGCCATTTCCCGCCGCACCATCCGGCCTATACGGACTTGTCGGCGCTTTATGCGTTCGATCCGGGCAAGGCGCGACAACTCCTGGCTGACGCCGGATACCCAAACGGTTTTAAAACGACGCTGAGCCTGCCGCCGCCGGCTTATGCGCGGCGCGCCGGCGAAGTCGTCGCCGCGCAACTTGAAGCTGCTGGCGTCAATGTCAGTATTCGTACAATCGAATGGGCCCAGTGGCTCGACCAGGTATTCGCCAACAAAGCGTTTGACCTCACCATCGTTTCCCATACCGAACCGCTGGATATCGATATCTACGCGCGGGACGATTATTATTTTCAATATCGCAATGACGCATTCAAGAGCGTAATTGCTGAATTGCAAAGAGAAAGTGATCCGACGCGGCGGCAATCTCTTTTACTGACAGCGCAGACAATACTCGCCGATGATGCTGTGAATGTGTTTGTCGCATCCTCGCCAAAGATTGGCGTGTGGTCAAAGGACGTGACAGGCGTCTGGGCGAATGCGCCGCTGCAGGCCAACGACTTCACCAGAGCCGATGTTGCCGGTCGCGCTTCGTTATCAGCCAAAGACAAACCCAGAAGTGCGTTGCCGATGATGGCCATCGCCATGCTGCTTATTGGCGGCCTGTTTGCTTTCGCAGCCCTCTACATCCGAGCTAGCCCTGCGTTTCTGCTCGGCCGTGCGGCGTCAATGACGCTGTCGCTCTTGATCGCATCCATTGTGGTTTTCTTGCTGCTTGAAGTCGCACCCGGCGATCCGGCGGCGTTCATGATGGGCCTCAACGCTGACCCCGCATCTGTCGCCGCCGTAAGAGCTGAACTAGGCCTCGATCAACCGGCGCTTGCACGATACTTTAACTGGATAGGCGGGCTTATCACCGGCGATTTCGGCACCAGCTACACCTATCGCGTACCGGTCGCCGATTTAATCGCGGAGCGTATCTGGATTTCCCTGCCTCTTGCGCTGATGGCTTTCGGACTCTCGACAGCTATTGGCGTTCCCGCCGGTCTTTTCGCTGCCGCGCATCGCAAGAAAACCAGCGGAAAAGTCATGATGGGCGCGGCGCAGGCGAGCGTCGCGATCCCGAATTTCTGGCTCGCAATTCTGATGGTCATGGTATTCGCCACAACGCTGCGCTGGTTTTCCGCAGGCGGATTTCCCGGCTGGGGCGATGGCGCATTCCCCGCCCTGAAAGCGCTTTTTCTACCGGCGATCGCCCTCGCCTTGCCGCAAGCGGCGATCCTGACACAGATCATGCGATCCTCTGTTATCGATACGCTGCACGACGATTATATCCGGACCGCACGCGCCAAAGGATTGTCTTTTAACGCCGTATTGCAAAGGCACGCTTTACGCAACGCGCTGATCCCGACATTGACGATCCTGGGCTTACAATTTGCGTTTCTCCTCGCCGGCGGCGTGATTATCGAAAATGTTTTTTACCTACCGGGTCTTGGGCGTCTGGTTTTCCAGAGTATCGTTCAGCGTGATTTGATCGTTGTAAAAAGCGTCGTGATTATTCTGGTTTTCGCGGTGATTTTTGTCGCGTTTCTGGTCGATCTCGCCTACGCCATTGCCGACCCGCGACTGCGCAACCGGGGCGCCCGATGATGAAAGCGCCGGCGCTCAATGGCGCGGATATAACGCTGGGATTTTTTGTCGGCGCTGTAATCGTTTCGACGGTTGCCGCGCTGGCAACCCTGTCATTCTTCTGGACGCCGCATGATCCCACTGCCTTGAACGTCGCCGCAAGGTTCTCGCCGCCATCATTCAGCCACTGGATGGGCGCTAACCACCTCGGCCGGGATGTCTTTTCAATGATCATGGTCGGGGCTCGCGTATCAATCGCCGTTGCGCTGGTCGCTGTGGGCATCGGTATCGGCGTTGGCGCGCCGCTTGGCCTGTTCGCCGCCGCCAGAGGCGGAATTATCGACGACGTTATCATGCGCGGCAGTGATCTGGTCTTTGCATTTCCCTCTTTGATCGTTGCGATTTTGATTAGCGCCGTCTTCGGACCCGGCGCCGTCAACGCCATTATCGCTATCGGGGTTTTCAATATCCCTGTATTTGCGCGGCTGGCACGGGGCGCCGCCTTGCCGTTGTGGAAGGGCGGTTATGTGCTTGCCGCCCGAACGGCCGGCAAAAACCATTTTCAGATTTCGCTGGAACATATCCTGCCAAACATCGTGCATCTGTTGGTTGTTCAGGCAACGGTGCAATTCTCCCTTGGCATCCTCGCCGAGGCGGGCCTTTCCTATGTGGGCCTCGGCGCGCAACCGCCGACGCCGAGCTGGGGGCGTATGCTCGCGGAAAGCCAGACCATGTTCAACTTCGCCCCATGGCTGGTTCTGTTTCCAGGAATGGTGATCTTCATTTTTGTCTTCGGTATGAATTTGCTGGGCGATGGTTTGCGCCGCCATCTCGATCCTCGCAATCAAGGCGTCTCGTAAATGACGCATGTGCTGCAATTCAAAGACCTGTCATTGACCATTGGCGAAAAGGTCATTCTGGACCGTCTCAATCTGTCGATAGATCAAGGACAGATCATCGGCCTTGTGGGCCGCTCGGGATCGGGAAAATCCATGACAGGCCTTGCCGCAATGCGCCTCGCGCCTGAAGGCTCAAAAATACAAGGCGACATCTTTCTTGGCGGCGACAATCTGGCGAGCGTGTCAGAGGCCAAACTGTGCGCCATCCGTGGCCGAGATATCGCCATGGTGTTTCAGGAACCCATGACTGCGCTCAATCCTTTGCATTCCATCGGAACGCAGGTCGCGGAAACCATTCTGATCCATAGCGACACATCAAAAACAACCGCGCTGCGGCAGGCAGCCGATCTTCTGGCGCGCGTAGGATTATCGCCTGAAACCATATCACCGGCGCGCCTACCCCACGAATTGTCCGGCGGACAGCGCCAGCGCGTGGTGATCGCGATCGCTATCGCGATGAAGCCGAAAATTCTGATTGCGGATGAACCGACGACGTCTCTTGATGTGACAACGCAGGCAGATATCCTGGCTCTCCTTAAAGAACTCGCCCGTCAGGACGATATGGCTCTGTTACTGATCACCCACGACCTCGCTGTCATCAGTCATATGGCGGACCGGATTGCAGTGATGAAAGATGGACGAATTATTGAACAAGCGACCTCGCAAATGTTTTTTAGTGACGCCGCCAGCAACGATGTCAAAGAGTTGCTTGTGCAACCGATGACAAAAAGCACACAGCCGAGACCATCCGAAGGCGATGCAAAGCCGGTTTTGACGGCAAGCGATGTCGTATGCGCATATCCTTTGCCACGAGCGTCACTGTTCGCGCCTAAGCGGCGCCTGCACGCCGTGGATGGCGTTTCTCTGAAAATTCACAAAGGCGAAAATATCGGGCTTGTCGGTGAGTCCGGATGCGGAAAGTCTACATTCGCCCGCACACTACTGGGGCTGACGCCGCTGTCAGATGGAAAAATTGAAATAGCCGGAAAGGCGTTTCCTGCGCCAAACGCCGCGTCGACACGCGTGTTACGCCGCAAAATCCAAATCGTGTTCCAGGATCCGTATTCGAGTTTCAACCCACGCCAAACCATCGGCAAAATAATCGCAGAGCCGTTAAGTCTGTTCGAGACGCCACTGGACAAAAAGTCGAAAAAGGAGCTGGTCGCCAAAGCGCTAAGCGCCGTTGATCTGACGCCGGACGTTGCCGCCAGATACCCGCATGCCTTTTCTGGCGGACAACGCCAGCGTATCGCCATCGCACGCGCATTAATTACAGAACCTGAGGTTATTATTCTTGACGAAGCGACATCAGCTTTGGACGTAACCTCCCGCAACCGGGTCCTTGAGCTTCTCATGAGGCTGTCCGAAGAAAAGGGCGTCAGCTATCTTTTCATCACCCATGACCTGTCAGTAGTGCGTGATGTGACTGATCGTTTGCTGGTGATGAAAGCTGGCCGCATTGTAGAGCAAGGCGCAACGCAAGTCATATTTGAGGCGCCTGAGCACCCATACACAAAAAAGCTGCTTGCCGCCGCGCCCGTCATGAAAGATTTTGAGCAAGCTTCCCCCTAGCCCCGGCGCGTCCTATCATTCACGCCAATCCACAAGGAGACTGTCATGCCCCGACCGGGCGACCGCAATCTGATCACTGATGTACCCGGGGTCACCGTCGGCAATGCGACGGATGAGACGGTGAAGACAGGCGTCACCGTTCTTCGTTGCGATAACCCTTCTATCAGTGCGGTCGATGTCCGTGGCGGCGCGCCCGGTTCACGGGAAACAGATGTTCTGGCGCCGGAAAACCTTGTGGATCGGACGGACGCTATCGTTCTGACCGGTGGTTCGGTGTTTGGACTCGCCGCCGCCGATGGCGTATCAAGCGCGCTCTCCCGGTCTGGTGTCGGCATGAAAATATCCGCAGGCGGACCGCCGATTCCTATTGTGCCCGCAGCGGTGCTTCATGACCTTGGCAATGACGGTGACAAGGCATGGGGCGATGAGCCGCCCTATCGCAAATTGGGCGCCGATGCGTGTATGCGCGCTGATGCGGATTTCGATCTTGGGCCGGTCGGCGCTGGCAGGGGCGCAATGGCCGGACTTCACCGCGGCGGTCTCGGCTCATCTTCTCTCAGTCTTGATGGCGGGATCGTTGTCGGCGCGCTCGTCGCTGCGAATCCGGTTGGGTCAGTCTATATGCCGGACGGCAATAGCTTTTACGCCTGGCCATGGGAACTCGGCGATGAGTTTGGCGGTCAGCGTCCGCCATCGCAAAAAGACAGCGCCGATCCTTTTCCGGACCATTCGCGCCTGCAACAAAGAATGCAGGCCGGCGCCAATACAACCATCGCAATCGTCGCCACCTCCGCAGGTCTGAACAGCGTTGAAGCGAAACGCATCGCAATGATGGCCCAGGACGGGATCGCGCGCGCGGTGCGGCCCGCCCACACGCCATTTGACGGCGATATTGTTTTTGCCGTCGCCACAGCAAAAAATAAGATGCCGGAAGACGGGTCTTTAGCGCGCTCAGCCGTGGTCGCTCATATTGGCGCCGCCGCAGCCGATTGCCTGGCGCGCGCCATCGCCCGCGCCGTTTACGAAACACAGGGACAAAGCGGCGGTTGATGTGATTTGGTCAAGGACAATCGGCTGCATTAACCATGATGGGCGAAAACGCCGCCTCCGGCCCGATCTTTGAATATATATGGGGGTTAGGGCATGAACGTGACGACCGGCCCCCGGAGCCGCAAAGACGATGCGAGACATCATTCTCCTCGGTTTTATAAGCGTCTGCCTGACTGCGGCGGTGCGCTATCCTTATGCGGGGCTTTTGACCTGGGCGTGGTTTACCCTGATGACCCCGCATCAGCTGGCCTATGGCGTTTACGACATACCGTTGAACACCATCATCGCCGGCGTCACTGTCGGCGCCTATGTGGTTTCCGGAGAAATCGCCAAGTTTCGATTTGATATCATTACGGTGCTGATAATTTTGCTGGCGGGCTGGCTTACGGTTTCTCAGGGTTTCTCTCTCGACCCGCAAAACTCCATCGTCTATTTTGACCGATTCATTAAAACGCTGCTGTTTGTCCTCTTATGCGCGCAGATGGCGTCTTCGAAATTACGCTTCAATGCGCTGGTATGGACCCTGGTGGCGAGTATCGGTTTTTTCGCCGCAAAAGGCGCCCTGTTTACCCTCGTCACGTTGGGCCAGTATCGCGTGCAAGGGCTTGAGCAGACAGTGCTCGAAGATAACAATCATTTCGGCATCGCTGCGGCGACGATACTACCGCTGATCCTTTATTTGCGTCACCAGTCAGCGGCGCCATGGCTGCGCGCCGGCCTGATCGGTCTGTTCTGCCTGACAGTGGTCGCCATTATCGGTACTCACTCACGCGGCGCGTTTCTGGCGCTTATAACTTTTGGCGCATTCTTCTGGTATCGCTCACAACGAAAGTTCATGATCCTTGTGGGTCTTATCATCATCCTTGCGCCAACGATTGCGTTTATGCCGGCCAAATGGACGGAACGCATGACGACAATCACGGAAGCTGGAAAAGACGCATCCTTTCAGGGGCGTGTGGATGCGTGGGTTATCAATTACAAGCTCGCAAAAGCCAATCCGGTTACTGGAGCGGGATTGCGAAACTCTTATGAGCATGAAGTCGCGGTTTCTGTTGACCCGGAACGAGCCGAGCGCGCCAAAGCGGCCCACAGTATCTATTTCGAAATTCTTGGCGGCGCCGGGTTTGTGGGGCTGGCGATTTACCTTGCTCTGCTGGCGAGTGCGCTGGCGATGTCATGGCGACTTTATCTTGGCGGCAAGAAGTCTGGAACAGCTCCATGGAAGTGGAGCTTCGCTTACCACACGCAAATCTCACTGACTGTTTTCGCCGTCGGCGGCGCTTCGACGTCGATGGAAATGTGGGATGGATATCTGGTGATCATTGCGTTGATCGCGGCGTTGATGAAGATGACGCCCGAGGTTGTGCACGAGACCGGATACGCCCTGATCGCCCTGCGCAAGAAAAACTGGCGCAGCTCCAAAAAACGTCCGGATAACCTTGCAAAACCGGCTATTTAACTGCTTTCCTGGGCGGCGAATGTCGCCGAACCGGAGACCTGGCTGCTGACGTTCGAGTTTTCTTTGGCTGCAGCGGCCTTGCCTTTTTCGGAGAGGCCCTGGTCAGGGCATTCCGCACCGATTTCAATCTGAATGGTGGATTGTTTAATCTTGTATTTGCGGTCAAGAAAGTCTTTCACCGCTTCCAGCGCTGAAGCGGTATCCTCTGACTTTTCAACACAGGCGTGAAGCGTCAGTCGCGGCTGATCAGGCGTTATCTGCCAGATCTGCACGTGATGGACATCCTTGATCAATGGCGAGGCCTCTTTCAGGCCGGCTGACAATTCGCCGACATCGATACCCGCGGGCGCGCCTTCGAGTAGAATATGTCCCGTTTCGCGGATCAGGCGGAAAGCGGAAACCCCGATTAGCAGCGCCACCAGCAGCGACAGCAAAGGATCAATCGGCGTCCAGTTTGTCAGGCCGATGACAATCGCCGCAACAATCGCCGCAACAGATCCCAGAAGGTCGCCAAGCACATGAAGTATCGCGCCGCGCATGTTCAGGTCGTGTTCGTGACGGCGATGCAAAATCATGAAAGCGACCGCATTCGCAATCAGGCCCGCAACGGCCACCCAGAACATCAGCGAGGCGTCAATCGCAGTCGGGCTTAACGAACGCTGAATTGCTTCGTATACAATCCAGCATAGCAATATCGCCATCAGGACGCCGTTGACAAACGCCGCCAACACCTGAGCGCGGCGATATCCGAAATGTAATTTTGAGTCGGCCGGACGAACAGCAAAAAATTGCGCGCTTGCAGCCAACGCAAGCGCGAAACCGTCGGTCAGCATGTGCGCGGCATCTGCAAGCAACGCCAGCGAGCCGGAAAGGATGCCGCCAATGACCTCGACAACCATAAAGACCAGAATGACGGCTAACGCGCAGAGCAGTCTCTGCGTGTTGCCGGCATGCCCATCTGTCGAGTGGTGGTTGCAGTCAGCCATGCGCCCGCCAGTTGATTGTTATGTCTCGAACGCCTTGGTGTGTCACGATATGCAACCCTAGTCGGTACCGTAAGGCGAGAGCAAGATGAGAAGGCGCCATGTCACGGGATTTTCAACAATTTAGCAATCAATCATCAACCATGTTGGAGGCCGAAAAATAGTGACGTGATAACATTTTATTTGCTATCCTGAGCCCGGCAGCCGAATAAGAATGTTTGTGTTGGCGCTGCCGCCGGACGGGGTATTCAGAATTGCTAGGTGACGATGGGGTCATATACGGGCTGAATGCCAGTCTGCTCGCCGCGGGCATCAGCGCCGGCGGGATATTCGCCGCCGCCTGGTTCGGCGAATGGGTGCAAAAGAACAGCGCATATTTATCGGCATTTGCCGTCGGTTTGTTAACTGTCGCGGTCCTGTTTCACCTGATCCCTGAGGCCATCGCTCAATCAACAGACGCTGTAGGGTGGGTTGCGATCGGATTCGCGGCCATGGTGCTGGTCGGGATTGCCGTTCAAGCCGCGGTTGGCGGGCGCGCTGAAGGGGCGGCGCTGACTTTCGGATACGCCTCGATCATAGCCCTCGCCGCACATTCCCTGCTGGACGGTGTGATCTACGCGGCGTCTTTTCAAGAAGAGCCTTTTACCGGTTGGCTGGCCACTGGCGGGCTTTTGTTTCATGAATTTCCCGAAGGCGTTATAGCATTCTTTTTGCTTTATCAGGCAGGGCTACGCCGCGTGCAGTCGGTAATCCTGGCGCTGATTGCCGCGGCGGTCACGACTGTTGCGGGAACGATCGGCGCCAATGCGCTGCTTAACATGTCGGCCGGCATACCACTTGCCGCGATGCTGGGCGGCGCCGCCGGCGGCTTGATTTACGTGCTCATTGTACATCTCGGGCCCAGCGCCGCAAAAGCGCCAAACAGGCGCGGATATCCAATCGCAAGTATCGGCGTTATCGTTGGCATCGCTGCTGTAATTATGAATTTCTTCGCAGGCGGCCACTAGGACAGCGAGCCGATTACGCCAGCCTAGGAACGGCAGCCGGCGATTCCAGCGGCCGGCGCAACAACGCTCCAGCCTTCAGGCGAATGAACTTTAACCAGTCCGCGTTCGAGATACGCGCCGCCGTCAAAGCCGACACCGAACCGATTCGTGACCTCAACCCGAAAACCATCTTCGCTTTCGAATTCCTGACGTTCGTAGACGCCGAAGCCAGAAACGCCGCTTCCGGCGATACGAACAAGCTCAATCGGGCGATTGCCAATGACGATATCGGCGGTTTTGCTGACCACATAACGAAACACCGGCGATGGACGCTGCTCATCGAGCGTCCACAAGATCATGCCGCATGACCGATCGGGAAGCTCCGTCGCAGCGAGCGCGCCCAATGTCTGAGCATCTTCCTCGTTGGCGCCGGCTTCTCCTTCATCGTCAGCCTCGGCGACGCTCGCAGTTTCATCGCCCCTGGAAGAACCCAGACTTGAGCACGCGGAAACAAGAACCAACAGCATCGCAAACAATAACGTCAACGATCTCATGAGCCCACTCCTCTCAGTACGCCCGCTGAACCATAGATCAAAGCGCCGTCATTGTCTTCAAAACCAAAGAAGCGCAGCGTACTGGCGACATTGTCTTCCGCCGGTCGCACGCTCGCAGTCAGTTCATAAGTGAAGTCCGGCGTAAGCCGGATTGACATTTCCGCTGCGCCGTCGCCGCTCTCTCCGGAAAGCGCCAGAACAAAGTCGTCGCCGTCGCAGGAGACATCGCCACTCAAAGGAAACCCATCCGTTTGATATTGTCTGGCCGGGGCTTCGAGAACATTGGTCCATACGTCACCTTCCGCCCTGACGCATCCGCGCCGGGATAACCTTACTTCTGCGATGCGAACCCGCGCTTCGCCCTTCACCGGCATCCCGAGAACGCCGCGTCGCGCAAATGGGCCAAGATCAACTTCCAAATTCGCGTCCGACACCGAAATACGTTGTCCAGCCCCGATGGTCACGACGCCCTCGCCGCGCACAGCGCCATTCGTTGACTTGACATAAGCGCGCGGCGACAAACCGATTAGGGAGAAAGGAGAAATTCGGAAATCGACATCACCAATCAGCGCGCCGTCTGCTGTTAATCTGGAGACTTTGCCCCGCCAGATTGTTCCTTCAATGCTGTTATAAGAAACGTCCGCACGGCCCTGTCCGGCAAATGCGCTCAGCAGGGACGCCGGAGCTATTGCAATACAAGTTGCAACAAACGCCGCCACGCCCAATGTAATCAGCAGGCCATGATGTCCAGAAATGGAAGCGGCTGATTTCATTCGCTGCGCTCAAACACCAGGACCTGGGCTTTCACTAAACCGTCTTCACCGCGACTGACATCAGCAAATGCGACGGTGACGCCATATTGAACCTGCAACGCCGACAACCATTGGAACAAACGGTCTCCGGTGACATCTTCAGGCTGTACTTCAATCTGATTGTTCACCTCAGCGCCAATGCGCACAAGGTCTATTCGCGCCGCGCCAGCCGATTGCGTCAGCGCCTGACGCAATGGCGTCTGACTTTGCGGCGCTTCGGTTCCGGTCACGGCGCCTTGCGCGGCAGCCGTAACGACCATTTCAAAGCCATCGCGCGCCTGAATAACGCGCGCCGCCGAGCGTTCGCGCCAATCGCCAAGCGGCTTAAAGCCGAATTGGAACAGGAGAAAGCATGCAGCGAGCGCTGCAAGAACCATCAACATGGTTTGTTCACGGCGCGATAAATCATTCCACCAGGCCGTCATGACGCCCCCACCTGCAGTTCTCCAATATATCGACCGCCCGAACGGCGTACGCCGCCGGCTTCGCGCACGCCGACACCACGCGCCGAAAGCTTTGCCTTCAAAGCTTCCAGGTCGTTGATATCGCTAAAGCTCAAATTGACAGAGAATTCATCCCGCGCCGCATTGTAGCGGATGCGGTCAATCTGAATCTGATCTTCTTCGTCAATGCTGTTCGCGAAATCCGCCGTGAGCGACAAAAATGCAGGGCCGGCCGTCCGCGACGACAGAATGCGCCGCGCATGGTCGCGCGGATTAACGTTGGCCGATTCGGGAAATGCAGTCCGGTGAACAGCCAATGCCTCGTCGTTCAGCCGATCAACAAGCCTTGCAGAGCGCACGCCATCCGCGACCGTGACCGCGATAAATCCTACCAGACAGGCGGCGGCAAGCACGGCGGCGCGACGCCATGACGCCAATGCGCCACGCCAATCGCGACGTTTCCGATAGCCCCCCTGCAACAGATTTGCGGCGTCGCTGCGCCCCGCCCCATCGTAATATAGAGAGAAAAGCGACGCATCGTCAGCGCGTCCCGCCCAGGAAACCGGTTTTTCGCCAGCATCGAAACGTTCCGTATCGGGATCGCCATAGGCCAGAATGGTATCGATGCTTTCATCCGCCGTCAGCATGGACGCCAGGCCGTCAGCGAACGGGCGTTCAGCCGCAAACCCGCGATCGCCGATCATACAAATCAAGCGGTCGCGTTCGAAGACAATGACGCCCTCACCAGGTTTGTTTTCGAGCAGCGAGAAATCCGCTGTTACAAAATCCGGAAAAAAGCCGCCGTCGGCAAAGACGTCGCGCCAGCCATCCATGATCGATTTTTTGACCGCAAAAGCGGCGCCCCCGTTCTCCCGGCGAAGGACGGCGATATGCAAGGCGTCCAGCCCCTCGGCGAGATCGTCTTCAAGGAGGTACATCGCCGCCGCTTTAAATTTCAATGCGGCGCGTGGCGGCGACGGCATCGCGCGCATCGCAACCTGTTCGCCAGGCAGGACAGCGACGATTGATTGCGCGTTCACAGCCCGCGGGGCCAACGCATCCAGTACGCTTGCGTCAGGCGCGGTGTCAGCGGCGCGAACGCCATCCGCATCCACGAACGCCCAGCGCACTGGCTGGCCCGGATCTTCCCCAAGCAACAGAATTAAGGTTTCGTTCACTCTTCGGCTCCGATGCGCCGCCGCAGCACTTTCACAGTCCCGTCAGTTTCAAATTCAAATTCGCTGGTCACTTCCATTATCGCGGTATCATAAATAATCTCTGCACGCGCCTGAACATATTGAGAAACAACCTTAAGACGGCTCTGGTCCGGCGCGGCGACCCCCAGTTCTGCAGCCAGGTCAGGCGTTAAAAACTCGGAAACGGCGCTATACCCGCCTGGCGGGCGGGCGGCGATTAAATCCGCCGCCTGGCTGGGGGTTACATTGGCGCCCAGCATCGCCGCCAGCAAAGGCGCATGACGAGGCGTCAGCATGTTAACATTTAGTGGCGACGGCGCAGTCTCGCTTTGCGCGCACAAGTAAGGCTTCAGCGTTCCGTAAATTTCCCGCGTAACGCCGTTCAGGGCTCGCACCTCACTGACGCTCGCGACCGGTTGCCCGCCAGACCGGTATGGCGACGGCAAGGCGGTGTAATAGTTGTCTTCAGCGCCCTGCGGCTGACGGCTCGTATCTTCATCAACCCAGTCGATGATCACATCCGCGATGCGCTCCCCTTCAAAGTCGCCAAGCCCCAGATTGCGCACCAGCAGAACAAACTCATCCCTGGGTGAAGGACCGGCGCCCGCAGTCTGGCTTTCGCCAAGACTATTGATGTTGAAACAGACGGTTGCGTCAGCAAAGAAAATCCGCGCCGAACCATCGTCCATGGGAACGATCAAGGGCTCAATCGCCCACGGATCATCAAGCGACATCTTGTCGGGAACGGCTTCGCGCGCCGCCTCCAGCGCCGCCGCGGCGAGCGTCTCAGCGCCAAAGGCGCGCCATAGATTTTCAGATCGCGCCCGCTCATTAAACGCGCGCGCCGAGGCGAGCGTCATCTTCTCCGTAATTGACAGCGCTACAAAGGCGAGCGTCGCCACGAGCAGCAGGACGATCATCAGCGCCGCGCCGCGCTGATCGTGGCGGCGCCGGTCAAAAGATGTCGACTTGACTTCAGGCACGCCCTAATTCTCCAATCCAGAATAGCTGGCGCAGTTCTGCGCCGTCCGCGTCGGTTGTTGTGATCGCGACCGCTTGCGGCGGCGGGGACTCAGCGCCGGCCACAGGCCAGGCGTCCGCCCATTGCAATTCACGGCGCACTTCGCCTACCAGAAATTCGATGCCTACAGACTCAAGTCCGTCAAAAAGCACCCTTTCCAGGCGCTCCGACCGACTGGCGTCATCAAGATATACGCGCGCGCGTCGAATAAGTGCGCCGTCTTTCAGGATATATTCGACATATTGCAGCGCGCTGCGCGGCGATTGGGCGTTGGGATTGAGCCATCCTGCACGTACGAAGGAAACAAGCACGTCCTCTCCGTCTACGGGGCGGCGTAAGAAAAGCGACTGGCCGCCATGAAAGAACGCCGGTGTCAGGATACCGAATTCGTCGCGCACAGGACGCGGCGTCACTTGCGCAAAATCCTCTTTTATTAAAAGCCGGGCGATCTGCAGTTCTTTCAGCCGCTCATCGGATTCTGAAAGCTGGTCACGGGAATCGACGCCGAGCCGTAAAGCGTAAACCGATGCAGCCGCAATCAGCGCAAAGATCAGCAATGCGACAAGCACTTCCGGCAGGGTAAATCCTTGCTGACGTTTCATTATTCAATCTTCCGCAAAGTTTGCGCACGCGAAAGCGCCTGACCGTCGGCGGTCAGGATCTCAATCTCGATCCGGATCAGGTTTCTGACGCTGGTTTCAAAAATGGTTTTGCGAAACACATATTCACGGTCAGCGACAATAATGCTGCCCTCTTCTTCCACCGTATCAATCGGACCGGACAACGCAAGCGCTTCCACCATCAGATTATCCGCAGCGATCGACGCATAGGCGCGTTCATTGGCTTGCGCCGCAAAGCGCGTGTTCTGACTAATCAGCACCAGAATGGCGGATGTCGTCAGCCCCATGATCGCCAGCGCAACCAGGGTCTCAACCAGCGTAACGCCCCTTTGCCGTCTTGCGTTCCTCATGATGACGCCATCGTTACATTTCCGGCTGCATCCAGCGTCACCGTGACATTCCCGCGCCGCGACTTAAAATCCGCTTCTAACGGGGTGGTCTCTCCTGTCGGCGCAAAGAAAACCGCTGGCGCCGGAGCCTCCTCGTCAAGCGGCTCCGTTTCCTCTGTCTCATTCTTCTTCGCTGGATCCGCAATCGTGAATTCAACCGCCAGATCAGCTGGAAAGGCGCCTGAGGAAAGCGTTTTTTCGCCCATCGCGGCCCATACGCCGCGATTATAGCGATAATAGACATACCCGCCGGGATCGAGTTCAAGCCCGATCATGGAGCCGGTCATGACAGCCATTTGCGCAGCCGCGTCGAGCCGCGCGGCGAAGACATCGGCTTCGCTTTTCTCGTTGCCGGCCGGGGGCGGCATATTCAACACAACAACACCTGATATCATGGCGACGATCAACATCACCACCAATAATTCAACCAGGGTGAAGCCAGCGCTCGCGCGCCGGCGCAATGTTACCGATCGATCCAATTTCCAATATCCGCATCAAGACCTTCACCGCCTGGCTGACCGTCAGCGCCAAGAGAATAAAGGTCAAAGGCGCCGCCCCGCTGGCCTGGAATTTCATACTGATAAGGATTGCCCCAGGGGTCCAACAATGCCGACCCCTTCAAATAGCCCCCCGGGCGATAATTGGCCGCGCGACGCTCATCCACAGGAAGGGTCTGCAACGCTTGAAGTCCTTGATCCGTTGTCGGATAATTCAGCATATCGAGGCGATATTGATCGAGCGCAGTCTCAAGCACGCCAATATCGATCTGCGTCTTGCGCACCGCTGCGCGATCACGCTCCGGCAGGACGTTGATGACGACAATGGCGGAAATCAGCGCCAGAATCGCAAGCACGACGAGCAGCTCAACCAGCGTGATGCCGCGCTGCCGGCGCCGCGTCCGACATGTGGTGTCTGGCAGTTTATTCAAATCCGAAGACATGTGACCTCCAAGTAATAATATGTCGCGTTACCCGGAAACGAGCGAGTTCAGCTGCAAAATGGGTAACAAGATTGACAATACGATGACGACGACAGCGCCGCCCATCGCAATAATAATAGCAGGTTCAAGCAACCTTAAAGCAACTGTAGAGGCTGTATCAAACTCTTCTTCAAGCTGGATGGCGGCCTTGTCGAGAAGTTCCGGCAGCGCCCCTGCGCGCTCCCCGGCTGCGACCATGTGGGTCAGCATTGGCGGCAGCTCGCCGGCCCGTTTAAGGCCCGCCGCCATGGACGCCCCCTCGCCGACCATGGTGACCGTCGTGTCCAGTCGCTGGCGAATATAGGAATTGGAGACCGTCCGCTGGGCGCCGACAATGCTGTCCAGCAAGGGCGCGCCGCCGGAAAACAGCGTTGCGAGCGTTCTCGCGAAACGCGCCCCGTCGACAGCGCGCGCCAGGCGACCAAATACCGGCAAACGCAGCATGGACTGGTCAAAAACCAGCTTGAACTTTGGCTCTTTCAAGGCTCGCCACAAACCGACAAAAAAGACAATGAGGCCGAGTGCGGCAAACACGCCATAATTAGCGATCCAGGTGGAAAACCCAACTACAAGCCGCGTCAGGAAAGGCAACTGTGCGTCAAACGCATTAAACTGTTCAATAATCTTGGGAACGACAAAAACCATCAGGGAGGTGACGACACCTGCCGCAACAAGCGCCAGGGCGGCGGGGTAAATCAGCGACGCAATCGCCTTGTTGCGCATGGCGCGGTTCTTCTCGAGCATTGTCGCCAAGCGCTCAAGCACGCCTGCAAGATCGCCGGACGTTTCACCCGCCGCAATGACGGCGCGAAACAGCGGCGGAAAAGACTTCGGGTCTTCAGCCAGCGCATCCGCAAAGCGCCACCCTTCCATGACACGCTCGCGCACGCCAAGCAGCCGCGTTCGGGCGCCGGGCTTTTCCGTCTGCATGGCGACGGCGTTCAGCGCTTCCTCCAAAGGGGTCGACGCGCCAATCAAAGCCGACAGCTGACGGGTCAGAATAACAAGTTGCGCCGGACCGATCCGCGGTTCTTTCTGAAACAGTTCGCCCTGGCGCCGCTCTGACCGCGGCGCGGAAATTTGCACCGGCGTCAGGTTGAGGCGGCGCAGCTCAAACCGCGCCTGGCGCGGGCTATCCGCCGACACGACACCGCGTTTGGACTTGCCGGCAAGATCAAGCGCTTCGTACTCAAACGCCGGCATCGTCCTCTTCCTCCTGGCGCACAACCCGCATGACTTCTTCTATCGAGGTCACGCCTGCGATTGCATGTTTAAAGCCGGATTGCGCGAGCGTATCAAAATGCGCGAACGCATGATCGGCAAGCTCATGCTCGCTTGCATCGTCATGAATGAGGCGTTTCATTTTTTCATCAACGACAATGAGTTCGTAAACGCCCACACGGCCCTCATAGCCGGAATGGCTGCAGCGACCACATCCCTTGGCTCGATACAGTGTCAGCTGCTCGCCAAATGGCGCGCCCACAAGTTTGCGTGCAGCCTCATCGGCTTCATAGGGCTCTTTACAGGTCGGGCACAGCCGGCGGACCAGCCGCTGCGCCAATACGGCGGTTACCGTTGACGACAACAGAAACGGCTCAACGCCCATGTCCCTCAGACGCGTGATCGCGCCTGCGGCGGAGTTGGTGTGAATGGTCGAGAGCACAAGGTGACCGGTCAGCGCCGCCTGCACCGCGATCTCGGCGGTTTCCACGTCGCGAATCTCGCCAACCATCACAATGTCAGGGTCCTGACGAAGAATGGCGCGCAAACCCGTGACGAAGCTCATCCCCACCTTCGGATTGATCTGCGTCTGACCAACGCCCTCAAGCGCGTACTCCACCGGATCTTCTACAGTCAGGATATTACGGCTCGGGTCATTCAGCAGCGTCAGGGCGCCGTAAAGCGTCGTCGTCTTTCCCGACCCGGTCGGCCCGGTGACCAGAATAATCCCGTTCGGCCGCAGCAATGTTTGTTTAAAGCGCTCAAGCGTGTCCTTCGGCATGCCGAGGCCGTCGAGGTCAAGACGCGCTTCATCCTTGTCGAGGATACGCATCACCACCCGTTCGCCAAAACGCGCCGGCAGGGTGGAAACGCGAACATCAACGGTCTTGCCGCCCAATGCAATCGAGATACGGCCATCCTGCGGCACGCGCTTTTCCGCGATATCAAGGCGCGCCATGACCTTTACGCGAGACGTCAGAACCGGCGTCATCCGCGCGGGCAACGACAATATTTCCCGCAGAACCCCATCAATCCGCAAACGGACGGACAATGTCTTTTCATAGGGCTCAACATGAATATCGGAAGCCTTGACCTTTACGGCCTCCGCGATCAACGCATTGATCAGACGGATCACCGGCGCATCGTTCTCGCTATCGAGAAGATCGGCCGTTTTCGGCAACCCTTCCGCGAGCGACGCCAGATCGCCGTCATCGTCACCGAGGTCCAGATCATCCGTGCGGATGCCTTCCACCGAATAGATTTCCGACAGCCGGCGTTCAAACGCTTCGGCTGGCATGGGATCAATCGCGATGGGTCCGCCGACGGCGCGGCGGGCTTCAATCAGGGCCCATGGATCAGGTTCGCCGCGAACGCCAATGACCACTGGGCTCGCGGCGCCATCGAGGATCAAAACGCCACGCTCTTTGGCAAAAGCGTAGGCCAGACGAGGCGCAATGTGATGTTCGGCTTCACTCATTGATCATCCGGCGGGGTCACCCCGCGTTCCGTATTAAAACTCTGATCGATATCATCGGCCCCTGCATCGCCCGGTGTCTGATATGGCGCCTCCAGACCGGTGACTTGATCGATCAACCGCTCCATCTCCGAAATTGGCGCGCCGGAAGTCAAAATCTCCCGCGCCCTGATGTAATCGAACTTGCGCCGCGTCGCCGCGCGCGCCGTATCCGGGTCGCGGATAATCGTCGGGCGAATAAAAACCATTAAATTGCGGCGACGTTGCTCGCGTGAGGATTGCTTGAAGAGATTGCCCACGATTGGAATGTCGCCCAGCAGCGGCACTTTCTCTTCGGCGATTTCACGCTGATCATCGATCAGGCCGCCAATGACGAGGATTTCACCGTCATCGACAAGCGCCGTCGTCGTGATCTCACGTTTGTTGGTAATAAGATCCGTTGACGTTGCAATTACAGGCCCTGCGATGCTGGAAATTTCCTGCACAAGTTCCATTGTAACGGAATCGCCTTCATTGATCTGCGGCGTAACCTCAAGAATAACGCCGACTTCCTGACGGTCGACGGTTCGAAAAGCGCCCTGAAAGTTATCGCCGGTCGTCTCGCCGGTCGTAATCGGTATTTCCTGACCGACCTGAAGGCGCGCGGTCTGATTATCGAGGGTCATGACCGATGGCGTCGAGAGAATATTCGAGTTGCTGTCGTTTTTCAGCGCTGTCAGGATGCCGCCGAAAATATTACCGTCGCCAATGTCAAACCCGCCGCCGATACTAAATCCCTGCAGACCGATCAGCGATTGCAGGGCCTGGGTCGCCAATTGCGACTGAATGCCCTCCGTCTCCGTATTTGTCGTAACGCCATCATCCGTGACTACCGTAGCCGGCGTTTCAAAGACATCGGTAAATCGATCACCGTCGAGCAGCGCCGCGCCTGCTGCAGGCAAAATATTCGGCCCACGGGAAAAATTCGTTGCGGAGAAAGGAATGTTATCGCCGGTCAGAAAATACTGAACACCCAGTTCTCTGGCTGTGTTGTCCGAAATATCAACGATAATCGCTTCGACGAGAACCTGCGGCCGCCTGATGTCAAGTTGCGCAATAACATTCTGCAAGGTGCGCTGAATGTCCGCATCGCCATTGATGATCAGCGAATTGGTCGGCCCATGAAACGACACGGTAACCCGGTTGCGTCCCGAGCCTTCCTGATCATCGGGCGACACGCTGTTCGCAACATCCGACAGCAGCGGCGCCATTTCTTCCGCATTCGAATGATTCAGATAAACGACAGTGAGTTCGGAAGCGTTCTCACCGAACCGGTCAAGCTCGGCAATGACGCTTTCCAGCCTGCGCATCAGTAGCGGTTCAGCGCGTACGAGAAGAGAGTTGCTCGCCTCTACCGGCGTGACGCTGAACTTCGCCTGACCGGACCCTTGTTCTTCGGAAATTTCCCGAGCGAGGTCTGAGACGACGCGCGCAACATCTATCGCCGACGCATTGTTGAGTGCGATCGTCCGGTAAATCGTGGTGTCGCGATCAAGCTCCGACAAGACACGCTGCAGCCTCGCAACATTGTCCGCCGTATCTACAAGGATGATCGCATTGCTGGTTCGCACCGGGCTGACGACACCGTTATTGCCGATGATCTGCGCAAGATTAGCGGCGGCTTCGCGCGCATCCACATAACGCAGGCGAACAATCTGAGTGACAAGATCAGACCCGGAGGCGTCGGCGCTTACAGGGCCGGCGGTTCGGGCGGCTTCCTGCAGCGGCACAATCCGATATTTATCCGCGGCGATAGGCGTCGCGACAAAGTCGTTGACCCGCAACATCGCCTGAAACAGCGCCCAGGCTTCATCCGCGCAGACACCACCATTCGGCGGCGATTTGATGGTCGCGCGGCCCTGCACAGCCGGATCGAGAATGAAGGTTCGCCCGGTGCGAATCGCAATCTCGTCAATCACGGCGCGGATATCAGCATCCTCGTAGTTCAGTTCCGTGTCGCAATTTTCCTGCGCCAGACTGACGCTCATGATTGAGGCCGCCCCCGCCATCAATCCGAGCATTAAATTTTTATTTCGACTACGCATTACCTGTTCCCTATCCCCTCCAGCGACATTGTCACTGGTATCTCTCGCTCACCCCGGCGAACGACAATAACCGCTTCCCCATCGCGCTGCAGCGCACTCAACATAGCGCTCAACGCCGCCGGGTTGGTTGGCGGCGGCGTCCCGTTAATCGACAGGACGCGGTCGCCATCCCTGAAACCGTAAGCGTTAAAAGTCTGTCGGTCGCGCGCCGCATAAATATCAACTGCAAAGTTTCCTTCTTCATCCGTCGCCGGCGCCAGACGCAGAAAATCGGTGAAGCCGCCCTGCCGTTCCGGAGTCGCAAGCGCCGCAGGCGCCTGACGCAATTCCGGTCGCGGCGCGCTTCGCGGCTGTGAGGCTACAGCTGTTTTTGATTCAAAGCGCAATGATTCGCGGGCGCCTGCGCGATTGATGATGACCTGATCCGCAAACACCTGTTCAAGCCGTACGCCATTAATGATTTCTTCGCCGACAGCGAATCGCGACTGTTTGCCGTCGGGCGTTTCTATCGTTGCGGACCCAATCTCCTCGTCGGTCCAGACGCCAGTCAGCTTGAGATCCAGTGTGGTGTCAACGACATCGAGCGGATCCTCGTCAAGAATGGGCGCAGCGGCGGTTACTGGAAAAGGGTTTTTGACCACAAAGTCCTGAGCAGGCGCAGCAGGCCGTTCCACGGAGGTGACGACATCCCCTTGCGGCAAAGGCAATGGCGCAAACAGCTGCAAAGCGGTGAGCGCCAGCAAAATACCAAGAAGGATCACCAGAACGCCTTCAACGAGACGCGGCGCAAGAACTGATTGACGCTGAGCGGCGCGGCCAGCAAAAAAGCGGCGGGCCTTATTCTGGCCAGCCGTGATCGCATCGGTCACGCGATGGTTAATTTCCTGACGTCCAATAACGGCCAAATCCGACCACCTGCGCCACGCCCTGATTGGCGCGTCCTTTAACTTTTTCCCAAGCCTGCCAAAGACTTAGCAAAACGAGTTACAGCCGCCCACTAAAAAAACGGACGGCTGCCACTCTATTATACGTTAATGTAGGCCGAAAAGCGCTTCGCAATCCTTAAAAACTGCGCTTCAGCGACAGAGAAACAGTGGTCCCAAGCTCGTAAACATCAATGGCGATAGAGCTGCCATTGGTCCCGTCGGCCGTCGCTTCATACCGATCGTTAAGAATATTGCCGACCTTGCCGCTGATTTCCCAGTTTCCGCCCCATTTTTCAAAGCCGCGAGAATAAACGAGATCGACAGTTACCGGCAGACGCTCGACCGTATCGGGAACCTGCGAACCGCCGGACAGAATGCCAACCTGGCGAATCCGCTCGCTGGCCCAGTTCACCAGGAGAAAGAGTTTCGAATTCGCCTCGAAATCTTCCCAGCCCATCTGAACATTTACAATATGTTCAGATTGCCCCTGAAGGCGGCGACCGTCGGCAAAGAAGTTCGACGCCGGCTGAACTGGCGGGTTTGGCGAGTTGGCGACGTTGATCTGCACGTCACCGTCGGCGCTCACTTCAGAATCAGACCAGGTGTAGTTCGCGGCGACAACCAGATCCTTGGTTTCGCTGAACGAACCAAGTTTCAAAAAATTCGCCAGCTCAAAACGCTGTTCGTACTCAAATTCGAAACCATAAAGGTCCGCTGACGGCGCATTCAGGTAAGACACGTTGATATCGTCAACGGTGGTGAAGGTCAGCGCTTCTTCGATCGGATTTTCAATATCCTTATAGAACCCGCCAATTGTTATATATTGCTCCCGTCCGAAATAGTACTCGAAACGAACGTCAAAGTTGTTGGTTTGCGTATTGACGAGGAAAGGGTTGCCGACCGTCTGCAAGTCGCGGTCAGTATCGGTGAAAAGCGCATCGCCAAGTTCCTGAAACTGAGGACGCGTAATCGTCTGTGAGAAACCGGCGCGAACCTGAATGTCATCCAGCGGGTTCCAGGTCAACGTCACTGCGGGAAGAAAGTAGTCCTCATCAATATTTGACTCTGGCGTCGGATCATTCGGGATCGGCTCTGCAATGCCGGCGATATTAAAGTTGTCAACAAACTGTTCACCGGATTCATATCTGAAGCCGGCCGCAGCGCGAAGATAGTCTGTCAACTGAATATCGGTGCCGAAATAGGCCGCATGCGTCTCAAGCTGACCGTTATAAGCGCCCGGCTGGAACTGGTCAGGCGCTTCCTGAAAAATCAGACCGCCCGGTCCCATATTCGGGTCGCTCAACAGAAAATCGATACGTTGAAAGAAGAACGGATCGATATCCGGCAGGCCTGTATCGTTTGCGAACTGGAAGCGCCGGATAATGTAATCGCGCTCGACATTATTATACGCGTAGCCAGCCTTAAGGGTAATATCGACATCGCCGACAAAAAACGGCAGCTCAAGATCAATCCCGCCATTATAGGTCGTATCGTCAATTTGCGAAAAGCGCGTTTCAAAGCCTGTTCCTGATGCGCCAGCGCCCAGACCGATCGCAGACCGGAATTCGACCGGGACCCCGTTTACGTTACCGACATTGCCGTCGTTGACATAAAGGAACTCGGTTTCATACGGCGCTTCACGGTAAGCTTCGGAATAAGAGCCACGCAATCTGACCGTCAAATCATTAAGCGATGGGAAGATGTGCTCAGAGTTTGCTTGTCCGGACCAAACCTGGTTTTCGAAAAATTCCAGATTTGAAAACAGAGACTGACCGTTTTCGAAAGACGGCGTTTCAACGCCAAGACGTTCCCGCGCTTCTTTCGTCGATTTGCGCAGGACAATACCCGTGAGGTTAAGTTCGTGATTGTCATCAAATTCAACGCCTAATGATAACAAACCGTTGGTGCGTACTGTTTCCGTCAAACTTTCAAAGTCAAACGCGGAAACGCCCTGCACCGCTTCGCCAGTGTTCGAGTCAATACCCGCCGTACCCTGCTGGCCAACCTTGATCTGGAAATCGCGGATATAGCCTGCACTACCGACAAGTCCGATGCTCATGCCATTGTCGAGATCCCAGCGCGTGCCGCCCGATACATTCACATTGTGATTAACGGGTGTGTCCGCTTCCTGAACAACAAGCGTCTCGGCTTGCGTGATTTGCGCGCCAATCGCTTGCGCCTCAAAAGGCTGGAGAATTCCTGTGTCCTCACGCAGCGCAACGCCAGGGTTGGCGTTAATGGCGCCGGCGAGAAATGACGGTACATTATATGTGGAATCGCCAAAACCGGCCCAGTCCCACTCGCCACCGTCAAACGTCAATCCGTCTTTTGCAGTAGATTCAGTGTCTAGCGTAGCGCCAACCCTAACATCAAAAAACGGCTCATCCGGCAATCCCTTGGAGCGAAGTTCAATCAAGCCGCCGCCAAACTCACCGGAAAATTCCGGAGAAAAAGTCTTCTGCACCAGCGCGGTGCCAATGACAGAAGTTGGAAACAGATCCAGTGGCGCGACGCGGCGCAATGGTTCAGGGCTTGGCAGAGGCGAGCCGTTAAGCGTCAGGTTTGAATACCGTTCGTTCAATCCGCGAACAACAATAAATTTGCCCTGGCTTAGTGAAAGACCCGTGACGCGACGCAGCGCTTCAGCGATATCAGCGTCGCCCTGGCGCTGTAGCTTTTCCGGAGTCAGCACCGACGAAATCTCTGACGTCGCGCGTTTTTCATCCGGAATATTGACGCCCCGAACAATGATCTGGTCTTCAGTGATAGCAAAATCTTGCGCATTTGCGACGGAAACGGCGCTTAGCGCCGTCGTCATCATAAGCGCGGAAAAACATGTTGAGGTCAGCTTCCTCATCATCCCCACCTTTTCGGTAATGCCCGCTTAGCGAGCGCAACAAAAATCACAACATCTCTCTTCAAAGAACGGACGGCTCGCGCACTATTTCGGGCTCGAGCCGTCCGGTAGGCTACTTAGTTGCCGAAGCTGTTTGAAACAGTCCAGCCGTCGAACCAGTCATCTTCTTCGCCGTTGGCGCCAATAACGGTCACAGTGTCAAAGAAAGTGTCGAACGCCGTCGGATCGATTGGCGCGACGACATCTGACCCGAAGTCCACGCCAGTCTCTGTAGACACCCCAACCGTCGTAATGCCCGGGAATGTTGTCGCATTCAGCGGGAACGCCAGAGCATCCGCCGCATCGTCGTCGGACATGCTGGAGTCATCTTCAACAGCGCCGTCGTCGTTAAACGGCGAAGTGCAGGAGAAGAAAACGGTGTCTATCTGCAGGTCATTGTCGTTGACGCCGTTGCTGTCGACATCCGGCGCGCCTGCGTCAATGATGTTAAAGGTTTCGGCATCATCAACATCAAGACAATCGTCATCCCAGTCAGCAACAACGCCATTGATGAAGAGGCCGCCTGTTCCTTCGCGGATCTGCATGCCGAGATCTTCCGTGGCGCCGCCAAGAAGCGTGAAGTTCGAGATGAGCGGGTTTGAACGCGGCGTTACAGCATTGTTCGACGAGTTGTTGTCGCCTTCAAAGCCGTTGTCGCCGACGCCTGAACCATCAATCAACACAAACTGCGCAGATCCTTTCCAGCCAGCGACCCAGTCAAGGCCGTCATCATCAACGCCTGTAATGACAAGGTGTTTCGCGTCGGCAGTGCCGCCGAAGAACTCAATGCCGTCATCGTCGTTGTTATGGACCTGTACGAAGTCGATCTCCGTACCTGTGCCAACGCCCTGGAAGGCGATGCCGTTTAACTCATTATCTGTGGTGATTTCGAAGCCGGCGTACTGAACACGAACGTAGTTCAAACGACCGGAGTCATCAGCGCCGTCATTACCGCCATAGTTGCCCGTGCCGCCTTCGCCGGAAGCCGAGCAGGACGCCGGCGCCGCAGGATTGGCGCAGTTATTGATCGGCGCATTGCCGTTGATAATCAATCCGCCCCATTCGCCGCGATCAGAACGATCGCCGTTATTGACGTTGCCGTCTTCGTTGATGTCTTCATCAGATGTGAAAACGATTGGCGCACCCGGCAAACCCGGCGCTTCAAGCTGCGAGCCGCGGCTGATAACCAAGAAGTCTGTCGGTTGTTCGCCGTAAACCACCACACCGGCCTGAACGGTCAGCGTCGCCGCATTGCCTGATGGGCTGCCGGCGTCCGGCCCCTGATCCTGACCAATAAAGACCGCGCCATTCAAACGATACAGATTGCCCTGCGCAAGCGTCGTATCAGACGTAATCGTACCGGTAAGTTCGCAGACCCGGCCGCCGCTGGTCAGTGTATTGCGGGCGGTTGTCGTGATCGTCGACGTATCAGTGATGTCCGTCGTGTTATCGGGGCATTCAGCAGCGAAGACGGAGTTTGGAACTGTCCAACCGGCCGGCCAAGCTTGCGCCGCCGACAGGCCCGGCGCAATTGCGCCGATAAAGGTTTCGCTGCCGTCAAAGTTTGGATCGATCGATGTCGGGCTCGCTGCGGACACCGCCTGTTCATTTACGCCCGGAAGCACACCCGACAAAGTGGACGCACCCGAAGAAATGCCCGGGAATGTTGACGCGTTCAGCGGAAAGTTCGCCGCATCCGCACTGTCATCATCAGTCGTACTCTCGTCATCTTCAACGGCGCCGTCATCGTTGAACAGCGTGGCGCATGAAAAATAAGTATTGGCAATCGTCAGGCCTGTTCCAATCTGATTGAACGTCGCCTCGTTATCAACGTCGAGGCAGGCGTCGTCCCAATTGGCGACAATGCCGTTTATGAACATGCCTGCCGTACCTTCGCGGATCTGCATGCCAAGGTCTTCCGTGGCGCCGCCGACCAATGTGAAGTTTGAGAATTTCGGCATGGAACGCGGCGTGACGTCATTGTTTGAAGAGTTGTTGTCGCCTTCAAACCCGTTATCGCCAACACCGCTGCCGATTACGATCACGTCCTGAGCGGAACCGCTCCAGCCTGCAACCCAGTCAACGGCGTCATCGTCAACACCGGTGACAACCACGTGACGGACGTCGACCGTACCGCCGAAGAACTCAACACCGTCGTCATCATTATTGTGAACCTGGAGAAAATCGACATTGGTGCCGTCGCCAACGCCCTGGAAAGCAATGCCATTCAACTCATTGTCTGTGGTAATTTCAAAACCGGCATACTGCACGCGAACATAGTTGAGCGTGCCTGAACTATCATTGCCGTTATCGCCACCGTAAAGGCCCGTACCGCCTTCGCCAGCTGTTTCGCACGAGGCTGGAACCGCAGGGTTGGCGCAGTTATTGATCGGCGCCTGGCCGTTGATGACAAGGCCGCCCCACTGACCGCGAGCATCGCCCTGGCTGTTGTTCGGGACGCCGTCGTCGAGAAGGTCCTCGTCAGAGGTAAGGACAATCGGATCAACCGCAGAGCCGTTCGCCACAAATTGCGAACCGCGATTAACCGTCAGGAAGTCGGTCGGGTTTTCGAAGACGAGAATTGCGCCGGGCTCTGCCGTTAGCGTTACGGGCGTGCCCGCGCCGCCAGTCGGGCCATCGTCTGTTCCGACAAACGTCGCCCCCGGGAAGAAGTAAGCCGTCGGGCTGCTCGTATCCAGCGTCAGATCACTGGTGATCGTGTCGCCCGCCAGGACAACGTCACAACCAAGAATGGTTGTGAGACCATCAGCGGAAACAATCTCGCCGTCGACCAGGACGCCGCCGGCGCAACCGCCATTTGGACGCAGGTTAACGGTAATAGGATTACCGCCGCCGCCACCGCCGCCGCCGCCTGTACCTGGGCCTGGCGCCGGGACAAGCTGGCCTTCGCCTGGAGAGGAGATGTTGGAATCGGAGCAACCTGCGACGACCGCAAGCGCGGCGCCGGCAAGAAGGAAAGAACGTAAGTGGGAAAGATGGCTCATGTCTGGAAACCCCCGCGGAGTGTTAAACGCCAATGAACAATGTTGGCGTCGCCCCACGCGCCGCCATGCGAGGCCGCTTAAAGCCGCTGCATGACAGTCAAATGACGTAAATTTTGCAGTTTTTTGACATTCTCAAAAGCGCGTTTTTCCTTCGTGCGCACCCTGTACGCTTGGGTTTTTGCGCCCTCTTAATTTATTGCCGATGAACAACATGATATGAACGCAACAGCAAAAAGCTGCGGCATGAGTCCACGCTGAAACTTTAAAGGCAATTCTTTGTACTGGGTTCTTTTAGCAACAGGCGGCGCCTTCGGATTGCTGGCGGGAAGCTTTTTGAATGTCGTCATCCATCGCGGGCCGGCGGTGTGGAAACTGGTGGACGATGATTCGCGGCGCGGAGATTTCTCCCGGCCGCGATCCTACTGCCCTGCATGCGGCGAGCAGCTTCGCGCTTATCATCTCGTCCCATTGCTCAGCTATCTGGCGTTGCGCGGAAAGTGCGCTGCGTGCGCCTCGCCGATCCCGGCGCGATATCCGCTGGTCGAATTTCTGGCGGCGGCGGCGGGCGTTCTCGCCGTCGCTATCACCGGTGCGCCGGGGCCAGCGGCGGCGGCGGCGCTTTTTTTCTGGATGCTGCTGGCGCTCGCCGTCATTGACCTCGAAACAGGCTACCTGCCCGATGCGCTGACGCTGCCGCTTCTGGCGCTTGGCCTTGGAGTGAACAGCATCGCCCTGTTTACGCCGCTCTCCGACGCGGTGATCGGCGCAGCCGTCGGGTACGGCGCATTTCGGCTTATTGCGGTCATCTTTGAAAAGCTTCGCGGAATTGAAGGGTTGGGCGGCGGCGATGCAAAGCTCCTCGCGGCTCTTGGCGCCTGGCTCGGCTGGCAGGCGCTTTCTCCGCTCGTTTTTATCGCCGCCCTGCTCGCCCTGGCCGGCATTGGCCTTGGAACGCTGCGTGGGCAAAAGACCTCCCGGGAGACGCCTTTGCCGTTCGGTCCTGCGCTCGCGGCGGCGGGTGCATTGACGCTCGTCGCGCTTCAAACTGGCTGGCTCAATACTGGCGGCGCGGGATTTTAAAGCCTTATTTGCCCTTGAACGCGGGTTTGCGTTTTTCAAACAGCGCTTTCACGCCCTCGGCGCAATCATCGGACAAAATCGCTGTACGCTGAGACATCGCCTCATAGGCCATCGCATTGCGCAACCCCGTCTCGCTTGCGGCGCGGAAAACCCGCTTGGTCAACGCCATTGCCACCGGCGCGCGTTCAACAAGCGAACGCGCCCATGTCAGCGCGTTTTGCAAAACCTCAGCATCAGGCGCGAGACGGTTCACAAGCCCCCAGTCCAGCGCGCGCGACGCATCGATCTTTTCCGCCTCAATCGCCAGTTGATAGGCGCGTGCGTAACCGATTTGTTGCGTAAGCAACCATGAGAGGCCGCCATCGGGTACCAGACCGATATTCGCAAAGGCGCTCATCAGATAGGCGCCCTCGCCCATCACGCGCAAATCACAGCTCAACGCCGTGGTCATGCCGATGCCCGCCGCCGGACCGTGAATGGCGGAGATCACCGGTTTCGGCATGGTCTGTATAACGCTCAGGAAAGCGCCATATTCCGTGTTCAGCACATCTTCCACATTTCGATGGTCATCCAGCGCACTAATATCAGCCCCTGCACAAAAGGCGCGGCCAGCGCCCGTAATCACCGCAACACGAATGGCGTCATCCGCCGAGGCGCGACTGACAGCATCCGTCAAATCAGCCCTCATCTCCCTGTTGAAAGCATTCAGCTTATCGGGCCGGTTCAAAGTAATCTGGGCGACGCCGTCTTCCGGCGTTTCATAGAGGACAGTCATGATCGCTCCTCGCGTGCGCTGCTGGTCGAATCTCGCCGCATCATCGCGCGGGGCGAGAGCGTTTGCAAAGGCTCTAGGCAGTTTGCCATAAAGGGACGAAGCGTAGCGAAATAAGGACACGCGCCATGGCCGAACACCCGTTTCTTCGTGAACAATGTTATATCGCCGGCGAATGGATTGGCGCGAGCAGCGGGGGAAGTTTTGACGTCAACAATCCCGCAACGGGCGAGATTATTGGCTCAGCGCCGGATTTCGGACGTCGTGAGACAGCACAGGCCATTGATGCCGCTCACGCCGCAATTGAGGGCTGGCGCACACGCACGCCGGATGAACGCGCGCATTATTGCCGGGCGCTGCATGACGCACTGATGGATCATCAGGAGCCGCTGGCAGAATTATTGACGCTGGAGATGGGCAAGCCCCTGGCGGAAGCGAAAGGCGAGATCGCCTATGGCGCCGCCTTCTTCCAGTGGTTTGCTGAGGAAGCGCGGCGCATATATGGCGACGTCATCCCATCGCCATGGACCGACAAGCGCATTATCGTCACCAAAGAGCCCGTCGGCGTTGTCGGCGCGATCACGCCATGGAATTTCCCAAGCGCGATGATCGCTCGCAAGGTCGCGGCCGCCCTCGCCGCCGGATGCGCCGTCGTTTCAAAACCCGCCAGCGAAACACCATTTTCCGCACTGGCCTTTGGCGTCCTCGCCGACGAAATTGATCTGCCGAAGGGCGTTCTGAATATCATCACCGGCGCTCCTGCGCCCATCGCCGATGAGATGTGTGAAAACCCAAAAACTCGGAAGATTACGTTCACCGGCTCAACCCGTGTGGGCAAGGAACTCGCTTCAAAAGCCACAAAGCATATGAAGCGCATTTCCATGGAACTCGGCGGCAACGCGCCGCTGATTATTTTTGACGACGCCGATCTTGACCGCGCTGCGGAGGGCGCCATCGCCTGCAAGTTTCGCAATTCAGGCCAGACCTGCGTCTGCGCCAACCGTATTTATGTGCAAGCCGGGATTTACGATGCCTTTGCCGAGCGCCTCACAGAAAAAGTCAATGCGCTGACTGTTGGCGATGGGTTAAAAAGCAATGCGGATCAAGGCCCGCTCATTAATGAAAAAGCTGTCGGAAAAGTCGAAGACCACATTGCTGATGCGACCGAAAAAGGCGCAAAACTTGTAACAGGCGGCAAACGCCACGACCTCGGCCAGACCTATTTCGAACCGACCGTGTTGCGTGACGTCTCAGCCGACATGAAAATCGCCAGTGAGGAAACCTTCGGGCCGGTCGCCCCTCTTTTCAAATTTGAAACTGAGGCAGAAGTAGTCAAAGCTGCGAACGATACAGAGTATGGGCTCGCGTCTTATTGCTATACGAATGATCTAGGCCGCGCCTGGCGCATGACGGAGGCGCTCCAATACGGCATGGTGGCGATCAACGAAGGCATTATCTCAACACCGATTGCGCCGTTTGGCGGCGTCAAAGAGTCCGGCCAGGGCCGCGAAGGATCGAAATACGGCCTCGACGATTATATCAACGTGAAATACGCTCTCTTTGGCGGCCTGGGCGGCTAGAGCGGATTGAAGATCGTATTGATTATATACTCTTCATCCTGAGGAGAAGTTTTTCCTTCGTCCTTCGAGACGAGCCTTCAGCCCCCTCAGGATGAAGGAAAAATTTCGTCCCGAAGGATAAGGGGCGCAAGGCAGATTCAATTCATTCCGTTCTGAACTCAGCTGACGGTTTTCCGTTCTACAGCCGCTTCGAACAGCGCCCGCAGCTTCGCCGCTTCCTTATCGACATCGTGCTCGCGCTCAACCCGCAGGCGCCCCTCTTCGCCTTTGGCGGCGAGTTCCTGCTGTGAGGCTGAGAGCGCGCGGCGCAAAGCATCGACCAGCGCATCATGGGAGCCGGCGGGAATGATCCAGCCGCATTCGTAATCGAGAAGTTCTGGAATGCCCGCGATATATGTTGAGATCACGGGCCGGCCAAGCGCCAGCGCCTCCATGATCACGACCGGCAAGCCTTCCGCAAAGCTCGGCAGCAGGAAGACTTTTCCATTCGCAACCGCTTCGCGAACGCGTTTGTTTTCAACCCAGCCCAGAATTTCGATCTGATCTCCGACGCCATAGCGGGCGATTTCGGATTCAATATCCGCCCGGGACTCGCCGTCGCCGATCAGAACGATCTTCATCTCTGGAAAATCATCGCGCAACGCCGCAACAGCGGCAGCCAACTGCGCCTGGCCTTTTTGCGGACACAGCCGCCCGACACAGACAAAAGTACTATTGTCCGGCGCCGGCGTCGGTTGAAATCCTTCAAGCGCCAGTCCGCAATGAACAGTTTTTATTTTTTCGGAAAAGCGGATCGAGCTGAAACGGATCAGCTGCGACTTACAGAAATGGGAAATCGCGGCGACAAATTCAGCATGCTCAATCTTCTGCGGAAAGCTGAGCAAAGGCGCATCGGTCAATTCATCGGGGCCATGCACCGTAAAACTGTAGCTGGGTCCGCCCATAAGCCGCGACAGCATCGCAACCGCCGTAGCATTAGTCCCGAAATGCACATGGATATGCGCAATACCATCCGCCTTTGCGCGGCCGCGCAGATAAGCGGCCTGGAGCAAATAAGCGGCGTGACGAACAAGACCGCCCCGCGCATTGCGTAATAAGGTCATCCAGGGACCAATTGATCGCACAACGCCTGCCGGATTCGTCAGAAGCTCAGACAAAAAAGCGCCGATCAAACCGGACGCGTTTCCCGTCAGAAGATAATGCGTTTGTCGTTGTTCCTTGATGTCGTCCGGATCAACAAGCTCACCGTCCCAGTGACGAACCGCATAACGGGTGATCTCTACGCCCTGTTTCTCAAGCGCTTCAATCTCACGCCGGATGAACGTCGTGGACGTCATCGGGTAGGAATTCATCAGGTAAGCAATCTTCGCCATCGCCTACGCCCCTTCCCGATCACGCAAACCGTCGATGACGCGCAACACTTCCATCGATAACGCATGAGTTGCGATATCGCTTTCAAGTTTATGTCGCTCAACAAGCGACGTGAAATGCCGCATTTGCGGCAGATACTGGTCTGCGCCATACGCGTGATGCTCCCCGCCGCTGAGCGCATTTTTGACCCGCCTCAATACAGGATTCTGTTTTAAAGCGGCCTTCAATCCGGACTTGCCGCCGCCAGGCGCGTTCGACGACGCACTAAACCGTTCGACCACAACCTGTTCGGCGCCGAATAATGGCGCCGGGATAGAGATTTGGCCTTCCCTGCAGGCAACGGTCGCGGCGTTCGCCGTCAATACGTCGAAAGACGCAACCAGCTGCGATGTGGCGCCGTTGTCGTGATGCAATTGCAGGCTTGCATGCGTCTCAACGCCCTCGCCATTGCGTTTGATGTCGGCGTCAACGCCATCAACTGGCCCCATTAGTCGCAATGCAAGTGAAATTGGATAAACAGCGATGTCAAGCAAGACGCCGCCATCGTCTTTATAAAAGAGGCGAGGTCTGACTTCCGGCGACGTCGGGTAGCCGTATCCGGCGACTAGGTGCTTCGCTTCACCGACTTCGCTGCTCTGAACAAGATCATGCACACGCAGATAGGCGGGCAGAAAATGCGTCCACAAACCTTCCATGAAAAGTTTTCCGGAAGCGCGCGCCGCCGCGATGACCTTCTCACCTTCATTGGCGCTCAACGCAAAGGGCTTTTCACACAACACATGCTTGCCGGCTTGCAAAGCGGTGATTGACGCAGACGCATGGTCGCGGGTTCGATTAGCGACATAGACTGCGTCAATGGATGCATCGTCAAGCATCGCGTCAAAACCACCATAGCTCTTTTCTATGCCATGAATTGATGCGAATTCCTGCGCACGGTCATTTGAACTGGACGACACAGCGACAAGGTCTGCGTCGGGCGCATGCCGGAACGCCGGCAACATGGCGACCGCCATTGCGCCTGTCCCCGCCATGCCGAAGCGCACGCTCATGGATGAACCTCCGCCGCGCGGGCGCCCGCAGCTTCAGCCCAGAGCGTGGGCGAAACGGGCCTGAATGTGGTGGTCATTTTCCGGCTGCCTGCGTCTTCTCCAGCGTTCTGAATAGCCAGCGTTACCTCGTTGAGATGCAAGGCGAAATCGGCATCGAGAAGTGACGGCCGCCCGGCTTCCAGCGCCGCCAGCATTTCCGCCGGTCCGAGCGCGAAATTCATCGCGGCCGCGCCCCATTTTCCGACTTTCGGATGGGTGTCGCCATCGATTTTTTCGCGCCGCGCAACCGGGCTGTTGATCAGCTTACGTCGCAAAACATGGCGCTTGCGAATGCGCACGGGCGCCGTGTTGTTCCAGCATTCATCAAGCTCAAGAACGCCATCGTCGCCAATAATCCGCATACGGTGATCATGAGGCGCGATGATGGAACAGGTGAGCCGCGCCACCATGCCTGTTTTAAAAAACAGGATTGCCGTTGAATAATCCGGCGCGGTTTCCTCTCCATCCGGCAACTTATCCGGGACTAGATTGGCGGAGGCGGCGACGACTTTATCCACCGGCCCAAACACCGCCATCAGCCATGTGAGATAGTAACCCGCATGCTCAAGCGTGCAGCCAACCTGAAACTCATCCTTCGCTGGCCACGGCGCGCCGCTTTCGCTCAACCATTGTTCGTAAGGCGCTTTTGGAATGAAGTCGTCGTCCAGTTCCGCATAAACAAGACGCGGCGTTCCGATGGCGCCTGTTGAAACGGCTTTCCAGACGGTTTGCGCCGCCTCCGATAACCAGCTGCATGGGGCCGACGCCAGCATTAAACTGCGCTCGCCCGCCATAGCGTGAAGACGGTGCGCATCGGCCATGTCCGTCGCCAGCGGCTTTTCTGAATAGACATGGCGCCCGGCTTCCAATGCCGCTTTGCTGACCGCAAAATGCGCATGAGGGTTGGTCAAGTTTAAAACGAGTTGCAGATCGGGCGCCGATAGCAATGCGTCAAGGCTTTCCGCTGCCGGAACGTCCCAATAAGCGCTGAAAGCGTTCAGCCTCGCCGCGTCGATATCATAAGCGCAAGCGACACTGACATCTGGATACGTCTTGAGCGAGCGCATGTAGAGATCGGCCACAAAGCCGGTCCCGACAATCGCAACAGCGCTTTTTGGCAGAGTCATCGCTACTTTCGTATGTGCCACATATTAACCCAACACCTGAACTTGATTCAGGAGCCAGCGCTAATAGCGCAAATCCCTTAACTTTTCTGGATGCCCGCAAAGCGCCATTTTATGCGCGCTTTGCCAGCAAAACACCGTCAGGCGGCTGTCCGGAAAGAAACGATCTTGGTCGGCGTCGCCGGCGGCTCGCCGCGCTGGGCGGCGTCAACATGCTCCATCCCCTCAACAACCTGGCCCCAGGCCGTGTATTGCCCATCGAGGAAGGATGCATCGTCAAAGCAGATGAAAAACTGGCTGTTCGCGCTATCCGGGTTCTGGGCGCGGGCCATGGAACAGACGCCGCGCTGATGGCTCACATCGTTGAACTCGGCTTTCAGGTCCGGTTCTTTTGAACCGCCCATGCCAGTACCGTTCGGGCAGCCCATCTGCGCCATAAAGCCGTCAATGACCCGGTGCAGAATAAGGCCGTCATAAAAGCCTGCGTCCGCAAGCTCTTTGATACGCGCCACATGGTTCGGCGCCTTATCCGAAAACGTCTCAATGGCGACGTCGCCGGTATCTAGCTTCAGGATCAGCTTATCGCTCATATTCAATCTCTCCGTTTACCTGGATTGGGACGCGGATATCGCAGATATCCTTAACATAACCGGACTCATCGACTTCGCCGGACGCCCGTAAAAATTCCATGAAAGCATCATTATCAGTGCGCATCACCTGAATAGCGTCACGTTCGCCTTCAGGGACATCCGCCATGACGCGTACGCGCATGATTGGCGTCGGACGGCTGGGCGGCTCGCCGCGCGTGATGCGGCGTGTTGCTTCAAAACCGTCAACGATCCATCCCCACCCCGTATAGCGACGATCAAGATTGCTGCGTGAATCGCCAATCATCAAGAAAAACTGGCTGTTCGCGCTGGCCGGGTCTGCAGCGCGCGCCATGGACATGACGCCGGGACAATGTAGCGGCCATAACTCAACACGGCGGTCCGTTTTAAAAGACCGCAGCGCTTCCGGCTGCGCCGCCGCCGGCATGCCATCAACAAAGCCGACACGCGGAGATATCCGATCGCGGCCAACTTCAACAAAGTTGCCCACATTCTGCGTATCGCGCGTGAACTCCGGCTGCAGGTCCGGCTTGTCGGAACCACCGGTGCCGTCGCCTTTCGGATCGCCGCCCTGCGCCATGAAGCCTTCAATGACGCGATGAAAGTTCAACCCATTATAAAACCCCTCGCGGGTCAGCCCCTTGATCCGTTGCGCATGACCTGGCGCGAAATCCGAACGCAGTTCAATCACAACCGTTCCCGCCGGGAGGTCCATATACACGGTATTTTCAGGATCAAGCGCTCGCCAGGCGTCAGCCGGTGCATTCTGAAGGATCTCATAGGGCGATGGGGCTTCTTCATCCTCATCATCGGCAAGCGCTGAAGCGGCGCTAAAGGCCAGCGCCGCAGTCAAAAAAGATATCATACGCATAGTGACTGTTTCTCCTATCACCCACCAGCCGGCGGCATTTTCTCAAAGTGCGGCACGCCATCGTAAGGCGGGTCCCACGGCGCAGCGCCTGAAGCGTAAACAACGGCTTGCGGCGAAAACACCGACGGATCATCAAGCGTTGTTGCGACAATTGCGACATTCCCCGCACCGTTGGTCGTATCATTATAAATCTGCGATCCGCATGTCGGACAGAAATGATGCGCAACGGTCGCCCCGGAGTCGGCCTTTATTTCATATTCTGACATCTCGCCTGTGAATTGCACCTTATCTTTCGGCAAGCCGAGCAACGACATATGACCTGACGCGCTGGATTTGCGACAATCGGCGCAGTGGCAGTTCGCCATGAACAGCGGATCGCCAGAACCGGAAAAACGGACCGCGCCGCATAAACAACCGCCTTTGATATCCGCCATGATGCCTCCTTCTGTCGTCGTCCCTTTATGGCAAACTGCTTACGAAGCTACTTTCGTGGAAACTTTGCCTTCAGGCTTTTGGCGACGTGAGCCGGAACAAAAGAGGCGATATCGCCATCGAGCCGCGCGATTTCCTTGACCAACCGCGACGCGATTGATTGAAAGCGCGCATCCGCCATCAAAAACACCGTTTCAATTTCGTCATTGAGCGCCTGGTTCATACCGACCATCTGGAACTCATATTCAAAATCCGAGACGGCGCGCAAACCGCGTATGATGATGTTGGCGTTCACATCTTCTGCAAACTTCATCAGCAGAGATTCAAACGGTACGACTTTTATCGGCACGCCGGAGGCGCTAGAAATGCGCGCCATTTCCTTTTCCACCATGGCGACGCGCTCATCGAGAGAAAAAAGCGGCCCCTTGTCCCGATTGATGGCGACACCGATTACGAGCTCATCGACCAGCTTCATCGCCCGTTCGACAATATCGACATGACCAAGGGTCAAAGGGTCGAACGTACCGGGATAAAGACCGATCAGCCTCGTCATTCGCCAATCCCGGTTTCCGGTCCGCCGTCCTCGGTTTCGTCATCCTCGTCACCGTCGACATCTTCGATCCGTCCGACGGAAACGACTTTTTCATCCTCGCGGGTGCGGAAGATGGTCACCCCTTGCGTGTTGCGCCCGGCGGCGCGGATATCGTTGACCGGCGTTCTGATCAGCTGCCCCCCATCGGTGACGAGCATGATCTGATCGGTATCTTCGACCGGGAAAGACGCAACGACTGGTCCGTTCCGGCTCGTCGTCTGAATGGCGATGATGCCTTTACCGCCACGGCCGGACGTCCGGTATTCATAAGACGAGGTGCGTTTGCCGTAGCCGTTTTCGGTTACAGTCAACACAAACTGCTCCGCGGCGCCAAGCTCCGCCAGACGGTCCGGACTGATGGCGACGTCAGGCGCGCCGTTATCCTCCGGATCTTCCGCATCGGTCTCGCCCGCCGCCCGGCGCATCGCCGCCGCATGTTTCAGATAGGCCTTGGACTCATCTGACGTTGTCTCAACATGACGCAGGACGCCCATCGAAATCACAACATTGTCTTTGTCTAGCTTGATGCCGCGCACTCCGGTTGATGTCCGGCCGGCAAATACGCGAACCGTATCAACCGGGAAGCGGATGCACATCCCGGCGGCCGTCGTCAGCAGAATATCTTCGTCCTCGCGGCAAACATCCACGCCGATAATACGGTCGCCTTCATCAAGTTTCATGGCGATCTTGCCATTGCGATTGACGCGCTGGAAATCCGAAAGTTTGTTACGCCGGACGCCGCCTGATCGCGTTGCGAACATCACATGCAGCTTATCCCAGGCCTCCTCGTCTTCCGGCAGCGGCAGAATATTTGTAACGCGCTCATCGGGCCCAAGCGGCAGCAAATTCACAAACGCCTTGCCGCGAGAATTCGGCGCGCCTTCGGGCAGGCGCCAGAGCTTCAGCTTGTAGGCCATGCCGGTTGACGTGAAAAACAACAGCGGCGTGTGCGTGTTGCCCACAAAGAGCTGGCTGACAAAGTCCTCGTCCTTGAACTTCATGCCCGCCCGGCCCTTGCCGCCGCGCTTTTGCGCACGATAAGTCGACAGCGCCGTGCGTTTGACATAACCGGAATGCGTTACCGTCACGACCATCTCTTCGCGCGTGATGAGGTCTTCGTCTTCAACCTCGCCTTCGGCCTCAACGATTTCCGTCTTGCGCGGCGTTGCAAATTCTTCCCTGACCGCAATCAGCTCATCCTTGATGATTGTCATCACGCGATCACGGCGGCGCAGAATATCAAGGTAATCAGCGATCTTGTCGGCGAGGCCTTTCAGCTCATCACCAATTTCATCGCGGCCCAATGCCGTCAGGCGTTGCAGTCTGAGATCGAGGATCGCTTTCGCCTGTTCTTCAGACAGCTTCAGCACATTGCCGTCGCTCATCATATGGCGCGGGTCGGCGACCAGCAGGACAAGCGGCGCCAGATCTTTGGCCGGCCAGTCGCGTTCCATCAATTGTGTTTTCGCTGTCGCCGGATCAGGCGCCTTGCGGATCAGCGCCACAACTTCGTCGATATTGGCGACTGCGATCGCCAGACCGACAAGGATATGGGCGCGGTCGCGCGCCTTGGCGAGTTCGAACTTTGTCCGGCGCGTAACCACTTCCTCGCGGAAGTCGATAAACGCCGCCAGCACATCACGCAGGGACAGTTGCTGCGGGCGCCCGCCATTCAGCGCAAGCAGATTGACCCCAAAGCTCGTTTGAAGCTGGGAGTGACGATAGAGCTGGTTCAAGACGACGTCGGCAGAAGCGTCACGGCGCAATTCGATAACCACACGGATGCCGTGACGGTTGGATTCGTCACGGATATCAGCAATTCCCTCGATCTTCTTCTCGCGCACCAGGCCTGCGATGCGTTCAATCATCAGCGCCTTGTTCACCTGGTATGGCACTTCAGTAATGATGATGCCGTATCGGTCCTTGCGGACTTCTTCGATCGTCGCGCGCCCGCGCATGACAACCGAGCCGCGCCCCAGTAACAACGCCGCTTTCGATCCGGCGCGGCCCAAAATCATGCCGCCAGTCGGAAAGTCCGGACCAGGCACAATTTCAATCAGACGCTCATCGCTGATGCCGGGATCGTCAATCATCGCCATGGTCGCATCGACGACCTCGCCGAGATTGTGCGGCGGTATATTCGTCGCCATGCCAACGGCGATGCCGCCCGAGCCGTTCACAAGCAGATTCGGGAACCGCGCCGGCAGTACCGACGGCTCCAGTTTGCGTCCGTCATAGTTCGGCGTGAACTGAACCGTGTCTTTTTCGATATCGTCGAGAAGCGCGTTGGTGACTTTTTCGAGCTTACATTCCGTGTAGCGCATCGCCGCCGGCGGATCGCCATCGATCGAGCCAAAGTTGCCCTGCCCGTCGATCAGCGGCAGGCGCATGGAAAAATCCTGCGCCATGCGCACCAGCGCATCATAAATCGCCTGATCGCCGTGAGGGTGATAATTACCCATCGCTTCACCGACAACACCGGCGGATTTGCGATAGCCTTTGTTATGAACAAGCCCCATCTCGTGCATCGCCCACAGGATGCGGCGATGGACAGGCTTCAGCCCGTCACGCGCATCCGGGATCGCCCGGCTCACAATGACGCTCATCGCATAATCGAGATACGATTTACGCATTTCGTCTTCGATGGAAATTGACGACAGGCCCGGATCTACGGGCGGGATCTGGTCGTCTGAATTTTCTTGATTGTTATCGTCGTCCGCCACGCGGCTAGCCTTCTGGAATCAGGTGAGAAAATGAAGGCACGGCTTAGCATTCAGCCCCCGTAAAGCCAAGCATTTACGCGAATTTAGGCTCTGTTTATTCCAGCGCTGTCTTAGGCTAAGCTAAAGCTCGTATTGCGTTGGGGAAGACGGTGATATCCATTGAAAATTCCCTTGGAATTTCCGTTGCTTCCGCCTTCCTGCTGTCTGGGTGCGATAATGGCGAGAAAACATCCGGGCGCGCGTAAAACTGATGTGGGGACGTCAATGTGGTGTAGGGGGATAAGCTCATGAAAACAGTCAATCGACGGTCGGTCCTGATGGGGGGCGGCGCAATGATGTCCGCCGCCGCGTTCGGCGCGCGCGCTCATGAAAGCGATGCAACGGGCGCATGGACGCCGCTTGCCGATATGCCGTTCGCGGTGCAGGAGATTTATCCGGCGCCGTTCTGGAAAGCGCGGGACATCCCCACAACAAGCCTCAAACCAAAGCCCTATAATATCATCGTCAGCGCTGGCGGCCTCGCGCCGAATGCGCCTTTCGAAGTCACCGATCAGGTGACATTTTACGATCCGCTTTACGACGCGTGGGGATATGGCGAGCCATTGCCACAACCGCGCCACCACATCGCACTGGTCAACAACAATGGCTATCTTTACGGCGTTGGCGGTTTTGCGCGGGACAATTTGGGCGGGTGGCAAATGCGGACTGACTGCTGGCGCACCGGCTCGCTTGATGAACCCTGGGAACAGATGGCGCCCCTGCCTCATCCACAGGCGGAAGCAGTTTGCGCATCGCTCGGCGGATTCATTCACGTCGCCGGCGGGCGGGCGCCTTCGGGTAGCCTCAACAGCGATTGGGGCCATCATATCGATACGGATGAACACTGGATTTATGATGCGGCGTCGAACAGCTGGCAGGCTCTGGCGCCGCTGCCGACGCCGCGCAACTCCGCCGCTGGCGCTGTCGTTAATGGCGTGCTCTATGTCATTGGCGGGCGCACCGTGAGCGACGGCAACACAAATGTGGTTGAAGTTTACGACGCCCTCTCCGATCGCTGGGCGCAGGCGCGCCCGATGCCGAAGGCGCAGGCCGGTCTGGCGGCGGCGGTTCTTAATGGAAACATCTATGTTTTTGGCGGCGAGTATTTCGCACCGCGCGGCGGCGGTGTTTTCGCCGAAGCCTGGGAATACAATCCAGACACGGATCGGTGGCGCGCCGTTGCAGCGATGCCCCGGCGCCGTCACGGCCTTGGCGCCGTTGCGCTCGATAACGCAATCTACGTGATGGGCGGCGCCTCAAGCGCAGGCGGCGTTGACACCAGCGCAGCGCTCGACAAGTTTGAGATATAATCCCGATGCGCGCCTGGGTATAGCGTGCGCTCCGCACGTGAATGGATATCATGAAAGCGCCCATCAGCCTCATCGGATTGCCGACCGACATTAACTCATCTCACATTCGAGGCCCCGCTAAAGCGCCCGCTCAAATCAGGCGCGTTCTTCATAGCGGGATGAGTAATTACTTTTCCGAAAGCGGTATCGACCTCAGCGATACGGCGTTATTGAAGGATAACGGTGATCTCGCGCTTGAAGAAAATGGCGGGGATTTCGAACGCATCGCCGAAGCGTCAAAGCAGGCATTCCAGTCGGGGAGCGCGCTATTTCTTGGCGGCGATCATTTTGTCACCTGGCCAATTGTCGAGGGACTGATTCGCGCTAATGGAAGCGCTCCGAATATTGTTCATATCGATGCGCACCCCGATCTTTACCCCGACTTTGAAGCCAATCCGTCTTCGCACGCGTCGCCGTTTGCACGGCTGCTTGAAGCCGACCGAATAAAATCCCTTACTCAAATCGGCATCCGCACCGTCAACAAAATCCAAAAAGCGCAAATCGAAAAATATCGCGTCAGCGTATTTTCACCGCGTGAGATCGACGACGCGCTACGAAATTTGCCAACAGGCCCGACATATGTATCGATTGATATTGACGGCCTCGACCCTGCTTTCGCACCCGGCGTTTCACATCATGAACCGGGCGGCCTGACTGTTCGCGAAGTATTAAACGTTATCGATGCGCTTCCAGGTCCTGTCATCGGCGCCGATATCGTCGAGTATAATCCCGATCGTGACATCAACGACATGACGGCGGCTGTCTGTGTGAAGCTGTTCAAGGAAGTCGCTGCACGCATCGCTCTTGATATCGAAGCCACAGGAGCCAAGCATGCCCCGTAAGCATTTCAACTTTACTGAGCATTTGACCCTTGATCCGTAATGGCTGAAAAATCGTCAATTCACCTAAACGCAAACAATGCATCATCAATGGAGACTATTGGTTTAAAAGCAGAAGCCTTGCAGATCCATATCGAGCGTCATTCGCACTCACTTCCAAGCATTCGGCAAATACCGGGTTTCCAACGACTTGACTGCTTTTCCAATTATCAATTGCGTTTATGCATGCCGCCTGATCTTCAAAGCCCCCAATAACTTCCGGTTCGCTTGTCGCGCCTGGCGTTAGATACCCTTGCGCAATCCATTTCGTTTTCACAGAAGAAGATGTCGTACACGCTGCACACGCCATCATCAGTGCAATCAGTGTTGCGTTGCAAAATAATTTAGGTGAACGGTTAGAGTTTTGGAGCAATCGTATCATCAGGAGCCTCCAATATGTGTTTGATCGTCAATAACGGATAATACGCTGACAATTTTTGTTTTTCGCGGATTGAACAGTGCGATTGTAAAAGTTCATCGGGTTGAACCGTAAAAGTCGCAGCAAAGCCGCACAAGAGTCTTTCCAGTCAAGAATCTGTGTTCAATTGCGCAGATTGAGCGAAAATTACGCTGTAAATAGAAACATGCGCGCGAAAATTACGTTTCGGGGTTTGAAATTTCAATTTGCAGCCGAAATATTCCAATAAAAATAAAGCCCCGGCGCAATTGCGACCGGGGCTTTGGGTGAATTCAATTTCGAATTCTTATTTTGCCGAACCTCAGTCCGGAAGTCTTGTGGCGGAGATCTCCCCCGCAAAACACCGGCGCAAAACCAATTCACCGGTGAAAAGCCCCTCTGATGCGCATTATGATGCTTCAAAACATCATCAGCGCGAGGCGCAAAAGCGAAAAATCCGCAAATCAGGCCGCGACGGGCTGATTATGCGGATTATCTACGCTTGGTTCTGCGCTTTGTTGTCTTGCGCTTGGCCGTTTTACGCTTTGCAGTCTTACGCTTAGCTGTTTTACGCTTCGCGGTCTTACGCTTTGTCGTCTTGCGTTTAGCCGTTTTACGCTTCGCAGTCTTGCGCTTAGCCGTCTTACGCTTAGTGGCCTTTTTCTTCGCGGTTTTCCGCTTAGTAGCCTTGCGTTTCGTGGCTTTTTTCGCCGTTTTGCGCTTGGCTGTCTTACGCTTAGCGGTTTTCTTCGCCGCTTTACGTTTTGTCGCCTTACGCTTTGTGGCTTTCCGCTTTACTGCCTTACGCTTAGTTGTTTTACGCTTAGTCGTCTTACGTTTCGCGGTTTTTTTCTTCGCCGCTTTTCTTTTGGTCGTTTTTCTTTTGACCGCCATGGTTCACCTCCGAATCATGATTCGAACTTTGGACCATAACGTAATTTTCTAAAAAAGTATTGTAAATGCAGAACGCAATGCGTCTGCATGCACTTTTTTTTGCATTTTTTGATTCGATGTTGCGTTTTTTGAACGCAAAAACGTTTTTAGAACGGTATGTCGTCGTCTAATTCATAACTTTGTCCGCCTGAAGAACCTCCTTGATCGGACATACCGCCATTATTTCGTTCAATATTGCGATCACCGCCGCTTCTTCCATCCAACATCACCATTGATGAGTTGAAATTGCGAAGAACAACTTCTGTTGTGTAACGGTCATTTCCGCTTTGATCTTGCCATTTGCGCGTTTCAAGTTGCCCTTCGACATAAATTTTCGATCCTTTGCGCAAATATTGTTCCGCAACGCGCACGAGACCTTCCGAAAAGATTGCAACGGAGTGCCATTCGGTTTTTTCGCGGCGTTCGCCGGTATTTTTGTCTTTCCAGTTCTCCGACGTTGCAATTCGCAGATTGCAAACCGATCCGCCGTTCTGAAATTTGCGTACTTCTGGGTCGGCGCCGAGATTGCCGACCAAAATGACTTTGTTGACACTTCCTGCCATGAAAATTCTCCGTAAACCTTGCGCAATGCAGCTCATCGCTTGGATTCGGCTTGCGCTCAATGACTGTTTATCCCCATTGAAAAACGGGGCGTGCGGGCCAAATGTTCACACCTTGTTCTTGGTGTCAACGTCGATATAAAGACCGCATACGCAATCCGGCGTGACATCGCCCGTATATAAAGAGACGAAGAGCATCCATGAGTTTGAAAACGATCCGCGTCGCCGGCGCGCGCGAACACAATCTGAAAAACGTCACGCTGGAAGTCCCGCGCGACAAGCTGATCGTCATGACGGGGCTTTCAGGCTCCGGCAAGTCATCGCTTGCTTTCGATACGATCTACGCCGAAGGCCAGCGCCGTTATGTTGAAAGTTTGTCCGCTTATGCGCGCCAGTTCCTGGAATTGATGCAAAAACCGGATGTAGACCAGATTGACGGACTTTCACCGGCGATTTCCATTGAACAGAAGACGACATCGCGCAATCCGCGCTCGACCGTCGGCACCGTCACCGAGATTTACGACTATATGCGCCTGTTATGGGCGCGCATCGGCGTTCCTTACTCACCGGCGACCGGATTGCCGATTACATCGCAGACCGTCACCGAAATGGTCGATCGGTTGATGAAAGAGGATGATGGCGCGCGATTTTATCTCCTCGCGCCGATTATTCGCGGTCGTAAGGGCGAATACAGGAAAGAATTCGCCGAGCTGATGAAAAAAGGCTTTCAACGCGTGAAAGTCGACGGCGAATATCATGAAATCGCCGACGTTCCCGCGCTGAACAAGAAAATCAAACACGATATCGAAGTTGTCGTTGATCGCATCGTCATCAAGAAAGGCATTGAATCGCGCCTTGCGGAGTCGTTTGAAACGGCGCTTGAACTCGCCGACGGCATCGCGATTGCCGAGTCAGCCGATCCTTCGAGACGCCGCTCCGCGGCTCCTCAGGATGAAGGAGCGAGTAAAAAGAGGCTTCATCCTGAGGAGGCCCGAAGGGCCGTCTCGAAGGACGAAGCCGGACCAGAAAGAACAATTTTCTCTGCAAAGTTCGCCTGCCCCGTCTCCGGTTTCACCATTGACGAGATTGAACCGCGTTTATTCTCGTTTAATGCGCCCGCGGGCGCCTGTCCGTCCTGTGACGGTCTGGGCACGGAAATGGTGTTCGATGAAGAACTTGTGGTGCCTGACACGTCTTTAGCGCTGAATAATGGCGCGATTGCGCCCTGGTCGAAGGGCACCTCGCCCTATTATGCGCAAACGCTGCAGGCGCTGGCGCGTCATTATAAGTTCAAAACCACCGCGCCGTTCGAGGAACTGGATGAGGAAGCGCAATATGTTGTGCTCTACGGCACCGGCGATGACGAAATAAAGTTCATTTACGCCGACGGCGCGCGCAAATTCGAAACCGTCAAACCGTTCGAAGGCGTCATTCCGAACCTTGAACGGCGCTGGCGCGAAACGGACTCGTCCTGGGTGCGCGAAGAGCTGTCGCGCTTTCAGGCGATCACCGATTGCGACGCCTGTCACGGGCTTCGCCTCAAACCCGAAGCGCTGGCGGTGAAGATCGACGGGCTGTCGATTTCCGAGGCGACAGCCTTTTCCATTAAGGCGGCGGGCGCATGGTTCGACGCGCTCGAAGACAAACTTTCCAGAAAACACATGGAGATCGCTGCGCGCGTCCTGAAAGAGATCCGCGAGCGGCTTTCCTTCCTCAATAATGTCGGTCTCGACTATCTCACCCTGTCGCGCTCATCGGGAACGCTCTCCGGCGGCGAGTCCCAGCGCATCCGTCTTGCGTCACAGATCGGGTCGGGCCTCACCGGCGTTCTTTATGTACTGGACGAACCGTCCATCGGTTTGCACCAGCGCGACAATGAACGCCTGCTCGAAACGCTGAAGCGCCTGCGCGATCTCGGCAATTCGGTAATTGTCGTCGAACATGACGAGGAAGCGATCCTCGCCGCCGATCATATTGTCGATATCGGTCCCGGCGCCGGGGTGCATGGCGGCGAGATCGTCGCGCAAGGCACGGTGAAACAAATTCAGGGCGCCAAACGCTCGCTCACTGGCGATTACCTGGCCGGGCGGCGCGAAGTCCCCGTCCCGGCCGAGCGCCGCCCCTTCAACAAGCGCAAGACCATCAGGGTCAAGGGCGCGAAGGCGAACAATCTGAAAAACGTGACGGCGGAAGTGCCGGTCGGCCTTCTCACCTGCGTCACCGGGGTTTCCGGCGGCGGCAAGTCGACGCTGATCATCGAGACCTTATACAAGGCCGCCGCGCGCCGTCTTTATAATAGCAAAGACGCGCCCGCCGAGCATCGCGAGATCAAGGGCCTCGAAAATTTCGACAAGGTGATCGACATCGACCAGTCGCCCATCGGGCGCACGCCGCGTTCGAACCCCGCGACCTATACCGGCGCGTTCACGCCGATCCGCGACTGGTTCGCCGGCCTGCCGGAATCAAAAGCGCGCGGCTACAAGCCCGGGCGGTTTTCGTTCAACGTCAAGGGCGGGCGCTGCGAAGCGTGCCAGGGCGACGGCGTCATCAAGATCGAGATGCACTTCCTCCCCGACGTTTACGTCACCTGCGATGTCTGCAAGGGCGCGCGCTACAATCGCGAAACCCTGGAAGTGAAGTTCAAGGACAAATCCATCGCCGACGTGCTCGACATGACGGTCGAGGAAGGCGCCGAGTTCTTTAAAGCCGTGCCGTCGATCCGCGACAAACTGCAGACGCTGAACCGCGTCGGCCTTTCCTATATTCATATCGGCCAGCAGGCGACGACGCTGTCCGGCGGCGAGGCGCAGCGGGTGAAGCTGTCGAAGGAGCTGTCGAAACGCGCCACAGGACGCACGCTTTATATTCTCGACGAGCCCACCACCGGCCTCCACTTCGAGGATGTCCGCCGGCTGATGGAAGTCATTCAGGAACTCGCCGACAACGGCAACACCGTCGTCGTCATCGAACATAATCTCGACGTGATCAAACAGGCCGACTGGATTCTGGACCTCGGGCCCGAAGGCGGCGACGGCGGCGAGATCGTCGCGGCGGGCACGCCCGAAGACGTCGCAAAAGTCGCGAAGAGTTACACGGGTCAGTTCCTGAAGGGGATGCTGAAGGCGCCGAAGACGAGTGGAAAGGCTGGCGCGAAACCGTCAGCGGCGAAAAAAGCGCCCGCGAAGAAGAAGGCGGCGCGGAAGAGACGGGCGGCTTAGCGGGACGAAAAATATGACATCAATAAAAAAGCCAATTCATAGATACATATACGACTCACATTCATTTGAAATGAAAAAATTGAGTCATGCCGATTACACGTCAGAGTTTCATATCAAAGGGCCTGATGAAATTCGTGCCAGTAATCCTATTACCAAAGCAGCATTTGAAAAAGCATGGGAAATCCGAAATATTGAAGTTGAATTATATTGGAAACGCGCAACATATTTTTGGGCATTCATTGCTAGCGCCTTTGCAGCCTATTTGGCGCTTATCAGCCGTAACCCAGAACATCTTCGATCGCCTATTCCAGAAGAAGAGTTTTACATTATTTGTGTAGGTTTTGTTTTGTCAGTTGCATGGTTATTAATTAACAGGGGTAGCAAATCTTGGCAAAGACACTGGGAAGCTCATGTTGATCTGCTGGAAGACGAATTCACTGGTCCTCTCTACAAAACAGTTCGCCACAATATCAGTTTTTCAGTTTCAAAACTGAACGAGATTATTTCCGCAGTGTTTGTTGCAGTGTGGATTTTGTTTGGTGTTCAATTTCTTGTCGAGAATGAACTTATCAATTACGAGTTCCACAGTGTTCGTTGGGGGCTGTGCGCGTCATCTATAATTACCCTGATCGCAACAATTGCGATGTTTGTTGGTCACGGGCGTGGCCGTTTTGGTCGACAGACGATCACTATGTATAGGCGAGAATATGATTTTGCTGATGTGGATGGTTCAACCCCCTAATGTTCTCGCGGTCAGTGAGATTGCAGTGCATTACGAGCAGCGCAATACACCGCGCAATGAATCAACCACCCTCTCCGCTCTGGGTTTGAGCGATAGCGAAATGCAGCTTAAGTTGGTTGATTTCCTTGGAGATTAAATTGTGACTGAATACACAGATCCGGCAAAAGAATTAGCAGAACTATTTGATCTCTTGAATGTCCCTACCGATACTACGGGTGATGCGTTCTTGGCATCAAAATTTGGGGTGCAACCTTGGTCAGCTGGCTTTTATCAAATCGTTTTTTGCATAGTTGAGCGGATCGATTTTTTACAGAGCAGCATCAGCGGCCTAAATATTGACGATGATCTCATCAATGATGCTTTATCAAGCCTGAAACAAATTAGCAAGGCGTTTGAAAGAGAACCACTACGATTGCCATGGAATCACAATGGAGGCGGCATAAATTATTTAAAGAAAGAGCACATACAAACCATCAAAATGCTCTCTCCAGAAATACGCCGAACAGTATCCTACCCAAGGATTTCCAAAGACAAACGCAACGAAATACTTGACGATATTGAGGTTCTGATAACTTGGTTGACGGAACATCAACTGAAGGAACAAGACTTCATCAGACAAGCGTTGTTAGACGGGCTATACGCACTCAAGTTTCGCCTCTCGCATTTGAATTGGCTTGGTTGGGGATACGTTCTGAGTTCACTAAGAGATGTCATTGGCGCTTATTTAGCGTTGGAACGTGGAATACCCGCTGATAATAGCGCACCAGATGGCGAAGCTGTTTTGAAGAAAATGAATGCCTTCTTGAGTGAGTTTTATAAGAAAACAAACCTTCTGAAAGATATATCAGAGAATGCTGATTTCATCTTAAAGGCATATGGGGCTGCTTCGATATTTCTCGACTCCACTTCCATTTCCGGCCTGCTACCGAAGCCATAGCAAACTTAAGAATGTACAGGGTGCAGTAAGCCGACGGCACAAAGCGCGATCAAGCTGAATTCCGGCCTTCGCCGGAATGAGCGGCGGTGAGTTTCGCCCTTATCCTTCCCGCCCTTTCCCTCAGGACTTCAGCGGCGGGAGGGCCATGGGGTCGGCGTCGAAGTCGGCGCGCGCGGCGGCCTCGCTGTCATACTGGCGCGTGGAGAGGACGGCGCGGGGGAAGCGCATGACGAGGAGGCGTTCGAACATGGAGAAGAACTCCGCCGCGATGACGCCGTCGGGCTCGTCGCAGGCCATCTCCACAAACAGGCGGATATTCCGGTTGTCTCTGCCGTTCATCATGTCCCCTCCCCGTATTATATGCCTTAACGCTGCACGTTGATGAAATTGTTACAGATCGTCTACATTACAAAATCAGATACGTCAACGTTATGTTACAGGTAGTCTATAGACGATTAGTCTACATCGCTGCTTGTTCAAGACATGAGCGTTTACGAGCAATTAGCGACGAGAATACGCAAGCTGCGCGTCCAGCGAAAATGGTCGCAAGAGGAGCTTGCGGATCGTTCTGATCTCCATCGGACCTATATCAGCCATATCGAAAACGCCAAACGGAAAATCTCTCTCGAGACCATGTGTAAGCTGGCGAAAGGCTTCGGCGTGACGCCCTCCAAACTCATGACCGGGATTACGCTGGATCGTTAAGCGAGTGGCTGGATCCCGGATCTGCGCGGCAACACTTCGTATTGCAGCGCGTCCGGGATGACGGTGGCAAGTTATGCGCTCAAATTTCTTATGTCGTCATCCCGGATGCTTTGCAGCACGCAGTGGTGCAATGCTGATCCGGGATCGGGCGAGGCTGACGCTTGGTTGATGGCGATCCCGTGTCTGCAACGCAATGCTTCGCATTGCATAGCGCACGGGATGACGCCCAACTCTTCCATCTCGTCAACAATAAAACTCACTGACGTCAACATTATGTTACAGGTCGTCTATAGACGATTAGTCTACGCCGCTGCTTGTTCAGGACATGAGCGTTTACGAGCAATTGGCGACGAGAATACGCAAGCTGCGCGTCCAGAAGAAATGGTCGCAAGAGGAGCTTGCGGATCGTTCTGATCTTCACCGCACTTATGTCAGCCATATCGAAAATGCGCGGCGCGAAATCTCCGTCGAAACCATGTGCAAACTCGCCAGAGGCTTCGGCGTCACGCCGTCGAAACTGATGACCGGGATTACGCTGGACAGCTGACGACGCGCGGGGATTTATTGACAAGCTTATATCCGCTCATTCCGGCGAAAGCCGGAATCCAGCTTATAAAATATGTCGGGCTTTGCCCGTCTTTATATTTTGACTGGACCCCGACTTTCGTCGGGGTGAGCGGATAGGTAGTATTCCCACAACCGGAAAACTGCATGAAACAATTCTTCGTCTACATTCTCGCGAGTAAGCGCAACGGGACGCTGTATACGGGATCAACCGACGATCTCGCCAGGCGCGTGTGGGAGCACAAAGAGAAGATCGTCAAGGGGTTTGCGTCCGACCACGGCGTTGACCGGCTTGTCTGGTACGAGGCGCATGAGACCCGCGAGGCCGCATTCACGCGCGAGCGACAGATCAAGGAATGGAAACGCGCGTGGAAGTTAGAACTGATTGAAAAAGATAATCCTGAGTGGGATGATCTGTACGAGACTCTCAATCGCTAGGCTTTATATTTACCGCTCATCCCGGTGCAAACCGGGATCCAGCATGAAGAATATGCCGGGCTCTGCCCGTCTTTATATTTTTCTAGATACCGACTTTCGTCGGTATGAGCGGGGGTAGTTTGAAGCTACTTCCGCCTACTCTCCCACATACGCCACAACGCGAATTTCCACGAACAGCCCGTCAGCCCAGAGTTTTTCAACGCCGATGCCGGTCCAGGCGGGATAGGGTTTATCTGTAATGAACTCTTCGCGCACGGTTTTGAATATTTCCTGATGCTCGCGCATGTCGACATGGAAGGTCGTCATCTCGATCACATCGCGCCAGCTTGCGCCGGCGGGTTCAAGCGCCGCTTCCACCCGCTGCATGGCGTCGCGGATCGCGGCTTCGTAAGCTTCAGGCGTGCGCTCTTCGTCATTGCGGATGCCCCCGACAACGCCGGAGATATAAACGAAGTCGCCCGCGCGCACCGCCGGCGCCGCCCGGAACGCCTCAACGAACGGATGATCGTCGGGGCCGAACATTTCAAAATTTTGCGCGCTTGCTTGCGCGACGCTGAAAAATGCGATCGCCGCTGCAAATATGGCTCTTAGCATCATGGGTGAAATCCTTTCCAACAACATCTGTTGTTAGAAAATGATACGCGCTGGCGCGCCAGCCGCTTCGGCGCAGGATCGGCTCAAGTCGTCGTGTGAGGAATTCTCGTCAATCCGGTTGCGAACATTCCCAAGCGAACAACCCCAGGAGGGTAGTCTTCCATAAAACCTATATTCGGTGCGTAGTTATCCCCGCCCGCCGCTGAGGCCTTATGATGCTGCTTGCGTCGACATGCGGCCGGACCAGACGGGCGATGGGCTTCAGTAAAGCCTCGCCAAACACCCTCGGCCCTTCGAAGGCGTCATGCGTAAAAAGCGTTGCTTGTTTGCGCGGGCTCTTTGACATTGTGAATTTGGGGGGTGGCGGCGCGGCGTTTCCCGCGCGCCGCCGATGACCGGGTTTGTGGAATGGCCGGCTCTAACCTGCTAGAACCGGGCGCATGAAGATCCTTGTTCTCGGCGCCGGCGCAGTCGGCGGCTATTTCGGCGGCATGATGCGCGCGGCCGGTCTCAATACGGGCTTTGTCGTGCGTGGGCCTCGCGCGGCGCAACTGCGCAAGCACGGGCTCGCCGTGATCAGTCCGGACAGCGAGATGCAGGTCGACGACCTTCCGGTTCATGTCGCGGGCGAAGCCTTGCCGGACGCCGACATTATCCTGATGGCGATCAAGGCGACCGGCCTGACAAGTGCAATCGCATCGCTCAAAAGCGCCGTCGGTAAAGATACGCTGATCGTTCCCCTGCTGAACGGCTTGCGCCATATCGAAACGCTGGCCGACGCTTTTGGCGACGAAAGGGTCGCCGGCGGTCTCTGTTACATCCAGGCGAGCCTTGATGATAACGGCGCTGTTCGCCGGCATGGGCCTCATCAACGTATTGTCGTCGGGGCAAGGCGCCCATCGCAGGAAGAAGGCCTGAAAGCGTTTGTCGATTACGTCGCGCCGGCGGGGTTCGATGCGGTCTGTTCTGCAAATGTCGAACAGGCGATGTGGGACAAGATGGTTTTCCTGGCGACGCTTGCGGGCGTGACGTCGATTGCCCGCGGCGCCGTCGGCGACATCATTGCAACGCCCTATGGCGAAGAGGCGATGCGCGCCATGCTCGACGAATGCCTCGCCATCGCCGAAGCGGAAGGGTTTGCGCTTTCGCCCGCGGCGATTGAAAATGCACAAAAGCTGCTGCTTGATCCGGCGTCGCGGCTGTCGTCCTCGATGCTTGGCGACATCCGGGCGGGCAAGCCGACCGAAGGCGATCATATTCTCGGCGATCTGATTAAGCGCGGCGAAAAGCACAAGATCGCAACGCCGTTTCTGAAAGCCGCGCATGTGGCGGTTCTTGTACATGAAGGACAGCTCGCTCACTGAAGAGGAGACGGAAACAATGAAAATCGGCATCATCGGCGCAGGGATGGTCGGCGGCGCATTGACGAAAGCGTTTGCAAAGCGCGGCCACGCCGTCGTCGTTTCGTCTTCCGACCCGTCGAGCGAAAGGATGAAGGCGCTTATCGCGGACGCCGGAGCGAACGCCCACTCGGGATCAAACGAGAAAGCCGCCAAACACGGCGACGTGATTATTCTCGCAACACCCTGGGGCGCTACCAAGGGCATTGTTCAATCGATGGGCGAGCTTTCCGGCAAAATCGTCATCGACGCCACCAATCCGATCAAAGCGGATTTTTCCGGCCTTGCTTCTTTTGAAAACAGCTCCGGCGGAGAACAGGTGCAGGCATGGGCGAAGGGCGCTCATGTGGTCAAAACACTGAACCAGATCGGGTTTTCGCTTATGGATGCGCCGCAGGTCGCCGTCGGCGAAGCGATTATGTTCATCGCCGGCGATGACGAAGGCGCGAAAGCGACCGTCGCGAAGCTTGTTGAAAGTCTCGGCTTCAAGGCGGAGGACTGCGGCGGGCTCGCCATGTCCCGCTCGCTTGAGCCGCTGGCATGGCTGTGGATCAACCGGGCGATGATGCAACAGAAAGGGCCGACATTCGCCTTTGTTCTCTCGGACGCGTCACCCGGCGCATAGCCAATGCATAAAATTGATAGAAAACGTCTATCGCCTTACCGGCTCTTGCCTCCAGCTGTTTGAGCGTGTGTGATGCCGCAAACCTATTCAGGAGAGAGCTTTACCCATGCGCCAACCCTTCGCCCGTTTCGCCACCTTCGCCCTATCCGCCGCTGTTATAACAACGCCCGTCACGGCGCAGGAAGAAGAAGCCGTCGATGCGTCGATCTTCCAGGAAATGGATGTCTTTCAGCTGGAATATGCAGCCGATCCTCAGATTTCGCCGGACGGCGCGCACATCGCTTATGTGCGTCGCTCCAACGACATCATGACGGATAAGACGCGCGGCAATATCTGGCTGGCCGCGACCGATGACGGTGACCATCGCCCGATCCTGTCGGGCCGCGCGAATTATTCGAGCCCGCGCTGGTCGCCGTCGGGCGACCGCCTCGCCTATGTCACGGGCGCCGAAGGCGGCAAGCCGCAGCTCTATGTGCGCTGGATGGATACCGGTCAGACGGCGCTGCTCACCAACCTCACCGAAGCGCCGCAGTCGATCGCCTGGTCGCCGGACGGATCGCAGATCGCGTTCGCCATGTTTGTCGAGGATGAAAAACCGTCGCTCGCCAAACCGCCGAAAAAACCAAAAGGCGCAAAATGGGCGCCGGGCGTCACGGTGATTGAAGACGTCACCTATCGCGTTGATGGCGGCGGCTATACGCGCCCGGGCAAAACCCACATCTTTGTCGTCCCTCATGACGGCGGCACGCCGCGCCAATTGACGAACGGCGCCTTTGATCATGGCGGTCCGTTAAGCTGGTCAACGGATGGCGCTGCGATTTATTTCGCGGCAAACCGGAACGAAAACTGGGAACGCGACCCCGTTGAAGCTGATATCTGGCGGGTTTCGCTCGCCGACGGCGCACTCAGTCAGCTGACAGATCGTGACGGGCCGGACTACAGCCCTCTCGTTTCGCCTGATGGCGAGCGCATCGCGTATCTCGGCTTCGATGACCGGATGATGGGTTACCAGACCCCGCGCGTGCATGTGATGAATGCGGACGGGTCAAACAGTGTCGTCCTGACTGGCGATTTCGACCGCCAGATTGACGCCATTGAATGGGCGGGCGATGACGCGATCATTGCAAAATATGATGACCGCGGACGAACCTATCTCGGGCGCGTCTCAATGGAAGGCGAGATCACACCGCTTGTCCGGGATCTCGGCGGCACGGTGCTGGGGCGCCCTTACACGAGCGGTTCGTTTTCTGTGAACGCAAATGGCGATATCGCCTATACCAGCGGGCGCGCCACTCGCCCCGCTGATGTGGCGATGAAGCTCGCTGGCGGATCAGCGACACGTATAACCCGCCTCAATGACGACCTCTTCGCCGCCAAGGAGCTCGGCGCCGTTGAACGCATAACGTGGAAATCATCCGCAGACGGACGCGATATCGAAGGCTGGCTGGTCAAGCCGCCGAATTTCGATGCGACAAAAAAATATCCGCTCATTCTGGAAATTCATGGCGGCCCCTTCGCCGCCTATGGCCCGCAGTTTTCAGGCGAGGTCCAGCTTTATGCGGCGGCAGGGTATGTCGTGCTCTACACAAATCCGCGCGGGTCTACGAGTTATGGCGATGAATTCGCGAATTTGATCCACCATGCTTATCCAGGACAGGACTATGACGATCTCATGTCCGGCGTCGATGCCGCTATCGCGCGCGGCTTTGTCGATGAGGACAACCTTTTTGTGACAGGCGGTTCCGGCGGCGGCGTTTTGACGGCCTGGATCGTTGGCAAGACGGACCGGTTTAAGGCTTCCGTTGTTGCGAAGCCGGTAATCAACTGGACGAGTTTCTCGCTAACCGCCGACGGCTATCCGTTCTACTACAAATATTGGTTTGAAAACCCGCCCTGGGAAGATCCGGACGCCTATTGGGCGCGTTCGCCGCTGTCGCTCGTCGGCAATGTCACGACGCCAACGATGGTGATGGTGGGCGAGTCCGATCACCGCACGCCAGCGTCAGAAGCGGAGCAGTATTTCCAGGCGCTGCAACTGCGCGAGATTGAGACAGCGCTTGTGCGTGTTCCCGAAGCCCCGCACCTGATCGCCGGGCGACCGTCAAACCTCATCGCCAAAGCCGGCAATATCATCGCCTGGTTTGAGCGTTATCGGTCGGATGAGCGCGAAGAGAACTAGCGCAGGGCATTATTTACCCGGACGGTAATCCGCCGTCGCTTCTTTCAAAACGCCGTCCAGCGTCATGGGCGGCGTTTTCCATTCTTCACGGGCAAAGAGCGGCGCCTGGTCATTGTAGTGCGGCGATGTTTCATCAATCGTCGCTGCGCCATATTGATGGATGGTTTTGACCTGCGCCGCCGCGCCCGGCGCCCAATCCGCATAAAGAATATAGGTGTCGCCGCCCGCAGCTGTCAGCGGACCTTCAGCCGGATCGCCATCGGGATAAACCGCCCGCAGCGTATCTGGCCCGCCATCAAGACTGAGGTCATGCTCGCCCCGCTTGAGACGCACTGCTTCGCCCCACGTCGGGTCAACACGGCCAAAACCGGCGCGCAACGCCGTCGCTGTCTCGCGCAATGCCGTGACGTAGTCGGGCTCCTCAACATTCTCGTCATTTAATAATGCGCCTCGGGCCTTTCGTGCTGTCAGAACCGCCAATGCCGCAGAGCGATTGCCGATGCTGACTGACCCGTCCCACGCCCGCAGGATTTCCATTGCGTCAACAAGATCAGGGTCAGCTTGCGCTTCCTTATTCGCCAGAAGCGTTTTGACCAATTCCATAACTCGTGAATCCTCAGCATAGATATGGTCCATCTTATAAGCGATAAATTCGTCACTGCTGATGGAAGGGTCGCCGCCGTAAAGCGCCTGAATGCGCAAACCACGATTTGTCTCACGACGGTCAATGCCGAAATGAGGGGGAAAGTCAGAAGGGTCCGGGTTGTCGCCTTCTCCTGACGCTTCAAACGGTGTGTGGTTCGCGTTGACGACGTAGCCTGAAGCCGGATTTATTACGCTTGGCGCGACGTCGAAAGGGCGCACCCCTCGCCACAGGGTTGCTGACGTATCGCCCGGGACCGCATGCGACCAGTCAAAATTCGGGTCGCGACCTGGAATCGCAACATTGTAAAAGAACGCTATATTGGCGTCACGATCCGCATAGACTGTATTAAAACTTGGTATCGCGCTCATCGCCATCGCCGCGCGCCAGTCATCGAAATTTTCGGCCTTGTTCATCCGATACCATTGCTCGGCGGCGCGGACATCGCCGGCGGCGCCATAGGCGACGGCGTAAACGCCTTGGTCAGTCACAAAGACGGGACCATGAACGGAGCGATATGTTTTACGCGTCACCGGCAGACTGAACGGCCCGAACAGCTTCACCCTGAATTTGATTTTCTCGACTTCAAGGTCGCGCCATTCACCGTCGAACAAATATATTGCAGGGTTTTTCTCGTCATCGACGGTCAACGCATAAACATCGACAAGGTCCGGTTTGTTGACGGTGTGCGCCCAACCGAGATCCGGTCCGGCGCCGTGCAGAATCACCGGCGCGCCGGGAAAGACGCCGCCGATCATATCCCACCCTGCTTCGGATTTCAGGCGCGCTTCATACCAGGCCACAGGCCCCTCGTAAGGCTGGTGCGAATTCACCATCAGCCTTGTGTGACCGTCCGTGGAACGGCCCGGCGCCACGGCCATGGCGTTCGAGCCGACTTCATGCGCCGGGCTTATCTTCAGCAAGGCCTCGCGAGCGCGCTCCGCTGCGCTGACAGTTTCAATGTCGTCTTCGAATATTTTCGTCAGCTCTGCGTCCAGTCCATAAAAGAAAGGCGTGCGCGCGACAAAACCGGCGATCACGTCATAAGCGGTCACTGGCGCCGCGCCGGGGGAGCATCGCGTTTTCTCTTCCGCACACCAGAGATTGGCGCCGGCTGCATAGCCTTCCACGACGGCGCGCAACTCAGGCGAGAGCTCGCTGGCGTATTTCTCTCGCACATCGCGTTCGACGCGCAGCGCTTTAATCAAATAGTCCGGGATGGCGGCGTCTTTGCCTTTTCGTTCGGCCAGTTCTCCGCGGGAGAAAAAGACAACATCTTCGATCGTCGCCCAGTCGTCCTCTGCATGGGCGTATGCGAGCCCGAACGCTACATCCGCATCGCGCGCGCCATATATATGGGGCACGCCAAAAGCGTCGCGGATAATGCGCGCGTCATATTGCGCCGCAGCAGCAAATGCCGCCTCCCGGTCAAATGAGGCCGCGGGCGGCGTTTTAAGATAAACGGCCGCGGCGGCCAAAACCACGCCCCCCAAGGCGCCGCCAATCCTGACGATATTTTTCATGATGGCCCCTCTTACCGACATTTTGCTGTTGCCGTCCGTCGCCACAATGTCATGCTTTGCCGATAGGAAACCAGCGGCTACAACAGTGCCCGAATCCTAAGGAGACGATCGGTGAAACTATTCTCGCAACTACTTCTTTGCGCTGCCGCGATTGCCACAACCGCCTGCGCCGTCACCGGCGTTGACCAGACGCCGTGCCCTTCAGTCGCCGCCGGCAAAGCAGCCACGGGCAATGTCTGGTTCGACAACGCGCAGCAGGCGCTCGCCGCCCGCAAAGCGATACAACCGATCAACAGGCGGGCAAAAAACGTCATTCTGTTTGTCGGCGACGGCATGGACCCGACCACCGTCACCGCCGCCCGAATTTTTGACGGCCAGACGCGCGGTGAAGATGGCGAGGAGAATTTGCTTTCCTTCGAAAACTTTCCTTATGTCGCCTACTCAAAAACCTACACGACAGATTCGCAGATATCTGACTCAGCCGGCACCATGTCGGCGATGGTGACCGGCGTTAAGACCAAATCCGGCGTGCTTTCAATCAGCGACGCAGCCCCGCACGGAGACTGCGCTGCGTCACTCGCCGCAAAGGTCGACACCATCGGCGAACTTGCGGAACAGGCGGGCCTCGCGGTCGGCGTTGTCTCAACGGCGGAGATAACCCATGCGACGCCGGGCGCCGTCTATGCGCACACGCCCAATCGCGGCTGGGGCGCCGACAGCTCAATGCCGGATGAAGCAAAAGCGGCGGGCTGCACCGACATCGCTCGTCAGCTTGTCGAATTTCCGTATGGGGATGGTATTGATGTCGCGCTCGGCGGCGGGCGCCGTCATTTCACGCCGAACACCGCCGCCGATCCGGAAAATACCGATGCAATGGGTTTGCGTGGAGATGGACGCGACCTGACGGCGGAATGGGCGGCTAAATCAGGCGACCATCGGTATGTCTGGAGCAAGGCCGGGTTCGACGCAGCGCCCAGTTCGTCGAAACTGCTCGGCCTCTTCGAACCGTCTCATGTCAAATACGCCGCTGACCGTGGAACCGATCCAGCGGGTGAGCCGTCGCTGCCGGAAATGACCGCGAAAGCAATTGAAATTCTCTCACGCGACCCGGACGGGTTTTTCCTGATGGTGGAAGCCGGCAAAATCGACCACGCGCATCATGGCGGCAACGCCTATCGCGCCCTTACCGAAACGCAGGAATATGCGCAGGCGGTTGAAACAGCGCTTTCCATGACCAGCACGCAGGACACGCTGATTATCGTCACCGCCGACCACGGACACACGCTTTCCATTCAGGGCTACTCACCCAAAGGCAACAACATTCTCGGGCTGTCAACAACCACGAATGATGCAGGCGAGGTCACGCCGCGCAACGCCCGTGACGAAAAAACCTACACGACTCTTTCCTACGCCAACGGGCCGGGGTCGTTATTCAATCCGGATGTTGATCTTTCCAATGGGCGCCCCGCCCTCACCGAAGAAGATGTACTCGCGCCAGACTATCGCCAACAGGCGATGACGCCAACCTGGAGCGAGACCCATGGCGGTCAGGACGTGCCCGTCTATGCCTCCGGCCCGAAGGCGCACCTGATCGGCGGCGTCTTCGAACAGAACTACATCTTCCATGTAATGGCGGAGGCGCTGGGCTTATAGTTTTGGCGGCCGCTCGTCTGTTATAAGTCTGATGCAGACGTTGTTTCTATCTGGGGTAAGTACGTCTGTAGCCAGCCCCTTGCCCTCCTAAACGCTCCGGAACCCTGCGCGCGCTAGCGGCAATTCACGGATACGCGTTCCAGTAGCAGCGAAAATCGCATTTGTCAGCGCCGGGGCGACCGGCGGCGTTCCCGGTTCGCCGAGACCGCCGGGAGCATGGCCGCTGTTGATGAAATGCACGTCTTGCGTCGGCGCATGCCGAAGGCGGACCATATCGTAATCCGGGAAGTTCTGCTGCACGACCTCGCCGTTCTCCAGCGTGATCTCGCCAAAGAAGACAGCGGAGAGCGCAAAGATGACCGAAGAATGGATCTGCGCTTCGGCTGCATTCGGATTAATCACCTGACCGCAATCGACAACCGATGTGAGACGATGCAGGCGAATGCGGTCGTCACCCTCGACGGTCACTTCCGCCACCTGACCGACAATCGTTTCAAAGCTGTCGACGATTGCGACGCCCTGGCTCGCGCCGGGCGTTTTTGGGTTGCCCCAATTCGCTTCATCGGCAAGCCGCTCCAGGACCGCACGATGGCGCGCATCGGATTTGTGGGCGAGGCGGAATGCAAGCGCGTCCGCGCCCGCCTTATGCGCGAGTTCATCAATGAAGCTCTCATTGAAGAAACCCATCTGGGTGAAATCAACGCTGCGCCAGGAACCAACGGGAATTGGGCTGGGATAAGGGTGGCGCGCAATGCGTTTGTTGGGAACGTCATACTGGAATGCAAACGGTCTTTCCGAGTCGGGCATTCCTGCGTCGGAATAGATATAGGCGTGCGACATCGCGCTGATCTTGCCGTCGTCGACGAGACCGCGCATGCGCGAGACAATTGCCGGGCGATAAAAGTCGTTAGCCATGTCCTGCTCGCGCGACCAGACAAGTTTCACCGGCGCGCCAATCTCCGCTGCAACGCGCGCAGCCTGCACCACATTGTCGGTTCGCGCACGCCTGCCGAACCCGCCTCCGAGATAAGCATTGTGAACGGTCACGTCGCTCTTCTTCAGGCCCAGCGCTTTCGCCGCATCGTCGCGCGCGGTGATCGGATTTTGATGGCCGACCCAAAGCTCGCACTTGCCGTCATGCACGGATGCAGTGCAATTCATTGGCTCCATGGTCGCATGAGCGAGGTAAGGAACGGCGTATTCAACAGAGACAGCATCCGGCGATTGCAGCGCCTTTGGCGCATCGCCTTCCTTGTCCATGACCTCTTCGTGGCGGGTTTCCTGAAGATGTTTGTTGTGAGATGCGCGCAGATCTTCACTGGTCAAGGCCTGGTCGCCGCCGTCCCATGTGATGTCGAGTTGGCGCACTGCATTGGAGGCCGTCCAATAACTGTCGGCGACGGCGACAACGGCGTCGCCGAGATTGACGATCTGTTGCGCCGGATTTGCCGGACCATCGACAGCAACCGCACGCGCGCCGAAGACAGGGGCCTGCGCGATTGCTGCGTATTTCATGCCCGGCACGATAACGTCCATGCCGAACTGCGCTTCGCCGGTCACTTTCTCCGGCAGGTCGAGGCGGGGTTTCGGTGTGCCCACGATCTTATAAGAGCTCGGCGATTTGAGCGCGGGCTTAAGGTTAGGCGTGAACTTTGCGGCCGCTACGGCGAAGGAGCCAAAACTCGCCGACCGGTTCGAGGCGTCATGATAGAGGGTGCTTGCTTCCGCGCGCACCGAATTCATCGGTACGCCCCATTCCTTCGCCGCTGCGCGCATCAGCATTTCGCGCGCCGCCGCACCGGCCCGGCGCATACCGTGATAGCCGGTCAGTCGAATAGCGGTGCTGCCGCCGGTCAGTTGCCCGACCAGGCCTTTTGCGATCTGCAGGAAGGTGAAATCGAGCATTGGATAGACGAAGGACGGAATCTTTGCGCCTTCGCCTACGATATAGCCGCGGCCAAGATCGCTGTTGATATAGTCGTTGCTCGCCGGGGCCTGCTCAATGGAAACCGTATCCCAGTCGACTTCCATTTCCTCCGCCAGCATTTGCGCGAGACCTGTACCAACGCCCTGGCCCATTTCCGAGTGTGGAATAATAACGGTGAGCTTGTTGTCGGGCGTCAGCTTCACCCAGGTGTTTAAAATCACTTCGTCGCCGGAGGCGACATCGTCTCCATATATTTTCAACCGGTTCGGCGAGAGTGCGAGACCGAGAGCAACGCCGCCGCCGACAACGCCGGCGGAGACAAGAAACGTGCGGCGCGCGATTTTTGCGGCATTGGAAGAAGGCTTGGTTTCATTGCTCATGATCTAAGCCTCCCGTCGCGCACGCGCGGCGGCGTGAATCGCCGTTCTGACGCGTTCATAGGTGCCGCAACGGCAAATGTTGGTGATCGCGTTGTCTATGTCGTCATCGCTCGGGTCAGGGTTTTGATCGAGCAACGCTTCAGCCGCCATGATCATGCCCGACTGGCAATAACCGCATTGCGGAACCTGATGTTCCAGCCAAGCCGATTGCACTGCTGACATTTCTCCAGGGCCCAGCGAAACGCCCTCAATCGTTTTAATGTCCGCGCCCTCGATCGCCGCAACGGGCATCACGCAGGTGCGTGTCGCAACCCCGTTGATATGAACCGTGCAGGCCCCGCAGGCGGCGATGCCGCAACCGAACTTCGTTCCAGTCAGTTCCAGCTTTTCGCGCAACACCCAAAGCAGCGGCATGTCAGACGGCGCCTCGACAGAGATCGGCTCGCCATTCAGCGTAAAGGAAATTGTCATGATCTCACCTGTTCTTCGGAACGAGCGGTCGCGCGCCCGGTAAAGGGCTTTCGGTCGATTAGAACTATAGATCAATTCGCCGTTTTGCGTGAGAAAATTAGCAGCGACCTCTTACAGAAGTGAAGAACTCGCCTAATTCCGCTAATCAGGCCCTCATAGTTATGGTTAGGCGCGCAGTAACCTTTTGAAGGCCTACGCAACCGGATCGAGCCAGCCCCATTCGTCTTCGGTCTCACCGGAGAAAAGACCGAAAAATGCGTTTTGGATCGCCGTCGTCACCGGGCGCTCGCCATTGCCGATTGGCAGATCATCAACAGATCGGACAGGCGTGACTTCCGCCGCCGTCCCTGTCAGAAAAATTTCATCGGCGGCATATAGAAGTTCGCGCGGCATCGCCTGCTCAACAACCTCAAGCCCAAGTTTTTTCGCCAGTACGATCACCGTGTCACGCGTAATGCCGCTTAAGATTGATGACGCGGCGGGCGGCGTAATGATCCGGCCTTTATGGATCAGGAACAGGTTCTCACCCGCTCCTTCGCTGACCGTACCGTCATGAGAGAGGCCAATGCCCTCTGCGTAACCTTTGGACTTCGCCTCCATGCTGACAAGGCGGCTTGAAAGATAATTGCCGCCAGCCTTGACGCCAGCCGGCACCGTGCCTGGCGCCATGCGCCGCCAGCTCGAAATCGCGACATCGATGCCGTTCTTCATGCCGTCTTCGCCGAGATAAGCGCCCCATGGAAAAGCGGCGATCGCGACATCTGATTTTACATCGCGCGAGGCCGGACCCATCTCCCCATATCCGAGGAACGCCACCGGACGGATGTAGGCCGCCGTCAGATCATTGTCGCGAACCACATCCTTGCAGGCCCGCATCAACTCATCGACGGAATACGGTATGTCGATCCGATAGACTCGCGCAGAGTAATGAAACCGGTCGAAATGCTCCCGGTTACGGAAAATGCAGACGCCTTTGTGCTTGGTGTCATAGGCGCGCATGCCTTCGAACACCGATGTGCCATAGTGGAGACCATGGGTCAGCACATGCGTTGTCGCCTCGGCCCACGGCACCATCTCGCCATTACGCCAGATTGTTTTTGTCTCATTGATCGGCATCGGTTCCTCCGGCGGTTGCGCAGTCTGCTTTTCCGTTATCTAGCCGGTTCCATGTTTTCTGCCTACACCTTGCGGGCAAACACTCTAGGAACGCACTGAAATCCCAGTCACAATGGCGCTGATGACAGAATTAACTCCATATCGCGATGCTGCAGAGAGCATCCTGTCGGCCCGGCGCATTGTAATCAAAGTCGGATCGGCGCTGTTGCTCCGTGAAGATGGCGCCGTGGCGGCCGAATGGCTTGCCGGTCTCGCCGCCGATATCGCCGCGCTGCATGCGAAAGGGGCCGATATCTGCGTGGTCAGTTCCGGCGCGGTTGGTCTGGGGCGGGCCCGTCTCGGCGTTAAAGCCGGCTTGCGCCTTGAAGACAAACAGGCCGCGGCGGCGGCCGGTCAAAGCCTCTTGATGCAGGCCTGGCAAACAGCCCTCGCCCCCCATGATCTGACGCCCGCGCAAATCCTGCTGACGCTCTCGGATACCGAAAGCAGGCGGCGCTATTTAAACGCGCGCAGTACGATCATGACGCTGTTCGACCTTGGCGCTGTCCCGATCATGAATGAGAACGACACGACAGCGACAGAGGAAATTCGCTATGGCGATAATGATCGCCTGGCGGCGCATGTGGCCCAGATGTCCGGCGCCGACGCACTCATCATGCTGACGGATATCGACGGTCTTTACGAAAGCGACCCGCGAGCAAATCCGGATGCGGCGCATGTCGGTGTCGTTGACGCCATCACCAGCGATATTATCGCCATGGCCGGCGGGCCGAATGCCGCGCGGGGCGCCGGCTCCGGTGGGATGAGAACAAAAATTGGCGCCGCGAAAATCGCCGTCGCCGCCGGATGCGCAGTGATCATTGCAAAAGGCGATGTTGAACGCCCTCTTGCCGCCTTGCAGGATGGCGCGCGCGCGACATTGTTTACGCCCAAAGCAACGCCGGAAAAAGCGCGACGCGCCTGGATCGCCGGACGATTGCAACCGAAAGGCGCCATTCACATCGACGCCGGCGCCGTAACGGCGCTGAACAACGGCGCCAGCCTGTTGCCCGCCGGCGTGACGCGCGTTGAAAATGAATTCGAAAAAGGCGACGCTGTCGTTATCCACGGGCCTGACGGAACGCTCGTTGGAACCGGTCTCAGCGCCTATGACAGCCGCGATCTTGCCGCCATTATCGGCTTACAGTCTGCACAAATAGAAAAAACGCTGGGCTATCGCCGCGCCGCCGCGATCCACCGTGATGATCTCGCCCTTACAACTGATACAAAATCATGACTGCGTCCATGACAAAAACAGATATCGAAAAACTGATGAATGCGATGGGGCAATCCGCACGTGGAAGCGCGTCTGTGCTCCGTGCGGCGGCGCCCGATCAAAAGAACATGGCGCTTCTCGAAACGGCGAGCGCCATCACAGCAAACGCAAAAAAGATTCTTGATGCGAATGCTGACGACCTAACACGAGCGCGTGCGTCAGAACTCACCCCGGCGATGATTGATCGCCTAATGGTCGATGATACTCGGCTCGCGGCGATTGCGCAGTCATTGAAAGACATCGCCGCCCTGCCCGACCCTGTTGGCAAAAAAATCAGCACAACGACCCGGCCCAACGGCCTGAAGATTGAGCGCATTCGAACGCCTATTGGCGTCATTGCCGTAATTTTTGAAAGCCGCCCCAATGTGACGATTGACGCCGGCGCGCTCTGCCTGAAATCCGGCAATGCCGCTATCCTGCGCGGCGGGTCCGAAGCAATCGAGACATCGAAAGCCCTGCATGCCTGTCTGAAGCAAGGCCTGACGGCGGCTGGGTTGCCTGAAACATGCGTGCAACTCATCCCGACAACCGACCGCGTCGCAGTCGGCGCGATCCTTTCCGGTCTTGAAGGCGCGATTGATCTCATCGTTCCGCGCGGCGGCAAATCGCTGGTCGCGCGGGTGCAGAAAGAAGCGCGGGCGCCGATCCTCAGCCATCTGGACGGTATCTGCCATGTCTATGTGGATGGCGATGCAGACCTGGAAAAAGCCGTTGCGATTACGCTCAACGCAAAGATGCGCCGCACCGGCGTTTGCGGGGCGGCTGAAACATTGCTGATCGACCAAAAAATCCTGCCCGAATTTCTGCCGATCATTGCGAACGCATTGGCCGCCGCTGGCTGCACGTTGAAAGGCGACGCCGCCTCATGCGAAATCGTTCCGTCCATCGAGGCGGCGTCAACCAGCGATTTTCATACAGAGTATCTGGACGCTGTTATTTCCATCGCTTCCGTTGACGGAGTTGAAGGCGCGATCCGGCACATTGCCGACTACTCATCTGGGCATACTGAATCGATCATTACGGAAAACGGGACCGCGGCGGCGCGCTTCATCAGCGCCGTTGACAGCGCCATTGTCATGCATAACGCGTCGACGCAATTCGCCGATGGCGGCGAGTTCGGCCTCGGCGCGGAAATCGGGATCGCCACTGGACGGCTGCATGCGCGAGGACCCGTTGGCCTGGAAGAACTGACAACCTATAAAAACGTTGTATACGGCGAAGATCATATCCGCCCATAAAACAGGAGCTTTTCTTGAGCATGACTGACAAGCCCGCTGGTGCGGAAATCGCCCGGCTTCTGAACATCATGGAACAGCTTCGCAATCCGGATGGCGGTTGCCCATGGGATCTTGAGCAAAATTTTCGCACCATCGCGCCCTACACGGTCGAGGAAGCTTACGAGGTTGCTGACGCGATTGAACGCAATGACATGACGTCACTGAAAGACGAGCTTGGCGATCTTCTGTTTCAAACTGTTTTTCACGCCCAGATGGCGCGTGAGGAAGGCCTCTTTAATTTTGATGATGTGGCCGCCGCCATTTCAGACAAGATGGAACGACGCCATCCGCATGTGTTCAGCGACGCCGCTTTTCGCACCGCCGATGAACAGACCGACGCCTGGGAAGAACAGAAAGCTACCGAACGCGACGCCAAAGGCGAAACCAGTCTTCTTGCTGACGTGCCCTTCGGTCTGCCGGGATTGACCCGCGCCGTGAAGTTGCAAAAACGCGCCGCCCGCGTTGGCTTCGACTGGACCGATGCGGACGATGTGTTGGCGAAGATTACCGAGGAAACGAAAGAACTGGCCGACGCTGTCGAGGAAGGCGATCCGGATGAAATCGAAGATGAATTCGGAGATCTTTTATTCGTTCTCGCAAATCTGTCGCGTCACTTGAAGGTCGATCCCGAAGCCGCGCTCAGGCGCGCGAATGAGAAATTTACACGACGATTTCAGCACATTGAAAAGTCACTTAACAAAGCCCGGCGCGATATCTCAAAGACGGACCTTCAAGATATGGAGGCCTTATGGAATGAGGCCAAATCGCTTGAACGAAAAGACAGTTGAAAGCGGGAGTTGCAACCGATTTAACGCTGTGGCGCGCCTGTTCAGGCAGCGGAATTGAAATTTCCGACTGATCCACTAATATCCACAATGAGTCCCAGCGGGAGTGGCGTTGTGAGAAAGCTGTATTTATCGGGCGTAGCGATCTTTTTCGCGACGATGGGCTACGCGGCTGCCGAGGCGACGTGGGAATACAGTGAAATTAAAGACGAGTTTACCGATAAAACCCACCACGTCGCATTGATCAAAGATACGTCAACCTCATCGTCAGATTATTTCAGAGCCGGCTTCGAGTGCCGGAACGGCAGAGAGTTTGTTTTTACGATAGACGCGAATGAATATCTCGGCGGAAGAAATCAGCCTTTCAAAGTAAAGTATCGGGTGGATAACAAACGTGCGAAAACTATCAAAATGCGCACTTTCTCAAACTCCGAAACTGGCGGCATGAACTCGTTCAGCGCAATCGATATCGCCAACGATTTTCTAAACGCCAAAAGAATGCGTTTGCGGACGATCGCGATTAACGGAGACCGGTACGATACTGAGCTTCCCATGGAGAATTCACGGAAAGCCATCCTCAAAGCCGTAGAGGCGTGCAGATTAAATGTTCAGTAGAAAGAACTTACGTTTAGCGCGCCTTGAAAAGAAGGTGATCCGGATAAGCCTTCATCCTGAGGAGCAAAAATTTCTTCATCCTGAGGGAGCCCCAAAGCAGTATTGGGGCTCCCTCAGGATGAAGAAATTTTTGTGTCTCGAAGGATCGAAGGCGTGAATCAACGGTTGGACAGGATGATCTAGCGCCGGGCCTAATTCAGATATTCATCCAGTGCTGCGTATTCGCGCTCGCTGGCGACGAGTTCGTAAATCAGTTCTTCGCCATCGATCACGAATTGCGAGCCGACCCATTGCGGGCCGTCATACCAGATATCAAGATCGACCGTACCCTTGACACGAAAATGCTCCGCTTGCCTGTTGTGCGGCGCCGGCGTTTCGCCAACACGCTCCACATCAACTTCAATAATCTCGCCCGTTTGGGTATTGATCAGCGCGTCCGCATCAACCAGCGACTTGGCCCAGTAGCTTGAGGGTACAGCGTTCTGTGGCGCCGGGCCTTTGTACTCGGTGCCGTCAATCAGCAGCGTATCGCCTTCGCGGCGCGCGAGGACCGATGACTTATCGCCATTATAATTCGTCTTACTCTCGATGGAGACAACCCGACCGTTTCGCCAGACCTCTCTCGCCTCATGATCATATTTAAAGAGCGGGATAAACCCGAGCTTCACACGCATCTCGATCTCAGTGTCGACAACTACGCCTTCGTCGGTTTCGGTCACATCCACTTTGTGGAAACCGATCACCTTGTCTTCACGCTTGATTAGAAATTTTGCATCGAGATCGCCGGCCGACACTGGCATGGTGCCGACTGCACAGAAAAGTGAAACGAACGCCCAAAGTCTCATGATGAAACCACTCAAAACTTGCTTACCTCTCCTTACGATGGCGCGGAAACAGTGGATCACAGCCCATTGCCCGCATTTTGACGCCGCAGGCGATCCTTGCCGAAACAGCTTTCCAGAGTCCGGAGCGAACCGATGAAATTTAGTGAAAATGCCCTCGATTTGGTCGGGAATACGCCGCTGATCAGGCTGCGCAGGGCCTCAGAGGAGACCGGATGTGAAATTCTGGGCAAGGCCGAATTTCTCAATCCGGGGCAATCCGTCAAAGATCGCGCCGCCCTCGCCATTGTCCGCGACGCCGAGGCCCGGGACGAATTGCGGCCCGGCGGCGTTATCGTTGAGGGAACCGCCGGCAACACCGGGATCGGCCTCGCCATGGTCGGCGCAATCCTCGGATACCGGGTTAAAATCGTAGTGCCGCGCACCCAGAGCCAGGAGAAAAAGGACGCCATTCGGCTGCTCGGCGCAGAACTCATAGAGGTTGATGCAGTGCCCTACGCCAACCCGGGCAACTATGTGCACTATTCCCGGCGTCTTGCGCAGGAACTGGCCGAAACCGAAACGAATGGCGCCATTTGGGCCAACCAGTTCGACAACACCGCCAACCGCGACACCCATTACCGCACCACCGGCCCTGAAATCTGGGAGCAGACGAACGGCAAGGTCGACGCCTTTACCTGCGCTGTCGGGACGGGCGGCACCCTCGCCGGCGTGACCCTCGCCTTGAAAGAGCGCAATCCGGATATCAAGGGCGTCCTCAGCGACCCCTATGGCTCAAAAATCTATGGCTGGATCAAAACCGGGAAGCTGGAAACCGAGGGCGGCTCCATCACCGAAGGGATTGGCCAGGGCCGCGTCACCGCCAATCTCGAAGGCGCGGATTTCGATGACGCCTATCGCGTTCATGACCGCGAAGCGCTGGAAACGCTTTACAGCCTGACCATGGATGAAGGACTATGCCTTGGCGGTTCAGCCGGGATTAATGTGGGCGGCGCCGTCAAGCTGGCCCGCGAAATGGGGCCAGGCCACACGATCGTCACCATCCTTTGCGACTACGGCAATCGCTATGCGTCAAAACTCTATAATCCTGAGTTCCTGCGCTCAAAGGATTTACCAACACCACCCTGGATGAATTGAGAAAGTACAGCCCATGTCCTCCATCGGTCCGCTCGTTTCCACGCAATGGTTGGCCGAACGTATGAGCGATGCGGGCATCAAACTGATCGACGGCTCATGGCGGATGCCAGGGGATGAACCGGCGCGTGCGGCGTATGAAAATCGCCATATCGAGGGCGCTGTCTTTTTTGATATCGATGAGATCGCAGCCCCGGACACCACTCTTCCGCATATGGCGCCGCCGGCGGCGCAATTCGAAATGCAGATCGGCGCGCTGGGCGTATCCGAACGCGACACTGTCGTCATTTACGACGATGCAGGCTGTTTTTCTGCGCCGCGGGTCTGGTGGACTTTTCGCGCCATGGGGCACCGAAATGTCGCCGTTCTGGATGGCGGCCTGCCGAAATGGCTGAAAGAAGACCGCCCGGTTACAAGCGCCCGTTCCATGACCGCATCCGCCGTTTACAAAGCATCGTTCAAACCTGACATGATATGCGACGCAGCCGCGTTGAGAACGAAACTTTCTAAGCCCGATGCGATCGTTCTTGATGCGAGGTCACAGGACCGATTTCTCGCAAAAGCGCAGGAACCGCGCGAAGGATTGCGGCGCGGACATATGCCCGGCGCAGCTAACCTGCCCCATGCCGCCGTTCTGAATGATGACCAGACTTTTCTTGATCGCACACAACTCGTGAAAGTTTTTGCAAATGCCGGCGTCACTGACCAGGCTAATATTGTCACCACATGCGGCTCCGGCGTGACGGCCGCCATCCTGTCGCTGGCGCTTGAACTGGCGGGACAATCCAATCATAAACTCTATGACGGTTCATGGGCGGAGTGGGGTGACCGCCGTCATGACGCAAAGGAGTTCCCGGTCGTTGCAGGAAAAGAAAACTAGCGATCGCATTGAGGTGACGATTACGTATCTGGAACAGACTGAGCGTCCGGTCCTCGATCCTGCGCCGCATCCAAAACGCAAAATTGCAATTTTGCGCGCAGAACATCCGCCGACGCACTTTTACCGATACATATACCGGCTTGTGGGCGACCCTTATAAATGGGTCAGTCGTCGCAGGCTCGACGACGACGCCTTGCTGGAGATCATTCAGGACCCGGCGGTCTATATTTACATCATGTATGTGGACGGCGTTCCCGGCGGCTTCGCCGAAATTGACGGGCGTTCGACAGAAACCTGCGAGATTAAGTTTTTTGGACTAACGCCTGACTTTGTCGGCGGCGGTTTTGGTCGCTATTTTCTGACCAACGTCATCGATCTCGCCTGGTCCCACGGCCCTGAGCGCATCCAACTGGAAACCTGTTCCCTGGACCACCCGGCGGCGTTACCGCTCTACCAGCAGCTCGGGTTTCGAGTGTATGACCGGCAAAAAGGCGTCATTGAGCTTGTTGACTAGCTCGAATACGCCGATCGCACGCGCCAGGCCCTCTTAATTCCATTTGCAAAACGCGATATGAAAAACGCCCGTTTTGCGCTGGAAAGGGCGTTTTGCGATTGCCATGAAAGATGACACAAAGATTGTAGCGACAGGCCGGCCGCATCGCCGTCCCGCTCACCCGGTCAACCCGCCGGTCGAGCGCGCCTCAACGATCCTTTTTCCAACTTATGACGATTATCTGGAAGGCGCGAAAGCCATCACCTATGGGCGCCTCGGGACCTCCAGTCATCGCGCCCTCGAAGAGGCGGTAACAGCACTCGAAGGCGGCTATGAAACCAGGCTCGCGCCATCGGGCCTTCAGGCCTGCAACGCAGCAATCCTGGCCTTTGTCGCCGCTGGCGATCATGTGTTGATGACAGACGCCGCCTACGACCCAACGCGAAAGTTTTGCGAAAAGTTTCTGAAACGCTTCGGCGTTGAAACGACGTTTTACGATCCGCTCGCCTCACGCGATGACATCGCAGCGCTGATACAGCCGAACACAAAAGTCATCTTCGTTGAATCCCCAGGCTCGCTGACGTTCGAAGTCCAGGATATCCCGGCGCTCGCCGACGCCGCTCATGAAGCCAGCGCCGTTCTCGTTGCAGACAACACCTGGAGCGGCGGCTATTTCTGCAAACCCCTGGCGCTTGGCGCCGATGTCAGCGTGCAGGCGGCGACCAAATACATTGTCGGCCACGCCGATTGCCTGGTGGGCGCAATCACGTCAGCTGACGAAAAAATCGCGCAGAAGATTTACTACGCCCTGCTCCAACTTGGCTCAAACGTTTCCGCCGATGACGCTTATCTTGCGCTGCGGGGTATGCGAACATTGTCTCCGCGTCTCGCGCGTCATCAGGAAACCGGATTGGCCCTCGCGAAATGGCTTGGCAAAAGAAATGAAGTTGAGCGCATTATTCACCCGGCATATCGCAGCTGTCCGGGACATGCCGTCTGGAAGCGGGACTTCACCGGCGCATCGGGCCTTTTCAGCGTTGTCCTCAAGCCCGTTCCTCTGCCTGCGCTGAGACAGTTCTTTAACGCCTTTAAGCTTTTCGGCATCGGATTTTCCTGGGGCGGGTTTGAGAGTCTGTGCGTTCATGTGCACCCGGCGCAAAACCGCTCGGCGACCACATGGGACGAGCAGGGTCCTGTCCTGCGTTTTCACGCCGGCCTTGAAGACATTGAAGATTTGACCAATGATCTTGAACGCGCCTTCGCCGCCATGGCGATGGCGCAGAAGTAAGCGACAGGGAGGGTTCCATGCGGGGTCTGTTTCAAATCATCGGATGCGCCGCTATCGCTTTATCGCTGTCGGGCTGCATGACGCTTTTTGGCGACAATGTAATTGCAATCGATTCTGTTCCGCCCGGCGCACTTGTGACCGTCGAAGGCGCTGGCGAATGTGAAACGCCATGCACTATTCAACTGGAAAGCGCGCGGCGCGTCACGGTCGCGAAAGCCGGTTACAAATCTGTGCGAATAACAATGGAGCCCGATGCGAACGACGTCATCGTCGCGCTGAGCCTGGCGGCGCCGACGGAAGATGTTGACGCGGTGGCTTTGCCAGATCTCGAATAAAAAAAGATTGGGCTGGCGACCCCGGTAGGACTCGAACCTACAACCTACGGCTTCGAAGGCCGGTGCTCTATCCAATTGAGCTACGGAGCCAGTGACATCGCTCCATACACGCGCAGGCGGAAAATGGCGACCCCGGCAGGATTCGAACCTGCGACCACCGGCTTGGAAGAGCAATGTTGCACCACCAAATCCTGCAGGTATTTGTTGGCTTTCGGGCCCTTGAAGCTACCATGTCGAGTAAAAATGAGACAAAACCCTGCAACAAATGGGGCGTTACGCCCCACATATCCGCCCCAATAAAATGCCTGCGCCATAGAACGCCAAGTGTCGGCAAATGGCCCTGTTTCGCCATAACGCGTCAATTCTGGAATGACAAAATGACGGGCGGTATTGCCGCTCAGAGGCAAGCCGCTTTTTCATTAAAGAGACGCGAAAACCAGCCACCCTGACCTAGGAAACAATCCAGTGGTTGTTATTCTGACCTTGTTCGGCAGGACAAACCGTAATTTACGACTTGAAATTTCAGGAAGATCTCAGGATGAAAACGTCAATTAGAACGGTGCGAGCCTCCGATCTCCCGGCAGTTGTCAAAATAGACAAGATACTATTTGGCGCAGAAAGTTTTCCTAGTTTTTCAATGCGGCAATTCATTAATCTGTTTCCAGATTCATTTTTTGTCGCTGAGCAAAACGGGCTTTTGGTTGGTTATGCCGCCGTGGGTGTTAAACCGTTCTCAAACGATGCGTGGTTGTTATCGACGGGCGTGTTAGAGCCTCACCAAAATCGTGGGATTGGAACCAACCTGCTAACTTCCTGCGATGATTATTGTGAAAAGTCGCGTGTCGAATCCTGCCGACTGACAACAGATCCAGCCAATTCAGGCGCCATTAGACTTTACAAGACATTTGGGTTTCAGCTGAATTCCGAATTACGCAATTACTACGAGCCCGGCGATCGAAAGGTGATGATGATCAAGACATATGATCGCAATGATGCTGAATAGGAAAAACCAGTTCCGTTATTCGTTGCGCTTCAATAGCCAATCGATCGGCGTTTGGAAAAATGGCAGCTTCCAGGCTGTTTCCGGGCATTTGACCCAGCGTCCTTGAACGCCGGCTTTTGGCGAATTCCGGTCATATCGCGAATTGAACAAACGATGAGACAGTTTAAAGAGTCCTGCTTCTGCGGTACCCTGCAAAAGGATCAAAACCTCGCCTTAAAAAGGAAAACACAAAATAGCCTGCAGAATTTTTACAGGTTTGTTGCACTTAATAATGCTCCGAACAAAGCCCCACTTTTTAGCGTCGAGAAATTTTCCTACACGTAAATCTTTGAAAATAATGGCGACCCCGGCAGGATTCGAACCTGCGACCATCGGCTTAGAAGGCCGGTGCTCTATCCAGCTGAGCTACGGGGCCAATGCAGCTTAATGAGTCCATGGTTTGCGGCGGCGAAAAGAGAAATTGTCAGAGTAAGCCTTGGGATGATGCGCCGCGCGGTGTTCTTCGTCGATCCGGTAAGGTACGCCGATTTTTTCCGCATAGGCGGCCGCTTCGCCCTGGCTGTCAAAGGTCAGTCTGACCTGACCGGGCGTCGTCTCCACTGCGCCAGCCCAGCCCATGAGAGGGTCTAACCGGCGCGCCGCATCGGCTTCGAATTCCAACACCCAGTCCGCCGTTTTCGCCTTGCCGGACTGCATCGCCGTTTTGGCGGGTCTGTAGATGCGTGCGAACATGGTCTCGTCTGCCTTGCGTTCTTCATCGCCGGTGGTCGGGGCGGCAAGATTCGAACTTGCGACCCTCTGGTCCCAAACCAGATGCGCTACCAGGCTGCGCTACGCCCCGATCCAGCGGTGTAACCGCTCCAATCGGGCATCTTGTCCCGGTTGTAAAGCCCCTTGAGAACTTAAGTGAGCCAGGCCGCACCACGCACCCCACTATCGTCACCCCACCGATTCGCCACTAAACGCGTGGAAATGGCTGCAGGCTTTGAGCTGGCGTTGAATGCATAGCGCCCCCAACGCTTTGGCGTTTCCTCATAAAGACTGTCGATATTGGAGAGTCCGCCGCCCAGAACGATCACATTTGGGTCCAGCAGATTAATGACTGTGGACAGGGCTTTCGCAAGGTTAACTGATAATTCCGTCAGCACCTGAGCTGCTGCGGAGTCCCCACTATGTGCGGCGCTCACAATGTCCTCAGCACGCATTTCCTTACCCGTCAGCTCTAGATAATCCTGAGAAACAGCAGGGCCGGATAGGATTTGTTCGATACAATCTATTTTTCCACAATAACAAGGGCGCCCCTTCGGCGTCCCGCCATAAAAAGGAAATGGATTATGACCCCATTCGCCTGCAAGGCGGTTCTCTCCAATGATGGGCCGGCCATCGACCACTACGCCCCCGCCAACGCCAGTTCCCATAATAACGCCGAAAACTACAGGATAGGACATGCCCGCGCCGTCAGCTGCTTCAGACGCAGCAAAACAAGTTGCGTCATTCGCGATATGCACGGGTCTTCCCAGTTTTGTTTCAAGATCCGTTTTCAATGATCGGCCGATAAGAACTTGAGTATTTGCATTCTTGACTGAGATATCGTCATTTTCCAACGCGCCGGGAATACCAACGCCAACACTATCAAACACCCCATAGTCACCAGAATGAGTCGCTGCTTCGAAAAGCTGTGAGATAGCAAGAATGATCTCTGCATAATCATGGCTTGGTGTCGGCAAACGTTTTGAGAAAACCGTACGACCGTCGCTGTCGAGCACTGCGACCGATATTTTTGTCCCGCCAAGATCAACGCCAATTTTATAACTCATCGTTACCCTATATCATAAACCGCGCAACGATATCCTGGCGAGTTCAATAGTTCCGGAATCATTGGCTTTCTTCTGATCCTGATAATCAGCGCCATCGCCTTCGGCTATCATTTCAGTAAGCGTTATACTTACAATCGCGTCACAGCTCTTTGTAAAGTCCTTCGCAAACCGTTGCCAATGGTGCGCCAGGAAATAGCTGGAGCCGCTAGTGCCGCCATGGCCGACACCTGCACAAGTTATCCAGCGAAGATCAAGTTCATTACGCGTCTGGCCCCGTGCAATGATAACAAGCCCTATATTCCAATCATGTTGATGGTCCTGACTCACTCTGATGGTGTCTCCATCGGCACTAAATATCAGGTCCGCAGAGCGTCCGTCATGCACAGGCGCTAACGTCAAGTCTTCGAATTTCTTCATCGCAACAATCTTGTGCGCTACATTCGGATGCCGTTCTGTTAATTGTCGATACCGGAAAATAATCTTTTTTTTCTTTGCGCCGGAAACAAGATCTATGAACTGAGGCGCATGTAAATTTGTTTGTAACCCAAAAGCTAAAAAGCCTACAGGCTCTAGAAAATGGTTTGTGCCAAAACGGAATTTTGGCCCTTCGTCAGTATAGCGACCCAAACTGTCGGCAACGTATGCAGCGCCAATAATATCGCTCGAAGCGATAATTTTATTTATATCGCCGGCCTTATAGTTCGAATCGACTCCGATCGGGCTGAAGCGGCGCCGGGAGTTATTCATGCCGGCATCGTTCAAGGCATCGTTAGCATCTGCTGATAAAGTAAACTCCGGAACTGAAATCGCATATTCTGATGTTGATATCTTTTTTCCAAACACTTTCTCAAAATCGACTTTGCCATAGCGTTGATATCCAACGCCAAACCTCGCGCCGACAGGCAACAAAGACAGCCTCGCCGCCCAAAGAAGAACATTCGACAAGGTTTCAGATTCAAGTCCTGCTGCGTCAAGGAATTGGCCTGAGCTGGCTAAGAATAATACTAAACTGACCAATAGCGCTGGCCACGTATAGTAAAGCGAATAGATGTATCGTGAAAAACCGTGCATTAGTTTGCCCCCCGGCTCTATCAAAACAAGGTTTAGTCTAGCGTCGTCTTGTATCGCAGCTTTTCAAACCGCAAAGCTACTGTCCACTGAAAACCGGATGCGCAACCTTGTCGCCTACTTCGACCCCCAGTCGCTCGAAGGTTCCGCCATTAACCTCCAGCACCGCAGTCACCGCCGCCCCGGAATGCACGCTTTCAAGGGATCTGGGCGTCGTATTGGCGGCGATCCGCCTGATTTCGCCGGTATCGTCAATAAACGCCATGTCGAGCGGGATCAGCGTATTCTTCATCCACATGGAAACCGGCTGCGGCTCGCCGAAATCGAATAACATCCCCGCATTCCCCGCAAGCTCGGTACGGTACATCAGTCCCATGCGGCGCTCGTCATCATCATCAGCCAGTTCGATATAAAACTTATACTCGTTATCGTCCGTGTAGATGATCAGCGTTTCAGCGCTCGTTGACTGCGAACGCCCGCCGGGATCATCCGGGCCGGCGCACGCCGCACCAAGAAAAAGAATCAGTACAGAAAGTATTCGTCCGAAGTAAGGGGGCAAACGCATACAAACCCGCCAATATTAATTTTCGGGATCGGGCCGAACTTCTATCGCCAACAACCCCTTGGGACCGGCAGCGAATGAAACCTGCAAACGCTGGCCTTGCGTCAATTCTCCGAGACCACAGCGGCGCGCGGTTTCCATATGAACGAAGATGTCTTCCGTGCCGTCGCCGCGAGTCAAGAAACCATAACCCTTCGCGCGGTTAAACCATTTGACGGTTGCGCGTGCAAAATCACCGGCCGGCGTCTGACTTAGGATAGGCGCTGCTGGCGTCAGCGGCGTCGCCGTTGTTTCATCAATATCAAGGAGTTTCAGCGCCTGAAGCCCTTTACTGCGTCGAACAACTTCACACTCGACGGTGGCGCCTTCGCGCGCCGTGCTGCGCCCTGCAGCTTTCAAGCACGAAGAATGAATCAGAATGTCGCCTTCACCGCTGTTGGAAATGATGAATCCGTATCCCTTGGTCGGATCAAACCACTTAACAATGCCTGTAATGGTGAAACTGTCTTCTTCGTCTACTGACGCTTCGGGCTCAACCGTTTGTTCAAGTCGATCGTCCATGGTCTTAAGGAACCCCCCGGCGGCGCCCTGAATTATGGTTATTTTGATTAATTATACTGGAGATACGCCAAAACGTCATTCCCTTTGGCGCAAAGAATGCACGATTTTAGTTCGTTTGTTGCTTATTTTCTCCCGGGAGTTGCAGTGATTAGATAACATTACGAAGTTATCTCGAGCTATTTCCACTATAAAAGCAGCAGCGAGGTCAGGCCACCGCTTGTGATTCGAGGTCGGAAAGAAATTTGTTAATCAGCAGCAAAAACACGTCGAAATCGGACTCGATGTTTTTCGCCGAAACCCCGCCGGAGGAATTACGGTCCATCTGGATAGCAACGTCCCCGTCCCGGTCGATATAGGCCCGACCAAATTTCACTTCGTTGTTGAATTTATTGAGAAACTGGTAGCCGACATCACTCGCCTGAACGCCCGGAATCCAGGTGATAAAAGAAATATCCCGGTCAGCGCCGTCTATCGCCACCACAATCCGGTATTCCGCGACATCCACCATGATCTTCGTCGCGTCATAGTCGCGTACATTATAACCCTGGCTGGTCAGGATTTCCGAAATCGAATCCTTGCTCACATCTGCGGCGGAAGCCGTCGCAAGCGGCGCACACAAAAGCGTAACAGCGGTAATCGCGGCGATAATTCTCATTGTCCTACCCCTCGCAGACAGTGTGGTTAACCAATCGTTAATTATGGCCAGAAATGGCTGGAAATCAACTGCACAGCCAAAATGAGTCACCGGCCGGGCGAAGCGTCAAATCCCGATTTTATAGAAGAAAATGGCAGGCCCTAGGGGAATCGAACCCCTCTTTCCAGGTTGAAAACCTGGCGTCCTAACCGATAGACGAAGGGCCCGCGATCGGTTCGCCGACTATATGGCGAGGGCGCTGTATATGCGACCAGCCTTGGCCCTTGCAAGCCCCATTTTACCGCAAAGCGATGATTTTCATCCCGCGATGGCGGCATCGGTGATCTGGAGCTGACCGCTGTCCCCGCCGCGCCAGTCATCGGCGCGGACTTTCCCCGCCACATGAAGGCGACCGCCCGCTTTCAGCATCTCCCCCAAAGGCTCCCCCTCAGCGCGAAACGCAATAGCGCGGGCCGCTTCGCCACCCTCGCTCAAAAGCGTCACGGAAAGGTGGTTTTGACCAACTACCTTCACATAGTCAGCACGCAGATTCGCGATAGCGAAAACCGGCTCGGGATTGCCCTGTCCGTATGGCCCGGCGAGATCGATCATATCTGCGAAAGCTTTACTGACCGCGCCGGGCGCGATCACGCCGTCAATATGCCGGATCCGATTTTGCCTGGCTTCGGCAACCGCTTCACCCAATGCTGCGTTCACGCGCTGACGGATGGTGTCGATGTTCCCTGCGGGAACGGTCAGTCCCGCCGCCATTGCATGGCCGCCGCCGGAAACAAGCACGTTGTCATTCTTCAGCGCCGACACAGCGCCGCCGAGATCGACGCCGGTGATTGACCGACCTGACCCTTTTCCAAGATCGCCGTCTATTGAGATGACGATCGTCGGCGTGTCGTAAATTTCCTTGATGCGGCCGGCGACGATGCCGATCACGCCGGGATGCCAGCCATCTCCAGCGACGACAATAACACCATCCCTATCAAGATTGTCGCGTGCGATGATGCGAACGGCGTCTTCCTGCACCGCCGCTTCAATTTCCTGGCGATGAGCGTTCATCACATGAAGGCGTTCCGCGAGTTCCCGGCATTTTGCGGTATCAGCAGTAGTCAGCAAATCAAAAGCAAGACGCGCGTGGCCAATGCGTCCGGCAGCGTTAATGCGCGGACCCAGCAAAAACCCGAGATGATAGGTTGAGGGCGGACCTTTAACGCCGGCGCGCGCTCCCAGCGCGGCCAGCCCCGGATTTTCGCCGCCGCCAAGCACTTTCAATCCTTGAGAAACCAGCACGCGAGTCAGTCCGGTGAGCGGCATCACATCGCACACAAGACCAAGCGCCGCGAGATCAAGCAACTGACGAACATCTGGTTCTTTTCGATCCTTGAACCAGCCTGCTTCGCGTAAGTTTCGGTTTAGCGCCACCACCGCCATGAAGGCGACGCCCGCCGCAGACAGATTATTCAGACCTGAGATATCGTCAGGACGGTTCGGGTTGACGACCGCCACAGCGCCGGCGGGCGGCGGGCCGTTCATCATATGATGATCAATCACGACGATATCGATTCCCTCCGCCGCCGCAGCCTCAACCGGCGCGTGGGCCGTAGCGCCGCAATCGACGGTAATGATCAGCGACGCGCCGTCATTCTTCAGGGAGCGAAAGGCTTCAATCGACGGGCCGTAACCTTCCGTCATCCGGTCCGGAAGATAGATCGACAAAGGCGCGCCAATCGCATCGAAGTAACGCTTCAGGATCGCCGCCGCCGTCGTCCCGTCGACATCATAGTCGCCAAAAACGCCTGCTTGCTCGCCTTCCAAAACCGCCTGTGCGATGCGCGCCGCAGCGCGCTCCATATCCTGCATGACGCACGGGTCCGGCATTTCAGTGCGCAATGACGGATTGAGGTAAGCATCGACGTTGTCATGACGCACCCCGCGCGCCGCCAGCACACGCGCCAATACCGGATCGAGCCCGCTCTTTTGCGCAATGGTCAGGCTTTCGCGCATATCGGCGTCGCGAAGCATCCATCGCCGCCCCGACGCGCTTCTCCCCATCGCCGGCAAATCAACGTCAGCAAAGATCTCGTCGCCAGTTGCGACAGCGTGAGGGTTGGTCGTCATGAACTCATTTTCTGCAAGCCGGCGAAAAACCGTTTTCGGGCTTACGATGTATCAGATTTAATCGCGTTGCGACCGCGCGCGAATGTAACGGACGGTCCCGGTCCGCGACCGCATCACAACCGTATGGGTCGAGATAAAGCCAGGCTCCCATTTAACGCCGTCGAGCATGGTGCCGTTGGTGACGCCTGTCGCGGCGAACATCACATCGCCCGAAGCGAGATCGAAAAGGCCGTATTTGCGGTCAAGATCGCTAATCCCGGCGCGTTCGGCGCGCCCGCGTTCGTCGTCATTTCTGAAATGCAGGCGTCCCTGCATCTGTCCGCCAACGCAACGGAGAGCGGCCGCGGCGAGAACGCCTTCCGGCGCACCCCCCTTGCCCACATAAAGGTCAATCCCGGTTGATTGCTCCGTTGTGTGAAAAACGCCGGCGACATCGCCGTCAGGGATAAGAAACACCCGCGCGCCCATCTTGCGGGCGCCATCGATCAGCGGCTGGTGCCGCTCACGGTCCAAAATGCACAGCGTGATCTCCGACGGATCGTCGCCTTTTTCTTTCGCCAGCGCTGCAATATTTTCCTCAATGGGCGCATCGAGGTCGATAACGCCGTCGGGGTATCCGGGCCCGCAGGCAATCTTGTCCATATAAACGTCTGGCGAATGCAACAACGTCCCGCCCTGCGCCATTGCAACCACCGCCAGCGCATTCGACATCGCTTTCGCCGTCAATGTCGTACCTTCAAGCGGATCAAGAGCGATATCGATCTTCGGGCCTTTGCCGGTCCCCACCTTTTCACCGATATACAGCATCGGCGCTTCGTCCCGCTCGCCCTCGCCGATGACGACGGTTCCATCCATTTCAAGCTTGTTGAACGCCTCGCGCAATGCGGAGACGGCGGCCTGATCGGCGCCCTCCTTGTCGCCGCGACCGATCATTGTGGACGCGGCGATGGCGGCGGCTTCGGTGCACCGGCCAAGCTCCATCGTCAGGACACGGTCAAGATAGGGTTCGTCAGATAGCGTCGTCATACTCATTCTTTCCAGATGCTGGTTGGCTTGTTTTATAGTAAATTCGGTAACAATTATTGATTGTCCGCCGATGGCGGCGGGTCTTTCCGTTCGGCCAGCGCGGAGGCTTCGTCGCGCTGCAGCAGTTCGTCAAGAGCGTCACGCTGATCCGGCAACGCGATACCGTCAGCTGTTTCGGCTTCGGCAAGTTCGCGAGACCTGGCGACATTATCGTTCAGATTGTCCCGCGCCGCGGCTAAATCATCGATCTCGGCATTAACCTGCGCGAGCGGGCGTTTTTCAGGCCGGTCCTGTGGCGACGGCGTTTCCGCCAGTTTGGGATATCTCTTGTCCGGGGTCGCTTTGCGCGCATCAACAACCTCCTGAATCGCCGGGTTTGGCGGCTTTTCGCTGGCGATGTCCTCATATTTCACAAAACCCGGCGGGGCAAAACGCGCCAATTCGAGGCTTGAGCACCCGGACGCCGTCATAGCGCCTGCGACGATCAAAAACGCCAGCGATTGTCTTACATAAGGCACAAGAGCGTCCTATAGGTTACGCTTCGCTCTTTAAACCCTTATCCGGTGCCATGACGCAAGAAGCAGACAAATCCAAACCGTCCAAAAAGCGCAAAAGCGCTCGCAAAAAGGCGTCCAAAAAGTCAGCGCCAGAGGCGAACGGCGCAAAATCAAAGAAAAGCGCAAAACCCAATGGCGCGGCGCCAGTGCGCAGCGCGGAAAAAGCCGAGGAAAACAAACACCTCTATGAGGATTTTGACGCTTTATCGGAATATTTGACCAATATCTCCGGCACCAGTCAGGAAGTGATCAAAGATTTCTTCGCCAAGCAGAGCGATGTCCGCCGCGTCACCGGAGAACTGCCTGCTGACCCTCTTAATGTCGGAGAAGCCTTTCAGGAGATGATGAAAGGTCTTTCAGCCGACCCGGGAACCGTTATGCAGCGCCAGTTCAATCTCTGGGGCGATTACGCCAAGCTGATGGGAACCATGTCGCGCCGTCTCGCCGGTGAAGAGGTGCAGCCGGCGGTGACCCCGATCCCCGGCGACAAGCGGTTCGTTCATCCCGCCTGGGAAGAAAACCCGATGCTTGATTTCGTCAAGCAGTCCTATCTCGTCTTCGCGCGCTGGCTCGAAAGCACCATCGAACAGATCGAAGGCATGGACGAGCACGAAAAAGCCAAGGCTGAATTTTACACCAAGCAATTTATCGACGCCTTCGCACCCTCCAACTTCGCCATGCTCAACCCCGAAGTCGTTGAGGCGACGCTCGCCAGCAAAGGCGAAAACCTGCTCAAGGGTTTGAAGAATCTGCTTGAGGATATCGACCGCGGCCATGGCGAGCTATCGATCCGACAGGCGGATCTCAGCTATTTCAAGCTGGGCGAGAATGTTGCGACAACGCCAGGCAAGGTCGTTTTCCAGAACGAGATCATGCAGCTGATCCAATATTCGCCGACAACGGATGAAGTCGCGAAAACGCCAATGCTGATCTGTCCGCCCTGGATCAACAAGTTCTATATTCTCGATCTGCAACCGAAGAACTCATTCATCAAATGGCTGGTCGATCAGGGGCGCACGGTGTTTGTCGTCTCGTGGGTCAATCCAGGCCCCGAGCTTAAACACAAGACATTCGAAGATTACATCAAACAAGGCCTCTTCGAAGCGCTGGACGCCGTCAAAGACGCCACTGGCGAAAAGAAAATCGATACGATCGGCTACTGCATTGGCGGCACCATGCTGTCGACAGCCCTTGCGCTGATGGCGAAGAAGGGCGACGACCGCATCAATTCGGCGACTTTCTTTACGGCGCAGGCGGACTTTACCGAAGCGGGCGACCTTCTGTTATTCGTCGACGACGAACAACTCGACGCTATCGAAAAGCAGATGGATGCGGCGGGCGGCGTGCTGGAAGGGCGCGCCATGGCGAACACCTTCAACATGCTGCGGTCCAACGACCTCATCTGGTCATTTGTCATCGACAACTACATGAAGGGCAAAGACCCGGCGCGCTTCGATCTTTTGTTCTGGAACTCGGACGCAACCAGAATGCCGAAAAAAGTGCACCTGTTCTATCTGCGCGAGTTCTATCAGAAAAACGCCCTCGCCAAAGGCGACATGGAGATGGACGGCGAAAAACTCGATCTCAGCGAAGTCGATATTCCGATTTTCATGCAGGCCGGCGAAACCGACCACATCGCGCCCTATCGTTCGATCTACAAGACGGCGCGCCTGTTTGCATCCGGCGGCAATGACAAGGTCATCTACATGCTCGCGGGCTCAGGCCATATCGCCGGCGTCGTCAATCATCCGGACAAGCACAAATATCATCACTCCATCAATACGGCGCTGCCCGAAACCGTCGAAGAGTGGAGCGAGAACGCCGAGCGCTTGCCGGGTTCATGGTGGCCGCACTGGATTGAATGGCTGAACAGCATCAGCGACGGCAAATGCCCCGCCCGCCAGCCAGGCGACGGCAAGCTTGGCGTGATTGAAGATGCGCCGGGCAGCTATGTTAAGGTGAAGGCTTAACCTAAACTGATGAAAAGGGTTCGCCATTCTACTCGTCGTGAAATGGCCTGATATGATTTGCTTATGAGATCACTATGAATGAACCGCCAGGACAGTTTTTGCCGCTCAAACCCCTTCAATTAGCGCATGTTTATTCTTGACGGTAAGCGACGGCTCTTTGAACCGAGATACAAGGATCATTTTTCATCCGTTTCAATAGTTGACTTGATGTATTCCTGTTAATCGCAACAGACTTCCGAACTTCCGCCTCTTGATCTTCTGAAAGCTGTTCTAATAGTTTTTGGGATGCGGAACGGTTTCGCGCGACCCAGTTACGAATTTCAGCATCGTCATGATTAGCTAACCTATCCAGCGCTGAGTCTGGCGCCGATGGGTTTTGAGCTACGCAGCAAAGAACATAGTCGTGTTTGTCGGTTGATAATTTCTCTAAAATCGCACTTGGAGCATGTTTACGCCTCGCCATATTCCCGCGGACAATATGGCTATCATCTTTCACAAGTATACTAAGCACTTCAACAGGCAAATGCATGCTTCTTGACATCGCTTCGCGCACGGCGACATCGCTATCATTCGCTAACATCTCCAGGGTTGCTTGCGATGCGTTTGATCGAAAAGCGAGTTCTGCACGAATCCACGGTTCAGAATCGCTTGCCCATACGTCTTCAGTTCGCAGGTGCGCTGGCGTGTTTTCATTTTTAAGCGCTGCCCTTCGAACGTCCCCGTTATGGTCTTGAACAAGACGAACTAAACACTTTACCGGTGTTCGCGCACTTGCAGCCAAAGCCTGTCTGGTAAGTCGACCTTCATCCTGCGACAACCGGCTCAAGGTAGTTTTTAGAGTGCTCGGATTGGAAGCAACGCAGTATCGAACGTGCGAACTTTCAGCGCATGATAATTCATCTAGAATTTCCGCTGGCGTCGATTTATTCGATGCTAACGCACGATGGAAAGAATGATCTTCCGATTGATAGAACCTTTTCAGAATATCAGCAGGCGTTTTCGCATTAGAAGCAATAAACCTGCGAACATTAGCCTCTTCGTCATCCGCCATCAGCCTGCAAATTCGCTCTGTCGCTTTCATGCACTTTGCAACCTCAACGCGCACTTCAGGACAAGAATCGTTCGCAAGCCGAAGCAAAATGTCCTCTGTAGTATTAATATTTCTGGGAATCTTAGCTCGGATCGCGGAGGGCGCACGGTCAATCAACGCAATTAAAACATCTGTAGGGGTATTAATGTTTCGAGTGATATTTTTCCAAATCCGCTTATCGGGATCGAGAAGTAAATTTCGCATTGCCTGCGCGGGAGAGTTTGGGTTGCGGGAGACAGCAATTCGTATCAACGCGTTGTCGCAAAGGGAGAATTTCGTGAGCGTTTCTTGAGAGGTAGCCTTGTTCTTGGCAACAGCCTGTCGAACATAGAAATTCGCATCGGTCGACAATGTGTCTAGAGCTGTTTGCGAAGAGTTTGCGTTTTGCGCAACACGAATTCGAACGTTGAACTCGGTGTCTTTGGCCAAGCTTTCTAGTACGGAGGACGGCGTATTCTTGTTTTCCGCGACACCCCATCGAATTTTTGGATGTTCATTAGTCGATAGCTTTGCAAGGTTATGCGGAGATGTCTCGTGGTACCGGGCTGCACCGTATCGTTTTGAAGATATTGGCTTATATTTCATCGCCAACTCGATAACTATGAAGAATTAACAGTCGAAAAAGGCTGGCGCCGAAACAGTAATCGCGAAAAAAGTGAATAGCGACCATTAGAAAAGTAGCCTTAGTGGAAAATCATATAATAAGCGTTGCCTTTATATGATTTTCTCCGAAATCAGACATTCAAGCCAAAGTAACGAATGACCGCGTTTGGCAACTGTTGGCCGTTCAGAATGTGCGTCGCCAAAGCACAGCAGAACCAAACCGTCTGGCGTTTAACCATTCATTAACCAATTCGAATCACCGTGAGGCTTAACAATAATTAAGCCGGGGCGGGCTGATGAGTAAGCTTGATGTGACGACGCAGGATCTTTTTCTGCGCCTGGGTGCAACATCTTTGACACGCAGCGCAAAAGCGGACGCGTTGTTTCGGCGTCTGCGATTTGATGAGCAGGATCAGATCAAAGGCTCATTGATGCGCGCGCCGAAAAAGATGGGCGCCGCCGAACTTGATCCGGCGCCAAAGCTAAAAGTCAAAGCACAGAAAACCGCGCCTTAGAGAATTTCGAAAAATATATACGACTTAATTGCCCATTCTTCGAGACACTCATATTCCCTTCATCCTGAGGACCGCAAAGCGGCGTCACGAAGGACGAAGGGAATATATGAGCCCTCAGGATGAAGCAAGGCTGATCTATGTGATCGTCAAGACACCCTAAGCAGCGTGCGCGACGCCCTTGGTTTCGAGGAACTGGCGAAGCTCGCCTTTTTCAAACATCTCGCGGACAATATCGCAGCCGCCGACAAATTCGCCTTTGACATAGAGCTGCGGAATGGTCGGCCAGTCCGAGAACTGTTTGACGCCATCGCGAAGGTCGTCGGATTCCAGAACATTCGCCGACTCAAAATCAACGCCAAGATGGTCAAGGATTTGAACAACAACGGACGAAAATCCGCATTGCGGAAATTGCGGCGTGCCCTTCATGAAAAGCATGACGGGGTTTTCGTCGACTTTCGACTTGATATCAGCCTGTACGGAATCGGTCATCATAGCGCTCCTGCCTTTACGGTTAGCTAGGCGCCAGCAGCGCCCGCGTCAAGATCACGAGCAAGCGCGCCAAGCCCCTCAGCCAATGGCGTCTCGCCCAAAATCACCGGCGCATCCCGGGGCGTTTTATCCCGGTTCGCGCGCGCCAGTTGTGCGGATGACAGCGGCGCTCTCAATCCAAGGCCCTCCCCAATTCGCAACAAGGCCGATAAGGCCCTGGCGGGCGTTGGCGCGATCAACGGTCCGGCCGCAGCCGCCTTTGAGACCGCTTCATAAAGCGCTTTTTGCGTGACAGCTGTTGGGCCCGCAACACCGCAGAGGGTGGACGGAGGCGCTGCTCCCACAGCGATATTGCAGGCAATCTTCGCCACATCCCTGTAATAGACCGGTTGTTGCAAAGCCTTGCCATCGCCGAGCATGGGCGCAATCGGAGACCGGCGCATCGTTCGCATCAGGCGGGCGAGATTGCCATCGCCAGGATAGCCATAGATCATCGTTGGACGAAGAATGACCGCCTGAGGCGCGTGCTTATGCACTTCTTCTTCCGCCGCGCGAAGCCGGGCGTAGATATCCGCCTCGAAGTCGATCGCGGCATTATTGCTTGAGAAAAACACTGCCGGAAAACGATCAGCAATTAAGGCCGAAGCTATCCTGGAGACGGTCAGGATCGGTGTGAAGATCGCTGCGTCGGCAGTCTCCAAAAGCGCCTCGAGCGCTGTTTCATCCGCCAGGTCCAACTGCGACGTCTGCGCGTCGAGGCGCTGTAATCGCTTTACAGCTTCCGGTCGCGGCGTTCGGTATGTCGCCGTGACTGAGTAATTCAGCGCGCGCAGATTACGGACGATTTCAAATCCGAAGGGCCCGCCCGCCCCGACAACCAGTATATGCTTTTCAGCCATTTACGCGGTTTAGCGCCGGCGCCGTCAATCGCAAAGGGATTCGCGAGAATTAGTAGCGGGCGCTTATTGGCCGCGCAGCCCCTGGGTAAGGTTCATTGAATGCGAGGCGATCCTGATAGTCGCGTAGATCTTCCTCGGCCCGCACATGATCGCGGTTGAGGGCGATAAGGGCTGTTTCGATATTGCCCTTTTCCTCAGAAAACGCCTTCAGATCCGCCAGATACTGAATACGTTCCGCTGGCGGGACTTTTGGCGCGATCAGCCCGGCCTGGGCGTCTGCAATGCGATGCTCAACGTTATTAAGGTCGGCATACGCCCTGCGAATCTCATTGGCTATGCCCGCAACCGTCTGCTCCAGAACGAAAAGCTGTCGTCCGGACTGATAGGCCCTGATGAAACCCGCTTCATCAGGACCTGCGCAAACGCCATAATAGGTCCCGCCCCCCGACCCGACAGCAAACGCGCGTGAAGGCTGGCAATAGAGCTCAAGGCCCTGGCCGCGCCCAGCTGTGTAGGACGCCATATCGACGGTAACGCCCGCTTTTCTGGCGCAAACGGCGCGGCGGTTGGACACGGCGGAAACTGGGCGTCCGGCAGCGCCGTCTTCATAGCCGATGGCGCGCCAGTCAGCATACAGACACTCGTCCTTTGACATGCCTGCGCACCCGGAAAGCATCAGTATTACGCCTGCAGCAGCGATACCTTTTAACACGGCAATCCCCTCAATTAATCAAAGAGCATCGTCTGCGATCGCGGTTAAGGCGGGGTTAGAAGAGAGCGTTGCATTGGCCCGGATTGATCAAATCGGCGTTATTCCCCGAACATGATGGCGCCGGCCGGAGCCCATGTTCCGGACCGGTTTGGCCCGCCTTCATAGAACCAGAGCTGGACGCCTTCCGCTGTAGCGGAAAAAGGCGTGAACTCTGTATTCAGATGATCGAAGAGCGCCACGGCTTCATGAGGCGCCACTTTATTTTGAACCGTGATATGAGGGCGAAACCCTTGCCGGTCTTGTCGGATGAGCCAGGGATCGAATTCGTGTGCAAGTTCAGCGCGCAACTCGACAAGCGCCTGGGCCTCAACCTTGTAAGCGACGCCCCTCCCCAGCTTCAGCAGCCCGGTAATTTTAAGCGCAAAACTTTTACGCGCCGCACAACAACGTCCAATTATCTTCAAGACGTCATCAAAGTGCGGCCCTGGCAGGTTATGGAAAAGCGTTAAATGCGCGCCGATATAGTTGATCTGTGGCGGAAAATATTTTCGCCGCTGCGCCTGAAAAAACGCGTCACTCTTTGCGTCGAGTTGGAGCGTAACGATAATCGGCTGCGATTCATTCATCGCAGATCAGATCACGCGGTCGCAGGGCTCGCCCGTTTCAAAAAACGCATCGATGTTGGCCAGTACTCGCGCGGCCATACCGGCTCGACTTTCCCATGTCGCCGAGGCGATGTGCGGCAGGCAATAAACACTCGACAGCGTGCGCAGTTCTTCCCTGATTGGACCGGGTTCTGTTTCAAACACATCGAGCCCGGCGGCGAAGATACGTTTTGACTTCAGCGCTTCGATCAACGCCAGCTCATCGATCACGGGTCCCCGCGATATGTTGATGATGACAACCGAGGGCTTCATTTTTTCAATGGCGGCGCCGTCAATCATATGCCGGGTTTTGTCGTTCAAAGGACAGTGTACGGAAATAATGTCCGCCGTTTTGAGCAACTCATCCAGGTCAACGGACTTTGCCGAATATTCAGCGTCCATCTCCGCCGATGGTCGCGGCGTCGTATAAATGACATTCAGATCAAAGGCGCGGGCGCGGCGCGCAACCGCCTTGCCCACATTGCCCATGCCGATGATCCCGAGGGTGCGGCCGGTAACGCGCTGTCCCCAGCTATCGGGTGTCAGCATGCCCCGCCCCTCGCCTGTTTTAGCGATGTCGAGACCTTCGCGAAAACGCCGGCACGCAGCGATGATCAAGCCAATGGTCGTATCAGCAAGACATGGCGTCGTAACCTCCGGCGTGTTTGAAACGGCAAGCCCTCTGGCTTTTGCGGCCTCAAGATCGATGTGGTCGACGCCCACACCAATCGACGCGATCATTTCAACGCTATCGGGCAAGGCGTTGATGAACGCCGCATCCATTTCATCAAATGCGGTGGCGAAAATTGCTTTCGAGCCTTTTGCCAGGCGGACGAATTCGGCGAGGTCGGCGATCTCGCCGTCGGGCTCGCGCACATCATATTTCGCGGCCAGCGCTCCGGCGAGGGCAACAGGCAATTTGCGGGGGGTTGCAATACTGAAGCGGTCCATAAGCGTCGCGCATAGCACAAAAAACTCGTTTTGGTTCCAGTTTTCAGCAGGCAACCGGCGGATTTGCTTGCCCTATGTGTCGCCTCTATTGCAGCGCAACACATGCGCGCTTGCACATGGGTCATGTTTTTGAGACCCTTGGGAGAATTTGGGATGGAGGGTCGCCGCTATGCGGCTCCTTTACAGTTTTCTTATCGTGATCGGGTTTGCAGCGCTGGGGTGGTTCCTCGCGCATATCATTCCTGCGGCGGGGACATTCGCGTCCCTGGAGCCGGCGCTTGTCAACCGATGCACCGCTGTCGATATCGCCCCCGGCACCGAAGATGTGACAATCGATCCGGAGCTGAACGCCGCCTTCATCTCAGCCGCCGACAGGCGCGACTGGTACAACGAGACCGGCGCCGACGAGGTTAATCCTCAAAACGGCATCTATCTGATGAGCCTCAACGGCGACAATGCGGTTCGCCGCGTCTCACCGCCCATGGAAGACTTCCTTCCCCACGGCATTAATCTGTGGCGAGGTCCAAATGGGGAAAAGCGTCTGTTCGTCGTCAATCACCCGCCATCCGGCGAAGAAATTGTTGAGATCTTTTCTGTCAGCGCCAATGGCGACCTCACCCATCTCGAAAGTGTTTCATACGATGCGATGCATTCGCCCAACGACGTGGTGGCCGTAGGTCCTCGTCAGTTTTACGCCACCAATGATCGCGGCTTTGAAAAAGGTCCGCTGGCATGGCTGGAAGCTTATATGGCGTTGCCTTTTTCGAGCGTTTCTTACTTTGACGGTGAAACCGGGCGCATCGCCGCAAAAGGTCTTGCCTACGCCAATGGGATTAACCGCTCAGCCGATGGGTCAACAATCTACGTCGCGGAATTCCTTAAACGCCGAATTTCAATTTTCAACCGCGACCCTGAAACGGGCGCCCTGACGAAGCAGAAGTCTATCAAGGTTAATACCGGACCGGATAATATCGAAATCGCCGCCGATGGCGGGCTGTGGATTGCAGGGCATACAAAGGTTTTTGATTTCCTTGCACATGCGAAAGATCCCGACAATGTCGCGCCATCCCATGTTATCCGCCTCAACCCGCGCAACGGCTTGAAGTCTGATGTCTTTATTTCAACGGAAGGCGAACTCAACGCTTCTTCCGTCGGCGCGGTCTGGGATAAAACACTGATCGTCGGCGCGGTCTTTGACGATCACGTCATGGTCTGCCCGATGCTGGAAATTTTTCTGACCGGACCAGACCCGCAATAAGGTTGTCAGCGCTTAGGCTGCTTCATCAAAAATATCGTCAATCCTGCGCTGTGCGATCGGATGATAGCCGGGCCGCGCCCGCTCATAAATCGCCGCCGCCCATTCGCCCCGATCGGCGTCAATCAACGCCTGGTAAAGACGATAAATGAATTTCCCGCGACCGACCCGCATCAAAAACGCGTCAAGCGGCGCCAGGACTGGTTCATAGTTCCCTGCGATCGCTTTCATGTACCATGCAAAAGCTGTTTCTGCATTTTTGCTGTTTGACAAACTATATACAGAATCAAGTTCGGTAAGCTGTTCCGTCGTCAGATCATCTGGCAGCGAATTGATGAAATGCAGCCATTCATGGGTCGTCCACTGGCCGGTTGCAATGTCACCGGCGGCCACTTCGCCAGCCAGCCACTGCGCCTGCTGTTCGGAGACTTTTTCAAACACATCGGATATCGGGTTCTCGATTGTCTCAGGTAAGCCCTGACCGAAAACCCATTCTTCAATTTCCGCTTTCGTGACGGCGTCCGGGTTAGTCGACCAGAGACGATCTTCAAAATAAGCGAGGAAGTCTTCCGTGATGATACTCTGGAAGGCGAAGTGATCGAAATACTGCGCCAGAAAAGGGTCGAATGCCTCGCGCCCAAAACGGCCTTCGAGGAATTTCAGAAAGAACATGCCTTTGACGTAAGCGACTTGAGAAAACGCGTCATCAGGATGCGCCAAATCGTCGGGGAGTTTCAACTGCGTCAGCGCCGGACGGTCCGCCGCCTCTACAGTCTCACGCAAACGCCCCAGATCAAGCGCGCGCTCCATCACGGCGCGACTTTCACCATAAAGCGCCTCCATGACGCGATTCTCCACATAGGAGGTAAAGCCTTCATTCAGCCATGCATCACTCCAGGTGGCGTTGGTGACAAGGTTGCCGGACCAGGAATGGGCAAGCTCATGCGCAACCACATTGGTGAGGCTTTTATCACCAGCGACGAGCGTTGGCGTTAAAAATGAGAGGCGCGGATTTTCCATACCGCCAAAAGGAAAACTCGGCGGCAAGACCAGCAGATCATAACGGCCCCAGCGATAAGGCCCGTAAAGCGCTGTCGTCGCATCTTCCATCGCCGGCGTGTCTTCGAATTCTGCGGCCGCCGCATCAAGAATATAGTCTTCCGCATAAACACCGATGTGATCGTTGATGCCCTTAAAGGCGAGATCGCCGACAACAATCGCCAGCAGGTAAGACGGGATTGGCTGCGGCATTGCAAAGGCGTAATCGCCGTCGCGAGGTCCCTCATCCTGTTCAGCGCTCATCAATGCCGTCAGCGCGGAAGGCGTTCGAACCCGAGCGGTATAGGTCATGCGCACCGCCGGCGTATCCTGTAACGGCGCCATGGTGCGCGCGAAAATTGGTTGATGCTGACTGAAAAGAAACGGATGCTCCTTACCGGCGGTTTGCGCCGGCGACAGCCACTGCAAGCCCTCCGCCTCCGGGCTTGTGCGATAATTGATGCGAACCTGGGCAGGCTTATCCGTCAGAGTGATATCGAGCCGTGATCCGAGCACTGCATCGTCCGGGCCAAGCGCATGTTCCAGCGTGATCCAGGTTCCGTTCTCTCTCCCCTCAACAATTTCGATTTCGAGGTCATTCGTATCCAGAACAAGGGTCTGCGCATCAGGATTGAGATATTCAAGATCAAGGATGGCGACGCCGTCGATGACCTTATCCTCGAAGTTGACGTCAAGCGTCAGGTTGGCGTTCGTCACCCGAACATTATTGTAATTGGCGTAGGTAAAGCGATCCATAGGCGCATCGGCAGGCGCATCAAAAACAGCCTCCATTTCCGCCATCGCTTCCTCTGGCGGCGCAATCACATCTTCCGGGTTTTGAGCATCCCTTCGATCGGCGCAGGCCGTCACAGTGAGGCCAACGGCGAATAAACCGGCGGCAAGAGCAAAGTTTTTCATAATGAGCGCCTCTACGTTTCGCGGCGCACCATAAAGTCGGGCCTGGGGAACTGCAAATAACGCTGAGGGCGACTCTGGTTAGCTTGCTATTCCTGACAAAAGTCAGAGGATATCGCGTTCGGTTGCCGTTATAGACGGCGACCCTTTCGTGGTGGGAGAGAACAAAACATGGCGACCCCAACGGCAAATACATCCACCGGGCCCCGATGGTCGTCGCGATTCGGATTTTTGATGGCCGCTGTCGGCGCCGCTGTCGGTCTTGGCAATCTCTGGCGGTTTCCTTTTCAGACCGGCCAAAACGGCGGGTCCGCTTTCGTCATCATTTATCTTCTCTGCGTTGTTTTGATCGCGTACCCGATCCTGATGGGCGAGATCGCCATCGGACGGCGAAAGCGCTTATCCGCCGTCGGCTCAATGAGAGCGCTCGCGAAAGAAGCAGGCCATTCACAGCTTTGGGGTGTTGGCGGCCTGATCGCCATTGTGGCGAGTTATACAGTTCTCGCCACTTACAGCGTCATTTCCGGGCAGATCATCGCCTATTCCGTCATGTCCTTTACGGGCGAGTTCTCAACCGCAGAGCCATCCGCAGCGCGCTCGCTTTATGCGGGACCGCTACAGGCTATTTTTTGGCACACGCTGTTTATCGGCCTAACCATGTTCATCGTCGCGAGAGGATTACGCGAGGGAATAGAAAGGCTCGTCACCGTTTTGATGCCGGCCTTTTTCCTGTTGCTCGCCGGCTTGTCGATATACGCATTGACCACCGGCGCAGCAGGAGAAGCAATCGCTTATTTGTTTACGCCGCGTTTTGGCCAGCTCACGCCTGATGTCGTCCTCGCCGCCATGGGCCAGGCGTTTTATTCCATTGCTGTCGGTACGGCGGGCATGGTCACGTATGGCGCCTATCTTGACAAAAAAGAAAATATCGCATCGAGCAGCGCACTGATCGCCGGCGCCGACACGCTCGTCGCTATCGTTGCGGGGCTGATGATTTTTCCCGTGGTCTTCGCCTTCAGTCTGGATCCGAGCGCCGGCATGGGTTTGATTTTCGACGCCCTGCCGGCCGTATTCTCAACCATGCCTGCGGGCGCAATCATTGGCGGGTGCTTCTTTCTGCTCGCCTTTATCGCCGCGCTCACCTCATCGATTATTATGTTGCTCGTCACCGTTGTTTTTCTCGAGGAGTTATTCGGGTTGAAACGCTTGCCGACGGTCTTGATTTTTGGCGGCCTCGCATGGGGCGTAGGCGCGGCGAGCGTCACCATTGAAGGCATGGCGGAGATGATCGACTTTGCCGCCGGCAGCATCTTTCTGCCCGTTGCCGGATTGTTCAGCGCTATCCTTGCCGGATGGATTGCGCCCCGCGAGATTATGCGTGACGAACTGCACCGTTCCAGCGAAGGCGTCTTTCGCTTCTGGCGCTTTATGATCCGATATGTGGCGCCGATTGCCGTGGGATTGGTGCTCGTCTTCGGATTGACGTCGCACTGACCCTATATTGACGGTAACTGACACACACATGGCGTCTCAGAACGAAATCAATTTGCTGGAAAAAAATCTCTGGTCTCAATGGGCGCAATTCGGCGCGCCCCAGACCTGTTCCTTTACCCGCAGTGACAGCGCCTGGTATCTCGACACGCCAATAGCATCGCTTCCATATAATGGCGTCTTTAAGTTCAATGAAACAAATACGCCTGACGATGCAATCGATCGACTGCTGCGCCACTACGCCGACCGACAGGTCGAACATTTATGGCTGGTCCACCCAAGTGCAGAACCGCATGATCTTGCTGACCGGCTGACAGCGCGTAACCTTGAAGAAGCCGACGAGTTTACCGGCATGGTCCTTGAACCCGATCGCCTGAACGCGCCGACTGATGTTCCCGATGGCGTCGATATCCGTGAGCTTTGTACAGGCGACGAAGAAGGCGTGATCGAATTTATCGCTGCACGCTGGTCGGTCCCGACGGACGCGATACCGTATCTGTATAAATTCTTTGTGGACAACAATATCGGGCGCAAAGGCGCTGCCTCACGCGGCTGGATCGCAACCATCAACGGCAAGCTTGTCGGTAAAGCGTTCACGCACCGTTTCGAGAACACCGTTGGCCTCTATGGCGTCGCGACACGACCGGAAGCGCGCGGACGCGGTGTCGCCCAAGCATTATGCGCTAAAGCGTTTGCCGAAACGTCCCATCCAGGTGTTGACATGCTGGTGCTGCACTCAACAGAAATGGCGTCCGGCATTTATGAAAAATTCGGCTTCCGGTCTGTGGCGCCTTTCAGGCTGTTCGCGTCCGGCGGCTCCTTCGCGGCATAGTCAGCCTGACTATTTCATAAGCTTCAGTTGCATATCTGAAAACGTTGTTCCTGTGGTGAAAGCGCCAACCATGTGGAGCTGTCAAACCATACCAAAAGTCAGGTGACGTTCGTAAGCGGACCCGGCAAGAACGACGCTTACCGCATTAATAAGGGGGAGCGCCATGACAACATTACAAACACCGGAATCAATGCCGCAATGGTCGTCACGGTTCGCCTTTCTGATGGCGGCGATCGGTTCGGCTGTAGGGCTCGGCAATCTCTGGCGGTTTCCATTCCAGACTGGCCAGAACGGCGGCGCGGCCTTTGTGATCGTCTATCTCATTTGCGTCGTCCTGATCGCCTACCCTGTCCTGCTTGCGGAGCTTTCAATCGGTCGGCACAAGGGACTGTCCGCGGTGCGATCCGCCAGCAACCTCGCTGTCGCTTCAGGTCATTCGAAGCGATGGGGGATCGTCGGATGGGTCGGTTTTCTGGCGGCGACAGTTGTCCTGCCGGTTTATTGCATGATCGCCGGGCAGATTATGGCGTATGCGCTGATGTCGTTTCTTGGCGAGTTTTCGAGCGGCGTTCCCGAAGCTCCCTCTTTGTACAGCGGAAATGCTTACTCCATTTTCTGGTTCACGCTGTTCCTCGGCTTAACGGTCGGCGTCGTCTTGCGCGGCCTGAAAGGGGGCATCGAAACAGCGGCCTCCATCCTGATGCCGGTATTCTTTGTCATGCTTGTCGGACTTGCAGGCTTCGCCATGACCACCGGCGCCGCCGGCGAAGCAATCGGCTATCTCTTTTCGCCGCGCTTTGGCGAGTTGACGCCTGATGTTGTGCTCGCTGCGATGGGACAAGCGCTTTTTTCCCTCGGCGTCGGCGCCGCGATTATGATTACCTATGGGTCTTTTCTGCCGCGCGAGGAGAATATTGGGTCAAGCGGAATCGTTATCGCCAGCGCGGATACGCTGGTGGCGCTTGTCGCGGGGCTGATGATCTTTCCCATCGTATTCGCTTTTTCATTGGATCCCGCCGCAGGCATGGGATTGATCTTCGATGCGCTGCCGGCGGTCTTCGCCGAAATGCCCATGGGGCGGTTTGTTGGCGGGCTGTTTTTCTTTCTCGCCTTTATCGCGGCGCTTACTTCCTCCATTTCCTTGCTGATGATCTCACGGACGATCGGTCATGATCAATTTGGTCTGACGCCCCGCGCCTCAACGCTTGTCTTCGGCGCTATAGCGTGGATCGCAGGTATCGCTACCGTTTATGTCGACGGTCTCGGCGACTGGATGGATTTCACGGTCGGCAGCATTCTTTTACCCGTTGGCGCACTGACGGCCGCCCTCCTCGCCGGATGGGTCGCGCCGCGCGCCGTTATGCGTGCGGAACTCGCCAACACGGCCGAACCGGTCTTCCGCTTTTGGCGGTTCATGATCCGGTACGCGGCGCCATTGACGATCATTATCATCCTTATTCTCGGCGTAGACGCAAAGTTCGGCTGGGGATTGAATAAGATATTGGCGAGCATATCCGGCTAGCCGGACAAGGCGTCACAGGATTAAGGCCAACAAAACATCACCAGGCGTTGACCCGCGGCCAGACCGCCTGCTGTTTGTTGTCCGGTCCAAGCACAATGTATTTATCGAATTGGGCCGCGGTTGCGCAGGCATGGTTCGGGAGGATGCGCAGCTGCGTCCCATAGGCGAAGACGTCTTTATCAACGGCGCCGCCATCCCGGCGCGTAATGACGCCATGTTCCTGATTGACCGAATGCAGAACGTAGTCAGGCATAATAACGCCATCTGAATTACAAACAGCGCCGTAACGCTGATCCACATCACCTGCCCCGCCAAGATCACGTGACATCGCCATCCAGCCGGCGTCGACAAGCACCCACCCCTTCTCAAGCTGATGACCGATCACCGAACACAGAACCGACATCGCGATATCGTCGAGTTCACAGACGCCGAGCCCGGCCATGACGAGATCGAACGTCGCATAGACGCCAGCCCGCAACTCCGTCACGCCGGACAAGTCCCGCGCCATCAAGGCTGTTGGCGTTGATCCGACCGAAACTTCCGGCGCTTCGAAGCCCGCCTCACGCAACCGCCCGCTGGCGCGTACCGTTAAATCGCGCTCCTGTTCCGCCATATCTGCAATGGCGTCGAGCGATTTGCAATTATAGGAGCCGCCCGCATGGGTGGCGACGCCGCGCAACCGGCCATGCTTAGTGAGTGCTCTTGCGATTGGAATTAGCGCATCGCTATTCCACGGAATGCCTGCGCGATGGTTATCCACGTCGATTTCAATCATTGCTGATAACGGAATGGAGAATTTTTCTGACGCATCACTGACAGCCCGCGCCGCTTCAACGGTATCCAGAAGAAGCGTCAGATCGACCCCGCTCTTTACCAGTCCTGCCGCCCGCTCAAGTTTGTTCGGCGTAATCCCGACCGCGTAAAAAATGTCCGTATAGCCTGCTTCAGCGAAGACCTCCGCTTCCCTGAGTGTGGAGACCGTTATGCGGCTATTACGAGGCGCATAAATCTTTGCAGCCTCAATGCTTTTCAACGTTTTGACATGCGGGCGCAGTTGCACGCCAAGCGCTTCAGCGCGCGCTTTCATGCGCACCGCATTGGCTTCAAGTTTTGGTTTGCAGAGGAGCAATACGGGCGTTTCTATTTGCTCAAACATGACGCACGAGCTTCCCACGTTTACTCCCGCGCTTCCGTCTCCAGCGCCAGCGCATGAAGCGCGCCGCCCATACGGCCGCCAAGCGCTTTATAGACAAGTTGATGCTGTTGGACACGGGACTTGCCGTTGAACGCAGCGGAAACAATGCGCGCGCGATAGTGGTCGCCATCACCGGCAAGATCTTCAATCTCGATCTCTGCGTCAGGCAAAGCTTCAAGGACCAGTTTTTTGATATCGTCAGCGGCCATGGGCATGGGCGGCGTCTCCATGTTACGGGTTGCGTTCATGTAGTCCGGCAGTGTGGACTCGAATATATCAGATAAATCAAGGAGCGAGAGAGCGTCCTTGTCGTCCAGCAGCATATCCGGCCCGCCAAAGCGGCCGACCTTTGACGCCTGCACGCCCGCCATCGCCGCTTTCAGCAGCAGCGTATCGGCCCCCGCCGGTGCGGCGGCGACAAGATAACGCCCCTGATCTTCGCCGAACCAGAACGCGGCCTTGCGAGCCTTCACCGGCGTTTGAAGATTGAGGCCGCGCCCGGCGGCGAGCGACATTTCTGCGGCGGCCACCAACAGGCCGCCATCGGACACATCATGACATGCGGTGACCAGCCCCTCGTCAATCAGTTTACGGATGAGTTCTCCGGTTTTGCGCTCGGCGTCGAGGTCGACTGGCGGCGGCGCGCCATCTTCGATAGCAAACAGATCGCGCAAATATATCGACTGGCCAAGCCAGCCGCGCGTCACGCCAATGGCGATCAGTTCCTCGCCCATTTCGGCGCCGCCGACGCGCGCGGCCTTTGTTGCGTCTTCGATAACGCCCACCCCGCCAATCGCCGGCGTCGGCGGAACCGCCTGACCATTTGTTTCGTTATAAAGGGAAACGTTGCCGGAGATAACAGGATAGTTCAGCGCCTCACATGCTTCCGCAATTCCTTCAACGGCCCCGACAAATTGCGCCATGATTTCAGGCCGCTCCGGATTGCCGAAATTGAGGCAATTGGTGATCGCCAGCGGCGCGGCGCCGGTTGCGCAGATGTTGCGATAGGTTTCCGCCACCGCCTGCTTGCCGCCTTCATGAGGGTCCGCTTTGACATAGCGCGGCGTCACATCGGTAGAGATCGCGAGGGCGCGCTTTGAATTATGCACGCGCACCAGCGCCGCGTCGCCTCCCGGCGCGATGATGGTGTCGCCCATCACGGTGTAATCATATTGCTCCCAGATCCAGCGACGCGAACACAAATCAGGCGACGACATCAATCGGGCAAGCGCCGTCAGCATCGTGTCCCCGCCCGGCGTTTCCGCCAATGAGAGTTCTTCCTTACGCGTTTCCACTTCCGCGCTCTCAACGATGCCGCCGGACGCCAGATTGCGGGACGCCTCCTCAAAGCCGTCGAAACTGACCCCATCGGGTTTCGAGCGCGCATAGATTCGCGCCTCACCCGCCGCCGCCGTCAGACCGACCGCGTCAACAAGATCACCGTCGCCAAGCCGGTCAGAAATCAGCGTTTGCGCAATCGTGCGCATCTCTTCGTCCGATTTTCCCGGAGCGCGCAGGATCGCTTCCGTCTCATTGATCGAGACTTGCGGATCGTCAAGCGTCGCCGGCTTAGGAAGCTCGGTATGCGGGCGGTCATAATTAGGCGCCGCATCAGCAAGCGGGGGCACCGGCATATCCGCGACGGTGTCGCCTTTGTGTTTAATGACAAGACGTCCTGTATCGGTTGTCACGCCAATGACCGCGAAATCAATTTCCCATTTGTCAAAGATGGCGCGAGCGGCGTCTTCGCTGCCGGGCTTCAAAACCATGAGCATGCGCTCCTGGCTTTCCGACAACATCATCTCATAGCCGGTCATGCCCTCTTCGCGTTGAGGCACATGATCAAGGTCAAGCTCGAAACCGCCGCCGCCTTTCGCCGCCATCTCAACGGAAGAAGAGGTCAGGCCCGCCGCCCCCATATCCTGAATGGCGACGATAGCGTCCGACGCCATCAGCTCAAGGCAAGCCTCAAGCAACAGTTTTTCCGTAAACGGATCGCCAACCTGCACGGTCGGGCGTTTCTCATCCGACGCATCGTCAAACTCCGCCGACGCCATTGTGGCGCCGTGAATGCCGTCGCGGCCGGTCTTTGATCCGACATAAACAACCGGGTTGCCGGCGCCGCGTGCGGCGGAATAAAAAATCCTGTTCTTCTCAGCGATGCCGACCGTCATCGCATTGACGAGGATATTGCCGTTATAGCCCGGATCGAAATTGGTTTCGCCGCCGACCGTCGGCACACCCATGCAGTTGCCGTAACCGCCAATGCCGGCAACGACGCCCCTAACGAGGTGCCGCGTCTTCGGATGCGCCCAGTCGCCAAATCGCAATGCGTTCATATTCGCCACCGGACGCGCGCCCATGGTGAAGACATCGCGCATGATCCCGCCGACACCAGTCGCCGCTCCCTGATAGGGTTCAATGAAAGACGGATGGTTATGACTTTCCATCTTGAAGATCGCGGCGAGCCCCTCGCCAATGTCGATGACGCCCGCATTCTCCCCTGGGCCACAGATCACCCATGGCGCCGAGGTCGGCAGCTTCGCCAGATGCCGGCGCGACGACTTATAGGAACAGTGCTCCGACCACATGACAGAGAAAACGCCCAGTTCCACAAGGTTGGGCTCACGGCCCATATGCTCCTTGATGCGGTCATATTCGTCTGGCGCGAGGCCATGTTCGGCGACGATTTCAGGGGTAATTACAGTCATGAGAATCCAGGCAATGAATTTGGAGTGTTTCCTTAAGCCGCTTGGACGCCGGGCGCAATTACGCGGCTATCGCGCGCGCGGATAAAGATAGTCGTCCGCGAGCCCGACACGCCGGCAGGCCTGAACCGCCGGGCCGGAACGCAACATCAGGCGATCCGCGCGCCGCGCCATGCGGGCGACGATCTGGCGCTCGAACGGGCGCAGGCCGTAGCTGCGATCCAGCCCGAGCACGGAACGGGTATTGAGCGGCACAAGGTCTACGGCGGCGCGCACAAGGGAATGCTGGGCCAGTTGCGCCGGTTGCGGGAACGCCGCCGCTTTTTTCATGATCGACAGGAACTCAAAGATGATGTCAGAACCTTCCAGACGCGGCGCCATGGCGACAAGCAGCGCCTGTTGTTCCGCGACTGACCTGGGCGGATTCACACAACCATAGAGCCCGGCCGCCGTCTGGCTTTCCGAATAATAACGGCTTTTCTCAGCATCGCTGAGGGGGGCGACATATGCCGAATAGGCTTCCAGAAATCCGAAGGCGGCGGTCGACTGCACCCAGTTTAAGAGTTCAGGGTCGCTCGCAGCATAAGGATCGCCAGACGGGGTTACGCCGGCGACACGGCCGTGCATGCGATTTACGCCAGCGATCATGCGCTTTGAGATGCTGCGCGCACCATAGACGGTAATCATGGCGGCGTGGCCCGTGCGCTTGAGACGACGAACCGGATCGGTGCGGAAGGTCGAGTTCTCCCATACGCCGCTGCGCACCCGAGGCTCCGCGAATTCCAGAATGACCGCCGTCACGCCGCCGATGAACAGCGATACCGGGTTTTTGAATATGCGCCAAGAAACAGAGTCCGGCCCCACCAGCGCAGGCTCGCCGGCCGGTTCGGCAAAATCGACTTTAAGCAGCGCAGGGTCATCCAGAAAGACTTGCGCCGCCTTATCAAGGCGCCGTTCAACACGGCTTTTGACCCGTGATCTGATTGAACCTGCTGACGACACAAAAATCCTTTTATTGTTTCTCAGCGACCGCCTCACACAGAAAAGCAGCGATATTTTGACGGTCGGCCGTCAGCAATTCATATCACAGTTGCGCGCGCAAGGCGGGCTCCGGATTGATGTTGCCCCGAAATCCCGCCACCAATGGCCAATTAGACACAGTGACGGGCATGAATTGGGCGCGAAATGAATATTCAGCAGAATGTAAAAGACTATTACGGCAAAGAGCTGTCTTCTTCACAGGACCTCAAGACCGATGCGTGTTGCACCATCGACGACCTGCCTGACTATCTGAAACTTTTATTGGCGAATGTTCATCCGGATGTTCGCGCGCGCTATTATGGCTGTGGGCTGATTGCGCCGCTGGCGCTTGAAGGCTGCAGGATTCTGGATCTCGGCTCCGGCGCCGGGCAGGACGCTTACGCGCTGGCGCAGCTTGCCGGCGCCAGGGGATCAGTTGTCGGCGTTGACATGACCCCGGAACAACTCGCCGTCGCGCGCGCGCATCAGAACTGGCATGCAGAGAAATTCGGATACGCCAATATTGAATTTCTGGAAGGCGACATAGAACGCCTCGAAACGCTTGCTCTCGAGCCCGCCAGTTTCGATGTCATCATCTCAAACTGCGTGATCAATCTTGTCGAAGACAAGGAAACGGTATTTCGTGCGGCGCGTGCGCTCTTGAAACCGGGCGGAGAATTCTATTTCGCCGATATTTACGCAGATCGTCGATTGCCGGAAACACTGCGCCACGACCCGGTGGCGCAAGGTGAGTGCCTTGGCGGCGCGCTTTACTGGAATGACTTCCTGAATAGCGCAAAACGAGCAGGCTTTGCCGATCCGCGCCTCGTTACCGACAGGCCAATCGCCATCAACAATGCAGCCCTGCGCGGCCGGCTTGCTCCGGCGCAGTTCCATTCAGCGACGTACAGGCTGTTTAATATAGACGGGCTGGAGCCAGCCTGCGAAGATTACGGCCAGGCCGTTGTTTACACAGGCGGCGTTGACGAGCGTGAAAAGGCTTTCGTTCTGGACAATCATCACCTTATCGAAAAGGGTCGCGTTTTTCCAGTATGCGGCAATACTTACCGTATGCTGAATGAATCAAGGTTTTCAGAATATTTTGATTTCATTGGAGACTGGTCAACTCATTTCGGCATCTTTCCCGGATGCGGAACATCGTCGCCCTTTGGCGAAGGCGCGCCGGAAGCAAAAACCAGCGGCGCATGCTGTTAGGCATGGCTGATTGATTGCTCCAAAAGGCAATTCATTCGTTCAGTTTCTGGCGACCCAGGGCTCAGCGTAAACTGCATGACTGACCACCATGGAAGCCGCGCCGCCACAGGTCTCACCAACGCCAGCCGTGCCCCATACGGTCACTTTCTTACCTAGGAGGTCGCCGGAAGGCGGCGAAGCGGCAAGGCGCCAGAGCCGGTTATCGCTGGTCTTCAGTAGGAGACATCCATTTTCAGCGTCGGTAACTTCGCCGCTCAACGAAAATTCTTCATTGATTTTCACTGCGCGCGGCGTCACGCCGATCCGGCTGTAATCCGGCAGATGGTAATCGATTTTCGCGGGCGCGCCTGACGTAAATCGAGCAGGCGGCACGCCGTCAGGGCTTTCAATTTTCGCAGATGCGTCGATCAGCCGGCAATCGAAACCGCCACCGTCGTCCGTCGCTTTCACTTCAACGAATGTTCTTTCCGGCGTTGAAATAATCTGACTGACCTGATGAATTTTACCGCCGGTTGTTGATTGCAGCGTCTGGCACTCAATCAGTTTCGTCTGACGGTTTACCGGCAGCGCAGGCCCAACAGAAGGAACGCCCGCATTATGAATGCGCAGCGCCGACATCTTCTGATAACTCATTCTGTCATTAATCGAATAAAGCGTCGCGCCTTCAGTTTCAGGCTGCAGCCAGAGCGGCGCCCGCGCCGAAACGCGCGTGTCACGTACGCGAACCCGATGGGCGCGTCTCATGTCATCGCCGCGATAGGCCTCAGCATCGACAATTGACGTGCTGTAATCATCCGTAACCGGCGCAACATAGTCTTGGGAGACTATGTAAGGATGGGTTGAGACCGGCCGGTCGCTGTCCGCCGCTGCGAGCGCAGGCGTCGAAGAAGATGACTGGCTCGTATAGCGGTCTTTTTCCTCCGGAATGGCGAGGCGCGCGCCGGGCCGAACGTCACTCGGATCAATGCTCGGATTGGCTTCGTATAGTTCAGATAAGTTGACGTTGCAGCGCATCGCCACTTCCGCAAGGGTCGTGGGCGAGTGCACAGGAAGCGATCCGCCGCACCGGCCAATCGCAAATGCCGGCGACGCCGCGTTTAATCCCGCCGCACCGACAATTCCAGCGATCACATATTTCGATAATGAGCTGCTGCGCATAGCCACCCCTCCACTCAAATTCCGCATATGGTTAATAACACGGATTTCAGCCTGGTTTCATAGTTATTTTCTCGAAATATCGGCGTTTCGGGATACGCCGCATAGCGAATGCACTTTGGCCAATTTAATCGGCAAGCCTTTGATTTTATGTTATTTTTTAATTTATCGTAGTTATCTAAGCCAAAAAAAAGAAACGCGCATCCAAAACTACCGCGTCGTCAGCACCCGCAGTCAGAGAACGACTCTGGCATAAATGCCCGCCAGCGCTTTAGCGAACTGCTCAATCTGCGTATCGGTATGTGCGGGCGTTACAGTTAAGCGAAGCCGCCCGTCGCCGCGAGGTACTGTGGGATACCGCATGGGCGTCACGTAGTAGCCAGCGTCAAACAGTTGCGCACTTATCTCCAGGGTCGCTCTTTCATCTCCGATCGGCGCCGCGAGAATATGCGAACAATCAAATAAGATCGGGATTTCAAACTCAGCCAGCCGTTTTTTCAACAGATCAGACTTTTCTATAAGGGCGGTTCGTTCGTGACTGCTCTCTCTCAAATGCCGAACATTGGTAAGCGTCGCCGCGACTAAAAATGGCGGCAAAGCGGTTGTGAAAATCAAACCGCTGCCGAAACAGCGGATCGCATCAACAATGTCAGATTGACCAGCAATGTAGCCGCCGACGGTGCCATAACCTTTGCCAAAAGTACCAATCACCAGATCCAGGTCTTTGAGAACCTCAGATGCTGACGAAACACCGCCACCTTCATCTCCCATAACACCAACTGCGTGCACCTCGTTTAGAAAAACAGAAGCGCCATACTCTTTTGATACGGTCACAATTTCGGCGAGCGGCGAGAAATCTCCTTCCATGGAATAGAGGCTTTCAAATATCACCACAGCCGGTCTGTCCGGGCGGCAATGCTGCTTAAGCAAACGCCGTAAGTCGTCTACATCGTTATGCTGAAAAATGTGCTTATCGACGCCGGCCTTATAGGTATCCAGGCCATCGATAATTGATCTATGATTCTGCTGGTCGGAGAATACAATGGCATTAAAACGCTTGCTAATCACTTTCATTGGCACGAAATTCGCGAGATAGCCTGAATTAAAAATCAACGCGGCGTCTTTGACGTGCAACGATGCAAGTTCCGCCTCCAACTCCTCGGCAACTTTCCGTGTGCCGCCTATATTGCGAGAACCGCCAGCGCCAACCCCCTCCAGCTCAAGGGCCTTGCGGGCCGCCGAAATGGCGCGTGGCGAACGCGACATGGCGAGATAATCATTGGAACAAAACGTGACGACTTTTCTACCATCCGAGCCCAGAAAGCTCGGGAATGGAGTGCTTTCGTCCCCAATAAGGGGGGTGAATTCCCGATAAATCGACTCCGCTTTTTGCTGATCCAACGCCCCAACACACAACGCTGAAAGACTCCTGGCTCGGTCCCTTTGCACTCGCCAACCCCGCTAAATTAACCTTAACGCCGCACTCATCAAGGCTGCCTTGTTTTCATCAACAAGACAGATTGAACCATAATCGCGCCGTGCAATATTTGATAACAATCAATATACGCAGCATCATGCCTTCTGAGACACTCTTAATTCAATAGCGATGGGGACCCGATGACAGTCTATAGCTTCAGGGATATATGGATCCGACTGCGCGGGCTGCGCCTCACCCCCCGCTACCGATATGGCCGCGGCGGCGGCATCGTCTTTCTTACACACCGCGACCAGACATTCATGCATCTGAATTTGCTGCGTCGCGCACGACCTGCGCGTTTTGCTATCAGCGACTATCCGCGCCTGAAATTTTTCGGTCGGCTCAAGGCGTCTGTTGTTGTCTTCTGCGATGTTGAACTGATGACTGCAGAAGAAGAAGAGAGACTGGCGCGCCTGGCCGCCAGTTGGGCGGCCACTCAATCGCCGCCGATAATGCTCAATCGTCCCCCAAAACCGCAGCGACGTTATTCCCTACTCAAAACGCTTTATCAGCGCGGCGTAAACAATGCGAATATATTCCGCCTGGACGACCCGGAATCGTTGGATAAGGTGCGCTTTCCGTGTTTCATCCGTGCTGAAAATTCGCATCTTTTTGGCGATGCTCCAAAGCTGCTTTTCGATAGAGGCGATATCGTTTCAGAGATGGATAGAATGAAACAAAATGGCCTGACGACTTACGGCAAAGTATTGTGCGAATTCGAGGAAACGGGGGAAGAAAACGGCCGATACGTTAAATACAGCTACTTCAAGGTTGGCGGCTCACTGATTGCAGCGCATCGGTATGAGGGAGAAGAGTGGTTTCTTAAACACTATACTGACGATTACATAGAAGAAAATCCGGAATCACTGCTGCGTGAGCGTGATTTCCTGACGGAACAGCCATACCAAACGGAAGTCGAGATGGCTTTCGACATAGCTAATATCGATTATGGACGGATTGATTTCGGCAAGAGGCAAGACGGCGGCATTCACGTCTATGAAATCAACACCAATCCAACCATACTCCACATCAATGAAATTCATCCCAAGCGACGGGAGCTTGCAGCGCCCGTATTAGACGCCATCATCGACGCCTTCAGCAACCTCGCAAGTGACAAACACGCATCGGTTTTACATTGGCCAAAACGACACGATTAGAAACAAGACTGCAGAAATATCCGTGTTTTCGGGGATGCACCGCCCTTTCGCTTCTTCGCACAACGTTGCCGTGACTATTTATCTTGTCAGCGGCTTGTACTTAATCCGTTTTGGAACATCGGCATCTGCGCCAAGGCGGCGTTTTCTATCTTCCATGTAGTCTTCGAAATTGCCCCCACCCCCTCACAAAGGGATTTCAAGGGGCCTTGAACACAACGCCCTCTTTCATGACGAAATCGACCGATTCGAGAACCGAGATATCCTCCAGAGGGTCGCCCTCGACCGCGACGATGTCCGCCGCGCAACTGACACCGAGACAACCGAGCCGACCGTCCTTGCCGAGGGCCTCGGCCGCCAGGCTGGTCGCGGCGACAATCGCCTGCATCGGCGTCATGCCGAATTCAACCATACGGGAGAATTGCTTCGGGTTATCTCCATGAGGATAGACAGCGGCGTCCGATCCGAAGACGACTTTCGCGCCGGCGCGGACTGCCCGTGTGAAGCTGTCGCGTTGTTCGACGCTGAGCGAGCGCTCCTTATCGATCGCTTCCTGGCGCACGCCAAGACGCTCACCCTCAGCCAGCGTGAATTCCGTGTTGTAGATATCCATTGAGAGGTAAACCCCCTCGCGCTTGGCCATGCGGATCGCCTCATCATCAAGGAAGCTGGCATGCTCAATCGTGTCGACGCCAGCGGTGATCGCATTTTTGATACCGATTGTTCCGTGCGCGTGGGAGGCGACTTTAAGCCCACGCATATGCGCCTCGTCGACGATGGCGCGCAGTTCCTCAACCGTACTTTGCGCAGCGCCAACCACAGTGCCTTTGGAGAAGACACCGCCAGTCGAACAGGTCTTAATGAAGTCAACGCCGTATTTGATGTTCTGGCGCACTTTCGCGCGCATCTCCCACGGGCCTGTCGCAACGCCCTCGCCTGACGCTTCATATTCCGGAGGCAGAAGATTGTTATCCGAGCAATGGCCGCCGACAATGCCCACCGGCGGGCCAGCGACAAACATGCGCGGGCCGGCGATTTCGCCCTCATTGATCGCGTCGCGAAGCGCAACGGTCTCATAGCCTTCCGCGCCAGTATTCCGCACCGTCGTAAAGCCCGCCATCAGGGTTTTTTCGGCGTTGGCGACGCCCCAGATAACCTGACGTTCCTTTTGCAAGCCTAAACCCGCCCAGCCACGGCCCTTTGTCGCCGATCCAGTCAGGTGCGTATGCATATCGATAAAGCCAGGCAGGATCGTCCAGTCGCCAAGGTCAATCGTTGGCGTGCCCGCCGGGACCGTCAACACCGCAGTCGTCGCTGACGCGACAACCTTGCCGTCCTCAATCAGCAGGGCGGGATTCTCAACCACCGACCGGGAAACCGGATCGATCATTCTCGCAGCGGTAAGATAGGTTGTTTCAGCATGCGTTGGCAACGAGAAGACCGTTGCGGTCAGGGCCGCTACGGATGCGATGGACTTCATGACGATATCCCCTGTATGTTTCGGGAAGGGTCCGATGTTTGGACTGCTGCTGTCAATGGAGAGTAGTTACGCAAAGTCAAAGTCAAAATTACTAAGCTTGACAAAACAAATGCATCTCTGCTCGTTTTCAAGGCAAATGAGGGCAGTTATGAAAACCCGGATATTGTTTCTAAGCGCCGTTGGTCTTTTTTCATCCGCGGCATTTGCACAGTCGCCCATGCTTGAAGCTGGACAAGTCTGGACAACTAATGTGAATGCGGCCCCGGAACTGCGTATATACATTGGTGCGCTAGATGATGAGGAAGAAGACCTAGCGCATATAAGTATTACTGGAATCCCGGATCTCAAAAAAAGCCCATCGTTATTAATAGAACTTTCCCCTGACGAACCAATTACCCAAAAACATATTCCATATGAAGAAGGAGACTATTATTTCCGATATGAAATGAAACCAAACAAAAAGGGGGACGGAGTGTCTGTTTCGGTCATTTATATGCCAATGCAACAATCAGTTTTGGCTAAATCGTTACTTGCCATAGAAGAGGCAAACGTCCCTCCAGCTAAGGAATTTAATACTGCTATGGATAATTGGGACTACCTACGAGATACATACGGCATTAATAATACAACTTCACAGTATGCCAACGAACCACTTCCTGATGTTGTCAAAACAATAAAAGCTGTGGCGACTTCCTCATTCGGCTTTCTCAAAGCCGTGAAAGAACAGTTCGGTGGTTTGCCAGGCCGGCCTAAAGTCGAAACAAAAGCCGGGAAAATCAAACCCCGTTCAGATGAAAATGAAGACTAAGCCAAGCATGAGGCCAAGTTAGCGTAAGAGCCTCGCCAAGTCAGTCGCCTGTATGAAATCCTTCAGGAACCATCCTCATCGGCGCCAAGGCGGCGTTTTTACCTTCCATATTGTCTTCTAAATCGCCTTTGAAGGCGAGGATATGCGTTGCAATAGGATTAGAGAACTAAAGTACTAATGGCTCACCCCAGAACCAGGTCGCGCTTCCTAAGCATCGCTTCAATGATGTGATCCATGACAACACGAATACGCGGGATACGCTTGAGATCAGGATGTGTGAGAACCCAAAACTCCTGCTGTGGAATTGGCTCATCATCCGTAAGCCGCGCAATGTTGGGTTCAGGGTCGGCCATAAAACAGGCGCCGCGGCCAAGGCCCAAGCCTTTCACCAATGCTCGATGCCGCGCTGTTATATCATCAATAAAAACTGCGACGGGCACAGATGGAAACGGTGAGTTTTGCAGCCAGCTCGGCCAGTGGCCATCCGATGCCGGCGCAATCCATCGCAACTGATCGGCAGGCGTCTCTTCAAGATAAGTCCGGTCAGCGAAATAAGTGACGCGGTTCGGGAAAAGCCGCCTGCCCACCAAATGGTCCGGCGGTTGATCCGCCCCCCTCACGACGATATCCGCTTCGTTTTTGTCGAGATTAATAAGGCGATAACTCGTTTCAATTTTTAGATCGATGTTGGGATATAGATTGGCGATCTCGAACAAGTCGTCCAGCAACAAATACTGCGCCACAACTTCAGGCAAGGAGACCCTGACAGGACCGGAGATGCTTGACTCGCTGGCGGCCTGGTGACGTTGGCCTTTCAACGCCAAGCTCTCAATTGCTTCCGCCACGTCGATGAGCGCATCACCCAACGATGTCGCACAATAGCCCCCAACCTTACGTTCAAAGACGCACCCGCGCTTTTTTTGAAGACTTTCAAGGCGGCGCGAGACGGTTGTGTGCGTCAACCCAAGCGTTGCGGCGGCCCCGCGAAGCGTCCCGGCGCGGTGCAGCGCGAGAATAAGCCTATATTCATCCCAATCTTCCATTGGAACGTTTTTGCACCAAAGCTTTAAAATTTCTAGCCAAGACAGAGAGGTTTTGGAGCGATATCAATCCAGCAACTCTTTAGAAGCAAAAAGGCCTCCCAGATGCATACCCCTTTCAGCGTAAACGTCACACGAGCTTTTCTCGCTTGCACCGCCCTCGCGTTGACCGCCTGTAATACAGATGACCGCGATATTGCTGAGAACTCTTCCCCACTCACCATTGAGGTCAAGAAGGGGGAAGTGTTGCAACTGATTGCGCCTCAGGCTCGTGCTGATGGAAACAGGGCCCGCCAAGCCTACTACGACAAAGTGTTTCCGATTGCAGAATCGCTTGGCTACAAAAGGTTGGGGCAGTTGAATGTTAAACAGAAAGTGATCAGCGACTACGATCCCGGCGCTTTCATATTCTATTCATGGCCTGATGAAGAAGCGGAAGACCGCTTATATAATCGCCCTGACTGGCCGGCACTAAAAGCCGGACGTCCTGACGCCTGGACTGAGCTGAAAATCTATAGCGATACGTTGGATGAGGATCTGATTCTCAATTTTGATCCGGCGAAGTATTACACCGTCGTCGTCGCCTGGTTCGATCCAGCCCATCCGGGCGACTATGAGCGTTACCTCTTAGGAATTGAAAGTGCCGTAACAAGAGAAGGCGGCCGCTTTATTTACAAGATGCAACACCCAGCCTTCGAAGCGCATGCATCTTCTTTAGTCGCCCCTGGGCAAATTACATTCGTAGAATGGGACAGCAGTGGCGGGTTTGCTCGCATCCAAAAGTCAGATGAGTACAAAGCAAACGCCAAGTTCTTCAATTCCGGTCTTGAACGGTTCGAATTCTATTGGCTGGAGCCGTCTTTAGAATAGATCTGCTCAACACCGCGCCTGTCCAGACTGGAAGCCCCTACCTCGTCAGCGGCTTATACTTAATCCTCTTCGGAACATCGGCGTCGGCGCCAAGGCGGCGTTTCTTATCTTCCATATAGTCTTCGAAATTGCCCTCGAACCACTCCACATGACTGTCGCCTTCAAAAGCAAGAATATGGGTCGCGATGCGATCGAGAAACCACCGGTCGTGGGAGATGATCACCGCGCAGCCAGCGAAATCATCGAGCGCAGCCTCAAGTTCGCGTAACGTATCCACATCGAGATCGTTGGTCGGTTCGTCGAGGAGGAGAAGGTTCGCGCCTTCCGTCAGCATCTTGGCGAGCTGCACGCGGTTGCGCTCGCCGCCGGAAAGGTTACCGACCTTTTTTTGCTGGTCGCCGCCCTTGAAATTGAACCAACCAACATAAGCGCGCGACGGCACCTCGCGCTTGCCGAGTTGAATGACATCGAGCCCGCCGGAGACTTCTTCCCAGACATTCTTGTTCGGATCGAGATCCTCTCGCGACTGGTCCACATAACCCATCTTGACGGTATCGCCGATGCGCAACGCCCCTTCATCCGGGGTTTCCTGACCGGTCAGCATGCGGAAAAGCGTTGTTTTACCTGCGCCGTTCGGCCCGATCACGCCGACGATGCCGCCAGGCGGGAGCTTGAATGACAAATCTTCATAAAGAAGCTTGTCGCCAAATGCTTTTTTGAGGCCATCGGCCTCAATGACAACGCCGCCAAGGCGCGGTCCCGGCGGGATCTGGATTTGCGCCGTGTTGATCTCTTCTTTGGAAGCCTTGTTGAGAAGCTCGTCATAAGCGTTGATGCGCGCCTTGGATTTCGCCTGGCGCGCTTTCGGGCTCGCCTTGATCCATTCCGATTCCCGGTCGAGGGATTTGCGGCGATTGCCCTCCTCGCGTTTTTCCTGCTCCAGGCGTTTGCGTTTCTGCTCAAGCCAGGATGAATAGTTGCCTTCAAACGGAATGCCGCGCCCACGATCAAGCTCCAGAATCCATCCTGTGACATTGTCCAGGAAGTAGCGATCGTGTGTCACCAGCACGACGGCGCCTGGAAACTCGCGCAAGTGATGTTCAAGCCAGGCGACAGATTCCGCATCCAGGTGGTTCGTCGGTTCGTCGAGTAACAACAGGTCAGGTTTCGACAGCAGCAACTGAGCCAGCGCCACGCGGCGCTTTTCCCCGCCGGACAATTTATCAACCGCCCAGTCGCCTGGCGGACAACGTAACGCTTCCATCGCCATCTCAATCTTGGAATCGATGTCCCAGCCGTCCGCCGCGTCGATCTCCTCCTGGAGTTTCGACATCTTCTCCATCAACTCATCTGTATAGTTCTCACCCAACTCCATGGAGACGGCGTTGAATTCATCGATCCTGGCTTTGATCTCCCCAACCCCTTCCATGACATTCTCAAAGACCGTCTTGGAATTATCGAGCTCCGGCTCTTGCGCCAGATAGCCGACCTTTGCCCCATCGGCGGCATAGGCCTCGCCGTTAAATTCCTGATCGACGCCGGCCATGATCTTCAACAGCGTCGATTTACCCGCGCCATTGACCCCGACAACCCCGATCTTGGCGTCCGGATAAAACTGTAAGTGTATGTCTTCTAATATCTTTTTACCGCCTGTGAATTGTTTCGACAGGCCGGACATGAAATAGATATACTGATATTTCGCCATAGCGGGGGTTTTGCTCCTGAAGTCGGGAATCGTTGCGTGCGGGGGACAGCGGCGCGTCTTATCGCGCAAAACGCCTCTTTTCAACGCATTGCGGCATTTTCGTTCAAAGCAAGACGCCCTATATAGGTGTTTCAAGCGGGTAAGGTTACGGGGAACGGCAATATGTCGGGTTATGTAGAAAAAACACTGGCGGGCGGCGAAGAGATTATTCACCGCGCAAACTTCAACTGGACTTACAGTTTCTTCCCACTGATGTGGTTTTCCCTTGGCGCGGGCTCAGTTGTCATGTTCGTGTATCTCCAGTTTGCTGCGGAGATTCCGTTTGAGGATTTACGCGTCGGCTGGTGGTCAGCGCTGGTTGCAGGCGTCGCCGGGGCGCTCATCCTGCTTAATCACATCATTATTCTGGTCACGACTGAAATTGTCGTCACGACCTATCGGTTTGTTTACAAGACCGGCCTTATCTCTCGTAACACACAGGAAGTCAGCCTCAACAAAATTGAAGAAATCACTTTGCACCAGACGATCTGGGGCCGAATTCTAGGTTATGGCAAACTCGTTCTGCGTGGTACAGGCGTCGGCGTCATCACCCTGCCCGATCTTGATGACCCAATTCATTTGCGCAGAATTATCGAGAACACAAAATCTGCACTACGCGCTGATCAGCGCGAACGTCGGCGTATCAATGACGATGAAGACGATTAGGGACGAACACCAAAGCTTGCGGCAATAATCGCTTCAAGCCCTTGTTTGTCAGTTTCATCAAACTGCGCCTTCTGATCACTGTCGACATCAAAGACGGCGATTAAATCGCCTTCCTTATCAAGCACCGGAACGACGATTTCAGACTCTGATCGCGCGTCACAGGCAATGTGGTCCGGGAAGGCGTGAACGTCATCAACAATCTGGGTCTCACGGGCCGCCGCCGCCGCCCCGCAGACGCCCTTGCCAAACGGAATACGCAGGCACCCCATGGTTCCCTGATAGGGGCCGACAACCAGTTCATCCGGTTTTTCCGGATCAACCACATAAAAGCCGGTCCAAAAGTAATGGTCGAAAGAATGGTGCAAGATGTTGGAGACTGTCGCCATGCGAGCGGTCAGATTAGCCTCGCCGTCGATAACGGCAGCGATCTCTTGCGCGACTTCTTTGTAGCGGGTCGATTTTTCATTCGAGGTCATGGAGTCAAACATCGGGCGCGCGCACTAAAATGACAAGTCCCAAAACCGTGACCAGCGCGCCGGCGATCACTCTGCCGGGCGCCCAACCCGCGCCGACGAGCCCCTCCAGCAAGATGATGTAGCACGGGGTCAACAACACATAGGCTGTCGCTTTCGCCGCCGGGATCCGAATAACGGCATATTGCAAAAGGAAGAACGTCCCCGCCGTTGTCACGGTCGCGAGATAAGCAATCGTGAGCCAGACAAAGACAGGAAGCTCAAGCCACCGGGTCGCAAGCATCTCTCCAAACGCATAAGGCGCAACCGCGAGCGTTCCGCCAATGAGCGTCCAGAGGGTAAACACCATCACCGGCTCACCACGATTTAACCTGCGGACAAGGGCGGCGTAGACCGCATGAGAAAGCGTTCCAAAAAGAAATATGAATTCGCCTTTGCCCAACTCAAATCCAAGGATGGCGGAGACATCGCCGCGAAAGATCACCCAGACCGCTCCGGCCGCCGCGACGGAGAGACTGATCAGAACGACGGGCTTGGCGGATTGCTGCAACAAAAAGAAAGCGATCGCGGCGGTGAACAATGGCAGCAATGTAAAGATCGCGCCTGTCGAAACCGGATTCGCAGTCTTCAACGCCTCAAACATGGCGATGAAATAAAGCCCCATCAGTCCGCCAAGAATGATAAAACGCCAGAACGCTTGAGGCTGCGCCAGACCCGGCCAGGTTCTCCTTGGCATGGCGATCATCGCCGCCCCTGCCATAACGAAAGACGCCAGAAACAAACGCGTCGCGGTTAAGGCGCCCGGTTCAATAAACTGCGCGGCGCGACTGCCCAAAGAAAAAGATGCTGCAATAACCAAAGCGAACAAAGCCATCGCAAAATGACCGCGCCACTTCTCCCGACCTGTCGCATGCTGATTATTGATGGCGAAAGCTACTTTTTATTTCGGATCAACGAGCTGGAATTGATCTAACGATTTTTAATTGTGAATGTGAGCGGCGGCAGCGATCCGACTTCAATTGCAACCTTGTCATTCGGTAATAGCGGTCCAACGCCTTTCGGTGTCCCGGTGTAAATAAGATCGCCGGCTTTCAACTCAAACTGCATCGACAGCGCCGCAATAATCTCACCGATGGACCAGATCATGGAAGATAGCGGCGCTTTCTGGCGCACATCGCCATTAACACGGGTCACAAGGCTCCCTTCCGGCAGCGATCCTGCCTCCCGGGCAGGAATAATCTCGCCGATCGGCGCCGAGTCATCGAAGCCCTTGGCCGTATCCCACGGCGTCCCCTTTTTCTTCGCCGCCGCCTGGTGGTCGCGGCGCGTCAAGTCGCAGCCGGCGGCATAGCCGAAGATATGCTTTTGCGCATCTTCCCTGGCGATATGAACGCCGCCGCTTTTCAGAGCGACAACCAGCTCTCCCTCGTAGTGAAGGTTATCGGTCGCGAGCGGAAAAGGAATAGACGAACCGCTTTCAACTATGGCGTCTGCGGGTTTTGTAAAGAACACCGGCGGATCAGACTTCGCATCGCCGCCCATTTCCTTCACATGATCGGCGTAGTTTTTCCCGACACAAAAAATACGACGAACGGGAAACAGTCCGCCGTCTCTTACGGCGACAGCAGGTTGTCGTGGCGGCTCAATAACAAAATCCATAAAACAAACCTGATAGCGTTCAATACATCATCGCCGCGCCGACAGCGATCAGCGTTACGCCCAGTCCGGCGCCGACAAATGGAACCACAAACCAGAATGCGCGCGCCATCAATACATAAGAAGCGCCAACCACCACAATTCCAATCCGTGCGATGACATCGTTTAAAATATCAGGGCGAACAAGCGCGCAATAGCACACAACCGCGCCATAAAATATCAGACCGACGCTATGGCTGATATGGAAACCCAGATACGATGTCCAGAAGTCTTTGACGTCCTTGCGCAGATTGATGCGAGTCCCCTTTAAGTCGTCCAGCAATTCTTTTCGTGCAGGAACAAAGTGCTGCGGATCTTTAAGGTCGCGCACTGTCAGGCGCAAATGCATCGCACCCAACAGAAAAAAGATAAACCCGCCAGTCGCAATCAGCCATGGTCCCGTCATCAGTCGGTAGCCTTCAAAACACGTTTGGTTGACGCTGGAAACTTCTTCAACAGTTGCACTGGCCTGACCGGGCGTTTTTCAAAACCGCCGCCGCAGTTCGGGCAAACACCCGCCAAAGGCCCGGCCACACAAGCTGGACAAAACGTACATTCGAATGTGCAGATGAGCGCATCCGCATCCGGCGGCAAGTCTATATCGCATTGCTCACAATTCGGTCTAAGCTCCAGCATCATTCTCTCCCAATGAGCCAAACTGAACGCCGTCCGGTACAGACTTTACATGCAGATCACGCTGCGGGAACGGAATTTCGATGCCCGCCTCTTTCAATGCGGCAAAGATGGCGAACCGCAGGTCCGTGCGAACGCCAAGGCCGTTGGAAATATCGGCCAGGTAGGCCCGAATCTCAAAGTCCAGAGAGGAGGCGCCGAAATCCTGCCAGACCACAAACGGGGCCGGATAGCGGACAATACCCGGATGATCGTTCGCGCATTTCAATAGAATTTCCTTCACCTTTTCCGGGTCCGTCCCATAGGAAACCCCAACAGGCACTGTAATGCGGCCGACTTTGTTTTTATGGGTCCAGTTTTTAACGGCCGACGAAATCATTTCGGAGTTGGGAACAATAATCGAGGATCGGTCCCATGTTTCGATTTCCGTAGACCGTACACTGATCTTTTTAACAATGCCCTCGCCTGCAGTCGTAACAATCCAGTCGCCGACCTTAATTGGACGTTCAAAAAGCAAAATAAGACCCGAGACAAAATTATTGACGATGGACTGCAGGCCAAAGCCGATCCCGACGGATAACGCACCGGCGATCAGCGCCAGATTGCCAAGGTCAAACCCGACAGTGGATACCCCCGCGAAGATTGCAATCAATAACCCAGCATAACCCAACAACGTGATGAGTGAATTTTGTACGCCAATGTCGATTCTTGAATGTTTGAATGGGCCGCTTTGTATTGAGCGTTGAATAACTTTTGTGAGGCCGAGAACTGCAATAAAAACGACAAGCGCATAAAATATCTTGGCGAAGGACGGTATCGACACGCCGCCAATGCGAAAGCCGAACAGCGCCTGCCACGCCATATCGGCGACATTCGATGCCGGAACGCCTGTCAGCACCAGGACGACCGGAATAAGCGCCAACAGAAGCGCCAGGTTAATTAGCCAGTTCGTCCAGAAACGAAAATTATCTGTCGCCGCTTCCGCCTTTGTATCTTCTTCCAGTTCATCCTCGGAAGACGAGAGTCGCCCAAACGCCCAAAAAACTGTCTCACGCAACAACGCCCGTACGAACCAGGCAACCGCCAATATGAGCGCAAGATAATAAACCCGAGCTGCAACAAAGTCAGCCAGACTCACATAGCCGACAAGAGCGCCGAGAACGGTGACAATCGCCAACGCCCGCCCAAAGCGTCGCAACAGGCGCCAGCGCATCCAGTGTGGTTTATCTTCTTTTCTTATTCCGTCAGATGGAGAGCCAGCAGCCTCAAGATGTATCGTTTCGATTTCACCCGATGTTTCTGAGGCATCGGAAGTGTACCATAGCCGCCGGCGGCACAACATGAACAATAACATACCAGTGGCGACAGCGCCGATTGCGTCGCTCATGCGTATAAGTTCCGGCTCAGCGCCCGCCGCCGCGAGAATTTCACTCAACAAGACCTTGAACCCGAAAATGATAACGATGGAAATCACCAACGCACTGGCTGCGCGCGCCCGGGGCGCATCAACCGGCGCTATGCGCCATTTAGGATTGGCCGGGGCGAAAAGCCCGCTCAAGAAGCCGCTGACGAGCAGATAGTCAATGATAACCAACAAAAGTACACGCGCCGCGCTTTCGCCCTCCGCACTGATAACGCCCTGCGCCCTTACGGTCTCAATGATGATGAACCCGGCAATCACGCCTGGAACGGCGCGCGCAATCATTTTCAACCCGGCAACAACAACCCGCCGGCCTGCTGTTGGTTCGCGTTTCGCAATCGCCTCCGAAAAGGTGGACATGATCCACTGATTGACAGGCCAAAACAGAAATAGTGACAACCCGAACGCGCCGCTGATTAAAATGATCGCCTGCCTCAATGACGCATTTTGCTTCTTCTCGACCGACCAGTCGCGAAAATAGCTGCCGATTTTCGCCGACGTCGCCTTGGCTGAGCCCCATGCCGGTCCCCAGACGGCAGGCGATAGAGGAGAGGCGCCACGATCCGCAAGCTGCGTATACAGACTTTGAACGCGTGACGACGCAATGACGCCAAGCAGTTCATTCGCTTCAGCAATATTTGCGTTGATGCGCACTGTTTGACTGACAAACCGCGCTAATTCTTCATTTAGTTTAGCACGCTGTTCAGCCAGTTCTTCCGTCTCAGGCGGATCGTTCTCACCCGGCGGCGCGCCGAGCAGATCAATCTGGTTTTGCACGGTGACAAGTTCACGGTCGACTGCGCTCAGCCGAATACGTGATTGCTCGCGTAACGCGCGAAGCTCTTCTTCCAGCTGCTGTGGGTCGTCTACCTCGCCGCTCTCAATAGCTGCACGTATCGATGCATATCTCGTCTGGGCGTTTTCCAATGCGGCGCTTATATCTTCCTGCGCCGCTGCGGGTGGGTGCGGACCAAAAAACATCAGTGCAAAAATAACTACAATGGTGAGGAGCAAACGCATTACGGCCATATCCGATCTGTCGCGCCATAAGTAGCGTCGAGATGCAGCCACACCCAGTCGTGCTCGACTTCGCTTTGCTTCGCATCGCTCCAGACAAGCTGCGCCGCGATGCTGCCCCGCACGCCGAAACCAAACACCATCGGTTCTGAATGGCTGTTGCTTATCTCATCATTGGGCGTTTGCGACACCGGTCACCTATAAGATTTTCTGACCCGTTTTCGCCCAGTCATCGAGAAACGCTTTCAGGCCTTTATCCGTCAGCGGATGATTGACAAGGCTTTTCAGAACGCCCGGCGGTACGGTGGAAACATCCGCGCCGGCGATAGCGCAGTCTTTGACGTGATTTGCGGACCTTATAGACGCCGCAAGGATTTCCGTCCGGAAATCGTAATTGTCGAAAATCATTCGGATGTCGCGGATTAACTCCATGCCGTCGATATTGATGTCATCGAGCCGGCCAATGAAAGGCGAAATGAAACTGGCCCCCGCTTTCGCAGCCAGCAGCGCCTGATTGGCGGAGAAACACAACGTTACGTTGGTTTTTATCCCGTCGCCCGTCAGCGCCTTGCATGCGATAAGCCCGTCCCATGTCAGCGGCAGCTTTACGACAACATTGTCCGCAATGGTCGCCAGCGATTTTCCCTCTGCGATCATCTGCGCCGATTCAACGCCGGTCACCTCTGCGCTCACGGGCCCATCAACAAGCGCGCAAATCTCTGCGACCACTTCGCGAAAATCGCGGCCGGACTTCATCACCAGGCTGGGATTGGTCGTGACGCCATCAACCAGCCCCGCGGGCAACAATTCGTTGATCTCGTCTACATTTGCGGTATCCACAAAGAATTTCATCTGAAGTCTTTCTTTTTCCAGCATAAAACGGAGAGCAGTTAATAGAGCCAGTTTAGACCGGAGTCGGGCGACCAGCGATAGCCTGCGACGCTTATTTTCGCAAAGGTTGTTTGCGCCAATAGGTCAATGAGCGCCATCCCCATTCCAAAGGGCCAAACCGAAAGCGCGCCAGCCACCACATGCTGAACGTTAACTGAGCGAGCCAGATCGCCGCCATCATCGCATAAATGCCGATGCGGTCGACGGCGCCGTAGAGACCGAGCCCGACGCCGGTGAAGACCAGGTTCGCGATCACGGTTTGGCTGATATAGTTCGTCAGCGCCATGCGCCCCGCTGCTGTCAACGCTCGCATCGGCAAAGTTGAGGCGGCGAATTTCCAAAGCACAAAGAAAAAACCGATATGGCCGAATGTCATTGCGACCCGCCCGGCCTGATCGAACGCCCCCCATGCCCACAGCATCGGAGAGAAATCAGCCTCCCATCGGCTGGCGACCGCCCAGATGCGAAACCCGAGGCCAATCCCGTATCCGATAAGCGCCATCACGGCGTAAAAATTGAGACTGCGCTCCGCCGTAATCACCCGCCATTTGTAAAGCGCCATGCCGAACAGCATCATCATGAAGGCGTCAGTCACCCACCACAACAAGTCGCCAATCGAGCTGTACATCGCAACGATATTTGCGTTTGATAAGAATACGGTTCCTGGGCTGCCGGTCCGCGACGCGATCTGCGCCTCAAGTTCTTCCTGCGCCGGCCAGTTGGCGCCGTAGGCTTCTTCCCATTCAGCCAGGATTTTTTCTTCAGTAGCGCTCAGCTCGGCGCCTGCATCGGCGCGCTCTTCAATAGCCGCTGCTTGAAGTCCGAGTTCGGTTTCTTCCAATTCCTCATCCAGCGACAAAAGCGTGAGCCCGGCGAGGAAAGCTAAAGCAAGCGCGGCAAGCTTTTTTGCAGACAAAATCCTGAATGGAAACAACAGCAGCCCCGCAATGCCGTAAATCAAGAGGATATCGCCCGGCATGAGCAGCAGAAAAGCGTGCGCAAGCCCGAAGACGATCAACCAGATCGTCCGTCGATAGAAAAGATCAGCAATTCGGATGGCCCCGTCCGGATATGCGGCGCGCGCCGTGAACAAAACCACGCCGGCGCCGAACATCAGCGAAAACAGGCCGCGCATCGATCCTTCGACAAAGACGGTCGTGAACGTCCATAGTCCGAAGTTCACAGCGCCCTCGCCGCCGGCGGCCTTAGGGTTGTTGAACGCAATTTCAGGCAGGCCAAAGCCGATAATGTTGATGACAAAAATGCCGAGCACCGCAAGACCGCGCAGCGCGTCCAGGGCGTCAATACGCGATGAGGCTACTCGCGGCGCATCCAGCGCGCCGCCAGCGTCTATATCAGCCATTCGTTCTCGCCCCTTCTCTCCCACGGAAACGCAACAAATGCGGGCCGGACCTTAAGCGCACCCGCCTAATTTAGCTATCAATTCCGATAGGTTCGCTGTTGCGAAGAACGGACGCCATCACCATGGCGAGAGGCCGCATGGAAAAAGGCTTGTATTTCCTTCGCGAGGTTGAGATATGCAACCTTTAGCTGGTCGTGCGCCAATAGGTTTCGCGCAACAGGCTCTTGTTTTTATTGGTGGTTTTGCAATGGTAGCAGGCCAAGCGACGGTTGGGGCGATCCCATGGATAAGATAAGTCCGGAAAACAAATCAATCGTTGTGCGATTCGCCGGCGATTCCGGGGATGGGGTCCAGCTTCTCGGCTCGCAATTCGCTGAATCGACGGCGCTCGCCGGGTCAGATTTTTCAACCTTTCCCGATTTTCCGGCGGAAATTCGCGCGCCCGTCGGCACGACCTTTGGCGTGTCGGCATTCCAGATCAATCTTGGCGCCCGGCGCATATCGACCGCCGGCGACCAGCCGGACGTTCTTGTCGCGCTCAATCCCGCCGCCCTGAAAGTGAATCTGCCGCTGTTGCAAAAAGGCGCAATCATTGTTCTGAACACCGACGCCTTTAACGAACGCAACTTTGCGAAAGCCCACATCGCCGCCGACCCGCGCGAAACCGGCGAGCTGGATGATTATCAGGTGATTGAGATCGCGATCTCAAGCCAGACGCTCGAAGCCGTCAAACCCCATGGCCTTTCGAAAAGCGACGCAGAGCAGTGCAAGAACTTCTGGGCGCTCGGCGCCGTGCTCTGGATGTTCGGGCGCGACCGCAAACCAATCGCTGACTGGGCGCGCAAAAAATTTGCAAAAAAACCGCCGGAAGTTTTGACCGGCAACCTCGCCGCGCTCGACGCAGGGAATGCTTATGCCGAGACGGCGGAGATTTCAGCTGAGATCCCGCAATTCGTAATCGGCGAGGCGCCGATGGACGCCGGCGAGTACCGGTCGATCACCGGCGCCGAGGCGTTGTCGCTCGGGCTCGCCGCAGCGGGCGAACTCGCCGACCGCGAAGTGGTTTTTTGCTCCTATCCGATTACGCCCGCTTCGCCGATCCTGCACCATCTGTCCAAAATGGGCGAACTTGGCGTCGCCACTTTTCAGGCTGAAGATGAAATCGCCGCCTGTTGCGCCGCGATCGGCGCTTCCTATGGCGGCGCAATTGGCGTCACCTCCTCTTCAGGGCCCGGCATCGCACTCAAGACAGAGGCTATCGGCCTTGGCATGGCTGTTGAACTGCCACTGGTCATCGTGAACTCGCAGCGCGGCGGACCATCGACGGGCCTGCCCACAAAAACGGAACAATCCGATCTTTACCAGGCTGTCTACGGACGAAATGCCGACGCACCCCTGCCAGTCATTGCAACCGCCGGGCCCGGCGATTGTTTTGATGCGGCGATTGAGGCGACGCGCATCGCCATCCGCCACATGACGCCGGTGTTCCTTCTGACCGATGGCTATATCGCCAACGCTGCTGGCCCATGGGCGCTGCCGGACATGGCGGACTTTGAACCGATCCTCTCCAATGCGCCGCCATCCGCTCAGGGAGATCAGACAGCGCTCAAAAAAGAGATATGGAACCGGGACCCGTCAAGCCTTGGCCGGCCGTGGGTGGCGCCGGGCATGGAAGGTCTGGCGCATCGCATTGGCGGGCTCGAGAAAGACATCGAGACTGGCGATATTTCCTACGAAGCCGACAATCACCAGGCGATGTCTGATCTGCGTGCGAACAAAGTCGCCGCCGTCGCTAACTTTATTCCGGATCAGGACGTCGAACAGGGTGAAACAAAAGGGCCGATCGCCATTGTCGGCTGGGGCTCGACCCATGGCGCCATCTATCGGGCGGTTCATCTGGCTCGCGAAGAAGGATACGACGTCGCGCAAATCCACCTGCGTTATCTGAATCCCCTGCCGAAAAATCTCGGGCGGCTGCTCGCCAGCTATGACAAGATCATTCTGCCGGAAATGAACATGGGCCAGTGCGCGACCCTGCTCCGCGACAAACTCGGGATCGATGTCATCCAGCTTAACAAAGTGTCCGGTCAGCCCTTCAAGATCACTGAAATTCAGGACGTGATCAAAGAGCATTATCCGGTAGCGATGAAGAAAGCGGCGGAGTGAGTTTGAATTGTTAAAGAAAATACTTTTTTTTGCTAGTTCAATTTTTGCTGCCACACTGTTTGCAATAGTGGGCTACGTAGTTGCATATGACAACGGCTTATTTTGTAAGCCTGTTGATGTTCTATACAGCGACACCATCGTTGTTCTTGATTTTGAAAACAAAAATCAAGACGGATATCCCCAACGTACGGTAGTTTCAGACAACAAATACATATCATCCATTTCTGATTTCATGAAAAGCCGGCGACGGCATTGGCGCGGTAATGGCGCTTTTGTTGCGCATTCTACTGATTACCGAATCGAATTTGCTGACCGCCCTGATTATATAGGTTTTTCATTAATTGAAGATAGTGAATCACAATTGTTTCTTTCAATTGGCGATTGCATACAAAATGTTTCCAATACCGACGGAGAACCGTTTATAAAACTTCTCAAAAAATCAGGTGTGCTTGAATCATGAACGCTCCCCTTACCGCAAAAGATTTCGCAACCGATCAGGAAGTGCGCTGGTGCCCCGGCTGCGGCGATTACGCGATCCTGAAATGCGTGCAGAAAACCCTCGCTGACATTCAGGCGAACCCGGACAAGACAGTCTTTGTTTCAGGCATCGGCTGTTCTTCGCGCTTTCCCTATTACATGAACGCCTACGGTTTCCATACGATCCATGGTCGGGCGCCGGCTTTCGCCACCGGGCTGAAACTGACCAATCCGGACCTTGATGTCTGGATTGTAACCGGCGATGGCGATGGCCTCTCAATCGGCGGCAATCACCTGATGCATGTGTTACGGCGCAATCTCGATGTGCAGGTGATGCTGTTCAACAACGAGATTTACGGCCTGACAAAGGGCCAGTATTCGCCAACAAGCCGCGTCGGCACCCGCTCACCATCAAGCCCTGCAGGCTCCATTGATGCGCCTGCAAGCGCTGGCGCCTTTGCGCTTGGCGCCGGCGCGCGGTTCATCGCACGCGGCATCGATACGGATGCCAAGAACCTGTCACCGGTTCTGAAAGCGGCGCGGGAGTTCAAAGGCGCCGCCTTTATTGAGATCTTCCAGAACTGCATCGTCTACAACAAAGACGTTTTCGACGACTTCACCGCCAAAAAAACGGCGAAAGACACCCAACTCCATGTAGAGCATGGAAAGCCATTGCTGTTTGCAAACGGCGCAAAGGGCCTGAAGCTCAATACGCAAACCCTGGCGCTGGAAGTGGTTGACGTAGGCAACGCCGGGGTTCCGGAGGCGGACATTCTTGTTCATGACGAAACCAATCATGCGATTGCGCAACTCCTGATCACCCTGCCCCATGACGGCTTCCCGATGCCCATGGGCGTGATCTATCGAAATCCGGCGCAAAGCTTCGACGACGCGTTCACCGCGCACCATCCGACACAACGCAAGCGAACCGGCAAGGTCGCGGACGCCCTACGAAAAGGCAGCGTCTGGAAGAAGGCGTAGCCTGCCCCTCCAGCCTAGCCATTTCTGGATAGCTTATTTGAGCAGGGCGGACCCTTCGACTCGAAAATAAATGTTGGGCCTGTATCTCACTTATCCTTACGGTTTTTCATTTCCATTGGCGGAAAATCCGCTAGGAAGGATGAGTGAAAAGCAGGGGGGGGTCACATGTCCGTCATACACCCATCGCGCCGTTCGTTTCTTAGTCTGACCGCCGGCGCTGCCGGTGCCGCAGTCGCCACCACGCAAGCCAATGCGGCGCCAACCATGCCCGCCGCGCCGGATGTTTCGCCACAGGACCTTGCAAGAAACCAAACCTATTGGTCCGCCATCGCCGCGCAATACGCTGTTACGCCAGACATCACCAATATCGAAAATGGGTATTGGGGGATCATGGCGGCGCCGGTGATGCGCGCTTATCAGACGCATACGGAGCGTGTAAACGCTGAGAACACTTATTATGCACGCGGCGCCTATGGGCGCGATATCGACAAAGTATATGAACGCCTGTCGACTTTCCTGGGCGTTAATCCGGATGAGCTTCTGCTAACGCGCGGCGCCAGCGAAGCGCTGCAAATCCTGATCGGCGGGTACAACAAGCTAAACCCCGGTGACGCCGTGCTCTATGCCGATCTCGACTATGGCGCGATGAAATCGGCGATGACCTGGCTCGCCGACCGCCGCGGCGTTGACGTGATCAAGATCAACCTGCCGGAGCCCGCGACCCGTGAGAACATAATTCAGACCTATGCCGACGCCTTTGATGCGCACCCAAATTTGCGCATGACCCTACTCACGCATCTCAACAACCTCACCGGCCTTATCCACCCGGTGAAAGAAATTTCAGCGCTGGCCAAATCGCACGGCATTGACGTCATTCTCGACAGCGCTCACGCCATCGGCCAAATTAATTTCGATCTCGCAGAATTCGATGTGGATTTCGCCGGGTTCAATCTTCACAAATGGATTGGCGCACCAATCGGATGCGGGCTGCTCTATATCAGAAAGCCGCGTATCCGCGATATTGATCGGTTCATGAACGAGCCCGGCGATGAAGACGACATTCGCGCTCGCGCCCATACGGGCACCCTCAACTTTGCTGCGCACCTGACTATCCCTGACGCGCTCAATTTCCATGAAGCGATCGGCATTGACGCAAAGGAAGCGCGGCTCAGATATTTGCGCAATCTATGGGTCGAGGACGCCCGAACGATAGACGGCGTTGATATTCTAACGCCGGATGATCCGGATATGGTCGCCGCTTTGACCTCATTTCGGTTCAAGAACCGAACAACGACGGATAAGAACAATGCGATTATGCGGGCACTCGCCGAGGAGCACGGTATTTTCACCGTTCGCCGAACCGGCCCCGCCGCCGGCGACTGCGTGCGCGTCACGCCTGCGCTTTATAACTCTCCTGCGGACATGGCGCGCCTCGCTCCGGCGCTCGCTGCGTTGAGCTAGGTTTTCAACTCCACTTCATTGGCTACCCGATATAGGAGAGCTGTTTTGAAGGAGCCAAAACAGCAAAAGGCAACCTATGCGCCTTGAACCGGTTGTAAATATTGTCATACTCGCCAACAAGTTTGGTGGGGCAATTAGTGAAGTATCTGCTGGCCGGTTTAACGGCGCTGACAATATTCATCGTACTCGGTCATGCGCCGGCGAAAGCGCGCGACACATCACTCCTTGACGAGCAACTGAATTCGCCTGACTGGCTAACTTTCACCGGCTCTCAACGTACTCGATTTGAGGTGTTGAATGGTCGAAACGTCTTTAATGTCAACCCGCTCAATAGGGCGTCGCTCACTAATTTAAATGGCGACGTCTTTGTCTCAAACGAGATCCTGTCCAGCGGTACAATCGTTGGATTGGTTTCCTTGCAGACTTCAATTTTTGCAGAAGCTGACTTCGGACGCATGGCTTTCGCCGCGGAGCTTATGGATTCACGGAGTTATACCCCAGTTAGCTATAATAGCCGAAATATTGTAGTGGGAGGGAACATTTTGGCCGCGCCTGATTCAGCTTTTGGCGTGCTTCCAATCAGCAATGCTGTCGAACCGATCCAAGCATACTTTGCGTTTCGTTTTCCAAACAATAATCTCGAACTGCAGATCGGTCGATTTACGATGCACTTGGGGTCAGGCCGGCTTGTGGGCAGGTCAGGCTTTAGGACGACAATAAATTCATTTCATGGCGTCAAGCTGAACAAGCAATTTGGAGACGATGGCAGCTTTACGCTCTTTTACGCGCTGCCCCACAGCAAAAGGTCTGCCGAGTTTCAAAATCAAATCAGTTATGATGTCCCTGACAGGCGGCGCCATTTCTGGGGATTACACTACGCTCATAGGCAAGTTTTTGACGCCGCCAATCTGGAAGCCTTTGTTTACGGAAAACTAGGGGATCGCCGCTGCTTTTCGACCCAGCTTTCTCGTATCTTTTGTGCGGGCCCATCACTGAGAGGCCATCAAATTACGCCCGGCATTCGTCTTTATAGAGAGAAGTCTATCGACGCTATCGATTTTGAATTTGAAGGCGCGGCTCAGTATTCTACAGAATCCTTTCTCGACCCGCAGCAAGAGAACAGAACTGCATTTTTCGCCCATGGCGAGGTTGGGAAGTTTTTCCATGCTCCATCCCAGCTTCATATGTCATTTTTATTCGATATTGCGACCGGAAGAGAAGAAGCGTTTAACACGGTCGTCGCATCGGGTTCTCCGTTCTCAATCACAAGAAGGACAGGTTTTCCAGCTTTCGATCCCCTGTTCGGCGTTTTCGACAACGACTTTGGACCAGAAGGTTTGTATGGTGTTTTTTCACGGACAGACCTGATATCGCCCGCGATGAGATTGAGCGCGGCGCCGAACCGTTGGCTTGATTTTCAGATAACATATCGAGCCGTAAGACAGTTTTACCCGCAACCCGAGTTTTTGCCAGAATTTGTCATACTAGCCCCTGATGGAAGCCTTCGGGCCGCAACCGAAAACAATGCACGATGGGGGCATCAAATTGATCTAAAGGCCGACATTAATCTAATCAGCGATCACGTCGTTTTAAGTCTTGGCGGCGCGTTCTTGACCCGGAAAGATCGTGAGGAATTTGATTTTGTCCGCCTACTAAATCGCTTCTTAGCCACAGGTTTAATTGAATCCGCAGATAATTTTCGATCGAATACCTTCTATGGTTATTCCAGCATCACATTGAATTTCTGATTGGGCGAAGACCGCTTCCTGAACCTATCTCTTCAACACAGCTTCCGTCGCGTCCGCAAAAATATCAAGGCCTTCATCAAGCATCTCGTCGGAGATGACGAGCGGCACAAGGCTGCGCAGGCATTGAGCGTAAGCGCCGGCGGTTGTCATAATCAGGCCGCGCGCCCGCGCCTCGGCGAGGATTTTGCCTGCAACGTCGCCGTTCGGTTGCATCGGGTCGCCGTCCTTGACGAATTCCAGCGCCATCATGCCGCCGACCCGGCGCACATCGCCGATGACATCTTTACCGATGCCCGCCTGAAGTTCCTTCCAGCGCTTTTCGGTCTGGGCGCCAATCGCTTCGGCCCTGGCGAGCAGGCCCTCTTCTTCAATGATGTCGAAGACCGCAAGCGCCGCCGCACAAGCGACCGGATTTCCGCCATAGGTCGAGCCCATGGAGCCGGCGAGCACGGTGTCCATCAAATCCGCTTTGCCGGTCAACGCTGAAAGCGGCAGGCCAGCGGCGATTGATTTAGCGACACAGATAAAGTCCGGTTCAACGCCTGCTTTTTCAAAGGCGAAATATTTGCCGGTCCGGCCCATGCCAGACTGAATTTCATCGGCGATTAATAGAATTCCATGCTCATCACATTTTTTGCGCAAGCCTTCGAGGAACGCTTTCGGGGCCGGGTTGAAACCGCCCTCACCCTGTACCGGCTCGACGATCATCGCGGCGACTTCGTTGGCGTTGATCGCGGTTTTGAAAATGTGGTCGAGACAGGCGAGCGATCCCTGGACGGAAATTCCATGATATTCATCCGGATACGGCGCATGGAATACAGCCGGAACGTAAGGCCCGAAACCGACCTTATAGGGCTTGGACTTCCCTGTCAGGGTGGTCGCCAGCAGCGTGCGTCCATGGAACGCGCCCTCAAAGGCGATAACGCCCGGGCGACCGGTGATCTGGCGGGCGAACTTGACGGAGTTTTCAACCGCTTCAGCGCCGGAATTAAACAACGCCGTTTTCTTTGGCGTATCGCCTGGCGTCAGCCGGTTCAGGTTTTCACAGACCTCAACATAGCTTTCATATTGCGCAATGCCGAACGCGGTGTGGAGAAAATCATCGGCCTGTTTCTTGATCGCCTCAACAACCTTCGGGTGAGCATGGCCGACATTCAGAACGCCAATGCCGCCGATGAAATCGATATAGCGCTTGCCCTCTACGTCCCAGAGTTCAGCGCCTTTCGCGCGGGCCGCGTAAATGCCCGACTTCGACGGCAACCCTGCCGGACAGGCCTCGTCACGGCGCGCCTTCAGGCTCTCATTGGTGGCGAATTCGTTTTTTCCATGATCCATGGGTCGGGCTCCGGCTAGATGAAAACTCTCTCGCCAGCGGCTCTAGCACGTTAAAAATTATTGTGAAGGGGCGGTTTCCCGGTTTCTCTCGACCGCGCCCGCAGCCGTCTTATTTGACAGCAGCCAGATCGCGGCGACACCGACAATGGCGTCATAAACCAGGCACAAAAATTCATACCAGTCAGGGCTGTGCGAAGCGCCCAGAAGTAGGTGCAACAAATCTACGCTGCCATGAACCAAAATCAAAACGCCAAGCAGCCATGGACGGCTGGAGCTCAAGACGCCAAGGCCCGCAAACAGGAAGACCAGCGCGGCAAGCGATTCGACCATCAGCACCGAAATCACAGGACGCGTGACAAAGTCAGCCCCGTCAAAAGCAATCAGCGCAAAGCCGACATAAACCCCGACCATCAGCGCCAGCACCCCATAGAAGAAAACCGGACGCGTCCTCGCCGAGAGAACGCTCCCCGCGCCAATGGTTGCGACCGCCAGCAAAGCCGTGACGCCGAGCAGAATTGGATTAAGCCCCATCATGGAGAACATGATAGCGTAGATTTGTTAATTTCACGAATGCGGCGATTAACCATCAGACGTCGAATTTGACCCCTTGCGCGAGCGGCAGATCGGTAGAGTAATTCACGGTCTGGGTCTGGCGGCGCATATAGGCTTTCCAGGCGTCGGACCCGCTTTCACGTCCGCCGCCAGTTTCCTTTTCCCCGCCAAAAGCGCCGCCGATTTCAGCGCCGGAAGGACCGATATTTACATTGGCGATGCCGCAATCCGAACCGCTTGCGGACAGAAATCGCTCCGCCTCCAGAACATCGCGGGTGAAAATGCAGGAGGAAAGCCCTTGCGGCACATCGTTTTGCATGGCGATGGCTTCGTCCAGATCAGTATAGCTAAAAACATAAAGGATTGGCGCAAAGGTCTCGTCACGCGCAATACCGTCATGAGCGCTGAGCTCCACAAGCGACGGCCGCACATACCAGGCCTTGTCGCTGACATGCTCGCCGCCTGTCACTGTCCCGCCCTGCGCCCGGGCGCGATCCAGCGCATAATGCATCTGGTCAAAGGCCGCGTGGTCAATCAACGGGCCAACCAGTGTTTGCGCCTCCAGCGGATCGCCAACGGGAAGCGTCTCATACGCCTTTTTCAGACGCGGAACCAACTCGTCGTAAATGCTTTCATGCACGAACAGACGCCGTAAGCTGGTACAGCGCTGACCAGCGGTCCCGGCCGCGGAAAAACAAATTGCGCGCACCGCAAGATCAAGGTCGGCGGACGGCGCTATAATACCAGCGTTGTTGCCGCCGAGTTCCAATAATGTGCGCCCGAAACGTTGCGCGACACGCGGCCCCACAGCCCGGCCCATCCGCGTCGATCCGGTAGCGGAAACAAGCGCAACCCGCGCGTCGTCAACCATCTGCTCGCCGATCTCACTGTCCCCGATAATAACTTGCGACAAGCCTTCAGGCGCATCGCCGAATTTTTCCGCCGCGCGTTCAAACAGCGCCTGTACGGCAAGCGCGGTCAGCGGCGTTTTCTCAGAAGGTTTCCATAGACATGCGTTACCACAGACTATCGCCAGCGCTGCGTTCCACGACCAGACAGCGACAGGAAAATTGAAAGCTGAAATAATACCGACGACACCCATCGGCTGCCATGTCTCGCGCATATGATGGCCGGGACGTTCCGACGCGATGGTGAGGCCATAAAGCTGGCGGGACAGACCAACGGCGAAGTCGCAGATGTCGATCATCTCCTGCACCTCGCCAAGTCCTTCGGAAAGGATCTTGCCGCATTCGATGGTAACCAGTCGCCCGAGATCATCCTTATGCGTACGAAGCTCTTCACCGAGCAGGCGCACCAGCTCGCCCCGTCTCGGCGCCGGAACAGAACGCCATTTCAGGAACGCTTCTTGCGCTTTCGCAATCTTTGCGTCAACGGCCCCCGCATCATCGACAGCGATGCGGCCGATTTCCGATCCGTCTATGGGCGTTTCGACCGAAAGATTGCCGCTGTTGAGAGACGCTTCGTCAACGCCGAGGCGGGACATGAGGTCGGTAATGTTCATTTTATTCGCCCCGTGCTGATCGGAAAAACAGACCTTACCTATCACGCTGGATTGCCGGAACAAGTCCGGTAATGACAATCAGCCATCACGAAATCAAGTCTAACTCCCGACCAGGCCCTGCAGCAATGCGCCGACGCCATAGGCGACGCCGGCGGCGATCATGCCAATCGAGAATGTTTCAAGGCCGGAAAGCCACCACCGGGTGGTGGACCACCTGGACTTCAAAGCGCCGATGCCGAAAAAGGCCGCCCCTGTCATCGTCGTAGCGACGAAAAGAGCGTTGACGGCGCCGCCAAAGAGAAAAGGAACCAGGGGCACGGCTCCGCATAAGAAGAAAGCGACAAACGTCACCATGCCGGCTTTCAGCGGCGAACGCGCAACCTTGGGCGCGCCATGCTCTTCTTCCAGCATAATGCGAACCCAGCGTTCGTGACTGGCTGTTATAATCTCAACGGCACGGTCGAGATCCTCTCCCTCAAACCCCTTGGCGGCGAAGATCTGGCGCACCTCTTCGCGTTCGCCCTCGGGCGTTACGGCGATATGACGGATCTCCATCTCACGCAGGCGTTGATAGTCATCGCGCTCCGCCTTAACGCCGGAAAAGTTTCCCGCCGCCATGGAGAAACCGTCCGCAAGCAAATTCGCAAGCCCGAGGATCAAAATTATCTTCGTGGAAAGCGCCGCGCCGGCGACACCCGCGACAATCGCAAATGTTGTTACAGCGCCATCAATGCCGCCAAACACCCAGTCCTGAAGATAATTCGCTTGCGGTCCTTTTTCCAACCGTTCGGCGATCGCATGCGGCGCATGACCGTGTTCGATCTCTATATCGGTGGCGTCTGGCTTCATCACGCCTGCCTTATGAAGCACGCCGGTCCGGCCGGTCAACGAAACTGTCTGCGCTCAATTCTCAGTTGCAAAACCAGGCCGCGTCGCCGCGCCGAAACGGGCCATTGCATCACTTCAAACGACAGCGTAAACCAGCGATCATTACCAGAAATTAGGCGTTGCTCGCACATGACAAGAAAGTACACCCGGGTCCCGGAACTCAGCCTTCGGGAATATACCGACGGCGGCCCTGAAGAGCGGAAACGCTTTCAGGAAGCGCTTTATGAAGGGTTTCAGTATTTCGGATTCATCATCCTGAAAGATCACGGTGTCAGCAGAGACTTGCTCAAACGCGCCTATGACATGAGCGCTGCATTCTTTGCTCTGCCTGAAGATAAAAAAATGCCGTTCTTTCGTGAGGATGGTCAACGCGGCTACACGCCTTTTGGACGCGAGCACGCCAAGGATTCAAAATTTCCGGACCTTAAAGAATTCTGGCATGTGGGGCGTGAATTCGAGGAAGGCTCGCCGCTCGCTGACACCTATCCGTCGAATATGTGGCCGGATCAGCCCCAGGGCTTTCGCGAAACATTTCTTGAGATTTACGATGCGCTGGAGAAAGCCGGCCTCATCATGCTCGAAGCGCTCGCGCCATCGCTCGACGTCCCTGACGATTACTTCAAACAGATGGCGACAAACGGCAACTCTATCCTGCGCCTCCTCCACTACCCACCGATTCCTGACGGGGCGGACCCGAACTGCATCCGCGCCGCCGCGCACGAGGACATCAACCTCATCACCATTCTCGTCGCCGCCAATGGCGCAGGTCTTGAACTCCTCGACCGTGACGGCAATTGGCTGCCGGTAGAGACCGACCCGGACAATCTGATTGTCGATGCGGGCGATATGCTGGCGCGGGTCTGTAATGATGTGATCCCGGCGACGACACATCGCGTCGTCAATCCGGACGGCCCGAACGTGTCACGCTACTCCATGCCGTTCTTCATGCACCCTCATTCCGACGCCATGCTCTCTTGCCTCGACAGTTGCAAAGGCGACGGCGCCAAATATCCTGACATCAAAGCCGATGCGTTTTTGAAGCAGCGGCTTCAGGAAATCGGCCTGGCGGGATAGTGGGATAGCATCGCATTGACTGAATCTGATGTTCTCATCATCGGCGCCGGCCATAACGGGCTTGTCTGCGCATGTTATCTTGCTGAAGCGGGATTGAAAGTGCGCATCGCCGAACGCCGTAACATCGTCGGCGGCGCTGCGGTGACGGAGGAGTTTCATCCGGGCTTTCATAACTCCGTCGCGAGCTACACGGTCAGCCTCTTAAATCCTAAGGTGATCGCGGATCTCGACCTTTACAATTACGGATTGAAGGTCGTTGAGCGCGACATCTCGAATTTCTATCCGCTTGGAACGGCGCCGGGCGAATACCTGAAACTCTTTTTTGAAATGGACCGCACGCAGGAAGCCTTTACGAAACTTTCAAAATCAGACGCAGCGGCCCTGCCCTCCTATTACGATGCAATTGCAAAAGCCGCCGATGTGGTCCGTGAGCTGGTGCTGGCAACACCGCCAAACGCCGGCGGCGGCTTTGACGACATTTTGCGCGCCATCAAAACCGGCAACCGCTTTCGCAAATTATCCGTTGGCGACCAGCAGCTCATTCTCGACCTCTTCACAAAGTCCGCCGCAGAGTTTTTACAACGCTGGTTTGAACACCCGTCAATCATCGCCGCCTTCGCCTTTGACGGCATTGTCGGCGCTTATGCTTCACCACACACGCCGGGCACGGCCTATGTCCTGCTCCATCACGCCTTTGGCGAAGTTAACGGGAAAAAAGGCCGCTGGGGCCACGCCATCGGCGGTATGGGCGCCATTACCCAGGCCATGCGGCGGGTCGCGGAGAACCGTGGCGTCGAGATCACAACCGACGCGCTGGTGCGTCGCGTCATCATTGAGAATAATCGCGCAACTGGTGTTGAACTTGAAAACGGCGAAATCGTGAGAGCCCGTACCGTCGCGGCAAACATCGGGCCGAAACTTCTTTTTACCAAACTAGTCGGCGCAGATGTTCAGCCACCGGAATTTCATCAACGCATGGAAAACTACGCCTGCGGCTCGGGTACCTTTCGCATGAACGTGGCGCTTTCCGAACTGCCTGACTTTTCCTGCATGCCGGGCGGCGACGCCGCCGAGCATCATCGCTCCGGGATTATTATCGGACCGACGCTCAACTATCTCGACCGCGCATATCTCGACGCCCGCCTGTATGGCTGGTCGCGTGCGCCGGTTGTTGAGATGCTGATCCCGTCTACCATGGATGATAGTCTTGCGCCTGACGGCCAACATGTCGCCAGCCTCTTTTGTCAGCAATTTGCGCCTGAACTCCCCGACGGCCGGTCATGGGATGACGCCAGTGAAGACGTAGCGGACCTGATCATCGATACGGTCAATCAGTACGCCCCTAATTTCAAGGTAAGCGTGCTGGGTCGTCAGGTTCTGTCGCCGCTGGATCTGGAGCGCATTTTCGGTCTGACCGGCGGCGATATTTTTCACGGTCGCCTGTCTCTTGATCAGATGTTTTCAAGCCGCCCCGCATTAGGGTCCGCTGATTATCGAACGCCAGTCAAAGGGCTTTATCTCTGCGGTTCCGGCGCCCATCCCGGCGGCGGCGTCACCGGCGCGCCTGGCCATAATGCGGCCCGCGAAATCCTGCGCGATTTCAAAAGGAATAGAGTTCCAGCGTGACCGAAACGGACAGCTCACATCCCCAATCCGGGTTCGCAACTTCACGCGCCGCCTTGATTGCCTGCGCGATTACCCTGTTTTTAATAATTTTTCGCCCATTCGGGTTATCCATCGACAATACAGCGGAAGCCGTCATTGTCTTTGGCTTTGCACCGCTGAATTTCATCGCGATTATGGGCGCGCATGCCTTTCTTCAAAACATAGCGTGTTGGCGTGCCGCGCAGGGCGCAACAGTCATTATCGCCGCCAATCTCGGCTATCTGGTTTTTTGGTCGTCAAGCGCAGCGATCTTTTCTCTAACCGTGCAAGTATTGCTGATTGCCGCCCTGACGATAGGGGCCGTCGCCATGTGGAACCGGCTGCGCACCCTTAATCAGGAAGTCATTGAACTCAAAGACCGCCAAACGCATGGGACCCTAGGTGACGATTTAATCATTCTGAAAGGTGATGGCGAAAATGAAATAATCCGACTGAAATCTGACGCCCTTCGCTATGTTAAAGCGCAAGGCAATTATGTTGAGGTCTATTTCGACCAGGCAGGCGCTCAAAAGACTGTCACGTTGCGGGCGACGCTAGCGGGTATCCAAAATCAGACCGGCGAATTCATTTTGCATCGCAGTCACCGCTCATTTCTGGTGAATTTAAACGCTGTTCATCGTCTGATCTCCGACCGACGGGGCATGCGGCTTGATTACGGCGACGGTCATGTCGTTCCGGTTTCACGCTCCTATCGCGAAGCAATCCGCAGAGCCGTTCAGCAGTGATGTTATTCGTCACGCAGTGACGTTATTCAGCCCTAAACCCTAGCACCGCCAGCCTCGTGGCTAAAAGATATCCGTGCAGCAACTTTGAATGCACGCATGACTCTGATGCTCAAATTTTCCGGCGCAGCCATGGCGGCTGGCGCACTTCTGTTTTTCGGCAGAATGGCGCCGATCTTTGCAATCCTGCCGGACGACATGGCGTTTCCGCCCGAGACCGCAACGGATCTTGTACGTCTCGCGCAGCTGGCGGGTCCAAGGTGGCCGCTCTCCCACGCAATGGGACTGGCTGCCGTCTCGTTATTCACTTTTGGCTATTGGGGACACGCCCAGGCGCTAGCGCGTTCAGGACATCGCCTCGTCGGAACAGTGGCGGCGGTAATTGCTACAATCGCCTTCTCAGCGTTCGCTGCCGCGCTCGTCATTGACGGGTTTTTCCTGCCAGAGGTTGCTATGGCGCATGCAAGCGACAGCGCTAACGCGCCAAGCATTGCAGCCGTGGATAAAATGCATCAGCGCGCTCTGACATTTTTCACGCCCGCCGTATTCTTGATGTTCATTGCCATCGGCGTTTTTTCATCGCGCATGTTGCATGGATTCATCCATTCGCGCTGGCTTGGCGGGCTCGGCATGATGATCGCCATCGCCGGACCAACAGCGTATCTCTTTGGCGTCGCCGGACCCAATTGGGATAACCTCCAGATCGGCGGCTCGCTGATGATGCTCGGCTATTTGTGGCATTTTCTGGTTGGCGCAACTGCGCTTTTCGGCAAGGACCTCAGGCCTTAGCGCATCCCTCTACTCAAGCACTGTATTGCAATGCCAGCAGTCTTCCATCATGCCCGCGCCGATTGGGCTGCCTGGCGGTGTTTCCGGCGCAGCGGCGGGCGTCACAGGTTCGGCTGGACGGTTCAGGTGAGCTTCAATGCGCCGTGACAGCCACGCATTATGGTTGCGCGCTGCATCGTCGCCGCCGAAGAGTGACGGAGACAGCGCATTGCGCAAAGACCGTAATCGCCCATCCGCAATTGCACGCACCTCCGGCGATGCGTTTGAATTTGCAGACAGGTCAATCAAATGTGAAACCAGGCGCGTCTGGATACGCCGTGCAATGGCGCGGCGACGCGGCGAACCAACGTCGGCGAACGCTTTTTGTTCGATAGCCTCAATCACCTCCTCAAGACCGAGGCTGTCAGGGTTCCGCGCCTTGTAATTGACAAGCCGCGCCGCACGCGACGGGTGCAGCAGCGCGCCAAGCGTCAAATCCGCCGCCGTATCCGAGGCCGACAGTATATCAAAGACAGGACCCGCATCGCCGTCAAACTGCTCGCCGCCGCCCGCCAGGGCGCCGAAGCCGCCAAGCGTTGGCGTCAGTCGGTTAAGGACCGTGTTGGATAAATCCAGCGCAGCCGGATCAAGGGTTTCGACCAGCCCGGCCAGCGCCCGGCGTTGATCCGCGTCCGCCACGGGACGGCCTGTCGTCATGCCGTCGCCCTTGACGCCATAATTGAATTCAAAACCGCCAATCAATTTTGAAGCCGCCGCAACCTGATACCGGTGGTAGAGGTAGATCGGCACGATCACTTTATTGAGGTCCGCCATCGGCTGGCCCTCTGCAATCGAACGAGCGCCGAACCCATCCAGCGCGATGCGACGCACACGAAGCGTCTCTTCAAGCGCAACAGCCGCATCCCCACCGTTATCCCAAACGCTTGCATAAGGATGTGCGGTGCCAACCGAACGCGCCTCGCGGTCGCCGACAAAGCGAAGACCGCTTGCGTAACCGTCGCGCAAAATACGGTTGAGTTCAGCGTCTTCATCGGCGTCTTCAGGAAACTCTGCGTACAGCCAGGTCGCCGCGAGCTTATCCCACTCGCCAATGCCGACATCATAGGCGGCTGAAAAATCAAGCGCACCATCATCGCTGACTGTGACATAGGGCGCCGGGTAGTCCATCACCGAGGCGCGGTCGTTCGACGACGCGGCGAAATTATGAGCAAAGCCAAGCGTGTGCCCGACCTCATGCGCCGATAACTGGCGAATACGCGAAAGCGCCACCTCAACCGGATCGTCGGCCTCGCCGGTTCCTGTCTTGTCGGCGCCCGCAAGACCCTCAAAAATCATCCTGTCCTGGCGTACGCGCTGACTGCCGAGGATGACATTCGCTTTCAGCATTTCACCGGTGCGCGGATCAGCAACGCCGCCGCCATAAGACCAGCCGCGCGTCTGGCGATGCGTCCACAGGATAGTGTTGTAACGGATATCGCGAGGATGCGCGTCGGCTGGCAGCACCTCAACCCGATAGGAGTCAGGAAATCCAGCAGCCTCAAAAGCGTCCGCCCACCAGCTGGCGCCTTCTATCAACGCATTGCGGATCTGTTCCGGCGCGCCGGAGTCAACATAAAATACAATTGGCTCTTTGGCCGGGCTGCTCTCCGCCGCCGGGTCCTGCTTTTCCAGTCGGAACCGACGCGCGAACGCCTGACGCACCTGTCCGTCGAGCGGCGCTGAAAAATCATAAAACGGCACATCAATCGCCGCCGAGCGCGGGTCGAACATACGCGATTTGAACCCGTCTTCCGGCAACCGCACTAACGAGTGGTGCTGAACCAGCGTAAAGGATCGCCCGTCCGCCGCCGTCGCAATAACCTCACGCTTCGGGTCGTCGCTTGTCAGCGTCAAAAAAGCATCGAACTCGACATTGTCCGGAAAAACCAGAACCTGATCGAAATCCGGCATGGATCGATCACCGGCGATTTTAAAAGTTCCGCCCTTTGGGTGATTCTTAAGGGACCCGCGCACATCGAGCGCATCACGGATCAAAAAACTTGAAATATCGACGAGCAATTCGCCATTAGGGCCTTCGGCGGCGATATCGCCGGACCAGAGAAACGATCTGGCGAACGATTCCCGTACGGCTCTTTTCTCGAGCGGATTGTCGGCGCTTGCGCGGTAGCTCCAGTTTTCCTGCTCCGCGATGAGCTTGGCGCCATTACGACGGAACGCGATGAGCGACCCGCCATCGAACAACCCGCGGTCAAGGCCGATTGGGTTTGAGCCCAGGCCCGCTGTCAGGCCGGACGCATAGATGGCCCGCAAGGAAACGTTTTCATCGTCAGGCGCGGGAAATGCAGCGAAGAGTTCGCCGTCGCGCTCATTGACAAAGATGTCGATAAAGCCTTCGCGGCGCTCAAGACCTCGTGTGATGTCAGACCAGCTGCCTGAGGGGGCGCCTGCTGCGCTCGACGCCTGCGGGCTGTCAGCCTGTTGTCCCGAACAGGCCAGCACCATACTCGCCAGCACAATCATCGAAAGCATTCGTATCATCACGTCACCCGCATATTTCACTGCGGGCGCAAACTGCCGGATATTGCCGGCAAGATCAAAGGCTTTCCCCGCGAAGCTGCGACGCAGCCTTGTGAGCCGCCAAGGTCCCCGATAGAAATTCCCGAATGGCAATGGAGATTTAAAACCAGTGAAGTTCGCAGGCACCAAAGACTATATCGCAACCGAAGACCTTAAAGTCGCAGTGAACGCCGCCGTTACGCTAGAGCGCCCGCTCCTCGTCAAGGGCGAGCCCGGCACCGGCAAAACCGTGCTGGCGATCGAGATCGCCAGGGCGCTCGGCGCGCCGCTGCTCGAATGGCATATCAAATCCACGACCAAAGCCCATCAGGGACTATACGAGTATGATGCGGTCGCCCGCCTGCGCGACGGTCAACTGGGCGAGGAACGCGCCCGCGACGTCCGCAACTATATCAAGCGCGGCAAGCTGTGGGAGGCGTTCGTCGCTGACCAACGGCCGGTCCTGTTAATCGATGAAATCGACAAGGCGGATATCGAGTTTCCGAACGATCTCCTGCAGGAACTCGATCGGATGGAATTTTTCGTTTACGAGACCAACGAAACCGTGAAAGCGCAACAGCGCCCGATCATGATCATCACGTCCAATAATGAAAAAGAACTGCCGGACGCATTTTTGCGCCGATGTTTCTTCCACTATATCAAATTCCCGGACGCACAGACCATGGAAGACATTGTCGACGTGCATTTTCCCGGCATCAAGAAACGCCTTGTCAGTGACGCCTTGAAGATTTTCTACGAAGTTCGCGAAGTCCCTGGCCTGAAGAAAAAGCCATCAACGTCGGAATTGCTGGACTGGCTGAAACTATTGCTTTCCGAAGACGTGTCGGACGATATCCTGCGCGAACGCGATCCGCGAAAAGCGATTCCGCCGCTTCACGGGGCGCTGTTGAAAAATGAGCAGGACGTGCATCTGTTCGAACGGCTGGCGTTTCTGGCGCGTCGCGAGGGCGCGTAGCGGGCGTGCGCGCCGAGGCGCACCGGATCAACGCCAACGGTCTGACTCATTTCGTTCGCGACACTGGCGACGAAGACGCGCCGGTTGCGTTGCTGCTGCACGGTTTTCCGGACTCCGGCGACCTTTGGGCGGCGGTAACACCGTTACTGACCAGCGCCGGTTATCGCATCATCGCCCCGGATCTGCGCGGATTCGGCCAGACTGATATCGCCCCAGCGCATTCCGCATACGACATATATGCGGATGTCATGCCTGATGTTCTGGACGTATTGGGAACGCTCAACATTCAGCGCGCGCATGTCGTCGGACATGATTTTGGCGCGCCGGTCGCGTGGGGGCTGGCTTCGAACCATCCGGAAACATTCGTCAGCCTGACCGCAATCTCCGTCGGCCATTCCCGGGCGTATCTGAAAGCAGGTATGCGACAATATGCGATGAGCTGGTATATCCTCATGCACCAGATGAAAGGCCTGTGCGAAGCTTTATACCGCGCAAACGACTGGGCGCTGTTCCGCAAACACTGGTCGGGCCATGGCGATACCGACAAGGCGATTGAAAAGCTTTCACGTCCTGGCCGGCTCACCGCAGGACTGGATTGGTATCGAACGAATATTTCCCTCGGCCGCATGTTGCGTCCGCCGCCGCCAGGCGCCTTTGGCGAAGAGATTGTCCGCATTCCAACTCTTGGAATCTGGAGCGACGGTGAGAAATATTTGTCCGAAAAACAGATGGTTCTGTCTGAAAGCTATGTGAACGCCCCGTGGCGTTATCACCGGATCAATGGCGCCTCTCACTGGGTCCCTTATGACGCCCCCGATGAGCTGGCGAAAGAACTGGTCGCGCATTGGCGCGCGCATAGCGGTTGAACCGTTTCCGGCGGCGATGCGACTTACACGAGCGAGGTCGATATGCCTCCATCAGCCATCATCGCGCTGCCGGTTACGAATGCAGCCTGATCTGACAACAGGAATAACGCCGCCTGCGCTATTTCTTCAGGCGTCGCCATGCGCTTGAGCGCATGAAGCCCGGCGACAAATTTGTGAGCGTCAGGATCATCACCCGCCATCGCGGTTTTTGTACCGCCTGGCAGCAATGCGTTCACGCGAACGCCATCGGCCCCATGTTCGGAAGAAAGCGATTGCACCAACCCAATCAGCCCTGCTTTTGAGGCGGCATAGGCGCCCATTCCCGGCATGCCGCCATTCGCGTGCCCAACAAAAGAAGACGTGAATACAATCGAACCGCCGCCGCTTTTTTTCATGACCGGAATTTGATGTTTCGCTGCAAAAAAAGCGCTCGTCAGGTTTGTTGCGATAACGCTATGCCAATTCTCGTTTTTCATACTCGGTATCGGACTCATATCGCCAACGATGCCAGCGTTGTTAAAAGCGGCGTCAAGGCCGCCAAATTCATTTTGCGCGCGACTAACCAGTTCAATTGAAAATTCTTCGTTTTGAATATCGCCGGCAACTGAAATGGCACGCCCGTTAGTTCGATGAATTTCAGCGGCAAGATTGTCGATAAGCGCTTTTCGCCGGGCGCCCAGAACGACGTTCGCCCCCTCCCTAGCGAACAACAAGGCCGCAGCAGCGCCAATCCCGCTACTGGCGCCGGTAATGATTACTGTCCTATTGGAAAGCTGCATGCTGATGACTCCGACGTTTTTATGGAACGTCGCTGATAGGAACGAAGCTCTCGCTCAACCACCCGTTTCTTGCGTCGCCGCGCTGCAGAATTGCTGTCAGGACTGGACCGCCCTTTTCACCCCGCCAAAAAGCCCGTAAGCTTTAATTCTGTCGTGCGTAGAGGGGTTTCGGGGCTATGGAAGGTCTGTGGGGCGCACTGCCCATCATATTGATTATATTGTTCATTTTATTCCGCAACGTGGCCAATCGGCAGCGTCACGTGGAACTGGTCACCGCCTTCTCGAAAATCCAGAAAAAACGCAAAAGCCGGATCATCGCAATTGTGCACCGTCAGGAGCCCATGGGCCTCCTCGGCATCCCGATGCTTCGCTATATCGATCTGAATGACGCGGAAGACGTTCTCGAAGCCATTCGCAAAACGCCTCCGAACAAACCGCTTGAATTTATTCTGCACACGCCGGGCGGTCTTGTCTTGCCGGCAGTGCAGATCGCCCGCGCGATTAAAGCGCATCCGGGCAAGAAAACCGTCTTTGTACCCCATTATGCAATGTCAGGCGGCACGCTGATTGCGCTGGCTGCGGACGAGATCGTGCTGAGCCAGCATGCGGTCCTTGGACCGATTGATCCGCAGATCGGCGGCCTGCCGGCGGCGTCTGTTGTCCGGGTGGCGCAGGAAAAGCCGATTCAAAACACTGAAGATTACACGCTCGTGCTCGCGGATGTCGGCGCGATGGCGATCACACAGCTGCAAAAGGCTGCGCGCGAACTGCTCGCCGGTACGGTATCGGAAAACGCCGCCATCGCGGTCGCCGAACAGCTGTCTTCCGGCCGATGGACTCACGACTATCCAATCGCCTTTGACGAGGCGCGCGAACTTGGGCTGAATGTGTCAAATAATATGCCCAAAGAGATCATGCAGATGATGGCGCTGTTTCCCGATACGGTGCGGCGCAACCCAAGCGTTCGTTATGTCGAAGAAGAAGCGCATCACGTCGGCGGCGAAAACCCCAATAAGGTCGCCATGACCGGCTTTCAACCGCAACAGGGACGCAGCTTTAGCTACGGTCCATGGAACCCGAAAGAGCTGAAGCGGCAGACCGCTGAGCCCGAAAGCAAGCGCAAACCGTTCTGGCGTCGCGGGGAATAGACCGGCCGGATCAGTACAAAAACTCCGCCTCTTCCGGCACCCGCGAGAAAGCGATTTTCGCGCCCAGATAATTCAGATCTACGACGGACTGGCTGGCGAGCGTCACATATTTGCGCGCTGGCGCCGCCTCGCCCGACGCGCCCAGCCGGCGCATTTTCGCCTTTGGGTCCGCATTCAAAAGATCAATCGCCCGCCAGAGCCGAGCGCGCTTTCCATCAGCCCTACGCAAGCCCTCATCGGCAAACAAATCCTGCTGACGCAGCGACGCATCGTCTGATTTCTCCAATCCATGGAGATAAACGGTAACGCCGCCAATACGCGCCTCGTTCGCCTCTCGCCCACGATGACCAAGATACGCCGCCCACATACCGTCCAACGCCTGAAGAAACCCGAAACTGTCCTGGGATGGCGCAAACCGCTGGCTCGCCTCCCAGCGGCCATCCGGACGCAGACGGATCGATAAACTCAGCGACCGCGCATGCATTCCATAATGGCGCAACCGGCTCGCCGCTTTCAGCAAAAGCGCGCGCGCCACAAGCCGCGCCCGCTCCGGCGCCTCATAGTCGCGCGAGAGAACACGGCTGTGACCGATCATGGATTTTTTTGTCTCCGGTTCATGGGTGTCAAAGCCGTGAAGCGCGTACCAGAACCGCTCACCCGCCACAGACCCCCAGATCGCGCGGGCCCGCTTCGGTTGCAGATTCCAGAGAGAAACGAAATCAGTGACGCCCGATTGTGCAAGACGCGCGGCGACGCCTTTGCCAACGCCCGGAATATCAGTCAGCGGCATATCCGCGAGTTTACCCGGAAGGTCGCGCAGTTCGAGCACGGTCAGCCCGTCGGGCTTCACCCGTTCCGCTGCGAGCTTCGCCAGCAACCGGCTCGGCGCCAGTCCAATCGACGCGCGCAGCGCCGGCCCCACATTGTCAGCGATGCCCTGTTTCACATGGCGCGCAGTTTCCAACGCCGCCGCGGCGCCGCGCTCCGACCGCGACAGACGAAACGCCGCTTCATCAATGGAGTAGATTTTCACGAGCGGCAGATGGCGCTCAATTTCCGCCATCAGCAATTTATGGACTTCCACGTAACGGTCATGACGCGCCGGCATCACCGCAATGTCCGGGCAGATCGCCCGCGCATCGCGAACCTTTGTCCCCCGAGTGATCCCGAGCGCCTTGGCCTCATAGCTTGCCGCAATAGCGCACGTATGCTCGGAACGCAGCGGCGTCACGATGACGGGCCGCCCCATCAGCGCCGGCTGGTCATGCTGCTCGACGCTGGCGAAATAGGCGTTGAAATCAAGGAACAGGTAGTTCAGCCCATCCGCCGGGCGGTATGCGCCGCCATGATCGTCGATATTCTCCATGAGAACAAATATAGAACATCTGTTCCGGGACGTCTACAGCTTTGAAAAAGGCCTGGCGCTAGAGCCCGAGCGCCACGATCTCGATCCGCGCCGCTGCGCCATAGAGGACCGACGCGGCCCCTTCCGTCGTCGCTGCCGCCAGTCCGTTAAACTCGCTTAACGCAATGTCGAGCTGTTCCTGCGCCATGGCGACGGCCTCGCTTTCAGCCATATCGCTGGTCTCACCGGACGCCAGCACCATGCGCGCCGCGTTTAAAAATCCGTATGCGTCCTGATACTCGTGGGCGTTCGAAATAGCGCCGTCATCTTCAACGCCAATATCAAACTCATCGGCCGCTGTCGAAACGATTTTCGAAACGGCAAGCAAGCGCGTTTTAACAGTCATCTCGGGAAAATGAGCTGCAATTGCATCGGCGACCGCATTATAGGCGTCATCAATATCCCCGCCGGCTTCGGCGGCGCTCGCCAGCGCCGACAGCTGATCGGCAAAGCCCGGCTTGGAGCGCGCTTCAAAGGCCGGCGCCAGCCCGGCATAAAGCTCGCTCTGCGGGTGCTTGGAATGACCCAGCGCCATCTCCTGTTCGCCGCTGTCATAAAGCTCACGGAACGCAATCAAGTGACCGCGCACCAGGGCTAGACGATAGAGATATTCGATATCGTCGGTTGCTGGATCGCCGGATGAGGCGGCGCCCTCACCTTCGCTCTCACCGCCAAGACCTTCGCCTTCGCTTTCGCCCTCGCCGGATATTGATGTCGCTGCACCTTCTCCTTCACCGCCATGGCCTTCTCCCTCGCCTTCGCCGCTGCAGGCGGTGACCGCAAGGGCGCCCGTCAGGGCAAGCGTGGACAGGCTGGTGATCAGTTTCAATTTTTGTTTCATCTGGCGTCTCCGAATTGGCGCGGCCATAATAGTGAGGCTATCTGTTTTTGCAAACGATTCTCAACCACAGGCCGCCATGCTTTTGCAAATTGCCGAAATCCTGAGCGATGCGGAGTGCGCCGCGATCAGGGACGCCCTCTCCGCTGATGACCTCTGGCGCGACGGCAAATCCACCGCAAAAGGCGCCGCGCAAAGGGCCAAAAACAACCTGCAGGCTGATCCGGCGATCCCGGCGGTTAAAGGCGTCCTGGCGAAGATCGAAAAATCCCTTCGCAAGAACGCCGTGTTTGGGGCTGCGGCGCAACCGGCGAGTTTCGCCCGGCTGATGATCAATCGCTATGCGGAGGGGATGAGCTACGGCGATCATGTAGACGCACCCTATATCGAGAATACGCGCAGCGATCTTTCTTTCACAGTTTTCCTGAGCGCCCCGGAAGACTATGACGGCGGCGAACTGGTCATAGATACCGCCGGGCGTGAAGACGTCATTCGAGGGCCGCTGGGAAGCATCGCGCTTTACCCATCGACAGCGGTGCACCGGGTCGAGGAAGTCACCAGGGGTGCAAGAGTGGCCTGCATCGGCTGGGTGAAGAGCCGGGTCCGTTCATCCGACCATCGCGCCATCCTGTACGATCTGGAATCAGCAATCGCCGATCTTAATGCGCTGGAAGCGCCGCAGGAGCTTCGTGATCGGCTGGTCAATGTCAGGAACAACCTGTTGCGCAGTTTTGGCGACTAGAGGCGCCAGATTGTCGATTTGCGGCCGTCGCGCCCGTCATCACGATAACAGCGCGCATGACGGCGCCTGCAAAAGAGGAGAACCAGATGAAAATCATGCTGCTGGCCTACGAAGCGCCGGAGGACTTTGCCCTTCGCGACAACAAGGCTGAATTCGAAAGCTATATGGGCGAATGGTATGCGTTCAGCGAAGCGGTGAACAAGGAATGCAATCCGGATGACAGCGCGGCGCTGGAGCCGCCGTCGACAGCAACCGTTGTTTCTGTACGCAATGGCGTGCGCGAAGTTCAGGATGGGCCTTATCCGGACACCAAGGAACAGCTTGGCGGCTATTTCATTATGAACGTGGCGGACATGGACGAGGCGGCGGCATGGGCGGCGAAATGCCCATCATCAAAGAACGGCTTCACGGATGTGCGCCCAGTGCCTTATCTCGAACAGGGAGGCGAATGATGAAATACCTCCTGTTGCTACACGATAATGAAGACGCCTGGCTTACCATGGAAGAGTCCCGGAAAAATGAAATCTTCGGCTCTTATATGGCGTATACGGAAGCCTTGAAGAAGGCGAACGCCTATCACGGCGGCGCGCCGCTTGAGCATTCGAAAAACGGCAAACGGGTTCGCGCCTCAGGCGTACAGGACGGACCGTTTGTTGACGGTAAAGAACAGCTCGGCGGCTTTTATATGATTGAGGCGGACAATCTCGATGAAGCGCTGGACTGGGCCGCGCGGTGCCCTTGCGCCAGCATTGGCCATGTGGAAGTGCGCCCTGTCTGGCATATCGGCGACTAGTCGATGAAGGATGCGCGCGCGATTGCAGAAGAGACCGCCCGCGCATCCTATGGTCGCTTGCTAGCCTGGCTGTCGTCACGGTCCGGCGATGTCGCCTCTGCCGAAGACGCCCTCGCCGATGCGTTCCGCGCCGCATTAGAGACCTGGCCGAAAAACGGCCCGCCGGACTCGCCGGAAGCCTGGCTCCTGACCGCGGCGCGCCGAAAACTGATCGACGCCGCCCGCCGCAAGCAAACGCAAACTATACATACGCCGGGACTTGCCCTTGCAGCGGAAGAAGCCGAAGCGGCCTTGCGCATTGAAAAACCGTTCCCGGATGAACGCCTGAAGCTGCTTTTTATTTGCGCCCACCCGGCAATTGACGCGAATATTCGCACGCCCCTCATGCTGCAGACGGTTCTCGGCCTGGATGCGGAGCGCATCGCCTCCGCGTTTCTGGTCTCCCCCGCCGCCATGAGCGGGCGGCTCGTGCGCGCCAAACGCAAGATCAAGGCGGCCGGCATTCCCTTCGAAGTTCCTGAGACCGCAATCATCACTGATCGCCTGTCAGCGATTCTGGAGGCAATCTATGCGGCGTTCACCTGCGGCTGGGACAATCCCGACGGCAGCGACCCGGGCGGCGCCGACCTGACTGGAGAAGCTATTTATCTCGCGCAACTGCTGACAAAGCTGATGCCCGATGAAAGCGAAAGCTGGGGTCTGTTGTCGCTGATGCTGCATGCGGAAGCGCGCCGCGCGGCCCGACGTATTAACGGCGCCTATGTGCCTCTTGGCGAACAGGATGCCGCCTTTTGGAACCGGGACATGATTATGGCCGCTGAAAGCGCGCTCGCAAAAGCCTGGCGTATCGGTCGGTCAGGGCCCTACCAGATTGAAGCCGCCATTCAATCCGCTCATGCGGCGGCGCGACTTAACGACCGGGACACGTCCGATGACATCATTTTGCTCTATGAAAGACTGATTGAGCTTGCGCCCACAATCGGCGCGCATGTGGGCTATGCGGCGGCGCTCAGCGCCGCAGGATCGGCGCAGCGCGGCATGGCGGTTTTAGATCAAATACCGTCAGCGCGGGTCGAAACTTATCAGGCCTATTGGGCTGTGCGCGCGCATATCCTGACCGAACTGGATAAGCCAGAAGACGCGGCGCAAGCTTATCGTCGCGCCATCGGCCTTACACAGGATGAGGCGGCGCGCGCCTTCCTGAGATCAAAAGAACGCGCGCTCGAAGAAATCTAGAACCAGTAACTCTTGCCGAGCCGCTGAATTGGCAGCGGAATGTTTGAACTCTGCATTTCGACTGTCCATTCCAGAGGCCGGCCCAGATTGGCGACAGCGGACTGTTCTTCAATCGTATAGCCAGCCGCTTCAATGCGGACCCATAGTCTTGCTCTGTCGCTGCGCGCCGGTACGCCTGCATGAATAACCAGAGAGTTCCCCTCGCGGCGCAAAGTGCCGCCAGCGGAACGGAAAAGATTCCACGTAGATCCAAGCTCTTCATTATGAAGGCGCCCGCGAATGGTTCCCCGTCGGATCATGTCCGCGACATCGTTCGGAATGCCGTCCGGAAAAACAATCTTCAGATGCAAATCATATTTCGCCGCTTCCGACCTGTTTTGCACTTGATAGAGCCTGGCGTTGTCGGCGCTGAAGCTGGCGTTTATCAGGCGCGCGCCAAGCGAGGCTTCACGCGAAACCTCTGCAGGCTCAAGCGATTCCAGCGGCGCCAAGTTGTCGGTAAAGGCGCTCAAACCGCCCGCGAGGTTGGGCGGCGTCGCCGTCATCAGCACCGCAAGCAATCCGAAACCTTGCGCAAAGGCGCCTTGCCGGGTGATGGGTTGAAAATAGAAAATCGACCCGGCGCCGATCCCGGTCATCCCCAGAACAACCATCCACAACGGAATATCGGTAAATCCGAGAATGCCGCCAATCTCGACGACCCATTTGTTGATTGTATAGAGAGCCGACGCTTCGCCTTGCGCCTGAAAGTCGGTCACTAACGCGGCGACAATACCAGCCGCACCGGCAAGCCCCAGTCCCAGTATATCGCCCATCCCGAATTGGCCGGGTGTTTTGATCCCGTGTTTTACGCCGTAAGGCATGCGTTGCTCCTCACCAGATACCCCAGCGCAGTAAACCATATTTTTGTCGCAGGTTTAAGACCATCGAACCGCTCAAAGCCTGAAATAGAGGAGATCTGCGCTTATTTGGCCTTTGGCGGGCGCGCCATGCCAAAGTCAATGTCGAACAGATGCTCAAGACTGGTGCGTGAAAGCCCTTTTTTGACAAAGTCATAGGGCGTCACATTCATCGCCTTCACCACCATCCGCTCAATCTGTAATCCTGCCCCATCTGGCCGGGGCGTAATGTCAAAATCGATGAGATTGACACAGCATAAGTCCTGCTCGAAGGCGGCGATTGTCTGCAGGCCGCCGCCACACGCCCAGCCGAGCGCGATCCGATTGACGCCTTCATGCGCGACGATCAGGGCTGAACGCCACTCACCGCCGGTAAGCAGCGATTCCAGTCCGGCGACGATGCGGCTTTGGGCGCCGGCAAAGGTTTCCCCCTCCGGTAAAAAGGAAGCGCCTTCTTCGTCGGCGCTGTCGAAGGAGTAAGCGAGACGCGCGGCGAGCTCTTCGCGCGATTTGGCGACGATCCAGCCGCTTTTCAGCTCCTCGATCTGCTCAAGGTCAGCAAGGTCCGGCGGATTTTCATTGCCGGACAAGATGATCTCGGCGGTTTCCCGCGTCCTCGGCAATCCGGAACAAACCGCGATATCGAAGTGCGTATGACGAAGGGCGTCCCGCGCCGCCTCCGCCTGCAAACGCCCCTCATCCGTCAACGGCACCATGCGAGGATCCGTAATATCGGGCGCAAAATAGTCCACATGCCCATGCCGCATCAAAAAGACTCGCCGCCGCCCCGCACCTTTCATGGTAAATCCTTTTATTGCTGCACCGCAGGGTCCGGGCCTTAAACAGTTTTCATCGCGATGACCAGCAATCGGCTAAATTGGCCCGGAAGGCTCGCCTATCCCCAATCCTGATGTTAGGGTTGTCGCTGTCTCATGGGGTCAGGGCTGGAAGAGGGGTAGTTCCCGGGATGGGGTTGCGTTCACCGATTTTCTTCACAGGGGCGTTTCTGCTTCTGGCTGTTATTTATTCGGCGTATTTCAATGTCGCCGTTAGGGTTGATTCAGGCGCGGCGCTAAGCCGCTTCAACGCCCTGATGGAAACCGATGCGCCCAGGCGCGCCGCTAAACATGGAGAGAGCGCCCTCGCCATGCAAATCGCCGACGGCGCGAGCGCCGAAGACGTTGCATCCTTAAAGACAAGGCTTGCGTCAGCGCAGCAGTCGCGAAAAAGATATGCGCGCGCCGCTGTCTTGCTGAAAGACGCGTTATCGACAGACTGGGCGCGCGATCTGGACAGACGCGAGCGCATTCGCCTCGAAGACGAACTGGGCCGCGCATATATCCTTTCTGATTCAATTGAAGAAGCAGTCTCAATTTACGCATCGTTCCTGGAGCTGGCCGGTGACGCTGCAGCGCAAATTGAAGCCGGAAACGAAAACAGCATCGCCGCATATTACGCCGAACGTGTGGAAGCTGTCGGCGATCTTTTCATCGAAGCGCTCAATCACGCATCCAGCCGCTTTCAACAGGCTGGCGGCCGCGAAGCGAAACTGGCGACAGCGAACCACATGGCGAATCTCGGCGGGTTTTACGCCATGCGCGATGAAGGCGTTTACGCCGCCGCCGGATTGCTCGCCACCGCCTATGAAACGCGGCGCAACCTTCTCGGCGGCGATCATCAGGACACGGTTCAACTGACGCTCATTCTCGGTCCTCTTTACGCGCGTATGGGGCGCATTGAAGATGCGGAAAAACTCTACCTCGACGCCTTCCATGCTCAGGAGCGCCTCAAAGGTCCCAACAGTCCCGACTTGAGCCTTTACATCAAGCTTCTCGCCGGCGTTTACGAACAACAGGAACGATATACCGAAGCCCAGGCGCTGTTCGAACATATGCGCAATCTGTTCCAGGACGCCTTCGGCGCACAACGATACGCCGTTAACCGCGAACGCGACCGCCGCGCCGACATCAACCGTCCTGTTTCGCAACAATTCACGCTGGATTCGAGCTATGCGCCAACGGATCTGATTTCGGCGGTTGAGTTTTCGATTCCCACCAGCAAAGCGCCGACGCTGGATGAAATGAAACTGCGTCTCGCGCCGGATGCCGATGCCGACCCTCGCGAAGCAAATTTGCCGGCGCGCCTTGCGCAACTCATTTCCCTGTGCCGATCAGAATCCGGCGAGCGCATATCGTTACGGTCCGGCTATCGCTCCTACAGGACACAAAGCGCCGTGCACCAACGCAATGGCGACCGCGGAACAGTAACCCCGCCAGGCATGTCCGAACATCAGACAGGGCTCGCTGCGGACATTAATATTAACGGCCGTTTCATGCGCCAGAGCGACCGGGCGTTTCAGTGTTTTGAAGAAAACGCGTTTCGGTTCGGTTTCATTCTCTCCTATCCGCCAGGCAATGATTATCTTCCTGGCGAAGACAGCTACGAACCATGGCACTGGCGATATGTCGGCGTTCAGACCGCTCACCTATACCGTGAGGCGGGCCCTTATCATCAACCGCAGGAGTTTCTTGCAGCCCTTCCCTGTTATCAGGAACGCGCCGCCAACGGCGTCTTCCCAACGGCGGGCGAGAGCGACATTTGCCTGGAAGCCCCGGCGATCGTCTCTGCATCGATAGAGGAAGCCGAAGCGCCCGAAAATGCGACGGCGAATGCGGCCCGTATCTTGAATGACAGCCTCCTGTCAGCGCGGTCCCCCGAGTAACGCAAAATACCGCCGCGCGTCGTCATGGGACTGGTTAATGAACAGCGAAACCGTAACTGCGCCCCGCGCGCGCATTGCTTGTATTTCCAGAGATGAAAAGTCCCTCGACGCGTTAACCGTAACCTTCAAAACAGCCGGCTATGACATCGCCCCCCCGGGATCGGGCGCCGCGGACTTATGCCTGGTGGATTTGCGCGGCCAATCCGTCTCCGCAAAAAAAGCGAGAAGCCTTGCCGCGGTATTGCGCCACCGGTCCGCCGAGGCGTCAATATTTTTCCTGATTGATCCGGCGCTGGTCCAGCGCGGACGCGCCGCGCTACGCCGCTTCGGTGAGGTGATCCCGGCGGCCGGCGGATGTGAGCATCTGATCGAACGCTGCCGGCAGATGATCCGCTTACGTAATATTGCCGAAGAGACAGGGGAGCGTATGAAATCGCTCGCCTCCCTTAACAGGCTGGTCGAATTCCCTCCAATCGCCACTTCGGACAAACCGCTCAAAGTCTTGATCGCCGGGACGCCGGGCCCTGCGGCCAGCTCATGCATCAACGCCGTGCGCCGTATCGCAGAAGATTATGTTTGCGTCCTCACCGCCGGTCAGGCCCTTCGCGCCATGGAGCTTCAAGGCTTCGACGCGGCTGTCTTTCTCCCGTCTGGCGAAAACGATCCGCTTTTCAGCGTGACAAGAGCGATGCATCGCAACAAGACTATCGCCGGCGTTCCCATTATCCATATCGCGGACAAAAAAGCAGAATTACCAATTTTGGCGAAGCGCGGCGCCAATGAGTTCATGCTGCGCCATCATGTCAGCGATGACCTTGGCGCCAGAATTCAACTGGCCGCGCGCCGATACCGCCTGTTGCGATCCATGCGTGTTTTCCTGCAAGCCTGCAATGGCGAAGGCGTGCGCGACAACGCATCCGGCGCGTTTACGTCCGCGTTTCTGGCGGAACATGGCGCCAGACTGTGCGCGCGCGCCGACCAGACGGACCGCCCGTTATGCGCAACGCTTGTCCATCTGAGTCCTAACCATGAATATGAATCGGCGCCCGGCCGTAAAGTGCTGCATCAGGCGGCGCGGCTTATGAAGCGGGTTACACGAGCAGAAGATGTAACAGCTCGAATTGGTCCCGACACGTTTTTAATACTGAGCCCGGCGACAATAGAATCAGACGCCCGCGCGCTTGCATTGCGCATTGACGGCGTGTTGAGCAACACAGTTTTTCGGGGCGGCAATGATCAAACGCTGTATTCCGTAAAGATCAGCACCGCCATCTGTATGCGCCGACGGGGCGAAGCAATTGAGGAAGTCGTCGCCAACGCGATTAAAGCCAAGCGAAACGCTCAAGCCGCTACGCCGCCTCGCCGGCAATCTCCGCAATAATATTGGCGATCTTGCGCGCGCCTTTCAGGCGCGCCTTTTCACCCGCCCAGGATTGCCGGAATACGATTTTCTGGTCGGGGCGCAATTTCAAATCATAAGGCGACTGAGAGATGAATTCGACAAGGCCCGCCGGATTGACGAATTCGTCATTGCGGAATGTGATCACTGCGCCCTTGGGCCCGGCGTCAATCTTCGCGATGCCCGCCTGACGGCAAATGCCCTTGATCGCAACAATCTCCAGAAGATGCTCGACTTCCGGCGGCATTGAGCCAAAGCGGTCCACAAGTTCAGCTGCGAATGAGTCGATCTCCTCGTTCGATTGCACATCGCCCAGCCGGCGGTAGAGCGCCATGCGCACGTCCAAGTCAGCGACATAAGTATCGGGGATCAACACCGATGTGCCGATATTGATTTGTGGCGACCATGTTTCCTCTGCTGCTGCGCCGCCTTCGCGCAATTCGGCCACTGCTTCCTCCAGCATGTGCTGGTAAAGCTCCACGCCGACTTCCTTGACCTGGCCCGACTGTTCCTCCCCAAGAAGGTTCCCGGCGCCGCGAATATCGAGGTCGTGGGACGCCAAGGTGAAGCCGGCGCCCAGCGTATCGAGCGATTGCATGACTTTCAGGCGTCGCGCCGCACCATCGGTCAGCTTCTTGCGGGCGCTGGTCGTGAGATATGCGTAGGCGCGTTGCTTCGAACGACCGACCCGGCCTCGGAGCTGATAAAGCTGCGACAGGCCGAACATATCCGCATGATGAATAATCATCGTATTGGCGGTGGGGATATCCAGACCGGATTCGATAATTGTCGTAGAAGCCAGAATGTCGAACTTGCCGTCATAAAAGGCGGTCATAATATCTTCGAGTTCGCCGGCGCTCATCTGGCCATGGGCGACTTTAAACTTCAGCTCCGGCATCTCGTTGGTGAGAAACTCGGCGATATCCTTCAGATCCGATATGCGCGGCGCCACATAGAAGCTCTGCCCACCGCGATAGTGTTCGCGCAACAGCGTTTCGCGCACCACTACCGGATCGAAAGGTCCAACCGTCGTGCGCACCGCCAGACGGTCCACCGGCGGCGTTGCGATCAATGACAAGTCACGGATGCCGCTCATCGCCAGTTGCAGGGTTCGCGGGATCGGCGTGGCGGTTAGCGTCAACACGTGCGTGTCGGCGCGAAACTCCTTCAGGCGTTCTTTATGCTTGACGCCGAAATGCTGCTCTTCATCGACAATGATAAGACCGAGGTCGCGAAACTTGATCGTTTTCGCGAGCAGGGCGTGGGTGCCGATAATGATATCCACGTCACCGCTCGTAATCCCGTCACGCGCCTGTTTGGCGTCCGCCGTCGAAACCATACGCGACAATTGCGCGACCTTCAGGGGAAAGCCTTTGAAACGGGCGGCGAAGTTTTTGTAATGCTGGCGCACCAATAATGTTGTCGGGGCGATCACCGCCACCTGCCGCCCTGTCATTGCCGCGACGAACGCGGCGCGTAACGCCACCTCCGTTTTGCCAAAGCCGACATCGCCGCAGACCAGCCTGTCCATGGGTTGGCCCCTGGCGAGATCTTCAACCACATCGGCAATCGCGTTTTCCTGGTCTTCCGTTTCAGCGAAGGGAAAGCGCGCGCAGAATTCGTCGTAAGCGCCCGACGTCGGCGCCATCACTTCAGCGGAATGCATGGCGCGTTTCGCGGCAATCGCGATCAGTTGTTCCGCCAGCATCTTGATGCGCGCGCGCATCTTCGCCTTGCGTCCCTGCCACGCGGCGCCGCCGAGCTTATCGAGCTGCGCGTTCGCATCGTCGGACCCGAACCGCGACAGGAGATCGATGTTTTCCACCGGCAGGAACAACTTGTCGCCGCCATGATAAACAAGTTGCAGGCAATCATGAGGCGCGCCCTGAACCTCCAGTGTTTTCAATCCCTCATATCGGCCAATCCCATGTTCTACATGAACGATGAGGTCGCCCATGGAGAGGCTCGACGCTTCGGTGAGGAAGTTTTCAGCGCGTTTGCGCCGAGTCCGCCGCACAAGCCGGTCGCCCAGAATATCCTGCTCGGAAATGAAGGCCGTTGCATCGGTTTCAAAGCCCTGCTCAAGTCCCAGCACAGCGGTTTGTATTTCCGCATCAGACGATTGAACGCCGGCCCAGTTTTCAGCATGCGTGACAGGCTTACCGCGGTGATCACCGAGCACCGTCCGCATGCGATCCGCCGATCCGTCCGACCAGCAGGCGATCACGGTTTTCTTCCCATCGCGATCGAGGGACTTCACATGCTCCAGAACAGAGTCGAAAACATTTACTTTGTCCGCAGAGCGTTCCGCCGCAAAGCTGCGCCCTATCCTCGCGCCGATATTGAGGCAGCGTTCATTGTCCGGCGGCGCGAACGGCGACAGAGGACGAAGGCTGGCCTGATCGACTGCACATTTCCAGTCCTCCGGAGACAGATAAAGCGCTTCCGGTTTTAGCGGGCGATAAGGCGGCGCTGAAAATTCCGAATTGCGAGGTTTGCGTTCAGTCGCATCTTCAGCGCGGGTTTCAAAGTGATCCTGAATGGACTTGAGCCGTTCATCCGCGGCTTCGTCAGCGAGATGATCGACAAAGACGAGGCTGTCTTCGAGAAAATCGAACAGCGTGCTTGTCTTCTCATAGAACAGCGGCAGCCAGTGCTCGGCCCCCGCATGCATGCGTCCGGCGCTGATCGCTTCATAAAGCGGGTCGTCCCCCACCGCGCCGAAAGCCGCGCGATAACCGGACCGGAACCGGGTGATCGATTCATCTGTAATCAGGATTTCGCTGGCCGCAGACATATCAAACCTGCTGAGCTGACGGGTGGTCCGTTGGGTGTCCGCATCGAAAGCGCGCACCGATTCCAGCTGGTCGCCGAAAAAGTCGAGCCTGACCGGCTCTTCGGCGCCCGGCGGGAAAATATCGACAAGACCGCCGCGCACCGCGAATTCCCCCTGTTCGCGGACCGTCGAAGCGCGAGCATAGCCATTCGCGGCGAGATATCCCGTTAACTCATCCATGTTGACCGACGCCCCCGGCGCCAGCGTCATCGCCGCCGCTTTGATGGCGTCCGCTGGCGGGGTGCGCTGTGTCGCGGCGTTGATCGACGTCACCAGGATCATCGCCCCGGCTTTTTTCAGCGATGAAATCGCCGCAAGGGCCGCCATGCGGCGTGAAGACACCGCGCCTGATGGCGACACGCGGTCATAAGGCAGACAGTCCCAGGCGGGATAATCGATAACCGGCACGTCCGGCGCAAAGAAGCCAAGCGCCTGTTTGACCGCCGCCGCGCGCAAACCGTCCCGCGCGATATGCGCCACCAGCCCCTGCCGTGTGCGCGCCGCATCGGCAAGCGCCATGGCGTCCGCGCCTTCCGGCGCGCCATAGACGGGCAAGCGGCCGTCCATTGTCCAGGCGGTGTTCGCATCAATCTGCGCAACGCCGGAAACCATCTCGCCTGCAGCCTTCGCCATGCCATTCCCTCAACGCAAAATGCGCGGGCCGTCATTTTGACGGTCCGCGTTCCATGGCGTTCACCTATAGGGTCGTCAGGACAAATTCAATCGTCGCGAGCGCCGTGAATGACTCCGGCGATATCGAATTGGCAGAGCCGATCAAAAACCGGGCCCGCCATATTCGCTGGCGCTTCTCGCTTGCCCGTCGCCCAGTCAAACAGGTCGCGGTCATTGAGCTTGAGGAGCGCCTCGAATTCGTCGAGTTCCACCCCGCCCATGCCGGCGAGATGCGCCTTCGCAAAACCGCCAATCAGCAAATCTGCTTCACGGAAACCGCGATAATTCGCCTGATAGAGCAGTCGCTTGCGACGGGTTTCAATCAATTCTGTCATCTTTGGCGCTTTGATCTTGTGGATAGGCGCTTAATCGCCTGGTTGATGATGCGTATCTAGCATCATCAAAATCAGTTTCCCATAGCCCTGCACCCATAGCGCGAAAAGCATCGCTCTCGCGCGCCAATAACCGTAAATTCTTCAATAAAACCCATATTCGGTGCGTAGTTATCCCCGCTCTCTCCACTGGCTGTATAGTGGCCAAATGGAAAACCGAACCAAAGAGCGCTAACACCCCTTTATGCGGCCCTCAATTCTGAACCCCCTGTTTGCCGACGTGACCGTACTACCGGGCGTCGGCCCAAAGATCGCCGCACTGATCGGACGGGTCGCAGGATCACGCGTTGTCGATCTTCTCCTGACGCCGCCGATCAATATGATCGATCGCTCCGCACGGCCGAAAATTTCAGAGGCCCTGGTCGGGCAGCTCGCAACGTTCACGGTCACCGTTGACCGGCACGATCCGCCGCCAAAGGGACGACGCCTGCCATACAAAGTCATTTGCTCGGACGAAACGGGTTTCGTAACGCTGGTGTTTTTTCATGCGCGTGCGGATTACCTGCAAAAAGCGCTGCCCGAGGGCGAGCAAAGACTGATCAGCGGCAAGATCGAGGACTTCAAGGGCGGGCGGCAGATCGTTCATCCCGATTACATCGCGGACCCTGAAAAGCCCGAGGACATGCCGCTTCATGAGCCCGTCTATCCTCTCACCGCCGGACTTTCGACGGCGGTGATGCGCAAGGCGGCGAGCGCCGTGTTAAAACGAACGCCGGACCTGCCGGAATGGCAGGACAACGCATGGTTTGAAGCGCGGCGATGGACGTCATGGCGCGAAGCAATCAACGCCATCCATAATCCAACATCGCGCGAGGAATTATCGCTCATGACGCCGGCGCGGATGCGCCTCGCCTATGACGAGTTGCTGGCCAATCAGCTCGCCTTGATACTGGTGCGCAACGCACGGGTTAAAACCAGAGGACGCTCGATTATCGGCGACGGACGCCTTACAGGCCCTGCAAATGCAGCGCTCCCCTTCAAGCTGACAAACGCCCAGCGGCATGCGCTTAAAGAAATCCTTGACGATATGCGCGCGCCGGAACGCATGGTGCGTCTCGTGCAGGGTGACGTTGGTTCCGGCAAGACCGTAGTCGCCTTTCTCGCCATGCTGACCGCCATTGAGAGCGGCGCGCAAGCCGCCTTGATGGCGCCAACGGAGATCCTCGCCCGGCAGCACCTTGAATCGTTGGCGCCCCTCGCCGCCGATATTGGCGTCACCATCGAGATTCTTACTGGCCGCGACAAAGGCGCGCCTCGAAAAGACAAACTTGAGCGCCTGGCCCGAGGCGACATCGATATTCTTATCGGCACTCATGCAATTTTTCAGGAAAGCGTCGCTTTCAAAGACCTCGCCTTCGCCGTCATCGATGAACAACATCGCTTTGGCGTTCACCAGCGCGTGTTGCTGGCGCATAAAGGACCGCGTCCCGACCTGATGGTGATGACGGCGACGCCGATACCGCGCACCCTGGCGCTTACCGCCTATGGCGATATGGATGTCAGTCAGATTACGGAGAAACCGCCGGGGCGCAAGCCGGTGGATACCAGAACTATTCCTCTGTCACGGCTCGACGATGTGCTTGACGGCGTGAAGCGGGCCGCTGCGAAAGGCGAACAGGTTTACTGGGTCTGTCCGCTCGTTGAAGAATCGGAAGTTCTTGACCTCACCGCCGCTGAAGATCGGTTTGAAACGCTGAAAGCTTTGCTCGGCGACCGTGTCGGCATTGTCCATGGACGCATGTCAGGCGCTGACAAAGATGCGGTGATGGAGCGGTTCTATAATGGCAAGCTATCCGTTCTGATCGCAACAACCGTTATCGAAGTCGGCGTCAACGCGCCCAATGCAACGATCATGATCATCGAACACGCGGAACGGTTCGGGCTCGCCCAATTGCACCAGCTGCGCGGCCGTGTCGGTCGAAGCGACAAGAAATCGTCCTGCCTTCTGCTCTACAAAGCGCCACTCGGAGAAACCGCAACGGCGCGGCTGAAAATTTTAAGAGAAACAGAAGACGGATTCCTGATCGCCGAAGAGGATTTGCGCCTGCGCGGCGCCGGCGATGTTCTTGGCGCGGCGCAATCCGGCTTTCCGCGGTTTCGCCTGGCTGACCTCGCCGTTCACGGGGAATTGCTGAACGCCGCCCGTGACGACGCGAAACTGATCACAGAGCGCGATCCGCAATTGCAGGCAGAGCGCGGGCAGGCCTTGCGCGTATTGCTGTATCTGTTCAGTCGCGATGAAGCCGTAAAACTATTGGGCGCCGGTTAGGATCTGCCGATGCCAAATAATTTTTTCTTGAGCGGTTCTTTTTTGGCGACTTCCGCCATCGCCTCAAGCTTTTTCACCGCATCCGCCGGATTGGTATATTCCGGCACCACAAGCCCGAGAGAGAAGACAACTTTCGCCGCTTCTTCAACGGACATGCTCAAAACGCGAATATCATCACGCGGAATAAAAAGGAGAAACCCGGATGTCGGGTTCGGCACGGTTGGCACGAACAACGCCGTCAGGCCCTCACCTTGATCATCCAGCTTCTCAACAATCTCGCCTTTCGCCGAGCCGACAACGAACGCCATCACCCACGACCCAGGTCGTGGGTATTCGATCAACGCAACCTGTTTGAAGGAGCGATCCGATTGCTGCAGCGCCGTTTCAAAAACATTCTTGAAAAAACGGTAAAGGTTTCTGACGACCGGAACCGAGTCGACCAGCCGCTCGCCGGCGCGAATAAAAGATCGGCCAACGAAATTCTTGGTGATCGCACCGAGGAGGATGATCGCGATCACCGCAATCAACACGCCAACGCCTGGAAGCACCTGCAGCACCGATTCAAGCGCGGTGCCGCTATCGGGAAGCGTACGCTTCACGAAGGCGTCGAGCTTCGCCATGGGGCCGGTCACAAACCAGTAGACCAACGCAATCGTGATGCCGATCGGCGCCGCGACGACAATCCCGGCCAGGAAGCTCGAACGGATGCTGCCGCCCAGGCTTTGCTTTGTGGGCTTGATCAACGGATTATCACCGCCGCGTTGGCCATGTTCCGCATCTGGATGTTGGTTCTTTTTACTCATAACGCCTTTTGCTTAGTCAAATTCGCCATTCGCCAGAAGCGATATCAGCAATTTTGCGCGATCAGTGTAAACAATTTAAGATTAAAGCCCCGAAAAACGCGCCGAACAGATGATATGGCGGTTCCATTTGGCTGTTAAAAGACCAGAAGGCGGCGGAAGGGAGAAATTTATGAGTTCGTGGCGCAGTGCAGCGTTGGTCGCATTCGCCGGTATCCTGGCCGCAATCACAGCTGTCGCGATCATTTTTCAGGACAATATCACCCGTTACCGCCTGAATCCGCGCACGCCATATCAAATCTACACCCCGCCGCCGCCGCCGGCCTATGGTGCGCGAGGCGGATGGGTAATCTGGCCGGACGATCCAACCACCGGATCAGCGGACATATTTTATATTCACTCGACGACATACGCCTCAAGCCGTCATTGGAATAGCCCGATCAATGACCCGGTCGCCGATGCAACATTGCGCCGTGTTGCGGCGCCGAACCAGGCGGGTCCGTTTATGAAAATCGGCGCTGTCTACGGCCCCCGCTATCGCCAGGCGACGCTCTTCGCCACATTCACGCACAAGTTTGACGGATTGGCCGCACGCCAGCTGGCCTATCGTGACATTGTCGAAGCTTTTGAAGTTTTCCTGAAAGAACGCCAGCCTGAACGCCCTATCATCCTTGCCGGCTACGAACAGGGCGGTCTCTATGTGCTTGGCCTTCTGAAAGATTATTTCGCCGATGATGAAACGCTGCGCCCGAACCTCGCCGCGGCTTATGTCTTCAGCCATTCGACTCCGCTCAGCGTGTTTGACGATGATTTGAAAACCACGCCGCCCTGCTATTCGCGTGACGCAGTTGGATGCGTCGTCGCCTTCATTGATCTTGAAGACGGCTTCACAAATGAAAAACGTCGATTTCGCCAGCGATCATTGATCTGGGCGGATGCGCAACAACTCCAGTCGCAACCGCGTTCCCCGCTCTTATGTGTTAACCCGATCAGCTGGGAGATCAATGAAGAGGCGGCGGCGCCGGATGATCATCTCGGCGCCGCTTCGGCGACCGGCATGAGAATCAGCGAGACGCCGCCCGCGATTTCCGGGGCGACCGGCGCCCGGTGCGTTGATGGCGTTTTGACCATAGACACGCCCCGCCAGACATTTTTGAGACGGAAACACTGGTTTGGCGATCACTGGCGGGCTCAGGATTTCAATCTTTTTTACCACGACATCACAGCGGATGCGGCGCGCAGGGTTAAAAATCTGATGGTAATAAAAGCACAAGAAACTACCGCTCAAAAACCGCAGGTTGATCTCCGGGCCAAGCCCGTCAATAACGGCGAGGAATAATCTCGTCGTTCGCGGCGCATACCGAGGAACACATGAAACCGGTCAAAAAAGTCGTTATTCCTGTCGCAGGTTTAGGCACGAGAGTCCTGCCCGCCACCAAGTCAATTCCCAAAGAGCTTTTACCCGTCGTCGACAGACCATTGATCGATTATGTGCTCGCCGAAGCTCGTGATGCAGGCATAGAGCATGCTGTGCTCGTCACAGGGCGCGGCAAGGGCGCGATTGAGGACTATTTCGATCATGCCTATGAGCTTGAAGACACGCTGCGCGCAAAATCAAAAACTGATATTTTATCCGCCGTCGAAGCAACCATCCCCAAAGCCGGCGCCATATCCTATACTCGCCAGCAGGCGCCGCTGGGCCTTGGCCATGCGATCTGGTGCGCCCGCGATATCATAGGTGACGAACCGTTCGCCGTTTCGCTTCCTGATGAAATCGTCGCCCACCGCCCCGGCTTTTTGAAACAAATGATTGACGCGTATGAAAAGGTTGGCGGCAACCTCGTCGCTGTCGAGGAAGTGCCGCTTGAAGACACCAGCAAATATGGCGTTATCGCGCCTAAGAGCAGAAACGATGACCTGATCGAAATGACAGGCATGGTTGAAAAACCGCAGCCCAAAGATGCGCCGTCTAATTTCCGCATTATTGGACGCTATGTCTTACAGCCTGAGATCTTCTCTCTTCTGGAAACTCAGGAAAAAGGCGCCGGCGGGGAAATCCAGCTTACGGACTCAATGAACAGCCTGAATGAAAAGCAAGTGTTTCACGCATGCGTTTGCGATGGCGCCATTCACGACTGTGGCTCCAAGCTTGGCTGGCTGAAAGCAAATGTCGCGCTTGGCATTGAACACGCCGAATTCGGTAATACATTCGCAGAGTTCATCTCTACACAGAATAAGTAAAAACTTATTCCACATAACCGTGTAGCGACTGGCGTTTTTTAGCAACTTTATCCAGCGCGACCAGGTCAGTCAAAAATGATTCAAACTTGCCCAAAGGGATCATGTTCGGGCCGTCCGATAACGCTCTTTCCGGGTTGGGATGAGTTTCGGCAAAAACTGCAGCAACACCAACAGCGACAGCAGCGCGGGCTAGGGTCGGAGCAAACTCACGCTGTCCGCCCGATGTCGAGCCCGCGCCACCCGGCGTTTGTACGGAATGAGTGATGTCGAACACGACCGGACATTGCGTTTCACGCGCCATAATCGGTATGCTGCGGAAATCACTGACAAGCGTATTATATCCGAAACTGGCGCCGCGTTCCGTTACCAAGATTTGATCATTACCGGCGTCACGAACTTTTGCGACGACATTCTTCATGTCCCATGGCGCAAGAAACTGCCCCTTTTTAATCTTTACAACCCGACCGGTTCTTGCCGCGGCGACAAGCAAATCGGTCTGCCGGCACAAAAACGCGGGAATCTGCAATACGTCCACGACCTCAGACACACGGGCGCATTGCTCCTTCTCATGCACGTCAGTGACAACCGGCAGGCCAACATTTTCGCGAATCTCCGCAAAGACCGGCAGAGCCTCATCAAGACCGAGCCCCCTCGCCGACGTCCGGCTCGTCCGATTCGCTTTGTCGAAAGAGGATTTATAGATCAACGCAATGCCCAGACGGTCGGCGATGGCCTTCAATTCAGAAGCGCATTCCAGCGCATGGTCACGGCTTTCCATGGCGCAGGGTCCAGCAAAAACCGCAAGCGGGAGATCATTCCCGATTTCCAGGCTCTGATTTCCTGCACCGATCTTCACTTTTTTGGCGGCGGCCATCACTTGCTCCCGTGGCGTTTTGTACGAACTTCCCTTAAATGACCTGACAATGCGCGCCGGGCAATACCGGGTATGATAGAGCAATAACATGACCGACCCAGTCCAGATCGCCAGAGACGTCATTGATCATGAAATATCTGGCCTTGACGCCCTGAAGAAAGCGTTGAATGGCGAATTTTCAGAAGCGTTCGCTGTTCTGAAACAAGCCCGCGGAAGGATCATTGTGACCGGGATGGGCAAATCCGGGCACATCGCCCATAAGATCGCCGCAACCTTCTCCTCAACCGGCTCGCCAGCTGTTTTCGTGCATCCCGGCGAGGCCAGCCATGGCGATCTTGGCATGGTCGCCGAACAGGATGTCATCCTGGCCCTCTCCAAATCCGGAGAGACCAGCGAGCTTGGCGATATGCTGGCCTATGCAGCGCGCTTTTCAATTCCGGTTGTCGCAATCACCGCGCAGGCGAATTCAACCCTCGCCAATGCAGCAACGGCGGTTCTGACCTTACCGGACGCCGAGGAAGCTTGCGGCGAAACCCGTGCGCCGACGACATCTACGACAATGATGATGGCGGCGGGTGACGCCCTTGCCATCGCCCTCCTTCGCGATCGCGGTTTCACTGCATCGGATTTTCATGGCTTTCACCCCGGCGGCAATCTGGGCGCAGCCCTGCGGCGGGTACGCGACATGATGCACGGCGCCGATCGATTGCCACTTGCGCCAACGACTGCGGAAATCTCACAAATCGTGACGATAATATCCGAAGGCGGCTTTGGATGCGTGGGCGTGGTCAATGATTCGGGGCTTTTAGTCGGTATCATTACAGATGGCGATCTACGGCGCCATTTCGGTGCTGACTTATCCAGCAGCAAGGCGGCGGATATTATGACCAAAGCCCCCCATGCAACCAGACCGGAGGCGTTGGCTGGCGACGTGCTCGCGATGATGAGCCGTGAGAAAATCACAGCTTTGTTTGTCGTCGAAAATAAAAGGCCGGTCGGTCTTGTCCATGTGCACGATTGCCTGTTGTCCGGCGTCCTCTGACCAGGATTTCAGTCCAATACGAACTTGTTGCGATACTGATCCTGCCGTCGCCTGACAGGCATGAATTCTGGCCCAGGGACCGATCCAGAAAACCCCGAATTTCGTAATATCCTTATGTCCAAAACGCCTGCTATTTTATGGTTCAGAAATGATCTTCGCATCGAGGATAATCCGGCGCTCTTCGCCGCAAGAGAAAGCGGTCATCCGGTCATTCCCGTTTTTATTCTTGATGAAAATGTCGAGCACGCCCCCGGCGGCGCAAGCCGGTGGTGGCTGCATCACTCATTGGCGTCTCTGGCGTCAGACCTTGAAAAGGCTGGCGTAAAACTGATCCTGCGACGCGGCGACACAGAAAAAATATTGCTTGAGCTTGTTGACGAAACTCAAGCAAGCCACGTTTTCTGGAACCGCCGCTACCACAATTCTCAAATTGAAATCGACAAGGCGTTGAAATCGGAGCTTACCAGCAAAGGCGTCAGTGTTGAAACATTTAACGGAAACCTCCTGCGCGAGCCGTGGGAAGTAAAAACCGGGTCTGGCGGTCCGTATCGTGTCTATACGCCTTTCTGGAAATCGCTGCGAACAATGGGGCCGGCGCGCAACGAGCCGCTCCCTCGTATCCGTAAAATCAACGGTCCTGATGCGTTCCCAAAATCTGATGCTCTCACATCATGGCGCCTAATGCCGCGCAATCCAGACTGGGCGAGCGAATTTGCAACTGAGTGGACGCCGGGCGAACACGGCGCGCGTGATCGTTTGAATGACTTTCTGAATGAGCCAGTCGCCCATTATGCGGATGGGCGCAACCGTCCCGATTGCGATTATACATCAAAGCTATCCCCCCATCTTGCCTTTGGCGAAATTAGCCCGATCAAAATTTGGCATGTTACTCAAGACCGGATCGCCTCCGGGGACGTGACACAAACGTCTGCGGAGAAGTTTCTTTCGGAAATCGCCTGGCGCGAATTTTCCTGCAACCTTCTTTTCTATAATCACCAAATGCCCACAACGCCGCTCCGGTCGGAATTCGCCAATTATCCGTGGCGCAATGATGAACAGGCGCTTGTCGCGTGGCAAAGAGGCCAAACCGGATACCCTATCGTCGACGCCGGCATGCGGCAGCTTTGGCGAACAGGCTGGATGCACAATCGCGTCAGAATGATTGTCGCCAGTTTTCTCATCAAGGATTTGCTCATTGACTGGCGAGACGGCGCGGAATGGTTCTGGGATACGCTTGTCGACGCGGACCTCGCTAATAACTCTGCATCATGGCAATGGGTTGCCGGTTGTGGGGCCGATGCAGCGCCATATTTCCGTATCTTCAATCCCATTACGCAAGGCGAAAAATTTGACCCAAATGGCGATTATGTTCGTAAATATGTGCCTGAACTTGCGAAGATGCCGGCTAAATATATTCACGCACCATGGAAAGCGCCTCAAGAAATTTTAGAAAAAGCTGACGTAAGCCTTGGAAAAAACTACCAAAAACCTTTTTTGGACCATAGTCAGGCCCGCCAGAGAGCGCTTGATGGCTATGCAGAAATTAGACAGAATTAGTTTGTGCGCCAAGTGTTCAAACCCCATGTGTAATTAGGGAAAGGAGTGAGCATGACGAGCGCGGATCGCGATACGGGCGCCTTGTCGGCAAACCTGCCGTTTTTTTTCAGACAGGTTTGCAATTATGCATCCAACATACGTTTTGGCGTGCTGACATTCGTTTTGCCTGACGGTCGAACCATTGAATTTCAGGGAGAAGAGGAGCGCCAATCGCAAGCGACGATCATTATCAAGGATTTCGCTTTCGCCCGGCGTTCAGTATTTGGCGGCGATATCGGGTTTTACGAAAGCTATGCAGACGGTCAGTGGGATACGCCGGACCTTGCAGACTGCCTTTATATTTTCGCGCGCAATGCAGATCACATGCAGGAGGTGTTCGTAGCCTCGCCCCTGCTGGATATGCTGAACAACATCAGGCACGCCTTCAACGCCAATACAAAATCCGGATCGCGCCGAAATATTATGGCGCACTATGATCTTGGAAACAGCTTTTACGAAAAGTGGCTTGATCGGTCGATGACTTATTCATCAGCGCGATATCCATCGCCCACCGATGACCTTGAAGATGCGCAGCTTAACAAATACCGAAGCCTGGCGGAGGCGATAGACTTGCGACCCGGAGAAACGGTTTTAGAGATAGGCTCCGGTTGGGGCGGGTTTGCAGAATTCGCAGCGAAAAATGTTGGCGCAAAAGTAACTGGCCTCACACTCTCGCCATCGCAATGTGACTACGCGCGTAAGCGCATTTTCGAGCAGGGCCTCAGCGAAAAGGTTGAATTTCGCTTGCAGGATTATCGCGACGTCAATGAGACATTCGACAAAATCGCGTCCATTGAGATGTTTGAAGCCGTTGGCAAGCAATATTGGCAAACGTATTTTGACAAGGTTCAGAGTGCATTGAATCCCGGCGGTATCGCAGGCCTTCAAATCATTACGATCGCTGACCGCATGTTTGATCATTATTTGAAATCGACTGATTTCATTCAGCGTTATATTTTTCCAGGCGGTGTCCTACCCAGCCCTTCCGCGTTGAAAGGTAATATTGAAAAAGCTGGCTTACAGTTTCGCGGCGCCATCGACTTTGGCGAGGATTATGCACGGACTTTGAACGAGTGGCATCAGCGTTTTCTTGCGGCCTGGAACGATATCAAGGAGCTTGGATTCGACGATCGCTTCAAAAGCCTTTGGCGATTTTATCTCGCTTATTGCGAGGCCGGCTTTCGCGCCGGCACGACGAATGTCTGCCAGATCGCCGCATCGAAAAATTAAGCCGGCGCTTTCTCGACTTCGATCAGTTTTTGATCTTTAATAACGAAAATACGATCCAGGCGCTTTGCCAGACGCTGGTCATGGGTCGCAATCAATGCTGCAAGCCCTTCCGTTCGCACTAGGCCGATAAGTTCATCAAAAACCACGTCAGAGGTCTTAGGGTCCAGATTGCCGGTTGGTTCATCCGCTAACAGAATATCTGGTTTATTCGCTAATGCACGAGCAATCGCCGTTCTTTGTTGTTCCCCGCCGGAGAGCTGCCCCGGCTGGTGGTGTAATCGCTCGCCCAGCCCCAGCGCCGTTAATAGCCTCTGTGCTTGTTCCTCGGCGAGTTCTTTTTTCACACCTGCAATGAGTTGAGGCAAAGCGGCATTTCCAAGGGCCGTAAATTCCGGCAGCAGATGATGGAATTGATACACAAACCCCAAGGCGTCACGCCGAAGGCGCGTGCGTTCCGAATCCGACATGGTCGATGTTGCGCGCCCATCAATAAAAACTTCGCCGCGCGAAGGCGCTTCCAAAAGCCCTGCGATATGCAAGAGAGACGACTTTCCGGAACCGGAGGGACCAACCAAGGCAATGATTTCGCCGCGCTTCAGCTTAACGTCTACATCGTTGAGAATTACAAGCTCGCCGTAATGGCGCGCAATCTTGTCAAGATGCAACGCAATAGATTGGTCAGCTTTCATCTGAATGCCACCACTCTCGAAACGACAAAGCCTTGCCGCTTTCGCTGAACTGCACGACAAAAATTCCGTCCAGGTGAATTCGCTTCCCCGTAGTGACGCGGGTGAAGGCGCAACTCCAATGGGCCGCCCCCAGTTGCGCTTCTACATAGAGCGGTCGCGCCCCGAAATCGATTTCACGCTGACGCCCGACCGCCGAGTTGAAAGCTGTGGCGATAGCCCCACGGCCCTTTTTCGGATCCTCGAACGGGGTCCAGTAATAAAGACCATTTTCTTCAAAGAGCGACGCGAAAGCATGTGCGTCACGCGCCTGCCATGCGGCGCCATACTGGTGGAGCCAGTGTTCAAATGTCTTCTGATCGAGAGTCATAATAGTCTTCTATTCATATCGGAGCGCTTCAACCGGGTCGAGCCTTGCGGCGCGCCATGCAGGATAAATCGTTGATACAAACGACATCACGAGCGACCAAGCTGCAATCGTCAACACTTCACCAACTTGCATCTGCGCCGGAATGTTTTCGAAGAAATAGATTTCGGCATTGAACAGATCTGTTTGGAATATCGCAGAAAAGAAATTTTCAATCGCATCAATATTAAGAACAAAAACGGCGCCTAACACAACGCCCGCAAAAGTGCCGAGAATTCCAATCAATGCGCCCGAAAGGAAAAACACGCGCATGACCGACCCTTGCGTCGCACCCATGGTGCGCAAGACTGCAATATCGCCTGTCTTGTCTTTAACCAGCATAACCAGGCCGGTGATAATATTAAGTGCTGCAATAGCGACGATCAGCATCAAGATCAGCCGCATGACATTGCGTTCGATTTTCAGCGCCTCAAAATAAGGACCAATGATGCGTGTCCAATCATTGGTGCGGCGCTCGCCGGCTATCGCCTCGATCGCGGGCATATACTGCGAGAAGCGGTCCGGATCGCTAACGCGAATTTCGATTTGTTCCGTTGCGCCTGAACTTTGGAAAAACAACTGCGCCTGTTCGTAAGGCATGAATATAATTGAAGAGTCGTATTGAGAATTGTCCACCTCAAAAACAGCGCCAACCAGATAGGTTTTCGATCGAACCGGAATTCGTCCAAACGCTGTCTCTGACCCGCCGCCCGTGATGAGCGTCACACCATCGCCAGCCCGCAGCCCAAGCGCGCCAGCTAGGCGGCGCCCTAGAGCTATTTGATTGCCGCCGGAATTGCCAACGCCAAAGCCTTCGAAAGAGCCGCTGACGACACTTTCCGAACGCGTAATATCAGCGATGTTCAGCAGATCATCCCGGCGCATGGCGCGAACCAACACCGCCTCCTCCCCAATCGGCGTTGTTGCATAAACCGGGGCCTGGATCAGCGGTGCGGCGCTCAGAACGCCGGGGACTTCAGTGATCTTGGAAATAAGGGCGTCAATATTATCATTCTCGTCCGCCAGTTGAACAAAGATGTGGCCATTGAGGCCAAGCATTTGATCAAGCAGTTTTGCACGAAACCCCTGCATCACGGACATCACGATAATCAGAACAGCGACTGCGAGCATGATGCCGCCAAAGGCGATGATGGATATTAATGAGACGCCCTTCCCTGACCGGGTGGCGCCCAGATAACGTCTTGCAACCATCCACTCAAAGAACGAAAATGGCCTTGTTGGCGCGCCTTTATTAACGGTCATCGGCATTTCTTTCGCAAACACAAAATCGCATGCGGTAATTGGTGCATTCCGAGATTGGCGAAATCGAGGCGAACATAATCAAATTACGCATTCGTTTTTGCGACGGATAAAATCATGTGACCCGCAATGCATCTTTGACGCGCTTCGCAAGATGCGCCGGCGCTCCCTCAAGCGAGTGCTCTTCGCGTTCGCCACTGCTGCGTTGCTTTATCTCAATTTTGCCATCCTTCAATCCACGCGGGCCAATCACGACCTGGTAAGGCAAACCAATCAGATCCATACGGGCGAATTTTTCGCCCGCGCGGGCGTCGGTATCATCGTAAAGAACCTCAACGCCTTCCTGCTCAAGCGCTGCGTAGAGCGCCTCGCAGGCGGCGTCGCAGGCCGCATCGCCGGATTTCAAATTAATCACACCGACGTGATAGGGCGCAACGCTCACAGGCCATTTGCAGCCGTCATCATCGTGATAGGCCTCTATGATAGCCCCCAGTAGCCGGGATACGCCAACACCATAAGACCCCATATGTACTGGAACATCCTTACCATCAGGGCTCGCGACGAAGGCTTTCATGGGAACAGAATATTTTGTTCCGAAATAGAAAATATGCCCGATCTCAATGCCGCGCGCAGACACTCGGTCGCTTTCTGAAACTTTAGCCTCAAAGGTCTCGATATCGTGCATTTCGTCAGTCGCCGCGTAATGGGCGGTGAACTGATCAAAAACAGGCTGTAAGTCAGCATCAAAATCAGTGTCTTTAGCGGGAACCTCAAGATCAATAAGCCGCTTGTCACAGAAGACGGCGCTTTCCCCCGTATCCGCCAGCACAATAAACTCATGGCTAAGATCGCCGCCGATAGGGCCTGTGTCGGCGCGCATCGGGATGGATTTCAACCCCATCCGCGCAAAAGTGCGCAAATAGGCCACGAACATTTTATTGTAGCTGCGCCGGGCGCTCTCTTCATCAATGTCGAAAGAATAGGTGTCTTTCATCAGGAATTCCCGCCCGCGCATAACGCCAAAGCGCGGACGAATTTCGTCACGAAATTTCCATTGAATATGATACAGCAATTGAGGAAGGCTCTTGTAGGATCGGATGCCGGCCCGAAAAATCTCGGTGATCATTTCTTCATTGGTCGGCCCGAAGAGCATTTCCCTATCACTGCGATCGGTAATCCTGAGCATTTCTTTGCCATAAGCGTCATAACGCCCGCTCTCACGCCATAGCTCCGCCTGCTGGATCGTCGGCATCAGCATTTCAACGGCGCCGGCGCGATCCTGCTCCTCGCGGACAATCTGCTCGATTTTCTTCAGGACGCGAAATCCGAGCGGCAGCCATGCGTATATGCCGGCCCCCTCCTGACGGATCATACCCGTCCTGAGCATTAGGCGGTGGGACGCGATCTGGGCGTCTGCTGGCGTTTCTTTCAGGAGCGGCAGGTAAAATCGGCTGAGGCGCATGTCATCAATATGGTCTACTTCCTGAAGGTTTCTAGGAAGGCCCGCACTGAATGTCTATCAGGAGGCGCGCCAATCATTGCGGCAGCCTCTAGCGGCCAATGTCAAGCCGTCAACCGGCTGCCTGTCATGGGGTGACAGGACGTAGACGCCATCCGCACCCTGCGCACTTTGACTATTTAGACTATCGCCAAAGCTGCCTGCAGCAGGCTCCGGCTCGAGGAAGGCCAGGTCTTCTGCGCAAACTGGAGCCGCCGCCTTGAATCTTTGAGCGTAGCTCACCCCGATGACATAAAGGAGAGAGAGGCAAATGAGGAATAATCGCATCCTAGCCCTCCCCACGGCAGAATCTGCCGGTATTCAGAATTTGGGGCCCGCCATCATTCAGGCTCAGGTCAAACCGTCTCAACAAACGTTGGCTCGCCCATCCGTGTCTGGGCTGGTGGCGAAAGACGATAACGTGATTTTCTATGGTGTCCGGCGCGTCTGGCCTGAGGCTGATCAGGGCGCCGCTATTGCCTGCGAGTAGATAACTCGTCTGCCCAATACATGCCGGCGGACGAACAATCCTCATTTCCGCCGAGGCCGCCGCGGCAAAAATCCCCAAGCTTGCAGCTAAGGTTATCAACCCTCTCAAGTTCATGAGACGGGCTTTGCAGGCATTGTGCCTGATTAACCTAGTTCGGGAATACCATCGCGTCGTTTGGTGAATGGTGCGGTCGAGAGGACTCGAACCTCCACGGATTGCTCCACAGCGACCTCAACGCTGCGCGTCTACCAGTTCCGCCACGACCGCACATCGCTCCGGAGAACGGGCGGGATAGCAAATGCTTTCGACCCTGTGAAGCCTGAATCGTACGCTTGCCCGGACCTCAACCGCCAGTAAAACCGTCTGGAGAGCCATTTCGGCGGCCTGATTCGCATTACCCCTATTTCAATTGACCTGAAGCCTCCCAAATCAAGGCAAACGCCTTATGATTAGAGGAAATCCTTGCGTAGAAGGAAGTGATTATTGGCGGCGCCGTCTTCACCACTAAAGGCCTCACCAGCTCAACTAAAATCCGCCAAACCTGTAGAATGGCGGGTTACAGAGGGTTTCATCCCCTATTCAGCGGCCGTGGAATTCATGGAAGACCGCGTTGCGCAGATCCGCGCGGGCGCCGCTCGCGAGCTTGTCTGGCTTCTGGAGCATGAGCCGCTCTATACCGCTGGCACAAGCGCCAAGCCCTCAGACCTGATCGCACCAGACAGATTTCCAGTCTTTAAGACCAGCCGGGGCGGCCAATACACTTATCACGGCCCCGGCCAGAGGGTCGCCTATATCATGCTGGATCTCGATCATCGCGGCCGGGACATAAGAGCATTCGTCCACGCTTTGGAGGACTGGATAATCGAAACTTTGGCTGGGTTCGGTCTCCAAGGTGAAACGCGAGATGGCAGGGTTGGCGTTTGGATCGACCGGACCGAAGCCGGCGGCCCACGCCAAGAGGACAAAATCGCAGCGATTGGGGTCAGAGTCCGCAAATGGGTGAGCTTTCACGGCATCTCCCTGAACGTATCGCCAGACCTGGCCCATTTTAGCGGCATCACGCCTTGCGGGATCGATGAAACAGGGCTTGGCGTCACAAGCCTTTCGGACCTTGGCCTGCCTGCCAACATGGTCGATGCGGATTTGGCCTTAAGAAATGCGTTTGAAAAAGTCTTCGGCCCTACGCTCGACGGCGGCGCCTGAAAGTGGTGAGATTGTCTTAATGCGAATCAGAAACGCTGGAGGCGGATGATGGCGCAGCGCATCCTCATAACGGGCATCAGCGGGTTTATCGCCAAACATATTGCTTTGAAACTTCTCCAAAATGGTTACGCGGTTCGCGGTACAGTTCGGGCGCTGAACAAGACAGAGCAAATTGAAAAAACGCTCGCCGCGGCTGGCGCCGACATCACAGGGTTAGATTTTGCCGCGGCGGATCTCGTCAGTGATGACGGATGGGAGGACGCCGCCGCAGATTGTAATGGCGTCATTCATGTTGCATCTCCGTTTCCAGTTGCTCAACCTCGCGATCGAGATGCATTAACGCCTGCAGCGCGCGACGGCGCTTTGCGGGTTTTGCGTGCTGCGCGCAAGACCGACAAGATTGTCATGACCTCCTCGATGGCTGCTATGATGTACAGAGCAAACCGGCCGCCAGTTATGGCCGTTGGCGAGGAGGATTGGACAGACATCGGATGGAGCGCCCTGTCTGCATACATCGTTTCAAAGACAGGAGCAGAACAGGCGGCTTGGGCGTTAGCCGCTGATGAAGGCTTCAAACATCGTCTGACAACCGTCAATCCAGGCTTCGTTCTTGGCCCCGCGCTTGACGATGATATTGGCGCTTCTCTTGAGGTTATTCGGCTGTTTCTCACCGGCGCCTATCCAGCCGTACCACCCGTCAGCTACCCAGTCGTCGATGTCCGTGATGTCGCTGAGATTCATGTCAAAGCACTTGAAACGCCTGAAGTTGGCGGACGGCGGCTTATAGCGGCGGCAGAGACCATGTCGTTAAAAGAAATCGCTGAGATTCTCGTGGAAGCGTTTCCAGATCGAGCGAAAAAAATTCCAACCCGGGAGCTGCCAGCATTAATGGTCCGCATAGCCGCGAATTTTGACCGCAATCTGGCCTCGGTAATTCCTGATATTGGCTCCAAGCCGCAAGCAAATACAAGCTATGTCAGTGCTTTAACCGGAATTGAATTTCGGACCGGACGCGAAGCCGCTGTGGCTGCCGCTCGCTCGCTGGAAAAGATTAAAGCCCTTTAATAATTGCGAAAAAACACGCTTTCGTCGAAAAATCGCAACCTTTTGCTGGATAGAAGATAGACCAAACAGACCAACACCACTGGAGACACGGCTATGACGCACCGCAAGCTGACCCTTTTTCTCGCTGGTATGAGCGCATTTGCATTTTGTGGAGCAGCAAACGCACAGGAGGGTGCTGTAGAGGTTCCTGGGCAAAGCGCCGAGAATACTGATGAAACTGCACAAGACACCTCTGTGCAATCTGACGGGACCATTGAAGAAAATATTGCCGAACCGAGCCCGGATGAGATGGCGGATTTGCTGAACTCCCGACAGCAGTTACAACAGACATTCACCCTCCGGAGAACTATTAACGGCAAAGTGGTCGAAACCGAAAAACGAACGGTTACTTATGATCCTGCTTCACCCTACCGTGAAGCCGAAGCCGGTAGCACAACGCTCGAACGTTTGAAAACGGCATTTGACGGAGAAGTGCTCACAAGAAGCGAGGCGTTTGAAGAAGCCAAACTCGACTTCACTATTGGCGATGTTAATCGTGATGGCGCAATGACGGCGGACGAATTCTCAGAACTGGTTGCAAGCTGGCGCGATATTGAATCACGTAAAACCAGCGCGCCCAACGCCGAAATTGCGCGCCAACGTCAGTATGACGCATTTCTGGCGGAGATCAGCCCGGAAACAGCGCAAATGCAGTACGAGGCCTACGCAAAAGAGAAGTTCATGTTTTTAACGGGCGGTGCGGAAACAGTTACACGCAAGGATTATATCCGCGAGTACTTACTCGATTTCGATGCGATGGATGCAGATACTGACACTATTCTGAAAGGCGACGAACTTCTCAAATTTCGCGCACTCAATCGTGGCGAAACGATTGAGATGTAGGCTTATAAAAGCGACAAAAACTGAGCAACTGACAAGAATTCGCGCCTCAGCGTCTCTTCACGCAACGAAGCCTCTTCGTCTGCGCCCCAGCGTTCCGCCTGAAACTGCTCATCAACTCGTGACGCGTTGAAAATCTCGTTTTTGTCAAATGCGGATTTCCACAACGCCAGCGCCAAAACCGCCGATCCGGCTAAAGCGGTTGCAATTCTCAATGCATGTATTGCTTCAGTAGCTTCATGAATGAGTGCGTCACTGACGGCGCGAAGCGTTGCATTCGGTTGCTGAACCGCAATAACCCCTGTCGTGACATTCAATGTTTGACCAAACGCCTCATTAAACCAATGTATAAATGGATCCCATTTTTCGGCTTGCCGGCACACGAGCGCGCGTGGAGCGTCAGCACGGTAACACAAAAGATCGGACCCTAAATAATTAAGAATATCCTGACGATACTCGCTAAGCAGCGCCTCACCGCCATCGATTGCCGCGGACAGTATGCCCGTCAATGGCATCAACGAACGGTCGATATTCGGTTTTTGTGAATCCCATTCTTTAGCGACAGCGCAAGCCAATTTTTCAGATGGCGATGAAAGCGGATTTCTTTGTGGCGTAAGGGCTGTTCGACCATCAAGCAAAATCACATAACGATCACCCTTATTCAGGATAGATACGGCATCATAGAATCGCTTTGCATGACGCTCCAAATCGTTCACCGCAAACCCTCCGGCCACTCGGAAACCGCCGCCTCATCAAAAGCAAAGAACCGCCAGGTATCTTGCATGTGCCCGGTCAGTGGCGCCGTTAACGTCATCATTTTTCTTGTCTTCGGATGTGGGAAAGTCATCGATCTGCAGAACAGATGTAATTTTGGCGAGACACCCGCAAGTTGCGCCTTATCGCCTCCGTATTTTCCGTCACCAATAATTGGGCATTCAATTGCAGCTGCATGAACACGCAGCTGATGTGTGCGCCCCGTAACGGGCCGCATCGCTAAAAATGCAACGCCGTGCCCTGCTTCATCCATTGTTTGATAATCGGTGACCGCCGGCTTTGCATCACTGCCATCAGCGGAGACTACACGTTCCGTGTCTTTAGCCCCAATATGAACCATCCGTTTAGCGATTGGCATTGTGATCGTGCCCTGCCGAGGGCGAGGCGCGCCTGCGGTTAGCGCCCAATAGGTTTTTTCAACCTGATGGGATTTGAAAGCATCACCTAGGCGCTGCGCGGCCATACGCGTTTTAGCAACAAGCAGCAGGCCGCCGGTATCTTTATCGAGGCGATGCACGAGCTTAGGCCGTTCGTCATCCCGAGCGCCAAATGACGCCAGCATGCCATCAATGTGCCGCTTGGTATTTGTGCCACCCTGAACCGCCAATCCGAAGGGTTTATTCAATGCAATCAGCGACTCATCTTCGTACAGGATAATGTCTTTCAGCGCCTCTGCATCGCTCTTTCTAAATGGCTTTGCCGGTTTTGGCGTCGAGAGATCGTTAGGTATGGGCGGTATGCGGACTTCTTCACCAGGCTCAAGCCGCCTGTTTGACTTCACCCTCCCCCCAGAAACGCGAACCTGCCCTTTGCGCAACAACTTTTCCAGCTCGCCATGTCTAACTGTTGGAAAGTGTGTCTTGAACCAGCGGTCCAAACGCATGCCCGCCTCATCAGGCAGAACAATTTTCTTAGACACACCGCTCATGTGACATGACGCCCAATGATCAATCCAACTATCAATCCAGCAATTGATAGAATCATAGACGCAAATAAGTATGCACCCGCATCAAACACAGTGCGATCGCGGTAGAGCGTCACAACGTCAAGGGAAAAAGTTGAAAACGTCGTAAATGCGCCAAGAAGACCGACGACCAGAAACGCCCTTAACGCCGGAGTATTGGGCTCTCGCGCAGCGAGCCAGACAATAATGAGGCCCATTGCGAATGAACCAGCGATATTTGCTGACAGCGTGCCCCAGGGAAAATTCGGACCGAGCAAATGCAACGCGACACGCGACACAGCATGCCGGGCCATGGCGCCAATGGCGCCGCCGGCCGCAATCGCCAACCAGACAGCGCCGCCGTTCATATCGAAGCCCCTCTGAAAGGCATCATCAACAACTCAATAAATCCCTTATCTTCAAGGCCTTGGATGCCGATTTTCATTTCGGGCGTACGTTTCATCGAACTCTTTGAGCGGAACACTCTATCCCAAAGGCTTAAACACGCAGCATAGTTGGAGTTCGTATCACTGATTTTAGCGTGGTGATGAACCCAGTGGATCGACGGCGTAACAACAAAACAAGATAAAACCTTTTCCAACCTGGCGGGCAATCGCAGATTCGAGTGATGAAAGAACGACGCGAAAAGAAGGATTGTTTCGAAAAGAATCACCGTCAATAACGGAATAGCCAATACCGCGATGAGTATGAGCCGTAATGAGGCTGAAAGCAGAATTTCAGTTATGTGAAAACGCATCGCACTCGTGGTGTCCAGAAATTCATCGCGATGATGGACCTCATGCAGTCGCCACATCACGGGCACTTTGTGGTAAGCTCGATGCAGCCAATAAACCCAGCAGTCAAGAATGATCAAATCGAGCAGGATAAAACCTGCACCGGCTGCGCCGGCAACCATCCAGCCAGGGCGGTCCCATAGTGACTGATTCACCCCCCATGCCGTCATTGGCGCCACAACGCCAACTGAAAATACAATCGTCAGTAACCACAAACCTGCATTTCGAAAAATGCGGTTATGGGAAGACGGAGGCGGGGCTGCACGGAAAAACCGTTCCCCTAAAAATAAAAGCACAAACCATCCGCCAACGAATGCACCCTTCGCCGCAAGTAGATTAGCAAGCATTACTCAAACTCATCATGCTTCGTTGCAGCGGTCATCATTTTTCACTCTGTTTGCTTGCGCGCTTGCGATCCCAGTATTCAAGCCGTTTGGCGATCTCTTTATCAAAACCAAAGCCGGAGGGCTGGTAAAACTTTTCGCGTGTCATATCCGGTGGGAAATAGTTCAAACCGGCAAACCCGTCTTCCTGATCGTGATCATAGACATAGCCATCGGAATATCCGAGCGACTTCATTAGCTTTGTCGGCGCATTCATCGCGTGTGGCGGCGGCGCCAGCGATCCGGTTTCACGCGCTGCGACCTTGGCTTTTTTAAACGCGACGTGGGAACGATTTGATTTTGGCGCAGTTCCAAGATACGCAACCAACTGACCGATCGCGATTTCGCCTTCCGGCTGACCGAGAAACTCATAGGCGTCTTGCGCCGCAATAGCCAAAGGTAACGCTTGCGGGTCTGCATTCCCGACATCCTCAGAGGCGATCACCACAAGGCGTCGCAATATAAAGCGTGGGTCTTCACCGCCCACCAACATACGCGCCGCCCAATAAAGCGCTGCATTGACATCAGACCCACGAATAGATTTCTGCAATGCACTCGCAAGATTATAGTGTGATTCCTGCCCTTTGTCGTAAATTGGCGCTCGGCGCTGAACGATTGCGCCGAGTTCTTGCTCTTCAATTGGTGCACGCCCTATCGGTTCCGCAAACAATTCTTCCGCCAGATTAAGGACAAATCGTCCGTCACCATCAGCCATACGACGCAACATTCTTCGCGCATCGTCAGAAAGCGGTAGCGATCGGTCCTCTTCATCTTCCGCACGCTGGAGCAATTTCTCTAACGCTTCGTCGTCAAGGCGGTTAAGCGTAAAAACCTGAGCGCGCGATAGCAAAGCGGCGTTCAATTCAAAGGACGGATTTTCTGTCGTCGCGCCCACAAGAGTGATAACGCCGGACTCTACATGCGGGAGAAAACCGTCCTGCTGCGCTTTATTGAATCTGTGAATTTCGTCAACAAAAAGGAGCGTGCCTTTGCCGGCGGCGCGGCGCGCTTTGGCCCGTTCGAATACTTTCCGCAAATCTGCGACGCCGGAAAAAATTGCAGAAATCTGTTCAAACTCAAGCTTGGCGTCCGTCGCCAGAAGCCTTGCAATTGTCGTCTTCCCTACGCCAGGCGGGCCCCAAAGGATGAGTGACGACATACGCCCTGCATCAAGCATGCGTTTCAAGGGCGCATTTTCTCCGAGCAGGTGATCTTGTCCAACAACATCGGCAAGTGTGGTCGGGCGTAAGCGATCGGCAAGCGGGCGGGGCGTGCCGTCATCCAGTCCCGCCGCATTGAAAAGATCGCCCATTGAATTTTACCGGCCCACTCGCCAGGGCACAACTCGCCCGCCGTTATCAATTTCAAGTTCCCAACTGCGAACAGACTTTAAAATCTCACGTTCAAGGTCTGCGCTGGTGCGAACAGCTTCCCCATTAATGGAAAGGATTTTATGACCTGGCCTAAGCCCCCGACGTGCAGCGAATGACCGCGCCGTCACCTCCGAGACAACAACGCCCTTTGAAAGCGGGTCTAGACCGAGTTCTTCACTGTAGCGAGGAGAGAGGTTATCGACTGTGACGCCATTCAGCGGGTGATTGCCTTCCAATGATCGTGGGTCGCGTCCAGGCTCCTCCGGCGGTAATTCTAAGACAACTTCAGCATTGCGGATTTTTCCACTGCGCACATAAACAATGCCCGCGCTATCCCCGTCACTGTTGACGCCGACACGATATCGCAACGTCTCAGCATCATAAACCGGCTGTCCATTAACTTCGATAATGACGTCCCCAGCTTTAATCCCGGCCCTGTCGGCCGGGCCTCGCGGCCAGATATCATCGACAATCGCCCCGGCTGGCCGATCGAGTTTTAACGCCTTCGCCATGTCAGACGTAACCGTACTGCTGGACGCCCCGACCCAAGGACGCACCAGCGCTGTCCCGCTGATAGCGGACTTAATGACCTGCTGGACAAGGCGCGATGGAATGGCGAAGCCAATGCCATTTGATCCGCCGGACCTCGAGTAGATGGCCGTATTGACGCCTACCAGCCGGCCATCAATATCGATCAGGGCGCCGCCGGAATTGCCTGGATTAATTGCGGCGTCGGTCTGGATGAAGAACTGATAATCGGAGACAGAAACTGCGGTGCGCGCAAGCGCAGAAACAATACCGTTTGTGACCGTCTGCCCGACGCCAAACGGGTTACCAATGGCGAGAACAACGTCACCCACTTCAATTGAGTCCGAATTGGCGAAATTCAAAAACGGCAGAGGTTCATCAACGTCAATCTGAAGAACCGCCAGATCTGTTTGCGCATCTGCAAGGACAAGCTCGGCGTTGTATTCGCGTCGGTCATTAAGCACGACCTTAATCTCTGTCATGCCTTCGATGACATGATTGTTAGTTACAACAACGCCATCGGGACTCACGATCACTCCTGACCCCAGGGAGTTTTGGACACGCTCTCGCGGCGCATCGAATCCCCCACCAAAAAAACGCTCAAAAAACGGATCGCCTGCAAACGGGCTACGCTGCTGAACAACACGGCGCGTATAGATATTCACAACAGCTGGAGCCGCGCGCTCAACGACAGGCGCAAATGAAAGTTTAACCTCCGCCATGGATTGCGGCGCAACACGCGGAGCGAGCGAAATTGCATCGCCGTCCATTTCCTCAACACTGGGAACAGCCTCGTCAGGCGCAGGCTGACCGCAGGCGCTTGAGAACGAAATAAGGAGCGCGCTGGCGCATGTAAGAAAGACGCGAAGCATAGATAATCCTCCAAACGCAAGGGACGCGCGAGATTATCATCTCGCGCGCCCCTAATTCAATATCGTATCCGCATGGCCAAGTAGCGGATAAGCTGAAACTTATAATTCGTCGTCGTCATCCTCAGCGCCGATTACAGGACCGGAATCCTGACCCTTGGCGTCCTCATCGCGATCGACAAATTCAATAACCGCCAGCGGCGCATTATCGCCATAGCGAAAGCCCGCTTTCATAATGCGAATGTAACCGCCATCACGTTCCGCATATCGCGGGCCCAGCGTATCAAAAAGCTTTTTCGCCATGTCTTTGTCGCGAATGGACGAAACAACCTGGCGGCGCAGATGCAACGCCTGACCTTCGTCCGTCGCTGCATGCTTTGCCTTAGTCACAAGCTTTTCAACGATCGGCCGCAGTTCTTTTGCCTTTGGCAGCGTAGTCGTAATCTGCTCATGCTTGATCAGCGCACAGGCCATATTGGCGAACATAGCTTTGCGATGCTCGTGCGTGCGGTTCAATTTTCGTTGCGCCATCCCGTGCCGCATGACTTTTCTCCTTAGCCTGACTGATCGTCAGCTTATTCGTCGAATTTCTTCGCCAGTTCTTCGATATTGTCGGGCGGCCAGTCCGGCACATCCATACCAAGATGAAGGCCGAGGCCTGCAAGCACTTCCTTGATCTCGTTCAACGACTTGCGACCAAAGTTTGGCGTGCGAAGCATCTCCGCTTCGGTCTTCTGGATCAAATCGCCAATGTAAACGATATTGTCGTTCTTCAAACAGTTCGCAGACCGGACAGAAAGCTCCAGCTCATCAACTTTGCGTAACAGCGCCGGGTTGAACGGAAGTTCCTCCCGAGCTTCGCCGCCAAAGTCTTTCTTCGGCTCATCAAAGTTCACAAAGATCTGCAACTGGTCCTGCAGAATACGCGCCGCATAAGCCGCTGCGTCTTCAGGAGAAATAGAGCCGTCTGTTTCGACTTCCATTGTCAGCTTGTCATAGTCAAGAACCTGACCTTCGCGGGTGTTCTCGACACGATAAGCAACGCGGCTGACCGGGCTGTAAAGGCTGTCTACAGGGATCAACCCGATAGGCGCGTCTTCAGGGCGGTTCTGCTCAGCAGGCGTATATCCTTTGCCGGCATTGACCGTCAGTTCGATACGCAGATCAGCGCCTTCGTCAAGGTGACAGATCACGTGGTTCTTGTTGAGAATCTCAACAGAGGAGGTCTCTTCAATATCCGCAGCCGTTACGAGGCCCGGCGTGCTCTTCTTGAGGACAAGACGCTTTGGACCATCTGAATGCGTGCGCAATGCGAGCTGTTTCACATTAAGAACGATATCCGTGACGTCCTCGCGAACACCAGGAATCGATGAAAATTCATGCACCACGCCGTCGATCTGAATTGATGTGACCGCAGCGCCCTGAAGTGAAGACATCAAAATCCGGCGCAGGGAATTGCCAAGCGTCAGGCCAAAACCACGCTCAAGAGGTTGCGCGACGATGGTCGCGCGCCGCGTGGAATCAGCGCCTGGCGTCACCACAAGTTTTGACGGGCGAATGAGTTCCTGCCAGTTCTTTTCGAGAATTTGTATAGAATCCATAAGGCGAGTGGCTCTCTTAATTTAAAGGGGTTAGTTAAACGCGTCTGCGTTTGCGCGGACGACAGCCATTATGGGGAATTGGCGTGACGTCGCGGATCATGGATACGGTCAGACCGGCCGACTGCAGAGCGCGTAATGCGCTCTCCCGCCCAGAACCCGGTCCACGCACTTCTACATTCACGGTCTGCATACCGTGGTCCATAGCTTTTTTAGCGGCGTCTTCCGCTGCAAGCTGAGCTGCGTAAGGGGTTGATTTACGCGAGCCCTTAAAGCCCATACCGCCCGCAGTAGACCAGGAGATCGTATTTCCCTGTTCGTCAGTGATCGTAACAACAGTATTGTTGAACGAAGCATTCACATGCACGACGCCAGAGGAGATGTTTTTTCGCTCACGACGTTTTACGCGAGCCGCCGGTTGTTTAGCCATATTTGTAAATCCCTATTTCTTTTTGCCGGCGATTGGTTTGGCGGGCCCTTTGCGCGTGCGCGCATTGGTGTGCGTACGCTGACCGCGAACCGGAAGCCCGCGGCGATGGCGCAAGCCACGATAGCAGGCCTGATCCATAAGGCGTTTGATGTTCACGGCGACTTCGCGACGAAGGTCACCTTCAACCATATAATCCGCGTCGATGGTCTCGCGAATCTGCAAAACCTCTGAGTCTGACAATTCGTTAACGCGGCGCTCCGCCGCGATACCCACTTTTTCGCAGATCTCAGACGCTTTCGCCGGACCTATGCCATGAATATAACGCAGCGCGATGGTGACGCGCTTGTTCGTTGGAATGTTAACGCCTGCAATTCGGGCCACGGGTCGTTCCTTTTCTGTCCTTCTCCGCCCCTAGCAAGTCCGGCCGGGCGCGCCGTGTTTCATGCAATGAAGCCCGCGACGGCGCGATGAAATCCCGTGCCGAGCGAGCTTGCCTCCTGATGGCGGAGAGCGGGTAGATATAGCTACGCGCGCTGCGCCGTCAACCGTCTTTCGGGCCTATTTGCGCCCGATTTTACCTAGCACAGCGTCAATTTCAGCTGAAACAGCTTCAACCGACCCCATGCCATCCAAAACCGCCAATTTCCCCTGTTTTTCATAGTAGGGTATTAGCGGGGCAGTCTGTTCCTGATAGACGTTCAAGCGGTGCTTGAACGTCTCTTCATTGTCGTCTTTTCGGGGCTCCTCGCCCCGCGCCTTTGTCTCTGCGATTCGATTACGCAATCGGTCCAGAAGAGCATCTTCATCGACCCGGAGCTCGATCACGAAATCGAGGGCCCGCCCTTTTTTCTCAAGCATGGCGTCCAGCATTTCAGCTTGAGCGACGGTGCGTGGAAAGCCATCGAGTAAAAATCCAGGGGCGCAGTCGTCTTCCTCGATCCGCTCTTCAACAATTGCGGCGACAATATCGTCCGAAACCAGGTTGCCAGCGTCCATAATCGCCTTGGCTTGCTTACCAACCGGCGTTTGCGCAGCCACAGCCGCGCGCAGCATATCGCCGGTTGAGAGTTGGGGAATCCCATACTCTTTCACAATATGAGCAGCCTGCGTGCCCTTGCCGGCGCCAGGCGGACCCAGAAGGATGACGATCATCGCCGCCCCCCGCGAAGTTTGGATTTCTTGATCAGGCTTTCATATTGCTGGGCGACCAGGTGGCCCTGAATCTGCGATACGGTATCCAGCGTCACAGAGACGACGATAAGGAGGGATGTGCCGCCTATATAAACCGGGATCGACTGGCTGTATCCAGCCTTTAATATTTCCGGCAGAATGCAGACAAAAGTCAGATACATGGCGCCAATCACTGTCAGACGCGTCAGAACAAAATCAAGATACTCAGCAGTGCGTGCGCCAGGGCGGTACCCCTGGATGAACCCGCCATATTTTTTCAGATTGTCCGAAACATCTTCAACATTGAAGACGACCGAGGTGTAGACGAACGTGAAGCCAATAATCAGCGCCGCGTAAAACGCGATATACATGGGACGACCAGGCGCAAACATGAATTGCAGCGTTTCAAGCCAGGCCGGCGCACCCTCGCCGATTGCGCCAAACGCAGTCGCCGGCAAGAGCAAGAGCGATGATGCAAAAATCGGTGGAATAACGCCAGATACGTTAAGCTTTAACGGCAGGTGCGATTTCTCGCCTTGCGTCATGCGCTGACCAACCTGTCGGCGCGGATACTGAACAATAATCCGGCGCTGTGATCGCTCAATGAAAACAACGAAAGCAATCAACGCCAGCGCCAACGCCGCGATGATCAAAATGGCGCCGCCGCCGACGCCAGCGCCTGTTCGACCCTGATCAAGAAGGCCCGCGATAGCCCGTGGCAGTTCCGCGACAATACCCGCAAAGATGATCAGCGAAACCCCGTTGCCGACGCCACGAGCTGTGATTTGCTCACCAAGCCACAACAGGAACATGACGCCGCCAACAAGCGTAACAACCGTCGTCAGCAAGAAGAATGGTCCCGGGCTTGTTGCAAAACCCTGTCCCTGCAAACTCACAGCGATAAAATAACCCTGCATTGTCGCAAGGAAGACAGTGAGGTAGCGGGTGTACTGGTTGATCTGACGCCGGCCCTGTTCGCCTTCTTTTTTGATCGCCTCAAGCGATGGAATAACTGCGGACATCAACTGCATGATAATAGATGCAGAGATGTACGGCATAATGTTGAGTGCAAAGATCGCCATGCGCTCAACCGCGCCGCCAGCGAAGATATTCAATGTCCCCAGAAGGCCGCTTTGCTGACTCTGGAAACCTTGACTGAACGCAACCGGGTCGATCCCCGGGATCGGCACGAACGTTCCAAGGCGATAGACGATCAGTGCGCCGAGCGTAAACAACAAGCGTTTTTTCAGCTCCTCCGCTTTGGCGAAGGAAGCAAAATTAATGTTCGACGCAAATTGTTCTGCTGCGGATGTCATTTCAGCAAGTCACCTGTCTGGCGTAAATAACGATGGACGCCATGTGGCGGCTGCAGCGCTCGACCGCAACCCCATGAAAATCCTATTTCTCGCCTTGAACCGCTACGGAACCGCCAGCCTTTTCAACGGCGGCCTTGGCGCCGGCTGACGCATGAGCGACCACGAGGTCAAGTTTGGCTTCAAGTTTGCCATTACCTAGCAACCGCACGCCGTCCTGCGCGCGGCGAACAACGCCGGCCTCAACCAGCGCTTCAGCATCCACTTTTTTGCTTGCGTCAAGTTTGCCAGCGTCAACAGCGGTCTGCAGACGGCCAATATTGACTTCGACAAACTTCTGCCGGTTTGGCTTGTTAAATCCGCGTTTCGGCAATCGCATGTAAAGCGGCATCTGACCGCCCTCATACGCCCGAATGCCGGTGACGCCGGAACGAGACTTTTGCCCCTTCACACCGCGTCCGCCAGTTTTGCCTTTGCCGGATCCGATACCCCGACCGACGCGCATACGGTTTTTACGAGCGCCTTTGTTATCTGAGAGTTCGTTGAGTTTCATGATGTCCTCGACTTTCGACAGCTCAACCAGTGGTCGAAACCGCCTCGCCTGCTATGTCCGGGTTTGGTTTTTCTATCCGGACTCAAATGAAATGAGCGTTTCCTCGCTTATTTTTCTTCAACTATCTCAACAAGGTGCGACACCTTATTGATCATGCCGCGAACGGAAGGCGTATCTTCCAATTCACGCTCGCGACCAATTTTGTTAAGACCAAGACCGATCAGCGTCGCGCGTTGATCCTGCGGGCGCCGGATAGGGCTGCCCGTCTGTCTGACTTTTACTGTTTTCTTCGCTGCCATTTTATAGTCCTTTACGCTGCATCCGCAGCGCCTGCTTCACCGCCGCCAGTACGGCGCGAGAGAAGGTCCGATACTTTCTTGCCGCGCTTCGAAGCAATAGAGCGTGGGCTGGTTTGGTTTTTCAGAGCGTCTACTGTTGCGCGCACCATATTGTAAGGATTTGACGAACCTATTGATTTTGCAACGATATCCTGAATGCCAAGAGTTTCAAAAATCGCACGCATCGGACCGCCGGCAATAATACCGGTTCCTGGCGGCGCCGCACGCAAAACGACTTTTCCGGCGCCCCAACGGCCCTGAGCATCGTGATGCAGCGTCCGGCCTTCACGTAAAGGAATGCGAACCAGGTTGCGCTTTGCCTCCTGCGCAGCTTTACGGATAGCTTCCGGAACCTCGCGCGCCTTACCCTTGCCGAAGCCTACGCGGCCTTTCTGGTCACCGACCACAACAAGCGCCGCAAAACCGAAATTCTTGCCGCCCTTGACGACTTTCGCAACGCGATTAATCGCAACAAGCTTGTCAACAAACTCATCGCGATCTTCGCGCTCGCCCCGGCCTCGGCCGCGTCCACGTCTATCATCACGCGCCATGAAACTCTGCTCCCTTAGAAATTAAGACCGGCTTCGCGCGCGGCATCCGCAAGCGCTTTAATCCGACCGTGATACATATAACCGCCGCGGTCAAAGACCACGTCTTTAACGCCCGCTTTGATCGCGCGCTCAGCGAGCGCCTTGCCGACATGCGCCGCCGCATCTGCGTCAGACCCTTTCGAAAGATCCTTGCGCAGCGTTTCATCAAGCGATGATGCGGACGCAACGGTCTTCCCAGCGCGATCATCAATGATCTGCGCCGAAATGTTTTTCGACGACCGAAACACCGACAAACGCGGTCGGTTTGTCGAGACACGTGCAAGCTTGCCCCGTGTGCGTCCAGCGCGTTTTTGTTGTTTTGCTTTCTTTTGATCAGGCATGGCCCGAAATCCTTTTCGCGAGCGTTATTTCTTCTTACCTTCCTTACGGAAGATATATTCGTCAGCATATTTTACGCCTTTGCCTTTATAAGGCTCCGGCGGGCGGAACGCGCGGATAACCGCAGCGGCCTGCCCTACTTGTTGTTTATCGATCCCGGAAATAACAATTTCGGTCGGCTTCGGGGTGGTGATTTTCAGACCTTCCGGCGTTGGAAAATCAATCTCGTGGCTATAGCCGAGCGACAGATTGAGAGTGTTACCCTTCATCTGTGCGCGATAACCGACTCCTACAAGCTCAAGGTTTTTCGTGAACTCATTGGCGACGCCATCAACCATATTCGAAATCTGTGTCCGGCTCATACCCCACATGGAGCGGGCGGGCTTCGAGTTATCAACCGGCTTGACCGACACTTCATTATCAGCAAGGGCAACAGTACAAAGCTCGCTAACGACAAAAGCAAGCTCGCCTTTCGGGCCCTTCGCTTTTACCGACTGGCCGTCAACCGTAACTGTCACCCCACTTGGGACGGCAATCGCTTTTTTTCCGATGCGGGACATCTTCCTCGCTCCTGACCTAGTAAACCTGACAGAGCACTTCGCCGCCAACATTGGCGTCGCGTGCAGCTGCATCAGACATCACACCCTTCGGCGTGGAAACAATCGCAATTCCCAAACCATTCCGGACCGAAGGCAAATCGCCCACGGAGGAATAAACGCGACGTCCTGGCTTTGAAACGCGCTTGATCTTTTGAATGACCGGAGCGCCTTCAAAATACTTCAGCTCAACATCGAAGACCGGTTTTTCGCCATCCTGTTCAATGCGGGAATAGCCTCGAATATACCCTTCAGTTTGAAGAACATCGAGCACCCAGCCACGCAATTTCGAAGCAGGTACAGACATTGAAGAATGTCGGCGCATCTGCGCATTTCGAATGCGGGTTATCAAATCGCCGATAGGATCATTGATAGACATAGTCGATCGGCTCCCTTACCAGCTTGATTTCACGAGGCCCGGAATCTTGCCATCCGAACCCAATTGACGAAGTGCAATCCGAGACATTTTCAGCTTGCGATAATATCCCCGCGGCCGGCCCGTCACGAGACAACGGTTCCGAATACGGGTCTTGGAGGAATTACGCGGTAGTTCCGCAAGTCGCAGAGCAGCCGTAAAGCGGTCTTCCCCTGGCTTTTCCTTGTCGTTAATAATTTCCTTCAACCGATTACGCTTGGACTCAAACTTCTTCGCCATACGGCGACGTTTAAGATCGCGTTCGATCATCGATTTCTTAGCCATTCTATCTCCTTCTCAAACCGGTTTCCGCACAATACGGACCTGGCTCAATCGTGGCCGTTTCTATTCGGCCTATTTTCGAAACGGGAAATTGAATCCCCGCAAAAGCTCGCGCGCCTCGTCATCTGAATCCGTAGTCGTGCAAACAATAATGTCCATGCCCCGGACCTTATCAACTTTGTCGTAGTCAATTTCAGGGAACACGATGTGTTCCTTCAAGCCCATTGCGTAATTGCCTCGACCGTCAAAACTCTTCGCGTTCAAACCACGGAAATCTCGAACCCGCGGCAGCGCGATTGTGACGAGACGATCAAGAAATTCGTACATGCGGTCTTTGCGAAGCGTGACTTTTACGCCTATCGCCATACCCTCACGCAGCTTAAACCCTGCGATGGATTTCTTGGCTTTTGTGATGACAGGCTTTTGCCCCGCAATCCGCGTAAGATCTTCAAACGCCGCATCAACCGCCTTGCGGTCATTCACAGCATCACCAACGCCAATATTGATCACAACCTTCTCAAGGGAAGGCGTCATCATGGCATTCCTATAACTGAACTTCTCGTTCAGCTTGTCGCGAATCTCGTCGCGATAAAGCGTCTTTAGACGCGGTTCATATCCGTTTGCTTCAGCCATTGATAACCTCGCCGGACGCTTTCGCGATCCGCACCTTCTTACCATCGTCAATCTTGAAACCAACACGCGTCGCTTTACCCGAAGACGGGTCCTTCAGCGCCACATTCGAAATGTGAATTGACGCTTCGCGCGAAATTATGCCGCCTTGTTCCGTCTGTGTTTGGCGCTGATGCTTTTTTATCAGGTTTACGCCCCGCACTACGACACGGTCATCCTGTGGCATAACCTGAATTACTTCACCTTCTGCACCGCGGTCTTTCCCCGCAAGCACGACAACCTTGTCGCCTTTTTTAATCTTGGCAGCCATTACAGCACCTCCGGCGCGAGCGACACGATTTTCATATGTTTGGCGGCGCGCAGTTCGCGCGTTACCGGGCCAAAGATACGAGTGCCGACCGGCTCTTTATTGTTGTTGATTAGAACAGCAGCATTGCGGTCAAAACGAATAACAGACCCGTCACGCCGCTTGATGTCCTTTGCCGTGCGAACAACAACCGCCTTCATCACCTGGCCCTTTTTCACACGGCCACGCGGAATAGCTTCTTTCACCGAAACGACGATAATGTCGCCAACGCCAGCATATTTACGCTTGGCGCCGCCAAGGACCTTGATGCACTGAACGCGCTTCGCGCCCGAGTTATCGGCAACGTCCAAATTTGACTGCATCTGGATCATGACGATCCTCCTGATGGGCCCGAAGACCCGTTAAACATCCAAATCACTGCGGCCATTCAGCCGCAAACTCTCTTATGCCTTTGATCCGAGGCCAATAACTTCCCAACGCTTCAATTTTGACTTTGGCGCGCATTCCTGAATTTGCACCAAATCGCCAACTTTGTAGGCGTTGCCCTCGTCATGCGCATGAAAGCGGTTCGAACGGCGCACGGTCTTTTTGAAGAGCGGGTGCGTAAAAATACGCTCCACACGAACAACAACCGTTTTCTCGCCTTTGTCGCTGACAACAGCTCCCTGAAGGATGCGTTTAGGCATGCTCTCGCCTCTTCTTCCTAGCTTGCGTTTGCTTGGCGCTTCTCGCCAAGAACCGTTTTAACCCGTGCAATCTCACGGCGTACTTCACCAATCCGCGCTGTCTTTTCCAACTGGCCAGACGCCTTCTGGAAACGCAAATTGAACTGCTCTTTCTTGAGTTGCAGAAGCTTGTCTTTCAACTCATCGTTCGTCATATCGCGGACTTCGCTCGCTTTCATTGCAAGTGCTCCTTACTCGCCAATGCGCGTTACGATGCGCGTTTTAATCGGCAACTTCGCAGCGCCCAGCGCCAGCGCTTCGCGCGCAATATCATCAGGTACGCCGTCGATCTCAAACATGATCCGGCCAGGCTTTACCTTCGCCGCCCAGAATTCAATTGAGCCTTTGCCTTTACCCATGCGGACTTCCGTCGGCTTCTTGGAAACCGGAGTGTCCGGGAAAATGCGAATCCAAACGCGGCCCTGGCGCTTCATCGCGCGCGTAATGGCTCGGCGAGACGCCTCGATCTGCCGCGCAGTGACACGCTCCGGCTGCAAAGCCTTAAGACCGTGCGAGCCGAAATTCAGCGCAGAACCGCCTTTGGCGACGCCTTTAATGCGCCCCTTATGCAGCTTACGGAACTTTGTTTTTTTCGGTTGAAGCATTCCAACAAATCTCCAGGCACTTAGCCGTTATGCACGCTGCGGTTGACGCGACTGGCCAACACCGCCGGTCTGCGCATCGATAAGGCGTTTCTCATGACCCATCGGATCGTGTTCCATGATCTCGCCTTTAAAAATCCAGACTTTCACGCCGATCGCGCCATAGGTTGTACGCGCAGTGGCAACGCCGTAATCAATGTCGGCACGGAGCGTGTGCAAAGGCACACGGCCTTCGCGATACCACTCCATTCGTGCGATTTCAGCGCCGCCAAGACGGCCCGCAACATTCACACGAATACCCAGCGCGCCCATGCGCTGCGAAGTTTGCATAGCGCGCTTCATCGCGCGGCGGAAAGCAACCCGGCGCTCAAGCTGTTGCGCAATGTTTTCAGCAACGAGCATCGCATCAACTTCCGGCTTGCGGATTTCAACGATATTGAGAACAGTTTCGGAAGACGAAAGCTTTGAAAGCTCCTGGCGCAGCTTTTCAATATCAGCGCCTTTTTTGCCAATCACGACACCCGGCCGCGCTGTATAGATTGTTACGCGACATTTTTTGTGTGGACGCTCAATAATAATGCTTGAGACGCCAGCTTGCGCCAGACGTTTCTCCAAATACTTGCGGATCGCAAGATCTTCATGAAGAAGGTCGCCATAAGCGCTTTTGCCGGCAAACCAACGCGAGTCCCACGTGCGATTGATGCCAAGGCGCAAGCCAATAGGGTTTACTTTCTGGCCCATTAAGCGGCCTCCTCAACTTCTTTGACCACAATGGTGATTTCCGAAAACGGCTTTTGAATTCTGCCAACGCGACCGCGAGCACGCGCGCGCCAGCGCTTCATTACGATGTTCTTGCCAACGAACGCCTTGTCCACAACCAAAGCGTCAATATCAAGGTCATGGTTGTTTTCGGCATTAGCAATCGCGCTTTCCAGAACCTTCTTGACGTTCTGCGCTACGCGCTTGCGCGAAAAGGTCAACTCCGCCAGCGCCTTTTCAACTGGCATACCGCGGATCATTTGCGCCACAAGGTTCAGCTTCTGTGGCGAAGTTTTGATCATTCGACCTTTCGCCATCGCCTCAGTGTCGCTAAAGCGACGTTCGTTTTTCTTCTGGCCCATGACTACTTTCTCCGCGCCTTTTTATCCGCGCCGTGACCAAAATAGGTCCGGGTTGGAGAAAATTCGCCAAGCTTGTGCCCGACCATATCCTCGGTCACATGGACCGGAATGAACTTCTGGCCGTTATAAACATTAAAGGTCAGTCCGACGAATTGTGGCAAAATCGTCGAACGGCGCGACCAGGTCTTGATGCCGCCCTTGTGCTTGCCGCCTTGGGAATCCTCTGCTTTTTGCAAAAGGAAACGATCGACAAATGGGCCTTTCCAGACTGAACGTGGCATAGGGTAAACTCCGCAGTCCTATTTCTTCTTCTTGCGCGCATGACGCGAACGCAGAATGAGCTTATCGGTTTGTTTGTTGTTTCGGGTCTTGGCGCCCTTGGTAGGCTTGCCCCAGGGCGTAACCGGGTGACGACCGCCAGAAGTTCGGCCCTCGCCGCCGCCATGCGGGTGATCAACCGGGTTCATCACCACGCCGCGTACGGATGGCCGCTTGCCTTTATGACGATTGCGTCCGGCTTTGCCGATCGACTGGTTCATGTGATCGGGGTTCGATACAGCGCCAATGGTCGCCATACATTCACCGGGAACAAGGCGAACCTCGCCGGATTGCAAGCGAACCTGCGCCATGCCGCTGTCGCGACCAACCAGTTGAACGTAAGCGCCGGCGGAGCGTGCAATCTGACCGCCTTTACCAGGCTTCAATTCAACATTGTGCACAATCGTGCCGACCGGAACAGACTTCAGCGGCATTGCATTGCCAGGCTTAACGTCAACCTTTTCACCAGCAATCAGTCTATCGCCAGCCTTAATGCGCTGCGGAGCCAGGATGTACGCGAACTCGCCATCAAGATATTTTACGAGAGCGATAAAAGCAGAACGGTTCGGATCATATTCCAAACGCTCAACCTTCGCTTCGATATCAAACTTGCGACGCTTGAAATCAACAATACGATAGGTCTTTTTTACGCCGCCGCCACGACGACGCACCGTAATCCGGCCCGTGTTGTTACGACCAGCTTTACCGTTGAGACCTTCCGTCAACGCCTTGACTGGCTTACCCTTCCAGAGCTCGCTCCGATCCACCAGTACAAGCTGGCGGCGTCCAGGGGTCGTCGGTTTGAATTTCCGTAGAGCCATTGTTCTCAAAACCCGTCCGTTAAAGTCCTGTCGTCACGTCAATCGCGTGACCTTCTTCAAGCGTTACGATCGCTTTTTTCACTGTAGACCGCGTATAGGGCCGGCCTCGAAACTGCTTTTTCTTGCCTTTTGAGCGAAGCGTGTTGACCGCTTTCACCTTGACCTTAAACAGCGTTTCAACGGCTTCGCTGATTTCCGGCTTTGTCGCCTCGAGAGGCACCTGAAATACAACCTGATTGTTTTCCGAAGCAATTGTCGACTTTTCTGTAATCACAGGTGCGATCAACGTATTGTAATGCGCTTCAACGCCCTCTGGCTTTTTTACTTTTTTACTCATTTGAGGCGCGCCTCCAGCCCTTCAACAGCCGCCTTAGTCAGTACAAGCTGTTTCTTGCGCAAAATATCATAGACGTTGGCGCCCATAACCGGGAGCAAGTCCACGCCCGGAACGTTACGGGCGGCACGGCCAAAACCGTCATCAACCTGAGCATCAACAATCAACGCATTGTCCAAATTCAGTTTTGCAAAAGCATCCACAACTGACTTTGTCTTTCCGTCACTGATTTTTGCTTCTTCAATGATAATGAGCGATCCGCTGGCGAGCTTGGATGACAATGCATGCTTCAATGCAAGACGGCGGACCTTCTTTGGCAGGCTGATCGCATGAGACCGGGGACGCGGACCATGCGCGTTGCCGCCGCCGCGGAAGATATTCGCCTTACGGTTACCATGGCGCGCGCCGCCGCTGCCTTTTTGACGACCAAATTTCTTGGTCGTCCCGCTGACTTCGTTGCGCTCTTTTACCTTATGCGTGCCCTGCTGGCGCTTGGCCAACTGATACACAACACATCGGTGAAGGATGTCAGCGCGCGGCTCCAACCCGAAGATCGCGTCGTCAAGATCAATCGATCCGGCTTTCTTGCTATCTATTTTGAGGACGTCAGCTTTCATTATTCGTCCCCTTCTTTTTTCTCGGCGTCATCAGATGCGCCAGCATCACCGTCAGTCGACGCTTCAGCCTCAGCCGCTTTCTCAGCAGCAATCTTTTCTTCCAACGCCGCCTTCGCCGCCGCTTCTTCTTCAGCTGCAGCTTGTGCAGCAGCTTCTTCGGCAATGCGTTTAGCTTCTTCAGCCGCCGACTTCAGCGCCGCTGGCAGAATGACATTTTCCGGCGTTGGCTTTTTCACGGCGTCTTTAATTAGAACCCAACCACTCTTGGGGCCAGGGACGGCGCCTTTGATAAGGATCAGCCCGCGCTCAGCATCCGTGCGCACAACCTGAAGGTTCTGCGTTGTGACGCGCGTCGCCCCCATGTGACCCGCCATTTTCTTACCCTTAAAGACTTTACCTGGATCCTGGCACTGCCCCGTAGAACCATGGGAGCGGTGCGAAATCGAAACGCCATGCGTCGCACGCAAACCGCCAAAATTGTGACGCTTCATGGCTCCGGCAAAACCTTTACCGATTGACGTTCCGGTCACATCAACAAACTGGCCCGCAAAATAATGGTCAGCCGTCAGTTCCTCGCCAACATTGATCATGTTTTCAGGAGCAACGCGGAATTCTACGACCTTTGCTTTAGGTTCGACATTAGCCTTTGCGAACTGGCCGCGCTCAGCCTTACTGACCCGCTTGGCTTTTTTAGCGCCTGCACCGAGCTGAACCGCAGCATAGCCGTTCTTTTCTGGCGTGCGCTGCCCAACAACCTGACATCCCTCAAGCTGCATCACTGTGACAGGCAGATGATCACCGTTATCTGAATAGATACGGGTCATTCCCATTTTTCTCGCTATCAATCCGGTGCGCATTACAATTGCTCCTAAGCGCCAAGCTTGATTTCAACGTCAACGCCAGCCGACAAGTCGAGTTTCATCAGGGCGTCAACCGTCTGCGGGGTCGGGTCAACAATATCGAGCATGCGTTTGTGCGTACGCATTTCGAATTGCTCTCGACTCTTTTTATTTACATGCGGCGACCGGTTGACCGTGTAACGCTCAATACGCGTCGGCAACGGAATAGGCCCGCGAACGTCGGCGCCTGTACGTTTCGCCGTATTCACGATCTCGATCGTGGAAGCGTCGAGCACGCGGTGATCAAACGCCTTCAGTCTGATGCGGATATTCTGTTGCATAGTTCAAACGCTTCGCTGGTTAGTGTCACTCTTTAATTCTTATGAGTCGAAAGCGCGGACCGGTTTTCGCCGACCCGCGCTATTATCCTGGTGTCCTATTCGACGATCTTCGAGACGATGCCTGCGCCTACCGTACGACCGCCCTCACGAATAGCGAAACGAAGCTTCTCTTCCATGGCGATCGGCACGATCAGCTCTACATTAAGCTCGGCGTTGTCGCCAGGCATAACCATTTCCGTACCTTCTTTGAGCGTCACCACCCCGGTAACGTCAGTCGTACGGAAGTAGAACTGCGGGCGGTAGTTGCCGAAGAATGGTGTGTGGCGACCACCTTCTTCTTTTGTCAGAATGTAAGCCTCAGCGACAAATTTCGTATGTGGCGTCACTGAGCCTGGCTTGCAGAGAACCTGACCGCGCTCAACACCATCACGCTCAATACCACGCAGGAGAACGCCGACGTTGTCGCCTGCTTCTCCACGGTCAAGCAGTTTACGGAACATTTCAACGCCCGTGCAGGTCGTTTTCTTCGTGTCTTTGATGCCGACGATCTCAAGTTCGTCGCCAACATTCACAACACCACGCTCAACACGGCCAGTAACAACCGTGCCGCGACCGGAAATCGAGAACACATCTTCGATCGGGAGCAAGAACGGCTGGTCAACAGGACGCTCAGGGGTCGGAATGTAGCTGTCGACAGCTTCCATCAACGCCTTGATAGCATTTTCGCCAATATCCGGATCCTTGCCTTCCATCGCAGCAAGAGCGGAGCCCTTGATGATCGGAATATCGTCGCCCGGGAAATCGTAAGAAGACAACAGCTCACGAACTTCCATTTCAACAAGTTCGAGAAGCTCTTCGTCGTCTACCTGATCAACCTTGTTAAGGAAGACAACGATGGCCGGAACACCAACCTGACGAGCAAGAAGAATATGCTCACGCGTTTGCGGCATCGGGCCATCAGCAGCGTTCACCACCAGAATCGCGCCGTCCATCTGCGCGGCGCCGGTGATCATGTTCTTCACATAGTCAGCGTGGCCTGGGCAATCGACATGTGCGTAATGACGGTTGTCAGTTTCATATTCGACATGCGCTGTAGAGATGGTGATGCCGCGCGCTTTTTCTTCCGGCGCGCCGTCAATCTCATCATAGGCCTTGAAGTCGCCAAAATACTTGGTGATCGCCGCCGTCAGCGTCGTTTTACCATGGTCAACGTGGCCGATCGTGCCCACATTGGCGTGCGGTTTTGTACGTTCAAACTTTTCCTTCGACATTTCACTTCTCTCCGTCTCTTGACGACTGTCGTTAAACTTGCCGCCCGGTAAACTTGACTTGGCGGGCGCCCACTCAAAGTACCGGCTAGCCGGCCAATTTCGCTTTTACTTCTTCTTCAACCGCTTTCGGCACTTGCTCATAGTGGTCGAACTGCATCGTGTAATTCGCACGACCTTGCGTGGCCGAGCGGAGGTTATTCACATAGCCAAACATATTTGCAAGCGGCACCATTGCATGCACCACATTTGCATTGCCGCGCATTTCCTGATCCTGGATCTGACCGCGACGTGAATTCAAATCGCCGATGACCGTACCGGTATGCTCTTCGGGCGTTACAACCTCGACCTTCATGACAGGCTCAAGCAATGCAAGGCCAAGCTGCGCCTTGTTTTCACGAAGCGCCGCGCGGGCTGCAATCTCAAACGCCAGTACGGACGAGTCGACGTCATGGAAGGCGCCATCATAAAGCTCGACTTTGAAATCGAGGATCGGGAACCCGACCAGCAATCCGTTTTCGCGAATTGAGTTAATGCCCTTTTCTACGCCAGGGATATATTCTTTGGGAATAGACCCGCCAACGATCTGGCTTTCAAACTCATACCCGGCGCCAGCTTCCTGCGGAATAACCCGAAACTTCACGCGCGCAAACTGGCCGGAACCGCCAGACTGTTTCTTGTGTGTATAATCAATGTCCGCTTCGCGGGTCATGGTCTCACGATAAGCAACCTGTGGCTGACCAATATTCGCCTCAACCTTGAACTCGCGTTTCATGCGATCAACAAGAATATCGAGGTGCAATTCGCCCATGCCTTTAATGATCGTCTGGCCGGACTCTTCGTCAGAAGAAACCCGGAACGACGGATCTTCAGCGGCAAGGCGCTGCAGCGCGATACCCATCTTTTCCTGGTCAGCTTTGGTCTTCGGCTCAACAGCAAGCTCAATAACCGGATCCGGGAATTCCATTCGCTCAAGCACGACCGGCTTTTGCGCGTCGCAAAGCGTGTCACCCGTTGTCGTGTCTTTAAGACCCGCGATAGCAACAATGTCACCCGCATATGCCTCTTTGATGTCCTCGCGGTCATCAGAGTGCATCATATACATACGGCCAACGCGTTCTTTTTTGCCCTTCACCGTGTTCATCACGAAGGAGCCCTGCTCCATCACACCGGAATAGAGACGGCAGAAAGTCAATGAGCCAACAAACGGGTCATTCATAATCTTAAAGGCGAGCATGGAAAGCGGCTCATCGTCCGAAGACTTGCGAACCATTTCCTCATCGGTGTCAGGATGAACGCCCTTGATCGGCGGCACTTCGATCGGGCTTGGCAGATAGTCGACAACCGCGTCAAGCATTGGCTGAACGCCTTTGTTTTTGAACGCAGAGCCGCATAGCACCGGATGAAATTCAACCTCGCACGTCCCTTTACGAATGAGGCGTTTGATGGTGTCAGTGTCAGGCTCGTTGCCTTCCAGATAGGCTTCCATAACGCCTTCATCGAGCTCAACGACAGTCTCGATCATCTTTTCGCGATACTCGGCGGCTTTATCAGCGAGGTCGGCCGGAATATCCTCTTCATGGAATGAAGCGCCCAGAGATTCCTCTTCCCAGATAACAGCCTTCATTTTAATGAGATCGACAAGCCCGACAAAATCGTTTTCAGCGCCAATTGGCAGCTGAAGCACAACAGTCTTCGCTGCAAGCCGGTCGTGAATCGTATCAACTGAATTGTAAAAATCCGCGCCGATCTTATCCATCTTGTTGATAAAGAACATGCGTGGAACGTTGTATTTGTCGCCCTGACGCCAAACCGTTTCAGTTTGCGGCTCTACACCTGCGTTTGCATCAAGCAGCGCAACGGCGCCATCAAGCACGCGAAGCGAACGCTCAACTTCAATAGTGAAGTCCACGTGGCCTGGCGTATCGATGATGTTCAGACGCTTGTCGTTCCAGAAGCAAGTCGTTGCAGCGGATGTAATCGTAATACCGCGCTCTTGTTCCTGCTCCATCCAGTCCATCGTCGCAGCGCCGTCATGCACTTCGCCAATTTTGTGGCTCTTGCCTGTATAATAAAGAACACGCTCAGTCGTCGTCGTTTTACCGGCGTCGATATGGGCCATGATCCCAAAGTTGCGATAGTCTTTAATGTCGTGTGTGCGCGCCATGACTGCGGGCCCTTACTCGTTTGATTTCGTTACCAGCGATAATGAGAAAATGCGCGGTTGGCTTCCGCCATCCTGTGCGTGTCCTCACGCTTCTTCACTGCTGCACCACGATTTTGCGCAGCGTCCATAATTTCATTCGACAGCCTGTCAACCATCGTCGTTTCGTTGCGAGCGCGCGCAGCGGAAATGATCCAGCGCATCGCCAGCGCCTGCTTGCGATCGGGACGCACCTCAACAGGAACCTGATAGGTCGCGCCACCAACACGACGCGAACGCACTTCCAGAGCCGGCGTTACGTTCTCGAGCGCCTCTTTAAAAAGATCGACCGGCGGGCGACGCAGTTTGTCTTCAATACGATCAAGCGCGCCATAGACAATTTTCTCTGCGGCGGGCTTTTTTCCATCAACCATTACATAGTTCATGAACTTCGAAATTGTCTTGTCACCGAACTTGGGGTCCGGATGAACAATGCGTTTTTCTGCGCTGTGACGACGTGACATGGCTCTGTAACCTATCTCTTATTTCGGGCGTTTCGCGCCGTATTTCGAACGACGCTGCTTGCGGTCCTTGACGCCCTGGGTGTCGAGCACGCCGCGGATGATGTGGTAGCGCACGCCCGGAAGGTCTTTAACGCGACCGCCGCGGATCAGAACCACTGAGTGCTCCTGAAGATTGTGCCCTTCGCCAGGGATATAGCCGATCACCTCATAGCCGTTTGTCAGGCGAATCTTCGCTACCTTACGGAGCGCTGAGTTCGGCTTCTTCGGCGTCGTCGTATAGACGCGGGTGCACACCCCCCGCTTTTGAGGGTTAGCCTCAAGCGCTGGGACTTTGTTAATTCGGCGCTTTGGCTTCCGCGGCTTGCGGATAAGTTGCTGTATCGTCGGCATTGCGTCTCCTGGATCCCAATTCTAAACGCGCGCGTAGACTCTGATTGCCTGCCTCTGAAACAGATAGTTCCATGACGCAAACAAGCGGGCCCCGACTTTGCGGAACGCCGCTTCGAAAATTCATACTCTTCAGCTAAAAATGGCTGCGTTTCAGGTAGGACCTGACTGCCAGCGTTCCAGCGGCGCGATACATAGATGGGGGAATCGCCCCGGTCAATACATCTTCAGGATTTTTAACGCTTGTTTCAGCCTTTTTTCCAACAAATTTCAAAGGTCTCTGGCTGCGTCGACAAAATCATGCTGTTTGCTACAGAATTGGCGCACAAAACAGATGATTACCGTTCAAAGTCCGCTAAAGCAGCCCCTAACCGGAACTGGCCAAGTTGAGAACATGACGACCTCGATCGAATCGGTTTTGCGGCTACCCGATACCGCGGCGAGCGACCTTCGCAACGCCCTGGGATTGGCGCAAGACGCCTCGCTTCGGATTTCCTATTTGCCAGGACCAGGCGATCTTCACACCACTTATCAGCATTGGAAACAGCGGGAGTTTGACCCGCGCGTTCCGAGCGTCGCGTACTCAACGATGTTTTTCGAGGTTTGCAAGAGCCTGAGGGCGCAGGGCCAGGTCGTAACCCGCGCCGAGGCGACACAACCGCCCATCAAAGATGAAAATTTCCTATTTTTTACAGTGCCTTATAAAGTCGGCGGCGGTGGGCTTGGCTATCACCTTGGCCGCCAACGATATGCAACCGCATGCCTGGAAGCTGTGCGGGCCTTCAAACCCCATATCGCGGTAGTCGCCAGTGATCTGGAACCTCGGCATCTGAGTGTGATTAAGCGGTCCGACGCTAAGATCGTCTATTCCATGCACAATACGTTCTGGCCTATGGGCGAGGCTCACCTGAGCCTTAAAAAGAGGCTTGCAAACACGCTGGCCAAACGGTCGCTGACAGCAATCGACGCCGCCATTTGCACCTCGCATGAATGCGAGCGCCAGTTACAAAGCCTTTCTGCGAGCGCTCTCCAAACCTTTGTCGAAACGCCACAGCAGATCGAACGAACCACCCGCGCCAACGGACCAAGAAAAGGCCCGGCCACCAGATTACTTTATCTTGGCCGGATTGAGGAACCGAAGGGTGTGTTTGATCTGCTCGACTCGTTTGAGGTGCTGTTCCAGTCCAGGCCAGGATTAAGACTTAGCTATCTCGGCGCCGGGGCCGTTCTTAGCGCTCTTCAGAACGAAATCGCCAGCCGCAACCTTGAAGATGTCGTTGAAGCGCCCGGACACGTTGACTCAAAGGAGGTCCACAACGCTCTAGCCAATAGCCACATTCTGGTTTGCCCTACGCGAACCAGCTTTAATGAGGGGCTCGCCTTCGTGTGTTTCGAGGCGGCGCTGCATGCGGCGCCGACCGTTATGAGCACCGTGGTGCCGGCAAGGGATTTGTTGAAAGGCGGTTGCGCAGTGTTCGAGGCGGACTCCACGTCCGCCATGACGAATGAGCTCGCGCGCCTGATTGATGACGCCGCCGCCTGGGAAGAACTATCCGGTAACGCCATCAAACGCGCTGAGGTCGTATTTGACCGCGAGCAATCATGGGGAACGCTGCTTTACCATGCATTCCTTGCTGCGAGCAAAAAATCGCAACCTATTATAAACTGAAAAAGAAAACGGCGGCCCGGAGGCCGCCGTCTTAAAGCTGTAAAGGCAACAAAGAAGCTATTCGGCAGCATCCTGACTGACAACATCATCGCCAGCCGCTGCTTGTTCTGAGGCTTCAATTGCAATCGCCTGTGACGCAGCTGCGCGTTTTTCGCGTTCGGCGATAAGCGCCTGATCACGGTGCTCAGCTTCGATTTGACGTTTCGACATCGCGCCGCCGGTGCCTGCCGGAATAAGACGGCCAACGATGACGTTCTCTTTCAGGCCTTCCAGGGTATCTATTTTCCCGTTAACTGCTGCATCCGTCAGAACACGCGTTGTTTCCTGGAATGAAGCGGCGGAAATGAAGGAACGCGTCTGCAGGGACGCTTTGGTAATGCCAAGCAGCACTGGCACGCCCTTCGCCGGCGTCTTACCCTGATCTTCAAGCTTAGCGTTTGTCTCTTCAAACTCAAGCTTGTCGATTTGCTCTTCTTTTAAGAAAAGCGATTCGCCAGGATCGGTGACCTCAATCTTCTGCAGCATCTGCCGAACGATCACTTCGATGTGCTTGTCGTTAATCGGAACGCCCTGAAGTCGATAGACTTCCTGGATCTCGTTAATGAGATAGTCGGCAAGCGCTTCGATACCCAGAATTTGCAGAATATCATGTGGCGCGGGATTGCCGTCCATCAAATACTCACCCTTGGCGATAAAATCGCCATCTTGAACGGCAATATGCTTGCCCTTCGGCACGAGGTAATCCGATGGCTCCAGATTCTCGTCTGTCGGAATAATCCGGATGCGACGCTTATTTTTATAGTCGCGACCAAACTCAACCTTGCCATCAACATCAGCAATAATGGCGTGATCTTTTGGGCGGCGTGCTTCAAACAGTTCCGCAACCCGCGGCAGACCACCGGTAATATCGCGAGTCTTGGCGCCTTCTGTTGGAATACGCGCGACTGCATCACCTGGCGAAATACTGTCGCCATCCTCAACAGACAGAACAGCATCGACAGGCAGTATGTACCGCGCTTCGCCGCCACTCGCCAATTTAAACGGCTCGCCATTTTCGTCGACAATCGCGATCGCCGGTTTCATGTCTGCAGCACGTGGGTTTGATCGCCAGTCCGTTACAACACGACTTGCAATACCCGTCGCCTCGTCCGCGACGACCTGCATGGAGAAGCCTTCCTGCAAGTCTTCGAACTTCACCTTACCAGCAACTTCCGTAAGAATTGGAATGGTGTAAGGGTCCCAATCGGCTAGGCGCAATCCGCGCGTAACTTCAGCGCCGTCATCCACACGAAGCTTGGCGCCATAAGACACCTTATAGGACGCGTGCTCTTTACCCGCTTCGTCAAGAATTTTGACCAGCGTGTTGCGTCCCATGACCATGAGGTCGCCCGCCGAGTTTTTGACAACATTGCGGCCTTCGAGCTTGATAATACCCTCATGGCTAGCTTCGATGAACGATGTATCGCCAACCTGCGCCGTGCCGCCGACGTGGAAGGTCCGCATTGTAAGCTGCGTACCCGGCTCACCAATCGACTGAGCGGCGATAACGCCAACGGCTTCGCCAATATTGACGTCGCTACCACGCGCCAAATCACGACCGTAGCATGATGCGCATACGCCGATTTTTGAATCGCAAGTCAGCACTGAACGGACACGAACGGTTTGAATGCCCGCGCCCTCGATTTCTTCCGCCTGCGCTTCGTCAGTCTGGTCACCCGTTCTACCGAGGATCTCGCCAGTTTCCGGATGTTCAATGTCGTCAAGGAGCGTACGTCCCAAAATGCGCTGTGAAAGCGGCACAATAATATCGCCGCCCTGCACCACCGCATCCATCGTAATGCCGTTCTTGGTGCCACAATCGATTTCACGAATAATGCAATCCTGAGCAACATCAACAAGACGACGCGTCAAGTAACCGGAGTTCGCCGTTTTGAGCGCTGTGTCCGCGAGACCTTTTCGAGCGCCGTGGGTAGAGTTGAAGTACTCAAGCACCGTCAGGCCTTCTTTAAAGTTCGACGTAATCGGCGTCTCAATGATTTCACCAGACGGTTTCGCCATGAGGCCGCGCATGGCGCCGAGCTGACGCATCTGCGTGGGGGAACCACGAGCGCCCGAATGAGACATCATATAAATTGAATTCGGCTCGAGCTGACGTTTGTTTTCCGGATCAAACTTTGTCTCGGAAATCTCCGCCATCATCGCGTCGGCGATTTTGTCTGTGCACTTCGCCCAAGCGTCAATGACTTTATTGTACTTCTCACCGCGTGTGATCAAACCTTCTGCATATTGCTGCTCGAAGTCGCTGACCTGATTGCGGGTTTCTTCAACCAGCGGCTTTTTCGCCTGCGGAATGACCACGTCGTCCTTGCCGAAGGAAATGCCAGCCTTACAGGCCTCTTTGAAACCCAGGTCCATAATGTGGTCGGCAAAGATAACTGTCTTCTTCTGACCGCAATGGCGATAGACAATATCGATCAGGCCCTGGATCGTTTTCTTGGTCAGCAGCTGATTGATAACTGAGAACGGAACATTGGAATCACGCGGCAGAACCTGCGCAACCTTCATACGTCCAGGCGTCGTTTCGACGACCTTGTGAACAACCTCACCGTTTTCGTCGACTGTATCCCAGCGCGCCTTAATTTTAGCGTGCAAAGATACAGCGCCAGCTTCAAGCGCGTGCTCAATTTCCTGAATAGTGCCGAAGACCATACCCTCGCCAAGCTCGCCCTCTTTTTCCATCGTGATGTAATAGAGGCCAAGGACAATATCCTGCGACGGCACGATAATCGGTTTGCCGTTAGCGGGCGACAGGATGTTGTTCGTTGACATCATCAGGACGCGCGCTTCCAATTGCGCTTCAAGCGACAATGGTACGTGCACGGCCATCTGGTCGCCGTCGAAGTCCGCGTTAAACGCTGTACAGACCAGCGGGTGAAGCTGGATTGCTTTGCCTTCTATCAGTTTCGGCTCAAACGCCTGAATGCCAAGACGGTGCAACGTCGGCGCCCTGTTGAGCATAACCGGATGCTCGCGAATAACTTCATCGAGAATATCCCAGACTTCAGGGCGCTCCTTCTCGACCAGTTTTTTCGCCTGTTTAACAGTCGCGGAAAGCCCCTTAGCGTCAAGGCGCGAGTAAATGAACGGTTTGAAAAGTTCCAGCGCCATCTTTTTTGGCAGACCGCACTCATGAAGTTTTAGTTCTGGGCCGACCACGATCACGGAACGACCGGAATAGTCCACGCGCTTACCAAGCAGGTTCTGGCGAAAACGGCCCTGTTTGCCTTTCAGCATATCTGAAAGCGATTTCAGGGGACGCTTGTTAGTGCCTGTGATGACGCGGCCGCGGCGACCATTGTCAAAGAGCGCATCAACAGATTCCTGAAGCATGCGCTTTTCGTTACGTACGATAATGTCAGGCGCACGCAGCTCAATAAGGCGTTTCAGGCGATTGTTGCGGTTGATGACACGACGATAGAGATCGTTAAGATCCGACGTCGCGAAACGGCCGCCGTCGAGCGGAACAAGCGGGCGCAATTCCGGTGGGATGACCGGAATGACCGTCATGATCATCCACTCCGGACGGTTGCCGGACTCGATAAACGCATTGATGAGCTTCAAGCGTTTTGCGAGTTTCTTCGGCTTCAGTTCAGTTGTTGCTTCCGCGATTTCAACGCGCAGCTGCTCTGCAACAGCTTCAAGATCAATCGCGGACAAAATCTCGCGCATGGCTTCTGCGCCAATACCAGCAGTAAAGCTGTCTTCGCCATACTCTTCTTGCGCCTGAAGGTATTCTTCTTCTGTAAGCAGCTGATTGGGCGTCAGCGGCGTCAGGCCCGGTTCAATAACGATATACTGCTCAAAGTAGAGAACCCGCTCCACATCTTTTAGCGTCATATCGAGCATCAGCGAGATGCGAGACGGAAGTGACTTCAGGAACCAGATGTGCGCGCAGGGAGCCGCCAGCTCGATGTGCCCCATACGATCACGACGCACCTTGGTAAGCGTAACTTCGACACCACATTTCTCACAAGTGATGCCTTTGTACTTCATGCGCTTGTACTTACCGCACAGACATTCGTAATCTTTTACCGGACCGAAGATGCGCGCGCAGAAAAGACCATCACGTTCCGGCTTGAACGTCCGGTAGTTAATGGTTTCCGGCTTTTTGATTTCACCAAATGACCAGGAGAGAATTTTCTCCGGGCTCGCGAGCGAAATACGGATCTGATTGAACGTCTGCACCGGAGCAACGGGATTGAATACGTTCAGCAGTTCCTGGGACATAAGAGCCTCTCAATTCAGTTACGGATGATCAGTCCGCGAATACTTGTTCTAGCAAAACGGGGGGACGCGTATGCGCCCTACCCGCCCTGCAATTCTACATTCAGCCCAAGCGAGCGCATTTCCTTGACGAGCACATTAAAGCTCTCGGGAATACCCGCTTCGAAGCTGTCATCACCGCGGACAATCGCTTCATAGACTTTTGTCCGGCCGGCGACGTCATCGGATTTTACCGTCAGCATTTCCTGCAAAGTGTAAGCGGCGCCATAAGCTTCCAATGCCCAGACTTCCATCTCACCGAAACGCTGTCCGCCAAATTGCGCCTTACCGCCTAGCGGTTGCTGGGTAACAAGTGAATATGGACCAATGGAACGCGCGTGGATTTTGTCATCAACCAGGTGATGAAGTTTGAGGAGATACTTGTATCCCACAGTCACCTGGCGCTTAAATGCTTCACCAGTACGACCGTCAAAAAGCGTAACCTGGCCGCTTTCCTCAAGTCCTGCCTTGTCGAGCATTTTGACGATTTCGTTCTCGCGCGCCCCGTCAAAGACCGGCGTCGCAATCGGCACACCGCGAACAAGGTTTCCACCAAGTTCTTTCAGCTCTTCGTTCGAACGCGGCAAAACCTGCTCTTCGCCATAAACATCTTTAAATTTGGCGACCAGTTCATCGCGAGAGCTTTCTCCTGTCTCCCACTCTTCCATAATCTGACCGATTTGACGGCCAAGACCACGGCACGCCCAGCCCAGATGGGTTTCGAGAATCTGTCCCACATTCATGCGAGACGGTACGCCCAATGGGTTGAGGACGATATCGACAGGCGTTCCGTCTTCAAGGAACGGCATATCTTCCATCGGCGCGATTTTGGAAATCACGCCCTTGTTGCCGTGACGGCCAGCCATCTTGTCACCCGGCTGAAGCTTGCGCTTAACAGCAACGAAGACTTTTACCATCTTCATAACGCCTGGCGGCAGTTCGTCACCGCGCTTGAGCTTGTCAACCTTGTCGTCGAACCGAGCTTCAAGGCGCGCTTTCGATGCATCGAACTGCTTTTTAAGCGCTTCGATTTCAGACATCGCAGCTTCATCAGCAATGCCGATCTTCCACCACTGGCCTTTGGATAGCTGCTCTTCGAGCACCTCTTCAGTGACCTGGCCGTTTTCAAAGCCTTTCGGCCCCGACACCGCATTCTTGCCCAATAAGAGAGGTTTGAGGCGGCCGTATATATTGCGCTCAAGAATGGCGAGTTCGTCATCTCGGTCTTTGGCAAGACGTTCGATTTCCTCACGCTCAATCGCAATCGCGCGTTCATCCTTATCGACGCCATGACGGTTGAAAACGCGCACCTCAACAACAGTACCGGCAACCCCCGGCGGCAGCTTCAGTGATGTATCGCGCACATCGGCGGCTTTCTCGCCAAAGATCGCACGGAGAAGCTTTTCTTCCGGCGTCATCGGGCTCTCACCCTTTGGCGTTATCTTGCCGACGAGGATATCGCCTGGATGAACCTCAGCGCCAATCGCAACGATTCCAGCTTCATCAAGATTTCTGAGCGCCTCTTCGGAGACATTTGGAATATCGCGCGTGATCTCTTCAGGGCCGAGTTTCGTGTCACGCGCCATCACTTCGAATTCTTCAAGATGGATCGACGTAAACACATCGTCGCGCACAATGCGTTCGGAAATGAGGATCGAGTCCTCGAAGTTGTAACCGTTCCAAGGCATGAACGCGACGAGTACGTTCTTACCGAGAGCCAGTTCGCCCAAGTCCGTCGACGGACCATCAGCGATAATATCCCCTTCGCGAACAATGTCGCCGATCTTCACGAGCGGACGCTGATTAATGCAAGTGTTCTGGTTCGAACGCTGGAACTTGCGAAGATTAAAGATATCCACGCCCGGCTTGGTGGGGTCGTTCTCCTCTGTCGCACGCACAACGATGCGCTGAGCGTCAACCTGCTCAACAACGCCTGGACGCCTCGCCGCCACCGCGGCGCCAGAGTCCCTCGCGACAACTGATTCCATACCTGTTCCGACAAAAGGCGCTTCCGCCTGCAACAACGGAACAGCCTGACGCTGCATGTTTGAGCCCATCAAGGCCCGGTTAGCGTCGTCATTTTCAAGAAACGGAATAAGCGCCGCAGCAACAGATACAAGCTGTTTCGGCGAAACGTCGATATAGGCGACGTCTTCGCGCGGAACGAGCGTCGCATCACCGCCGACGCGGCAGTTGACGAATTCATTCGCCAGCTTGCCATTCTCATCAACTTCAGCATTCGCCTGCGCAATCGCAAAACGCTGCTCTTCCATTGCCGAGAGGTAAATCACCTCATCCGTAACCTTGCAGTCGATAACGCGACGATACGGACTTTCGATGAAGCCGTATTTATTGACCTGCGCATGCGTCGCGAGCGAGTTGATCAGACCAATATTCGGTCCTTCCGGCGTCTCAATCGGGCAAATCCGGCCATAGTGAGTCGGATGAACGTCGCGGACCTCAAAGCCCGCGCGCTCACGCGTCAGGCCGCCCGGACCAAGCGCTGACAAGCGGCGCTTGTGGGTAATTTCCGACAGGGGGTTCGTCTGGTCCATGAACTGCGAAAGCTGCGAGGAACCAAAGAATTCGCGCACCGCCGCCGCCGCAGGCTTTGCATTGATCAAATCATGCGGCATCAGCGTGTCGAGCTCCTGGCTCGACATACGCTCTTTGATGGCGCGCTCCATCCGCAGCAGACCAATACGGTACTGATTTTCCATCAATTCACCGACGGAGCGAACCCGGCGATTGCCGAGATTGTCGATGTCATCGATTTCGCCGCGCCCGTCACGAAGGTTCACAAGCGTTTTAAGGACGTCGAGAATATCTTCCTTGCGCAGCGTACGCAGAGAATCATCGGTCTCGAAACCAAGCCTGATATTCATTTTAACCCGACCGACTGAAGACAGGTCGTAACGTTCCGGATCGAAGAACAGGGAGTAGAAAAGACCTTCCGCCGTCTCAAGGGTCGGCGGCTCGCCCGGACGCATAACGCGATAGATATCAATCAACGCCATATCGCGATTAGAGTTCTTGTCCGCATTAAGCGAATTGCGCATGTAAGCGCCAATATTGATGTGATCGACGTCGATCGTATCGAACGCTTTGATGCCAATCTCTTCGAATAGCTCAAGATGCTTTTCTGAGAATTCTTCGCCAGCTTCCGCGTATATCTCGCCTGTGTCGAAGTTCACAAGGTCAGATGCAAAATAACGCCCGATCATTTCCTCGTCTGAAAGCAGCAATTCCTTGACGCCGTCCTCGGCGATTTTTTTCGCAGCACGGGCGGAGATTTTTTTGCCTGCTTCGATAATGACTTCGCCATCCTTGGCGTTAATCAAATCGCGCTCAACCTTCACGCCTTTCCAGCGCTCCGGATTGTAAGGCATTGTCCAGCCAGTCTTGATTTTCTTATGGGAGACCCGGTCGTAGAACTCATCGAGGATCTCCTCCTGATCCATTCCAAGCGCGTAAAGCAGAGTCGTCGCAGGCAGCTTCCGGCGGCGGTCAATGCGAACATTGACGATATCTTTGACGTCGAATTCAAAATCGAGCCAGGAACCGCGATAAGGAATGATGCGCGCCCCAAAGAGCAGCTTGCCCGACGAATGCGACTTTCCCTTGTCGTGATCGAAGAAAACGCCTGGGCTGCGGTGCATCTGAGAGACGATCACACGCTCTGTGCCGTTAACGATGAAGGTGCCGTTGTCGGTCATGAGCGGCATGTCGCCCATGTAGACTTCCTGCTCCTTGATATCCTTGACGGATTTAGCGCCGGTTTCTTCGTCAACTTCAAAAACGATCAGGCGCAGCGTCACCTTCAACGGCGCCGCATATGTCATATCCCGCTGCTGACACTCTTCTGTGTCGTATTTCGGGTCTTCAAACTCGTACGACACGTATTCGAGCGTCGCTGTCTCGGTGAAATCCGATATCGGAAAGACCGAACGGAACACCGCTTCGAGCCCGTCGACCTCGCGATCCTCTGACTTAATAAAGCGCTGGAGGAACTGCTCATAAGAGTCTTTTTGAACCTGGATAAGGTTCGGCATTGGAGCCGCATCACCGATACGGCCGAAATTTTTACGAATGCGTTTCTTCTCAACGAAGGATTGCGCCATCTTTGTCCTCACAACGGAAATCATCTGCCCCAGAGCGCGGCCACCTTGAGGGCGATCAAGGTTAGCGCATGCGCAAATGCGCCCGTCGGCCGGAAAGTTCGACCGCGGGTCGCGGGTGAATTAGTTTTTGTTCTCGATTAATCGAAGCACGTCGCCGCAAAGCCTGAAGCCGCCGATGGAGGGCCACCGGCGGCGAAATTATTTAATAAGCGCGCATTAAGGGTCTCGCAACCCTTTTTATTAAAAAAAACGCGCTTTCCTCAAATTTTCCGAAACGGGCTATTTGAGTTCGACCTTCGCGCCGGCGTCTTCGAGTTTCTTCTTGATCTCTTCGGCTTCGGCTTTCGCTGCACCTTCTTTGACCGCCTTGCCGCCAGCCTCGACCAGGTCTTTCGCTTCTTTCAGGCCAAGACCCGTGATCGCGCGTACTTCCTTGATCACATTGATTTTCTTGTCGCCTGCTTCGAGCAGAATGACGTCGAATTCGGTCTTTTCTTCAGCCGCTTCGCCGCCCCCGGCGCCAGGCGCTGCCGCCACGGCAACTGCACCAGCCGCCGGCTCGATGCCATACTCGTCTTTAAGGATATTTTTCAGCTCAGCCGCTTCAAGAAGCGTCAGGCCAACAAGCTCTTCAGCCAGTTTTTTCAGATCAGCCATTGTCTTATCTTCCTAGTTCGTTGGTTAGATTAGCAAAAATCGGTAAGGCGCTTATGCCGCCTCGCGGTTCTCCAGAGTTTCCAGAATGCCGGCGATATTTGACGCTGGCGCACCAATAGCGCCTGCGATATTCGACGCCGGCGAGGTGATCGTCAGAACGATAGAAGCAAGCAATTCTTCACGCGAAGGCATGGAAGCAAGCGCTTCAACGGCCTTTTCATCAAGAATCTCCTCACCCATCGAGCCGCCAAGGATTTTGAGCTTTTCATTATCTTTGGCGAATTTCTTCACGGCTTTCGCCGCTGCGACCGGATCTTCCGAGAATGCGATGGCGGTCGGTCCCTGGAACAAATCACTGAGCTTTTCGCTCGGCTTTCCAGAGATCGCGATCTTGGCGAGGCGATTCTTCACGATCCGCATATTGGCGCCGGCTTCACGCAAATCCGCGCGCAAGCCTTCCATTTCAGCGACCGTCAAGCCGCCATTCGCCACCAGCACGACCGCATTCGAATCGAATACGCCGCCGATCCACTCGACCATCTCCGCCTTTTGGGTTCTGTCCATGAGGCAGTCCCTTCAGTTCAAACAAGGCCGAACCATTCGGCCCCAATGATCCCCGCTTGCGCGAGGGGCTTCGATTTTGCGTTTAAAATCCGAGACCCAAAAAAGGCCCCCGCGATTAAACGCCCGGAGCCTGCCCTAGAAGGTCCAACAAACCGGCCTGGTTTAGCCGACTGGTCTATTCCCTCTGTCTATGCAGGAGATTAAGTGAGCCTAGCTAATCTCTGGCCCACGCCCGCAGTCTTGGACAGGTATCGCCGCCAGAAGCGGCGAAGCGCGTGTCTTAGCGGGAACTTTTAAAAATGCAATCCCCGATGAAGACTATTCGTAAAGGTTATGCTGCTGCGCGGTTTCGTTTCGACCGATTCGGTCTGCGGCGCTTATTGGCGACAGCCTTGCCAGACTTGCCTTTCGACGGAGCATCGCCCTGATTGGGTTTACTCCTCGCATCGATCACCGCCCCGCCTTTTGAAGAAGCAGATTTTTTCTTTTTCGCTGCCTGCCCGCGATGAGAAGACGCCCCGCCGCGTTTTGGGCCTTTCCTGGAGAAAGGACGGTTGCGGCGACCTGACGACGCGGCGCTTCGCTCGTCCTCTGGAGGCTTTCCGCTTGCAACCTCAATTCGGGCGCGCATCAGTTTCTCAATTGCCCGCAGAAGCCCGATCTCTTCCGGCGAACAGAAAGCAATCGCCTCGCCTTCCGCGCCGGCGCGCGCCGTGCGCCCGATACGATGAACGTAGTTCTCAGCGACTTCCGGCAGATCAAAATTGTAGACATGACTAACGCCAGGGATATCAATCCCACGCGCTGCGACATCTGTTGCGACCAGCACGCGCGCCTTACCGCTACGAAACGCCTTAATGGCGCGCTCTCGTTGGCCCTGATTTTTGTTGCCGTGGATCGAAACAGCGGTGAAACCGGTCGCAACAAGCTGTTTCATCAGCTTTTCAGCGCCGTGTTTTGTGCGAGAGAAAACCAGCGAAAGATCGCCTGGCCGCTCAGACAGGCACTTTTTTAAAAGGTCCGCTTTGCCTGGCTTGCCAACGAAATGCACCGACTGTTTGACCTTTTCCGCCGCACGCCCGGCAGGCGCCGTTTCAATACGAATAGGGTCCGTTAGAAAGGCGCGCGACAACTCTTCGATCTGGCGCGGCATCGTCGCTGAAAACAACATAGTCTGACGCGGCGCGCCGACCAGTTTCGCAATCCTGCGCAAGGTATGGATAAAACCGAGATCCAGCATCTGGTCGGCCTCATCAAGAACCAGAAAAGACGCCGTATCAAGATAAACCGCTTTTCGCTCAACAAGATCAATCAGTCGGCCGGGCGTGGCGACCAGAATATCGGCGCCATAGCGAAGGCTGCGAATTTGCATATTGATCGCCTTGCCGCCCATAACGCTTTCAACCCGCAGAGGCGTGCCTCGGGTAAAGCTTTTCAGGTTTACAGTGATCTGACTGACCAGCTCGCGTGTTGGGGCAAGGATCAGACCGCGAATGGATTTAGGGCCCGGCTTTGCATGATTGGCGACCAGTTGGTGAACCAGTGGCAGACCAAACGCGGCGGTTTTGCCCGTTCCGGTCTGAGCAAGGCCCATGACGTCGTTGCCCTTCAGCACTAGCGGAACGGCCTTTTGCTGTATCGGCGTCGGATTATCGAATCCAAGCGATGTAATGGTTTTTAAAATTACGGGAGAAAGCCCAAGGGCTTCAAACTGAGTCAAAATAGATACTTTCTTTTTCAGCGCTTTAAGCGCGTTTATAAAAACGTGATAACAAATCCGGCTGCCTCGCCTTTAAAAGCGCGACACCGTATTCGCGTTGTGGTTCACGATCATGACTCGTCCCGGACCGAATTGCCCAGAAGACCGTCAGATCGCCAGCACCCCGCGTGATTTGGGAACTAATTGATATTTGTTGCTGCAAATTTTGCGGAAGCGTCCGCAATTCAGCACGCACCTTTTTTTCTTATTGTTCCGGTGCTGACTGCTCACGCGGCAGCCACATTTCTCATGCAGCGCGATATCGGCTTCGCGGCTCTTAAAGTCAAGTTCTTAATCTGGAATGGTTAATCGATCCACAACACCGCTGATCGCCACAGCCGCTATTCAAGCCAGTGAGCGATCCGGCGGCGGCTTTGCGCAGCGCCGGATCGACGCTTGTTAAAGGGTGTGATCACCTAAAGATTAGTGGTCCATATGATGTTCGGACGTCTTCGCCTCGCGGTCTTCGACATTGATAATGACTTCAACCTGGCCCGCCTTTTCAAAAGTCAGGGTCATCGGAAAGCGCTCCCCTTCGACCAATGCGCCTTCGAGGTCGATCAACATCACATGGTAGGCGCCCGTCTCCATTGATGTTCTCGAATCCGCTGGCGCGACGATCCCCTCTTTAAGGTGGCGCATCTTCGCAATGCCGTCCTCATTTATCTCGGTCGCATGCAACTCGACATGCGCCGCCCGCTCCGTCGTCGCCGCAACGAGGCGGTCCTGCTCATTCCCGATATTGAGAATGTCAAAATAGACGGCTGCCGGGATTGTCGCGATTCTGGATGGCCGCGCCCAGGGGTGATCGATCTTGATCTCTCCTGCTGCATAGTCATGCGCGAACGCTATCGCGCTGAACATGGATAAGGCCGCGGCGATAAAAAGCTGAATTCTAACAGTGCGGATTTTAAATGACGATGTGCTCATCTTCCTATTCCTCTCAAGGTCCTGTTCTGTGATTTTCGAAATCGAGCCGGAATAACTCATTACCCCGGCTCGATAGCCGTCGTTAAACTCGCTCTGGATTAAAACGAGCGCTGCCAGCCGACCGTCAGCGTCCAGTCCGTCTCAAGCTGAGGCCCGTTTAAATCCTGATAAACCGGAAAGAGCATTTCCACTGCAAGGCGATGGCCTTTGATGATGCCGCTCTGGCCGGCAAAGTTTATGCCCGCGCCGACATCGATACGATCGCCGCCCTGAAAATCCGGATTCGCCGTTTGCACAGGCGCGACAATCATCGGGTCAATGCCGTCAATGGCGTCCTGAGCGCGGAACGCAACGCGCCCTGAAAAGGCAATCCACGGGGCCGGGCCCCATTGCGCCCAGGCGGTGGCGTCATGACGATCACCGAGGGTATAACCTTCATCGTTATCGCCAGTGCGGAATGTCGCCTGATATTGTGCGCCCCAGGAAAAAATCTCGCTTGCACCAGTGTATGTGACGCCGGGGCGCAAATCGAATGTCCCCGAACCAAGCTGCATGGGATACGGAAGGCGCGGCGTTGGCGTTCCGCCCATTGGCGTCAGGATCTGATCCGTTTCCGTGATTGAACCGGTTGGGAAAGAAAGGCCCGCGTTAAAATGCGCATGATGGCGCACGCCGCCTTGATCGGTCTCAAACAGACGTACGAGGCCTGCCACTTGAGTGTCTCCAAAACCGGAAGACTCCGTGCGGAAATTCCCGAGAACATTCGTTCCCATCCCGCCCTGATAGGTGACGTGATCCATGCCATTATCGAGAACAGTACCCATGGCCATTAAAGTCAGCCAATCCGTCGGCGCATACATCGCGCCAATCATATGCATATCCATGGTCATCTGAAGCGGTACGACCCGAAGTGTTGGCGGCTGCATCGGCGCGCCAGCGAAACGGTTTGGTACGGTTGTCACAATAGTGTCCGGCGAAACCCCTTCAGTACCGATCCGTGACCCTTCCATATCCATGCGCATGAACCGGTAGGAGAACATCACTTCCCCCTGCTTGTGCATGTGGTCACCCATAACGCCGATCGGCGCGTGATTTTTTGCGATGGTCGCCCCGTCGGCAAAGACAGGTGTAGAAATAGCGGCAGCGAAAGCCGCCCCCAGGATAAAGCTGCGCATGATGATCCCTCATTTTATGTGCGCGAAAACAAACGTTTGCAGAAACAAACGCGGCCAGCGATTTATTAGAAGCTAAATCGCGCGCACTGGCGGTGATCGTGAGGGCATTGGCGGTGACGTTCGATAAGGAACGCTCGCCTCAATCAGTTCTGCGTAATGACTTTCAAAGTATTGTTGCGCCGGATGGCTATATCCCGCCTTCTCGGCATCCACTGCGGCGCCGATACGGCAGGACGTGACGCAGGCGTGACAGGGGTTATGTTCGCTTTTGTCTGACGGCGGCTGAGTCGGAGCCGCTTCGCCAAAATATTCTTCCCAGGAAACTGACTGCTCGCCATCAACCGTACAGATAACGATTGAAATGCCGTCGCCGCCAGATGTGAGTGCAAAACCAGAGGGAATAAGCTGCGCCAAAGCGACAAGCACAAAAGCGAAAAGCTTCAATCCTTGAATGCCGGTACGTAGACGCATTTTCGCTTCAAATCCCTTGCTCAAAAGCAATTGGATAAAGCGACAGTTCGGGTCGGCAGGCAACCATCCTTGGATAGGGCCTAACGACGCAGTAATTTAGATTTCGGGTGGTTGCGCCAGAAGCGCAGGGTCAGGCGTCGGCGCCTGATCCATGAGTGCGGTAGTTAGGCCATGTTCCATATGAGAATGGTGTCCATGATCCGGATTATCCTCAATGTCCGTCTCAATGACGTCTGCCAAAGCGACAGAATGGTTTTGATGATTTTCACTCTGACCGGCGCCGCCCGTTTCAGTACTTATGTACGTAGTATCGGCATTTACATCAGCGCTACCCGCCAAAACCGTCGTCGTGTTGTGAGCTTCATGACCGCTATGACTATCTGCTATTTGTACGCTATGGCTTGTATGGGAGGCAGCGTCATGCGCGGCATGACTTTGGTGCGATGGTCCAGCATGATTACCACTGTCATGTTCGTTATGCCCCGCATGTGCTGATGACATAGCTTCGCTTTGCCCGCCCGCGTGATCTGAATGACCATTCCCGGCATGGGCATAGTGACTGCTCTGTGCCTGATGCCCATCGTGACTAACGTGTCCGGCGTGAACCGCCGCCTGGCCCGGTGAAGAAGCATGGCCTACATGCGCAACTACCGATCCGCCATGGCCCGGATCATGGTCGGCTTGATGTTGATCATGACCATCATGTCCGCGACTGTATGGACTGTCGAAACGTGAAGTAAACGGATTAGCCAGATACGAACTGCCTGCATGCGCAAAGTGACCTGAGTGATCAGCGCTGGCGTAACGGCTATCACTATGATCGTGTGTTTCATCGGCTGTTGAGGCATATGCCTGACCGGGCAAACACGCTTCGCCAAATCCGGTGAGGTCATTTACAGGCTGCAAACCGGCAAGAGCGTCAAAAGACTGGTCATCCAGTTCATTCGCCGCAGCGGAAACACGCGATGCGGCAATTGCGGCAAGCAAGCTTACAGTGACGGAATATCCACGCTTCAGATAACGGCGATAAACTTTCCGCGCCACAGGCATGTTCAGCATCGCGTCGCGCCCCGCCAGCATCTGCCGAAATATTGGTAAGGCGCGTTTGTTAATCATGCACTGAAACTTTATGATTGCTGAATTGTCCTTCTCTTGTTAAGCACGAAAGTGTTTTCAGCCCGCAATAATCACCGGACCAATTTAGTTTTCATTTTATCAAAAAGCTTAAAACACTGAACGCCGATGTGACTTAACTCGTTGTAATAGCTTTCCAAGAGCTGAACGCAACATCTGAAAACCGTTCGATCTTCAACAGCTTTTTAAAACGAATATTTACTATGCTCTTTCGCCTATTGATCAAGTTATGAGGCGGCATTCATGTTTAAATATATCACTGTTTTCGCTATCGTCAGCTTCGCTGTTTTTGCTGGAAAACCCAAAGCGTGCGAACAGCACATGGACGAGAATGCACCCTTCAATCCCAAAGCTGCCGGCAAGATCTATTTTCAACCGACGAGGCCGCTTCAACCTGCCGATGGCGAGGTCTGGATCGATGCTCGAAATGGCGAGCAGTTTATTTTTCAGGATGGCGTATGGATCTCGCGAAATTTACGTATGACTATATCGGCTCTCAAATCGGATTATTGATTCAGCATTTGCCGGCGCAATTCGAATACTCCATTTGGTTCTGTACTGACCGCCGCCAGCTCTAGTTTCGACGCCCTCCTCCAACCTTTTGGCATCATGATAGGTAAGCCTCTCTTACGATCATCGTTTCTTCCTATAAGGTTAGTAGGTTTTCTGGATCACGCAGCAGTGATAGCTCGTTTCTGATCGCAGACTCGTAATTCATCCCAGGCTTCATAGATGTCCGCCCAGCCGTACAATCGGCAATATCATATCCACAGGAGATCTACTCATGTCCCGTTTTGCTAATAGGAAAATTCTTGTCACCGGCGGCACGTCCGGTATTGGCCTGGCGACCGTTGAACGCCTTTTATCCGAAGGCGCGCAAGTCGCCGTTACAGGCTCGAACGAAACACGCCTCGCAGAGGCTGCAAAAAAGCACTCCGGAGTTGTTACAATCCAGGCTGACAACGCCAATCCAGACTCTGCCGATACAATTGCGAAACAGACTAAACAAAAGCTGGGTAACCTCGACGGGCTGTTCCTGAATGCCGGTTTTGGACGATTCATGCCGATTGAGGATATTACTGCCGACGAATTCGACACACAGTATAATGTCAATGTTCGCGGCCCGCTGCTGCAGGCGAAAGCATTATCATCTTTGCTGAATGATAATGCGAAAGTCGTCATCAACACGTCGATCGGCCAAAATCTCGGCATGGCCGGGGGCTCTATTTACAATTCGACAAAGGGCGCCTTGCGTACCGTTGTCCGAGTTCTGGCGCGGGAGTGGTCGCCTCGGAAAATCAATGTGAACGCGGTAAGCCCCGGCCCGATTGGAACAGATTTCTTCAACCGTACAGGATTACCGCAGGAAGTCGCTGCAGAATTCGCTGAGCAAATTCAAACGCAAGTGCCGCTCGGCCGGTTTGGAGAAGCCGCAGAGGTCGCGGGTGTCGCTGCTTTCTTACTGTCGGACGACGCCAGCTATGTGACAGGCTCTGAATATGTCGTCGATGGAGGCATGAGCGAACTTTAGTTCGTTCGCCCATCACCAGAAACGAAAACGGCCTCTATTTAAAGAGGCCGTTTTTGCATTCTTAGAAGCGAGGATCGCTTTAGGCGCCGGCTGCAGCCGTATCGACTTTTACGCCTGGGCCCATTGTCGAAGAGATTGCAATTCGCTTGATAAATGTCCCTTTGGCGCCGGCAGGCTTGGCTTTGGCCACCGCATCGATAAATGCTTTTACATTTTCAGCAATTGCCTGTTCGCCAAAGCTCGCTTTGCCAACACCAGCATGAACGATACCAGCCTTTTCAACGCGGAACTCAACAGCGCCGCCTTTAGAGTCTTTCACCGCTTGCGCGACATTTGGCGTGACGGTTCCAACTTTCGGGTTCGGCATCAGACCGCGAGGACCGAGCACCTTACCCAAACGGCCAACCACCGCCATCATGTCAGGCGTTGCGATAACGCGGTCAAAATCCATGAAGCCGCCCTGAATCTTTTCCATCAGATCTTCGGCGCCGACAATATCCGCACCGGCTTTGGTTGCTTCTTCGGCTTTCGCATCTTTTGCAAAAACGGCGACGCGCACCGTACGGCCCGTACCATTTGGCAATGACACAACGCCGCGGACCATCTGGTCAGCGTGGCGAGGATCGACACCGAGGTTCATTGCAACTTCGATGGTTTCATCGAACTTTGCGCTCGCATTCGACTTCACCAGTTTCACAGCGTCGTCGATTGAATACTGGGTTTTACGGTCAACCGCTTCGCGCGCCGACTTAATTCTTTTTCCTGTGTTCGCCATCGTCCCTACTCCCTGACTTCCAGGCCCATCGCGCGCGCCGATCCCATGATGATCTTTGTCGCTGCTTCAAGGTCGTTGGCGTTAAGGTCTTTCATTTTCGCTTCAGCAATTTCGGAGCACTGCTTTTTGGTGACGGTGCCCGCGCTCGCCTTGCCCGGAGTCGCGCCGCCTTTTTTCAGTTTCGCCGCTTTCTTAAGGTAATAAGCCGCCGGCGGTGTCTTCGTTGCAAAAGTGAATGACTTATCAGAAAAGATCGTGATGATCGTAGGGATTGGCATCCCCTTTTCCATTTCCTGCGTCTTGGCGTTAAACGCCTTGCAGAATTCCATGATATTGAGACCGCGCTGGCCAAGCGCTGGACCGATGGGAGGCGACGGAGACGCCGCGCCCGCCGGCACCTGAAGTTTCAGGTAGCCTGCGATTTTTTTTGCCATTTTACTGACCTTCTCGTTTGTTGCGGCCGCCTAACGTAATGATCCGGCCCGGTTGAAGGGTCGCGGTACGGCGCCGGTTGGACTTTGCCGGCAAACCTCCCGCGAAGGCGCGATGGATAGGGCAGCGCTCTAGGCAGCGCAAGCTTTAAATAGGAAATATTGGAAGGATTTAGTACGGGTGCAGGCGGCCCCTATGGGGGACTTGGAGCCGCCTGCCCCGGCTACGCAACAGAACGCAACAAACGCTACCGAACTTTTTGAGCCATCTTGAGGCAAAAACTGAACTAACCTCGTGATGTTATAAACTTACATATCATATTCCCGAAAAACGATGCAAGAGCAAAGTTTACTCGCCTCATAGGGGAATTGACAAAAACTTTGGCGAGGCGGAAAACAGCACGGGGGAGAGAGAATTCGCTGCCCGCCTCGCCCGCCGCCGGGCGTGATACGCAACTTCCCGGCGACAGGCAGAATATTGCAATCAATTGGAATTATCTCGCGGCGGAATAGAGGCTATATTGCGGCGCACAATCACGAAATATTGTGCCGCGCGGCATGGCCAGGCCCGCTAAAAGTCATTCTAAGTATTTGAAAATTCTATCTTATATCAACAAGAGCTAGAGCAACATCGCCGCCGGTTCTTCGATGAAGGACTTAAACGCACCCAGAAACTGCGCCCCGACAGCGCCGTCGACCACTCTGTGATCGCAGGTAAGCGTCACCGTCATCACGGTCGCAATTTCCATCTTGCCGTCCTTCACAACGACACGCTGCTCACCAGCGCCAACCGACATGATCGCCCCATGGGGCTGATTGACGATCGATGCGAAAGACTTAATCCCGAACATCCCGAGATTTGAAACCGAGAAAGTGCCGCCCTGATACTCTTCCGGTTTGAGCTTACGGGCCTTGGCGCGCGCCGCCATGTCCTTGACCTCGGCGGAGATGGTTTTGAGACCTTTCTCTTCCGCCTTCCAGACAATCGGCGTGATCAGCCCACCGTCGATGGCGACCGCAACGCCAATATCGGCGTGCTTGTGGAGAAGAATCGCTTCGTCCGTATAGGTTGCATTTGCGGCAGGCACCGCTTTCAGCGCCATGGCGGACGCCTTAATGATGAAATCATTGACGGAGAGCTTGAACGCACCGTCGCCCTCTTTCGGAGAGGTCGCATTGATGCGCGCGCGGGCGGCCAAAAGATTGTCCAGTTCGCAGTCAATATTCAGAGGGAAGTGCGGGACTTCCTGATTGAAGCTTTGCGTCAGGCGTTTGGCGATGACCTTGCGCATACCATCGAGTTTAACCGCGTCATAGCTTTCCGGCGGATAGAGACGCGCATCAACACTCGCCGGCGCGATCTGCGGAGCTGCCGCGGCAGCGCCCGCCTTGCCGGTTCCATCTTTCAACGCCTGTTCAATGTCTCGCTTAACGACACGCCCGCGAGGGCCGGAGCCTTTGACAGCGGACAGATCGAGCCCTTCCTGTTGCGCCAGGCGTTTGGCTAAAGGCGATGCCAGAACGCGACCGTTTGCTGGTGTTGCTGATTTTGATGTGACACCGCCGTGGGGCGCAGCATCCTTTGCTTTCGCACTACCACCGGCAGTAACAGTTCCTTCAGGCTTAGCTTCGTCTTTGGCGGGAGCACCGCCGCCCCCAGTACTGATACCACCGGCAAGCGCGCTTTCATCAATGTCACTGGCGCTCTCGCCATCTTCAAGCAAAACTGCGATGGGCGCGTTGACCTTCACGCCTTCGGAGCCTTCCGAGATCAGGATCTTGCCGACCGTGCCCTCATCGACGGCTTCGACTTCCATCGTCGCTTTGTCGGTCTCGATTTCAGCGATAACATCACCGGAGGAAACCTTGTCGCCTTCCTTTACATTCCACTTGGCGAGCGTGCCTTCTTCCATGGTCGGCGAAAGGGCGGGCATGAGGATTGGCGTTGGCATAAATCGTTCCGTTCAGTGTCGGCGCTCAATGAGGCCCGAAGTTCGAGGCGGCAAGCTCTGAGTTCGTAAATTCAGTCGGCGTCCATTTCTTATAGCGCCGGGCGATGCGTTCGTCAGTGGTTTCCGCGCCATATTCCATCGCCGCTTCATCAATATCGAAGAAAGCCTCCATGCGTAACCCGGCGACATTGATGGTCGAAACAATCTTGTCGCCCTCCCCCATCACCGCCGCGATGTAAACGCCGCAGGTCTTGCAGGTCAGAAAGTCGGCGGTGCGCAAAGCGAAGCTATATCGGTTCAGGTCATCAGGTTCAGCGATTATTTTTGTCAGCCCGCCCGGATCGGAAATGTTCACCGCCCCATGACGACGGCAGAACACACACTGGCAAGTGCGCACGCCAAGGTCCTGCGGCGTCTTTTGCGTTTCAAAAGTCGCTTTCAGTTTCCCGCAATGACATTGGCCGGAGTAGATCATTTCTAGTGAACGTCGCCCTTAAGCTGTCCCTCAAACTTTGTTTGCTCTTTTAATCTACCGATGAAAGCGCGTTCTATCTCAGCATATAGCGCGGCTTCATTGCGGGTAGGTTCATCCTGCATCATTGCTTTTACTGCATGTTTAGCAATGTCTGCCGCTACACTTCCCCAAACGCTTGGCTCTTCATCGCTATCGAACAAACCAATGTTCAGAGAAACGTGATCGACACCACTACTAATCCAGAAGCGAACTAGCTCATGGCCCTCATTTTCTTCAAACACTCCAGTAGGTATGTTCAATTCATCTAGCCTGGGCATTCTTAATCCCTATACATCACCTGCTTTACCGCCTTCCCAATCTTCTCCGCATTTGGAAGGCTTAGGGCTTCGAGATTGGCGGCGTAAGGCAGCGGCGTATCTTCCTGGGTGACTCGCGCCGGCGGCGCATCGAGATAATCGAACGCGTGTTGGGTCACCTGCCAGGCGACTTCGGCGCCGACGCCGCAGGGCGCCCAGCCTTCTTCAACGGTCACAACGCGGTTGGTTTTCTTCACGGAATTAATCACCGTCTCGGCATCCATCGGACGGAGCGTCCGCAGGTCAACCACTTCAGCGGACACGCCCTCGTCCGCCAGCATCTCGGCAGCCTCAAGAGAGAACTTCACGCCGCGCGAATAGGAAACAATCGTAACGTCCGTTCCTTCACGCGCGACTTTGGCTTTACCAATCGGCAGCACCCAATCTTCGACGTCGGGCACTTCCATCGTGTCGCCATAGAGCAGTTCATGCTCAAGAAAGACGACCGGATTCGGATTGCGGATCGCCGCTTTCAGGAGGCCTTTTGCGTCCGACGCTGAATATGGAGAGATAACGATCAAGCCTGGCACATTCGCATACCAGGCGGCGTAATCCTGAGAGTGTTGCGCCGCCACGCGCGCAGCGGCGGCGTTTGGTCCACGGAATACAATCGGTGAGCCCATTTGTCCCCCTGACATATAACGCGTCTTCGCCGCCGAGTTGATGATGTGGTCAATCGCCTGCATGGCGAAGTTCCAGGTCATGAATTCGACGATTGGCTTCAGCCCCGCAAACGCGGCGCCAACGCCAAGACCGGCAAAGCCGTATTCCGTGATCGGCGTATCGACGACACGGCGCGGGCCGAACTCTTCAAGCAGACCACGGCTGACCTTGTAGGCGCCCTGATATTCCGCAACTTCCTCGCCCATCAAAAACACATTGGGGTCGCGGCGCATTTCCTCAGCCATCGCGTCGCGCAAAGCGTCGCGAATTGTAATCGGCGCCATCTCGACATTGTCAGGCAGTTCCGGATCGCTCGCCGCCGACGCTTGCCGTTGGGTTGGCGCAGCATGATCGTCGGACTCGCTCTCTTGCGGCGCCTCAACGCTCTCAGCCTGCGCCGGCGCAGCCGCACCGTTCAGGCTAGACACATCGATGTCGTCCGCACTTTCTCCGTCGCCAACAATCACCGCAATCGGGTCATTGACCTTGACGTTTTCAGTGCCTTCGGAAACCAGGATTTTGCCGATGACGCCTTCGTCAACCGCCTCAACCTCCATCGTCGCTTTGTCGGTCTCAATTTCGGCGATCACGTCGCCCGACGAAACTTTATCGCCTTCTTTGACATTCCATTTCGCAAGGGTGCCCTCTTCCATGGTGGGTGAGAGCGCAGGCATAAGAATCGGCGTTGGCATTGATATGTCTCGATTTTCGCAAATGTTCGGCTCTACCTAGCCGGAAACCAGAAGGGGGAACAAGCCCGAAAAAACGACCGCGAAAGCAAGCTTGGCGACCGGCGTTCATATTTGACCTTATTGGCCAAACCCCGCCCCGGTTTGCCTGGGGGCCATGCGGATAAGCCGGGATTCCTTCACCGCCGCCTGACGGTGATGGACAATCTTTTGATAGGTTTCGTCTTTGACCATTTCCCCGAAAGCCGCCGCAGACGGATACTCGGCGATGAAAGCGATATCCCAGCGCTCATCCTCAGGACCGATCAGCACCAGTTTCGGCTCACCGGACCAGATGATACGGCCGCCGACACGTTCGAAAATCGGTCTGCTTTCCTCGCCATAGGCGCGATAGGCTTCCGCCCCGGTGGCCTTTCGGCCATCTTGATAATTCGCAATTTCGTTCAGGCGGATGAGATTCAGCATGTTGACCGGACCGTCATCAGCCATCTTCATCATGGCGCCGAACTGCTCTCGCGTTGGATCGATTAGATTGCTCACACCTATTCGCTTTTTTTGAAACTGTTCAATCCGGTCACCCGCTCAAATATCCTGTCGACAATCGCTGATGGCAGGAAATTACGCAGCATGAGCAAACCAAGCGTCTGTGTCGGCGCGGTGTAGCGCGCCTGCGGTCTCTCTGCCGTCAGCGCCTTGTGCACAGCCTCTGCTACGACGGTTGGCGGCGGCGCGGTTGGGTGACCTTTCGCATGCCAGGATTTAAAAATCCGCAGTTGCCCGTCATAAGGTTGATCAGCGCCCAAATATTTCTCAAAGCCATCCTGCTCCTGATGACCAAAAGGCGTGTTGATGAAACCTGGACGGATGAGCGAGACTTTAACGCCATGCGGCGCCAACTCTCGGCGCAGAGAGTCCGATACGCCCTCCACCGCATGCTTTGACGAAGCATAGGCGCCGAGAAATGGCGGCGCGATCCGCCCGGCGATGGAACCGATATTGATTACGCGCCCTCGACCGGCCTTACGAAAGACCGGCAGTATTTTTTGCGTAACCCGCACAAGTCCGAATACATTCGTTTCATACTGGCGACGCCACTCGTCAATCTCGACCTGCTCAATCGGGCCAGTCACGCTGACGCCTGCATTGTTTACAAGGCCGTAGAGGGTTGCGTCCGCTGAGTTGATTTCGTCAAGCGCGCGCTCAACCGAACCATCATCCGTGATGTCCATTGCAACAGGCGTAATGCGCCCGCCGGCGAGGCCCGCCAGTTCCTGCAGCTTTTCAATGCGGCGCGCAGCAGCAAACACGCGAAACCCATGATGAGCGAGAAGAACAGCGGTGGCTTCCCCAATGCCGCTCGATGCGCCGGTGACAAGAACGGATTGGTACACGAAAGTGCTCCTGATAAAATTTGCAGATCGGCCGCCCGACCTGGATCAGACCAGCCGCGAACGCTTAACCGCCGCATCAATAAACGACGCGAACAATGGATGTGGCTCGAACGGGCGCGATTTCAACTCAGGGTGATATTGCACGCCGATGAACCATGGGTGTTCCGGAATTTCCATGATTTCCGGAAGTTCGCCATCGGGTGACACCCCGGAAAACACGATGCCCTGTTCGGCCAGGCGGTCCGCCCACGCCATATCCACTTCGAACCGGTGACGGTGACGTTCCGAAATTTCCTGCGAACCATATATGTCCGCGACACGACTGCCGGCTTTGAGTTGCGCAGGATATGCGCCCAGGCGCATCGTACCGCCAAGATCGCCCTGCTTACTTCTCTTTTCGGTTTGATTGCCGCGCACCCATTCGGTCATCAATCCGACAACCGGCAAACCACCGCCGGAAAACTCCGAAGAGCTCGCTTTTGTTTCACCGGCGAGGTTCCGGGCGGCTTCGATGATCGCCATTTGCATGCCGAAGCATATGCCGAAATAAGGAATCTCTTTTTCGCGAGCAAACTGCGCAGCTTTTATTTTGCCTTCCGCGCCACGCTCGCCGAAGCCGCCAGGCACGAGAATGCCATGGACGCCTTCCAGCGCCATGATTGCATCTTCCTCCTGCTCGAAAACATCGGACTCAATCCACTCAACATTGACGCGCACATTGTTGGCGATACCGCCATGAGCGATTGCTTCAATCAAAGATTTATATGCGTCTTTCAGCACCGTGTATTTGCCGACAACCGCAATCGTCACCTCGCCGTCGGGAACGGTTATGCGCTCGACAATATTCTTCCAGCCAGACAAATCGGGATCGCGCGGGTTTCTCACTCCGAAGGCGTCGAGCACTTCCTGATCAAACCCTTCATTGTGATAAGCCAGCGGCACTTCATAGATGGTGCGGCAATCAAGCGCCTGCACCACCGCCGATGAGCGAACATTGCAAAAGAGCGCGATCTTTTTACGCTCGCTGTCGGGAATTTCCCGGTCAGCGCGCACAAGGAGAACGTCCGGCTGGATGCCGATAGCGCGCAATTCGCGAACCGAATGCTGCGTCGGCTTGGTTTTCAACTCGCCTGCAGACGGGATGAACGGCATCAAGGTGAGGTGAACATAAACCGCATCGCCTCGCGGCAATTCATTACCCAGCTGACGAATGGCTTCGAAAAACGGCAGCGCTTCAATGTCGCCAACCGTACCGCCGATTTCACAGAGCACGAAGTCAGCCTCGCCCGCATCGGCAAGAACGAACTGCTTAATCTGATCCGTGACATGAGGGATGACTTGAACCGTCGCGCCAAGATAATCCCCGCGGCGTTCGCGCTCAATGATCCGGGAATAGATTTGCCCGGTGGTGACATTGTCGCTTTTCGACGCCGACACTCCCGTGAAGCGTTCATAGTGACCAAGGTCGAGATCGGTCTCCGCCCCGTCATCCGTGACAAAAACTTCACCGTGCTGATAGGGCGACATCGTGCCGGGATCGACATTCAGATAAGGGTCAAGCTTGCGCAAGCGCACTTTGTAGCCACGCGCCTGAAGGAGCGCGCCTAACGCTGCCGAAGCAACACCTTTTCCGAGAGACGACACCACGCCGCCGGTAATGAAAATATACCGCGCCATGGAAGTTCGTCTTAGCGAAGATTCCTCGGCAAGCAAACCCAAATTTCCGCAGAATGCGGCGTTCTTTGCATTTACTGGTCAGGTTGTTCTGAAGTCTCGGGCGTTTCGTCCGCATCATCACCGGCAGGGGCGTCGGGAGAGCTGATATCCGGCGTCTCGCTCTGGGCGGGTTCCGCGCCCAGGCTGTCGAGAATTTCCTGCTCGGTCAACGGGACTTCAGCTGCGCCCGCATCGCCTGCGGCGCTATCGTTTTCCTCGCCAAGGGATTGCAGGAGATCTTCCGTTGACGGCGCTGAAATCTCAGCATCAGGATCTGGCGCAGCCTGACCCGTCAGCCCCTCAATGACCGCTTCCTCGTTATCTCCAGAACCAGCGTAAATCGCGAGCCCCAGGGATGTCGCAAAAAACAGCGCAGCCAATACCGATGTGGTGCGTGTCAGCGCATTCGCAGCGCCGCGACCGGACATAAAGCCCCCGCCGCCGCCTCCACCGCCGCCAAGACCCAGGGCGCCGCCATCAGATCGCTGCAGCAGCACGACCACGATCAGTCCGAGCACGATAAGCGTATGAATCGTTAGAATTACGGCGGTCATCAGCGAGCTTCTTTTGGCCTGTTACTCTGCGTCAGATAAGCCCCCTGGGGCGGTGCAGCAAGGGCCGGTTGCGGAAAGATTGGGCGTTTAAACGATGCGCCCAGCCGCCGCAACCCCCTGATACCCTTACAGGATGAGCAGTGTAGAGGAGCCCCGGGCTTAAGAGGCTTTTTCCTCTTCGACCCACGCCTCCACCACGTCCTCAAGAATGCCAAGCGGCATGCCGCCGTTCAGGAGGATTGTTTCGTGGAATTCGCGAAGGTCGAAATCGTCGCCTAACTCAGCCTCAGCATTTTCGCGCATGCGCAAAATCGCCAGTTGACCCGTCTTGTAGGCTGTCGCCTGCCCCGGCCAAACTGAGTATCGTTCGATTTCGCGAGTGACTTCGGCGTCGGTCATGCCGGTTTTGGAAACCATATATTCGATCGCTTCCTCGCGAGACCAGCGCTTGTAATGAAGCCCTGTATCAACAACGAGGCGAACGGCGCGGAACATTTCCGCCTGCAGCCGCCCGAGATCACCCAGCGGATCATCATCATAAATGCCCATGTCAGTTTTCGCGAGACGTTCGGCGTAAAGCGCCCAGCCTTCGGAATAAGCGCTAAATGGCGACAGCTTGCGCAAGATTGGAACGTCCTCAATCAACTGCGAGGCTGAGAGCTGGAAATGATGGCCCGGCGCGCCTTCATGAATCATGAGCGTCGGCAGGGTCCATTTCGGATTATCAGCCGTGTCTTTCTGATTGATGTAGAAACGACCCGGCCGGGAACCGTCGAGCGCAGGCGGGTTATAATAGCCGCCCGGCGCAGAATCTTGCGAGAATTCGGGCACCCTGACAATTTCGAGCGGTTGCGGCGGCAGCGTGATGAAGTAATCGCCGGCCATCGCCATGATGTCGTCATTTAACCCGACGAGATAATCGAGCATTTCCTGACGCCCCTCATCCGTATTTGGGAACTGACGCGCCGGGTCTTCCATCAGTTGACGAACGCGTTCGGAAACGGTCCCCTCAACGAGCCCTTGCGAAACCAAGATTTCGTCCATTTCCGCTTCAATGCGGTCGACTTCCGACAAACCAGTCTGGTGAATATCCTCTGCGGTAAAATCAGTCGTCGTATTTGATTTCAGCGCCACCTCGTAAATCTTGTCGCCATTGGGAATACGCCAGATGCCGGCATGATGATTGGCTGTCTCAAGCATTTCTTCGTGAAGAGCGATCATTGCTTCATAGCCAGGGATGACATGCGCCTGGACAGCCTCCGTCGCCTCAGCCAGCAATTCCGCTTTTCGCTCCGCACTCATACCATCGATGTTATCGAGTTTTTCCGGCAGCGTTGTAACGAGAGGATTTTCCTCGGCTCCCCCTTCAATAAATGACCGCATTCCATTCAACGCGCCCTGAAGGATAAAGTCCGGCGCTACAACACCATTGTCACGATGGTCCTCGACGCGGGCTTTTACTTCGGTCAGAACACGGCCGAATTCTTGAATTCTACTGATATAGCGCTTGGCGCTTTTCTCATTCTTGATGACATGCGCATCCGTCAGAAAGCTTGGCAAATTTACCGTTACGCCTGAGATCTGATTAATCGGATAATCGCTGTACTCAAACTCACTCTGGCGTATCAGATCATCAAAAAACCAGGCGGTAATCCGCCAGCTAAGAAGCTCCTGACCTTCGAGACCGTCCGGACCGTATTTGTCCAGGCCCGCGCGCGCCTTGCGCAGCTTCTCAAGAGACTTCTCATCTTGCGCTTTTGTGTAGTCAGCGAGTTTGCCGCTGTGAAAGTCCAGAGGGGTGTTATCAATCATGCCAAGCTGCGTCAGCAACTCAGGCGAATCGATCGCCAGCTCTATCGCGACTTTATTAATATAGTTGTTGACGCCAACGGGTTTGAACCAAAACCACACTGATGCGCCAGCCGCCGCCAGTATGACGAGCAAAAATAAGCCGCCAAGAATTTTACCAAAAACACGCATGAAGACTGCCCCTGTCTAAGTCTGAATTGCCGGCATACTGGCGCCTTCAGCGCGCCAATTCGAGCCCATTCAACGCTTTTTTTATGCTATTCGCCCGATAGCGAATAAAAAATTGCTCGGTGTGGCGGTAAAGAAGACATCCGCAATGACTAAATTATGGACTGTCTGAAGTGACGCCGACCGAAGCGGCCTCAATCGCGTCGATGATGACCGGTGCGCGCGCATGATGTATGGCATGGCCCGTATCCGGCAAAAGCGTCAGGCTCGCTCCATCAACTTGTTTCACTAGCGCCTTGGAATGCAATTCGGGACTGACAGTCGTGTCATCGACGCCGGTAATGATTGTTACAGGCAGCTCAAGTTCCTGATAGCGTTGCTGCTGGTCCATAATCTGCTGTTTCAGATGGACCAGATCTGACGCATTCGACCGAAAATCCTTCGGGCGAAACAACAACGCAAGTCCGGAACGCTCTGCGTAGTTTTCAGGGGGGACGTTGGGCGCAAATGACTCCTCAACGCCATTTTTCGCCGCCAGTTGACCGTAGAGGGGAATGACAATCCGCCGAAGAAGAAATCCTGCGACCGGCGTTTCGGAAACGCTATTGTACCAGGCCACGCCGCCAGGCCATTCATGACTGACAGGCGCCAGCAGAACCAGACCCGTCATCTCCTCCTGATACTCAAGAGCATAGGCCAACGCGACAGCGCCGCCAAAACTCTGACCTACAATTATCGGCTTTTCCAATCCCAACGCGCGAACGACACCGTTGATTTGGGCGGCCTGCCGGTCGAGACGCCATCCGTCTGACGGTCTTTCAGAATAACCGCGGCCCGGCCGGTCAATCATAATTACGCGCCGGTCTGACGAAAGCGTTTCACCCAAAGCGATTTTCATGTCTCGCAAATTGGCGCTTGCGCCGTGAATCAATACAACCGGCGGCTTCTCATTGTTGTGCTCGCCAAGCTCAACGACATGCATTTGTGCGCCATTGACATTGACATGCGCGCCAATCATTGGCGCCGTTTTTTCGGCGTTCCATGTCGAACAACCGCCAACGCTTGTCAAAAGCGCAATAACGGTCAGAATCAAAAAAACAATCACGCGCATGGCCCGCTCAATTTTTCTCAGGCGCCGCCATGACAATCGGATAGAAATCGTCGGCCTTCAAACTGGCGCCGCCGACCAATGCCCCGTTAACATTTGCAACGGCCAGTATTTCTTTGGCATTCCCGGATTTGACCGATCCCCCATAGAGTATTCTGGTCCCTTTGGCGCATTTGGATCTGATGAAGCCGTGCATTTCGGCGATATCATCTATGGTTGGCGTCAGCCCGGTGCCAATCGCCCACACCGGCTCGTAAGCGATAACGATCTCTTCGTCCGTTGCGGGCGCCGAACCTTCAAGCTGAGCGCGTACAATGTCCAGCGCCCGCCCGGCTTTCCGATCTTCAGCCAGTTCTCCAACACAGATGATCGGCGTCAGTCCTGCGCGAAGAGCGGCTTCAGCCTTCGCTTTTACGATCTCGTCCGTCTCGCCATGGTCCGCCCGGCGCTCCGAATGGCCGACGATCACGAAGCCCGCGCCAGCGTCGGAAAGCATTTCAGCGCTGATGTCGCCGGTATGGGCGCCTTTGGGCGCCGGGTGACAGTCCTGCCCACCAATCTGAATGGCTTCATCGGAGAATTGCGCGGCAAAAGCTGCAACAAGGGTCGCTGGCGGGCAAATTAATACGTCCCTGTCATCGGGCGCAGACCCGTCAAACATTTTGATCAACGCCTCGACCTCTTCGATGGAAGCCGCAAGCCCATGCATTTTCCAGTTTCCGGCAATCAAAGCTTTCATCAGGCTGCCTCCTCTGCAAGTCCCGTCGGGGTTAGGCGATGCGAAAGGCCCTGTCCAGCAGGAAACCCTGGCGCGCGAACACGGCCAACCGGCAAGACTTGTCCGCGATTGTGGTCGCGTCTAGGTTACGGCGAATTTGTAACGCATGTCTGTAAAAGGCGAAAATCAAGGCGGTTAATATGCTTAGTCAAGTGCGTGGCGCGCTCAAAGGCGTCGTGGCGTGGATCGTTATTGTCCTGCTCATTTTGGCGTTCGCGCTCTGGGGCGTGCCGGAACTTCGCCAATTGACGCAGAATTCCGCCGTTTCCGTTGGTGGCGAGAATTACACTGCGCAATTCGTACAAAATGAGTTTAACCGCATCGTCAATCAACGCCGACAGGAATCCGGCGGTCAGTTCACACAGGAGGAGGCAATCGCAAGCGGACTTCCTGATCAGGTAATATCCTCCATCGCGACAAGCGGCGCTTTGAAGCAGCTTTCCGAAAAGATGCGCCTCGCCGTCCCGCGGGAACTCGTGCGCGACTATCTTCAGAGTAACGAAAATTTTCAAAACCCAGCCACAGGCCAGTTTGACCAGACCGTGCTGCAATCGATCCTGCAGCGTAATGGGCTCACCGCAAGTGATTTTGAAAGCCGCATCGCGGAGGATCTGATGCGGAACCAGTTGATTGGCGCGCTGAGCTCCGCAGGACCGGCGCCAATGCCGGTGACGGAAGCGATTCTTCTGCGCCAGACCGAGCGTCGCCGCATCAGTTATCTGACTGTCACTGACGAGATGGCCGGCAAGCAGGTCGAGCCAACGCCCAATGATTTGGAGACCTATTACGAACAGAACCCTGCAATATTTACATCACCGGAATACCGCACATTCCACGTCCTTGAATTGCGCGCGGAGAATTTTCGCGAGGGTCTGGAGGTTCCGGAAGAGGAGTTGCGGCGGCTTTATGAGCTCAACAAACCACGTCTTTATGACGTACCTGAAACCCGTACGTTTTATCAGATTACCTTTGAAACAGAGACGGATGCGCAGGCCGCCATTGCTGGATTACGTCAAGGCAAGCCGTTTGAAAATATCGCGACAGAGCGCGGCCTGACGCTTGATTCCGTGACGTTCAGCGACGCCCAGAAAAGCGCGATCCTTGACCCCGCCGTTGCGGACGCGGCGTTTCAGCCAGACCTCGGCGAAGGCGATGTAACCGATCCCGTCCAAAGCCTTTTCGGGTGGACTGTCGTGCAAATCGCCGGCGTTAAACCGCCGGAGACAAAAGAATATGAGGAAGTCAGGGATGAACTGGAGGCCGATTTCCTTGCAAACGATACACGCCGGGCATTGTTGAACGCCATCGATGAAATTGAGGAAGAACGCGATACCGGCGCGACGCTGGAATCTGCAGCGGAAACGGCGGGACTTACCGTTGCAACGATTGGACCTGTTGACCGGTCAGGGCTGACGCCAGACGGCGAGCCGGTAAACGGCGTGTCCGTCGAAGCATTGACCGAAGCCTTCCGTCTTGAGGAAGGGGAAGAAACAGAGTCTCTCGAGCTGCCTTCGCGGGACGGGTATTTCTTTGTCGCCCTTCGCGAAATCGCTTCTCCTGCGCTCAAGCCTTATGATGAGGTCCGCGATGAAGCCGAAAGGCTATGGCGCAATCAGGAGCGCACCACTCGTATTTCCAATACTATCAGGGGTATCCGAGAGGCCGTTGAAGCTGGCGCCTCCCTCGAAGAGGCCGCCGACCCTTTCAACCGCACGCCGATAGAGTTGCTCATTGATCGCAACTTCACAAATGAAGCGATTTCAGCGTCGTTCAGCGACCAGATTTTTTTCGCTGATCAAGGCGATCTGGTTTCCGGTCCTGTCGCCCTTGGCGACGCACAGGTTGTCGCTGAAATTCGCAGCGTTGGCTTTGCCCGTAATGAGGTCTCCCCCAGTGAAGTAAACCTTTACCGTCAATATGTAGGCTATCAGCTGGACCAGGAATTGCTGGAAGCCTTTTTGAATGAAGTGCGCGAAAGTTATGGCGTAAAAGTCAATCGCGATCAGTTGGATTTGATTTTCGGCGAGCTACAGTGACGGTCACACCAGACTTTCCTGCATTTGAAAAAACATATCTGGACGGACAGGCGCAGCTGATCTGGCGCAGCCTGATCAGCGATCTTGAGACGCCTGTTTCCGCCTATCTGAAACTCGCCGGCCGCCGGCAAAACGCATTTCTTCTGGAATCCGTGGAAGGCGGCGAAACGCTTGGCCGTTTTTCCATCATTGGTTTCAAGCCGGATGTTATCTGGCGTTGTTTTGGCGCCCGTTCTGAGATTAATCGCGACGCCGCGGCGGATGTTCATCAGTTTGCGCCGGAGGATGGAGCGCCTCTCGATAATCTCAAACGGTTGCTGGCGGAATCGGCAATTGACCCGGCGCCGGACCTACCGCCCATGGCCGCGGGGGTTTTTGGTTATCTCGGCTATGACATGGTTCGGCAGATGGAACGGATGGGCCCGCGTCCGACAGGCGGACTTGATACGCCTGACGCGATTTTCATGCGCCCAACCGTCGTCGCGGTATTCGACAATGTCCGTCAGCAAATATTGCTTCTCGCACCGGTGCGCCCCCAACATGGCCTCTCCGCGCAAGCGGCTTACTCAAGGGCGAGCGAGCGCTTAAGCGATGCCGCTCAGGACCTGATGGCACCGTTAGCGCACAACGCGGCGCAGTCGTCGGAAAACCATAGCGCCAGCCAGGACGCGGTTTCGAATACGTCGCCCGAAGACTTCACTGCAATGGTCAATCGCGCCAAAGAACACATTGGGGCCGGCGACATTTTTCAGGTGGTGTTAAGTCAACGGTTTTCGACTCCCTTCACCGCGCCGCCGTTCGAGCTCTATCGCGCACTACGCAGATCAAATCCCTCCCCATTCCTATTTTACCTTTGTTTTGATGGGTTTTCGATTGTTGGATCGAGCCCGGAAATTCTTGTGCGCGTTCGCGATAATCAGGTTACGATCCGCCCTATCGCCGGCACCCGGCCTCGAGGCGCCACCCCTGCTGAGGACACTGAACTTGAAAGCGAACTCCTCGCAGATCCAAAAGAGCGCGCCGAGCATTTGATGCTGCTGGACCTTGGGCGCAATGATGTCGGACGTTCGACAAAAGTCGGTTCGGTTCGTGTCACTGAAAGTTTCGAAATCGAGCGCTACAGCCACGTTATGCATATCGTTTCGAATGTCGTTGGCGAACTTAGCGACAACACTCATCCCGTAGACGCGGTCGCTGCCGGATTTCCGGCGGGCACTGTTACCGGCGCGCCAAAAATCCGCGCGATGGAAATCATTGATGATCTCGAAAAGACCGCACGGGGGATTTACGGCGGCGCCATCGGGTATTTTTCGGCGGATGGCAATGTGGATACCTGCATCGCATTGCGCACAGCGATCGTAAAAGACAATCAGCTTTATGTGCAGGCTGGCGCCGGCATCGTTGCTGATTCAACACCTGAAAATGAGCAGCGCGAATGTGAGAATAAGGCGGCCGCCCTTTTCGCCGCCGCCCGCGACGCCCTCGCCCGGACAGGGAATTGATCTTATCGATCCGCTCGCCTTTGCGATGAAATGCTCCCGCCTTGCGACGAGCCAACAACAGCCAGCCCTGAAAACGCCTAAAACTGTGCCGAACCGCCGGACACATCGTTCGGACCAACTGCCTGCAACTAAACATAAGGGGATCAATCCATGACACGACGCCGAATGCCAATACTGCTTGCAACGACTGCGCTGACACTTTTTAACATCGGCGCGCATGCGCAGGAAGCGGCAAGCGCCGCCGTTGAAGCTGAAGCCCAAACCGAAGATCAGCGTCTGGCGGGTTTCTTTCAGGAAGTCTTCGATCGAAATCTCGCCAATTCGCCAATCTTCCAGGCGCAGCTGGGCATGAAAACAGAACGCTATGGCGAATGGGACGACTTCTCCGATGCCGAAGCCGTACGCCAGCACGAGGAAACAATTGAAGACCTTGATCGCTTGCGGAGTTCTTTTGATTACGACGCCCTCAGCGAGCAATCAAAAGTAAGTTATCGAATTTTCGAGTTTCTGCAGGAACGATCGATCGCAGACCACCGTTATCGTTTTCACGGTTATGCATTTTCAACAATGAACAATCCGATTACGTTTCCGGTAACGCTTCTCCAGAACAATCACCGGGTGGACGACCTATCAGACGCCGAAGCATACATCTCCAGACTGAATGGAATGGACGGGCTTGTCGACGATATCATCGAAGGCATTAACATGGCCGCCGAGCGTGGGATCGTGCCGACATCGTTTTCATTTGACCCCGTGGTGACCGATGCCGGAAACATCATCAAGGGCGCACCATTTGATGACAGCGAGGAAGATTCAGCCATTCTTGCAGACTTCCGGGGCAAAGTTGACGCCCTTGAGATTGAGGAAGATGAAAAAGCCCGCCTAATGGCGGAAGCAACATCAGCTTTGCAAAACAGCTTTATGCCATCCGTGAACAAGTTCATCGCCAGCGTAGAATCTGTACGCGACCAGTCGCATGGGCCGAACGGCGTCTGGGCGTTGCCGCAGGGCAAAAAATACTATGAGAACCGCATCACTTTCTGGACGACGGAAAAAAGCATGACCGCGAACGAAGTTCACGAGACTGGCCTCGCGGAAGTCAAGCGCATCCGCGCAGAGATGGAAGCCATCATTGACGAAATCGGGTTCGATGGAACGCTGGAGGAGTTTTTCACCTTCGTACGAACCGATCCGTCAAACTTTTTTCCAAACACTGAAGAAGGAAAACAAGCCTATATCGACGCATCGAAAGCCTATATCGATGCGATCTATGAAGACGTTGATGAGTATTTCAATATATTGCCCAAAGCGCCTCTTGAAGTTCGCGCCGTCGAGGAATGGCGTGAAGAAACCGCGCCGATCGCATTTTACAATCGCCCGACACCGGATGGCTCGCGCCCCGGAATCTACTACACGAACACAAAAGACATGTCAGAAAAGCAAAAGCACGAAATGGAAACTGTCGCCTATCATGAAGGCGCGCCCGGTCACCATTTCCAGCTTGCGATCCAGCAGGAGCTAACTGGCGTTCCCATGTTTCAAAAATTTGCGTTCTTCGGCGCCTATGCCGAGGGCTGGGGTTTATATGCGGAGCGTCTGGCGAAAGAACAAGGGCGGTTTACCGATCCCATGCAGGACTTCGGGCGTCTCCATAATGAGATCTGGCGCGCCGTACGACTTGTTGTCGATACAGGCATTCATTCCAAAGAATGGTCTCGTGAAGAAGCAATTGCTTACATGCTCGAAAACAATCCGATGACCGAACAAGATGCGATCAAAGAAATTGAACGATACATTGACCTCCCTGGTCAGGCTCTATCCTACAAAATTGGAATGCTGAAAATCCTCGAATTGCGTGAAAAAGCGCAAACCGAGCTTGGCGACAAATTCGATATTCGCGATTTCCACGACATTGTTCTCAAGAATGGCGCCGTGGCCCTTCCAATTCTGGAAGAACTGGTAGACGCTTATATTCAGATAACGAAAGCTGCCTAAGCAGCTCCAGAAGATTTGAAATCGGGCGCCGCAGTAATGCGGCGCCTTTTTTTGACGGCCTGCAAAACTGCAATAACTGCTTTCCCCGCTTATCCGGCCGCTCTATTATGCGCTTATGTTCACCAAGTTTTTTCATGAGCTGAAATCCGCTGGCCTTCCCGTCTCTTTGCGGGAGTATCTGACATTGATGCAGGCGATGGACGCCGATCTGGCAAGCCGAAAGGTCGAAGACTTCTATTATCTTTCGCGCTCGTCGCTCGTAAAAGACGAACGCAATCTCGACAAATTCGACCGCGTATTCGCCCATGTCTTCAAAGGCATTGAAAGCGTCGCCGAAAGCGTTGAGGCGGAAATCCCGGAAGACTGGCTGAAACTCCTGACGGAGAAATACTTCACCGAGGAGGAGAAGAAAGAAATCGAGGCGCTGGGCGGCTGGGACAAGCTGATGGAAACCTTGAAAAAGCGCCTCGAAGAACAGGAGAAGCGCCATCAGGGCGGCAATAAGTGGATTGGCACTGGCGGAACCTCGCCCTTTGGCTCAGGCGGCTATAACCCGGAAGGCGTTCGCATCGGTAACGAAGGCAAGCGACAGGGACGCGCCGTCAAAGTCTGGGAAAAGCGCGACTACAAAAACCTCGATGACAGTGTTGAGCTCGGTACGCGAAATATAAAAGTAGCGCTTCGCAAACTTCGCCGGTTTGCAAGACAGGGGGCGCCTGACGAGTTTGATATCGACAGCACCATCGACGCAACGGCCCGCTCTGGCTATCTCGATATCAAAATGCGGCCGGAACGGCGTAACACCATCAAGGTGCTGATCTTTTTTGACGCCGGCGGATCAATGGATCCGTTTGTCAAAACCTGCGAAGAGCTGTTCTCCGCCGCACGCACTGAATTCAAGCACATGGAGTATTTCTACTTCCACAATTGCCTCTACGATTATGTGTGGAAGGATAATCGCCGACGCTGGACAGAGAAGATTCCCACCTGGGAAATTCTGCATAAATATCCGCATGACTACAAAGTCATTTTCGTTGGCGACGCCTCAATGTCGCCTTACGAGATCACTGTGCCTGGCGGGGCGGTGGAATATTTCAATGAAGAGCCAGGCGCGTTATGGTTGAAGCGCGTCACCGATATTTACGAGAGTGCGGTTTGGCTTAATCCGGTCGCCCGGCGGAGCTGGGAATATGTGCCTTCGATATCGTTGATGCGCGAACTTCTTGGCGACAGAATGTATCCTCTGACGCTTTCCGGCATTGAAAAGGCCATGTCGGAACTGAAACGCTAGATGTCATACTGACGGAACGTCAGGCGCAAAGACCAATACTCCTGATACGCTCGGACTCGTCGAGAATACTCGAAATTGATCGGCGAATGGAGACGAGCAGCACTGCTCGCTTTTCGCGCTTACCCGGTTCTTTACCAACGAGTTTTTCAGCTTCCTCGCAAAGGTCGCCCAACGCCCAGGCCCCAATGCCGCGCGATGCGCCTTTTAAAGCGTGTGCTGTATTGCTCCAGCTGGCGTCATTTTGCGCATCGCCAAGTTGCGCGCTCAGCGCTGACGCCTGATCGTCAAAGATTGTCAGAATCTCGTCGCGCAGCGCATCGTCGCCGACGACGTATTTCTCCAGATGAACAAGATCTATCGGGCTTTGTCTGGTCATTTCCTACGCACCGCAATTATTCGTTGTGACATTACCGATAAGTTAGAAATCAAACGCTGCCGATACGTTAAAATTTTATCATTGTTAGTAAACAGAATATTAACGCCGCCCCCCAACCAGGAAGGCGGCGCATTGTTTCGCTAGCGCAAGAACTGAAAGTTCGTTGCAGCGGATACTTTATTCGTTGTTATCCGGGTCCTCTTCGGCGGTGTCTTCAACCGCTTCTTCGACCTCTTCTACAGCCTCTGCAGTTTCGTCAGCAGCATCCTCAAGCATCTCGCCGGCGGCGTCCGCTGCACCGTCAACGGCATCGCCGGTCGCTTCCGCGGCGTCTTCCATTGCTTCGCCAGCGGCGGCGGCGGTGTCTTCTACGGCGTCAACAGCGTCATCGACAGCTTCGCCCGCAGCTTCCATGGCGCCGTCAGCCTCGACAGCGGCATCTTCCACGCCATCTTCCATGGCCTCGCCTGCGTCTTCAGCAGCATCCATAGTGTTGTGCGCCGCATCTTCGACAGCCTCGCCGACCGTTGCGGCGTCGTCATTGCTGACTTGCGGGTTTGTGCGCTCTGTGAGCCGCATTAGTCCGATAATTACCGCCAGCGCCACAGCGATGACGAGCAGGATCCTAAGCATGATGACCCTTCCTTTTCCTTGTTACGCCCGATGTTAATTTCTGACGCGGGTCCCAAATGCTGCGCCTCGCAACATTCCTTCTCGCGCCGAACGGAGCGGAAAATAGCCCCTTTGCCAGTTGTGGTAAATGGCCGGTTACTTCCATTTCCGTAAGTCCCAAAGGAATTCTCCAGCAATTACGGGCCTTTGGCGCTTGCTGTCGCCAGCAATGCCGCTTAAACGGTGGCTTTTTTGCGCAGCGGAGCGAAAATGACCGATCACGCCGTATTTCTTGGAAAGAGCCAAAATCTTGAATATCTCGACCTGAAATACGCCAATCGCCATGGCCTGATTGCCGGCGCGACGGGCACAGGCAAAACCGTCACGCTCCAAATCATCGCCGAAGGCCTTTCTGAGGCTGGCGTCCCTGTTTTTGTGGCGGACGTGAAAGGCGACCTTACCGGCATTTCGCAACCCGTCACGATCAAAGATTTTCTGACTAAGCGTGCAGATGTCGTCGGGCTTGAACCTTACGAACCGACCGGCTTCCCTGTGCGCCTGTGGGATCTTTACGGCGAACAAGGTCATCCGATCCGCGCTACCGTAACGGAAATGGGTCCGCTTTTGTTGTCCCGCCTGCTTGGCCTTAACGACACACAGGAAGGCGTCCTCACCCTCGCCTTTCGCCTGGCCGACGACGAAGGGTTGTTGCTGCTCGATTTGAAAGACCTGCGCGCGCTGCTTGTTGAAGTGGCCAACCGCACTAAGGAGCTGTCAGCGGAATACGGACACGTATCGAGAGCCAGCGTCGGCGCGATCCAGCGCCGTCTTCTGGCGCTTGAAGAACAGGGCGCGGATAATTTCTTCGGCGAGCCCGCTCTCAATCTTTCCGATTTTCTGCAAACGGATGAGAATGGCGCCGGGGTTATCAATGTCCTCGCTGCCGACAAGCTGATGCAGACGCCAAAACTATACGCAACTTTTTTGTTGTGGCTCCTCTCAGAGCTGTTCGAAGAACTGCCCGAGATTGGCGATCCGGAAAAACCAAAACTCGTCTTCTTTTTTGACGAGGCGCATCTCCTGTTTGATGAGGCGCCAAAGGCATTGCTCGAAAAGGTCGAACAGGTTGTCCGGTTGATCCGCTCAAAGGGCGTCGGCGTCTTTTTTGTTTCGCAAAACCCGCTGGATGTGCCTGACTCCGTTTCCAGCCAACTCGGCAATCGGGTGCAGCACGCATTGCGCGCCTTTACGCCGCGCGAACAGCGCGTTGTTAAAGCCGCCGCCGAAACATTCCGGCCCAACCCGGACTTCAAGACACTCGACATCATCACAGAACTCGGCATCGGCGAGGCGCTAGTGTCAACGCTTTTGAAAAAAGGCGTTCCGGGCGTCGTCCAGCAGACCTTGATCAGACCGCCTGCATCGCGCATGGGGCCGATCACCAAAAAAGAGCGCAGAGAAATCCTGCGCGCCTCGCCCATGTCGGACAAATATGACGAGACCAAAGACCGCGAGTCCGCATATGAGATCCTGCAAGAGCGCGCGGAACGCATCGCCCGCGAAGAAGAAAAAGCGAGAAAGCGCGAGGAAAAGTCGCGATCCAGAAAAACAAGCTCACGTTCCTCTTCCCGGCGAACAACACGACGGCGTTCAAACCGCCAGACCGTGAGCGAAGCGGCGTTCAAAACCGCGGCGCGCACGCTCGCGCGCGAACTGGTGCGCGGCGTCCTCGGCAGCCTGAAGCGGCGATAGCATGACGCCGGAAAGTCATGGCGACGCGCCGGACAACGCCGATACGTTTTACGCGGCAATTGCAGGCACAATCATCATTGGCCTCGCCGCGTTCGGCCTGAGCCTTCTGCTTGGCACGCCGCTGGCGCCGCAACTTCGCTTTTCCATTGACGATGCGCTGATCGCGATTATCGCAACCTTGCCGCCGGTGGTTTTTCTCTGGTGGTTTTCAAATACAGACCTGCCGGCGCTCGTCGAGTTTCGAAACTCCCAGATCGAATTCTTCTCAAAAATCGGTTTTCGTTTCACGCCAATCCGTATCGTTGCGATGGCGGTCGCCGCCGGCGTCTGCGAAGAGCTTTTGTTTCGCGGCGTCCTGCAGACCTGGTTCGCAAGTTTTTCGCCCATGCTTTTCGCCATTCTTGTCACCAATATCATTTTCGGCCTCCTGCATATGCGTACTGCGCTTTATGCGGTTATGGCGGGCGGCGTCGGCGCTTATTTTGGCGCGCTCTACGCCCTGAACGGAAACCTTGTCGCACCGATGATCGCCCACGGCCTTTATGACGCGATCGCGCTGGAATATACGCGGCGGGCGATCATTGCTTTTCGGCGTGAAAATAGTTTCTCTGGCTGATCCATCATAGGTGATGATTTAATTACCTATCTCTGCCGCTCATCCCCGCGAAAGCGGGAATCCAAAATATCCTTAGTTATGGATCCCCGCTTTCGCGGGGATGAGCGGAAATTACTCCATGTCGCGACCTCAAGCGCGCATCGCGCTTTCAAGCTCTTCTTCCGTGACCGGATATCCAAGGCCGCCAGGTATCGAAACATAGTGCTGGCCATCGCGCTCGATAACTTCGGGTTGAACAGCTTCTATTTTTCGGCGCTGTGCAAATGAGAACACCTCATCAGCGCTGCTGCTGACGTTCAAAAGCTCAACATTGCGCACCGTTGGAAAAATCATTTTCCGTTCCTGCCGTTCGCGCGCCTCAAGCGCTGTGCGGGGTGAAAGCCAGACCGCCTCAGTCGCTTCATTGCCGTCTTCGCGGGCCTCCTGCCCCGGCGGCGTCCGGGCGGCGAAAAACCAGGTGTCGAAACGCTTATGCGTCGCCGCCGCCGGCGGCGCCCAGCGCGCAAACAGACAAAGCGCGTCAGCGGCGAGAACCAGACCCTCCTGACGCACGAGTTCCAGAAACTTTGCGTCATCGTCTTCCACCTCGCGCCGCCAGTGATCGACAGACTGCGCAAATGCATCGCCGACAAAGCGTTTGGCGCCTCTTTCCCGCGCCAGCAGGATGCCTGTCTCTTCGAAGGCTTCCCGGATCGCGGCGATGCGCGGCGCGAGCTGTTCTTGCGGCGCCGCTTCCAGGCCATCGCAATGATCAACCCAGGCCGGGTCGGCGTCGCCTTTGTCGATACGCCCGCCGGGAAACACCAAAGCGCCGCCGGCGAAACTGATATCCGCATGACGCTCAACCATCAGCACCTCGAACGCCGGCTCGTCACGCAATAATAAAACTGTCGCCGCCGGGATTGCCTTAGTCATCAGGAAAGATTTCCTCTTTGTGCTTCTTGAGCGGCGCCGTTGCTTTTGTAGCTGCGACCCGCAAGGCGAGCCATCCGCCGGCCGCCGCTGCAACGCCCGCGCCCGGCCATGTCCACCATGCAAGATCAGCCGACATAAGAGTCATGAAGGCGGAAAAGAAAATTGTGCCCGCCGCCAGAATACCCAGGGGCGCCCAGCGCCGCCCCAGCAGCAAGGCGATCATCCCGGCGATGAACGCGCCGGCAAACCACGACACGATGAGCAGGACTGGATAGGCGGCATCACGCCCGTCGCCCATCACCGCCGCAAGACCGCCCTCAAGGAACCTTGCGGCCCCAAGCCCGGCGATCACGGCGACGATGATAGAAAAAAGCGAGCGCAGCATGGGCGTCCCTGATTCAATGTTCCCGACGTCTCTTTCGTAACGAAACTCGAAAGGCGCCGGATCAATTCATTCGTAACGGTAGTATAAGACAGAATACGGATGCGGGGATAACTACGCACCAAATATAGGTTTTATGAAAGACTACCCTCTTGGGGTTGTATAATCGCGGGCGGCTTCAACCACCCGGACGTTTTGACGGTTATCCGACTCATCCTTCCCATCCTTCGAGACGCTCATATTCCCTTCATCCTGAGGGCCGCAAAGAGGCATCTCGAAGGACGAAGGGAATATGAGCCCTCAGGATGAAGCTATGCTGATCCATCTAAACGTCGGGATGCCCTAGCTTAACCGCTCACCCCGGCCGGCGCCGGGATGAGCTGTTTTTAACAGCGCAAGCTGTTTATTACGCAGCTCGCTTGTAAAGCGTGTCACCGGACTTCGCCATGTCGCGGAATTTCTCCGGCGGGTTGAAACGGGCGCCGTATTTCTGCGCGAGGCTCTCGGCCTTACGCACAAAGCTGTCGACGCCAATCGTATCGATGTGGCTCATGGGTCCGCCGGTCCAGGGCGCAAAACCCCAACCGAAGATCGCGCCGAGATCCGCTGACTGTGGGTCGGAAACAATACCTTCTGCGAAGCACTGCGCCGCCGGAATAAGCTGCGCATAAAGAAGCCGTTCCTTCACGTCTTCAAGGCCCGGCTGTTCCGCCGCAATCGGATAATGCTCGGAAAGCCCGGCCCAGAGCTTTTTCTTGCCGCCTTCCGGATATTCATAGAAACCGCCACCGGACTTACGGCCTTTGCGGCCAAGGTCTTCAACGAACGTTTTCAGCAACTGATACACAGGCTCGCCGCTCGGGTCCTGACCGGTTTCTTTCGCGGTCGCCGTCGCGATGCGAAGCCCAAGCTCTTGCGATGTCTCATCGCAAAGAGCGAGCGGGCCAACCGGCATGCCGAGTGTTTTGGCGGCGTTCTCGATAAGCGCCGGCTTGACGCCTTCAGTCACCAGCAGCATCGACTCATTGATGTAAGGCGGTACAACGCGATTGGTGTAGAAGCCGCGCGTATCTTTTACGACAATCGGCGTCTTCTTGATCATGCGTACATAATCAAGCGCTGTTGCCAGCGACCGATCACCGGATGCATCGCCAGGGATAATCTCCACCAGCGGCATCTTATCTACCGGAGAGAAGAAATGGATGCCGATAAACTGGTCCGGGCGCTCGGAATGTTTCGCAAGCCCCGTAATCGGCAGCGTCGAAGTGTTTGACGCAAAGATCACATCCTTGCCGATCACCGCTTCGGTTTTCTTGATCACGTCTTCCTTGACGTCAGGGTCTTCGAACACTGCTTCGATGATCAGATCGACGTCTTTCAGATCATTGTAATCGGTCGTCGGCGTAATCCGGGCGAGCAGCGCGTCGCCTTTTTCCCTGGAAACTTTACCGCGTGAGACGCCTTTTTCGACAATCTTTTCAGAATAGCCTTTGCCTTTCTGGGCGTATTCAAGATCGCGGTCGAGCAGGACGACTTCCGCGCCGCCTTTCGCGGTCACATAAGCGATCCCGGCGCCCATCATGCCGGCGCCAAGAACGCCAATTTTTTTAAGCTCTGCGGGCGGCACGCCGTCCGGGCGCTGTTCGCCTTTTTCCGCCGCCTGCTTGTTGATGAACAGGGTGCGGATCATGTTGCGCGCTGTCGGGCCGGACAGCAGCTTGGTGAAATATTTCGACTCGATACGGATCGCTGTATCGAAAGGAACAATCGACCCTTCATAGAAACAGGACAGGATCGCCTGCACCGCGGGATAGTTATGATTGGTCTCGCGTTGGGCCATGGCGTTCGCCGCCATGAAGAATTGCGCGCTGCGCGGGTCCATCGCGCCGCCGCCGCCGGGGAACTTGAAGCCTTTTTTGTCCCATGGCTGGATCGCTTTCGGGTTGGCTTTCACCCATTCTTTCGCCTTTGCGACAACCTCATCCGCAGGAACAACCTCCTGGATGATGCCCTGCCCTTTGGCGGTGTTCGGATCGATGGGCCGGCCTTGCGTCGCCAGCATGGCGGCATTCTGCAAACCGGCAAGACGCGGCAGACGCTGTGTGCCGCCTGCGCCGGGAAGAAGCCCAACCTGCACTTCCGGCACGCCGAGTTGAATTTTCGGATTATCCGCCACAACGCGGTGATGACAGGCGAGCACAAGCTCCAGGCCGCCGCCAAGCGCGAGGCCGTTGACGGCCGCTGCAACAGGCTTGGCGTGCGCTTCGCCTTTCAGCAAAGCCTTGGCGGGTTGGCCGCTGGTTTCAAGCTTGCGCAGCACGCTGTTCAGCGTGAAGGCGGCTTCAAACTGCTCTTTCGGTGTCGATGGCGCAGCGCCGCCGGTCGAACCCGAGCCCAGCATGTTGAGGTCGGCGCCCGCAAGGAAACCGGATTTCTTGCCGGACGTTATCACAGCGCCCTTGATGTTGTCGTCGGCGACAAATTCGTCGACCCATTTGGCGAATTCCGTCATCAGGGTCGCGTCCCAGACATTCATCGACTTGCCGGGCAGGTCGATTGTGACGAGTGCAATACCGTCGCCGTCGACCTCAATGTTCAGTGCTTCATATGTCATTGTTCTGTATCCGTATGAATGTGTTCAATTAAACGCGTTCAATAATCGTCGCCGTGCCCATGCCGGCGCCGATGCACAAAGTGACAAGCGCGGTTTCTTTGCCCGAACGCTCAAGCTCGTCGACCATGGTGCCGAAGATCATCGCGCCTGTTGCGCCAAGCGGATGGCCCATGGCGATGGCGCCGCCATTGACGTTAATGTCTGAGTGATCGATGTCGAGCGACTGCATGAACCGCAGAACAACGGACGCGAACGCTTCGTTCAATTCCCAAAGGTCTATGTCCTTGGCTTCCATGCCGGCGCGCGCCAGCGCTTTCTTCGCGGCGAATTCAGGCCCTGTCAGCATAATCGTCGGCTCGGAGCCGATGGACGCCATGGCGCGGATACGCGCACGCGGTTTGAGGCCCGTTTTCTTGCCGGCTTCTTCGTTGCCGATCAAAACGGCGGCGGCGCCGTCAACGATGCCGGAAGAGTTGCCCGCATGGTGGACGTGATTGATCTTTTCGAACTCTGCGTATTTCTGCAGCGCCACGGCGTCGAAGCCGAAATTCTCACCCATCATCGTGAAGGAGGGGTTGAGCGCGCCCAGGGACTGCATATCCGTATTTGCGCGAACCGTTTCATCATGATCGAGAACCGTTGCGCCGATCACGTCTTTCACCGGCATGATCGATTTTGAGAAACGTTTTTCTTTCCATGACTTTGCCGCGCGCTTCTGGCTTTCCACCGCATACGCATCAACATCGTCGCGAGAGAAGCCGTATTTCGTCGCAATCAGATCTGCGGAAACGCCTTGCGGCACAAAATAAGTCTTGAACGCTGTCGTCGGATCGGTCGGCCATGCGCCGCCGTCGGAACCCATCGGCACCCGGCTCATGGATTCAACGCCGCCGCCAACGGTCATGTCCGCTTCGCCGGCTTTGACTTTCGCCGCCGCAATGTTCACCGCCTCAAGCCCGGAGGCGCAGAAGCGATTGACCTGAATACCCGACGTCGTTTCGGGGTAACCCGCGTTCAGGACCGCCGTGCGGGTGACCACCGCACCCTGCTCGCCAACCGGCGAAACGCAGCCAAAGGCCACATCCTCAATCATGCTCGCATCCAGCTCGTTGCGGTCGCGCACCGCCTCAAGCACCTGCGTGGACAGGGCTACCGGCGTGATCTCATGGAGGGCGCCATCGGCTTTGCCTTTTCCGCGTGGCGTGCGGACGGCGTCGTAAACATAGGCTTCCGTCATTATAACGTCCTTTCGGCTTGAAACGGTCCGCCGGGCGGCTGAGCGCCCGGACTTCTCGCCATTAGTTAGGCTCCGCGCGGGCGCAGCGCAATGGCGCGATGCAGTGCACAAACCCGTCAAAAAGCGCGCTTTCACAGCGAAGTGAAGGCGCTTCGGAAAGGAATGACAGCGCGCCTGCAACGCGCTAAGCGGAGAAACGCGATTTTTCTATGGAAGAGCCCTTATGCAGCCCGATGCGCCGCTTCAGACTTTACGTGAAATCATTCATGACAACTACCTCACAGACGAGGCGGAACTCGCCCAGCTTCTGGTAGCCAGCGCGGGCCTCAGCGAGGAACTTCGCAAGGAGGCGCAAGGCCGGGCGGCGGAATTCGTGACGCAAGCGCGGGCCAGCGCCGAGCGCTCCGGTCTGATTGACAAGTTTCTACAGGAATACGGCCTGTCGACGGCTGAAGGCGTCACCCTGATGCGCCTCGCCGAAGCCTTGCTGCGAACCCCCGATGCGGCGACGGCGGACGCCCTCATTGAAGACAAGATCGAGGCCGGCGACTGGGGCTCCCATAAGGGCAAGAGCCCCTTCCCACTGGTCAATTTCTCGACCCGCGCGCTGATGCTGACCGCCGCCTGGCTGGACGATATCGAGGCGAAAGACCCGCTTACCCGCATGGCGGTCGCCACCAAGGCGGCGCTCGACAAGTTCGGCGAGCCGGTCATTCGCGCCTCGGTCGCCCAGGCGATGCGGATCATGGGCGAGCATTTCGTTCTCGGTCAGACTATTGATGAGGCGATGAAGCGAGCGAAAAAATTCGCCGCCAAAGGATACGGGTTTTCCTTCGACATGCTCGGAGAGGCGGCGCACACCGACGCCGACGCCCAGAAATATTTCCGAGATTACAAAAATGCGATCGCCGCCATCGCGACCTATTCGACCCACGAACGCGCAGCGGACAATCCGGGGATTTCCGTCAAATTATCCGCCCTCCATCCACGCTATGAATATGGAAAAAAGGAACGGGTTCTCAAAGAACTGGGCGCGCGCGTTCGCGCATTGGCGCTCGACGCCAGGGCCGCGAATATGGGCTTCAACATCGATGCGGAGGAAGCCGACCGCCTCGATCTGTCGCTGGACATCATCGAAAGCCTGATGCGCGATCCCGCTCTCGTCGACTGGAACGGGTTTGGCGTTGTCGTTCAGGCCTATCAGCGACGCGCCTCGTTCGTGCTCGACTGGCTCGCAACCATTTCTCGCGAGACAGGCCGCCGGATCATGGTGCGCCTCGTCAAGGGCGCCTATTGGGATTCCGAAATCAAGCGCGCGCAGGTGATGGGCCTCGAAAGCTACCCAGTTTTCACCCGCAAAGTCCTGACGGATTTGAATTATCTCGCCTGCGCCAGAAAACTTTTCACCTCCACGGACGTCTTCTACCCGCAATTCGCCACCCATAACGCGCTGACGGCGACGATGGTGCAGGCGATGTCCAACGATGGCGAGGATTATGAACTGCAGCGCCTCCATGGCATGGGCGAAGCGCTGCACGATAGTCTGCTGGCGAGCGGCGCGCGCTCGCGCATTTACGCCCCCGTCGGCGGGCACAAGGAGTTGCTGCCTTATCTTGTGCGCAGGCTTCTCGAAAACGGCGCCAACTCCTCTTTCGTCAATCAGCTGATCGATCCGGATTTATCCGTCGATGACATTGTCGCCGACCCGATCGACGAGCTTGCGGCGATCGATGAAATCTCCAACCCGAATATTCCAGCGCCGCGCGATCATCTGAACGGCGAACGCCTAGCGTCGAAGGGTTGGGACGAAACCCATCCGCCAATGGCGGCGCATCTGGAAAAAATCGTTTCCCAGCAACACGCCGCCAGCCAGCAGCAATCGCAAAACCGCCTCGAACAGGACCCGCAATTGATAGCGATGAAAAACCCTGCGACGGGTTCCATCAACGGCTTCGTCAATCCGACAACCAAAGCAGAATTGGATGCCGCATGCGAAGAAGCGGAGAAGCATCAGCCGGCCTGGGCGGCCCGCTCAGACCGCAGCAATATTTTGTGCAAAGCCGCCGGCATGCTCGAAGAGAACGCCGATGACTTCATGCGCATCGCAACGCAGGAAGCCGGAAAAAACATTCCCGACGCTATCGCCGAAGTGCGCGAAGCCGTCGACTTTTTAAGATATTACGCAGACCGCGCCGAGGCGTTATCGGGCGATCCGCTTGGCGTCATCGCCTGTATCTCGCCATGGAATTTCCCGCTGGCGATTTTTCTGGGTCAGGTGTCGGCGGCGCTCGCCGCAGGCAACGCCGTGATCGCCAAACCTGCGGAGCAAACGCCTTCGATCGCCGGCGAGGCGGTGCGCCTGATGCATTTGGCGGGCGTACCGGAAGACGTGCTGCATATCGTTTATGGCGACGGTCCGGCTGTCGGGGCGCCGCTCGTTGCGCATCCGGCGATTAACGGCGTTATTTTCACGGGCTCAACGCCGGTCGCCCAGTCGATCAACCGTACGCTGGCGGAAAGCGGAAAGCATGACGCTGCGCTCATTGCTGAGACCGGCGGCATCAACGCAATGATTGTCGATTCAACCGCGCTGCTTGAACAGGCTGTCACCGACACCGTATCATCGGCGTTCCAGAGCGCCGGTCAGCGATGCTCCGCCTGCCGTCTGGTATGTGTTCAGGACGATATTGCCGATCGTTTCATGGAAATGCTCGCCGGCGCCATGAAAGAGCTTTCCGTTGGAAATCCGTCGCAGCTTTCAATCGATGTCGGCCCCGTGATCGATGAAGAAGCGCACGGAAACATTCAAAAAGAAATAGACCGGCTGGAAAAACATGCGCGGTTGATCGCGCGGGCGCCGGCGTTGTCAGAGGATCTGGACGGAACATTCATCCTGCCCGCAGCGTTCGAGATCAACGCCATCAGCGACCTTAAACAGGAAACTTTCGGACCCCTGCTCCACGTTGTCAGGTTCAAGGCCAGTGAGCTGGAAAGCCTGATCGACAGGATCAACGCGCTTGGGTTTGGCCTCACCATGGGCATCCACACCCGCATTGACGAGACCATGCATGAGATCTCGCGGCGCGCGCGTATCGGCAATGTTTATGTAAACCGCAACCAGATCGGCGCCGTCGTCGGCGTCCAGCCATTTGGCGGCGAAGGGCTTTCCGGCACCGGGCCTAAGGCGGGCGGGCCACATTATGTTGAAGCGTTACAGCAACGCGCCAGACACAGCGGCGAAACCCCGGCGGCGCTATCAGATCGCGACATGACGGCCACGGATGAAAGCGCCATTAGCGTCGCAGCGTCCGCTTATCAACGTTGGAACGCCGCAGACCGGGCGGCGACTGTTCAATCCGCGCTTGACGCGCTGACAGATTTCCCAACCGATACTCGTAACGAGATCAGCCGTGCGGCGCGCGATATCAACACCAACACGGAACTGCCCGGTCCGACCGGCGAGTCCAATACGTTGAAACTACGCGGACGCGGCGTTGCGCTGTGTCTTGGCGGCGGCGATCACGAGGGCGCCATCAAACAGGTCATGCTCGCTCTCGCCGCCGGCAATTGCGTCCTCGCGCTTAAAAATGATGGCGCGAAAGCCACAGCGACAGCGCTGCAAAAAACGAATCTGCCAGAGGGCGTCTTCACGATTATTGATGATGCGCCAAACGCGATACTTCGCGATAACCGCATCCGTGCGATTGTCTTCGATGGCGGCTCCGACGCAAGGCAAGCTATTCAGTCCAGTCTCGCCAGGCGGGACGGCGCGATCATTCCGCTGCTTTCAAGCCTGGATCAGCCCTGGCGTTTTGCAACAGAGCGTACGTTAACAGTGAATACGACTGCAGCAGGCGGCGATGTGCGGCTTTTGTCTCTTGGCGAATAGAGCTACACTTGCGCTACAGACGGGATTAGTCGCATCGAAAGGGCTGTTCGCCGCAGACGGTCTTGCTTTGCAGCAAGAGGCGGCCTTCAAGTAATGACGAATGATGAGCGAGCACTCATGACATCTGTTGATTTGACGGCGCCGGAAACCGGTCCTTTTATTGATGGCGGCGGCCGGCCAAGGCGTTGGATGAACTGGCTGTTCGCCGACAAGGGCAGGATGTTCTGGGTGCTCCAGATCGCCGGCTGGGTCGGGTTTTTCTTTTTGCATGTTCTGAGCGTTTCCACCTTCGTCGCCGGACGGTCGGCGGACTCGCTGCTTTATTCCGTCGCCTCATCGCTGATCGGATTTTTAACCACAACGATCCTTGCACGGCCGATCTATCGGTTTGCGCGCCGGCAGGGGCCTGCGCTGTTGCTGCTTATCGCCATTACGGCGACAATCCTGATGGCCTTCGCAATGTCCGGCATGAAAGCGCAAACCTTCGGCATTCTGTTCGGCAACGCCTGGATGGATACGCGGGGCGCGGCGTTCAACACAACGAACTATCTTTTACTGCTCGTGCCCGATGTGCCGGTGAACTTGTTTCTCCTCGGATCGTGGGCCGGGTTTTATTTCGGCGTCAATTACTACCTGAACCTGCGCAATGAAATGGAACGCGCGGTTTTGTCAGCGCGCCTCGCTGATCAGGCGCAACTGAAAATGCTGCGCTATCAGCTCAATCCGCATTTTCTGTTCAATACGTTGAACGCCATCTCGACGCTGGTCCTGGAACAGGATGGCAAGCAAGCCAATTCCATGCTGACGCAGCTTTCCGCCTTCTTACGGTATTCGCTCGACAGCGATCCGTTGCAGAAGACATCCCTCGCCGAAGAAGTGCGCGCGTTGAAACTTTACCTCGAAATCGAGAAGACGCGGTTTGCAGACCGTCTGCAGGTGAAGTTTGAAATTGATGACGAGGCGATGGATGCGCGGGTGCCGTCCCTGATTCTTCAGCCCGCCATTGAGAACGCGATCAAATACGCCATCGCGCAGATGGAAAGCGGCGGCGTTATCTGCATCACCGCAAAGCGCGAAGGAAAAATGTTGTGTATGGAAGTTTGCGACAACGGACCGAACGCGCCCGAAGATCCATCTGAAGTACTAAGGCAGGCGACCACCGGCGTCGGCCTGGTTAATATGCGTGACCGGCTTTTGTACCTATATCAAGACAGAAGCGAATTCAGGTTGAAACGCCTTGACCCGCAAGGTCTTTGCGTTGGCCTTCGGATTCCCTTCGAAACTCGGGGCTAAGAGAGACATGACAGACGAAAAAATAAGAGTCATCCTGGTTGACGATGAACCGCTGGCGCTGCGCGGATTGAAGCTGCGCCTTGAGGCTTTTCCGGAGATCGAAATTGTCACGGAATGCGCCAACGGCAGGGAGGCGGTGAAGGAAATCCGCGCCCATACGCCGGATCTCGTATTCCTTGATATCCAGATGCCGGGCCTTGACGGCTTTGGCGTTGTGCGCGCGCTGATCGGCGGCCCGGCGCCGCTGATCGTCTTCGTCACGGCCTATGACAAATATGCTATCGATGCGTTTGAAGCGAACGCGCTCGACTACATCGTCAAGCCGGTGGAGGAAGAGCGCCTTCAGGACGCCATCCATCGCGCACGCCAGGCTTTGAAATCGAAAGCGGCGGAAAACCGCGAGTCGCAGCTTGTCGAATTGCTGGCGTCTCTTTCGGATGATGACCGTGATCGTATTAAAGAATTGATCAACGATCCGGAATGGAGCGAGAAGCAGCGTTATGCGGAACGCCTGTCGTTCAAAGACGGCTCTAAAGTCGTTGTTCTCATGGCGGATGAAATCGAGTGGATCGACGCTGCAGGCGACTATATGTGCATCCACGCCGGCGGGAAAACGCACATCATTCGCGAAACCATGAAGGCGCTTCAGCAGCGTCTTGATCCTTCGCGGTTCCAGCGCGTTCACCGTTCGGCAATCGTCAACGTGCAGAAGGTGAAAGAACTTCACCCGCATTCGAACGGCGAATATTTCCTCATTCTCGAAGGCGGCCAGGAATTGAAACTGTCGCGGTCGTATAAGGATGTGGTTGCGCGGTTTTTGTAAGCGCCGACGACGTCCCGCCTGATGCCGAACGCCGCGTCACCGCGAAGTTTATTTCTTTGCGAACGCCCGGCTTGTAACGTTGGTTACGAATTGAATTTGTCAAAGAGAGGCGAAGCCAACAGTGAGTCAAAAACGGTCAAGTGACAAATTTTATGTGGGCGCCGCAGTGATCGCAGTGACGACGGCGCTTGCCGCGTGCCAGGCGGCGCAAGACCCTCAGGCTGCGCTGGAGGCGGCAAATCTGGAAAAGGCGGTCTATTGCATGGAGCTTCTGGAAAAGCGCCATGACCTAGACACGGCGCGCCGGGAATGTTTCGGAGACACCTATATTCAGCATACGCCCTGGTTCCCGGACGGGAAAGAAGCGGTGCTGGAACGGTTCGCCGCCCGGCTCGAGGAAAACCCGGACAAAACAATCGACATAAAGCGCACGGCGGCCGACGGGGATCTGGTGTGGATTCATCTTCACTCCAAGAGGAACGCGGACGATGAATTAGGCAACGCCGTCATCAATATATTCCGCATGGAGGACGGCCGGTTCGTCGAACACTGGAATGTTGTTCAGCGCGTTCCTAAGGAATCCGCCAACGACAACACAATGTTCTAGGCTGGCGGGAAGCGCCAAAACAGGGTATTGAGCCCGCGATTGACGGCGCGCGCCGCGCCTGCCAAACCAGCCTCGTCACATGAATAACGAGGCTTTCCATGCGCGACGCATTCTACACCCGAATTGAGGCAACCCTTGCGGAGCTCCGCGATCAGGGCCTTGAAAAAATCGAGCGCCAGATCACCTCGCCCCAGGGGCCGGAGATTGAGGTCGCTCACAACGGCAAGACCGTCCGCGTCCTCAATTTCTGCGCCAATAATTATCTCGGCCTCGCGGATCATCCGGAGATCGTCGCCGCCGCCAAGTCAACGATGGACGATTACGGGTTCGGCATGGCGTCGGTGCGATTTATCTGCGGCACCACTGACCTCCACCGCCGCGTCGAAAAAGAGATTGCCGATTTTCTGGGCTACGAAGACTCCATTTTATTTGCCGCTTGTTTCGACGCGAATGGCGGCGTCTTTGAGCCGCTTCTGGAAAAAGAAGACGCGATCATTTCCGATGCGCTCAATCATGCGTCGATCATTGACGGCGTGCGCCTCTGCAAGGCGAAACGCTATCGCTTTGCGAACTCGGATATGGGCGATCTTGAAACGCAGCTTAAACAGGCTGACGCCGACGGTTCGCGCACCAAGCTAATTGTCACCGATGGCGTCTTTTCCATGGATGGCTATATCGCAAAGCTCGACGAGATCTGCGCCCTTGCGGACAAGTATGACGCGCTGGTCATGGTGGATGACTGTCACGCCACCGGCTTTATGGGCCCCCACGGCGAAGGCGCGCCCGCCCATTGCGGCGTCGCCAAACGGGTTGATATCTTGACCGGCACGCTCGGCAAAGCGCTCGGCGGCGGCATGGGCGGTTATATCTGCGCCTCCAAAAACGTCGTCCACCTGTTGCGCAACCGCGCGCGCCCCTATCTTTTCTCAAACGCCCTGACGCCGGCCCTGCTTGGCGCAACGCTGAAGACCCTCGAACTGGTGCGTAACGGCGGCGGTTTGCGAAAACAGCTCTTCCGAAACGCCGAGCGTTTCCGGTCGCAGATGACGGACGCCGGCTTTGACCTCCTGCCCGGCGAGCACCCGATTATCCCGGTGATGATTTACGATGCGCGCAAAGCTGGCGAGATGGCAGCGGCCCTGATGGACGAAGGCGTTTACGTAACCGCATTTTCATTCCCGGTCGTGCCTCATGAAAAGGCGCGCATCCGCACGCAAATGTGCGCGGCCCATTCCGACGAACAAGTGGACCAGGCCGTGACGGCGTTCATCAAAGCGGGTACAAAAGTTGGCGTTATCGGCTGAGACATGCACTCGCGAGGAGGTTACATGAACACCCGCCTATCATTCGCCGTATTGGCTTCAACGCTATTCCTCGCCTTTCCCGCCGCCGCCCAATGGGCGCTGTCCCCGGATGAATCGCGCATTGGTTTTGTCTCGGTCAAAGCCGGCGATTTTCCGGAAAGTCATTACTTTGGGGAAATGCAAGGGACGGTCAGCCAGACAGGCGAGGCTGAGATTACTATTTCACTGGATAGTGTCGAGACCAATATCGACATCCGAAACGAACGCATGCGTGAGTTTTTGTTCGAGACGGACAAATTCCCGACAGCGACCATTGCTGCGGCCATTGATCTCGACGCCCTGAATACGATGCAGGTCGGCGCCCGCAAAAGCGTCGATTTCACAGGCGAGTTGACGCTGCACGGCGCGTCTGCCCCGGTCGAAACGACGCTGACACTGACGCGCATCGCCGAAACACGCGTACTCGTGGAAACAACAGACCCGGTTATCCTCTACGCGGATCAATTTGAACTTTCGGCCGGCATTAAAAAGCTTATGGAGCTTGCGAGCCTGCCGTCGATTACGCCTGCGGTCCCGGTTGCGGTCTCTCTCGTGTTTGAGCGGGAAAAATAGTTGATTGCTGCCAGCGCAATTCATTCATACGGCAAATCGACAAGGCCGTGACCACATTTGTCAAAGCAAGTACAAAGTCGGTGTGATTCAGGGGTGCCTTATGCGGTTGCCAATCCGTGGAATTCAAGTGCTGTTAATCGGAGCTTTTTTTGCTCATCTTATTGGATGGATGTTTTCTACTGTTGCAACCCTACGAGATGCGAGCGTTTTGCAATACACTGAAAGTTTCAACCTGAGTTTTTGGGGAAGACAGCTCTATGATTTGGCTTATCCCGTGTTTTACTTAGGAGAAGCCGCAATAATCGAACTGCTTATGAGAATTTGGATGCATTTCCGTAGTGAAAATTAGGATACACACATGAAAGCCCTGATGAAAGCAAAGCCTGAAGAAGGCATCTGGATGGTCGATACGACGCGGCCTGAAATCGGGCCGAACGATGTCTTGATCAAGGTGCGCAAGTCAGCGATCTGCGGCACGGATGTCCATATCTACAACTGGGACGACTGGGCGCAGAAAACCATCCCTGTACCCATGACGGTGGGACACGAATTCGCCGGCGAGATCGTTGAGATCGGATCGGAAGTTCACCTGGAACATTTCAACATGGCGATTGGCGACCGCGTTTCCGCCGAGGGCCATGTCACCTGCGGCTATTGCCGCAATTGCCGCGCGGGAAAGCGACATCTGTGCCGCAATACGGTCGGCGTCGGCGTCAACCGGCCGGGCTCGTTTGCCGAATATGTCGCGGTGCCGGCATTCAATGTCTACAAACTTCCCGAAGCTGTCTCCGACGATATGGGCGCGATCTTCGATCCTTATGGCAATGCGACCCATACCGCCCTCGCCTTCGACCTTGTCGGCGAGGATGTCTTGATCACCGGCGCCGGGCCGATCGGGGTCATGGCGGCGGCGATCGCGAAATTTGTCGGCGCCCGCCATGTGGTTATCACTGACGTCAATGAATATCGCCTGGACCTCGCCACCCGGATGGGCGCGACCCGCACGGTAAATGTCGCGAATGAATCGCTGACAGACGTGATGAAAGAGTTAGGCATGACCGAAGGCTTTGATGTCGGACTTGAAATGTCCGGCGTGCCGTCGGCGTTTCAGTCCATGCTGGAATCGATGAACCATGGCGGCAAGATCGCCCTCCTTGGCCTGATGCCCAATGGCGCAGGCGTAGACTGGGACAAGGTGATTTTTAAGGGTCTCGAAATCAAAGGCATCTATGGAAGGCGCATGTTCGAGACATGGTACAAAATGGGCGCGATGCTGCAGGCCGGTCTCGACCTGTCGCCGATGCTGACCCACCGCTTCAAAATCGACGACTACCAGAAGGGTTTTGACATCATGCGATCCGGCCAGTCGGGCAAGGTCATTCTGGAGTGGTAGCAATGTCTGGCTCATCCGTTTGATGGCGGCTCTGGGGAAGCTCTTTCTCGGCCTCGTCCTTGTCATGCTGATGGGGGTCGCAGCGACCAGAACGGACGTTCTCCCCGGTTCTCTCTCTTCAGCGCAGGAGCGCCTGCAACGCAGAGCCGAAAGCGCGCTCTCCGACGCGGGCGCTGATTGGGCGCTTGTCAGAATTGACGGCCAGAAAGCGGTCTTGAGCGGTCAGGCGCCCTCGGAAGACGCCCGCGATGAAGCTGCGGACGCCATCGCCGGTGCGGTATGGAGCGGCGGTCTGGTTCTCGGGGGCGTTACCGCTGTCGATGTCTCCGCAGATGTTTCCCGGCCCATTCTGGCTCAAGAGGTTCCGGCCAAAGAAGAAACTGAACCCGAACCAATTGAGGACACGGTCGCGCCGGTTGCAACCACACCGCCCCCGGAGCCAGCGATCGTCGTCACGGCGGAAGAAGAAGAGCCGGAAGAAGAATCGGAAGAAAAGCTCGTTGAAGCTGATGCCGGAGCCGGCGACCAGGAGGCGCTGCGCGATATCACGCCCACTGTTCCAAAGCCCAAGCGCGTTCCCGCCGCCCCTGACGCTACTTGTCTGGCTGCGCTCAAAAACGTCATCAGCCGCCGTAACATCACCTTCGACACCGCCCGCACTGAAATAGACGCCGCCAGCCGCGCGCATCTGCTCGACATCGCAGAAGCCTTACGGGGTTGCTCCGGTTTTTCGCTGTTGATTTCCGGCCATACGGATTCGCGCGGTGTCGCCTCACGCAATCGCCAGTTGAGCCTTTATCGCGCCGACGCCGTTGCGGCGTATCTTCGTTCCGTCGGCGTTGACGGCGCCCTGTTGCAGACCAACGGCCTCGGATCGACCGAACCGCTCATCAGCAATGCAACGCCTGAAGGCCGCGCGCAGAATCGCCGTATTGAAATCACCGTTATCTCCAACCTTCCGGAATAGGCAGGCCCCGTTCATGATCTGGCTCGCAGCGCATATGTGGTTTTTGCTTCTGGTCAGCTTCGCTGTCGGTCTCGGCGTCGGCTGGTGGATATGGGGCGCACGGACGGACAAATCGGCTCCGGCCATACAACCGACCCCCATGGGGACGCTTGATAGTGACGCCGGCGCGGATAAGGGCGATCTGTAGCCTCGCCTGCTTTGACATTCTTCAAAGCCAAGCCTAGGCATTCGGTGATTTTTGGAGATTGTCGATGATCCCTCGTTACGCCCGTCCGGAAATGACCGATATCTGGTCGCCGGAAACAAAGTACCGCATCTGGTTTGAAATCGAGGCTTACGCCGCCGAGCGCATGGCCGAGCTTGGCGTCATTCCGAAAGACGCCGCCGCAACCATCTGGGAAAAAGGGCGCGACGCTAAATTCGACCCCGACCGCATCGATGAAATCGAGCGCGAGGTGAAACACGACGTCATCGCCTTTCTTACCCATCTGTCAGAACTTGTCGGACCGGAAGCGCGATATGTTCATCAGGGCATGACGTCTTCCGACGTCCTCGACACCTGCTTGTCAGTACAACTTGCTCGGGCGAGCGACATGCTGCTTGCAGGCATGGATCGTGTTATCGCCGCTTTGAAAAAGCGCGCCATCGAACACAAGAACACCGTCTGCGTTGGCCGCAGTCATGGCATCCATGCGGAACCAACCACTTTCGGCGTCAAGCTTGCCGGCTTCTTTGCTGAGTTCGAGCGGGGCAAACGCCGGCTTGAGATCGCGCGGGAAGAAATCGCCGTCTGCGCCATTTCCGGCGCGGTCGGAACCTTCGCAAATGTTGACCCGTCCGTTGAAGCCTATGTCGCCGACAAGCTGGGCCTCGCGATTGAACCTGTCTCAACCCAGGTTATTCCGCGCGATCGCCATGCAGCTTTCTTTGGCGCGCTCGGCGTCATCGCCTCCTCCATCGAGCGCTTGGCCACGGAAATCCGTCACCTTCAGCGTAGCGAAGTCCTCGAAGCGGAAGAGTTCTTTTCCAAGGGCCAAAAGGGCTCGTCGGCAATGCCCCACAAGCGCAATCCGATCCTGACAGAAAATCTCACCGGCCTCGCCCGGCTGGTGCGCATGAGCGTTGCGCCGGCGATGGAGAATGTCGCCCTCTGGCACGAGCGCGATATCTCTCACTCATCGGTGGAGCGTGGCATTTGTCCTGACACGACAATCCATCTCGATTTCGCCCTCAACCGCATGGCGGGCGTTGTTGAAAAGCTAGTCGTCTACCCGGAGCGAATGCAGGAAAATCTCGACCGTCTTGGCGGGCTGGTATTCTCGCAGCGGGTTCTGCTGGCGCTGACGCAAGCGGGCGTCAGCCGCGAGGATTCCTATAGCTGGGTGCAACGCAACGCCATGCCGGCGTGGCGCGGCGAAGGGCATTTTCTCGATAATCTGAAAGCTGACGCCGATGTCGCCGGCAAGCTGAGTGCGCAGGAACTCGACGCCCTGTTCGACGTGACGTATCACACCAAAAATGTCGATGTGATTTTCAGCCGCGTCTTCGGCGATTAATTGGTCCGCTGAACAATCAGATTAACAATTGCGGCGACAAGACCCGCCGCTGCAATCATGAACAGGGCTGTTGTTTCGGTCGCGGCGAAATCCGTCCGCGCAAATGGTCCGCCCGCCGCCAGGACCTCAACCGGTTTCGGATCGGCATATCCTGTCGGCGTTGAAATACCGAGAAACGGCGAGAGATGGAAAAGAACCGCGCCCAGAAACGGCAGAACTGCAACTTGCGCCCCAAGGCGCCGTGTCGCTGGAATGATCAATAACGCGCCAGCCAGCACCTCAAGCGCGCCGGTCGCGTAATTGCCAAGCGGGTAAGCCAGCTCTGAAAGGGGTACGCCAGCGGCGCCGGCTTTGTATTCGATGAACGGGAAAATATGCGCCCCGCCCGAAAACTTCATGAACCCGAACATCAGCAGAAAACCACCGATGGCGAGCGCCAATATCCATTTCGCGATTGTCATGCCCCGCTCCTGTCTCTATCCCGGCGGGCTTGATCATATCGCCTGAAACCGCCGCTTTGTTGATATTTGCGGAAATCTGGGCCCATTGCGCTGATGGCGCAACCGCCTTCAAGCGAGTGTGATAACCCGCGATCATTGGGCGCGTTGTGATTACTCCCGGCAACGCCCCATATGCCGCAGATGACGACAGAGACGGAAAAATTCGGCGATTTCGATGATTCGCGCTCCTGGCTGCGCGCGGTTGGCAGAGGCCTGCGCAAGAAGTGCCCGAAATGCGGGCGCGGCGAGATTTTTTCCAGATACACCGCCACCGCCAGCCAATGCCCCGAATGCGGGCTAGACCTCAGCGGTCATCAGGCCGACGACGCGCCGCCCTATTTAACCATTCTGGTCGTTGGTCACATCCTTATCCCGGTGGCGCTGGCGGTGAAACAACTGTTTGAGCCGGCTTTGTGGCTGCAATTCGCGATCTGGCTGCCGCTTATCATCCTCGCCACACTCTGGCTCCTGCCGATCACCAAGGGCGCCATGGTCGGCCTGCAATGGGCCAATCGAATGCATGGTTTTGCGGATTCCTCGCCGGCGCCGGCTGCGGACGCCTGAAACCGCCAAATCCCGCTTGACATCAGGGCTTCCTTGAGTACGTTCCCCGCTCGCCGCATAAAAGCGGCCGCAAGGAGTTACCCATGGCGAAGCCAACAACCGTGAAAATCCGGCTCAACTCAACAGCTGGCACCGGGTTTTTCTATGTCACCAAGAAAAACACGCGCACGATGACTGAGAAGCTCGTGATGCGCAAATATGATCCGGTTGCGAGAAAGCATGTTGAATTCAAGGAAGGCAAGATCAAATAATGATCTGAGCCTTGTTTACATTACGCCAAAGCCGCCCTTCGGGCGGCTTTTTTGATTCATGCATATCGCTGGTTCAGGCGGCGCTTTTAATGACCCGGTTGCGCCCGCCGGTCTTGGCCTCATAAAGCGCTTCGTCAGCGCGCTTCACCAGTTTCTGGGCGGTGTCGTTATCCGGACCGTTCTCAGTGGATGCAATCCCGATGCTTACCGTCACCTCAACAGAGTCGCGCCCGCCATTGATGATGAATTTCCGGCCGGCGATTTCGTGGCGCAATCGTTCAGCGATAATCGCCGCAAACGCCATGTCCGTGTCCGGCATCGCCACTAGAAACTCCTCGCCTCCATAGCGGCAGGCGAGATCAATGCCGCGCACTGATTTTGAAATACAGTCTGCAAATTCCTTCAGAACCTTGTCGCCTGCATCATGGCCATGAGTGTCGTTGATCTGCTTGAAGTGATCGATATCGAGGATCATGGTCGCCAGAGGGCGTTCGGTCCAGGACGCGCGGTCAAACATCGCCGACAGATGGCTCGCGAGATAACGCCGATTATAGAGCCCGGTGAGCTGGTCCGTTACAGCCATTTCAAGGCTCGCCTGGAAGGACGAGCGCAACTGATCGACATACCGTTTGCGGCGCATCTGCGTCGTCACCCGCGCCGTCAATTCGTTCCGGTCAACGGGTCTTGTGAGATAGTCATTGACGCCGATATCCAGCGCGCGCACGAGCTTGCGCGTATCGCCCTGGCGCACCACCGCCAGAATTGGCGTCAGCCGTGTTTCTTCAAACGAGCGGATGGATGAGCAGAGCCTCAACGGGTCCATATGTTCGAGCGAGAGGTTGATAATGATGAGATCAAAGTCGCCTGCGCGCGCGCGGCTAAGCGCCACTTCCGGCTCGCTCTCGCAGGAAATCTCATAGCCATCGCCAAGAGATGATTTCAGGCGTTGTGTCTGCTCATCATTGTCGTCAATGATGAAGATGCGCGTTTCTGATTCATCCTCGTCCAGCTCAATGTTATCGACAACGCCAAGCCCCTTGCCGGTTGCATGGCGCGCGCGCAATTCATCAGTCATCATCTTCAAACGCGACAGACTGCGAACGCGGGCGAACAGCGCAAGATCCTCAACAGGTTTTGTCAGAAAATCATCGGCGCCGGCTTCAAGTCCGGCGACACGATCCGCCTGCTGATCAAGCGCCGTCACCATCACCACAGGAATATGCATCGTCTCCGACGCCTGCTTGATCCGGCGGCAGGCTTCGAACCCGTCCATGCCAGGCATCATCACGTCGAGCAGGATGATATCGGGCTGTTCAGCGACAGCTTTGTCAATCGCTTCCTTGCCCGAATATGCGCCGATGACGTCAAAATATTCCGCACGCAGCTTTGCTTCGAGCAGTTTAACGTTCGGTTCCAGATCATCGACGACTAATACGCGCGCCGTCATACAGCCCCCGCTGGGTATAATTACTGACTTGGAGGAGCCTAATCCAAATACCTTTTCACTTTCTCAAGAAATGAGGCCACGGAAATAGGTTTTGCGATATAATCTTCGCAACCGCCCTGACGAATCCGTTCTTCGTCGCCCTTCATCGCAAATGCGGTGACGGCGATGACTGGAATTTCGGCCAGTTCAGGGTTTTCCTTAATCTTTTGTGTAACTTCCAGTCCGGACACTTCCGGCAGCTGAATGTCCATTAATATGAGGTCAGGGTGATGTTCGTTGGCGGATTCTAACGCCTCCGGCCCCGTCCGCGCCTCAAGAATATTGTAACCGTGCGCTTCGAGCAGATCATGAAACAACTTCATATTCAGCTCGTTATCTTCAACGATCAGCACTGTTTTCGGAAGCGCCGACATATCAAGCTTTTCCATCGCTGACATCATAACAGGTCTTCAAGCCTTCTTACCGCGCCGAATCAACGCCGCTGTTGGTAAGTATTGCGCTAAAGGTCTTAATCGAATGTTTATCGTGAAGAGAGCGAAAGCCTATAATCCGGCCAATATCTGGTAACCTTTTGTTAAATGATCGCCGACCCTGATATCGCCGGTTTTTGCCGAATCTGTTATGCGCCCTTCAATGCAGGGTCCGCACAGCCTGCGCGGGCTTGCCCCGACTGCGGCGAATCGCGAATCATCACTCATCCTGAGCTCTTCTCATTGTCGATCGCGCACCTTGATTGCGACGCATTTTACGCAGCTGTGGAAAAACGGGACAATCCGGACCTCAACGACAAACCGGTCATCATTGGCGGCGGCGTCCGCGGGGTCGTCTCGACCGCCTGTTATGTGGCCCGCACCTATGGCGTCAAATCGGCGATGCCGATGTTCAAGGCGCTGAAAGCCTGCCCTGACGCGGTGGTGATTAAGCCGAATATGTCGAAATACGCGGATGTGGGGCGCGCAGTCCGCCAGATGATGCTGGATCTGACGCCCATGGTGGAGCCTTTGTCCATTGACGAAGCATTTATGGATCTTTCCGGCACCAACCGCATTCATGGCGCGCCGCCCGCCATTACCCTCGCCCGGCTGCAGGCCCGGGTTGAGGAGGAACTTGGCGTCACCGCCTCCATCGGGCTTTCCCACAACAAATTTCTGGCGAAAATCGCCTCCGATCTCGATAAGCCTCAGGGGTTTTCAGTGATCGGACGAGCGGAAACCCATGATTTCCTGGCGCGCCAGCCCGTCACGATGATCTGGGGCGTCGGCAAGGCGATGGCGGCGAAACTGGAACAAAGCGGTCTGAAGACGATCGGCCAGTTGCAACAGATGGACACGGCGACTCTCGGCAAGCGCTATGGAGAATTGGGCCTGCGCCTTGCGCGGTTGTCTCACGGCGATGATACCCGCGCTGTAAAACCCGAACGCGACACAAAAAGCGTGTCAGCCGAGACAACCTTCAACTCAGACATTACCGATATCGGCTGGCTGGAAGACATGCTTTGGGAGCTTTGCGAAAAAGTTTCTGGACGGATGAAAGCCAGCAGCTTTGAAGGCCGCGTTGTCACACTGAAGCTGAAATCCGCCGATTTCAAAACCATCACCCGGCGCACAACGCTTGAAACGCCGGCCAATCTCGCCCGGACGCTGTTCGCAACCGCCAGGCCGATGCTCCATGACGCCGCCGCCGGCAAGGCTTATCGCTTGATTGGCGTCGGTTTTTCCAGCCTCAGTCAGGCGGGCGAGCATGTTGAGGCGGACCTCTTTGGCGACGGGAATGAACGCATCGCCGCGCAGGAACGCGCCATCGACGATATTCGCGAGAAGTTCGGCCGCAGCGCCATTAACGCCGGACGCACATTGAAGAAAAGCAAAACGCCGCCCGATAAGAAGTGATTGGTCAATGCAAGGCTTCAGGAGTTGGCGTCAGCGCTCGCCCAATGTCTTCATCACGCCAAACCCGTTGATGAGCGGATCGCCATCTTCCGCAATCAGTTCCGCCCGGCCGGAATAAAACGACCGCCCTGAAACTTGTGCGATGACGCCGCCCTTTTCCTCACGCAGCGCTTTTCCTGTAAACGGCGTATTCGTATACCCGGCGAAATCGCGTTTATCGCCAACAGACATGCGCCCCCGGGCGACATCAACGGCGATCCGCGCCGAAACGCCGGAGCCCGTCGGCGACCGGTCGATCTGGCCGTCGCCGAAAACGCAGAGATTTCTGGTGCGCAGCGAGAGATCAGCGCCCGCATCATCCGTGACGATCACGCCATATAAAAATCCAAGATCCGGCTCTTCCGGGTGCGATACCGAGATTGTCTCCCGCAAATGATCGAGAAGAAGAACGGCGGCGCTATGAAGCGTATCGACCGGGGTTGTCAGCAAATCCATCCCGAACCCGCGCGCCGGCAGGATCGCGTAATAAGCGCCGCCATAGCCGACATCATATGTGACCCGCCCCAGTCCCGGGACATCGGCCTGGGCATCGAGGCGGTCAGCAAATGACCGAACGCTCTCGAAAGAAACGGCGCGTGCTTTCCCGTCCTCGATATCGACACGCACAGTCACCGGACCGCAGGGACATTCCAGGATAAAGTTCGTTATCGGCGCTGTGCGCTCAACCGCTCCAACATCAATCAGATAGCGGCCAAGAGCAATCGTTGCATGACCGCACATCGTGGAATAGCCGCCATTGTGCATAAACAACACCGCCGCATCCGCATTCGTCAGCGACGGTTCCGTCAGGATGGCGCCATACATTTCAGGGTGACCGCGCGGCTCAAGCATCGCACGCTGACGAATGTGATCATGGTGGTCCGCCATATCCTGGCGCTTTTGCAAAATCGTATCGCCTTTCAGGGGCGGACACCCGCCAGTGATAATTCTGACCGGCTCACCCGCCGTGTGCATATCCACGACCTGAATTATCTCTGGCAAAACCGTCACCTGCCACCCGCCTGAAAACCGGTGCTGGCGTGAACCGCCGCACCGCCTATAGTCTATGCGCGGGAAGGACAGTCAGCAATGAAACACTTTACAGCCGCAGATATTGAACGCTTATCGCCCTATAGCGAAATCGTGGATGCCCTCGCCGCAGCGTATCGGACGGACATTGTGACGCCACCGCGCCATCATCACACGATCGCGAACACGGACGGCGCGGATGCGACCCTGTTGCTGATGCCGGCCTGGCGCAATGCAGAGGCGGTCGGCGTGAAAATCGTCACCGTCTTCCCGGATAATGCAAAACGTGGCGAGCCTTCGGTTAACGGCGTTTATTTCTGGCAGGATGCGCGTGACGGAAAACCCCTCGCGTCTTTTGACGGCGCCGCTCTGACAGTGCGGCGAACGGCCGGCGCCTCGGCGCTCGCCGCGCGTTACCTCGCACGAAAAGACGCCTGCACTCATCTGATTGTCGGGACGGGTGCTGTGGCCTCACAACTCATCCGCGCGCATGCAACTCAACGGCCTATTGAAAACATTTATGTCTGGGGACGAACAAAAAGCAAAGCGGAGGCGGTTGCACATGCCGCCCGCGAAGATGGTTTCAATGCTGAAGCAATCACGGATCTCGAAGGCGCAGCATGTGGGGCCGACATTATCTCCTGCGCCACGTTCTCCGGGGAGCCGCTCATTCTTGGACGATGGTTGAAACCCGGTGCGCATCTGGACCTCGTTGGCGCATTCAAACCGGACATGCGCGAAAGCGATGATGAAGCCGTTAAACGCGCGACGCTGTTTTGCGATACAAAAGCCACCGCTCCCTGCGAGGCAGGCGATCTTACAGCGCCGATCAAGGCTGGCGTCATCTCACCCGGCGCAATTGCCGGCGATTTAAGCGACCTTGCGCGCGGCGCGCATCCAGGCCGGACGGACGAAGACGAAATCACGCTCTACAAGTCCGTCGGGGCGGCCATTCAGGATTACGCCGCCGCCGACCTCATCTGGCGCCAATCTCATCTGACATAAGCCCTTAGGGGTTGCGCGCCATAACTTTGATACAGTTCGCCGATCACGCCTTGCGTCCCGGGCTCCCTCGCCCCCATATTGCGTTCATTCCGCCGCCGTTACCTGTGGGCGCCCGATCACAACGCATCAACGAAGGACCCTTCCATGAGCCGAATTGACACCCAACTCGCTGACCTCGGCGTGATCCTGCCGGAACCGGTGGCGCCGGTGGCGAATTATGTCCCCTTTGTCGTTTCCGGCGGGCTCGTTTTCATTTCCGGCCAGGTCTCCATTGGCGCGAATGGTTTAATCGCCGGCAAGCTCGGGCGCGACCTTGATGTCGACGCCGGCATTCAGGCCGCCCATGCCTGCGGCGTGAACCTGATCGCCCAGCTCAAAGCCGCCTGTGACGGCGAGCTTGATCGCGTGAAACGGGTTGTGAAACTCGGCGGCTTCGTCAACTGCACGGACGACTTCTCAGACCAGCCCAAAGTCGTCAACGGCGCGTCGGATTTGATGGTCGCCGTGTTTGGCGACATTGGCCGTCATGCGCGGGCCGCCGTCGGCGCGCCCTGCCTGCCGATGAACGCCGCCGTGGAAGTCGATGGCGTCTTTGAGATCAAGTAACCATGGCTGACGGTTCGGACGCCCTTGTCGCGCGCACCCTGTCATCGATCCACGACATTGATGCGGCGCGCTGGAATGCGCTGGCCAATCCGCCGGACCGGCCATTCAACCCTTTCGTCGCATATGAATTTCTGGCGGCGTTGGAAGACTCAAAATCCGTCTCGCCCGAAGCCGGCTGGGCGCCCATGCATCTCGTGATGGAGGAAGCCGGCGTCATAACCGGCGTCGCGCCGCTTTACGCAAAAGGTCATAGTCAGGGCGAATATGTCTTCGATCATCATTGGGCCGACGCCTACGCCAGAGCCGGGGGACGCTATTACCCGAAACTGCTGGTCGCGGCGCCGTTTACGCCGGCGCTGGGCCCGCGCCTCTTATCTGACACGGCGCACAAGCTGAACCTCGCCGCGGCGTTGCGTCAGGTAACCGACCAGATGGGCGCATCTTCCCTGCACGTTAATTTCATTACCGATGAGGATAAGGCCGCGCTTGAAGCCGCAGGCTACGCATTGCGCATGGGCGAACAGTATCACTGGTTCAATCGCGATTACCAAAGCTTCGACGATTTCCTCGCCACTCTTTCGTCGCGCAAACGCAAGACCATTAAACGCGAACGGCGTGAAGCGGCGGAACAGGTAACAATCCGTCAGCTCATCGGCGCGGACATCACGCCAGCTCATTGGGATGCGTTCTGGCTGTTTTATCAGGACACGGGCGCACGCAAATGGGGCCAGCCTTACCTGACCCGGACTTTCTTCCGGCTGATCGCAGAGCGCATGCCGGACCGTTTGTTGATGATTGTTGCAGAGGATGACGGACGACCCGTCGCCGGCGCGCTCAATTTTATCGGTGGCGACACGCTTTATGGGCGCTATTGGGGCTGCACGGAGGATGTGCCCTTCCTGCATTTCGAATTGTGCTATCATCAGGCCATTGACTTTGCGATTGACCACGGCCTCGCGCGGGTCGAAGCCGGCGCGCAGGGCCAGCACAAGATTTCGCGCGGCTATGAGCCAGTGGCGACGTGGTCCGCGCACTGGATTGGCGATGAAGGGTTTCGCGGCGCCATCGAGCGATATCTTGAAGCGGAACGCGAACAGACGGGATCGGAAATCGCGGCGTTGAAAGACTTCACGCCCTTTAAAAAAAACCAGTAGAGAGAGCCAATGAAAGTCATCAAAAAGACCCACAACCAGCAGGAAGCGAAGATCATTGTCGGCTTTCTGCAGGCTAACGGCGTTGAAGCGGAGCTCCTCGACGGCGCCATCAATTCCGTTCTGCCGATGCCCGGCGGCGTGCGCATCGCGGTTCCCGACGATCAGGAACCCAAAGCGCTCTCGCTGCTACGCAACGCGGAAGCCGGCGATGTTTCGGTCTCAGGAGAACCGCAATGAGCCTGAATACGTCTTACGACCCGGAGAATATTTTCGCGAAAATCATTCGCGGCGATATGGCGTGCACCAAACTTTATGAGACGGATGAAATTCTGGCGTTCATGGATGTATTCCCGCAAAGCGCGGGGCATTGTCTCGTTGTCCATAAACATGCGCCGGCGACCAACCTTCTGGACATCGACCGGGAACACCTCACGACGCTCACCCTCGGGGTGCAGAAAGTCGCCGATGCTGTTGTCGGCGGATTGTCGCCGAGCGGGGTGCGCATCGCTCAATTCAATGGCGAGGCTGCAGGCCAGACGGTGTTTCACCTGCATTTCCATGTGATACCCGTCTATGAGGGCGAGGCCCTTGGGCGTCACGCCAGCGGCGGCCCCGCCGATGCGGACGAACTGGAAAAAATCGCACAGAAAATCCGCACCGCGCTCTAACGCGCTTCTCACGCATTCGTCATTTGGCTCCCGCGTCTGTGTTTTGCGCGTGAGCGGAGGGTGCGCCTATGTCGTGTGTCGACAGGGCGCAACGGCGCTAACCATTACAAAAGGGACTTTAAAGATGTACAAGCGGGCAATTATTCTGAGTGCGATCGCAGCGGCTTTATCAACAACCGCAATGACGACAAGCGCCTTCGCAGTCGACGACACACATTCTATGACAAAACAGGCGGCGGAAACGCTCTATAGCGGCGAGTGGACGAAGAAGACGTTTAAATCTTCCGGCTCCTGGTCGATCTATCAGTACGACGGCAAGACTTTCGTTAAGCTTTCCAGCGACTTCCGAACCCGCAGCGCGCCGGACCTTAAAATCTTCCTGTCACCGCTTGCCGCAAGCGAAACGACCGGGAAAAACGCAACTGACGGGTCTTACCGCGTCGCAGAACTTTCCAGCAACGCCGGCGAACAGATTTATGAAATCCCGGCAGATGTCGATCTCAACGACTATCAGTCGATCCTGATTCACTGCGAACAGTATTCAAAACTCTGGAGCGCCTCAGACCTCTAAGTTTAAACACAAAATCCCTCCAGCGCATCGGCATCTCCCTTCCCAACCCTTCGATGCGCACACTGAAAGACCGCCGCAGCCCCTCCCCCCCTTGCGGCGGTCTTTTTTTACTGGGCGTTTTGAGTGACACGGCGAGCGTCATCACAGCCGGTTTTCGCGGACTCTTCAGATCATCCGTTCCTCAATGAATCATGGCTAACAGCAGATTAACGATACATTGAAAATTTTCTGAATTTAACAGAATCGATACCTTTCTAAACAAATCTACACGCCATTCAGGCGCGGTGACTGTAGCGTCGCGCTAAACCTGTTGCGTGCATCATATGAAAAAAAATCCTATACGCTCCGCCTCTGTTTCATTCGGTCCGCTTGCAGCCTTTTCACGCGACCGCTCAGGCGCCACGGCAATCGAATACGGGCTGGTCATTGCGCTGATTGCAATTTTCATTATCGCGATTATCGGCGAGACTGGCGATATCAACAGCAGACAGTTTGAAAGAACCGCTTCGCAACTTGAGAGCGGCGGCGCTTTTGGCGGCGGCGCAAAAACTGGCGGCGGCGGCTCAGGCGGCAGCGGCGGCGGTTCCGGAACCGGCGGATCTGGGAATGGCGGATCAGATGGCTCAAGTGGCGGGGGTGGCTCCGGCGGTTCTGGCGGCGGCGCCGGAGATGAAGGGTCAGGCGACGGCGCCGATGGTCCGGATGACGGCGGCGGCAGTGGCGCTTCGGGACGCAGATCAAGCAGTGGCGGCTCGCCCTCAGGCGGCGGTTCAGGCGGCGGAAGCGGCTCCGGCGGTGGCGGAAGCTCAAGCGGCGGTGGTTTTTCTACCGGTGGCGGAGCACCGAGCGGCGGGTCCGGCAGCGGCGCGCCTGGCGACCCGACGGACCCGACAGACCCGACAGACCCTACCGCTGATCCGACCGATACGGGCGGCGGGTCAGGCGCAACAAATCCGTCAAAAGACAAAAAGTCGAAGAAAAATAAAAACAAAAAGAAGAAGAATAAAAAGAAGAAAAAGTGACGCGACGCATCAAGAAAAAACGCAGCAGGGATCAAACCATGCTGCGTTTTCTCTTGAGCTCGATTATTTAAATCCGCTTATTCGACAAGCGCCGGAACGTTGGCGCCATCGCCGCCATCTTTCGGTTTATCCGTGTCTTGAGTCTCGTCGGGCAGATACTCAAACGCCAGTTTCGTCTCATCTTTCGGATCAAGAAGGACTTTGACCACACCGCCATTTTTAAGGCTGCCGAACAGAATCTCATCAGCGATTGGCGTTTTAACGTGCTCCTGGATGATGCGCGAGAGCGGACGCGCGCCCATCTCATCATCGAAGCCGCGTTCGGCAAGCCAGTTGGTCGCTTCTGTTGACAGCTCAAACGTAACGCCGCGGTCGGCGAGTTGCGCTTCCAGTTGAAGCACGAACTTCTCAACGATCCGGTTGATAATTGCCGGCGAAAGTCCCGCGAACTGAATGGTCGCATCAAGACGGTTGCGGAACTCAGGCGTAAACATCCGCTTGATCGCAACATCGGTTTCATCGGACTTTTTGCCGCCCGCAAAACCGATAGCGAACTTCGCCGCATCCGATGCGCCGGCGTTTGTCGTCATAATGATGATGACATTGCGGAAATCAATCTTGCGCCCGTTGGTGTCGGTCAACTGACCATTATCCATGACCTGCAACAGGATATTGAAGATTTCCGGATGCGCCTTCTCGATTTCGTCGAGGAGCAGCACGCAATGAGGGTGCTGATCGATTGCGTCTGTCAAAAGACCGCCCTGATCAAAACCCACATATCCCGGCGGCGCGCCGATCAGGCGCGACACAGTGTGACGCTCCATATATTCCGACATGTCGAATCGGACGAGTTCAACACCCAGCGCAAAGCCAAGTTGTTTTGCAACTTCCGTTTTGCCGACACCAGTCGGCCCGGCGAACAGGTACGAGCCGATCGGCTTGTTCGGTTCGCGCAATCCGGCGCGACTTAACTTGATTGCCGAGGCCAGTTGATCAAGGGCTTCATCCTGCCCGAAGACGACACGGCGCAGATCGTCGCCGAGCTTGGCGAGACGCTCCGTATCCGTTTTCGATACTGATTTCGGCGGGATGCGCGCCATCTTGGCGACGACTTCCTCGATCTCTTCGGTATCGATAGTCTTTTTGCGCTCGTCTTCGGCGAACAGCATCTGCCGCGCGCCAGCCTCGTCGATAACGTCAATCGCTTTATCCGGCAGCTTGCGGTCAGTCATATATTTCGATGAGAGATCAGCGGCGGACCTGATCGCTTCATCCGTATAGGTAAGTTTGTGATGCTCTTCGAAATAGGGTTTCAGCCCCATCAGGATTTGAACCGTGTCGTCGGTTGACGGTTCGACTACATCGATTTTCTGGAAACGCCGCGCAAGCGCCCGGTCTTTTTCAAAGTGCTGGCGGTATTCCTTATAGGTTGTCGAGCCCATGCAGCGCAGGGCGCCTGATTGCAAGGCGGGCTTGAGAAGATTTGAAGCGTCCATGGCGCCGCCGGACGTTGCGCCCGCGCCGATCACGGTATGGATCTCGTCGATGAACAGGATTGCGTCCTCATGCTCTTCCAGCTCTTTGAGAACAGCCTTGATGCGTTCCTCAAAATCGCCGCGATAGCGCGTACCGGCCAGCAGCGCGCCCATATCAAGCGCGTAGATGGTGGCGTTCGCCAGGACTTCCGGCACGTCTTCGTCAACGATCTTGCGCGCCAGACCTTCTGCAATCGCGGTCTTGCCGACACCGGGATCACCCACTAGCAAGGGATTGTTCTTGCGACGGCGGCATAAGACCTGAATCGAGCGTTCGACTTCCGCCTCACGGCCGATCAGCGGATCAATCTTTCCGGCGCGCGCCTTGGCGTTCAGGTCAACGCAATAAGCTTCCAGCGCGCTTTCATTTTTCGAACGCTGGTCCGGTTCTTCTTCCGCGCCGCGCGGCGTGCGCGGCTGCGCTTCACCCGGCCTCTTGGCGAGACCATGCGAGATATAGTTCACCGCATCGAAGCGGGTCATGTCCTGCGCCTGAAGGAAATGCGCCGCATGAGACTCGCGCTCCGCAAACAGCGCCACCAGCACATTGGCGCCGGTCACTTCTTCGCGGCCCGAAGACTGCACATGAATGACCGCACGTTGGATGACACGCTGGAAGCTCGCCGTCGGTTTGGCTTGCTCTTCGCTTTCCAGTTTGAGATTGGCCAGCTCGTTTTCGATGAACTCATAGAGTTGGCGGCGGAGCAGATCGACATCGACATTGCAGGCGCGCATCACGGCGGCTGCATCCCGATCATCCGTCAGCGCCAGCAGCAAGTGCTCAAGTGTCGCCAGCTCGTGTTCGCGCTCGGTCGCAAGGGCGATCGCCCGGTGCAATGCTTCATCAAGACTCCGACTAAATGACGCCACTGATTACTCCCGTTCCATCGTACATTGCAGCGGATGCTGATTGCGGCGGGAAAGCTCCATCACTTGCGCCACTTTGGTTTCAGCAACCTCATATGTATAAACGCCGCAGATACCGACACCGTTCTGATGCACATGCATCATGATCTGTACTGCGTCCTCAGGCTCCTTTTTGAAGATCGACTGCAGCAGCCACACCACAAATTCCTGCGGCGTGTAATCGTCATTCAGGAGCAGCACCTTGTAAAGGGACGGACGCTTTGTCTTCGGCGCGGTTTTCGACACCACGCCAACGCCAGGTCCCTGCTCATTATCTTTATCAAAATCGTCCGACATTCGACCGTTTCAGGTTGGATTTAAAATTGCACACAAAAGCACGACCGAACCGCACTCAGTTTCCTATTAGATATGTAACCGCACTTCGTTGAAAAGACGCAAACCTATTTTTCAGCGAACTTTCGGTTTCATACGCCGCCGCCGGCGTCTCGGGGCGTCCTCAAATAGGGATAAATTAACACAAAAAAAGAGGGGCCTGGCAACGCCAGACCCCTCATACGCAACATATTGTTAACGCTACAAATTTTGATCCGGCTTACGGGCGGTAAGACTGGATTTTTTCGACCAGCTCGCTGTAACGGGCCGTCAACGGCTCAACAGCGTCTTTTGTCGTTTCCATGCAGATATCCGCAACTTTATTGAACTGGCCAAGGTTCTTCTCAACCGTTTCACGGACAAAGCCGGTGTTCAGGTCAATTGCTTCCTGGACGCTCTTGGAGCCGGAAGCGGCCTTTGCCGTCGCCATGCCGTCTTCCATCGTCGCTTTTACGAACGCGCTCTGCTCAGACGTGATCTTTTCAACGCCTTTTGCGAATACGCCGGCGGAAGCCATAACAGCTTCCATGGAGCCCTTCTGGAAATCAGCAAATGCTGAAAAGCTTTCGGCTACTTTCTCATAACCCTCTTTAAGGGCTTCCGGGCTCATCGCCGTCATTGTTTCAAACGCTTCCGCGCCGTTCGTTGTTTTTTTCGTCGTCGCCATTTCGATTCTCCCTAGTGGCTCTTTGGGCTTAACTGATTGAAGTTATTGTCAAAAACAGCAAACCAATTCCTCTTGTGCAATGCAACATATTCATCCCGCCCCTATTCGTCAAGGATTTTTTGCTGCAGCGCACAAATTATTTTGTTCGTCGAAGTAAAATCTTCGTTAACGGTCCGTTTACCGTGCTCGGCAATGATTCGCCGGTCGTTCCAAGGAACGGCACGACGTTTGCTCATGATGACCGATAGAGGCGGTAATTCACCGACTTTCAGGGGGGTATCCGGCGAATGTTAAATTTTGGGGGCGGCGCTCTCGAGACATTGAAAACAGGCTTGAAATAAGCGAGGCTCGCTTAATGCGTATGGTTAGTCGTTGCGTAACCTTAATCATCCTGATGGCCGCATTTGCGGCCGGTTTCGCTGCGCCGGCATCCGCCAATTCCAAATACGCCGCCTATGTAATGCATGCCGATTCCGGCGACGTGCTTTTTAACAGATACAGCACATCCCGGCGCTATCCCGCCTCCCTCACGAAAATGATGACGCTCTATCTTCTGTTTGAAGAGCTGGAGGCGGGCAACGTCACCCTCGAAACCAAGCTTTCCGTTTCCAAAACCGCCGCCGGCCAGCCGCCATCGAAGCTCGGCGTCGCGAGGGGATCGACCATCGACGTTGAAACTGCAATCGAGGCGCTCGTGGTTAAATCGGCGAACGATGTCGCCGTGGTTGTCGCCGAAAAGATCTCCGGATCGGAATGGCGATTCGCACAGAAAATGACCAAGAAGGCCCGAGCCCTTGGCATGTCGCGCACAACCTTCCGCAACGCCTCCGGGCTTCCCAATTCGAAACAGGTCACGACCGCGCGCGATATGGCGACGCTTGGCCAGCGCGTCATGCAGGATTTTCCCCAGTACTTCCATTATTTCAACGCCAAGAAATTCACCTGGAACGGCAAGACCTATTCGACCCACAATTCTCTCGTGAAGCATTATGAGGGCGCTAATGGGATCAAAACCGGATACACGCGAAGCTCAGGCTTTAATCTTGTGACCAGCGCCGAGCGCGACGGTCAGCGTATTATCGGCGTTGTGCTGGGTGGGCGGTCCTCGCGAACCCGAGACCGCCATATGCGCGATATCCTCAGCCGGGGGTTTGCCGCGATCAAAGCAAAACCAACAATGATCGCTGCGCTGCATCGTAAAAAGCCATCACCACGCCTGAAACCAACCCTTGTCGCAGCGCTTGAAGCGCAACAGGCCGCGCCGACCATTGCAGATAACGAAGCGCTTCGCGCCGAAATCCTGACCGCCGCTTCTCTCATTCCCGGCGCGGTTGAGACCGAAATGGCCAATGCGCCGGACAGGCTGGGCGCCCTGATCGCCGCAGCGGATACTGACGACTTTAATGAATTCCAGCGCGCCAAGATCGCCTCCCTCGACACCACGTCGGAATTTTATGGCGAAGGCGACCTTCAGGCCGCTAACGAATTCTCGTGGGGCGTTCAGATCGGCGCTTATTCATCAAAACCCCTCGCACAGAAAGAACTCGAAGAAGCCGCGTTCAAAGGCGGCCTTATGAACCGCGCCCGCAGCGTCGCCCCGATGCCCCGCGACGACGGCGTCATTTTGTATCGCGCCCGCATCTCAAAGCTTTCGGAAATTGAAGCCGCCACCGCCTGCTCCGGCCTCAAAGATGTGGGCATCGAGTGTTTCGTGGTGTCCGAGAGCGCCGCCGAATAACTCAAATTTCCTTTTAGTCGTGACCAGCGCAGTCTTTGCGCCGGAACGCGCCTTCGCCTAGGTTGAAGAAAACCCCAGCGAAGGAGGAAATCATGACCGCCGGCGAACCTCTTATCAAAGTCAGCGAGACCTCCGCCAAGAATACCCTTGTGAATGCCGCCCAGGCCAAAGCCCTGAGAGAACAGGCCGCCAGCGACCCCGACGGTTTCTGGCGCGAGGTCGCCCAGCGCATCACATGGTCGACACCATTCTCGAAGGTGAAGGATGTCTCCTTTAACGCAGACGATCTCCACATCCGCTGGTTTGAGGATGGAGAATTGAACGCCTGCGTAAACTGCCTCGACCGGCATTTGCCTGAGCGCGCCGACGATGTCGCCATTATCTGGGAAGGCGACGATCCGGCGACGGATAAAAAGATCACCTACGCCGAGGCTTTCGAAGAAACATGCCGCATGGCGAATGTGCTGAAGGCTCGCGGCGTCACCCGTGGCGACCGAGTGATCATCTATATGCCGATGATCCCCGAGGCCGCCTGTGCGATGCTCGCCTGCGCGCGCATCGGCGCTGTTCATTCCGTCGTTTTCGGCGGCTTTTCACCGGAAGCGCTCGCCAGCCGCATCGAAGATTGCGGCGCTATCGCCGTGATCACGGCAGATGAAGGCTTGCGCGGCGGCAAGCCCGTGCCGCTCAAAGCCAATGTGGACAAGGCGCTTGAGAAGCTCGACGACGTCCGCCTTGTGCTGACGGTAGAGCGCACTGGCGCTAATGTCGCCATGCGTCCCGGCCGCGATCTTTTCTGGCGCGGCGAGGCGCGAGATGATGTTTCGCCGATTTGCGAGCCCGAAATCATGGGGGCGGAAGACCCGCTGTTCATTCTTTATACGTCCGGTTCAACCGGAAAACCCAAAGGGGTTTTGCACACGACGGGCGGATATCTGACTTACGCCGCCTATACTCACGAAATCGTTTTCGATTATCGGCCGGGCGAAATCTATTGGTGCACGGCGGATGTGGGTTGGGTCACCGGACACAGCTATATTGTCTATGGCCCGCTCGCCAATGGCGCCACCACGCTGATGTTCGAAGGCGTGCCGACTTATCCCGACGCATCGCGTTTCTGGCGCGTTGTTGAGAAGCACAAGGTCAATATCTTCTACACCGCACCGACAGCGATCCGCGCGTTGATGCGCGAGGGCAATGATTTTGTATCAGTTGCGGATCGCTCCTCGCTCAGGCTTCTTGGCACTGTTGGCGAGCCCATCAACCCGGAAGCATGGCACTGGTATCACGATATTGTCGGCGAGGGTCAGCGGCCCATCGTCGATACATGGTGGCAAACGGAAACAGGCGGCGTCCTGATCTCGCCTTTGCCCGGCGCGACGGATTTAAAGCCTGGCTCGGCGACGCTGCCCCTGCCCGGCGTTCATCCGGCGATCGTCGACGCGGACGGCAAGTTTCTCAACGGCGAATGCAAGGGCAACCTCGTTCTCACCGACTCCTGGCCCGGCCAGATGCGCACGGTCTATGGCGACCATCAGCGTTTCATCGACACGTATTTCAAAGCCTATCCCGGCATGTATTTTACCGGCGACGGGGCGCGGCGCGACGACGATGGGTATTACTGGATTACGGGCCGGGTCGACGACGTCATCAATGTTTCTGGCCATCGTCTGGGTACGGCGGAAGTCGAAGCGGCCATCGACGAACATGAAAAAGTTGTCGAGGCGGCCGTCGTCGGCTTTCCCCACGACGTAAAGGGCCAGGGCATTTACGCCTATGTAACGCTGCTGGGCGACGTGGAGCCATCCGAGGCGCTGGAGAAAGAAATCGTTAACACAGTGCGTGAGGAAATCGGTCCGATCGCCAAACCAGACCAAATTCATTTCACCCCGGCCTTGCCCAAGACGCGATCCGGCAAGATCATGCGACGGATACTGAGAAAAATCGCCGAAAATGAGTTTTCCGCGCTGGGCGACACCTCCACCCTCGCTGATCCGGGCGTGGTCGAGGTGCTGATTGAGGGTCGAAAAAACCGCTGACGCCGAACTATCCTTAACAAACCGGAAACGGGGATCGGCTAGGGTTTTTTCTCGCGAAACCGCGAGCGCAAACGCGGAGAATGCAAGGATGACTGCAGCCGTCATCGATGACTCACAAGACAGCGAGGCGCCCGACACGGCCAGCCCGTGGACCAGGCCAATCGCAGCTTACGCTTGTTTGGCGGCCGTGTGCATTGTGGCGCTGCACCCCACAGCGTTGGCGATGGCGAAAACCTGGGCGACATCGTCCAGCTATATCCACGGATTTGTTGTGGCGCCTGTTGCGCTCTGGATGATCATGACCAGGAGCCGGCGTCAGCTGAGCAGCGGCTCCATATTGCCCGGCCTCCTGATCATGTGTGTCGGCGCGCTGTTGTGGCTTATGGGCCGTGCGGCTTCGGTATCGCTCGTTGAACAGATTGCTTTTGTCAGTCTGCTGATCGGCGGCGCTGGCGTATTGTTTGGCGCTCGCACACTGAAAGACTGGAGCTTCCCGCTGGCATTCCTGTTCTTTATGGTTCCCTTCGGCGAGATCATTATCCCGCCGCTGCAGATGATAACAGCGACTAGCGTTGTTGCGTTGCTGTCGATCTCTGGCGGCAATGTTTCTCTTGACGGCTTTTTCATTACAACGCCCGCCGGCGTGTTCGAAGTCGCAGAGGCCTGCGCCGGGTTAAATTTCATGATTGCAGCGACAATGGTCGCGGCGGTTTTCGCCTATCTTCATTTTGAAAGCTGGAGCAAACGGATTGCGTTTTTGTTGTTCGCTGTTGGCGTCGCCATACTCGCCAATGGCTTGCGCGCTTTCCTGATCATCGCCGTCGCGACCCTGACAAAAAACCAGTGGACGATCGGTCCGGACCATTTGCTGGTTGGCTGGTTATTTTACGCAATGGTGCTGTTCGCCTTGATTTCCGTTGGATTGAAATACGCAGATACGGTGCGCCAACCACAACCGGAAGCGGACGGCGCGCAAGCGCCCAGATATCTGATAACGCGCGCAGGAATCGCGCTGGCCGTTATCGCGATCACCGCCGCCTACAGCCTCTTTGTCATTGAGCGTCCTGTCGTTCGCGCGGCGCCATCAAGCTTGACCCTGCTCAATGCGCCGGGCTGGCGCATCCTGCCGCCGCCGGGCAACTGGCGCGCTTCGCTTCCCGATGCGGACCGTAAGCTTGCGGCGACATACGCCTCGCCCGATACAAATGTTTACGTCTCTGTTGGGTATTTCACCCATGAGCGTCGAGACGCGGAAATTGTAACTTACGCCAATCGCGCATGGGACGGCGACTACTGGCGTAAAGCTGGCGGCGCCAGCGAAGTGGTTTACCTCTTTGGGCAGTCAGCGCACACCGAGATCTCTCTGCTCACAGGTCCGGAACGAAGACGCCTTGCCGTTGTCACGGCTTACTGGCTTGATGGCGAGGTCTATGTGAAACCATGGCGCATGAAGCTCGCACAGATGAAAGCGCGCCTTCGCGGCGACAATCCGGCAGGCGGCGTGATCATGGTCGCCGCCTCATATCATCTGCACAGAGAACAGGCTGTCACAGCCATTCGCGCCTTTACCGTTGACGTCGAGCCGCTTCAAACCTGGCTCAACCGAAATATCGCTCCGTAATATGTGCGGAATCGCCGGCATTGTTGACCTGAAAGCATCGCGCGAAATTGATCGCGCCGCACTGGAGCGAATGACAAAGGCGCTGGCCCATCGCGGACCGGATGGCGAAGGGTATTTTACTGCGCCCGGTGTCGGCTTCGGGCATCAACGTCTTGCGATTATCGATATTGATGGCGGCGCCCAGCCGTTTCACTCCAAGACGCGCGATTGCGTACTCTCTTTCAATGGCGAAATTTATAACTATCGCACCCTTGCAAATAATCTCAGCAGCTGCGGCTTCAGCGCCCGTACGCAATCCGACACTGAAATTCTGGCGGAGGGGCTGGCGCGCAAAGGCGCTGACTTTGTGCACAGTTTACGCGGCATGTTCGCATTTTCGTTTTGGGAGTCCGACAAATCCCGGCTTACTCTTGCGCGGGACCGGCTCGGGGAACGCCCGCTTTACTACGCAGAGACGGATGATGGATTTCTGCTCTTTGCATCTGAAATCGGCGCTTTGCTGGCCTCACGGCGTCTTAACCGCGAGATCAATCCGCAAGCCGTCGCTGATTATTTCTTCTATGGCTACGTCCCTGACCCCAAAACGATCTATCGCGGCATCCATAAATTACCGCCTGCGCATATTCTGACCGCAGAACCCGGCCAGGCCATTCAGCTTGAACGGTACTGGCGCCCGGTTTTCGCCGCAGGCGACACAATGAGCTTTCATGGCGCCGCGCGGATATTGCTGGAGGAGATTGACGAAGCGGTTTGCGCGCAAATGATTTCAGATGCGCCTCTGGGCGCGTTCCTTTCCGGCGGCGCGGACTCCGCAGGGATCGTTTCCGCAATGCAATCTGCAAATGGCGACCTCATCACCTGCACGATTGGATTTGATGAAGCATCGCATGACGAGCGTTCATTCGCCCGCCAAATCGCCGATAAATTTGACACCAACCATCATGAATACATAGCTGATCTCGACGCCATGGCGCTCATTGATGATGTCGCCAGCGCCTGCGGCGAACCTTTTGCTGACAGTTCAGCCCTCCCAGGTTATTTGTTAGCTCAGCATGCCCGTCAGCATGTGAAAGCAGCGCTCAGCGGCGATGGCGGCGATGAATTATTTGCAGGATACAGACGATATCCGTTCTTCCTGGCTGAAGAACAGGCCCGCCGCGTAGCGCCGCCAGCCGTTCGCCGCGCCATTTTCGGGCCGGCAGGCGCGCTCTACCCGAAACTCGACTGGGCGCCCCGGCCGATACGTTTCAAAACAACCTTTCAGGCGCTCGCGCTGTCCCAGACCGAGGGCTACGCCGCCGCGGTCGCCATCAACACGCCAGCGAACGCAGCGATGATGCTGAGCCGGGATCTTCATGAAAGCCTGCAAGGATATCGACCGCATGACGTGATCGCCAATGCGATGGCGGATGCGGATACTGACGATACGCTTGCACGCGCGCAATATGCAGATCTCATGACCTGGTTGCCGGGGCGCATCCTGACGAAAACGGACCGCACCTCCATGGCGCACGGGCTGGAGGTGAGGCCGCCCCTGCTCGATCATCAACTGGTGGAATGGGCGGGCTTATTGCCAGCCTCATACAAGTTGCAGAATGGCGAGCGCAAACGCATCCTGAAGGAGGCTCTGGCGCCGCGTCTGGGGCAATCATACCTCAACCGCCCGAAACAGGGCTTCGCCCCGCCGCTCACCGAATGGCTGCGGCGCAAGAGCGGCAATCCTCTGCTTCGCCTTAACGCATCACGGCATTGGCGCGAGAGCGGCTTGCTGAATGAGCAGACTGTTGATCGAATGGTCCGGGAACATCAGGGCGGCGCTGCAAACTATGCACAGGAACTCTGGACCGTTATTATGTTCGACGCTTTTTTGCGGAACATCGATATCGCCTAAGCTTTCACTTTATCTGTCAACGATAGATAAAGCGCACGGTGTTTTTCAACCATCGGTTTCAGATCGAATTCCGCTTTGGCTTTTTTCCTGTTGGCGGCGCCAAGCTTGGCCCGCGCGTCAGGGTTTTGCAGCAAATGCGTAAGCGCATCGACATAAGCGCCCTCGTCGCCAAGCGGCGTGATAAAAGCAAGATTTTCAGGCGCGACCATATTTGCAATCTCGCCAACATTCGTCGCGACAATCGGCAATCCCGCCGCCATCGCCTCGATCACAGTCAGCGGCGCCTGCTCAGTATCAGATGACAGCGCAAAGACATCGAACTCTTTATAAACGGTTTCCGGCGCCTTCGTCGATCCGGGCAATGAAATGCGCGCACGCGCTTTGCTTGACTTGGCCGCGTCAGCAAGTGGCTTGCGCATCGGGCCATCGCCGATAATTTTCAGATGCGCCTTGCCGCTGCGATCAGCTTTAGGAAACGCGCTTATCAGACGGCGATAGTTTTTTTCAGGCCGCAAGGCGCCGACAGAACCGACCGTTACCGCCAAACGCAAGGCGGGTTGGCGTACCTGGAAGCGGACAAAATCCACGCCGTTTGACATGCGATGCAGTCGCTCCGGCGCCACGCCCCATTTGGCGGTCGCCACCTCTTCGAGCCCACGCGACGGCACCACGAAATGCGCGGCGCCAAGCAGCATCCGGCGCGCCTTTACACGGCGAAAGTGCTGTTTTTCAATGCTTTCGCCAGGTCCGAAACCGTCCTCGAAGTGAATATGCGGCCTTCGCCGCCCTGTCACATTCGCAAGCGCCGCCTCAATCGACCCCCAGTTATAGGTGCACAGAATATCCGGCTTGATCTTCCCAAACAGCCTTCGGAACCGCCAGTAATTGACAATGCCCGCAAGCGCGGATTTTCCAAACCGCATCGGTTGCACTTCCACGCCTGCGGTCGGCGCCAGAAGGGCCTGGGCTGCGATATCTCCATCAAGCGAAACGACATGATGACGAAATGAGGGTCCGAGCCCATGCGCAAGCGCTGCAAAGCGCGCCTGTTGTCCGCCATAACCAAATGACGGAAAGACGTGCAACATTACGGTCGGCCGGACAGCTGGCGAAACGCGTTTCTTAGTCGTCATTGTTTTGATGTGACAGAGTTCGCGCACCGGCGCAAAGGCGGCATCCGGCCAGCGCTATATAGCGCATCTAGCTCGTACAGCTTCCAGGCGAGGTGCAGAACTGCACGCGTGTCGTCCCGGCGTTACGCGGCCAGCGCACCGACTTTACTTCAAAGTTAATTGGCGATCCAAGCACCTGGTTGGAAACGGACAGCGTGTGCGGATAAATAATCTCCGCAACGATAACCGAGCCGCCGGCATCAAGCACGGCCGTATTATCAAGTTCAAGATAGTCCGAGCCCGCTGCATAGGGCGTGTTGCCATCCCGGTCGCGACTCCAGTGAACAATCGGATTGCCACTGTCAGGGTCCGGGATAACGCTGATAACCTTCATCTGAACCCCGGTCAGGCTTGCGGGATTCAAAATCTCCGTCACGCCATCGATCAAGTTACTGAATTCGGCAGGAGAAATCGTGTCGACCTGTGACGTCAAATCAGACAGCGTATTGACGGCTTTTGAAACGCGCCGGTTGACGGTCAGCGCCTCCGACGCTTCCAGCATTCCGAAAAACAGAAACGCAAGGAATGGCAACAACAGAGCAAACTCCGTCGCCGCCATGCCGCTCTCGCAACCGAGGGCGCGTTTTATCCGCAATCGGCCAATGCACATTTTTACGAGTTTGTTCCCGCTCATATCATGTCCCCTCTTCATAGGGCTCGTTCTGGAAGATCATGGTTGAAACCAGGTGGCGTTGCCCCTGATCGCCCTCGGACAAATTCGCGCCAATCGTTGGATTGATCGTGTCATAGATCAAACAAACCCGGACCCTGACAATTGACAGTTCATTCCCTGGCACAAAAGGAATCGCCGCAACATCGTCAGGCGGAGAGTCAGCGCAAACCATCGGCGCAACCGCGGCGGCGAGCGAAGCAAAATCGGTAAATGTCTGCACTTCCATGGTCAGGCGCGTTGAACATTCACCCCAGGCCTTCGTCACATCGCAGATCTCATTGTAGAGAAAGTTGAACCTTTCCTCTGGCGTGGTCAGCGTGCCGTTTTCCTGCAACTGGCCGGTGCGGATCGTTCGCGCGGCTTTGTCCGTCGCCGCATCGAGCACAGAAGTGGTGTAAAAAAACCAGCCCACTTCGAACATGGAGAACATCAACGCCAGAAAAATCGGCGCGACAATCGAAAATTCAACCGCTGCCGAGCCGCTTTGGTTGACGCCAAATCTTTTGCGCCGGCCAAACGGCAATCTCGGCTTTTTACTGCGTTTTTGTTGCGTACTCATACTTTATACCCGTCTTTAGGCGCGTAGCATCGACCCTATTGCGAGATATGCAGGTCAACCAGATCCGCCGCAATTTGCGAAAACGCGTCTTCCAGATCGCTCGAATTCGGCGCATTAAAATAAAACGGCTCGTTCGGCTCGTTCGCACAGGCCTTCATCACCGTATCGACAGTGCTGCCCGTCGAAACATCAAAAACGATCGTATAGACGAGAATATCGTCTTGCTTCATACGCCGGCAAATACGCAACAGCTTGTTGTTCGCTTCATCTTCCATATTACCGTTGGTGCCGCCGCTTCCATCCGCCTCATCAATACCGGCGCCCATGCGTTCTTCGATCTCGTAACCATAAGAAGAAATAGAAGACTTCCAGTGGGTGGAGCGATCAGCAAAATCGTTTTTACCGTCCGTCATAATGACAACGGCGCGTTGCCAGTCACCTTCGCCGGTTCCGTCCGGCCCGGTATCGGAGGGACCCGTTGATTCCGTAAACGGAAGACCGTCGGAGACGACCCGCCAGCCCCAAACAGCGCCATTGGAAATGTTAGTCCCCCCATCAGGCTGAAGGGAGGCCAGAATGCCGCCATCGGGAAGACCATCATTATTGGCATCCCCGCCATCAATATTCGCGCGGGTATCGGTCATGGGGAGAATAGCCGGCGGGCAATCGTCAGGATTTGGCCCATCGCTGCTGCTCGCTTTTGGCAAATCATACTTGTAGTCGTATTGTTGCATCGCCGGATTCCACCAACCGACATAAGAGTTCCGCAGGATGTACTCGTCTGAATCTGCGAAATCGGCGTCATCTACTGTCGTAATGTCGGTGTCATAGAAATCATCGACCCCCAGGGCCGTCATCATGTCATGAAACGCCTGCTGGTTGGCGGTTAACGCCCCATATGATGTTTGGCCTAAAGCACGGAACTGCTCGACAACGCGCGCATAACGACCGGCGTCTGCCCCTGCTGTAAGGCCCGTATAAAGTTCGTCATTGATATAGTTTCTGTTGGGATACGAAGACTCGTTTATGTTTGAGGCGGTATCCGGGTCAACAAACCAGCTTCTCCAGAAATTTTGAGCGTATGGGGAACCAAAAACCGTGATCGTTTCGGTGTCTTCCCAATAGGACCCCATACCGCCGGATGACGGATCCCAGAATGGGCATCGACCATTCCAGTTGGCGTCACAGTCCGGCTCATCACCCAAAAACACCGGTACGAAGCGTGAGTTGGCCTCCGACGCCAACTGACCGAGCGTGAATTGCGAGTTGATGCTCGGCATATTAGTGAAGGCGTTGCGCACTGTGTCGTTTGGCTCATCCGTAGAAGATGGCGACGTCATTGCATTCGTTAAAAACGTTGTCGAACTTGCTGTTCCTGGCGGCGTATCAAGTTCATCAAGCGGATATGGCCGTGACTCAACGCAACCTTCCCAGCTGCGATCGGGGTCGGAGTCAAAAAGGCGATAATGATTGACCTTTGTATTCATATCGACATTACCGTTCTCATCGACATGAATAAATCTGGCGCCGTGATATGCGGCGTTTGCGTTCTGATCACCCCATGCGGCGTCCCAGCTGCTGGCGCCGCCCGCGTTCACATGCTGATTGAACGGAACAACGCCAATCTTCAGGTTGTCACTCTGGGTTTCCGTGTCGAACATGACGTCGAGCATGGCGACAACCGCCTTTTTCAAGCTGGTCATCTTATTTATGCTATCGCCGCTGGGGGTGGAGTTCATCGAGCCGGTGACGTCGAGAACAAGCGCAAGCTCGATCCGGCCGGCGCCGAATTTGGTAATCCCGACGCACTGATCAACATCGAGATATTTGATGTTCACAACGGGCAAAAGGTGAGTTTTGATCGTTCCGTCAATACAGGCGCGGACCTTGGTCTCATCCGACGTCAGATCAAAAGTAATGATTTCACTGATATTGGAGTATGGCGTTTTGTTGGGCTTCAGGATATCGCCCTCGCCCTTGGCGTTCTCGACAAAAAAGTTTTCGCCATAGGTGACAAGCTGCGCTTCAGTCCAGTCGGGGTGAAGTTCTTCCATGCGGGCGATCGCCAGGCTCGCCGCATCGAGCGAGTCAAGCATATCCGTTCGCACGCCATTGTAACGCGCATAATCAACAGAACCGCCGACAAACAGGAACAGCACTGTGCTCATCAGCATGAACAGCATCGCAATGTTGCCGCGTGTATCGCGCAGAAATTCCGCCACCCGCCGCTTCACCGCTGATAACGGCATGTCGCTTTTTCTGATCGGATCAACTCGATAATTCATGGCAGCACCTTGTAAGCACACGCATTGGTCCACACGCATGCGCAAAGTGTACTGCCGCCGTAATTAACAGAATGTAAGAGAGCCTGGTTAACAGGCGTGAATATTTTCGCGATCGGGTCGCCCGAAGACGCACCTGTTCAAATAAACATCTAACAAAATTTTTGTTTTGATATCTTCAAATTATTTGGAAGTATTGTCCGCATCCCGTTTACGGTTTGTTATCCAAAAAACCATCCGTATTCAGATCGCCTCAAGCGACAATATCGGTATAAAGCTCGCTTGGCGCGGGCTCAGGACTTTCAAGCGCAAAGTCAGCGGCTTCCTTCACAATCGCTTTGATCTCTTTATCTATACTTTTAAGCGCTGCTTCATCCGCGAAACCGCCATCAATGATGCGCGCTTCGCAGCGTTTGATCGGATCATTGTGTTCGCGCACATCATCGACCTCATCACGCGAGCGATATTTCGCCGGGTCAGACATGGAGTGACCGCGATAGCGGTAGGTTTTCATCTCCAGAACGTAAGGCCCCTCGCCCGACCGCGCATGTTCCATCGCGTCGCGGGCCGCCTCGCGCACAGCAAGAACATCCATGCCGTCGACTTCCATGCCCGGAATGCCGAAGGACGCGCCGCGCCGGTATAAATGCGTCTCGGAATGGGACCTCTTTACGCTGGTGCCCATGGCGTATTGATTGTTTTCAATCACAAAGACGACCGGCAGCTTCCATAGCTGGGCCATGTTCATCGCCTCAAAAACTTGGCCCTGGTTGGACGCGCCGTCACCGAAATAGGTGAGGCTCACCTTTGGCTCTTCACGATAACGGTTGGCGAAGGCGAGCCCGACGCCGAGCGGTATCTGAGCGCCGACAATGCCATGCCCGCCATAGAATTCCTTCTCTTTGGAGAACATGTGCATGGAGCCGCCCTTGCCGCGGGAATAGCCGCCTTCACGGCCTGTCAGTTCCGCCATAACGCCCTTCGGGTCCATGCCGCAGGCGAGCATATGGCCATGATCGCGGTACCCGGTGATCGTCTGATCGCCCTCGCGTTTGACCGCCTCCATGCCGACCACCACCGCTTCCTGGCCGATATAAAGGTGACAGAACCCGCCGATATGACCCATGCCGTAGAGCTGGCCGGCGCGCTCCTCAAAGCGGCGGATCAGCATCATGTCCTCGTAATATTTGAGCAGCTCGTCTTTGGTGGCGGTCAGATTGGATTTCGCGGCGTCAGCAGGCATCAAGGCTCTCCGGTTTCAGCGGCACCTTCATACGCGGCCCGTCACGCGCGGACAAGCCGTATCCAACCTTCTGTGAGACTTTGATTTAATTGGGTTTATTTCCGCCCAGCTTAAGCGCTCGATCAAGCTCCCGGCGGCTGATCACAATATCCCCCTCACGCGAGTAACCAAGAATGGAGCGAATACGCTCGTCAACCAGGTCGGGATCAAGCGACTTCGAATTCAAGAGATCCGCGCGCTTTTCCAGCGCCTCCCGGCGAGCGCGCAAAAGATCGACTTCCCTGCCAATCGTCTCCGCCTCGACCTGAAGCGTCGACAAAGAGCGATATCCGGTGTCGCTGAAAACGGCGCTGTAAACCAGTATCGCCGCCCAGAACAAAATGCAGGATGGCGCCAGAACGTCGAAGATAAATTTTGAACGCAACATCGGTCGCCAATTCAAATCAGGATGAGTGTTGCGACTCAGAAGAATCGAAGAGGGTTAACAAGTCATTAAGAAAGGTTTTCGCTTAAATGATGCGTTACTCCAGCTGCAAACAAGAACTCTCCAGAGCCCTAACGCCGCTCGCCCGGCATAGCAGCCAAAATCTCCCAATTTCTCTGCGATCCGGAACAACTGGCTATATCTGGCGAGCCGGTCAGAGTCTCCAGCCAGCTCTGGTTTTCTCCTGGAAGTTCAGGTTCGCATGCAAGCATAAAAACTGCGCCATTGACCAAGGCTTTGCTGAGACGACCTCACAAACAAACGTGCAGGCGCTTACGCCAGGCGTCCGGCGAACCGCCAATGCTTGCTCAACGCTCCCTCGGCGTCAACCGTCGATCGAGGCCGCGATGAGAAGTTCTTGTTTTATCTGTAGACTGATTAAATTGATACGGAACGCAGGCGAAAAAACGCGATGCCGACAAAAAGACGCCAGGTCGATATCAACTTTCACCCCATCCCTACACGAATGATATAACATATTATCTTCTTCAAACCCTGATGCGACCGTGACTTTCCAGAATTATGCTGTCTATCGAAGAATTCATTTTCGTTCTGAATTTACAACTCTGAACTATCACCCTACACTCACTTTGTTGGATGACGATAATAAAACAATAATTAGTTTTCTCCGCTCCGGCACACTGTCTACCGAAATAGCAAAAAGGAGATTCTACGTGGTGAAACACAAGTATCTATTAGCGGCACTTGCGGCTGGCGTCACATCAGTTACATCGATGCCTGTTTATGCGACGACGCTGGAAAAGGTTGAATTTACGGACTTAGTAGATCAAGCGTCTGTTATTATTCTTGGCAGAGCTGTCGACGCTGATGTAACGACAGTAAACGGAGAATTGGTCACCAGAACGACCTTTTCTGTTGAAGACGTCGCCGCCGGGGATGTCGGGCCTACGATTATGGTCCACACGCCCGGCGGTTCAATCAAAAACACAAAAGTCAGAATGGGCGAAGTGCATCCGGGCGTCCCTGTTTTCGCGCGCGGAACCTCCGCTGTCTTGCTGCTAAAATCGAATAACGGCGATGCCTATTCGGTATTAGGCTACAATCAAGGCGTATTTTCCGTTTTCAATGATGGCGGCGTACCGTCCGTGAACTTGCCGGATGGCGACGACAAGCCAGTCGCAGCGTCGCGCGCCATGCGCCAAATGCAGGAAATGCGCGACGATGACGATTTCGAAGATGATGATGATTGATCGCGGCTTTTCATCAATGAAAATTGCAACAGCTTTTTGAAAGGACAACCGAAATGAAACATCTCATGCTCTGCGCAGCTGCGATGGCCATGTCGGCGACGCCCGGACTTGCGACGGATCGACAACTCGACACATTTAACTTCACTGGAGAAACCGTAAACATCGGCGGCGACGATTTCGAACGCGTTGAAGTCGTCGGAATTTTCTGGGATGACCGCTGCGCCGATCCCGAATGGGTAATGAACGTCCAGCCGGCGAACGCCGTTTTCGGCCCCGCCGCTGAAATCCCGCCGCCGGCTCTTGTCGACGCCGTGAATGACGGTCTTGAACGCTGGACGGATAACCCGACGTCGTTCATCGACATGGAGGTCACCGATATCCGTGATGTGCGCGGCGACGGCGGTTTGAGCCCGAGAGTCGGCGGCGACTTTGTGAACGAGGTCACTTTTTTCACGGCGCCCACATTTACAGCGCTCGCAAGCTCACCATCGACGTCATTGCAGGAAGATTCCACTTTTGCCGCAGGCGACGATCTCGACCTGGATGGAGACTCCGATGTTTTCGACCCGTCGGTGGAAGGCGTCAACAAGTGTTTTGACGCCGACAATGACGGCGATATCGAGTTTCCGGCGGGAGACTACAAAGCCGGCACGATATTGGACAATGATGTTCAATTCAGTGCAACTGTCCTCTGGGCGACAACGCCGGTAATAGGGTCGGCTGATATCGACTCTGTTTCGACCCATGAATTCGGGCACTCTCACGGGATCAACCACTCATCAATCGACCAGATCTCTGAAACGGATGGCAACGGATCGACAATGTTTCCGTTCATCGACACAGGCGATCCTGATTCAGAATTGTCCTCGAGAATTCCGCATATCGATGATTTCGCCGTCTCATCCTGGATTTACCCTGAGGGCACCGGCGGTCGCCTGGGATCCATCCAGGCTGGCGATGTCGAATTTGATGAGGTCTTTGAGGTTATCAAAGGCACGGTCCTTCAGGACGGCGTAGGCGTCCTAGGCGGCAACGTGCAGGCGATCGACACCGCCACCGGCGAAATCGTTACCGAAACCTACAGCGGACGTTCTCAGGTCTTCGTAAACGTACCCGACCCTGTTTTCCCCGCCGACTTCCAGGTGTTCCCGGAGTCCGTTGTTGACGGCGACTTTGAAATCCCGGTGCCGGCTGACCGGAGCTACAAACTCCTCACACAAGCGCTCGATGGCGACCCTGCGTCAGTGTTCAACATCTCATTTAATGCGATCTTCGGGGGCAATCTCGGGCAAGCGAACTTCCCGGAGGAGTTCCTCAGTTCAGTGATCAGGGAATCCAACCTCGAAGCGGCCCCCGGCCGCGGGATCAGAGTCTTTCCCGAAGAGATAGACCTGGATGATGATGACGATGACGACAACGACTCCCGTTATGCGTACCGCGACGATGACGACGATGACGATGACGATGACGACGACGACGGGGACGATGACGACGGGGACGATGATGATGATGACGATGACTTCAGAAATCGGATCATCACCAATGACCAGGTATCCTTCTCGAGCCATGGCCCGCTGTTCTTTATTGGCAGCACCACGGCAGTTACCGCTGCAACCGATCTCGCATACGCAGTTCGTTTTGACCGGGACGAAGTTCTCACCGCCCTCGATAGCGGTGCGATTCCTGTGAGCGGCACATTCCGCACCGGCGCCAGCAATGCGTCACAGGTTCCGATTTTCGAGAGCGCACAACTTGCTCTCGGCACGGCCGATAACGTGACCGGGACTGCGGCAATCGGTGAGATTATTAGAGAGGAGACTAATTTTGTCGCCCAGCCGTCAGACTCTACGCCGTTCTATTTTAAACGCGCTCGCGCTTTGAAAAGACAGTTGAAGCGGAAACTGTTGGCTAATCCGGATGCGGATGTCTTCCTCGTGCTCAATGGCCTGCCTACATCGCAGCCTGGCGCCGACGGAAACAAACCGCAATTTGTGGGCTTCGACAATGACGGTATCGACGAAGGAAACTCCTACATCACCTTCTTCGGCGAACCTTTGACGATTGTATCGCAACAATTCGGCGGTTTCGCGCTCGACTTAATTGTGGAGCTGAATTTTACACCCGCTCCATAAGTCAAACACCTCAACAGCTACTGCAGGCGGCCGGTTTTCCGGCCGCCTGTTCTTTCTGGAGTTTCCCACACCCTGTGCAAGCGGGGGCCAATCCGGGCATATCCGCCACACGAATTTACTTAATGAGCGTCCCGCGCCCGGCATAATAACCCGTATCTCCCAGTTCCTCTTCGATCCGAAGCAGCTGGTTGTACTTGGCGAGCCGGTCAGAGCGCGCAAGCGACCCGGTTTTGATCTGGCCGCAATTGGTTGCGACGGCGAGGTCTGCGATGGTTGCATCCTCGGTTTCCCCCGATCGATGAGACATAACTGCAGTGTAACCCGCCCGATGGGCCGCCTCCACAGCATTCAAGGTTTCGGTCAGCGTACCGATCTGATTGACCTTCACCAGAATTGAATTGGCGCAGCCTTTCTCAATACCGTCGCGCAGGCGCTGTTCATTGGTGACGAAAAGATCGTCGCCGACCAGCTGGCATTTGTCGCCAATCGCGTCAGTCAGGGATTTCCAGCCATCCCAGTCATCTTCCGCCATGCCGTCTTCGATCGAAACGATGGGGTAACGCGCCACGAGATCCGCGAGATAAGCCGCCATGCCCTTGCCGTCGAGGGATTTCCCCTCCCCGGCCAGCTCGTATTTTCCGCCTTTGTAAAACTCCGTCGACGCCGCATCGAGGGCGATAAAAATATCGCCGCCAGGGGCGTAACCGGCTTTCTCGACCGCATTCATAATGAAGCCGAGCGCCTCATCGGTGGACTTCAGACCCGGCGCAAAACCACCCTCGTCCCCGACATTGGTGTTGTGACCAGCCGCGCTCAGCTCTTTTTTGAGGGTGTGAAAGACTTCCGCACCCATCCGCAACGCCTCGGCAAAGCTGTCGGCGCCAAGCGGCATGATCATGAATTCCTGAATATCAATCGGGTTATCGGCATGCGCGCCGCCATTGATGATGTTCATCATCGGCGCCGGCAACGCACGCGCCGACACGCCGCCAACATAGCGATAAAGCGGCAGCGCAGAGGCCTCCGCCGCCGCCTTGGCGACAGCCAGGGACACGCCAAGGATGCTGTTGGCGCCAAGACGCTGTTTGTTCGGCGTACCGTCAAGCGCGATCAGCGCTTCATCAATATGCGTTTGGTCCTCAGCGTCAAAGCCTGAAAGCGCATCAAATATCTCACCATTGACCGCATCGACCGCCTGGCTGACGCCCTTGCCGCCATAACGCTCTCCACCATCGCGCAATTCGTGGGCCTCGTGAGCGCCTGTCGAGGCGCCGGACGGAACGCCGGCGCGGCCCATGGAACCATCTTCAAGCGTGACGTCTACTTCGACGGTGGGGTTGCCCCGGCTGTCGAGAATTTCGCGGGCGAAGATATCAACGATGGCGGTCATGGCGCGGCTCCGGATTCAGGCTGAACGTTCGGAGCCTCTATAACCTGACATGCGCGTGGCGCAACTCATGTCTACTCAATGTCGCCTTCCGGAAAACTATTGCGCGGCGAACGCCATTTTTTTCTCCCTGGCGGCGGCGCCTGTGGAGGCTGAGGATTGGCCGTTGGCGGGGTTGGTCGGGGTTGGGGCCGCGGGGGTGATGCGGCTGGCGGCGGATTAGCGTTTTGCCCGCCACCCTGATTGCCGCGATTACCGCCGCGTCGCCGGTCATCGCCGCGGCGCCTGCGATGATCGTCCTGATATCCGTAGTGTTGGCCACGATATCGGCGCGGCCCGTATCCATAACCATTTCCGAAATAGTTGAAGGAGAACACATAGCCTGAGTTCGGATACCAGGCGCCATATTGCCCGACCCATGGAGACGGCTGCAGCCCGGAATACCTCGTCCCGTAGCCGACCCCGGAATACTGGTATGAATTATAAGCGCCTGCAAAACACTGGTTTGCGTTATATTCGCAATCTGCATGACAAGCGCTGTAATCCTCAGTCCCCTCAAAATCCTCACAATACCGGTAACACACGCCCGCTTCCGCATCGCATCCCGAGAAAGCCGTTTCATAGGGATAGGAAACGCATCCGGTTGCAAGCAAAATCGCCGCAAATGGCCATAACGGCCGCAAAAGAGATTTCATTCCGCCCTCGCGAGGCCCCGCGCCCACGGCTATCTTAAGCTTGGCTGGTCACGAAAAGCAAACGCCGCCCCTTTCGGAGCGGCGTCAGAATCTTCACCATTTTCACAGGCGGACGGCAGGCTTTTGCCTAGTCGTCCTGCGCCTCGATAACCTGGCGGCCCCGATATTTGCCGGTCTTAAGGTCAATATGATGCGGACGGCGCAATTCGCCGGAATCCTTGTCTTCGATATAGGTCGCGCCCGGCAGTCGGTCGTGACTGCGTCGCATGCCGCGTCTCGAACTGGTGATTTTGCTCTTTGGAACAGCCATGACAACCTCTGAAATTCTGCAAGTGTAGGCAGCAGCTCGACATGCGGCGCTGCAAAAGCGGTCGTCTAAGCCAAACGCTGCGGGTATGCAAGACCAAGCGGGGAAAATCCGCGTATTTTGTGGTTAATGGACAAAGACCGAATTGTCACAAGTGATTTCACCGGCAGGAAACGCCTTGCAGCTATGTATCCCCTAGAAATCATGGGGAAATTCCATTGTCTAAGAATATTCTATTCGGTCTCTTCTTCGCTATCGCCGCCAGCGGATCAATGACAGCCCTCGCCCAGTCAGGAGGCTTTTCCTCATCCCGGGCCGAAGCCAGATGGGAAGGCCTGTCAGACAATGAACGGGCGATGGTCGACCGGATTGCGGCCGATTTTTACCAATCAGACCTGCGGCTGGCGCAGTCGCGCCAGATTGAGGCGTCAACATCAGCCATCTACGCATCCTTGTCGGAAAAAGAGCGCGCGCAGTTTCGCGAAGAGCGCAGAAGCGACTGGCAGGCCATGAAGCAGGAGGAGCGCGCCGCGTTACGCAACGTCAAGCTGCCAGCCTATTCAAACCTTACCGAAGCGCAAAAAGCGCCGTTCCGGCAAATCGCGCTTGATCGCCTCGCCCCCAAGCCCGCTCCCGTGGAAACACCAAAGTCGTCAGCGGGAACCGGGACCGATATCTAAATCAGGCGTGGAATTTTTCGCGATGCGTCGCCAGATACGCTCTGGCCTGGCGCTGCGCTTCCGCAATCTCTTCCGGCGTCATTTCATTCGCCAGTTCCGCACGATAGGTTCGCGCTTCAAGATTGCCCTGCATTGCGGCCAGGTTAAACCACTTATGCGCAGTCACGAGATTTAACTCGTTCATTTCACCACCAGTCGACGCCTCCAGGCCTAACCGGTACATGTCTTCGCCACTTAAAATCGGCTCAACAATTTCACGCGCTTGCGCGCTCATCATTATCGTCATGTTGCGACCCCTATTTTTTGCCCCCATCGAGCAACGACGACGGGTTAACCATGACAATGTTGAGAGGTTGCACCCTAAGATCGCGTTAATAGCGAATTAGGCATTTATTTACTTGATTGAAACGTCTTGTTAACAATTAGAGATATTTAATCTGTATACAAATTATATGAGAAAAGCCTGGGCGCCCACTGGCGCCCAGGCTTTTTGAAAGTGTCCAGTTTTAAGATTCCGCGTCAGCGGGGATTTCGCTTAGCGCTTCAAATTCGCCAAGACCGCAAGATCCAATTGGCAACCCAAGTGGGTTTTCCACGGTGAGGACATCGCCCTTGCAAATCTTGTTTTGCGTTGTCTGGTAACTGTAGCGGTCATTACGCTTGAGACCGATGCACTTGCCGCGCAATTCGTTCAGATACATTTTACCGCCGCGCAACTCGAACAGGATCGCATTGTCGTCGATCGGATCGGAATCACGCACTTGGGTCAGCGGCAGGCATGTTACGACATCCCCGGTTTTTTCGTACCCGGCCAGCATGTCAACGTTTTCGTGATGCCGCGCATAAGTCGTACCCAGCGCAGTTGCGCCAATGACAGCCGCTACAGCAAAAATCTTCAATGGTCTCATTGTCATAATCCTTTCTGCGCCCCAGAGAATACATTTACCACAACTCGCCACCCGCGCCGTTAAACTCACGCAATGGTGATTGAGAATTCTCAGCGCCTACTCCTCAGCATCAGCCGGCTTTTGTTCCAGCTTTTCGAATGACCCGAGCCCGCAGGACCCGGAGATAATCCCGCTCGTATTATCAACGACAGTGACAATCTGGTTCCTGCAAAGCTGCGAATTGCCCAGAACATATTGGATACGCTGATTGGATCGCCCGGCGCCGTTGCATCCGGCTGACGGCTCGTTCAGATAATACGAGTTTACACCGGTGCGCACGAGGAAGTGGCGCTCGTCCAACGCTTTGATGGAATCAATCCTGCCGATATTCAGGCACGCCGTCGTTTCGCCAGTCCGCTCATATTTTGCAAGCGTCGCCGAGACTTTATCTGACGGACCGGCATAGCCAGCGCCAGTCGCACACCCCGCCGCCAATATACCTGTTGCGATCGCACCAAAACCAAACCTGTTCATTGCACCCTCCAAAAGCCGCGCCAGCCAACAAAGAACTTACCATATTTTGACGCCCGGGCGACGATATCCGTCACCCGGGCGCAGGACAAACGCATCAGACAGCGTGCATTTCGATCACAAAACCGCGAGCCGCAAGGACTGCTAGTCCAGTTGAAAACCGGGCGTCGAAGTTGATATCTCTACTTCATCCGCGCTCATTTCCGCTTCGATGCCACCGAAGAGCGGCGTTGATAAGTAGCGTTCGCCAGTGTCAGGCAGCATACATAAGATAGTGGCGCCCTTTGGCGCATCCCTGGCGACCGCCATGGCGCCGGCGAACGTCGAACCGCCGGAGACGCCGGTAAACACGCCCTCTTTCTGCGCCAGCTCGCGGGACCATTTCATGCCTTCTTCGTGGGGCGTCTTGACGATCTGATCGATGACGCCGGCGTCCACCGCTTCCGCTGTAATCTTCGGAATGAAGTCCGGGCTCCACCCCTGGATCGGATGCGGCGTCCAGGCCGGATGAGATGCCGAGGGGCTGCCGTCAGGATTGCGTTCCTGCGGGGCGCCGCTCGCCAGCATCGCCGCGTCCGGCGGTTCGCACACAATAATCTTTGTATCCGGGCTTTCTTTTTTCAGGACACGGCTGACCCCGGTCAGCGTACCGCCCGTGCCAAAGCCCGTCACCCAATAGTCAAGCTTGTCGCCTTTAAAGGCGTCCATAATTTCACGGCCCGTAGTGCGCTCGTGCATTTCAGGGTTTGCATCGTTTTCAAACTGGCGCGTCATGAACCAGCCATGCTTTTCGGCAAGCTCCTTTGCCTTCTCCACCATACCCGTGCCTTTTTTGGGCGCCGGCGTCAAAACCACCTTTGCGCCAAGGAAGCGCATGAGTTTACGTCGCTCAACGGAAAAACTTTCCGCCATCGTCACCACAAGCGGATAGCCCTTCGCCGCACAGACCATCGCAAGCCCGATGCCTGTGTTGCCGCTTGTCGCTTCAATGACGGTCTGGCCGGGTTTCAAATCGCCGGACTTTTCCGCCGCTTCAATAACGCCGAGCGCCAGGCGGTCCTTGACCGAACTCAGCGGATTAAAATACTCGCACTTCACATAAAGATTGACGCCATCGGGCGCGAGACGGTTGATGCGCACAACCGGCGTATCGCCTACTGTACCGAGAATACTGTCGTGTTTCATGTTCTCTCTCCAATTCCCTTGGCGCGGGTTATAGGCGCGGCAACGCAATCCGCAAGTTTTTGAAGCACGCGGATATGCGCGGCCATCGGCCTTGGTAAGGGGCGCAATTATCACTTTTGAGAGAGCCCTCGTCAGCGCGACGACCGCCCGGTCCGGGCTTTGACATGTTCAATAACGCAGCAGAGGCGCATTATTGCGTCTCCTCGTGACTGACGCCCAGTTTCTGGTCGAGCAACGTATGGAGGCGCCTCACACGCAGCCTCTCCTGATCGATCACTATATTATAATACTGGTTATAGCGGCTTGCGGTGTCGGCAAACTGATTGAGAAACGCGCGATCCGCGATCATGGCGGCCGTATCGCAATTACGATAGCTGAGCTCTCGCCCCGGCGTGTCGATGGTCAAGTCCGCTTCAAAATATTGCGGAAAGGCGTTGGGCAATATGATGAGAGACGTGTTGAGATTTTCGATGAGCACCTGACTTTGATCTTTCATCATCAGGTAATTCGTCAACGCGCTTTTAAGCTCCGCATCACGAATAAGGTCAAACTGTCCGCTTGCGGCCATTTCCTCCAGGCTTGGAAACTGCGACGGCATGGCGATAAAGTCATGCATGTTGCCGATGACATCGCATTGTTCATCCGTGAAGGTAATCTGCTCCAGCTCCGGATCATTAAGCAAAGCGACAATCTCTTCATAATGGCGGAAACGCGGTTCGAAATATACGCTCACAAAGCCGAGCAGGCCATCAAGACCGGCTTTCGCTTCATCATGCAGCCGCTGAACATATTCAGTTTCCCGTTCGCGATCGCGCCGCGTATCATTCCAGTTCGACACCTGAATGCCGATGAAAACGCCGACGACAACGATGAAAAAGTCGATACCGACCGCAAGCCAGTTCTGGGCTTTGACGTGTTCGGTGATGCGGCGAAGGAGCATTATTAATTACTTTCGTTTTCGAGTTCCACAAGAACGGCCTCCGCCAGCTCAAGCTGATACGCATAAATCTGCTGTAAATCGCTGTTGATGCGCGAAAGGCGCTGAAACAGACCGGCGTTTTCACGCAGCGCGGCAAGATCGTATGATTCCACCACTGGAAACCCGGTTTCCGGATCGCGGGGACCGCGAATGATGTAAGGGTCAAGCCCTTCGATCGCTTCCAGAAACCGGGGCAGGAAAATTTCGGACGTCTTCTCCGATTGCGCCGCCTGCAGATGATACTCAACAAGCGCGCTGCGCAACGCCTTATTCTCAATCAGACGCACATCGCCAGTCGACAGCATTTCCGAAAATGTCGGCGCGGCGCCAACAGCTGGTTGAGAAGACCCGGCGACATTCAACTTCTGTCCGAAAGGCGCAGCGTCTTGCGGCGTCCCGCCGCTAACCAGCAACGCATAAACCTCATCAGCGGTTTGCGCATAATAAGATACGCGGGCTTCTCCCTGTCGAATTCCCTCCGCGAGAAGTTCAAAATCTTCAAGCAGGCGCTCTTTCAACTCAACCGTTCGGGCGTTTTCCACCCGCACGTCATTCCAGTTTGAGACCTGGATACCGATGAAAACACCAACAACGACAATGACAAAGTCGAGCGCGACTGCGGTCCAGTTCTGGGCTTTAACGTGTTCGGTGATGCGGCGCAGCAGCATGGGACGCCCCCTTCTTGGGAGTTCATATCATGAATCGGCAATACCAGTATTTGGGGGAGAGTTTTAGCGTGATTTTTTCTGGCTGAGCGCATAACTTTCATCAAGCCACTTACGCCATAACCGTTTGGGCAATGGTTCTTCGGCGGAAAACCGCGCCGTCACCCATGCGCCAGACCCGACCTGAAAATTTTTCGGCTCTTTTTTGGCGAGCGCCAGAGCCTCGTCCTTTGAGTCTTTCAGCTTGAACATCGCCTTATACCGGCCGCTCTGCTCGCCGATGAACAGGAAGGCCGTTCCGCCGGTTTTAAAAGAACGTTGCGTACAGGACGTTCCCTCATCCACATTCGGATATCGGCTCGCCTGAAGACGGATCGGTTCTGTTGGGTCGCTCACGTTACGCCGCCTGTTCGCCTTCCACGACCGGCGCAAGCTTGCCGAACGCAGCGGTCCAGCCTTCACGAATGATCTGGCGCATTTCGATATCGCCTTCGACTTTCATATCAGGGATATTTGAATGGACGAGCCGCACCAGCGTTCCGTTTTCGACTTCAGTGAATGTCACCGTGACGACCATCTTATCGTTGTCATCAGTGGACGTGTAAGCAAGCCGGTTTGGCGGATCAAATTCGATGAGCGTCGCATGACCGGGCGCGTCGTGAACGCCGTGGGGCGTATCCAACGTCATGTGGTGGCTGTATTTTCCGCCGACTTCCGGCTCCACTTCAGAGCGCACATCGGTGCATTCGGCGCAGCCCCACCACTGCTTAATCTTGCTTGTTTCGATCCAGGCGCCGAACACCTCTTTGATCGATGCATGATAGATGCGCGTAACAATCAAATCCCCGTCTTTGAATTCAGTGTTCGTCGTCATGGGAACCTCATTTCTTTTTTGCCGTTCTCTTCGCCTGCAAATACTGCTCAACGTCATCAAACTGTTGCCGCCAGAACCGCGCGTAGTATCCGATCCACGTTCGCGCATCTTCGATCGGACGCGGATCAACGCGGACTATATTTTCCCGCCCGCGCTTGGTGCGCGTGATCAGCCCGGCGCTTTCAAGCACGCGCAGATGTTTGGAGATCGCCGGTTGAGACATCTCATAGCGCTGCGCCAGAGAGCGCACATTGGCCTCGCCTTCCGCCAGTTGCGCGAGCATGCCCCGTCTGGTCGGGTCCGACAGAGCGGAAAACACCTGATTAAGCGACGCCTCATTCATAACCATATGGTTATGTATTTTTGCGCATCTGTCAAGGCGCCGGCGCGATGGTCATTCCAAAACGGAGCAGGCCAGGGTCAAATAAAACGGCCCCGTCGAGCGTTCCGAATTGCTCAGCGTTACTTGTTGCAACCCGTAAGATATGCCGCCAATAAACCGCTTGTACGCCATCGCCGGGCCGCCCCATCGCTGCTTTTCGGCGGGGGCCGATTTCGTTTCTGCGTAGAGCTTGAAAAACTTTGACGCCGCCCTCTCCTGCGCGCGCATGGCCGAATGAGCCGGTATGTCCATGAACGCTGGAGGATCATCGCTCGCAGCAATCGGATTATCCGCCTCAAGATAAACTGAGGCGGCGTTCGCACATTCGTTCCTGATTTCTACAAAACGCCCTTCGAAAAACAATTTTGCGACGCCGTCGCCAAAGGCGTCAGCTTCCGCTTCCATCCATTTCTTGTCCGCGCGGTATTGCGCACTGGAACAGTAGCTTTCACCATACGTTTCTATTTGAGCATGGTGCTGCAATACATGCTTCATTTCATGCGCCAATGTCGCATTGCGCACGAGACTTTGATCTCCCTTCGCATATCCAGAATCAAGAAGGATGATGTCACGGGTGCAAGATGTCGTAGCCGCCGGGCCGTCGGCGGTGCGAAGATCACAAAAGCCTATCTTCACGTCGGAGAATTCGGCTGTAGTAAAAACGCCCATATCCGTTAGCGCTTCCACGGACGCTGCAATCTCTTGATCATAAGCGCCGAACGGCATGGCCCGGGCGTCGCACGCCTCGAGAATATGTTGAGGCATTTCATCTGCCGGCAAAACGTCCGCCGACGCAGGTTGAAAACCGACAGACGCGCCGAGGAAAAAGGCAAGCGCGAAAGCCGCCGTCACTTCGACTTAACCGGCTCGACCTGCGGATAAAAGGCGTCGCAGTTATCAGCATCCACGATCTCGCTGCGCTCGCCAGCGCGCAGCATCCGCTTGCCATGGCGTGGGAAGTCAGCGACCTCGACTGGCGTCTGCTCGCCGCCCATCAGATAAACAAGATCTTTGTCGCCCGTGTTCATGATATTATGCGCAACACCGGCAGGAAAGGCGATGAAGTCGCCTTTGGCGACATTGGTTTTTACATCCTCAATATCGCAGACGCCCTCGCCATCGAGAATATAGACCCATTCTTCTTCGGCATGGTGGCGATGATATATAAAACCCTCTTTGTCCGGAGGAACGCGACCAAGATTAACGCCAACCCGTCTCAACCCCGCCGGCAGGCCCAGCATAGTCATGATAATTTCAGAGCCGCCTTCGCCGAGCGGGTGGCGAAACCGAAGTGAATGCTGCGCCTGCTCGGCGGCTTTGATGATATGCGGACTTTTTTCCGCCACCGGATTATTCTACGCCCAGCTTCTTCTTCAAAATCTCGTTCACCGCTTGCGGGTTGGCCTTACCCTGCATGGCTTTCATGACCTGGCCGACAAACCAGCCCATGGTCTTGGGCTTTTCTTTCACCTGCTCAACCTGCTTCGGGTTGGCGGCGATGATGTCATCGATCACCTTCTCAATGGCGCCTGTGTCGGTCACCTGTTTGAGGCCGCGTTTTTCGACGATGTCCGCCGGGTCGCCTGTCTCTTTACCCTCAAAGATAAGAGCGAAGACGTCCTTGGCGATCTTCCCGGATATTGTCTGGTCCTTGATGAGGTCGATGAGGCCTCCAAGCTGGGAAGCGCTCACGGGGCTGTCGCCGATTTCCTTTTCCGCCTTGTTCAGGGCGCCGAACAATTCGCCCGTCACCCAGTTCGCGGCGAGCTTGCCGTCGCGGCCTTTGGCGACTTCTTCAAAATAGGCGGCTTTTTCCTTGTCCGCCGCAAGAACAATCGCGTCATAGGCTGAAAGACCATAGTCCTTCATAAAGCGATGCTTCTTCGCATCCGGCAGCTCCGGGAGTCCTGCTTTAATTTCGTCGACCCAGGCCTTATCAAATTCGAGCGGTAATAAATCCGGGTCCGGAAAATAACGATAATCATGCGCGTCTTCTTTCGAACGCATGGTTCGGGTCTCCCCGGTTTTTACGTCGAAAAGCCGTGTCTCCTGATCAATGGTCCCGCCGGCCTCCAGCACTTCGATCTGGCGGCGCGCCTCATAGTCGATGACCTGGCGTGTAAAACGGATTGAGTTGACGTTTTTGGTTTCCGTTCGCGTACCGAGATATTTGAAATCGCCCGTCTCCCGGAACTTGTCATAATTTCCGGCGCGGCAGACTGAGACGTTCACGTCCGCGCGCATGGAGCCTTCTTCCATATTGCCGTCGCATGTGCCGAGATAGCGTACAATTGTGCGCAGCTTGGAGAAATACGCCGCGCCTTCCTCGGCCGAACGCATTTCCGGCTTGGAAACGATTTCCATCAACGCCACGCCGGACCGGTTGAGATCGACGTAAGACTCTTTCGGCGACAAGTCGTGGATCGACTTGCCCGCATCCTGTTCAAGGTGAAGGCGCTCAATGCCAACCTTGATGGTCTCGCCGCCATCAAGCTCAACCTCGATCTCGCCCTCGCCGACAATCGGGTCTTTGTACTGGGAGATCTGATAGCCCTGCGGCAGGTCCGGATAGAAGTAATTTTTGCGGTCAAAACGCGACCAGGTGTTGATCTTGGCGTTCAGGCCAAGCCCGGTGCGCACCGCCTGTTCGACGCAATATTTATTTATGACAGGGAGCATGCCCGGCATCGCCGCATCAACGAGGGAGACGTTCTCGTTCGGTCCCGCGCCATATTCCGCCGACGCGCCGGAGAACAGCTTCGATTTGGAAGTGACCTGCGCATGAACCTCAAGACCGACAACGACTTCCCAGTCACCCGTTGACCCCTGCAGCAGCTTTCTCGTCTCACTCATCGCGAACCCATTTCCTTCTCAACAGGATATCTCTCAACTACGTCCTAATCGCTTCCTTCGCCGGAATAAAGCTCTGTCAGGACCTTATGCACGTCAGCGATACAGACGGAGCCCTCGCCGACGCCGGAGGCGACCCGCTTGACGGAATCGGCCCGCACATCGCCAACCGCAAAAATCCCCCGCACCGAGGACTCAAAGGCGTAAGGCGAGCGGTCGCATTCGCCGCAGGCTTCCGCCGCTTTGCCAGTCAAAATGAAGCCCTTGTCGTCAAGGGCGAGGCAACCATCCAGCCAGTCGGTATTCGGCGCGGCGCCGATCATCACAAAGATATGGGCGATGTCCCGCCTCGTGATTTCGCCCGTCGTCCGGTTCTTCCAGGCGACTCTGCGAAGCGCCTCATCGCCGTCGATCTCACAAAGTTCAGTGTTCTGGTAGAGCGTGATTTTTGGCGAGGCGTGAATGCGCCCGACCAAATAGTCGGACATCGACGCCGCCAGTTCCGGGCCGCGCACCAGCATATGAACGTGGTCTGCGTGTTGCGATAAAAAGACCGCCGCCTGTCCAGCTGAATTGCCGCCGCCGATAACAATCACCTCGCTCTCGCCGCATAGCCGCGCCTCGATCGCCGTCGCCGCGTAGTGAACGTTCTGGCCCTCGTATTTTTCGAGGTTATCGACGCTCATGCCGCGATAGCGGGCGCCCGAAGCGACAACGACAGACTTCGCGCAGACCTTGTCGCCGTTTTCCAGAAATATCCGGTAAGGCTTTTGCTGACAGCAAAGCCGCTTCGCTGAAAACGGCACCGCCAGCACCGCGCCGAACTTTTGCGCCTGCACCTGCGCGCGGCCTGCAAGCGCCTGTCCTGAAATACCCGTGGGAAAGCCCAGATAGTTTTCAATCTTGGAGCTTGTGCCGGCCTGACCGCCCGGCGCCATGCCTTCCAGCACCAAAGTCTTTAAACCTTCCGACGCGGCATAGACAGCAGCGGCAAGACCGGCAGGGCCGGCGCCGACAACAATCGTATCGTAAATCTCCTCGTCATTGATCTCGACCGCGATCCCCAAGAAATGCGCGAGGTCCAGCAAGGATGGCCGCGAAATAAACTCTTCATCACGCCCGATAATGATCGGCAGATCGTCGTCCTTCATGCCGAGGCCGCTGAGCAGCGCCTCCGCCTCAGCATCATCCTCAAGCGTCAGAATGCGCACCGGATAGCCATTACGACGCATGAAACGCTCCGCCTCCAGAAGACGGCTCGATGATTTGTGACCGATGGCGACCACGGCGCCCTGCTCATGTTCCATCAACCCGACACGCCGCAAAATAAAGGCGCGCATAATAATCTCGGCGATGTCGGGCAGGCTTGTCATCATGCGCCGGAACGCGTCCCGGTTGAGCCTTAGGACTTCGCCGTCCTCTCCCATGCGACCGCTGACAAGAATCTTCCTGTCATTAAAAAGGTCAAGCTCACCGGTGAACTGGTGTCTCCCATGAACCGTGAAAACATCTTCCTGCTGAGCGCCAGCGCCATCAAAAATCTCAATGTTCCCATCAAGCAAGACAAAGAAATCAACGGTCCGATCGCCGCGCCGGAATACGACCGACCGCTTCGCCAGCCTCTCGCACTCACCAAACTCTTTGATCCGCTCAACCTGGCTGTCGCTCAACACCGGGAAGATTTGTTCCTGCCGCTGATAGGGGTCGGTTGCGCGGGATGCTTCAGACTCGCTCATACGGTTACGCCCTTTGCTGGTTGGGATACGCGTTCGATTATACGCTGCACAGCGCGGTGCAGACGCCTTGGATATTGCAATTCAAGATAATGGGTGCCGCCGGGGACAATATCCAGACGGGCGTTGTCTCCCAGATACCGCATCAGCTTTTCCGCGTTTGACTTCGGCACCAGCGCATCGAAATCACCGTGAAGAACCTCGACCGGCGCGGTCAGCCCGCGCAACTGATCGAGCAGCGGACCGATCTGAGAACGCCGTCCGGCGATTTCTTCGCGCACCCTCTGCCAGCGGTTCGGCACGAAGGGTTCGATCCCAGGCTCGCCGCCAAGCTCCTCCAGCCGCAGCGCATAATCATGGGGTTCGTCGATCAGCGCGGCGACGGTCACAACGCCCTTGATCGCTTCCGAAAAATCAAGCGCCGCTTTTAACGCCAGTTCGCCTCCGTAAGACACGCCCAGGGTGACAACCTTCTTTTCCGGAAAGTCGCCGCCCGGCAGAAATGGCTTGATCGCCGCTATCTGTTCGTCAAAATCGGTGACAGCCTGCGTGTGGCCTTTGCCGAAACCCGGGCGGGAAAATACAACCACTTCAAGCCCTGGCGGCGCCGTCCTCAGAAAGCGGGTGAAAAGAAGCCTGTTGCCGGGGGTTCCGTGAAAGACAATCACCCGCCACTCGCCTGCGGCGGGCGCTATATAGGCGTCCGTCTCCAGCGGCTCACTGAGCGGCGCTATGAAGCTGATCTCGTGATAGTGGGCCATACAACCCCCGTTTCACCCGCAATTACAGGCGATTACAAGTATTAACCCGATTGGGCTAAACTATTGGGTTCTTGGAGTCGGGGGGAACACAGCCGACTCTGCTGTGTTTCTAGCGTGTAATGAGTTTGAGTAGTGTTGAGATATCAGATCTGGAGTCCTTGAAGCGCTTCGCTGTGGCCGAGACAAACAGATTTGCATGGCCCACTTTCTGGCTGGGCGTGTCCACCATCGTTGCGATTACAGCCGCGACAACCCTGGCGATCGCAGGCGTTATTCCTCTGTGGCTTGGCGGCGTAATCAATTTCTGCGGATTTTATACCGGCTACACGGTAGGGCATGAAATTATTCACCAGAACCTTACCGGACGCCACCGGGGGTTCGACTGGTTAAACAGCCTTTTTGGCATGCTGTTTTTTTCCGTTCCGTTTCACTCCTTCACGATGCATCGGTTTATTCACCTGCAACATCACGCCTATACCAATCATCCACAGAAAGACCCCGACGCATGGATCAACGGCCGCAACGTTTTTGAACTCTGCTTCAAACTCGCGACGCATTATCTTCATTACAACTATCATGCGATCGTGGCGACGCGCAGCACGCCGAATCGAACATCGTTTTTGCTTCGCTCAATGACGGAACAGGCGATTCCCATATTAATCGCCCTATCGCTCATGCTGTCCGGATTTATCCTGGAGGTCGCCATCCTCTGGGTCATCCCTGCGTTTTTTATCTATCCGTTTCTGGCCTTTACGCTGGACTGGGTCCCGCATCATGACCTTGATGAAGGAACGGCGATCGAAACGTCGCGACTGCTCGGCGCGCCGTCAGGCTTTCAGGGAACGATTTTTAACTGGCTTTATCTGTATCAGAATTATCATATGATCCACCATCTCTATCCACGCGTGCCGTTCTATCGTTACCCGCACATATATGGCGCAGGCCGCCACCCTTTGCGCGAAGAAGGCGCCCAGATCTATTCCGGTTTTGATCGCTGCAAGGCTATAAATTAGATAAGCCTTGTCACAAAAGCGGCCGGCCGCGAATTGGGGGAGAGCGCGCGACCGGCCTATGACACCGGATTAATACGCAATCCAATCTGGCGCCATTATCGGAGAGAAGGGATCTGTCTCTTCGTTGATATGAAGATGGCCAGTCCTGCGATCACGCACAACAAACAAGCGCGTTATCGAGTGACTTAAAATCCGTTGCGAACGAAAATTACAGAGGCTGCGTTCATTCAGGTCGCCCAAAACCGCGCAATGTCAGTCCCACCAGATAACAACGGCCTTATGGCCTTGCGGAATGGCGACGCCGTCAATGCCGGCAAGCTCTTCATCATCCGCAATCCAGTGCTCATCCGGTTGCAAATCCCTGCATCGGGAAAAAATATCCTGCGGCGCAGCGCTCGTGACAATGATGGCTTTATCAACGAAAGGCCAATCCAAACCATCAATAAATTCCGTCACGGGAAACCGAATATCGGATACGTCGCCGCGCGCCAGAATCGACTTGAATGTTGTCGCGAAGTTTTCAATTCCCGGATGCGGAGCAAGGTTGCACCCGATTGAACCCATATCGGTGTTGCCTGTAAAAAATTCCTCAATCGTCAAGGCCGGCGTTCGCGATTGCGACTGATCAAGCTCCCCGAAAGGCTCCAGCCTTTTTCTCAAAGCTTCGGGTAACGCCGCCAATCTAAGCCCACCATTCTTTCGGCCGCGCTGTAAAGCCAGCCGCCTGTTCCAGCGCGAACATGCCCTTGAACATCGTCTCTTCGTCAAAAGGACGCGCGAGCAACTGCAACCCGAGCGGCAGACCCTGCTTGTCCAGTCCGGCAGGCACGGACGCGCCCGGCAAACCGGCGAGATTGCCGGTCACGGTGAAGATGTCGTTCAGATACATCTGGACCGGGTCGTCAGTCTTTTCACCCAGCCCAAAAGCCGCCGACGGCGCCGACGGCGTCAGGATAAGATCGACTTTCTGAAACGCATCGGTGAATTCATCGAAAATCTTTTTACGGACCTTTTGCGCACGCAGATAATAAGCATCGTAATACCCGGCCGAAAGAACATAAGTACCGATCAAAATCCGGCGTTTGACTTCTTCACCAAAGCCTTCCGCACGGGTTTTCTCATACATCGACGTAATGTCGTCAAAGTCTTTAGCGCGATATCCGTATTTGACACCGTCATAACGCGCGAGATTTGATGACGCCTCAGCAGGCGCAACAATATAATAGACCGGAAGCGCATATTTCGTCAGCGGCAGAGAGATATCGACAATCTCACAACCGGCGTCTTTCATCCATTCAATGCCCTGCGCCCAAAGCGTTTCAATCTCTTCGGGCATGCCATCAAGCCGGTATTCTTTCGGAACGCCGATTTTGAGACCCTTCAATGACTGACCAAGCGCCGCTTCATAATCCGGGACCGGACAATCGATGGATGTCGAGTCTTTGGGATCATGACCCGCCATGGATTTCAGCATGATCGCCGAATCGCGAACGTCCTGCGCGACCGGCCCCGCCTGATCGAGCGACGACGCAAAGGCGACGACGCCCCAGCGCGAACAACGCCCATAAGTCGGTTTGACCCCGACAGTTGCGGTCAAAGACGCCGGCTGACGGATCGACCCGCCCGTATCCGTCGCTGTCGCCGCTGCGCATAAGCGCGCCGCCACACTGGCCGCAGAGCCGCCCGAAGATCCACCAGGCGTCAGATCAGCATTGCCGCCGTCATTGCGTCGCCATGGATTAATCACATTGCCGTAATAGCTCGTCTCATTGGACGAGCCCATGGCGAACTCATCCATGTTCAGCTTGCCGAGCATCACCGCACCGTCACGCCAGAGATTGGCGGTCACGGTTGATTCATAACGCGGCGTAAAACCGTCCAGAATGTGCGAGGCCGCCGTGGTCTGCACCCCTTCGGTGCAGAAGAGGTCCTTGATGCCCAATGGAACCCCTTCAAGGTCACCGCCCTCGCCTTTTGCAAGCTTGTCATCCGACGCCTTCGCCATGGCGCGGGCCTTGTCAGGCGTATCGATGATAAAGGCGTTCAGTGATTTCGCTTTTTCAATGCGCGCAAGATAAGCGTCCGTCGCCTCCAGCGAAGAGACTTTCTTTTCCTTTAACGCATCGCGAAGGGCGGCGAGTTTCATGTCAGCGGGATTAGTCATGGTTACTTCTTTTCGTATCTTCTAGCGCAGCTTTTACGTTACCAAATACAGATTCAGTAGCGGCAAAAATAAACGGGTCTGAACACGTATCTTGCAACACGTTCAGCAGTTCAGGCTTTATATCTTCTCTGGCGCCATAACTCCGTATGACAGGGTTTTCATCAGTGTCGTTGGACCAAAGCCCCGCAATGAGAACGTCAGAGCCCCAGTTCCAGACTGCAGCCGGTCCGAAAGGGGAAGATTGCCAGATCAATTCCCACTCAGTGCGCTCCTCGCCTTTCAATGTGTCTGATACTTCGACCTTCAAGAGCGAATATCTTCTCACATAGTTGGGATCGTTAGGAATATACTCGTAGCTTATGAGTTTGCCCTGAAATACGACATCAGCATACTTGATGTCTTCGAAATCCAACTCTTTGTGGGATACACAGGCGCTCGCGGCCACCGGCGTCAGTATCAACGCGACTATTGGAAAAATAGCCGTCTTCAGAATTGAAGACCGATCTATCATCACTCAACCACCCGCGGCACGACAAAGAAATGGTCATCGGTTTTCGGGGCGTTGGCGACAACATTGTCCGGCTGACCGCCACCGGTATAACCGTCGCTCACCACATCATCGCGCATCGGCTGAGACACATCGACGGTCGACGCCATGGCGTCGACGCCTTCGATATCGACTTCATTGAGCTGTTCGATCCAGCCGAGAATAGTTGAGAGCTCCTGCGCCAGCGGCTCAAGACGCTCTTCCGGTTCGGCGATGCGCGCCAGATGCGCGACCTTGCGCACGGTTTCCTTGTCAATGGCCATATCAGTCCGTTTGATGTTCTGCGACCGCGAAGGCCTATCAACGCGCCCCCGTTGGCGCAAGAGGGTCGGTTTGACTGGCGTTGTGGGCCGTCGCCAGCAGACGGCCAATCTCCCTGTCCGGATTGGCTAACGGCGTCCTTACAAAATCGCGGAGCTTTTCGACAAAATCGGCGTCGCCGGTACGATTCATCACGAGATCGAAATAGGTATCCTCAGAGTACCCGTTTTCGTTCTGGGCCTGCATCACCAGGGCGCGCCAGAAATCAGCGACCGGTTTATCCTCGGCAATGGAAACCGCCTCCGCGATCACATGGCCGCATGCATATAGCGCGCGATAGCTGTATCTTCGCTCCGCGCTTGCCAGCGATCCGTATTTCAGTCCTTTCGCGCACTCCTCGCGGGCGCCGACAAAATACTTCGCATATTCCAGGCGATCCCAATAGTTGATCGCCAACAGAGTTTCCGCAGCGATCGCATCGGCGGCCCCTTCATGAATCCATGAGGCGATTTCCCCCCCGACAGGTCGCGCCGGCGCCTGCCAGAGATGAACCGCTTCATGGACCGTAGAGCTGCGGAAAATATTTAACGCCTGCTCAGTCCGATTGTTCCAGGCGGCGCCTGCAAGGGTCACCTGAAATTGCCCGGGCAGCGCGTCGCCGGCGAACCGCAGCCGCCCTTCCTCGTCGCCAAGCGGCGCGGCGAGAAACAGGTTGGGCTTGGTCGTCAGGGAATACCCGAATTCCTTTGACAGATGTTCAAACGCGCGCGGCGTCAATTCATAAAATTCGTCGATAATCCATTGCGGCGCATCCGGATCGACAACGGCCATGACGTCAACCGTCTCCACAGGCTCCAGAGGGCCCATGTAAACAAATGACGGATGGTTCATCGGACTGCGCCAGTCCATCAAAGCCGGTTCATGCTCACCAAATGTAACGACTTTAGAATCAGCGAGCGGGTGAAAGTTGAAAACAGCGTCGAGACGTTGGCCACGAATGCTGACAGGCCAGAAATGGCCGGTGTAAACCATGAGACCACCGTCGCCATAACGCGATATCGGCTGGTACTGTTTTGAGAGCCGGCGGTCCGCAGGGGCTGCGGTAACAACCACATTGGAAAACCTTTTTCCGTCAAGTCGCTCGATCCAGATCTGGCCGCGTTTTTTGACCAGCTGAAATCCGGACGTTTCGATTGTCCAGAACAGCTCGTGATAACCGCCGCGTATTTTATTGAACCCCAGCGCGCGCTGGGACCGCTCAAGGTCATACGTGACACGCAGCCCGTCTCCGGTTTCCTGACGAATAGAGATTTTCAGGCCGGACGCCCCAGGCGGCTGCTCCATGCCGCCCACTGACGCGAAAAGCGCGATACCAATCAAGGCGCGAACAAAACCGCGACGCCACACTCTTGCAGTTTCGGTCAACAATGCCCGACACTCCCATCGCCGCGGCTTTTCGCGACCTCCGACAAAGATGGTACCATATCGCCAATGAAAGAGACTTTTGAAGACCAGATTACGGCGTTTGGCGCCACTGGCGCGCTTTTGGGGCTCGATCTCGGTGAGAAAACCATTGGTGTGGCGGTTTGCGATCCTGATCGGCGTGTCGCGACGCCCGTCATAACCATACGGCGACGTAAATTCACCCCGGACGCTGAACAGCTGGCCAAGCTGGCCGGCGAGCGCAATGCGGTTGGCCTTGTCTTTGGTCTGCCCCTGAATATGGACGGAAGCGAGGGCCCGCGCGCACAATCGACCCGGGCATTCGCCCGCAACCTGGCCCGCCTGCTGCCATTGCCAGCGGCTTTCTGGGACGAGCGTCTGTCCACCTCGGCGATGGAAAGAGGTCTCATCGCGCTGGACACAAGCCGCGCCAAACGCGCCGAAAAGATCGACGAAATGGCGGCGACCTATATACTCCAGGGCGCTATCGACAGAATCAGGGGGACAGTCTCATGACCGCAAAAACCATACGCCATATCATTATCGGCCTGTTGATGTTTACCGGCGTCTTTCATCTCGCGGTCGCGTTGCTCGGTTCGGCGCCAGGCCTTGGCCTGCCGCTGGCGGCTTTTGGGGTCATTTTCACCGTTATCAGCTTTTACGTTCGCCGGGACACCAATGACGGCTCCAAAACTCACAGCCGGAACGCGATTATAGCCGCCATTGCAGCCTGCAGCGCCGGGCTCGGGCTTGGCGGCTTTCATTATCTTTCCAATGGCGGGCCTGTCGCCTTGCCTATCATGTTCCTGATTGACGTCGCCGTTATTGTCGCGGGCGTTTTTTGGTTTATGAAAGTGCGAGCGAAAGCGTAAAATCAATTGCCCAATCGGGGCGTCGCAGGTAATGCTCTCGTTTTAATGACAATGATCGAACGCCCCGTCCCGCCGCGAAGCGGCTTTAACGTTCGCCGCCTGATCGGCGTCGATGATTTAAGCGACGGCGACATCAACTATCTTCTCGACCTGACTGAGTATTACGCCGGATTCTTACGCCGTGCAGCGCCGGCGCCGCGGCGCCTCGCCGGCAAAACGCAAATCAATCTGTTTTTCGAAGACTCAACGCGCACCAACCTTTCCTTCGAACTTGCGGGAAAAAAGCTCGGCGCCGATGTCATCAATGTTCCGATCGCCGCATCGTCAGTGCACAAAGGCGAAAGCCTGATCGACACAGCGCAAACCATGGCGGCGATGAGTGCGGACGTCATGATCATTCGCGCAAAGGAAGAAGGTCTTCATGAAACTCTCGATGACCTTCTGGGCTGCACCGTCGTCAATGGCGGCGCCGGCGCCCGCGAACACCCGACACAGGCGCTGCTTGACGCTGCAACAATCCGGTCTGAGTTCGGCAGGATAGACGGGCTGACAATCGCGATTTGCGGTGACGCCAGACATTCGCGCGTCGCAAGTTCCAACGCGGTGCTGTTATCACGCCTCGGCGCGCGTGTCCGGTTTGTCGGACCCGCCCATCTCCTGCCGAAGAGCGATCAGTTCCCGGACGTTGAGCGCTTCGATACCCTTCGCGACGGTCTTGACGGCTGCGACATCGTTATGGGCCTGCGGATGCAGTTTGAACGCATGGAAGATGGCGGCAAGGATGCAGCACGCGGCTATTTCGAAAATTTCGGGCTGACTCACGAGACCATCAGGCTCGCGAAACCGGGCGTGCGCGTCATGCATCCGGGACCGATGAATCGCGGCGTTGAAATTGATGGCGCGCTTGCTGACGACAACGAACGGTCGCTGATCCTGCGGCAGGTGTTCTATGGCGTACCGGCGCGCATGGCGGCATTGGACGCCTTGTTGACCCGCGGGGAATAAACTTATGCTGGAAGCAGTTTTGCCCCTCATTCTCGGCTATTTGTTCGGCTCAATTCCATTTGGTCTTGTCCTGACCAGGCTGGCCGGTCTTGGCGACATTCGCGACATCGGATCGGGCAATATCGGCGCAACCAACGTTCTGCGCACCGGGCGCAAAGATCTGGCGCTGGCGACCCTTATCCTTGATGGCGGTAAAGGCGCAATCGCCGTTTTGATTGCCTATGCCCTCGGCTGGCGGCCGGAAATAGCCGGCGCCGCGGCGTTTCTGGGACACTGTTTTCCTGTCTGGCTGCGGTTTAATGGCGGCAAGGGCGTCGCAACTTTCATGGGCACTTTGTTCGCTTTGTATTTTCCTTCCGGAATATTTGCCGGCGCAATCTGGCTCGCAACCGCCGGGATTGCGCGCTACTCTTCCCTGTCCGCTCTGGTCGCAGCCGCTGCGACTCCGTTGGTTCTTTTCGCCATGGGCAAGCCGGCCTTCGCCTTAGCTGCATTGTTCATGGCGGCGCTTATTTTCATCCGCCACAAAACGAATATTATCCGCTTGCTCCAGGGCGCTGAACCGAAGATTGGCAAGAAGAAAAATGTCGCTGCGCCGCAAGCTTAACGAGACGGAACGCCTTGACTGGCTTCAACTCATCAGAACGCCAACCATTGGCCCAATTACTTTTCATCGACTGCTGGCGAAATACGGAACTGCAGCGGAGGCGTTAAAAGCGCTGCCGGAGCTCGCGCGCAAGGCCGGGCGCAGGGCCGCCCTGAAGGCTGCGGACCGCGGCGACAGTGAACGCGAACTCATCGAAGCCGACCGTCAGGGCGCGCGTCTCATCGCTTTTTGTGAAGAGGACTATCCGGCCCCGCTGACAGCTGTTCCTGATCCGCCGCCGGTTATATTCCTGCGCGGCCATGCGAGCCTCTTTGAAAAGCCGGCGGTCGCGGTTATCGGCGCCCGCAACGCATCCGGCGTGGGGCGCAAGATCGCCCGCACGCTTGCCGCCGATCTCGGCGCCGCCGATATCGTCATTACATCCGGCCTTGCTCGCGGCATTGACGGCGCAGCGCACGAAGCTGCGCTGAAGACAGGCACCATCGCAGTTGTCGCCGGCGGCGTCGATATTATCTATCCGCCGGAACATGATGACCTCACCATGCGGATCGCCAATGAAGGCGCGATCATTTCCGAATGCGCCATGGGCCGCAAACCCACCGCGCGAGATTTTCCGAAACGAAACCGCCTCATCTCGGGTCTCAGCCGCGGCGTTATCGTTGTCGAAGCGGCGGCGAAATCCGGCACGCTTATCACAGCGCGGTTCGCCCTTGAGCAAGGGCGTGAAGTTTTCGCCGTGCCTGGTTCTCCATTGGACCCGCGATGCCAGGGCGCCAACCGCCTTATCCGTGACGGCGCGACGCTGGTCGAAAAAGCGGAAGATGTTCTGGAAGTGCTGGCGGCGCAGCGCAGCGGCGTCGCCGAAGACAAGCGCGATCTTTTCGATTGGGCGGATACGGATGGAGACGGCGAACCCGACCCGGCGACCGTCGCCTCCATACGTCGTCAGGTGCGTGAAATCCTTGGCTTTACTCCGCTGCATCGAGATGAAATCCTGCGCGAGCTGGACGCCCCGCCAGGGCTGGTCGCGGACGCCCTTCTGGAGCTTGTTCTGACCGGCGAGGTCACGGAGCATGAAGGCGGCCGGTTTACGCTGGCGCCGCCTGAACAGGGCCTATTCGTCAGGAATTAACCTGCGCGCCTCGTCATACGCCTCTTCCAGAACCAGCGCGAGCCGCTTCATCTGCTCCTTGCGGGCGATCCCTCTCAACTCTTGAAGGAGGTCAGCAATATAAGTTGCGGTTCGAATTTGAGATTCCTCCCGCTCATCCCCAGCTGTCATTCTATGCGTTTGATTTTGCGCCATATTTTTCTACCCTGTGCAGTTAATCTTATTACGTGTGTATTTAAATAACAACAATCTTTAGTAGTTTTTTGACGAATATTTAGACTATTATAACAGCCCTTCGCCATGCCCGCAGTTGACAGGGCGGGCGGGCCCAACGCATTAGACCGCCCCTACGCTTATCCAGAAATGTTTCCTCCGGGGTGTTCCACCGCATGCAAGTTGTCATTGTCGAGTCGCCCTCCAAAGCGAAAACCATCAACAAATATCTCGGCCCCGGTTTCAAGGTTCTAGCTTCGTACGGTCATATCCGCGATCTGCCCTCCAAGAACGGATCGGTCGATCCCGACCATGACTTCAAGATGATCTGGGAACTCGACGCCGGATCGAAAAAGCGAGTCAATGAAATCGCTTCCGCCGTCAAAGGCGCTGACCGGCTTGTGCTGGCGACTGACCCGGATCGCGAGGGCGAGGCGATTTCCTGGCATCTGCTGGAAACCCTCTCCGACAAAAAAGCGCTGAAAGACGTCAAAATTGACCGTGTGGCGTTTAACGCCATAACCAAGAAAGCCGTTCAGGAAGCGATGGCCCACCCGCGGGCGATCGACGAGGATCTCGTCGACGCTTACCTCGCGCGCCGGGCTTTGGACTATCTTGTCGGCTTTACGCTGTCCCCTGTGCTCTGGCGCAAACTGCCGGGATCGCGCTCCGCCGGACGGGTTCAGTCTGTCGCCTTGCGGATCATCTGCGACCGCGAACTGGAGATCGAAACTTTCATTCCGCAGGAATACTGGTCCGTAAAAGGACAAGCGGTCTCGGACGCGTCGGCGCCGTTTGAAGCGCGACTGGTCCTGCATGAAGGCGAGAAAGTTCAAAAGTTCACGCTTGGCGATGAAGCCGCGGCGATGACCGCAAAGCGCGCTGTCGAAGCAGCGACATTTTCCGTTGATGCGGTTGAAGCAAAACCGGGCAAGCGCAACCCGCCGCCGCCGTTTACAACCTCCACATTGCAACAGGAAGCCGCGCGCAAGCTCGGCTTTAACGCACAACGCACCATGCGCACGGCGCAGAGCCTTTACGAAGGCATTGATATCGGCGGCGAGACGACGGGTCTTATCACTTATATGCGTACCGACGGCGTCGATATGGCGCCTGAAGCCGTGCAGGACGCACGCGCCAGCGTCAGCGACCAGTTCGGCCAGAATTACGTCCCCTCCTCTCCGCGCATGTATAAGAGCAAGGTCAAAAACGCGCAGGAAGCCCACGAATGTATCCGGCCAACATCGTTCTCGCGTTCACCGCAAAAGGTGCGCGGCTTAAATGACGATCAGCACAAATTATATGGTCTGATCTGGAAGCGCGCGATGGCGAGCCAGATGGAATCCGCACGGCTGGAAAACACTACAATCGACCTTCTGTCCGCGGATAAAAAGACGGGACTGCGTGCGACCGGCTCCGTCATCCTGTTTGACGGATTTTTAAAGCTCTACGAGGAAGGCCGCGACGACGCGGAAGGCGAAGATGGCGGCGGCGTCCTGCCCAAACTATCCGTCGGCGCGACCGCGACCGTTAGCGAAGTGGCCGCCGACCAGCACTTCACCCAACCCCCGCCACGGTTTTCCGAAGCCAGCCTGGTTAAACGGCTTGAAGAGCTCGGCATCGGCCGGCCATCGACATACGCGTCCATCCTGACGACGCTGCGCGATCGCGGCTACGTTACGATGGACCGCAACCGGTTCATCCCTGACTCGAAAGGCCGGATTGTCACCGCGTTCCTTGAAAACTACTTCCGCAAATATGTGGAATATGATTTCACGGCGGACCTCGAAGAAACGCTGGACGAAATCTCCGCCGGCGATGCGGACTGGAAAACATTTCTGCGCAATTTCTGGTCAGAATTTCACGCCGCCGTCGAAGATATCGGCGAGCTGCGCATTTCCGAAGTCCTCGACGCGCTCAACGAGTCTCTCGGGCCACTGATCTTTCCGAAAAAAGAAGACGGTTCAGATCCTCGCGCCTGCCCATCCTGCGACGATGGGCGCCTGTCGCTGAAAACCGGACGGTACGGCGCCTTTATCGGCTGTTCGAATTATCCTGATTGCAACTACACGCGCCAGCTCTCAGCGCTTGCTGATGGAGAAGACGCCGCCGAAAGTGGCGACAAGCAACTCGGCGTTGATCCGGAGAGCGGTCTCGATGTCTGGCTGAAGGTGGGGCGCTTCGGCCCCTATATCCAGCTCGGGGAACAGGAAAAAGGCTCCAAGGAAAAACCAAAGCGCTCCGGCTTGCCCAAGACGTGGAAAGTCGAAGACATCGATCTTGAAAAGGCGCTGATGCTCCTGTCGCTACCGCGCGAGGTTGGCGCCCACCCGGAAGACGGTGAAATCATTGAAGCCGGTCTTGGCCGCTACGGGCCTTTCGTCAAACACGGCAAAACATATGCGAATCTCGAAAGCATAGACGAAGTGTTTGAGGTTGGTCTGAACCGCGCCGTGACGCTGATCGCAGAAAAGATCGCCAATCCGCGCGGACGGCGCGCCGCCAAGGCGCTGAAAGAACTCGGCGCGCACCCGACAACGGGCGACCCCGTAAATGTGATGGACGGGCGCTACGGGCCTTACGTCAAACACCAGAAGACAAACGCAACGCTGCCGAACGGGACCGAGCCTGATACCGTAACGCTGGAACAGGCTTTGGAACTGATCGCCGCAAAAGAAAAGAAACCCGCGCGAAAAAAGGCGACAAAGAAAAAAGCCGCCAAAAAGAAAGCAACGAAAAAAGCGACTGCGAAAAAAACGGCGGCAAAAAAGAAAACGACCAAGAAGAAAACCGCTGCAAAGAAAAAGGCGACAAAAAAAACCGCCTGACCGTCTTACATATTTTGAAAATTGCGTGGTGGGAGAAAAAAATTTGCTCCGCCGACGCGAAACTTTTCAGCCTTCATGTCTTTAATTTTATGTAATTGATCCGACGACAGGTTCAGTTTTTAAGATAAACTGTTGCACTGCGAAAATGTCATTGTCTGTTCGCGAAACCATCGTCGAACCGTCATCAATTCCTCCTATCTGCGCGCATGAACCGGCGAGGCGCCGGTTTGAATTTGAACCTGAAAAGGACTTTCATCATGCAACGCGCCTTATTGTTGATTGCTGCAGCATGGCTCGCAGCACCCGCATACGTCCACGCCGAAACTGAAATTTCGTTCGACGATGTTCCAAAGAACGTCATGGAGACAGCGATTGAAACCGCGCCTGGCGTCACCTTCGATCGTGTCAGCACAGAAATTGAAAATGGCCAGACGGTCTATGAATTCGAGGCGGAAGATCACGCCGGCAATCACATCGAAATCGACGTTTTCGAAGACGGCTCCCTTGACGAAATTGAAATGGAACTCGACTGGAGCGCCGTTCCCGCCGCTGTCGCAAATTCGCTTCAGAATGCGGCGCCCGGCTTTGAACCGACCTATATCGAATTGTCTGTTCGCGATGGCGGCGGCGTTTTCGTCTATGAATTCGAAGGCGAATTCGACGGCCAGGAAGTGGATATCGAGATTGACGAAAGCGGCGACGTTCTCGTCTTCACGGGCGACACTTTCACCTGATCGGTAAAGGAGGCGGATAATTAAATCCGCCCCATCTAAACGGCAAAAGCGCTTCTTTGCCTTAACTTTTACCTATTCTGCACGCAATATGCTTCCCGCTGGTCTCACTGGCGGGAAGTTTTAGTAGATGCGTAGAGTCGTAACAGTTTTCCTGATTGTGTCCCTGACCGCTTGCGCCACGGCGCCGACGCCCGGGCAACGCGACACCGGCATCTCATCATCTCTGGCCCTTTGCCCCGGCGCGGGCATTTCGAATGCGCCGCAAACCGACCGGAACCAGCGCATTATCGGCTACTCGCCGCAGACGCGGATTGGGCGAACCACGCTTTACCGGGCCCCTGTGAACGCCTGCGTATCTTCCGGGTTCGGGCCAAGACGCGGCGGCGCCAGCTCTTTCCACAGCGGAGTTGATCTCTTTACGCGCAACCCGGCGCCGATTTATGCCGGCGGCGACGGCGTGGTCGAATCCGTGAAGAGCATGCGTGGGTATGGCAAGACAATTGTCATCCGCCATAGTCCGGATCTGAAAACCCGCTATGCCCATCTGTCACGTTATGCTTCAGGTATCCGCCCTGGCGACCGCGTGACTCGCGGCGACTATATCGGTCATACGGGCGAGACCGGCAACGCCACCGCCGTCCATCTTCACTATGAAATCATTGTCGGCGGGCGGGCGCGCAACCCGCTGACCGTCGGCCGATAGCCATAGCGTTCGCGCTTGTTTGCAAACCGTGTTACGGGACGCGACTGTTTCAACGCTGTCCGTAACGAAAGTATTCTCTTGGCCCGACGATCAAAACCTACCTCGACAAAGCGCGCCAATACTGCGTTACCGTCAAAACAAGACATTCTCGCTTATGTCAAAGACAATGACGGCAATGTCGTTCGCCGGGAGATCGCGCGCGCCTTTAACGTGAAAGGCGACGCCCGTACTGAATTACGCGCACTGCTGAAGGAGATGGATGCTGAAGGATCGATCAATCTGAAAGGCGGCAAACGGATTGAGCAGAGCGGCAACCTGCCGCCGGTTGCGCCAATCGATGTGATGTCCGTCGATGACGATGGCGACCTCTTATGCATGCCGGCGAACTGGCGCGGCGATGATGAACCGCCAATGATCCGCCTGTCGGCGAGGCGCGCGGCGAAACAAAAGCCTGCGCCGGGCGTCGGCGACCGGCTGCTGGCGCGGCTGAAACCGGCTGGCGACAGCGGCTATGAGGCCGATATCGTCAAGGCGATCGGCAAAGGCGCGCATCGCTTTCTCGCCGTCTTCCGTAGGAACCGCCGTGGCGGCGTCGCCGACCCGGTTGAACGCCGTGTAAGAGACAAGTTCACCATCGATCCGGGCGACGAAGCCGGCGCCAGGGACGGCGATCTAGTCTGGCTGGAGACAAAAAACGGGCGCGGCTATGGACCGAAAAAGGCGCGCGTGCGCAGCGTCGCCGGGCATATCGACGACAAACACGCCTATTCCACAATCGCCCTCGCCAATCACGGCATTCCAACCGAATTTCCCGCCGCCGTCATTGCGCAGGCGGAGAAAGCCAAGCTGCCGCCACTGGGTGCTCGTGTCGATTTGCGCAACACGCCGTTCTTCACCATCGATCCGGCGGATGCGAAAGACCATGATGACGCCGTCTTCGCCGAACCTGATCCGGACCCGGACAATGCAGGCGGCTTCAGAATTATCGTCGCCATCGCCGATGTCAGCTATTTCGTAAGTCCGGACAGCGCGCTGGATAAGGAAGCCTTGAAACGCGGCAACTCCACTTATCTTCCGGACCGCGTTGTCCCGATGTTGCCGGAGCGGCTCTCCAACGACCTGTGCTCCTTGCGGGAAAATGTCGACCGGCCTTGCCTCGCTGTCGAGATGAGCATCGACAAAGTCGGCGCTAAAAAGCGCCAGCGTTTCATGCGCGCGATGATGCGCTCCCATGCAAAGCTTTCCTATGAAGAAGCGCAGGCGATCAACGATGGCGCCGAAGCCTCTCCGCTGATCAGGACAGCCGTGCAAAACCTATATGCAGCGTTTCATACGCGCTGGAAAGAACGCACCAAACGCGCGCCGCTCGATCTCGATCTTCCCGAACGCAAGATCATTTTGAACAAGGATGGCGATGTTGAAAAAGTCATCAAACGCGCGCGTTTCGACGCGCACCGCGTCATCGAAGAGTTCATGATCCTCGCCAATGTCGCCGCCGCCGAAGCGCTGGAACGCGCCCGCACCCCCCTGATCTATCGCGTTCACGATGATCCCGATCCGGAAAAGCTGGAAGCGGTCCGCGATTATCTCGGCACTCTTGATTATTCACTGATCAAAGGCGGTTCCGTGCGCCCGGCGAACTTCAACCAGCTTCTGAAGATCGCATCGGAGCGTGATCAAAAGGAAATGGTTTCCGAGGTGGTCCTGCGCTCCCAGCGGCAGGCCGTTTACGACACGGAAAACGCCGGCCATTTCGGCCTCAACCTGCCGCGCTACGCGCATTTTACTTCGCCGATCCGGCGCTATGCGGACCTCACCGTGCACCGCTCACTGGTCAAGGCGTTCAGGCTGGGCGAGCATGGTCAGACCGCAAAAGAAGCCGCCGCACTGCCCCAGATCGCAGAGCAGATTTCCGATCTTGAGCGACGCGCCATCGCGGCGGAACGCGAGAGCAATGACCGCTATCTCGCCGGCTTTCTGGAGGAGCGCATTGGCGCGGAATTTGAGGCGCGCATACGCGGCGTTACCAAGTTCGGCCTGTTCATTATGCTGGATGAATCCGGCGCAGATGGTTTTGTTCCCATGCGGACGCTTGGTTTTGAACGGTTCCGCTTCGAAGAACGCGACCATGCCGTCATCGGAGAAACCACCGGCGGCATGTATCGTCTGGGACAAGCGGTTGAGGTGCGCCTTGCTGAAGCCGCGCCGCTGACGGGCGGGTTGCGTTTTGAAATGGTCAGCGATCCTCTGCCCGGCGAAGGGAAAAAACCGAGACGAAAAAGCTCAGGCAAACGCCCGGTTTCAAAACGAAAATCCGCGAAGCGGAGCAGGACTGCGAAGCCAAAAAAGAAAAAACGCGGCAAAGCCAACGCCAAACCACGGCGCCTCTAGTTTTTGTGCGCTACCGGCTCGACCTCTTCAATTCCCCAGACACGCAAGGCAAACGCATAAAGATGCGCCCGCTCGTCAAGCTGCTCAAAGCGCGCCGCTGACCCGCCATGACCGGCGCCCATATTCATACGCAGAACGAACGGGCCGCCTTTCGCCTCATCACGCAAGCGCGCAATCCATTTTGCCGGCTCCCAATAGGTGACGCGGTAGTCCGTCAGCCCGCCCGTCGCCATGATCGGCGGATACTCTGCATCCGAGATATTGTCATAGGGCGAATAGGCTGAAATCAGGCGGAAATCCTCCACGCTGGTAATCGGATTGCCCCACTCCTCCCATTCCGGCGGGGTCAGCGGCAGATCAGCGTCGGAAATCGTATTGATGACGTCGACAAACGGCACCGCGCCGATCACCCCGCCGAACAGATCAGGCCTTAAATTGACGGTAGCGCCAACCAGAAGGCCGCCGGCGCTGCCGCCATAGATGACGATCTTTTTTCTCGCCGTATAGCCTTGGTCGATCAGCGTTTCGGCAGCAGCGATGAAATCCGTGAAGGTATTCATTTTCCTGTCGAGCTTGCCATCGAGATACCATTGGCGGCCCTTGTCGGCGCCGCCGCGAATATGCGCCACGGCGTAAACGGCGCCGCGATCGACGAGCGGCAGGACGTTGGTGGAAAAGCCCGCGGGCATTGTAATGCCGTAAGAACCATAGCCATAAAGCAATGCAGGCGCAGACCCGTCCATCGGCGTAGATTTCAAGCGCAAGATCGTGACTGGAATTTTTGCGCCGTCTTCCGCGCGCGCAATGATGCGCTCTACCTCATAAAGCGATGGGTCATGACCGCTGGGCACTTCCTGGGTTTTGCGCAAATTGCGCGTGCGCGCCTCCATATCATAGTCAAAAGTCTGGCGCGGCGTTGACGGAGACTCGAACGTAAAGCGCAAATTCGCCGTATCGAATTCGAATCCGACATTAAGGCTGAGACCGAACGCCGCTTCATCAAAAGCGATAGCGTGCTCTTCGCCGGCATAAGTCGCCACAATGATCCGCGGCAGAGCGTTTTGACGTTCGAGCCTGACCAGATGGTTTTTGTATGGGACAAAGGTGACAATCTGCGTTCCCGCCCGATGCAGGACATAATCTTTCCAGTCGTCGCGGCCGGGCGCAGAGACCGGGGTTTTCACAATTTTGAAATCAACCGCGTCACCGGCATTGGTCATAATGTAGAATGCGTCGCCGTGATGTTCGGGATAATATTCAACGCCTGTCTCACGTTCCGCGATGACGACTGGCGCCGCCTCAGGCGCATCGGCGCGAATGAACCGCACCTCGCTGGTGGTCTGCGAATTCGAAGTAATGAAAATATAGTCGCCGCTCTGGCTTTTCGATATCTGCAGGAAAAACCCGTCGTCCGATTCTTCGTAAACAACACGGTCTGTTGCCGGGTTTTCACCCATGCGGTGCAGCTTGATGCGTTTGGGGCGTTGATTGTCGTCACGCTCCACGTAGAAAAATGACTTTGAGTCTGCGCTCCACACGGCGCCATCGTCACTGGCGCTCTCAATAACGTCGTCATAGTCATCGCCCGTTTCGCTATCGCGCACGCCAATTGAGAAATATTCAGAACCAAGCCGGTCAACGGCATGGGCAATCAAACGATGATCGGGGCTGTGCGTGATGGCGCCGATATCGAAAAACCTGGCGTCGCCGCTTTCCTTGTCTCCGTCGAACAGTATCTGCTCCGCGCCGCCTGATGCTGGAGCGCGCAGGAAAATTGGATATTCGCCGCCTTCCCGGTAGCGCGTCCAGTATGTCCAGTCGCCGTCTTTTGCGGGAACAGACGCTTCGTCTTCTTTGATACGCCCGCGCATTTCCTGAAGCAGCTTTTTGCGTAATGGTTCAAGACCGTCCGTAACCGCTTCGTAGTAAGCGTTTTCCGCTTCCAGAACGCCGCGAATATCACCCGACAATACTTCCGGATCGCGCAGTACTTCCTGCCACTTTTCATCGCGCAGCCAGGCATAGTTGTCGCTGGTCGAAACGCCGTGGCGATCAGCCTTCACCGGTCGCTTTTCAACCTGTGGCGGTCTTATGCCGGACGCGTTGGGAAACGGATCGCGTTGGGTCATCTTGAAGTCTTTCTGAATTGGCTTCTCAGGTGGCGACGAAAGTCGCTGAGATGTTGGCGGGCGAGTCGATGGCCGCCTTCAATAAAGGCGTTAATACGTCAGACGCAACATCACCCGCCTCCATCTGATCCATTTTCCCTGGATTGCGTAATACATCATTGTCCTAAAACGGTTATTTTCCGCACGCGCTATAACGATCCGGTGAGCGAACGCAAATTTGTGTGGCGAGACTGTCCGCTGACGCCTATCTCGTCGTCCAAGGTTAAGGAGTATCCGCATGAAAGTTTTTCGCATCGCCCTTATCGGCGGCGCCCTCGCCGCCATCGCTGCACTAGCAGCGACCTCGCGCACCACCGCCGAGGAAAGCGGCGGCGCCTATACTCAAACCGCAGTGTTCGCGGGCGGGTGTTTCTGGTGCGTCGAGTCCGATTTTGAAAAGCTCGACGGCATTGGCGACGTGGTGTCGGGTTACACCGGCGGCGCGATGCAAAACCCGACCTACCGCAATCATGGCGGCCATGTGGAAGCGGCGCGTATTCCTTTCGATCCCAATGTGATCAGCTATCGCGAACTGGTCGATTACTTTTTCCGGCACATCGATCCGCTTGATGATGGCGGGCAATTCTGCGACAGGGGTCATTCTTACACGACAGCAATTTTCTATGACGGTGATGACCAGAAAGCAGATGCTGAAGCAGCGAAGGCGGCGGCGGAAGAAGCGCTGGGAAAATCGGTTGTCACGCCGATCCAGGCTCTTGACCAGTTCTGGGATGCGGAAGGATATCACCAGGATTATTACAAAAAGAACCCTGTCCGATACAATTTCTATAGAAACGGTTGCGGTCGCGACCGGCGCGTGAAGCAGGTCTGGGGCAAATAATCCGAAACGCCGGGCTGATGGCGATACCCATCAACCCGGCGCAAAGATCAGCTCAAGTCTATTCGCTGGGACCGTCGCCAGTTCCAGACCCCTCACCGGGAACCGGAAAGCCGCGATCGCGCATCAGCGGTTCGATCCCGGCGTCACGCCCCCGGAACAGACGATAGGCTTCCGCTGGATCAATCGCATTGCGCGGCGCAAATAGATAATCGACGAGCCTTCCCGCAACATCCTTGTCATAGAACCCGCCGGGCGCTTCAGCGAAGGCTTCGGCGGCGTCCGACGTCAGCACATCGGCCCACATATAGCCGTAATAGCCGGCGGAATATCCCTCGCCGGAGAAGATGTGACCGAAATGCGGAGACCGGTGACGCATCACCAGCTCATCCGGCATGTTCAATTCAGCAAGCGTCGCTCGTTCGAACGCATCAGGATCAATTCCTGTAGGATCGACCGTGTGATAGCGCATATCGACGAGCGCCGACGCCAGATATTCCGTCGTCGAGAAACCCTGGTTGAACGTCGCGGCGGCTTTGATCTTCGCGACCAGTTCGTCAGGGATAGGTTCGCCCGTTTCATGATGGACAAGATAGTTGTCGATCACTTCATCAGTTGAAAGCCAGCGTTCAAGCAATTGCGACTGGAATTCCGTATAGTCGCGAACGCCGCCGTTCAGTGTCGGATAGTCCACATTTGACGAAAGATAATGCAGCGCATGTCCAAACTCATGAAAAAACGTTTCCGCATCGTCCCATGAGATCAGCACCGGCTCGCCGGGCGCCCCTTTGACGAAGTTTGAGTTGTTGGAGCCGAGCGGTGTTTTCTCTTCACGATCAAGCGTATCGTGACTGCGATAGCTCGTCGCCCAGGCGCCGGAGCGCTTGCCAGGCCGCGCGAAAGGATCAAGATACCAAAGCCCAACCGGATCGCCTGACGTCTTGTCGGTAACTTCCCAGACTTTGACATCTTCGTGCCAGACCGGAACCGACCCTTCCGGCACAGCGGCGAAATCAAAGTTAAATAATTCGCCGGCGACAAAGAACATCGCTTCGCGCAGCTTATCGAGCTGGAGATATTGCTTCACTTCATCCGAGTCGAGATCATATTTCGCCTGCCGGACTTTCTCCATGTAATAGCGATAGTCCCATGGCTGGATTTCAAAGCCGCCGCCCTCGGCGTCTACCATCGCCTGCATTTCCGCGACTTCCTCTGCCACCCGGCCGATCGCCGCCGGCCAGACAGCCTCCATCAGCTCCAGCGCGTTTTCCGGCGCTTTCGCCATGCGGTTTTCAAGACGCCACTGGGCGTAATTGTCATAACCAAGGAGAGCGACCCGCTCATCGCGAAGCTGCAGGATTTCAGCAATGATCGCGTTGTTATCGTGCTCGTCGCCATTATCGCCGCGATCATAATAGGTCCGCCAGACAGTCTCGCGCAGATCGCGCTCATCTGAATAGGTCAGGAACGGGTCCATGGACGAACGGGTATTGGTGATCGCATATTCGCCGTCATGATCGCGGTCAGTCGCCGCAGCGGCGGCTGCATTGACGAAGGAATCCGGCAGACCGCTCAGCTGGTCTTCGGTGACATAGGTGACATAGCCTTCTTCGTCGGCGAGTACGTTATTTGCGAACTGAGTATGCAGCTCCGCAAGGCGCTTGTTGATTTCACCGTAACGCTCTTTTGCTTCGCCTTCGAGAGTCGCGCCGTTGGACGCAAACTGATCATAGATCAACCAGACAAGGCGCTGCTGCTCGGGTGTCAATGCATCCTTGTCCGGACTTTCATAGACAGCTTTAACCCGCTCGAAGAGTTTTTCATTCTGGGTAATTTTGGTGAAGAATTCGGATAATTTCGGCGCCATTTCCTGCTGAATTTCGCGAAATTCCGGTGAGGACATGTTGGCCGACCAGATGCCCCAATAGGTGAAAACCCGACTGAGATCATTCCCTGATTTTTCCAACGCGACGATTGTATTGCCGAATGTCGGCGCATCCTCGTTGTTCGCGATGGCGTCAACTTCCGCAAGTTGCCTGGCCATGCCTGTTTCAAGCGCCGCTTTAAGGCCTGCAAGGTCCATTTCGTCAAAATGCGGCACCCCCTGATACGGACCGTCATAGGGCGACAAAAGTTTTTCGCCCTCTGCGTTCGCCGCTTGCATGCTTTCAAGACCCGCGAGCACCGCGGTTGCTTCCGCATCAAACGCAGCCATTTCTTCCGTTGCATTTTCCTGCATGGACTCGTTGCTTTCCGCAGTTGTTGTCGGCGCCGACGCGTCGTCGCCTGTTTGCCCGCAACCGGCAAGTGCGGTCATGATGGCAAGTGATGAAACTAGTGATTTGATCCGCATCCGGCGGCTCCTTTTTAGCTGCTTGTACCCCTATTGCGCAGCCGATAAAGCCAGCGCAGTAAACGGCGCGCATGGTGCTGCTGGCGGAGCCGGCTTGCAAGCGCCCAAGACTTTATTTTCGTCGCTTTAACGCAGATTTCGCTCGTTTCATCGCCGCCAAGCGCAATAAAGCGCTATCGCGCCGGCTGCTGTTGAGAAATACAATGAAACGAGCCGCCGCCAGTCAAAAGGTGAGACGAATCAATTGCAAAGGCGTGCTTTCGCAGAACATGCATTCTCAATGTTTCCAGCGCTTCCAGGCAGGCCCTGTCGTCACCGGTCAGCCTGCTGTAAGACGGCATAATCAGCGCACGGTTTGAAATATAGAAATTGAGATGGCTGGCCGCTGCGGCGGCTCCCTCAAGTTCAACGCGGCCTGGCGATGGAACCGTCACAATATCAAGCTTGCTTCCTTGCGCGTCAGTGACAGCGAGTAATGACTTTTCGATCTGAGGCAGGACATTTGCATTAGGGTCGTCATCGCCATGAGGCCGCATACAGGCGACTGTTCCCGGCGCAATAAATCTCGCGATATTGTCTACATGCCCGTCCGTGTGATCGCCGCTAAGTCCCTCATCGAGCCAGATGACTTTTTCAGCGCCGAGCGCTTGTTTCAAAACAACCTCAATATCTTTTTCAGACAATGACGGATTGCGGTTTTTGTTGAGAAGGCATTGACGGGTCGTGATGAATGTTCCCTGCCCGTCAGTTTCCAGCGCGCCGCCTTCGCAGACCAGTCCATCGAACCGGCGCAGCGGCGTATCCGTCATGCCGGCAAGAATGTTTGCAATACGATGGTCTTCGGGCAACTTATACTTGCCGCCCCAACCGTTGAATGTGAAAGCGCTCGCCGCGATCGCGCCATCGTTTGTCTTCGTGAACATTGGGCCGGTATCGCGCAGCCAGATATCGCCAATCGGCGCCTCCACAACATTCAATAGTTCAGGATCGGGAAGCTTGCCGCGCATGATTTCCGCCGCGGCAACCGATGCGCCGCCGCGCGCCACCAGTTGAACGCGCTCACTTGTTTCAGCCGAACTTGGGTCATCATCCGGAAAAAGGATCGCTCTGATGAAGTCCTCAACCTCCGCGCGCGCCTGACCGAGATCGTCGCCCCAGAGGCTGGCGTCCGACGGCCAGCCAATCCAGACGGCATCATGGGGTTCCCATTCAGCGGGCTGGCGGCGGTTTTCCATCGGGTTTTCCTTTCCTTTCAGCTCCATCTGCGCGCGGTTATTGCAGCACGCCCGGACGAGCGCTATATAGGCAATGCGGATTAGTCCGCGAAACATGAATCTTCGGGGCGGGGTGAAAGTCCCCACCGGCGGTAATGCAGGAGTTTTTCCTGACGAGCCCGCGAGCTGAAGCGCTCTTGAGCGCCGACGCAGATCCTGGTGAGAGCCCAGAGCCGACGGTCATAGTCCGGATGGTAGAAGATTCGAGGAAGATCGAACGCTCGCGCGTTGACGCCTGTATTGGGCTTCAATGTAGTTGCGGTCGGTGATCTTTCTTGTCGCTCGCCCCTTAGACAAATGTAACCGTTTGGCCAAGGGGCTTTTTTATGAGCGACGCTCAGGAAAAAGACATTGCGTATATGAAGGAAGCGCTGGCGCTCGCCGCCAGGGGCGCCGGCGCGACATCGCCTAATCCCATGGTCGGCTGCGTTCTTGTCAACAAAAACAAGGTCGTCGGAACCGGCTGGCATGAAGGCCCCGGAAAAGAGCATGCGGAAGTCGCCGCAATCGCCGACGCCGGCGAAGCAGCGCGTGGCGCGACAGCCTATGTCACGCTTGAGCCGTGCAATCATACCGGCCGTACAGGACCTTGCACCGATGCCTTAATTGAAGCGGGCGTTTTGGAAGTCGTTTATGCGTTAGCCGACTCCAATCCTGTGGCGGCAAATGGCGCAACCCGTCTCCTCACCGCTGGCGTAAAAGTCCGCGGCGGCGTCTGCGCCGACGAAGCGCGCGCGCTTAACCGCGGCTGGATCCACGCACTCGAACACAAGCGGCCATATGTTATTGGCAAGACGGCGATGAGCCTTGACGGGCGCATCGCAACCTCAAACGGCGAAAGCAAATGGATTACGGGCGAAGTCAGCCGCGCGAGAGCGCATCAGTTACGAAAATTCACTGACGCGATCATTGTCGGCGCCGAGACGGTCATCGCCGACGATCCCGCCCTTACCGCGCGCATCGGCGATGAAACGCATCATCCGTTGCGGGTTGTTCTGGACTCAACTGGTCGCACGCCGCCGGGCGCCAAGGCTTACGAACGCATCGGTAAGGGCGCGCTGGTGGCGACGACGAAAAAAATCTCACGTCGCGCGCTGGACGCTTATCGAGAGATCGGCGCCGAACCGCTGACGCTGCCGGAAGCGCCAGATGGCCGGCCCGACCTTGAGGACCTTCTCGCGACCCTTCATGAGCGCGGCGTTATTAACGTTCTGATCGAAGGCGGCGGCGTGGTGCTTGGCTCATTCTTCGACGCGGACCTTCTTGATGAGCTTTATCTTTTCATCGCGCCAAAGCTGATCGGCGGCGGCAAGCCCGCTTTTGGCGGGCGCGGAATCGAACAGTTGCGCGACGCTGAGCGGTTTGTTTTCGCGCGCCATGAGCAACTTGGCGCCGACACGCTTTTGCGCGCCGTTCGCCGAATGGAGACGCGCTGATGTTTACCGGGCTCATTGAAGAAATCGGCGACGTCAAAGCTGTCCGCAAAACGGCGGAAAGTTTCGACCTGACCGTCGCAACGCACATTGTCCTTGGCGGCGTCAAACTGGGCGACTCAATTGCGATCAACGGCGTTTGCCTGACGGTGACCGCGTTTGATGGGAGCAGCTTTACCGTCGGGCTGGCGCCGGAAACCCTGAAACGCACAAATTTGGGAGACCTCACACAAGGCGATCCGGTTAACCTGGAACGCTCGCTGTTGCCGACGACGCGGCTCGGCGGACACTTCGTGCAAGGTCATGTGGACGCGACCGGCGTCATCAAATCTTTCCGGCCCGACAATGACGCGCTTTGGCTGACCGTTAAAACCGATCCGGCGCTGATGCGCTACATCGTCACCAAAGGCTATGTCGCCATCGACGGGACGTCCCTTACCGTCGTCGATACCGGCGCCGACTGGTTCAACGTCACGCTGATCAACTACACCCAGTCAAAAATCATCCTGCCCCGGAAAAAACCGGGCGACCGCGTCAATCTCGAAGTCGATATCCTGGCGAAATATATCGAGCGCTTAACCGCCGACAGACCGGGCGCTGCGCTCACGCCGGAATATCTGCAAACCCACGGATTTATGAAAGAAGGAGCGCGCTGATGCCCATTGCATCCGTCCCCGAAGCCATTGCGGCTTTCAAAACCGGTGAGACCGTCATCATTGTCGATGACGAGGACCGGGAAAACGAAGGCGACCTTGCGATCGCTGCGGATTTCGTGACCGCGGAGAAGGTCAACTTTTTCGCCCGGGAAGGACGCGGGCTGATCTGCTGCGCCATGACCGGCGCGCTTATCGACAAGTTCAAGCTGCCGATGATGGTCCCGCAGGAAGAAAACCGCTCCGGCTTCGGAACCGCGTTCACCGTTTCGGTTGAAGCGGCCTCCGGCGTCACTACGGGCATCTCGGCCTATGATCGCGCCCACACAATCCGCACGCTCATCGATCCGAAAGCGGCTGCCGGCGACATCGTCATGCCCGGCCACACCTTTCCGCTGCGCGCCAGCCAAGGCGGCGTTCTCGAACGGGACGGTCAGACGGAAGCCAGCGTCGATCTCGCGAAACTTTCAGGTCTGACGCCCGCGGCGATGATCTGCGAAGTAATGAAAGACGACGGCGACATGGCGCGCCTGCCCGACTTGGAAGTTTTCGCTGAGCGCCACGGCCTTAAAATCATCTCTGTCAAAGCCCTGCAGGATTATCGACGGGCGACTGAGGAAAGCAGAAAGCTTAGAGCGACAGGATAATAGCGAAAGGAATCAACGCCGCTCATTCCCGCTTTCGCGGGAATGAGCGGAACAAGGAGGAGTTATGAGTAAAACCTTTGAAGGCGCGATGTCTGGCGCGGGGCTACGCATCGCCATTGTTGCGACCCGCTGGAATGACTTCATCGTCGAACGCCTTACGGCTGGCGCGAAAGATTCGCTCGCACGCCATGGCGTCCGCGAAGACGCAATTGATGTGGCGATGGCGCCGGGCGCCTATGAAGTTCCGTTTGTGGCCAAGACCCTCGCCGCCACCGGACGCTATCACGGCGTCGTGGCGCTTGGCTGCGTCATTCGCGGCGCTACGCCCCATTTCGATTATGTGGCCGGCGAAGCGGCGAGCGGCGTTGCGGCGGCGGCGCGCGAAACGGGCGTTCCGATCTCCTTCGGCGTTCTCACCGTTGACAGTATCGAACAAGCCATCGAACGCGCCGGTACGAAAGCCGGCAACAAGGGAGCGGAAGCCGCTCTCGCCGTTCTTGAAACCATCAACCTTTGCCGGTCCATCGAAGGCCGCTCCAGCGAGGAGGCGTAAATGAGCGCTGAAACCATTCAACTAAAACAGCCGACGAACGATCAGGACCGCCCTTCCCGCGTCATGGCCGAGGAAGCGGTGCGAACGCTCCTTTCCTACTTTGGCGAAGACCCGGCGCGCGAGGGCCTCGTCGATACGCCACGCCGGTTCGTTGACGCCTATGAAGAGTTCCTTGCGGGTTACGCTGAAGACCCGGTGGCGATCCTCTCGCGCACCTTTGAGGAAGTCGAGGGCTATCAGGATATTGTCCTGATGCGCGATATCCGGTTTGAAAGCCATTGCGAGCACCACATTCAACCGATGATCGGTACGGCGCATGTAGCCTATCTGCCGTCCGCCCGCGTCGTCGGCATTTCAAAACTCGCGCGTGTTGTCGATGCTTTTGCAAGGCGTCTTCAAAGCCAGGAAATCCTGACCAACCAGATCGCCAATGCAGTTGAAACGGCGCTGCAGCCCCGCGGCGTCGCCGTGCTGCTGGAAGCGGAACATCAATGCATCTCGACCCGCGGCATTCACAAGACCGGCGTCGCCTGCGTCACCCGCGCCATGACCGGCGAGTTCCAGACCGACGCCCGCGCTGAAGAGCGCTTTATGAGGCTGGTCGGGAAGTAAGCATCACAACTTTCTGAACTACAAAAAAGGGCGGCCCCTTCTTAACTAGAGGGGGCCGCCCTTTCTCTTTGTCATGATACTTCTCGTTTAGAACGTGTAGCGAACGCCAAAACGAATTTCCCAGACGGACGCGTTTGTCACTGGCGCCAGAATGTCTTCCCGCGTGACGTCGCGGAAGCCTTCATAGACAAGCTGGTCGCCATTCAGGTCCGCATCAATCAGCCTAACCGCTCCCGGGAAGCCCGCCTGATTGATAACGCCCCATTCGTCGTTCAGAAGGTTGCCGATATTCTCGATAACCACGAAGAATGACCCTTTGTCGTCGTTAAACAGGCCTGGGATCTCTTGCTCGATGCGCAGGTCCCATTGCGAGAACCAGTCGGACTGGAAACCGTTACGTGGAGAGATTCCTCCGGCGCCTTCGCTAATGCCCAATTCATCCAGTTTCGCAAAAAACGCTGCAATTTGCGTGTCTCGTTCCGCCGGTGTCGTCGCTCCGTTAAAGTCGTCTGAGAACGTCACGTTTGGATCGCTGGCGCCCGTTGGAACGTAAATCAATTGACGCTCAATGAATCCACGGTCGCCAAGACGCTGATGGAAGCCGAAGTTATCGTTGAACACAAAGCTGTATGGACGCGACTGTGACACCGTACCAAACAGGCTCGCCTTGGTTTCATAATCGCCAAAGAACGCCTTGCGCAGTCCTGCTGTAAGCGTGAACCGGTGCGGAACGACGTAGTTGGATGTCGCCGCCGCCGGGTTGTTCACATTGGACGTTGCAAAGTTGGTAAAGTTGGAAAACGCAACCGATGACGTCATCGGGTTGCGGTCCGTTGCGTCTACATAAGCGTAGCCAATTGTCCAGTCGCCGAACAAACCATTGCCGACTTCAAAATCATTCGACAATGCGCCAGAGAAAATGTGGGAACGACCGCCATCATTGTTTGTCAGGATGAAGTCCTGATTGGCGCCGGCCCGGCCATCGCAAAGCATTTCGTCACCCGGGTTCGTCGCGCAATCCGGGTCGGAAAAGTCAACGCGACGGAACAACGGCCGGCCATCGGACGCCGTGCCGACTTGAGTAACCGTACTATCGATAATCGTCGCCGCATTCCGGTCCTTGGTGAACTGGTAGTCAGCGCGGAAGCTAAGCCCTTCGCCGAGACCGAGCGGCATATCGAAGTCATAGGTAAAACCGCCCGATACTTTCAACTGCGATGGAATTTCAAAATCAGGATCAACCGCGTTCACTGCAGTGTCAGCCGTACCGGAGGCAACGGCGTTAAACAGCGATTCCGGCACGCCAAATCCCGGCGTGTTTTGTCCGTTTTCACCCTGGACAAAAGTAAGCGATGTCAGATCAGTATCATCAAGCTCGAGTTGAATGGTGGTGACGCCATCATTCTGGTAACTGTTCGCCAGCCAGACATTCGGGTTGCCGCCAGAAAAGATACCTACGCCTGCACGGAATACCAGATTATCCGTCGCCTCGTAGTTAATGCCAAAACGCGGCTGCAACAAACCTCTGCCGTCGAAAGTCGCCGTGTTCGAGAATCCGTTCCGGGCAGCGAAATTCACATTCTCTGTCGGAACATCGCCGGACGTATAGAAGTCATAGCGAACCCCGGCCGTCACCGTCAGGCCCCATTGATCGAAAGAGATTTCGTCCTGTGCGTAGACGCTATTTGTCGCGAAGCTGAAATTCGCCGCCGCATCATCGGGATTATTGGTGCCGCCGGCATTGCCATAGAAAAAGTCGTCTACGAATTGCGCCTCAAACGCATCGATGTTCGCATCCGGGTTCGCAAGCAAGCCGTTGCCCGTGTTAAATGCATCGAAATCATACTGGCCTTCGGAATGCTGGACGAACAGGTTGAATACTTCAACGGCTTCACGTTCGAAACCGAGGGAAAACAGGTGGTTGTTAACCACATAGTCCGCCTTGAACTTTGCGTTGAAGGTTTTGGTGTCGAGTTTGTTTGAATGCCGCGAATCATCAGCGCCAAGATAGACAGTGGCGGTCTGATCTGTAGCCGGATTGTAGGTGTCAATCTGGAATTCGCCAAAATCCGTACCGTCGATCGAGTTCTGGCCGGTGTCATTGGTTGTGTAAGAAACACGCACCTCAGTAGACAAACGATCCGTCCAGCTGGAGAAAACCTGGCCCGAATATGAGGTCAGCTTTGTGCTGCGCAGATAGAAATGATCGAAGAATTCATATTCATCCGGATCATCATCAGATGCGGTAATGTTGTTGCCATTGTTGCGGTTGAACGTGAATGTCGCGCGATGATCGTCGGTGATGTTCCAGTCAAGCCGGGCAAGGATTTTTTCGTCGCTCTCAGGGAAAGAGGCTGGAATATCCAACACATCATAGCCGTAAACGTCGCGCGCAACTTGCGCGATGCGATCAAGCTGGGCCTGCGTAACGCCCGGGACGCCGATAGAGCCGGCTTCCGCAGGACCGCGAGAAATCACTTCGTTGCCATTCAGGTTTTCATAGGCGGCAAAGAAAAACAGTTTGTCTTTGATGATGGGGCCGGACAACGTAGCGCCGAAGCGCACTTCACGGAAATCGCCTTTGTCAAAGGAATCGCCTTCGATTGAGCCGCCGCGAAGGCTGTCATTCGTGTAGTCCGCCCATGCCGATCCGTGAAACTCATTTTGGCCCGAGCGCGTAACGGCATTGATGTTACACGCGGTAAAGCCGCCATATTCCACATCAAACGGCGAAAACTCCACCGCAACCTGATCAATGGCGTCAAATGGGAACGGGATTCTCTCCGTCGGGAAACCGTTAGCATTCAAACCAAAATTGTCATTCAACCGGATACCGTCAACGGTGAGCGAGTTGAAACGCGGGCTCGCGCCGGCGCATTGCAAACCATTGCCGTTTGACTGCTCGATAAACAGACGGGGGTCCTGCCGGATAATATCCTTGATGTCCCGGTTGATCGCAGGCGAGTCCTGAAGGTCGTTAAAATCAAACGTCGCTGATGGCCCAGCGGCGACCTGGATCGTACTGGAACGCGTAGACATAACGATAATCTCATCACCCGAGCCGGAGGCCAGATCCAGCGTGATGAATGTCGTATCTCCAAGCGATAACCGTACGCCCTCTACGCCTTCGCCCTGATAGCCCGCGCGCGAAGCGCTGACGGTGTAATTTCCTGAAACGGACAGGTTTTGAGCGCTGAAGCGGCCAGCGCTATCGGTCGTTGCTCGCCTTGTGGTGCCTGTATTTGAGTCGATAATCGTCACGCTCGCACCGGCCAGCGGGGCGCCCGCTTCATCTGTGACAACGCCGCGAATGTCGGATGTGGTCTGCTGCGCCAATACAGGCGTCGCGACAATCGTCGCAAATGCGGTGGACAGCGCAATGGCCGCCACACCCGCAGAAAGGGTCTTCGTTAATTTCATGGATAGTCCCCAAGATTTGACTAGTTGAAGGCCGCGTCAAGCCCGGCGCGGTCATGTCTGTGCCTTAGAAACCTACGATGACAGATTGGTGACAGTCGACCCGCAGGAAAAACGCTGCTTTCGCAACATTTCTGCGAAGCATTGTTGACACTTTCATGGCTGTGGAAATTTTATGCAGGCAGTTCATTGGCTTACGGATGATTGCCCCAGGTTACAGGCGCTTAATTCATCAGCAGGCAAAGCGACCCAAGAAATTTAATACAGCGAAACAGGCGTTCTTGGGCCGGGTGTGCGATTAGAGCAACACCCCCTACATCCTGTCCGGCGTCTCAATGCCCAAAAGGTCAAGGGTTAGGCTGAGCTGCTCGCCAGTCGTCCTGGCGAGCGATAGCCTTGAGGCGCGCGCATTGGCGTCTTTTTCATCGGCAATGCGGCAAGCGGCGTAGAATTTTGAAAACGCCTGCGCCAGCAGGAATGCATGGTCACAGAGAATATGCGGCATGCGGCGGTGATGGGCTTCGCGTACGGCCTGGGGAAAAGACAGGAGAACCAGCGCCAGATCGCGCTCTTCCGGTTTCTCGATGATGATTTCCCCGGGCGAGCCAGCCCCGGCGGCCTCAGCTTTTGCAAGCACCGATCGCACCCGAACGTTCGCATAGAGCAGATATGGCCCTGTCTTGCCTTCAAACGCCGTAAACCGATCAATATCGAAGATGTAATCGCTGGTCCGGGTGTTCGACAGATCCGCGAATTTCAAAGCGGCGACGCCAACCTTCCTGGCGATTACGGCGGTCTCGTCTTCGCCATAGCCTTCGGCAAAGCCGCTCTCGGTGAGGCGCTCGCGAGCCCTGCCGGTGACCAGATCGATGAGGTCGCGCAGTTTTAACACGCCCCCTTCCCTGGTCTTGAACGGCTTGCCGTCCTTTCCGTTCATGGTCCCGAAACCGATATGCTCCAGGCGCTCAGCCGGAAAGATGCCCGCAAGATCAGCCGCCCGGAACACCTGTTCGAAATGCAGCGACTGACGCTGGTCCACGACATATAGAATGCGATCAGGATCCTCGGACCGCACCCGATCGACAATCGTCGCGAGGTCGGTCGTTCCGTAAAGAACGCTGCCGTCAGACTTGAACAGGATCAGCGGCGGAATTTCTTTTCTGTCATCTTCGCGTTCGACCCGGATGATCTCGGCGCCGTCGCTTTGCTCAACGACGCCTTTGGCGCGCATCGCCTGAGCCATCGCGTCAATCAGAGGGTCAGCGTGGGCTTCGCCTTTCCAAAGATCAAAGGTGACCCCGAGATCTGAGTATTCCCGTTCAATCGAAGCGCGCGACAGGTCCACAAAATGACGCCAGAGCGCGCGATAGCCGGGCCGCCCCTTTTGGAGATCGGCGGTCGCAAGACGCGCTTCGTCAGCACGCGCCTTATCGGCTTTGCACGCTGCAGACGCTTGAGGATACAGCCGCTCCAGATCCGCCAGCGAAACCGGCGGGGCTTCGGGATAAGGCCCCTCGGATTTATCATCGAAATAAATCAGGTCCGGCTGCTCGCGTTTGAGTTCAGTGATGAGCTGCCCCATGGGCAGGCCCCAGTCGCCGAGATGCACGTCTCCAACAACGGTCTCTCCGGCAAAGCGAAAAATCCGCTTCAGGCTTTCGCCGATAATCGCAGCGCGTAAATGGCCCACATGAAGCGGCTTGGCGACGTTAGGCCCGCCATAATCCATGACCACTTTTTCCGACGCCGCCGTGCGCCAGCCGCCAAGCCGCTCATCATGATGAAGCTGGTTTGTCTGCGCATTCAGATAATCGTCGCTCAGGGTAATATTGATAAACCCCGGTCCGGCCACTGCGAGGGAGGAGAATTCCTCCCTGCCATCGAGCGTGGCGATGATTTGTTTCGCCAGAACGCGCGGGTTCTGTCTGGCGATCTTCGCCGCCGCCAGCGCGCCATTGCACTGGAATTGCGCCAGGTCCGGCCGGTCCGCCGGTTTTACTTTTCCCAATTGCGCATCGAGTCCCGCCGCAGCGAACGCTTCGCCGACGAGAACGCTTAAATCATCAATCAACATCATTGCAGTTGAGGAAATTTCAGGCTTTTGCCGGAGCGATTATAGATTGTCTGTTCAGGCGTAAGCGAAAGACCGACGACAATCTCAAAGTTCAAGCCGGAAGTTTCCTCGCCAGCTCGCGGAATAACAATCTTGTCAATTTCTTCTTCTTTAACAACTACAATGCGGTCATCATTAAAGTCAGCCGCCACGTAGAAATCTTTTTTGGCAATAACTTCAATATCTTTCCTCGTCACTGCGACAAAGTACTTGAAATATTTTTCGCCATCCGCCCCCTTCGGGCCCTTGCCAAAGGCGAAATTCACATCGACTTCCGCATCAATGGGACGATCATCATAATAGCGGCAGCGGGTCGTGACATTCGTAATCTCGGCCGTGTAGGCGACGTCGTCGATCTGCTGCTCCCCATCGAACTCCACAAGTCGGGCGGCATCGGACAGCACAATGACGTTCGGGCATGGAGCGGGATTCGCTTCGCGCGCAGCCCTGTTTGTGCTTGAGCAGCCCACAGGCGCAGCGACTGCGGCGATAAGCGCGCCCGCTAATAGTTTGTTCATCAATACCAATCCCTATATCAATCAGGAAACGCCATAGGGCTGCCGAACCGTTGCCGTCCTGACGCCCAGATTTGAAGTTAGCCTTCTCGTAGCGTCTCGCAACTTCCGGCGCAACGCTCCCATGGACGTATCGATAGAAGAACGCGGCGCATTAATGACGAACACCGAACGAACCTCAAGCCTGATCGTGCGCCTCGCGGCGCCGAGGGGATTTTGCGCCGGGGTTGAGCGGGCTATCCGCACAGTCGAAGAGGCCCTGGCGCTGCATGGCGCTCCCGTTTATGTGCGCCATGAAATCGTCCATAACCGTCATGTTGTCGACCGCCTTCGCGCCATGGGCGCGGTTTTTATCGAGGACCTGAAGGACGCGCCCGATGACCGTCCGGTTATTTTTTCTGCGCATGGCGCGCCGCGCAGCGCCCATGAAGAGGCGGCGGCCCGCAAGATGGTGTCGATTGACGCCACCTGTCCGCTGGTCTTGAAAGTCCATACCCAGACCCGCCGGCATGTGGCGAACGGACGACACGTTTATCTTATCGGACACGCAGATCATCCGGAGGTCGTGGGCACCATGGGCCAGGCGCCCGATCGCGCCGTGACCCTCGTCGAAACGGTCGCAGGCGTCGCGAGCCTGCCGGAACGTGCTGGTCCGAAGGCTTACGTCACGCAAACGACGCTTTCTGTCGATGACACCCGAACAATCATTGAAGCGCTTAAAGCACGGTTTCCCGATATCGCCGGGCCAGCGAAAGAAGACATCTGTTACGCCACGTCCAATCGCCAGCATGCCGTGAAGACTGTTGCGCCGGACGTTGATCTGTTTGTCGTCATTGGGTCCGAGACATCCTCCAATTCAAAGCGCCTTGTTGAGGTGGCCCTGTCCGCGGGCGCGCGCCATGCGGTTCTCATTGAAGATGCTGATGCGTTTGAGCCGTCCCTTCTGAACGATGCAAAAGCCATTGGCGTGAGCGCCGGCGCTTCCGCGCCTGAAAGTCTGGTCGAACAATTCCTCGAACTACTCGCATCCATGCGCACGATTGTTATTGAGACAGTGGAAACCGCGCGCGAAGATATAGTGTTCAACACGCCCCTGCGTCTCGCGAGCTAGCGCCCCATGGCTGTTTACACCGAGGTCGCCGACAACGCCCTGAGGGTGTTTTTAAGTGATTTCGACATCGGCGATCTGACCGATAAGACCCCGATCGCCGAAGGCGTTGAAAACTCAAATTACCGGATAGATACGACAAACGGTTCGTTCATTCTGACGTTATTCGAAAAACGCGTGCGGGAAGAAGACCTGCCCTTTTTCATGGCGCTGACAGGCTATCTGGCGAAGCAGGGCCTGCCTGTCGCTGCGCCCATCGCTGACAGAAACGGCGGGATTATCAAGCGCCTTGCAGAACGGCCCGCAACGATTGTTCAATTTCTAAACGGCCGCCCCCACATGGCGCCATCGCCATCCGATTGCGGCAAACTCGGCGCCGTGCTCGCAGCGCTGCATGAAAAGGCGCGCAGGTTTACGCCGGAACGCGACAACCCATTATCTCTTGATGGCTGGCGCCGCCTCGCCGGCGCCTGTCGCTCAGAAGCGGACCGGTGCGCCGCCGGCCTTGCTGCAGCCATAGATGACGAATGCAGGTTTCTCAGCGCCAGTTGGCCTTCGGCGCTGCCAAGGGGCGTTATCCACAGCGACCTCTTTCCGGACAATGTGCTTTTTGATGGCGACGAAATATCCGGCGTTATCGACTTTTATTTCTCCTGCACGGATTTCTTCGCCTATGATCTGGCGGTTTGCATCAACGCCTGGTGTTTTGACGAAGAAGGAACTTTCCAGTCGGAAAACGCCGCCAACCTTGTCGCAGATTATACCGCCGGTCGCAGCCTCAATAACGAAGAACGCGCCGCTTTACCCATATTGCTGCGCGGTTCGGCGCTTCGTTTCTTACTCACCCGTCTTTACGACTGGTTGAATCAGGTAGAAGGAGCGCTCGTTACAGTGAAAGATCCGCTTCCATTCTCGCGCATTCTGGCGTTTCACCAAAATCAATCCAAACCATCATTATACGGACTTTAAATGATTGAAATTTATACTGACGGCGCCTGTTCAGGCAATCCGGGGCCTGGCGGCTGGGGCGTTCTCATCATTGACGGCGAGGACCGCACTGAGCTTCATGGGGGCGACCCCGCCACCACCAACAACCGGATGGAAATGCTGGCTGCAATTGAAGCCTTGAAGGCGACCGGAGACGCGCCGATCATCATTCATACTGACAGTCAGTATGTGAAAAATGGCATTAACACCTGGATCTACGGCTGGAAGCGCAATGGTTGGAAAAATGCTTCAAAAAAGCCAGTCAAGAACAAAGACTTGTGGCTGGAACTGGATGCCCTGACCCAGGACCGTGCTGTTGAGTGGCGCTGGGTCAAGGGCCATGACGGCCATCCCGGCAATGAGCGGGCGGATGAACTCGCCCGCCTCGGCGCTGCATCCTGCGCTTAAACGCTAACGCCAAGACGAACGGGGCAACCTGTTAAAGCTGGCCAATCATATGCTCGGCGCTCGACACCTCGAACGCGCCGGGCGCTTCAATATTCAGCTCTTTGACAACGCCATCCTCAATGATGGCGGAAAAGCGCTGCGAGCGCTCGCCCATGCCAAACCCTTTTCCATCCATTACGAGATCCAGCGCGCGCGCAAAATCGCCATTGCCGTCAGCAAGCATAACAACAGAATCCTGCGCATCCTGGCTCTTCGCCCACGCGTCCATGACAAATGCGTCATTGACCGACATACAGACAATTTTACTGACGCCTTTCGATTTCAGCGCATCGGCCTTTTCAACAAATCCAGGCAGATGTTTTGCAGAACATGTCGGCGTGAACGCGCCAGGCACAGAAAACAGCGCAACCTTTCCCTCGCCAAAAATTTCACCGGTGTCAGCCTGTTCCGGCCCCTGATCCGTCGCCAACATCACTTTCACGCTTGGGATTTTTTCGCCAACAGAAATCGTCATACCGCCACACTCCTTCGATTTTGCCATAGAATTAAGGGGGTTCTACGCCACAGACCGGCATATTGAAAGACAGCGCAGTCCTTGCGCCTGCACCTGCGCGAGAATATTGTTTAAGCATATGAAATTGCCAGGACAGTTTTCCAACGCAGCGAACCGCGATTTTCTAGCGGGGCAATTGTTGATCGCCATGCCCAATATGGGGGATCCGAGATTTGAGCATTCGGTGATCTTTATGTGCGCCCACGACGAAGATCATGCGATGGGCGTTATCGTCAATAAGCCCCTCGCCGATCTGGAACTTTCAGATCTCCTTGAGCAATTGGAGATCGAGCCGGAAAACACCATTGACGATACGCCCGTATTCTTTGGCGGCCCGGTTCAGACCGAACGCGGCGTCGTCCTGCATACGCTGGATTACCAGCTCGAAACCACCATCATGCTGGGCGCCGAAATGGGCCTTACCGCGACCAAGGATGTTCTGATCGATATTGGCGGGCGAGCGCCAACACGGCCGGCGCCGCGAAAATTTCTGCTGGCGATCGGCCATGCCGGTTGGGGCGCAGGACAGCTGGAGCAGGAAATTTCAATGAATGTGTGGGCGCATTGCGCCCCTGACGAAAGCATCATTTTTGAAGGGGCGAAAGTATCGTCCTGGAAACGCGCCCTTGCCAAACTTGGCGTCACCGGCGCGATGTTGTCGCCCGAATGGGCGGCGCCAAGGCGCGATGATCAGCCATTGAATTAGGCGGCGCCCCGGTTACCAGGAATTCGCACCGCCCCAGTTTTTCCATCGCATGGGACGTTTTTCTTCGACTTTGTCGGCAAGCTCGATCGCGATCGGCGCGTCAGCCGTCGCAAGGTCTTCATCCGCAAGGTCAAGCTTCGTTTCTTCAACGGCGGGTTTGTCTTCAGGTTTTACCTCAAGCTTGGCGGCGGGGTCTTTCTGCTTGGCCGCTTTTTTCGCAGAAACGTCGTTCTTGGTTGCTGACGGCTTACCCAGCGCATAGCCCTGGCCATAGGCGCATCCGTTCTGCGCCGCAGCCTTTGCCGCCGCATCGGACTCCACGCCCTCGACAATAACTTTCAAACCAAGGTCCTTACCGAGCGACGCCAGCGATCGAACAATCTTCGACCCGTCGCCGCCTTTTTCCAGATCAACTGCAAATGACTTATCGATCTTGAGGTAGTCAAAATCATATTTGCGAAGGTTTGACAGGCACGAGAACCCGGCGCCGAAATCATCAAACGCTAGCGACGCGCCCGCTTTTTTCAGCGCACTGAAAACCTTGCTTGCGCTCTCATCATCGGAAACCGCTTCTCCTTCTGTCAGCTCAAGCACAAGCGAATGCTTCGGCAGGGAAAATTCCTTCATTGTCTCGCGCACGGCGTCAGCAAAACCATCCGCCTTCATCTGCCCCCAGGAGACATTCATCGCAACGAAAAGCCCGTTGCGTTTCTCGGTTTTGATTCTGTCGGCCAGAAAAGCCGCCGCTTCGCGCAACATCGTTTTCGCCAGCGCATCAGCCTTGCCGGCGGCGGCCGCGTATTCGACAAAAACTTCCGGCCCCTCATCGGCGCCGTCTTCCTGATCACGCCAGCGCGCCAGGGTCTCGTAACCGGCGATCTTCTTGTTATCGAGACTGACAATCGGCTGGAACGCCGCAACGATGTCGCCATTGTCAAAAGCATCTACAAATCTGGAGATCGCCGGCGCCACAGCGGAGGGAACAATCGCCGCTTCTGTCGCCTTTTGAAGCTTCTTGCCATCAACGCCATTGCCTTTTGACGGCGTGAAGATTGGCGATGCGGTTTCGATAAAAGCGACCAGGCGCTCGAGCTTTCCGGAATCTTCATGGGCCGCGCGAGCGCCGCGCAGCCTTATCTGGCGTCCGTCAAACAGTTTTAATGCGACATCGAACGGACCGTCGATGGGAGAAAGAACTTCCTCTTCAAAACGCGCGATGTCGTCCTTGTGAACAAAATTACGCAAGGCGTCCGGGGTGAACGGCGCCGAAGAGTCCGCGCCCAGCAATTTCGGAAGCGAATCTGTCTGATCGACAGCTTCGCGGCTCCAGTCCCATGTCGCAACGCCGGAATAATCGAGAACCCGTGCAAGCTGACCCTTAAGATCAAGGTCGTCCTGGCTGGCGGAACTATGATCACGCGTAAATTCCTGATCGCGTTCGTCGCCTGAAAAGCCGTGCAATGGTTCCGCGCCTGCCGCCATCATCGCGTTGGAACGCGGCGCTGAGCCCTCCGTCAGCGCAACAAGGCTGGCGGCCAGAACGCCGAGCGTAAAAAGAACATGCGGCGCAAGCGCAAAACCCGCCGCCTCAACCCCCGCCAGCGGACCGAATAACGGCGCCACCGCCGCCAGGGCGACGCCCGGCAAAATCAGCCGCGCGCCAGTATCCCCGCGAAAGGCCTGGGTCACCGCCAGAACGATTGCAAATCCGCCGACGGCGAACACCGCAAGGCGCATCAGCGGCGCAACATCAATACGGTCAAAGAAATTGATCAGCCCCATGCCCCCGATGATCAGGGCGGCTGTAAACATGACCCCGCCGAGCAGCGGGTTATAACGCGCCGCGCCAATAGACGCGGAAAGGAACACAATCGCCGCAGCGGCGAAGATGCCTTGTATCAAAACGGCCACTTCCGTCGGCATCGAAGCAAAAAAGCCAAGCCATGAAAATTCCAGCGCCGCAGCCCCTGCAACCATCAAAAGCGCGCAAACCGCCAGACCGCTTCGCCGAATCGCCGCGTAGCCGGCCAGAAACGCCGCACCGATGATGAAAGCCCCCGCTATCGCGCCGCGCCCAAGCTCCAATGCCGGTCCCGCAGCGGTTATTCCGCCATCCGTCAGACCTGCCGCCAGAATTTGTATCATATTTTCCCCAACCCCTGAGTTTACGCCTCAACCGCCGGACTCGATTCCTGCGCAGACATGTTCAAGAAACATACCTGTTTGTTCGCCGTTTTATGCCTAACGGCGATCGCGAAATCGCAACGCCCAATAACTGGTTCCCTGTTACTATATTCACGCGACTGTGACATTATCGCAAGGGCGCGAACGGCCGTTAGGGACAGTTTTTTTCTCGGTTTACCGCAAATCCGGCCTTAGTCCGGATTTCGCTCGCGATATCGGCGCGCGGTTATCGCGTAGAGATCATGATCGCGCCATTTGCCATTGATTTTCAGATAATCCTCGGCTTGCCCTTCGCAGTGGAAACCACAGGAAAGCAGCAATCGCTGCGATGCAATATTGCCCGGCTGGCAAGCCGCCTCGACCCTGTTGAGATCCAGCCCATCGAACGCATGGGCCAGCAGACCGTCCACTGCGGCGAGCCCAAAGCCGCGGCGGGTGTGGGCTTCGCCGATCCAGTATCCGAGCGTCGCCGCCCGCGCTGCGCCATATCGGATATTGTTCAGCGTCAAGCCGCCGACCAGGACGCGATCCGCCCGATGAAATACAAATAGAGAAAGGCCGCAGGCGCGTTTTGCATCGCGATCGAAATGGCGCAAGCGCTGGCGAAAGGATGCAAGGGTCAGATTCTCCGGGGCCCAATCCTGCTCCCACCGAACAAGGTGCGCCCTGCTCTCCTCGCGCAACCCGGCCCATGCGTCATAGTCCCCGACTTGCGGTGAGCGCAAATAGACCGGATCACGCACAAGTATGGGATCGAATGCAGACCGGGTGGTAGATTTTGTAAGAAACATCGGATTTGACTGCGGCGGCTTGGAGAGAGAGGGATACTCGCCAAAGTTTCCCGCCAATGTCAAAGGCCGATAAGCGGAACAAAGCCGGCATGTCGCGAGCATGCTTTCACGCTGAAAAACGTCGGATTCAGGCAGCTTCAGGACGGACAGGCGGCTTCATCAGATACGGAAAAACCTTGCAATTCACGCCACTAGGGCCCATATCCGCCCCGCACCAATGATTTAGAGCCGTATACTAGGCCTCTGTTCCAAGCTTACGAAACTACTCCAAGACATCGGTTGCTTTCTATACGGGTCAGGCCCTGCCTGCCCGTCAACGCCATGTCTGATAAGGAGATACAAATGGCTACTGGAAAAGTGAAATGGTACAACCCGCAAAAAGGCTTCGGCTTTATTGAGCCGACAACGGGCGGCAAGGACGTTTTCGTCCACGCAACCGCTCTCGAAGCCGCGGGCATCCGCAGCCTCGATGACGGCCAGGAAGTCAGCTATGAGCTGACCGAAGAGCGCGGCAAAGTTTCCGCGACATCCCTGAAAGTCTAACGATCAGGTCCGGGATCAGTCCCATTGGCGGAGCGCGGCTGCCGCGCTCCGCATTTCAGATTGCCTGATGGCTTCGGCAATTTTCAAGACACGCAAAAAACAGTCTGGCGGTACAATATGACAGCAAGTCCAAATACGCAGACAAAACCCGTAACGGGTCTTTCCCCCGCCAACCGGCGTGAAGAACGTGAACAGGCCCAGGCGGAAGCGCTGGCCGAAATCGCGCATCAGCAGCGGGAGCGTCAGAATAAATCTCGCCAGCTTCGACAACTGCGGCTTTCTCAACAGAAGAAGAAATAGGCTGTCGCGCTTTTGTACGCGCCGCCCCTGATCTATGCGTTGAACACCTGTTCAACCCGGTCGGGCTCACCATCGCCAACAATCGCAGTTGAACATGGCCCCTCAAGGGATCGGCCCGCGCAACGTTTGATATCATCCAGAGTGACGGCATCCAGACGCGCGACCATTTCATCCGGCGCCACTGTCTTGCCGAAGGTAAAAACCTGACCGGCATTGGCCTCAATTCTGGCGGCCGGGCTTTCCAGACTCATCATCAGCGACGCACGCAACAGCGCGCGGGCGCGATCGACTTCCCCTTGGGTGACGTCATGCGCCATCGCTTCAATTTCCTGCCGGATGAGCCTGGCCGCCTCAACGATCTGAGCGGCCTCCGCGCCGACATAGGTTCCTACAAGGCCGCATTCTTCATACCCGTCAGCAAAGGCGTATACGGAATAGGCGAGCCCGCGATCTTCACGAATTGTCTGAAACAACCGTGAAGACATGCCGCCGCCCAAAGCATCGGCAAAGATACGCGTTGCAAAAAAATCTTCATGGCGCGCCGAAACGCCCGGAAAAGCAAGCGCGAAATGGGTTTGCTCGATGTCGCGCGCATCATGGCGCACGCCGCCAACAAAGGTCGGAACGGAACGTGACGCATCAGCTTTTGCAGGCGCCATGTCGCCGAACTGGGCGTCGGCCAGCGTAACGATCTGATCGACGTCGATCTTTCCCGCTGCGGCGACAACAAGCGCGCCGGGATGATATTGCCGCGCCATGAAGCCGCGCAAACTCGCCGGCGTCTGCGCGCGCACGCTTTGCGGCGTACCGAGGATCGGCCGGGCCAGCAAATGGCCGTCCCATGTCGCTTCCTGTAGCAACTCAAAGACCACGTCATCCGGCGTGTCCGCCGCCTCCCCGATCTCCTGCACCACGACTTCCTGTTCTTTCGCAAGTTCAGCATCGCCGAATTGCGGATGACGCAGGATGTCACCGAGTAAGTCGAGCGCAAGCGGAACATCATCTTTCAGGACACGCGCATAATAGCCGGTGCGCTGGTGACTGGTCGCCGCGTTCAGGTATCCGCCGACAGATTCAATCTCTTCAGCGATTTCGCGAGCCGTACGCCGCGCCGTTCCTTTGAACGCCATATGCTCCAGAAGATGCGCAATCCCGTGCTCTTCGGCGCGCTCGTCGACGGACCCCGCATGCGCCCATACGCCAAGCGCCGCCGTTTCCAATGACGGCATCGGATCGACAATGACGCGCACGCCGTTTTTGAGGGTGTGTATCTCGCTCATGATTGCGCCCGGCCGCCCAGGCGATCCAGCATCAACGCTTTCACCGCCTCCGTCGTCGCAGGCGACGTCGCCATATGCTCCGGACGATCGAAGAGATCACGATAGCGCGACGGCAACGCTGGATGCGCGCCGGCTGCGCGCTCTACAACATCGGGGAATTTCGCCGGGTGCGCCGTCGATAGCGTGACGACCTTACCGGAAAGCTCTTTCGCATCACGCAAACGCTGCGCAGCAACCCGCGCAACAGCCGTATGCGGATCGATCAACGCGTCGTGTTCCTGATAGTGGCGTTTAATTTCAGCGATGGTGTCTGTTTCACTGGCTGCATAGGAGACGAAATTATTTCCGATGGCGCGTCTTTCATCATCGCTCAGCGCCATGACGCCGGTTTTCTGAAACTCTGTCATACGCATCCGTAACGCATCTGAGTCACGGCCTAAAACTTCATATAACAACCGTTCAAAATTGCTCGCGACCTGAATATCCATGGAGGGCGACGACGTCGCAGCGACGCCTGCAGGCGAATAATCGCCGTGCTGAATTGCACGATGCAAAATATCGTTTGCGTTCGTGGCGACCGCCAGTTTTGCAATCGGCAGGCCCATCCGCTTGGCTGCATAACCGGCAAAAACATCGCCAAAATTGCCGGTAGGCACAACAAAGCTGATAGGCTCTCCATCGCTGATCGCCGCTGACGCGGTAAAATAATAAACGATCTGCGCCGCGAGGCGCGCCCAGTTGATCGAGTTGACGCCGCCAAGGTTTGTCCTGGCGACAAACCCCTCGTCGGCGAAAAGCGCCTTCACGATCGACTGGCAATCGTCGAACGACCCGTCAACGGCGATATTGCAGACATTCTCATTTGCGACACAGGTCATCATCCGGCGCTGAACATCGCTGACACGTCCCTCCGGATGCAGAACAACAATGTCCACGCGCTTGCAGGATTTCAGCGCTTCAATCGCCGCCGCGCCGGTATCGCCGGATGTCGCGCAGATAATTGTCAGTCTTTCACCGCGACGTTCCAGAAGATCGTCAAACATGGCCCCAAGCGCCTGCATGGCGAAATCCTTGAACGCCAGCGTCGGCCCATGGAACAGCTCCAATATCCAGTCTTCATCGCCAATCTGTGTTAACGGCGCGACGTCCGCATGATCGAAGGCGCCGTAAACCTTGCGCGTTATTTCCAGAAGATGGTCATGCGAAAATGCGTCGCCCGTAAACCGCGCCATAATCGATGCGGCGACATCGGCGTAGGGCTCGCCGCGAAATTCCGCAATCTCACTTGGCGAAACCTGCGGCCAGGTTTCAGGCATGAAGAGCCCGCCATCGCCGGCAAGCCCCGTGAGCAGGACATCGTCAAACTTGGCGGCGCCCACGCCGCCACGGGTAGAAAGATACTTCATAAGCGCTGATGTGGCTTAAAACGCGTCCGCGGGCAAACGGCAAATGAGAAACTTCTCATCATAAAGCGCTCCGATCAGCAGCGTGCGGCCCAGACGCGCCGCCGTCGTGGAAGCGGACAGCTCCTCGCCGTCATCACGATAGACCGTGAGCGGCCTGCCGTCAGCGCCAATCCGGATCACCTGTGACGGGGACAGAATATCGGGATTCATCTTGTGACGCGGCGCCGTCAGCGGCTTCGGCAACGCGCCGATCCAGACGACGCCCGCCTCGTCAACCATCAGATTATCGGGCGCCGCATCCAGTTTGATTTCATCGACCGGCGCCAGAGCGCCGGTCTCAAGATTGCGTTCAAAAACCTGGATCGCGCCGCCGGCCGTCTCCGCCACATAGGCGCGGGCGCCATCCGGGGTGAGATCAATGCCGTTAGCAAAACGCAAGCCTTCGGCGGCGACCCGCCAGACCGTCCCGTCCGTATAGAGCACTTGTCCTGATGCGGCGCGGGTCAGAAAATGCAGATCGCCCATGCGGGACGATCGTCCGGGGCGCACATCATTGGTGACATAGAAGCTGCGCCGTCCGGTGGCGACAACGCTGTTTGGGCTGGTCAGGCGACGCTCGGTGAAGGTTTCCAAATGCATCAGCGAGCCGTCAGCGCTCACATCGAACATCTCAACGCTGTTATTGGCCTGGTTCACCACAAAGAGCCGCCGAACCTCGCCGTCATCATAATAATCGAGACCAAACGGTTCGAATGCGGCCGGCTCTCCGCCTGTCTGGTCCCGCCACGCGCTGTCGCTCAACGGATCGTCCAGATCGAAAATATGGATTGCGCCGCGCACGTCGCCGGCCCGGCGATCAAGAGATGAGATGAAGGCGCGGGAACGGCGCGCATCAATATGGATGTCTTCCGGGCCGACAATTCCCTGTACGGGCTCGCACTGGCCTGCAAAAACGCGCTCTATCTCGGCAAAATGGTTAAAGGACCGCAGTCCAGCGTAAATCGCCCCCCCGCCGAGAAACAGTAAAACAACAATAACACTGACAAAACGCATACTTGATGCTTAACCGGAGCAGGCTCGAAACTGAGTGAAAAAGCGGTCTCGGGGCGGTCTTCAGGCAATAGTGGGCGCAAGCCTATCACCGAGCAATTCAGGCGGCTAGGCCTTTGGACGGGCAAGGCCATTTCTCTTGGCGTGCGGGGTTGCGAAACCCGGATGCGGCGCGTATATGCCGCGTCTTGCATTTCCTATCAGCATCAAAGATTCAAAGAGCGCCGCTGTCATGAAGAAAGACATTCATCCTGAATATCATACCATCAAGGTCGTCATGACCGATGGGACAAGCTTTGAGACCCGCTCCACTTATGGGGAGCCCGGCGCGACGATGAACCTTGATATCGATCCGCTGAGCCATCCTGCATGGACGGGCGGCCCGGCGCGCATTGGCGAGCGCGGGCGCGTTTCGAAATTCAACCAGAAATTTGGTTCTTTCGGCCTGAAAAAGTAATCGATCTTCCGATTACGACCGGTGACCGAAGGCTTTGAGCAAGGCGCGCTGCTGACCGGCGGCGTCGCTCTCGGTTGATCCCACAACATCTTCACCGAACAGGTCTCCATCCAGCCGATGGATGCGTGCGAAAAGCTGACGGGCATTGTCGATCAGCAGGATCAGTTTCTCCGGCAGACCATCGGCGCGCAGATCGCTGTCGGGTTCCTGATCCCCATCAATCCGGTATTTCCGCTCGCCCGCTTCAAGGACTTTCATCTCCCCTTCGCGAACCGCGCGCAGCACGAGAAGCCAGGAGGCGATTTGCATAAGTTGTGTAGTCAGACGCATTGAGGCGCCGGCATAAGCAAGGGCCGCATCCCGCCCGAGCGCTTTTGATGCTTCGCGCCCCTCGCCATCGAGATAGTTGGCCGTATCCTCGACCAGCGCCATGCCTTCCTTGAAGGTGCGCGCAAACAATTCCGACTGAACGAAATTCGCCGCGCCTGTATCCTCTATTTCTTCTGCCCCAAACAAGCTCACTGCCCCATCGTTTGCCGCGCTCAGGATGACGTCCGATAATCGAACTGACAAGCGCGGAATTGTTAATCTAAGCTGGCGAAAGCGGTCGCGCAGCAACGAACCATTGAGAGCAACGCTTATGCCAGCAACTTATGGGGGAAATAAGGCCGGCGCGTTCGTCCTTGGGGTGGATGGGTGCCGCGCCGGCTGGGTTTGCGTACGTTTGAATGTGCCGGACATGACGACCGCCGCGTTCCTTGCGCCATCGTTTGCGGCGCTTCTGGCTGGCGCCGGCGCTGAAGCGGCCATGATCATCGTCGATATGCCGATTGGGCTGGCGGAAACCGGCCGGCGCGCCTGTGAAAGAGAAGCGCGCAAACGCTTGAGCCCGCTCCGCCACTCAAGCGTTTTTTCAACGCCTCGCCGCCCGATGCTCGCGTTTGGCGCCTATGAAGAGGCCAATGACTGGGGCAAGCGTCAGGGTGAGGAGGCTGGCGGCGGCCTCTCCAAACAGGCGTGGATGATCACCCCCAAAATCCGGGAAATCGACGATGCGATCGCCCCGGCGGACCAGACCCGTCTCGCAGAGGGACACCCGGAGATCGCGTTCTGGCGTCTTAATGGCGAACAGCCCTGCCGCCATTCAAAGCGCGCCAGCGAAGGCGCGCAGGAAAGACTGGCTTTGCTGAAGCAGCATGGGATCGCCGCCGCCGAAAAGCACTACGAAGACCTGCGGCGAGAGAACGGCGCCGGCATAGGGAGAGACGACGTTTATGACGCCTGCGCCCTCGCCCTGACCGCAAAGGCGCGGCTCGATGGCAGCGCAATTCATCTCACCGATGGACGCAAAGATGCACGCGGGCTGGTGATGGAAATCTGGGGCTAGATCTTTTACTCGCCGGTTTTCAGGCGGCGATAGATGATCGCGGGCACGGCGGTCTGTATCGCCATCGAAAAAAGCTGAAAGAAGATCGCAGCTGCGGCGGCGGCGAGATAAATCACGATACCGACCAGCGCGAACACCGACCCATAATTCATCAACAGCGCCGCCAGCATCTGGAAGATGGAATCCGCCAGCGAATAAATAATCGAAATCACCATGATGAACAGAATAAACAGAATAAAGACGCCAAGAATTGACCAGAAATGTCCAAAGGTCATCGCAAATGATCCAAAGAGCAGCAACCGGTTCTCTGCCGCCGAACCCGGCGGAAACGGCGCCAGCTTCACGCTCACATAAATCAGGGGAATGACCGCCAGCAGAAAGGTCATTCCGAAAACCTTCATTGGCATCATCAGCGCCGAAAAGGCTTCCAGGTCATTGGCGCTACTCTGTTCCGCAGCTTCAATCGCAACGATTAATGCTTTGAAGCCATCAACAAAGCCTGATGCGCTTTCACCGCTGACCGCCAGCGCGCCCAGAAACGCCGCCCCCCAGATCGCGCCTGTAATGATCATCATGATCAGATAGGCGAAAAACACCCGGATCGCTGGCCCATCGACGCGCAGTTGCACAATCCCGGGGCGATCCTCGCCGAGCGCCACAAGACGAAAAAGCGACGCCGCGACACCACAAAAAAGCAGGATCACAAAAAGATAGATCACGCCGGCGCCCGCAATCGCGGCCGGAACGGAAAGACGCATGGCGGACTTGAACTCTTCGAAGCCGCTCTCTTCACTCATTGAGCTGAAAAAGGACGGTTCAAACAAAACCGCGAAATAAAGCCCGAATAGAAGAACCGAGAAAAGCGTCGGCGCCCATGCGAAGCGCAACACGGTCGCCCAACGGTGCAGTCCGAACTGGACCGCTTCATTCATGACGTCGCCAATGGGTAATTTTTGCGACATGTCGTTAGCTCCGATGGTTAACCCGGCTTACGCCAGATGGCGTCCGGCCCTGCCTTGTGCGTCACCGGGTCCTCCTCACGCTCGCTCTCGCGATAAAGCCGACCGTAAAGCCCAGCCAGGACGCCGAAAGCGAAGAATAACCCGATAATGTTCACCAATATCTTGATGCCGTTCCATGTCCAGACAAATACCGGCAAAACCCAATCCGCCGTGACGCCGCTATTAACCAGCCGGGCGGATACATCGACCGCCTGATAAAGAACGCTGACAATCCATGGCAGCAAAAAACCCAGCAAAAGCGTATTAAGAACAAGGGTCTGGACAATAAAAATTGCCACGCCAACGCCAATCAGAATGAGCTGCAGGCGCAATAAATTCCAGCCTCGCGTCACCCTCAACGTCCCGCCGAGACCAAGCGATTTCCGGCAGACGGCGACACCCGGATAAGGGTAAAGGCGCAAATTCAGATATCCGGCGAGCACAAAAAGGATTGCGCCAATTAATAACCGCGCATTCACCGGCGTGTTCGTAACGACATTGCCGATGCCCTCATTCGCCGACCCTGCCGACGTGAACAGTTCCAGAATGTTATCACGCAGCAACAGATACGAAGCGCCGGCGGCCAGAGCCGCAATCGCCATCGTTACGATGGAACGCAATAAAGGGTTCGCCCCTGACGTCGCACTCGGCCTGTTCGCAGGATGAAAGTGAAAATAGACAACAGCCCAGAGGACAAATGCAAACGGAATGGCGGCCAATAACGGTATGCCGACATTGAGATAGAACGCCTCGCCGCCCGCAGCGAGTTGCTGGCCAGCGGTGATAAACTCAATCGTATGCAGACTGTTCGGGTCCGGAAATGAAGCAAGTGTTTTCGATAATCCGTCAAAAATATATTTCAGAACGTAATATGTGGCGCCTGCCAGAGGCGCGAGGATAAGCAGGCCGACAAACAGAAAGCTGAATAACCCAGCGAGCACATAGCGAAACTGATCAACGCCGAAGGGCATCCGGAAGAGACCGCCATGCGGCTTTTCGCCGAGACCTGCATAGCGCGTCAGCGGCGCCATGAATGATGCGGTCAACAAAGCCTGAAATACGAGGTTGGCCCCTGTGATCGCCGCCATTTTCAGCGGCGCGCCCTGCCACGCCTGATCGATATATTGCGCCAGCGCCTGCTGAGCGGCGGCGAATGTCCCCGCCTCCTCAAAAGTAATCACGCGTCCGGCGATCACCGTCAGATAGGCGAAAACCGTCACCATGTTTACGATAAGCAGGAGAACCACCGGCAGCCAGGACAGCCTGGCGACCGTCCCCATGCCGCGCCCGCCAAAATGCAGCGAAGCGCCAATCACCGAAAGCATACGCAACCGCATAGAAAAGCCCCTCAACCCATAATCCCCGGCGCTCACGCTAACGGCTGGAGGCGCAAACCACAAATAAAAACAGGGCGCGGCGTTTGACCGATTGCACTGGCAAAACAAAGCGCTAGAAGCATCCTTATGAGCGAAGCAAACGTTATCCATATTATTGGCGCAGGACTCGCCGGATCGGAAGCGGCCTGGCAGGCGGCCAATGCCGGCGCGCGCGTCATCCTTCATGAAATGCGCCCGGTGCGCAAAACCGAAGCGCATCAGACCGATGGCTGCGCGGAACTGGTCTGCTCGAACTCATTCCGGTCCGACGATGCGCAGACCAATGCTGTCGGTCTTCTGCATGAGGAAATGCGCCGCGCCGGATCGTTGATCATGCGCGAAGCGGACGCCAACAAAGTTCCTGCCGGCGGCGCGCTGGCCGTTGATCGCGAGCATTTTTCCGCCGCCGTGACTCGCGCCCTGGAAGGCCACCCGCAGATTGAGATCAAACGCGAAGAAATCGCCGGGCTGCCGCCGGAAGACTGGCGCAATGTCATCATTGCGACGGGTCCGCTGACGGCGGCGCCGCTGGCGGAAGCGATCCACGGGCTGACCGGCGAAGACGCCCTCGCCTTTTTCGACGCCATCGCGCCGATCATTTACAAAGACAGCATCGATTTCGACGTCGCCTGGTTTCAGTCCCGCTACGATAAAAAGGGACCGGGCGGCGACGGCGCCGATTACATCAATTGCCCACTTGATGAGGCGCAATATGAAGCCTTCATCAAAGCGCTGATCGATGGCGACAAGACCGACTTCAAGGAATGGGAGAAATCGACCCCTTACTTCGAAGCCTGCCTGCCCATTGAAGTGATGGCTGAGCGCGGCCCTGAAACACTGCGCTTCGGCCCGATGAAGCCGGTTGGCCTCACCAATCCGCACAAAGAAGAAAAGCCATATGCTGTGGTGCAATTGCGCCAGGACAACGCCATCGGCACTCTCTACAATATGGTCGGGTTCCAGACAAAACTGAAATACGGCGCACAAAGTGAAATTTTCCGGATGATACCGGGGCTTGAAAAAGCCGAGTTCGCGCGCCTCGGCGGCATCCACCGTAATACGTTTATCAACTCGCCAAAACTTCTTGATCGGACACTGCGCTTGAATGCCCGTCCCTCCCTGCGCTTTGCCGGACAGATTACCGGCGTTGAAGGCTACCTTGAAAGCGCTGCTGTGGGATTGCTCGCGGGACGCTTCGCTGCCGCAGACGCGCTCGGCCATGTTGAAACGCCCCCGCCGGACACCACCGCTTTCGGCGCCCTGCTTGGGCACATCACGGGCGGGCATTTATCCGAAGGCGCCGGCGCCAGGAAAACCTTTCAACCGATGAACGTCAATTTCGGGCTCTTTCCAGAAGTCAGCATTCCCCGTACGGATGAAACCGGTCGGCGTCTCAAAGGCAAGGAAAAAGGCTTCGCAAAGAAACGCGCCATGACCCGGCGCGCATTATCGAACATCGACGGGTGGCTCGCGCGCGATGTCGCCGCAGCGGAATAAAATTCAAAATAAAAAAGCTGAAATTTTGACAAAGGTGGGCCGCAGCGAGTCGCCTCGCCACGGCCCGCCCGACGTGCAGCAGGGGGAGATCGCCGCACAGCCGGGATAACTGCAAGCCCCCAGAGCGATCACAACCGCAATCGGAAAGCTTGTCTAGGGTCTAGAAAGCTGTTTAGGTCATATGCCCTAGACGGGGCGGACATAGTGCGCCTAGGGCGGGGCGTCAACTGACTAAGGGGGAAATTGTGATAGAATCTCAAGAGACAGCGCCAGCTGATCGAAATAAGGCAATCAGTTCAATTGTCTCTGACCTCAACAACATTCGCGATAACCGGCCGACGGCCAGCCTTTCGGCGGGTAAGGCCGACAAAACAAGCGACACGATAAAAAAAATTATTACCGCAGCGCGGGAGATTTTTACGCTGGAGGGCCATGGCGGCCTGTCGCTGCGCAAGGTCGCCGACGAAGCCGGTATCGCCGTTGGCAACCTGACCTATCATTTTCCGACCAAAAGGTCGCTGTTGAACGCAATCCTTTGCGAAGCGCTGGCGGATTATATCGACGATCACTTGAAGCAGTTTGAAACGGGCCGCGATACGCCTTTCGAAATATTACTGAACGTCGTGGAGTTTTATGTTCGAAACGCCCGGGAGTCCCATCGTTTCTTCTATCAGATGTGGGGCTATGCCGGGTGCGATGAACAGGCGAAAGACATGGTGCGCACGCTGTACCGGCCCATTGGACGGTTTGTTTATTACCTCGTGCGCAGCGCGAACCCCAAACTTGGGGACGTGCAAATACGCCAGGCTGTTCTACAGATTTTCAGTCTCGAAGAAGGCTACAAGCTTTTTATCGGCATGGGCCCGGAAGACGACACCGCCCTGTCAACAGCGGAACAGGATATCCGCATTCTGACGGAACGTATCGTCTTCCCTGAAGGCCGCGCGGTTCATTCGCCGGCAGGTTTATAATATTTATGCGTGAAGCGATCGCTTTCACCGATCTCCAGAAAGCGTTTGCGCGCAGCGCTTCCCGGGATGGACCGGGATAAGGTCGGCGGCAGCGACCATACTCCGCGCGGATGATCCCTGGTGTCTTCCGGATTGCGATTGTGATCCGATGTCGCGAGCAATTCAAAGCCCGCCGTTTCCGCAAGCATCCTGAAATGGCTTTCATTCACATAGCCATTCTCGCCTTCGGGGTCCTGCGGAACAGACTCGTCGCCCGCATGATCGACAATGCATAAAACCCCGTCCGGCTTGAGCATGGAATAAACAGCGTTCACATGTTCCTGCGCCGGCTCGTCATAGATCATGAAGCCATGGGCGCGGAAGACGAACACCATATCCGCTTCGCCATAGGGAACGCCGTCGGTTTCAGCTGGAAAAGCCGATCGCCCGCCAACGGGAACATATCGCCCGCCGCCGTCGCTAACGAGCGGCTCGATGATCCGGCGATACCAGCCGCCCTGCCCGCCAGGCCAGATTTCAACCACCGTCATGTCCGGCTCGACGCCGCAGAAGGTCAGCGTCTCAAACGGGCGGCGATACTGATCCCGGGCTTTCTGTTTCGCCGGGCGCGCATCGCTGTCGATATAGGTTCGAAGTTTCTCCTGGGTATCCTCTGAGGCGAGCGTGTGTTCGGCGGCCTGCGCGCTTGCGAACGAGGCCGTCAGACCTATCATGGCGAGGAATAAGTGGGATTTCATATGATGGCTCTTATCTCTGCTGTTTGGCGCGGAGCCTATCGAGGAACGAACGCGAGATAAAATCACAGGAATGAGAGCATACGCCAATTAACAGGGAGTATTATGACTGCCATTGAGATGATCATCGAACCCAGAACCCGCGACCTGGGCGGTTTCACCGTCGGGCGTGTCCTGCCTTACGCAAAGCGGCGCATGGTGGGGCCGTTCATTTTCCTTGATGAGATGGGACCGGCGGATTTCAAACCCGGAACGGGCATCGACGTTCGCCCGCACCCGCATATCGGGCTTGCGACGGTGACCTATCTTTTCGATGGCGAAATCCGTCACCGCGATAATCTTGGTTTCGATCAGGTGATCCGCCCCGGCGACGTCAACTGGATGACGGCGGGACGCGGCATCGTTCATTCCGAACGAACGGATGATGGCGTGCGCGCCAGCGGCCAGCATATGCATGGCATCCAAAGCTGGATCGCCCTGCCTGAAAATGCTGAAGAAACCGAGCCGGAGTTCCACCATCACCCGAAGACGAGCCTGCCGGTGATTGAAAGGGGCGCCGCCGTGATGCGGCTCATTGCCGGCGGCGCATATGGCGAAACCTCTCCGGTGAAGACTTTCTCCACGATGTTCTATCTCGGCGTCGAAGCGCAGGAAGACGCGGTCATCGACCTTCCCGAAGAACATGAAGAACGCGCGCTTTACATCGTCGACGGCGGCGTCGCCATCGATGGCGAATCCCATGCCGCCGGCCGGATGCTGGTCTTCAACAAAGAGGCCAACCCTGAAATCAGAATAACCGCCGCATCGAAGCTGATGCTGCTTGGCGGGGCGCCGCTCGGCAAGCGCCTCATCTGGTGGAACCTCGTCGCCTCGGCGCAAGACAAAATCGACCGGGCCAAAGACAACTGGCGCGCCTCAGCCGACAATAACTTCAATGATACAGTCTTTTCTCTACCGCCCGGGGAAACTGAATTCATTCCGCTGCCCGAGGAATGACAAGAGCAAAGCGCCGACAATATCAGAAGACAGCGTGGTCGCCGCGTTCCAGCGATGCTTCGCCTTTCAGCAAGCGCGCATAATAATCGAACAACGTCTCGGTTCCTGTCGATGGCGTGCCGGCGGCGTCGTAACGTCCGGTCGTTTCGTCGAGCGCAAGCATCGACTCCGTCGCGTAATAGCGACCGATGCGCGCGAATTCCGCCTTTTCCGCCAGCGGCGGCGCAACGCGCCCCAAGGCGGACAACGCAAAAATGATCGTATCGAGCAGCGCAACGGGAACGCGCTTGAAGCGCGGTTTCCGACCAAGCAGCGAGAACAGATACTCGCCTTGCTGTTTCGGCGTCACCGCCTCGCCGGGGCCGCCGATCGGCAGAATACAATTGCGCCGGCTTTCATCATCGAGGCATTCGGCGATGAAGCGCCCGAGATCATCATCACTGATGGGTTTGCACGCGGTCAGCTCGCCGTCGCCAAACAGGAGAAAAGGTTTGCCGCGCCTCACCCGTTCCACCTGCCCTGAAAGCGATTTGAAAAACGCCGTCGGCCTTACAATTGAATAGACAAGACCTGAATCGGTCAGCGCCTTTTCGAACGCCAGCTTGGCTTTTTGAAATTCCAGTTGCGGTTTTTGAACACAGATCGCCGAAAGCAGCACCATGTGCGTAACGCCTGCGTCTTTTGCGGCTTTGAGTACGCCAATATGAGCGTCGTGATCGATGGCCCAGGCGTCCGCCGGCGCCCCTGTTCGCGACGCCATGCAGGAAACCACCGCATCGAAGCGTTCGCCGCAGAACCCATCGCGCGCTAGCGACCGACTATCCGTCACATCGCCGAATCTCAGCGTCGCGCCTTTCAAGAGTTCGGCGGTCTCGTCAGACCCTAAAGAACCGCCAACGCCGGCGCGTGATCTGACAAAACAAACAACCTCATGCCCTTGGGCGACAAGCGCGCGGGTGGTCGCCTGACCGATCGTACCCGTCGCCCCCAAAACCATGACGCGTTTCGAAGCGAAAGACCGACCGGGCGCCGATGATGAGGACGGATCGCTTTCCTGCATTGGTTCGCTGTTCCGGCTGCGTGATTGCTGACGTCGAATGCACTATTTCGCGCCGACTATAAAGCGCCAGGCAATTTGATAAAGCCGGCGATCCAGAACCAAAGGCCTTATAGCGCTTCGATAGGAACGGATCACTCAGGCTCGATGTTGTGGTTTCGCCTGAAAAGGTTTTCCGGATCAAAGGACGCTTTAATTCTTCGCAGCCGCTGATGCGTCGGCGCTTCGAACGCGTCAGCGACGCGATTGGCGGGCTCGTCCTTGCCGATGAAATTCGAATAAACATGGCCCGTGTCGTTTTCCTGCATTCTCGAATGAAAATCATGGGTCCATTCGAGATGACGGGTTTCGTCTTCCGACCGTGGCCAGCGTGTCTGGATGACATAGGCGTATCGCGCATCGCGAAAGCCGAACGCCGTATCCTGCGGACCGGTTCTGGCGAATTCGCCGCCGAGCCTCGCCAGCTTGAAATCGCTGATCGGCGACGACGCATCGGAAACGAATGATTGGATCACGGCGCGTGTGTTCGCGTCATAGCGATTTAGATAACCGCCGACCCATTCATTGCAGAAGCCGTCGCCCCACGCGCCGTCGAGCGCCCCCTGCCATTCCGGATAAGGCCGCCACCGCACCAGATCGGCCAAGGGTTCCGCATATCTTCGCAATGGCGCGATCATCCGTTCGCCTTCAGCCTCTTCCCCCGACCATGTCACGGCAAGAATCAAGACAGGCGTTCCATGAATCTCCGACCGCAACGCAGGCGATGTCGGCGCCATACGATGCAGCATCCAGACATTGAGATCGTCCGGCGCATCGTCGAGATACGCGTCAACGAACGCGCCGACATTGTCCAGTTGATCCAGCGGATAAAAGATCAACCCGGCGAGCACATGGGACAATTCATGCAGGCGGTAATCAAGCCGTGTGACGACGCCGAAATTACCGCCGCCGCCGCGCAGCGCCCAAAGGAGACCTTCATTCTCGCGTTCGTTTGTGCGAACGATATCGCCCGAGGCCAATACAATTTCAGCGCCTTGCAGATTATCGCAGCCGGCGCCGAACTTTCGGTGCAGCCATCCGATGCCGCCGCCAAGCGTGTAGCCGGGCAAACCAACCATTGAAACGATGGGGCCGGTCGCGGCCAGGCCCGCCTCATGCGTTAAGGCGTCGAACTGTGCAAAGGTGGCTCCGGCGTCTATGGAGATACGTTTCTCGTCGGCGTTTACGGTCGCTTCTCGCATCGACGCCATATCCAGCATGACGCCGCCATCGCTGACCGCAAAGCCTGCATGATTATGCCCGCCGCCGCGAACCGAAAGCTCAACCCCGGTTTCGCGCGCAAAATTAACGGCGTGCACGACGTCGGATTGCGACTGCGCGCGGATGATCAGCTTCGGGCAATGATCGATGCGCGCGTTCCATATCGTTCTTGCAGAGTCGTAAGCGGCGTCGCCGGGCCGGAACACCTGTCCGGCGATGTTGCGCATCAGCGCATCGATTTCCGCTTTCGATACGCTGACGGTTTCACCGCCAGCGCCTTTGAACCGTCCATTACCGGAAGGCGCCGCATTCAGCGGCGTGCTCAACGCCGCACAGGCGCCGCCTGTGAGGCGAAGAAATTGACGTCGTTTCATTGGGTTTGCCTACTTTAAAATTACCAGTGCCAGACGGCGTCATAGCCGCCGAGGAGTTCAGGCAGATCGTCATCCGAGACAATCCGCGTCGCATCGAGACGGGGCGCCTGCTTGAGACCGCGCTGTTTCAGGTCTTCCGCCAGCACATAAATGCGTGCGCCTTTTTCGCTCAGCGTTTCAATCTGACCGTAAACATCCGGCGCATGTTTTTGCTCACGCCCGCCAATGGCGAGCGGACTTACCGCCTGGCCTTTGACCACATAGTTCACCGCCGATCCGCGCAGGAGAATATCGATGTCAGCGCCGGCGCCGCGCATCGCGTGGGTTAACCAGACAATGGTGTCATCCTGCTCTTCAAGCGTCGCCCGGTAGCCAAGCGAAATGATATTCAGCGCTTTCATAGCCATGTCTCCTAATTCGTGCCGACAACAAGCGTGTTTTCCGAACTTGTCGCCATGGTCCAGAAGTCTGCGGGCGAGCCGCGCCGCACGCCCTCAATCGCCTCGCTGGCGCCGCGTTCATCAACGCAAAGACCGCAATTCACCCAATCGAAAGCGACATCCCATCGCTTTGCTTTTTCCATCAACGCCGCGATCCATTCCCTCGGCAGAGGATGGTCTTCTTCATCAATATCCCGGCCATGCACCGCATTGGCGTGAGGCGCCTGCAGGGCGAAAGGCAGATAAACCGCGCCTTCATAGGCAAACACGTTAATATTGCAGCCCTTGTCAATCGCATCATCGATCAGCCTAAGGACGGTTGCCGTGCGCGAAGCCTCAAAGGGCGCATCCATCAATGCAAAGGTAAGCGTGGTTGTCATCGTTACATTCTCCCGTTATCGCCAGAGCACCGTTGCGCCTTTGATCATCCGATCAGTGACAAGGCCGATGTCGGCGACCTCTACGCCTTTCGCGAGATCGCATAGCGCAATGCCACGCTCCTCCAGGGCGAAACTGTCGGCAAATACCCGCACGCCTTTTTTCAGGCACTGGCGCAGCATTGTCGCGTCATAAGCAGCCCGAGCGGCCAAGACGCCGTTTTCCGTCAAAAAGACAGTCGCCTCTGCTTTATTGCGGGCCAGTTTACAGGTTAATACGCCTGTCCATTCCGTATCCCTCGTTTCCAAGAGGTCGCGGGTTTCGACAATGAGATAGTTTTTCATAGCTTCCTCGATTGGCCAGTCTGGCGGCGGCTCAAATTCAGCCGTTGCCGGACAAATGCAGCAAATTCGCGGCCTGCGTCCTGAAAAACATGTGAAAAAAAGCTGAATGTGCGCTTCGCGCTTGCCTCGAAATGGCAAGGTCTTTATTCCAAGCCATGGGCGCGACAGTTCTTTGAACCGTCGGAGAGAGAGTATCATGAGTGTTTACCAGCTCGGCGCGGCGACGGTGGATTCCGCCGCCCGCACGATCATTATCAATGGCGAAAGCAGGCGTTTGTCACTGAAATCGGCAAACGTTCTTGCTGCGCTTGTCGAAGCGAGCGGTGATGTCGTCTCGCGCGATCAGTTGATCGCGCGCGTCTGGCCGGACGTCTGCGTCGGCGAGGAAGTGCTGACGCAAGCGATTGCGGAACTGCGCCGTGCGTTTGAAGACAATCCCCGCACGCCACAATTTATCGCAACCGTACCCAAGACCGGTTACCGGCTCGCGGCTGACATAGCCGCCTGCGAAACTTTTAAAGAGGCGTTGCTTCCGCCGCTGAACATCGATCCTGAAACGTCTATTGACGCGATTACGTCATATTATTCTGCATATGAACTATTTGATCGCGGCGGATCGGATCAAATATGTAAAGCGGTAGAATTATGCCGCAAGTCGATCGACGCCGACCAGACTTTCGCACCAGCTCATGCGCTCCTGTCGGCGGCGCTCGCTTATCGGGAGCTTTATTACGGCAAACGACACAACACGATTCACGATGCGCTTGCCGCCGCGCAGCGCGCTATCACGTGCGACCGCACCGCACCCGAAGGTTACGCCGCACAAGGCTTCGCCCTCGCCCAGCTTGGCGATTTCGACCATGCGGTTACGAGCTTTAACGCCGCCATGCGTTTGCGGCCTGACTCCTACTTCCTGCTGCTGTCTTTCGGACGGGTGCTTTACGCACGCGGCGCATATCAGGCCGCCTCGAGGCTGTTCGATCGTGCGGCCCGCATCTGCGGCGATGAATTTCATGGGCTCATGTTGAGCGCAACATCAACCCGCGCAGCCGGCGACGTCGATCGCGCAACGGCAAAGTTGAAACGTGCGGCCTGGCGCTGCAATCAACGTCTATTGGAAGACCCGGAGGACCTGCGCGCCTTGATTTGCCGCACATACTGTCAGATCAATGCGGAGGGCGTCGCGAGTGCTGAGCCGCTGCTCACACAGCTTAACGACAATCACGATCCGCTCACCTATTACGTCGTTCCCGCCCTGGCCCGCGCCGGGGAAACAACGCTCGCGCTGGACCGTTTCGAGGCGATTGTAGATAATGGCTGGGCCGACCCGCACTTCCTGAGTTCTGATCGGGATCTTGACCCATTGCGCGGCGAGCGGCGTTTTCAAAAAATCGCAAACGCGCTCGCCGCCTGATCGTTTTCCTCGGAGTAAGAACCATGGCGGCATTCACCATCGGCGCAGCAAGGATTGATCCATCGGACCGCACGGTCGCGATCAACGGCCAGACGCGGCGCGTCTCGCCAAAAGCGCTCGCCGTTCTCAACGCGCTGGCTGAAGCGGGCGGCGACGTCGTTTCAAGAAACACGCTTATGGAGCGCGTCTGGCCGGACGTCTGTGTCGGCGAGGAAGTGCTGACGCAAGCGATCACAGAGCTTCGCCGCGCGTTTGGCGATGCGCCCAGGTCTTCGCGCTATATCGAAACGGTGCCGAAAGCGGGCTATCGTTTATTGCAGACGCCGACGGTGAGCGCCGACGAAATTGCAATGCCGCCTGTCGCGCCGGTCGATGGCGAACCGGCGCTTGAATCGCTCCTCGCCTACATGTCGGCCTCGGACCTTCTGGAACGTCGCGGGCGGCAAAATATCGACGAGGCGACCGAGCTCTTTCGCGAAGCGATCGGATACGAACCTGGCTTCGCGCTCGCCCACGCCGGACTTTCAACGGCCATCGCGTATCGTCATAACTTTTACGAAAAGTCCGATGACGCGCCACAAGCAGCGCTTGAATATGCGCAACAGGCGGTGCGCATCGACCGAACAGCTTCTGAAAGCTATACCGCGCTCGGCTACGCCCTTTCGCAAATCGGCGATTTTGATCACGCCGTCACCAGTTTCAGCGCTGCGCTGCGTCTGCGCCCTGACGCCTATTATTCGACGACCCGGCTTGGCAGGGTGCTGCTTCTTCAAAAGCGATACACCGAGGCTGCGCGCGTGTTCGACCGGGCATCGAACCTGCGCGGCGACGACGCCCATTCCGTCATGTCCGCCGCCAAAGCGCGCCGCGCCGCCGGCGACGAAGAAGGCGCCTGCGAGCGACTGAGACGTACAGTATGGCGATGTCAGCAGCGTCTGGCGCACAATCCTGACGATCTGCGCGCGCTCGTCTGCATGGCGTGTTGCGTTATTGAACTGGAAGGGACCGCGCGCGCCGCCGCCCTGATAGAGCGGCTGATGGACGAAGACCGTCCGTTTACCTATTACCTTGCGGGCGCGCTCGCCCAGGCAGGTGAAAAGGACCTGGCGATTGATCGGTTTGAGGCCAGCGTCGATAACGGATGGGCTGATCCCTATTTTCTGGAATCCGACCGGGATCTCGACCCTTTGCGCGGCGAGCGGCGTTTTCAGAAAATCGCCAACGCGCTCGCCGCCTGACCGCCGCTCCGGGGACTGTTCGGGCGGCGATCAGCTTTCTTTTTCAGCTTGCTTATTCAAACGTCGTTGCACAGGTCCCCATCTTGTAGGGCGCCGGCGTTGTCAGTTCACGGATGAGCGTATCGTCAGCAACCTCGTCATTCGGCGTATTGCCGACGGACTTGATACTGACGCGATGATCGCGAATATCGATTTTGACTTCCGCCCGGCGCGATGCTTTCAGCGATCCGTGAAAAACAGCGTCGCCGCTGTCAGTCGCGACCGTGCCGTCAAGGCGGCCAACATTGACGCCGTCGACAAACATCCACGCGGTGCCGATGCTGCCGTAATCCATACCCGCGACGTGAACCCGCGCGGTAACCCGGCGTCCAAGGCGCGTGAACTCGCAAAAGCCATACCCGTCGCCGCCAACGATACGCACCAGATCTGTTTTCAAGGCCGGGCGACGGTCATTCGCGTGCGCTTGTGGGGCATAGGCAATCAAACCGGCGCTAATGAAGGCTAAGGCGCCGATGGTTAGTTTGTGTATCAGCATTGTATTTTCCTTTGTGGTCACGAGGAAATCGACAACAGCCCGCCCGGCGTCTCGGGCCCAGGCGCATTGCCGCTTTCCAACTGTTCAATGCTGATGTTGGTACGCCGGCGCCCCGCCGCAGACCTGAAAGAGTTCTGAAATTATCCTGAAAAGACAGCGCGCAACTTTTGCAAGAACCTGAAGCGCGTATAGCGGTGTCAGCTCTTGAAAAGCTTCTCTGCTTCAGACCGGCTTGAGCCGCGGTCGTTGAGCGCGGCCTCGCAACGGGCGATCTCGGCTTTGAGCGATCCGATTCGCTCATTCAGATCATCGACCGACAGCGTGTAAAGATCCTGTTTGGCGAGAAAACCCAGCGTCAGGTCCGGCTTTTCATTCAGCGCGTCGTCATCCATGAGGCGGCTCCCTTGTTCACGGGATGCAGTTTGCGAAATTGCGCGCGCCGGTTCAAGAAAGAGCGCCGCCAGAGGAACAACCCATGACCGCTATTCCCGACACCATGAAAGTCATTGAGATCACCGAACCCGGCGAGCCGGACGTCCTGAAACTGACGGAGCGCCCGACGCCCCGCCCCGCCGGCAATGAGGTTTTAATCCGCATTCATGCGGCCGGCGTGAACCGGCCGGAAGTATTACAGCGGCGCGGGCTTTATCCGCCGCCGCCGGGCGCAACGGACATTCCGGGACTGGAAGCGGCGGGCGAGATTGCGGCGTCTGGGCCTGACGTTTCCAGCGTCAGTGTTGGCGACAAGGTCTGCGCGCTCCTCCCCGGCGGCGGTTATGGGGAATACGCCATCGTCGATGCGGGCTCATGCCTGCCGGTCCCGGCAGGGCTTTCGGTGACGGAAGCCGCCGCCCTGCCCGAAACGTTTTTCACCGTCTGGGCCAACGTCTTTGATGATGCGGATCTGAAAGCCGGCGAGACCCTGCTCGTCCATGGCGGAACCAGCGGCATCGGCGTGACCGCGATCACGCTCGCCAAGGCGTGGGGCGCTCGCGTGATCGCCACCGCCAGCGCCGATGAGAAATGCAGCGCCATGGCGAAGCTCGGCGCAGATGCGACTTACCGCTATGACGAAGCGCCCTGGGAAACCAAGATCGCTGATAACGGCGGCGCGGATGTCATACTCGACATGGCCGGAGGCGATTTCGTCCCGCGCAACCTCGCCTGCCTCAACCCTGGCGGCCGACATGTGTCGATTGCTTTCCTGCGCGGGCCTGAAGCGAGTATCAATATCTTCCAGATCATGCAAAAGCGCCTGCGGCTGTCAGGCTCCACCATGAAAAGCCGCCCCCCGGCGGAAAAGGCTCGCCTCGCGAAAGCCCTTCAGGCCCATGTGTGGCCGCTGATTGAAGCCGGCAAAGTCAAGCCGGTCATTGACCGGACCTTCCCCCTCGCCGAGGCGGCCAAAGCCCATAAACGCATGGAGGCCGGGGCTCATATCGGTAAAATAGTCCTCAAAATCGCCTAAAGCGCCTTGGCGAACGCCGCCGAACTGGATATATGCCCTTTATCGCGTCCCTGACGCGTCGCTTTCCCCGAAAAACTCCGGCGGCAAGCGCGGCGGTCCCCATCGGGTCGCCGGCAACGAAGCTTATTGGCGAACTGTATACCGCCGAAGGAATTGGAGACCGTTCATGGCTGACCGCCCGCTTATGCCCATCGCCACCGCCGTCTGGCTGATCGACAACACATCGCTCACCTTTGACCAGATTGCGGAGTTCTGCGGGCTGCATCCATTGCAGGTCAAAGGCATCGCCGATGGCGACGTTGGCGTCAGCGTTCGCGGCATCGATCCGATTACGACCCATCAGCTGACCCGCGATGAAATCGAAAAAGGCCAGGACGACGAGGCCTATCGTTTGAGATTGTCGCGCCCGAAAACGATTGTCGCCGACCGGCCAAAAAAAGGCCCCCGCTACACGCCGGTCTCGAAACGTCAGAACCGCCCGGACGCCATTGCATGGATGGTGCGCAATCATCCGGAAGTGCCGGACTCGCAGATTGCAAAACTGCTCGGCACCACAAAAACCACTATTCAGTCAGTGCGCGATCGAAGTCACTGGAACTCGGCGAACCTGCAGCCGCAGGACCCTGTCGGTCTTGGCCTGTGCACGCAGGTGGATCTGGATATGGTGGTCCGCAAGGCGGCTGCGAAACTCGCAAAAATGCAACCGGCCGGCGCTGCCGCACCCGAGGGGCCATCGCTTGAACCGGTCAGCGAAACTGTTGCCGAGGAAGAACCGCCCGCCACCGCCGAGGAAGAAAGCCAGAAAGTCGACCTTGATAAAGTGTTCGCCAATCTCGGCGGGTCAAGCGAAGACAACAACGACAGCTAGTTTCAGTTAACCGCTGACAGTTCAAACGTTTCAGGCTTTTTTCTCCGCCTTGACGGACGATGTCTGCGCGAGACGGCCGCCGTCAACATAGACGCATTGTCCCGTGACATAAGACGCCGCCGCATCCGTCAGGAAATAAACGACCTCCGCCACTTCTTCCGGGTCGCCAATGCGCTTTAACGGGGTCGTGTTACGCATGTTGTTCCTGTCTTCGTCTTCAGCCATCTCGGACTTGATGCCGCCGAGGCCCACAAGGTTAGCCCTCACGCCGTAAGGCGACATCGCCAGCGCCACCGCCTTTGTCAGCTGCTGCAAGCCGCCCTGGGACGCTGCGAAGGCGACATGATCGGCGGCGGCGGTGACCGCCTCCACCGATCCGATATTGACGATCACGCCGGGCGCAGCATCCGGGCTCGCTTCATCGTTCTGCTTGACGAACTGTTTTGCGATCGCCTGATTGACAAGAAACGCGCCGCGTAAATTTGCGGCGACAACACGGTCGAAATCCTCTTCCGACGTTTCCAGAAACGGCGCCGAATAGCGCTCCATCACTGTATGAGCCAGAACGTCAATTCGCCCGTAAGCGTCAAGCGCTTCAGCAATAATGTTATGAACGTGCAAGCGGTTCGTCACATCCGCATGAACAAAGGTGACAGTGGACTTGTTGTCACTGAGTTCCCTGGCGAATTGCTTGCCCAGCTCTTCATTCTTGTCCGCCAGCACCAGCCGGTCGCCATTGGCCGCAAAGCGCTGCGCACAGGCGGCGCCAACGCCATTTGCGGCGCCGGTAATCACAATTGAACGGCCAGCCATATGTTTTATCCCTTAAAACCAGTCGGCGGCGCATCATAAATGCGCCGCCGCTGCAAATTCTCTTTTGATACCAGTCCTGCGACTTCAAATCATCAGTTTGGCTTCATCTGTGAACGGAGTTCTTCCAGTTGATCCTTGATGCGAAGTTTCTGGCGCTTAAGCTCTAGAATATGGAGTTCGTCATGGGCGGGGCGTTTCGTTTCGTCCGTAATTGCCGCCTCCAGCTGCTGGTGTCGCTGATTGAGCGTTTCCATGTGAGCCTTTATCGCCATATTCGACCTCCATATGTTTGGTAAGTCCATATATAAGCACGAGACACGGGGTTTTGTCACGAAATTGTCTCTTAACATGCGTCAACCACGATGCTTTGCAAAGGCTTAACCCTTCGGCTATGAGTTTGGAGACAACTGCTTGAGTTTCTTATGGATTCCACCGCGCGAATCATTGTTGGGGTAACGGGTGCGTCCGGCGTCGTCTACGCTAAGCGCACGCTGGAGGCGCTCGCCGCAGCGAGGGTTGAAACCCATCTGGTGGTCTCGCGCGCCGCCGAAATGACCCTGCAATATGAACTTGAAATGTCAGCGCGCGACCTCGCCGACCTGGCGAGCCATCGCTACGCTATCGGCGATGTCGGGGCGCCGATTTCTTCCGGATCGTTCAAGACAATCGGAATGCTGATCACGCCCTGTTCAGTCAGAACCATGTCGGAAATCGCAACCGGCGTCACATCAAGTCTTTTAACGCGCGCGGCGGACGTCGTGCTTAAGGAGCAACGCAAGCTTGTCATGATGGTGCGGGAAACGCCGTTTCACCTGGGACACCTGCGCACCATGACGCAACTGGCGGAAATGGGCGCGATCATCGCGCCGCCTCTGCCCGCGTTTTACGCCGAACCCGAAACCGTCGATGCGCTGGTGGATCAGTCGGTTGGCCGCACGCTTGATCTTTTCGGTATTGACGCGCCCGGCACGAAACGGTGGGGCGAGGATCTCGCAAAAGGCAGGCGCACCACGTGAGCCAGGCGGCGCGCGGCGCGTTCTGGACATGGTCGCTTGAACACTACCAGCATGACGGCGCCGAACATCTGCTGCTGAGAATGCAGGATGAATTTCAGCTGAACGTCAATGTGCTGTTGTGGACGTGCTGGTGCGCCACGCGCTTTGAGCCATTAACTGAAGAGATTGTGATCGAAGCGCTGGACTTGACCAGGCCCTGGGCCGCGAACGTCACGGCGCCGCTGCGCGCAGCCAGGCGCTATCTGAAATCGCCGGGCGATCTGGTGACGGATTCCGAAGTCTTATCCTTGCGCGACGCCATCAAGAACAATGAGCTGGCGGCGGAGCGTATAGAGCAGTCCCTGCTGGAGCAGCTGGCCGAGAGCCGCCTGGGCAGGGTCAGCGGCGATCAGACGCCTCATGACACACGGGCGAGGCGCAATCTTTCAACATACGCCGCACTTACTGGCGTGATGGACGCGCCCGGCTTCACAACGTCATTGCTCGAATCGCTCGCCGGCCATATTTTCATGGGGGCGCCGCAATCTGCGGTCATTGGGGATTAAACATGGTGGAAGACGGCGACAATGACGACGAGAGCCCGTCTTTGACTCTTATGGACGGCAATCGATTCGAGGCTCATGACGAAGATCTGGCCGGCGCGAACGACGAAGCGATGGCGATCCGGCTTTCGATCCTGGAAGAAGAACATCGCGATCTCGACACCGCCATCCGGTCCCTGGAAGACAATTCGCCTTACGACCGGCTATCGATCGCACGCCTGAAGAAACGAAAGCTTCAGCTGAAGGATAAAATTCAGGAAATCAAAGACGCGATGCTGCCTGATATTATCGCGTAACCAGCCCTGACCGCTTGGCCTTATACATGGCGCTGTCGGCCTGTTCCATCGCCTGATCGGCGGAGCCGCCTTTCAGGATTTCAGAAACGCCGATGGAGACGCTGACCGGAAATTCCTCGCCGTTCCAGCGCACCGGGGTTTTTGCGACCCACGATACAAGCTCGTCAGCTTTGCTCAACGCGATCGATTTGTCCGCATGGGTGAGCAGCAACCCGAACTCATCGCCGCCGAGCCGCCCGACGATGTCCGTCTGGCGGCTATGGGCGACAAGAACATCGGCGACATGTTTAAGAGCCGCATCGCCAGCGCTATGCCCCCTCATGTCATTAATGGTTTTCAGGCCATTCAGATCTAGAAAAACCAGGCTTGCCGGCGTCTCATAACGATCAGCCATGGACACGGTGCGATCAAGCTCGCGCGCGAAGGCGCGCCGGTTCAAAATATCAAGCAACGGATCGCGGTCGGCGAGCTGTTCAAGATCGAAAGCGCGCTCACGCGCGATAGCCAGGTTGTTGCGCAAGGTTTGTATTTCGTTCAGCAGGCCGGACAACGCCTCACGCACTTTTGGCGTCAGCTCCGCTGCCGAAATGCCCGCAAGCGCCGGGTCCGCCGTCAACGCCGGCGTATCGCTTTCACCGTCAGCGCGCGCAGTGCGAGGTTTTTCAGGAACGTCGCTAATCTTCATCCTCAATGCCTCCCGGCGGCCATGGTCCCAAATAGAATTCAAGCGCAAAGCCGATATCGATCATAATCCGGTTCACGCACGACCGCCAGCAACGGCGTTAACGCCTTAACGGGGTTAAACAGCAGCGCTAAACCTTCCGCCAGCAGGACTGATGACGACCGTCCGCGCATATTTTCAATTCGGCGCAAGGAAAGCACGCTTCGCCGCTTGGCCCTTGTTACAGGCGTCGCGCCAGCCCAGTTTCTGTGGTGCGGATATGGTCGTGCACAAGTCCCCTTCTGACGTGCGGCCAGCTCCCGCGTCCGGTGAGAGGAGGCGTCGGTTCTCGCGCCCCCGTCTGTTAGACTGGCGTCTCCTCGTCGCTGAACGCGCATGCCCGCATTTCTGTCATCTTGCTGACTTCGCCAGCCCTGCTATAAGCGCGCTTCCCTTTCAGCGGAGGACCGCACATGGCGGGCGCATCAGACAAATCAACGATGGAGCCGGTCGTCGGCGTCATCATGGGATCGCGCTCGGACTGGCCGGTCATGAGCCGTGCGGCTGAAATCCTGGACGCGCTCGGCGTCGCCCATGAGACAAGGATTGTCTCGGCCCACCGCACGCCGGACCGCCTCTATGAATATGCGAAAAGCGCAAAATCGCGTGGACTGAAAGCGATCATCGCCGGCGCCGGCGGCGCGGCGCATCTGCCGGGCATGGCGGCGTCCATGACGCCCCTGCCGGTCATTGGCGTGCCGGTCGAATCAAAAGCGCTGAAAGGCATGGACAGCCTCTTGTCGATTGTTCAGATGCCGGCGGGCGTACCGGTCGCAACCGTCGCCATTGGCGAAGCCGGCGCAGCCAATGCTGGCTTGCTCGCCGCATCAATGCTGGCGGCGCATGATGAGGCGCTCGCAACGCGTCTCGACGACTGGCGCGCAAAACAGACCGCAAGCGTTGCAGAAACCGTTGAGGATTAATCCCGTTTCATGACTGCTCCACACGCTGACACCCCCCTCATCGTTGAGCCCGGCGGCGTCATCGGCGTCATGGGCGGCGGGCAACTTGGGCGCATGCTCTCCATAGCGGCGGCCAATCTCGGCCTCAAAACACATATCTATTGTCCGGAAGAAGGATGCCCTGCGCGCGACGTCTCTTTTGCGCAGACAGTTGCATCCTATACGGATAAAACCGCCCTCGCCGCCTTCGCGGCGAAGGTCGATGTCGTCACTTATGAGTTTGAGAATGTGCCCGCCGAGGCGGTTGAGTTTCTGACCCTGAAAGGCGCAACCGTGCGCCCCGGCGCCGTGGCGCTTGAAAAGGCGCAGGACCGTCTTGTGGAAAAGGAATTCGTCAACGCCATCGGCGCGGCGACGGCGCCGTTTCATGCCGTTGATGACCTCAGCTCTCTTGAAGCGGGGCTTAAAAAGATCGGTCGTCCGGCGATCCTGAAGACCCGCCGCCTCGGTTATGACGGCAAGGGTCAGACAACCATTCGCGACGAAGACACCGATCTTCCTGGCGCATTCGAAAAAGCCAGCGAATACGCCTGGGCGGAGGTTGGCGCCGCGCCTTCCATTCTGGAAGGGTTCATCCCGTTCGAACGGGAGATATCGATCATCGGCGCACGCGGCGCGGATGGCGAAATCCAGCTTTACGATCCGCCGGAAAATGCGCATCGAAATGGCATTCTGAAAAGCTCCACCGTTCCTGCGCAAATCTCAGGCGAAACCGCCGCCAGGGCGCGCGCTGTAACGACGACCATGCTGGAAACGCTCGGCTATGTCGGCGTTATTGGCGTTGAGTTCTTTGTACTGAAAGATGGAGATGTGCTGGTCAATGAGTTTGCACCACGCGTCCACAATTCCGGACACTGGACGTCGAACGCCTGCGCCGTCTCGCAGTTTGAACAGCATATTCGCGCCGTCGCCGGCTGGCCGCTGGGCGATCCGGCGCGTCACTCAAATGCGGTGATGGAAAACCTTATCGGCGAAGAAGCCAATGCGTGGCGTGAACTCGCCCAATCTCCACAAACGGGCGTCCATCTTTACGGCAAGAACGAAGCCCGCCCCGGCCGCAAGATGGGCCATGTGACGCGAATTGCACCGAAGTCCTGAAGCTTCAACTTTTCAGCAACCGCCTGATGTTGCGCGCCGCCTGACGAATGCGTTGTTCATTTTCGACAAGACCGATCCGAACATGCTTGTCGCCGAATTCGCCAAAGCCGAGCCCCGGCGCAACGGCGACGTCCGCCTTTTCAATCAGCATCTTCGAAAACGCGATCGAGCCCATGCCGGCAAACTGATCGGGAATTTTCGCCCAGGCGAACATCGACGCCGGCGGCGATGGAATCTCCCAACCGGCCTTTGCAAAATGTTCAATTAAAATATCCCGGCGAGCGCGATAGGTCTGTCTGATCTCCACCGCGCTCTCCTGCGGACCATCCAGCGCCGCAATCGCCGCCACCTGGATCGGCGTGAAGGCGCCGTAATCGAGATAAGACTTGATCCGTGCGAGCGCCGCGATCAGCCGTCTGGCGCCGACCGCCATGCCGACGCGCCAGCCAGCCATCGCATAAGTCTTGGAAAGAGAGTTTACTTCGACGGCGATGTCGATGGCGCCTTCCACCTGAAGGATCGATGGCGGCGGCGCATCAAAATAAATCTCGCTATAGGCAAGGTCCGACAGGATAAGCACGTCATGCTGACGCGCGAGGCGAACAACTTCCTTATAATAATCAAGGTCGACCATCTGCGCCGTCGGATTTGACGGATAGTTGATGACGAGAGCGCTGATCTGCGCGCCATTGGCCGCCATCGCATCACTGATCCCACGCAGGTAATCCTCCGGCGTTAATGCTGAAACAGGCTGGATCACGCCGCCTGCAATAATAAATCCGTATGCGTGGATTGGATAGGCGGGATTAGGCGACAGGATCACATCACCCGGACCGGTGACGGCTTGCGCGATATTCGCAAAGCCTTCTTTTGAACCGATTGTCGCGACGATCTCATCTTCAGGATTGAGCGTCACGCCAAAGCGCCGCTCGTAATAGCGCGCCATCGCCCGGCGCAACGCAATGATGCCGCGCGAGGCGGAATAGCGATGGGTTTTTGGATCGCGCGCGGTTTCAACCAACTTATCGACGATATGTGACGGCGTCGGCATATCCGGATTACCCATGCCGAGGTCGATGATGTCGCGCCCCTCGGAGCGCAGCCTCGCCTTCAGCGTGTTGACTTCCTCAAACACGTAAGGCGGCAGTTTCTTGATCCGGTAAAAGTCGTCCGTATGGTTCATTTTGTCAGGAGGCGTTGTGGCGGCGGCGTAAAGCAAAGATGTCGCGCAGTTTCGTCAGGTTGTAAACGGTATCTTCAGACGAATATTTGCGTTTATGACATGCGCCTTTCCAGCGCCGCAATCTCACGCGCAACAAAGGGGAGATATCGCGAAATTTCGTTAAGATGCGCAAGCGCAGCGCGATCATCGCCAATAGCGATTTCCGCACGGGCCAGCGCATATTTGAGTTCGACTATTGCAGGCGCTTGCGCCACGGCGCTCTGCGCTTCATGCAATGCTTTCTCAGCAACGTCCGCACCGTATCCATAACGGATGACAAGCTCGGCTCGCAGGCGGGCGCGTAACGAACGTGCAAGAACAAAAGCCGGTTCCTGTTCGATTACAAAACCGAGTTTTTCTATTGCAGTTAGAAGATTTTCTTCCTTTGGAATTTCAGCAATCTCAAGCGCCTCGAAATAAGCGTTGCGTTCGCTTTCACGAGGGAGCGGAGAAGCCAGCCTTTGCAATTGGCGATCGGTCCGCGCCAATGCCGAGTGAACGTTTGCGATAAAATGTTCAACCGCAAAAACATATCTGTCCGGCCTGTATTCATAGTCGTCAGACCGGATGATTACTTCTGTGGAGCCATCAATAAGCTGAAACCAGAGCCGGACGCCATCACCGCGCTCCATCAAGGCGCTGCTGACGATCATATCCGCCGACAGGCGGCGCGCCGCTTCGCGAGAGCGAACCGACCCAAGCGCCTCCATTGGCGCCGTCGCCACAGCTTCAACACCCTGCAATTGAGAAAGCTGACTGGCCAGCAACCGGTTGGCGTCGAGCCAGCTGACAGTATCGACCTTCTCCGGGTCACGCAAAGCCAATTCGTTCACGACCGCAATCCTCAACGGGCCGCCGTTGCTTTCCGGCGTTGCGCGCAAAAAAACAAACGCCACGCCGACCAAAACGATAAGCGCCGCAGCGGCCGTCACGGCATACTTTGTATTTCGCAAAGGCGGCGGCGCGACGGGCGCCGAAGCGATCGACAACCGATAGCCTACCGAACGCGCCGCCTGAATGGCGTCTTGCGGCGCGCCTATATCGCTCAAACTGTTTCGCAACAAGCGCACGCGTTGTTTAATAGTGTCACGCGAAACCTGCGCGCCCCAGACAGTTTGCTCGATTTCCTCAAAACGGACGGGGTCGGGGGCTCGCGACATCAAAAGCCGAAGTAACTGAAATGAATAATTCGGCAACGCAGTCTCATGCATTCCGAACCGCACAGTTTGTCTGACAGGATCAATTTCTATCCGTGTCGTCATGAAAGGTCGCTCTTATCTTGTCTATACACCGTAATTTACCGAACTTCACCAAGCTTTTCTTTTTGGCCAGCGCATCATCGGTCAATCTTCAGACGCCCGCAAGAGCAAGCCTTGCGGGCGGGCCGCAAACAAAGCCTGCCGGGTTTCCCAAGTTTACCCACACTTAGTAAGGAACAGTGATGCCAGCATTAAAATACTGGACTTTGACAATCGCCATGTTCACCGCGTTGTGGTGCTATGCGGCTCTGTCGCCCGCACTCGCCAATGCCGAGCCTTCCTTCACACGGTACTTCGCCAACCTGCCATTTCGGGAAACGCCGTTCTCCCCCCTGGTGGGGACACATGCGATCACTGAAAAGGAAGCAAAAACGCGAAAACACTTTCGTTTTGAATATGATGCGCAAGGACGGCCAATACGCGTCGCCTTTATGCAGGGCGAAAAGATCGTTGGTCTAAATGATAACGCCAACTACTATTTCTTTGCGCCAAAACTTGAGATTTCCTACGGGGAGAATACGGAAACCCGTGTATTTTTCGACAAGCACGACAATCGGATCGCCGTCACAGGCGATGTTTTTCGGGAAGTCTATCAGCTTGACGAACGCGGCTATCGTCGCTCGCTTGAATTCTTCAACCATCATGGCGATCCGGTAGAAAACAGCTGGGGCGTTGCGCGGTATGAGTGGACGCTGCTGAATGACGGCGAAGTCATCGAAAAGCGTTTCAATTTCAAAAACGAATTACAGGAACTGCGAAGCGGCTTCCCGTTTTACGAGGTACGCTTTCATTACGGTCCCGATGGCTGGTTGGCATTGATGCAAAATTACGGCCACGAGGGCCGTTTGACGCTTAACGATCTGAACGCCGCCCAGGACAGGCTAGACTACGCCGCCAATGGCGATCTGCTTTCGTGGAACGTGCTTGACGAAAACGGCAAGCCGTCAAGCGGCAACGGTCCGGGTGTGGCGCGAGGAATTCTTGAGCGCAATGAATATGGATATGATGTTGTCGAGCGATATGAGAATGAACATGGCGAGCCGATCAAAAACGCCTATGGATGGTCTTACTCCTATTCAACCTATGACCGTTTCGGCAATTATGTTGATCGGACGAATTATGCACTCGACCGCAAAACATTACTGAAAGTCGATAACCGCGGCTATGCAGGCTATGCGTATACATATGACCGGCATGGCCGCAATCGCTTGCTCATTACGTTTTTTGATGAAGATCGTCTGCCTGCAAGGCGCGAAGGTCGCGGCTATTACGCAATACGCTCAGTTTACGACAATAACGATAATGAGATCGAAACCCGTTTTGAAATGGCGCACGGTAAGCTCATTAACAGACAGGACACCGGGTTCGCCATAGTCAAACGGACATTCGATTCGCGCGGGCGCCTGATACAGATGAGCTATCACAACGCTGCGGACGAGCTAGTCAATCATCGCGGGACAGGAATTGCGATCGAAGAATATTTTTACGGGGACTATGGAATTTCACTGTCAACAACGCGCTACGCCTCTGACGGCGCCAAGTTCGAAGAATCTCTTTTTAACGAACCCTGACTGGGGCAGTCAGCTTTGTCCTGCCCGATAGCGCAGCTTCGCCAGCCATGCGATGGGTCTGGCCGGATCAAGATCAAGGTCCCTCACCTTCGCCTTCGCCTTTTCGATCTGCATGACGTTGTCGATGCGCGCATCGAGAAAGGCGTTCGTCGCCGCTTCATCCTCGCTGTCATCGCTCATCCAGCGCGCAAAAGTCGATGTCCACACGCCGGTCAGGATGCCGCGCTTGGAGTAGAAATTGAAATCCGTCGATTTGTCGCCGAGCCCGCGCCAGATCGCGTCCGACGTTTTCCAGGCAAGCCGGGCGCCGAGCAGCCCATGAGTTGGCAAGGTCATCAACGCCGCCGCCCGCCGGGCGGCTTCTTTATGGGGTCGCAGCGCATCCAGCCGCGCCCGGACCGCAAACGCCACCTTCTGGCGGATCTTAAGCCCGGCAAATTCCGGCGCGCCCATCGCCGTCGTCATCTCAGCATCCGCCGCCTCAGACCAGTAGCGCAGGACATCCCCAATACCGGCGGGAAATGCGGCGCGACGCGCCGCCGGATCGACCCCGGCCTCGCTCGCGGCCTGCTCCAGCGATATAGACGTCCACCCATCAAAAGCGGCAATCGTCAGCAATTGCGCCAGAAGCGCAGCGCGAACCTCGTCGAAACCGTCTATTTCAGCGCTTTTGCCCGGATTTTCCGGCGTTTTAAGAGTGTCATCCACTGGAGCATATTCCTTCAGGGCCCTATATAGACAGGCGTTAAGGCATTTGATATATGCCGCATCGTCTCACGCGCGCGAATGAAACGGGCGTCGTGAACTGATTTTCTCTGACGTCGCGGCTCACACCCGTGACGTTTTTATTTCGCTGAGGAGGCTGAGGCACTTGGTCCAGATCGTGGTTCGCGACAATAATGTCGAACAGGCCCTGCGCGCATTGAAGAAGAAAATGCAGCGCGAAGGGACATTCCGGGAAATGAAACGCCGGAAATTCTATGAAAAACCGTCGGAAAAGCGCGCCCGGCAAAAGGCTGAAGCGGTGCGTCGCGCACGCAAGCTGATCCGCAAGCGCCAGCAGCGCGAAGGCGGCCTTTAGCAGAATTTCATGGCCGCAGCCTTTGCGCATGAGGCCTTTGGCGCATAATATGCGTCTTGTAACCAACCGATGGGGTATATTATGCGCTGGCTCTTTACGCTTGCGGCATGCTGTTTTTTCCTGGCTTCCTGCGAGACTGTCAAAGGCGTTGGCCGGGACATCGAGAACGCCGGCGAGGCCATCGACGACGCTGTCGACCAAGATTGACTTTCTCTTAGAAATACTGGCCGTTTTCCCCCTCACCGCCTTGGTGACAGGGGCGGAGTTTATTGAAGGCGATACGCCTGATGAATGCGGAGTGACCCCTGTCCGCCGCCGATTCGCCCCGAATCGGACCAAACAATTACCAAATTGAACTAAAAGTTTGCATTCTTGTTGTAGCAATGCCTGTGAAGGGCATTAAAATGGCCTCTGATGCTTCGAGGGGAAGCTCAGCTTGGGTTCTTTGTTAGGGATTGAAAAATGCGGGGAATAATCAGGACAGCCTTGATGGCTGGCGGCATCGCGGCGCTCGCAGCCGGTCCGGCCATGGCGCAGCGTCAGATCGATGACCCGCGTCTCAGCCCGATGCTTTTCGGAGAAACCGAAAAAGAACGGCGCGACAAAATCCGCCAGGAGAAGGATGAGCAGGAAGAAGCGCTGCGTATCTCCCAGGAACAGGACCGTGACGCCCAACAGATCGACGATCCGCGGATGCGCCCCCTGCTCTTTGGGCCTTCACGCGATCAGGAGGATTTCGAACGCGACCCGGTCGGCTCGCGCATCACGCTCGGCGAAGAAGACGACGATACCGGCTTTTTCGGCACGCTGACCTTTCTGGTGCCGGATGAAACCAATCTCAGTATCGGGGTCGGACCCGTCTATGAGCCCGATTATTTTGGTTCCAATGATTATGAATTCAACGCCGACCCGCAGGCCTTCGTAAAATTTCAGAACTTCCTTTTTCTTGATGATGACGGTCTTGATTTCGCGGTGTTCGGCTTTTCCGGTTTTCGCGTCGGGCCATCGCTTCGCATCCGGGGTCGCCGCGATCAGGATGAAAATCCGGCGCTGCAGGGGCTGGGCGATGTGGGTACGACCTTCGAGTTCGGCGGTTTCGTCGCAACAACCTTCCTTGACCGTTTCACCATCAGAGCAAAAGCAAGGCATGGTTTGAAAACCGGCCATCGCGGCACAGTCGTCGATGGCTTTCTGACCGCGCTGCTGTTTCGCGCAGGGCCGGTCTCTGTGTCTGCAAGCGGACAGGCGACGTGGATCGGCGATCGCTTTGCGGACGCCTATTTCTCCGTCACGCCGGAACAGTCTCTGCGGTCGAATGGGGTTCTGTCCGTCTATGACGCCGATTCGGGTTTTCGCGATGTCGGCGGCAGCATCAACGGCTATATCAATGTTTTCGACCGCTGGTCCGTTAATCCTTATATTCAGTACAACTACATTTTTGACGACTACGCCAATACGCCGATCATTGCAGATTTCGGTGACCGCAATCAGTTCCGCGTCGGCTTTCACCTGATCCGCGAATTTACCTTCGGCGGCGGAGATAATTAAAAACGGCGCGCCCTGATCAGGACGCGCCGTCTCAATCCCGTCAAGTAAATCAGGCGCTTACTCCGGCTTGCGGAATTTCAGCGTCATACGGTCGCTTTCGCCGATCGCTTCCATTTCGGCGCGAAGCTCAGCGTTATTTTCGCTTGTGCCAAAGGTCGGCGGCAGGCGCCAGACAATATCTTGCTCAGTTGGCTGATCCTTTGGATTTGCGTTTACTTCGGACGTATCGACAAGTTCAAATCCCGCCGCTTCAAACGCCGCAATCAGCGCCGCCTCTTTCAAATATCCATTAGAGCCATCCGCCCAATCATCCGAGCTGTCGGCGGGTGCGCGATGTTGCACGACGCCTGCAACGCCGCCGGGCTTGAGCACACGGAACGCCTCTTCCAACGCCTGCGTACGGAAACCGCCTTCATCTTCAAAGCGAGACAGATTGTGCAGGGCCCGGACAAGCAAGACAGCATCAGCTGTGCCCGCCATCTCGTCAGGCATTGAACCAAAGACAAATGCGCTAACCGGCGCGCCATTTTCTATGCCCCATTCCTCAGTCTGCGCCGGCCAGTCGGCAGCCCAGGTCGCACGTTCTGCAAGAAATTCCTCAGTCGCAAAACCGGTAAAAAGCGGCCACATCTCCATGGAATAATCAGCGCCGATCAGTGCGCCATCAGGGCCAAGGTAAGGAACCAGTATTTTGGAATACCAGCCGCCACCGGGCAGCGCTTCGAGCACCGTCATGCCCGGCTTAACGCCAAAGAACTCCAGTGTTTCTTTAGGGTTGCGATATTGATAGCGCGCCTTGACCTCATCGGCCTGCGCTTCGAGCGCCTCGTCCAGCCGTTCGGATGCGGACCGTTGGTCGCTCGTCGCTGTTTCAGGCGCGGCGGATGATCCGCCAGCCTCAGTCGCGCTTGTGGTTGTTTCCTGCGAGCACGCCGCCAGCGCCAGCGCAGCAGCGCTCATCATCAAATATTTCATCCTGTATTCCCTTTGTTAGGTAGCGGCCTTGTAACAGCGTCACCGCGCAACGCCAATGGCGCCCGACAACCGGACCTGAAAGCCGTCAGGAAAGCAGAACGTGGCGCGCGCAGATACAAAAAGCAGCGCGCCTCCATCGAGAGCGCGCCGCCTTAACGTGATCCGGTATATTGAACGTTATTCCGGCTTGCGGAATTTCACCGTCATGCGATCGCTTTCGCCGATGGCCTGCATCTGCGCGCGCAAGGTCGCCTGCGCCTCATCGGTTTCATGGTCACGCGTCGTGCCGAGGCTTGGCGGCAACCGCCAGACAACATCGTCCTCTGTCGGCTGATCATCGGGATTGGCGTTGATCTCGCTGCTTTCAACAAGCTCGAACCCGTTGCTTGTAACAAAGTCGATAACATGGCTTTGTTTGATATACCCGTTATTGCCGACCGCCCACTCATCGGAATTTCCCTCCGGGGCGCGGTGCTGAACAATGCCGAGAACGCCGCCGGGCTTCAGAACGGCATATGCATCTTCAACGGCCTGCGTGAAGTAACCGCCCGCTTCCTCCGTGCGGTTAAAGTGATGCGCGGCGCGCACCATCAAAACCACATCGGCGGAGCCTTCCATCTCTTCCGGAAGGGCGCCGTAGAAGAAAGCAGAATACGGCGCATTGTCGTCATCGTTTTCTGCGTTGCGCTCAGCGGCCCAGGTCTCCGGCCAGTTGGCGTTCTCGGTCTGATATTCATCGGACGCATAACGCCCGCCCATGGTCTTGCGCTGATCAAGTGAAAAGTTCGCGCCGATGACGCGGCCGTCCGATCCGAGATAGTCGGATAGAATGCCGGCATACCAGACGCTTCCCGGCAGCGTATCGACCACGGTCATGCCCGGCTCAACACCGAAAAACATCAGCGTCTCTTTCGGGTGGCGATATTGATAGCGCGCCTTTGCGTCGTCATCCTGCGCAGCCAGAACGGCGTCCAGTTGCACACTCGCGGATGGCGAAGCTTCCTGTTCGACAGTTGTGATTTCCTGAACTTCGGATTCCGAGGCCGGTTGACTGTCCGTCGTGGCTCCATTCTCACCGCCGCAGGCGATCAGGACAAGCGCGCTGGCGCTCCATAGCAAATGCTTCATGGCAATTCCCCTTTGATAAATTGCGTTACTTGGTCCGGTTCTACAAAGCCTTGACGATCTCTTCGCACATTTTCTTGGCGTCCGAGAATAACATCATCGTGTTGTCGCGGAAGAACAGCTCGTTCTGAACGCCCGCATACCCGCTCGCCATCCCGCGCTTGACGAACAGGACCGTCCCGGCGTTTTCAACGTCAAGGATCGGCATGCCGTAAATCGGCGAGGCTTTATCCGTTTTCGCCGCCGGGTTGGTGACGTCATTGGCGCCAATGACGAAGGCGACATCCGCAGTCCGAAACTCGGAATTGATGTCTTCAAGTTCGAAGACTTCGTCGTAAGGCACCTGCGCCTCGGCGAGGAGGACGTTCATATGACCCGGCATCCGGCCCGCAACGGGGTGGATGGCGTATTTCACTTCGACGCCTTCGGCTTTCAGCTTGTCGGCCATTTCCTTCAGCGCATGCTGGGCCTGCGCCACCGCCATGCCGTAACCCGGCACAACGATCACCTTGTTGGCGTTTTTCATCACAAACGCAGCGTCATCGGCGGAGCCCTGTTTGACAGGGCGTTCTTCAACGCCGCCGCTCGCCGCCGCTGCATCCTCACCGCCGAAGCCGCCGAGAATGACCGAAACAAAAGACCGGTTCATGCCTTTGCACATAATGTAGGAAAGGATCGCGCCCGATGAGCCGACAAGCGCGCCGGTGATAATCAGCGCCATGTTTTCGAGGGTGAAGCCAATGCCGGCCGCCGCCCATCCCGAATAGGAATTGAGCATGGACACGACCACCGGCATGTCAGCGCCGCCGATCGGAATGATGATCAAAAAGCCGAGAATGAAAGCGAGCAATGTCAACAGGAAGAATGTCATCGCTGACTGTTCAAACGTCATGAGCATGCCGATCAACAATATGATTGCGAGGCCAAGACCAAGATTGATCGGATGACGCATCGGCAACAGAATTGGCGCCCCTGACATGTTGCCGTTCAGCTTTGCAAAAGCGATGACCGAACCGGAAAACGTAATCGCGCCGATGGCGACGCCCAGCGACATCTCCACAATCGACTGAATATGGATGTGCCCCGGCTCGCCGATGCCGAAAGCGCTTGGCGCCAGAAACGCCGCCCAGGCGATAAAGACCGCCGCGAGGCCGACAAGCGAGTGGAACGCCGCCACCAGTTGCGGCATCGCCGTCATTGGAATTTTACGCGCGATGTAAGCGCCGGGAATGGCCCCGGCCGCGACGGCGGCGACGATAAAGAACCAGGTGCCGAAACCTTTGTCCTGAAGCACGAACAGCGTCGTGAACACCGCGATGACCATCCCGATCATGCCGAAACGATTGCCCTCGCGCGCGGTTTCCGGAGAGGAAAGCCCTCTCAGCGCGAGAATGAAAAGGATGCCCGAAGCGACATAGAGAAGAGCCGGGAGATTGTCCGCCATTGTCTTTCCCTACCGTTCTTTTTTCTTGTACATGGCGAGCATGCGTTGGGTGACGAGAAACCCGCCAAAAATATTCACGCTTGCAAGCGCCACCGCCGCGAACCCGAAAAGCTTGGGCCAGAAACTGTTCGCCGCCTCTGAAAGATCGGCGCCCAGCGCGATCAGCGCGCCAACGATGACCACCGACGAGATCGCATTGGTCACCGACATCAGCGGCGTGTGCAGCGCCGGCGTCACCGACCAGACGACGTAGTAGCCGACAAAGATCGCAAGAATGAAAATCGTGAAGAGAAAAACAAAGTCCGAAATCGGGCTGGACGCTGCGATGATCGCCAGCTGATCGGCGATGGTGCGCGCCTGTTCGGCGGCCATCGCCGCTGATTCCGCATTGCCGGTCGCGTTCGCCGCAGCCGCTTCCGCAGCTGTCGCCGCCTCTTCAGCGGCCTTCGCAGCCTCTTCGATTGAATCCTGTCGTTCCTGTGCGGCCATTGTCGGCTCCTTAAAGGATTGGATTAGGCGTCTTTGGTTTCGTCACTTGCATCTTCGGGCGTATCTTCCGCGGCGTCCGCTGGCGCGTCTTCGACAGCTTCGACTTCTTCACCGTCAACCGGCTCGGGGGCGCTCGCGTTTTCCACGTTCTCACCGGCAAACTGTGGGTGGGTAACCGCGCCGTCACGGGTCAGCGCCACACCCTTGATGATGTCATCGTCCCAATCGACCGCAAAGGTTTTGGCGTCCTTGTCCCAGAAGGCGGCGATGAAATTATAGACATTGCGCGCATAAAGGCTGGATGCGTCCGCCGGCAATCGTCCCGGCACATTGAAAAAGCCGAGGATGGTGACGCCATTGATCTCGATCGCTTCGCCAGGCCGGGTGAGCGCCACATTGCCCCCCTGCTCCGCCGCCAGATCGACAATGACCGAACCCGGTTTCATGCCGGCGACCATGTCTTCGCTGACAAGTTTCGGCGCCGGGCGGCCAGGGATCAGCGCCGTCGTAATCACGATGTCCTGTTTCTTGATATGCTCGGCGACGAATTCCGCCTGGCGCTTTTTAAAGTCTTCCGACATTTCCTTGGCGTAACCGCCTTCGGTTTCAGCCTCTTTCATCGCCTCTTCATCTACGGTGACAAAAGTTGCGCCCAGACTTTCAACCTGTTCTTTCGCGGCAAAGCGCACATCCGTCGCGGAGACCACGGCGCCGAGGCGCCGCGCCGTTGCAATCGCCTGCAGGCCAGCAACGCCCGCGCCCATGACGAATGTCTTCGCTGGCGCAATGGTTCCCGCCGCCGTCATCATCATCGGCAGGGCCTGACCGTAATACGCGCCAGCATCGATAACAGCCTTGTAGCCGGCGAGGTTCGATTGCGACGAGAGGACATCCATAGACTGCGCACGTGTGATGCGCGGCATCAGATCCATCGCAAAAGCATCAACGCCGAGGCGCGCATAAGAACCCAAGGCGTCCGGGTCGCCATGGGGCGACAAGATCGCGATCAGCTTGGACCCACGACCGAAAACCCGCAGCTCTTCGGTGGACGGCGCCTGCACTTTCAGAACGACATCGGCGCCCTGCGCCGCATCCGCCGCGCTCGGGCTGATCTGGGCGCCCGCCTCGGTGTAATCAGCATCGGAGAACCGCGCGGTTTCGCCCGCCGCCGCCTGAACAACGACGTCGGCGCCAAGCGCGACATATTTTTTCACAGTCTCCGGCGACGCCGCGACGCGGGTCTCACCGGATCGCGTTTCTTTCAAAACGGCAATTTTCATCAAGCCTCCGACGACGCACGCACCGCCGCGTTAGATCGACATTAATGGGAGAAGAACGTCTTCACGACAAAAAACACAAAAACATAGGTAGCGATCCCGGCGAAAAGCGACAGCAAAAAGCCGTTCGCCATCACCCAGCTGGTGAAAAACATCGCCAGCGCCATGGCGGCGGGCACGCCAATCTCAGTGCACGCCCCCATGATGACCTCATAGGAACGTCGATGCTCTTCGGCATCCTGTTCGCGTTGCAAAGCTTCGTCAGTCATTTGTAACCCCGTAATTTCAGGTGTTTTTTTGGCGGAATTCAGCGCGTTGGGCAAGAGGCTTGTGACGCCGCCGGCTCACGCGCCGAAGCGCACCGGCCAGCAGCTCAGCAAGGTCCGCAAAATTGAAATAAAAGCAATCGGCTGATCCATCATCAAATGATGGTAAGCCTCTGGCATCATTACGAAAGGCGAGCGGCCCTTTGCCTGGTCGCGCAGATGCTGAAGGCCGTCGCCCGCGGCGAACATGGATTTTTCCCCATATATAAAGGCGAGCGGGCATCGCGCCGCGCGGAGGAGATCACGCTCAAAACTGATCGTGAAGTTCTTTCCCTTGTCCGGATCGAACTTCCAGGTCCAGCCATCGCCGCCATCCGGCAGCGCCGCCCGCCGCAATCCTTCCCTGGCGATGTAGTCCACGAGGTAGAGATGCTCGGCCGGCTGATTTGGCAATAAGCGAAAGCGGCTGACCGGCTCTTCCATGGTCGGGTAGACGCGTCCCATTTGCGGCCCTTCCGGCTTATCCGATTTCGAGGCGCGCACGACCGTATAGCCTTCATCGGGGTCCGGCACGCCAAGAGGGCTGTCGACCACCACCGCGCCTGACAGGCGCTCGCCAGCGCGCTCAACCGCCGCCAGGGTCACCCAGCCGCCAAAACTGTGCCCCACAACCAACGGGCGCGCGCCTGTGGCCAGCCCCGCCGCTTCGATCACCGCGAAAACCTCATCGACCAGCAAATCCAGCGAATATCGATCGCGCCAGTCGGAATCTCCCATGCCCGAGAGATCGAGGGCTGCAACCCGCCGGTCATGGGCGAAAAACGGCGCGAACGGTCGCCACCAGTTCCGGTGGGCGCGGCCGCCATGAACAAACAGGATACCGCGACCGCCGGCCTTGCCCCAGGCGGTGTAGCGGATCTTAGCCCCTTTGACCGTAACCTCAGCCTCCTCGGACTGGGCCGTGATCGCCTTTTCAAACCATTCCGGCGCTGGCGGCTTGGCGCCGCCGAGATGCGCCAGCGGTCTGATAAGATCGCTCTTTTTCGGTTTTTCGTTTCCGTCGGCCATGGCCCGATATCCTTAATGGAAGATTTGTCTTGTTCGCAGCCCTGATAGCGCAGCTTCACGCGCACGCAAATAGGGCGTCGCAGGACAGCTGACCTCATGTCTTAACAAGTATTTAATTCGTAAACGAATAGTTACCGCCGCTTTTCTCAAAAATGTTTCGCTATGATACGGTTTTAAAGCGATCTTTACCCGGATCGCCCATGGTGCCTCAAAACATTCACTTCCGAAGAGGCGTGCGCACCATGGTGAAGACGATCTTAATTGTTGATGACGACCCGACACAACGCCGGATCATGCGCGGCGTTTGCGAAAAGGCGGGCTATCCTGTTTTACAGGCCGACAGCGGCGAGAGCGCGCTATCGCTTTTGCAAAGTCAACAGGGCCAGGACGTCGCGCTGATGATGCTCGATTTGCGCATGCCCGGTCTTGGCGGCATGGAAACCCTGAAACGCTCAAAAGGTTTCCGCGAAGAAATGCCGGTGATCGTACTGACCGCGCAAGGCGGCATCGATACGGTTGTCGAAGCCATGCAGAACGGCGCCGCGGACTTCTTTGTCAAACCGGCCTCTCCCGAACGCGTTATCGTTTCGATCAACAACGCCCTCAATCTGACCACGCTGAAAGGCGAAGTCTCGCGGCTGAAACGCAAACGCGAAGGCTCCATGGGTTTCAAAGATCTGATCGGCGAAAGCCCGGCGCTCGCCCATGTGATGAAGCTCGGCGAACGCGCAGCGGCCTCAAACATTCCGATCCTGATCACCGGCGAGTCCGGTACCGGCAAGGAAATGATCGCGCGCGCCATCCAGGGCTCATCCGATCGCGCCGGCCGCCCCTTCATCACTGTGAACTGCGGCGCCATTCCGGAAAACCTGGTCGAGAGCATTCTCTTCGGGCACGAAAAGGGATCGTTCACCGGCGCCAATGCGAAACATATCGGCAAGTTTCAGGAAGCCGACGGCGGCACCATCTTCCTCGACGAAGTCGGCGAGCTGCCCCAGGACATGCAGGTCAAACTCCTGCGCGTTCTGCAGGAGAACGAAGTTGATCCCATCGGCTCCAAACGTCCGGTCAAGGTCAATGTGCGGGTCATCTCCGCCACCAACCGAGACCTCGCGGAAGAGGTGAAGGCGGGCTCTTTCCGTGAAGACCTGTTCTATCGCCTGAATGTCTTCCCGGTCGAAGTGCCGCCGCTGTCGGCGCGGCGCGAAGACATCCCGGCGCTGATCGAACACTTCATCGCCCGCTACAACGCCGAGGAACGCCGTGATGTGCGCGGCGTCCGGCACGAAGTGCTTGAAGTGCTGATGAACCAGTCATGGCCAGGCAATGTGCGCCAGCTTGAAAACACGATTTTCCGCGCCGTTGTGCTCGCCGAAGGCGCGTATCTCTCCGCTGAAGATTTCCCGTTGCTGGCGGATGAGTTCAATGCGGCCGGCATTTCCGCCGGGCCGCCGGTCGTCGACGCGAATGGCGACGAAGTCGCGCCGCCGCCGCTCGCCGGATTTGAGCCAAGCGAGACAGATGAGTCCGTCGCTATCTTTGATCGCGAAGGCCATTTGCGGTCTCTGCAGGAAATTGAAAAAGATCTGATTGAACTGGCGATCGACACCTATGAGGGCAAAATGTCCGAAGTCGCGCGCCGGCTGGGCATGGGCCGCTCGACGCTTTACCGCAAACTGCGCGAGCATAATCTTGAAATCCGCCGCGCAAGCTGACGCGGCGGTCGCCGCCGCCTATTGCAGGCGTGCGCCAACTCTGAAAAAAGAGCGCCTCGCTGAGGCGCTTTTTTCTCTGCCTCAGGACAAATAAGGAAGCAATCCCGGTGAAACAGGCTCTCCTGAAAATTCTTCTGTCAAAGGAGTTTCAGCTCTCCGTCTGGGGCGTCTTGCTGCGCCGGTTCCTGCACGCAACGAAAGGAACGTTTAATTACGATCCGCGCCTGCTGCTCGGCGCGCAGGCGATTGAGCGTCCGCACTACGCTTATTGCATGCTCTCAGCAGCGAACCTCGCCAAACGCCTTGGCAAGGATCGGATCTCGGCGATCGAGTTCGGCGTCGCCGGCGGCAATGGTCTCAAATTCATGTGCGACTTCGCGCAGGACGTTAAAAAACTCACCGGCGTCACCGTCGAATGCTATGGCTTCGACACGGGCAAGGGCATGCCGCCGCCTGTCGGCGAAAAAGACCTGCCCTTCTGGTTTCGCGAAGCGCAATACGCGATGGATGAAAAAGCCCTGCGCGAACGGGTGCCCGATGGCCGCCTCGTAATCGGCGAAGTCAAAGACACCATCGCCGGTTTCTTTGATGAAAATAGCCCCGCCCCCATCGGCGCAATTTTCAATGACGTCGACTACTGGTCCTCGACGCGCGATTCCTTTGCGCTCTATGACGCAGCGAAGTCACGCCCGCAGCACTTCCTGCCGCGCACATTCATGTATTTCGACGACATCATCGGCTGGGAATTTGAAATGTACGGACCGTTCAACGGTCAGCTTGCGGCGATCTCGGAATTCAATGCAAGCCGCGAAGACATCAAAATCCATTTGAACCAGAATCTGATGCCGCTGTTACACCTGAACTATCGTCACCAGATTTATTACGCGCATCTTTTTGAGCACCCCGACTACAACACCTATCTCGGCGATGCGGATCAGGATGTGCTCGAAGATCATCTTAAACTGTCTTGAAATTCCAGCAATCTCTAGATTGCAGTAGAATACTAACACCGCTCATTCCCGCGAAAGCGGGAATCCAAAAATTAACAGTCTTACCTGTCGTCACAACGCCAGTGAATTGGGCGCCATAAAATGCTATCATTCGGAAAAGGTGACGCCGTAAAAGCTGGATCCCCGCTTTCGCGGGGATGAGCGGTCAAACGGGACCATGCTTAATCATCAATACGCATTGCTCCCAAAACGGGCGCAATATAAATCAGATAAACTTGTCACTCGCCCAACGCCGACAAATAAAGATCGAGGATGGCTTCCTGCTCCTGACGCTCGGCGCGATCCATTTTTCGGATGCGCACGACCTGACGCAGAATTTTGACGTCATAGCCCTCGCCCTTGGCTTCGGCGTAAATCTCTTTCACGTCGTTCAGGATCGCGGTTTTTTCTTCTTCCAGACGCTCAACGCGTTCGATAAAGGACCGTAATCGATCCGCCGCCACTGTTGTTGCGCCTTCTACGCTCGCTGATCCGTCCGCCACGATTGAGCACTCCCTAAAATTCATACGACTACGGATGAATACCCGCCGCCCGAGCCCATAGGAATAGGAACGCAATGCGCCTTCACGCAAGCGTCATGAAGACAAATGGGGAAAATTAAATCTCTTGACCGTCGAGTTCGCGTCGCAGCGCGCGGGCGCGTTGACGCGCCGTCTCGTCGTGGGGGTTCCATTCCAGAACCTTCTGGAACATCTCATAGGCTTCCAGCTTATCGCCGCCCGCCAGCAGGATTTGCGCGAGCGTCGTGCGAACCGCGAAATGGCGCGGCTCCAGCTCCAGCACTTTTGAGAAGTCTTCAATCGCCCCGGCGCGGTCATTTTGATTGAGCCTTATCGACCCGCGCAGGGCATAGCCTTGCGCGAAATTCGGCGCCAGGCCGACCACGTGATCGAGAAGGGTCAACGCCAGATCGTCAGCGCCGTGGTCAAGGCTCTCCTCCGCCCGGGCGTAGAGGACATCCACGGTATCGCTTTGGGAATCCGCCCAGATTTCCAGAATGCGGCCGACATTCTCCTCGGCGCGAATGGCGTCGCCGACCCGCAACTCTTCGAACAGCGCATCAAGGCGCGGATCGGTCTGATCCGCCGCCGCCGGCAGGCTGGCCGCAAGTCCCAGAAAAAAGGCGCAAAAAACCGTTCGCATCAGCGAAAGCCTAGCGCGCAACCGGTAAAATTCCAAGAAAGATGTCGCCGAGTTGATTAACCCTGACGGGCCTTAAAGCGCTTCTGCGTCTTGTTGATCACATAGACGCGACCCTTGCGACGCACGACGCGGCAGTCTTTATGCCGGTTTTTCAACGACTTAAGGGATGAGCGGACTTTCATGACTCTGGCTTTCAATTCGCGGTGAGCGGCGGAGATAATCAAAGCGCGGGGCCCTGTCAACTGGTGTGGAGCCCAGCCGCGACACGGTTTGAATGCCGCGAGCCGAATTTGGCCCCAACGGACATTCAGCGCGATAAACCCGATGACGGGATTGAACGCGCATCAGGCGGGATATTTCTCCATTCAACACCCCTTCATCATCGCTTTGAGATCGCTGCTGCTCATCAGGCGTCCGTTGGCGTCAAAGATTGTCTCACCGGTATTGTCACGACAAATGACAGCAACCGCCCGCTTGTCGCCGGAAAACAGCACCAGGCCATTTTGCCGGCGTCCCTGAACACTCACGCGTGAAACAGCCACAATCGTGCGCCCGGAAACCTCGATTGGCTTTTCTCGCCTGAAGACAATCACCGAAGCGCTCGCGTCAGACGAGGGGCGACAAAAACCGCCCAGCCGAACCCGAATGCCGGGACCAGCAACGCAATCGGCGTAAAGCGTGCTGCAAGAAACCCCCGAAACCTGAAGCTGGCCTGCGAAAAATCGGGCTGCAACGTGATGCAAGATGATTTGCGCGTATTGGCGAGCAGCGCGATCGGCGTCAAGACGCCGTAAACAACGCCAGTGTCCGCCGGATCAGGACAACCGAACTCGACGTCAGCATTGACGGTTTTAACCTTCACACGCGCCATTATCGTTGACAGAAATCTCGGCGCTTCGCGCAGCATATGCGGCGCATACGCAGTAATACCAAACCTTGACGATTTCTTTGATCCCCGCGGTTTATCCTCTTTCGGATCTTCGTCCGGACCCGGCTCAGGTTCCGCATCAATTTTCGTCGATGGTTCGTCGCTGGTTGTGAAGACAGGCGCCAAGCCGCCAAATAAAGCTACGCCAAATTTGAACCATAGCTCGCTTTCGCTATCGACCTGAGCATTTACAGCGACTGGCGTGCAGAGAACCGACAAGACGCCAATGAGTAAGGCCGCTGCGATACCAAGCAAAGTGAGTGCGAGAATGCCAGGCATCATGCCTGATCAGTTGCGGCGCTCTCATTACCCTTGTTTTCGTCGTCAGCGTTAAATCGATGCTCCATCATCTTCGAACAGCAGTCGGCCATTGCCTCAAAGACGCTACTCATACCGCTCTTAGCGCTTTCAACCCGAACGCCCTGGTCGTCAATGACGATTGCGCCAAGCGGTTTAATGCCGCCGCCGGCGCCTGTGCCCCCACCATTGCCGGATTTACTATCCTCGCCGCCGCCGGCGCCGAATCCAAAACCATAGCTGACAATCGGTATGACTGTAGCGCCATCTTTTTCGATCGGCTCGGCAAGCACGTGTTTCGCATTTAATAATCGTTCAAGTTCTTCAACCGTTCCCTTTAGCAGGCGCTCAACATCGGCCACGATTTCATCACCTTATTTCTGCTGCAGGAAAGATCATAAGTCAGTATTCAAGGTCTCGTATTGACTTTCATCAACATTCATTTGCAACAGCTGAATTTGATACGAATCAATCACAAAGGACTTTCCACTGTGCACTGTGTAATTTCGGAAAAGCGGATTGCGAAACAAGGATCTCTTGAGTCCAAATGGGGCGCTACACTTCTCCTGGCGAAGAAGACCGTGAGGCCACCGCTACGCCATGGTGGGATGGTTTGGGGCGCATTTGCATCGCTCCGGTAAATACAGTTTGCTCACATTGCGCGAGCGACCGCCATTTACCGCGAGCGTCGCCTCAAGGATTCGCAGTGTCGAATAGTCCGCCTCAACCAGCATATACCCCCGCAGCCAGATTCCCTGCAGTCGGCTTTTGTCCTGTCAGGGACAATTGCTACGACTTGTCAGGCGTGGCCAGCTTTTCTTTAAACCTGGAACGCGCTTCGGCAAGTCTCGCTCTCGAAATTGGCAATCGCATCGCATTCGAAAGAACAACTGCGCTGGCGGTCGCCGATATGTCGATGTTCTTTACGTGGCGATTGTTCACGACATAGGAGCGATGAATCTGCGTGAATATTTCCGGCGGGAGCTGATCAATGAGATGCGAGAATGTGCTTCTTAACATCAACGGAGCGCGATCATCCGGGTTGGTAAAATGAATTGAACAGTAATTTCCTTCCGCCACAACATAAGTGATCTGTTCGGGATGAAGCGTGAATTGCGACCGGCCTGATCGAAGTCTAATGACATCACCAGGGGCTGCAGAGGCGCTATCTGCGTTCCCGATGGATACGCCGCTTTTGAGAGCGGGGTTTCTGCTCAGTTCGAGCGACAACAATCTTCGTTTCTCATTCTGGATCAACAAAACGACGATAATCGCCCAGACTGGTATAAGGCGCGGAATGAAATTGGCTTCCTGATGCGCATTAAGGGTCTCCCCGAACGCGCCGGACAGAAGGCTCAGTCCCTGCGAAATCGCAACGCCCAAACCGACGGCTGACAGGCACACTGCCCATATAAAAGCGCTCTGCGGCAACCCAACCGAACGGGTTCTTCGCCAGAAAGCGCCAACGATTGCATAAGCCGCTGCGAAAGCGAGCGTATAGAGCAGGCTTAACGCAACGGCGTGCGCCGCCAGATCGACAAGGCCCAACCTTGTATCGAGAAACAAGTGAACAATAAGAACTGCCCCTGCCGCAAATGCAAATATCTGCACTGTAAACCGCAGCGGCGCGCAGCCGCTTTCCAAACCGATCGCGCCCGCTGAAAGGACAGAAATAGGCTCGGAATTCTCGTCTACCGGCGAGCTTGCATCAAGTTGCGCCATACCGAAGCTTAGCTTCTGTAAGTGATTTGACGCAATCGCATTTCGTCACACAACTCTACACTCCGTCACAAGGCGCTCGCTGACAACGCGGTCAGTCACAATTACTCCGGCTTCGTCACATAACGGATGCAGAACAAAGTAAAATGCCCAGAGTAAAGGCGCGGAAAACTGCAAACCGGAGGTTTCCATGTCTGTTACGCGACAATTTACAGGTCTTGCTGCACTGGCGATTTATGCGTTTGTGGCGTTTGAGTTTCTATTCATGATCATGCCGTTTCTCGCGCTGGCGTATTATCCGGCGTATGGAGGGATGCTGGCGTGGCTCGCCGACTCGCGGTGGACAGCCGGTCTCACCGGCTTCTTTCTTCCGCATTTTTCTAAAACGGACGATGCGCTGATGGACAGCCTCGGCGCCTATGGGCGCTGGACAGCGCTGGTCGGCATTGTCTTGTTCGTCATTTCCGCCGTCCCTTTGTATTTTTCAAAATTGTTTCTTGGAAAAGAGGTCACGGGCGGGCTTTACGCGTTGATCCGTCATCCGCAATATCTTGCATTCACGATTATCGGCGTTGGTTTGTTGCTGACCTGGCCACGGTTTATCGCGCTCTATGCGCTCATCACGATGATGTTTGCTTACGTTGCGCTGGCGCGCCATGAGGAAAGAGACTGCTTGGACAAGTTTGGCGAAAGCTACGCAGCTTATATGAAAAAGACGGGCGCGTTCCTGCCAAAACGGATTCCAACTCCGAACCTGGTTCCGCGAAATGCATCCGCCAAACGCTGGATTATAACCTATGCAGTTACGATGGCGCTCGCCGGCGTCACGGGTGTTGCATTACGTGAACACGCGATTCATCACATTTCGGCAGTTTATAATCCGAGGGAGGTCATTCTTTCTCCTGCGAGGCTTAGCGATGCGGAGTTATTAGCGGCGCACAAGACTGCGATATCAGACACCCGCGTCCAGGAATTTTTGGGCGCCGAAGATACGCCAAGAATTACATACGTTCTTCCTCAGGAATGGTATATGCCGGACCTGCCCATCGACCCTCTGGACTATGTTCGCGAGCATGGCGGTCACGGCGCCAATGCCGATTTCGATAGGTCAAAACTCCAGATTCTGTTCGCTACCGCCGACACTTTTTCTCCAGGCGGCAAAGGCAAGTCTATTCTTCGGCGTGCGCACTCAATCACGCCAATTAAGATAGTCGATGTTGATGTTGCATCATCGACCGCGGAGCGCATTCTCGAACCGCCGCCGCACACCGTTTGGGGCGACTTTCCAATGCCGCTGTTCTAGAGCGTGATTGCCTGCATAGCTTCAAACCTCGTTTGCTCGGTTCGGTGATCACCACGAATGGAATTGGCGATAACGCGCCGTCCCCCAAAGGATTCACAATGTCAAAGAGCCTGCTCCGACCGGCGGCGCAAACCATCGCCGGAACCGACGTCAAAAGGGCCTGCTGGATTTTGCGGATGGCGCGCTTCTGGCGCCGGACCCGCCTCGTTCGAAGCCACATCTCAACGTGACAAGGAGTATACGCCCGTCGCGAAAGGCGGGGATAACTACGCACCGAATATAGGTTTTATGGAAGACTACCCTCTCTGGGTTGTCTTCCCGAAGGTCAATACAATCGCACTCTACAAGCCCGGCCCAGCCTCTGCGACGAGCAGGAGCAACGCCGCCTGGATGGCGAGGTGGCTGTCCTTATCCTCCCAGGATTCGTTTGGCGCATGGGCGTTTTTGCTGATCCCGCCGCGACTGATCGTAATGGCGGGAATGCCAAGAGACATCGGAATATTTGAATCCGTTGATGATTCCGCGAACTGCGGCTCAACCCCCATCAGGGCGACCGCGGCGCCGGCGTTCTGCACGAGGCTTGAGTTCAGGTCGGTGGAGCCGGCCGGTCGATTGCCGACAGGTTTGACTTCAACGGTAAGCGCGTCATCGCGCCGCCGGCGCTTATTCTCAACTTCAAGCGCCTTTTGCATCGCTGACTGGAAAGCGGCGTCAAGTTCAGCGAGCTTATCCGGATCGGACGAGCGCATATCGACTTCCATCCAGCTGGTGAACGGAATTGAATTGATGGAGGTGCCGCCGCCAATCCGTCCGACGGAGAACGTCGCCTTCGTTCCGTCTTGCGTGATCGGCGTCGCGCTTTGCGTAAACAGGGTGATCGCTTCAGCCAGCGCCTGATGCGGGTGCGCCCTTCCAAACGCGCCATAGGAATGCCCGCCCGGACCGCTGAACGTGACGCGGTAGCGGTTTGACCCGACGGCGGTCGTAATCAGCCGTGTCGTGTCGCCGCCATCAATCGCGATAAAGCTGTCGATTTTCGGCGCGCCTTCACGGAAGAGATGGCGCACGCCGCGCAAGTCGCCGAGGCCCTCTTCACCTACATCGCCGATAAACAGAATATCCGCTTGCGTCTCAATCTCGTGGGTCTGCATTGCCTCAACGATGGCAAGCAGCGCAACAACGCCGCGCGTATTGTCACCGATACCCGGCGCAAAGAATACGTCGCCCTCCCGGCGAACCGTCACATCCGTTTCCGCGGGAAATACGGTGTCGATATGCGCCGCGATGGCGACCGTGCGCGAACCATCATCACCAGGACGGCGCGCGATCACGTTGCCGCTTTCATCAATCGAAACATCGCTGAGGCCTAGCGCCCTCAGCCGCTCTACCAGCTCGGCTGCGCGCTCCTGTTCTTCAAAGGGCGGTGCGGCGATTTCCGTCAACTCGACAAGGCGTTCATTATTGCGCGCTCGCATGCTTTCTATGGTGGCGAACGCCGCCTGAATTTCCGGTCTGGCGTGCAAAGTCGCTATCCGCGTTTCGGCTTCGTCAGAGATCACTGTCGCGCTGGATTGGGGCGCGGCAGGAACAGCCTGGTCTTGCGCATACGCATTCAGCGTCATGCCGGCGAAGACACATGCGGAAATGAGAGAATGTTTCAAAGTCATCGGACCTGCCTAACTATCTTTTTCACCTAGCGTAGTTTCAAAAATCACTTCTGTTCCTGCGTAATCCCATCTTCGCGAATGCTTGTCATCAAGCGATCGAAGATTTCTCTCTCGCCACTCGCTTCATAGCGAGCGGTTATCATGACCCGTTCGTCATCGGTAATTTCCGCTTCAATAGAAACATAGCGAAAGCCCTCATCAATTAGCGGCTTCGGCGCCTGATAGAATTTTTTATTCTGGTTTAGCTTGTTGAGTTCAGAATCAAGAACGCGGCGAGTGACAAATTCCAGCGGCAGGTATTTGGAAACGCCGCTGCGCTGATCGATGGTCAGGTCGGCAAGGCGCGCCTGAAGCTTGCCGCCTTCAACATAAGCATCAAGCGTCACATCGATTTCGCCAGCCTCGCGCACCATGCGCCCTGGCTCACCCCGCCCACGCAAGCCGCAATTCCACATTTCATATTCAACGTAGAGAGCGAAGCGGATCTGGTCAGGGGGAAAATTGATCTGCGGCGCGCCTGCGCCCCACCGCTCGCCGCATCGGTTTTGATGCGCCGCAATCCAGTTTGCGAGATCGCGCTCCGTTTCTTCAACGAATTTTGTGACATCGGTGACAAGCGCGAGCTGAAGATCGCCACGAGACGCTGCGTCCTCATCCGCATAAAACGCGATGTCGGCGACGACCGGGCGCCCGCCAAGATTTACGTCCGTCGGTTCATCATAAATCAGCGCATAGCCATCAGGCCCTTGCGCCATAACCGGCGCCGGCGTCGCACATAACATAGCGGCGATCGCCAACAGAAAACTACGCATGTCCCCTTACCCCTCGCACGCCGTGATGGCCGTCCGTCTCTGGGGCGAGGTTAGCCTGACTGATCGGGTAAACGCCATCCCGGCCCATCACCCAGGCGGTGACGGTGGGAAAGAGGGGCGCAAACGCCTCATCGAGGACGTTCAATCCACCCGTATAAGCGCCAAGCGCCGGCATGATAAGGCGCGCGCCATCGCTAGCGAAGCACCGTCGGCGCAACACGCGCCCCTCGCTCATCACGCGGGCGCAAGGATGAAGATGCCCCGCGATCTCTCCAGCGCTCTCGCCCGCCGCCGGCTCATGACGAAAGGTGAGCGCGCCAATTGTCTTTTCGAGCGCAGTATCGGAAGCGAAGCGCGCCGGCGGTTCGGGATCGTGATTGCCAAGAATCCAGTGCCACGACGTCTCCCCCATCAGCGCTTCCAGCGTCTGCGCATCGCGCTCGTCCATGCGGGCCTCAGCGCCCTCATCATGAAAAGCATCGCCCAGGGAAATCACGCGAGCCGGTTTATAACGGCGCGTCAGTGCGCCAACGCGCATCAGGGTTGTGCGCGTATCATAGGGCGGCAACATCACGCCCTTCGCCGCGAAGCTCGATCCCTTCTCAAAATGAAGGTCCGAAACGATCAGCGTTTCTTCCCGCGCCCAATAAGCGCCGCCGAGCGGGTCAGGCGTCAGGACTTCGCCGTTAATGGTGATGGTCGGTTGCACGCTTTTCCCATCCTCCGAGACACCTTTTTCCTTCATCCTTAGAAGCCCGCGCGGCTGCCTCGAAGCACAAAGGAAATAGACTTCTCAGAATGAAGGGGTTTTCCTTGGAAGGAAAGGTCTCGCCTGCTGAACCTGGAAAACCCTAATGCGGGTCGCAACCGCCTGGCTCCCAGAGTTCTACAGGCGTGCCCTCCGGATCATAGACTCTGGCAAAGCGTCCATTGGGATAGGCTTCTTGATTGACTTCAACATCGTTTCCATTGGCGCGAAGCTGCGCGACCATGGCGTCAAGATCGCGGACCCGGAAGTTGATCATCCATTGCTGGTTCATGTCCGGTCCGAAGTATTTTGTGTCGGCGGCGAAGGGCGAGAATACGGTCGTGCCCGCCTCCTGCTTCCATGCCGGCTCGTCATAGGACTTCGGCACGAGAGAGACGCCGAGATTGTCGGCGTACCATTGCGCCAACTTGCCCGGATCTTTCGCGCGAAAAAAGACGCCGCCGATGCCCGTCACTTTTTCCATCATTGTCTCCCGTCTGTCTGAGAATCTGTTTTCACCGCTCAGACTGGAACCTGAATGGCGCAAATTTCTATCATCCAAACGGGTGATTTAGCGGGAAACCTGACGATCAACGGATCAAAACCGCCCAAATTCTACGGCCTTCAGCAGGCACGGCGTCAGCGATTGCGACACGAGCCGCCACTGGCCGTCTTCATCTGGAAAGACGCGCCTGGATATCGACGGGACCATGCAGCCCGTCGGGCCCTGGGGGCCGACGATATCCAGGCGATTTGTGACAACTGCAATGTCGCCATGAAAAGCGATGCCGGCGACATCCCCTGTGGATAAACCGCGGATCGCTTGCTCTTTCCCCTCCAGAACGCCGCCCGGCGCCAGCACACGGAAATCTTCCACGGCGACAGTGTCAAACAGCGTTTTATCGGGTTCAACAATCATTGCATATGAAAGGGCGGCGTTCAGTTTCAGCAGTTCGTCAACTCTGCTTTCATTACTGCTCGCGCACTTTGGGATTAAGAGTTTTAGCGACAGGCGCCCTCAAATTGGATCGGATTGCCCTTTGAGCAACAGAGCGGCGAAAAACTGACAAATCTATCATCAACAATGAGCAACACGAAGGAAAACAGCATCGCGTCACTGCGCCAAGAAAAAATTTGCAGGCGACATTTAATATCTATACAGATACGTTTAGTGGAAGTTTTTGCGTTTATGGGTCATTGTCACAGATGAACACAATTAAACCAAAATTTGCTTTCTATACGTTTCTAATCGCATTTACAAAAGTGTTTGTCTTCCTACTTCTCGGTTTTATAGTGTTACACCTTGGAAATGACGGGTTTTCAAGAACCCAAAAATACTATTTTGAATCTGTATTAATTACTACAGGCGTGTCGTTTCTTTGCGGTTTTGTATCTGCGGCTACAACAATTGCTCATTCCAAAGTCACATCGTTAGATTACGACGGGTCATGGAAGGATTTTCGAAAAAAGGCTAAGTTTTTTTAAGCAAACAAGATGTAATGTTTACAGACAGTAATCGCGCCTTTGCAGTACAAGTCTGTGGCTCTATGGGCGACGCGCAACGCTGGAGTTACGAGAGCGATATGATGACGAGTTACTTTGTCGATGGAACGAGAGCGCAACTGGGTCGACTCGTATAGCGTTACTGGCGCACTATCCCATCGCGGTTTCGATAATCTCTTCTGACGCAGCCTTCAGCATCTCCTCGGACGCGTCGCGGGCGACGTTTTCGCGGCTGATCTCCAGCATCACCGGGATAGCGAGCGGCGACACCCGGTCGAGCGATGCGTGGTTGATGCGGCCTTTGACGCGCGTCAACAAAGCTTGCAGCCGCGCAATGTCCAGAAACCCGCCCGCCGCATCATCCCAGGCCGCGCGCAACAGAAGATGGTCCGGCTCATGCTCACGCAATACATCGAAAATCAGATCGGCGGAGAACGCGACCTGCCGTCCGGTTTTTTCCTGACCCGGATATTTCTTTTCGATCAGACCAGCGATGGTCGCGCAATTGCGGAAGGTGCGTTTCATAGTGACAGACTCGGCGAGCCAGCTTTCCAGATCGTCGCCGAGCATGTCTTCATGAAACAGCGCCTCCATATCGACGTCGCTCATATCCTGCCGCGCCCAGATCGACAGAGCGTACTCCGTGGGCGCAAAGCCGATGGGCTGTTTGCCAAGGCGTTCAAGGCGGCGCGTCAAGAGCATCCCCAGCGTCTGATGCGCGAGCCAGCCGTCAAACGGGTAACACACCAGAAAATTTCGATTCGTATAGGGAAATGTCTCGACCAGCAGCTCGTCGGGCTTTGGAATACGCGCGACCTCGCGCTGTTTTTCGAGCCAGTCGCGGACCTGCTCCGGATACGCCTTCCAGCTTTCCGTATCGTAGAGCATGTTGCGCACGCGGTCGGCGAGATGGGTTGACCACGGGAACTTGTTCCCGCCCCAGCTTGGCAGCTTCGGCGATTCCGCAACCGTACGCGTAACAATGGCGTCATTGCCCTCAATGCGCTCAAGACGCAGCACCTCACCGGCGAAATAAAACGCGTCGCCGATATTCATGTGCTCAAAGAACCATTCTTCCGCCGTGCCAAGCTTGCGGCCAGGCCGCTTCGGGCCTTTAGCGCCAGAGAGACGCACATTCAGCTCATGCGCTGCGGTGATGGTCCCCACATTCATCTTGTATTGCTGAATGGCGAGCTTGTCGCGCACACGATACTCGCCGTCCTGCGTTTTGACGATACGGCGATATTTTTCATATCGCTGCAGGGAGTAGCCCCCCGTTGCAACGAACTCAACGGCGTCGTCAAAATCCTTGCGCGGCAGCTCCGCATAGGGCGACGCACTGATTACCTCTTTGTAAAGAGCATCCGGCTGGAACGGCGCGGCGCAGGCTGTGCCGAGAATATGCTGCGCCAGGACATCAAGCGTGCCTTTACGCGGCGGATCGCCGTCGAGCGCACCCTCGTCGATCGCCTGTTTCGCGGCGATGCATTCAAGCACCTCCATGCGGTTCGCCGGCGCCAAGAGCGCCCGGCTCGGCTCATTCATGCGATGATTGGCGCGACCGATACGCTGGGTCAGACGGCTTGCGCCTTTCGGCGCGCCCATCTGAATCACGAGATCCACATCGCCCCAGTCAATGCCGAGATCGAGCGTCGATGTGCACACGACGGCGCGCAGGTCGCCCCGCGTCATCGCCGCCTCCACCTTGCGGCGCTGATCTACCTCAAGCGATCCGTGGTGAAGCGCAATCCGCAGGTTATCGTCATTCAATCGCCACAGAGCCGCAAAGGTAATCTCCGCCTGACTGCGCGTGTTGACAAAAACCAGCGTCATTCCCGCCTGTTTGATCTGGTCATAGACTTCCATAAAGGAATGCTTGCCCGAGTGGCCGGACCAGGGGATGCGTTCCTCCGACATCAGAACATCGACCTGCGGCTGTGCGCCCGACTTGCCGCGAATAAGTTTCGCCGATGGCGCAGTTTCGTTTTGCGGCGTCAGATAGTCGATCAACGGGCGCGCATCGGGCACCGTTGCGGAAAGCCCTGCGAACCGCACCGCCGGGGCCAGAGCGCGCAGCCGCGCCAGCGCAAGAGACAAAAGGTGACCCCGCTTGTTCGGGATCAACGCATGAAGCTCATCGAGAATGACGCGCTTCAGTCCTTTGAAATACTGAGCCGCGTCCGGCGATGCGATAAGGAGCGACAGGCTTTCCGGCGTTGTCATCAGAATATCGGGCGGCTTGAACTTTTGACGCTGACGCCGGGATGCCGGCGTGTCGCCCGTGCGGGTCTCGATGGAAATGTTGAGTTCCATCTCCGCCACCGGCGTTTCCACATTGCGTGCGACATCAACCGCAAGCGCTTTCAGCGGTGAAATATAGATTGTATGGAGCCGTCCCTCACCTGACGTCTCGCGCGTGTCGAGATCGACAAGGCTAGGCAAAAACCCCGCAAGCGTCTTGCCGCCGCCGGTCGGCGCGATCAGCAGCCATGAAAGGCCGGATTGCGACGCCGCGAGGCATTCAAGCTGGTGCTCGCGCGCCTGCCAGCCGCGCGACGCAAACCAGTCGGCGAATTTGGGCGGCGGGACCGCGAGATCTTTTGAAGCATTACCTGCCATCAGCGCCTATGTTGTCGGGGATGGCGCGAATGTCACCCCCACCCGGAATTGCTGTGCAATTCCGACCTCCCCTCAAGGGGGAGGTGAAGTCTGCGGCGTTTGTAAATGCTCCAGAAGAACGTCGAGCACGCCCGGCAAATTATTGTAGATTTCATTGTTCCAGAACCGGACGACGTTATAGCCGCGGCTCTGGAGCCATTCATCTCGCTTCTTGTCCCGCGCTTGATCGAAAGCATGTTGTTCGCCATCAAGTTCAATGATCAACCTGCGCTCAAGACAAACGAAATCGACGACGTAAGGACCCATGGGGTGCTGCCGGCGAAAGCGGTAGCCGCCGAGGGTTTTGCCGCGCAGCGCAGCCCAAAGCTTTCGCTCAGCATCGGTCTGATTGCGGCGCAAACGGCGCGCGAACTCATTGGCCATGACTTGCATCATATCCTGCGCAGAGCATTCTTTCACCTCCCCCTTGAGGGGAGGTCGAAACGGCGTCAGCCGTTTCGGGTGGGGGTATTGGCAAGATGAGACGGGCATTGGTCTGGCGATCCGTTGCAAACGTATTATCTTTCCTCAATGTACGACGCCCTTCTCCATCCGACCCCGAAAGGGCTCTATTGCCCGCCGGGGGACTTCTATGTGGACCCAACTGCGCCCGTAGACCGCGCGGTCGTCACCCATGGCCACGCCGATCACGCGCGCGCCGGACATGGCGCAGTGCTAGCGACACTTGAGACAATTGCGATCATGGGGGCGCGCTATGGCGATGACTTCACGGCGAGCCCGCAATCCACCCGCTATCACGATGAGACGAACATCAATGGCGTTTCCGTCACCCTGATTCCGGCGGGGCACGTGCTCGGATCCGCGCAAGCGATGATCGAGAAAGATGGAATGCGGATTATCGTCTCGGGCGATTACAAACGCCGCCGCGATCCCACCTGCCCGCCGTTCGAAGTGACGCCATGCGATGTTTTTATCAGCGAGGCGACTTTCGCCCTGCCGGTATTCCGTCACCCGGATACGGGCGAGGAAATCCGAAAGCTTCTCGCCTCAGTCGAACAGTTCCCGGAGCGCACTCATGTGATTGGCGCCTACGCGCTCGGCAAGGCGCAGCGGATCATCACGCATCTGCGCGAAGAAGGGTACGACGCGCCTATCCATATCCATGGCGCGCTGCAAAAGCTTTGCGACCTTTATGAAACCCATGGCGTTGCGCTGGGCCTCCTTGAGCCGGCCACTATTGAAAATCGCGGCGCCAAACAGGACTTCGCCGGCAAGATTGTCATCGCGCCGCCCTCCGCTATTCAAGACCGCTGGGCGCGGCGTTTCGCCGATCCTTTACCGGTGTTTGCATCCGGCTGGATGCGCATTCGCCAAAGGGTGCGCCAGCGCGGCGTGGAACTGCCCCTGATCATTTCCGACCACGCGGACTGGGATGAACTGACGCAAACCATTGAAGAGATCGCACCGAAAGAACTGTGGATCACGCATGGCCGCGAGGACGCATTGATGCGCTGGGCGCAACTGAACGGCGTCGCCGCGCGGCCCTTGCGGCTTGTCGGCTATGAGGACGAGAACGAGTGATGTTTTTTATGCGTTCGGTAGTTATTACTGCGCTCCGTCCTTCGAGACGCAAAAATCCCTTCATCCTGAGGAGGCGCGAATGCGCCGTCTCGAAGGGCGAAGGGATTTTTACTCCTCAGGATGAAGCGCAAGAAAAACGAGAAGAGCGGCGCTGATATGGAAGCCTTCGCCGCCCTGCTCGACCGGCTGGTTGTCACGCCGCAGCGTAACGGCAAACTGCAACTGATCGCCGATTATTGCCGCTCAACACCGGACCCGGACCGGGGCTATGCTATCGCCGCGATCACACGCGACCTTGACATTCCGTCCGTCAAACCGGCGATGCTCCGTTCCCTGATGGCTGAGCGAATGGACGAGGCGTTATTCAAGCTTTCCTATGAATATGTGGGCGACCTGGCGGAGACCATATCTCTCGCCTGGCCGGGCAAGCGCGGCGCAAACCGCACGCCGCCGCTGTCTGAGATTGTCGAAAGTCTGCAACAGGCGAGCCGCATGGAAGGGCCGGCGCTGGTTGAACATTTTCTTGACGTTCTAGATCCGCCAGGCCGCTGGGCGCTGTTAAAGCTCGCGACCGGCGGCATGCGCATTGGCGTCTCAGCGCGTCTTGCAAAACTGGCGCTGGCGCAATTCGGCGACCGCCATGTGAACGAAATCGAAGAACTCTGGCATGGGCTCTCCCCGCCCTATGCGGCGCTTTTCGCCTGGCTGGAGGGCCGCACTGAAAAGCCGGTGAACGCCGCCGCAGCGCCGTTCCGTCCGGTGATGCTCGCTCATGCGCTGGACGAGGAAAAGGACCTGCCGGCGATTTCGCCGGACCTTCATATCGCCGAATGGAAATGGGACGGCGTGAGGGTGCAGGCGGCCGCCGAGGATGGCGAGCGGCGGCTTTACTCCCGCACCGGCGACGACATTGGCCCCGCCTTCCCCGATATTCTGGCGGCGATGGATTTTGACGTCGCCATTGACGGCGAACTTTTGATTTTCAATCCGGAGGCGGAGGGATATTCCGTGCGCCCCTTTGGAGATCTGCAACAACGCCTCAACCGCAAAACAGTTTCGAAAAAAATGCTGAGGTCTCACCCGGCGTTTATTCGCGCCTATGATCTTCTCAAACTTGGCGAAGAAGATTTACGCGCGCTGCCATTTGCAGAACGGCGGACGCGCCTTGAACAGTTTTTCGCCGATCACAATCCTCAACGGTTTGATCTGTCGCCGCTCGTCGCCTTTGATGATCAGGATCATTTGCGAGGCCTTCGCGCTGCGCCGCCGTCGGACGCCATTGAAGGCTTGATGCTGAAAAAGAAATCCGCGCTTTACGTCGCCGGCCACCCAAAAGGCGAATGGTGGAAGTGGAAGCGCGACCCTTATCTCATTGATGCAGTGATGATGTATGCGCAGCGTGGTCATGGGCGCCGCTCCAGCTTTTACTCGGACTTTACATTCGGTGTCTGGCGAGACGGTGAGATCGTGCCCGTGGGCAAGGCCTATTTCGGTTTCACCGACGAAGAACTGAAACAGCTCGACAAATTCGTGCGCGACAACACCACGGACCGTTTTGGCCCGGTGCGCCAGGTCAGATTCGACGAGAACTTCGGCCTTGTCCTTGAGATCGCCTTCGAAGGCCTTAACCGCTCACCACGCCACAAATCCGGCGTCGCCATGCGGTTCCCGCGCATCCACCGCATTCGATGGGACAAGCCGGCCCGCGAGGCGGACCGGCTTGAAACGCTGGAAACCATGCTGCCATCAAAGTGATGACAGCGTTTTTTTCGCTAGAGGTTCTGCGCCCCAACCATGGCGAAGAGCATCGGAATGGACAGTACAGTATTCGTTCGTGAAAAGAGCATCGCGGTTCTTGCAGACGCCGCTTTCGCGTCCGCCGCGAGGTCCGGATACTTATTTTCGATATTGAGCGCTTTTTGCTGGTTCGGCCAGATGATGAACCAGACATTGAACCACATGATCAACCCCATCCACATGCCAATGCCGATCAAAGTGTGATTGAGAACAAAGCCGTTTGTCAGCCCGAACGTTAAAGCATTGACGATATAGCCATTAAGCGATGCGACGATAATCCCCGTCACGATCGTCGACATGGCGCCCCAGCGGAACCACCACAGGGCATTCGGCGCAATATATTTACCGATCGCCGGCTTTTGCTCGTCGGGAATAGACGGCATGGTCGGGATCTGAACGAAATTGAAATACCACAGGAGACCAATCCACATCACACCGGACAGGACATGCACCCAGCGAAAAAAGAACCTTGCATAATTTGCGTCAAACGCGCCGCCGGACATCACGTAAAAAACCACAAGCAGCATCGCGAGCACGGTCCCTGTGATCACCGCGTTCCTCAGGTTGCTTAAAAGTACCGTCATGTTTGCGCCTCCTCATTCGGTGTGCGGCGCAACATCAGCTGCGCCTGTTATTCTTGTAAAATCACAACACAAACAACCTATTAGGCGCGCGTTTGCCGATTGATGCAAGTCCGGGACGGAAATTGCGTTTTCGCCCCTATCGGGGCACAGATAAATCTCATCGAGCGCAGAGAGGAACAAGCAATGGCGGCTATCACGACGTGTTTCAGGATAACGATGAGCGCCCTCGCCCTTGTCCTTATGAGCACTCCTCTTTTTGCGCAATCGCGCCAAACGCAGGCCGACGCCTTCACGCGATACGAATTGCTGGCGCCCGAAACCGAAAGCTTTCGCATCACCTATTATGTGAGCGCCGCCACTGAGGGCGCGACACGCTTTTACAACCAGATCCGGCCGGGCAGCGAGCCTGACGTTCATGGCGTTTACGACCGCATGACCGGCGACGCGCTGGAATGGTCTCTGGTGAAGGGCGACGATGCGCTGGCGAGCGGCCTTATTCCCAATGCGGATGAAACATCGGAATATATCCGTGTTGACCTTGCGCGCGCCGTACCGGCTAACGGTCGCGGACGGTTATTGATCGACAAGACTTATAAAGACGCCGAAAGTTATTTCTCCGAAGGCAATGAAATTACTTTCACACGCACGCTCGGCGTGAAGCGCAATGCCGTTGTCCTTCCCGATGGCTATGAGCTGGTATCTGTGAACTATCCATCACAAGTGATACTGCGCGATGACGGTCGTCTGGAGCTGAGCTTTATCAATCCCGGCGTTGCGGGCGTGCCTTATGAGGTCAAGGCGAAGCCGATCAAAGGTAAGGCGCGAACGCCCAAGACCATAGACACACCTTCTTCAGACGGCGCCTTAACGACATCACGTCCGGTGGCGCGCATCGACGCGGACATTCCGCAGCGCGCCTCGCAGACACGCGACATCGTTTACTTCCTTCAGGACCCGGCGACCCACTCTTTTCGTCTCTATCACGACTATGAAGAAACCCGTGAGGGCATGGACCGTTATCTGAACGTCGTGCGCCCCGGCAGCCGCGCCTCTAATCCATCCGCAAAAATTCTCGATACCGGCGAAGCGTTGACGGTGGAAACCCTGCGCGGCGCCGAGATCACTGATCGCGACATCGATATCGGCGAAGCCGTAACGGGTGAAACAGAACTGGTTGTCATCTGGTTTGATCCGGTCGAGAAAAATCAGACCAGACTGTTGCGCATCGAAGAAACTTACACCGATTCAAGCCGGTATTTCCCCGTCAGCGATCAGGAGTTTTTATGGGACCGCAGCTTTGGTCGCTCGCGCAACAAGGTGGTGCTGCCCGAAGGCTGGCGCCTGATTGAAAACGCCGTACCGGCGACGGTCGCAACCGAAACCGACGGGCGCGTCTCGCTCACTTTCGTCAACGACCGGCCGGGCGTTATTGACGTGTTGATCAGGGGGCGGCGGCGCCCGTAAGCCCGCGTTTCGTCGTCAGATAGGTCGCGAAGCTAGCGAGCCAGTGACTGCCGGAATAATGTTCGTTGGAAACAGCGACGATCCCGGTTTCTTTATGCGCCTGCGCAGACACAAGGAGCGCTGCGACGCGCGGATCGCCTTCCGGCAACGCCGCCGCAATGCCTTCCAGCGCCCAGGCGCGGGAAAGATTGACGCCGTCCAGATGGACGAGTTTTCCGTCTGTCGGATCAAGCACAATACCTGGCGCTAACCAGTCAGCGTCTCCATCCATCGGGATGCCCGGCAGGAAGGAACCGAGCCAAGCCGCAAATTCCGATGTCGTCAGGATACGGCGCATCAGATCCGCTTCCATCAGGCAAGGCGACAGGAAGTCTTCGCCCGATGGCTCATAGGAAATCGGGCAGTTGACGTCTCCCGAATGAAATCCGCGGATTTTTTCTTCGAGCGCCGTCTCAAGCGCCTCGTTCTCAACCGTGCGCGCATAATCGAGCATAAGCCCAAAAGCGAACGCTGTCTGATTATGCGTTCCCAAACGGATTGGATAAGAAAGCTTCGTCAGCCAGCCCATGATTTGATCAATGATCGCGGTTTCCAGCGGCTGAAGCGTCTCGCGCCACTCGCCGAGTTGCGCATCGTCGCTTTCTTCAAGCTCGGCGACGAGTTGCAGGAACCAGGCAATACCGTAAGGGCGTTCAAAGGAGCCGCGCTCAGCCGCCGTGTAATAGGCGAGCTCGGCAGCTATTTTTTCGTCAGTGAAGCTATGCGCCAAAGCTTCGCGAATGGCCGGCGCCATCGGCGATTCCGGATCGGTTTTCAGAATACGCGCCAGCAGCCAATGACCATGAACCGATGAATGCCAGTCGAAACAGCCATAGAATGCGGGCGTCAGTTGGTGCGGCGCGCGAACGTCGTCCGCTGAATTCAGAACATGGCTGATCTTGTTGGGGTACTCGCGATGCATGCACGATAGCGCCATGATGGCGAAACGGTCCTCAACATGACCTTCACGCGGCGCCGGCAGAATGAGCGAAATATCAACCAGTCCCGTCGGCGACTTTGGCGACTGCGTTTTCTCATCGTTATCGCAGCCAACCAGCACTGCCGTTGCGGCCATCGCCAACACAACTCTTTTCATACCGACGCCCGCCCTGCTCTGAATACTTGCTTATTATTGAAACGCCTGAAGGCCCGTCATCGCGCGGCCAAGAATAAGCGCGTGAATGTCGTGCGTGCCCTCATAAGTGTTGACAGTTTCCAGGTTCATCGCGTGACGCAGGATATGGTACTCTTCCGAGATGCCGTTGCCGCCATGAATGTCGCGGGCGATGCGCGCAATCTCCAGCGCCTTGCCGCAATTGTTGCGCTTCATCATGGAGATCGCTTCCGGCACATAAGCGCCGCTGTCAAGCAAGCGCCCGAGTTGCAACGCCCCTTGAAGGCCGAGCGCAATATCCGTCTGCATGTCGGCGAGCTTTTTCTGAACAAGCTGCGTGCCGGCGATGGGTTTGTTGAAAACAATACGCTCCATGGCGTAATCGCGCGACGCCGTCCAGCAAAATTCCGCGGCGCCCATGGCGCCCCAGGAAATGCCGTAGCGTGCTTTATTCAGGCACGAGAAAGGCCCGCGCAGGCCTTTTACTTTTGGCAGCAGATTTTCTTCCGGCACCACCGCATCGTCTAGCGCAATCTCGCCGGTGATCGACGCGCGCAGGGAAAGCTTGCCGTCGATCTTGGGCGTCGTGAACCCATCCGTATCGCGATCAACAATGAAGCCGCGAATTTCGCCATCCAGCTTCGCCCAGACCACCGCAAGGTCCGAGATCGGCGAATTGGTGATCCACATTTTAGCGCCGTTCAGCTTATAGCCGCCCGATACTTTCTCCGCCTTGGTGCGCATGGCGCCGGGATCGGAGCCGCCATCCGGTTCGGTCAGGCCAAAGCAACCAACCCATTCGCCGCTTGCAAGTTTTGGCAGATACTTCTTTTTCTGCTCTTCGGTTCCGAACGCTTCGATGGGATACATGACAAGCGACGACTGCACCGACATCGCGGAGCGATAGCCGCTGTCGATGCGCTCGACTTCGCGGGCGATCAGCCCATAAGCGACATGGCTGGCGCCGCCGCCGCCATATTCTTCAGCCACTGTCGCGCCAAGCAGACCCTGCTCACCCAGCTCGGTCATGATCTCGCGGTCAAAGCGCTCCTCGCGGTTCGCTGAAATAACGCGCGGCATGAGCTTGTCATTGCAATAGCCCCGCGCCGCATCGCGGATCATCCGTTCTTCGTCCGAAAGCTGGCTCTCCAGCAGGAGCGGGTCCTGCCAGTCAAAGGTCACTTTTTCCTGCGCTTTTGCGCCGCTGGCGTCAGCCATGCGTTTGTCTCCTCATCATTATCTGCGCCTTCTTTAGACCCGCTACCTTGCGCAGGCAATGCGCATAAATCGAGGATTTTAACGACCTTTTCCACGCCAACCTGTCATCGGCGCTGCGCAGTCTGGCCGCGGCTGGCGGCGTGTGAGATAGTCCGGTCAGAAAAACCAGGGACAGCCGAGGGGACCCATGACAAAACTTCACTTCGCAGGCGCGCTGGCGCTGTTGGCGGCCGCAGCCTGCTCGCAACAGACGGACACGGCGGAAACCAGCGCGAACAGCGTCAAACAGGAAAGCTTCGCGATCATCATAGCCGGTACGCGAGTCGGCCATCTGACCGTCGACCACAATGGCGACGAGGCCGTCGTCGACTATGATTTCAAGAATAATGGCCGCGGCCCCACCTTTAAGGAGATATTGAGCGTCGACGAAGCGGGCGCGCCCATCTCCTGGTCGATCTCCGGCAATACGACATTCGGCAACGCCGTTGACGAAACCTATGCGCTGAACGGCGATACGGCGACATGGACCGACGCAACGGGATCTGACAGCGCGGAAGTTGATGAACCCACGCTTTATATCAGCCAGTTCGCGAGCCCCTATGCGGCCTATGTTTATGCGCGTCCGCTGTTGAACGACGGCGATAACAGGATGCCCGCCCTACCTGCCGGCGAGCTACGCCTGACGGAAATGGAAACGCTGAGCGTGACTGGCGCTGATGGAGAAAAAGCAATCACGACATATGCGCTGACCGGCGCCGATCTCGACCCGGATTATTTCATTCTTGACGATGACGACAAGTTCTTCGCCTATATCACGCCGCGCTTCATCACCATTCGCGAGGGTTACGAGGCGGAGGAAGAGCGCCTTCGCAATCTCTCCGCCAGCTATGGTGCGGCGCGCTATGAAGATATTCAGTCGCGCTTTGCGCACAAATACGATGCGCCGGTGCGCATTCGGAATGTGCGGGTGTTCCAGCCGGAAACGCTGGATATGTCACCGCCGGTCTCAGTCGTTGTTGAGGGGAACCGCATCGCTGCAATCGAAGCCGCCGATGCGCCAGGCGCCGACCGCGAAGTTGTCATCGACGGCGCCGGCGGCTCGCTAATCCCTGGCCTTTGGGACATGCACGCTCACACAAGCGACGACAGCGCGCTCATCAACGTGCTCGCCGGCGTAACGTCCATGCGCGACATGGGTAATGAGATCGACGTGCTCGAGCCCTTGCGCGAGAAGATCGAGAGCGGCGTTCTGGCCGGACCGCGTATTTCCATGAGCGGCTTTATCGAGGGCGTCAGCGCAACAAACAACTCCACCGGGGAACTTGCGGCGACCGAGGAAGAAGCCGTCGATCTCGTGCGGATGTATGCCGATCGCGGCGGCTATCACCAGATCAAAATCTACAGCTCCGTAAAAGGCGAATGGGTCGAAGCCATGGCGGCGGAGGCGCACGCGCGCGGGATGCGCGTCGCCGGTCACATCCCGGCCTTTTCAACACCCGACGAAATGATCGAAGCGGGCTATGACGAGATCACCCACATCAATCAGGTGATGCTGAGTTGGGTGCTCGGCCCCGAAGACGACACGCGCACCCTCGCCCGGATTACCGGCATGAAGAAATTTGTCGATCTCGATCTTGCGAGCGACAAAGTCCAGCGCACGATGAACCTGATGGTGGAAAACGACATCGCCGCCGACCCGACCACCGTTATTCATGAATTCGGGATGCTTGGACGTAATGGCGAAACGCGGCTTGGCGTGCGCGATTATATCGACAACATGCCGGTCGCGGTTCAGCGCAACGCCAAGGTTGCGTTATTGAATGTGGCTGATGACGCAGAAGACACAGCCTATCGTGTCGCTTATGACAAAATTTTAGAAACGCTCACCATGATGCATGAGCGCGGGATTTTCCTCGTGCCGGGCACTGACCTTGGCGGCGCGTTCAACCTGCACCGCGAGGTGGAGTTGTTCCAGGAGTTCGGCTTTACCCAGGCGGAAGCATTGAAGCGCGCCACATACGACATGGCGGGCTATATGGGCTTCGGCGGAGACCTTGGTTCGATTGAGCCTGGCAAGCTCGCCGACTTCTTTCTCGTCCCCGGCGATCCGACGCAGGACATAAAAGCGATCAAGACCATCGCTCTCGTCTCCCGCGGCGGAACGGTCTACTTCCCGAGCGAGATTTATCCGGAATTCGGGATTGCGCCGTTTACGGATGTTCCGGCGGTGTCGGGCGAGTAACTTAAAACAACCTTAAACCGCTCATCCTGGCTAAAGCCGGGATCCAGACTGCAGGAATGTTTCATCCTACTTGGAGCCAGCGCCCTGTGCGTAGAATAGCATCGCTTTATCCTGAGGGACAATTTTCTTATCCTTCGTGACACAAGCCTTCGGCTTACCCTCAGGACGAAGAAAATTGTCGTCACGAAGGATCGGCGATGCTATTTTTGGACGTTAAGCTAAAGAAAATGGCGCGACGCTCTCACGAAGAACACATGCCATTTTTGAGATCAGGGTCGCTGGATCCCGGCTTTAGCCGGGATGAGCGGAAATACTGGTCGTAGCGAAGTTACACCAACTCCAGCGCAACACTCGTCGCTTCGCCGCCACCGATGCACAGCGACGCAACGCCCTTCCTGCCGCCGGTTTTTTGCAGCGCGCTGACCAGCGTACAAAGGATACGTGCGCCGGATGCGCCGATCGGGTGACCAAGTGCAATAGCGCCGCCATGGATATTGACCTTTTCCGCCGGAAGCTTGTGCTCGCGCATCGCGGCGAGCGGCACGACGGAAAACGCTTCGTTGATCTCATAGAGGTCGACTTCGTCGGCAGACCAACCAGCTTTGTCGAGCACAGTTTTGATCGAAGCGACCGGCGCCGTGGTGAACCATTCCGGCTCCTGCGCATGGGTAGAGTGGGCGAGAATGCGGGCGACCGGCTTTGCGCCGTTTTTCTCCGCCGTAGACGCGCGCATCAGCACCATCGCCGCCGCGCCGTCGGAAATCGCCGACGCATTGCCCGCCGTCACCGTACCGTCTTTTTCAAACGCCGCACGCAAATTTGGAATTTTGTTCGCGTCGACAAGGCCCGGTTTCTCATCATTCTCAACAATGACCGAGCCTTTGCGGGTTTTGACTTCGACGGGCGTGATTTCCGCCTTGAACGAGCCGTCCTCAATCGCCGCTTGCGCGCGCGTTACCGAGCGCATGGAATACTCGTCCTGGTCCTCGCGAGAGAACTGCCATTCGCGGGCGCATTTTTCAGCAAACACGCCCATGGCGCGGCCCGGCTCATAAGCATCTTCCAAACCATCGATCGCCATGTGGTCGTAAACTTTGCCCGCACCATATTTGATGCCGCTGCGGCCAGTCGGCAAAAGATGCGGCGCATTGGTCATCGACTCCATGCCGCCTGCAACGATAATGTCGCCAGCGCCGGCGAGGATCGCGTCATGCGCCATCATCACCGTCTTCATGCCGGAACCGCACATCTTGTTGACTGTCGTGCAACCAGCCGATTGCGGAATACCCGCGCCCAGTGACGCCTGGCGCGCCGGCGCTTGGCCGAGACCGGCGGGCAACACGCAACCCATCAACACTTCGTCGACATCGTCGGCTTTGACGCCGCCGCGGTCGAGCGCAGCTTCGATGGCGCGAGCGCCAAGATCCGTTGCTTTCACGCCGTTAAAAGCGCCAAGAAAATTGCCAATGGGCGTGCGCGCCATACCGGCGATAACGATAGGGTCTTTGTCTGTCATGATATCTCCTTATGCAGCCCTGTTTCAGGCCGCTTCCTTGCCGCGCGAGATGACTTCCAGCGCCATCAGGTCCGCGATGGCGCCTGTTGGGCGGTCTTCCGCGTCGGCGCGCTTGAATATTTCCGTCAGCGTGACGCCGATATTGTCGATACGCCGTGATAACTCTTCTTTGGTCCATGTCCCGAGAATTTCAAGGCCCACGCTGATCACGCCTGCAGCGTTGATCACATAATCAGGGGCGTAGAGAATGCCGCGATCACGCAGCATCTGGTCCATTTCCCTGGTCTTCAACTGGTTATTGGCGGCGCCGGCGACGGCTTTCGCCTTCAGCTTCTCGATCGTGTCGGGGTTGATGGCCCCGCCAAGGGCGCAAGGCGCGAAAATGTCTACATCCGCCGCAACCGCCTCTTCCGGCGCAACAGCTTGCGCCCCAAACCGCTCGCACGCCTCTTTCACGGCCGCTTCATTTACATCCGCAACGACAAGCTTGCCGCCTTCCTCATGGATCAGCCGCGCCAGTTCCATACCCACGGCGCCGACACCTAGAATGGAAACTCTCAAACCGTTTAATGACTCAGCGCCAAACTTATGACGCGCCGCCGCCTGCATGCCGCGCCATACGCCGCGCGATGTGAACGGCGACGGGTTGCCGCCAACGCCGCCGGCGTCAACCCCCGCTGCATATTTCGTGACTGAGCGAATGATGTGCATGTCGTCTTCCGTCACGCCGGAATCTTCAGCTGTGTAATAGAGGCCATCGAGGCTATCGACCGCTTCGCCAAAGGCGCGAAGCAATTCCGGCGTTTTGTCTTTTTTCGGATCGGCGAAGATGACCGCCTTGCCGCCGCCAAAAGGTATGGCGCCAAGCGCGTTCTTGAAGGTCATGCCGCGCGACAGATTTTTGACGTCCTCAAGTCCCGCTTCGAAGTCGCCGTAAGGAAAAATCCGACATCCGCCGCACCCCGGGCCCAGGGTCGCATCGTGAATGGAAATAATCGCGTTTAGCCCGGTCTTGTCGTCGGTAAAGTGAACAACTTTATGCCAGCCATCGACCGGCAAAACGTGGGCTTCCATCGCGATCTTCCTCTGATGATTTATGGTTCGAAATGTATACGCGGCTTAATCGGCGCAAGGGGGCGCCGATTACGCGGCCCTTATATCCACAACGATGAAGTTGTTCCCGCCAAATGAGCCGTCTGGCGCCTTGACGGTTAGCAGATAATGCTAAATATATAATACAATCTAGGAAAGACACCCATGAAGCTGGATCATATTGATCACAAGATCCTGCGCTATTTGCAGGAAAATGCCCGAATCACGAATGCCGATCTCGCTGATAAGGTGGGCCTGTCGCCAACGCCCTGCCTGAGGCGGCTGCGGCGGCTTGAGACAGACGGTATCATTCGCGGCTATCACACCGAGATCAATCGCGAGGCGCTTGGCGTCAACGTCACGGTCATCATCCTGGTCAAGCTGGAACGAGAAGATGACAAGACCCTGCGCGAGTTTGAAGCCGCGATCCAGAAGCGGTCGGAAGTCATGGAATGCTATCTTGTGACGGGCAAGTTCGACTATTTCATTCGTGTCGTCATTCCGTCACTGGCGGCCTATGAGACGTTTCTTTCCGAAACAATCCTCCGTATGCCGAATATTGCCACGGTTGAATCCAGCTTCACCTTGCGTGAGGTCGAACGCAAAATAGTCGTTCCAATACCGGAACCGCAATCGCACCGTTAGACTGAAGAAATAGCGGCCGGGGCTGAACTGGAAGCATCCGTTACACGGCGCGCGGCTATCACGCGCGTGACCTCATCGTCGAGTTCCTGCGCTTTCACAGGCTTGGTCAGATAACCATCAAATCCTGCCGCAAGGTATTCTTCGACCTGCTGACGCATGGCGTGGGCGGATATTGCGATCATTGGCGTATTTCGCGCGCTTCCCTCATCCCGCTCCAGAAAACGGATCTGACGCAACGCTTCAACGCCATCCATAACCGGCATGGAAATATCCATCAGCACCAGATCGAATTCGCCTCGCCGATAGGCGTTTACCGCTTCCAGGCCGTTTCCGGCAAACTCGACCTCATGCTGGTGTTGCAGAAGAAAAGCCTTCAGGACAGCCTGATTCACGATGTTGTCTTCGGCGGCGAGAATTTTCAAACCCGATACAGACGCGGGTGTCGGCGTTGACGCCGTGGCGCTTGCTGCAGCGATTTCCGCAGGCCGTTGCGACTGAACGCTCTCCACACTCCGCAATGGAAGCTCGATAAAGAATGTTGAACCCTGCCCGGCATTGGAGCGCAACGACAAGGTCCCGCCCATCGCCTCAACCAGCCCCTTGGCGATGGAGAGGCCGAGGCCCGTACCGCCGAATTTGCGTGTTGTGGTGACATCGGCTTGCGTGAACGGGTCAAAGATTTTCGCCGCCTGCTCGGGAGAAACGCCGATGCCCGTATCCGCCACCTCAATGATAACCGGACCTTCGCCGCTCTCCGGCTGTGGCGAGCGAATACGCACGCGCACCGAACCATTGGCGGTAAACTTGATCGCATTGGCGACCAGGTTATGCAGCACCTGAACGATACGGTGCGCATCGCCGATACGCATGGCGTTGCAGTCGCCTTCACAGGTCGCGGAGAACTCCAGTCCTTTTTCTTCTGCCTGCTGACGGTAAAGGCTATCCACTCTTTTTACGATCTCGCAGAGATCGAACGGCTTTTCCTCAAACTCAATGTGACTGGCCTCAATCTTGGAAAAATCGAGCAGATCATTGAGCACCGCCAACAGCAAATCGCCGGACTCGCTGATGACTTTCAGCTTTTCTTTCTGATCAACCGTAAGGTCACTGGCTTCAAGCGCCGTCGCCATGCCCAGAATACCATTCATTGGTGTACGGATTTCATGGCTGATATTGGCAAGAAACGCAGATTTGGCGTTATTCGCGTGCTCCGCCGCCGCCTGGCGCTCCAGCGCGTGTTCGCGCGCCAGACGCATGGCGGCGCTTGTTTGTTTGTATTCCTTGAACGCGACAATCAGATGGCCGACATAAAGCAGCCCCCCGATCATGATCGCGACCGCCCCGAGGCGGCCCGGTTCTTCATTCATTGTCAGCGAATAAAGCGGCAGACCAAAGAAGTATATCAAGTGGGGTATGATGGCTGCGAAGAATGTTCGTCCCTCGTGATGCATGTGCATGGTGACATGCAACAGCGCGCCGCACAGCCAGAGGGTTGCGAATATCTTTCCCTGCGCGCCCCAGAGCCACCAGATCATTGCCGGAAACAGGGAGTAAATAAGCGACGCCTGGGCTGCCGATGCGCAAAGCAGAACCCATTCGTATTTCAAGGGCGGTGCGGTACGGGCCGGGTCGCGGAACGGCGCCCAGATTACAGTATCGACCCACTGGCTTAACATCACGGCAACTAGCCAGAGAATGCCCATAAAGGCGTTGCCGACGAGGCCAAGAATTACGGCGCCAAATGACGCAATAATGATCCGGGTGCCGATTTGATGGTGGCGCGTCAGCGCAGTTGCAATCACGCCGGACACGACCGATGCGCCGTCAGGCGCATCTGTCTGATCCATATGATCGCCGGATTGCTCCACTAACCGCTCCAGAACACTCTTGAAACGGCGATAGTTATGGCAAGGAATTCTTAAAACCGCCCTACGGATCGAACAGATTCAGGCCGAGACTGTCCCGGTCTGGCACACATCCGGCGCCTATTGCTGGAAGTCGTAAAAAGCGCCCATGCGAAGAAGGTCCGTCAAAGCCTGCATGGCGGCGAAACTTTCTTCCATCAGCGCCGGATCGCGCAGATCATCCGGCGTGATGCGATCACGATAATGTGCTTTTACCCACTCTTCGAGCTTTGTGACCTTGCCGTCGTCGAGAAGGAAATGCTGGCTCGCCGCCTTTGCTTCCGTTTCTGAGAGAACAACACGCAAGCGCAGGCACGCCGGGCCGCCGCCATTGCGCATCGACTCGCGCACATTCTTGTAGATTACGCGGTTGATCGGATTGTTTTTCGAAACCGTTTCATCGACGAAGGCTTTAACGTGAGGGTTTTCCTCCGCTTCGGTCGGCAAGAGCAGCGCCATTTCACCGCCGGGTAACGTGAGAAGCTGTGAGTTAAAGAGATAAGATTTGATGCAATCGTTCAGGGAAACCTTGTCCGCCTGCGCCTCGACAATCTCAACGAACGGCGCCGCCTCTCGGATGGCGGCATAGGCCGCGTTCGGATCGGCAAAGCTTTGCGCATGCAGGAACAGGACGGTTCCATTGGCGACACCAACGACGTCATTATGGAAAGCGCCGGCGTCCAGCGCCGCCGCCGATTGCTGAACGAAAACAGTTTTCGATGGATCGAGCAGATGATTGCGGGCGACCGCCTCGCTGGCGCGCTGTTTCTGGCGGGCGGGAAATTTCTCGCCGTCTACACCATAAACAAAAAGATGAACGCCTGTGTCGCCATGGGCCTCGCACAGGCGGCCATGATTGGCGGCGCCCTCATCGCCGAAATGCATCGCGCCCGGCAGTGGCGGGTGATGAACGAAGCAGTCATCGTCGTTGAAAATATGCGCAAGCGTGCGCGCGGTTGTTTCAGCTTCTATGGAGCGATGAAAATTCGCTGCGAGATTCGCCGCCGTGAAATGCACTTTGCCATCGCTCGTGTCCGGTGATGGCGCAACGGTCCCCGCATTCGCCGTCCACATGGATGACGCCGCATAGCAATTGGCGAGCAATTGCGGCTCGGCGGCCGCCGCTTTTTCGATGATCTGCCTGTCGCTTCCGGAAAAGCCGAGCGCGCGCAAAGTTTTCAGATGCGGGCGATCCTGCGGCGGCAGAAAGCCCTGGCGAAGCCCAAGCTCCATCGCGGCGCGCATCTTGGCGAGCCCCTGCAGCGCCGCCTCGCGCGGGTTCGACGCCGCGCCGGCGTTTTTTGCCGACGCGAGATTACCGAACGAGAGCCCTGCATAGTTATGCGTCGGGCCGATCAGGCCGTCGAAATTGTATTCGTGAAATTCCATACCCGTCCTATCTCCACTCATCCCTGCGAAAGCAGGGATCCATCAAGAAAACAGCTAAAGTGCATTCCCGCTTTCGCGGAATGAGCAGTGCTTGGTATTCAGGTTAGTGGTTGAGCGTTTCGTATAAATCAACCCAATCGGGGTTCTCCTTCTCAATCAACTCTATCTTCCAGGCGCGTTTCCATTTCTTCAATTGCCGCTCACGCGTGAAAGCTGCTTCCCGAGTCTGGTGCGGCTCGCGCCAGACAAGACGGTTTACGCCATACTGTTTAGTGAAACCATCCAGCAATTTTTCCCTGTGCATCCAAATGCGCTTGGGGAGGTCTTCAGTCATGCCGATATAGAGTGTTCCATGCTTCTTGCTGGCGAGAATGTAGACCCAGAATTGCTTATTTTGGCCTATCAGCATAATTGCAGCCTATCAATCCGCTCATTCCCGCGAAAGCGGGAATCCATTTATCATTGCAGCCAGTTATGGATCCCTGCTTTCGCAGGGATGAGCGGGGTTAGTTTAGGTGAAACATTACTAGCCTTAAATAATTATGTACCGGACTAACCAACCCGTTTAAATTGTATTCGTGGCAAGTCGTTTTAAACGTTAAATCCGTACAGTGACCATTGATATCCGAGGAAAGTCGCCCAAATTCCGATTATAAATCCGCTACTCAGACCTAACGTTTTAAGGTGGAAAAATCTTGCACAGCCAAATGATAGACCGGCTAACGCTCCAAGTGTGACTGAAATCCAAAAATTTTTGTAAATGTCCAATGTGCCGAGCGCGTACGAAAAGTACCAAGAGGTTACACCCAAAATTATTGCTCCTACAAACATCCAAACTGTTATAGAGAGCAACCTCATCATCACCCAACCCCAACCTGGTCGTCCGCCATCGGAAGAAGCGCCTCGCCTTCCATGGACGCAACCGGATAGGCGCAATAGTCCGCGGCGTAGTAAGCGCTCGGACGATGATTGCCCGAGGCCCCAATGCCGCCGAAGGGCGCAGCGCCCGATGCGCCCGTCGTCTGACGGTTCCAGTTGACGATGCCGGCGTGCGACAGCGCCAGGAATTTCTCCCATTTCACTTTGTCGTCGGAAAGAATGCCCGCCGACAGACCAAATGACGTCGCATTGGCGCGCGCAATCGCTTCATCGAAATCGCCAACGCGCCAAACCTTTAACAGCGGCCCGAAATGTTCTTCATCAGGCACCGCATCGCTGCGCGTCACATCGACAATGCCAGGCGTCACAAAGGCGCCGCCATCGTCACGCACGGATAGGTTCCGGATCGCCTCACCGTCGCGCTCAACAAGCTGATCAAAGGCGCGCTCCAGTCCTTCGGCGATCTTCGGGGAGATTACCGGCCCCATAAAGGGCTGCGGGTCGGCAAAGGGCTGATCAACGATCAGCCGGTCGGTCAGTTTGGCAAGCGCATCGATGGCTTTGTCGCCTGCATCGCCTTGCGGGATGATCAACCGCCTCGCGCAGGTACAACGCTGGCCACTGGTCAGAAACGCCGACTGCACGACCGCCAGCGCCGCTGCATCAACATCGTCCGTATCCCACCAGATCAACGGGTTGTTGCCGCCAAGCTCCAGCGCCAGGATAACATCGAGCCGGTCAGCGAATTGTTTGTGAATGGCAAGACCCGTCTTGGCGCCGCCGGTAAATAAGACGCCATCGACATCGGCGCCGGTCAACGCCTCACCGGTCTCGCGCGCGCCCTGCACCAGATTGACAACGCCCGCGGGAACGCCCGCCTCGACCATCCGTTCAATGATGAAGGCGCCGGGGCCCGGTGTCATTTCCGACGGCTTGAAAACGGCGGTGTTGCCGGCGATCAGCGCCGGCACAATATGACCGTTGGCGAGATGCGCCGGGAAATTATAAGGCCCCAGCACCGCCATCACGCCATGGGGCTTGTGACGAAGCATGCCGGTCGTCGCGCCGGTCAGGGTTTCCTTCTCACCCGTGCGCTCGTGATAGGCGCGGATCGAGATGTCGACCTTGCCCGCGACCGTCGCCGCTTCGGTCTTGGTTTCCCAGAACGGCTTGCCGGTCTCGCGGGAGATCAGGCGCGCCAGCTCCTCGCCATCGCGTTTGATCAAGTCGCGATAGCGCTCCATCACTGCGATCCGGTCGGCCAGCGGCGTCAGCGCCCAGCTCTCAAACGCGCTGCGCGCCGCGCCGACGGCGTCTTCAACATCACTTTTTGTCGCGCTGGCGCCGCTCCAGATTTCCTCGCCCGTTGAGGGATCGAAACTTGAGAACGAAGCGCCGGCGCCATCGCGCCATTCGCCATTGATAAGAATTTTGTTGGTCATCGAATTCTTTCCACTTGCACTTTTCTACTACCCCAATCGGCCGCTTCGCGGCCACTTCCTCCGCTAGCGGGGGAAGAAAAAAGGCATAAATCGCAAAGCCCTTCCTCCCCCATTCATGGGGGAGGTGTCTGCGAAGCAGACGGAGGGGGGCACCATTCCACCGCGCGGACTTCATCGCCGGCGGCGACACCCAGCGCTTTCGCCGACCCTTCGCTGATGATCATGCTATCGCCATCGACTTTCGCCGGCGCGCGCAAGGCGCGAAACGTTGAGAGTCGTCCCGCCGCCATCAGCATCAACGGCGCCGCGCCCGGATCGGCGAGCGACGCCACTTTGTAAACCCTGCTCGCCTTGACGGTTTCTATTTCATCGATCGGCGCATCGACAAGCGGTCCGCCGTCAAAGACATCGATATAGCCGCGAAACTGAAAACCTTCCTTCAACAGCATGTTATAGGCGGGCACGGCCCCTTCATGAGGCCGGCCAAGAATATCGCGCGCTTCCTTTGGCAACAGCGCCACATAAATCGGATGGCGCGGCATCATATCGGCGATGATCTGGTTCCCCATGGCGGAGTTCGCGACATCCGCCGCTTCGAATTCCATATCGAAGAAGGGTTTGCCGAGCGCCTCCCAGAACGGCTGCTCGCCATTTGGGCCGCGCCAGCCGCGCAGCTCCGCGCAAACCGGATCGGCGAGAATATCGCGGTGCTGCGCAATAAAGAGATAGCGCGCCCTCGCCAGATATTTGCCATAGCCGCCGCCGCGCGCATCCGGCGACAGAAAAAGCGATCCGACCTCGGAGCACCCCGTGAAGTCATGAGTCGGCACCAGCAAGCGGCGCTCAACCCGCTTGCGAAGCTGCGTCGAGGCGTGGACCGTCTTGTTGATGCGGTAATTGACGAAGCCATGATCAAGACCGACGGCGGAAAACACAGCAGAGGTGCCAAGCACCTTCCCGTCCTTTTCCAGCACCATCATGTAGACTTCGCCGCCCGGCTCGGTCGCATTCGCCTCAAAGCTGCGGCAGGTGAAATCCACGCGTGAGCGCAGCGCATCCGGCTCCGGCGGCAAGTTGGTCATGCCGCCCCCGGACAGTTTCGCCAGCGCCAGGATTTCATCGAAATCATCCGGGCGCACAGGCCGCATAAACGCCTCAGACATCAATTCGTCTCCTGATTATCCATCGCGCCTGGATTGGGAAGCTCACCGGCGGCAATCTTTAAGAGCAACAGCGCCGACAGCTTGGCGCGCTCCACCAGGCTGTCGAGTTTTGCATATTCCTGCGCCGAGTGAATGTTTGCGCCGCGCACGCCCAGCGTATCGATCACGGGAATTCCCGCCGCAGCGATATTATTGCCGTCGCAACAACCGCCCGTCGGTTTCCAGTCAATCGCCAGCCCGAGATCCGCCCCGGCGGCTTTCAAGGCGTTGAAGAACGCCAGCAGTTTCGGCGTCATCGGCTTGGGGGGTCTTGTGAAACCGCCGGTCAGTTCGGCGCCATAGCCGTCCCGCCCGTCAATCCGTGTCAGGATCGACCGCACTTCTGTTTCAAACCATGCCGCATCGTCCGGTTGCTCAAGGCGCACATTAAACCGGACGATCGCATTGTCCGGCACAACGTTCAGCGGCCCGCCGCCGTCAATTTTTGCGACATTGACCGTGAGGCCCTCTCGGGCGCCGGTCAGCCTGTCAATCGCGGTGATGAATTCCGCCGCCGCCGCGATGGCGTTGCGGCCAAGATGGTGTTCGCGGCCCGCATGGGCGCTCTTGCCGGTGAAAACCGCCGCGAAATTGCCGCTGCCTTTTCTGGCGCCCGCGAGCGTGCCATCGGGCAGCGCAGGCTCATAGACGCAGGCGAACTGCGCGCGCTTCGCCGCTTCCGTCAGCATATGGGCGGAGCCGTGGGAGCCGATCTCCTCATCGGCGTTGATCAGAACTTCATAGCCGAGCCGGTCCGCGAGCGACGAATGCTCAATCGCCTGCAAAGCGTAAAGCATGACCAGAAGGCCACCCTTCATATCCGCCGCGCCCGGGGCGTTCAGCGTGTCATCGTCCAGAAAGGCTTCGCCTTGAAACGGGTGATTGACAGCAAAGACGGTGTCCATATGGCCGGAAAGCAGCACCCGCACCGGCGCCTGGGGGCGCTTCACAAGGCGAAGCATATCTCCGACCGGCTGTTCCCTTTTCTCCCCATCCGGGGTGACGATCTGATGAGGCCGCGAGGCCACGCGCTCCACATCCGCGCCAAGGCCGCTGAAAGCCTCGCCAAGCGCGCCATGCATGGCCTCCAGCCCGTCCAGATTGCCGCTGCCGGAATTTATTGCGCACCAGGCGCGCAAAGTCTCGGTCAGGGCCGGGCGCTTGTCGTCGAGAAAGGCGAGATCGCCCGCGAAATTGTTGTTTTTGCTCATTGGCGACAGCACTAGCGAAGGCCACAGGTTCCGGCAAGGCGGCGGGTTGACGGTTTTACCCGGCTTGGAACATCCCTATAGTGCTGTCGGCTGAGGCTAACGGCATCAACCAGTTACGGGGAATCAGGCGGCGCGTTCATGTTGCAATTAATCGAGAAGGTGTTGACGGCCTGGTCAGACGCCGCCCGCCGAGGCGGCGTTTTGCTCGGTTTGCTGATTGTGGCCGCAACCGCGGCTGCGGGCTATTACGCCGCGACCAATCTGAAAGTGAACACCGACACCAGCTCGATGCTGGACCCCAGCCTGCCGTTCCAGCAGCGGGCGACGCAGCTGCGCGACGCGTTCCCGCAGATCAAAACCGACATTATTGTCATCGCCCGCGCGCCAAGCCTTGATGAGGCCGACGCCTATATCGCCGATCTGCGTGCGGCGCTTCTCGAGAAACCGGAAGAATTCACCGCCGTTTTCGCGCCGGCGCAGGAGCCGTTCTTTCGCCAGAACGGCCTGCTCTATTTAAGCGAAGGCGAGCTGGAAAGTCGCCTGACGCAAATGTCGAAGGCGTCGGGCCTGATTGAAACCCTCATTCAAAGCCCGACCGTCGGCACGTTGTTCACAACGTTAGCCGACAACGATGCGCTCGCCGAGCAGTCGGAACTCGGCAAAGACACGCTGCAGTCGCTTTACGGCGAGCTTGGCGATGTCGTCGAGGCGACGCTTGAAGGCGAGGCGCGACCGTTTTCGTGGATGGGGGCGCTCGATACCAGCGGCGACGATACGGCTGCGTTCACACGCCTGCTCTATGCAACGCCAACGCTTGACTATACGCGCCTGCAACCGGCGAAGCCGGGCATCCGTTTGATCCGTGCGGAAATCGACGCCCTGAATGCAAAATATAATGGCCGTGTTGAAAGCTATGTCACCGGCGACCCGGCGTTGCGTGTCGAGGAGCTTGAAGCCGTTACAACCGGCATCGGCATGTCGATGCTGTTGTCATTAATCCTTGTCAGCCTGCTTTTGCTGATGTGTTACCGCTCCGCCGGCATGGCGATCATCACGCTTGTCGGGCTTATCGTCACGATCACGCTGACATCGGCCTTCGCCGCCGCCTTTGTTGGCGAGCTCAACCTGGTATCCGTCGCCTTTACCGTGCTGCTTGTAGGGCTCGGTCTCGATTTCGCTATTCACCTGCTTCTGCATGTGCAGGAAAGACGCGCGGCGGGACAGGAAATTGCGGTCGCGCTGAAGGGCGCCCTTCACGAAGTCGGGCCGGCGCTGGCGATTGCGGCGCCCACCACGGCATTGGCGTTTCTGTCTTTTGTCCCGACGAAATTCGACGGCATCGCACAGCTTGGGGTGATCGCCGGCGCCGGCGTCATTATCGCGTTCTTTGTATCGGTGACGTTTCTTCCCGCTGCGCTCGCGGGGTTCCCCGATCGGCGCCCCACCCGCCATTCCGGACGCGTCCGGGCGTTGTTCAATGCGCTGTCAAAAATCTCCGGGCCGATCGCCGTCGTCACCATTCTTCTGGGCGTCGCAGCGCTTGTGTTGATGCCGCAGGTTCGCTTTGACGCTGACCAGATGGCGCTGCGCAACCCGAATGCGCCATCGGTCAAAGGTTTCAACCTCTTATTCGACGATACGGAGACCGCGCCTTATCGCCTGTCGCGCCTTGTCGGGTCACAGGAAGACGCTCTCGACAGCGCGGCCCGGGCGAGCGCCCTCGCCTCCGTCGCCAGCACGCGGTCGCTGCCTGATTTCGTGCCCGAAGACCAGGATGAGAAACTGGAACTTATCGATTTCGGCGCGGGCACCCTCGTTTTCGCCCTTGACGCCGAACCCGCAAGCGTTGAAGGGCCCGGCGCTGCGGACGGCGTCGCCGCATTACGCGCACGCCTCAGTGAGGCGCATACGGATGGTCCAGGCGGGCGCCTCGCCGCGCTGCTCGGCGATCTGGAAGCGGCTGAAAACCCGGCGTTCACTGAAAACCTGCAACAAAATGTCTTCGCCTACTGGCCGCAATTGATTGACCTGCTGCGCACACAGATGACCGCCGATTATGTCGATATGGACGCGCTGCCCGCTTCTTTGCGCGAGCGATATTACTCGCCGGACGGATCATGGCGCGTTGACATTCTGCCTGAAAAAGACTTGCGCGACCGGCGCGCGCTTGATGAATTTGTCGATGAGGTGGAAGCGCTCTTTCCTGACCTTGCAGGCGGCGCCTATCAGGCGGAAAAAGCCGGCGAGATTATTTCAAACGCGATGTTGCAGGCGACATCCATCGCCTTCGCGATCATCGCAATTTTTCTCTGGCTGCTGGTGCGGCAAGTCAAAACGGTATTTCTGATTCTCTTCCCGCTCCTTCTGGCGGCGATCCTGACAGCGGCGACGGGCGTCATTCTCGACGTTCCGTTCAACTACGCCAATGTCATCGTGCTGCCGCTGTTAATCGGCATCGGCGTCGACAGCGGCATCCATCTGGTGCTTCGCCATGAACAGGTCGCCGCCGGTGAAGGCGTCTTCGGCACCTCAACGCCGCGAGCGGTTCTTTTCTCGGCCTTGACCACCGTCGCCAGTTTCGGGAGCCTGATGCTCTCCCCGCATCGCGGCACGGCGAGCATGGGGGAACTGTTATCGATCGCCATCGCCTACACGCTGATTTGCACCCTCCTCGTCCTGCCGGCCGCCTTTCGCTATGCCGACAAACGATCCGCTCATGCCAGCGAGCCAACAACCGTCTTTAAAGGCGATTAAATTCAACGCCTTAGCTCGCAATACCTAGACACAGCCCTAGGGTCGCCAAAACCACACACTTTCCACTTTTTAACCCGGGCGCCGAACTTTTGATCGATGCTCGCTGGAATACCGCCGCAATCGTTCCATATTGTGTGAACTCTATCGGGGCGCCCCAGATCGCGCATATTACAGGATGGCCGTTATGTTTATGTCTCGCTTCCGGATTCTCGCTGCGTTGATCGCCGCCGCCTCCGCAACCGCACCCGTTGTGGCGCAGGACGCCGAACCCGCTGCAGAGACCCAAAACAGCAACATTGAAAGCGCCATCGACTTCGCCAAGGCGCTGACCGCCGGCGCAACGACCGCGCTGACCGATGCGGATGCGAGCGAAGCAGAACGGCTTGAGAATTTTCGCGTGGTGCTGTCGGACGGCCTCGCGCTTGAGACCATCGGCAAGTTCATGCTGGGCGAATCGCGCAAGACCATGACCGACGCACAGACAGCGCGCTATAACTCAATCTTCTCGCCCTACATCACCAAGCTCTACGCCGAACAGTTTGAAGAAATTGTCGGCAAGCCGCTGGAAGTGGTTGACGCGAAAGCCATAGGCTCGCGCGATGTGATTGTCCGCACCCAGTTCGAACGCAAGGACGATGCGCCGATTATGGTCGACTGGCGCGTACGCAAGCTGCAGTCCGGCGAGCACAAGGCCATCGACATTATCGTTTCCGGCGTTTCGATCATGCTAGTGAAGCGCGAAGAGTTTTCTTCGTTCATCGCATCGAATGGGATTGATGCACTGTTGGATCGGTTAGAGCAGGAAACGATGGCTTAAGATTGCCGTCATCCATGTGAAGGCTTGGCTCAATCTCAACCGACAAACCAGCTAAGGTTTTCATCATCTTTCAGGACTGATTGATAAAGTGCACGATGGTATGGCGGTAATTCGCGCTCGCCAAACTCCCTATGATACTCAACTTTCGATAATACATATTTTTGAAGAACAATCTGAAGGGCCAGGCCGGTTGGTCCATATAGTCCTTTCACTTTATCCAAAAAATGAAGAAGTGTTTTTGGATCGCTTACAGATTCAAAGTGTCCTATATCCGCTAAAAACCCTCTAAACTCATCCTTTGCTGCGCCAATTAACGGCTCAAGCTCACCATACATTACTTCTTTACGACCGCGTAACGCATAAAGATGCAGGAAATTTGGCGGCTCCCAACGTTCTTTTCTTCGATTTTCGTTTGAAAAAGCTTTATCTTGGAGTTTGCGGAATTTTCGCGAAAGTTCTTTATGACAAATTGCAATTGCGGGCTGAAAGTATGCAACCGAGCTGCGCGGCAACATCATTCCTCGAAATTCGAGTCCAGTTAAAAAGACAAAATCGAATTCCGCCGCATTTCGGAAAGTATAGTAGTCTTTCCTTTTCATTACGACCGAACTGCCGTGCATGAGTTCGGAAAATTCTTCCCTTACTCTTGCACGTGTATCTTTTGCGTCTAACTCAAATTTCATCAATTTCAAAAAGTATCAACTCTTCCGCTCAAAACAAAGTCAGCAAGGCCTTCAAGCGGCGCGGTCGATATCAACGCCTGAAGGCTTCAATTTCGCACCGCCCGACGCGCGATCCGCCTCAGTTGAGCGCATCATGACTGTTGGCGATTGCCGCATAAACCTCGGGCGCCAGACGCCTAAAACGATATTCGCGATTGAAATCGCCATGACGGCGACCAGGGTCCACCATTCAAGGACGAGCAGCGCTCCGAGCGCATCGGCCGGCGCTTCGCCGTTTGCGATTCTCAAAGCGACTGTTGCGGCGTAATCCGCTTTCGCGCTGACAATCGTCAAAACGCCCTTGAACATGAGAATGCCCAGCAACGCTTTGATCCATACCCATCCCTTATCCAGAAAGGGTTGGTGAACCGCCATCGAGAGCAGACCCGAAACAAGCGCGAGCGCCAGAGACGGGAGCAATACGTAGTTACTGATCACCGAAATGGATTGCCGCAGATCGGCGTAGGCGGCAGGCGTCGACTGCGCCTGTGGCGCGGCGACAAGCATAATCATGTAGCAGCCAAGCCCGCCGATCAGTCCGCAGGCGGCGAGCGTATGAAGGATTTTCACAACTTTGCGCGCCATCGGCGTCAATGGTCGCGCAGCGGCGCCGCCGGGTCAAGCTAACTCTTCCGCTCGAAGACGAAATCCGCGGCGCCCTTCAACGGCGCGGCGGCGTCGCCGAAACGATCAAGATGCGCCTTGCAGCGCTCGACGAGTTCAGCCGCTTTTGATTTGGCGCCGTCCATGCCGAGAAGCTTGATGAAGGTCGCCTTATCCATCTCCGCGTCCTGCCCGGCCGGCTTGCCCAGCGTCTGCGCATCCGCGGTCGCATCGAGAATGTCGTCGACAATTTGAAAAGCGAGCCCCAAATCTTCCGCATAAGCGGTGAGCGCGGCGATTTCGCCACCATCGCCCTCGCCGATCAGTCCGCCGCCGACAGCGGAGAAGCGGATCAGCGCGCCGGTTTTCAAACGCTGTAATTGCGTGACGCCGGCGAGGTCAAAATCCTTCTGCTCAGCATAGATGTCGATCATCTGTCCACCGACCATGCCTTCCTTGCCGGAGGCGCGGGCAAGCTCCAGCGCAATCGCGCAGCGCACATCCCCATCGGGGTGGGTTTCTTTCTCGGCGAGAATTTCAAACGCCTGGGTCAGCAGCGCATCGCCCGCAAGGATCGCCGTCGCGTCATCGAACTTCTTGTGCACCGAAGGTCGCCCACGGCGCAGGTCGCTGTCATCCATCGCCGGCAGATCGTCGTGGATGAGGCTATAGCAATGGATCATCTCCACCGCGCAGCCGACCCGCACAGACCGCTCGCGCGGGCAATTAAACATGTCCGCTGCGGCGATCGCCAGAAAAGGACGCAACCGCTTGCCGCCATCGAGCGCGCCCCAGCGCATGGCGTTTGCGACGCGGCCCAAAGGCCCGTCCTGTGACGGCAGGAATTCGTCAAGCGCCGCCTCAACGAGCGCGGCTGTTTCCGTAATGGTAGATTTGAAACCAGTCATGAGAAATTTTCGGTTTAATTAAAATGTTGTCAAGGGAGCGATAAATTGACTGGCCTGAAAAATCCATAGGCCTAAAAGTCGGTTTCGAGCGCAGTTGCTATTCCGTCACAATCAGCGTCAGGCTTGTGTTGAATCAGATCGTCTGAGTCAGGAAAGCGTGTTGTTTCCCTCTGTCCAATTGCGCCAGCATCGGAATCGGACGTCTTGCTGACTCGAAAACCGTAAAAACGACGCAGCCACCATTGACCTGGATGGCCTAAGATCAGATTTTTAAACGACCGGCTCTTCGAAAAATTGCGTTCGAAGCGTCCGACAAGCGTTCGTCGATTATCCAGAAATAAAACATCGCTGCGCTTGAGGCGGATTGGCCGGGCCATATCTCTCATTGCTTCGTTCACCGCATCAGTCATCAGCGCAAGCGCCTGTAACAACTCCCCATCCGCGCCCGGTTTCAAGTCCGCCCAGGTAATACGGTTGGGATCCCAGCAAATCGCCCAATCAGCATTGATTATATCATTCGGGTCTTCAACGTCAGCCAGTCGCACAGGGCCGCCATCAAGGCGCGCCAATAGCGGTTTTTCGGTCGTATCGCGCCCCATTTTGGGTAACATATCTCGATAATTGTGCCCTCCGATCATTTTCAATTTGGTCGTCGCCAAGACGGACAAATAATATGCTACGCGTTCATGGCGTTTGCTGATACTATCGGGATCAGCGCCGCTGGCGTCACTAAGAAGGTCGCCGGCAATATCCGCCATTTTCGCAATAACATCCCGAAGACAAAGCACGCGAATTTCAAAGCCCATCGGATTTTCCAGGCAGGAGAATGCGCGAAAAATTGGAATTTCACCGTCAGACGAGCCAGAAGCCAGATCCGGCCACTTCAGATGCGGTGAGGCTGTGCGAAACCGCATCGGCATATCATGGTCATCCCACATGGGAAGGTGCTGGTAATCCGTTCGGGAATAATAATCCCACCACCAACGCGAACCAGTCGCAGCCTCATCACGCAATTCGACGTCTAAGGCGTCAAACGCAAGCGACATCTTTATTGCATTGCGTAGTGCGCGCGCCAAAACAAAGTAATGCGCATCATCGCCTCCGCCTGGTTCATAAGGACGTAACGTACGATATTTGGACATAACATAAAGCCACCAATATTTCTTCTCGAACATGCCGCGGACAATCATGTACGGATATTCGGACTGGCCTTTTTTCAGATCGAACAACGCTGATCGTAATTTTTCCGGCAGTAAGTGTTCTGGCGCTTTACCTAGATATTCCTCTGTTTCGGATCGTACGCGTTTAGGGTCGTTGCGCAGCCAATATTTCACATCTTCTATACTTTTGGACGCCGGAGGAGATTTTGGGCGAATGAGACGAGACGCAACGATGGACACCCCAGCAAGGTCGTATGAGTACCGACGAACAAAAACAGTCATCAGCGCTGCTGGAACTATGACGGCGCCCAAAAATATAACGAGCGCTGTAATCTCCGCCGCCTCGCCAGCCAGCTTAAGACCGCCAGCAGCTGTTCGGGCTGCGGACATTCCACCAAAAAAATAAGCGAGCACGCCGCTAAGTATACTGAACAACGCAAAACAAGCGAACAGGATCAAGGCCTGGTACCCGCCGACCACCTCCGCTTCTTTGTCCATAATTAATCGGCGGAAAAGCGATTTCGCCAAGCCTTTTAATTCGGACCTTTCAAACGGACCAACTTTGATTTCATGAACCATATCCCCGCATACCCGCTGCTCATGTATTCGTAAGGGTTACCGACGCCCCATCACAAAGCCTTCCCCGCCGCAGTCACTGCAGGTGCGCGCGATGAGACCTCGTTTGCCGCGCCCGCCGCATGAATCACAGAACTGTTTCGAGGCGTCGTCGCCGCCAAGAAAACGCGACAAAACATCAATCGGCGCGTCGGCGTCCGGCGCTTTATTGGCGGCGAAGCGGCGGGCCGCCGCCATCCTGGCCGCTGGAAACGCCTCAGCAAGTGACTGCCCGTCGCCGCTGATCCCCTGCAGGGTGACCATCAGGTCACGCCGCCAGGCTTCCAGAATCAGCGTGAATTGCCCCTGATCATAAGCGCCGCTCACCTGAACGCCGGCCATCAGGAAGAGATCCGCCCCTTCCATGGAAGCAACGCTGATATGCAAGTTACGGTTGAGATTTTCGACTTGAGGCGCGTCTACAGGGAATCCGATGAAGCGGGCCAGAAACCCCAGTTCCACCACACTGCCCGATTCAGGCGCTGTCTGCATCACGGCGACCACGAAATTGACCCCGTTGTCCTGAACGCCGAAGACCTTCAGCGGCCCATCCTCGCCGAGCTCGTCCGCCTCGCCATATTTGCCTTTGAGCGCTGCAAGAATCTTGGCCAGCGGCCATGACTGATCGCCGCCGCCGGAAAACTTTTTGAACATTGATAACCCCACCCTGTATTTCCCGCGAAAGACGCTACACGAGCCAATTGGCCCCGCCAAGCCGTTCCGGGGGCGTGCTGGGCGCCCTTTCGAGAATGTTACCCGGGTTGTTTTGCACTGCAGCGCAAGACCGGTTATAGGAAGTCGGATAAATCGATCAGAATCACGTCAGGCGCAACTTGTCTGGACAGCGGTCGCGTGAAATAAGGCTTTGAGCACAGGTATCTTGCTTTAGAGGGGCAGTAGAATGGCGGCGGCGACGGAGCAGTTAAAGGTTGTGTTGGCGCAACCGCGCGGGTTTTGCGCTGGTGTGGAACGGGCCATCGATATTGTCGAGCGGGCGCTCGAAAAATATGGCGCACCTGTCTATGTCCGCCATGAGATTGTTCACAACAAACGGGTTGTTGATACGCTGCGCGAGCGCGGTGCGATTTTCGTCGAGGAAGTCGATGAAATCCCGACCGGCGCCGTCACGGTATTCTCCGCGCATGGCGTCGCTAAAAAAGTTGAAGATGGCGCGCTTGTGCGCGAACTCGGCGTCATTGACGCCACCTGCCCGCTGGTGACGAAAGTCCATAAGGAAGGCCGTCGTTATGCCGAGAAGGGATACGACATTGTTCTGATCGGCCATATCGGACATCCGGAAGTGGAAGGCACGCTTGGCCAGATACCCGGCACGGTGCACGTCATTTCAGAACCCGAAGATGTCGCCGATCTGAAAGTCTCAGATGACGAGCGTGTTTCCTTCGTCACGCAGACAACACTTTCCGTAAACGATACAAAGGACGTCATCGCAGCGCTGAAAAAACGCTTCCCCAAGATTGTTGGTCCGGATACGCGCGATATCTGCTATGCGACGCAAAACCGTCAGACGGCGGTGATCGCTATGGCCAAGCAGGTAGATCTCTTGCTGGTCGTTGGCGCCCATAACTCTTCGAACTCCAATCGTCTGCGTGAGATTGGCGAGAATTTCGGCATCCCGAGCTACCTCATCGAAGACGCCTCCATGTTCAATCCGGCCTGGCTGGAAAACGTCAAGACGGTCGGCCTGACCGCCGGCGCCTCTGCACCTGAGACTCTGGTTCAGGAAACCATTGCGCGCCTGCGCAACTACCGTGAGATCACGGTGGAAACCCTTGACGGCGTTGAAGAAAATATCCACTTCAAGCTCCCTCGCGAGCTTGCCGAAGTGCCGCGCCCCCAGGACGCGATGAAATCCTGGGCAGTCGAAACCGCTTAAGCGCCCCAACCGTACAAAACCAAAACAAGTCTGGAGACGGCTATGTCAGTATCAATTCATCAACAGGTTCGCATCGGCGCTTACGTCATGAAGCAAACCCTGATGGGCCGTAAGAAATATCCGCTGGTCCTGTTTCTGGAACCATTGTTCCGCTGCAATCTCGCCTGCCCCGGCTGCGGCAAGATCGATTATCCAGCGCCGATCCTGAACAAGCGCCTCTCAGCGCAAGAATGCTTCGATGCAGTTGATGAATGCGGCGCGCCGGTTGTGGCGATCCCGGGCGGCGAACCCCTGATCCACAAAGAAATCGGCGAAATCGTCGAAGGCATCGTTGCGCGTAAAAAGTTCGTATCGCTCTGCACGAATGCGCTTCTTCTTGAAAAGAAGCTGGACCTGTTCAAACCGTCCCCGTTCCTGTTTTTCTCGGTTCACCTTGATGGCCTTGAAGAAGAGCACGATCATGCGGTTGACCAGAAAGGCACCTTCAAAATCGCCGTCAAAGCGATCAAAGCCGCGCAGGAGCGAGGCTTCCAGGTCAATGTCAACGCGACGATCTTTGACAACATGACCGCGAAGCAGGTTGCGGACTATCTCGATTTCGCGACCGACCTTGGCGTCAACATCTCGATCTCTCCAGGCTACGCCTATGAGCGCGCGGAAGACCAGGAAAGCTTCCTGTCGCGCCAGAAAACAAAGCAGTTGTTCCGCGACATCTTCAAGATCGGCAAAGAGCGCGGGCGGCTCTGGAACCTTTCACACTCTTCACTTTTCCTGGATTTCCTCGCCGGCAATCAGGAATATGAGTGCACCCCATGGGGCTCGCCGACGCGCAACGTCTTTGGCTGGCAAAAGCCCTGCTATCTTCTCGGCGAGGGTTATGTTTCCTCCTTCAATGAGCTGATGGAAACAACCGAGTGGGAAAAATACGGCACCGGCAAATATGAGAAATGCGCCAACTGCATGGCGCATTGCGGGTATGAGCCGACAGCAGCCATGGACGCCGTCAAAAACCCGCTGAAGATGTTCCGCATTCCGAACATGTTCAAGATCAAAACCGAAGGCCCGATGGCCAAAGAGATTGATTTGACGAACGCACGTCCTGCTGAAGACGTTCATGAACAAATCGTCGAAGACGAAATGACCAAGATCAAGCGGGAAAAAGAAGAAGCGGAAGCGCGTAAAAACGCGACGACGCTGATCGACAAATCCAAAGAGTTCGCCGCTTAAAGGTCGAGGCTCACAAAAAGCCGGTCAAAGAGCGGGCCAAGGTCGCGCTTTAAGGTTTTCGTCGCCGCGCCGCTGTCCGAACCGAGCTTCATCAATTCCGGAAATTGTCTGGGGTCGCGCAATGCAGCCCCAAGTGTTTTTAAAACTCTCGTGGACCCATCGGGCGCGACGGCGCTCAACGCCGCTTTTGGCAGCGCCCGGCCCGCCGGATCAGCAATCGCGCGTATCGCCAGGAACGGGACTTGACGCTCCGCCGCCGCCCGCGCCGCACCGTGACTTTCCATATCGACCGCCAGGCAGCCGTGATTTTGAAACAGCGCCGCTTTCTTCTGTGCGCTTTCGATAATCTCATCCGAGCCGAATAGCGTGCCCGTTCTGGCGCCGCGCGCACCGATCTCATCGCGCACCACGCCGGTCAGATAACGGTCGCATTCATATCGCCCGCCATCGTCGCCGATCACCTGATCGCCCATGATAAGGTCACCCGGCTGCAGGGCCGGATCGAGCCCGCCCGACACGCCAATGCTGATGATCGCCACCGCGCCCTGGTTGCACAGGCTTCTGGCGATGTCCTCCGCACGCCCCGCATTGGCGCCGGAAACGCCAACAAGAACTTTAGAAGAATCAACAACCGCTGAAACGGTTTGCGCTTCGGATTTTAATCCGCAGACAACGCCAATGAATTTTTGAGCTTGTGTTTCCATTTCACCACCGCTCATTGCAAAGCCCAATCATTATGGGCCCCGGCTTTCGCCAGAATGAGCGAGAGGCTGATAATTATCATGATAAATTGAGTGAATTTAGAGCCAAATCCGCCGCCCGGTCCCCCGACCGTATCGACCCTTCAATCGTTGCGGGGACGCCTGTATCTATGTGGTCACCGGCGAGGAAAAGGTTTCGGCAGCGGGTTTCCGGTTTGAGCCGTCTTGATGCGCCTTGCGGCGACTGATCCGGCGTCGCGCGTTTTTCACGAATAACCCGCACTCGCTCATAATCAACGTCGCCGAGGTCAAGCGCAGTTTGCGTCTCGCGCCAGATTTGCGACACCACATCGTCATTGGGCAGATCATCTGTGCCGATGGCGTCTGACGCCGATGTTGTCAGGCTGATGACATCGTCGCGGACAAACGCCCACTGCCCGGCGCTTGAAATCATCCCGATAAACGGCCCTTCGCCCAGCGCCTTTGTTGGCACAGGCGCGCCCATGCGATAGTGAATGTTCAAAATGCTGGCGTTATCATCCGGCGGGTCAACCTCCGGCATCAATTGCTTCAGCCGCGAAGGCGGAATAGCGAAGACTGCCTGATCCCCCTCTTCCAGCGTGACCGTCTCATCAGCAAAGTTGAGCGCCGTTACCTCACCTCCTTCAATCACGGCGTTACGCAGCCGCGCCTTTAAGCGAACAACACCGCCATGCGACTCGATAAACTTAACCGCCGGATCGATGAAAGCCGGGCCAAGCCCACGCTTGGCGGTCATCGGCACGCACGCTTGCCCGCCTAGCAAAAACGTCTCTTGGATCACACGCCACAAAAGCTTCGCCTGACCAATTTGCGGCGTGGTATTCAAGACCGCGAGCGTCAACGGCTCCCAAAATCGCTCATAGAGAACACTGTTACGATCAACGATATCAGCAACGGTTTTTTCATCTCCGGCAAACGCTATGGCGCCCGCTTTCACATAATCGAGAAGCCCCGTTTCCGGCACGCGCGTTTCCTTATCAAACACCCAGAACGGGATCGGCCCTTCATTGATCCGCACGGTCCACCGCTGGCCTGATTTCACATCGACAAACGGATAGTGCGCGAATGGCGGGCCCGTCAGCGGATCGTCAGAGCCAATGCGGTCCAGAAAGGACAATGCCGACTTGTTGCCTGACATGATGAGATGATTGCCGTTGTCGATGTCACGCTCAAGATGCTTGTCATAGAAAGATCTGCAGCGCCCGCCGGCCTGTCCTGCGCTTTCGTAAACGGTAACTGACCGCCCGGCCTCAACAAGGCGAACTGCGGCGGCGAGGCCGGAAAGACCAGCGCCAATAATGTGAACGCGGCTCATGATTACATCCGTATGATATCGCCGGGCTTTTCCTGAACGCGCGCCGATCCTCTGACCGCCGCCCAAGAGACAAGCGCGTATCGTATTCCCGTCTCTACAGGCCGCGCCGTATGAATGAAGCGGCAATCAGAAGGAAAAGCGATCAGCATGCCCCGTTTTGGTTTTAACTTCACGCCGAAATTCGGAAAGGCGATTTCACCGCCGCCATAGTTCTCATTGAGATAGAGAAGAATTGAAATATCGCGGTCGAGCACGCGCCGCCAGACTCTTTCCTCAGCAAACCAGTTATCGGAATCAGAATGCGGCTTATATTCCCCGCCCTGATTGTACCGAAGGATTTCAGGGCGTTCAAACCATTCAAAATCACAACCATAATGCGGCGCGATGCTTGATTCAAAAATTCGGCGGGTTAGCTCAACGACATCCGTTTGAAGCTTGTAGATATCCACCGTTTCGGATGTTCGACCATCGCGGTATGTCGTGGAGACGTCATACCCTCCAGTGGCTGAACCCTGACGAATTCCTGGCAGCGGATTACATTCCGCAACAAGCGCATCGCAAAACGCCGGGTCTAAAAAGCTTTGCATCACCAACATCCCAGGCGGGAAAGCATCGCGCACGACATAGAGGCCGGCCGGCATGTCGGGCGCGATCGTGCGCCATCGGTCCGGTCCGAACGGGCGCCCCACTGCATAGGCGGTGTCATCATATTCAATCGGAGTATTCATGGCGCTCGCCTTGGTGAATATAGGTTTCTAGGAGGAAAGTTTCGGCGCAAAGTACCAGCGCGCCGCAATGATTGCTTTTTCAAGCTTTGACATCGATAGTTTCGGTTGTCCGTTCGCCCAGCCGCGCGCCGTCATTTTATCGAGATAGCGCTCATAAACTCCCATCATCAAAAGCGCGGGGCGCAGGACGCGCCAGTCAAGCGTTTGCAACGCAACGCGCGTTCTGGCGAAATTCTCCCGCGCCATCGCCGCCACCTCTGCGCGCACCGTCGGCAGGCCGGGCGCATCGGTGATCTTGTCAGGCGTCAGCGGACAGTCATGTTTTTCGAGAAGTTCCCGGGGAAGATAAAGCCGCCCTTCCGCTGCGTCTTCTTCGATATCGCGCAGAATATTTGTAAGTTGCAGCGCGTCCCCGAGAGACAGCGCAAAATCACGCGCCGCATCATTTTGCGGGGCGCCGAAAACCGGCATGGAAAGCATGCCCACCGCGCCGGCAACCCGGCGGGTGTAAGCGAGCAACTTTTCCATGGGCGGAGCGACGATCGGTCCCTCGGCATCCATTTCCATGCCTTCGATCATTAAAATGAATTCGTCCCTCGACAGATTAAATCGCTGGACATGATCCAGAAGCGCAATGCCTGTGGGAAATGTCGGCTCACCACGATAAAGCCGGTCTATCTCCGCTCGCCATGACTGAAGCTGCGTTTTCTTTTCTGCAAGCGGCGCCGGCTCATCGGCGATATCATCGACCTCGCGGCAGAAGGCGTAAACTGCATACATCGCCTCACGCCGTTCTCCGGAGAGGATTTTCATCCCGGCGCCAAACGACGTGCCCGACCGTTCTACGGTTTCCTGCGCATGACGGCGGGCGTCATCAATCGTCATGACGGTTGCGGCGCTGTTCATGATGCGCTCCGACGCCCGGCCGCAAAAAAACCGCTGACAGCGCCGCGAATGCCTGCAGATGCGAAATCAACCTTTGTTAGCGCAACGCGCGTCGCCAGCGGATCGCCTTTGCGCAACAATGTAATCAACCGGTCAGCGAGATTGACAATTACTGCCGATTCCATCGCCAGATGCCGCGACTTTAAAACCGGCGCCAGCGCGCGCGCTTCAACCATCAGCGCTTCACATCCATCAAGCATCTGATCCATGACGCGGCGCAGCCCCGGCGTCACGGCGCCGGCGTCAATATCATTGATCGTCACGCCTTCGCGCGCCATCCAGTCGCCAACTATATAAACGCGATCAAGCTCACGCTTGTCATCGCCGAAATCCTGCAGGTGATTGACGATTTGCAGGACCGTGCACAATGCGTCCGACTGGCGATAGCCCGCCGGGTCTTCGCCATGAAGATCGAGCAGATAACGACCCACCGGATTTGCCGACAGATCGCAATAGCCGAGCAGTTCGTCCCATGTCGCATAGCGGTTCTTCTGCGCGTCCTGGACAAACGCCGCGACGAGATCCGAGCCATGTTTTGTGGTCACGCCCGTCACAGCCATGCTTTCACGCAACGCGTGGGCTTTTTCAAACCCATGCTCAAAACCAGGCTCGCCGCGCAGCGCCGCATCGAAATTCTCAAGGCGCGCAATCTTCTCCTCAGGCGACAGCGCCGGGTTGTCAGCAATATCATCGATGGCGCGCGCAAATGCGTAATAGGTCGCGACATGCGGGCGCAAATGCTTCGGCAGCAGAAACGAGCCAACGGGGAAATTCTCATCGCCGGCGCCTTTTCCGGACGGCGTCTCGGGAGCGCCGCTTTTGGCGGGCGCAGCGGGCGTATCAGGGGCGGTTTCCAGGGTTGAAGACATCGCCGCGCACCATAAGGATTTTCGCCACATTTCCAAGCGTTGCGGGCCATGGCGGTGCAGCGTAAAGCCATCCATGATGTTGACCCTTTTATCTCTGGCGTCCCTTTGCGCCTGGCTGTGGCTTTATTTCGTCAGAGGCGGCTTTTGGCGCGCCGACCAACGCCTTGAAGCTGCGCCGCCACCAGCAAAGTGGCCGACCATCGCCGCTGTCGTTCCGGCGCGCGATGAGGCCGCGTCCATCGGGGCCGTTGTCTCAGCCTATATGGAAAGTGACTATCGCGGGGTGCTGTCACTGGTGATCGCAGACGATCATTCCGTTGACGGCACCGCCGATATCGCCAGATCGACTGCTGAGGGGGCTGCGCGCGACATACAGATCGCCGACGTACCAGAACTGCCGTCCGGCTGGAGCGGCAAGTTGTGGGCGGTGCAGGCTGGCCTCAGGCAAGCCGCTGACGCGGCGCCCGACGCCAGATATATTCTCCTGACAGACGCCGACATCGTTCTGGCCAGAGACACGATCACGCGCCTTGTCGCCAAAGCCGAAATGGACAATCTCGCCCTCACCTCCCTGATGGCGCGCCTTGATGCGCGCGGAACCTGGGGGGCGCTGTTGATCCCGGCCTTCATCTATTTCTTTCAGAAACTGTACCCCTTCCCCCGCGCCAATGACCCGACGGACAATCTTGCGGCCGCGGCTGGCGGCTGCATGCTCGTGCGGGCGGATGTTTTGCAAAAGATCGGCGGCGTCGAAAAATTCAAGGGCGATCTGATTGATGATTGCGCATTGGCGCGCACCGTCAAGGACACAACGCCATCGACAAAAATATGGTTGGGGCTTGCTGACGATGAGGCCGTCAGCATGCGGGATAACCGGTCCTTATCTTCAATCTGGAATATGGTGGCGCGCACCGCTTATGCGCAACTCAACTTTTCACCGCTGCTTCTGGCGGGGACAGTGCTGGGCATGGCCTTCATCTATCTGACGCCGCCGCTTGTCGCGCTGACCCTTGGCTGGCACGGCGATATGACAGCGGCGCTCTTTGCGCTCATCGCCTGGGCGGTCATGGCGTACACTTACTGGCCGACGCTGAGACTCTATCACCGGCCGCCATGGGAAACGGCGGCGCTGCCCGTCGCCGCGACACTTTACACAGCGATGACATTTTCATCCGCCCTGCGCCACTGGCAGGGTCGCGGCGGCCAGTGGAAGGGACGAACTTACTAAAGGTGAGATCGCGAACTGCTTGCGCATCCAGCCAGACTGACCAGGTCAGTTTAGTCTTCCTGGCTCACTCTCTGCGCAATCTTTTCCAGGTTTTTAAGAAACGACTGTCTTTGTGAGGCATCCAGCGCATCCAGCATCAACCGGCAGTTGTCCATATCTTCCTCGGCGATAGCGGCGGCGGCCTTCTTCCCGCGAGGGGTCAGCGTTAGCGTTATGCTCCGCCGGTCATCTGCAGAGTGACGCCGATGAAGCAGACCTTTTTTCTCCAGCCGGTCCGTGAGTGATGTTGCCGTTGCGCGGGGTATTCTCAGGCGATCGGCGAGTATCGACGGCGTTACATGCGCCTCGTCTGCAAGCAGCCGCAGAGTCTGAAAATCAGTCGGGTTATATTTGAGAAATTTTGCAGACCTCGTTTGGGCCTCCGGCTTAATCCGAAACGACCGCATCACGGCGCTTATACTCATCAATAATCGCTCGGCGTCAGAGCTCATTTCGGTTGATCCGCCATTTTGGAAGCAGCAGCGATATATAACAGTGCGCCAGCGATCGAAACATTCTTAAAGAACAAAGATAGCTCAATTTGCGCCATGGGACCATCGAACGCCCAGAATTGATGAAAGAAAACATTTGTCGCCAGCGTAAAAGCTGCAAGCAGCGGAGCCGCCGCAATGGCCGGTCGTCCGCCGCACATTACGGCTAATCCGCCACCAACTTCGAATATGATCGTCAAGGGTAAAAGCAGAGCTGAAGGCTCGAGACCGGCCGCGTTCATGTCCAGAAGCGTTTCACTATAGCTGAAGACCTTATTGACGCCGCCAAGAAAAAAGAGCGACGCGACCAGGGCGCGTCCGATGACAAGAATTATCAGCGTCGTTGACATTACACACCTCATTAATTACACGATACTTAAATAGTACGAAATATGTACTATTTAAATATCGTATTATAGGTTTGAAAAAAGGTGAATATCCCATGGGTGCAAAACTTGGACTGCAAGTGACGATTGGCGTTCTTTGCGTGATACCGATTTTTTTCGGCGGTCTTGGGATACTCCAGGGCGCTGAACGATTTATGCCGACAGAAATCGTCACGCCAAACGCCGACAGCCAGATTCGGTACATGTTTGGCTGGTATTTCGCACTGCCCGCACTGCTGATTTATATGATCCCGCGCATTGAAACGCACACGACTTTGCTGCGCATCATTGTCGGCGCCGTTTTTTTCGGGGGACTTATGCGACTTGTCTCCATGGCGGATGTGGGCCTGCCTGACATGCAGCGATTTATTGTAACCGCTATTGAACTTTCAACTGTCTTCCTGCTCTTTTGGCAAAAAGCTATAGCAAAATCAGCATCGCGCTGATCGCCAACCGGCAAGCGCTATGCTACCCATCGATAACAAAAAAATTCAGGGGTGGCTCCATGCGCTTTAATATACTCTCATGTCGTTTTGCAGCGGTGATCGGATGCGTAATCGGCGCCATGCCAGGCGCAGCAAACGCGCAGACGCGGAGTTATGACTGGCTAACCATTGGCGAGCCGTCAGGCGAAATGATCGCAGAGACAGTCGAAGACGGCGCACTGTCCCTGACCTTTTCCTTTAACGACAGAGGGCGCGGCCCGGAGCTGGAGGCGCAATACCGCCTGGACAACAATGGCGTTCCGACATCCATCCGCGTCAACGGTCTCAATTATACAAAGGGCAATGTCGACGACAGTTTTTCGATAGAGGACAACCTCGCCAGTTGGAACACTGGAACCGGCTCCGGCGAGACACGCCTGACCGCTCCGGCGCTTTATAATCTCGGCGCCGCCACAACGATCCCTGAGCATTCGGCGATTCTCGCCCGCGCGCTTGTGAACGATGCAGATCAGAAAATGCCGACCCTTCCCACTGGCGAGATTTCGCTGCGGGAAGTTGAAACCGTCGATTTTTCCGGTCCTGACGGCGCCGTAACGGCGACGCTCTATGCGCTTTATACGGACACCCCATTTCCGGAATATATCTGGCTCGACGAAAACCAGAACCTTTTCGGCGCAGATTACGGATGGTTTGCAATCGCGCCAAAGGGGATGACAGGCGCCATGCCTGTCATGAAAGAAAAACAGGATAACGCAACCAATGCGCGCGTCATGGAACTCACCGACCAGTTCCGCCACGACGCCGGCGGCCTTGTCGTTATCAGGAACGCTCGCCTGTTTGACAGCCTGACAGGCGATGTCGCGCGCCAGTCAACCGTGTTTATACAGGATGGCGTGATCGCCGCCGTTTACGACCGTGACGTGGGCGCACCCGATGGCGCAAACATAATCGACGCGGACGGTAAAATGCTGTTGCCTGCGCTCTGGGACATGCACGCGCATATCGGCACAAGCAATGTGTTCAATTACCTTTCCGCGGGCGTCCTTAACATCCGCGACATGGCGAATGACCCGGACTTTCTTGTACGGTTACGGCGCGAGATTGCCGATGAGCGCTTCGCCGGACCCGACCTCTACCTGATGGGCTTTATCGATAAGAGGTCTGAATTCTCAGCGCCAACAGGACAACTCGCTGAGACTTTGGAAGACGCCCTCACCTATGTCGACTGGTATGCGAAACAGGATTTCCGCGGGATCAAGCTTTACAGCTCTATTGAACCTGACTGGGTCGAACCGATTGCCGAACGCGCCCATGCGCGCGGCATGAAGGTCCTCGGGCACATCCCCTCCTCGATGACTGCGGAACAGGCGATCCGCGCCGGTTATGATGAAATCACCCATATCAATATGCTGTTCCTGAATTTCATGAACGCCGAAGAGATCGACACGCGCACGCCACAGCGTTTCATCGTTCCCATTCGCGAGGGCGGCCAGCTCGATCTGGCTTCCGACGCCGTTAGTGACTTCATCACACTGATGAATGAACGCGGCATTGCTCATGACCCGACCTATTCAATCTTCCGCAGCATGTTTCTAGCGGAACCGGGCAAGGTGTCACTCGAAGCGGCGCGATTCCATGACAACTTGCCGGAAACAGCACAGCCGGCCCTCATCGAAGGAGAAGGCTTTAATGCGGGGCTGGAAGCGGAAGGACGTGAAACCGCGGAAGTCGCGCGCGCGCTGATCCGCACGCTTCACGAAAGCGGCATTCGTCTGTTGCCGGGCACAGACGCGGCCTATCCGGGGTTTGTCCTGTTGCGCGAGCTTGAGTTCTACGCAGAGGCCGGCATCCCGGAGAACGAAGTCCTGCAGCTGGCGACGATTGAACCGGCGCGGCATATGGGCGTCGATCAATCGCTCGGCTCTATAACGCCAGCGAAACGCGCGCATCTGATCCTTGTCGATGGCGACCCGACGCGGCGCATCACCGACCTTTTAAAAGTCGATCTCGTGATCAAGGATACGTCGATGTATCGCCCCGCCGAGATTCACGAGACGTTTGGCGTCACGCCATTTGAATAACGCCAGAGCGTTTTGACAATTATCTGACCCATCTCTCCATCCTTCGGTGATTTGAATTCAAATCACCTCATATTCCCTTCATCCTGAGGGCCGCGAAGCGGCGTCTCGAAGGACGAAGGGAATGAGCCCTCAGGATGAAGCCATGCTGATCCACCTACAAATCAGGACGCGCCAGGGTTTTAAAGAGCGCTGCTAACGGCGCAGGCCTGGCAGACCGAACATTGCGAGTTGCAGACTGTTGGCGATGCGGTCTGCTCGCTCCATAAAATACAACACGACCGCTGGAGACGGCGCCGTGTCTTCCAGCGTCTGCCGAAACAATAAAAGCCATTTCACGAAATGGTCTGGCGTCGCCTCGCTCAGTTTCTGGTGTTTCGGCACCGGCTTGCCTGAATAACGCCCGGCGTTTAATGCGACCGACGCCCAGAAATCTTTCATTCGCGCCAGGTGCGGTCCCCAATTGTCGCCGATGACTTTATCGAATATGGGTCCAAGTTCCGCGTCCGCTCTTATCCGGGTGTAGAAAGTATCAACAAGCAGGGATATATAGTCGTCGTCGATTCCCATCGCCGTCGCATCGGCCTGCACTTGCGCTCGCCGCTCGCTGGCGATCCGGACAGAATGATCCATTACGCCGCCTCCACGCGCAAAAGCGTGTTCAGTTTTCTATTCCGGCGCACAAGGTTTTCGATGGTGTACTGATCGAGAATGCTTAAAAACGCATCCACCGCTTCGCCAAGCATGCCCTTCAGCCGACAGGCCGGCGTGATGACGCACTCATTGGCGCCGCCTTGAAAGCATTCAACCAGGGCAAGGTCAGCCTCCATCAATCTGACGATACGGCCAACAACTATCTTGCTGGCCGGACAGGCCAGACGCAGGCCGCCGGAGCGGCCGCGAACGGTTTCAATCACACCTTCCCTGCCCAGGGTGTGAGCAACTTTCATCAGGTGGTTTTTTGAAATCGCATATTGCTCCGCCACTTCGGCGATCGTGCTCAGATGATCCTCGTTCACCGCCAGATGCATCAATAAGCGTAAGGCGTAATCAGTCTGCAAATTCAATCTCATGGCGCACCCTCTAAAAGATGTATTTTATATATTGAATTTTGACCGCGGACGCAATAGATAAGATGCACCTTATATATATCTTATGGAGAACAACATGACCGCCCTCCTCGCCACGTCGATGGAAACCACCGTTTTGAGGCTGAATTACAGGCGGCGCGGCGCGGCTCCACCTATTGGAAAATAACAGAAATCGACGGTTCGCCAGCCAGCAAATCGAATACGGGCTTTCATACCGGCGCCTTTAAAGCGTTCGCCGCTGTTTATCGCACAATCAAAGGTCAGCACCCGTGACCAACGCAAGAACGCTTCCCGCCCATGTAGCGCCCTATGCTGAAACTCCTGTGTTCACATCGGATACAGTACCATCGAAGCTTTTATCGCATCACGATCTGAAGCCCGGCACATGGGGACTGATGCATGTCAAAAAGGGCGCGGTGCGCTTTTTCGTGGAGGATGGCGGCGAACCCGTAGCCATTCTCAATAAGGATGACACCTTTGTTATCCTGCCCGAAGAACGGCATTACATTGAAGTCTCTGACGATGTGAAATTTTATGTCGAGTTTCTGAAATGACGCATATCTAAATGATCAATATATACCCATCACAGTAAATATCAGATATTTATCGCCGTCTCATATTTGATACGTGAGTAAACGATATTTGTATCCGACCTTTGCACGGAATCGTCACTAAGAATATAGCGGTCGATCCATTTTTCGTAGCTCGGAAGGTCACTGAAATGGGCGACAACAAAGAAGTCCGCTTCGCCTGACACCGTATAGCACTGCGCAACCTCTGCAGCCTTCTTCATTTTCTTCTTAAATGCTTCGTAGGTGCGATGCGTTTCATTCACCATACGGATCGATGTAATCACTGTTACAGTACTTGGCCCGGGATCGAGAAGCGCAACATCCGCAATAATCACACCGTCCTCACGAAGACGGGTCAGCCGCCTTCTGACTGCGCTCGGCGAGACGCCAACCTGTATCCCGAGCTGTTCATAGGACAGCCGGTTATCGCGCTGAACGATTGAGAGAAGCTTGCGATCGAGTTTATCCATTCACGCCACCAATTGCCTGTTTCAGTCACTATTTAGCTAGAAACGGCTGAAACCGCCATCATATATGCCGATTCAGGCGCCAACCGCATTTTGTTCCGAGCTAACTTCCCACCATCTTTGGCGAAACAAAACAAACAAGGTTGGCCGATGTATAGTAAGAACACAGTTGAATGCGCTTTATTCTCCGTATTTTGCACAGCGATAGTATTTATCTGCCCGAATGCAGGCGCTGCTTTCGCTCAATCGCGAGCATCTGATCAACCACACATAGAGACTGTCGACACAGCCAGGCTGAAGCAACGTATCGACGAAACTGTCATTGAATGGGGCATCCCTTCCACATCGGTAGCCGTCGCGAATGGAACGGCGCCAATCTGGGCGTATGCGTCCGGATTCAGCGACAAAGAGCAGCGCCAGCGCGCAACGGCGGATACGCGCTATCGTCTTGCCTCTGTGTCAAAACCGATCACCGCGGTCGCCGTGATGATGCTTGCGGATCGCGGGCTCATTGATCTGGATGCCCCCGCCAATAATTATCTTGGAAATGCGAAAATCGAAACCAAGATAGGTGATGCTCGCGACGTTATCGTTCGACGGCTGATGTCACATCGCGCGGGCCTTCCCCCACACTACAACTTAATCCATGCCGGCGAAAATTATGCGCGCCGCTCACTTGACGAAAGCATATCTCTCTATGGCAAAGCGATGCTCCGGCCCGGCCTGACTCAGCGCTATTCAAATATCGGCTATGCGGTACTGGAACGCATAATTGAGCAGGTTTCCGGAAAATCCTACGGCGAATTTTTAAGAGAGGAGCTGTTCGAGCCCCTTGATATGGAGAGCGCTGACGTTTTCACGAGCCCAGTCGATCCCATGAATACCGCCATACCCTACACACGCGCAGGCGATCGATATCGCAGCTATGACATCGACACCCGCGGCGCCGGCGGGGTCTTCATGACTGCGAAGGATCTCGTAAGGTTCGGCCGTTTTTTCAGTGACGCCCTTGATGGAAAGTCCGAGCTGCTGTCCGCCGCGGCAGCATTGGAAATGCTGGAGATGCAATCGCCTGAGCAAGCTGACAAGGTTGAATATTACTCGCTTGGCTGGGTTCACGAACTGCGGGGAGATAACAGAGAACACGATACGATCTATCATCTTGGATCGACTCCAGGCGTGAGGGCGGAGCTATGGATTTATCCGGACCGGGATCTCGTCGTTGCAACATTGCTCAACGAAATGAATTATCGTGCGCTGTACCATGTCAGAGAGGCGATGATCGCGACCTATGCGCCCGACATCACGACTGAACCTTTTCCAGCCATCAAAATTCCTGACACGCTTGCCCATCAATGGGAAGGCGTGATTGATCTGGGACCGGACGGACAGCAGACTGTCTCGTTTGACTTCACAGACATCAACCGACCGCTTGCGACTATTGACGGCAAGGAGGTTAAAGTTCTGGCGGCGGGTGACTGGCAGGACGGGCTTTTTCAAATACGTACTGAACACGCGCAAATAAACACTCGCGACGCTCAACGTCAGCCATACCGGCTCGGTTTTATTCTGGAGCCCGGAGATTCGGTATTAAAGGGGTATGTAACGGTAAACCGTATTGCAACCCGTGATCGCGACAGCGGGAACTATTCCTATTGGACCGTGCTTCAGAAAAAGCCGTGAGCCAAAACTTTATTGCCTGCCAGCGAGCTTCGCAGCGAACGCTTTCGTCACCAGGAACACTGCACAAGGGGCTTCCTGAACAAGTTCGCGAGAGGCGCTTCCCTGAAACAGGGTATTCCAGAATTTGCGCTGGTGGGACCCGGTAACAATAAGGTCCGCATGCGTTTCATTGGCATATTCGGTCACCGCCTCTGCTGGTTCGCCGTCCAGCACCACCGCTTTCGCGCCGGGGGCCAGCTTTTCAGCGAGCGCGGTAATGCTTTGCACGCTGTCTTCCCTCCCTTTGCGGTGCTGTTCAATCACGCTTTGCGACAGAACTGCGGAGCTTGCGGCGACTTCAGCGGAAAACGTCGGCGTAACCGCGCTGACCGCTGGCCAGACACTGACAACCAGCAGGTTGGCGCCATCTTTTTGGGCAAGGCTGTGGGCGGCGCGCACAACCCCCTCAGCCAAATCATCTTCAAGATCAATCGCTGCGAGAATGGTCGAAAACTGCATCGCGCATCTCCCTGTTGCTCATCCTTCATATATAAGGAGAGGACCTGGAACTTTCATCCAACTGCGCATCGATAGGGCTTTATGTCTCAAGCAGCCGCTTCGGATGGCGGCCATCCACATAGCCCATAAATGGCGGATGAATGGAGTAGCCGAGCAATTCCTGCGCGCGCGGCGGCAAGGCGCGCGCTGTCTCCTGCGGCACGGCGAGGGCCATGTTCTCCAATGTCCGCGTCCAGCCGGAACAATATTGCGGCGTGATAATGAGGCGCGGCGCATCAGACCGGTTGGCCCCGCCGCGATGCCAGAGCGTTCCTTTCGCCAGCATTAACGAGCCCGCAGGCAAAACAACTTTCATCGCATCGTCGCGCGCACCAGGGTCGCCTTCCCGGCTCAACGCCGGAGCAAAGTCTTCCTCAGCCACTGCGCCTTCAATGTGATCCTCCGGCCAGAGATGGCTGCCGGGAAGAATCTCTGTTGCGCCATTTGTTTCCGTCATGGCGTCAATCGCCCAGAATGTGCTGACGCCCAACGATGGGCGTGGTCGGGGCCACTGGTAATGACTGTCATCGAAATGCCAGGGCTGCGCTGTTTCGCCGGGGTGCAAATTGATCGCGAGGCAGGCGGATAACAGACACTCTCTGCCGAGATCAGCCTCAACAAAGGCGAGCGCCAGCGGGTGGGTGACCAGATCGGCGAACACCGTGGACTTCCCCAGCATTGCATAGATGCGATTGGACTTGTGTCCCTCGAACTCGTTGCGCCCAGTGATGTCTTTTTCAAGATACGGCGCTAAAGCGTCTCTAACGGATGTGAGTTGATCAGCCGTCAGGACATTTTCAAAAACGATGTAGCCGTCGCGGTCGAACTGTTCACGCCAGTCGTCAAAAGTTCGGCCCGCCAGCCATTGTTGAATATTCGCATCAGAGGGCAGCGCGCTCATGATCGGTCCTCACACATCACGACTTATGATTACCGACTTCACGCCAATATTAAACAGATTTCAGCAGTCCGCGCTGCTCAAACCAGGCAAGTGTTTGCTCAAGCGCAGGCTCCACTGCGCTTGCGCGCCACCCAAGTTCATTCGCCGCCTTTTCAGAGGAAAACGACACCTGCCGCCCCGCAAGACGCACCCCGGTCAGCGGCGCCTTGGGCGATTTACCCGTTACGGCCGCGACCAAGCCAGTGTCGACGGCGCCCGCGAGCAGCGCGACGCCATAGGGCATCTTCGTTTTTGGCATCCGCTTGCCGGTTTTTTTCTCCAGCACTGTGAGCAGGCGTTTCATCGGGATGTTTTCGCCGCCCAGCAGATAACGCTCGCCCTTACCGCCCTCATCGCGCGCAGCGATCAATCCATCCGCGAGGCTTTCCACCGGCACGAAGTTCAGTATGCAGTCGATATAGGCGGGAGTATCGCCATTAATGAAATCAAGAATCATTTGCGTTGGCGGCGTCAGCGCGTCATCGCCCGGCCCCAATGGTTCGGTCGGCAAGGCGATCACTGCATCAAGACTGTTTTCGATTGCCTGTTCGACAACCCTCTCCGCCAGCAGCTTTGACCGCGGATAAGCCCCGAGCATGTCGTCAGGTTCAAGGCGCATATTTTCGTTGGCGCTCGAAACGCCGATAGGAGCGCCCCTGCCGACAAGCGTCGTCAGGCTGGAACAATGGACAAACCGATGAACGCCAACAGCTTGCGCCGAGTGTACAACAAGCTCAGTGCCTTCGTGATTGATACGATCAAAGACAGTTTTGTCGCGCGCCCAAAGCTGGGCGTTCCCCGCCAGGTGAAAAACGTTTGTCACGCCTTCAAAAGCGCGCGCCAGCGCGCCCGCATCAAGGATTGACCCTTGCTGGTCATCTTCGTGCGCTGGCGCCGCCAGATCAAAACTGCGCACGCGCTCGCCGCGCTCGCGCAACTTGCGCACCAGATGCTTGCCGACAAAACCGGCCCCGCCAGTAACAAGAGTGATTTCCGTCACGCGTCGCCTGTCATTGCGCCTTGTCGCAGACAAGAACGCCTTTATCGGTTACCGACCCGGCGACCAGCCCGCGCGGTGTTTCAACGGCAATCGTCGCGGCGCTGAACAAGGCCCCTTTCGGGTCATCGAAAAGAATATCGACAGCGCCAGTCTCAGGATTCGCTTTGACGATCCGCGATGGCGCTTTGCCAACGCCGAGTTTTCGGTTCATTGCGAGCCGAAGAAGGTTTGGGTGCGCCGCCGCAACCACACCGCCGTCGTAAGATATGGAAAGATTGTCCGGCCCGCCGGGAAGCTCGATGCGCGACGCCGTTTCAACGCCGTTTGAGCGTTCATGCAAAAAAACCAGCGCTTTTTCACGGGTCGCCGCCAGCACAAGCTCGCCGCGCGGCGTCTTCGTCAGTCCATTCGCGAAGGCCGCTTCATCATAGACTGCGCCGTTAAAGTCGCTTGCGATGCCGCTGCGCTTCAAATTGAAAATATCTTCAATATTGGCGCGCCACCCACACGAGGCGTGATCGAACGACGTGAAAACATGTTGCTCCGTCACTAGAACATCATTGGCGGCGCAGGGAGAGTCTTTCGCCGCCCCGACAAAGACTTCGCCATTGGCGCCAATCCGTTGCAGACGCGGCGTTTCAACCCATTTGCCATCAAGGCGCTGATAGGCGCGATTGATAAACACAAGCTCATGGTTGGCCGCATCAAATGACAGTCCGTGCGGGCGCAGGCCGCCTGCAATATCACCAGGCGCGACCAGCGGAACTGCAACAGCGGACTCAGCGCCAGGCTCAAAAACGTCATTGAGCGATACGGCGTAAACGCCTCCCTGCGGCAAGATTGGCGCCCGCTTACGCGCAGCTTTTTCAACGGCGCGGCGATCGTAAGCCGACAGCAGCAAACGGCCCGAACGGTGATCGATCTCGAAATCTTCAACGCCGCGTAAATGTTCGCCGGTTTTTTCGTCTATCAGAACAAGCCGCCGGCATTGCTCGCCTGCATAGTGCGCCGCCGGCAATTCTTCCTGCGCGCATCCCCACAGAGCGGCGGCCATCGCCAGAGCTGAAATATTACGCTGCGTTTTCCCCATGCTGCGCCCCCGCTTTTCGTTCGGCTCCCGGCCGATCATAACCCCATTTTTCGATGAAAGGCCCAAGCCGGCGCTCCACCTTTTGCGCAACATCGTCAGAATACTCGAACTTGTTCTTTTTAAAGCTTTTTATCGACGTTAGATAGTGCTCGAAATCACCTTTGGCGGCCTCAAACCCTGGCAGCGAAAGCCCCTCATAGACTTTTTCCACAGCCTGCAGCGGCGCCGCATCCAGCTCATCATAGCGAAGCTCCACCAGCTGTTCTGGCGCAACGCTTCGCGCATCCTCCTCATAAGCGTTCATCATGCGCTCATAGACCGTGAAGATCGCTTCATCGATATCCACGTGATCGTAGCTTTGGAGCGCAAATTCCTTGAGCAGCTTTTTATAGAAGTTCCGCATGGAAAGAAAAACATCATATGGATTACGATGAATGTGAACGAATTTGGCTCCCGGAAACATCTCGCGCAGCATTTTGAAGCGGCCCGTATAAACCGGGTTTTTGATCAGCAGCGGCCGCTTGTCCTGATGCAAATACAACTTGCGCAGGAAGTAAGTGAACTGACGCTGCCATCCGCGAATGTCGGCTGTCGAACAACCATCGAAAAACAGACCGCGCTGAACATTTTCCGCAAACGCCTTCGGAAAATAGATCCCGTGATAGAAAGACGCCTCCGACATATTCGCAATCGCGATTTCATCTTCCTGCGGACTGTCAGGCTTTACCGGAATGTTGTCGATATAACGATGCTCCGGCAGGGCCCGTTCGAGCAGCGGGTTGAACGCTTTCGCGAGACCGAACAGGTCCCAGGGCAGGCCGGTCGCCACCGGCGGCACGAAACCCCACGCACCGCTCTGACACATGATGTTGTAAAGATGCGTCGTACCGGAACGCCAATGGCCGAGAATGAAGACCGGCGGCGGCATGTCATCAATCGCCGGCAGGCGGCTTTCCATGATCAGTTTTTCAGCGGCTGAAAACGGCCAGCGCCCCAGCGCCGCAAGACCCACCGCGGCGCCGGCGCCGACATGCGACGGCAAGCCTGACCGTCCGATTACTGCTGCGAGGGTGCCGATATTTGCTCCGCTCAAAGGATGCGCCATGAAACTTTCCGCCGGATCATTCGTTAACGAATGGCGGGCATAGCGCAGTCTGACCGGCTTATCCAGAATCGCGCCCGTCTTTTCGCCGCAAATCCGCTGGCAAAGGCCATAAAATCAGCCATATTGCAGTTTAAGCTTAACCAAGCCGTGACAGGGTCGGGCGATTAAAAAACACGGCGGGATCGGCGCGGCTTTCATGATTATTGAGATAGCCGCCGCCGTCAGGTCTGCCCAGGTCAGTGAGTAACAGGTTCTTGAGTAATCGGCCGCATCTCTTTGTAACGATTGCAATTTTCTACGCTGTCTTTGGCGCAGGCGTGAACGCCGCCCAGGCTGCGGAGGATTACGCCGTTTCCTTTACCGGAGCCTCAGGCGACCTCCTCGATAAACTGAAGATCCTTTCCGATCTCGAAAAACGCCAACGCACATTTCCGACAAACGCGTCGCTGCGACGGGCGGCTGAACGCGACAGCCGCACCTTTGCCGACGCGCTGAAGGCCGCCGGCTATTACGCCGGCAAAGCCGGTTTTGAGCTTGTCCCCTCGACTGAAGCTGACGGCGCCAAGGTGGTCTTTCAAATCGAAACCGGACCGGCCTTTAAAGTCACTGAATATGACATCCTCTATCAGGACGAGGCGGAAGGACGGCCGGCCACACTTGCTGACGCAGACCTTAAAGCTGAAGGCTCGGCGGCGGGCGCCGACTTGCGAGACCTGCAGATCAGCTTTCTGAGTCATCTTTGGAACAACGGTTATCCGGCCGCGGAAATTGTCGCCCGGCGCGCCATCGCCAATATGGAGAAAGGAACGGCCAACGCCGTTTTTGTATTCGCAAGCGGGCCGAAGGCGAATTTTGGCGACGTCGTCATTGAAGGCGCAGACCGTACTGATCTCAGCTACATCCGCGCATTAAAGACATGGGAGATCGGCGACGAATATGAACGCTCAACCATGGTGCGCTATCGCGACCGATTGGCGGCGACCGGATTGTTTTCAACCATTGATATCTCGCCAGGCGCGCCAAACGAGTCCGGCGCTGCGCCAATTTACGCGACGCTGGATGAACGAAAGCGACGCACCATTGGCGCAGGCGCCTCCATCTCGACAGCCGAAGGCGTCGGCGGGCGCCTGTTCTTTGAAAACAGAAATCTGTTTCGTCAGGGTGAGACAGCGCGCGTTGAATTGCGCGCCGCCAATATCGAGCAGTCGATCAATTTCGATATCGTAAAACCATTGCCGCGATTACCGGGTCAGGCGTTCGGGAATTTCGAGTTCTCCAATGAGACCACCGATGCTTTTGACGCGCGCTCCGTTGCCGTGAACGGCGGCCTATCCAAAAAATGGCTGGAGGACCGCCTTGAGACCCGGGGCGCGGTCGGACTTGAGACCTCCAATGTCAGAGCGGATGGCGAAGAAGAACGCACCTATTTTATTTCAACGCCGTTGTCGGTGGTCTGGAACTCTGAAAATGACCTCTTAAACCCGACAAAGGGCATTCAGGCGCGATGGGCCGTCACCCCTTACACCGGCAGCGACACCTTTACTCAGACTGAAATCTCGGCGCGTTCGCGAATTACCTTCGGCGAAAACGATCTTTTCACCCTCGCCAGCCGGTCCGCCGTGGGCGCCACTTTTGGCAGCTCTCTCGACGACCTGCCGCGCAACAAACGGTTCTATGTCGGCGGCGCGGGCTCCGTTCGGGGGTTTGGATTTCAGGAGGCGGGCCCGCTCGATGCGGAAAACGATCCGATCGGCGGGCGCTCATTTATCGAAGCCGCCATTGAAGCCCGCGTGAAGGTCATGGACACAATTCAGATTGCGGGATTCGCCGACGCCGGGTCCGTGTCATCGCGCACCCTGCCCGATTTTGACGAACGGTTCTTTGTCGGCGTTGGCGGGGGCGTGCGCTATTTCACACCGATCGGGCCCATACGCGCCGATGTCGCTTTCCCATTAAATTCGAGAGAAAGCGACCGCAGCTTTCAGATCTTCATCGCCATAGGACAGCCTTTCTGATGCGCCGTGTGATTGTCATATCCGCCTCAGCGATCGCTGTGCTTTTGCTCAGCTTAGCGCTCGGCGCCGCGTTGCTTTTTAATACTGGCCCAGGCCGGCGCTTCATTGTCGCACAGGCGGAACCGCGCATCAGCGAAGCCATCGGCAGCGATGTGACCATCGGCGCATTGGAAGGCGCGCCGCCTTCCCGGCTGGTCTTACGCAATGTGCAACTGGCTGATCCCGAAGGCCCATGGCTGACTATTGAAACTGTCGGCCTTGCCTGGCGGCCTTTTCGCCTTATCGGCGGCGACATTGACGTGAGGCGGCTGAATATCAGCGGCGTAAAGCTGTTGCGTCAGCCGCTGGCAAGTGAAACGAAGCAGGAAGAAGATGAGCCTGTCGACCTCAGGCTGCCGGATGACTTGCCCCATTTGACAATCGGCGAGATCACGCTTGATGATTTTCGGTCCGGTCTCGGCGGCGAGACTGTCCGGCTTGACGGCGCCGGGCGGCTTGCCATGGGCGACTCCATGGTCCATGCGCGCCTCAACCTTACCAGCGAAAACGATAAGGACACTGTCGATATCGCCCTTGAGCTTTCTCCAAACGCTGAGCGGCTTTTTGTGGACGCCACCCTCGCGGCGGAGGCCGGCGGCGTCATTGACAGCTTTGCAAACCTCAATGGTCCGTTGTTCATCAACGCGACCGGTGACAGCCCGACAGATAATGCGTTGGTGAATATCAACGCCGTCGTTGCAGACTATGGCGCATTGGAAGCAACGCTGTCAGGCGACTTCGCCAGGATCAACGACATTGGCCTGTCGGCGCTTTTTACGCCTGGATCAGCGCTTTCCGGCATTGACGAATTATCGAAGCCCATCACAATAGGCACTGCATTTACGCAAAGCCGTAACAATGCAATTCTCACACTGACGGACTCATCTTCAGCGGTCGGCGCCATAAGCGGTACAATCGAATGGGTAAACCGACGCCAGTCTCTGACTGAAATCGCAACCGATATTGACGTTACTTTTGACGGGGACTATCGCACAAATATACAAGATTTTTCCGGCTCATCACTGGATGCAAAAATCAGCTTACGCCAGCTCCGGGATGATTATGCTTTCACCGCCAGTATTGCTGGCGAAGGCGTCGAAATGATGGTCTCCGATGGAACGACAAACCTTGAAAACCTTTTCACCGGCGTATTGCAGGCGACCCTGACGCCACAGGACGGGATTGCACTCCTCCCTTATACTACGCAGGTCGAAAGCCGTTTTCGCGTTGACGTCAATGAAGCGGTCGAGCTTTCTGGCGTTTCGATAACGCTTGCCGATGGGAGCAGCATCGGCGCAGATGCGTCTTATTCTTTTTCTGACGAAACCGTCAGCATTACCGGCGACCTCGAAGCGACACCGTCACTCGTGCAATCATTTGTATCATCGGTTGAACCGGCGAATTCAATTCGCGCCGCCTTCGAAGCATCAGGGCCCATCGACCGTTTCGCCGCCAATGCGACAATCAACACGCCGGCAATGGCGATCAGCGATGGAGAGGCGCCACCGCTCACTATAAAGGCGGCCTTCGCCGGTTTGCCGGAATTGCCCACTGGAGACTTGACCGCGCGAGCCGTCGATGGCGAAGGCCAATTCGATCTCTCGCTTCGCGCTACAAATGACGGGACCATCAATATTCCATCGCTGCAATATACAGGCGCGGGGTTTCGCCTTGCCGGCAGCGGGCTGGTCAATCTGCAAACCGAGACCGTCGAAATTGACGCCGACTATGCTGGCGAAAATGACGCCCAGCCCTGGCCCGGCGTCATGCTCGTTGGGGACGTCTCAATTGACGGAGATTATTCCGTAAAAGAAGCCGCAAGCCGCTTTGCTGTGACAGCGGACAGTCTCGCCTCAAACGACATTGCTGTTTCCGGTTTGAAAATTGAAGGAAGCGGCGTCCCGGATCGGATCAACGTTGATGCAAGCGCGGCCTCCCTGTCGATTGCACAACTCGGCGACATCCAGACCTTTAGCATGACGAGCGTTGCCGATCTCAATGATCAGACTCTGATAACGCTAAATGAATTGAATGGCGTATTAAGGAGCATTAGCTTCAACCTGCAACAACCTGCCGCCATTCGTCTTGAAGACGGCGTTGCGGTCGAAGGGTTTCGGTTGAACTGGGGCAAGCAAGGACGCATTGCACTCGACGGCGCATTAGCAGCGCAGCAATGGCGAGCCGACCTTAACCTTGCGGACGTGAACGTTCCCGGCGCCGATAGCGTTATCTCGCTCGACCTCAAACTTGACACGAATGAAGAAACGCCTGCGCGCGGCGATTTTCAGCTGCGGTCGCTGTTGACCACGGCGCAGGCGGCGTCGATTAACGGGAATCTCATCTGGGATCGGGAACAGCTTACGCTGACAAGCGCCGGCGACAGCGATGTCTTTGATATGCGCATCAATCTGCCCGCCGCGCTGACAACCCAGCCCTCCGTCAGCATCGAAACAAGCGGCGCTCTAGATGGTTACGCCCGCTACGAAGGACCCGTGGGCGTCATCGCCGCCTACCTGCCGCCAGACCTGCAAACGATTGAAGGCGCATTAAGCGCCGATATCACCCTTAGTGGCCAGACAGACGATCCGAAGATTTCAGGCGGCGCACAGCTCAGCAATGGCGCCTATACGGAGCTTCAGTCCGGCCTGTCGCTCGCCGGACTGCATGTGGAGGCGGATGCAAGTTACGCCAGCACGGGCAGTATTGTCAGTTTTTCCGGCGGCGCACGCGGCGCTGAACAATCCACCGATGACACCATTACGCTCAGCGGCGAAATGAATGTCGATGACGAGCCGGATATTAACCTCGCCCTGCGCCTTGATGATGCGGCTTTATCCGCCTTCCCGGTCAATACGGTGCGAGCCAATGGCGAAATCAACGTCACCGGCCCCCTTGATGCGATTGCCGCGTCGGGCGCAGTGATCATTGATGAGCTCGATGCGGAAATCGTAACGCCTGAGAACACCGGCCTCGTCGCAATTGATGTTGTCGCCTATGATGGCGAAACCGACGCACCGCGCCCCACAATTGAGCAACCGAAAACCGAGATCGCCTATGATTTGAGCGTCACGGCGGACGACCGCATTTTCGTTCGCGGCCGCGGTCTTGAGAGCGAATGGGCGGCGGACGTAAAAATCGTCAATGCAAAAGACACAGCGCTGATCACCGGGGCCATGACGCTCCGGCGCGGCTGGCTCGACTTTTCCGGACGGCGTTTCGATCTGACAACCGGACGCATAACTTTCGACCGCCTGTCAGCGAACAACCCGCTGCTCGACATTCGCGCGGAATATGAAACATCGGATGGCGTCACCGCCGTAATTGCCGTTTCCGGGCGCGCCGAAACGCCGTCGGTAGAGCTGACTTCAACCCCGACGCTTCCTTCCGAAGATGTCATGGCCCTGGTTCTGTTCGGCAAACCTGCAGGCGAGCTTACCGCGCTTGAATCTTTGCAAACCGCGCAAGCGCTGGCCTCCCTCGGCGGTATCGGCCCCTTTGGCGGCGCCGGCGGCGTCACCAGCTCCATTCGCGAAGCGGTCGGGCTTGATCTTCTGAATATCGACATCGATCCCGAGAATGGCGGGGGATCGCTGACGGTCGGCAAATATGTGGCGGATGGCTTTTTCGTTTCTGCAACTCAGGACGCGCAGGGCGAAACCGGCGCCGTGCGTGTCGAATATGAAATCACCGATAATATTTCCGTAGAAACGGAAATTCAGCAGGACGGCGACCAGACGTTCTCCGCCAACTGGAAGCGCGACTTTTAGGATGCGGCGCTGAGTGCGATTTAATGTACACTCTGCTTCATCCTGAGGAGCGCAAATTCCTTTGTTCTTCGTGACATGCGCTTTCCAAGCGCATCCTCAGAATGAAGGAATTTGCGCGTCTCGAAGGATGTGGCGAGCAAAAACTAAGACAGCAGCAAATCGCCAAGTTTCTTTTTGTGATAGGCGCCATCGCCATATTGCGAGGCGTGCCAGATTGCACGACGGCGATAAAGCTGCGCATCGCAATCATAGGTAAATCCGAACCCGCCGTGAAACTGGATGGAGCGGTCAGCGGCGTAAGCATAAGCCTGGTCCGCCTGCACTTTCGCCATGCGCGTCGCGATTTCGCCTGTTCCCTGTTCGTTGAAACAGTTCGCCGCCGCGTAGAGGTGTGATCGCGCTTGTTCGTAACCGATAAACGCATCGACCGTCGGATGTTTCAATGCCTGATAGGAACCGATTAATTTGCCGAACTGTTTGCGCGTAGTCAGATAGTCAATCGTATAATCAATGACGGCGCAGGTTCCGCCGACCATTTCCGCCGCGCCAAGCAGATTGGCGGCCAGATGGATATGACGCAATGCGCTTTGGGCTTTTTGCAGATCAAGCAAGGCGTCTGCTGCGATACGCACGCCATCAAAAATCACTTCGTAACTTCGCCGCGTTTCATCAATAATGCTTTCCCGGCGCAATGCGTCAGCGGGCAAGTCAGATGACCGAATAACTACGAGCGCTGGCGAGCTATCATGCATGACCGAGGCGATCAACAGCTCTGCGCTTGCAGCGTCTGCAACGAACCTTTTTTTACCGGACAGAACCAGCGCGTCGCCGTCTCGCGCGGCCTGCGCCTCTATAGTCGCAAGGTCCCAGTCGTTGTTGGCCTCGCTGAGCGCCAGCGTCGCAACCGTTCCGCCGACAAGGCCCGGCAGGAGCGATTGCTTCTGCTCTTCCGTTCCGCCGTGGATCAGCGCCTGCGCGGCAAGCGTCGTCGCATAGAACGGACCGGACAAAAGAAATCGACCCATCTGCTCCATGACCGGCGTCGCCTCAGCCATCGTCAGCCCGGCGCCGCCATATTCTTCCGGTACAGCGATCCCGAGCCATCCGAGTTCGGCGATCTCTTTCCACACTTCCGGATCATAGCCACGTTCATCCGTCAGCAAGGCCCGCACTTTTTCAACTGGAGACTTTTCGCGGCAGAAATTCGTCGCGACCTCCAGCAGATCGGACTGCTCTTCACTAAAACCGATATGACCGAGATCTTCCATGAAGCTATCCGTATCCGTTACTTCTTTGGCAGGCCGAGTACATGCTCGCCGATAATGTTGCGCTGAATTTGCGAGGTGCCGCCGCCGATCGTGGCTGAGAAGGCGTTCAGATACCCCCTCGCCCACAGCCCGTCATCGACCGCATTCTCATCGCCGACATAATAGCCGCCGCTCGGCCCCAGCAGCGTCATCGCGAATTCATTGACGCGCCGCGCGAACTCGGTCCATTGAAGCTTGCCGGAAAGCGACAGCGCCATCGGTCTGTCCTGCGTCAGCGGCGCAACACGGGCGCGCTCCTGCGACAGCTTTAACCCTTGCGCCTCAATCAGGAAATCGACCAGCTTGTCGCGCATGACCGGATCTCTCATCACAGGCGCGCCGTCGCGCTGCGCTTTCTTGGCGAGCTCCAGAATCGCAAACGCATCGAGCGGCGTGATGACATAGCCGCCCGCCTGCCCGCCTCTTGCGCCGCGTTCATATTCCAGCGTGCGCATGGCGATCAGCCACCCTTGTCCATCCTCACCCATGCGACAGTCCGCCGGGATGCGCGCATTAGTAAAAAACGTCTGGGTAAATCCATACTCGCCAGTCAATTTCCGGATCGGCACGGTTTCGATGCCGTCCACCGTCATCGGCGCGAGGAAGAAACTCAGCCCTGCATATTTGTTCGGCGCATCTTTAATCGTGCGCGCCAGCAGGATCATGTATTTTGCGTAGTTGCCTTGGGTAGTCCAGATTTTGGAGCCGTTCAGGACATAATCATCGCCGTCGCGTTCGGCGCGCAACTGCGCATTGCCGAGGTCGGATCCGTTTTCAGGCTCCGAAAAACCCTGGCACCAGATATCCTCCGCTGACAGAATACCCCTAATATAGTTTTGCTTCTGCTCTTCGGTTCCCATGTCGAGCAGCAATGGGCCGGTCCAGTTGAGGCCAATGGCGTTCAGCATAATTGGCGCGCCATGGCGGCGCATGGCGTCGGTCGCGGCCTTCTGAAAAGCCTGATCACGCCCGCCGCCGCCATATTCTTTCGGCCATGCAGCGCCAAGATATCCGGCTTCCCAGACTTTGCGTTGCCAGTCCCGCAAAAACTCAAACTGTTGGTCCGTGCCGACCTCCATAAAGGTCAGCGGCATCATAAAACCAGGATCGGCGACCACATTCTCACGAAACCAGGCGTCAGCGCCGTCAGCGTATTCCTTTAATTCTTTTGGGTTGATGTCAGCCATCTCAGTTTTCCCGTTATTGCGCTTTCGCGGCCAGGCGCTCCAGTCGAAGCGCCGCCGCATCAACACGTTTTACTGCGTTTGCGAGGTCTTTTCCTGACACCGCTTCGGACTTTTCAGGTACCGCACCGCCGCCGGTCAGCATCATTACCAATCGCTCTACGACAGCAGTGATGTCTTTTTTTGCCGATCGCTTCTTAATCAGGATCGTCCGCATCGCATATTCAAGCCCGCCAAAAAATATGTCGCGCGCAATCCACGATGCGCCGCCATCAGCAACCTCGCCTTTGAGAACGCCATCGCGCATGACGTCATCGAACACCGCCACATATTCCCGGTTCATCCTATAAATCTCACTGCCGTCATAACTTTCGACATTCCGGTCGGTTGTCGCAACGATTTCTAGCAGTCGACGTTCGCGCAGGATGCTTTCAAGGTGATGGCGCGCCAGAAACGATAGTTTATCGGCCGTTGTCTCCGATTTTTCGACGCCGCGGCGCGCCGCCGCCGTCAATCGGCGATAAAAGTCCGCCAGCACGGCGCGGGCGAGCGCCTCTTTATTATTGAAGTAGAGATAGAGCGTTCCCTCCGCGACGCCCGCCCGCTTTGCAATGTCCGACATGGTGGTTTTCGCAAAGCCCTGCGCCGTCAGCATGGCGTGCGCCGCCGCGATCATCGCGTCCTCTTTCGAGGCGACGCGCTCCCGCTGCGTTTGCGACGGCTTCGCACGCGCTTTTATACCCGCCTGACCGGCGGTTTTGCGCTTTGCGGAATTGACTTTCTGTGAATGAGTAGTATTCATTATTTCTGAGTGATACTTTAATTCCTTCTCATATTCAAGGCATGCGCGATGGCGGCGAAAACAGTCAGGATTGGCGGGGCGAGCGGTTATTGGGGCGAGAGCGCCATGGCGACGCCGCAACTGTTGGCGGCGGGCGGGCTCGACTATATCGTCTTCGATTATCTGGCCGAAATCACTATGTCGATCCTGGCCCGCGCAAAACAAAAAGATCCAAATGCGGGTTATGCAAAGGACTTCGTTACCGCCATCCTGCAACCAAACCTGAAGGAAATTGCGCGCCAGGGCGTTAAAATCATCGCCAATGCCGGCGGCGTGAATCCGCAAAGCTGCGGCGCAGCTGTCCGCGCACTTGTCGCCGGACAGGGGCTTGATCTGAAAGTCGCCGTGATCACAGGCGACGACCTGATGGAGAACAAAGAGGAGATGGTGGAATCGGGGCCGCGCGAAATGTTCACTAACAGTGACTTTCCCGAACCTGACAGCATCGCCAGCATCAACGCCTATCTCGGCGCCTTCCCGGTCGCAAAAGCGCTTGGCCTTGGCGCCGATATCGTCGTTACCGGGCGCTGCGTCGACAGCGCGGTGACGCTTGGCGCCTGCATTCATGAATTCGGCTGGACCTCAGATGAATGGGACCGTCTCGCAAGTGGCTCTCTCGCCGGACATATTCTGGAATGCGGCCCGCAAGCGACCGGTGGTAATTTTACCGATTGGGAAGACGCCGGGGATATTGGGAATATCGGCTATCCGATCGCGGAAATCTCCGAAGACGGATCGTTCACCCTGACGAAGCCTGAAGGAACCGGCGGCGTTGTGAATGTCGGTACGGTTTCCGAGCAGCTCGTTTACGAGATCAGCGACCCGCAGGCTTATTTCCTGCCTGATGTCGTCTGCGATTTTTCCGAGGTAACGATCACGCAGGACGGAACGGATTGCGTTCGCGTGTCTCCGGCGAAAGGCCGCCCGGCGCCGGATCGATATAAAACCTGCCTAACCTTTCAGGACGGATTTCGCGCCGGACTGATGCTGTCCTTCACCGGCCGTGACGCCGGCAAAAAAGCACAGCGGTTCGCTGATGCGGCCTTCGCTCGATCGCGGAAGATCTTCCGTCAGTTCAACGCCGGCGACTTTTCTGAAACAAGCGTCGAAATCCTTGGCGACCCTGACAAAGAAATTGCATTGAAACTCGCCGTCAAACATCCTGACATGATGGGCGCGGGCATTTTTCTGAAAGAAGTATCAGGACTTGGTCTCGCGACACCGCCGGGTCTTGCAATCTTTTCAGGGTTGCGCCCAAAGCCCTCGCCCATTGTTCGGCTCTTTTCTTACCTGACGCCTAAAGCCGACATTGAGATTACGATTGATGTCGATGGCGCCACTGAAACCATGAAGGATGCGCCCGGCGAAGCTTTCGACACGACTTCCATCGAACGGCCCACCGAACCCGAAGCCTCATCCGATGGCAACGTCGGTGTGCCGCTTGAAAAGCTTGCCTGGGGACGGTCCGGCGACAAGGGCGACAAGGCGAATATCGGCATTATCGCGCGGAAGAAAGAATATGTTCCGTATATCTGGGCGGCGTTGACGCCGGAAGCCGTCGCCAAACAGTTTGACCATTTCATTGACGGCGGCGCTAACGCCAATAAAGTTGAGCGGTTCTATCTGCCCGGCCTGAACGCAATGAACTTCCTGATCGACAGCGTGCTCGGCGGCGGCGGCGTCGCCTCCATACGCAATGATCCGCAAGGCAAAGCCTATGCGCAAATGCTGCTCGACCATCCCATCCCTATCCCCGAAGACATGGCCAGGGCGCTGACATGAGTGTTTTCCAATCGACTGCAATCCCGCAATCGGAGAGTTTTCAGCAGAACCGCGCTGACATGAGCGCGCTGGTGGACAAGCTCTCCGAGCTGAACGCCCGCGCGCCGGCGCGCTCAGCGAAACGTAAGGAGCGGTTCGAAGCGCGGGGCCAGCTGTTGCCGCGCGAACGGCTCGCCCGGCTTCTCGATCCCGGCATGCCGTATTTTGAGATTGGCAATATCGCCGGCTATCTTCTCGATACGGATCAGGAAGAAAAGTCGATTCCCGGCTCCACCATCATGTCCGGTATCGGGTATGTCGCCGGCGTTCGCTGCGTTATTGTCAACGACGACAGCGGCATCAAAGCCGGCGCGATGACAGTTGCGGGCGGGTATCGACTGCAGCGGGCGCAGGAAATTGCGCTGAAACAAAAGCTTCCCTTCATTCATCTGGTGGAAAGCGCCGGTGGCGATTTAATGAACTACACCGTCGAAGGATTTTTACGCGGCGGCACGTTATTCGCAAACCTTGCGCGGCTTTCAAAAGCCGGACTGCCGGTTATCGCCATCCTGCATGGATCGTCCACTGCAGGCGGCGCCTATATGCCTGGTCTTTCGGACTATGTGATCGCCGTAAAAGATCGCGGCAAGGCTTTTCTCGCGGGCCCGCCACTTCTGAAAGCTGCAACCGGCGAGATCGCGACGGAAGAAGAACTTGGCGGCGCGGAAATGCACGCCAGCGTTTCCGGCCTTGCAGAATATCTCGCGGAGAATGACGGCGAAGCGGTGCTGATGGCGCGCGAACTCGTCGCTCGTCTCGACTGGAACAAGCGCTGCCCGCCTGCGCCGCAAAAATCTTTCAGAGAACCGGTTTATAACGCTGATGATCTTCTCGGCATTGTCCCGACCGATTACCGCAAGCCCTATGATGTTCGAGAGGTGATCGCTCGCATTGTCGACGGATCGGATTTCAGCGACTTCAAACCGCGCTATGGCGTTTCCACGGTTTGCGCGCAAGCTGAGGTTTATGGTCAGCCTTGCGGCATTATTGGCAATAACGGCCCGATTGATCCTGACGGCGCCACAAAGGCCGCCCAGTTCATCCAGCTTTGCGATCAGGCGGATACGCCGCTTGTGTTTCTGCAAAACACCACCGGCTATCTCGTCGGCAAAGAGTATGAGCAAAGCGGCATGATCAAGCATGGATCGAAAATGATCCAGGCGGTGACAAATGTCAGTGTGCCGCGGATTACCTTCATGATCGGCGCGAGCTATGGCGCAGGTAATTACGGCATGTGCGGGCGCGGATACGATCCGGATTTCTGCGTGACGTGGCCTAATGCTTCTACCGGGGTCATGGGTGGCGAACAGGCGGCGCAAGTCATGTCCATTGTCGCGGAAGCCGCCGCCGAGAAAGCGGGAACCGAAGTCAATAAAGAGCAAATGGCGATGCAGGAAAAAATGCTGACCCATATGTTCGATCGCCAGTCCGGCGCCTTCTACACATCGGGGCGCTGTCAGGACGATGCGATGATCGACCCACGCGATACGCGGCCGACGCTGGGCTTCCTGCTCGCGACCGTAAACGAAGCGCGCCGCCGCGAGGTCAAGCCAAACAGCTTCGGCGTCGCGCGGATGTAACGGCGTACAAAAGCGACAGGAAACCGACATGACCGCTCTTCCCGACACAAAAAAACTGATCCTTGATCTCGACAAGGGATGGCTGACGGTCTGGTTTAACAGTCCGGAAAATCGCAACGCGCTTTCGGAAGAGCTTGCCGGCGAGTTGAAAGCAACTCTTGACGCAATCCATGATGACCGGTCTGTGCGCGGCGTCACCTTGCGCGGCAATGGCGGATTTTTTTGCGCCGGCGGCGACCTTAAGGCGTTCATGGCGGGCCTTATGGGCGGCGCATCTCATGATGACGTCGCCGCCATGAACAAGAGCGGCGGCGACCTCTTTCAACTGGTCAATACGGCGCCACAAATTATCGTTGCGGTCGTAGAAGGCGCAGCCATAGGCGGCGGCATGGGATTAGTTTGCTGCGCAGATGTTGTGATCGCCGCACGCGACACAAAGTTCTCCCTCACTGAAACGCAGCTTGGCATTCCGCCGGCGCAGATCGCGCCTCATGTGGTGCGCCGCGTAGGGCTTACAACGGCGCGGCGTTTAATGCTGACAGGCGCACGCTTTGACGGGACGGAGGCGAAAACTATCGGCCTGGCGGACTACGTTGCAGAAGATGCGGCGGGATTAGAGACAATCGAGACGGATATTCGCAAAAGCGTCTCACGCTGTGCGCCCAGCGCCAATGCGGTGACAAAGGATCTCGTTCTCGCTGCGCCGCATCTTGCCCACGAAGAGATGATGGAGCGCGCCGCCAACAGGTTTGCGGAATGCCTTCTCAGTGACGAAGGCCGCGAAGGCGTTTCCGCTTTTGTCGAAAAACGAAAGCCCGCATGGGCTTTGCAGGAAAAACCATGACCGACAGTCCGAAAACCATCAACAGCGTCCTGGTCGCCAATCGCGGGGAAATCGCCTGTCGCGTTATGGGTACGGCGAAGGCGATGGGTATACGTACGATCGCTGTTTATTCCGAAGCTGACGCCAACGCCCCCCATGTTCAAATGGCCGACGATGCGTTTCTGCTTGGCCCGGCGCCGGCGGCCGACTCTTACCTTAATGTCGAGCGCATAGTTGAAGCAGCGCGCGCAACTGGCGCCGACGCGATCCATCCTGGCTACGGCTTTTTGTCGGAGAACGCGGCTTTCGCACGCGCCTGCGCCGATGCGGGGCTTACATTTATCGGCCCGCCGCCGGATGCGATAGACGTTATGGGTGACAAGGCGAAAGCCAAGCGCCGCATGATCGATGCAGGCGTTCCTTGCGTTCCCGGGTACCAGGGCGAAGACCAGTCAGACAAGACGCTGTTCGCCGCCGCAAAAGACATTGGCTTTCCAATCATGGTCAAGGCGGCCGCCGGCGGCGGCGGACGCGGCATGCGCCTTGTCGAAAACGAGAATGATCTTCCCGCAGCGCTTACAACGGCGCGCAGCGAAGCCGAGAACGCCTTCGGGGCCGGCGATTTGATTCTCGAAAAAGCGATTATTGAACCACGCCATGTGGAGATTCAGGTTTTCGCCGACGCTCATGGAAATGTCATTCACCTGGGCGAGCGCGATTGTTCCGTGCAACGCCGCCATCAGAAAGTGCTTGAGGAAGCGCCCTCACCCGCTGTGACGCCTGACATCCGTGAGGCGATGGGCGCCGCGGCGGTAAAAGCGGCGCGCGACATCGGTTATGTGGGCGCAGGCACGGTGGAATTTCTGCTTGACCGTGAGCGTGCGTTTTACTTTCTCGAGATGAACACGCGTCTGCAGGTCGAACACCCTGTCACGGAGATGGTGACAGATATCGATCTTGTCGCCTTACAGCTTCAGGTCGTGCAAGGGTGCGCCCTGCCACTTTTGCAAACTAACGTCACGTTAAATGGACATTCAATCGAAGCCCGTCTTTATGCGGAAGATGTGGCACAAGGTTTTCTCCCTGCTGCAGGACACATTGATTTCTGGCGACCTGCGCCAAACGCGCGCACGGATTCAGGGATCGCCAGCGGGCTTGAGGTTTCGGCGTTCTACGACCCAATGCTGGCGAAAATCATCACATATGGAGAGACGCGCGATGAGGCCCGGCGCAAACTGGTCGACGCCTTAAAGGCGACAGCGATCTTCGGCCCCACCACAAACAAGACGTTCCTGATTGACGCACTGGAAAAGCCCGATTTTGCCGATGGCACTGCGACAACGGCGTTCATCGGCGATAACTTTACTGATAACGATCTCGCGCCGCCCGCCTTCACCGATGAGATCGCGGCTTGCGCTGCGGTTCTGCTTTTCGTCAGGGAAAGAGACGCCGCATGTGCGCAATCTCTTGGCGTACCGGCGGCGCTGTTGAACTGGCGCAGCGCCTCACCTGTGACAACACCCTATTGCCTGAAAGCGAATGAGACGCAGCATGATATTGGCGTAACGCCGAAGGGCGAGAACGATTACGCTGTGACCGCAGGTGATCGATCATTTTCGGTAACTTTCTCCGAGTTTACGGAGCATGACGTTACGTTGAACATCGACGGCGCACGCAAAGCATTGCTTTATAACATTCCGAATAACGGGTCGGGCCAATTACAGCTTTCGATAAGCGGCGCCGATTTCGATATTCAAAACCTTCACGCGATTTTCGCGACCGCCGAAGGCGGCGCCAATGCAGGCGTTGTCTCTGCACCCATGCACGGGTTGCTGGTGGATATTTTCATCAAGAACGGCCAACAGGTTGCAAAGGGTGATCGCCTCGCCGTGCTGGAGGCTATGAAAATGCAACACGAATTGACGGCGCCGGTTTCCGGAAAGGTGACTGACATCCATAGCGATGCCGGTGTACAGGTCAGCGCCAATAGCGTGCTTTTTGAAATTGATCCTGAAGACGAGGCGTGACTGTTATCTAATGTCGCGTTGGCGCAGCGCCTTGTGCTAGCATCAACGACAAGCCTTCATCATTGCGAAAGGACATAAGCCATGCGCGATTACACAAAATTCTATATTGGCGGCAAGTGGATCGAGCCTGTGGGCCGCGATACGCTCGACGTCCTTAACCCCGCCACAGAAAAAGTCGCCGGCAGGATTACGCTCGGCAACGCAGACGATGTTGACGCCGCCGTCACAGCGGCGCGAAACGCGTTTTGCGACTGGAGCGAGACGTCTCTCGATGATCGCGTCGCGATCATGATGAAAATCGTCGAAGGCTATCAAGCGCGCATGGGCGAAATCGCAGAGGCGATCACCGAAGAAATGGGCGCCCCCGCCTGGCTGGCGCAGCGCGCCCAGGCGCCGGCGGGCCTTGGCCATCTGATGACAGCTGTCGAAGCGATCAAACAGTTCGACTTTCATGAGACGCGCGGCGCCAGTCGCGTGCAAAAAGAACCCATCGGCGTTTGCGGCTTCATCACGCCCTGGAACTGGCCGATGAACCAGCTCGCGGCGAAGTTCGCGCCAGCGATGCTGACGGGATGCACAATGGTGCACAAACCATCGGAGATCGCACCGTTCTGTTCTTATATCTTCGCCGAGATTTGCGACGGCGCGGGCCTGCCCGCAGGCGTTTACAATCTCGTCAATGGCGACGGCCCGACCGTCGGCGCCGCCATCGCCGCACACGCCGATGTCGATATGGTCTCCTTCACCGGCTCAACGCGCGCCGGCGTCGAAGTGGCGAAAGCCGCCGCCCCTACTGTCAAGCGTGTCCATCAGGAACTCGGCGGCAAGTCGCCGAATATCGTTCTTGAGGATGCGGACCTCAATGCGGCGGTGACCGGCTCCATCGCCACGATGATGATGAACTCCGGCCAGTCCTGTACCGCGCCGTCACGGATGATCGCGCCAAACTCGAAAATGGACGAGGTCGTCGCCATCGCAAAGGAAGCAGCGGATGCATGGGCGCCCGGTGATCCGTCTTCCGGCGCCAAAACTGGTCCAGTCGTTTCCGAGACGCAATGGAACAAGATTCAGGGCCTGATAGAGAAAGGCGTTAAAGAAGGCGCAACGGTCGTGACCGGCGGGCCTGGTAAACCGGATGGGTTAGAGACCGGCTATTACGTGAAGCCGACCGTTTTCGCGAATGTCAAAAACGATATGACTATTGCGCGCGAGGAAATTTTCGGGCCCGTGCTCGCCATTATTGGTTACGACACGGAGGAAGAAGCGATCGCCATCGCCAACGATACAGACTATGGTCTCGCCGGTTATGTGCAAAGCGCTGATATTGACCATGCGCGCAAAGTGGCCGGCAAAATCCGCGCCGGTTATATTCATATCAACAACGCCAGCATGGACTTCAGCGTGCCTTTTGGCGGCTATAAACGCTCCGGCAATGGCCGCGAATTCGGCGCCCACGCTTTTGACGAATTTCTGGAACTGAAATCAATGGTCGGTTACGGCGCGTAAATGTGAGCGATGGCTTACAGCTTGCACTTTCGGGTTAGCCCCCCTTACGCTTGCTGATAGCTGTGAGATCAAAAGAGGCTGATGTGTTGAGCGTAAGCATCAAGATATTTTTTTTGGTAGGCACAGCCTTAATTGTATGGGGCGGATGGATGATTGTGTATGGATTTTGGGAGTTCAAGGTGTTTCAAAGCAGTGACAATACTGTTTCAAGCATTGCAATTTTTATCACCGAAAATTGGAATTATTTGAAATTCGAACTTCTTAAGGTACTTACGGGAATTATTGTATTATTTTTTGGGCTATTGCTTTCTCCAAAAAGCAAATAGGGCGCATTGCATCTTCGGCTTAATGCAACACTACTAACTATCGTCGCGCTTTCTGTTTATCCGCTCAACCGCTCTAAATGCCAGCGCATATGTTCTTCCAGAAATGTCGAGATAAAAAAGAACGAGTGATCGTAACCCTCGCGCATTTTCAGGGTCAGCTTCTGCCCGGATTGCGCCGCCGCCTTTGCAAACAGGTCCGGGCGTAATTCATCCTGAAGGTAAGCGTCCGCATCGCCCTGATCGATGAAAATTTCCGCATTACTGGGGTGCGCCGTGACCAGCTTCGTTGCGTCATACTCCGCCCAGGCGGCTTCGTCCGTTCCCAGATAATTTGAAAACGCCTTGCGTCCCCAGGGCGTCTGGCTGGGCGCGGAAATCGGCGCGAACGCCGAACAGGTTTTGTAGGTCTCGGGATTTTTAAGGTGCAATGTCAGGCTGCCGTGCCCGCCCATGGAGTGGCCGAAAATACCTGTGCGCTCGGGATCAACCGGCAGTTCTTTTTCAACCAGCGCGCGCAACTCCTCAGTCACATAATCATACATATGATAATGCTTCGACCATGGCTCCTGCGTCGCGTTCACATAAAACCCGGCGGCGAGACCGAAATCATAGGCCTCTTCCGGGTCATCGGGCACGCCCTCCCCCCGTGGACTTGTATCCGGATTGACGATCATGATCCCCAGTTCCGACGCAATGCGCTGCGCGCCCGACTTGATGATGAAATTATCCTCCGTACAGGTTAGACCCGAAAGCCACCAGAGCGTCGGATAAGGCCCAGCCCCATGCATTTCTTCCGGCGGCGTATAGACGCCGAAGCGCATCTCGCAATTATTGACCGCGCTTTGATGCGCATGGACAGCTTGCGTTCCGCCGAAAGACTTTGCAGAGGAGACTTGCTTCATTTGTTGATCCTCAAAGCGCCAGTTCCATATAGATGACCCCTTCTTCCGGGTTATCGTAGTATTTTTCAATCTCGACAAAGCCGCGTTTGCGATAAAGCGCAATGGCGGCCTCAAGCCGTTGCAGCGTATCGAGGCGCATCGCGCTAAACCCACGAGACCGCGCCGCATCGATCAGACAGTCGCAGAGGCGGCCGCCCAAGCCCAGCCCCTGATATTGCGGGCGCGCATAGAGTCGCTTCATTTCACAAATGCGCTCGCCAAGGTCTTTAAGACCGATCGCAGCAACGGCTTCGCCGTCAACACGCGCTAAAAACAAAACCTCATAAGCATCCGGAAAGGTCGCTATCTCTTCATCGAAACCCTGAAAACAAAGATCGACATTGAGAAAGTCGGCATATTCAAGGAACAGTTCCTTGACCGCTGCGACGTCACCTGGCGATGTTGCTGTTCTGATCTCAATTGCAGCGCCCATGGAACACTCACTCCGCAGAAAAGGCGGTAAGAGCATCGCCGCCGCTCGGCGCGAGCAGCAGCTTGCGCTCAACAATGTAGTCAATATCGGCGGTAAAAACAGATCGCTCAAGAATATCCGTAACCGCGCCATCCTCGGAAATATGAGCAATCGGCTTCTCACCGATGCGGGTTACGAACAAACCGCCGCGCCCGTCAGGCTCGATAGATTCCAGATCGATGAGCTGCGCATTGTCGCCGAAAAGCTCGACCTCACGCGTTTCTAAATCGATCCGACGCAGATAGTTGCCAGCGACATAAAGATACCGATCATCGGCAAAGACGCCGTTGGCGTATTGTAAAGAGTCACCGCTTACCCATCTTTTCAATCCACCATCCTCAAGACGATAGATGGTCGAAATCGCGGACGCCGAAACGAAGATATCGCCCGCTGGCGAGATCGACACATCATTGAGACCGGGATTGTCGTCGGGCGCATCATAAACCGCTCGCACTGCTGCGGTCGGAATATCAATCTCAACCAGTCGGTTGAAGTCAGCGACATAGAGCGTATCGCCACTGATCGCCATACCCGTCGGCGCGTTGACGCCTTCAAGCCAGAGGGCGTCTTTCAATGCGCCGTCCAGCCCGACGGCGGAGATGTAGCCGAGGCCGTTTTCCGTATAGCCAGCGACATTAGAGACATAGATGACGTCTCGTTTTGCGTCGTAGATTGCGCTCTCCGGCGATGTGAACGGTCCGGTGAGTTCCCATTGTAACTCTAACGCAGGCGCCGCTTGATCAAAAGGTCCAACCGTGGGCGAGACGGCGCATGCAGCAAGGCAAGCAGATGTAGCAAACATGAAAAAAGGTTTCCGCGCCTTTCCCGCCGGCTTGATCATGATTGCCCGTCAGCATCTTTGTAATGACCGGTTGATTGCAACCAGCCAAATAGGCGGGCGAGATATGACGGGCGAAACGTCATCACGCATGCAGCAATGACGATCAGGATTTCCGAAATAAGATTACTCCAATAGTGCTTCCCGGTATTTTGTTGGAATCTATCAATCGGCCATACTTCTATAGGCGTCTCCCCCATACGCTTCGCCAGCCAGCTTCCCCAGTCGACCAGCAATGGAATTCCATATTGCGCAAGATAGAAAACGCCGATCAAAAAACTTCCAATAGCGACTAAAGACTCGGCATCGACGCTTGATGTAATTTCTGAATTCGCATCCGCAGGATGAACGCGCCGTGCAAGCCATGGCGCCACAAACCATGCAATCACACCAATAATAATCCAAATTATCAACCCACCGAAGTAAGCAGCGCTGTAACGTTCCACCGTATCGGCGTTATCAAATGCGAAGATAGCAGCAGATGGCAAAGACGAAAGTGAGGTGATCACCGCCCCTGCGGCCCACAGCCGAATGATGACCACCATGATTGCATGAACGGATGTCATTGTATCACCTAATAAACCACTACACTGCGAATACTCTTTCCTTCATGCACCAGGTCGAACGCCTTGTTGATGTCATCGAGCGGCATGGTGTGGGTGATCAACGGGTCAATCTGAATTTTATCGTCCATATACCAGTCGACGATTTTTGGGATATCCGTGCGCCCGCGCGCGCCGCCAAAGGCGGTGCCTTTCCAGGTGCGCCCGGTCACAAGCTGGAAGGGCCGCGTTGAGATTTCTTTTCCGGCGTCCGCAACGCCAATGATAACGGATGTCCCCCAACCGCGATGAGCGCATTCCAGCGCCTGGCGCATCACATCCGTATTGCCGGTGCAGTCGAATGAGTAATCCGCCCCGCCGCCGGTGAGTTCGATCACCCTGTCAACGACATTGCCGGCGCCAACCTCGTTCACATCGACAAAATCGGTCATGCCGAATTGGCGTGCCATATCTTCACGGCCCGGATTGACGTCAACGCCGACAATCTTGTCCGCGCCGACAAGCTGCGCCCCTTGAATAACGTTGAGACCGATGCCGCCAAGCCCGAAGACCGCGATATTGGCGCCCGGCTCAACACCCGCCGTCCAGATCACCGCGCCAACACCCGTGGTGACCCCGCACCCGACGTAACATGCCTTGTCGAACGGCGCGTCCTTACGGATTTTCGCCACGGCGATTTCCGGCAACACCGTGAAATTGGAGAACGTCGAACAACCCATATAATGATAGAGCGTTTCACCTTTACGTGAAAAACGGCTGGTCCCGTCAGGCATCACGCCCTTGCCTTGCGTATCGCGAATAGACGTACACAGATTGCTTTTATGTGACAGGCACGTTTTGCATGTTCGGCATTCGGGAATATAGGCCGGGATCACGTGATCGCCCGGCGCCACGCTCGTAACGCCCGCCCCAACTTCGCGCACAACGCCGGCGCCTTCATGGCCGAGAATAGACGGGAAAATGCCTTCTGAATCTTTGCCGGAAAGCGTGTAGGCGTCCGTATGGCAAATGCCGGTCGCCATGATCTCAACCAGCACTTCGCCAGCCTTCGGCCCTTCAAGGTCTATTTCCTCAACGACCAGTGGTTCGTTCGGCGCAATGGCGATGGCGGCTCTTGTTTTCACGACGGCTCTCTCCCGATTCTCTTAAGGGAACGGTTTAACACGAAGGGGGTTGCGCTCAAACCGAACCGGAAATCGCCTCGGCGCGCTTCAGATCGTCCGACGTATTGATGTTCATCAACGCATGGTCATGCGGAAAGGCGACCCGCGTCGAACTGCATTCCCTGGCGATATGATGCAACGCAGCGCCCTCCCCGGCATAGCGCGCCAGCACCTTTAGCAATTGTGGAATACGCCAACAGGCGAAAGTCGGGTGGTCGCCATTACCATCGACCGCAATTGCGCATGAGCCGCTTACACACAAGCGCGAAACCAGGTCGCGCGGCAGGAATGGCCCATCCACCGGCGCCGTGATGAACCCTCGCGCTTCGGGAATATTTTCATTCATCCATTGCGCCGCCGCCCATAGACCGGCGGCGGGACCGACCGGACCATCCGCGCGATCCGCAACGACATCAAACCCGAGACCATAATCATGACCCCCGGAAATAATAATACGGCCAACTTGCGGCGCTAGCCGCTCGACAACAAGGTCGACCAAACGCCGTTCGCCGAGAAGAAGCGCGCCTTTGTCGGCGCCGCTCATACGCCGCGCCCCGCCCCCGGCCAGAATAACGGCCGGCGTTACGGCTGTAAGGTCGTCAATGTTGTCATCGCGATCGGACATCGCCTAGGACTATAGACCAGTTTGAGGGGATCGCATGGTCGTCGGGCTCGCCTTTTTGTTTTTTGTCACCGCCCTGCTCTACGCATCCGTGGGGTTCGGTGGCGGCTCGACTTACAATGCGCTCCTTGTTCTCAACGGAACCGATTATCGCATCCTTCCAGCTATTGCGCTGATCTGTAACATCATTGTCGTTGCCGGCGGCGCATGGCGGTTTTCACGCGCCGGGCATCTCAACTGGCGCGCGCTCGCCCCATGGCTTGTCGCGTCTATTCCCGCCGCGTGGGCTGGGGGCCGCATTCCTGTTTCTGAAACGCTTTTCGTGGGCGCGCTCGGATTTTCCCTGTTGATTGCCGGCGCGCATTTGCTACTGGAACGTGATCGCTCATCGTCGGAAGCGGTTACGCCAACATCGCCGGCACTGGCGCTCCCTATTGGCGGCGGCATCGGCTTTCTGTCCGGGTTGGTCGGGATCGGCGGCGGGATTTTTCTGGCGCCGGTCTTGTATTTCCTGCGCTGGGGACAGCCGAGAGATATCGCCGGCGCATGCAGTCTTTTCATTCTCGTCAATTCCGTATCGGGATTAACCGGACAGTTGATGAAACTTGAAAGTCTGAACGTTGCGGGTCAGATTGCTGACTACTGGCTGGTCTTTCCTGCGGTGCTGGTCGGCGGGCAAATCGGCTCCAGGCTTAGCAGCGCAGCGCTCAGCCCGAAAACGATCAAACGCCTGACAGCAGTTCTCATTCTCTATGTGAGCGCACGGCTGATCTTCCGCTGGGTCACGCTGATCGCCTAGCGCAGATTAAAATGAAGATGATTCACCTTGCCCATCCTTCGAGACGCAACCATTCCTTTATCCTTCGAGACGCCGCCTTCGGCGGCCCTCAGGATGAAGGAATGGTTGCTCCTCAGGATGAAGGCGAAGTGAGCCAGGTTACGTTTAGGATGCGCTAGCGCTAGCGCAACCAGACGAACTCAACCTCATCGCCCGCCGCTGCGGCCGGCGCATCAACAGCGCGGCGGATCAAAACATTCGCTTTTGCAAATGGCGCCAGCAGCGAGCTGTCCTGATTATCCGTAGGCGTTATGACAAAACCATCGGGTGATGCATTCGCCACACCGCGCAGGTAAGATTCGCGACGCCCGTTCGCGCCCAGCGGCGCACGCAAAGGAGCACATTGAAACAGCGCCGCCGGATCGAAACGCATGCCCGCGAGGCGCCTCACCAGCGGCTGCACAAATAGCGCCGCCGTTACAAGCGCCGACGCTGGGTTGCCTGGCAAGCCAATAACGCGCGCCTTATCCAGTTTTCCGAACCAGGTTGGTTTGCCGGGCCTTACCGCAACTTTTTCGAATGTCGCAACACCCCCTTCAGCGCTGAACGCGGACTTCACATAGTCATAATCGCCCACCGACGCGCCGCCGACGGGTACGATGATATCCGCGTCGCGCCCGCGCGCAAAAAATGTGCGAATGGCGGCTTCCTGATCCTCAGCGCAACCCAGATAGTCGACCTCACCGCCCCAACGCCGGATCATCGCAGCGAGCGCATAATGGTTTGAATTCACGATCTGACCGGGTTTTAGCTCACCGCCCGGTTCAACCAATTCATCGCCATTCGAAAAAATGACGACCTTTGGACGCCGCGTAACAAGAACCGCATCGATATTCGCTGCAGCGAAAATTGACCCGTGCATTTCATGCAAGGCGTCGCCAGCGCGTGCGAGTATGTCGCCTTTTTCGAAGTCTATGCCCGCGGCGCGTATATTACGCGGGTTATCCTGTGGTTCATTGATGGTGATCTGATCGCCATCGCGCGTTACATCCTCCTGAATGACAACGTGATCGGCGCCTTGCGGGACAACGCCGCCGGTGAAAATCCGCACGCACTCGCCGGAAGCGACAGCCCCCGCAAAAGGCGCGCCCGCCGGCGCTTCGCCGATAACTTTCAGCGTTTCGCCTTCATCCGCATCGCCAAACCGCACTGCGTATCCATCCATTGCGGACGCTGCAAAAGGCGGCTGGGTCATGCGCGCGGTTACATCCACAGCCGCCACACGACCAGCGCATGCGCCTAACGGAACACTCTCCGGCCCTAGTGTGTTAGCGCCCTCAAGAATCGCAGCGATAGCTTCTTCAACGCTGATCATGACAGTTGTTCAATCATGACGCTGAAAATCCCCGGATGCGCCGCCGGACTTTTCAACGAGGGCGATATCTTCGATCACCATCGATTTGTCGACCGCTTTCGCCATATCGTAAATCGTTAGACATGCAGTCATCACGGCGGTCAACGCTTCCATCTCCACGCCCGTTTTGCCAGTCGTTTTAACTTCCGCGGTTACAATATACGTATGCGCATTATCGTCAGGTTCGACACAGACGTTCAGTCCCGTAATCGGCAATGGATGACATAAGGGAATGAGATCCGCCGTGCGCTTGGCGCCCATCACGCCCGCGAGTTCCGCGACGCTTGCGATGTCGCCTTTTTTAACGCCCTGGCGAACCGTCCTGTAACTTTCAGGTGCGAACACGACACGGCCGCGCGCAACAGCCCGGCGCTCGGTCGCAGCTTTGTCAGTCACATCGACCATGCGCGCCCGACCGTCCTTGTCGAAATGAGTAAGTTCGTCGGTCACTTATTTTTCCAATAGCCGCGGCATCAGCTCCACGAGATTACAGGGCTTGTGCCTGGAATCGAGCTGGTGGGAAATCACCTTGTCCCAACCGTCCTTCACGGCGCCGTTCGAACCCGGCAAGGCGAAGATGAAGGTGTCTTTGGCGAGCCCCGCAACCGCCCGCGACTGCAATGTCGACAAGCCAACGGTTTGAAAACTCACCTGATGGAAGATAACGGAAAAGCCCTCTATCTCCTTGTCAAAAAGAGGTTTTATCGCTTCCGGGGTGATGTCGCGCCCGGTGAGGCCGGTCCCTCCCGTCGTAATCACGACATCCACATCCTCATCATCGATCCAGCCGGAGACGATGCTTTGAATCTCCTCCGGATCATCGCGAACGATCTCGCGCCCGGCGATCTCATGACCGGCGCTCTTGATGCGGTCTTCCAGAACATCGCCGGACGTATCCGTCTCGCGGGTGCGCGTATCAGATACCGTCAGAACCGCAATCCGAACCGGCTTGAACTCCAAACTCTCATTTATGCCATGCATGATTTATTCATCCTCGCGCCATCGTGCGGCGTCCCTATAATCTTCATCGCGCGGTTCGATCCATTCCTCATCGTTGTCGCGAACTTCTTTCTTCCAGAACATGGCCTTCGTTTTCAGATAGTCCATCAAAAAGTCCGCCGCCTCAAACGCTTCGCGCCGATGAGCCGCACTGACGCAGACGAAGACGATCGGTTCACCCGGACTCAATTGCCCGATACGATGAATAATCAACACGTCATCGACATTCCAGCGTGCGGACACGTCTCGTTCGCATTCTACAATCATCGCTTCTGTGACGCCGGCATAGTGCTCAAGATAAAGACCGCTGACGTCAGCCTGGCCCGCCTTGCCGCGCACCTTGCCGAGAAAGCTCACGACCGCTCCGGCGTTTGCTGCATTTTGCTCGAATGCTGTTAGCTCAGCACCGGGATCAAATGCCGTATCGCTGATCCTGATCATGCTTCACCTTATCCGCCGCTTACCGGCGGCAGAAACGCAATTTCATCACCATCACTAATCGCGCCGCCGGCATCCGCCATCTTCTCATTGACAATGAACCGCACCGACGGGGCCGCAAGCGCTTCGCCAAGCGCCGCATCATCAGCAGTAATCACAGCAATTAACTGATCAATGGTCACAACATCTTTCGGCAAGGACTGTTCACGCATACGCCCACCGGCGAGATCGCCCAGCTTCCCGAAAAATAAAAGCCGCGCCATCCTACCCTCCGGTCACCGACATATGCCGGGAAACAGCTGGCGCGGCGCCGCGTGTGGATATGTCGAAAGCGTGCCGCTCAGGCTTTTTCAGCATCGCGCGATCAAGGGCCGCTTCCAGCGCCGCGTTAGCGTCAAGCGCACGCAGGGCGGCGCGCAAGTCAACGCTGTCGCCATGCCCGAGGCACATATAGATCTGTCCTGTGCAGGTGACGCGCACGCGGTTGCAGCCGTCACAGAAATTATTGGTGAGCGGCGTGATGAACCCCAGAACACCGCCGGTCTCTGCGACGCGCACATAGCGCGCCGGGCCCCCGGTTCTCATGTCGAGGGGCTGCAATGTCCAGCGTTCGTCCAGATCATCGCGCACTGCGCTCAAGGGCAAATACTGGTCCGTACGGTCCTGATCGATTTCGCCCAACGGCATCACCTCGATCAAAGTCAGATCCATATCGCGCCCATGCGCCCATTCGATCATTGACGGGATTTCAGTTTCATTTGCGCCTTTCAGCGCAACAGTATTCAGTTTGATTTTCAAGCCGACGCGTTGCGCCGCATCGAGGCCTTCAAGCACCTTCGCAAGCGCGCGCCGCCGCGTCAGTTTTTCAAAAGTCGCATCATTTAACGTATCGAGTGAAACGTTGATGCGTTTTATGCCGATCGACGCCAGCGTTTCAGCGTAGCGGGCTAGCTGTGTGGCGTTTGTTGTCAGGACCAGTTCGTCAAGTTCACCGGTTTCAAGGCGCCGACCGAGATTGGTCATCAAGGTCATGATATCGCGACGCACCAGCGGCTCTCCGCCCGTGATGCGAATCTTTCTGACACCGCGCATAATAAATGCGTCTGCGAGCCTCTCCAGCTCTTCAAGGGTCAGCACGTCACGCTTAGGCAGAAACGTCATGTCCTCCGCCATACAATAGGTGCAGCGCAGGTCGCACCGGTCCGTCACCGACAAACGCAGGTAAGTGATCTCACGACCGAAGCTGTCTCGAAGGGGGTTTGACGTCATTGCCTATCCTATCACGGGCGCTGTTCACGCGGCAATCGATCAAAGACCATCAATAGCGATCAGCGGACTGCGACAAAACCGTCATTATCGCCGCAATAAAGCGCGATGTTTGATTCTTGCGCCTTGCAGATTGCGAACGCTGTTGGGCCTGAGACGGATGCGACGGCGCGCACGCCCAGGCGCGCTGATTTTTCGATGATTTCATAAGAGCAACGGCTGGACATCATCACAAAGCCCTGTCCCATATCAGCGCGGTCCCGGGCGAGCGCGCCCAGCAGTTTGTCCAGCGCATTGTGTCGCCCGACATCTTCGCGAACGAGCATGATTTCGCCGTCTAACCTCGCCCATGCGGCCCCATGAACCGTCCGCGTTCTTGCGTTAATCGGCTGGTGGTCCGCCAGCGCAAACCGGGCGCGCGCCAGGGCCTCTGGCGCCACGGTCATTTTGGTTTCAGCGACACGCGGCAAGGTTTCAAAAAACACATCTGCATTTTCAAGTCCGCACACGCCGCACCCCGCACGGCCCACAAGGTTACGCCGTTGCTGGCGGACATCAAGCCGCTCAAGGCGTTCCGGCGCAATGGTCAAATGAAGCTCAATACCACGATCGGACTGGCGGATATCCACGTCGGAAATTTCTTCCGCCGCATCGACCACCCGCTCCGTCAGGGAAAAGCCAATTGCAAAATCTTCCAGATCGAGCGGCGTCGCCAGCATCACCGCATAGTTACGGCGGTTATAAACAAAAGCGACGGGCGTTTCCTCAGGCGCGCGCCAGCGTTTTTCACTACTTTCCATCAAGACCGTGATTTCACGGTCGGCGGACGGCGGCGAACCGGTCTTGCGAAATTCGGTCACGCTATTCCGCAGGCTCGCTGACGCCGCGCTCAAGAATGCGTCTGAGGTTCGGCGTTGTTGCGTCGTACTCTTCCTGCCAGGAGGATTTATGATTGGCAGGCGTTACTTCCACTGCGGTAACTTTATACTCCGGGCAGCTTGTCGCCCAGTCGGAATTTTCCGTGGTCACGACATTGGCGCCCGTCTCCGGATGGTGAAACGTCGTGTAAACGACGCCCGGCGCCATGCGCTCCGAAATCAACGCGCGAAGGGTGGTCTCGCCCTTACGGCTCCTGATCGAAACCCAATGCCCGTCTCGCACGCCTCGTGCTTCCGCATCAGAGGGATGGATTTCAAGCACGTCTTCGTCGTGCCAGTCGACATTGTCCGTGCGGCGCGTTTGCGCACCGACATTATACTGCGTGAGTATCCGTCCAGTCGTCAAGATCAGCGGAAACTTGCGATTAGTCTTTTCTGTGGTCGGGACATATTCGGTGACCACAAACTGCCCCTTGCCGCGCACGAACTCATCCACATGCATGATCGGCGTCCCCTCCGGCGCGGCGTCGTTACAGGGCCACTGAACACTGCCGCTTTCATCAAGCATTTTGTGTGACACGCCCGCAAAGGTCGGCGTCAGCGCCGCGATCTCATCCATAATGTCTGACGCAGACCCATAATTCATCTCCTCATAGCCAAGCGCGTTTGTGAGGTCCTGCGTCACGCGCCACTCTTCTTTGCCGGTCGCAGATCGCATGGCGGGGCGCACGCGATTAATACGGCGCTCCGCATTGATGAAGCATCCATCTTTTTCAAGGAAGGACGTACCGGGCAAGAAAACATGGGCGAAGCGTGCGGTTTCGTTCAGAAACAGATCCTGGACAATCAAAACATCCAACGCGCTTAACGCCGCCTCAACATGCTGAGTGTTCGGGTCCGATTGGGCGATATCCTCGCCCTGCACATAAAGCCCTTTGAAACCGCCGCCGCAGGCCTCATCAAACATGTTGGGAATGCGATAGCCGGGCTCCGCATCCTGGGGCCGCCCCCACGCATTCTCAAACACTTTTCTGGTTTCGCCGTCAGTCACCGGGCGATAGCCGGAAAACTCATGGGGGAAAGAGCCCATATCGCAGGAGCCTTGCACATTGTTCTGTCCACGGAGCGGATTAACGCCGACGCCGCGCCGCCCGATATTGCCGGTCGCCATGGCGAGATTGGCCATGCCCATTACCATGGTCGAACCCTGGCTGTGTTCGGTGACGCCAAGCCCGTAATAGATCGCCGCATTGCCGCCGGTCGCATAAAGCCGCGCCGCCGCCCTGATCTCGTCAGCCGGCACGCCTGAAATGTCCGCCACCTGTTCGGGTGAATTTTCGTCACCACGGACAAAATCCATCCACTCCTTAAATGATGGCAAATCGCAACGCTCTTTTATGAACGCCTCGTCGATGAGATTTTCCGTCGCCGCCACATGCGCCAAGGCGTTGATGAGCGCCACATTGGTTCCCGGCAAAAGCGGCAAATGATGCGCCGCCTCGATATGGGGCGTGCGCACAAGATCAATGGCGCGCGGATCGGCGATGATCAGCTTGGCGCCTTCTCGCAGACGCCGCTTCATTTGCGAGGCGAAGACCGGATGGGCGTCCGTCGGGTTGGCGCCGATAATCAGAACAACATCCGCTTCCTCGACACTGTCAAAATCCTGCGTCCCGGCGGAGGTGCCAAATGTCTGCTTAAGACCATAGCCGGTCGGCGAATGGCAGACCCGCGCGCAGGTATCGATATTGTTATTGCCAAAGGCGGTGCGGGTCATTTTAACGACCGCCCAAACCTCCTCAATCGTACAGCGGGACGATGAAATGGCGCCGATGGATTTGCGACCGTGTTTTTCCTGCGTTGTTTTAAGACGTGACGCAGCGAAGCCAATCGCCTCGTCCCAGCCAACTTCGCGCCAGGGATCAGTAATCTTTTCGCGGATCATCGGCCTGGTGATGCGGTCCTTATGGGTCGCATAGCCCCAGGCGAAGCGACCTTTCACACAGGAATGACCATGGTTGGCCTTGCCATCCTTATGCGGCGTCATGCGCACGACCTGGTCGCCTTTCAGCTCCGCCTTGAACGAACATCCGACACCGCAATAAGCGCAGGTTGTCAGCACTGTTCTGTTCGGCACGCCTTGCTCGACAACGGATTTCTCCTGCAACGTCGCGGTCGGGCAAGCCTGCACGCAAGCGCCGCAGGAAACACATTCGGAATCAAAAAAGTCCGCGCCGCCAACAGCGACTTTCGATTCAAAGCCACGACCCTCAATCGTCAACGCCAAGGTCCCCTGCACTTCGTCGCAGGCGCGCACGCATCGCGAACAGACAATGCATTTCGACGGGTCGAACTCGAAATACGGATTGCTTTGATCCTTCACCGCATCGAAGTGATTTTCGCCGTCGTAACCGTAACGCACGTCGCGTAAGCCGACGACGCCCGCCATGTCCTGCAACTCGCAATCGCCATTGTCGGAACAGGTCAGACAATCAAGCGGATGGTCGGAGATATAAAGCTCCATCACCCCGCGGCGGAGTTTTGCGAGCCGGTCCGTTTCAGTACGGATTTTCATCCCTTCCGCCACCGGCGTCGTGCAGGACGCAGGCGTTCCTTTACGTCCCTCGATCTCAACGAGGCACAAACGGCACGAACCAAAAGACTTTACCATGTCCGTCGCGCAAAGCTTCGGAATGGAAACGCCGATCTCCGCTGCAGCGCGCATGATGCTGGCGCCTTCTTCAACCTCGACCGTGAAACCGTCGATTTCGACGGTAACTTTCTTATCGGTCTTTGGCTTCGGCGTGCCGTAATCTTTTTCTTTTAAGAGAGGCATTCTATCTCCTCCTATTCCGCCGCCAATTTCGACTTTACGCCAAAATCTTCGGGAAAGTGTTTCATCGCGCTTTGAACGGGGATCGGGATCATGCCGCCCATGGCGCAGAGCGATCCATCAACCATTAACTCGCAAAGGTCATTGAGGAGCTCAAGGTTTTCAGCGCGCTCGATATTGGCTTTGATGCGGTCGACAACTTCAACGCCGCGCACCGACCCGACGCGGCACGGCGTGCACTTTCCGCAGGACTCTTCAACACAGAATTCAAAAGCGTATCGCGCCTGTTCCAGAAGGTCGATGCTGTCGTCAAAGACGACGACGCCGCCATGACCGACGCCGGCGCCGTTCGCGAGCATTGTTTCATAATCCATCGCTAGACCGAACAACGACGGCGGCAGATAAGCGCCGAGCGGTCCGCCGATCTGTACGGCGCGAATGGGGCGGTCTGTCATCGTGCCGCCGCCGATCTTTTCGACAAGCTCGCCGAGCGTTACGCCGAAGGCCGTTTCATAAAGGCCGCCATACTTTACATTGCCGGCAATCTGGAACGGCATCGTGCCCGTCGATTTGCCCATGCCAAAGTCGCGGTAGTAGTTTGCGCCCTTCGCCATGATGATCGGAACCGAGCAGAGCGTGATGACATTGTGCACCAGCGTGGGCTTCCCAAACAAACCTTCAAGGGCCGGCAAGGGCGGCTTGGCGCGCACTTCGCCGCGCTTGCCCTCAAGGCTTTCAAGAAGCGAGGTCTCTTCACCGCAGATATAGGCGCCGGCGCCGATGAAAACTTCGAGATCGAACGCCTTGCCCGAGCCGCGCACATTGTCGCCAAGCAGGCCCGCCTCTTTAGCGCGCTCAATCGCAGCTTCAAGAACGCGCGCCGCAACCGGATATTCCGAGCGCAGATAAATGTATCCTTTGGCAGCGCCGACGGCGAGGCCGGCGATCGCCATCCCCTCGATCAGCAGGAAGGGATCGCCCTCCATGATCATGCGGTCGGCGAAGGTGCCGCTGTCGCCCTCATCTGCATTGCAGACAATATATTTCTGATCCGCCCCATCCTGACTTAAAGGGGCGCCAGCGACCGTTTTCCATTTGACGCCAGCCGGGAACCCGGCGCCGCCGCGACCGCGCAGCCCGGACTCAAGAACGGTCTCGCAAACCTTTGCGTTCGGCGTTGCAATCGCCTTGTCGAGCCCAGCGAGACCGCCATGGGCTTCGTATTCTTCTAAGCATAGGGGATCGATGACGCCGCAACGCGCAAAGATCAGCCGCGTCTGGTCTTTGAAAAACGGAATCTCTTCGACCGGCCCGAGCGCTTTTGGATGAGCTTTGTCTTTCACGAGCGCCTCTAACAGCGACGCCGCATCCGCCGCCCCGGCCGGCCCAAACCCGTGCCGCACACCGTCGCGCTCAACTTCGAGCAACGGTTCCAGCCAGTGCATGCCTCGCGATCCGGTCCTCACGATGGTCAGGTTCACACGGCGTTTGCCCGCCTCTGACAGTAATGCTTCCTCGAGGTCATCCGCACCAAGACTGACAGCAACAGAATCGAGCGGCAGGAACAGTTTGAGTGAGACATCGGTCATTCCGCCGCCTCGCTTTCTCGCTCTATGGCCTCCTCGATGCGCCCCGCGTCCGCTCGCCCAACAAGGCGTTCGCCAACCATCGCCGCCGGCGCGCAGGAACAAAGCCCGAGGCAATAGACCGGCTCCAGAGTCAGATCACGCGAGGCGCTGGTTTCTCCTACTTTCAACGCGAAGCGTTTTTCCACCGCTGCCTGCAATGCGCGACCGCCTGCCGCCTGGCACGCTTCCGCCGCACAAAGGCGCACCACGGTTCGGCCCTTGGGCTCGCGATGAAAGTCCGCATAAAAACTGATGACGCCTTTCACTTCCGCCCGGGTCAGGTTGAACGCCTCTGCGGCGATTGCCTCAGCCTGTGCCGGCAGATAACCAAACGCCTCCTGTGCGGACCGTAACGCCGTTATCAGCCCGCCGGTCCTGCCGACCCAGGGCTCCATTATCGCCGTCAGTTTTGTTTCAGTCGCGTCCATTAAACAGCCCTGTCAGATCGGCGCAATGATCGCTAAAATGCTTACAAACTTTTGTTTTTATTATATTATTGTGCATTGCGCAAAGAGTATAGCACAAGGCGGGGAAATAGGAATTTCCCTGGCCGGGTGACCTTCACCAACCGTTTCACGAAAGCCGCAATTATCGCAGTCAGGCCGCTTCGTCGATGAGCGCGCCTGCGCCCTTCGCCAGTAATTTCAGCCCCGCATCACGGCCAATTTCGCGCGGACGGCTGGCGTCGCCTTGCGCCGACACTTCAATGATGGTTTCGCCATCAAGACTTAAGACCGCCGCCTTTAACGATAATCTGTAGCCATTGATATGCGCATGTCCCGCAATGGGTGTGTTGCAGTGACCGTTGAGAACCCAGAGGGTTTCGCGCTCCGCCAGGGCGCAGGTTCTGGTTTCGTCATCATCGATCAGCGTCAAAATCCGCCGCGTTTCCCAATCGGTCTCACCGCATTCCACCGTGACGATCCCCTGACCGATCGCGGGCAGCATTTCGTCAGGTGAAAATACTTTTTCGATGCGGTCGCTAAGCCCAACGCGATGCAGGCCGCTTTTCGCCATTACAAGCGCGTCAGCGGGGCCGGCCTCACCACCATCGGGAAGTTTCTGCATCGCCCGTTCATCAAGCTTGCGCATACGCGTGTCCGCCGCGCCGCGATAATGGATGACCTCGCAGGCAGGATAAAGTTTTTTCAGGTAAGCGGCCCGGCGAACGGAATTGGTGCCGATCTTGAACCCCTCGCCTTGTCTGCTTTCCAGATCATCAAGCGCGCAATCGCCATGGAGAACCAGCGCGTCCTCAATCGCCTCACGTTTAAGATAGGCGCCGAAAACGAGGCCCGGCGTTTCTTCGTCGCCGGGCACGTCTTTCAGCGAGTGCATCGCCGCATCAAGGTCGCCATCACGCATCGCCGCCCTGATCTCACCGACAAAGGCGCCGCCCTTACCGCCATGGCGGTCGAGTTTGGAAGTCTGGTCAACATCCCCGCGCGGTTTGAAACGGACGATCTGCGGATCAAGGGTCGGCGCGGCGGCTTTCAGCTGCGCAACGATTTCATTGGTTTGCGCCAGCGCCATTGCGCTTGATCGGGTTCCGATTTTCATGCCGCTCCCTTTGTCATGCAGGCCGCCTCGCTAAGAAGATATTGACTGGCCGTTTCCGGCGGCGCCGTCAACGCCGTGGTCGCCGGCGCGCTGAAAAAAGCGCCGCGCCGCCCAGACCAGCAAAGCGATATGGGTAATGAAACCCGCCAGGAGCATCAGCGCCACAAGTTTCCCGTCCGCCGGCGCCAATGCAAAACGCGCTGCGGAGAGGAGGAAGCTTCCCGACGCCAGAAATAAAAATAATGGCCATATCAAGAAGCGCGCCCGCATCCGCGCCAGCAAAAATGAGAGCGAGATAAACTCGACAACAACGCCGGCCAGGACCAAATCCAGCATCAAAGGCGTAACATTAAACATAAGCGCATTCCGTCGTTATTTTCTCCGGCTCTGAGGATAACAAAGAGCCTAACCGAACGGCGCGTTTAACGTAACAATGCCGTAGTTCAAATATGCCGCAAAAGACACCCATAATAGATATGGAACAAGGACGCCGCTTGCGAGCTTTGAAAAGCGCGCCAGCAATATGATGAGCGCCAGAACGGAAAGCCACAAGGTCGCCACTTCGGCGAGCGCCCAGTCTGGCCGTTTGAACATGAAGAACAACGCGCTCCACAATATGTTAAAAACCGCGTTCATCAAAAACAAAGAAACAAGCCAGGCCCGGTCGCGCGTGGTCTCAGCGGCTCGCCATCCCGTAGCGGCGGCGATCACAGCAAGGGCGTATATGAGCGTCCATGCCGGCGCAAAAAGCCAGTTAGGAGGGTTTAGCGCCGGTTTTGCCAACCCTTCATACCAAGGGCCAATCTTTGTCATTGACCCGCCAATCACAGCGACGGCGGTCGCGACGAGCAACGCAACAATTATCGGCCTGCGCATGCCCCCGCTCACAGTCTCCTCGTCTATCGTTGCGGTGAGACAATGCCGAGAAGGTGCGCCATGTCTTTAAAGAAAATCTTGGCATGGGCCATATGATCCGCCTTCACCAGGCGTTTGTTCATATAGGCTTCCCAAGTTAATCTTTGCACGTCCTTGTCGCGGCAAATGCTGACGAAACGTTCGCGCCGTTTGTCATTGCGATACCAGAAATGCTGCATAATACCGAGAATGAAAAAGACTTTCCCATGCTCTTTCAGATAGCGTTTGCGCGCACGCGCCATCGCCTTGATATCGCCGGTCTCCAGCAATTCATCAACGCCTTCGCAGGCGGTTCGCCCGCCAAGCATTCCATAATATATCCCCTCGCCGGAAGCCGGCGCGACACAGCCCGCCGCGTCGCCGGCCAGCATAACGTCCCTGCCGTTATCCCATCGTTTCAAAGGCTTTAACGGAATCGGCGCGCCTTCGCATCGCACGGTCTCGGCATTCGCCAGGTCGGTGCTGTCGCGCAATGCGCCAACGGCGTTACGCAGCGAGAACCCTTTCTGCGCACTGCCGACACCGACGCTGGTGGTCTCGCCATGCGGAAACACCCAGGCGTAAAAGTCGGGAGAGAGCTTACCCTGATAGTATATATCACACCGTTCGCCATCAAAGCCTGACCCCTCTGCGGGCGAGCGAATAATCTCGTGATAGGCGAACACGCAGGGCTTTTTGTCCGCGTCCTTGATTGTTTGCAGCGCAACTTTCGACTTGGCGCCGTCTGCGCCGATAACTGTTCGCGTGCGCACTTTGACAAGCGGCGCGTCTTTCGGCGCGCTTTTTGGCCGGTAACAGACCACCGCCACGCCCTTGTCGTCTCTCTCCAGGCGCACGAATTCGCCAGAACGGCGCTCAGCGCCCGCATGGCTTGCCCGCTCGCGCAGCCATTCATCGAAATGTTCGCGGTCAACCATGCCGACGGAGCCGCCGTCAATCGGCATGTCGACCTCTTTATTGGACGGCGAAATCATCCGCGCGCAATTCGCCCGGGCGACGATAAGAGATTCCGGAATATTGAAGTCGCGAATCAATCGCGGCGGGATCGCGCCGCCACAGGGTTTGATCCGCCCGGCCTTATCGAGCAGAAGAACTTTTCTTCCGCGTTGCGCCAACTCATGGGCCGCCGTCGCGCCGGCAGGTCCGCCGCCGACAACAACCGTATCAAAAGTCTCTTCATTGCTCCGTGGAATATCAAACGCCATCGTGATTTTCCTTATTCTGCGGGTAAATGCTCGCCAGCCGGCATGACCGGCAATTTCAGATTGTCCGCATCCGTGCGCCCAACGCGCGCCGCCAAACACGCCGCTGCCAAAAACGCGCCGCCCTCAAATGCGAAGACGATGGCGAAGGCCGATGATACGTCCATAAAAAACGTTCGCGCCACATCAATCGCTGCAGCGCCCAGAAAGCCGCCAAGCCCGAACGAGATAGCCTGCGCGGCGCCCCACAGTCCCATACGGGTGCCTTCGCGGGACTTTCTGCCAACGCTCGCCAGGGTCATCATCGACCCGATGGCGGCGACAGCAAAGGCGCCGTTAGAAACGCCAAGCGCAAAGACATTCAACTTCAGCGGCCACGAGGTGCCGACGAGCGCGCCCAACGCGAGGGCCCCAAGCGCTGTGGCGGAGGCAATGCATCCGCCCATCGTCCAAAGCCGCATGAAGCCCGCCCGCGACTTGCCGATAGTTGTGCCGACAATCGCAGTAACGATCATGCCAATCAGGACGCCGCCATTCTGGATGCCGGCAAGCTTTGTCGAATCGCCCGGCGAGTATCCGTAAATCAATCCTGCAAAAGGTTCGAGGATCAGATCTTGCGCGCTATAGGCCAGCATCGACACGAAAACGAAAATCGTGAACCGTCGCGCCTGCCGCTCGTTCCAGATTTCGCCAAACGCCTGGCGGAACGGCACTTTCTGCTGTGGTGTTAATTTCGCAGCAGGCGGTGACGCGGCAACGCGCGGCTCAATACGCCAGACGGCGAGACATGTAGCAACGACTGCAACACTGGAGACAATACCCGTCACCATAATCAGACGGGTCAGCGAGAACGGCTCAAGCATTTGCCCGGCGACGCCAGCCGTCAGTACAAATCCGAAAATCATCATGATCCAGACGATTGCCGCAGCAGCAGCCTTGCGCGCAGGCGCAACGCGCATCGCCAGCAGCGCCAACAAATTCGTGCCGGCGGCGCCAACGCCGACGCCGATCAGAAAAAAGGAAACCAGCGCGGCGATAACACCGCTTACAACCGCGCCGGCCATTAACGCCGTCGATAATGCGGCGAGTACGGCGCCGACCCCGAGCACCATCATGCCGCCAACAATCCAGGGCGTTCGGGCGCCGCCCATATCGGCGCCGTAACCCCATCGCGGACGCGACATCTGCACCGCATAATGCCAGCCGACAAGCGCGCCTGGCAGCATTGCCGGCAAAGCCAGCTCCACGACCATCACACGATTGAGCGTTGAGGTCATAAGGATAACGATTGCGCCAAGCGCCGCCTGAACGAGACCCAGCCTGAACACGCCAAACCACCCCAGCGGTTTATGGATTGCGTCTGCGCTCACATCACGCCTCCCGCCAAAGGACGCACCGCCAGAGCGCTGACAAGCATGCCCAGAACGTAAAGCGTCGTGCCCGTTGCATTGTACCAGGGCGCTTTTTCATATGGATTTTTCAAGAGCTTCGTCATCAGATAAAGCTGAATAATGAGCAGTATGCCAACAATTCCGGCATGGATGTGCTGGCCGATCGCCGCAAGCCCTGCGATTACGAAGACCTGCGGCGCTGTCATGACCGCACATGCAAGCTTTGCAGCGTTTTGTTCGCCCAGTTGAACCGGTAGCGAACGCACGCCCATACGCGTATCGCCCTTGATCGCTTTGAAGTCATTCAAGGTCATGATGCCATGCGCGCCAAATGAATAGAGCAGCGCCAGAATAACAATGGGCGCGCCGGGCATCGCGCCAAGCATGACCGCAGCGCCGGTAAACCAGGCAATGCCTTCATAGGAAAGTCCAACGGCGGCGTTTCCCCACCATCCGTTCAATTTCAACCGCAAGGGCGGCGCGCTATAGGCCCAGGCCAGAAACACCGCGGCAAGCGTTGCAACAAAAGCCCAAAGCCCCAATGCAGCGCCCAGCATCAGCGAAAGCCCCGACCAGAAGATCGCGATATACAATCCCCACCGACCGGGTATGCGCCCCGACGGGATCGGCCGGTTCGGTTCATTGATGGCGTCAACATGCCGGTCGTACCAGTCATTGACGGCCTGACTTGCCGCACACACCAGCGGCCCCGCCAATACAACGCCCGCGCCGGCGAACAGCCAGCGACCGGAAACTGGCTGACCGGAAGAAACAACGCCGCACATGAACGCCCACATTGGCGCGAACCAGGTAACCGGTTTCAATAACTCGGCGACCGCCGGTAGCGATGGCAGCGATTTTTGCGGAAGGGCTATCTGGGTGTCGGACACATCTGTAAAGTACAGTTTACAGAAAAAAGTGTCAATTTAAATTGACGCTTTTAATGCTGATAAACAAGGTTGCAGCAGTTGAGGATTTAGTGACAACAACTAGTCGTCAAATCCAAAACGTTTCAGTTTGGAATACAGCCCCTGCCGGCTGAGGCCCAGCATCTCCGCCGCAGAGGCGCGGTTATCCTCGGTTATCTCAAGCGCCGCTTCAATGCACAGCTTTTCAATAAGGTCAGTCGACTCGCGAACAATGTCCTTCAGCGCCACTTTGCCGACGAGGCCGGTGAGTTGATCGACAGAACTTGGCAGTTGTTCGCTGATGCGCGGATTGGCGGTCAGGCGCCGCGCAACATTTCGAATTGAAAATCCATAGACATCACCGGCTTCGGAGGGCGCGGCAACGGCGGAAATTTCAACGCGCTCTTCAACGCCGAACTGGTCCTTCAGGATGGTCGAGAAATTGCGCACCGAGCCATGACTCTTGATGTTGGAAACAAGCACATTCATATCCGTCGATGAACGCCCGACAAAATCACTGAGGCGCCGACCGACAACCTGCATCCGCCCGGAAAGTCGCGCCATATCCGAAAAGGCGGTATTCGCTGTCAGAATTCGCAAATCCTCGCTGGCGACAACCATACCATCGGGAATATTCAACAAAACGCCCATGACGTCCTGATGCGGCGAGCCCTGCGACGCCACATCACCCTCCGGCATGATCCTGACAATCAGGCGAACAGCATTGCGAAAGCGGAACGGCGATATGGAAAGCCTGCAGCCCCCGCCTCCCTTTATCTTGACGCACTCGCTCGTCACGGAGCCGCTTGACAAGGCGTCAGCGACCGCAGCCTCAATATGAGGCTGTGATTTCTTTAAAAAATGATCGGAAAGCCGGTCGTCAGCGAGCAGATCCGCCGTCTTTCCAAAATAGCCGGCTGCGGCCGGGTTCGCCTCTTCAATCTTGAAGGTGCGCGAATCGACAACCAACACCGCTTCGGAAACCGACTGGAACAATAAACGGTAGCGCGCCTCGGCCTCGCGCAACCTGTCATAATCGCGTTCAAGACCCTGATGGGCCTCCACCAGACGCTGCTGCAAAGCCGCCATTGACCGAAGGTCGCGGCCAAGCGCGACAATCCGGTTCTTATCGCCAGTAGGAACAGCGGTGTATTTTATCGGAACATCAAGACCGGCGGATGACGGATGATTGACATGGCGCCAATGCGGCGTCGCAGACGGCGTTACTTTCAGCAGGTCTTCTATCTTGGGCCGGCTTTCAACGGTAACCGTTTCAATCCACTTCTTGCCGCGCCAGGACGCATCATATCCCTCTTTCGACAAATCGCCACTGCCGAGGGCGATATCCTTGATGACGCCATTGTCGATGACCAGCGCAACGTCGGCGGCCGATGCAACGACCTTGGCCGTCACCGATGCATCGAGATCAGAAAGAAATCTCTTGGGGCTCTTGAACGAAACGAGTCGTTCGCCGGAAGAGGCCTGTGCATCCATGTTAAACCACAATTATCCCAACAAAATCTGCCCGTTAGCAGTGTATGCCCGTTGCTGCAAGCATTTTATCACCAATTACCGGCGCCGCCTGCGCATCATTCGCAACCGCGTCTGCGCCTATTTTTGACACAAGATCAGGCGACTCAGCGAACAATCGTCCGCCCACCAATATTTTTAAATCACGGTTGCTTGACGCCGCCCGCAAGATTTGAATCTCATCTGTGAGTTGCTGCTCGTATTTGCTGCAGGCGACTGAAAGACCCAAAATATCGAAATGTTCCGTCTTCAATATTTCAGCCAGTTCCTCGCAGGATGCACCCGGCTCGCTGCACACCAGCCATCCGGCATTGCGGAAAAACTCAGCAACCATCACGACGCCAAAGACATGCTGGTCGCCGCAGGCTGTCGCCAGCAAAATACGCGATCCGCCATTTTCTGCGGTAGATTGACCGAATTCATAGTCCTGGAACGAGCTGTTTTTCCGCAAAATCTCATGGAGCCGGCATAGCCCTATGGTGACTTGCGTGAAATCGCACAGATCCGCCTCCCACATTTCACCGAGACGCCGCGCAGCATTCGCCAATAAATCAAGGAACAAGACATCTTTTGAGACGCCGCGCTCTAAAAATTCGTCGACGCATAATCGCGCGGCCGCCGCGCTTTCCTCCATGACCGCCTGAAGGAAACGCTCATGATCTTGTTCTGACAGGATGGACGGCGCTTCGTCATCAGCCTGATAGGCGCCTTTGTGGGCCAGCATCAGTCTGGGAATGATCTCCCCTTCAATAGTATTGAATAATGCGCTCGCGCCAACAGTGGTCTGGCTATCCGGTATCGATGACTGTTGTTTTCCTCGATTATAGAAAGATTTCAATCGTTCGCCGAGATCAAGAAATGCGGATATCGCACGATCTCGTGCATCGCTGTCATTTAGGCTGGTTCGTGAGTCGTGACTTTCCTGTCGCATTTTACCCTTCTACGGGCCGCGCGTGAAACTCAACACAAGCGCTCGCCCGGTTTAATTATCAATAAGCGCAAATCCTCAGCGCCGACCTCCCTGAATGCTACAAATTCAAACGCACGATATTGTTTATTCCTGTCGTCACCCTAGGCGCCACCGCCTGAGCTGCAGCGGCCGCCGACAAAAAGAGCGCGAAAGGTCATCAACAATGAACCTTCACGCTCCAAATATGCTGCGGTCGCGAAATACGCTCCACACTCAACGCAAGCAATCGGCATCATAACTGTAACCACTTTCTTTGCGGACTTGGAACATTTTTTTCGAAATGATCTTTCGTCATTTACGCGAATGTGTCAATCTTAATTGACGTAAAGCTGGATTGACATTTAGTATGGCGCCCAACGCCAAGCGACCAAAACCCGCTGCGGCCACTGCTGGTCAACGCGAACAAGCCTGTAATAGCAAGGAGTTGTCTTGAACGCACCGCTATATACGGTTGAGCAACGCAGACGGCGGGACGCATCTCCCTGGACTATGGTGCAGGGCGTATTGGCCCCCGTTCAATTCCTGATCTTTCTTGTCAGCCTTTGGCTGGTCATTTCCTATCTCGCCACCGGCGAGGGATTCGCTACGGCGACAATCTCCGTTATTGTCAAAACAATTGCGCTTTACGCGATCATGATTACCGGCGCGATCTGGGAAAAAGACGTTTACGGACGATACCTTTTTGCGCCTGCGTTTTTCTGGGAAGACGTATTGTCAATGGGCGTTCTGGCGCTCCATACCGCTTATCTCGGTGCGATCTTCTTTAATATTGGCTCACCCCGCACGCAGATGATTATCGCGCTCGCGGCCTATGCCAGCTATGTCGTGAATGCCGGGCAATATATCTGGAAGCTGCGCCGCGCGCGCCTCGAATCAGCCGCGCATATTGCAAGCGGACATCCGGCATGAGCGTGACGCTGGACATATCGCCAAAAGGCGCCGTCGATGCGCCTGTCCTGCGCGAACGCGGCCAGCGAGAGGTTTTCTGCGGCCTTACGGGCATTGTCTGGCTGCATCGGAAAATGCAGGACGCATTCTTTTTGATTGTCGGCTCACGCACCTGCGCGCACCTGATGCAATCAGCAGCGGGCGTGATGATTTTCGCCGAACCCCGATTCGCCACCGCAATCATCGAAGAGCGCGATCTCGCCGGTCTGGCGGACGCCAATGAAGAGCTTGATAAAACGGTAAAACGGCTGCTGGCGCGCCGGCCCGATATCAAACTCCTCTTTCTGGTTGGCTCCTGTCCGTCGGAAGTGATCAAACTCGATCTCAGCCGCGCCGCCGCAAGGCTTTCCAAGAGCTACTCTCCTGACGTTCGTATTCTCAACTATTCCGGTAGCGGGATTGAGACGACTTTTACGCAAGGGGAAGACGCCTGCCTCGCGTCGATGGTCCCGGAACTGCCAACCGATACGTCCGCCGCGCCCTCTTTGATGGTTGCCGGCGCCCTTGCCGATGTTGTTGAAGATCAATTCAAGCGGCTGTTCGAACAGCTTGGCGTCGGACCGGTTCACTTCTTTCCGGCGCGAAACTCAGATCAATTACCGCCGGTTGGAGAAAACACCCGTCTGCTTCTCGCGCAACCATTCCTGAATGAAACAGCAAGACTGCTTGAAGAGCGCGGCGCCAGACACTTATCCGCCCCCTTCCCGCTCGGCGCAGAAGGTACGACCGCGTGGTTGAAAGCCGCCGCCGATGCCTGGGGCGTGGACAACGCAAAGTTTAACGCCATTGTCGAAATGCCGAAGGCGCGCGCTGAAAAATCGCTTGAGCGTTATCGCGAAGCGCTTCTGGGCAAAAGCGTCTTTTTCTTTCCGGATTCGCAACTGGAAGTTCCGCTCGCCCGATTCCTGTCGCGTGAACTTGGCGTTTCCTTGACGGAGGTCGGCACGCCGTATCTTCACAAGGCGCATCTCAAAGAAGAGCTGGCGCTTCTGCCAAGCGATATCCGCCTCAGCGAAGGTCAGGACGTCGATAAGCAACTCGACCGATGCAAGGATGAGCGCCCGGATATCACCGTATGCGGATTAGGTCTCGCCAATCCTCTGGAGGCTGAAGGCCTGACGACGAAATGGGCGATCGAACTCGTTTTCACCCCTATTCACGGATATGAGCAAAGCGGCGATCTTGCGGAACTCTTTGCAAGACCACTCAACAGACGCATGAGGCTCGCCGTATAATGCAATTGACCGTCTGGACATATGAAGGCCCGCCCCATGTTGGCGCGATGCGCATCGCCACCGCGATGAAGAATGTGCACTATGTGTTGCATGCGCCGCAGGGCGATACATACGCTGATTTGCTCTTTACCATGATTGAACGCCGGAACGCCCGGCCTCCGGTGACCTATACGACATTCGAAGCACGTGATTTGGGATCCGACACAGCGGAAATTTTCAAGCGCGCGGCGCATGACGCCTATGAACGCTTCAAGCCTGAGGCAATGCTGGTCGGCGCATCGTGCACCGCCGAACTCATTCAGGATGACCCCGGCGGTCTCGCCAAAGCGCTCGCGCTACCGCTTCCCGTCGTCCCGCTTGAATTGCCTTCCTATCAGCGCAAGGAAAACTGGGGCGCGTCGGAAACTTTTTACCAGCTGACACGCGCGATCCTTAATCGCGATGCGGTCAAGCAATCTGAAAAGACCGGTCGTCCCTCCTGCAATATCCTGGGCCCGACAGCGCTTGGCTTCCGTCACCGCGATGACGTTAAAGAGATACGCGGTCTGCTCCTTTCAATGGGAATCGACGTCAATGTGGTTGCGCCTTTAGATGCAACGCCGTCCGATATCGTTCGGCTTGGCGAGGCCGACTTTAACGTGGTGCTCTATCCGGAGATCGCCGACGCGACAGCCCGCTGGCTCGAGCGGGAAATCAAACAGCCTTACACGAAGACTGTGCCGATCGGGGTCGGCGCCACGCGCGACTTCATCGCTGAAGCCGCCTCTCTGGCGGGGATTGAAAACCCTGCGATCGATGAACGTGGCGGCAACATGCCCTGGTGGTCGCATTCAATTGACTCCAATTACCTGACAGGCAAGCGAGTTTTCATTTTTGGCGATGCAACGCACGCAATCGCCGCTGCACGGGTAGCCTCAGAGGAGTTAGCGTTCGAGGTTGTCGGCCTCGGTTGCTACAATCGCGAATTCGCCCGCGATCTGCGCGCTGCTGCGGAAAAATACAATGTCGAGCCGCTGATCACCGACGACTATCTGCTCGTCGAGGAAAAAATCGCGGAAGCGCAGCCGGAACTGGTGCTCGGCACACAGATGGAGCGCCACATCGCCAAGCGGTTGAGCCTGCCCTGCGCCGTAATCTCAGCGCCGGTTCATGTTCAGGATTTTCCGGCACGGTATTCCCCGCAAATGGGTTTTGAAGGCGCCAGCGTTCTTTTTGACACATGGGTGCACCCACTGGTGATGGGTCTTGAAGAACATCTTTTGACGATGTTCCGCGATGATTTCGAGTTCAATGACGAGGCCGGCGCATCGCATCTGGGCGGACACGGCGCCGCTGAGGCGAGCGCCCCTCCTGCTGAAGCCGCACCGGCATCTTCAAATATTATCCAGTGGACGCCGGACGCGGAAAAAGAGCTGAAAAAGATTCCTTTCTTTGTGCGCGGCAAGGTGCGGCGCAACACGGAAACTTTCGCTGAAGAAAAAAAGATCGAATTCATTTCCGTCGAAACGCTTTACGATGCAAAGGCGCATTATGGCCGGTAAGCAGGCGCAAAATACAACCGCTGTTCGGGTGGTTCTGATCTCGCTGGACAGTCATCTATCCGGGGCTGTCGATCGCGCTCGCGTCATGCTGAAAAAAGAACTGCCGGGCCTTGAACTCTCTTTTTACGCCGCATCCGACTGGGGACGCGATCCGACGACGCTGGAGGCGTGCAAAGCGGATATCGCAGCCGCCGATTTTATCGTCGCGTCGATGCTTTTCCTGGAAGACCAGATCAAGGAAATCCTGCCGGCCTTACAGGCGCGCCGCGAGGGTTGTGACGCGATGGTTGGCTGCCTGTCCGCCGCCGATATTGTGAAAATGACGCGGCTTGGCAAGTTCCGGATGGACAAGCCCACGTCGGGACCAATATCGCTGCTCAAACGCCTGCGCGGTTCCAAAGATAAAGCGAAAGCCGGCGCCAGCCAGATCAAAATGCTGCGCAGAGTGCCGAAGCTGTTGAAATTTATTCCGGGTACGGCGCAGGACGTGCGCGCTTATTTCGTCACGCTGCAATACTGGTTGGCCGGCTCCGAAGAGAACATTTCCAATCTTGTGAAATACCTGATTGACCGTTACGCCGCCGGCCCGCGCGCATCGTTGCGCGGCGCGCTCTCCCCCGCGGCGCCGGTGGAATACCCGGAAGTCGGCGTTTATCACCCGCGTATGAAAGAGCCGATTGCGATCAGCGCAAGCAAGCTGCCTCTTGCGAAAAGCAAAAAGCCGGCGGTCGGCGTTTTGATCATGCGCTCTTATGTGTTGTCAGGCGACACCGGTCACTATGACGGCGTCATCCATGCGATGGAAGCGCGGGGCCTGCGCGTTATTCCGGCTTTTGCAAGCGGGCTCGACGCACGGCCCGCCATTGAAAATTTCTTTTTGAAAAAAGATGGCGAACCTGCAATTGACGCACTGGTCTCGCTTACCGGTTTCTCTCTTGTCGGCGGGCCCGCCTATAACGATTCCGTTGCAGCGGCGGACACGCTCGCCAAACTTGACGTTCCGTACATCTCCGCGCAGGCGCTTGAGTTCCAGACCCTCAACGAATGGGGCGACGGCCCCCGCGGCCTCTCCCCGGTCGAAGCAACGATGATGGTGTCGATCCCGGAACTCGACGGCGCAACCAATCCGACCATGTTCGGCGGTCGGGCGTCCGGCGACGGAGCGCCCTGTAACGGGTGCGACCGCCATTGCGAATTTACGGCGGCCAACGATCAAAACCAGATGCGCTCCTGCATTGAACGCGCTGAGATGCTGGCGCTCAGAACGGAGAAGCTGGTCCGCCTGCGAAAAGTGAAAACAGCTGACCGAAAGGTCGCGATCACGTTGTTTAACTTCCCGCCAAACAGCGGCGGCGTCGGCACGGCGGCGCATCTTGCCGTTTATGAATCCCTGCATAACACCCTGAAAGGTCTAGCGGCCGAGGGCTATACTGTCGATGTCCCGGACACGGTGGATGATCTGCGCAACGCGATCATCGCCGGCAATTCCGACCGCTTCGGAACGGACGCCAATGTCCATACGCAGATGCCGGCGGACGACTATATCCGCCGTGAAACGCGCCTGAACGATATTGAAACGCAATGGGGTCCGGCTCCTGGCCGTCATCAAAGTGATGGACGGTCGATCCATATTCTGGGTCGCCAATTCGGCAATGTGTTTGTCGGCGTTCAGCCCGCCTTTGGCTATGAGGGCGATCCAATGCGATTGCTGTTTGAGACCGGGTTCGCCCCGACACACGCTTTCGCTGCGTATTACCGATATTTGAAAGATGATTTCAACGCCGACGCCGTCCTGCATTTCGGCACTCATGGCGCACTTGAATTCATGCCGGGCAAACATGCCGGGATGTCCGGCGCGTGCTGGTCCGATTATCTGATCGGCGACTTGCCGAATTTCTATTTCTACGCTGCGAACAATCCATCCGAAGCGACCATCGCCAAGCGCCGGTCAGCAGCGACAACCATCAGCTATCTGACGCCGTCGGTGACGAATGCCGGGCTTTATAAAGAAATGTCGGAACTCAAGTCCATGCTGGAACGCTGGCGCGCGACGCCGCCGGAAGCAACGGAAGAGCGCGCTGGTCTGGTCGAATTGATCCAGGCGCAAGCCGTTCAACTCGACCTTGCCGATGCCGCGCCTGTCTGGGACGCAGGCGCCCAGGATGAAGTCGAAGCGCTGCGGCTGCGGCTAAGCGAAGTTGAGGATGCGCTTATCCCGCATGGCATGCATGTAGCCGGGCAGACGCCGAGCGCGGAAGAACGCACCGATATTCTCGCCGCCATGCCGGCGCCGGAAGGCGCCGCGCCGATCGCACACGACGCTGTGGAGGCGATTGTCGCAGGCGCATCACCGAAACAGGTCGCCGCAAAAGCCGGGATCGCCGATCGCGTCGAGGAATTAAAGCGCCTTGCGGAGATCAATGACCAGCTTGCTCAGGACCATGAAGTTCCAAGCCTTGTGCACGCGCTGAGCGGCGGCTTTGTCAGCCCCGTCGCCGGCGGCGATCTTATTCGCGATCCGGAAATCCTGCCGACAGGCCGCAATATTCATGGTTTTGACCCCTTCCGTCTGCCGAGCGCGTTTGCGGTCGCCGATGGCGCCCGGCAGGCCGAACGCCTTCTTGAGCGTCATTGCGAAGAAAACCCCGCCCTGCCGGAAACTGTCGCCATTGTTCTCTGGGGCACGGATAACCTGAAGAGCGAAGGCGCGCAGATGGCGCAGGCCCTTGCCCTGATGGGCGCGAGGCCCCGCTTCGACAGCTATGGCCGCCTTAGCGGCGCAGACCTCATTCCGCTTGAAGAGCTTGGCCGCCCCCGCATCGACGTGATCGCCACGCTCTCGGGCATCTTCCGCGATCTCCTGCCGTTGCAAACGCGCATGCTAGCAGAGGCGGCTTTCGCGGCCGCCGACGCCGACGAACCGGTTGAGCAGAACTTCGTTCGCAAACACACCCTCGCCTATCAGGCTCAACATGGTTGCGATTTTGAGACAGCCGCCTTGCGGGTCTTTTCCAACGCGGACGGCGCATATGGCGCAAACGTCAACAGCCTCGTCGAAGCCGGCTGCTGGGAGGACGAAGACGAACTCGCCGACGCTTATTCAAAACGCAAGTGTTTCGCCTACGGACTGTCCGGTTCGCCTTCGCAGCAGGCGGGCATCCTCGACAGCATTCTCCATGATGTCGATCTCGCCTATCAGAACCTTGAGTCAGTTGAGCTGGGCGTCACCACCATCGATCATTATTTTGACACGCTTGGCGGCATAGGCCGTGCGGTCAAACGCGCCAAAGGCGAAGACGCGCCGGTTTATATCGGCGATCAGACCCGGGGCGGCGGCGCAGTTCGCACCCTGTCTGAACAAGTCGCCCTGGAAGCGCGAACGCGCACGCTGAACCCGAAATGGTATGAAGGCATGTTGCGCCATGGTTATGAGGGCGTCCGCCAGATCGAAGCGCAGGTGACCAACACCATGGGGTGGTCGGCCACAACCGGCCAGGTCGCGCCATGGGTCTATCAGCGCATCACCGAAACATTTGTTCTTGATACCAATCTTCGCGATCGCCTTGCGGAGTTGAACCCTAAATCCTGCGCCAGTGTCGCCAATCGCCTGCTCGAGGCATGCGATCGCAACTACTGGGAACCGGATGACGAAACGCTGGAGGCGCTGCGGCGCGCCGGCGAAGACCTTGAAGACCGTATAGAAGGCGTGATCGCCCCAACAGGAGCCGCTGCATAATGAACTGGAGTGTGAAACGATGACCCTGCTTGAACTTGACCGTCCCGGCGCGCGCAGCACCCCACCCGATGGAGACGGCAGCGTACAGGTTAAACTGGACCCGCGCGTTGAAATCGAAAATGCAAAAGTCTTCGCCGTTTATGGCAAAGGCGGTATCGGCAAATCAACGACATCCTCCAACCTCTCGGCGGCGTTTTCGAAACTTGGCAAACGCGTCCTGCAGATCGGCTGCGACCCGAAACATGATTCCACCTTCACGCTGACAAAGAGGCTGATGCCCACGGTCATCGACGTTCTGGAATCAGTTGAATTCCATTCCGAAGAACTGCGCACCGAAGACTTTGTCTTTGAAGGCTATAATGGCGTCATGTGTGTTGAAGCCGGCGGCCCGCCTGCGGGCACCGGTTGCGGCGGCTATGTTGTCGGCCAGACGGTGAAGCTCCTTAAAGAGCACCACCTTCTTGAAGACAGCGATGTCGTCATCTTCGACGTTCTGGGCGATGTTGTCTGCGGCGGTTTCGCCTCTCCATTGCAGCACGCCGAACGCGGCCTGATCGTCACGGCGAATGACTTCGATTCGATCTTCGCCATGAACCGCATCATCTCGGCGATCAAGGCAAAGTCCAAGAATTATGACGTGCGCCTCGGCGGCGTCATCGCCAATCGCTCCGCGGCGACCGACGAGATTGATCGGTACAATGACGCGACCGGCATGAAGCGTCTCGCCCACTTCCCGGACCTCGATGTGATCCGCCGTTCGCGTCTGAAGAAGTCGACTTTGTTCGAGATGGAATCTTCGCCGGAACTGGACGCGGTCAAGGATGAATATCTGCGCCTTGCGCAAAATTTGTGGGACGGCGCCGATCCGGTTGAGGCGATCCCGATGAAAGATCGCGAAATTTTTGACTTCCTGGGATTTGACTGAACCATGCATACAGCGAGCTACATTGAAAGACGCGGCGAACTCGAAACCTATTTCGACAGGACGGCTGCTGACGCCTGGGCGAAACTGACGTCAGATGCGCCTGTAAGCGGCGTGCGTGCGACGGTCCGCGCCGGACGTGACGCAATGCGCGCCACGTTATTGAACTGGCTGCCCGATGACTTGACCGGACGGCGCATTCTCGACGCCGGCTGCGGCGCCGGGCAGTTCAGCATCGAAGCCGCCCGCCGCGGCGCCGACATCGTCGCTATTGACCTCTCCAAAACGCTTGTTGACCTGGCGCAAGAACGTCATAGCGGCGAGAGCCTGAAGGGAAGTGTGGACTTCCGCGTCGGCGATATGTTCGACCCGGCGCTTGGGCGCTTTGACCACGTTGTGGCGATGGACTCACTCATTCACTACGGCGCGCCGGACATCGTGCGCGTGCTTGAAGGTTTTGCTGCGCGTACGGAACACTCCATTCAATTTACATTCGCGCCACAGACGCCGCTGCTCTCAGCCATGCATGCGGTCGGCAAACTGTTTCCCCGCGGCGATCGTGCGCCCGCGATCCAGCCGGTCGCGCAAACAAAGCTGGGTAAGCTCGTGCGCAGCTCCTCGCTGCTTTCAGGCTGGGCGCCGGCGCGCACGCACCGCGTTCAGTCTGGGTTTTACATTTCCAACGCAATGGAGCTGGCGACCGGATGAGCGAGCCCCGCAACACTAGAGCCAAATGGGCGGATATGTGGACCGGCGTCGGGACGAAGTTTCTCCCCTTCGCCGACGCAGCCAGTGATCGCCTGCCCCTTGGCCGTTTGTTGCGTTTGTCCCTGTTTCAGGTGTCGGTGGGCATGGCGCTGGTGCTGCTCACCGGTACGATTAACAGGGTAATGATTGTCGAGCTTGGCGTACCGACGTGGCTCGTCGCCGTCATGGTTTCGCTGCCCCTCGTCTTTGCCCCTTTCCGAGCGTTGATCGGGCACAGGTCGGATACTCATCGCTCCGTCCTCGGGTGGCGGCGCGGGCCTTATATCTGGTTCGGATCGCTGTTCCAGTTCGGCGGCCTGGCGATTATGCCGTTTGCGCTCCTCATTCTTTCCGGCGACGCCGTCAACGGCCCTGTCTGGGCGGGACAAGCGGCGGCCGCTCTCGCATTTCTCCTCGTCGGCGCCGGCCTTCACACGACGCAAACGGCGGGCCTCGCCCTCGCCACCGATATCGCGCCGGAAGAAACGCGTCCACGTGTCGTCGCGCTTCTTTACGTGATGCTGCTGATCGGTATGGGCCTCAGCGCGCTTGTCTTTGGCGCTCTTCTCGCCGACTTCACTCAACTTAAACTGATCAAGGTCATCCAGGGCTCGGCGGTTGTGACGATGGCTCTCAACATGATCGCCCTGTGGAAACAGGAAGCGCGCGACCCCGCACTCACCAACCCTGAAAAGCCGCGCCCCTCGTTTCGCGATTCTTGGCGCGCCCTGACGGCGGTGCCGAATGCAAAACGGTTGCTTGTCGCCGTCGGTCTGGGCGCCGCTGCATTCTCGATGCAGGATGTCCTGCTGGAACCTTATGGCGGCGAAATCCTGTCGCTGTCTGTCAGCCAGACAACCCTCCTGACCGCGATCTTCGCTGCTGGCACGCTGGCCGGGTTCGCCATAGCCGGACGGCGGCTGATGCATGGCGGAGAACCGCATCGTCTGGCGGGACTGGGCGCACTTGTCGGTGTCTTTGCTTTTTCGGCTGTGATCTTTGCAGATCCTTTAGCGTCGCCTATGCTGTTTCGTATCGGCACGGCGATGATCGGGTTTGGCGGCGGATTGTTTTCCGTTTGCACACTGACCGCCGTTATGGCGCTTGCAAAAAACACAGACAGCGGCATCGCCCTTGGCGCCTGGGGCGCGGTTCAGGCAAGCGCCGCCGGCGTCGCGATCGCCCTTGGCGGCGCATTGCGCGACGGTTTTTCAAGCCTCGCCGCAAGCGGCTTGCTGGGGGAAGCGCTGTCAACGCCATCGATGGGCTATAGCGCTGTCTACCATCTCGAAATTTTGTTGTTGTTTGCAACCCTGGCCGCCATCGGTCCGCTCGCACGTTTTGCGCCGCTGCCCGATGGACGGTTTCAAGAAAAGTTTGGTCTCGCCGCGTTTCCGGGATGACCTTTAGCCGAGGAGAAGAAAGATGATGTTTGGCGGTGAATTTGTAAGCGGTATCGACATGGTCGATATCAGTTTGTGGACCTTTACGCTCTTTTTCTTTGGGCTGATATTCTATCTCCGGCGCGAAGACCGCAGAGAAGGCTATCCCCTTGAACTTGATACAACCGGCAAGGCGGAAGACTCCGGCGTCTTCTGGCATGCGCCGAAGAAAACCTTCAACCTGCCTCACAATCGCGGCACTGTCTCCGCGCCTGACGGGTCACGTGACAATCGAAACCATGCTCTTGCGCGCACCGCTGTCTGGCCAGGCGCGCCGTATCAACCGACAGGCGACGCCATGCGCGACGGCGTTGGGCCTGCATCTTATGCGGAACGCGAAGATATCCCTGACCTGACCGATGACGGCCGTAACCGCATCGCCCCCTTCCGCCTCGGCGATGGATTTGAAGTCGCCAAAAATGACGCCGATCCGCGCGGAATGACGGTTTACGGCGGCGACGGCAAGCCTGCCGGCACGGTTGTCGATCTCTGGGTTGACCGATCCGAGTCGCTCATTCGTTATCTTGAAGTCAATGTTGGATCTCAGGAAATGCCAAGCCATGTCCTGTTGCCGGTGCCCTTCGCCAACGTAAACGCGCGCCGGCGCAGAGTTAACGTACATGCGATCTTTGCAGAACATTTCTCGGGCGTGCCGAAAACGAAAGCGCCTGACAGCGTGACGCGTCTCGAGGAAGACAAGATCGCCGGTTATTACGGCGGCGGCACTCTTTACGCGGCGCCTGCGCGCACGGAGCCGCTCGCATGAGCCTGTTCCACGATGAAGAGGACGGCAATCCCGAACCAATTGAGGGATTGCCTGATAACCTTCCAGATGGTGAACGCATTGTCTGGCAGGGTAAGCCTGACGCGCTGACCTTCGCCATCCACGCCTTCCATATCCGCTTTGTCGCGCTCTATTTCCTGTTGTTCACACTTTGGCGCATTACGGCGATTGCGGCGCGTGACGGCGCAGCGGTTGAAATGATCGGCGTCGCCATGACGTCGCTGATCGGCGCCGGGATCGGCATCGGCCTTCTCACAGGCATCGCATGGCTCATGGCGCGCGCCACGATCTATACGATCACGAACCGCCGCGTCGTATTCAGATACGGCGTCGCCATTCGTAAATATGTCAATATCCCATTCAAAATCATCGCCACAGCCGCCCTGAAGCGCCATAGCGGTCTCGCCGGCTCCATCGCGCTTGCGACGGAAGGTAAGGCGCGCATCGCCTATCTGCATTTATGGCCGCATACGCGCCCATTCCGATATTCCGCGCCGGAACCCATGCTGCGCGCTCTTCCGAATGCGGATGATGTCGCTCAAATCCTGTGTGACGCAATCAAGTCCCAATCGCCAACGACTGTAACTGTCAAACCAGTTACAAACACCCCTCGCCCCACACAACCGCGCCATCAAGAAGCCGCCGCAACAGCCTGAGGACTATTCCATGTCGTCGCATTCGCATGCCGCTGAACCCATCCCGCCCATTCTGTTGATCGGCGCAGCCGCCATCATAATGATTACAGTGTTGGGTACGGCCTTTGCGCGCTTCACGGAAATCGGCACGCAGGAACGGTCGGAAACGGCGATCACCCAAAGCGTCATGTTGCGCTTCACCGACGAGGCTGATGGCGGCGTTTCCGTTTATAATCATGACAGCGGCGCGCTCATCTGGCATTACCCGCCCGAAACCGGCGGGTTTGTCCGCACCGCCATGCGCGCCGTCGTTCACTCCCGCAAGGTGGCGGGGATTGGTCCGGAAGCGCCGTTTCAACTCGCGCGCACCGAAGAAGGCCGATTGCTGCTCACCGACCCCGTCACTGATCTGACCGTCGGCCTTGAAGCCTTCGGCGCCGACAATGTGCGCGATTTCGCTCAAATTCTGGATAATAAGGACGCTAACGGATGAATTCAGAAATGAACAATGACAGACGCCGTTTCACCGTGCCGTGCACGATCAGCATTGAGCACTCCTATGACAGCCTCGAGGCGCATGTCGAGCTTGATGGCGACGTTAAACCCACAATTGGCGATCGCATCATGGTCCATGGCAGCTCGGTGACTGTGCCGTTTGGCGAGAAAATTACGCTTCGCCGCAACGCGACGGTCACCCGCGCCAACGCATTTGAAAAACTCTGGATCAAACTGAAATCTCGTTTCGAGTTGACCGAACTTTACGAAGTCAGCTTTTCCCCTGGGAGGATTTAATGAACGTACACGCCCTGCAACCGCCAGTCCCCATTGCGCCAGCCAATGACGACGTGATCGACACAAATGAAGCGGCGCTGGAAAACACCGTTTTGAGCCCGCGGTTTTACACAACCGACTTCGAGGCGATGGACAAGCTGAACGTCGAGCCTGTACGCGCCGAATGGGATGCTCTTATCGCGGAAATGGCGAGCGACCCCAACAAAGGTCACTTCAAGCGCACGGATGAATTCGACAATATCCTGCATACCCTGCCCTCTGATCTTCGTAAGGAGTTCGTTGACTTTCTCGTCAGTTCCCTGACGTCAGAATTCTCCGGGTGCGTTCTTTACAAGGAAATCGTCAAACACGTTGAAAATCCGGATATCAAAGCGCTGTTCAAATATATGAGCCGGGACGAGGCGCGCCATGCGGGGTTCATCAATCACGTCCTGAAAGACTTCGGCATCGGCGTTGATCTGGGTTTTCTTACGAAAACCAAGAAATATCATTTCTTCAAGCCAAAATTCATTTTCTACAGCGTCTATCTTTCCGAAAAGATCGGATATGCGCGCTATATTACAATTTTCCGCCAGCTTGAGCGCCATCCGGAATACCGCTTCCACCCGATTTTCAAATGGTTTGAAGAGTGGTGCAATGACGAGTTCCGTCATGGAGAAGCGTTCGCCTTGCTGATGCGCGCCAATCCGAAATTGCTGAAAGGCCCCAACAAATTGTGGATCCGGTTTTTCCTGCTTGCGGTCTACGCCACGATGTATCTTCGCGATCATCGCCGGCCCGCCTTTCACAAAGCGCTTGGCGTTGACCCGACCGAATACGACATGCAGGTCTTTAAAACCACAAACGAGATTGCACGTCAGGTCTTCCCTGTTGAGCTTGATCTCGACAATCCTGAATTCCAGACGACTCTCGAAAAGCTCCGCCGCCGCGCCGACAAAATGGAAGACTTGAAAGGCAAAGGCGGCTTCTCATTCCTGAAACGCGCAGGGCTTGCCCTTGGAATCGGTACGGCGTTCGTACGCCTCTATTTCCTCAAGCCAAAGCAAAATGAACTACCGGCGAATGTTCGCCTTGAGCCCGTCTGGTAAGCCCAAAAGGAGCGAAAAGTTTTTCATGACTGAACTGGTTCAACCATTGGTTTTTGCGGCGCTGTTCTGGTGGTTCAGCACCGGCGCAATCCTGTGGTTGATCGGCCTGCCCCGGCATACGTTCAAATGGACGGCGCTCGGCGCAACAGTCATTCTTGGCGGCGCTACCGTGGCGCTCCTCGGGCTTAGAAATGAAACAGGCGTCAGCGCCGCCTATGCCGGCTTCGCAGTGGGCATTCTTTTATGGGCCTGGCATGAAGTCATGTTCCTCCTCGGCTTCATCAGCGGCCCGCGCAAAGCGCCATGCCCGCCGGATCTCGCCACCTGGCCGCGGTTCAAGGCGTCGACCCAGACAGTGATTCATCACGAAATCGCTATCGCCATCCATGCCGTACTCATTCTCATTATGAGCTGGGGTGCGGCGAACCAGATCGCCGCATGGACTTTCTTTCTATTGTGGGGCATGCGCCTCAGTTCAAAGCTCATCGTCTTTTTCGGTGCGCCGAACATATCCGACGTGTTTTTGCCGAAGCACCTCGACTATCTGAAAAGCTACTTTCAAAAGCGGTCCATTACAGCGTTCTTTCCCATGGCGATTATTGTTGTCACATCAGCTGCCGCCGCGATCATTTATCAGGCGGTCATCGCCCCGACAGGATCGTTTCAGTCTGTCGGATGGCTGCTTGTGGCCGCCCTCGCCGCCCTCGCCGTTCTTGAACATTGGGCTCTTGTCCTGCCGCTCCCAGATGCGACACTCTGGAGCTGGGCCATGCGCCGCCGTGAGCCAGAAACGCCTACCAAGACTTCACCGGAATGGAGACAATAATAATGGACTACGAGACATTTTTTACCGAACAACTCGATGGCCTGCGTGAAGAAGGCAACTATCGCACCTTTGCCGATATCAAGCGGCATGCGGGCGCTTTCCCGCACGCGGCTAATCACGGTGAAATCGGGCCTGATGAAGTCACTGTGTGGTGCTCCAACGACTATCTCGGCATGGGCCAGCATCCGGATGTGACTTCGGCTATGCACAAGGCGATTGACGAATGCGGCGCCGGCGCCGGCGGCACACGCAATATCTCGGGCACCAACCATTATCATGTTCTGCTCGAACAGGAGCTCGCCGATCTCCACAACAAGGAATCCGCACTGCTCTTCACCTCCGGTTACGTATCGAACTGGACGGCGCTTGGCACGCTGGCCGCGCGCATTCCAGGCTGCATTGTCTTGTCGGACTCTCTCAATCACGCATCAATGATCGAAGGCATTCGTCATTCGCGTTGTGAGAAGCGTATTTTCGAGCATAACAGCCCCGAGGATCTCGAACGCAAGCTCCAGGCGCTTGATCCGGAAGCGCCAAAGCTCATCGCGTTTGAATCCGTTTACTCCATGGATGGCGACATCGCGCCAATTGCCGAGTTTTGCGACATCGCCGAGCGCTATAACGCCATGACGTATCTCGATGAAGTTCACGCGGTCGGCCTTTATGGTCCGCGCGGCGGCGGCATCGCCGAGCGCGAAGGCCTGATGGACCGGCTAACGGTCATTGAGGGAACGCTCGGCAAAGCCTTTGGCGTCCTTGGCGGTTATATCTCTGCGTCAACGGCGCTCTGCGATTTTATCCGAAGCTTCGCCTCCGGCTTTATCTTCACCACCGCACTCCCCCCGGCTGTCGCCGCCGGCGCGCTCGCATCCATCAAACATTTGAAAACAAGCGATGCGGAACGCCTCTCCCAGCGCGATCGCGTAGCAAAGGTGCGCAGCAAGCTCGGCGCGATCGGCATTCCGACGCTCGACAATCCGAGCCACATCGTACCCGTGATGGTCGGCGATCCGGTCAAGTGCAAATGGATCAGCGACTGGCTGATGGCGAACCATGGCATTTATGTTCAGCCCATCAACTATCCGACAGTGCCGAAAGGGACGGAGCGCTTGCGCATCACCCCTTCACCGGTGCATTCGGATGCGGATATTGAACATCTTGTGTCGGCGTTATCAGAAATCTGGTCTCAGTGTGCGCTTGCGCGCGCTGTCGCCTAAGCGACGCTGCAGTTCATAGCTAGTAGTCCAGAGCCGTAACGTCCCCATCCAGTCCCAGCCGCTCAAGGTTCAAAGACGCCGCGTCATAATTTGCGCGCGCGATCCGGGTTTCAAGCGCGGCCAGATATAAACGGATACGCGCGTCAGCTGCAGTTTCCTCGCGGACATTGACCAGAAAGAAATCGCTGGCGCCGCTGGCGAAGCGGTCCTGTTCCGCGGTTTGCATAGTTTGCGCCTGATCAACCTCCTGACCGGCGATCCGCACAAGCTGCTCGGCGACATTAAGCGTGATGAAAATATTACGGAGATCGATTTCGATCTGATCTTCCAGCTGTCGGCGCCGTTGCTTAATAGCTTCCAGTTCCGCTTCGGCGCGGCGCAATCGCCCTTTCGCCTCGCGCCGTTGCAAGGGCACTGAAAACCGCAAGCCGACAATCGTATCGGTAGAATCAAACGTGCTCCCGCCCTCCGCAATCGAACCAACGTCTCTTGAAACTTCAGCAGACAGATCAAGGCGCGGCTGCAGATCATTGCGGCCAAGCGCTACGCGTTGACGGGCGCGCTCGAGACCTGTTTTCAAAATTGCAAGCTCGGGCCGGCGATCGAGCAGCGCCGGGATATCTTCGCCATTGGTTTGCGCGATATCTTCAATATTCTGCAAGACATCAATCGGCGGCAACTGCGCCTCAACAGGCACGACCGGCTCGCCTATCGCATTGCGATAGTAAAACGACAAAGCGTTCGCTGCAGCGAGAAAATCACGACGTGACTCTGTGACAAGTCGCTGTCGGCGCCAGATGTTTTGAAGGTTTTCCGTCAGAAAAATGCGCGCGCGCGCGCCGACGCGAACCTGCTCTTCAAGGCCGGCCTGACGCTCTTCGGCAATCTTCAACAGCTCTTCATAAACCGTAAGCTGCAGCCCCGCCCAGACCCACGTCCAATAGGCGGAAAGCGCCTTATGCTGCACGCCGACCTTGGTCAGCAACACCTCAAGGTCCGCCTGCTGGAAAGCCAGGCGCGCATCAGTCGTTCGAAAACGGCGCTGATCGATTTCCCGGTCGCGCAACAACGAAAACAGGGCGCCGATTTTAAACTCGCCAGCGTTGTTGGTGAAATATTCGTTTTCATAAATTGGGAATTCGCCTTCGGACACGCGGTAACCGCCAAAGACACTGGCGCCAAGCGGGCGCAGGTTTTGCCTGACGCCTGTATTCAGATAACCGCCGGTCCAGACCCCGCTAACGCGGTCTTCATATTCCGCATCGAAAACAAGGTCGAAAGCGCCATCGGCTTCCATAACGCCGCCGGCCGCTGCGCGACGGTTTGCAAGGCTTTCAAGAATTGCCGGGAAATGTTCAGCCGACGAAGCGAGCACATCGTCCGCACGCAATGGCGGCGAAGCGGGCGCAGGCTGCGCCTGCACGCCGGTCAACGTAATCCATAATGCAGCCATGATCCCTGCCAAGAGGCGCATTATGATTCTCCGTCGCTGGATGACAGGGACGCCGGTGGCTGACCTTCAGGAAAGGTCGGGGGGAAATTATTCAACTGACGCCACAGCTCGTACCCGACAGACACAGTATCCAGCAGGATCCAACCGCGCGCCGTTGCGCCAAACCTGATAAACCGTTCGTCAGGCCAAGGATAATCGTAAGTTTTGTCTTCAACGATCAATACGCGGAAGCGTCCGGTTGCATCGGCGGAAGGATCAATCGCAACCACCTCCCCTGCAAAAAGGCCGATCGCCACAGAGGGCCAGCCGCTGAATTGCACTGCTGGCCAGCCTTCGAACTGAATGCGGACTTTCGCGCCCGGGCGCACCAGCGCTACATCACGTCCGTCGATAAAAATTTCAACGGCGCGCGCCGCCGTATCCGGCACGAAAGTCGCGACAACCTGTCCGGCGTTGATATAGGTCGCCGTATCACCCGCATTCACGCGCAGAATGACGCCATCGCGCGGCGCACGCACGATCTGCACGGACTGGCGGGAAAGGTTGACGTCGATACGGTTGAGCTCGGCCGAGACTTCCGCGACCCGGCCCCGCAAATCCTGAATGCGGATTTGCGCCTGTTCCCATTCTCGGCGCGCTGCGAGCCCTTTATCATAAAGCCCTTTCATCCGCCGCAAGTCGATTTCGGCGGTTTGCAGCGCTGATTCCGCCGCTTCCTGCCTTGCAATGACCTGAGCGCGTTCAGCGCGCAAACGATCAAGCAGCTGCGGATCATTGTCGACGATCTTGACGATCGGGTCGCCGACTTTCACGGCGCTGCCGTCGCGCACATACCATTCCTCAATGCGGCCCGGCACCAGGGCGTTAATTTCCTGAAGACGGTCATTGGGATTGAGCGCGGTTACCGACCCGTTTCCGGCAGTTGTTTGCACCCAGGGCGTAAAGAGGAGAAAAGCAATCGCGGTAACGGCGCTTACGCCCAGCATCCACCCAACCACTGTTACCAGGCGCGGTGTCCTGATCGAGCGAAGCGTTTGAAACTTGTCTTTATGCAGCGCTAAATAACGTTGGGGCACATCAGGTCTCGCTTACCAGTGAAATCGACGGTGTCTCTGCTGACAGCAATTGATCAGAAGATCCGTTTTTCGCCGCCCGGTCGGCAAAGTCCCGGAAATCTGCGTAACCGGAAAACATTTTCTGCTGATTAGCGCCAATGTACAAAAACGAATCACATCCCATGTCGCGCTTGCGGCGTGAAAAGTAAATTACCGTTTTTGTTTTGTCTTCCTGCAGATAGGTCAACGCCTGAAAAAGCACTTCTTCTGAGACCAGATCATAGAGCTGGTTTAAAATCAGAATCCGCGGTTCAGCCAGGATCGCCGCCGCCAGCTTTAAAAGCATCGTTTCCGTAATCGACAATGGCCAGCCCGTAACGGAAAGCTTCGTATCAAGACCTTTTTCGAAGCGGGCGATCACCGGCTCAAGCCCAACGATCTTCAACACTTCAAGCATTCTGGATGGAGCGACACTGTCGCCGCTGAGCTCCAGGTAATCCCTTATTGTCATCTCTATAATCGTCGGCCGGTCGAGCAACACGATTTCGCGATGCAGGGCGGTCGTTGACGTTTCAAGAATATCAACGCCGCCAAGAGCGATATATCCGCCGCTTGGTTCGTCGTGGCGTTTCAAAAGGTTGGTCATCAACCGCTGAACGCCATGGCTGGACGCCACCGCCATTAACGTGGCGCCGCTTTCAATTCTGAAATCGAATTTTGCGTAGGCGTTGCGCGCGCCGCCGCGCACATCGACGAACGCCAGGCTTGAATCCGGCCAGTCGATCACCTTGTCGCCCTTGGGGTCTTCCAGCTCCACATCCAGAAACAGCGACAGCTCTTCGACAGCCGCACACAAATCGTAGAAATAGACCATGTAGGCGCCAAGCTGTGAAATCCCAAAAAAGACAGCAGACAGAACAAGCTCCGCCGCAACCAATTGGCCGAGCGATAATTGCCCCTGAATAACCAGCCAGCCGCCCAACCCGAGCAGCACCGCGCTCGCGCCTGCATAAATGACAAAAAAGCTGATCATTTGTGCAAAGTACAACCGGAATTGTTTGCGATGCTGATTTATGTACTCACCCGTCACTGAGTCCGTTTGGTTCAGCGCATGCGCGATGTGGCGGTCTGTCTTGAAAAACCCGTTCGAGGACGCAAGGCTTTCAAGCCAGGCGGCGGACAAGTGTTTCTTGTGAGAGAGATCCAGCGAAGCTTTGATGGCGCTCTTGCCCCAGATAAGCCACACAGCCCACAGCATCAGGATGATGACTGTGTTAAACGCCAGAAACAGGGGATGGTAAAATGACACCAGAATGAAACCAACGCCGGCCTGCAGCAAAAGCGTGAAGCCCCCGACTAAGAGCGCCGGCATCATTTTTTGAACGATGATGATGTCAAAATACCGATTAAACAGCGGTCCGCGGCCATGGTCGTCAAAGAACGGGTTGCGGGCGTAAACAGCACGCAGGGCGATTTCGGTGACAAAGCGGGCATAAAACCGGCGCCCGAAAATCTCCATCAGATGCACCCGCAACGCATTAAGAAGCCCTGATGTCATCAGCAATATGAAGAGCGTCACGGATAATACGATCAGCGGCGCCGCCATGGCGGTGTTTGCGACCGTGTTGATCAGCATCTGCACCGAAATTGGCGTCGCGAGAGACAACAGGCTGATCCCCACGCCATAAATCATGGCGAGAACATAAAAGTCCTTTTCCGGCCCGAGAATCTCAAAAAAGAGAGAGACAATTTTCGAAACCTTGAAGTCTGTAGAACTCTGACTGTCCATCTTAACGTTATCTCTTACCAGTTACGCGGCGTTTACCTTGTACGCGATGCTGCACATCGCAGAAGTCGTTAGCGTTTTCAGCGTCGCAGCCTTAAATGAAGCCACGGCGCTAACACGCAAATTAATCATACAATGCGGTTTTTACGTTAATTGTGCCAATGTCGCGTTAACACAATATTTCCCAACCTTCGGCGTTCCGCACCCGAAAACTAACGGGCCCTCATTCATCGAGAGCGCATATGCGCCCTGCTGTTCCGGGTACAAGGCCAACAGTAGGTTTCAGCGATTTTTCAGAAAATACAGAAACGGCCAAACCCCAGCATTTTCCTCACTTTTGACCACCAAAAAGCTCTTTCAATAGAAAAAAACTATCAAATACCTGCAATAAGGAATGTAAAAAGCGATGCCCCCTATGCCGTTGACGCGAACTTATAAGGCTCGGGCACGAGATCAGCCACGATCTTGGCTGACGAAACAACGCCTGGCAGACCGGCGCCCGGATGCGTTCCTGCGCCGACCAGATAGAGACCGGCGACCTCCTCGCTCTTGTTGTGCGGACGGAACCATGCGCTTTGGAACAGCTTGGGCTCCATCGCGAACGCCGCGCCCTCATAGGACGACAGACGCTCCTTGAAATCGATTGGCGAGATATGATGCGAAGTCACAATGGCGTCGCCCAAACCCGGCAGTACGGTTTCTTCCAGACGCTCCTGCACTTTTTGACGGTAGGTTTCCGCCACGCCATTCCAGTCAACGCCGGATCGGAGGTTCGGCACAGGGCTTAAGACGTAAAACGCATCGCATCCATCAGGCGCAAGCGATGGATCATTCGCGGTGGGTCGATGCAGATACATGCTGAAATCATCAGTCTGCGCATAGTTTATGAATATATCTTCCAACAATCCCTTATAGCGCGGACCAAGAACCATTGTATGGTGCCCCACCTCTTCGAAGCGGCGGTTGGTCCCGAAATACCACACAAACAGGCTCATCGAAAATTTGCTTCGCTCAAGCTTCTGGTCGGTCCAGCGTTTGCGCGGATAGTCTTTCAGCAATTTGCCATATGTCCATGCAGGATCGCTGTTTGAGACGACAATATCCGCCGCAATTGTTTCGCCGCTCGCCAGCGTAACGCCTGTCACCCGGCGATTGCTCGTTTCAATCGATGCGACCTCCGCATTACAGCGGATAACGCCGCCGTTGCGTTCAATCAAACCAACCATCCCCCGCACTAATGCGCCAGTACCCCCGAGTGCGTGGTGAACGCCGTATTTGCTTTCCAGATGCGCGATTAGGCAATAATACGCCGTCGTCGTGAATGGGTTGCCGCCAATCAGCAACGGGTGAAAACTGAAAACCGTGCGCAAACGCTCATCGCTGAAATAGTCACTGACCTTGCCAAAAACCGTTCGATAGCCGCCAAGGCGTACAAGGTCGACCATGGTGCGCATGGTGAATGCGAGACTGTGAAATGGCTTATCGGCAAGCTCTTCAAAAGCGACCTTATAAATCTTTTCACTGTCGGCCATGAACCGGTCGTAGCCCGCAAGGTCCTTCGCCTCAAAGCGCGCGACTTCGGCGCGCATCTTCTCACGATCAGCGCAATAGTTGAACACAGATCCGTCATCAAAACGGATTTGATAAAATGGATCGCAGGGGCGCAGCGTAACGTCGTCAGAGAACTTCCCGCCACAATCTTCCCAAAGACTATCGAATATGTAGGGCGCTGTGATGATCGTAGGGCCGGCATCGAAAGTGAAACCATCCTGGCGGTAGACATAGGCGCGCCCGCCGGGAGCGTCGAGTTTCTCCAGCACCGTAACGCGATAGCCTTTTGCTGCAAGCCGCGCCGCCGTCGCCAGGCCGCCGACGCCGCTGCCGATCACAACAGCATGTTTCTGATTTGAATTCATCGGTGAAGTGTCCGTCATGCTTGACATCTAGCGCTGTCCAGTTGGCGATGCTATTACTTTTTACAGAATATGAAAACGTCGGTTCTTTTAACGCTTGGCAGGTTGCCGAAGTCACTCGAACTCGCCCGCAGCCTTCACGGCGCCGGCTGCGATGTCTTCATTGCGGAACCTTTCAAAAACCACCTTTCCAAACCATCGCGCGCTGTGAAGCGTAGTTATCAGGTTACGGCCCCGATTATCGATCAGACCACCTATCTGAAAGAATTGCTGACGATCATCCATGATGAAAAAATCAACCTTGTGGTGCCGGTATCAGAGGAGTCATTACATGTCTCGCTGCTTGCGCCGCACCTCCCCGAACATACTCGCCTGTTAAGCGCTTCGCATGAAGTATTGAAGCGCCTTCACGATAAGTTTGCATTCGCCCAAACCGCGAAGCGCCATGGTTTGACCGTTCCGGAAACCTATAGGGGCGACGATGAAAATGCGCAGCGCCTTACCGCGGAAAAAGACTATGTGGCGAAACCGACCCATGGCTGCTCAGGGTCCGGCATGACCATGCATCGGCGCGCAGAGCCGCTGGCAAAGCATTACCTGTCCCACACGAACATCCTTCAGGAACGCATCTTTGGCCGTGAAGTCAGTTCCCTGACACTGTGCGACCAGGGCCGGATTCTCGGCGGCGTTCTTTATGAAGGAACGGTCTATTCCGGCTCTGTGTCAACTTGTTTCCGGCGCGTCGATGATGCGCCGGCAGCGCAAGACTGGATCAAGCGGTTTGCAGCGGCGGAAAAGTTCACCGGCTTTGTCGCATTCGACTTTATCATCGATGAGAACAAGACGCCCTGGGCGATCGAGTGCAATCCGCGCCTCACCAGCGGCATTCATTTTTTTGACCACAGCGATCTTGCCGCTTGTCTTCTCGGCCAATCCCTTGGGCGCCCGATCAGATTAAAGCCGGAGCAGACATTTCAGGAAGGCCACACCACGCTTCTTGAAGCTTACGGCCGCATCCTTCATCCCAAAGAGTTTGTCACGCGCATACGCCAGATGCTGGGCGCACGCGATGTCTTATGGTCGATATCAGACCCTGCGCCGTTTTTTCTCATGACCCCTATGTCATGGGAAGTCCTAAAGAAAGTGATGTTTGAAAACGCAAGCTTCGGCGAGGCGGCGACCCGCGACATTGAATGGCGTGAGGGTGACGGGGCAATCAAAAACTTGCCACTTGGCGATGCTATGCCCAAAGATCTTTTACAGAACACATGATCTGTTCGCGCGGGCGGGTCGTTAATCGCGCTGCGGGACGAATTTTTTCCGGCGCATCAATATGAAAATCAAATCGCCGCGCCAGCCGCGCAATGATCAGGGCGCTTTCAAGCGCGGCAAAGCCTGCGCCAACGCAAGTATGCGGCCCCAAGCCAAACGGAATATAAGCGCCGGGCGTGATCTCTTTCTCCCGGTCCGGCATAAACCTGTCCGGATCAAATGCATGAGGCGCCGTCCAGTAGTCGCGATGGCGATGCAGCGTCCATGGCGAGATCATGACGATGGCGCCTTTTTTGATACGGTAGGGTCCGATTTTTGCGTCGCGCATCGCGACGCGCGGCATAAATGTAATTGGCGGATAAAGACGCAGCGTTTCACGGAAGAAACTACGAACAAAGTGGAGCTTACGAATATTCTCAATGGTGACATCATCGTCGCCGATGACCGCATCGACCTCACATCGAATGCGCGCCAGTATTTCCGGTTGCATCGCCAGTATATAAAACGCCCACGTCAACGCACTAGCGGTTGTTTCATGGCCGGCCAGAAAGAAGACACCGAGTTGGTCAATCAGCTCATCACGTGAGAAACGCGCCCCGGTCTTTTCATCACGCGCCGCAATGACAGCGCTTGCAATGTCATTATAGCGATGCTCCCCGGCTCCCTCGCCCTGATCCAGATGAGTATCGATCAATTCGCCAAGCCGTTCGCGAATACGCGCACAGGCGGCAAGCACCGCCGCTGGCTGCGGCGCCCGTTTCCATGCCGGGTCCGCGATCAATCGCCAGATTTTAACCTGCGCGACATCGCGCTCAAAAACCGTGAAATCATCGAATACGTCTTTTGCCACATCGCTTTGCAGCGAAATCGAGAAAACGGTTCTGCATATGATATCCGCCGTAAGGTGGCTCATCGCCAGGTCTAGCGACAATGGCGCGCCTTCGCCCGCATTGCCGGCTAACACGCCCTCCGCAGCGTCAACCGCCGCCGTCATTGGCGCAAACGCCAGGTTCAACCGCATATGCGAAAATGCCGGATCAATCATCGCGCGTTGCCGACGCCACTTGGCGCCATCGGAGACAAAAATTGAATCGCCGATCAAGGGTTCAAGCGCATTCACCATCAAATCACTCTTGGGAAAAATTTCCTGCTCATCCATCATGATTTCCCGCACCAGCGCGGGATCATTAAAAAGCTTGGTCGAGCGCCGTGAGTAACCGAGCTCGCCGGCCCTCATCGTGAATGCAGCTGCTGGCAACAGACTCAAAAGGTCGCCATCGCCGCGCCATAGCGTCCGCGCCAATGCGGCGACCGGCGGCAGTGAAGACGGCCTTGGGGGATGGAAAAACGCGGCTGTTTCCGGCATGCTGATAGAAACCAAATGTCTTGCAATCCCATTATCTGGCGGTGCGCGGATCATGTCGAGCCTGCATCTATTCGAGACTCTGATTGCGCTTCACATCACAGCGGGCGCGCCTGGGCTGATCAGTTTCTGGGCCCCGGTGCTTTCCAAAAAAGGCGGTGACCGACATCGGTTCTGGGGACGGTTTTTCACCGTCGCCATGCTGATCGCAGGAACCCTCGCGGTCTGCATGTCAATCATGACGTTGATCGCGCCGATGGAAACGCATCCGCACCTCGCCACCCACGAAGAATTCTCTGACCCGGCGCTAGTGCGCGGCATATTCGGCTGGATGATGCTTTACCTGGCGATCTTGACCATCAACCTTGCATGGTATGGATGGCAATGCGTTCTCAACAAACGCAATCACCAGAAAAATCGCGCCTGGCCCAACCTCACTTTACAGGTCCTGTTGACCATGGCCGCAATCAACTGCGTTTACCGAGGCGTCATGATCGGGCAACCGATGATGATCGGCATTTCTTTTATCGGCTTTGCGACAGTCGCTACGAATGTCTGGTTCCTAGCGAAGCGCAACCCCGGCCCTGTCGACTGGCTGCTGGAACATATCAAGGCGATCGTTGGAACGGGCATTTCCGTCTACACTGCATTCTTTGCATTCGGCGCAGTGCGGTTCGTGCCAAGCCTCGCTTTAACGCCCGCGCTTTGGTCGGTACCGCTTGTGGTCGGCCTTGCGCTCATTCTTTATCACCAAAGGCAAGTGAGGCGACGGCTGCGCCCGACCGTGAGACCAGCGCCTGCATGAATTGCTGAGCCAGTGCAATACGGCGCTATAACGAGTAGCGTGCCGGTTCCCCACAAACAAAAAAGAGTGCGCTATCCGCGCACTCTTTTCTCTTTGCATTTTGGTAAAATTTCAGAAGCGTGCAAACCCGTTGTCCGCGCCCCACAGGAACCAGTTGTCTACGACGGTACCCGTCAGCAGGATGCCGATGCCGCCGGTTATCGGACACAGGATCGCGAACCACCAGGCCCAGCGGTGAATGGATTCCATCGACGCGTTAAAGCCCATGGTCCAGCGCCAGAAGAGCGCCGCACGTTCCGATGCGGTCCCGCGATCGACAATCTGTTCAATCTCACGCTCACCGCCATACCGGCCAACCGCGAGAATGGTCGCGCCATGCATCGCAAACAACAGCGCCGACCCATAGAGGAACACAATCGAGAGCATATGGAACGGATTGTAGAAAAGGTTTCCGTACACCAGCGAGAAATTATTCGTCCAGTCAAGGTGCGGGAAGATGCCGAAGGGAACCGCTTCACTCCACGTACCCATCATCAACGGACGAATAAAGCCGAGTACGAGATATAGCCAGATCGCGGCAGCGAAAGCCCAGCAAACATGCAGCCCCATGCCAAGATGGATCGCCCGGCGATAGGTCCGCACCCACCATAAAAAAATGGAAGCGGTTAAAAAGAAACCGGCGATCAGCCACCATCCGCCCTCATTAAGAGGCGGCAGAACACTCAAGCCATGTTCCGGCAGCGGCGGGTTTAACGCCAACCAGGGCAGCTGTCCGACAAACTTGATCGGATCCCAGCCGACACTCGCCCACATATTTAGACCAATGATTTCAATCGCAATAAGGCCGCAAATCAGGGACGCAACGCCAGTGAAGCCCAGATAAACGGGACCGATCTGCGCATCGCCAATCTTGCCAAGCCAGTAGCTGAACTTTTTGATGTGATCGCGCGACCAGTCACCAGCGGGAAGTTCTACGCCGGGATCATAATGCCCGCGGACCTGAACTTGGGTGAGAATATTTTGATAATCCGCCATGGTTCAATGCTCTCTCTAATTCCAGATCGGAAGGTTTTTCCAACCATTCCACCATTCAATCCACGAGCCCTCATAAAATGGGCCGCTAATCACGATACAAATCGCGCTCCAGAAGCCGGCATTCAGCGCCAGAAACAATCCAAGCCGATGAATGCCCAGCGTACCGACCGAATAGCCCATCACATCCCGGAAGAATGCGTTCTCATGCTCTGGCGCTTTGACAGTCTTGCCGCGCCCCGGATTTGTCGCCGACAGAATGGCGCCGCCATGAAGCGCGAGCGCCAGACAGGTCGTAAAGAAGAACGTAATCGCGACCATATGCGCGGGATTGTAATGAAAATTTCCATACTGATAGCCGGTGTTTGAAACCCAATCGAGGTGACTCATAATGCCGTAGGGAAATCCGTACCCCCAAGCGCCCATCAGAAACGGTCGAATAACGACAAGCGTCACATAGGCGAAAACGGCAACCGCAAAGGCGATCGGCACGTGATATCCAATGCCCAGCTTTCGGCAGATTTCCACTTCGCGTAGAGCCCAGGAACCGAACGCGCCAACCGCGCAGATCGTTATGATTTGCCAGAGCCCGCCTTCCGCCATCGGCGCCAGAGACAGGCCGTAACTGACATCAGGCGGATCAATGCTGATCAGCCATGGGTTCCACGTATCGCCCAGTGAAGCGCCGTAAAAAATCAGCGCCGTGCCGAGCGTCGCAAAAAATATGGTTGTTACGCCGAAGAAACCGACAAAATAAGGTCCGACCCAGAAATCAAAAAGGTCGCCGCCTATCAGCGTCCCGCCGCGCACGCGATATTTTCTCTCAAAACTTAATAACGCCATCGAAGCATCCCTTTCATATTCCTGGATTTCCTATGCGCAGGAATCTATTCGCGAATCTCACCGCCGGTGGCCCCAAGAGGAATTCGCTGTCTTAGCCTTGGCGAGCTGGCGGCATAAGCCGCCAGCTCTCGAGCGTTACGCAAGCCGTAACGGATCATCCACAACCTGCTCAAGCGAAGCACTGGCCGCCGTCGAGGCGCCGAGCCAGTTATACCGCTCCGTACTGAGAAGGATAAAGTGAATCAGGATTGCAAGCGTGAACAGGAATATCGCCAGCCCAACAAGCAATCTACGAGGATCGAATATTAGCCACAGTTTCCACATTTGTCAGTCTCCTACCCAAATAATCCAGGGAGAGAGCCGGCGAACCGGATACCCTCTTCAAGCGCGGAATATCCTTCCGGCCCCGGGATCCAGGGTCGCCACATCCAAACGAGGAAATGCGCTACCACTGCGATCAGCGTAAAGATGATAAAGCTAAATACAAAAGCTTTATGAAACTCCTGCGCCTCAGTCCTCGTCAATCCAGACATCGACTCAGACCCTGCAGGCGTATCACTTGCCATATGCATGTCTCCTTAGTTTGACCATCGGTCTTCGTCGCACATCCAGCCCTGCGACCCAGGCTCTTTGACGGCCTTTCGACCGTCAAATCTTTTTTGCGACCCGAAACCGAAACCCGGCCGCTTAATCACTGTCAGCGCCCTGAAAAAATCCATGGGATGACGCTGTGCGCCGCTTCCGTCGCTTCTTCAAAAACGGAAGGTCGCATATCATTCGATACCGAAGGCCTTCGTCGCCCTGGAATAAGCCGGCCAATGAGCGCCGCGAGCAGGAAGAAGGGATAAGCGGCGACAAAATAGAGCCGGTACTCCGTCCGGTCGCCGGCGTGAGTATGCTTACTCTCAGCCATCGTCACATTCGCCATGTCTTTCTCCCTTTTGTTATGTCCGCCCGGTCTTTTTCGTCTTGCTCGTTACGCCGCCTTTATTCCGCTGATGAGTTCATGACTGACGGCCACACGCGCCGCCGTCACTTTTTCTTCGCCCAGACGCCGCGCTTCTTCTTCCGCGTGATCGCGCAAACGCTTCGCCGCGGAAATTCGCGTCAAAATCGGATAAGTTTCGACATAACGATCAAGCGTGAGGCTCGCCTCTTCGTCCCAGGCCAACTGACGCGCCATCCGTGACGGTGTCGCGTCCGCCTTGTCCATGTCAGCGCCAAGAGGAAGAATATGAAACAGCGCGTCAAAAAGGGCGTTGCAGTATTCCTGAACGATATAGGTGGCGCCGGCATATCCCATAAACGGCGTACCTGTGTGCCGGCGAATAACCGCGCCCGGAAACGAGGCCGGAATGTAAATCGATCGCGAACCGGCTTCCTGCAGATACATTCGCTCATTGAAGCTGCCGAACACGACAAACGGCGCACCGGATTTTATGTCCTCGCGCACTGCGTCATTGTCGGGTTTGCGGCCGGTGGTGCGAGCATAAGAAAAGGCGCAAGGAAGGCCGAGATCGGACTCAAGAAAATTACGCACGCCCCGTGCGTAGGTTTCATTCGCAACAATGCCGAAATTCGCTGTGCCAAAGAAATCCTGCGTTACGGAACGCCACAAGTCCCAGAGCGGCTTGATGGTCGTGTGCTTTTCTTTCTCGATGAAAGGGTCCGGATCAAGTCCCGTCAGATCGCCAAGCTTTTGCAAAAATTTCGTCGTTGAATGAAGACCGATCGGCGCCTGCAGGTAAGGCTTATCAAGCGCCTCACACAGCGCGCGTCCGAATTCGCGATACATGCAGATATTGACATCGGCGTCGACCAGACGGCGCACATCAGCAATGTGACTGCCTAGCGGAAAGACCATGTTGACTTCCGCGCCGATCCCCTCGACCAGCCTGCGAATTTCCGCAAGATCTGACGGCATGTTGAACATGCCATAAGACGGGCCGATAATATTGACCCTGGGCTTTTCGCCATCCTTGCGTTTGCGCGGTTTTGGACTGCGTCCCTTGGTCTGGGCGAATTCCGTCCATAACCAAAGCAGTGCGCGATCCGCGCTCTGCCACTGGTCTTCATCAATCGTGCGCGGCAGAAATCGTTGAATGTTAGAGCCTTCCGGCGTCACGCCGCCGCCGATCATTTCCGCAATCGACCCGGTTACGACAACGGCGGGAAGCTCAGGATCAAGAGCGGCCCGAGCGCGTTTCATCGCGCCTTCCGTGCCATGCTGGCCAAGTTCTTCTTCGGCAAGGCCAGTGACAACAATCGGCAATTCGTGGGGCGGCAAAGCATCCGTATAGTGAAGAACGGAAGTGACCGGCAAATTTTCGCACCCGACAGGGCCATCAATCACGACCTGCAGCCCTTTGATCGCCGTAAAGACGTAAACCGAACCCCAATAGCCGCCCGCGCGATCATGGTCCTGGATCAGCATCGCGAGCCTCCCCGCGCATCGGGATCGCGCAATACAAAAGTGATGCGATCATGGTCCTGGATCAGCATCCTACCGGCTCCTCCAGATTGGCTTCACGCTTGGCTTTTATTTCCAGCTTGCGTTGCTGTTTACGGCGGAAATCAGCATGTTCGACGGGCGTATCTTCCCAGACGCCCGCCTTATCGCCGGCGCCAACGCCCTCAAAGAAGGCATGCATTTCATCAAAGCGCGCTTTGCCCGCCATCGCCGCGCTGACGACTTGCGCCAGAGAGCCCGCCCCCGCGGGCCCCATCAGCGGGCGCGCGGAAATCAAATTGGTAAAGTAAAGCGCCGGCGTCGATTGTTCTTTCGCTTTTTGAACTACCGGGGTCGTGCCGATTGCCAGATCAGGCTTGAATTCTTCGAACGCAGCAAGATCCTGCTCCAGTGAAGCGCGATACTGGACATGAACACCGCGCGCTTCGAGCCATTCACGGTCGCTATCGGACCATTCCGTTCGCGGGCAGGCCGTTCCCACATAGCGAACGTCAGCGCCACTCTCCACAAGAAGGCGCGCGACAAGAAGCTCGGACCCTTCATAACCGGATAATGTGATCCTGCCATTGATGGGCATAGCGCCAAGGGCGCCTGCAATGGCGGGCAGCACTGCATTCTTAGCGGCGTCAATTTTGGATTGCGACACGTTGCAGGCGTTTCCAATCGCCTCAAGCCAGGCCGCCGTGCCGTCAAGGCCAACCGGCGCAGACCCGACGACCGGGCGTTTGGCCGCTTTAAACTCGCGAATAGATGCTGTGTAGAATGGGTGGATCGCGGCAACCGCGGCGCAGTCCAGCGCCGTATACAGTTCGCGCCATTCGCGGGTTGGCGCGACCGCGCCCGCCGCCAGCCCCATAGGCTCCAGCATGCGGCCGACGCCCACCGGATCGGCGGGAAACATCTCGCCGAGCATCGTAACTTTCGGCAGATCATTGTGATCGTTCGACGCGCGCTGAACCGGCCCCTGCTCCGCCTCAAGACGCGCATAGTTCAACATGGCGCCGGCGAGAATGTCTTTAGCTTCCGCATGCGTCGGGACACCAAAGCCCGGCACGTCGATACCGATGATCCGCACGCCGTTGATGACTTTCGGCAGCAGGCGAAGCGGTACGCCCGATGCGGTCGGCACACAGAGATTCGTCACAACGATAGCGTCGTACTTTTCCGGGTCCGCAGTCGTCTCAACCGCCTCTTTGATGTCTTCAAAGAGTTTGCCGGTGACCAATGTCTCCGAATTAAACGGCACATAGCCGACGCTGCGTTTAGCGCCGTAAAAGTGCGATGTGAATGTCAGCCCATAGACGCAACAGGCCGAACCGGAAAGAATAGTCGCCGTCCTGCGCATTCGAAGCCCAACCCGGAGCGAGCCGAATGCCGGACACATGCTTTGCGGTTGGTCGTGCGGCCCTTGCGGATAATCCCTGGCGTATCGATCAAGAATTTCCGACTTTCCCGCCGCTTCTGCGGCCTTGCGCATTTCATCCGCACCGGCATGGCATCCCCCGCCCGAAGCCGCCGGAGGCGGCGCCTCATCGACAGGCACAGCTTCGCCAAGCGTCACCGGCGATGCGCCCGCGTCGTCATAAATCACTTCGCCATCATGGCGCGCATCATCAACTATGTCGCTGCGATCATTCATTTATATGTCTTCGTAAACGACTTCCAGGGACGGTTTCTCAATGGAATCTTTGCCGCACATGTCAGCAATGGTTGCAGGCTGTAATTGAAAGTCAGCACCCGTATCTTCTGCAGAAAAAAGACCCAGCAAATCATCATGCACAAGCGGCGTCGGATGCATCGGCGGCGCGGTTGCGACATTGGACGCCAGGGTCTCGAACATCTCACCCCAGCGCTGGCCAGGCCGCCCGACAATCTGATAATTGGCGCTCTTGCGCCGAATATCCTCGTCGGCAGGGATGGCTGACAGAACAGGTATGCCAACGGCTTTAGCGAAATTATGCGCCTCGCCGGTGCCGTCATCCTTGTTGATCACCATGCCGGCAACGCCGACATTGCCACCGAGCTTCCTGAAATATTCAACCGCCGAACAGACATTGTTGGCGACATAAAGCGACTGCAAATCGTTGGAGCCGACAACAATCACTTTCTGACACATGTCCCGGGCGATCGGCAGCCCAAACCCGCCGCACACCACATCGCCGAGAAAATCCAGCAACACGTAATCGAAATCCCAATCGTGGAATCCGAGCTTTTCCAGCAATTCAAATCCGTGAATGATGCCGCGCCCGCCGCAACCGCGTCCGACCTCAGGCCCGCCCAGCTCCATCGCGAAGACACCGTCCCGCATGAAGCAGACATCTCCGATCTCGACTTCTTCGCCCGCCAGCTTTTTCTTTGTTGACGTTTCAATGATTGTCGGGCATGCGCGGCCGCCGAACAGAAGCGACGTGGTGTCGCTCTTCGGATCGCAGCCGATCAAGAGGACTTTCTTGCCCTGCTGCGCCATCATGTAGCTCAAATTCGCCAGCGTGAAGCTTTTGCCGATGCCGCCCTTGCCATAAATGGCGATGATCTGCGTTTCTTTGGTCGCCGGCGTCGTTGGCACAGGGTCAGGCTCAATCGCCGCCTCATCGCGCAGGGCGTTATCCATCGCCGCCGTAGCGTCTTCGCGTCCCTTGAATTCTTCATCGTCAAACGATTCAGCCATTCATGTGTCTCCAATCAAGAACCATTTTAAGGCAGGATTGATCTTCAAAGGCGGTCTTGTAGGCTTCATCAGCACACGCCGCATCGATTGTGTGGGTGATGAGGTTGTCAAGGGAAAGTTTCCCTGATGAAAGCAGCGCCAATACGCCATCAAGATCGGGCTTTTTCCATTCCGCTTCGACGCGCAGGCGCGCCTCTTTCATAAAGGCCAGTGGGAATGCAAATGATGGCCGCTCGGAATAAAAGCCGGCGAGCACAATTTCTCCACGCGGATGCATATGCGCGATCAAATCATCGATAATGCCGGCAGCGCCGCTGACATCGTAAATTGCCTGGTAATCGGAACGACCGTCACAGTCCGGCTCCATGACGGCATAACCGTCGCCATCAGCGCGTTCCGGATCAATTTCCCAGACATTCGGCGGCGTGTGCCCCATCGCCATCGTTATGCGCGCAAGCAGGCGTCCCAAAACGCCATGTCCGACAATCAGATCGGGGGGTTTGCCGCCGACGATGGCGTGATAGGCGGTCGCAGCCAACGCCAGCAATACGCCTTCTTGCGGTGTGGCGATATCAAGCGGCGTCGCGCGCTCAGCGGGCAAAATGATTCGCGACGCCGTTGCGCCAAATAATCCGTGTGCGTTTTTATAACAATTCGCGCCGGGCGCAAATACGCGCTGTCCGATCAGCTCTTTATGATCTTCCGCCCAAACAACGCGACCGACCGATTCATAGCCGGGCACCAGCGGATAACCCATGCCAGGAAAAGGCGGCATATCGCCGGACCAAAGCAGGCGTTCGGTGCCTGTGCTCACGCCGCTCCATTCAACATCGATGACAATATCGGACGATTTCGGCGCTTTCAGTTCAAGCGTTTCCACGCTGAGTTCCTTATCGCCTGCAAATACGACTGCATCTGCGGAAAGGGCGAGATCATCGCTGGCCGAAAATGATTTCTCGGCGTTTTGGTGAGCGCTGGAATGCGCTTGCGGGTCTGAGAGAACAGCCTCCATAGACTGTCATCTTAAGTAGACAATAAAAAGTGTCAACTAAAATTGACAATCCTGTGGCGCTGGTTTTTATGACGCCACCAGCATCTGCGTGAAAATCGGCCGACGCGTTTTGATCAATTGAACCTGCGAAAAGCCGGCTTTCCTTAGGAAATGGCGCAGTTCCTCCGGCGAACGCGGTCGCCCGCGCCCCATCGCCCATAAGTAAAAACCAAAATAAGCATCGCCCATTGGCGCGGCGCCCGGCGCTTGCGACATCGGTTCCGCAATCAGTAATTTGCCCGTTTGCGGCAGCGCTTCGCGAATCGCCGACAAAAGCGGACGCACGACATCATCGTCGTGATCATGAAGCACTCGAACTAATGTGATAATATCCGCCCCCTTGGGCAACGGATCAACGCGAAAGTCACATGCAACCGCCTGCGCGCGCGATGCAAGGCCCGCTTGCTCAAAGCGTTGCTTTGCGAGCATTGCAACCGGCGGCAAATCGCAAAGCGTAACCCGCAGTTCCGGCGCCTGCTCTGCCGCAGCGCACAAGAAAGCGCCCGCACCGCCGCCAATATCCATCAAATGAGTGTGGTCCTTGAAGGAATAGGCATGAAGAATTTCGCTTGAGATTAACGCTTGCGTCTGCGCCATCAAATCGGAATACGCCGCCGCGTCAGCCTCGGCATACTCAGCTGGCTGGTCGGCGCCAGCATAGTTCCAGAATGCTGAAAGGCGTGTTGCGTCACTGCGCTCGCGCAATAACGCCACTGGATCGCGCAGATCTTCGTAAAGCGCAGCATGGTGTTTGATCATTGCAAATACCGAGGGATTTCCAAGCAACGCAGCGCCAAGCTCGCCAAGGCCGTAGCGGTTCGCGCTGCGGCGTTCGAGTAGTTCCAACGACACGCCGGCACGCGCAAGACGATCGGTCCCCTCTACAGACAGGCCGATTTTTTCCGCTAGCGCCTCGGTGGTCAGCGGCTTTTCCTGCAGAACATGAAATATGTTCAACTCCACGCAAGCGAAAAGAACCTGCGAGTAGACAAAGCCGACCGTGATATCAAAAAGGTTACGCGCTCGCTTTCGCGCCAGTATCCGGATCAACGGAAAAGACGCCGCCCAATCCTGAAAGGCGGCATCCGCGACCATCCTGTCCCGCCACTGCAAAAAGCGATCGCGAAGACTCATGGCGTTCTCACAACGGCAATTCAGTTAAGCAATTCAAACGGCGCTGCGCACAAGGTTTTTGGGGGTCAGCCGTTTCGCCTGGGCGTGGACCAAACTACGCAATGCGGACGCGCCGCGACAGTCCGGCACAGCGTCCGCAGCATCACTGACAAGGTCGTTGAGTTGTTCCAGCGCGCCTTCAAGGCCGAGAGAATCGACGGCGTTTGGTCTTGCGTTCACAAGGTCTTGCCCCGCCGGCTTGCCAAGCGCTGTCGCATCCATTGAATAGTCGCGAACGTCGTCCGCGATCTGGTAGGCTTCTCCAAGCCGCTCACCAAGTCGTCGCCACGGCTTTTCATCGGCGCCGACCGACGCAGCCCCCGCAATCGCCGCCGCAACGAACAGCGCACCGGTTTTCGAGCGATGATAAGCGCTCAAATCAATCTCCGGCTCGCTTTCCCAGGCCTGTCCGGCGACGATGCCGCTGGGCGCGCCCACTGAACGGATCACGATAGACAGCAGCCTTTCAAGCTTCGCCGGCGATGACGCGCATTCCCTGACCAGCGTTTCAAACGCCATCACAATCAACGCATCGCCGGCCAGAACAGCCAGCGGTTCCCCATAGGCGACATGCACCGATGGCTTGCCGCGGCGGATATCCGCGGAATCAAAACAAGGTAGATCATCATGGACAAGAGACGCGCAGTGCATCAATTCTATTGCAGCGCCCGCGCCGGCTGCAAGATTGAGATCATCCTGATCGGAACACGCATAAGCAACGGCAAGACAAAGTTGGGGCCGCACCCGCGCGCCGCCTGGAAATACCGCATGACGCACGGCCGCTGCGAGCCTGGGAGGTGCGCTCTCGCCTTCCGACGACGCCACCGCGCGTTCAATGGCTCGCTCTATCAGCGCATCCGCATTCATGGGCCATTCCTTTTGTGTCACTCTAGATTGTCAGCTTAATTTGTCAATTATAATTGACACTCGTGGTGGTTTGATTTCCGGTGCGTCAAAGTATGACCAGTAAAAAACGCATTGCCATTATTGGGGCGGGAGTTGGCGGCCTGACCGCCGCTGCAATATTAGCGCGGTCCTTTGATGTGCGCGTATACGAACGCGCGCCACAAGCCGGCGGCAAAATTCGCCAGGTTGCAATTGGCGATGGCGCAATCGACTCAGGCCCTACCGTCTTCACTATGGCCTGGGTGTTTGAAGAGGTTTTTGCAGCCGCAGGAACCGCTCTCAACGATCACCTGTCACTCAACAAGCTGGATGTGCTGGCCCGGCACGCCTGGCGCGATGGCGGACGGCTTGATCTTTATGCCGATGAGATACGCACTGCGGAAGCAATTGCGGAATTTTCCAGTCGGGCCGATGCGGAGAACTATCTTGCCTTCTGCGCTAAAACAAAAAGAATTTTTGAAACGCTGCGCGATCCGTTTTTATGCGCGACGCAACCAAGCTTCGCGTCTTTGATGATGCGCAGCAACCCGATTGCATTGCTTGGGACGAAACCATTTTCCACAATGTGGTCAGAATTAATGGCGTCATTCAAAGACCCCAGACTGGCGCAACTATTTGGAAGATACGCCACCTATTGCGGCTCCTCTCCGTTTGAGGCGCCGGCGACTTTAATGCTGATCGCGCATGTAGAACAGGAGGGGGTATGGTTCCTTGACGGGGGCATGCAGGCGATTGCAACGGCGCTCGAACGCGTCGCGAAACAAAACGGCGCCGAATTCACGTATAACGCCCATGTCGCAGAGATAACCGCCGGGGCAAGCAATGTTTCCGGCTTCACCCTATCGAACGGCGAGCAGATCGACGCTGACATTGTGCTATACAATGGCGACACCGGCGCGATAGATAACGGCGCCATGGGCGCCAGCGCCCGCCGCGCCATATCGCTGCCGGCTGACAGGCGCCGCTCACAGTCAGCAATCACATGGTCCGCATCAGCTACCGTGGCGGATTTTGATCTCTCGGCGCATAATGTATTTTTCTCCGACGACTACCGATCGGAATTTGACAGTGTTTTCAAACGAGACGGTATTCCCGAAACACCGACAACTTACGTCTTCGCTCCCGATCGCGTATCCAATCACGCTATACACGGCGCGCCTGAAAGACTTTTTATTCTTGTCAATGCGCCGCCAATCGGCGACCGGCACGATTTTACGCAACAGGAAATCGACGCATGCCAGACACGGATGATCGATCACCTCAAACATTGCGGCGCTACAGTCCGGATAAACGAAAATGCAAGCACAGTGACAACGCCTGCAGACTTCGCCAACATGTTCCCAGGTACGGGCGGCGCCTTATTCGGCGCCGCGTGCCACAGTTGGCGCGCCTCTTTTCAGCGGCCCACTGTGCGCGCGAAAATTCCGGGTCTTTACCTCGCAGGCGGCAGCGTTCACCCTGGACCGGGCGTTCCCATGGCGGCGCTTTCCGGCAAGGCGGCGGCGGCGGCGATCCTCCGCGATAGTGGCGTAAAATAACAAACACCGCACAGGGAGTAACGATTGCAGTTTGATATTCGCGTTGCGCCTGACGGATATGCCTGGTGGTATATCGACGCAATCAGCGATGACGGCGCCCATGGTCTGACAATCATTGCTTTTATCGGCAGTGTGTTCTCGCCCTATTATGCGTGGTCGAAAACACGCGATCCCTTTCATCACTGCGCATTGAACGTGGCGCTTTATGGCGCAAAGCCAAACCGGTGGGCGATGACGGAGCGCGGGCGAGACGCCATCAAGATCACAAAAACACAGTTTCAAATCGGCAAGAGCGCGCTGTCATGGGACGGCGACAGTCTGCTTATCGAAGTCAACGAGACAACGGTCCCGATCCCCTCTCCTTTGCGCGGAAGCGTGCGCGTGCGACCTCAATTCCTGTCAACAACGGAGTTCATGATCGATGACAAGGCCCGCCATTTCTGGCGCCCTGTTGCGCCATGCGCTCATGTTGAAGCTGATTTTGACAGTCCGGATATGAAATGGTCAGGACATGGCTATTTCGATACAAACAGGGGCGACGAACCGCTGGAAAAAGCCTTTCGATACTGGGATTGGTCGCGCGCGGAAATTTCAAAACATGAAACAGCCATTCTGTACAATACCGACCTCTGGAATGGCGGCAAAAAATCACTGGCGTTGCGCTTTGGATCAGACGGGCGATGGGAAAAGTTCGCTCCGCCTAACGTCGCCTCTCTGCCGGCAACCCCGATCTGGCGCATTAAACGCCGAACCCGCGCTGAGAAAACGCACCGTGCAAAGATTCTCAAGACATTTGAAGATACGCCTTTTTACAGCCGCTCAGTGATTGAAAGCGACCTTTTTGGCTCGACATTCAGATCAATGCATGAATCATTTTCAGGCGAACGACTACGTCTGCCAATCGTCAAAGCGCTCCTGCCCTTTAGAATGCCACGCATTGCACGCTGAGATTTATCCTCGCTTTGCCATTGATAGCGCTTAAACGCCAACGCCAAACGGTTTTGATCTGTCACGGTTTTCAAGGCGCATGAAAAGATCGAGCACCTGTCCGATCGCATCTCCTTCGTCATCAAGTTCGACAGATTCACGCCCCACCGACTCAACTGCATCCACAAGAAACGCATTGGCTTCAAGCGGCGCGCCAGCAGGCGACATATAGGAAAAATTTGGCGCCGCGAGCGCGTTAAGAAGCAACAGCAACTTTCTCCGGGTCGAAACAAAGGCGCGTCTTGTCACCGAATCATAATCATTCGCTGCAATCTGGCGACCGATATCGGCATAAATATCCGCAGCGGCGACGATGCCGGCGCGGCAGTTTGCAGGAAGAAACTCAACACCCGTCAGGCCGCGCTCATAATACTGATCCGCCGTTTCCAGAAGCCGTCGCGTGACGCCGGCGATCGCGTCAGTAGCCTTGGGCGCTGCGAGCCATTGCGCAACATCAACGCCTGCCTCCTCCAACCACTCAAGCGGCAGATAAATTCGCCCCTCACGCGCATCCTCGCCGACATCTCGCGCAATGTTGGTCAGCTGCATTGCGACGCCCAGGTCACAGGCCCGGGCGATCGCATCCTTTCCCCGCGCGCCCATCAGCACCGACATCATCGCGCCAACCGAGCTTGCGACACGGGCGGCGTAGTCATAAAGGTCATCAATGGTATTATAGCGACGCCCCTGAACGTCCCAAGCCAAACCTTCAAGCAAGGCGAAAGGCAAGGTCGATGGGATTGAATACTGTTCGACGACTTGAGCGAACGCCCGGTCCGTCGCGGCCGGAAACGGGTCGCCATCATAAATTCGCTTCAAGCGGGCGCTTAAATCGTCAACCGCTTTTTTGTTGCCGCCGTGAATATCAATTACGTCATCGGAATATCGGCAAAAAGCGTATAGCGCGTAAGCCGCCTGCCGAATGTCTTTAGGCAACAAAAATGACGCCGCATAAAAGCTTCGCGAACCTTCGCGAATAATGTCGCGGCATCGCAGAAAATCAGCATCAATATGAGATCCGCCACTCAGCGGGGCATTCGCCATAGAATTTCGCCTCTCTGATCTCACCTGAGTTGACATTTAATAACGTCTTTTATGGATACGCAAGGGCCGCACCCTGTTAGCGTTGGCAGTTGCGGAAACCGCTCGATAGCCCGCAGCAAAGTTTTCAGCGAGGTATGACGTCACCCCTCCTGTCCTGTTTTTGATTCGCACAAAGCTTCACCTGATGCGAAAGACAAAATCGACGTCGCAATAATTTCAGGGTTTTCTTCATGCGCCAGGTGACCAAGGCCTGGCAGCAATTGCCGCGTCCCGCGCGGCGCCAGGCTTGCAGCGATCTTAGTATCTTTTGGCGGTACTGCTTTATCCGCTTCACCTGCAATAAACAGCGCTGGCGTCGTCAGTGCTTGAATCTCTTTCGCAAAGCCTGAGAGATTCCAGTGCGCCATCATGCCAAGCGTACCGGAGATATGGGCTGGCCGGCGCAACAAGGTCGCGTAACAGTCGATATAAGGTTCTGAAATTTTCGATCCTGTCTGATCAATGAGCTTTGCGACACGCTTCGGATCGCCGGCGCTTCTGGAAAACCAGTAAGCAGTAAGCGGATTATAATAAAGCGCCCTGGCTACAGCCGGAAAAATAACACCAGCCGCGCCGCCAAAGGGCGTAAAAGCGCCGTTGATACTGACTGCGTGGTCCGGAGCGACCGCTCCATCCCGTATCATACGGATCATGATCGCCGCGCCAGCGGAATGGCCGATAATAAGCGCAGGGTCCACGTCCAACGCCGCTAGCGATTCGCTGACACTGCGTGACACAGACGATAATGAGGGCGGCGACCAGCGCGCCGTTTTCGTAAACCCATGCCCCGGCAAATCAATGGAAATCGTTGTGAAGTTCTTTGCTAGCAATGGCGCAAGCCCCGCCCATGAATGGGTCGAGGCGCCAGTCCCGTGGATCAGCAATGCAACGGGGCCGGCGCCCATGCGTTGCACATGCCAAGTATAATTTCCCGCCTTCAGAAAATGACTGTGCGCGCGATGCGGCCACTCGGCGCCGTCGGTGTTCCAGTCTGGGGCCTGTGACAACATTTCTGATTTCTGAACCAAAAGCGAAGCGTGTTCAAGCAGCTGAAATCGCCGCCTTCACGGTCTTGGAAACCGCGGCGCTGTCTGCATAAGGCAAAGGTTGGTAAAAAGCGCGAAGTTCATTGCTCAGCCGTTGTGCGCGCGAACTGGGCCGGTTCGAAATATCAAAAAACAGGATCGTACAATTCGTTTCGCGCAAGCGACGCGCTGTCATTGTCGCGTCTTCCTCAGCGGCGGCGCGGCCCGGTTCGCCATTCAGGCCAATGTTGCCTCTGCCATCGGAAAGAATAACGACATAGGGCGTTTTGCCTTTTCGCTTTTCTGTTTCCGCCAGTGTCGCCGCAGCGGCAAGCCCCGCCGCCAATGGCGTTCCGCCGCCGCCCGGCAACGCCCCAAGCGCGCGCCGCACCCGCGCCAGCGAGCGCGTTGGCGGCAGCAGCAAGTCAGCGCCCTGCCCTCGAAAAGCGATGAGCGCGACATGATCGCGACGCGTATAACAGTCAGCAAGCAGAAGTTCGACAGCGCCTTTGGCTTCCGCCATGCGATGCATCGCCGATGATCCGGATGCATCAACAACGAAGATCACAACAGATTCAGTTCTGCCCTTGAACCGTTTGATGCTGATGTCTTCAGGATAAACGCTAAGTCGCCCCTGGCGGTCGCCCCCGGCGAACGCACTTTGAGAACGCAATTTCTGCCAGGGCGCAGCAGTGCGCAAAGTGGCGATCACGTCTAGGCGGCCGCCATCGCGCACATTGCCCTTGCGCGACCCTAGCGGGCGCCCCTTCAGTTTTGATTCAACCGGCGCGCCAGACTTTCCCCCGGAGCCGACTGATGCATTACGCCGCACAGATCGCGATGACTTGCCAAGCAGGGACGTCATCGCCGCTCCGCGCACGGCGTTGACAATCATATCTTCGATCTCGTCGGTTTCGAGAGACTCTTCTTTTGATTCCTTATCATCGCCGGTGTCATTTTGCTGTTCGGGGGTCGGCGCGCTTTGATCCGGCTCCATCATTAATGGCGGTGAAAATCGGGGGGCAAGCACCAGCCGGCAGGCAAGTTCCGCATCAGCGTCTGTCACAGCGTCGCGGCCTTGTATCGCCGCTGCGGCGCGCGCCGCCGACAGGCAAAACAGCAATGCGCGCATGGAAACGACGCCCAGCGACAAACTGGCGGCGTTGATTGCTTTTGCAATCTCCGCCGGCGTTTCTATGCTGCTGAGGCTTTCGCGCGCCTTCGAAACTATTGCGGCGTCAAAATCACCGGCGGCGACATCGCGAATGGATACGTTGTCGAGGTCGATGTGAAAGGCGATCCGGTCAAGCAGCAACTGCGGCGGGCGTTCGCTCGCAGCGACGCCCTCATCAAAGAGCACGCAGGCAAACCTGGTCTCGTCGCGCCGGGAGACGCCATTGCGTTCAATAATGACGCTTCCCTGATCCATGGCGGCGGCAATATTTGCGGCCGTCGCCGGCGTCATCCGTTCCGCCATTGCGGCTATTATGGCGCCGCCGTCAGCATCGGCGAGAAGTCCGCGCTCGGCGACAGGCTGTCCGGTACTGAGCGTCATCGAAAGATCCAGTCCCCCCAACAGGCGTTCTTCGCTAGCGCCTATCGGCAGTTTACGGCGCGGCGCTGGCGCGGGCAGAAGCGCAAAGAACTGATCCGTCCACCAATCGCGCACCGGTCCCGGCCCGGAGCGAATACAAACGCCGCCCAACCCAATCGGATCAACGGCAAGCAACCCGGCGACGACATAGGCGTTGCGCCATTGTTCCTTACCGCTATCTGCAGGCTCCCTTGCGCCCCCTTCTTCCTCCCCTGATGGATGCGCCGCAACGCTTGCCATCAGCCCAGAACCTCTTCCACGGCGCGGACGACACGCGTTCCGGAATCGGTTTCGTCAAGGGGGTCCTTGCGCAAACGATGGCGAAGAGCCGATGGCGCAATGATGCGCATCTCTTTAAGCGAAACCTTGTCCCGACCTTCCAGCGCAGCAAACGCACGCGCTGCACGCAGCAAGGTAAGCTCGCCACGAAGGCCGTCAGCACCCAGCGCAATGCAAAGCGCCGCCGCTTTCTCCAGAACGGCGTCCGGCGTTTCAATATCTTCAATCATGGCGCGTGCGCGTTCAATCTTTTTGCGGATGCCGGTGTCTTTACGCTTCCACTTCTTTGCGAAACCGTCGGGATCTCGCTCAAATTCATCGCGCCGGCGCACGACTTCAATCCGCTCACTGATCTCGGTTGGCGTGCGCACATCAACGGAAAGACCGAAGCGATCGAGCAACTGGGGACGCAATTCCCCCTCCTCCGGATTTCCGCTGCCCACCAGCACGAAACGCGCGGGATGACGAACGCTCAAACCCTCACGCTCAACCACATTCTCGCCCGATGCCGCGACATCCAGCAAAACATCAACGAGATGATCGTCGAGAAGGTTGACCTCATCGATATATAAAAATCCGCGATGCGCGCGCGCCAGCAATCCTGGTTCGAACCGTTTTTCCCCCTGTACAAGCGCACGCTCCAGATCCAGAGCCCCGACAACACGGTCCTCCGTTGCGCCAAGGGGGAGGTCGACGACAGGCGCAGACTCAAGACGCGTTTTAAGTTCGCCGGCTTTCGCCGCCTGGCGGCATTCGTCGCATAGGTTATCCGGCGCGGCGGGGTCGCATCCAAACGCACAGCCCTTCAAAACTTCAATCTTCGGCAACAACGCCGCCAGCGCGCGGATCGCCGTCGACTTTCCCGTCCCTCTGTCGCCAAATGCGAGAACACCGCCAATATTCGGGTCAACAGCAGACATCAAAAGCGCACGCTTCAGATCGTCCTGGCCGACAATAGCGCTGAAAGGGAAGTTAGCCACGCGGAAGCCTTTTCGATTTAGACGATTATTTTCATTGAAAACTACAAAAGCCGCCGAGGAAACCCCGGCGGCTTTTTTTAATCCTGCAACGCAAAAATGATTTATTCAGCAGCTGACTTCAAATATGCAATCACGTCAGCGCGGTCCTGTTCAGCCGGCAAACCCGGAAAAATCATCCGTGTGCCGGGAATATATTCCTGCGGATTTTCCAGATAGGCGAACAGCACATCTTCGGTCCAGACAATGCCGGAATTCTTGTTGGCGTCGGAATAGTTGAAACCTTCAACAGAACCGGCTTCGCGTCCGACGATACCGTAAAGAGACGGACCAACCCGATTTTGACCTTCCTGCACCGTGTGGCACGCCATGCATTTCGCAAAGACGCGCCTGCCCTTCGCTTCATCGCCGGTCAATGCCGCATAAGCCGACGTCGCAGCGCTGGTCGCCGATGCAGCCACCGCCTCAGCAGTGTCATTTGCGGCGGCGGCGGCCGTATCGACAGCTTCATTCGCCGACGCCGCAGCATTTTCCACATTCTCCGATACTTCGTCCGCAGCATCCTGAGTGGCGTTGGCGACTTTGTCCGCAGCGCCCTGAACCATATCTTTTGCTTCCTCGGCGCCGGAATTCATTTCATTCGCTGCAGCATCTTGCGCCTCATTCACCGCAGTATTGGCGGCGGAAGCGGCAGAGCCGGCATTGGCCTCGCTCGATGCCGAGCTGCTCTGGGTCGATTCGCTCGAGCTGTCTGAACCGCCGCATGCGCTGACCGCAAGCATGAGCGAACCCAAAACCAAACCAGGAAAAATTCTATTCACTTTATCTTCCTCCAAAAACTTCTGCGGGGCGTCAAATTCAAGGCAGTACTATCTACTTTTGTCGCGTATGTCACCCGAAACGCGCGACGCGCTGCCTTACACAACTGTGAGGAATTTATACGCGGGGCGCGTATAGGCGGATCATTCGACGACTGGACATACCAAGGCCCGATGCAGGCAGATGATGGAAGGGTTGGATTCGAACCGGCGTACGCGCCAAGCGGCCAGATTTACAATCTGAACAACCTTGTCTACTGCAATCTACCCGTATCAACAGAGCCAACTAAATCAACACATTACGCTGCTTTCATGTAAACTATTGTCAATGCGCAGCTCTCCGCAGCGCAGAGCCGAGCGCGCCAGAAAAGCGCCAAATTTCCAGCACTAAATCAACTGATTAAAAGTCAGTTTTGGCGGGTATTTCGCCATCTCTGCGCATCTCAAGCCATTTAAAATACAACTTCCGGTGTCTCAGGCTATCTGCCAAAATCTCTACCAAGCGCATCGACAAGATTGCGGCGGCGCTGGTTACCCGAGATTTCGCCGGGGCTTTCGTGCGGACCGAATCCCCAAACTAAAAACTAAACGAAACGCGCTTATCAGGTTTAAAGCCGCCCCTAAGCCGGGCGAAGAACACCGAAACATCCATGTCCGTAAAGGTGTTTTCCTCCCCTAGCGCGCACTTGAGCGACGCTTCCTGATTTCGATCGCCGCCATAACGATCCAGATCAAAACAACAATGAATCCCGTGCGCTGGATGATCCCTTCTACGGCATATAGCCGATGGCCGGTGGCAATCGTCATCCAAAACACGATGCCCGGAACATTTGCCAGGATGCCGGCGGCGAGAGTCGGCGCTGCAAAGCTTCGCCATCGTCCGTCTCGGCGCATGGACGCCCAGAGAAAGAACGGCGCCAGAGCGGAGAACATGCCGCCCAAAAGGGATGTGATCATGTGGATACGACCGACGAGCGTTGGCTCCGCCAAGACATTCCGGCAATCGGGATTACAGTGAAAAAGCGCCGCGCCGATCAGGCCGACGCCGCCAATAACAAGGCAGACCGTCCCGGCTTGCGTCAGCCAGCCGGGCAAGAGCCCGCGTCTCAATCCCATTGCAAAAGCGATGATAAGCACGCCGGTCACGCCGACACCGAGATTGAACGCCAAGCCGCGCGCGCCCGGAACGCCGCCAAGCGCGCTCATAGTCATGGTGAGATGGCTGTATCCCGGTTCGAGCGCGCCCAGAATAAGAATGAGCGCAAGATAAAAGGGAAGAGCGAGCAACCCCGCTATCAGGCAAAGGCGATCCCACACGCGCTTATGCATTCGATCCGGCCAGGGCGCGGCTCATGGTTTCGCTGGCTGCGGGATCGTGGGACGCCAGGATAACGAGGTCCGGCAAGTCTTGCTTCAATCCACGGACTTTTGCGTAGCTTTCACGCAGTGTTTTCGCATCTCCTGTTCCCGGAACCTGGTCCTCAGCAATTAGCGCCGGTTCATAAGCAAGGTCTCCAACCAGCAAGACAGGCGGGAAATCGTCTGATCGCACCAGCATGGAGAGTGACCCCGGCGTATGCCCGGGCGTTGGTATCAAAACCATGGAGCCGTCGCCAATCAAATCGCAGGCGCCGCCGAAGCGTTTCAGCAGCGGATCATCGGTCGGGACGAAGCTGATCGGGCGCCAGTCGGCGCCGGGCAGTTCGATATGTTCGCGGAGTATCCATTCGTGCTCGGGATGGGGTTCGGAGAGTTGCGCCCATTCGCGTTCGCTCACCAGAAGCTCAGCGTTCGGAACGTCTGCGATACCGCCCACATGGTCAAAATGGAGGTGGGAGATAACGACCTTTCGAATCTGGTCGGGCGGCACGCCGACAGCGTCGAGCTGGTGTCTCAACGCATCGCCTGCAGTGATATTCCACCGAAAGATGCGGCGCACGAGGAAACGGCCGATAGCCTGTGAAATGTAATCCGGATCAGTCTCGATCGCCGGATCGAGCCCGGTGTCGAACAGAACCGGCCCGTCGCAGTGATGGATCAGGAACGCGTTGATGGGCAGCTTCACCCAGCTTTGTGACGTCAGCGCCCACAACATTCTCGGCATCCAGCTGCCGTAGCGATGCTCCTTGTGCTGCTCGGCCCACCCCGTTGTGAGAACTTGAATCGCTTCAATTTTCGAAGCCGCAATTGAAGCCCGCTGAATGTCCATATCAGTCACTCCCGCGCCGCCCCCTGCCTGCATCCGACTGCTGTAACCATATTGATGCTCTAGCCTTATGGCTCCAACGCTTCGCATTGCTTGATAAATTTGCGAAGCATTGCTTTTTTGATCGGTTCGTCTGGATAGATCTTAATGTGTTTACTCGGTTTGCCAGACCCTTGTAAAATACAGTCTGGGTCAGAAAGTTCCGCATATTTTAAAAACCCGAAATTGACATGATCTTTCGCTGCATAAAGATAAATGACTGGAGCTCCCCTGGCGTTAAAAAACACAGGCGCGCCACATGACATCCCTTCAGTGGCGCCGGTCAGTGTGTTGTTAATGAATGCTCTGAGCTTTTTCATCAAAGGCGCGACGGCTTCCGTGCAATCGGCAATGTAGTCATCAATGGCCTCTTGTTTGGGCATGCGTCGTAACCTTTTTGTGCGTGGCCGGAAGACTTGCTGCATCGAGAGTCATACGTTCGTGATGTTCGCGGCATTGACTACGGGAATGTCCCACCCTTCGGCAATACGGCCGTCAGCAATGCGCCATAACACAACAGCCTCAAGCTCAATACGCCGGTCCGGAAAAGTCATAGTGTTCCTTACATGTGCGACAACGAGTTCGTCGCCGAGGGGCGTGGCGGATATCGGATTGACCTTGAAGGTGCCATTGGTTGATTCCGCGATTTTCGTGAAGAAAGAAAGAAAACCAACCCGGCCTGTATAGTCCCCTTCCATCTCCGGCCATTCGGGATTGATATAATGAAAAACCGCGTCCTCCGACAAAACGTCCACTGAGGCTGCGACGTCTGATGGATTAAATCTTTTGAGAACAGAGATATTAGGATGCTCATCCGACATGGTTTGCTCCTTTGAAACTGGAAATCATTATCAGCACAGTCAGGTATATCCGCGTTGAGAAGCGGCCTATCTGATGTGGATCAATGCGCAACCTTCGTTCGACAGTAATTTTGAGGGGCGGACTCCTGCGCGGGCCGAATAGCGGAGGTGAGAAGAATGCGCGATATCAAACACAAACAATCAGAGAATGACTGGGATGTTATTGTCATTGGCTCTGGTATAGGCGGGATGGCGGCCGCCGCTGCTCTGTCGAAAACCGGGCGCAAGGTTCTTCTGCTGGAGCAATACCACACGCTAGGCGGCCTCACCCATAGCTTCTCGCGCGACGGCTTCACATGGGATGTCGGGATTCACTATTTGGGCGGGCTCGCCCCTGGCGACTCGGAAAAAGACCTTCTTGACTGGCTGTGCGCAACACCGATTGAGTTTGCATCCATGGGCGCCGTCTACGACACCCTCCATATCGGAGATCGCGAGCCCTTGCGGCTTTCACGCCCCTATAAGGCGCAGGAATTGGATTTCAAAGCGCGTTTTCCTGAAGAATCAGAAGCAATCGAAGGTTGGACGCACGCGATGCGCAAGGGACGCGAGGCGATGATGACGGCAGCGCAGGTTAGATCCCTGCCTGCCCCGTTTGGCGCTGGATTGAAGTGGTGGAAGCGAAACGAACTTAACAAGTGGTGTGACCGAACAACCGAAGAAGTGGCGCGCAGTCTCACAGATAATGACGATCTCGTTGATGCGTTCACCGCGCAATGGGGCGATTTCGGAGGGCGCCCCAGTACGGCAAGCTTCGCCTTGCACGCCATGGCGGTCGGCTCTTATCTTGAAAGCGGGGCGTGGTATCCGGTTGGCGGCGGAGCGGCCTTCGCGGAACACATCCTGCCAACGATATCAACTGGCGGCGGCGCAGCGCGCGCCGGCGTGAAGGTGACGTCCTTGTTGATGGAAGATGGGCGTGTCGCAGGCGTCACGACGGCAGACGGAGAAACGATACGCGCTGATGCCGTGATCTCGAATATCGGCGCCCGCGAAACGGTTGAATATCTTCTCCCGGACGATTGCGGCCAACAAGACTGGGTTGAAGAAATTCGGGCGCTAGATCCGAACGTTGCGCATTTCAGTTTGTTTCTTGGCTTTGAGGGCGATGTCGAAGCCGCCGGCGCCACCAGGTCAAATCACTGGATATATCCGGCAGGCGTTGTAGATGCTCTTTGGGATAACGCGCCGGAAGCGCCGCCGCCGGGCTTTTTTGTTTCCTTTGCATCGTTGAAAGATCCTGCGCACGATCCGGGCCCTGATCAGAAACATGTGGGTGAAGTTCTTACTTTAACGGACTGGTCCACGGTCGAACGTTGGGCGATGGAACCATCTGGTGCAAGAGGCGCTGATTATCGGGAATTCAAGCAAAGGGTCGAACAGAAAATGTTCGATCAGTTTGAGGACTATTTCCCGGAACTCGCCAAACTCGTTGTTCATCGCGAGCTTGCAACGCCGCTATCGACGGTTAGCGCCACTGGGCATTATCAAGGCGCGTTTTACGGTCTTGAAGTCACGCCAAAGCGCTTAACTTCAGAAGCATTGCACATGAAAACGCCGATCAAGGGGCTCTATCTCTCGGGCCAGGATGTTTGCTCTCCCGGGATTGCGGGCGCGCTGTGGGGCGGTGTTCTCGCCGCCGCCAATGTCGACCCCAAGGTGTTTACGCATTTGCCGTCGTAAAATGATGATCAATGCGCTGCGCGCCGTGGCAGCCATTCACAGCGCGGAAAAATTCAAGGCTTCAAATATGATCAGGAAACCCGAATTCGATATTGTTCTTTGGGGCGGATCCAGTTTTATCGGTAAGCTCGTCGCAGAGCACCTGCACCAGACATATGGAATCGATGGTCAGATTCGCTGGGCGATCGGCGGGCGAAACAAGCAGAAATTAGAAGCGACGCGCACTTCGTTAGGCGCTGGAGCGGAAGCGCTTTCTATCATTGTCGGCGACGCCCGTGATCGCCAGTTCCTTGGTTCCATGGCCCGGAACGCCAAAGTGGTGTTGTCGAGCGTTGGCCCATATGCCCTTTACGGCAAGGAACTCATTGAGGCATGCGCCGCTAACGGAACCGACTATTGCGATCTGGCCGGCGAGATACCGTTCATCCAGGAAATGATGGACCGACGCGCCGATCAGGCGCGGACTTCCGGCGCCAGGATACTAAACTGTTGCGGCGTCGATTCCCTGCCTTCTGATTTGGGCGTCCGGTCTCTCAATGAAATTGCACAAAAGCAGTTTGGTTGCGGGATCGCGCATGTCACGAATGAGGTAAAGTCCTTCAAGGGCCGATTCAGCGGCGGCACCATCTCAAGTCTCGGCGGTATGCGCAATGATGCGGCGCGCGACGACAAGGTGGCCGCCATTCTAGACAATCCGTACGCCATCTGCCCGCCGGACCGACGCAGCGGCGCACCGCAACCGGACATTGATGCTGTTCGGCGCTCTCCCTCTGGCGCATGGCTCGGGCCCTTTTTCATGGCGATCGTGAATACGCGCGTTGTTCATGCGACGAATGCGCAGTTGGACTATCCGTACGGAACTGATTTCACCTACAATGAAGGTATGGACGTGGGCGGGCGGCGCGCCGCCAGTGTTCTCGCAGTCGTTACTCGGATGTTTTATCGGACGTACAGATCCGGCCTGATGCGATCCCTCTTGACCGCTACCGTGTTGCCCAAGCCCGGCGAGGGGCCGTCAAAAAAAGCTCAAGAAGCGGGTGAATTTGAGTTCCATCTATTGGCTCGAACGCGATCGGGTCATCGATTGACACTTGTTGTTAGCGGTGACCGCGATCCCGGGTATGGCGCGTCCAGCCGCATGATTGGAGAGGTAGCGGTTTGTTTAGCGCAAGACCTTCCGAAAAGTGCTTTGCCTGGCGGCTTCTGGACGCCTGCCGCGGCAATCGCAAACAAGCTCATCCCACGGCTCATTGAGAATGCCGGAATGAAGTTCGCCTTACTGACAGAAACAGGGGAACGCTGTCCTATTGGACCTGAATTATTTGACAGCGATGAATCAAACGCTGGCGAGCGTCGAAACAAAGAAGGCGTCAGGTTATGCGAATGAAGACAGCGCTTGCGATTTATCTCATCATTGGAATTGTAAATCTTGTCCTGGGGGCCAGGTATTTCTCTGCAAATCAGTTTATGACTTATCACTCTCAGGCGGTCGGCGCCCCCTGGCAAGAATTGGATTCAGGCGCCCAGACGTTAATCCTGGCGCTCATGAAACTTGCCGGCGGCGGTTGGTTTACGTTGGGGTTTTTCACCATCATTCTAGCGTTGGCGACATTTAAAACGCGTAGCGCTGTTGCGAGATGGACGTTGCCGGCGGGGACGCTCATCTTTTGGTCAGCGAGTTTTGCAGCCACTTGGGGAGTGCATCAGGCAACAGGTGCGCCAACGCCCTGGGGACAGTCTTTAGCGATGATTGGGCTTGTGTTACTCGCTTTGGTTATAGATGCGCCTTGGTCCTCCCGTGTTCGAGACATAAAATAATGCAAGCGATTATCAGATAAGCGTTATAGGTAGAAAACGTAAAACATCTCGCTGGAGATGAAGATAAAGATAGCGTTGTTCAGTGTGCGAATTCGCATGCACTTGAGATAGCCCTGCGTACGCTCCGGCAAGCTGTTGATAGTATGGCGGCATTCATGCCGACCAGCAGCCGGATGTTTAACTCAAGCGCGTCGTCGTCCTCACTGCGCTGGAACTGACGGCTGCGCAGCCGCCAATAAGGGCATAGCGTTAAAAGCATGGCGCAGAAGTCATCCAAGCGCACCGCGCCGCCATCGGTCCCAGATTTCCGCCTTCTGTTCGCTGGTGAAATATATCCGATGCCGTCGTTTCATAATCACACTCCATCTTTCCAACAAAGATTAAAGTGTTGCGACGATCAGTTGAGCACGCCCCTCAAAGCGGACATAAGAAATTTACACGCCTGGACATAACAATCCAAAAAGCGAAAACTCCGGATTCGCGTCCGACACATCGCTGACGGAACTAAGCGGCTCCCCCAGGATACAACCAGATACGTATATACCGCTTCATTTGCCGTAGTTCTGCACGGCCGGGGAAATGACCGAAGAAAACCCCTGAGGCTTTACAACATAAACAGAGCATTCGACCTGATCGATCACGTTTTCAGCCGTATTGCCGATGAACAGTCCGGAAACGCCGCTGCGATTGGCGCTGCCGATAAAAAGAACATCCGTATCAAGATCTTTCACGGCTGTAACAAGAGCATGGTCGGCGGCTCCCATAACGAGATGAGGCGTAAACGTAATGCCGGTCTGGCTATAATGCCGTGATGCTTCCTCTTTGAATTCTTCCAACCAGGATTCAGAGTTTTTTCGCCATTCCTCGACATAGGCTGCAACTTCTTTCGGGGTCCACCCGGCCCGGGGCGATTCCAGGAAATTCGCTCCTATAACGGAACAGGCGTGCAAAAGCTGTATTTCACTGATGCCGAATCGAAGAGCGAACGCCACAGCATTGTCCAGCAGCGCCGCCGCCATCGTGTCAGCCTCCGCCTGCCGCTCGCCTGAGGCGCTCGGACTGTCGACAGCGACGACCAGCGACCTCGGCGGAACGGGGGTTTCTGCGCGCAAGATCCAAACCGGGACAGGACATTTTCGTATAAGCTTCTTTTCGACTGCGCCGAATACCGGAGACGGTTGCAACGCGGCCCGGTCCGCAGGTTTGACCACAATGTCGGCATTGCGGAGCAGCGCGGCCTTAATGATCTCATCGGCGACCGCGCCGGAGAGAAGGTCAATCTCCGCTTCTATGTGAAGGCCGGCAGCCACTCGTTCGAGCCTTTGTTTTAGATCCTGCAACAGCGCCGCTTCGGCATCTTTCGCCCGAGAGGAAACCGTTGGGTTGAACATTGCGGCGCTGAATTCGGGCGCTACGCCAACAATCGTTACATCAGACGCCCCGCCCTTCGCCCAGAGGGCGATTGCGCTGGTCAGCGCCTCTACCTGATCGTCTTGATCGACTGCCGCCAAAATGCGCATCTCGGGCATTAAACTGCTTCCTTTCATCATCGTTGAGGTTATCGTTTTGCGCGCATCAAGGAGTGATGGCGATTTTTAAAACGCCATCGGACTGCTCGGCGAACAGCTCATAGGCGTTTTCAATTTCATCAAGCCGATAGCGATGCGTGACAAGACGACTTGCATCGAAGCGGCCGGCGGCGACGACATTTATCAGGCGGCGCATGCGTTCCTTGCCGCCCGGACAGAGCGTCGAACGAATCGTATGATCGCCGAGACCTGCGGCGAACGCGTCGAGTGGAATCTGAAGGTCGCTTGAATAAACGCCAAGCGATGAGAGGACGCCGCCCGGTTTCAGAACACGCAGCGCCGCCTCAAAGGTCTCCTGCAGGCCGAGCGCTTCAATGGCGACATCGACGCCGCGTCCGCCGGTAATGCGCCGGATCGCCTCGACCGGGTCTTCCTTTCGGAAATCAACGACGACGTCGGCTCCCATTTCCTTCGCCGTTTTGATTCGCTCCGACACGGTTTCAACCACGATAATCTGCGAGGCGCCCATCAGCTTTGCCCCGCCGGTGGCGCACAGACCGATCGGCCCTTGCGCGAAAATCGCAACAGTGTCGCCGATTTTAATCCCGCCGGACTCCGCACCGGAAAACCCGGTCGACATAATATCGGGACACATCAAGACCTGTTCGTCGGTCAAGTCGTCCGGCACCGCCGCAAGGTTCGCCATGGCGTCGGGCACGCGGAGATACTCCGCTTGCGCGCCGTCTATCGTATTGCCGAAGCGCCAGCCGCCGATCGCTTCATATCCATGAGGCGCTTCTCGTCCGCATTGGGCGTGCTGTCCGCTCAGGCTGGCGTTCGACCAGCCGCAAGGCGTGATGGCGCCGGCGATGACGCGCTGCCCTTCCTGGTAGCCGGTAACCGCGGATCCCAACTTCTCAATGACGCCGACCGGTTCATGTCCGATGATAAGGCCGCGCTCGACCGGATACTCGCCCTTCAGAATATGGACGTCGGTGCCGCAGATCGTTGTTGTCGTAATGCGCACCAACGCATCAAGAGGTTCAATCTCCGGAACCGGCCGGTCATCAAGCGCAATCCGTCCAGGCTCGACAAATACTGTAGCCTTCATCATTTGGGGCATGAGATCATTCCGCTGCTTGGCGTAACAGCAGCTAAAACAACATGAGCGGCGTTCAATGCGATTGATCTGCGTCAAACGACGTTCAAAAAACCTCGCCTATCGTCAGCGTCGTTTAAAACTGGTCAAAGGCGCTATGTGATGCTCAGTCGAAAATTCATGTCCGTCAAAGAAGTGTCCGAACTGTTACAGGTCGGAGAAACAACGGTACGTAATTGGATTCGCAGCTGCGAATTGCCGGCAATCGACGTTGGACGCGAGTGGCGCATCGCGCCAAAAGAGCTGGAAGCTTTCCTCGAGACACGCCGGCCACAGGCGACCGGGGTCGCTGTGAAAAGCGTCACTTTTTAAAATCTATTGGTTACATCGGCGTTTCATTCGCGGAGGAATAGACGTGTTGGAGAAGACCGATGTGGCGGAGGAAAAAGCGACTCCGGCGTTTTTCTCCATCGACTGTGAAACAACTCTTCGGTCTTTGAAAACAAGCGCCGCCGGCCTGTCCAGCGCAGAAGCTGGACACCGGCATAAGCATTACGGCCCGAACCGGCCGCCGGAACCCGCTCAACGGGGCGTGCTCATACGGTTCCTGTCGCATTTTCACCATATCCTGATCTATGTGCTCCTCGGGGCCGCGATTGTAACGGCGATCCTTGATCACCCTGTCGACACGGCCGTCATCCTCGCTGTGGTGTTTGCGAACGCCATCATCGGTTATGTGCAGGAGGGACGCGCTGAGCGGGCAATGGAATCAATCCATAAAATGCTCGCACCCCAAGCAACGGTGTTACGCGACGGTAACCGCGTCAGCATCGATGGCGAAATGGTGGTTCCGGGCGATATCGTGCTTCTGGAACCGGGCGACAAGGTTCCGGCTGACATGCGGCTCGTCGCTGCGCACGGATTGCACATTCAGGAAGCGATCCTCACCGGGGAGTCGGTTCCTGTTGAAAAAAGTACGCGACCAATATCTCCCGACGCTGCGCTCGGTGACCAGTCCTGTATGGCGTTCAGCGGCACATTGGCGACCAGCGGGCAAGGGCGCGGCGTGGTCGTAGCCACGGGTGCCGCGACCGAGATCGGACGCATCAGCAATATGCTGTCCGAGGTTGAAAAGTTGACGACGCCGCTTGTCAGACAAATGAATGTTTTCGCGCGCTGGCTGACGCTGCTCATCCTGCTTCTTGCCGGGATCTTGCTGATCTTCGGATATTTCGTGGAGCATCACGAGTTTACCGAAATGTTCATGGCCGTGGTCAGCCTTTCCGTCGCCGCCATTCCGGAAGGGCTGCCCGCCGTTTTGACGATTACTCTGGCAATCGGCGTGCAGGCGATGGCAAGGCGCAACGCCATTGTGCGGCGGTTGCCGGCCATCGAAACCCTCGGTTCGGTGTCAGTCATCTGTACCGACAAGACCGGAACCCTGACACTCAATGAGATGATGGTTGCTTCCGTCGCCATCGCAAATAATGAATACGTCGTGGACGGCGCCGGGTATGAGCCTGATGGCGCCATTACACTTGACGGCGCGCCCGTTCGCACTGGCGATGATCCCGGTCTGCGCAAGCTTTCCGTTGCAGCGGCGCTTTGCAACGACGCAGAGCTGCACGATCGTGAAGGCGTTTGGTCCGTTGACGGCGATCCGATGGAAGGGGCGCTGCTGGCCTTTTCGTCTAAGGTCGCGGGCCGCGCCGCCCCAAGGCTTGCCGAGTGGACGCGTACGGACGCTATTCCCTTCGACGCGCGACATCGCTTCATGGCGACCCTCCAGCACGATGATAAGGAAAACGCCGTCATTTATGTCAAAGGGGCGCCTGAACAGATTCTCGCCATGTGCGCGGATCAGCGATGCGAGGGCCCCGGCGCGGCGCCCCTTGACGAGGGTTATTGGAGCAAAAGAGCCGATGATTTCGCAGCGAGAGGCCAGCGGGTCCTGGCGATCGCAACACGTATAGTGGAAACAGAACATCGGTCGCTTGCCTTTGCGGACGTTGAAGGTTCATTGACGCTGCTCGGCCTGGTCGGTTTGATCGATCCGCCACGGCCAGAGGCGGTCCACGCAGTAGCCGAATGTCAGAACGCCGGCATCCGTGTAAAGATGATTACCGGCGATCATGCCGGGACGGCTGCTGCTATTGGCAAACAGATCGGGCTGAAACGTCCGGACAAAGTGCTGACCGGCGCCGATCTCGATCAAATGGACGATTCCGAACTCGCCTTTGCAGTCATGGAGACTGACATATTCGCACGCACGAGCCCGGAACATAAACTGAGACTCGTCATAGCGCTTCAATCGCATGACCTCACGGTCGCGATGACCGGCGACGGCGTGAACGACGCTCCGGCGCTCAAGCGTGCGGACACAGGCGTTGCGATGGGCAAAAAGGGCAGTGAAGCGGCCAAAGAAGCCGCCGAGATCGTTCTTGCCGATGACAACTTCGCATCTATCGCCGCCGCCGTTCGCGAAGGGCGAACTGTTTACGACAACATCACTAAAGTTGTTGGCTGGGTATTGCCTACCAATGGCGGCGAGACGCTGATCATCGTTGTTGCGCTTTTGGTTGGCATGACGTTGCCGGTGACGCCAATCCAGATTCTGTGGATTAACCTCATTACGGCGGTGACGCTCGGCATTGCGCTGGCGTTCGAGCCAACGGAGAAAAACACGATGCGCCGGCCGCCCCGCCCCCGGAACGCACCGCTGCTGAACGGCGGTCTTGCCTGGCACGTCATCCTTGTTTCGATACTGTTTCTGGTCGGCGTATTTGGCATATTCGCCTACGCCGTCGACAAAGGCTATTCAACGGAACTCGCACGCACGATCGCGCTCAATGCGCTTGTCTCGATGGAAATCTTCCACCTGTTCTTTATCAGAAACATCTATGGAACCTCGCTCACCTGGACGGCGGTTCGCGGCACCAGGATGGTCTGGGCGACCGTGATCGCCATCACCGCGGCGCAGTTCGCCATCACCTATTCACCGCCATTACAGAACATATTCGCAACACGCGCGATACCCGTTCATGATGGCGTTCTCATTGTTATTCTCGGCGCAACGCTGTTCACTATTCTTGAGATCGAGAAGCAAATCCGATTAAGCGTCAAACGTTTCAATGATGGAAAAAATGTAGCTGCCGGAAGGAGCAATCAATCCACAGCGGACTGACCCTCACCTTTACGCACGCGTTGAATTATATGCTGAATGCGGGTCTGGCCAACTCTAAAGAATGCAAGTCTAAAGTCCAAAATGTTTTCATTCATTAGGTTAAGAAATCCGAAGATGTTGTCACAGCCCGCGTTTGCGTTTCGCCGACGTCACGGTCTTTTGCTTGTCCTCGAACTCCTCATGGAGGATCTCAACGACGCGGGCGAGCTCTCGCTGCTTGCGCTCGGGCAGATGATCGAGATCGGTTCTCAAGTGGCGACGCTCCAAAGAGTGGCGGGAGTCCCTTATCGGGCTTTCAACTCCTTTATATAAGGTGATGCGCCCAAGGCCGAAACCTGGCCGGGCCAAAGAAGGCGCAATCCAATGATACCGCTCAAAAACGCATCGACGGTGATCAACGCCTGGCCGGCAGCATACGCCAGATCAGGCCGTCACGCTTCACAAACTGATGATAGAGGGCGGCGCCAACATGCAGGACCAGAAGACCGGTCATTACATCAGCCGAAAATCCATGTAGCGAATTAACCGTGTCCGCGGCGGCTTCGTTATTCTGGAGCCAGCCCGAAACATCAAACACGCCGAAGACCCGAACGGGATAAGAAACGAGGCCGGAAAGAATAAACCCAATCGCCGGCGCAATGATAAACAGCGCATAAAACGCTTCCTGGACAATAGCGCTGGCCCTAGCGCGCCACACCGGCTCATTTGGGATCGGCGCCGGGCGCGGCCGGTTGAGACGCCAGTAAAATCGCAAAGCGCCCAGAACAATAATCAAGGCGCCAAGCCCGGCATGGAGTTGAATTTTCTGCTCTACGATGTGGTTCGGCAATTCTTCGAAGTGGCTAAAGAAAATCAAATAAACAAGGATAGCCGCCATCGTCCAATGGAGCATCTGGGCGACGAGGTCGTAGCGTGAAGCTGTTTTCGCCCTGTCTCGCATCGGTCTCACATCCATCAACGCAGCCTTCGCCGGCTATCGGTCTGTTCAAACCCTCTTAAATGCGCGCAGCGGCCGGTTTGATATGACCCATATCAAGTCTTGCAATAGCGGCGATAGAGAATTTGCACGATCTCCTCCGCGGTCCCACCGGCAATCGGGCGATAGACCGACTGAGCTTTTCTGCGCGTCGTCACCAGACCTTCCTGACGAAGGCGCGCCAAATGTTACGGCGCCGGGGCCTGACGCAAGCCAGGTCCAGCATAAGCCCATGGTCACTTTGATGCTTTTATGTAATTGATGGCGATTATGTCGCCACTTACCCCGCCATTTTTTTCATCGTATGATTTAGCCGCCTATCAAGCGGGCGGGAGGAAATCGTACTTTGACGACTGAGCACAGCACTGCGACAGGAATATCTGCCAGACTTAACGAGGGCCTCGCTGATGAGGTCATTCAGACGGTAAATACGCCTATTGTCGTTCTCAGTTCTGCGGGTGACATCCTGAGGTTTAACGCCGCGAGCGAAGAACTCACTGGATATTCCACCGATGAAGTCCTTGGGCAGAAAATTTGGCATTTTTTGATTCTTGACGAAGAGATCGCATCGGTTCGATCGGTATTTGAGAGAACGATAGACAAAGGCGCCCCAACCCATTTCACCAACCATTGGAAAACCAAAACCGGCGAGCGCCGGCTATTGGAGTGGTCGAACAAAACCATTCATAATCGTGACGGCGCCATCACCGGCATTCTGGCGACCGGCCTGGACATTACCGATAGCAAAGCCAGAGAAAAGCAACTTTCTCAAACCCGTTCCTACTTACAATCAATAATTGACGCGTCACCGGTCGCAATCATTACAACTAATATACGTGGTGAAATATTAAGCGTCAGCCGGGAAGCAGAGCACTGTTTTCTGTGTACGGAAAATCAGGTTATCAACAGCAACATCAATGAGATGATACCTGGATTTACTGACTTTCTCTACAATAATGGAGGCAAGAACGGTTCAAAGAAGTCTTCTACTAATGAGACAATTAACAGAACCCAACCCGTTGTTGCAAAACGCTTAAACGGCGAGTCTTTCCCGGCAACCATACATATCAGCGAGTTTATTAACGGAGAACGAATACTTGTCGGCTTCATTGAAGACAAAACGCAGCACCAGGCACTTGAGCGTCGTCTTGAAGACACCCAACTTCAGCTACAGCATGCCGGGCGCATCAGCGCGATGGGTGAAATTGCATCAACAATCGCCCACGAGCTCAATCAACCGCTAACGGCGGCCGCCAGCCTGGCGGGCGCAGTCTCATTAATTCTGAAAAAAGGCGAATGCGGCGCATGTAAAGACGCAACAGCGCTGCTTGATGATGCCGTAGGTGAAATTCGCCGCGGCAGTGAAATCATCCGACAGATGAGAGACTTCCTGAGAATGCGCAAGACAGCGAAAAGTCTGCACGATCTCAATCAAGTTATAGAAGAGGCGTGCGTTATTGCTCTTATCGGCGCACAGTCAGAAGGCGTAAATGTTGACATGAATCTTGCGGATGACATCGGAATGGCGCCGCTTGACCGCATTCAAATGCAACAAGTCATTGTAAACCTTGTTCGCAACGCCATTGACGCCATGCATGGCGTCAATGAAAAAACTCTCACGATCTCAACCCAAAAAACAGAAGACTCAATCGAAATCTGCGTTGAAGACACGGGACATGGCGTTTCCGAAGACATCAATAAACGGCTATTCGAGCCCTTCGTGACGTCCAAGGAGGAAGGTATGGGGATAGGGCTATCTTTATCCAAGTCAATAATTGACGCACATCAAGGCGAAATCACCGCGAAGAATAAAGAATCAGGGGGATGTGTGTTTACTGTTAAATTGCCGGTGGGGGTCTATGCAAACGGTAACTCCAACCCTTAAGGGTGACGTATTTCTTGTTGACGACGACATGGCCGTGCGGCGCGGCGTTGCTGCATTGCTGTCAGCGGCTGACTACAATGTTTTTCGATTTAAGTCAGCCGAGGAATTTCTCGAAGACCTTAATAACCTCGACGTTAATAATGCCGTGCTTCTCGTTGACGTATGCATGCCTGGCATCCAGGGCTTGGAATTGCAGGAAAAACTCTCGCATAATGGAGTGACCTTACCGGTAATCGTTATGACCGCTCACGGCGATATTCCGATGGCGGTGCGTGCGATGAAAAATGGCGCAATAGACTTCCTTGAAAAACCTTTTACGGTTGAAGAAGTCACCTCCGCGCTTGATCGGGCGCTGTCGCTTCCGCAACAACCAGCGCTTCCGGATTCCAGCGCAACACGGGAAACGCAGGAAAACTTCAGCAAGCTTACAGCTCGTGAGAAAGACATCCTTTTGGGTATTGTTGATGGCGACACAAATAAAGAAATCGCTCGGAAATTTGAAATCAGCCCGCGAACGGTTGAAGCGCACCGGCAAAAGGTCATGCTGAAAATGAACGCGGATAGCTTCGCGGAGTTGATCCGCATGGCCGTAGCGTTGAACCTGGACGGCCCTCGCTAAACAGGCACATTCCAAGTGTGAGATCGGATAAATCTATCGCTTTAATATTGAAACGCATTGGCCCGTCTAATCGAAGACCTATTCGTGAAAGTGACTACGTAATAATACGTAGCTTTCAGAAACATAATAATTTCATACTGATAGACATGTAAGCATTCCAGATTTTCAGGCCCAGATGCGGAAACGCTTCCCTGCGCCGCCAACGGCCTGGGCTTTGGCGTAATCCCCATCGGTATTTACCCCGTCTTCAAACTGGCGCCCCGGCATACTTAACTCGTGGAGCAGTAGCGTGTGGGTTTAAATACTGGCTGGGAGACTTTACAATGTCGACACTGTCTGCACTTGCACAAAAAAAAATCGCGCCGCTCGTCAATAATATCGGCCCTGATATCGGCGGCTTACAATTGACTGCAAAGTCAACCCTTAAACGCCTCAAGGCTGGAGAAACGCTTTATCTGGAGGGCGACACGGCGCCATACTGTTATCAGGTCATAAGCGGTATCGTGAAAGAATTTAATACGCTTAGCGATGGTCGCCGCCAAGTTATCGAATTCTATAATGCGGATGACATATTCGGAATTTCAGAGCTACACAGTCAACTTCATACCGCTGAGGGCGTTACAGACTGCCTGTTGCGGTGTTTTGACCGAAATGCATTAGTCCACGAAATCGCTTCATCGCCTCAACTCTCACAGCGCTTTCTTGATATGCTGATGCTGCGCCTGCATCGGGTTAGAGAGCGTCTTGTAATGCTGGGACGTATGAGCTCCGTTCAGCGCGTAGCCGCTTTCCTGGTAAGGCTATCAAAAGAGCAGGCCACAACCCAACATATTATAGTGATGGTTAGCCGCCAGGAGATTGCGGATCATCTTGGTCTGACGATTGAAACGGTTTGCAGAGCGATTACGGAACTGAAAAAACGAGGCCTGATTTCAATGGCGTCCAAGCGGGACTTCTCAATTCCCGAGATAAATCTCTTGGACGACATCGCCCATGGTGAGCACGGCGTTCATTGAATTTACTAATTAGAAAACGCCGGCATTTTACGCCTGTAAGGAAAGCTCTCCACTGCCGAAACAACGGAGAGCTTCTCCCCCAATAGGGCAAATACAATTAAGCAGCCCTAATCTCAATTTTACGCTGGCTTTCTTTTGCCGCCGGCGACTTAGGCAGTGTAATCTTTAACACGCCTTTCTTGAATCTGGCGTCGATCTGGTCTGCTTCGACGTCACATGGCAGTGTTATACTGCGTGAAAAAGAGCCATAGGAGCGTTCAGACCGATAGTAGTTTTTCTTTTTTTCTTCACTTTCGTGCTTGCGTTCCCCGGTGATAAAAAGCGCTCCATCACGAAAGGTTACATCAATATCATCTTCCTTGACCCCGGGAAGATCAACGTCAATTTCAAGCGCATCATCTGTTTCACTCAAGTCAATTTGCGCAAGTCCTTTCATGCGGCTTTCCAGTTCACGGCGGTCCGAAAACTGCGGCAAGAAATCTTCAAACAACCGATCCATTTCCTCGTGCATACGCTCAACCGGACCAAGCGCTGCATCACGCCCGCCCTGCTCTCCCGCGCGACGCCAGCGCCGAAAAGGCGTCAATCCCTTAAGTTCCATAGTTTAACTCCCGTTATTTATGAGAACAGCAAATGGCGACGTATCACCAACTGGAAAATAGCGCTTTACAGCGACATGAAATTGATCGGCGTCAACGGGTGAAATCTAAATCCGTTGAGCGATTTCAGTCATTGCCGATAACGTCGCGTTAGCCTGAGCTAGCACTAAGTTGATCAAAATCAGTTTTCGAAGGGCCGTAAGCGTTTAGTGTCGGTTTTGAAGCGCACCAACACAAGATGGAGATTGACGCTATGGCGAAAGAGAAAGCCTCAACAACGCCAAAGGCCGCATCGCCCGGCAATGGCCCATTTCCACTCATCAATCCAGACGAGTTATCGCAGTTGAACAACCGAAACATGCAAGTCGCAACGCAGGCCGCTCGGGCGTATTTTGATAGCGCGGCGAAATTCAATCAAGAATTCATGGGCTTTATGAGTAATCGCGTAAAGAAGGATATCGCCACCGCGCAAAATTTCATGAAATCCAAAACAGGTGAACAGGCGTTCCATTGTCAAGCTGAATTCGTCGAAGACGCAATTCGCGACTATGCTGAAGAGGCTTCGAAGATTCTGAACCTCGTTGCCGATATGGCGCATGACACCATGTCGCCGGTAGAAGAACGAACCGAAGAACTGCTGCACGAAATTGATGAGCGCGCGAAGGGCGATGGCGCCGTTACTGAGTAGATTTTGAGTTTGTTTCCATGAGCAGCTGAAATGCGTGACGCGCTATCATCAGCTCTTCATTTGTCGGCAACACCCACGCTGAAGGCGTTATGCCCTCCGCTGTAATCCGATTATTGTGTTCCTGGTTTAATTTCTTGTCAATTTCAAACCCTAGCCATCCAAGACCATCAAGGATGCGCGCACGAACGCTGGCTGAGTTTTCGCCGATACCCGCCGTAAATATGAGCGCATCAAGACCGCCAAGCGCGGCCGTCAGCGAGCCAATTTCACGTATGCATCGATACGCAAAATACTCGACGGCTTCTTTTGAAGAATTATGGTCGCTGTTCTCAAGAATGCGCATGTCGCCGCTGATCTGCGACAAACCAAGCAATCCGGATTTCTCATACAAAATTTCCGCAATATCGGAGGGCGCGAGCTTCTTCTCCTGTAAAAGGTAGAGAATGACGCCAGGATCAAGATCGCCGCAACGCGTACCCATCGGCAACCCGTCAAGTGCGGTAAAGCCCATCGTCGTCGCCACGCTCCGCCCATTCCTGATCGCGCACATGCTGGCGCCGGCGCCCAAATGGGCGACGATCATACGCTCACTGTCATAGCCGGTTAGAACAGTCGGCGCCGCCTCAGCGATATATTCGTATGACAGGCCATGAAATCCGTATCGAATGATTCCCTCGTCCATCAGCTGGCGCGGAATAGCGAACTGCATTGCGGGCTTTGGCTGGGTGCGATGAAAACTTGTGTCAAAACATCCAACTTGCGGCGCCTGCGGCCAGCAGCGCATTGCGGCGCAAACGCCCTGCAAATTTGCCGGTTGGTGGCCAGGCGCCAGCGGCGTTAGAGCGCCAAGCGCATCCACGACCGGGGGCGTAATAAAGCACGGCTTCGCAAAGGAAGCGCCGCCATGCACAACACGGTGGCCGATGCTGATCAATTCCGTATCGAGCAACATCTCATTCACAGTTCGAAGTACGAACTCGATAGCGCTTACCTGATCGCGGGCATCGCATTCTATGACACGATTTTCGCCGCCATATGAGGGGTCGGATTTTATGTAGAGATTTGGTTCGTCACCGATGCCGCTAAGCCGCACCGATACTGCCGCATTACCCTGAAGCGCGCCGTCAACGACAGGAAAGAGCGCAAGCTTGATGCTCGATGATCCGGTGTTGAGCGTCAGGATGCCTTTGTTCATGCCGTCGGAATCTGTTTCGCGTAGTGGTATAGTTTTGCGATTGCACTGGCGGCGACGCGCGGCAAAGTCCCTTCGGCCCTGCTGGTCAGAATTATCGGCACGCGCGCCCCGAGAACGATACCAGCGGCGACCGCCCCCGCCAGATAATCCAGTTGCTTCGCCATCATATTGCCGGCTTCCAGGTCCGGCATAACCAGAATGTCAGCCTCACCGGCAACTGGTGAATTGAGGCCCTTGGCGCGCGCGGCATCTTTCGAAATCGCGTTGTCAAACGCCAGCGGCCCGTCAAGCACACCGTCTGTAATCTGTCCTCTGTCAGCCATCTTACATAACGCCGCCGCGTCGATTGTTGATTGTAATTTCGGATAAACCGTCTCAATCGCCGACAAGATGGCGACCTTCGGCGCCGTCAAACCAAGAGCATTGGCGAGGTCAATCGCGTTCTGGATAATATCGCGTTTGTCTTCAAGGTCCGGATAAACATTGATCGCCGCATCCGTCATAAACAAAAGCTTATCATATGCCGGCGTGTCCATCACGAACACATGGCTGATCCGCCGTTCCGTTCTGACGCCGCGCTCTCGCGACACGACTTCAGACATGATCTCATCGGTATGAAGAGCCCCCTTCATCAAGGCGTTAAGCTCTCCGGACCGGGCCGCCGCCACGGCTTGCGCGGCCGCATCGTGACTATGGCGCGCGTCGCGCAACTCAACTTTATCGAGATCGAAACCAATGTCTCCGGCGGCGGCCTTTATTCGCCTGGCGGGACCAAAGAGCACCGGCGCAATCAGGTTGGCTTCCAGCGCCCCCGCAACACCGGCAAGCGAAATGGCGTTTACAGGATGAACAACACCTGTGCGGATCGGCTCGCGACCGGCTGCGGTTCTGATCAGTTCCTTCAGTCGCTCACCGGTTTCATGGCGATATATCATGGAACCCTTAGCGTCACCATCCACTGCCGTCATGGGTCACTCCATCAAAACATATGAACCCGGCGCATCAGTCATGTGTCCGGCGCCTTTGCCGTTATCAACCCATTGCGCAGCGGGCGCGTCGATGTTTCCATTCGAATGTTCAACAATCCATTGCCGCCATGCAGGCCACCACGACCCTGCTGTTTCTTGCGTTTCCGCCAACCAAATATCTGGATCCATGAAACCGTCATTGGCGCCAGTGCGTCTCAGCTTATAGTTGCGACCGCTGTGTCCGGGCTCGCTCAAAATACCCGCATTGTGCCCGCCATTCGTAAGCAGGAAGGTCACGTGCGTATCCGTAAGCCAATGAACTTTATACACTGATCGCCACGGCGCAACGTGATCGCGCGACGTTGCAACCGAGAAAATCGGTTGTCGAATATCGGAGATGGCGACCGGCGCGCCTTCTATGAAATATCGGCCCTCCGCTAGGTCATTATTGAGGAACAGCTGACGAAGATATTGGGAATGCATCTTATACGGCATCCGCGTCGCGTCAGCATTCCAGGCCATCAAATCATTCATCGGTCGACGCTCACCCATCAAATACTCGTTTTCGATACGCGACCATATCAAGTCATTTGATCGAAGCAGTTGAAAGGCGCCGGCCATTTGCTTGGCGTCAAGAAAACCCTGTTCCCACATGACATCTTCGAGAAAAGTCACCTGGCTTTCATTGATAAAAAGAGTCAATTCGCCCGCTTCCGAAAAATCGAATTGTGACGCCAAAAACGAAAGCGTCTCAAACCGATCATCTCCGTCTCTCGCCATTGCCGCAGCACAGATGCCAAGAAGCGTGCCTCCAAGGCAATACCCAACCCCATGCGCTCTTCGGGCGCCTGTAATTTCTTCAATCGCATCGAGGGCTTGCATGACGCCAAGCATTCTATAGTCGTCCATACCGATATCGCGATCTTCGCGTTCCGGATTTTTCCACGAGATCATGAATACAGTATGGCCGTTATCGACAAGGTATTTCACCAGAGAGTTTTCTGGCGAAAGATCGAGGATATAGTATTTCATGATCCATGCCGGCACAAATACTATAGGCTCCGCGCACACTTTCTCAGTCGTTGGCGTGTACTGTATGAGTTCCATCAAACGATTGCGAAAGACGACTTTTCCGGGCGTAACAGCAACGTTTGCGCCGACTTTATAAGCCTCAGCGCCGGCGGGGCGGCGCCCGCTCAGCGCACGCTCCCAATCATCGAGAAAATACCGCCATCCCTGCAGCAAGTTAGCGCCGCCTGTCGCGAGCGTGCGTTGAACCACCTCTGGATTCGTAGGAACGAAATTTGACGGGGAAAACGGGTCCAGAAATTGCCGGGCCGCGAATTCAACAACGCGTTCATGTTGGGGCGTGACGCCACGAACGCCTGTCGTCGCATTGTGCCACCACTGCTGGGTGAACAAAAACCCTTGCGAGATTAAGTTGTACGGCCACTGTCGCCATTCCTCGCCTTTGAACCGCCGGTCCTGAGGCAAGGGATCGATTGCGCTAGACGCCTGTCGGTCACCCCATGCGCTTTGCATTGCATATGCGTTGAACTTTGCGGCCTTTTTTTGCGCTTTTTGGACCAATTGTAACTGTTTGCCCGGCGAAAACGCTAAATGCGTAATCCAGTCAAAATAGGCCGCAAACAGTGCGCTGGGAGACAAACCGCCCGTCACTCGCCCGCCGGCGGCATGGACGGCGCGATCCATGATTTCTACGATCGCGGTCGAAGCATAAGAGTCCCGCGCCCATGGCTGATTAGCGCCATAAAATTCAAGCGCCGAAAGAGCGGCTGGATTAGCTTTCAAAAGATCGAATGGCGTCTTTGCCCGCGCCTTTTTTATGTTATCCACAGGCGGCGGGGTGTTGCCAGACGATAAAACTGTAGGTTCCGCGTTATCGCTATCGATCATTTTCAGCACCCTCGACAGCCTGGAACGAACCCGGAAGCGGCGGGATTACGCAGCAGTTCGCAAAAGCCGGGCCGGGGCGTCGACCCATAAACCACTTCCGCTTCCGGGCGAAGTCTAGAAAACGCTCTTCCGGCTTTTTGTTCATTGATCAAAATCAAGTCTTGCCCGACCGTTTTTCATAACCGCCGTCGCTGAGACAGAAGGTTATCAATTCCGAGTCTAACCACATATGGTGAACAGAGCTCGCGCTTCTTCATTACAGTTCGGAGAATGTCGCCCATGTCACCAGCGCTTCAGATTTGTCTGAAAATAATCACGAAGTTCCGGCTCGGGAACATTCGTTAAATCCTTGTCGAGCATCGAAATGCACCTTTGCGTCGTTGCCGGTGACAGGCGCTTCCGGAAAAGACCCAGAGCCGCCGGCGGCGCTGTAAGCACAAGCTGATCAAACCTCTCCCCATTCGCCGCATCGTTCAGGAAATCCGCACGCTCGCGTATAAAGCTATCTTCAGCTTTGTCATGTTCCGACGATGGATCTATCGCAAATCTCGCCCCCGAACCCGATTTCACACCTCGGGTCGGCTTATTGTCGCCCAATTCTCTTGAGGGCGCTCGTGCGGCTGCGTCGTCCCATTCGTCCAACAGTTTCCAGCCTTGACGCCAGCCGGCGCTTTCAAAAAGCCGCGCTTTTGTGCCGTCCGCGATCATAAACCACGTTTTTCTTGCAGGAACATGCATGTCCCAACGCTCCCTTGTTTTCTAAACAGCCTAAGACTATGCCGGAATGTTGAATTGACTTGTGTCAAACGGCGACGAGTCCGCATCCAATAAGCCGTCGCTTTCAGCAAGGCTGATGCGAGATATGAGCGCAAATAAATACTTGCTTACCTCTGCTATGAGGCAACAATAGTCTTCTTGGAAAAAGCGTTTTCAAATGACTGAGTCACCTGCAACGGCATGGCACACGCAGACACACCAGGATGCGTCTCACACCCTTGGCGCGCGTATCGGCGGTCTCACACAAGCAGAAGCGAACGATCGCCGTAATATCTACGGACCAAATGAACTTCCTGATTCCAAGCGACCCTCACGCCTGTTAATTCTCGCGCGCCAACTGAACAATCCGCTGACCTTTATCCTGTTTGTGGCGGCGGCCGTGTCTTTCGCACTTGGCGAGACGACCGACGGCGTTTTTATCTGCGCTGTCGTCGTCATCAATGTGAGTATTGGCGCTTTTCAGGAATGGCGCGCCGAAGCCAGCGCGGCGTCACTGAAAAAGACACTGAGCATTCGGCCGACGGTTGTTCGCGCCGGCGCCCGGCGGAGTATCGATATCACAGAGATCGTACCCGGCGATATTGTTCATCTTGAATCCGGTTCTGTCGTTCCCGCCGACATGCGCCTTAACGCCGCTAATGATCTAAGGATCGACGAGTCGCTACTGACTGGCGAGTCCAGGCCGACAGAAAAAAACAGTGAGGCGGTTTTTTCAGAACACATACCGCTCGGCGACCGGACAAACATGGCCTATGCCGGCGCCATGGTTGTCGCGGGCCGCGGCGCCGGAATTGTTTGCGCAACGGGCCGCAACACGCAAATTGGCTCCATCGCGCAAATGCTTTCCGGGCGGGACACGCGGCCGCCCTTGCTGATTCGTATGGAAAGGTTTTCAAACCGGATCGGCGTTTTTATTGTCCTCCTCGCTATAGGGATCGGTGCAGGCCAGTTCTATCAAGGCGCCGCACTCTCCAGCGTTTTCCTGTTGACGGTGGCGCTGGTGGTCTCGGCGATCCCCGAAGGTCTGCCTGTTGCAATTACCGTTGCGTTGTCCATCGCCTCAGCGCGCATGGGTAAGCGTAACGTTATTGTCCGGCGCCTTCCCGCCGTCGAAGCGCTGGGATCGTGTACGCTCATCGCAACGGATAAAACCGGGACGCTGACAGCCAATCGCCTGACCATAAAAAAAATTGTTACGGCCTCCGGATGCGCCGTGGACGTTGAAGGGGAAGGGCTTGAGATGATCGGCGCCATGCGGCCAGCCGACGGGACCACGATGGATGACGCCGCAAAAAAAATGGTAACGAACCTTGCCCGCGCGGGCGCCCTAACCAATGAAGCGGACATTGGAGAAATTGACGGCGCTGTCGAAGCGCGGGGGGACGCAGTCGACGTTGCATTTCTCGTGCTGGCGGAAAAACTGGGGATTGGCAAACGTGACCTTGATACGCATTACCGGCGCGAGGCGGCGCTGCCATACGAGCCTCAGCAGGGCTTTTCCGCCGCCATTGATATTGCGAGTACTGGCGGCGTTATTTCGGTAAAAGGCGCACCGGAAACGGTGTTGCCCATGTGTGAGGGCTACGACGCCTCTCAAACGCAAGACTGGCTCCACGCGCTCGCATCGCAAGGCTATCGCGTTATCGCTGTCGCACAACGACGGTCGCCGTCATCAGACGGTTCACTGAGCAAGGAAGACCTCAATCGCCTGGAGTTCCTGGGTTTCGTCGGACTAATCGATCCCTTGCGCAGCGAAGCGCCCGAAGCGGTCGCGAAAGCGCGCGCCGCTGGCGTAGATGTGCGAATGATCACCGGCGATCATCCCGACACCGCGCTGGCGATCGCGCGACAGCTCGACCCGTCATGGCTGCCGGATACGGCCTTGACGGGCGCCCAACTGGCGCAACTGGAAGGGGACGATTTGCGCAACAACATCCGCAATGCAGCCGTCTTCGCACGTGTTGAGCCGGTCCAGAAAACCCTGATTGTAAAAGAGCTTCAGGCGGACGGACACTTCGTCGCCGTTACCGGCGACGGCGCTAATGATGCGCCCGCTCTTAAAAAAGCCCATGTAGGCGTCGCCATGGGCGCCGGCGGCACCGACGTCGCCCGCAGCGCCGCTGACCTGATCCTCACTGATGACAATTTTGCCTCAATCGTCGGTGGCATAGAGGAAGGGCGGGCCTCCTACGATAATATCAGAAAAATTGTCTTTCTACTGATTAGCACCGCGATAACAGAAGTTCTGCTATACGCGCTGGCGCTTATGGCCGGTCTTCCCCTGCCGCTGACCGCGGTCCAGATTCTTTGGCTGAATCTTGTGACGGAAGGCATTCAGGATGTCGCCCTCGCCTTTGAAGGCAAGGAACCCGATATTATGAAGAGGCCTCCCCGCAGCCCCAGAGAGCCGATTTTCAATCGTCAGATGATTGAACAATGCGCCGTCATCGGATTTTATATCGGCTCCCTGGCTTTTGGGCTGTTTTACTGGCTTCATATTATTCAGGGATACGCAGAGGAGACCGCCCGTAATCTTGTGCTTCTGTTTTTGGTTCTATTTAATAATGTTCATACGTTGAATTGCCGCTCGGAACGACGTTCAGCATTTACTATTCCATTACGTGCTAACCGTTTTCTGATTTTCGGCATTATCGGAGCGCAGGCGATACATATCTTCGCCATGAATGCTCCGGTCTTGAGCGGTGTACTGGATACAAATCCTGTATCCGTTGCTGAATGGGCCGGCGCTACCGCGCTTGCGGCGACGGTGCTCGCGGTTTCAGAACTCTATAAGCTTTTCGTCGCGCGCCCTCGCGCACGTCGCATCGCTGAGTCGGAAGGATAATCGAATCTAGGAAATATCGCGCCGATCTCCACCTGGTCATGACGTTCTTTCGAGCACGCAAAAGCGTTTTAGCGTTCAGCAGACTGACGTCCTTCCGTCACCCCTTTTGCTGAATTGATCCTGATCAATGTAACGGGCTGCACCGGGTTTAGCCTCTGCGCCATGCGATGGAATTTTGGTCACAGTCCGGACATGGCGCAGTCTTTCAGGGACAGGGAAGATGCCGGTGAGCAACTTGCCCATGCTTTATCTACCCACACTATAGACAATCCTGTTGTCTACGCGCTGCCCAGAGGCGGTTTGCCTGTCGCCAATATTGTCGCCAGATCATTCAACGCCCCGTTGGAGATCATTCTGGTGCGCAAGCTCGGCGCGCCAGGCCGACCTGAACTCGCCATCGGCGCCATTGTAGATGGCGCGTCACCAATATTTATTCTTCACAATGACATCGTCCAAACTCTGGGCGTCACCAAAGACTACATTCAAAATGTGAAAACCGCAGCGCTCGCGGAGATCGAGCGCCGTCGCAAACTATATTTGAAAGACCGGCCCGCCCTATCTCCAAAAGGCCGCGAGGTAATTGTTGTCGATGACGGACTGGCGACAGGCGCAACGATGGAGGCTGCAATCCAGGCGCTGCGCGAAGCAGGCGCCAGCCGTATCGTCGCCGCTGTTCCCGTCGCTCCCTCGGATACGCTTTTGTCGATCCAGAAAATTGCTGATGACGTCGTTTGCCTTCACACGCCGACGCCTTTCTTCTCGGTTGGGGACTATTACAGGTCCTTCCCACAGCTGACTGACGCAGACGTTATCGATACTCTGCACCGCCGTCCATAGGGCCTGAAACGCCGCGACGCTTGAGATAAACCGGCGCGCCAGGAGTTGATGCAAATCAATCCGGTCACTGTTTAAATCAATAATATTCGCCATGGGAACGTAACGGGAAATCCAAGCGATTACCTGGGAACGGAGAGGGACAATACCATGGCGACGCTAAGCAAGCGACTAGTATCCCGGATAGTATTCTGGACTTTCATGCTCATCATTTTTCTATTCGCGACCAGCGCCTTACTGGCGCAAATTGAATCCCGATCAGGCGAAGTGCTCGGCGTCGATGACGTATTTCCCGATATGGCGTTTTTCGCCGCAGGTGAGCTTACCGTCACGGCGAAATCCACAGACGACATCTTCGCTGCAGGCGGCGAAGTTTCTGTTGATGGCGCCCAGGCGGATCATATGATCATCGCTGGCGGCGAAATCATTATCACGGATGTTGCTTTTCGTGACTTAATTGCAGCAGGTGGGGATATCAACATCATCAGTGGTACAATCACTGATGATGTTGTCATCGCAAGTGGTGATCTTAATATTGCTTCTGACGTCAAAATTGACGGTTCCGGAATGCTTACCGGAGGCGACGTTACAATTGATGCTGCGATTGGCGGTGAGTTGCGCGCTGCGGCGGCAAGCCTGCGCGTCAATGGCAATGTGAGCGGCGATGCGCATCTTACAGGCGAAGAGGTCGTCATTGGACCGAATGTTACGATCGGGGGAGATCTGCGTCATCGCGCTCGGAAAATTGAGATCGCTCCAAGCGTCGTGGTCACAGGCGAAATTATCGCACTGGAACCGGCGCCACAGCCTGATTTTGAAAAATGGACTGTGAAAGCCGCTGCGGCAATTGCCGTATTCGCCCTCGCCTTCCTGATTGGCGCCGGTATTCTGGTGATCGCAATCGCGCTCATGCTGCCCAGCCTGATGAACAGCGCAAGCGACATGATCAGTAAAAAGCCATTCTCCACCCTCGGTATTGGCGTGCTGATTGCAATCGCCGCGCCGGCAGCGATCGCCTTTCTATTCATCACAGTTTTGGGTGTGCCGCTGGCTTTGATGATCGGTGCGCTTTATATCGCCGCGGCGCCTGTCGCCCTTGCCGCATTCGTTTACTTCCTCGGCATGCAGGGCAGAAGGCTGGTAGGGAAAACCGCAATCGGAGAGGCGGGCGTCGGCGCTCGTTTGATATGGTCTGCAATCGCAACGGCCGCGTTTGTGGTCATCGCGCTGATTCCCTTCCTTGGCGGAATTGTCTGGGCAATCGGTTATCTGATCGGCATGGGCGCCGTGATGACGCGTGGCGGTAAAGCGCTGGCGTTGAAGGCTTGAACCAACCGCCGGTTATTCGTCCTCCAATGCACGCCGCAAACGCCGCAGGATAATATTTCGCGACCGTTCGTCAGCCGCTTGTTCAAGACGAGCGCGTATATCGAGGGAGATCTGCGCCAGATCATTATGCCAATCAAGGGCGGTGACCGCTTCCGGCGCGAGGCGCCGCGGCCCAGCCCGGTCCGAGATGGCGTGCGCGCCCAGCAGGTCAAACGCCTCGTCCAGCATGGGCGTAAACACGCGATCGTCATCAAAGCCTGCAGCAACAAGCCGTTCCCTAAGCGCGGACAACCCCTCTTGTTCGCCATGGGTCAGAAAAACGCCGCGTGCGACCGGCCGCCGTTCCTCCATCCATTCGGCAAGCCCATCGGCGTCAACATGCCCGGAGTAAATATCAAGCGTGCGAATCTGCGCCTGGACGCGAATATCCTCACCTTGAATGCGCACCGCTTTCTTGCCGTTCTCCAGTAACGCCCCCAGCGTTCCCGGCGCCTGATAACCGGTAAGCAGGATTGTGTTTTTCTTATCCCAAAGCCGGCGCTTGAGATGATGGCGAATGCGGCCCGCTTCACACATGCCGCTCGCGGCGATGACAATAATCCCGTTTTCGTAATTGTTGATCGCCTTACTTTCATCGACACTGCGCGTGAAATGAAATGACGGGTGGTCGAACAGATCACCGCTATCGTTCATGTCCTCAAGCGCATCTGCATGACGGGCGAATGTCTCCGTCGCCTTAATCGCCAAAGGAGAATCAAGAAAAACAAGGCTTTCGCTGACGTCGCCATTCGTCATCAACATACTCAGATCCGCAAGCAATTCCTGCGTGCGTTCAACACTGAAAGCGGGCATCACCAGCACACCGTCGCGGCTAAGTGCGTCAGTCACAGTTTCCGCCAGCTTCTTCCGGCGCGCTGCCGGTCTCAGTACCGGACGCCTGCGCGCGCCATAAGTAGATTCGCATACGACGTAATCGAGATTGCTTGGCGCTTGCGGGTCAGGGTGGAACAGCTTGTGGTCAGGCCCGATATCACCGGAAAACAGAAGGCGCATCAATCGCTGATCGCTTTCGCCGGTGTCGATTTCCAGCTCAATTGAGGCCGACCCAAGGATGTGCCCGGCATTCCAGAAACGTGCTCGCACTCCCGGCCCCGGTTCAATCCAATTCTGATAATCTACCGCGCGAATTCTCTCAGCAGCCGCCTCGCCATCCCGCCTGGTGTAAATTGGCGAAACCGGCGCGATGCCGCGTTGAACGTTACGCCGGTTCAGATATGCAACTTCTGTTTCTTGAATATAACCGCTATCCGGCAACATGAAAGTGAGAAGGTCTTTCGTTCCCGCCGTCGCGAATACCGACCCTTTAAAACCGTTTCCGATCAGCTTTGGCAAAAGCCCGCTGTGATCAATATGCGCATGCGTCAAGAGTACAAAATCCGCTCTGTCCGCCGGAAAAGGGAAGTCGCCGTAATTCAATTCTTTCAGCGTCTTCGATCCCTGAAACATGCCGCAATCAACAATGAAAGCGCCGGCATCATGCTCTAACCAGTAACAGGAGCCGGTAACCGTGCCGGCGGCGCCGCAAAACTTTATACGCACGCTCACGGCCGCCCCTCCCGGCGAAGCGCTTCCCCAAGCAGCGGCGCAACCGCAACTGCATTCGTGGCGTGTTTAACGCTGTCAGTGGATCGAATACGGACGATCCCGGCGGCATTCATGCGCTGCAAGTCGGGCTTGTCGAACAAGGCGTGGGATACAACCGCTTCGATGCGGGCGGCCCCTTTTCTGCTCAGGAGGCGGGCAGCGGTCGCAAGCGTGTTTCCTGTCGAAGCCACATCATCCACAAGGTAGACGCGTTTTCCTGAAACCTTTACGTCCTCACTAAAAGAAATACTGACCTCCCGATCTCCCATGCGCTTTTTTTCAAGCACAGTGTAAGGCGCGCCCACCGCTGACGCCAGCGCCTCAGTCCAATGGGTCGCTTCAAGGTCCGGCCCTACAATCACGATCTCGTCCTGAGCGCCATCGCCATGGATCAGCCCGGCGAGTAACGAGGTCGCAGACAGCACGGTCGCTTCTGTCTTAGGCAGCACATCCGACAATGATTGTGTACGGTGGAGATGCGGATCTATCGTAACGACACGATCGAACCATTGTGCAAGCATGGCTCCGATGACGCGCTGGGAAACCGCCTCCCCTTTTTGAAAAGCGATATCCTGCCGCATATAGCAAAGATACGGCGCGACCAGCACCAACCTTTCCGCACCGAGATCACGCAGCGCGGACGCCGCCAACGTCAGCTCAATCAGCTTTTCATTCGGGCGGTCCAACGACTGATAGAGTATTGTTGTCGAGGCCGCTTCCGGTGCGCGAACGCAGCTCTCGCCATCCGGGAATTGGCGCACATGAATTTCGTCAAGTTGTATCGCCATCTCGGCGGCCAAACGCTTGGCCGGCTCAAGGTCACCAGGCATGGAAACAATGAGGATATCTTTCACCCTCTCAAGCTCCCGCTTACCGGCGTTGTATCGATAGTAACGCCTGCGCGTTCTTCCGCCATTGTTTTAGCGAACGCAAAGTCGGACGCAAAACATGAATGTATGCGATATACCGGATCGCCTTTCTCAACCCGATCGCCAATCTTCTTGAAGAGATCGATACCCGCGCCCTTGTCCATCGGCGCGCCCGCAAGGCGCGCGATGCGCGCAATTCGAAAACAGTCCATTGCGGTGACTTCTCCTGCGCACGGCGCGACTATTTCAGCGGTCAACGCGCCAGCGCAAGGCGCATCGGACGCCCGGCCTTGCGCTTCGATAATGCGCTCCATCGCCGCCAGGGCTTCGCCTGAATCAAGAATTTCCTGAGCGCGCGTGCGACCGGCGCCGCCGCGCAATGCGGGGTCGAAGTCAAGCACACGCCCCGCCAGAAGCAATGCGCGCGCTTTCAGGTCCGCCGGCGCACTCGGATCATTCTTCAATACCGCCATTACGTCGCGCGCTTCCAGGACCGGTCCAATACCGCGTCCGACCGGTTGGGCGCCATCGGTGAAAACAACATCGATGATGAGGCCGATCTCACTGCTGACATATTCCATTAGTTTGCGCAGCCTTATAGCTTCGCCTTGCGAGCGCACTTTGGCCGTCGGACCAACCGGTATATCCACAACAATATGCGTCGAACCGGCTGCAAGCTTCTTCGAAAGGATCGATGCGACCATCTGCTCTCGCGTATCAATCGCCAGCGGACGCTCGACGGAAATCAGCACATCGTCGGCGGGCGACAGGTTTACATGACCGCCCCAAATCAGACAGGCGTTTTCATTTTCGACAACCCGGCGCATTTCCTTAATCGAGAGGGAAACATTCGCAAGCACCTCCATTGTGTCCGCCGTCCCGCTGGGGGAGGTAATCGCGCGTGATGATGTCTTCGGCATTTGAAGACCATGAGCGGCGACGATCGGGGTCACGATCATTGAAGTCCGGTTGCCGGGAATGCCGCCTATGCAGTGCTTGTCGACAACAATCGGCGCACCCCAATCAAGCTGTGCGCCGGTCTTCGCCATCGCTTTTGTCGTCGCCAGCAATTCGCCCGTTGTCGTAAAGCTCGCCGCTGCAATCAAAAACGCGGCAATCTCCATCGGAGAATATCTGTACGCGGCGATATCGGCGATAATCGCGCCAATCTCATCCTCGTTCATCACCTCGCCGGCGATCTTACGGCGCACCGCATCCAGACTACGCGGCGGCGTGGCTTGTGCAATACGCACGCGCTCCCCTTCCGCCATGTTTAATCTCCGGAAAGCCTGCTCGCCCAGTCCAAGTTCATCCGACGCGACCAGATCAGCATCATCGACAATCGCCAGCGTCGCCAGGATATTGCGCGCCGGACCGCTAACTTCGATTTTCTTGAGCGCCCTGAATTCCTCCGCCCGATAGACCGTACATTCCCGAGCAAGAAAGGCCGTGTTTTCCGGCTCCGTATCAATTGCAACTTTTTTTATTTTTAGAGCGCCTGGTTGCATCAACCCTTCATACTCCTTTTCCGGATCAATATTTTCTCTCAACAGTACAGGAAAGCTCTTATTATGAAGTCATAAAAAGTCAGCTCAATGACCCTCAAGCGACATCTTCAGCGCGAACAATTCCAACAGATCTTTCAGCACAACAACGCCTGCCAGTTGGCCCTGGCCAGTAACAATAAGCCGACTGCGCCCCCCGCGGTGCATTTTCTTCAACGCTTCCATCGCGTCAGCGTCTACATCTATGGTCAGATTATCGCTTATGGGCGTCATCACTTCACCAACCGCAACCGTCTCCCATTTGGAAGTCTCGACTCCTTTGGTCTCCTTCAAGCCGATCACACCCAGAAGTTGTGTCCCCTGCGATACGGGGAAAAAGTCATGATGATAGACATAAACAAATTCGTCCACAAACGTCCGCAATGAAATATCAGGCCGGACGCTGACCGGGTCAGGCGTCATGAATTTTTTCACGGGCGCACCGCGAAACAATCTCAGCATCTGCTCTTGCTGGACAACACTTGCTGCAGCCGAGCGTATGAATAAACCGATCAGTATCCACCACAACCCTGCCGGAAGCTGGCCAATAATCATCCATATGACGCCGAGGCCGATTATCGTTGTGCCGATTGCGACGCCAAGGCGCGATGCAATCCGCGTCGCTTCGGTAAAGTCTCCTTTTACTCCCCACATTACTGCTCGGAAAACTCTCCCACCGTCAAGCGGCAGCGCTGGCAGCATATTAAACACGGCCAGTACGAAGTTGATGAGCGCCAGATATTCGAAAACGCTGCCCAGAGCGGATAGCTGGTCTCCCGACGAAACTCCGGTCGCCAGCCAAAAGAAGATCAAAGCCAACGCAAGACTTGCCAGCGGGCCGGCGATCGCCATGACGATTTCAACAAGCGGCGTTTTCGGCTCTTCTTCAAGCTCTGCAACGCCGCCAAAGATAAACAGCGTGATGCTTTTCAACGGTAATCCGAATATTTTGGCGACGAGCGAATGCGCGAGTTCATGCAGGACAATCGACAATGCCAGTCCGATGACGGCGCAGATCGCCATCCACCAATATGCAAACGCCGTCAATCCTTCATAAAGTTGGGGGAAAACACCCTGCGCCAGCGCCCACGCGATAAAGATGGCGATAATCGCCCAACTTATGTCGATCTTTATGTCGATGCCGGCAATGCGAAGAACTTTAACGCTCAAACCAAACATGCTGCACCCTGCCGGCGCGTTATGCCTCTGGTCCATTCGCATTCCACTGAGTCAAGAAGAATTTGGGTCATAGGCGAGATACTGCAGCGCTCAAGGCTCACATTTATTGATCTCAATCAAGAATATGCCCCCAATCGTCAGGCGAGTTTTGAACCCCTAAGCAAGTCTCTTCAAAACCAGATTGCAGGATACGTCGCTCACTCAAAACATGCTCCAATCTGATAAATCATTTTTGTTCTCTATCGGGAGCATTCTTCTTTAGCGTATCAAATACCCTGTTAATGTAGTGAATTCCCAAATGCGAAGACAAATTCGATATAAAATTTTACTCAGCCTGGCTTCCCTTTGCGAGCTCGGAAACTATAGCCGATTAGATCTGAACTTAACCACGCGACTTAACCGTTAACCGTTATTACAATGCTGCACCTGAAAAGCCCCGGGGGGTCGAATTACCCGCGTTAAACGTCTTAAGGAAAGACCCGAGATAGCCGCGGCGCTGTGGTATGCGTTCACGAACTTTATCGGCTTTGGAAACGGGTTCTTCACATTGGCGATAAGGCGATAGATCATTGCACGTCTTAGCCCGACCTCAGAACAGACATCGCTGATCTTAAACAGTCGGTCGACAATGGCGGATTTGCGCGTGCATCGCGCCAGATGCGCTATGCCAGTACAGGAAGCACCAGGATTGCCCGTAGCGATCGGTCGCGGACATATGCGCCAAAAAATGCACCAAAAACTAAAAGAATGAGCGCTCCATTCAGTCATGGCACAGCTGCACATGTGAATTTATTAATATAATCAGTGACTTGATAGTGGTGGAGGGGGTTGGATTCGAACCAACGTACGCTAAGCGGCCAGATTTACAGTCTGGTGGATTTAACCACTCTCCCACCCCTCCACAGGCGCTGTTTCATGCCAGCCAAATTGGCAAGCTGATCCAGCGAGGATGCGGGGTTCGAGCAAGCTTTGCCCCAACCAGCTCCGCAGGAGAACGGGGTCTATAGCTGCGTCGCGCAGGCTTCGCAACCAGCCAGAAGTACTGACGGCGCGCCTTTGTTGTTTTCATCAAGAATAGAACCGGCTAGGCCGATCAGATGAGCACAAAAAAGCACGAAAAACGCCAGGCCAGATCGAAGCGTCCTGGCGCCGCAAAAGACCAGTCCAGCCAGCATGGTAAAGGCGGAAAAAGGGCGGCCCACAGCAAGAACAAAACCAGCGCTCAGCCCGTCAGGAGGGCCCGGCGCATGCCTGAGCCATCTGGCGCTCTGTGGCTCTATGGCCGCCATGCGGTCGCCGCGGCGCTCGATAATCCGGCGCGCGAGGTTCTGCGTGTCGTCGCCGCCAAAAACGCCGTTGAATGGCTGAGCGCTCACGCTGGTCCCAAAGCCCTGCAAACAATAATTGCGGATGCGCGCCCTGAGGAGATTGACCAGCTGCTTCCCGAAGGCGCAGTCCATCAGGGTCTCGCAGCCGAGGTCAAGGAATTGCCCCGGGCAAACCTGGAACAAGTCTGCGCAAACCCGGCGCCGGACGCGCCTGTTCTCGTCCTTGACCAGGTCACCGACCCACAGAACATCGGCGCCATTTTCCGCGTCGCGGCCGCTTTTGGCGCAAGGGCGATCATCGTTCAGGACCGGCGCACCCCGCCCCTCGCCGGGGCGCTCGCCAAGGCGGCGGCGGGCGCCATCGAAACCGTCCCTTGCATCAAGGTGGTCAACATCGCACGCACGGTCGAAACTCTGGCGGATCTTGGCTATGAAACGGCGGGGCTTGCCGGCGAAGCCACAGCGCCCTTGCAATCGCTTGACCCGCAAAAACCGGTTGCACTGGTGCTCGGCGCGGAAGGCGCAGGGCTGCGCCGGCTGGTGGCGGAGAGATGCGCTCAACTGGTGCGGATTCCGATTGCTCCGGCCATGGAAAGCCTTAACGTCGCGACAGCTGCGGCTATCAGCCTTTATGAACGCGCACGCGTTCTCCCCTAGCCGAACAAAAGGAGGCGACCATGACCAGCGCACCAACCCTTTATCACTGTCCGCAAACACGCGGCGGGACCACGCACTGGATGAACGAGGAGCTCGGCGCGCCCTGCACCCTCAAGCTTGTGAATATCCGCAAGCAAGAGCAGAAGACACCCGATTATCTTGCGATCAACCCGATGGGTAAAATCCCAGCGCTTGTTCATGACGGCGTCGCCGTAACCGAAGCGGCGGCGATATGCACCTATCTGGCCGATGCGTATGCAGACAAAGGCCTGGCGCCGGCGCTGGATGATCCGCAACGGGGCGCCTATTACCGTTGGATATTTTTCGCCCCCGGCTGCATTGAACCGGCGATGCTTGACAAATTTTCAGGCAATGTGCGCGAAAATCCCGCCTCAGTAGGACACGGGCTCGTCGATGACGTACTCGGAACAATGGACAAAGCGCTGGAGAACGGACCTTATCTTCTTGGCGACAAGTTCAGCACAGCCGATGTCGTCTTTGGTTCAACCCTTAACTTCGCTTTGATGTTCGGGGCTTTTGACAAAAAACCGCTTTACACAGATTACGTTGAACGGTTGATGTCACGGCCCGCCGCCAAACGCGCCCAGGAAAAAAATGCGCAATATATGAAAGAACTGGGCTTCGAATAATGAGTAATGACGGCGCTGGCGTACATGGCGGACGCTGCGGCTGCGGAAAGATTCGTGTCGCCGCTTCGGGAAAGCCAAAGCTTGTCGCCAATTGCCACTGTAAAAGCTGCCGCAAGGCGACAGGCGCCGCCTTCGCAACCTTTGTTGATTTCGAGCGCGCAGCGGTGCGTATCAAAGGCGACATCAGTATTTTCCAATCTTCACCGGGGGTAGAAAGATTATTCTGCGGCGCTTGCGGCAGCCCCGTCGCTTACAGCGAAATCAATGCTGACGAGATCAACATCCATATCGGTATTTTTGATGAACCGCATGCGTTTCAACCAACGGAAGACAGTAATCTGGAGAGTAGATTATGGCGGTAGAAACCCATTCGGGCGCCTGCCAATGCGGCGCGGTTCGGTTTGAAACCACAGGTAAGCCAAAATTCGTCAGCAACTGCCATTGCCAGTCCTGCCGCAAGGCGACGGGCGCGGCGTTTTCCACCTGGGTCGGTTTTCATGATGATCAAGTCCGTTGGCTGACCAGGGCGCCTTCCTTCCACGCCAGCTCGCAAGGCGTCAAACGCGGGTTTTGTCCGCAATGCGGAACCCCATTGACCTATGCGGGAAAGCAATGGCCCGGCGAAACGCATCTGATGATTGGGGTCTTTGATAATCCAGCGGCGTTTTCACCGCGTAAAGAAGTCTTTACCGAAGATGCATTGCCCTGGGCGCTTGGGCGGAAAGAAAATTGATGGCGAACGATAAATCGGCGGTTGTTACAGGTGTCTCCACAGGTATCGGGCGGGCGATCGCGCAGTCTCTCGTCAATGACGACTGGCGCGTCTTTGGCAGCGTAAGGAAAGAAAAAGACGCAGAGGCGGCGCGCGCTGCACTCGGCGGGAACTTCACGCCTTTGTTGTTTGACGTCACTGACGATGAAGCGATCAAAGCTTCAGCAAGCGAAGTACGAAGCGCTCTGAACGGGCGCACGCTAAACGGGCTTGTCAACAATGCAGGCATCGCTGTCGCCGGGCCTTTGCGCTATTTGCCCGTTGACGACTTGCGTCATCAAATGGAGGTCAATCTTTTTGGCGCGCTGCGCGTCACGCAGGCGTTTCTTCCAATGCTTGGCGCGGACAAGGAATTTGCCGGAACGCCCGGCCGAATTGTCAATATGAGCTCCGTCGCTGGCAAACTCGCCTCCCCGATCATGGGTCCCTACTCCATGTCAAAACATGCGCTGGAGGCGTTTACCGACGCGCTGCGCCGCGAATTGATAATGCACGGGATCGACGTTGTTTCCGTCGGGCCAGGCGCCATCAAAACGCCGATCTGGGATAAAGCCGATGATATTGATGCGGAACAATATCGCGGCACAGAGTATTACGACGTACTGGTCGGCATGCGCGAAAAGTACAAGGAACTTGGCGACAGCGGCCTGCCGCCGGAAGCGATTGGCGATCTGGTGCTGAATATTCTGAACGGACGCGAAACAAAAACCCGCTACGCCATCCTGCGCGACAAATTCCTGATGTGGACGTTGCCCCGCCTGCTGCCGAAGCGCATGGTCGACAAGGTGATCGTCGAGCGCTTCGGTTTTCCGAAAAAGGCGCCCTGACCGCGCTATTGCGTTTCCGTTTCGCCTTGTTCGAAATCGACAGCTGTAAAGTCAAAACACGCCTCGCCCGGCCCTTCGGGCAGCACGAACGCCCTTTCGAGGCGATTGTCGCCATAGCCAACTGGAATGGATGTGGGCGGTCCATTGCGGCGTCTGTTTGTCTCCGGCCACCCTCGCTCAAACACCATACAGAGCCGGTACTGGTCATTGGTTTGTGCAGCATAGGTGTACGGGGCGCCGGTGCGCGGATCATCTGGCAAATCCTCAGCACAGCCGGGGGCAACCGGCCGGCCGCCGCGCTGTTCCTCAAGACGCGCTGCCATCGCTGACAGGTCATCGGGAATCTCGCCGATATAAGTACGATGGCAGTCGACCAGTCTGACGATCGTCCGTAGATCCTGAAGGCGTTCGTCATCGGCAATGTTCGCCCGCGCCGCCTGCGGCGAGCGCACTACGGTGAACGCCCATAGGACCAGCGCAATAACGATAAGACTTGTAACGCCGGCCAGAATCCGTCCGGGCCAGTCTGCGCCCGCGTCGTCCCGTTCCGCCGCACGCGTGTAGTTCCACAGGATCGCGCCCGAGATCGCGCCGACAATCGCCGCCTTGGCGAGAAAACGCGCGCCCATTTCACCGGAGAGAAACTGATAGACCACAGCAACAAGATCGCCGATCAGCGTCACTGCTGCGAAAATCAGCGTGACATATGTAAGCCATGCGCGCACTCGCGAGGTTCGCCGTTCCGGATAACGCTGGCGCGCCGAAGACAAGCGATTGCCGAGATAGAGAAAGATCGGAAAGCCGACAACAAGGCTGGCGATGCCCCAGCGCAAGCTCGAAGCGCCTGACCGCAAGTCGCGCCCGCGCAAGTCGTCTTGAAACGCGAGTTCGACAAAACCGAACGAAAGCGCTCCTACATAACCGGCGACGACGCCAAGCAGCGCGAAGTAGACGATATATAAAAACGCCTCGCGGGCCGATCCATAGCGACGCGGACGCGGCACAGGCACGGGAAAATCAACGTCAGCATAACCGCCAAGCGCTTCCTTAATCTGATCCGGCGCCCAACCGGCGGCATCCAAAGCCTCGCTGATTTCCATTCTCAACTTGCCTGCGGCAAGGGCGTCGCGGACGAAACTGTCAAGTTCTTTTTCAGTCATGCTTTAATCCCTCTCGCATCAGAGGTTACACGGCAATCAGCATCGTTTGAAGTTGTCATGCCCGGACTTGTCCCGGGCATCCAGAGTCTCAAGCAGCACTCTCTTGCATGGATCGCCGGGATGAACCCGGCGATGACAAATCTTATACCAAGAAACCCTATGCCATCCTCTTCCACCACTGCATCGCACGCTAACAACAGACGCTCAGTTGTCTTATAGTATGAAGCTAGAAAAGGAGCGTTTTTATGGCTCATTTGCGCCCCCGCGCCGATCTCGCCACCCACGAGGTTGCGAACCAGCCGCCGCCTTTTGAAAATATCAACCTGTTCGATACGGACGCCGCTCTGAAAACCGCCGTTTCGAAAAACAATGGCGCCGCGCATCAGGACCATCTTTCAGCTTTCGGCAAGCGCTGCGGTTCAGCGGAGACGGTTGAATGGGCGCGCCTCGCCAATCAGAACCCGCCGACACTGAAAAGCTTTGATCGCTATGGTCATCGTCTCGATGAAGTTGAGTTTCACCCTGCGTACCATCAACTGATGGAACTCGGCTTGTCGGGCGGCGTCGCCGCTGGCGCCTGGACCGCAAAGCAGTCGGGCCATGTGTTGCATGCGGCGCTCCTCTATCTGATGGGCCAGGCCGACGGCGGCGTGTGTTGCCCGATGTCGATGACCTATGCCGTTGTGCCGGCGCTGCGCAACACGCCTGACGTTGCAAAGGAATGGGAGCCGCGGGTCACCACCGCCGCTTATGATCCGCGCTTTATCCCGGCCTCCGACAAAAAGGCCGCGACCATGGGCATGGCGATGACGGAAAAACAGGGCGGCTCCGACATCCGCGCCAATACGACGACCGCGACGCCCATCGGCGGCGATGACTACGAACTGACCGGGCATAAATGGTTCTGCTCCGCGCCTATGTGCGACGCATTTTTAACACTGGCGCGCACAGACGCAGGCGTCACCTGCTTCCTTGTCCCGCGCTGGCGCCCGGACGGAACGCGTAACGCCTTTCATATCATGCGCTTGAAAGACAAGCTCGGCGACCGCTCAAACGCGTCGTCGGAGATTGAATATCATGGCGCCTATGCGCGCCGTGTTGGCGACGAAGGCCGCGGCGTTCGCACCATTATCGACATGGTTCAGCATACCCGCCTTGACTGCATCGTCGGTTCCGCCGGCGGCATGCGCGCCAGCGTCGCCCAGGCGCTCTGGCACGCAAGCCATCGCACGGCGTTTCAGAAAAAACTTATCGACCAGCCCGCGATGGCGATGGTGCTTGCAGACCTTGCAATAGAGACCGAGGCGGCGACCGCCCTCGCCTTTCGTATCGCCCGCGCTTTCGATGATGCGCAAGCGAACGAAAGCGAAGCCGAGTTCATGCGCCTGGCGACGCCGATTGCGAAATACTGGATCTGTAAGCGCCAACCGAGCGTTGTCTATGAAGCGCTGGAGTGTCATGGCGGCGCCGGCTTCGTTGAAGAAGGACCGATGCCGCGCCTTTTTCGTCAGTCGCCATTAAACGCGATCTGGGAAGGCTCCGGCAATGTCATTGCGCTGGATATCCTGCGGGCGATTGCCCGCGAGCCGGAAAGCCTGGAAGCGGTGCGCGCTGAAATTCGCTCCACTCAAGGACAAAACAAGCATCTCGACCGGCATATCGCAAAGCTTGATGACTGGTTCAAACCGGGCGCGTTGAACGAGGCGACGGCGCGCGCATTCGCCGAAGACATGGCGCTGGCGTTGCAGGCCGCAGCTCTGATGCGCACTGCGCCCGATCATGTCATTGATGGTTTCTGCAACGCCCGCCTTGATGCGGACAATCGGTCGTTCGCCTATGGCGCGATCACCACTGATATCGACAATGCAGCCATCATCGATCGCGCGCGACCTGAATGAATTCCTCCAATAAAAAACGCCGCCCTAGTGAAACTAAGAGGGCGGCGCTTTTGAAACTTGTGTGTGGGACGATCAGAATGTCGTCTTTTCGTTACAAAACTTCAAATTAACGATTGGACACAAGCGCAGCCCAATTATTAACAAGTGGACAGAAGGCCCCGCAACGCAGTTAGCGTTTCGAGAACTGGAACGAACGACGGGCTTTTTTGCGACCATATTTCTTGCGTTCCACAACGCGGCTGTCGCGGGTCAAAAACCCGCCCTTTTTCAAGGTCGTACGCAAAGTCGGCTCAAAAAAGGTAAGCGCCTTGGCGATACCGTGACGCACAGCGCCCGCCTGACCCGAAGGTCCAGAACCGGTCACCGTACAATAGACGTCATATTGGTCCTTGCGGTCTGCAGCAACCAGGGGTTGTTTGATAATCATTTGCAAAACTGCACGGCCGAAATAGTCCGCATGGTCTTTTTTGTTGACGATAATCCGCCCCGCGCCGGGCTTGATCCAGACGCGAGCGACAGCCGTCTTGCGCTTGCCAGTGGCGTAGGCGCGCCCTTGAGCGTCGATTTTCGGCTCTGGCAGCGCGGCTTCTTCGGCTGCCGGTTCAACGGCGCCGCCTTCAGCGACGACGTCTTTGAGATCTTCCAGTGAGGTCGTGCTCATGGGTTAGTCTTCCCTTTTGTTCTTGGGGTTCATGGCCGCCACGTCGAGCGCCTGAGGCTGCTGCGCTTCATGCGGATGCTCAGCGCCAGCGTAAATCTTGAGGTTTGTCATCTGCTTGCGGGCAAGCGGCGAATCTTTCGGCATCATGCGCTCGACAGCTTTCATGAGCACGCGTTCCGGATGAGCGCCGCCAAGGATCTTGTCCATGGTGCGTTCCTTGATCCCACCGGGATAGCCGGTGTGCCAGTAGAATTTCTTGTCGGTCAGCTTCTTGCCGGTGAAGACAACCTTTTCGGCGTTGACGACAACGACGTGATCGCCGCAGTCAACGTTCGGGGTGTAGGCTGGAAGGTGCTTGCCGCGCAGGCGCGTGGCGATAATCGACGCGACACGGCCGACGACAAGGCCCTCAGCGTCGATAATGACCCATTTCTTGTCTACTTCCGCCGGTTTCATGGAGTAGGTTTTCATTGCGTAAATCCTGAATGTCGAAGCCGGCGGGATGCGCATTACGGTCAACGCCAGCGATATGAGCGCGGCAGGTACCCGATCAGCACAAAGGCGTCAACAGTTTTCCAATAAACACTTTGAAAACAGCATGATATTTATGTGGTATATAATTACCGCCAAATACTGCATCAATTTACGCGCTCCTTGACGGGCCGCGCCCGGCGCAAGACAAGGAGCATAATTGATAGCTCCGGAGTAGCCCATGCGTTTCGTCGCCCTCGCCTGTTCAGCCCTTCTTTTGCTCGCCGCCTGCGGACAGAACACCGACACGCCCCCCTCAAGCGATGCCGTCCCCGTCCAACCGATCGCGGTCGCAGCAGCCGACCAGCTTACGGGCCTTGACGCGCCAGCTACGGGGATCGCTTTCTGGACTCATCCGAATGTCGCTTTCAACAGCCTGATGATTGTCGCTGGCGAAAACGGCGTTGCGAGTTTCAATATCGAGGACGGCAATGAGGTCTCGCGCATTCCGGGCTTTAACGCCGACGGCGCGGCGATCGGCTATATCGGCTTCGGACCGCAGGCGCGCGGGCTGCTCGCCTATTTCGACGCCAATGCTGGCGCAATGAAAATCCACGAGATTGATAACGCCGCGCGCAGCTTCAAACCAGTGACGGGCGATATTCCCATTCGCGGCGCCGTGCGCGGGTTTTGTTTCGGGCGCGCCGTAGACGCCGAAGGTCCGACGCTGGTTGTCCTGCAAAAAGGCGAACTCACCCGCTACGCGTTCAGGCTGGAAAATGCGACGCTCACCGCCAAGGCGAGCGTCAGCGAAACTGCACCCGACGACATTATTTCCTGCGCCATCGACGGCGAAGATGGCGCGGTCTTCATTGCGCGCGAGAACGGCGCCGTGCATCGCATCGGCGCGGATGGACACGGCGCGTTATTTGCGAGCGCGGCTGCAGAACAACCTGGCGATCTCGCGGTGCTTTTGTCAGAGGTAACGACTAATGAGACATCATCTGTAAACGGACAGGTGATCCTGCTCGACAAAAGCAATGGCGCGATGCACGCTTTCAACCGGGATGATGGCGCGCCCCTTGGCGCCGTCACTGTCGGCGAAGCCTTCGAAATCGAAGCCGTGAACAGCGCAGACGTCATGGGCGTCGCCGGCGCCAATCTCGGCGCGCTTTACCGCAACGGCGCGATTGCTCTCGGATTGACAGGCGATGCTGGCGCAGGCGTCATCCGGCTGATCCCGGCCAATGGTCTTATAAATGCGCTTGGAACTGCCGATGGGACGCCTTTATCCCCGCGCGGTTCAATGCCGCAATCAGACGATGATGGCCTGTTGATCCGAACGAATATTCAGCCGGAATAAGACAGAATTAATTTGGCGGCTGCAAAAGCGTCAACAGTGCGCGAACGCTATGCATGGGATCCAGTGGATCATTTTCAATCACGATGTCAGGAATAACGCCGCGACGGGACGTGTCTCCATTCGCCCGCGTAAAGATATAAATCGGCGCCAATGCCTGAATGCCAGTGTTGGGCAGAACCTGAATTTGAACCTGACCTGTTTGATTCGCGGGGCCTTCAGTTTCCTCCCCTGCGATAACAGCAATTTCGAAATCCTGAAGCGTTGATGCAAAGGCAATCGCCTGCGAGTAAGTGAGCGCCCCGACCATGGCGTAAACATTACCCATAAAGCGCAGAGGATTATCTTTTGGCGGCGTCACCGGCAATTGAAATGGAACGGTGACAACGTCGCCAAGTTTTGCGCCTGGAATGCGATTGACATTTTCTTCGGTAATACGCGCCGTCACACGAGAAATTGGTGAATAAGCGTCCTCTGTGAGATAACTCATCAACAGATCGCTGACATCATGAGCACCGCCGCCATTTTCACGCAAGTCAATGACAAGGTTTTTCACACCTGCGTTCTGAATTTCCACAAACGCGTCAGAAATGAATTCAGCAAACTGATCTTTGTATTCGATATTAAACGTTTTGACATTCAAATATCCGGTGTTGGCGTCAAGCGTTTCGTAGCTGAACATTTCATCGCCGTCGTTATGCTCGCCGCTAGCATGAAATTCAGGTTGAACGACTTTGATACGCCCGCCACGCCTTACGCGCACCGCGTAGTCTTCAAAACCGCCATAGGCAATCCAGAAATATTGCGGAAAATAAAGCTCCAATATGAGTTTGCGAAGCGCCTCGGATTCCCCGCGCATACGCGGCGTGAGCGTTGTGATAATGTCTGTCGACAGTACGCCGTTGATTGAAAGTATTTCATCGCCAGCGACAAAACCAAGATCTTGGGATACAGACGGAGCAATTCGCAAGCGCCCCTCGCTGTCAAAAACAACTGGCGCCGGAAAAAGCGCGCCGCCCTCCGCTTCATACGCCGCCAATGCTTCAACCGGACGACGTAACCCGATATGCGCATCTCCAAATACAGGATTGACCAACGCCATCAGCATCCATGCTTCGCGTATCGTGGCGTTTTCATGCAAATTTTCACGTATCTGCTCAGTAGCGGCGTCCAACGCCGCCAAGTCAGCGGAATACCCAAGGTCAGGATGGGTCGTTTTTACAAATTCAATAAAAGCATCGAAATCTTCGGTTATTTCTGCTTTTGTAAAGCGCTCTTCGTCGAGCGCTATCGGGGTGTATGAAACACAACTCATTATCGAAAGCGCGAATAAGGCCAGGCTGGTTTTTTTTAAAAAGTTAATCATGCATTCCCCAACTTAGCTTTCCTGACCGATGCTGTTTTGGTTTCCTCAGCACAGGCCTGGCTAATACGCTCACTCAAAGGCTTGTTCATAAAGGCGTCCGTTGCGAGGCGCGAAACCTTGTTCAAGTCAACGCCAATTTCATCAAACAGAATGTTGAATGCATGCACAGCATCCGCCAGACAGCGCCGTAACAGAACAACTTCCTGTTTGCCCTTTTTCGTTAGTTTCAAGATTTTCCGGCGACCGTCATCTGGGTCAGGCTTTTTAACAACCAACCCAAGTTCCACTAACAACTCGACTCGTTGCGCTACAAGCTGATGGGGCAACGTCAGTTCATCGGTGATATCCGCTACGCATACGTTTTCATGCTCGTCAATTACCATAATTGTAGAATTTGCGCGCGCAGGAAAACTCAACCCTGCGTCATGGTGATATTCATCGCCCTGTTCCGAAATAAGATCGAGCAGACGGCCAATACGGTACCCCAGAAAAGCGTCGCTTAAACTATGGGCGTCGATGAAAGACATTTCGCAGCATTTCCAATTTATTCTATCAATTGCGCAATTGATAGAATAAATACTCGCATCTGTCAAAATTGGGCGCTAGCCACTCAATTATAGGTGAAAGTCAGGTTTTTCGTGTCAGCCCATGCGCCGCATATAGCGCAGCAGCGAGAACGCCGAGCGCGCCAGCCTGATGCGCGAGGCCGAGGGCGATCGGCGTCGCCGCAAGCACCGTCCAGACACCCAAAACAATCTGAACGCCGACGGCGGCAAGGACGAGGCGCGCGCGTGGCTCAATGCCGCCATTGCGCGCGGCGAACCAGAACCAAAGTGCGCCCCCTGCTACCAGATAGGCGCCGATACGGTGATTGAACTGAACGGCGGCGATCGTTTCGAACATATCATTCAGACCCGGCGCTCCGACGAAATACCCGTCAGGAAAAAACTTTCCATCCATCAGCGGCCATGTATTGAAGGTCCGCCCGGCGCGCAAACCCGCCACAAAGGCGCCGAGGATCATCTGCGCAAAGACGCCAATGGAAAGCGCCAGCGCGCCGAACTGTAAGCCCCGAGATACTACTACTTTTCGCGATGGCCACAAATCAAGCGCCAGCGAGAACATCAGAGCAAAGAGGAAAACTGCAAGCGATAAATGCGCCGCAAGGCGATACTGACTGACATCGACGCGGTCGGCGAGACCAGACTGCACCATATACCAGCCAAGCGCGCCCTGCATGCCGCCGAGCAAAAATAACCCGCACAGCTTGAACGCAAGCGCCCCCCTCGCCTGCCGCGTCGCTACGAAAAAAACAAACGGCGCAAAAAACGCGATCCCGATAATCCGGCCCAGAAACCGGTGCCCCCATTCCCACCAGTAAATCGTTTTAAACTGGTCAAGGCTCATGCCGTAATTGACCTGTTCATACTCCGGAATGGTTTTATATTTCTCGAACTCCGCCAGCCACGCCGCCTCGCTCATGGGCGGCACAGCGCCAGTGACCGGACGCCATTCGGTAATCGATAAACCGGAATCCGTCAGACGCGTCGCCCCGCCGACGATCACCATCGCCGCAACCAGCGCGCACATGACGAGAAGCCATGTGGCGATGCGCCGTGCATCCTGCGGTGATGCAACGCCTTCGTTTTGCGCCGGCGCGGATATAATGCTAGCAGCCATGGCGCCTCTTTAAGGCAATCGCGCCTTCGCCGCCGCGCGACCCCGCGTCGCGGTCTGAACTGTCAAGACGCAGCAAAAGGATCAGAACACCAATGTCCCCGCGCTACAAAAAGCTGATTGGTTTCATGGCGTTTCTGCCCGCGCTGACGATCTATTTTTTTGCCGCCGCCGCTCTTGGCGAACGGGTGCCTGACATTCAGCTGTTGAAAGTCGCCTATTTCCTTGTCGCTGGGGTTATCTGGGCGTTCCCGACCAAATATCTCCTCGCCTGGATGAATGCGGAACCGCGCAATGCGCCGCCTGTCTCAAAACAGGACTGATCTGGCGCCGCCATTGCAACGCCTGTTGCAAAGCCGGCGGGGGCCGGCAGGGGTGGTGGAGACCAAAGCGTGTTTGATAAAGCGACCGGCGCATTCCGGCACAAAACCGAGACCTCCGTTCAGCTTCGCCTGACTGGCCAGGAGCCGGTAGAAGCCTTTGTTTTTCATGTGAACGGGGAACGACTGACGGACCTGCTTAATGATCCTCGCGCGTTTATTCCGGTGCGGTCGGCGAACGGCGAAATGATGATTGTCGCCAAAACCCATATCGCCTCAATGATCGAGACGAATATCGAGGATACGACTGCGGCAAATGACGAAAACGACGAGCCGATGAAGCGGGCGCCGAAATCATTCGATCCTTACGCAACGCTTCGCATTTCGCCGGATGCGGACAATGACGAACTTCGCGCAGCGTTTAAAGCGCGCATCAAATCAGTGCATCCGGACACTGTCGCATCACTCGGCCTGGATGAAGATCTCGCCAAAGCGGCGTCACAGGCGACACAAAAAATCATCTACGCTTATCGGAAAATCATGCGCGAGCGAAAAGCATCCGAAGATGATTGCGCTGATGATGTATCCGAGGCGGCAATCTAGACGCTTTCGATTTTAGTGAAAACCGGAAGCACCGCCTCCTAACCAGCGCGGCAGTTATACTGGTTCCATGCCGGTTGCGACGAACACAATGGCGCATCACCGCGATTGTTAGCGACGACAATGGCGCCAAGCGCCACAAACAGCGCCGTCACTGCGATCATGATTGCAAGATTGGTGTTTGAATTGCTCTCAATCCGCGGACGCGGGCGTTCATCATCCTCATCATCGTCGTCTTCGACGATCTCTTCATACTCTTCCCGGACAATGCGCTTCGCTTTGTGATCAAGGCCTGGCGTCTCACGTGTAAAGGCTGGCGTCGCCATATCGGGCGCCTGGAAGCCGTTACCCTTAAAAGATCGCGTCGCCTCATTATCAGGCGGCACCCCTTCCGGCAGGTCAATTCTTGTCATCCCCGATCCCCAGGCATCACGCTAACAACGTGTACTATACCATAGACTGCGCAGAATGCAGCAAGCGCCGGAAAGCGGCTAACACATTGTTTTTCTGGCGATACCGCCCGGGTGCGCCGCCCCAAGGCGGCTGGTCTTGCTGTGAACGCCTGTCAGCAACCGCTTTTCCTCATTTGACGAGTCGACAAAGCAGCTGTCATCTGCGCGTTGAACGCCATCAGGAGAATCTCGGGATGACAAAACTTGCAGCACGCCGCTTCTTCGCCAGCCATCGATACGCTTTCACCCTCGCCGCTGCGTTGATGCTGCTATGCAGCCTGATCTCTCATGATCGGGCATACGGCTATACGCTCGAAAGCATTCTTTCTGCGCCCTATCCGGAAAATCTGGTTTCATCGGAAAGTGGCGAACGCATTGCATGGACGGAATTTCGCGAAGGTTCCCGCAGTATATGGACCGCCGCCGCACCGAATTTCAGTCCAACAAAAATCGCAGACTTTCCAAATGATGACGGTCGTCCGTTAGGACAGCTCTCCCTGTCCAATGACGGAAGCATCGCTGTTTTCACACGCGGCGGTCCGAAGAACTGGGATGGCGACCACCCCAATCCGGACAGCGACCCAAAAGGCGCGACACAGGAGGTCTGGATTGCACCAACGTCGCGAGGCTCGGCGCGCCTTCTCACGGAAGGGTCGGCGCCGTCGATTTCACCGGATGGCGACACAGTGCTGATCCAGCATGACGGCGAAATCTATGCCTATGCGACGGGCAGACGCCAGGCAAAAGATCAGGAACCGCTGTTTAGCGTTCGTGGTGGGTTACAAAGCGTTCGGTGGTCTCCGGATGGCGACAAGGTTGTTTTTGTCAGCATCCGGAACGGGCACAGCTTTGTCGGCGTGTTCGACATCGCAGCCGAAGAAATCCGCTGGATGGCGCCCAGCGTTTATCGCGACATGCATCCGGTTTGGTCTCCTGATGGAGCGCAAATAGCGTTTATGCGGCGCGCCGGACGTCTGAACGGCGAACGCGTTCATCTGATGACGGCGTGGCCGTTCTCGATCATGGTCGCCGATGCTGAAACCGGCGCTGCACAGGAAGTCTGGAAATCGCCGGGCGCGAGCGCGGGCGGACTGGCGCAGCGCTATTTCCCTGAACCCTTATATTGGACGGATGCAGAACGACTGGTCTTTTATTCCGAGCAAGACGGATTTATGCGCGTCTACAGTATCTCGCCAGACGGTGATGAGCTTTCCGCACTGACGCCTGAAAATTGCGAAGCTGAAGACACCGCCATCTCGCATGATGGGGAAACGCTGATTTATGCGCATAATTGCGGCGACACTGATCGCCGCCATTTAGCGTCAGTTCCGCTGCAAGGCGGCGAGACGATAGCCCTTACCGAAGGCGCGGGGATTGAAACGCACCCGGCGCCGCTTGCCGGCGGCGCCATCGCATTTCGGAAAGCAGGACCGACATCGCCAACGCGCATCGCCCTCCGCCGTGACGATGGCGATGTGTCATTTATCAGCGAAGCGCCGCCACCGGAGTTTCCCGGCGACGTGCTGGTGACGCCGCAACAGGTGACATTCGAGTCGACCGACGGTTTCACTGTTCATGGTCAGCTGTTTTCACCGCCTGATATTGAGGAAGGCGATGCGCGCCCAGCGCTGATTTTCATGCATGGTGGGCCCATCCGGCAGATGCTGCTCGGTTGGCATTATCGCGGTTATTACGCAAACGCCTATGCGATGAACCAGTATCTCGCATCACAAGGTTACGTCGTTCTCGCCGTCAATTTCCGCGCCGGCATCGGTTATGGACAGAAGTTTCGCCTCGTGCCCGATCACGGTCCGCGCGGGGCGTCTGAATATAATGACATCCTCGCCGCCGCCAAGTTCCTGAAAACACTGCCCACAGTCGATGGTGAAAAGATCGGTCTTTGGGGCGGGTCTTACGGGGGCCTGTTGACCGCGCAAGGCTTGGCGCGCGACTCCGACACCTTCGCAGCCGGCGTCGACCTCCACGGCGTTCATGACTGGTCGCTGGATTTCCCGAATGCGCCCGGTCGCTATTGGGGCCTCAAACCTGACGAAATGGAACTGGCCCGCGCCTCATCGCCGATCGCCGATATCGATACATGGCGCTCGCCTGCTCTCTTCATTCATGGCGACGATGACCGCAATGTCGTTTTCTGGGAGACAACCGATCTCGCCATGCGGCTGGATGAGAAAGGCGTGCACTGGGAAGCGCTCGTGATACCCGATGACGTACACGGATTTTACCGTCACGCCTCATGGCTTCGAGCGTATGACGCAACTGCGGAATTTTTTGATCGTATGCTCAAAAACACGCCGCCCGATTGAATGGCGAGGCGAGTATAATCGCATCGTTGTTGTTAAAATGGTCGGAGCGACTGGACTCGAACCAGCGACCCCTTCACCCCCAGTGAAGTGCGCTACCAGACTGCGCCACGCTCCGACCCGGCGGCGATAAGGGCATCACCCTCGCCGCGAAGGCGCGGACTATAGAGCATTCTTCGAAAAAGTGGAGACCGGTGCTGTAACGGCGAATGCGACAAATCAAACCGCGCGCTGAAACAGCTTAAAACACCCAGATATAGTTAGATCAGGACTTTGAAGCGGCTGGCGCCGCAGGCGCATCTTCATCCTGCGCATCAATGGCTTCCAGCGCCAGCGTCGCTTCATCCAGCGCGTCCTGAGCCTTTTCAAGACGCGCCAGCAAGCTTGTCAGCGTTTTTCTCAGATCCGCCGGCATCGCCTTCGCCACACGCGCGTCAGCCCCGAGTTCCAGAACATCGTCATCGGCGGCGCTATTGGCCCTGGCGTCGCGAGCGCCGTCCTCCGGCAAGACCGGGCGCACCTCGACACTTTCTCCGGCCGCCGCACGGCGCCCAAGCTCGGAGACATATTTAACGCCTTCGTCCTTGAATATCTTTTGCACGCCCTTGGTCGTGTAGCGCTGATCGTAAAGCAGGACACGAATGCCGCGCAGAAGATCAATGTCGAGGGGGCGGTAATACCGCCGCCCGCCGGCGCGGCGCATCGGACGGACCTGTCCGAAAACTTCCTCCCAGTGACGCAGGACATGCTGAGGCACATCCAGTTCGTCGGCGGCCTCGGAGATCGTACGGAATGCTTCGGCAGATTTCGCCACGGATGTTGTCCGCCTTTACTTGGTTATTCAGCGGCGTCGGCTCTGCGGTGACCGTCATTGATGCGGTCTTTCAAAACATGCGACGCGCGAAAGGTCACGACCCGGCGCGGCGCGATGGGCACTTCTTCGCCGGTTTTCGGATTGCGCCCCATACGAAGCTTTTTATCGCGCACGGAAAAAGTGCCGAAAGACGAAATTTTGACGGTCTGGCCACCTTCAAGAGATAACGCCACTTCCTCAAGGATGCGTTCGACAAAAGCCGATGATTCGTTCCGGGAAATGCCGAGGGAACGATAAACAGCTTCTGTCAGGTCGGCCCGCGTAACCGTGTTTCCCGTCATTGTCTTCAATCCCGCAAATAGCTCGCCCCAATGGAGAAATAGGTTAATATCATCTCCGCGCTTCGGTCAATAAGTCTTTGAATTACATTAGCTGTTTTTTAGGCGCGCAAAAGCGCGGCGCCCCAGGTCAGACCGCCGCCCATCGCTTCAAGCAGCACGAGATCACCGGTTTTGATGCGCCCGTCCGCAACTCCCTGACAGTACGCCAGCGGGATAGAAGCCGCGGATGTGTTGCCCTGCCCGGTGATTGTGGAAATTACCTGATCGCTTCGCAGGTTCAGCTTTTTCACCACCCCTTGAATGATTCTGGCGTTCGCCTGATGCGGCACGAACCAGTCAATTTCACGCACGTCGATGTTCGCATCTGCAGCGACACGTTCCATTGCTTCGGAGATCCGAATGACCGCTTCGCGAAACACCTTGTTGCCCTGCATGCGCACATGGCCAATCGACTGCGTCGACGAAACGCCGCCATCGACATGCAGCAGATCCACCAAACGACCGTCGCATCGCAGATAGCTGCCGATGACGCCGCGCCCGTCCGCAAGCTTTTCCTCCTGCGCTTCAAGTACAAACGCACCGGCGCCGTCGCCAAACAGCACGCAAGTTGCGCGATCGGTCCAATCTAAAATACGGGAAAATGTTTCCGCGCCGATAACGAGCGCGCGTTTGTGCTGGCCACTGGTCAGGAATTTCTCTGCTGTCGACAACGCGTAAATGAAGCCGGTGCAAACCGCCTGCAGGTCGAACGCCGCCCCTTGCGTCACGCCAAGTTTCGCCTGCACGATCGCCGCCGTCGACGGAAAGGTGAGATCCGGCGTTGTTGTCGCAACGACAATAAGATCAATGTCAGAGGCTTCAAGGCCGGCCGCCTTCAACGCCGCCGTCGACGCCCGCACGCCAAGGTCGGATGTAAGCTCTCCGTCAGCGGCAATGCGGCGTTCTTCAATACCCGTGCGCTCGCGGATCCAATCATCCGTGGTATCGACAATTTTCGAAAGGTCTTCATTGGTCAGGACTTTGTCAGGCAACGCCTCGCCACATCCGACAATTACCGCTTTCAAACTCATACCGCCGCCGCTTTGATTTGTTGTGGCGCCTCTTGCGACTCGTTCAGTTCGCGCTGACGAAGCATCACTGTTTTTACCGTTTGGGCAACTTCATCGCGGAACGGCTGGCGAGCAAGACTTGCAGCCATATTGACTGCGCTTGCAACGCCGCGCGCATTGGCGCCGCCATGACTTTTCACCACAACGCCATTGACGCCCAGAAAGACGCCGCCATTCACGGAGGATGGATCAATGCGATCTTTCAGTTTACGCAGACCCGGCGCCATGAAAATCGCACCGAATTTGGCGTTAAGCGTACCGGTCAAGGCTTCCTTGACCCAGGACCCGACGAGACGCGCGGCGCCTTCTGCTGATTTCAAGGCGATATTGCCGGTAAACCCGTCCGTCACCACGACATCGACAGTTCCTTTTGAAATATCATTACCTTCAATAAAGCCCTGGAACGCCATGTCCGGATCCGCCTCGCGCAAGACGCGCGCCGCCGTGCGGATCAGTTCATGTCCTTTGAGGTCTTCGGCCCCCACATTCAAAAGGCCAACACTTGGTTTGTCGACGTCCATCAGCGCCCGGTAAAACGCTTCGCCCATGATCGCAAACTGCACCAGCTGGTTTTCATCGGCTTCAACATTGGCGCCGACGTCAAGAACAAGTGAGCGACCGCGCATGGTCGGCCAGAACGCCGTAATCGCCGGGCGGTCGATGCCCTCAATCATCCGCAGCTGCAATCGCGCCAGCGCCATCAAAGCGCCCGTATTGCCGCCGGACACGACCGCCTGTGCCTCGCCCTCTTTAGCAGCTGTCATGGCGAGCCACATGGATGTATCGCGCCCGCGCCGAATAACGTGGCTTGGCTTATCCGTCATGGAGACGATTTTATCCGCATGCCGAATTTCAGCGTCTATTGGCGTCTTGATATCAGCCAGCAGCGGGCGCAACTGGCTTTCATCGCCGTAAAAGAGAAAACGCGCTGACAGACCGCGGCGCACCGCATGCGCGACGCCCTGCACGACCACTTCAGGCCCGGCGTCACCACCCATCGCATCGATGGCGAGCGTGGGCCCTGTATTATTTTTCGCAGCATTCGCCAAATCAACGCGCTCCTTGATTGCGGCGGACCATACTATGCCCGCGCGCGCATGCAACGCACCTGCCGATCATTTTACCCGCACCCGGACTGGCTCGTAAACCTATTGTTTTTAATTGTTTTTTTCCAAAATCTGGTGCAACTCGGCGAAGGGGGAGCCGCTATCTTCCGCGCCATACTCGGCGGCCAGACCTGGCGCGCCTTCCTTCCTGGGGAACGGATCCATGGCGAGAGAGAGCTGCTGCACCAGCAGCTCGCCAATGTCGAAAACATCGCCTTCATGGATTTCCGCCAGGTCCCATTCAACGCTGTCATCTTCGGGATCTATAGCGCTTTCATCACGGAAAAACTCCAACTCAAACGAATCAGCGACAGCTTCTTCCATCTCTTCAAGGCTTGCGACGCATTCACGCGTCATCGCCCCGCGAACTGTTCCGGAGATCGTAATGACGGTCTTCGTTGCGCCAATGTGAATATCGCCTTCGCATAAATGGACAGCGATGACGCCAAGACGCTTGGCGATCTTTGCGCATTCGTTCGGGCCCGCCTTTAAATGATACTTTTTTCCAGCTGGGGTCAGGCTGCGAACATCGACGTCAAAACTGAATTCAGGCTGGGCGTCGGCATTTGTCATAAAGCGCTCTCCACAACAGGGAATTGAACGATACCGCCAACAATGCGCGAAACAGGCTGTCCTTCGATCGCGGTTGCTGCATTTTTGACATATTGCGCCAGACTTCTGGCGCCCGGCGCATCCGGGTCCAGAAAAACATTTCGCCCAAGCGATTGCGCCAGATTATCTTCTTCACTTTGCAATGCGTCTTCATAAGACGCGACACGGCCGTAAAAATTCTCGGCAAGTTTGCGGATCTTCTTACCAACCGAAAGATCGCCGACACCGAGTTCACGCAGCGAATCGTCCATATTCTGAAACATCGCATCGAAAAGCTTCTGACCGACTTTTTTCGCCCCCGGCTCGTCCCCTTTCAGGCAACGCAATACGAGATAGACGTGCAGCGTGATCATCTCGAAACGACCCTCGACCGTGTCAGGCACGCCAATTTCCACATATAAAGGCGCAGACCGCGCCTGCTCCACGGCGCTCGCATAGAGCGCCTCGCCGGCGTCAATCGCCGGATCCTTCCTGAAAAGCGACATAATCATGGGTTAGAAGCCCGCCAAATTCCAAACCGGGGTTTACGAGACGCCGGCATCGTTGATATTTACGGGATCAGGTATGCTGCCGGACGCAAGGGATCAAGCCCTCGCAAGCGCTGGCCGGCGACCGGAAAACGAAGAGACCGCCTCAATTCGCGGCTCGAGGGAAAACAGTATGATCAGAGTTGTTTATCTATTGCTGGGTCTTTTGATGTTGCCGGCTTGCGTGTCCGTGCGCACCAACCACGGATATGTCCTTGAGCGCGACCAGACTGAGCTGACCGCGGAACCCGGTCTCGACACCAAGGATAGCGTATTGGCGAAATTCGGGGAACCGTCGCTGATCGGCACGTTCAACCGCGATGCCTGGTACTACCTCAATTCTTCGGATACGACGCGGGCTTTTTTCCGGCCAACCACAAAAAGACGAACCGTTGTCGCCTTTTATTTTAATGAAGACGGTCTTGTGGAAGAGCTCGATCAATATGATCTTGCGGATGGCGAAAACATAAAGATGGTCTCACGCGTCACGCCGACACGCGGCAAGGAACTGAATTTCTGGGAACAGCTTCTCGGCAATGTTGGTCAGTTGCCAGGCGGCCTTGGGCAGCAGCAGGCGCCGGGCCAGTAACAACGCCGCATTTTCAAATTTCAAAATGATCGAAGCCGCTTTTTGAGACGGCGATTTCCGCCTCGCGGTCGTCGGTAAGCGACACCCCCTCGCCACGCTTTAAAACGCCAATACGCGAAACTTCCGTGCGCGACGCTTTGGCGGCAACGGTCACTGAACGGCGCATTGACGGCGGCGCTGCAAACAGCAACTCATAATCGTCGCCGAACCCGGCAAGTTCGGCAAGCGCGCGCCAGCGGTTCTTTTGGGACGCGATCCACACCGCGGCGGCTTGAGATCGCGGAATGGATACGGCTTCGATTTGCGCATGGAGGCCCGACGCGTTCGCAAGTCGCCCCGCATCGGCAATCAAGCCATCGGAGACGTCAATGGTTGCAGTCGCCAAGCCGGCGATCGCCGCACCAAGACTGAGCCGCGGTTCCGGCAGGTGATAACGACTGGCGAGAGATGCGCGATCAACCGGCGTAAACTTGATCTCTTTTTTGAGCGCCGCGAGCCCCAGCCCGGCGTCCCCGATAACGCCGGACACATATAGATCGTCCCCATGGGACGCGCCGGAACGCCTGGTTACGCCTTGCCTCGGGGGCGTTCCGAAAAAGGTTGCGGACAATGTCAGCGGCGCGCTTTTGGACTTGTGCACGACCGTGTCGCCGCCATAAAGAGAAACCCGAAAAGTCTCCTGGTCCTCCCGCAATCCGTTCGCGAAAAGTTCGATCGCCTCGCGTTTCACATTGGATGGCCATATGCATCCAAGCACATAACCAACCGGCTTCGCGCCCTTGGCGGCGAGATCGGAAAGATTAACCCGCAGCAATTTGCGCGCAACAAGGTCGAGCGGATCTTTCGGAAGAAAATGAACGCCGGCGACCATGACATCCTTGGTGACGACATAAGCATCATCCAACACAGCCGCATCGTCATTCAGATGGTCTGCCCCGGACGCGTTTGCTGACAGCGGCGCAAAAATTTCCTGAATGATATCCGCTTCGCTCATCGCGCCGTCACGCCTTATACAGTCAGTTCATCGCCGCGCGCCGCGCGCGCAGCCGCATCAAGAACGCCATTGATGAATTTTGGCTCGTCGTCGCTGAAAAACGCATTCGCAATGTCGAGATATTCGTTAATAACCACCTTATACGGAACGTCCGGCCGGCGGATCAGCTCATATAGCGCCGCCCTTAAAATGGCGCGGGCTGTCGCATCAATCCGAGACAGCTTCCACCCCTTTGCAAGCTGGCGTTCCAGATAAGGGTCAAGCCGGCGCTGGGTTTCCACGGCTCCTTTGAGAATATCGGCAAAGAAGACCGCATCCGCTTTGTGCAGGCGCACGCCTTCAATCTCTCCGCCAAGGCGAAAGTCCTGAAATTCGCGGATGATGGCGTCAACGCCGAGGCCGGAGCTTTCCATCTGATAAAGCGCCTGAACGGCTGCAAGCCGCGCAGCGGACCGCGCCGGCGCGCCCTCTCCTTCGCCTTCGCGTATGTGGGGTTTTGTCGGCTCGGTCATGGGACGCGCCTATTCACGCTCGTTTTCATCCAGCGCGCCAAGGAACTGTTCGAAATCCTTCGCTTCACGGAAATCCTTGTAGACGGAGGCATATCGCACATAGGCGACATCATCGAGGTGGGCGAGCCCCTCCATCACCAGTTCCCCGATCATTTTGGACTCAATTTCGCTTTCTCCCATAGCCTCAAGCCGCCGAACAATACCGGAGACCATCTGCTCGACACGATCCGGATCGACATTGCGTTTTCGCGTCGCGATCATTACCGAGCGGATCAGCTTGTCGCGGTCAAAAGGCGCTTTCTTGCCGTTGCTCTTAATCACGATCAGTTCGCGCAGCTGGACCCGTTCGAAGGTTGTGAAACGACCGCCGCAGGCGGAGCATTCCCGGCGGCGGCGCACAGAGGCGCCATCCTCCGCAGAGCGGGAGTCTTTGACTTGCGTATCATCGCTGCCGCAAAATGGACATCGCATAGGCTAGCGCTCCAGCTTTCTGCTCCGCATCAGGAATAAATCGGAAAACGCGCAGTCAGTTCCTTCACTTTCACGGCTACAGCCTGCTCCGCAGCCTCATTTGCCTCGCCCTGTTGCGCAAGGCCGTCCAGGACCTCCGCCATCAGCGCGCCCACATGACGGAATTCAGCAACGCCAAAGCCCCGGGTCGTGCCCGCCGGCGAGCCAACCCGCAGGCCGGATGTAACGGTGAATTTTTCCGGATCAAACGGAATGCCGTTCTTGTTGCAGGTGATGCCCGCACGCTCCAGGCTTTCCTCCGCAACGTTGCCCTTCACGCCCTTTGGCCGAAGATCGATCAACGCCAGATGCGTATCCGTGCCGCCCGAAACCACCGCATAGCCTGCTTCGACAAGCGACGACGCCAGAGCGCGCGCATTCTCAATCACAGCACTCGCATAGGTCTTGAATTCCGGCTTCAGCGCCTCTCCGAAAGCCACCGCTTTCGCGGCGACCACATGCATCAACGGGCCGCCCTGAATGCCGGGGAACAGGGAGGAGCGAATTTTCCTGGCGAGGTCGGCGTCATTCGTCAGGACCATGCCGCCGCGCGGCCCGCGCAAAGTCTTGTGGGTCGTGGTCGTCACCACATGAGCAAAATCAACCGGGTTCGGATAAAGCCCGCCGGCCACCAGACCGGCGAAGTGCGCCATATCCACCATCAGTTTTGCGTCAACGCTGTCAGCAATCTCGCGAAACTTCTTGAAGTCGATGATGCGCGAATAGCCGCTGCCGCCGGCGATAACCACCTTCGGGCGATGCTCCTCTGCAAGGCGCGCAACGGCGTCATAATCTATATACTGATCATCTTCGCGCACACCGTAATGAACAGCATTGAACCATTTGCCGGACTGGTTGGCTTTGCCGCCGTGGGTAAGGTGGCCGCCAGCCGCGAGGTCCATCCCCAGAAACGTGTCGCCCGGCCGCATCAGCGTCATGAAGACCGCCTGATTCGCCTGGCTGCCGGAATGGGGCTGAACATTAGCCTCAGCGCAGTTGAACAGTTTTTTGGCTCGCTCAATGGCAAGCGTCTCAACCTGGTCAACGAATTCGCAGCCGCCATAATAGCGCCGGCCCGGATAGCCTTCCGCATATTTGTTGGTCAGGACCGAGCCTTGCGCTTCCAGCACGGCGCGCGAGACGATGTTTTCAGAGGCGATCAGCTCGATTTGCGATTGCTGTCGGTCAAGTTCGCGTTCAACGCAGCCAAATACGTCAGGATCGCGCCCAGCCAGTTCTTCGCTGAAAAAGCCGTTCGGAATTGCATAAGTCTCACTGGCGCTCATCGGGTCACTCCTGACGGGTTAGGTTGGAAAAGCGTCGCCGCCATCCGTTTTCTTCGATTTGGTAGAGATATACTTGCGCCGCCGGTCCGCCGCAATGCGATAGAACCGGCCAAGCTTTCACCAGATTGCCTGAATTATGAAGACTGACCGGTGATTATCACCTGATTCAGGCCGCGCGCCGAAGCTTCAACGCCGTCCAGGCATCATCAAGAGCGCCCAGAAGCGCCGCCATATGATCATCCGTATGCAGCGGCGTCGGCGTCAGACGAAGCCGCTCGGAGCCCTTCGGCACGGTCGGATAATTAATCGGCTGGACATAGATATTATGGCGATCAAGGAGATAGTCCGTGACTTTCTTGCACTGAACCGGATCGCCGACCTTGACCGGCACAATATGGCTGACGGAGTCCATGACTGGCAGGCCAGCCTCTTTCAGTAATGATTTTAGACGCGCCGCTCGCTCCTGATGCGCATCCCGCAAATGCTGAGATTTTTTCAGAGTCTCCACACTCGCCAGCGCGCCCGCAACGAGCACCGGAGACAGCGCCGTCGTGAAGATGAACCCGGACGCATAGGATCTGATGGCGTCGATAATCGGCGCGCTCGCCGCAATATAACCGCCCATGACGCCGATCGCCTTGCCAAGCGTGCCTTCGATGATATCGATTCGATCAGCAACATTGTCCCGCTCAGCGACGCCGCCGCCACGCGACCCGTAAAGACCCACCGCATGGACTTCATCCAGATAGGTGAAGGCGTTGTATTTTTTCGCAAGATCGCAGATTGCCCGCAACGGCGCGATATCCCCGTCCATGGAATAGACGGATTCAAATGCGATCACTTTCGGTCGATCCAACGGCAGCTCGGCCAGCATTTCTTCCAGATGCGCCAGGTCATTATGCCGCCAGATGCGTTTGACAGACCGACCGCCGCGAATGCCTTCGATCATGGAGGCGTGATTGAGTTCGTCAGACAGGATCACACAATCCGGCAAAATCCGCGCAATGGTTGAAAGCGTCGCTTCGTTGGAAACATAGCCCGATGTAAACAATAACGCTGATTCCTTGCCATGGAGATCGGCGAGCGAACGTTCGAGCAACACATGATAATGCGTCGTGCCAGCAATATTTCGCGTGCCGCCCGCGCCGGCGCCGACCTTGTCGGCGGCGTCTCGCATTGCATCGACCACTGCGGGATGCTGTCCCATCCCTAAGTAGTCATTCGAACACCAGACGGTGATCTCACGCGCCTGTTCTTCGTTGTCGGGATGATAAAGCGCTAGTGGAAACTGGCCGCGAACGCGCTCGATATCGGCAAAAACCCTGTAGCGGCCTTCAACCCGAACTGCAGCGACCGCCGCCTTAAACGCTTCATTATAATCAGTCATTTCTCTTCACATCGGCGACGCAGCGCGATTTCGCGCTTAGCATAAATAGCCAACGCGGCGCATAATTGGCTAGCGCCTCAGCCGGATTATTCGATGGACCGATGGCCGCATCGAAATGAAACGAAGCCGCGCCCGGAAATCCGGCGCGGCTTTAAAAGCTGAGAATGATTCTTAATTCGAGACAGCGTTCTCGATTACAACCGGAAGCGAACCTGGTCAGCCCAGAAACGCTCAAGCCGCTGCAAAGTCTTGTTGGTGTCTTCGACCAGCGTACGATTGACGCCGCCAACCTGTTCGACGGATGTCAACTGGCGCTCGAACAGCGCAGTCAGGCTGTCGCGCACATCAAGCCCCAGTTCCGTCAGGGAAACGCGCTTTGAACGGCGATCCGTGTTCGACCGCTCATCGCGAATATAACCCTTTTCGACAAGCTGCTTGAGATTATAGGAAACGTTGGAGCCAAGATAATGCCCGCGAGAGCGAAGCTCGCCAGGGGTCAGCTCAGCATCGCCGATATTGTACAAAAGCAACGCCTGAACCGAATTAATGTCGGTCTGGCCCAGCCGTTCAAGTTCGTCCTTGATTACATCCAGCAACTGACGATGCAGTCGTTCGACCAGATGCAGCAATTGCAGATAACCGCCGCGCAATTCGTCTGGGTTTGATCCGCTGGAATCTTCCGCTTGACCTATTACCTGAGATTGCATTGCCCCTTGAACCGCCATGATAAATTACTCTCTCACACAACTTTGCTTTCGCTGAAACTATACCGAGAGGTCTAAAAGGGCCGTTAAGCCAGACCGATCAATTTGAAATCAAATTCTAAAAAGTGCAGTAATGTGCCAAAAAGACAGAGCAATCGATAACAGAATATGAACAAAACGCCCCTTGCCCGATATCCATCCCTCAGATTGCGACGACCGCGCATGCAGAACTGGTCACGCCGTTTATATTCGGAATGCTCGCTAAGGCCCGATGACCTGATCTGGGCGATTGTGTTGAAGAATGGTGAAGGCGTACGGGAGCCGATCGCGGCGATGCCGGGCGTTTTCCGACTCTCTGTTGACCAGGCTGTCATTGCTGCGCAGGAGGCGCACGACCTCGGCATACCGGCGCTGGCGCTGTTTCCGTATACAGACACGGAAGATCGCACCCCCGGCGGGGAAGAAGCGCTGAACCCTGAAAACCTGATGTGCCGAGCCGCGCGCGCAATCAAGGACGCCGTTCCCGATATCGGCCTTATGGCTGACGTCGCGCTCGATCCTTACACCGATCACGGTCATGACGGCGTCATGGAAGACGGCGAGATCGTCAACGACAAAACCGTTGCATTGCTGGTTCGGCAGGCTGTCGTCGAAGCCAAAGCAGGGTTCGACATTATTGCGCCCTCGGACATGATGGATGGGCGCGTCGGCGCCATCCGCGCCGGTCTAGATGCAGCGGAGCTCGCCAATGTGCAGATCATGGCCTATGCGGCGAAATATGCTTCCGCTTTTTACGGCCCATATCGTGAAGCGATCGGATCTGCTGGCGTTTTAAAGGGTGACAAGCGCACTTATCAGATGGATCCCGCGAATAGCGATGAAGCTCTTCGCGAAGTTGCGCTCGATCTCGCAGAAGGCGCTGACTGCGTGATGGTTAAGCCCGGCATGCCGTGTCTCGATATAGTCCGCCGCATAAAAGACGAGTTCGGCGCGCCAACCTTCGCTTTTCAGGTTTCGGGGGAATACGCCATGATCAGGGCGGCGGCGCAAAATGGCTGGCTCGACGGGGCGCGCGCGATGATGGAATCGTTAATCGCTTTCAAACGCGCCGGCGCCAATGGCGTCATTACTTATTTCGGCGCGGAAGCAGCCAGGACTTTGCAAAACTGACCTCCCTTAAGGGTTGAAAGCCTTCTCGCTTCTGCAAGCCTCAACATATAAATTAACCGTATCCGGATCAAAATTCTTATTTTGATACGCGTTAACCATTTATTTTTGTTGACGAAGATTCACTTTCACAATTAGATCAAATTGTATTTTTTCCGACTACGGAAAATATGCTTAACAAGTTGTGTATCAAGTGGGGGTCCCATGCGTAAATTCTCTAAACTTATTGCGACGGCGCTTTGCGCCGCCAGTCTCGGCGCGTTTGGCTCCGCCTCCGCCGCGATCGTCAGCTTCGAAAACATCACAGGCAGCTGGTCGGCCATCGATCCGGCTGCTGGCATCGCCATATCCAACAACGGTACGGCGAACCCATCGCTACGCTGGGGCAATCCAGCCACCAATCGCGGACAAAGCGGATATGACTTCGCTGGCGCGGCCGATACGATGGTTGATGTCCCGCCAAACACCAATGTGGCCCTGGGCACCTTCACCCATCGCAATAACCCGATCACGGGCACTTCGTTGAACGAAGCCACCTTGACTGTCGCCATCGACATTGTTGTCGACGGCCAGGATCAGGGTTCGCGTAACTTCATGTTCGATTTCAGCCATGAGGAAACGCCGAACGGCGCCAATCCTTGCGCCAATGGCGAAGCGAATGGCTCAGGCGTTAACGTCAACGGTTGCGCCGACCTTGTAACTGTTACGGACTCAATCCTGTCCGAAGACTTTCTGGTCAACGGCGTTCTTTATACAATCGCAATTCTAGGTTTTGAAGTTGGTGGCGACATTGTTTCAACTTTTGAGACAATTGAGAAAATGAAGAACCGCGCAACGCTAGTCGGTTATATCACCGTCTCTGAAGTGCCGATCCCGGCGGCGATCCCGCTCTTCCTGTCCGGCATCGCCGGTTTGGGTTTTGCAGGCCGCATGAAGAAAAAACAAAAAGCATAAGCAAGCTTACAGCTTAACGATAAAAACCGGCAGCCTCATCAACAGGCTGCCGGTTTTTCTTTGTCGAGTATAAAGATCAAACGCCGCCAAAGCCGCCTTTCGGCTGCAACGACTTTCTGAGCATGGCGTAAACCGGCAGAAACGCCAGCGCCACGACAGTCTTGATGGCAAAGTCCCCAACCATCCAGTTCAGCCATGGCACGCCGGCGCCCAGATAGATGCCGGGAAAGTATATCAAGCCGGCAACGCCATAGCCGCCGAGCGCAGCGACAAGCGGAGCCCGCCACCACCGGGCGCCGCCCCGCATAATGTCATAGGCGCTGGCGGCGAAATACTGGGCCGCCATCGCGCTGGCGACAAACACCACGGTAAAACGCACTGGCGGCATATCGCCATCTTCGAGCGCCGGAGCGAGATAAGAGAGCTCTGCAAAGACGGCCACCGCTGCAAGCCCCCAGGAAGCTGTCACAGCGCGTGATGCTTCGTCGCCCCCATATTTACGAGAGAACAAGATCGCCATAAGCGGTCCAAAGGCCATGACGAAGCCGCCGCGCGAAAGCCAGTTCGATGGTCTGAGGAGACCATCATCACCGACAACGCCGTCGAAGGCGCGCATCGGCAAATCAACCGTCAGGAAAGAAACCAGAAGTATCGGGGTCAGCATCACGGACAGCATCGCTAACCGCGATAAAGAGGTCGCGAACTCGCCCATGTTCCGGGCGAGGCGTTGCATTGCCGTTTCTCGTGATTGGCGCCGTTCAACAGCGGCCGTCGCATCCATCCCGCCGATCCCTCCTCATCATGCAGGGGCCGGTCAGCGGATAAGAGCCGACCCTTAGGAAGCTTTGGCCAGTTTGCGCTTCAATTTCAAGGCGTTCGTAGACAATACAGCGTCGTCAGCCTTGGTCAGATAGGCGTCAAGGCCGCCCACATGATCCACAGTTCTGAGCGCCTTGGCGGCGACCCGGAATTTAAAGCCCTGGCCGAGCTTGTCAGAATGCAAGGTTACGTTGCAAAGATTCGGCAGGAACCGCCGCCGGGTCCGGTTTTTCGCGTGGGAAACGTTGTTTCCGCTCTGGGGACCAATTCCTGTAAGTTCACAGCGTCGCGCCATGGGTCTTGCCTTGTCTTTGAGGGTGCGCGCGGGATTTTGCGGCGCACACCTGTGAAATCCTTGAAAGAAGCCGCGTCCAATAACCGAGGCGCGTCGGGGCGTCAAGCGGCATCCGGTGATTTCAAGCGCCTATCCGGCTTCGAGCCCGCCCTCGGCCCTGTCTTCATAAAAGCGGGGTAAACAAACACTAAGGTTTTTGAGGCAAAAACTCCCCGTCAAAAGGGTCCACGCATGCTTCGTTCATCTTTGAGCCATTTTTTCTGGCCGCCGGTCATCGACGGTGACTATCTAGACGCCGCGCGAAAACGATGCCTCGTGATCCTTTGCATCACCGGCGGCCTTATCGGAATTGCGTCCGGCTTATATGATTTCGAAAATTATTACGCTCAATATCCGATACACACGCTGATCACCATTTTTTCGCCCATGGCGCTCTTCATTGGTCCGGTGCTGATCGCGAGAGCCGCTAATGTTCGAACGGTCGCCTGGCTGTTTCTCAGCTACGTCTATCTCGGCTTGACACTGGTAGCGCTGACGTCCGGCGGCATGGTGTCCTACGTCGCTTTTTTTCTGCTGCCCTGGGTTATGCTGGTGACACTCTTTCTGGGGTGGAAAGAAGGCATTGGCGGCGCGCTCCTGGTGCTTTGCACTTACCTGATGCTTTACACTATGCATGGCGACATACCGCCAAGTCCGTTTGACATTACAACCGGGTCGATGTCGCGCTGGCTGATGGTCGGGCTGTCTTTTGCGCTGATTATGCTCACCGCAGGCGCCGCAACTTTTCAAAGGGAGATGGAACGCGCCGCCGTCAAACTCTCAGAGGCGCGGATTGAGGCTGAAGCCGCCAATCGCGCAAAATCCGATTTCCTCGCCAAGATGAGTCATGAAATCCGCACGCCCATGAACGGCGTTCTCGGCATGGCCGAGATGCTGGAATCGACAAATCTCGATGATCAGCAAACATTATACGCCAGAACTATTTCGGCGTCCGGCACATCGCTCCTCTCGATCATCAATGATATTCTCGATCTTTCAAAAATCGAGGCTGGCCACCCTTCATTTGAGAATGAACCGTTCGAATTGAAGGACTTCATCGACCAGATCGGCATGCTTTTCCAAACCAGCGCGCAGCAGAAGCAATTGGACTTTCTGGTTTCCTATAATGAAAACCTGCCGGTTGAAGTCGTTGGCGACGCGGGTCGGATTCGGCAAATCCTTATTAATCTCATTGGCAATGCGCTGAAGTTTACACATGAAGGTCACATCGAGATAAAGGTTGGCGGCGTCGCAAACGGCTCAACTGCAGATCTCGAATTTACCGTGGAAGACACAGGCATTGGCGTACCCGCGGACAAAGTTGAACATATCTTCAACAAGTTTGAACAGGTCGAGACATCCACTACACGGCGTTTTGAAGGCGCTGGCCTTGGTCTCGCTATTTCGAGGCAACTGGCCCACGCAATGGGCGGCGAATTGACGATGCGGTCAGTTCAGGATGAAGGGTGCAGTTTCACGTTCAAGGTGTCTTTGCCAATTGCACAATCAATGTCTCATCCCACTGACACAGCCGCAAGCGCCCCCACGGCAGCGGTAGCTGATGCGGCTCCATCATTGGATGGAGCGTCGCAAAAAACCGCCGGAGGCGCGCCGGATCGCATTCGCGTGCTCATAGCGGAAGACAATGAAGTCAACCGGCTTGTGCTCAAGGCGATGATTGACCCGCAACAATACGAGGTGGTGTTTGCAGTTAATGGACTGGAGGCTGTCAACGCTTACAAAGCCGCTTCGTTCGACCTCGTGCTGATGGACATTTCCATGCCGGTTATGGATGGCCACGCCGCCACCAGGGAAATCAGAAAATTCGAGATCGAGACCGACGCGACGCGCAAGCCAATCATTTGCGTAACAGCTCACGCCTTCGAAGATCAGCGTGAAAAGAGCCTCGCGAATGACATGGATGACTATTTGTCAAAGCCTGTCAGCAAAACGCAGATTGACGCCGCGCTCAAGAAATGGGCCCTGGCGTCTGCAGGCGTTCGCCAGGTCGCTTAGCGACGCGCTTAAATCCGCCACGCTTTATCATCTCAACGCAATCTCAGTTGAGAATCTCAACTGCATTCTTATATACTCGATTACACGAAACCTCACAGACACTGCGTCTACCGTTCGCCTTCCGGCGCCTCCAAGAGTAAGGCAGCCCCTTGTCCTCCTCCCTTTCTTTCGATGGTTTCTCGCCCGCGGGCGGCGGGCGCGTGACGGCGGTGCTCGGCCCCACCAATACTGGAAAGACCCACTACGCCCTGGAGCGCATGCTGGCGCACCGGTCCGGGATGATCGGACTGCCCCTGCGTCTTCTCGCGCGCGAGATTTATGACCGGGTGATCCAGCAGAAAAACCCTCGCGAGGTGGCGCTCGTCACCGGCGAGGAAAAGATCATTCCCAAGGGCGCGCGCTACTGGGTCTCTACCGTTGAAGCGATGCCGCTGGAGCGCGAGGTGGATTTTCTCGCCATCGACGAAGTGCAGCTCGCCTCCGATCCGGAACGCGGGCGCATTTTCACGTCGCGCATCTTACACGCTCGCGGCATGTCGGAAACTCTGTTCCTCGGATCCGACACTATGCGGCCCGTCCTGCAGCGTCTGTTTCGGGATATCCAGTTTCTCTCTCGTGAGCGGTTTTCAAAACTGACTTATAGCGGCTCGAAAAAAGTCACGCGGCTGCCTCGCCGCACGGCGGTCGTCGCCTTCTCTTCCGACACGGTTTACGCCATCGCGGAACTGATCCGCAGACAGAGGGGCGGCGCAGCAGTTGTGCTCGGCGCACTCTCCCCACGCACGCGCAACGCCCAGGCCGAACTCTATCAGTCCGGCGAAGTCGACTTCCTGGTCGCCACAGACGCCATCGGCATGGGACTGAACATGGATATCGACCATGTCGCCTTCGCTGCAAAACGAAAATTCGACGGACGCGGGCCGCGAAATCTGACGCCTGCCGAACTTGCGCAAATTGCAGGGCGCGCAGGGCGTCATATCCGTGACGGAACTTTTGGCGTCACGGCTGATTGCGGCGATCTCGAGCAAGAGGACGTTCTGGCCATCGAAGACCATCAGTTCGACCCGGTAAAGGCGCTGCAATGGCGTTCCGAACAAATCGACCTCTCATCAATACCGGCGCTGATAAAGTCCCTGGATCGTCGTCCGCCGCGTCCCGAATTTGTCCGCTCGCGGCGGGAAGACGACGAGGACGCGCTGCACCGCCTCGCCGCCCGTGACGACATTCGCGCCATCGCCACCGGCGGCGCGGCCTTGTCAACCCTGTGGGATATTTGCCAGATCCCGGATTTTCGCAAAGTCGCAGTGGACCAGCATGCGCGCCTTTTGGCCGACTTTTATCTGCTGCTGATGAATGAAGGGCGCATCAGCGACGCCTTTCTGCAACCCCATGTTGAGCGCCTTGATCGTACGGACGGCGATATCGACGCGCTTTCTACCAGAATTGCCCATACGCGCACATGGACGTATCTTTCGCATCGCGCCGCATGGCTCGAAAATGCGCCTTATTGGCAAGAGCGCGCCCGCGCTATAGAAGACAAACTCTCGGATGCGTTGCATGAAAAACTTACGCAACGTTTTGTTGATCGGCGCACATCAACTCTGCTGAAAAGGCTGAAGGATGATGAACCGCTGCTGGCAGGCGTTACCGAAGACGGAGAAGTGATTGTGGAAGGCCAATTCATAGGCCGGCTTTTGGGTTTTGAGTTCATCGTTGATCCGCGCGCTAGTGGCGCGGAAGCGAAGTCCTTGCGCGCAGCGGGTGAGAAAGCGTTGCGCCCGGTGCTGGCCGCGCGCGCGGCGGCGCTTGCCAATGCGAGCACCGATGAGCTGACGCTTGCCGATGATGGCTCGGTCTGGTGGCGCTCCGCCCAGGTCGCCCATCTCAAAAAGGGGCCCGCCGCCCTTCGACCGGATGTCGTCGTGTCGGGCCTCGATGATATCACGCCGAATATGCGCGGGCGCGTCGAAGACCGGCTTAAAGATTTCATTGCCGGTAAAATCGAAGGGCTGCTCGGCAGTCTTGTCATGCTGCAGGCCGCCGCGAATGCAGAAGGCGAAGACGCCCTTAAAGGTCTGACCAAAGGCGTCGCCTATCGCCTCGTTGAAAATTTCGGCGCCACGTCGCGAGCGTTATTCGGTGATGATCTGAAGCAGATTGATCAAAACGAACGCGCAAAACTGCGCAAGATCGGCATGCGATTCGGCGAGTACACCCTGCACATGCCAGCGCTGCTAAAGCCCGCGCCGGCGCGATTGCTGATCATGTTATGGGCGTTGTGGATGGACCGGCGCCCCGGCGACACGCCGCCGCCGAAAGCAGGCATGGTTTCCATCGAAATGGCGGACGCCCTTCCGCACGCCTATTATTACGCTGCCGGTTATCGCCCGTCAGGCCAGCGCGCGGTGCGCATCGATATGCTGGAGCGTCTTGCGGGACTGATCCGTACGGCGCGCAACGAAGCGACTATGCGCGAGGGCTTTGAAGCCACATCCCAGATGATGTCGCTGGTTGGATGTTCCGGTGAGGACTTTGAGGCGATCCTGCGATCGCTTGGCTTCCGCAAAAACATGGTGAAGCGAAAAGTAGAGAAGAAAGCGACCGCCGCAGCGGCGGAAGCTGAAAACAAACCTGCCGATCTGAGTGCGAATGATAATGCAGTTGAGAGCGCAGATGGTGCATCCGCCGCTGCGCCAGCGCAAACCTCGCAGGAGGCGCCTGAAACCGACGCCATCAATACGACCGAAGAGAAACAAGCAGATACGCCGGAACAAGCGGATGCCGCTGCAAACAGCATAGCGGCGGAGGCGACCTCGGATGTGACCGGTCAACGAACGGAAACGACAGCCCCTGTCAAAGCGCCGGATGCAGCGGAAGTCGCTGCAACTGCCCCGGCTGAGGAGATTGAGGTTGCGTTATGGCGTCCGGCGCCGCGCAAGCCCGCCTTCAAATCAAAACCAGCGGCCAAGGCTGGCAAAGCCGACCACAAGGGCAAGCCAAGAAAAGGCAAAGGCGGCAAACAGGACCAGCAACGCGGCGCCAAACCGCGGCGCCATCCGCCTCGCGAGAAAAAAGCCGACCCCAACTCGCCCTTTGCTGTGCTGGCGGGTTTGAAGTCGGAACTTACAAACGCCCAGAAAGACGCCAAGACCAAGGCAACCGAGAAGGCTGAATGAGGGCGCAGGAATGCGCCGATCAGAGCGCCCAGCGCATTGACCGATGGCTCTGGTGCGCGCGGTTTTTCAAAACACGCACCATCGCCGCCAAATTCGTCAGCGACGGCAATGTCCGGTTGACCCGCAATGGCGATGCAATCAGGGTTCAAAAACCAAGTTTCCTCGTACGCGAACAGGACACGCTGGTTTTCTCTCGAAATGACCATTTGCGCATCATCAATGTAATCGCCATGGCCGCGCGGCGCGGTCCTGCAAGCGAAGCGCAAACACTATATGATGATCAATCCCCGCCCCGCGCGCCGAAAAAACAATCTGCGCCGGTAAGTTTTGGCAGGGAAAAAGGGGCTGGCCGCCCCACCAAGAAAGACCGCCGGGCGCTCGATGCGTTGAAACTGAACTGAACAAATCGCAGGAGAGCTCATGTTCGACAAACTTTTTAAGAAGATGCGTGCAAATACGGACACGCAGCAGACCCAGACCGATGATGCCGATCCGATGCAGTTGGCGCTGGCGGCATTGTGCGTCGAGGCGGCGCGCGCCGATGAAGATTACGAAGCGCGTGAGATCGCCATTATCGACAAGTTCCTGGCCAAACGGTTTTCACTCAGCAGCGATCAGGCAACCGCTCTGCGCGCCAAAGCTGAAAAGGCGCAAGCGGACGCTCTGGATATTCAACGTTTCACGCGCGTCGCCAAAGAGATGCCACAGGACGAGAAAATCGGCTTCGTCGAACATCTCTGGCAGATCGTCCTTTCCGACGGCGATCGCGACCCGTTTGAGGATACGCTCATCCGTCGCATCTGTGGCCTGATCTATGTGGACGACCCTGACAGCGGCGCGGCTCGCGCAAGGGTCGAGGCCCGGCTGACGAGCTGATAGCTTTGTCTTTAGATCGCCGCCCAAAGCTTGCGTCATCGCGGCGAGTGGGTAAAGAAGACAAAAACAAGGTTTGACCCCGATTGGGGGTTTTGAAGGAGCGCCTACCTGTGACCTATGTCGTGACTGACGCCTGCATCAAATGCAAATACACCGATTGTGTAGAGGTGTGCCCTGTCGACTGCTTTTACGAAGGGGAAAATATGCTGGTGATTCACCCGGACGAATGCATCGACTGCGGCGTCTGTGAGCCGGAATGCCCGGCCGAAGCGATTATTCCCGACACCGAAGGCGACGCCGACAAATGGGTGGAGTTGAACGCAAAATACGCCGCCGCGTGGCCGAATATCACCCAGAAACTTGACCCGATGCCCGATGCGGACAAGTTCGCCGAGGAGAAAGACAAACTTGAGAAGTATTTCAGCGACAAGCCGGGCGAAGGGTCGTAACCTCCTGACAGAGCGCAGTATTTTGAAAACCCGTGGCCTTTATTGAAATTTTATGCTATGATCTGAGCATAAAGTCGGACTTCAACAAGGCTTAGCGAGCTATCTTGCCCCTTTCAGGACTGCTAATAACCCATTGAAAAAGTTAATTTTTCAAGTGTCAGGCGATTAAGCCAACAGCACTTGTCGCAATGATGGGCCACTAGCGATCCTGTAAGCGCATTTGATCACGGTTTCGCGATCAATCCCGATAGCGCTTCTTGTTCCGGTTATGACATGCGGACCCTATGCGCCTGCGCCATCACGCTGGCCAAGAGAAAGACAAGATCGAGCCATGGCGACCAAGACAGCGGCGAAGACCAAAGCCAAAACGACAAAAAAGAAAGCCCCGGCCAAGAAGGCCGCGCCCGTAAAAACCAAAAAAACAACGGCGAAGAAGACTGTCGCTAAAAAGACCGTTGCAAAGAAAAAAACGGCGGCAAAAGCCCCGGCAAAAAAAGTGAAAACGGCGAAGGCGACGCCAAAGAAAAAACCGGCCGCCAAAACAGCGGCCAAGAAAAAGGCGACGCCCGCCAAGAAAGTAACAGTGAAAAAAGCGACGCCAAAAAAAGCCGCAGAAAAGAAGCCTGCGGCTAAAAAAACGACTGCAAAAAAAGCTGCGCCGGCAAAGAGCGCCAAGGCCACTGCAAAAAAAGCCACAAAGAAAAAAGCCGCTGTCGCCGAAAAACCAAAGCCGAAAGCGAAACCGGCTAACGTCGGACAGGCACCGCGAAAAACAACTGTCGCCGCCTCTATCCCGGTGCCAACGCAGATCCCTCCCCGCGAAGCGCCGCAAGCCGATGCAAAGGCGTCCAAGAATGCGGAAGCCTCAACCGACGCCAAGCAGGAATTTAAGGTCAATGACAAGATCGTTTATCCGGCCCATGGCGTTGGTCAGATTATGGGCCTTGAGAAGCAACAGGTTGCCGGAATCTCGATCGAACTTTTCGTAATCGACTTTGATCAGGAAAAAATGAAATTGCGCGTGCCGACAGGCAAAGCGCGCGCAGCGGGCATGCGTCCCCTTTCCAGCGAGAAGGCCGTGAAAGACGCTGTGGCGCTCCTTAAAGGGCGCGCACGGATTAAGCGAACCATGTGGAGCCGCCGCGCACAGGAATATGACGCCAAGATCAACTCCGGCGATATCAAACTCGTAGCTGAGGTTGTGCGCGACCTTTATCGCTCAGACGAACAACCGGAACAAAGCTATTCCGAACGGCAATTGTTCGAAGCGGCGCTTGACCGGTTGGCGCGCGAAGTCGCCGCCGTGCGTAAAACCGATCTCGGCAAAGCCATTGAGGAGCTCGACGGCGCGTTACAGAAAAAAGCGCCCGTTTAGACAATACTCATGTCTTCGATCTGACTTTCATGGGTCAGATCGACAGACGGCCCGTTGATATCGACCACAAACCCGCGAATGCGCAGACGCGCGCCCTGCAAAGACGCAAGATCAAAACCCGCCTTCACCCAGCGACGGTACAGTATTGAGGTTGTGCTAGCGGTGAAATCCGTCCGATAGTCATCGCCGAAATTGAGATAAAACCGACTTCGGGCTTTGCGCGCGCTGACAACACTCCCCTCTACCAGATGATAGCCGCCAATAGCGCCTGTTGCGTTATCGGCGTCAAAGACCTGATATGCATCCAGCGACCATAAACCTTTTTTGCCCTGTCGCGCTATGCGCTCAACAGTCAGCAATCGTTCTATAAAAGCGATATCATCCGTCTGCGGCGCCACACGCGCGGCGCCCGCTGCAATCAAACGCTGTTCAAGCGACGCTGTCTTCTCACTCTCGCCGGTTCTGACGACGCGCATGCCCCATCGCGTGGGCGGCGCAATGTCATCAAATTCAAAAGGTGAATTTGTGAGAAGTTGTTGCAAATGCTCCTTCGCCTCATTCACATATGGCGGTGACATGGACTGTAGGGCGTATAGTGACGGCGCCAGAATGTCAGCGAGCTGAAAATCATCTTCGCCAATACGAAAACGATCGCCTGAAAGCGCAACCGCGCCATTGGTATTTGCAGCGCTCAAGGGTGACGCGATGAACGCCGCTGACCCAGTGAGAAAGGCCCGCCGCCTCATCCGGCCGCCAGGACGCGCACCTTTGACGTCGCTTTGCGCCCCTCGCTATCCACTAGCGTGACATCATAAAAACCAGGACGCGAAGGCCGCCAGACATGGCGCCCGCTCATCGCTTCTTGAGTAAGAGGCGCGCCATTGACATACCATCGGTAATCCTGGGCCCCGCCCCGCGCAGCGAACGAAAAGCCGCGATCTGCGCCGCCAAGAAACACTTCAACACCATCCCTGGGGAATATAATTTGCGGCGCGGATGTTGATTGCGGCGTACTGAACTGAGTGAGCGCACTCATCGGTGCCTCGTCATCATCGCCGACGGAATCTTCAACGTCGGCGCCATTGCGTTGAAGCATATCGAAGATATCAAACAATAAAGGCGCCGCGGCTTTACGACCCGTTTCTCCAGGGCGAGCGGCGCCATCGGCGCGGCCAACCCAGACGACAACGGTATATCCGCCTCCGTGTCCCGCCGCCCACGCATCGCGATACCCGTAAGACGTTCCTGTTTTAAACGCGACACGGGTTGCGTTCGCCGACAGGCTAGCCGGCGCGCGTCCGGACAAAGATGGCGCGCCCGCGAGAATCGCACTGATGCGCGCTGCGGTGTCTTTTGAAAAAAGCCGATAGGACAGCGTCTCCTCAGCGCTTTCGTCGCTCGTCCATACCAGCGGCTTGACGGCGCCATCGTCGCCAAGCGCCGCATAGAGGGTTGCGATATCGCGCGCCGTCACACCTGCGCCGCCGAGCGCCAACGCCAAGCCGGATTTCTTTTCCGCGCGCGCCGGTGTTTTCAACGCAACGCCCGCGGCTTTCAGCATGGCGGCGAAACGCGGCGCGCCGACGCGGTCAAGCGCAGCGACCGCCGGCAGATTCAGTGAATGCTGTAAAGCTTCGCGCACCTTCACTTGCCCGCGGAAAGTGCGGTCAAAATTCTCCGGGGTGTAATCGCCGAAAGCGCGAGGCATGTCGTCGATCACTGTCGCGGCGCCCGCCAGACCATCCTCAAAGGCAAGCCCATAAATGAAGGGTTTTAACGTCGACCCCGGCGAACGCGTCGCCGCTGTCAAGTCCATCCACCCGCCTTGCACATCCAGCCCTGAAGAACCAACGGCCGCCCGCACCGCGCGCGTTTCATTTTCAACAATCAGGATGGACGTCGTCGCCTCGTCGTCAAAACGGTCCGTATAAATGCTCGCCAACGCTTCCGCGCGTGTTTGCAAAACAGTATCGAGGGTTGAGCTGACCACTGGCGTGTTTTGTTCACGCACCAGGCTATAAGCTGCATGGTACGCAGCTCTCGGAAATTGGCGACGCACAGACGGCAAAGAAGCCTCACGCGCTTCGCTGGCGTTTTGCGATGTGATGACGTCAGCCAAGGCCAGTTTTCCCAAAATTGCGGCGCGCGCCGCCCTCGCATTTTCTGTGCGCAAATCAGGACGGCGCGCTTCCGGCGCCTGGGGCAAAGCGATAAGAAGCGCTTGCTCCGCATCGGTCAGCCTCACCGGCTCCTTGTCGAAATAGACAAGGCTTGCGGCGCGCACGCCTTCGATATTGCCGCCATAAGGAGCAAGGGTCAGATACAGCTCAAGAATTTCTCGCTTGGACAGCCGCCGCTCAAGCTGCAGCGCTCGAACCATCTCAATCATTTTTGAGCTGAGCGTGCGTGGGCGCGGTTCGAGCAGGCGCGCAGTCTGCATCGTTATCGTCGACGCGCCGGAAACGACACGTCCCGCCCGTGCTGACGACAAGCCAGCGCGCAGAACCGCGGCGGCATCAACGCCTGCATGACGCCAAAAGCGTTTGTCCTCGATAGCGATCAGGCGCTCAACAAACAGCGGATCGATCTCATCAAGGTTCGCAGAGAACCGCCAGCGGCCTTCATCATTGGCGAAGGCGTGAAGCCACTGCCCATTGCGATCTATCACGAGTGGCGACAAGTTTTCAGCGCGATGCAATGGCGGCGGCGCCAGCAGATCAACCGCAATGACCAGCGCCGCGACCGCAATCGCCGCTGAAACCGGCCCGAACCTTATGAAGAGACCCCGGCTCACCCGGCCTCGGCGATCTCGACGCGGCCCACCGGCGTTCTGGAAAAGACCCCCGGTCGATACATATCCTCAATCACCGCGCCCGGCATTACGAAGGAGCCTGGCGTGACGGCGCGCACTACATAGGCGAGCGTGAAACGCTGACGGCCATTCACATCAACCGCCGCAACGAAACGATCATCGCGCGCTTCGGCGACACGCGGATAAGACAATTCGCCAATCCAGCTATAGGGCCCGTTGCGCCCATTGCCCGCACCGTCATCAGGGCGAAGGATCGTCTCAATCTCAAACCCGGCGGGCAACAGATCAGCGATAATTGCCGGATGCAAACGATCGTTCTGCGCGGTTCCGCTGAGCACAATTACAAAGCGGTCATTCTGTCGGGCGCTCGACAAGACCGCGGGGCGGCCATCGCGAGTCGCCACCCGTTTGGTCAGGGTAAAGCCCTGATCCACGGCGGCGGGCGCCGTTGTTGGCGCACCGGAAACGGTCAGGGACCGGAATATCTGACCTTCACCGTCGTTTCGATAGGAAATACCATCGCCAATCTCATTTAGCGCAGGCGTAAACGACGGCGCCGGCGGCAGATCTTCAAGCGATTGCCCGTCAATCGAAAGCTCAACCGGCCCGGCGGCGTGCAACAGGGCTTGTGACGCCAGGAGGACGAAGGCTTTTTCCTGGGTGTGCATCCGGTTGGGATCTTTCATCGCAGCGACAAGCCCTTCGCTGAGCGCTTCGATTTTGGCCGACTGCCCCGCTTCAGCCGCTAGCGCGAGAACGCCGGACGTATCGCGCAATGCGGTCTGATAGTAATCCCCGGTATTCCGCCAGCCAAGCGCGGCAATCGCCTTTTCAAATGCGCTGTTGGCCCTTGCCCGGTCGCCCATCATGGCGAGCGCGGCGCCAATATGCGCTTTTGCAAGCGGGCTTGGCGTGCCATCAAGCAGCGTGTCGTGGAAGTAGCGCAAATCCGATAGATCCGCACGTCCGGCGCGCGCCAGCACATACATGGCGTAAGCCGCCGAACGACGGCGCAAGAATTCCGTCGTGTCATTCGAGTTCGGCCCCTCATAGGCACGGGTCTGATAGCTGGCGGAATACCAGCGATCAACGCGCGCAAGATTGGCGAGCGAGTCATAAGCTTTATCAAGCGCGGCCTCCGGCACGCCAAAGCCTTCATTTTTCGCACGATATAAGAAGTCAGTGACATACGCGCCAAGCCAGGGCGATGCATACCGGTCGCCGACGCGCCACAGACCAAACGCGCCGTCAGGGCTTTGACGATTGAGGAGCGTGTTGACAGCTTTCTGCACACGCGGACGCACCGCCCGCTCCGGACCGCGGCCAACTTCCCCGCCAAGCACATCAACAAACAGTAACGGCATCGCCGAACTCGTCAGCTGTTCCGAGCATCCATAAGGATAGCGATAAAGCGCATCGAGTAACGGCCCCGGTTCAATCCCCCGCAACCGCGAAAATGAAACTGCAACCTCTGTCGAGCCCGGCACAAACGGATCGACCACAGCATCCGTCAACTGAAACGCCTCCCCCGGCTCCAGCGCGGCGGTACGTACTTCCGTCACTGGAAAATAAGGCGTGCGTGACTGAATGCGATAAGATCGCGACACCGCAAAACTATCCGGCCCTTCAACCGAAAGATTGACAGCGCCGACGCCAACCTCGCCCGTCTCAATCGAAAACACGGCAGTATCTTTCTGACCCTGCGCCAGTGTAAAGGTCTGCGATTGCGAAAGCCCGATCGGTCCGTCACCGGAAAGCGACACCACATAATCGCCTGCTGCGCCATCGACATTATCAATGAGGAGCGTCGCGCTCGCCGTATCGCCGGGCGCCACAAAACGCGGCAAGGCGAGTTCCGCCGGCACCGGATCGCGCACCGTCATCGGTTCAGAGTCGGAACCGAGTTTTCCCTTTGACCAGACGACCGCCATCAGACGCAATTCGCCGTTGAAATCAGGCACCTCAATCGGCGCAACAACGTTTCCGTCATCACCAACCGTCAAAAGCCCGGTAAAGAGCGCCACCGACTTTGTCGGTACGACGGTCAACCCCTCGCCGCCAAGCTGATCACCTCCAAAGCGGGCCGCAGCGCCAAGATTCGCGTGAAGAATTCTTCCGTAGTCGTCACGAATTTCAACGCCGAGACGCTTTTTGCCGTAGAAATATTCCACCGGATCAGGAGACTGAAATTTTGTCAGTCGCAGGATGCCTTCATCAACAGCGGCGACCGTCATCATGACTTCTGATCCCGGCGCGGCGCCGCTCACCGAAACCGGCAGATCAAGCTGCTGCCTAGGCCGCAACACATCAGGATCGTTGATTTCGACATTGAGCGTACGCGCCTCCATATCAAATGGCACATAGCTGACCGCCATCGCGCGACGCGGCACCGGACGTTCACCCGGATCACGCGGGGTCACAACCGTCGTCATAACGTAAAACCCTGCGCCCCAGGCCGGGTCCGTATCGATGATAATCTCGCGACCATCAGCGCCAACCTTCATACGCTGCACCAGATGCACCTTGTCGGTGGCGACGGCGACAATCGCCTCTCCCTCATAAGGCGGGTTCAGATAAAGTCGCGCCCTCGCGCCGGGCGCAACCTTGTCATTTTGCAAGGTCAGCGCCGCCTGATCCGGCGTATCTGCGCCGGAGGCATAAGAACGCCAGCCAACATAGAAGCGGATATCGGTCGCTTCCTTACCGCCGGCGCGCGTCGCCGTCAGGCGATACGTACCCGGATCAAGACGTTGAGAGACAAGGCTTGCCAGTTGATCGCGGCCGGTTACGCCGCGCCCTTCGGCTATCAGAATATCGCGGAATGACCGACGCCAGCGCCACTGGCCACCGTCGCGATACCAGTCAAACCAATAGTCTTCTTCCACCAGGCGCCATTCAAGTTCGCCATCGGCGACCTGACCTTCCCAATCGATGAGCACGCCGTTGACTTCCACCATTTCGCCTTGACCGAAGCTGGACGCGTCATTGGCGAGTTTCAGGCCCACATAATAATCATTGGGCCGTACTGGAATGCGCGCGCTTTCACGCACGACACGCCCGCCGGGTTCAACCACGCCAACAACAAGATCGGCCCGCATCGGCGCGGCATAGGCCGGCGCATCATCCACATTCATTGCAATGGTCGCCTTGCCTTCTGCATCAGTGGTGGTGTTGGCAAGTTTCAGAAAGCGTTCCTCGAACCGTCCATTGACCGGCCCGAAACGATAGCTGGAAAAATCCGGGAACGGGTTTGGATCGAGACGCAGGCGCGCTTCAGCTTCGACAGCGAGACCGCTGGCCGGTGCGCCATAGAGATAACGACTTTCGACCGAAACACTACGCTCCTCGCCCAGACGGATCGGCGATTTCTCATCCGTTTCGATGGCGACTTCCAGACGCTGCGGTACAAAATCTTCAACGGAAAAGCTTTGCGATCCGATCAGCCCTTCGTGACCGTCGGCGGCGACTTCAATCCGCCAGGCGCCGCGCGGCGCCGAAGCCGGGATGTCATAGTCGAAAGTGAAGGCGCCGATATCGAGCGAGTCGATACGCCGCTTATCCGCTTCGGTGTAATTCGGACGCCGGATCGTAACCGTCAACGGGCGGTCTTCGACCGCAAGCCCTGCATCATTGCGGATAAGACCGGAAATATGGGCGGTCTCGCCTGGGCGGTAAATCCCGCGATCAAGATAGACATAGCCGTCAAGACGCGCCGGCGCGGCCCGCCCGCCAACATTTCGATCGGAGAGATCGAGCGGCGAGCGTTGCAGGTCCAGAGCCGCAAAATCCTCCTGCGCCCCATACGCCATCACCATGCGCGGGGTCAGCGGATAATCGCCATTGACGGCGGCGGCGTCGAAATGCGCGCGCCCGTCCGCATTGGTAATCGCTGTCGCAAGAATGTCGTTATTTGTCGCGATCAGTGACAGCTCAACCCCGGTCAATGGCCGTGCGGAGGAGATTGAGCGCACAAACACATCAACGCCATCGGCGCCGGTATAAGTGGTCAGCGCCATATCGGTGAACATAATCCAGCGCCAGGCCTGCGCCGTTCGGCGCTCATCGGCGCCGGGCGAGACATCGCGCGCACGGATGAAATAGGCGCCGGGCTTTAACTCACCCAGCGCGGCGCCAAGCGCGAACACCGTCGTTGCGGTTTCATTGCGCTCACCCGCCGTTTCGAACTCGCCGGTCCAGACGGGCACGCCGACGTCTTTTCCATCTTCCTGATCCCAGACATAGGAGTATTGATCGGGCCCGAAGACCTCTCCGGCGACGATCTGTTTGCGCGCCAGCGAACGGTCGGAAACGCGGTAAACCGCGATCTCGATCTTTTCGACATTGACGGTTTCAATCCCGAGGCCATCGGCTTCGAGGCGCGGCAGGATCACCCCATCCCCGGCGAAACCCACATAGGCCGGCTTATCGCCGAACGCGACGGCGACTTCCTCAGAGCGTTCAAGCTTTTCATTGCGCGCGCTTGGTAGGCCGGCGCGCAGGCGCGCGCTGTAATCCTTATCAAACTCCAATCCGGAAATGCAAAGCGACGTTCCGTCTACCGTCACCGCCGAGCCGGTGTCTGGGGTGACGCGCACATAGTCAGCGTAGTTCGTCTCGCCGCTGTCATCGAGATCACGGGTGAATTGAAAACACGCCTCCGGCAGATCGCCGCCGGTGTTCAGAACAAGCCGACGATAGGCGAAGGTGTCCGCAGTCTCAGCCTCGGGGCGTTCCGCATTATCCGCCCGGCGTTCCTGAAACCTGCGCCGCGGCGCGTTCTCGCCGCTGCGCGCATCGGCGACGACCTGTTGGCTGTTGGGCTCGCCCCGCGAACCCGAATCCGGCGCTATCGTCCGGCCCAAAAGCAGCCCCGCTGCAAACGCCCCCAAAATGCCAGCTGCTATAATCGCCGCTTGTGTTCGCGCCATGTCTGAATTCTCCTCCCATGCAGCGCCCCGCCGCGCCCGCATTAACCACTTCAATTATGGCGGTTAATCAGCGGAAGGAAAACGATTCTAAGCCCATTTCGGGAAATTTAGGTGATGGCGGCCGGGATCGCCGGCAAAATGGTTCAGTTGCAGCGCGAAATTGGCTAGGGTGGCTGTTCGGCTTGTCCCCGTAGCTCAGCAGGATAGAGCATCAGATTCCTAATCTGAGGGCCGGAGGTTCGAATCCTCTCGGGGACGCCATTTTTAACAGCGCATAATTGGACCAGAGGATTCGAACCTCCTTGTTTTTGAATCAGCCGCGCATTGCGCGGCGGGGGTTCGCACCCTCTCGGGGACGCCATTTCCGCGAACCGGTTGTCTGCCGCCCCCGCCTCACCAGCGCAGCCAGTCGGGATCTTCGAAGCGGATGCGGTCATAGCGGCGGCAGAAGAGTTCCGCCGCCGGGTAAAGCCCCAACAGCCCGCGATAAAAGTCATGGAACGCATCGCAAAGCTCGGCCTCCGCATCGGCGACCATGCAATGCATGTCGACCAGCAGCCGGACGTTTAGCTCAAGCGGCCCGTCGTCGTCGCCGCGCTGGAACTGGCGGCTGCGCAGCCGCCCATGGGGACACAGCGTTAAAAGCATGGCGCAGAAGTCGTCGAAGCGCGCCGCGCCGCCGCGTTCGACGGCGTCGCCCTCAACGCAATCCATGTAAGCGACCAGCCGCACATCGTAATCGAGGGGCGGCGCCTCTTCCGGGTCTTCTCCCGGTAATG
>JBCBSB010000002.1:0-756998 GCA_039819405.1 Pseudomonadota bacterium | reverse complement strand
TCATCCCCCGGCGAAAACACGAATGTGTCGTTCCCGCCATTGCCCAGCAGAATGTCGTTCAGATTGCCGCCTTCAAGAACGTCATCGCCATCGCCGCCCAGCAGCACGTCAAACCCACTGCCGCCGGTAATGGTGTCATTGTCGGCGCCGCCGGACAGCGTGTCATTGCCGCCCTGGCCCGACATCACGTCAGCGCCCGTCCCACCGAACATATCGTCCCGACCAGTACCGCCTGAAATGATGTCGGCGCCCGCCGCCGCATCGACCAGATCATCACCTGAACCGCCAGCGATCATATCGCGGCCCGAACCGCCAAGAATGCGGTCGTCGCCATCACCGCCGTCAAGATTGTCGTTGCCGGCGCCCCCCACCAGCGTGTCGTCCAGCGCCCCGCCCGTCAGGCGGTCGCCATCATCGCCGCCAAGCAAAAAGTCAAAGCCTTTGCCCCCCTCGAGCACGTCCTTGCCGCGCGCGCCGGACAGCGTGTCGTTGCCGTTATTGCCCAGAAGCGTATCATTGCCTGCGCCACCAAAAACGCCATCGCTATTAGCTCCAGCATCGACGACGTCGGACTGCGTCCCGGCGTCAATCCGGTCATCCCCCACGCCGCCCATCACCGTGTCGCGCCCGGAACCGGCAATAATAAAGTCATTCCCATCGCCACCGTCGATAAAATCATTCCCGGAACCACTGTCAACAGTGTCATCGCCAGCCAAAAGGTTGAAGACATCGCCCAGCGCGTCAAAGCCAAAGAGCTCGTCCGATCCATTGGTAGCCTTACGGATGGGCATACCAATATCTTCAAACATTGCGACCAATACTGGTGAGATAAAACTACGGGTTCCGTTCATCAGTGTCGGGTTCATTAAACCCGAAACGCCCCCCTCCGAGGGGTCGGCAGTGTGACTGTCCGAGCCTGAATCAAGCAGAATATTGCCGCCAAAAGCAGCGGTGGCGGCCGGACCAACAAAGGAACGCCCGCCAGGCGCATCAGGGTCAACCCACAAATCAAACGGCGTAATGTCGATAAACGACATCGGGTCGGTGTCGTCGACTGTATCCATTCCATCCGCACTAATGGAAAGGAACCCAAACCCGTGCGCCAGCTCATGCAGCACAACAGAAAAGAAATCAAATTGCCCGAAGGGAACTTCAGCCGTACGCGAGAAAGGGGCAGGATCGAAGAAAAATTTTCCGTCCAAAAGCGTCGTCGTATCGATGGTGATGGTGATATCTTTTTCGGATGCTTCGATTTCGCCGCCCACGATGTATTCTTCCAAGGAGTCGACTTTCCAAACCTCCAACCCTGGCCCCTCTGAGCCAAAGAAAGTCAATCCAGCCCCTCCTGTCGCCAGCGTTGTCCCGCCCAAATCGACAAACGCCAGCTCAATCTTGATATCAAACGACCCTTGAGAAAAATACCGGTTCCACATCTCAGCCGCAGCAAGAATGGTTGACTTCACATTTGCGATCGTCCCGCCGGAAACACCACTTGACCCAACTGATGCATCATCAACTATTGAAAATGTTGTCATTTCAGAATCCATCTCGCTATCAGTGCGACGTTCAAAGACTTTAACGTACTTGACTTGCGTGAAATACAAAACTTCACGCAATAGTTTGCTGTATCGATTACAGCTTATCAAGTTATCCTTTGATAGTATGCCTGAACATTACAATTGGATTTAATTTTTCAGAAATTCAATGGACTGAAATAGAGCATTCTCGCCGCACGGGCCAAACAAAAGCCTGCGCTCGGCCAAATCCAAACAGCCTCTATCCAAACACAAAGTCATCCGGATCGTAATCGCCGACCACAACACCTTCGATAATGATCATATCGCCGCCGCCAAAATCAATGATGGTATCGGTACCATCATCCGTCGCCACGGCGATAACTTCCGCAAACGTATCAAATGCCGCCTCAAAGCCCACCAGCTTGATCACGTCATCGGTCGCAGCGCCAGCCACAAAGTCCCGGATCGTATCCACAGCGCCGCCAGGAGAGAATACGAAGGTGTCGTCACCGTCCTGGCCCAGCAAAATATCGTTCAGATTGCCGCCTTCAAGCAGATCATCGCCGACACCGCCAAGCAGTACGTCAAAGCCATTACCCCCGATAATGGTATCGTTCTGATCGCCCCCGGACAGCGTATCATTGCCGCCGCCGCCTATCAGCGTGTCGGCGCCTGATCCGCCAAAAATATTGTCCCGCTGCGCACCGCCATCGACATTGTCGGCGCCGGAGCCGGCGTCAATTTCGTCATTGCCTGCAGCACCCATGATGGTATCGCGCCCCGAACCGCCAAGGATCCGGTCATCCCCATCTCCGCCGTCAAGACTGTCGTTGCCAGCGTCGCCCACCAATGTGTCATTTAACGCGCCGCCATTTAAAAAGTCACCGTCATCGCCGCCAAGCAGATAGTCAAAGCCTTTGCCGCCCTCTAGCGTGTCTTTGCCCTGCGCGCCAGACAGCGTGTCATTGCCGTTATTTCCGAATCCCAAGTCCGCGCCAGTACCGACAAAGACGCTGTCGCCGCCGCCGCCAGCGTCTATTGTATCATCCCCCGCTGCCGCATCGATGGAATCTTCGCCACTCCCACCGTCAATAACATCACGCCCTGACCCGCCGAGGATCAAATCGTCCCCGTCGCCGCCATTCAACGTATCACTCCCGCCCCCCCCATCCAACGTGTCGTTTAATTCATCTCCAGACAGAATATCTCCCTGATCGCCGCCCAGAAGATAATCAAACCCTTTACCACCCGACAGCACATCTTTTCCAGCGCCACCCAGTAGCGTGTCATTGCCATTACTGCCTGATAACGAATCATGACCACGTTCCCCAGACAACGCATCAGGGCCGCCGCCGCCATCAATCGTATCCAACCCGTCATTGCCGCTAATTACATTCGCGCCTGAATTCCCGGTTATCCGATCATTACCGCCACCGGCTTGAACAATTTCAAGCACAGTATCCGGCGCAATAAAAACTGTATTCCTCTCCACGCCGAGCGCAGCGCCTGTGGCGTCATAGTGTGTAATTTCAGTTCCAACATCCTGCCATGTCCCAGGCGTTAAATTTATAACCGTATCGGCCACGCCATTTAGTACGAGAGTATCCTGACCTGCATAGTCCCATATTGTTCGAAAACTGCGCGCAGACGTATCAATTGTATAAGCGTCAGCTCCGGCGGTAGTGACCGTATCCAGACCATATGCCGCCTGCAGCGCTTGTATATCAAACCACATCAGTGTTTGCGGAAACAGGTCCGAAACCACAGACCCTGGAAAGGCGCTAAAACCCGCGCGGCTCATAATGCTGTATTCCTGCCCCAGCAACGATGGATCAACGCCGTTTGAAAGAGTTGAGAAATCCGGATGGTTTAAACCAAAAGCATGGCCAAATTCATGCAAAGTGCGATTTAAAATGAAGTTGTCGAATGCGAGCTCCGTCGCGCCAAAGTTTTGAATAACGCTTACATTCTCAGCGCCTTTAGTCAGATTGATCCAGGTTTCCCCGGCAATCGTCCAACCCGGCGCACCAGCCCACCCCGTAATTAACGCGCCAGACGCACTACCAAGAATAAGCTCTGTTGTGCCTATACGGAGGGTTCCCGCCTCAACACCATTGTCAGGCACTTCAACAAAATCAACTTTTGAAAACGAACTGATGTGATCCATCATGCCGAGCCAGGCGTCGCGCACAAGCCCCGTAGCCGGCGTGAAACCGTTCGTCCATGCGGAGTTAATCACATTACTTTTTGCTGGAGAAAACCCGGGATCGGCGCTCGGCAAGCTATAGGTCAGCGTTGTCGCCCCATCGCCATTACGGTCCGTATAAACTATGCCGTCAGTTGCGGCGAAATTTTCGAGAAAAAACATATCGACTTCGGGATTGCCCGTCGCGCCAAACTCTTCATTTTCTCTAATCGAAAACACGCCTCTGTCTCTGCCCGACACAGAAATGCTGTAATCGCCAACAGCCTCGCCCGGGCCAGCGCCTACCGTTATAAAATAATTGCCGCTTACCGCAGGCGTCAAACTGATCTGATGCGCATCTGCATTACCCCCGCTCGTAAATGTACTGAAAGCGTCTGCCGCCTCAAGCAATGCGGGATTAACGGCAACGCCGCCTGCATCAACAAAACTGATGATTTCCGTATCTGCAAGCTCACCAAAAAAGCCAACATCATTACCGTATAGCGTGATATCGACCGCGACACCCGCCGTCAGCGAGATTGCAATAGTGTCCGTATCGCCAGCAATTCCAATATGTCCGTCTTGCGTCTCACCAATGCCGATCGGATTACTGGCGTCAAGCGCATTACTAAAGTCATCAACCGGCGCGGTGAATTCATTGACTTCCAACGTCCACCAGCCAGTGTCGCCATTCCCGGAAACTATAAAGTAAGTACCCGAAACTGCTGGCGTAAAGATGAGAGCAGCTGCTGCACCAGACCCGCTATCATCATCGCCTGTTGAAATTATACTTCCCGCAGAATCCAAAATGCTCTGAATTAGTGGATCTTTGCTTGCAAGCGTTGGCGACCCCGCAGCTACAGTTTGCAAGAAAGCTTCTGTCGCCGGATCAAGCGTAATCCTGTAAGCTTGGCCGCCGACTAAATCGATGCCAATTGCATCCGAATCGTTTGAATTAGCTGTCAGTTCAGTAAACGCCTGCCCTACATTGATCCGCACTGTTGACGTTTGGTCCCCTGGAATAACAATGCTCTGCATCAACCTTCTCCAATGACTGGCGATCCCACCATCTTGCTGAGACGCCAAAGGCGCGATCAAATGCGCCTGTAGTCGGCAACCTCACCTTCATTAAGACAACGACATATAGAAAAAGCTCAATCGCAACAGGAAAATCGTGCGCCTTACAGCTATCGGCCGTCTGTCACGCAACCATGCGTTGCGTCAGGTAAGGACACTGCATTTCTCAGGGTCACGCATATTCTTCAGTCCGTTCACTACGGTGGACCAGGCGCTCAACTGATTGGTGAGCGCCCCAACGCTTGACTTTCGTCTTGGGCGAAAGCATCAACAAAAAGTCGCTAATATTGATCAATCGGACAATGATAACAGATAAATTCAAATCTCTACAGCAACTGGCATCACAACAAATACTGGCCGCGCCGGATCAGGAAAAGTTCTTCAAAAAGCGGTTTGAGAACCTGCCAGACGATCAAATGGCCGCCATGAATGAACTGGCGAGCCACATTGAGAAATTGATCGCCGAAGCACCTGGCGATTTCTTTGCTGATTATGTATGGCTTTGCGAAGAGCAGTTGAAAGAAGAACTCTACTTCCGCCGGCATCACAAATATCGACTGTCAACGTTCGAAGAGGCTTATCGCGAGGTTTATTCCAATAAAGAATACATGACGCGCTATATGAACGGCCTCTTGATGACACAGCTTTGGTGGGCCAATCATTTTGAAATTATTGACTACTACAGAAACGCATTTCTTGCCACGAATCAGCCCGGTTACAATCACCTGGAAATTGGCCCCGGACACGGTCTGTTTATCTATCTCGCCGCCGCCGACCCTAATCATGGGTCTGTGACAGGGTGGGATATTTCTGAAACATCCATCGCCTCGACGCAATCAGCATTAAAGACACTTGGACTGAAAACACTGCCCAAGCTGGAATTGCAGAACCTCTTTGAAAATCCGGAAGGTCAGTATGACAGCATTGTGTTCAGCGAAGTGCTGGAACACATGGACGAACCCAGGCGCGCATTGTCTGTTATCAGATCAATTCTAGCGCCGACCGGACGGTTATTCTTAAACATGCCGATCAACAGTCCTGCTCCGGACCATCTCTTCAATATGGAAAGCCCTGAGGCGCTTGAAGAATTCATAAAAACTGTTGGTTTTGAAATTGAAGATCGCGCCTATTTTCCAGCAACCAATCAAAGCCTGGAGCTGGCAAGAAAGAAGAAACTGACTATCTCTTGCGGCTTCATTGCCCGTAAAGCCTGATGTCAACTTCAAACCAATTTGAAGTATGAGGCCAAAGGATCAAGATCCTTTCTTTTTTCCGCCGTCATCTGCATAAGCTCGACAGTCAGTCCGGTGCGCATTTGTATGAATGCAATTATTCGGTCGAAGACAACGCCATATACCGGCTCAACCACAACCTGGCCGCCCCTTCCAACATATTCTTCAACTGCTTTGTGAATATCGTCTACAAAATAACAGACGTGATCCAACCCGCCGCCTTTTTTCAGGCGTGTCTCGACAGGGGAGTCATCGCCGGCAGGCGCCACGAGTTCAAACGGTGTCGACTTTGGAAAGCCCACCAGAGCGCAATATACTTTTTGAATCGGGTCTTCTTCAGGTTCAATCAGCAAAACCGCGCCAGCGCGAATCCAACGAGTCAGCTCTTTATCGATCTTGCGAACAACAAAGCCAATGTGAGCCAGACGGTCGCCTGACGAGCCGTTGGTCAGTACAGTGTCAAATTCCGTCATAAATAAAATCTACCGGCGCCAGACTTCCAACCGCCATAAAAAATACGGCAGCGCCGGCCAGCACCGCCCACAACACGAATATACCGATGCCCTTCACTTTCTGAAGGTTATGCTTATCGATCAGTTTCATCACTGATTTCACCGTAAAGTTCGTCTACACCGCGCGTTTGAAGCTCCAGCAATAGCTTTTCTTCAAGTAAGTATTCTATTTCATCAATAACGCCCTGCCCATAGTGCAGGTGCGCAATATCTTTATGAATAATCCTGCCGCGAACCCCGAACGCAGAATTCGTGTGCAGGACAATATTATCGGCGCCATATCTGGCCACATGATCTTCCAACTTTGCCAGCCAGTCCTCAAAGAACGCCAATCCACGCTCGTCTGTGGCAAACCCGTCCGGCAAGGGGGCAACATAAAGCAATACCGGCTTTTCAGAGGCAGCAAGGGTCAGAAGCGCTCGCCGGAAGAAAAGTGCAGACTCGCCATCCTGGTTGACCGTTTGGCGCAACAACTGAGAGCGGTGCGCCTGGTGTTTTTCCATGCCAGGCGGCGCCTGGAATATATATTCCGGAAACATTTCTCGCACATTCACATACTGAATATGGCTTGGGTCCGGTTTTTCAACGAGCGGAAACCCGATCCCGTTATATCGCGGTAACTGGCGGCTATGTGCATAGCGGTTGCGAACAAATTTGAAACGCGCGCCCGCAAGCGCGCCAAAGACGGAACTGGGTCGCGTATATTTAAACGCTGCAAACCAATCACCTGGAAGCGCGCCATCCATACTGACGATACTCGCCCGCTGGTTTGATTCAGTGTAGATCGCCCACTCATGAAATAGCCAAACCGGATTTAACGCTACGACAACTGCATCAATCAGCGGGTCTTCGGCTGCGTGCAAAACAGCACGCCGCATGTCTCCGGTGCGAGCGCCCTGAATCATATATTCATGGACCCACAATTCCTGACCATCTATAGAACTGGTGCTCGCCGCCAACACATCCGTTAGCTCATAACTCGCGCGCCCCTGAAAATTATTCTCAGGCTTGTCGGAGCGAACGGAGATCGTCGATCCGGACAACCACGCCAGGCCGAAATGATCTTTGCTCAGACCAGTCTCTTCAGGCGTTGTAAAGGCTCTCGGGTCTCTACGGTCGCGCCAGCGGAGCACGACGCTCTCCCTCACTTTGCCTTCCTGCCGCTGGACTCCCACTCTCGAATGCCATGCTGGTTGCGGCAGAACTGTATCCGCGAACAAAACACCAAGCAGAGTGACCGCAAGGCCAACGCCAACACGACGCCAACTCCACGTCGATAAGTTGCTTTCTGCAAACTTTGAAAAATCAGCGCCAATCATAACCCGCCCTCCATGCCCGGAATCAACCGGGCGTAGAAAGAAGCAACAGATGTAAGCGGCAACGAAAATAATGGTATCGAGATCGCAACATAAGCAAAGATTCCGAACGATTTCAGCATTTTGATGGAACGCGCTTTAGAAAGACGACGTTTTTCAGCAATCCGGCGATTTTCCAGATATCGATGCCCTAACAGAAACACCGCATGATAGACCCCGAAGATCACCATGTTCACAGAAATACCATGCCATAACGCAATAATCATAATTGTTCCGAACGTCGCAAAATATTGCCGGGACGCCCGCATCCCGCCGAGCGGAATAAAGACATAACGCTGGCACCACCGTGTAAGACTCATGTGCCAGGACGCCCAGAATGCTTGTGGATTCGTTTTCAGAAAGGGGTTATCAAAATTTTCTTTCAGGCGCATGCCGTGCAGCCGCGACACCCCAATCGCAAGATCAGAGTAGCCTGAAAAATTAATATAGAAATAAAATCCGTATAAGAATAAGGCGCCCCATGTCGCCAGCCAGCCAGCAGCTCCACCTTGCCATAAGGTATTGGCGAGATAGCTTAGTCCATAGGCAAGGACCATTATTTTCGCCACCCCTATCGCAACCCGAAACACTCCTACCGCAATATCCCCTGATGCCGGAAAGCGCGAGAGCTTGTCTTTCAGTGCAATTTCTTCAAATTCAATAACCGGCCCAACGGCAAGCACTGGCGCAAAGAATGCATAATAGCCCAGCTTTAATGGAGAGAGCGGCTTCAGAAGTTCCAGTCGAATCTTGATTAAAAGATCAAGCGCGCGAAAAACAGCAAAAGACAGGCCGATTGGCGCAACCAATGGAGCAATGGCGTCCAGCGGCGCAAATGAGGGCGCCTGAACCCACAGTAAACGCGCAAATGTCGCCGTGACCCAACTTACAAAAGGCTCCGGCCAAACCTTCCAAATAACAAGAGGCGACAATGCCAGCATGAGCATCAAAGTAGTGGCGATTTTAGAAATGTTTGCGGGAGCGCTTTTTTTCGCAGCAAAACTCATGCCCCACTGCAAAACGCCGATGATCGCCCAGTAACTGAAATAGAAAAGCAAAAACCGCGGCGCCACTGAATACATCGCGTAAGCGCCAAAGGCGAAAAATGACGCCTGCACAGTCACTGCACGCGGGAAAGCAGCACGTAGCGCGAGCAACAAAGGCGTCAATACAATAAAGTCTGCAATGATGCCAAAGTTTGCATCGCCGTTCATAAAACACTCATGTGAGCTGTGGGCGGCTGGAATGCAGCTCAACGTAATCCGGGATTCTGGATTTTCCAGGCAAGGGCGAAATCCACTCTTCTACACCCGTTTGCTCATATGTACTGTCACTGGAGCGGACAAACCCGTGCCTTTCATAAAGATCAGCAACAAGCTTGTTCTTAGGCGTGCTCGCATAACCGCCCCGCAGATGCGAAGCCCCCAATGACGATAAGAAATCACCGATATGGGCGAAGAGCGTCGTCTCGACCCCCCGGCCAAGAACACGGCATGACATCAGAAAATTCTCAATACGCCATTCTTCGCCATTATCAGACAACATGACGACCCCAACCAACCCATATTCTCCAAACTTGTCAGCCACAGCCATGCAAAAAAGCAAATTTTTCTCATTTTGCACAAACTCTGTGACTTCTTCCAATGTATGGCGCCGGGTCAGGACATTGAACTGGTTCGTCTTATTGATAAGCTGTGCAACCCGGGCCAAATCCTCTGCTTCGGGCTGGTACACATAAACCCGCAACTCCAACTGCGCCAGAAACTCTTCAGGTGTTAGTTTTTGCGCAACGTCTTTCCGGTCTTTTTCACTTCGCATACGGACGACACGCTTTCGATCGTCATCTGTTATTACCAGCCGGTCGAAAAGCTTGCCCGCCGCAACCATTGCCGCTGGATAATCCGCAAGCTCTTCAGGCACCTGTATACACTCGACGCCTGGAGCGTTTGCTTTTACTTCTTCAATTTCAAAAGGATTGTCATCGACGAATACCAGAGCATCCAACCCAATATTGAGCTCGACAGCGATCTCTTTCATATTTTCCGACTTGGGGCGCCAGTCAATTTTCGAAACAATTATGTCTTCTTTTCGAAGCACCATCTCAGGTCGACGTTCGAAAACAGCGAATGCATCTTCTTCATTATTTTTACTGCTTACCGCAATAAAAACACCACTCTCTTTTAACTCTCGCACTTGACGCTGGACAGTTTTGAAAACGCTGCCTGGATAGTCATCGCCGATCTGAACACCGCCAACCCCATCCTCTCCCACAATGCCTCCCCACAAAGTGTTGTCGCAATCAAGCACTAAACATTTCTTGGGCTCATGCTTCCTGGCGCGGACAATGCGCGCAATTGATTCACCCAAGGCCCCATAAACATCTTCTGTATAAGGCTGACGATATAAAAAGTATTTTCTGGAATCATGCGCAGCATTACCTAAACCGCTGACTATATCTTCCAGATCGACAAAATGAACACGGCTCCTGTCAGCAAACTTCTCCATCAGCAGCATACATGCATGATGCCAGGCTTTCAGGTCATCACGAGGCTGAGAGAATTTTACAATCACTGAATGCTGTACTGAAGGACGTGGCGGAAGCGACAAAATGATAGCGCCATTAAATTCCGAGCACAGCCTTTCCAAAGCCTCCTCGAGGAGCTCGATAGCGGCAATTACGGAATCGATGTTTTGAATATCAGCCAAGTCTTCCAACCGCCATATGAGAGCGATCAGATCAAGCGGCTGGTCACCGAACCCAGAATTGGGCGACAAGCAGGTTTGAATAATCTGATTATAACCAGCATTCCTAACCTCTGGTCGATCAAATCCCAAGCCAAGAAGCTGTCCCCCAAGATAGGGAATAACAGGGTCCAGCGTAAATGAGCCCGCCAAGCCAATTGAAAAATCATTTGGCCCGTCGCTTCCGCCCCGCAGGTGATCGCGCCACCGCTTCTTGATTAGCTTCAAATCCCCCATTTTTCCTACTGTGTCATACTGATGTGAAAAGTAGCCGCACCATAGCTAACAAACACGGCCGTATGGAAGCGCTCAGACGTCAACGCCTTTTTCTTTCAGGACTGTGCGCGCTATCGAAATTGAACGCATTTTGAGGATTTCGGCGGTCGAGAGATGAATATCAAATGTTTCTTCAAACGCCGCCACCAGACGCATTGAGGCGAGGCTATCCCAGCTTTCCGTATTATCCGGGTTGCTGTCTTCATTTAATTCAGATGGCTCAACCATCAACTCATCAGCAAAAATCTCGATTAACTTGTCAGTCACGGTTTTCTCCTGCGAAAATCGAAGTTCTGGTATAGTGAAAGCCAGTATCGTTCAAGGTCGAGAGCTTTAAAATGCGCCATAGGGATTCACGGAGCGCCAGCACAGCGCTCACCCGCAATGTGGAGCCGCATCGTAACGCGTCCGGGCTATTTGATGAATAAAACGACACTTCCCTGCGGCGCCCCTAACTAGCAGGCGCCGCTGGCTTCGCGAGAGACGCTTGGCGCCTCTTTTTGCTTTTTCGAGAATCGCACCGGACAACTAATGATCGCCGCCAGATTTCTTGCCGCCCGACGCCACTATCTTTCGCACTGCGACCAATTCCTCATGACACTTCATCAATTCATCAAGCAACGAAGGATAGTATAATTCGCGATTCTGATCGCTCTCCAGTATTTCGTTCGCGCGAGTTCTCAGCAATTCCAGATCATCAACCCATGCAAACATCTCGCTACTTCGGCGTTGTTTTAGTCGAGATATCTCGCCCTTCAATTCGTTGATAAGTTCAGCTTGCTCTTTCCACAGATGCGCAGCTATTTCAATCGCCTCTTCTGCACTTAAATCTTTTTCTTTATGCGGATCACCAGACACAAAATCTTTGTCGAATAAATTCACTGCAGAATTGAAATAGCGCTCAGCAACCCGAGAATTAGATTCTTGATATTGCTCAAGTAACGCTCTGCGGCTTGCTGGGTTTACCTCGACCCCGTTACCAGGAAAGCGCCGCCTGATTAACGGCAACAATCTGCTCCTCACCGGATTAGGCTTTTCCTTGAGATATGCCGGGAAATGCTTGTTGAAATGGCGCAAAAACGCAACTGCATTATGCGACAATCCAGTATTTGCAACTTCAGGTCTCTCGAAATCAGCCCCAATGACAATATCGACAGCATCGCAGAAGTCATCGACGAGATCGCCATTCGTAAATTTTTCTCTCGAAAAAACGCGCGGCTTTATGGCCGAAACGCCAAACACCGACGCCCATTTATCAAGAAACACTTCGTAATCCAGCCCTTCCGCAGGCCGGTAATTAAAGATATCAAAATACTCCGTGTATCCATCTTTTACTTTTTCTGTATAATCACTGATTATCCTGCTATCTTGACTGCGCAAATACAATACAACGTCGATCGAAGAGAAATATGGATCCAGCAATTCCTTTAGCCGGACAATTTCGTGCTCCATAATCAATCCGGAGCAGTGCTCATTCGAAAAAATGACGCATTCGATGTCAGATGACAGTTGCCTCATCTCGCGATCAAGCGCTTTTCTGAATTGCTCTATATATTGGCTGCGATCCTCGGGGAACTGCAGCCCAAGCCTTTTTATCAACCCCGTTATGCGATGAGGGTCTAAGCAGGAAACCGCAAGCCCTACATTATTTGGCCGGCCAGGCGATGCAGCAAAATGAATTCCTTGTTGCTGCAATAAGTCTGCATTCATTTGCAGAAAACTCTGAATAGTGGTCGATCCGGTTTTATACGGACCGATATGCAGCACTGCTTTTCGCCGTAACCCCATGCGCTCCCCCTCCTTTAGGCGCCACGGTCGCGAGATTTCACACGAAAAGCAGCTGTTCGAAAACCATATTTAACGAACTCAAGGTGATCGCTTTTCGCAGGCCCTTCATCTACAAATCTTTTTATGTCGGGCCATTCGGCAACATCGTAATCGTCAAACAAAATGATGCCGCCTTCGCGCACCATAGGCGCATAAAGCTCATAGTCTTTTTTAACCCCCTCATAAGAATGATCTCCGTCTATCAGCAAGAGATCGAACTCACGCCCTTCCAGCTGTGACACAATCGCAGGATCGTGGCTGAACCCGCTAATCACCTCGTAATCCGCATGCTGCGCCGTGGGATTGAGAATGTTTTCCTCCAGCGCCTCCCTCGAAACCGGCACACCCGTTATGAGATCGGCGACATCTTGCTCATAATACCCCTCAAACGGATCAAGCAGGGTCAACGAAATATCGCGAAAATATGGCGCGCAGAGTTTGCGGAAACAGATTGAGGCAACACCGAAAAGCACGCCGATCTCAAGGATTCTGAGCGTTTGAGACGATAAAGATAACGACTGCGCCGCCAGGATACGAGCAATCATGGTCTGGCTGGTTGTCGCCAGCCTTCCAACGCATTGCTCTTCCAGTGCGGTGATTTTGTTCGCCAGATAACCGATCGTGTGACTTGTATGCCGCAACCCCAGGGGCTCACTCCAATCCACAAGCAAAGTCTTAAGGTCATCCCGCGATAATGATCTGCTGTGAACTCGATAGCCTGCGGATTTGAATTCCATATCCCGGAGCACGACCTTGAGATCCCGCAATGCGACCTTGAGATCGGCCAACTCAGCGCCTGCCTGCGCAAACTTCTCCGCGCTGGCTTTGGCCGAGAGCTTTTCATCGACTTTTTTGAATTGCCTCATGATTTTTGAGGCATTTTGTCGCATATCCGCAAATTCTACTGCGAGCTTATTCGTCTGAACATGAAGGGCGTTTGTTCTTACTTCTACAAGCGTGCGCAGATCTCGGATATCTTGCTCTTGCAGAATCAGGCGCCGCTTGCTGTCGTAGACAGCGGCATTCAGCGCTCTGAAATTCCCGCGAAGCTTCAGCAGCAAAGCAGTGGCCAAAAGCATTGCCATAGACGGCGCCAGTACAGCGCCGATAGCAATCACAATAGCCAAAAGCGTATTTCCATAGACATAGTGGCCCAAAAGAAAGACAGCGCCAGTAACGACGCCGCTGCCCAACAGCCAAAGCGCGCGGTTTCCCCAAATGAATTCCGCAACGTGAAGGAGATTTTTTTTCAGAGAATTCATTGTATTTTTCTTTTTATCACGGGGGGTTTCTATATAGCCCTTCCCCTAACTTCAACCGACAGTTTTTTGTGTCCCAAAAACAACCTGGCCAGCGCTTGACGCATAACGAAACGCCGGGGTAGTCCACCGACTGCTAAATAGTATCGGCTGTTTTAGGGCTAAAATTTAAGGGCGAAAATGGCAAAAGTCGCGGTCATTACGATGGTCCAGGCATGCGATCGCCCACATGCGATCAGCGCTTTAAAGAGCGTCGCTTCCCTTAACGACCCGGACATCTTCCGATTGGTTCTGCTTAATGACGTAACGGATCATGACTTTGCTGCAGAGCTTGCAAGCGCGGCAAACTGCGAAGTCATTCAGGCCGGCCGCAATCTCGGAGTTGCAGGCGGCAGAAACAAATTGATAACAGAAGCCATTTCCAGAGGCGCAGAATTCATTCTATCCGTTGACGACGATATTCTGCTTCCTGCGGACTTCGCATCCATATTACGTGCTGAATTTCACGCGCTAGCCGCACATGACGACAAGGTCGGCATTCTGACTCCGGTAACTTTAGACTTTAATAGAGTAGCCTCACTTTTTTTCAGCGCCGCGACAATCGAAAAAATCGAGAACGGAGAATCGGCTCCCGTTCCGACAACGCAGCAGCTGCGTGAAGTTTTAAAAGAAGAAGCCCCGCTCAAGTCCCGCGACATATATCACATGGGCATCCGCAATTGGCGGGGCGCATATCTTTTTTCCGGGTCCACTGAAGATAAAACCTTACAAGAACTGTACGGGCTGAAACTCAGTGAGCAAGAAGGCCCGCTCGCAAACTGGCGCCATACGAGCAAAGGTGTTGAGTCTTCAGTCTACGGCGGCGATCCGCTGCCAATAGACACTGCGCCAGGCGGCATCTCCATGTACAGCCGAGCATTGGTCGAAGACATTGGCCTCCACGATTGCGACTTTAACCCATTTGGCTATGAAGATGCGGATTTTGCCTTGCGCGCACGCGCTTCAGGTTACCAAAACTATTGCATCCCTAACGCGCTTGCCATTCATGATATAGCCGCTCGCCTGCATCAACGACGCACCAGCGTGCTGCAGGCGACGCAAGGTAAAATGGCGGGATCGTTTGCGCGTAAGCACTTAAAACAAAAAGAATCGGCTGCCGGATTTTTTTCAGTATCACGCCGGGCAGCGAACACTCTAACAGCCAGAGGCCGGGCGCAACGCGAACGCAAAGCAGAATTAATTTCTGTAGCGCGACTTGAGGGCTTCGCAGCTTACATCGGAAATGCGATTCATTACCTCTTGCCGAAGATCAACGACGCCGAACAATTCGACCTCGAAAGAAGCATCGAACAATTCCATGACATAATTCAGGTAATTACCCCGGCCAACCTGTCATTATCAGTAACGAGATCACAAAACGCTGTTACGGTGCAAAACTCAGCTGGCGGCTTCAAGGCAACAGCCAGCGCTTCTGTAAGCGAAGATCAGCGACCATGTTTGACTTTTGCAATTGAAAGCATATCGATTCCAGCTGACATATCTCCTGAAATATTTCAGGCCATAACCGATGACGGCGTATTTCAATTCAGCCTCAGCGGAAGCCTGTCAGCCAACGCAGAAAACACGTATCACATTAAACAGCTGAAAATAAAAGTAAGGCAGGCTTTCACTATTGATGCGACAGCGATTGTAAAAAGAACGCATGCAAGTTCCGACCAGGTCGCCCCTTTGGAAATTCAGCAAAGTGAAATCCTGGTAAGCGATAAAGGAGCTCTAGCGCGCATCCTGATGCTGTTTGCAGAAATCGAGTGCATGTCGCCGGCGGACTTCATGAAAGCAATTTCACGGAAAATGACCTCCAATCCATTGCGCCTTTTCTTAAATGGCGATGCTGATGCGGTGAAACTCAATGCTCACGGTATTCTTGATGGCGTTCCAGGCCCCTTAAAAATAAACGTGACAGCGCTGCCGCCACCTGACACGATTGCAAACGATGGCGTTCGCCAACTCAGCAAAGTCACCTCTATTCCCGTCCCGAGCCAGCCGGCGCCTGTAAAAACACCGAGAAGAAGGCAAGTGAAAACTATTCTTAAGGACCTCAAAGCTTTACCAGCACGGATTACCGCACAAGACCCTTCTGTTGCACCATTCCCTGAGGCCTACAACCCGTCCGCAGCGACAAAGTTTACTCGTAAACTTCGTTACATTAGCGCTGGAAAGGGCCTTCCATTATCGCAAAATGAAGCACGCCTTTTATCATTCAAGAATAAAAATTTGGGGGAACGCGCTTTTATTATCGGCAATGGTCCGTCTCTCAATAAAATTGACCTTAGAAAGCTGAAAAACGAAACGACATTTGGCGTCAACGCTATATATCTGAATAAAGAAAAGATGGGCTTTCTGCCAACCCATCACATTGTTGAAGATGTTTTTGTGGCGGAAGATCGAGCTTTAGAAATTAATGCTCTAGAAGGTCCCAACCAATGGTTTGGGAACTACCTCCGCTACTGCCTGACGCCAAAGTCAAATGTTTGCTGGCTTAATATTGCCTGCGACTATCGCAATTATCCGGGATTTCCTCATTTTTCAGATAATGCGGCGCGTATCGTTTGGGTCGGCGGCACGGTAAGTTACATTGCCATGCAGCTAGCCTATTTCATGGGTTTTAAATCAGTTTACCTGGTGGGGTTCGATCACAGTTATTCCGTACCGAAAGAAGCTGAAGTCAAAGGACGAGCGATTACGTCAACATCAGACGATCCAAATCATTTTCACCCTGATTATTTTGGTAAAGGCTACCGCTGGCATGATCCACGGGTTGACAGGATGGAACAAGCCTATATTCGCGCTCGCGCAATGTACGAACGGGCCGGCCGAAAACTGTTCAACGCCACGGTGGGCGGACATCTTGAAGTTTTTGACAGAGTCAACTTTGATGACATTGTTTAGTCTTTGGCATCGGCGACAACAATGACAGAACGCATCACCATATATTCATCCTCGACGGACAGGCTGAGCTACGCCGGCTCTCTTCAAAGGCTCATCCAGCAAATCAGAACACATCACTGGCATATCAGTCAGATGTTCAACCAGAATTTCACCAACGCCTATCGTTTCACGCGATTTGGCGCTGTCTGGAACTACATTTTGCCGATGGTGCCCATTACGGTTTGGGTCCTTCTTAACGGGTTGCGCCTGTTTCCCTCATTTGGCGACGTCAGCAGCGTCGTTTACGTTACGCTTGGCATTACTTTGTGGTTTCTCTTTGCGGGGTGTGTGACGCTCCCGATCAACACTGTAGAATCCAAAGTCGGAGACGCCGCACGGTCTGAGTTGCCGCTGATCACCTTCGTCATCGCAAGTTTCGCCCAGCTTAGTTTTGATACGCTGGTCCGCCTTGTCGCAACAATAATTGTCTTTGCATTGTTTCATGGCCTGCCGGCGATCACTGTTTTTCTGACCCCGCTCATTGCTGTCTTTGCATTGATTTTTTTCTGCGGCGTCGGGCTTCTGCTTGCTGTCTTCAACCTGGCGTATCGTGATATCAACAAAATTACGACAATGCTCCTGCAATATGGGATGCTGTTGAGCGCGATCGTATTTCCGGTTTCAAGAATTCCAATGCTTGCGGAAGCATCGATATTTAATCCCTTTTTCATATTTGTTGACAGCATCAGAACGCTCACCGTTTTTGGAGAGATTCGCCATCCCGTACCGCTGGCTACATTCAGCATACTCGGCATACTGATATCCGTTCTCGCTTGTCGTTTATTCTTTGCAAGCGAGCAGCGCATCAAAGGGTTTGTTTGATGCTGATGCATGCAGGCACAGTTCTGGAAGTGGAAAATGTTTCAAAACTGTTTTCCAGAAATACGCTGGAAAGCCAAAAAAGACTTGGCGACATCGTCCGCGCCGCGCTTTGGGGCGGCAGCGTTAAGGTCACAAGGCTTCAGAAAAAGGAATTCTGGGCGCTAAGAGACGTTTCATTTACCCTTAAAAAGGGCGAAGCGATCGGTGTCATTGGCCTCAATGGCGCAGGCAAAACAACCCTGTTGCGCCTTTTAAACGGTCAGTTTCCTCCAGATCGAGGTGAAGTGCGCCTCGCAGGACGCTCGGCTTCCATGATTGATCTCACGGCAGGGTTCAACAACCGCATGAGCGGTCATGAAAATATTTATCTAAGATCGGCAATGCTCGGCAAAACCCGGGCGAAGGTGGATGCGCACATACAGGACATTGTGGACTTTACCGAGATTGGTGATGCGCTGGCGGCGCCGCTCTCCACTTATAGCTCAGGCATGCGAATGCGGCTTGCTTTTGCGACGACGGTATTTGTCGACCCTGATCTTCTCATCATAGATGAAGTGCTTGCCGTTGGTGATTTTCAATTCCGCCAGAAATGCCTTGAAAAGGTCCGTCAACTTCGTGACAAGTGCGCTTTTGTATTCGCATCACATTCGATGACTGACATCGCTCGTTTCTGCAACAAGGCAATTGTAATGGAAAAGGGGCGCATCGCCTTTGCCGGCGAGCCCGATGACGCGATACAGTTTTTCAAGCAGCGCGACACCAATACCGTTAAGCAAACGGCCGTAAAAGAGAAACACGAAAACGATTTAAATAAACTCGGCGAAGCCTTTCTGAACCCAGCCGATATTACAGACGTGAGTGTCCGCTGGACGAACAGGGACGGGCAGGAGACCGCGACCTTTTTGTGGGGCGAGAAAATCACTATTCATCTGGAATTTACCGTCAAATATGAAACAGAACGCTTGAATATCGGCATTCCGATCTGGCGCATGGACGATGAAAAGATGATCAGCGCGCTTTCTACCGAGCAACGTGATTATCGCCTTACACCCGATCCGGATGGGCGCTGCAGAACTGCGGTTGAATTCGACACAGCGGCCCTGCTTCCTGGCACATACGAATCTGTTACTGCAATAATAGATGGGCCGAAATTTCTATACCGCCAACCCAACTCCGAGTTCACAATAAACGCCGATGCCGCGCCACGCGGATGGGGACAGGTATTTTTGCCCCATGAGTGGAGCACAGAGCACAAAGCATCTTAGAGACGGAATCAAACGGATGAAGCCGCCAAAGTATTTTCGAATAACTGACTATGATAAAGGCCTCTTGCCTAACCCTGTTCTCCGCAAACTGGAGGAAGGCTCAAAAACGCCTGAGGACTGGCAAAAGTCTACAGGTCTTTCGCCTGGCCATCCGGCCTGGGGCATCATTTATCATATAACGCTTGCCTGTTTACATCCGACGCAGGAGAACAACCTGATCGAAACCGGCACCAATTGGGGTTCTTCCTCGATTGTACTGGCGCAGGCCATACGCGATTCCGGCCGCAGCGGCCGTCTTCATACCATCGAAATCAATCCCGACAATCAGGCCATCGCAAAACAGCGCGTATCCGAAGCTGGCGTTGATGACCTTATCGAATTTCATCTGGGCGACTCTGGAATTGTCATTGGCGATGTCGCGGACAGGCTTGATTCCATAAGGATGGCATATCTGGATGGCGGTCATGAAATCAGTACTGTGATGGACGAGTTCCGGGTCGTCGAACGAAAACTGTGTCACGGCGGCATTGTGTTGATGGACAATACCTACCCTATCACGGAAGAAACCGAAGAAGGCCGCGTCAGCGAAGCTCTAAAGGAAATTGTCGCCGAATTTGGCGGGAACATAATCAACTTGCCGTTCGTATCCTGGTACACGCCAGGCCTTGCGATCTGGCAGCGAGAATCGCTTGATCTCTATGATGGCTTAGGCCTTTGAAAAAACACGGCGCGCATTTCTGCGGCCGTGTTATAAATTTATCCAGCGCAAACGCCGTCGCTGCCCGCCACGCTCATTGAACAGCGTGACCGGCAGCTTGCTGTTTTATTTTCTAGAAGATGAAATCGTCAGCAACCAGATCCCCGACCAAAACATCATCCAGGATCAACACATTACCCCCGCCGAAGTTGATGGTTGTATCGGTTCCATCGTCTGCCGCGGCTGCAATGACTTCAGCAAACGAATCAAACGCTGCGCCAAAGCCGGACAGGTTGATGAAATCGGTAATGCCGGCGCCCGCGGAAAAGTCCCGAATGGTGTCGGTTCCGCCGCCTGGGGCAAAGACGAATGTGTCACTGCCGGCATTGCCCAACAAGATATCATTGGAGCCGCCGCCATTGAGCGTATCATTATTGTCGCCGCCCAACAGCACATCAAAGCCGTTGCCGCCCAGAATCGTGTCGGCGCCGGTGCCGCCGGACAGCGTATCGTTGCCGCCGCCGCCATCCATCAGATCGGCGCCATTGCCGCCGAAAAAGTTGTCACGGCCCGTACCGGCAAGAATGACGTCATTACCAGCGGCCGCATCACCCAAGTCGTCACCGGACCCGCCATCAAGCGTGTCACGCCCCGACCCCGCAATGAAGGTGTCGTCGTCGGCGCCGCCCGTCATGGAATCGTTCCCGGAACCGCCGATCAGCGTGTCATTGCCGGCGTCGGCCGTGATAATGTCGCCATCATCGCCACCGTCAAGGCTGTCATCGCCATTACCGCCGCCCAGAACATCGCGCCCCGAATTACCGAAAATGTCGTCGTCGCCATCATAGCCGAACAGGCGATCCTTTCCGCCCTCTAGATAGCCTGAAACATTTTCCACATCGCCATAAATTTCATCGTCCTGCGACGAGCCATGAATTGTATCATTCCCGCCAATAACCGCACCCGAAGTGCCGACACTAAACGCGTCGCCCCACAGCCTGGTGGTGTCCGTATAGCCGCTAAGGTCGGTCGCACGCAGATCAATCAAATCATTACCGGCAAACAGAGTACCGAAAACAGGATCCGCATCGCCCAAAATGATGATCGCAGTCCCCGTATCCACAAGACGCGCTGGCGCGATGACGTCATCACCGCCTATGCCACTGCCGCCACTGTTGATATTCCCAAAATCGCCGCTGATGTAGCGTATACCAACAGTGAACGTATCATTACCACCAACCCCAACGCCGCCATCGTTTATGTCGTCGTAATCACCGAAAATAAATGAACTGGAATTGGATAAAGCGGTGCCTGTATCATTAAAACTGTCATCGCCAGCGATAAACAACCCATCGGAAATATCCGATCCATCACCCGCAAAATCAAGATTAACCGAAAAATCCTGAAGGTCGAAATTGATCGTGTCGTCACCGCTGAGAATGGTGGACCAGATGCGCTCGTTTTGTTCTTGCGCCGTGCCCACATTAAAGTTGAACGCCGTCGCGGCTATAGACAGGCCTGTAATCCTGACTTCACGAAAACCGCCATCATCATTATCAAGATCAACACGAACCTCTGTTACGGTTCCGCCGGTCGGCAGACTGGCGGCATAAGTGAGGCCTGATCCTCGGAACTCAACTTCATCACCGCCAGTAGATACTGATCCGAATATTGTTGATACCTCATCTTCCGTTGATGAATACGCCGTTACGCTAGTGTCAGAAATATTAAAACCCTGATCAAGAAGTCCAAAAGAAACTGTAGCCATGGTTGTTCTCCCCATTATTGGGCAAATTGCCCGCCAACATAAAAAGCCGCTTGCCTTGCGGCAAACGCCCGGTCACTTTAATCTCTTCACCGCTATTTTTGCTATAGGCACGGGCCAAGAAGAGTCCCCCAATCGCACCGCCAACGCTCAGATTACCCCATAAAAACAAGAGTATGCGGTAGTAATTGCCGGATTAAACAACCTTAGCGCGATTTATCCCCAAGCCTGTCTCAATGACGATCCACTATCCAATTATTACTCAACGCCCGAATGATCGCGCCGCATCAGGATGTTTCAGCCTGATCGGCGGCCTGGAAAAACCAGGACAAAACCCTGTTGAAGCTTTGACTGAAATGATCGCGCAACAGGACCAGGATTTGCGCCGCCGCCAGTCCCCCTTTGAACTGGAGCGCGATGATCAACAGATTGATATGGATGTCAGCTGATTGAATTCGTTTAACCAGGCGGATAACAGCTTCGAATTCCAGTTTAGCTCCTCAACCGCAAACCAAAATAGCCGCTCAGGGTTAAGAGCGACATTGAATAACGCCGTGAAAGATAATTGAGTGAAGCAGAGGCGCAAACTATATACATCGGAGATATTTTTGCGCCATAAGCAATGCACCCTTATCAACCATGCGAAACTTCAATTTATACGATGCAGAACGTTACCACTGATAACAGATCAGCGCCGACGAGCTTAAATCGTGCGCAAGCAAGCCCGAAGACCCTCTTCCTTATTGGGAACGGGCCTTCCCTGAAGGGTTTTGATTTACATCGGCTGTCGACATACGACACGGTCGGCATGAATGCGGCATATCGATATTGGAATAATATAAGCTGGCGCCCAACATACTATGCCTGCCTGGATATTGTTGTTGGATTGTCGCACAAAGATGCTATTTCAAATTTAATTCGTGAAGGGACAATAAAAAGGTTTCTTCTGAGGTCGAACCTGATCGACGCCCTTGGAGAAGTGGGAAAAAACGATCGCGTTATTAATTTCGACGCAGCCATGGCCACAGAAAAGATTCTTGGCGCCCCGGTCGTGACGACAGGAAGTCATGCTGCGTTGTGGGGGCATGTAATGGGATATTCCGAAATTGTCCTGTTGGGAATCGATGGGCGCTATTCAAATATCATAGACGGCACCGTTCGAGGGCCAGGCATCGAGCTGGAAATTGCAAAGCAACCCGAGAATAATCCAAACTACTTTTTTGATGATTACCAACAGGCAGGCGACCGTTACAACGTTCCTAACCCGCGCCCCGCACTTCATGTAGAGGCCTGGCAGGATGCAGGGACTCTATTGAAGGCAAACAACGTTACGACTTTCAATGCAAACAAAGCCTCGGCGATAAGATGCTTTCCATTTATAGATTTAGAAGACTATCTGGCGGACGGCTCCGCAGTACAACCAGCGGAACACAATACGTCATTAAGATCGACACTGAACCTCCAGCCCGACACCACAGGTCGCCTTTCACGCCTTGGCCATTTCATAAAACACGAATGGGTCGCGTCCATCGCCCCGGCGATTATACTTGCTGTCAGCTATTTCGCGGCCAGCAAAATTTCGCCGCCCGGCATCCCCCTCCTCACTATTGCGATGATTACTGTATCAATTAGCGCTGTCTGGATTGCGTTGCTGTTTATTCGCAAAACAATCGTCGATCATATTAAAGCGCTTTATCGAAGAATCGAAGCGCTCGAAGAGTATGCGAAAGCAGATAGAGATCAACGCGACTAATATATATAGAGCACTATATATGAACAGCTCTAATTGAAATTATGCTCGTCACACTGTCACATCCGCCAATTGGCCTTGCATGATGCAACATTAAAACGTTACCCAAGGGATCGGCGCCATCCATATACGGTTTTAGCTATTGTGATGAAAATAAGATCCGGTTTATTCAATGATATAAGAAAGACTGCTTCTCTCAAGAGAATCACACAAAGCTTCTTTGTGTTAGACCCAATGATAATCTGCGTAACATTATGAGCCAGGCAGCAAAAAATTCCGAGGACTTTCCTCGCCTTTTCCTGATTGATCACACACGCATAGGTGACGGAACGGCAACAGGAGAAATCAAATCGAACCTTCTTAAGACATGGCCGCAAGATCGAGTAATGCAACTTTACTCAATACGCCATGACACATTCGGTATCTACGGGGCGACAACCTCATCGCGGCAATTTTCATCAGGAAAACTGAGAAGTCCTGGAGATGTCTGGAAAGAAATCTGTATATTTAATCCTGATATAATCCTGTATCGCCCGGTTCCCCATACTGAACAATTTCATGATCTTGCAAAAATAATTATAGATGAAACCGAGCTGCCGCTTGCCCTGTGGGTCATGGATGACTGGCCAGGCGCCCATGCGACTTCCAGCGCCCCCGCTATCGAGCGCCTTAAAAAGGACTGGCTAAACCTCGTGGACAAGGCGGACTGCCGCCTTTCCATTAGCAGCGCTATGTCAGAAGCTTTTCGCCAACGTTACGGCAAAGAGTTCATCGCTGTAGCCAATGGCGTTGACCCCCATGAATGGCCAAAGGCGCAACGTACGACATCAAGCATTGCAACAGTACGTTATGCCGGCTCGCTGGCTGAGAATATGACGCTCGCCTCTCTATTACTTGTGTCACAAGCGGTAGAATCATTAGCGAAGCAAGGTTGTAATATTCGTTTTGAGATTAAAACACGCAAATTCTGGGGCAAACAGGCAAAGCGCCATTTCAGGGAATTTGAAAAGACCTCGATTATCACGCGCGACTTGTCGCCTCAAAGATACCGCGAGTGGTTATCCTCAAGCGATATTGTCGTCATCGCTTATAACTTTGATGCTCCATCAAAGACGTATACGCGTTACTCGCTGGCAAACAAGCTTTCAGAATGCCTTGCAAGCGGATCTCCGCTTATTGCAATAGGCCCGGATGATGTCGCCACACTTTCCATGCTCGACGAAGTCGACTGTGGCGTAAGAATAAACTCTCCCGACACGAGCGCCATTGAAAAAGCTCTCCGCGCTTTGATCGAGTCACCGGAGATTCGATTAGAACTGGCGCAAAAAGGCCAAAGTATTGCATTTGAAAAAATGAATATCTCCGAAAAACGGAAAGCGCTTCGCCAGGCGCTTTCCAAAGCCGGCACCAGACCCATTGCAGAGCCAATCTCATTGCCGCGGAGTGCGCATGCTGAAGTAGATGAGTCAGCAGTAATTTATGAATTGCTCAAAAATCGTCGCGGCATACAGAATATCATGCTGGATATCGGTTCGCATTTTGGCGCTTCCGCAATGCCCTTTCAAAAGCTGGGGTGGAAAATACAGTGTTTTGAACCCGATTCACAAAATCGGGAAACGCTCACTAAACAGATAGGGGCATTCTCTAACGTCACAATAGACGCTCGCGCGCTTAGTGATGTTGCACAACCCGGAGCGCCTTTCTTTCGATCTAATCAAAGCACAGGCATCAGCAGTCTGCAGCCTTTTCATAACACGCACCTGGAAGCCGCCCAGGTTGAAGTCACTACTTTATCAAACGTCGTTCAGGAACAGCAGTATTCAGAAGTTACTTTTCTGAAAATAGATGTTGAAGGACTGGATTTCGCAGTTTTGAAAGGTGCGCCCTGGCAACTGCTACAGCCCGAAGTTATAGAATGCGAATTTGAAGACAGCAAAATTCAAGACTCCAAGCATAATTGGAAAGATATCGCAGAGTTCCTCGCAGAAAAAGGGTACACAGTTTACGTCAGCGAGTGGCATCCCATTTTGCAGTACGGGCAAGCTCATGACTGGCGGCGCCTTTTTCGTTATCCTGAAAACAAAGTTGCAAATCAGGCTTGGGGTAACCTGCTGGCATTCCAGAACGACCCCGGAGAGGAAGTGCTTCGCGCAACAGTTTCCAGATTGCTTACCTTCAGAACGAAAGCAAATGACCCGCCATGGAAAATTCAGCAAAAAAACCTTTGGGGGGTTATTGGCGCATGTAGACGCCTGGCCGCATCACCACGCTATACGCTGACCTACACTGCCGACCGACTCACAATCGCGTTACGCAGGCTTAAAAAATCGATGAAGTAAAATAAACAGCTGCCGCTGACAGGCGAACAAAGCATCACCCGCGCTTTCGCCAAGCTCTCAAAATCACGCCACAAACATCGCTTGTGAAGTTTTAAGAAGCCTGGACGAAAGCGGTTATGAAACCGGGCCTATCCAAAAATAAAATCGTCCGCATCGAGATCGCCAACCAGTACATTCTGGATAATGATCGCATCGCCTGAACCGAAATTAATGGTTGTATCAGCACCATCATCGGTCGCCGCCGCCTGCACCTCCGCAAAACTATCAAAGGCAGGGCCAAAATTAACCAGGCGAATGACATCATCCGTCGCCGCGCCAGCTACAAAATCTCGCAAAGTATCCGTATCGCCGCCTCTGGCGAAAACAAAAGTGTCATCTCCTGCATTCCCAAGAAGAATGTCGTTGAAATTACCACCATCGAGTAAATCATCGCCATCCCCACCGAGGAGAACATCAAACCCGCCGCCGCCATCTAACGTATCATTGAGCGCACCACCTGATAGCGTGTCATTGCCGCCTTCACCGCTCATCAGATCAGCGCCATTGCCGCCAAACATGTTATCTCGCCCAGCGCCGCCAAATACGGTGTCATTCCCAGCGCCAGCATCAGCAAGATCGTCCCCCGAGCCGGCGAGGATCAAATCCCGTTGCCCCAAGCCTAAAATCCGGTCATCGCCATCGCCGCCATCAAGCGTGTCGTTGCCGCCATCGCCAACCAGCGTATCATCAAGCGCACCGCCGGTCAGAGAGTCTTTGTCATCTCCGCCAAGCAAAAAGTCGAAGCCCTTGCCGCCTTCCAGGGTATCATTGCCGGCCCCGCCTGAGAGTGTGTCATTGCCGTTGCTTCCGAACATGGAGTCATCGCCGGTACCACCGAACCCACTGTCATTGTTTCCACCCAGGTCTACTGTGTCGGCTCCAGCCGCGGCGTCAATCCGATCGTTACCTGCGCCGCCTGATATTACATCACGGCCTGAACCGCCAAGGATTGTGTCATTCCCGCCTGCGCCATCAATGTTGTCATTGCCGGCGCCGCCGTCGAAGTAGTTATCGCCATCCGTACCAGTCAGCGCATCCCCTTTCACGGTGCCTGTTACGCCTTCAACGCTGACCAGAATATCTCCCAGCGCATCGCCGCCAATCGCAACGCCAGTAAACAAGTTGACTGTCACGCCGGACGCAGAAGCCGAATAATCGACACGATCTGAGTCAGCGCCACCGTTGAACAAATCAAAGCCGGCGCCGCCAATCAGCGTATCATCGCCCGCCTCGCCAAGAATGGTATTAACGTCTGCGCCGCCATTCAAAAGGTCGTTCCCGCTCCCTCCAGTCAAGAAGTCGTTGCCGCCTTCGCCATTAAGCGTGTCGGCGCCTTCTGCGGAAATCAGCGTATCATCACCAGATCCACCCAGAATAGAGTCATCGCCATCACCAGAACTGAGAGCATCATTCCCCCCCAACCCATTGATAGTCTTGTCGCCATCATTTACAGCAATAGTATTTGCCTGAATCGAGTCAGCAAAATTTGACCCTGTGAGAGTATCATTCCCCAGGCCTGATACCATCAGTGCAGAAAATCCGAGGGTCGCTGTCAGGTTGTCATCACCGGCAGTGCCAAGGTTTAGTTCGCGTGTCTGGTCGTTGTACTCAAGCAACTCAATTCCAACGGGATTGATATCAAAATCGGATGGATCACTAAGGAGGAATGTCGACTGAGGATCTACGTCACCGATCGACGGTTGCACCTGGTTGAGATTGAAGGGAATGACAAGCGTATCAGTTCCACTGCCGCCATCAACAACGGCGACATTGACGCCATCGCCAAAAGCGGTTGCGGCCGGCCCAAGGATAAGCCTGTCGTTCCCAGAGCCGCCTATCAGGGTATCAACCCCATCGCCGCCATCAAGCGTATCGTCGTCCCCCTCACCCAGCAACGAGTCGTCACCGGCAAGACCGTTAATCAAATCGTTTCCGGCAAGACCATTAATCGTATCGTCGCCGCCGGTGCCGTCTAATGTGTCGTCTCCTGGTGTCATCTCTTACTCCATCATACCAAAAACAATCGCCCCGCGCCCGTCAACTAAAGGCCGAAGCCATCTTTACGCAACCCCGGCATCATCATAAAACCCTGTCTATATGAGGATTTTCATAGATTTTATTTCATTTGCGGCAAAAACCGGTCACAGGCGGCTGAATAAAAAAATAAATCACGAGATATTCGCAATGCAATCACCATTCCAACCCGATACAGGCGAGAAACAGGCGCGCTGAGTTCAACTAAAAGAGGTACGAGTTATGATCATTACACCTCTTTCAAAGCGCGCTTACATGGCCTCGAATATCTGCATGCCGCCTCAGAAATCTGATCGGCGACCATGTCATCGACCTGGCCAAAGCGCCAATGGACACGCGACGGGTCGCCTGAAGACGGGCGCGATCCGGGGCCATGCCAGGGATCGCAGTGAGGGCGTCCCCGACGGCTCTCAAATAGGTCCCGCCACACCCTCTGACCACAAAAACCGGGACCAATAATAATGACACCGCTATTTGCGCCGGCAATGTCAGAACAAGAAGCGGTAAAGGCATATTGCGAAAGTAAGTCCACAGACGGTTTCGGTGCCCATGATAAACAGCAAAGCCGCCGAGTTGGTCGGTGATGCCAGACCCTTCATGGTGAACGATCGCATCATGAAGCTGCACGCAGCGCCCGCCCAGGAGGCGCAGGCGGAATGCGAGATCGACGTCTTCAGAATAACAGAAGAAACTCTCCTCAAACCCGCCGAGCTCTTCAAATGTTTCTTTTCGATAAAAGGCGGCGGCGGCGCAAGGCGCAAAGCACTCCCCCTCCGGCGGCGCTGTTTCCGCGCGCCGATTGAAATGACCGCGATAGGAAATGCCGGCGGCGAAATAGGCGTCGCCGGCGCCGTCAATCCGTGAGGGATCGTGCGCATTCAACTGAAGCGATCCAAAAGCGTCAACGCCCGGGTGACGCTCACGCCCGGCGACAAAGGCTTCCAGCCAGTCCGGTGTCGCATAGGCGTCAGGATTTAGAAAAGCGAGCCAATCTCCGCTCGCCTGTTCCGCCGCGCGGTTATTGGCGGCGGCGAAACCAACGTTCTCGGCCATTGGCAATATCTTGAAATCAACGCCTTCAGGCGCCTCTACGTTCAAGGAATTATCGGTCGAATTATTGTCGACAACGATAATCTCGAAGTTGCGATAGGTTTGCGCCGCCAGCGCCGCCAGACATTTTTGCAATCGATCGCCGCTGTTATAGTTCACGACAATGATCGATATCGGCGCAGTCATAAGGCGGCGGACCTGTTTTCAGCTCAAGCGGAAGCCGCATAAAGAGGCCAAATCACTTCTCGAAACAAGCCCAATGAAGCGATCTGATCTTGTATGCCTCTACTTGTCCTGCATGGCCTTGTCGCCGATGTCAGCCAGAGGTTTCAGGATATAGGCGAGAACGGTGCGCTTGCCGTTGAGGACTGACACCTCCGCCGCCATGCCGGGCAGAATTCTCAAATCCCCGCGCTTGCTTTGCAGGGCGTCCGCATTGGTGCGCACGCTTATATTGTAATAACTCTCGCCGGTTTTTTCGTCTTCGATGGCGTCGGGACTGATCGTTTCAATGACGCCGGCCATGGACCCATAAACCGATGAATCATAAGCGGTGATGCCGACCCTGGTCGCCTGACCCACTCGTAAAAATCCGATATCCGCCGGTTTAATCCTTGCCTCCACCAGCAGCGTGTCTTCGCTCGGCACGATTTCGACGATGGTCTCCCCGGGCGTTACAACCCCGCCAACAGTGGATACGAGCACACGATTGACAACGCCCGCGACCGGCGCGCGTACATCTGTCCGCGCCACCTTGTCTTCCAGCGCCGGCAATTCGCCTTTCAGTTCTTCAAGCTCCGCCTTGCTCCTGGCAAGTTCGTCTGCGGCGGATGCGGCGAAAGTCGTTCGGATGCGTTCGATCTCCCCTTGCGCTTCAGCGACTTCCGCCTCACTGCGATTGACAGCAATTTTGCCGCGCTGAAAATCGCTGCGGGCGGCGGCCTCTCGCTGGCGCGCACGCAGCAATTCAACCTGCGGCTCAATGCCTTTGGCGACAAGCCGCTCCATCATATTCATTTCCTGCGCAGCGAGACCCAGCGCCTCTTCAGCTGTTGCGAGAGACACTTTTGCGTCTTCCAGCGCTTCACGCCGTTGATCGAGCTTGCGCATTTCCACTTCCAGAGAAGCGTCAAGTTCAGCCTTGCGGGCCTCATAAAGGGCTCGTTCATTCGCAACCACGCGCGGCGCGGCGCGCGTCAACGCGGTGTTGAACGCAACCGGCCGCAGTCCGGCTTCAGACTCCAAGCGTTCAATACGCGAGGCCAGCACATTATAGCCCTCGCGCCCTTGATTAAATTCAACATTCATCTGTGTCGGATCGAGCTTGATCAGAACGTCGCCCTTGGCGACCTGTTGGCCGGCTGAAACGAGAATCTCCTGAACAATGCCGCCTTCCAGATACTGCACTTCCTGAAGCTGGTTTGACGTGACGACGCGCCCCTGTCCCCGCGTGACCCGGTCAAGTTTTGCAACGGACGCCCAGAGCAGCGTCGTGAAAAACAACCCCGCGATAATATAGAGAAAATATTGCGCGGCCTTCGATGGCTCTATGAGCATCTCCTCGTCGACGTCCACTTCCATCGGCGCCAGAGCGCGAGACTGTGCCATTACGCCGCCTCCGTCGGAACAAGACGCGGCGGACCGTTCAATTGCTTTGTGTTTGTCTGGCGCGCTGACGCCATGGCGTGAAGAACGCTGTCGCGCGGTCCGTCAACCACAACGCGTCCCCGGTCGAGTACGATGACACGGTCCACCAGCTTCACCATGGACATGCGATGTGTGACGACAAGCAAAGTCCGCCCCCGCGTCGCTTGGTCGAGACGCGCAATAAGCGCCGCTTCCGCCTGACTGTCGAGCGCGCTGGATGGTTCATCGAGCAACAGGATCGACGGCTTCGACACCAGGGCGCGCGCAAGCGCAATCGCCTGACGCTGGCCGCCGGATAACCCCTCGCCCCGCTCCGCCAGGCGCTGATCGTAACCGCCGGCTGTCGCGCCCACGAAATCATGGACACCCGCAATCTTGGCGGCGCGCAAAATGTCCTCATCGGACAGCCCTTCGACACCAAGAGCGATGTTTTCTTTGATGCTGCCGGAAAACAGGCAAACATCCTGCAGGACGGAGCCGATATTGGCGCGCAGGTCGGTTGGGTGGATCTGCCGGATGTCCGTATCATCAACCAGCACGGACCCTTCCGTCGGTTCGAAAATGCCGGTGATCTGGCGAACGATGGTGCTTTTGCCCGATCCGTTCTTGCCGAGAATGGCGACACGTTCCCCCGGCTCAATCGTAAAGCTGATGTCGTCGAGCGCGCGAACGGCGCCGCCGTCATAGGCGAAGCTGACATCGCGAAATTCAATTTTGCCCTGAAGGTTCGGGCGTGAAAGATAGTCGCGGTTTGGATCAACTTCCGACTGCATCGTCATTAATTCGTTCAATGACTTGTAGGACGCATATGCGCCATTAACGCGACTTAAGAGCGAAGCGACCTGCCCCAGCGGCGCCATGGCGCGGCCAGTCAGGATGACGCTGGCAATCAGCGCGCCGGTTGTAATTTCCTGCGCGCCGACAAGAAAGACGCCGATCACCACAACGCCGACCTGTGAGAACTGCTGCGCAAAGCCTGCGGCGTTGACCGCAAACTGGTTAAAGAACCGCCCCATGGTGGCGACACGCGCCTGACGCATCACGCCTGAGCGCCAGCGCGCCCGCATCAACGGCGCCGCATCAACGCTTTTGACGGTTTCAAGACCGCCCAGCGTTTCAATAAGCACCGCATGTTTTTGGTGGCCCTCGGTCATCGCCTCTTTCGTGCGCTGCATGATCAACGGCTGGATTACAACGCCGGCGATAATCGCTCCCAGAACACCAATGAGCGGCACCAGCGCCAACGGCCCTGCGACCAGACCGATGGTTGCGATAAAAAGAAAAATAAACGGCAGGTCCACGATCGCCACAAGCGTCGCGGAGCTGAAAAAATCACGCAGATTTTCAAATTCCTTGATCAAGCCGGCGACAGCCCCGGTCGACCCGCGCTTCGCGTCAAGGCGCATCGACATGAGGTTGTCAAAAACAGATGCGCCCACTGTCGCATCAAGCCGTTGCCCGGCGATATCGATAAAATAGCCGCGAAGAGACTTCAGCGTGAAGTCGAAGATATGGGCGATCAACACGCCGATCGTCAGCGCAATCAAAGATTCGACCGCCTGATTTGGCAGAACACGGTCATAAACCGTCATGATAAAGAACGATGACACCAGTCCGAGGGTATTGATGATTGCGGCGGCAAGCACGGTCTGGCCGTAAATCTTGACGTTGTCGCGCAAGGGCGCAAACAGCCAGTGTTTGGTTGGAATGATTTCCTTCAGTCGCGCAGTCGCCTTACCCATTGCCGACCCCGCCCATAATATCGGCATATTCTTCCTGCGGAGAAAAGAACCGCAATAACTCGCCGGTGTGTTCCATAACGCCGTAGACAGCCATGTCTCGATTGGCGAGACCGGTGAGATAGGCGACGCCGGATTCGAAATAATCATTCTCCGCCTGCAGCACGTCAATAAGATCGCCGCGCGCAACCCGATACCGTTCAAGAACCAATTCCCGGGTCTCGTCGTGCGCCACCACGGCCGTTTCCAGCGCTTTCAGGCGCGCCGCGGCGCCTTGCGCGCGTTCAAAAGCAATCGCAGCATCACGTGCGACTTCCTGACGGATTTGATCTGCGCCGAACTGGCTCTGGCGCGCGCGTGATGCAGCTTGCGCGATATCCGCAGAACGCGCGCCGCCGCCGAAGATATTGTAGTTGAGGTTGACGCCAGCCCGCACATCGAAGTCGTCGCCGCTGTCAAAAAGATCGAACTTTACCGCATCGACTGAGACACGCACCTCCGGCAAGCGTGCGCCCTTCGCCGCCCGGTAATCCGCCTGCGATGCATCGGCGCGCGCCGAAGCGACAGCTATTTCAGGGCTTCGCATCAGAGCCGCCGTTACGGCCTGGTCGCGCGTTTCAACCGCGAACGCATCAAACGATGGTCGATGCAGAATGCCCGGCGTTTCCCCAAAAAATTCCAGATACCGAATTTCGGCGAGTTGTTTGCTTTCACGAATTTCCGCTACACGCGCCTGCGCCGCAGCGAGACGGGCGATCGCTCTTGTCACATCCGCTTTGGAGCCGGCGCCGAGGCGCTCACGCTCTTTAACATCATCAAGAATTTTCGCATGCCGAAGAATAAAGGCGTCGCCAAGCGACAGCAGCGCCTGATGGGTTGCATAGTCATGATAAGCGGCAAGCGACGCCAGGGATAAATCGTTGATACGAGTGCTGATTGCGTTTTTGAATTCAGAGTTGCGAGCGCGAGCGCTTTTGATCCGCTGAAAGGTTGCGCCGCCGTCAAAAACCAGTTGGGAGGCGGAAATGCCTGCAGTGAACTGTTCACGGGGCCGCAACGCCTCAACAGCATTGTCCGTATTTTGCCCAAAATCGCGGGCGATCGAGTAATCGCCCCGGAACTGCGTTGACAGCTGCGGGTAAAGTGCGGAGCTTGCACGGCGACGCTCGGCTCGGGTTTCGTCAAGCGCAGACACTTGAGAATGAAAGGCGGGATGACGACCAACCGCCTGGCGAACAATCGCACTGAACTCGCTAGTCACGCCAACACTATTGAGAATATAGCCGGCGGGCCCAAGCGCTTTTGCAAGTTTGCGATTTTCCGCCATGCGCGGCGACGCGAGGACAGCCGTTGTGTTGTTTCCAGGCTCAACTGACGCTTTTGATATCAGTTGAACCGGCGCGTCCGCTTCCGGCGGATAAAGCGATCCCGTGCCGGTGACTTGCGCCGCCGCAACACTCGCCAATGTCGCCGCAGAGGAAAAAATCGCCACGCTGAGAAGAAAATTCAGTCTACGCCTGCGCATGATCCACCCGTAACTCACAACCGTCGTCAACCAGGAAGAAGCGTTAAGGTTAACAAAACCTGTGATAGGCGCAGATCACTGAAAAAGCCTTAATTCCGGAAGGTTTGAAAATACTGGAGATGAAATCTTGTTAACGCTCAAGGCGCGATGCTTAACGAAAGCTTAACGCTACCAACAACCCGGGCGTTAGCCGGTAGCGAATATGAGCGACAGTAAAAAAGCTAACGCAAATAAAGCGCGCCCTTCCGTCAACATATCGAAATTGATGCGCTTTGCGCCCTGTCGCCAGATAATCGGTAGCGCAACCATTTCGATGGCGGCAAAACTCACAACCGCCGCACGCTCCCCAAACAAATGAAAAACGGTTGGCGTCACCACGAGCATGGAAATGCCCGCCAGCACGGTAATAGCGGTAAAGTTACGGCTGTCGCCCGCCGCCAGCACCGCCGTATTGATCAACCGGAACGGCATCATCAATAAAAACGGCGACAACAGTTTCACAAAATATCCGACGCCGGCGTAATTGCCCGGATAGATAATCGAGAAGGCGAATTCGGCGAAAAAGAATGCGCCGAAGGCCAATGCGATGGCGGCGCCGTCAATAAGCAATCGCGTCTTGCGATAGGCTTGCGTCAGATCCTGAGGGCGGTCACGCAAAATCTCGCTGAAAGCAGGATAGAATATCCGACTGATGATCGTTTCCATGACAGTGGCTGCCGCGACGATCCATATTGACGCGATCGCATAGAGACTGAAGCGATCGCCCGTCATCAGCCCGCCAAAAAGAACCTGATCGCCCCGATTAACGAGAAAACCAAAAAAAGAGGCGATCACCAGCCATTTGCCGAAATGGAAAATCTCCGACGCATATTCTTTCTTGAAACGGAAACCCATCATCGGGCCGGCGAAAATAAAATGGCTTGCAATGACGTTCGCCGCGCCACCGGCGAGCATGCCGATAACCAGCGCCCATACGCCATATCCCAGCACGGCAAAGGTGATTGTTGTCGCCATCGTAAAAAGTTGCGTCCCGATTTCCAGCGCGATGACACGGCCTACGGCCAGTTTGCGTTGCGCCAGATGCTGATTGACGGACGCAAAAGCGGTTATCAGCAACTGCGCGCTGATTGACGCCATGATCCAGGGCAGCAGCGGGTTGGCGAAAATACTCCCGGCGCGAAATGCGCCGGCGTTCGCCAGCATGAAGACAACAAACGCCGCAATGACGATAATGATCCAGACCAGAAAATTGCGTCCGATCTGCATGGTCCAGGCGGTCCGCAAAAAATCAGGGTCATCGCTGTTACGGCTTCGAATGACGCTCGAAGGAATGCCGATGTCGGTCAGCATGACCGCCCAGACGTTAATTGATACCGCGACAGCCATCAGGCCAAAAGCTTCCGGAACCAGCAACCGCGTCAGGATCAGGTTTGACAGAAGGCGCAGCGCCTGCCCGGCGCCAAAGCCGCCCAGCGCAAAAAAGCCGCCTGACTGGACGCGGCGACGCAGAGAAAGCACGCCAGTTGATCCGGTTTGCGAGGCGTCAGGCGAGGTCATGACGGTTAACAACTTCATTTCTGTTTATCGACTAAGCTATGCAACTAAGCTAATTGCTCAATTGACGCCACGATGAATAGTAATCCGATGGTTCAACTACGATATTATGAATATGCGCGGCGACGGGGAACAGCGCCCGCTGAGCGCCAGTAAGGGTTTGATCGGACAGTCAGCATGTCAGCGCACCTTAAAGCATTCATCGTCGTCCTGGTTATTTCCGTTGTGGCGCTGGCGTTTTTTCGCAAACCATTTGCGAATCTGGTCGGGCGAAAACGGGTCGATAACTGGAGCTTAACCTGGCTCGCGATGACGGCCTGCGCTTTTCTGTTAACGAATTACTGGCTCTTTATTATCGCCTCGGCTGGCGTTGTTTTTGTTCTGTCTCGGGGCGAGCCTGTAAAGCCGGCGGTCTATTTATTGCTGCTCAGCTTTGTCCCAACGCTTGGCGAAGAGATACCGGGTTTTGCCGGCATCAACAAACTGATTGCGGTCAACCCGCAACTTGTCGTCTCGGCTGTTGTCCTGATACCTGCGATGCTGGTCAGCCGACACATGAAAAAGATCAGCAAGGTCGGCAGCGGCGCTGACTTATTTTTTCTGCTGTTTTTGATCGTACAACTGGTACTTTCGGTACGCGCCGAAAGCTTCACGCATATGCTGCGCACCGCCATTCAGGAATTTCTCTCCGTGGCGCCGCTATATTATGCATTCAGCCGTTACCCGAAATCGTTTGAGGACATTCGCGTTCTCTCGGCGGCTTTTGTTTTCCCCGTACTGGTGCTGTCAAGCATTTCAATCGTCGAATTTATCAAAAACTGGCACCTTTACTATTCAGTATCTTCAAACTGGTTTGGCGCGATGCCATTTGGTTACGTGTTGCGCGAGGGCTATCTGCGCGCGTCAGCCTCCGTCTTCAACCCGATCGTCTGGGGCTTTGTCTGCATGTGCGCAATCGGCGTCGGGCTTGCGGTTTTGAACGAGAAAAAAATCCCTGCGCTCTATCGTTACGCAGGCTTTGCTTTCCTGACGAGCGGGCTCATCGTTTCTCTCTCTCGCGGTCCGTGGGTTGGCGCCATTGCCGTGTTGGGCGTTTACATTCTTTTGAGCGCCAAGGTTGTGACGCGTTCGATCCAGGCAGGCGTCATTGCAATTACCGCCGGCTCCCTGTCTCTTCTCACCCCGTTTGGCAAAAACGTTATTGGATTGTTGCCGATAATTGGAGACCGCGGCACCGACGACACAATCAGCTACAGACGCCAGCTCCTTGATCAGGCGTGGGACGTAATTCTCGAAAACCCATTCTTTGGTTCGGGCGATTTTATCTCGCACAGCGCGCTTCAATCTCTCCGGCAGGGACAGGGCATTATCGATATTGTGAACACCTATCTGCAGGTCGGATTGAAATCGGGTCTGATCGGACTTGGCCTTTTTCTGGCGTTCTTCGCCTCCGTCGTTCTCGCTTTGCGCAAAGCATTGAAAACCGCCCGAACACGCGATCCTGTATTTGCAAATTATTGCCGGGCTTATCTCGCAACGCTTATCGGGATTTTGCTGACAATCTTCACCACCAGCAGCGAGGGACAGATCCCGGACATATACTGGGCCTTCGGGGCTATTGGGATCGCCCTGGCGCGCATCGCCGCCGCGCCATCGTTTAACCAGGACAATTCACAACCAAACGCAAATCAACCTGCTGAAAACGAAGCGTACGCATGGAAATAGGCGTAGAAAGCGCCTTTCATATCTTTTGGAACGACACATCTGGAATATGGATAAGAAACTCAAGATAAATTTTCTGCTGTTCAATCCCGCTCTCGGGGGCGGCGACCGCGTCGTATCGATCTATGCGAAATATTTGAAAGACCGCGGGCACGAGATCACGATCACAGCCTTAAAACCGGCTGACGTCCGATTGCGGCATAAAATGACTTACTTCCTGCGAACCGGCGTCGTCCTCAAGCCAGGCTTTTCCGCGGCGCACTATGACAACGCCGGAATCAATCTGAATATCATTGAGGGGCAGGACACCCTGACGGATGAAAACATTCCCGATGCGGACATCCTCATCTCGACATTATGGCTGACGGCGGAGTGGGCCATGGCGATGCGCGCCAGCAAAGGCGCAAAAGCGTATTTCGTGCAAGGCCATGAAGTGTTCCCGCATTTTCCGAAGGACCGGGTTCAGGCGACCTATCGCGCGCCTTTTGACAAGATCGTCGTATCGAAATGGCTTGAGCGCACCATGCGGGACGAATATGGCTCCCCTGCGATTGCGCGCGTGCCGAACACCGCCGACACAACACAGTTTCACGCCTCGCCGCGTCCGAAAAACGCTCAGCCCTGCGTCGGATTTCTCTATGCCGACAGTTGGGTGAAAGGCGTGGAGACAACGACCAAAGCAATCGCAAAAGTTCGAGAGCGTTATCCGGATCTGCGCATTGTTTCTTTTGGCGCAAGTTCGCCGAATTCTCAGGTGCCGCTGCCGCAAGGGTGCGAATTTCACTACAAGCCGCCGCAGGAAAAAATACGTGAGGTTTACGCGCAATGCGATCTCTGGCTGTGCGGAAGCCGTGTTGAAGGCTTTCACCTGCCGCCGATGGAGGCCATGGCGTGCCGCTGTCCAGTCGTCTCCACCGCTGTCGGCGGACCGGAAGACGTCATCGAGAACGGCCGCCAGGGATATATTGTGCCAATCGATGACGCAGACGCGCTTGCGGAAAAAGCCATCAACATCCTCGAAGCGAGCGATGATGAGTGGCGCCAGATGTCCGATGCGGCTTATGAGACAGCGACGCGCTATACATGGGATGACGCCGGCGCGCTTTTTGAGTCAGCGCTGTACAAGATCGTCGAAAAAGCAGAACGGAAAACAGATGCTTGATGTTCAGAAGACCAGCCTTGACGGCGTTTTGATTTTAACGCCAGCACGCTTCGGCGATGATCGCGGATTTTTCAGCGAGACCTACAATGAGCGCCGGTTCATCGAGGCAGGCGTCGATATCCGGTTTGTGCAGGATAATCATTCACGCTCCGTCGAGAAGGGCACGGTTCGCGGATTGCACTATCAGGCGCCGCCCTTTGCGCAGGCAAAGCTTGTTCGTGTCGCGGCCGGGAAAATTCTCGACGTCGCCGTGGATGCGCGCGCCTCATCGCCGACATTCGGCAAACATATCGCTGTGGAACTAAGCGCTGAAAACGGCGCGCAACTATTTGTGCCCGAGGGATTTTTGCACGGCTTCGCAACGCTCGAGCCAGACACCCACGTGATTTACAAGGTTAACAACTACTACGACCGGGACAGCGATGGCGCGGTGCGTTGGAACGATCCCGATCTCGCGATCGACTGGGGCGTTGACGAGGACAGTGCGACGTTATCAGAAAAAGACGCAGCGGCGCCGTTCTGGAAGCAATTTAAATCGCCCTTCTGACGAACCCGAAGCTGCTTTTCAGATTTTAAGAAATGAAATGGTACCGCCTGGTGGATTCGAACCACCGACCTCTTGATCCACAATCAAGCGCTCTAACCTACTGAGCTAAGGCGGCAAACCCTGCGGCATAAGGATGCCGCAGAACGCGCTCTGGTAAACCCGTAACTGGCAAATTTCAAGCTCGCCGGCGCATCAACCGACCACGCCGCACCCCAAATCCGCCTGACCTCCCGGAAGCGAGAACCGTCAGGCGAAACGGAATGTTACGGCAGTAGGCCCAAGCCCTCTAGGCGCGGCCCTGAAGGACAGAAATTTCACGCCTCAGCTGGGCGATCCGCGTTCCGTCGCTTGGGTGCGTCGACATGAATTCCGGCGGCGCGCCGTTTTTCATGGAGGACATTTTTTCCCAGAAGCGCAGCGCCTGGTTCATATCGTATCCGGCGATATTCATATACCGGAGACCGTATTTGTCAGCCTCAAGCTCGTGCTGGCGCGAGAACGGCAAGATGACGCCATATTGCGCGCCAAGCCCGAGAGCGCCAAGCGCCATTTGCGACCCCTGTCCGCCGCCGCCAAGCGCGACCTGCGCCACGCCAAGACCCGCCTGCGTCGCCGCCGTTCGGCCATAACGCTGGCCGGAATGGTTGAACTTCACATGCGCAACCTCGTGGCCCATCACCGTCGCGATTTGAGAGTCGTTTTCCATGATGTCGAGAATGCCGGTGTAAAAACCGATCTTGCCGCCTGGCAAAGCAAAAGCGTTCAAATCATCAGAGTCAAAAACCGCGACTTCCCAGCCGGCGGGATTATCGCCAGCCGCGCGAATAATTTTCGGCATCACGCGGTTCACACGCGAGACATATTTCGGATCGTTCGTTGTCGGTTGTTTACTCTTCAGATCCGTCCACGCCGAACCTGCAAGCTCCGCCATTTGCGCACTGCTCGGCGTAAAGGCCTGCGACACGGTTTCACAACCAGCGCTCAAAATAACAATATTGCCCGCAGCCGCAGCCTGCACAAATGCGCGGCGCGACATTGTAATTTTCTTGTCGAGGACTTGATACTTCTCTGTCATGTGATTTCCCGTTCCCACCTGCCTGTGGACAATTATAGTCGACGATCTGGCTATGCACAAATCGCCAGCAGACGGCTCAGGGCTCGAGTTCCGTATCCCAGTAGAGAAAATCCTGCCAGCTCTCATGGAGATAATGCGGCGGGAAGGCGCGGCCGCGCTCGTTCAATTCAAACATCGTCGGGCGTTCCGGCGTGCGCGCCGGCACCATTTTCGCCTCGCGGGGCAACCGGCCGCCCTTCTTGATATTGCAGGGACTGCACGCCGCAACGATATTCTCCCAGGTTGTGCGCCCGCCCTTTGATCGCGGAATGACGTGATCAAAAGTCAGAAGATCGCGCGCGGTGGAGCCGCAATACTGACAGGCGAAGCTGTCGCGGAGAAAAACATTGAACCGGGTGAAGGCCGGCGCGCGCGAGTGATTGACATAGGTCTTCAGCGAAACGACGGATGGCAGCCGCATTTCGAAAGTTGGGCTGTGCACCTTGGTTTCGTACTGCGCGACGACGTCAACGCGATCGAGAAAGACCGCTTTCAGCGCATCCTGCCATGACCAGAGAGATAAAGGAAAATAACTTAGGGGACGAAAGTCCGCATTCAGCACAAGCGCCGGACAGGCATCAGGGAGGCGGCTGGCGATACTCACCGCATGCCCCCACAGGAAGCGCTGTCAGTTCCAATAAGATGCCGACACGAAAACCTGAAAACGCGGTCTCCCCTGCTGCGAAGATATAATAGCGCATTCATGAGTAAAACACATAGCTGATTCCTCATGACAGAAGTTTGACGAAAACGGCGATATTTTCGCAACAGTGCCTAAATCGGCGCCCTGCCGCGAATATGGGCGTAATAAGTCCACAGAATATGGGCCGCGACACCGCGATAAGGCGCCCATTTCCGCGCCCGCAGATCGAACTGTTTCATGTCGGGACGGGGACCGCGCCGACGCGCCGCGCCATAGGCGCCGAGCAGCGCCACATCCCCCGGCGGCCAGATATCAACCCGCCCCTCGCAAAAAAGCAGGTAGATCGCCGCCGTCCATGGGCCAATCCCCTTGATGGTTTGCAGCATTTTAGAGGCGTCTTCATCATCAAGGCCAGGCAGCGCCGCCAGGTCGAGATCGTCCTTTTCAATCGACTGCGCGAGCGCGAGAACATACCGGATCTTCGGCCCGGAAAGGCCGAACGACCGTAAACCATCCTTCCCCTGGCGAAGCGCAGCTTGAGGCGTCATCGCCGCCATGCCGTCCTGACAGCGGCCCCAGATCGCCTGGGCGCTGGCGACGGACACCTGTTGTTCGACGATGATCCGAAACAGCGCTTCGAACCCGCCGGGGCGACGGCGGATATGCGGACGCTCAATTGCGTCCAGCGCCCTGGCGAGCGTTGCATCTTTTTTTGCGAGCGCCGTACAAGCTGCGCTGACATCATCAAAAACGTCTATTTCAGCATTTTTGTACTTCACGCCCACCACCGCTTATTCCCGCGAAGGCGGGAATCTACAATTGCGTCATTGGAATGGATTCCCGCCTTCGCGGGAATGAGCGGCATAGAGACGGCTGGCGTCAGCACCTTGCCTCACATCAATACTTACACTCTTCAAAAAGACGTTTTGCATCGCCGTTCAATTCGCCGGCGAGCATCTGCGCCGTGTATTCGCCCATGGTGACGCCGCTCTTTGCAATCTTCACCAGCGGATCGAGATAAGTAGTCTCGTCTTCTTTGAGGTTACCCAGCTTGGCGCGACGCCGCAGACCTTCACGGGAAATGTCGAGAACTTCAACGGCCACATCCTGAACCGTCCGTCCGCCGATCCTTGCCTTCAGTCCATCTTTCGCCGCGTCCTCGCGCAGCTGTTCGCGCTCGTTTTCAGACCAGCCTTTAGCGACGTCCCAGGCGGCGGCAAGCGCATCGTCATCATACAACAATCCGACCCAGAAAGCCGGCAAGGCGCAGATGCGCGCCCATGGCCCGCCATCGGCGCCGCGCATTTCGAGAAACGTCTTGAGGCGCACTTCCGGAAACGCCGTGGAGAGGTGATCCTCCCAGTCTTCCATCGTCGGGCGCTCACCCGGCAGAGCCGGCAGCTTTCCCTTCAGAAAATCACGGAACGATTGACCCGCAGCGTCGATATACTCGCCATTCCGACGCACAAAATACATCGGCGTATCGAGCATATAATCCGCATAGCGCTCAAACCCGAAACCGTCTTCGAACACAAATTTCAACAGCCCGGTTCGATCCGGATCCGTATCGGTCCAGATATGCGCCCGATAGGATGCGTATCCGGACGGTTTTCCTTCATACAGGCCTGAATTGGCGAAGAGCGCGGTTGCAATCGGCTGCAACGCCAGTGAGGTTCTGAACTTCGCAACCATGTCGGCTTCGGAAGAGAAATCGAGATTGACCTGCACCGTACAGGTTCGGTGCATCATATCGAGCCCGAGCGAACCTTTGGTCGGCATATAACGGCGCATGATATTGTAACGCGGCTTCGGCATGCGCGGCATTTCATCGAGCGTCCAGGTCGGCGCAAAGCCCATCCCCAGAAATGCAACGCCCATGGGATCGCAAACCTTCTTAATCGCATCAAGATGGCGGTGCACTTCGTCACAGGTCTGATGAACTGTTTCCAGCGGCGCGCCGGACAGTTCGAACTGACCGCCGGGCTCAAGCGAAACGCTGGCGCCTTCGCCTTTCAGGCCGATCGGCAAATCATTTTCGGCAATAATCGACCAGCCGGTTTCTTGCCCGAGCTTTTCCAGTATCGCGCGGATGCCGGTTTCGCCTTCATAAGGAACCGGTTTCAATGAAGTTCGGCAAAACACGAACTTTTCATGCTCCGTACCGATGCGCCACTCACTCTTCGGCTTACAGCCGGCGGCGAGATATTCTGTTAACTGGTCGTTTGACTCAATCAACGGCGCATCGCCTTTTGATTCGCTAGCCGTCGTCACGTTTTTCTCCCGGCCTCTCTTCCCATAGCCGTTCGCTCTAGAACGCCGAAGCCAAGACGCCAAGCCCTATCTGCATCACGCATCCGTGACGTCATGGGCGGCGCCAGTCGCCGAGCGCCGCCTGCCACAAGGTCAGCGCGGCGATTACTGCGGTATCGGCGCGCAGAATACGGGGCCCAAGCGTCGCCGGGATGACAAAATCTTTTGCACGCAGCGCCGCTCGTTCTTCGGGCGTAAAGCCGCCTTCCGGTCCGGTCAGCACCGACCAGCCTTCAGGTTTGCTATCAAAGGCTTTCAGCGCCTCTAATGCCGGCATGGCGCGCCCGCTGCGCCCGCCCCATTCCTGGCCTTCGTCATCGCCCGCTTCATCGCAGAACATCATGAGGCGATCGTCCGGCCATGCGTCGATGACGGATGCGAATTTTTCAGGCGCGGTGATCTTTGGCGCGGTGAGCCGGCCACACTGCTCGGCGGCCTCCACCGCAATGGCTTGCAGACGCTCTATATTGACCCTGGGCGCGACCGTCCGTTCCGTGATGATCGGCGTCAGGCGCCCGGCGCCGATCTCCACTGCTTTTTGCACAATGTTTTCAAGCGCGCCGCGTTTTACCGGCGCAAACAGAAGATGCAGATCCGGCTCATTTTCCTGTTCGCGGGTTTTTGAGACGACCCGCGCCAGACCGCCCTTTTTCTTCAGCTCGACGATATCAGCGGCGAACTCTCCATCGCGGCCATTGAACAGAAGAAGGCTTTCGCCAGCGTCACGGCGCAGAACATTCTTCAGATAATGCGCCTGCGCCGCGGACAATGGGGCGACGGCGTCGGTTTCAAGAGGAGCGTCAATATAAAGGCGAGGGATCATCGCAAGAACTGTGGCACTTTCATTTTCAAGATTCGGACTAATTCTTCATCCATAAATTCGAAGTCATCTGGAATTCCCAGGACGATTACCCGCTTACCCTTAAGATGAGTCCTGAATTTTTTGGACAGCTTATTCCTGTGCATTCTCTCCATAACGAAAATAATATCGGCCCAGGCGATCTGCGCTGTCGATATCGGCGCAACCGCATCAGGCGCCAGGCCGGCGGAATCGCATTCAAGCCCGTCACAGGTTGAAAAAACCTGTTCGGCCGTCGGGCTGCGGAGACGGTTTTGACTACAGACAAACAGAAGCTTCTGGGTCATATCGCCGTTTGACCTGCGGTTTGGTTTTTGGTCAAGAAGAGACATGACCAGCCCTCCGACTGCAACGCCCGACGCCGTTCCCGGCAATTGGGTGGCCCGCGCGCCCAAAGCGTCCCAGCCTTATTTGCGGCTGATGCGGGCCGACCGGCCGATCGGAACGTGGCTGTTGTTTATCCCCTGCCTTTGGGGGCTGGGTTTGGCTGCCGCACAAGGGGTTACCAGCCTTCGCCTGCTTTATTACCCAATCCTGTTCGCAATCGGCGCCTACGCCATGCGCGGCGCGGGCTGCGCCTATAACGACATCGTCGACCGCGATTTCGACGGAAAGGTTGAACGCACGGCGCTGCGCCCGATCCCCGCCGGCGAGATATCGGTGAAACAGGCCTGGGGCTTTCTTGTCCTCCTCTGTCTGATCGGTCTCGCGGTGCTTTTGCAGTTCAATCGCTTCACGATCCTGCTTGGCTTCGCCTCGCTTGGTCTTGTTGCGGCCTATCCCTTCATGAAACGCATCACCTATTGGCCGCAGGCCTGGCTCGGTCTCACTTTCAACTGGGGCGCGCTTGTCGGCTATGCGGCTCTTACCGGCGCTCTTTCGATTACAGCGTTCAGCATCTACGCGGCAGGCGTTTTCTGGACCCTCGGCTATGACACGATCTACGCTCATCAGGACAAGGAAGACGACGCGCTGATCGGGGTGAAATCGACGGCGCTGAAATTCGGCGCGGCTACGAAACATTTTCTCACCGGGTTTTACACCATGGCGCTTGCCGGTTTTGCGCTCGCCGGCGCCGCCAGCGGCGCCGGTCCCGTCTATTTCCTCGCTCTCGCGCCTGCCGCCGCGCATTTTGCGTGGCAAATCCTCAAACTCGATATCCATGACGGCCGTAATTGCCTCGCTGTCTTCAAATCGAACCGGGACGCCGGCCTTTTGTTACTGCTGGCGCCGATTTGTGAAGCCGGGGCCGGTTTTTTGTGAGGTGGTTGATCGCTAAATCTTCTCCAAACGTACTGAGCAGTAAAACAGGAACGCCTTTATGACCGGCCCCATAACGAAATTGAGTCGACGCAGCCTCACCCTTGGCCTTCTGGGCGGCGCGGCGGCGGCGTGCAGCGGCGAAGCGAAGGCGAAAAAGGAGAGACCAATGGCGGACGACAGTCCCGATCCCGCGACCATCCCTGATTATGACAAATGGCAACTGTCCGAAAAGGAATGGAAAGAACGCCTGTCGCCGGAAGCTTACGCCGTCCTGCGCAAGGAAGCGACGGAACGCCCCGGATCGAGCCCCCTCGACAATGAGGAGCGCGAGGGCGTTTTCGCATGCGCGGGCTGCGGCTTTGATCTTTTTCAATCGGGTCAAAAGTTCGACAGCGGCACCGGCTGGCCAAGTTTTTTTGATTATATTCCCGGCGCGCTTGGATTGAAGCGCGACTTCAGACTGATCGTACCGCGTACGGAGTACCATTGCGCGCGCTGCGGCGGTCATCAGGGGCACGTCTTCAAGGATGGCCCTGCCCCAACGGGATTGCGCTATTGCAATAATGGCGTCGCCCTCACTTTCAAACCCGCTTGAGGGGATGCGCTGCTTCAACCGTCTTTAAACGCGTATTGAGCTGTTCAATCAGAACGGCTTGAATCTCAACAGTTTCGACGAGGCGTTGAATCCATTCGCCAGTGGCGAGGCCATCTTCCGGGCTGAAATTCTCTTCGTTGGGCATGGCGGTAAGGTGGCGTTTCTCCCGCCAGTGTTGTGCATATCCGTCAAGCGTCAGGGGGTCATGGGCCGTGCCAATACGGGCGGCAAACCTGCGGGCAGGGCCATGGCTGCGCGCCTCAGTTTTTTGCGCACCGTCGCCGGTTTCATCACGAAGCGGGATCGTTCTGGCCGGAACTTTCGCATCCCATTTTTCAATATCGATCTGCGCGTCTAATACCTGATCAAAAACATAACAGGACAAGAGCGTGTTGTCGTCAAAAACGCCCTGAGCATTGAGCGAACCTTCGCCCCTGTTTCCTCCCGTCGGCGAGCCGATTTCAATCCCGCCATCATGATTAAAGAAAACGAGATTGCGAATAGCCGTATAAGAATCATCATACGCTTGCAAAATCATCCGGCTTTCGTTGTTGCCGCGAATATTAAAAGCGAAAGTACGCTGGTCCGCAGCGCCGACATTATTTTTTAAAAACACTCTTTGATTAACGCCGCCAGCCCATTGAAACTTGATGTTTTCCGCAGACTGCAGGAGAATGTGTAACGGCGCATCAGGGTCCGGACTATCTGTTCCAATTCCTATATTGCCATTCTCTTTATCGATGGTCATCGCACTGTGCCAGGTTGCGCCATCCGCACTCACTTTCAGCTGAAAATCATCATTGCCGACCAGACCAAACTCAGCGCGCCCCGAGAAACCAGTCTGAAAAAGGTATGAGGCTGTATCACTGATGGTTTCCTTGTTGACGTTTATACGAATGTCTCCCGTTCCCGGCGTGACATCATCATGGCTGATCAAGACAGCGTCTGATTTAACCGCAAAACGGTTGGTTGCATCCGCACTCGTGTTGACGCCGAACTGCGGCGCCGTCTCCGCCGCGCCGCCGCCTGTCACCAACCCCCAGCCGGCGCCGTTAAACGCCGCCAGCGCGTTTTCATCACCGATCCAGGCGCGCCAACCGGTGACGGATGCGATCTCAATCCATGCGCCGTCCTGAAAGGCGGCAATATTGTTCGCACTAAAATTGCCCCAATCGGTCCCGGTCGGACTTGCAGGCAAAATATAAGAGTCCCCCTCCGCCGGGGCGCCGGGCTCGGCCGCCACGGTCCGCGACAGGACGGCGAGCTGCGTCAGCGCATCAAGACGCCGAAAGCTTTCATTCACGGTGACATGCTTTTGCGCCTGCGCGGGCATGACGTAGGACAGGGACAGGCGGGGGGATTGCTCCATGAGGGCTGCCTCCAAAAAAGTTCAAAAATTCGGAAGCGCCATCATAAGGCCGCCGCGAAGGGCGGGGATAAGTACGCACCAAATGCGGAATTCAGGCAAGAATTTACGGTTATTGGGGCGCCCGGCGGTCGCAATTCCCGCGATGCGGGCGCCCTTCACTTTACCCCGCGGTTCGCTCTATAGCCGTCGCGTCAAGAGTGGAGCGCAAGACATGCAACAAGACGGCGGCCAGGCTTCTCAGCCAACGGAAAATATCGATATCGCAGTGACCTTCCTGCAAGGCATGCTGGAAAAAGCAGTCGCCTATATCCCAAGCGTCGTCGGCGCGCTGGTCGTTCTGATTGTCGGCTTATGGGTTGCAGGCCGCGTCAAAAAAATCGCGGTCAGCGCCATGGGCCGCACCGGCAAGATCGACGAAACGCTCGGCGGGTTCCTCTCAAGCCTGATCTATTACGGTCTCGTCGCGCTGGTCATTATTACAACGCTGGGCGTTTTCGGCGTACCAACCACCAGTTTCGCCGCGATTATCGGCGCCGCCGGCCTCGCCATCGGTCTGGCGCTGCAGGGAACGCTCGGCCATGTCGCCTCCGGCGTGATGATGCTCGGCTTCCGGCCGTTCGATGTCGGTGACTTCGTTGAAGCCGCCGGCGTTTCAGGCAGTGTGAAGAACATCGGTCTTTTTACGACGGAGATCGCAACGCCCGACAACAAGATGATCATTGTCCCGAATGGCAAGATTTTTGACGATGTCATTGTCAATTACGCTGGCTATCCGACACGGCGCGTTGATCTGGTTTTTGGCATTTCCTATGCGGATGATATCGACAAGGCGATGGCGCTCTTGAAATCCGAGCTCGACAAGGATGACCGCATCCTCTCAGATCCGGCGCCAGTCATTGAAGTCGGAAGTCTCGGCGATTCCTCAGTCAACATTCTCTGCCGGCCATGGGTCAAAGGCGGCGATTACTGGGCCGTGTACTGGTCGCTGACGAAAGCGGTCAAACAGCGCTTCGATGAGGAAAACGTCTCGTTCCCGTTCCCCAGCCGCTCACTATATATAGAAAAACAGGCGTCATAGCAGCGCTTTAATCCCGGCGTTCCCTGACAGTAAAGACACCGCATTTGATTGTCGCGCCGCTGATCGGTAAAATGTTTTTCAGGCTCAATGTTCAGGAGGCCGCCGCATGGCTGAGGAAGATTTAAGAACGCGCGTCGGCAAAAGCATTGGCGGCCGGACCGTTTTGCAGCTGGTGATTGCGAGTATTATTGTCGGGGCGATTTTTTCTTTTTTCGGTCTCAGTCCGCGCGAATTCTGGCGCGGTATTTTCAGTACCCTGACCAGCCTGCTTTCCTCTCTCGGCGATAATATCTCCGAGATTGCGCTGACGCTTGGGACTTATCTGTTGATCGGCGCCGCGATTGTCGTGCCGATCTGGCTGATATCGCGGCTTCTCTCATCGCGAAAGTAGTCTTTGCTATTGTGCTGCGTCCGGGCGCATCAACGCTTCCATACGCGCGATATAAGCGATCCAGGCCTCTCGCCCCTTTTTGGTGAGGTGACAGATCGTCAGCGGCCGGCGCCCTGAAAATTTCTTCTCGACACGAATATAATTCGCCTCTTCCAGCTTGCGGATATGCACCGACAGATTGCCGTCCGTGCCGCCGACTTTCTGGCGTAGCAGCGTAAAGTCCGCCGACCCTGCGCCCGATAGAAAAGCCATGATCGACAACCGCACGCGGCCATGAATCACATCGTCGATTTCGCGATAGTCAAAATCGCTGTCGTCATCTTTCTTCGCCGCCACGGAGTCACACCACCTCTGACGGTTCGTTCCGCATCAGGATAAAGCCGGGCAAGGCGGAGCATAAAAGCGTGCCGACGCCGCCGACCAGCGATTGATGCACGCTGTTCATCAGCGCCAGGGACAATGCCGCGCACACCCACGCAATGAAGGAAATCCAGCGCATCCACCCAACGCGCGCCGCAGCCGCAGTGGCGAAGAACGCAACGCCAAAAAGGCCGAACGCCATCGGAAACATCAAACCAAAAAGAAAATAGGGCGGCACGCCAACATCCGTAAAGTTGTCATGGACGACCATCAGCGTCAGCCAGAATCCAGTAACAAAGATGCCGACGGCAAACCACACAGCCGCCGCTGTGCGATTACCCAGCGTTGACGCCCCGGGCTTGGCGTGAGCGCGGCGCCCAAAATACATCGACAGCGCCCAGCCGGAGGTAATCGCGATAATCCAGATCGCGATCCCGTCCAGAGACCCGAGATTGAGCCAGCCCATATTGTCGCCATAGGACAAAAACGCGGCCGCCGCGACCAGCAATCCCCAGATGAGATAGGTCAAACCATTGACCAGCGGCGTATCGCGCCCTTCCTCCGCCAGCGCGCGCACATAGGCGAGGTCGTCCCGGATATCTTCGGTCATGATGCGGCTCCCGATCACAAAACAGCGCTTTTATTGCGCTATGGCAAATTACTTTGTTTTTTAAAGTAAATGTCTTCGCTTGTCAAGAAACAGGTTGTCAGCGCCTCTCGATCCGGGGATACAAGCGCCGCATCACCTGTTTCCATATTGTGGCGGAGGCGCAAAATTCATGAAAATACTGGTCACCGGCAGCGCGGGTCATCTTGGCGAAGCATTGATGCGAACGCTGCAACAGACCGACCACGACGCTGTTGGCGTCGACATCCTGTCCTCGCCGTTCACCACTCATGTCGGTTCGATCACGGATAAAACTTTCGTCGCATCCTGCACGGCGAATGTTGACGCCGTTATCCACGCGGCGACACTGCACAAACCTCATGTTGAAAGTCATTCGAAACAGGATTTTATCGACGTCAATGTGACCAGCACGCTAAACCTTCTGGAAGCCGCGCACGCGGCAGGCGCAAGCCGCTTCATCTTCACAAGCACAACCAGCGCATTTGGTAATGCATTGACGCCGCCCGCGGGCGCGCCCGCGGCCTGGATTACCGAGGATGTCGCTCCGGTTCCAAAAAACATTTACGGCGTCACCAAGGTCGCGGCGGAGGATTTGTGTGAGCTCTTTCACAAATTACATGGCCTTCCCTGTATTGTCCTGCGCACATCCCGGTTTTTCCCGGAAGATGATGATAGCGCTGCGACACGTAATGACTTCGATGGCGTTAACGCCAAGGTCAACGAAATTTTGTTCCGGCGGGTCGATATCGAGGATGCGGTCTCTGCACACCTTGCTGCAATCGAGCGCGCGCCAGAAATTGGCTTTGGCCGCTATATCATCAGCGCAACGTCGCCCTTTACGCAAGAAGATCTCGCGGAGCTTCGCCGTGATGCGCCCGCCACATTGCGCCGATATGCAGACTTCGACGCAGATTATGAGCAGCGCGAGTGGAGCATGTTTCCTTCCATCGACAGGGTCTATGTTAACGCCCGCGCCCGCGCCGATCTTGGCTGGCGCCCGGCTTATGACTTTGCGTCCATCCTCGACCGGCTGCGCGCCGGCGAGCCGCCGTTCAGCAAGCTCGCTGACGCGGTCGGCGTGAAAGGCTATCATCCAACATCCGCTAAGATTTACCCTTTCAACTGATCACGGTTGACCGTCCGTACCCGGCGGTTGGTCGCATCTTCTGAAAATTCGCAACTTTGAACCATCGCGCAAGGCTAGCCCTCCCGGCGTAGTCGTCAGGGAGAATACATTGAAAGCGTTTTTTTCACTCGCATTCGTGATCGCCACACTTACCGCAGCGCCCACCAAGGCAGAACTGAAAGGCGACCCTGAAGCAATTGCCCTCGCGGAAAAGATGGTCGACCGGTTAGGCGGCGCGGAAGTCTGGTCCGGCGCACGCTCACTTTTTCTTGAATATGAGGGCTGGCGCGGCGACTTGTCAGAGCCTGTCGTCGAGCGGGCCTGGCGAGAGCTCGCGTCGCCGCGTCAGAAAATGGTCTTCGAACGCCGCAGCGCCGAAGTCATCTGGGTGATGACCGAAGACGCCTCATGGCTTGAACATTCCGCCCGCGGTCTCATTCGTCAAAATGAAGAACAGCACGCCAATAATCTCGCGTTCTGGGATTTTGATTTCTATACGATCCTTCACAATCTCGCGCGCGGCGACAACCGCATTGCGCTGGCGCTTGAAGAACCACAGACCATTCGCATCACCGGACCAAACGGCGCCGACTGGGGGTGGTTTGAAATCGACCAGACCGGCCAGCCCGTCCGCTGGGGCGCGCCGGACGGCGAAGGCGGGCGGCTGGAATATATCTATGGTCCCGTGCGCGCATATGGGAACATCAACTTTCCCGCCTGGGGAACCGCGCATAACGGCTTCTGGCGGTTCGACTATAAAACGGTTGACGTCAGCCGGCATCCTCTGGACATTGATCTGGCGCCGCCGGGAGAGTGACGATCACGATTAAACGACGCTACTTACTGGCGATGACCGGCGCGGCGGCGATCGCACCGGGTCTCGCTCGCGCGCAAGTCTCGCCGCTTTTAAAAACCATTCCATCAACTGGCGAGACCATCCCCGCCATCGGCATGGGCAGCTGGCTGACCTTCAATGTCGGTGAGAACGAAACGCTTCGCGCGCAGCGCACACAAGTACTGGAAACCTTTTTCGCCATGGGTGGCGCGGTTGTCGATTCATCGCCCATGTACGGCTCTTCACAGTCAGTGATCGGCGACGCACTGACGCGCCTCGGCCGCCCCGGTGCGCTCTTCGCCGCTGATAAGGTCTGGATTTCCGGCGGCGAGAACGGTCCCGGTCAGATCGAACAGACCCGCGAGCGGTGGGGCGTCGATCAGTTTGATTTGCTGCAGGTCCATAACCTCGTCAGCTGGCGCGCGCATCTGGAGACCCTGTTCGCCATGAAAGCCGAAGGGCGGCTGCGCTATGTGGGCGTCACCAGCTATGCCGGCATTCGCTATGACCAGATCGAACGGATCATGCGCGATCACCCGCTCGATTTTATTCAGATCACGTATAATCTTGCCGACCGCGAAGCGGAACAGCGCCTCCTGCCGCTGGCGCAGGAAAAAGGCGTTGCGGTGATCGCCAACCGTCCCTTCCGCGAGGGCGCGCTGATTGATTCAGTCATGCGCCACCCCCTGCCCGATATCGCCGCAGAGATTGGCGCTGAAAACTGGGCGCAGTTCCTGTTGAAGTTCATCATCTCGCACCCGGCGCTCACCGTCGCCATCCCCGCGACCCGCCGCGTCGATCACATGCGCGAGAATATGGGCGCGCTCACGGGTCCGATGCCGGATGAAGCGTTCCGGCGACGGATGGTTGAGGCGTTTGGAACACTCCAGGGCTAAGTGATTTACTATCGCCACTGATTCCGGCGAAAGCCGGGATAAGCGGAGTATGAGCGACTATTGTCCGTCATCCGCCGCAGTAATCGGCACCGTCTGCACCACGGTGTTCGCCGCCAAATCATAAATCACGATCAGGGCGCCGTCTTCGCTCTCGACCCGCACGGCGAGACGATCGCCGTCAAGCGAGATCGCGCCGGCTTCAGCGCCGGCAGGCAGCGTAATGCCAGCCAGGGCGCCGTCCGTCGCCGCAGGGATCGGCAGGACAACCCGCTGGGCGGACGCCGCTGGTTCTTCGAGCGCTTCGGCAGCGGGAACGGAGCGCACCGCACCCGGCGACGCAGTTTCCACCGCATTATCGGCGCCGCCAAATAGAGCAATGATCGCCATCACCACCACCAGAAACACAAACGGCATGGTGACGATGATGATCAGGAGATTCTTTGTGCCGATCATTGACGCAACGGACGAGGCCGACGGCGCCGCTTCGCGAAATTCAATCGGGCTTTCATCGTCATGACCGCGTTGTTCCATTCCGAGTTTCACCTCGATGCTCCTTCCGTCGCGCTTGCCCCGGGACCCTCCTGTGATTTGACACGGTGGCTGCGGGCGCTTAACCGCCACGCTTATGACGCGCGACGGCCAACCTCTCAACCCCATGACAGGGTCCGATGATCGGACTGACGGCCAGGAGCCGTCATTCCATATTGATGCGGATAATGCAGGCGTAAGGCTTGATAAATGGTTGTCAGATCGCCTTGAGGGGCTGACCCGCACTCGCATTAAGGCGCTGATTGAGGGCGGCGCGGTCACACGCAATGGCGATGTTTTCACCGATCCTTCCTGGAAAATACGTGAAAACGAGCAGTATCGCCTGACCCTGCCGCCGGTCGCCGACCCCACGCCCGAACCGGAGCCCATTCCCCTCGACGTGGTTTTTGAAGACAAGGACCTGATCATCATCAACAAACCGGCGGGCATGGTGGTGCACCCCGCCGCCGGTAACTGGTCCGGCACGCTCGTCAATGCGTTGATCCATCATTGCGGCGCGAGCCTTTCCGGTATTGGCGGCGTCGCGCGACCGGGCGTTGTCCACCGCATCGACAAAGACACAAGCGGGCTTTTGGTCGTCGCCAAGAACGATGCGGCGCATCAGGGGCTGACCGCCGCATTTTCCGTACACGACATTGAACGGGTTTACGAAGCAATCGCCATTGGCGCGCCGCGTCCCGGTCTTGGAACGATTGACGCGGCGCTCGCCCGCGCCAGCTCAGACCGCAAGAAAATGGCCGTCGTCAATGAGGAAACGCATGACAACGCCCGGCGCGCGGTGACGCATTACAAAGTCCTTGAAACCTTCGGTCGCGCGCGCGCGAAACTGAAAGGCGACGCTCTCGCCTCTCTCATCGAGTGCCGCCTTGAGACCGGGCGCACGCATCAGATCCGCGTGCATTTTTCTCATATCGGTCACACGCTGATCGGCGACCAGCTCTATGGTCGCGGCCCGGGGCTTGGCGGCTTACGGCCTGGCGATGCCGCAGCCGACACAGCGCTTGACGTAATCAGAAAATTTCGGCGCCAGGCGCTGCACGCAAAAGTGCTGGGCTTTGTACACCCGATTACCGGCGAGGCGCTGCATTTTGAATGCGATGCGCCGGCGGATTTTCAAAACCTACTGACGGCGTTGCGAGCGCTTTAAACAGCAACGGCGTTATTTTGAATATTGTTTCCAAGCCAGCGCTCGATGATGTCATCGACAGCGTCTTTTTTCAGCGGTTTCGGCAGAAAATCATTCATGCCGGCGTCGCCGCATTGATCCCTGGCTTCCTGCAGCACATGAGCTGTTGTCGCGATGATCGGCGCCGCCGGCATGCCGGCGGCCGCTTCCAGCGACCGGATCTGCGCTGTCGCTTCCAGCCCGTCCATCACCGGCATCGACAAGTCCATGAGAACAAGCGCCGGGCGATGCTGTTTATACAAGTCGACAGCGATTTTGCCGTTATCAGCGATGACGATATCGTAGTCGGCGGAAGAAATGAAAGTCTTCAACACCATCTGATTGACGGTATTGTCTTCGGCGATCAGGATCTTTTTTCTGCCGCCTGGCGCTTGCCCCGATGACGGCGCCGACGCTTTGAGTTTTTCCGCCGTGTTGCGAAGCGCCGCCGCCGCATTATCCGCCAGCATGCGCGTCATTGCATCCATCAACTGCGACGGCCGTACCGGTTTGGACAAAGACACGGCAATATTGCCGTCACAGGCCCGTTCATCCGTTTCCAATCCGCCAATCGACGACAGCATGATGATCGGCATGGAGGCGAAGCGTTCATCCGCCTTCATCCGGTTAGCAAGCGACACGCCATCTTCACCCGGCATTTGATGATCGAGCAATGCAATGTGATAGTGATCGCCATCAGCGAGCGATTTCTCCAAAGCCGCAAAGGCGCCGACAGGGCTGTCGACAATCGTCGAACGCAGATCCCAACCGTCCAGCAATTCCTTGAACACGCGGCGATTGACTTCGTTGTCATCGACCGCAAGCACGCGCACGCCGCCAAAAACCTCAACATCGTGCGCCTGCATGTCCGCAACCGAGTCATCAGCCGGCAATGTCAGCGAACATCCGAAACGCGATCCCTTGCCGATCTGGCTTTCTGCAGCGATCTCGCCGCCCATCAGTTCGATGATATTTTTACTGATCGCCAGGCCAAGCCCGGTGCCGCCAAATTTTCGCGTATGCGACGCATCCGCCTGCTCGAATTTTTCAAACATGCGCGGCACCTGTTCCTGCGCGATGCCAATGCCGGTGTCCTGCACGGAAATCGTCAATTCCACATCGTCGCCCTTGCGCTCGCCATCGACCTCCACCAGCACATATCCCTGCTGGGTGAACTTCACCGCATTGCCGATCAGGTTGCCAAGCACCTGGCGCAGGCGCGCATCGTCGCCGATAACCCCTTCAGGCACATGAGGCGCATAGCGGACAATCAACTCAATATCTTTTTCCAGCGCACGCGCCTGCATCATCGTCGCCATTTCAAAAACGGTCTGACGAAGATTGAAACTGTTCCTGGAAAGCCGCAGCTTGCCGGCTTCGAGTTTTGAAAAATCCAGGATGTCGTTGATGACAGTCATCAATGCATTGCCCGATGAATTGATGATCGACACAAGCTCCTTCTGCCGGCTGTCCAGATCACTGTTCAGCAGAACGTCGGCCATGCCGAGAACGCCGTTCATGGGCGTACGGATTTCATGACTCATCGACGCCAGGAATTCCGATTTAGCGACGCTTGCGGCGTCAGCCTGCATGCGGGCCTTGTTCAGCGGACGCACGAGAAGCCGGTGAATGACATATCCAAGCACAACGATCATGAAAAAGGCCGCCGCAAGGGTGGCGACCGCCGCCGAGCGGCGAAACTCGTTAAGGCCGGCGAAGGCCTTTTCCTGGTTCGCCGACAGGCCGAGGCGCCAGTCGATGGCGGCGACTGCCGGTATCTCCACAAAAGAGACAATTTCCGGGTCTGCGAGACCATCAAGATATTGTACGCCAGCGTCCAGTTGCGGCGCATCTTCAGCGTAATGCTGGTCGAGGCTCTGCGAGATGACTTCGCGATCCGGGTGGGCGAGAATCTTTCCCTTACTCGTCACAAGAAACGTATGCCCCAGCCCGCCAAGATCGGTCCGCTTCAAAACGTTGCTCAATGTTTCTGTCGAAAAGTCTGCGCCGACAACGCCAAGGAGCTCGCCCTCGCGATAGACCGGCGTCGCCACCGTGATGGTCTCGACGCCGGTTGCGATGTCGAAATAGGGTTCTGTCAGCGTCGTCCGACCCGCCGCGACGGCCGCTTCATACCAGGGCCTCGTGCGCGGATCGTAATCCGCCGGCAGCTCATCATCGAGCGGCCAGATGTGATACGTTCCATCCGCCTCGCCAAAGTAAGTCCAGGAAAACGTGTCCTCAAAAACCGGGCTGCGCAGGAGCTCCACTGCGCTGCTCATATCCGGCGTCATTGCAATCGCATGACCGACATCCTCGGCCATCTTCACGCGCTGGGTCAGCCAGTTCTCAACGCCCCAGGCCGTCGCCTGTCCAACGGAGTGCAGATACTGGCTTACCTCCTGACGGCGAAGCCGGCTTTCGGACGCCTGATTGTAGGCGGCGAATGCGCCGAACACCAAAAGCACGATCAGCGTCCCGGCGGCGATCGCCGGGGCCATCAACCGCGCGCCGGATTGCTTTGCGGCGCTCTCTCTCGCCTTCCTCAAAAGAACCATGCCTCAAGAATCCCGTACCGGCCGTGGATTTTTCCTTCCAATGTGTAACGCAGAATGGTTAATCAGAGGGTACGAGCGGCGGCGATGGCGCCAGTCCGGACGGTGGTCCTCACGAATTCTTGCCTGATCGCGAGCCTGGATTGATTGGCGTTTCGCCATAATTTCGGCCATAACCCCGCGTAATAACTGGGTTTAAGAGCGAAAGCCTTGGGATTTAACGATTTGTTCCCATATTGGAACCAAAGCGCCCTTTCGGGCGTATCTTAGGGGACTTCTGAATTCATACCCATTCACGCTTCGCGCTGAGGAGATCGCGCTGATGTCAAACGCATTGACCACAACACCCGCCCTGACGCCGGAGGGAAGCCTTTCACGCTATCTTTCTGAAATTCGTAAATTTCCAATGCTGGAAAAAAACGAAGAATACATGCTGGCGAAGCGCTTCGCCGAGCACGAAGATCCGGAAGCGGCGCAGAAGCTGATCACCAGCCATTTGCGCCTCGTCGCGAAAATCGCCATGGGCTATCGCGGCTACGGTCTGCCGATCGGCGAGGTGATTTCCGAAGGCAATGTCGGCCTGATGCAGGCGGTCAAGAAATTCGACCCTGAAAAAGGCTTCCGCCTCGCGACTTACGCCATGTGGTGGATTCGCGCCTCAATCCAGGAATATGTTCTGCGTTCATGGTCGCTGGTGAAAATCGGCACGACCGCCGCGCAGAAAAAACTGTTCTTCAATCTGCGGAAAATCAAAGGACAGATCGAAGCCGTTGACGAAGGCGACCTGCACCCTGACCAGGTTGAGCATATCGCCACGAAGCTCGGCGTTACCCATGACGACGTGATTTCCATGAACCGCCGCATGTCCGGCGGCGAGGCGTCGTTGAACGCGCCGATGTCGAAAGACGCGGAGGGCGGCGGCGAATGGCAGGACTGGCTGGTGGATGAAAACGCCGTCAATCCGGAAGCCAAGCTCGCCAATGAAGATGAATATGACATGCGCATGGGCTTGCTTGAACAAGCTCTCGCAACCCTGAACGAGCGCGAGCAGCACATCCTGACGGAGCGCCGCCTGAAAGATAATCCGGCGACGCTTGAGGAGCTGTCACAGGTCTATAATGTCAGCCGCGAGCGGGTGCGCCAGATTGAAGTGCGCGCCTTTGAAAAGCTTCAAAAAGCCATGAAGCGCATGGACCGCGAAGCCAAACAGCCGCGGGAAATGGAAGAGGTCGACGCTTAAACAGACTGAAGGCCGGCCGGCTTCGTGTTTTGCAACGACAGCCGGGCGGCCTCTTCCCGCGCGACGCTTTTTTCCAGCATGGCGATGACATTCTCACGAGCAAAATCACGGTCAGGCTCGCAATAAGCGTCCGCAAGCGCGTGATTGACATCGCGATGGCCGGCTTCATCGGCGCGCACGGCGATCACCACATCGCGCAACCGCGCATCGGGACTAAGCTTCCAGTAATCGATCGCAATCTGAGGCGCGGGCACATTCTCAACATTGCCGTCGTCAATCTGCTTTAAATACTGGGTGTAGCTGTAGACAGCCTCTTCCTCGAAATAACCGACAATGCGATGCGCCGTTATTGGCGATAAAAGATAGATTAATCCGTAACCAAAGAAGAATGCGCCCTGTGTGAATAAGACAACCAAACGCTCAAACCAGTTTGGCTTTGCAATCTTGATGAACGTCATCAGATGCATGCGTTCGTTTTCAGCCTCATCCAGCAGGATCTTGATCCAGCCCTCGTCATCCTGCATGCGCCGCAGGGAGCGGAAATGCTGCAGCATGCCGCCCACCATGCCCGGCACGCCCGCGACGGTTTCCAATACAATCGCGCGGTGCCCATAGCGCTGCGAGAAAAAGGCGTCAGCGAAAAACCGCAGTAATTTCGTAAATCGAAACGCGATGATGCTGCGCAAGTCCTTGGGCGCATGATGCGAAGCGAGAGGGTCGGATTTATAATGATCTGGCATTGTGAACGATCCGGGTGGCCATGGTTTTATTATAGGCGCGCCAGCCCGGATTTCACCAGCTTGTGACAATCTGCCCCCTCATAAAGGGCGCCTGATTGGCCTGCGTGTTTCTTATGTGCTGCCAGCTTCCAGCACCGATTCACAACGGCTTGGCGTCAGCACCAGTTTGGACAGCGTTCCCTGCTTTTCGGCATGAAAGTCAAAGGTAAGCCTTATCGCCTCGTCATGCAGCGCTGTGCGGACATAGCTCTTACAGATTTTGGCCATTACCTGATCATGCCCGGACATGGAGGCCCTGGCGCCATAGGGCACCTTCACTTCGATATTGAATTTCATCTGCCGGCTTGCCGGGTCGGAGACGATTTCATCCAGCCGGAAATTCAGCGCACTCGGTCCCCGCCCGCTGGGCAGAAAGAAACGGGCGCTTGTTTTAAAGATTTGCGCCTGTTTATCCATCCACGCCTGACGCTCTTCCATCGTCGCGGCTTCGTAATCGAACGGGGCGGGACCGATCGTGGCCGTGCTGATAAACGCCAGCACCGCCATGCCCAGTGATGCCGCCATAATAAGAAATTTCATAATGCGCGCCCCTTCTCTTCTCAGAAAGATTAGCGTGCGGCGCCTTCGGTTCAGTTTTGCATAAGTCTAAATTTTTATCGGTTTTTATAACACGATCCACCCAAGATCACGAAGCGGCTCATATCAAAAAGCTATTCGGACCACTTCGATTTTACAAAAAGGCTTGCGACAAACAGTGCAAAGAAGCCGCCAAGCCATGCGTATGGAGCCCAGGGCGTCGCCTGCAGGGTCATGCCAAAGGCGACAATAACCACGCCGATCATCGCAAGGCTGGGCCAATCATTCACAGACCGAAGGATCGCCCATAGCCTTCTGGCGTTCACGCCAAAAGCGCCGCGAAATAAAAACATCGTAAGAGCAATCAGGACGATAATCACATAGTCCGCCGCAATGCTCGTTGGAACATTAACCAGTATGTGGGCGATAATCGGCGGCAGCAATGAGCCCGTTCGATAGACTGCGTATCCCATCACGATCGAGCCCCAGACAAGTGCGAGCAGCATGCCGATTGAATAGAGGTCAGCTTGATGATACTGCGTGTGTGCAGATGAAAATATCAACGCCACGACGACAAGACCGCCGCCCGGCGAAAAACTTTCCCGAAAGCGCCCCAGCATATAACCGCGCGCGACGAACTCTTCCACAAGTGGAACGACGGCAAAGCTGGATACCGCCATATAAAGCCAGAAGTCAGTATTCCACTCTGTTTCCTTCATCAGCGCCCAAAAGAGCGTGCCCGGACCAATATCAAGATAATGGTCGGCAAGACGCAAGATGAGACTGGGAACATGAATAATCGCAAAGACGCCAACGCCAAACGCGATCAGCCATGAAATAGAATGCCCTCCAGTCGTCACGCCATATGCGGCGCGCCCGCGTCGCTGGCGTATCCAGCCGATAATAATGACAGCGATAAAAACCAGCCCGTAGCGGATTGCGTGCCATTGGCTTTCTGCAACCGCGGCCGCGCGAAAGTCCGGGACGACATCGTCGCCAAACAAAAAACTATCCGCATCGGCAAGCCCGGTTGCGCGAAAAACCAGCCGGGCGATAACAATCATGCCGAGCAATACAAATAACGTTTCGCCAACCGCCGCCAAGCGTAGGAACATGCCCTGTAATCCGCCACGCGGTTGATGGGCCAGCCACGAGTTCGCTTGCTGATGTTCCATCCCAGAATTCTTTCGTATCGACGCAAAGCACGTTGGATCTCACCAATAAAAATAGCGCTTGTAGACGACTTGCAATAAACTTGCGTGTGAAAGCGTTCTAGAACAGTCGGTGCTGACCAATGAAGAGTGATATTGACTACGAGCTGATCGGGAATCTTGTAAAATCTGACAGTGACAATCGCGAATCTTTGTCGGGCCAAATTGCAATTATTCTCCGATACCTGATCGCGACCAACGCCATCAAACCCGGCGAGGCGCTGCCCTCATTACGGGTGGGCGCCGAAGCGTTGCGCGTGAATATGCATACGCTGCGGAACGCTTATCATAACCTTGATCGGGATGGATATATTGAAGTTATTCCATCAACAGGCGTGAGAGCGCGAGACTTCGCAAAAAAAACGACATGTCCGCTTACAACCGGCAGACTTGATTCATTCCTGAACGAAGTCGAAGCAGAGGCCAAAAATCGTTTTGGTCTTGATGCATCGGATCTCGCGCATCTTTTTTTGGCGCGCAAAAAGGTCAGCGTAAAATCACCGGTTACCTTCGTTGAATGCTCGTTAGGACAAGCATCAATGCATGCAGAACAGGTTGAAAAAATCATTGGTCGGCCATGCAAGCCGTTGGTATTCGAGAAACACACACCACCCCCCGACGGGTTTTGCGTCACGACCCTTTTTCATCTCAACGAAATCGAACAGACCTGGCCGGGCAGTGCAGATAATATGCACTACGTCCATATCAATATTTCTGATCGCATGCCGGCGCTTATTGAAAAGGCCGCGTATCAGGGTCGCCAGATCTACATCGGTGAATTTGATAGCGCCTTGGGAAAACGCATCGCGACGGAACTGGCGAGGGCTTCCAACCAAAAAGAGGAGCTTTTTACTTTCAGGAGAATAAGAAACAGTTCTGACGTAGTGTTATCAGATGATAACGATACGATCTTTATCGCACCGAGAGTTTGGGCGCATCTATCTGAAGGGATGAAAGCACGACACAATACTAAGCAGATTGAGTATGATATTGAGACAGATGATGCGAGCCTTCTCGCAAAGGATTACAGGCAGTATGAACGCACGCTGGAAGCTGAGAACAGCCTCATGACACCCACTCATAATTGAAAACTTCTGATTTGGATGTGTGACGTCAGTTGCTACCGTCGCCATGCCCTAAGCCGTTTCAAACTGTCCACAAAGCCTTGATCGCGGAAGGCGAGGAGGATGAACCCTGCGACCGAAGCATGAAACAGGAGTGACCCGGCCCCGACGGCGGCCAGTTTCGCGATGAGCGCAAGCGCCCCGGCGGCGATCGTCACAGATGCGATGTAACCGGCGGCAAAAGGCGTTGGCAATGGCGCGGACGGTGCAAAACGCACCCAGGCGAGCAAGACCATCGGCGCCAAAAACGCAAGCTTTAGCACTGCAAAGGCGCGCAGCAGTTGCGCAAGCTCCGGATCGACGAAATAGCGCTCCTGCGTCTGGCCAAGCAAACCAATACCAAGACCGGCGCCCAAAACGCTTGCGACCAGAACCATCTGTAAACTGACAGGTAAGACCGTAGTAGAACCAGCATTGCGAATTTGGTCAACTACCGCCATTCGCAAAGCATATCATAGCGCCTGGCGCAGGTCGAGATTCCAGAGGCGCTAGCCGTTACACGGATATTTTTTGACATAGAGTTCCGTCACCAGCGCCGTGACAGGACGGTGCTTTGCTTTGAGGCCGGCGGCGTCAAGCGCGGCAATCAGCTCATCCAGAGAATTCGTGGCGCCTTGCGGCGGACAGAAAAGCGTTTCACCACCGCTGTCGTTGAGCGCCTTGTGGTAACTGACGGCGCCCTCGACGACCCCTTGAAGATAATAGGTGAGCGCATTCCATTCGGCGCGGGCGGAAAAGGCGCCCGCCTTGGCGCGCGCCTTGAGGTCCTTCACCTCGCCGACCGTCACCGGCGCGGCGGCGGCGGGAACAACAGAGAGGGCGGCGATCAGGAGCGCGCTGACGCATATGCTGGAAACTGGTCCGGTCATATGAAAATCCTTTGTTACAATGCGCTCGAATTAACGCTTGACGTTTAATAAATCAAGTAATACTTTAATTTTTACTTGTAAAAATTGGTTTTCTTATGTCCTCTACACAGCGTTTCGCAGCGCTTCTCGCGCAGCTTACCCTCGCGGCGGCGGCCGCACTGCCGGTTATCGCCGCACTGATCTGGATTTTCTGGGACGCACTGGCGCCGCTGGCCGCCGCTCAAATTGGAAGCCCCTATGACCTCACCGCGCTTGGCGCTGGCGGGCGGTTCGCCGGCTTTGGCGTAATGCTTGTCGGCGCCGCTTTGCAGGCTTACGGATTGCTGGGCTTGCGGCGCACTTTCCTGGAAGCGTCACGCGATCGCGCTCTGTCAACAGCCGCTGTCAATGGATTCCGGCGCTTTGCGATCATCAGCCTCGTGATGGTTTTTATCGGAATTGTGCAACGCGCGGCTTTGATCATTATCTTTTCGCTCAGCGATCCCGCACATCAGGGCGCTCTTTCTATACAGTTCGGCACGCCGGAATTGAAAGCGCTGTTCATGGGGCTTCTGCTTGTTTTCGTCGCGCAAGTTTTTGCGCAAGGCAAAAAAGCACAGGATGAAAATGCAGCGTTTTTATAGGCGGCCCGGATATTCATGAAAATTCACAAATGAAAATTGTCATCAATCTTGATGTGATGCTGGCGCGGCGGAAGATGCGCCTGAAAGATTTAGCCGCCCTGATCGGCGTCAGCGAACAGGCGCTTTCCATGATCAAGACCAACAAGGTCAAGGGTGTCCGCTTCGAGACGCTTATCAAACTTTGCGATGTCCTGGACTGCCAGCCAGGAGACCTTCTTGAGTTTGTACGGGAGACCGACAGTGATGCGTAAACGGATATTATGGCTGGCTGCCGCAATGCTTGTTGTGACGGGCTGCTCAACGATTAACTGGAAAGAGGCTGGCAAAAGCTGGCGGGAAAGCCTTTGCCGCGAAGAACTGAAGTCTCCCTGCCCAGATCCGAATGACCCGGACGATCCGACCATCGACCCATTCTGACCCGGCGTTGCGCCTTATCCGTCCGCAAAAGCTGAAATGACGTCAAAAGTGCGGCGCGTATCTTCAAGTTCTGGAAAATGTCCCACATGGTCGAGCTCAACCAGCTGAGCGTTCTCGCCCATGGTTTTGGCGCGCTCTGGCGCGGCGGCTCTATGGGAGCGGTCAAGCTTGCCCCAGATCACCAATAAAGGTTGCTTCACCTTGCCGAGCGGCGAGGCGCCGTCAGTGAGATAACGCTGATACGCGCTCGCCAGCGCCCAGCCGGCGCCATGGGAAAGCGCGTCCTGCGCGCAGGCGCAAAACGGTTCCAGCTTCTCGCGATCGCCAACGCATAACCTGAACCAGTCCGGCGCCCGCTCACGCGCCACTTTACGCATCGCCATCTGACCGAGAAAAGGTTTTCCCAGAATGCCTTTGGGATCGCGCGCCGCCTTCCATGTCTGAAACTCTCGCCAGTCCGTCGTCTGCAACAGCGCGACTTTAGCGGCGAGCGCTGGCCGGCGCGCCGCAATGTCGACCGCAGACAGGCCCGCCACGCAAGAAAAAGCGAGGATGGAGCCGGGTCCCGCCACCGCTTCGCAGAAGTTGGCGACGTCATTGTTGGTTTCCTGAAAACCAAAACTATAAGAGCCGCGCGCCGCGGAAAACCCCATTGCCGGCAATTCGACAACGACGACGCGGAACCTTGTCGCAAAAAGCGCCAGAAGATCGTCGTAAAACTCCAGCGTAACCGGCGGGTCAGCCGTGAAAACAATCGTTGGCGCTGACCCGCCGGTAATCGCCGCTCTCTCCCGATAGCGATACTGGACCTTGCCAGTGTCAAAAAACCGAATGTCGTCACGCGTCTTTGACGACCAGCCGGTTCGAAACGCTTCCATGCGCTTTTTCGCGCCCGCCGTGTCAAGCCTTGTCGCCAGTCTGGATAACATTGAGTACTCCGTATCGTATGTATCCAATGGATACATACGATACGGACGGTGTCAATACGCTATCACAGCACCACATTTTTATGGCTTGAGCGCCCCCACGAGGCGGCGGGAAACGGTTTCAAAAAACGCAGTGCGCTCAGCGGCTTTCAGTTTAATTCGGTTTAAAACAGCCTGCGCGATCACCCCTTGCAGACCGCCCCAGAAAATTGCCGCCGCCGCGTTCCTGTCGTCAATACCGAAAACGCCGCTCTCGACGCCTTGCCCGATCGGTTCCGTGATCAGCCGCCAGCTGCGCCGCAATGCGGCTTCCAGATCAGGGAACTCGCCCGCCTGATTGAGGCGCGGCCCGGACATCGCCAGAAACATGTTCGCCTCTGCAAACGCGAACGCCGCATAAGCCTTGCCGATGGCGATAAGCTGGTCTTCGGGGGTTTTCACGGGCGCAACAGCAGCGCTGAGACGTTTTTCAAGACGGCCATAGCCTTCCGCCAGCACGGCGGCGACCAGCGCGTCCTTGTCCGGAAAATGCTGATAGGCTGCGCGATGCGCGACACCCGCCTCCCGCGCCAGCGCCCGCACGCTGATCGCCTCAACGCCTTCTTTCGCGATATGCGCCCCCGCCAGCTCTATCAGCGTCGCCCGAAGATCGCCGTGGTGATACGCGCGCTGATTGCTCATTGTGCTTTTTTGCCGTCACCTCGACGTCAGCGCAAGTCCGCTGCAATTGTATGCGCGCGCCAATCCGTTAGGGTGACGCCAACCTTGTTTTGTTTTGGACCCAGTCGGAGCACCCTATGACCGAGAACACCTTTCGCCCGAACCGCCGCATGTTGCTCGCCGGCGCATCCGTTTTTGCCGCAACAGCCGCATCATCGGCAGGCGTCGCACAAAACAGCGCGGCGATTCCCGACTTCTCCGGCAAATCGGTGCTGATCACCGGAACAAGCTCCGGCTTTGGGCGCTTGACGGCGCTGCATCTGGCGCGGCTTGGCGCGACAGTGATTGCATCCATGCGCAACTATCAAAATGGCGAACGCGCCGAAGCGCGCGAATTGATGCAGATCGCCGAGGATGAAAATCTCAAGCTTTCCGTCGTCGAGATCGACGTCCTTGACGACGCGCTGATTGCCTCCGGCGTCGCGCAAGCTGAAGAGGTTGCCGGCGGCGCCATTGATGTCCTCGTCAACAATGCCGGCATCGGTCTCGCCGGGCCGGTCGAGATCAACGACATGGACGCGACGCGGCTGATTTTTGAAACCAATCTTTTTGGCTATCTGCGCATGGCCCGCGCCGTCCTGCCGAAAATGCGCGCGCAGGAACAGGGCCAGATTTTCAATGTATCCTCACAGCTTGGGCGAATTCTGATCCCTAATCTCGGCATGTATTGCGCCACCAAATTCGGTGTTGAGGCGATGTTCGAGACAATGGCCTATGAGCTTGCGCCCTTCGGCGTTGAGATCACGATTATCCAGCCGGGCGGCTATCCGACAAAAATCTGGGAAAGCGGTTCGCGCTATATGGATGATTTACTGAGCGGCGCAGACGCTGAACGCCTTGGCGCCTATGAGGCTCACCTGCAAATGGCGAGCGGCCTGATGAGCGGTCAGTACTCAACCGATCCCATGGACGTGCCCCACGCGATATCGGAAATCATCGCTATGCCTGCGGGCAAGCGTCCTTTGCGGCGCCCTGTCCATCCAAATACGACCGCAACGGCAAATGCAAACGCCGCCATGGCGCAGATTCAGGCGGCGGTTCTTGGCGGCGGCGGATACGCGTCCTGGCACGCCGCGGTGACAGACTGACGCCCCGTATCACGCTTTTCGACAGCCCGATATCAGGAACAGCCATCATGAAAAAACTCGCCGCGCTTGCAGCGCTAACCGTCTTAACGACACCAGTTTTCGGGCAAGAGGGTGCAGCGATTGACTATCGTGTGTCGTTTGAAAATGCAGTCCACAATGAAGCCGAGATCACGGTTTTGTTTCGCGACATTGGCGATGCGCCGCTGGACTTGCGCATGTCACGATCATCGCCAGGTCGATATGCGCTGCATGAGTTCGCGAAAAATGTTTACGCCGTATCGGCCGTTGACGGCGCCGGTCGGCCTCTCGACGTAACGCGAACCGACCCCTATTCGTGGCGCGTTGCCGGCCATGACGGCGCGGCGACCGTTACCTATACGCTGTATGCGGATCGCGCCGATGGCACCTATAGCCAGATCGACCTGACCCATGCGCATCTCAACATGCCGGCGACCTTTATATGGGCAAGGGGTTTTGAAGACCGGCCCATTACCCTCGCTTTCGAACCGGCGCAGCGAAACTGGAAAGCTGCAACGCAATTGCCCGCAACGCGGCGCGCGATGACCTTTCGCGCGCCGAATCTGCAATATTTCCTGGACAGCCCGACGGAGCTTTCGAATTTCGATCTGCGCCAGTGGACGATTGGCGATGGCGCGAACCGTCAGACCATCAGGCTTGCCGTCCATCATGATGGCGAACCGGGCGATGTCGATATCTTCACTGAAAAAGCAAAAAAGGTCGTTGCAGAGCAGATCAAGATATTCGGCGAGGCGCCGGAGTTCGATTACGGCGTTTACACATTCATCGCTGATTATCTGCCCCATGCGTCCGGCGATGGCATGGAGCACCGAAATTCGACAATTCTGACCCGCACCGACGGTCTTTATGAGTCTGACTTCGCGCATCTTGGCACGCTGTCGCATGAATTTTTCCACGCCTGGAATGTGGAGCGCCTGCGCCCGGCCGAGCTTGAACCATTTGATTTCTTCAGGGCGAACCCGACACCAAGTCTCTGGTTTGCCGAAGGGTTCACCTCCTATTACGGCCCGCTGGCGATCCGGCGCGCCGGTGAAAGCACGCCTGGCGACTATGCGAAAAAGCTCAGCCAGCCGTTGAACACCCTCATCAACTCGCCGGCGCGACGCTTTGGCGGACCGATGGATATGAGCCTGCGCGCCGCTTTTGTCGACGCCGCCCGCGCGGTTGACCCAACGAACGACCGAAACACCTTTTTTTCCTATTACCCGTATGGCGCGATGATTGCGCTTGCGCTCGATCTGACAATTCGCGAGCGTTTTGAAGGGCTGTCTCTTGACGATTACATGCGCCACCTTTGGGACACGCATGGCCGCGCGGAAATTCCCTATACGCATGAAGACTTGAAAACAGCACTTGGCGAGGTCACTGGCGACGCCGAGTTCGCGACAGATTTTTTCACGCGTTACATCGAAAACAGCGAGGCGGCGGATTATGAATTCCTTCTGGCGCAGGCGGGGCTGAAACTGCAGCCCGCAAATGACGGCGACGCTTATCTCGGCCGGGCGTTCTTTGACAAAGACGCCGACGGTCTTGTGCTGTCTCGAAACTCGTTGATCGGCGGACCTCTTTACGGGGCGGGGCTTGATCGCGGCGATCAAATCCTGGGTGTCGGGCGATTTAAAACAGATGATGAGCGCGACTGGAAGCGCGCGATGAAGCGCCACAAGCCGGGCGATACGGTGACTATTATTTTCCGCCAGCGCGGCCAGGAACGCCAGGCACAGATCACGTTCGTCGAAGACCCGAAAATTGAGGTTTTGCTGTTCGAAGATGCTGACCTGCCGCTTTCCGAGGCGCAGAAAATATTTCGCGAGGCCTGGCTGGGCGCAGACAGCAACGAAGACTGATATTGAATTCGACCGCAAGAAACGGGCGTCGACGCTCAGGCCCCTGTGATATCCGGGCGAAAAATGGAGACTGTTGATGACATCGCTTGCTGACAAAACCGCTGCCCTTCGCGCCTTACAAAAACCCGGCGCGCCTTTCGTCATTCCAAACCCATGGGACGCCGGCTCCGCGCGCATTCTTCAAGGGCTCGGCTTCAAGGCGCTGGCGACGACAAGTTCCGGCTTCGCCCTGACGCTCGGGCGAAAAGACTACAGCGTGACCCGCAAAGAGGCCGTCGGTCATGGCGGGATCATCGCAGAGGCAGTCGATATTCCGGTCATCGCCGATCTCGAAAACGGTTTTGGACCTTCGCCTGACGATGCAGCGCAAACCATCCGCGATGCGCTTGCGACCAATCTTGCCGGCGGATCGATCGAAGACTCCACCGGCGACAAAGACAGCCCTGTTTATGAACAGGCGCACGCGGTCGACCGCATCGCCGCCGCCGTCGACGCTGTAAAAGCGTCAGACCGGGATTTCATTTTGACAGCCCGCGCCGAAGCTTTTCTCTATGGACGCGGCGATCTCGACGAAGTCATCGCCCGCCTCAACGCCTTCGCGGACGCTGGCGCCGACATTCTTTATGCACCCGGACTCCCAGACATTGACGCCGTAAAAACGCTCTGCGGCGCGGTCTCGAAACCGGTCAATGTTTTGATCATCGGCAAGCTGGCAAAGCATAGTGTTGCGGAATTCGCCGACGCCGGCGCCGCGCGCCTTTCGGTCGGCGGCGGGCTCGCATGGTCGGCCTATGGAACGCTGGCGAACGCCGCAGGCATGCTGAAAGACGGCCGGTTCGACAGCCTTGGCGCCAACAAGGACGGCGCGAAGACTGTTGCTCAATTCCTATAGCCCGGCAGAACCTGACTTTAGACGGTTATTCCGGCGGTTTTTTCTGGTAGAGCCTTTCTCCCGTCCATGACCGGACGGGTCGAGGACAACCATGACGACCGCAGGCGCACAAACAGAAACGACAGGCAAATCCGCCTGGCGGCGCGAGTTCATCGCGCTGATGACGATCGGCCTGCCGATGGGGCTGACCCAGCTTATCCAGTTTTCCATCAACACAATTGATGTGTTGATGATCGGACGGCTCGGTTCCGAACCGCTGGCGGCGGCCTCTCTTGGCCTTGTGATGTTCTATGTTCTCTTTGTTGCGGGCATGGGACCGGCGATGGCTGTTTCTCCTATGGTCAGTCAGGCGCTGGGCGCCAATGCCGATGACACGCGCGACGCAAGGCGTTCGGTTCGGATGGGATTATGGACCGTAGGGGTCGGCGCCGCGATCCTGTCGCTGATTTATCTTTTTACGGAAGAAATCGCACTGGCGCTGGGTCAACCGGCGAATCTCGCAAGACTCGCCGAGCCCTATGTGCTGGCGCTGGCGCCGGGCCTGCCCTTTGCTTTGGGCGTCATCATATTACGTAATTTCCTCGCTGCGATTGAACGCACACGCTGGCCGTTGATTTTTATCATTCTGACAACCGCATTAAACGCGTTCTTGAACTATCTGTTGATCTACGGCAATTGGGGTTTCCCGCAGCTCGGTCTGGTTGGCGCAGGGATAGCATCGGCGCTATCCCATGCAGTCGGGTTTTTCACGCTGGTCGCTTACATCACGTTCGAAAAACGCGCGCGTCAGTTCAATCTGTTCGAGAATTTCCTGACGCCTGACTGGGAGCGCCTGCGGGAAGTGATTTCGCTTGGCTGGCCTATCGGCGTCACCATTGCTTTTGAGGCCATGCTGTTCAACGCCGCCGTTTTTTTGATGGGCCGGATCGGCGTTGATGAAGTCGCCGCCTATCAGGTGGCGCTGAATGTCGCCGCCGTCGCCTTCATGATGCCGCTCGGGCTTTCCATGGCGGGCGCGGTGCGCGTCGGCCTGAACGAAGGGGCCAAAGACGCCGCCGGCGTGCGCCGTGCGGCGACGCTCACGATCCTTTCCTGTATCGGCGCGATCATGATCATCGCAATTCCGGTGATGGCGGCGCCGCGCGGTATCGCCGAACTTTATCTCGACGCGAGCGATCCTGAAAACGCGATTGTCCTTGGGCTTGTCGCCTCCTTCCTGCCGATTGCCGCCGCGTTCGCCCTGTTTGACGCAATCCAGGTTGCCGCGGCGCAGGCGCTGCGCGGCCTCAAGGACGTGCGTATACCGATGATCATGACCGGTATCAGCTATTGGGGGATCGGCTTTCCCGTCGCCGCGGGGCTTGGCCTGTTCACACCGCTCGGCGCCGTCGGCGTCTGGTACGGCCTGCTGGCGAGCCTCTTATGTGCGGCGATCCTACTCGGTGGGCGACTGTGGCTGATTACAAAGAACTAGATTGGGGCGTCGACCGCATCGCACAAGAACTTCATCAGCGGCCTGGCGTCTTTCATCGCCGCTTCGACATCGTCGCAAAATGACGCCTTTTTCGTTTGCGCGGGCTTGCCCTCAGCCATCGCGAAAAAGCTTTTGCGCTTGATGTCGTCGATCAGCGGGTGTTCGCCATCAAACCCGCGCGGCGGTCTTGTCAGGCTGTCGCCGCGCAACGCGCCAAAGCGTTTCTCAAAAGCCGCGCCAGTCGTTGCTTTCCTCCATGCGGCGCCTTTGTCGCGAATCGCTTCGCGTATTTGCAAAAGCTGCGGCGAAGGCGGTCCCCAGACGCCACCGCCATAGAAAATTTCTTCCGGATCCAGATGAACATAAAATCCAGGCGCATGCGCATCCTTGCCGAGCGCATGACGGAACTGCACGGCGCCATGGGTTTTGTAAGGCGACTTGTCTTTTGAGAACCGCACATCCTTGTAAATCCGGAACACCGAACCGCCATTAAGTCGCGGGTCGGCGACAAAATGTTTCGAAACCTTTTTCAGGCGCGGCGCCATAGCTTCAACGAACGCTGCGAGCGGTTCCTGAACGCTTTCCCGGAAGCGCTGCTTGTTATCGCCGAACCATTCGCGATTATTGTTGGCTTTGATCTCTTTGAAAAACCTGAAATAGTCCGCCGGCAGACCGGAAAATGTCGTCACCGCGTCGCTCCCTTGCTTTTACGACGGTCCGGTCAGCATGCGCTTTCGGTAATCCGCCGTGGTTTTCGCTTCCTTCAGGCCGCTGCCGGTCGCTTCGCGAACCTCCTTCACGGCGGCGATCAACTTGCCTTCCGTCAATAGACGGTCGACCTCGGCCTGTTTCGACGGGTCCAGCGCAGAAAAAATCCGCTCGCCCTCATGATCTTCACGCATGCGCCGCTCCTCGCGCCCTTCACCGCCGCGGGCGCTCGCCCGCCCGAACAGGAAAGACGCATAAGCCACGGCCGCCATTAAAAGCAGGATTTGATAAGGTTCTATGCTGTCCATTCGTGACGCCTCCCGACATCGCCGCCGGAACCATAGTCCGTTTGCCGGATAACGAAAACCTGCGCGATTAAATCAGAAAGGCTGCGGACTGAAATCAGCACCTATAATTAATGCAGCCTTAATCCTGTTTTCATAACATTTTCTACTATCGAGCAGATGTTTCGGCAAACGAACATTTGAGCAATGATGAGATTAAGTGTGAGCCAGTCCGTTAAAACCTTCATTGATGAACCGGCAACCAGCACCGGCGCCGAGACCGACCCTTCGCATCTTGAAAAAGCGATCGCGAAGATTTCAAAGCGACTTGACAATACTGACGCCGCTTCATTTCTCGAAGAATACGCCCTCTCCATTTGTAAAGCGCTTGGCGCTGACTATTTCGTTATCGGACGGCTAAATCCGTTTTCCAATATTATGCGCGCCTTGAAGTTCGTTGTCGACGGCGCCGTTGCTGACAATATCGTCTACAGCCTTGATGGGACGCCCTGCGAAATCACGATCAATGACGGCGTTTGTATCCACCGGAAAAACGTCGTTGACGATTATCCACGCGACAAAGACTTAAAGGATCTCAACGTTCGCAGCTATGCCGGCGTCGCGCTTGAAACATCGGGCGGCGAAACGCTCGGCGTCATCGTCGCCATGTGGCGCAGCGAACTCCAGCTCCAACAGGTCGCATTCGTAACGGGCATGCTTGAACACTATCGCCGGCGCGTCGGCAGCATTGTTGAAACGACAGAAAAAGTGAACCGCTATTCCTGGGCGCTGGCGAATGTCTTCAGCGGGGTGTGGGACTGGGATCTTCGCACTGGCGGCACAACGGTTTCAAAAGAACTCCAGCAGATCATCGGCCCCGCAGGACGACGCGGCGGATCTTATGATCTGACGCAAATCGAAAACGCCATTCATCCGCAAGATCGACCGAAACATGTTGAAGCGCTCAAGCGCCATATTAACGAAGGCGCGCCTTATGACTTGCGTCTGCGATTGCGCGATCAAACCGGTCTTTACCGCTGGTATGTCTCACGCGGACGGGTGAGCCGCGATGCGGCGGGCAAACCGGAGCGTATGATCGGCGGCTTTTGCGACATCAATGACATTGTCGTTAAGCTTGAGCGAACCGCAAAAGGCTAAAACAACGCCCACAGATTGCGCAGCGCCATCGCGACAAGCACGAGCGACGATAGTGCGAACAGCGAGAACCGCACAATCACTCTTCTGAGCACAATCTGGGCGAGAGAATGCGCCGCACGCAAACCGACATACGCCCAGGCCAGCCAGATATTCAACGGGTCCGCCACGCCGGCAAGGTGGGAATAGATGGCAAGCGCATAAAACAGTGTGGGCTGCTCATGCAGGTGGTTGTAATTGTCGGCGACAACGCGCGTCTCACTCGGCAAAGACGTCAGTGATCCGGGGTGAACCGCCGATTGCGGATCAACCCCAGCCCTTTTCATGGCCGGAATACGCGTCGCATACATCCAGCACCAGACGATCAGGGTCCAGATGATGAGCGACAGAACAGGCGTGAGTATTGAGTGTGCTGTCATATAAGGCTGGCTTATTCAGGAACTTCGAAAGTAATCTCAGCTGTCCTGCCGGAAACGCCAGAAAAGGAATCGCCATTGGCTGGTTCATATCGCCAACCTTTAACGGATCGAATGGCGGCTCTTTCAAAGCCAGGCCCGATATCCGATGGAGACTTGAATATAGTCTTTATGTTTTCAGTCCTGCCCTTTTCGGTCACATCAAATGAGAGCCAAACACAGACATAAGGAAGTTGTTCTTCGCTGTCCGGATATCGCGGCGGTAAACGCTTCGCAGACGGGAGAAACAAATTGTCTTCAGGCTCTTCAACAGTCGCGCCAAATTTGGCACACTCGCGTTTCACTGCATCGGCAAAAGACTGCCAATCGAGTCGCCGCTCTTGAGCGGAAACCGGGTTGGCCGTCGCGATGAGAAGCGCAACCATCGCAAGTAGTTTTTTCCTCACCATGACGCCTTCCCGGTAATAGTTTGAGAATGTCAGACTGCGTTCGAATGTTTCTTGAATTCCATGCGCGAAATGGCGCGACAGTGAACTTCGTCCGGACCGTCGGCCAGGCGAAGCGTGCGCAGCATGGAATACATGCGCGCCAGACCAAAGTCGGTCGTGACGCCCGCGCCGCCATGGGCCTGAATGGCGTCATCGATAACTTTCAACGCAACACGCGGCGCCGCGACCTTGATCATCGCAATCTCGCCTTGGGCCACCTTGTTGCCGACCGTGTCCATCATCCAGGCGGCTTTCAGCGTTAAAAGGCGCGTCATTTCAATATCGATGCGCGCTTCGGCGACCCGTTGCTCCCAGATGGAATGCTTGTAGATCGGCTTGCCGAAAGCTTCGCGGGTCAAAAGCCGCTTGACCATTTTCTCCAGCGCGACTTCCGCCGCGCCAATCGTGCGCATGCAGTGGTGGATACGGCCCGGACCGAGGCGGCCTTGCGCGATTTCAAAACCACGCCCTTCGCCGAGGATCAGGTTTTCCTTTGGCACACGGACATCTTTCAACTCGACTTCCATGTGGCCATGGGGAGCGTCATCATAACCGAAGACAGGCAGGTGTCGGATAATCTTCACGCCCGGCGTATCGGCAGGCACCAGGATTTGCGACTGCTGCACATGGCGCTGCGCCGTCTTGTCCGTCTTGCCCATGACAATGAAGATCTTACAGCGCGGATCGCCGGCGCCGGACGACCACCATTTGCGGCCATTGATAACATAGTCATCGCCGTCGCGAACAATTTCCGTCTCGATATTGGTCGCGTCGGATGAAGCGACCTGCGGCTCTGTCATTAAAAACGCCGAACGGATTTTGCCGTCGAGAAGCGGCTTCAGCCATTCTTCCTGCTGCTCGGGCGAGCCATATTTTGAGATGACTTCCATATTGCCGGTGTCCGGCGCGGCGCAGTTGAAAACTTCCGGCGCGATGTGGCAGCGGCCCGTGAGCTCGGCAATCGGCGCATAATCCGCGTTGGAAAGGCCGGGGCCCCATTTCGGGTCCGGGTGGAACATGTTCCACAGGCCCTCGGCCTTCGCCTTGTCTTTCAGCTCCTCGATGATCGGCGGGATTTTCCAGCGCCCTTCGCCAGGACCGAACTCTTCATGCTGGCGCTCATAGATCTCGTTCCCCTCATAGACGTGATCGTCCATAAAACGCGACACGCGCTTCAGATACTCTTTGCATCGGTCGGAATATTCAAAGTCCATTGGAACGCCTTTCCAGTTTTAAAACTTCATCACCAAAATCCCGTCACCAGTGGCCTGTGCCGGGGTCGCCCTTGATCGGGCCTTTAATCATCGTTGTCACCCAGCCGGCATAGAGTCCGCCCGGCTGGGGCGTAACACATTCATCGCCGACATAACATGCGTCGACACGGCCCGGATAAAACCCGAACCAGCCGGCGATGCGGTCATAACCCTGTCCCAGATCGTCAAGCGGATCGGGATAGGAAAACGCCGCCTGATCGGACCGCCCGGTTTCCATGACGATGTCATAATAGATAGCGGCCCCTTTCCATTCGCATACGGATATACGATCGGTTGGCGACAGGAAATCCAGCGCAACATCGGCGGGCGGGAAATAGTAAACCGGCGCCCCGGCGGTCTCGACGACGCGCAGCGCCTGCGTGCTGTCTGCGATGGTCTCACCAGCGAACACGACACGCGAGCGCGCCGGTGCGGGACGCACCTCAGGCGGGCGCGGATAATCCCAGACACTTTCCTCGCCGGGGCCCGCCGGCGCCGGCGTCACATGGGCCGGTCGCGGCGCCCAATTGCCCCGATAAGGGGCAACGTCGCGCAGAAGAGTTTTCTTGTCAGGCAGGATCGGCATGCGCGCCATGATAACGGCGCAGGCGAGGAGGGAAAGCGCGACGCGCAGTTGGCCCGTCAGCGCATTTGCCGCGCCGCGCGATGTCCGTGCTCAGGACCCAAATTGCACTAAGGGATCATAAGGTATGTGGAAACGCCCTGCGCAGGGATATGTATCTCGCCTTCTTCCACTAGCGCATCCGTCACGGCGCTGTAATACAAATGAAACCACCACATAAAATACTCTTCAAAACTGATTTCATTCGCATAAGGCGATCCAGCGTAAACGCTTCGGAGCGCCGGCATATGCTCACGAAGGATACCCGCCAAGGTTGGGGTAAATTCGTTCACAACAGCACTGAAAGCGGGATAGTTTGCGGTTGTAAGAACGGGAATAGACAGCGCGCCGGACTCTGTGACATATCCTAGAGCTGTGAGGATCTGTAAGGTTTCTTCCGAGGTTTCTTCTCCAAACCAAACCTTGCCCAGCGCTTGTACGAGGTTGTGACGCCGCGCGGCCAAGGCGTCGTCGTCAATGGACGCCCCATTGGGGAAAAGCTTTTCGCGCATTCGATGGAAATTTGTTTGGCTATTCCTCTGATTTCCATAGACTCCAAAGATATATCTTCCGTAATTCGCCGTGTTGTTTCCATAGATCCCGAAAGCCTCATAGGGTGACGCCGGGTCTTTTTCCTGAATGGACAAGTAGTAATTTCCGCCAGCGCGTTCAGGCCTTTCCGACTCGATCACCTGCGCCTCGACATTACCGATCTGAAAATTATCGAGCAATCCGTTCGACAACAAGAACAAATCATATTGCTCGCGATGCAAGTGAGAGAACCCATCGAGCGACGCAACCGCTTCAAATGCACGCGGCGCATAGCTGAGTATCGCCTCTTTCGTCTTTTCGACAACGCCACCATCGACCGGCATGTGCTTTGAGACTTCCGCGATTGTCATAACCGCAGCTGTGGGCTGCAAACTGCCAGAATCATCCCTTATGAGGAATCCATGTTGAAATAACGCATCGAGCGCTGGCGCCCCTTCCGCGCCGTCGGCGAACTTGTGTTCTCTGATTTCCGATTCGGTGATGCCTTCCTTAGTCAGGACCAGTACTTTGCCGGCATGAATGTCATCGAACCTGAATGGCGGGAAGTTGTTTCCACGGGAAATTACCTTGGTTTCAAACTCACGATCGTTGATTGAGTTGAGCGGTCCGGACGAAGCGCAACCCACAGCCGCCAAAGCGCCAAGAATTGCAAACAGGTTATTTATCATTGCCCCCTCCTGAAACGAATGCGCCGCCGCTTATAGTTTCCGAATTTGCGTAGAGTTAAATCCGAGATCAATGCTAAGTTAGCGGCGAGCCCGGAAAAAGGCCTTTAATAGCTGCCCGGCTTCTCCCGCGAACGGTCCATCGACTATTTCAGGCCGCCAGTGACAGGTCGGCTGTTCGAAATATTTCGGGCCATGCCAAACTGCGCCGCCCTTAGGGTCAGATGCAGCGATGACAAGACGCGCCACGCGCGCATGGGAGATCGCGCCCGCGCACATGGCGCAGGGCTCCAGCGTCACATAGAGCGTCGTGCCCGGCAGGCGATAATTGCCAAGCGTCGACGCCGCCTCACGCAACACCCTGATCTCCGCGTGGCCTGTGGGATCATTCGTGGAGATCGGCGCGTTCCCCGCCGCGGCGAGAATAGCACCGTCTTCACCAACGAGAACGGCGCCAATCGGCGCCTCGCCAGCTTGCGCTGCGCGCCGCGCTTCATTCAATGCGCGGCGCATCAGTTTTTCATCATCAATCACATGAGGGGTTTTACGCTGCAGCCTGGGTTTGCGCCAGCACCGGTTTTTGCGCCAGACAAAAGGCTGTGACGCCCGCCAACCGGTTGAACGGGAAGAGCGCCAGACGCTCCAGGTCATGGACCGCCACCAGCGACGCATTCAGCCAGTCAGGCGCGGATTTTAGCTGGCTCGCCGCGCCATCGGACTTTCTTTCCGTCATCCGCATCGCCGCCGCCGCTGGGAACAAAAGCCCGAAGAAATATCGCATCTCGATCGGCATGAGGCCTGCCGCCTCAACCGTTTCACGCAACGTATCGAGCGTATAGCGCCGCTTGTGGTCCAGGAACTCGTCATGAGACGACCACAAAAACTGAAACGCCGGCACGGAGATCAGGAAACGCGTGCCCGGAATGGCGCGGCTCACATAGTTGCGCACCAGCCCAACATCGTCATCTACATGCTCAATCACATCGATCATCAGCACCGTGTCGGCGTCAACTACGTCAACCGCGCGTACAAAATCTATATTGTCGGTTTTGCGCGAACCGATAAAATCGCTCTCATAGCCGGGATCGACGCATGTTGCTCGGTGCGCGCGCCCCTCACCGACCAGCATTTTTGAAAAAATACCCGATCCCGCCCCCACATCCAGAAGGTTTTCGATCGGCTTGCGCCCCAGAAGAGACTTGATCGCACGGCCCTTGGATATGTAGTACCAATGGCCGGATGGATCGCCGTCAATCGCCCTGCGCTCTTTCAGATCCATGCCACTCACGATATCCGCTTGCCCACAGTTAACAGCGGATCGATTTAAGGACTTCTTAATGACGAACGACGCGCCACCGCCCGAGCAGCCGGAAGGCGAGCGGATCGCGAAATATCTCGCCCGCGCCGGGATCGCCTCGCGCCGCGAGGCGGAAAAACTGATCGCGCAGGGCATCGTCACGGTGGACGGCGAGGTGCTGACGACGCCTGCGGTCAAAGTGACGCCGGACATGGATATCCGCGTCGATGGGACCCGGATCGGCAAGCCCGCCGCCCCGCGGCTTTGGCGCTATCACAAACCTGACGGGCTGGTGACGACCCATAAGGACCCGCAAGGGCGCCGGACTGTGTTCGACGCGCTGGAAGGGCGCCTGCCCCGCGTCATCTCTGTTGGCCGTCTCGACCTGACAACGGAAGGCTTGCTGCTGCTGACGAATTCCGGCGACCTGTCCCGGCGTCTGGAGCTGCCGTCCACCGGTTGGACGCGGCGTTACCGCGTGCGCGCCTATGGCCGCGTGACGCAGCGCCAGCTCGACAGCCTGAAAGACGGCGTTGAGATCGACGGCGTGCAGTACGGCCCGGTGCGTGCGAAGCTGGACCAGCAGCAGGGCGGCAACGCCTGGATCACGCTCTCCATCAATGAAGGCAAGAACCGCGAAGTCCGCAACCTGATGCGCCATCTGGATCTGCACGTGAACCGGCTGATCCGCACCGCCTACGGACCATTTCAGCTCGGCAAGCTGCCTAAAGACGCCGTGGATGAAATTTCCGGCAAGCAGCTGAAGGAACAATTGGGCCGCAAGATTTGCGAAGAGATTGGGCTATGATGAGGCTTACAGCTTTTGCCTGTTTTGTAGTCATCGTTTTCGCTACAGGCGTTGCCGGCTGCCAAGCGTCAACGACAAAGACCGCCCTGACCGATAAAATCGACGCAGTGATCGCAATGGAAAGCGAACAGGCGAGCCCCGGCTACGCAATTGGCGTGGTGCGGAACGGCGCGCTGGTTTTTGCAAAAGGATATGGCGTCGCCGATATTGCGACCGGCGAGCCAATAACTGCGGATACGCCATTTAATCTGGCGTCGCTTTCCAAACAATTCACGGGCGCTGCTGTAGCCCTGGAAGTACAACAGGAAAGGCTTGACCTCGACGACCGCCTGATCAAGCACTGGCCCGGCATACCTGATTTTATGCAGGATATAACTATTGGCCATCTTGTTTATATGACAAGCGGCCTGCCGGAATACTATTCACTGCCATCGCCCAAAGGGGGCTGGGATTCAGAAGACCGGTTTACCGTTGAAGACGCGATTGGCGCTGTCTTTGCCGCAGGCGTACTGGACTACGCTCCAGGGTCGCGCTGGACTTATTCCAACATCAACTACCAGCTCCTTGCCGAATTAACGGCGCGCCTGAATGGAAAGTCTTTTGGCCAGCACATGGATGAAGCAATCTTTTCGCCGCTTGATATGAAACAAAGCTGGGTCGATGACAAACTGCAAAGTCATAATCGCCCAAGCGCAAACGCCTATGTCTGGGATGACGAGAATTCTGTGTGGCGAACGGCGCCGCGTCTGTCTCCTCACTATGGGGGCAGCGGCATGTTTTCTTCTGTCGCCGATCTGGCCAAATGGAATAAAGCGCTTTTTTCAACTCAACCATTCGGGTCTGCATTCACAGAAATTTTGCTGGGCGCAAAACAGTTTGATCACGACAAAACCAATGACGCCTTTGGCCTCGTGCATGGAAGCCACAAAGGCCGCCATACTGTATGGTACGAAGGCGGCGATTATGGCGTGAGCACGTATATGATCAGGCTGATGGATGAGCAGACAACTGTTATCTGCCTTGCCAATTATGGGAATGCAGGCTGCCGTGACAAGGCGACCGCCATCCTCGATATCATCGCAAACCCATAAATCTTTTTCATGCGCATCATTGGCGGAAAATTCAGCGGGCGGCGAATCATGGCGCCAAAAGGAACCGGCTCGCGCCCGACGACCGACCGTACGCGCGAAGCGCTGTTCAATATTCTCGGCGCGCGCGATGACATGGATTTCGACGGCGCGCGGGTGATCGACCTTTTCGCCGGTTCCGGCGCCTTGGGGCTGGAGGCCCTGTCGCGTGGCGCCGCCTGGTGTCTGTTTGTCGAAACCGATTCCGCCGCCCGCGGCGCCATTCGCGACAATGTGGAAGCGCTGGGGCTTTTCGGCTGCACGCGCATTCACCGGCGCTCAGCAGCGGCGCTTGGCCAAAAGCCCGCAAGCGCAGGCGCGCCGTTCACCCTCGCCTTTCTTGATCCGCCCTATCGCAAGGATCTGGCGGCGCCCGCCATGGAAACGCTTCACACCGGTGGCTGGCTTGCGCCCGGCGCGCTTATCATCATTGAACAGGCAGCGGATGAAACGCCAGTCACTGCCGACGGGTATAAAGAAACTGACCGGCGCAAATATGGCGATACGCAGGTCGGCATTTATCTTTATACGCCTTAATTTGCTAAAGGCGTCGCCGCTTTGGCGCCGCGCGTCGTCACCAGATAGTCATAGCCAAGGATCATGAAACGGGCTTCGTTCGGCAAAGCATTCAACCCCTTCTGGCCAAGCTGAAACCGCAACGGCGCCAGGTCGATCAACGCCCAGCCATCGACAGGAATGTCATCCGCATCTATTCCCATCATCTCTAAAACGCCTGCAACGTCTTCGGATTCATACGCAATCGTCGTGAAAAACCCGTCCGGCGAAGGGCGAATCTGTGTTTGCTCTCCTTCCAGAGGGTTGATGAGCAAACGCATCACTTCCATGCCGTTTGACGCCGCCACCCCTTCGGTCAGGGAGCCAATGTCAAATGTGTTGAGAAATGTCGTGCCGCGTCCTAAATGGATCGCGCCCATCTTGAACAGCGCCCGCGGCGCGCGTTTGCGAGAACCTCGATACTGTTCCATGAATTGCGCCTTCATCAGATCAATTCGGTCCGTATTGCTTTTGAAATTACGGCCGCTTGCATAGGCCTGATAAATCGACGCGCTTTCCCGTAACGCCGTAACAATAGACAACGCCTCAGATTGGTTTGCGAAGGCTGTTTCCAGCCCGGAAAACGTTTCTTCGTTCGCTGAAAACAAAAACATCCGGTCCTGAGCGCCAGTCGAAAACGCCGTGCGCTCAGCCTCTAACAACCCGCCAGCCATGGTTCTCGCATCATCATTGCGCGCAAGGTCTTCCAGACGTTCAAGATGTAAAATAGACGATCCGATAAATTCCTGGTCGATACCCCAAAGCTTTCCTCGATTGTCGAGAAAATACTGCGCCAGTTCCGCGTCTTCACGCATATTCAAGAATGGCAAAGCAAGCGGACGGCCGCCCAGCGCCACGCCAAGGCCATCAACGCCATCGCCGCGCAAAACACCGACCGCCCACTCGGTCGCAATCGGGCCAGCCTCAACGACATGGTGACGCAATCCGTACCGCCATGCCGACGCTGCAAGCGCCCTGGAGATTACCGGCGCATCGGCGAAACCGTGTTCCTCGCCGATCAGTATAAACTGCGTGTTTCCCAGCTTCGCATTGAGCACGTCGGCGCCGTCGCCAACCAACGCTCCATCTTCAATGATCATTACCGGCGGCATCGGCGCCGTATCCTGCGCATGCGCCTGTGCAACCGCAGCGACGCTCAAAGCAAGCGCCAACAACAAATTTTTCATGGTTCCCGTCCCCAGTCCCTTTTTTCCGGCGGTTCGGTCGCAACAACAGCGTCCACAACCTCAGCCAGCTAAAGCGTCAATTGTTTTGCGCGCAATGTTTGCACGGCAAAAATGCGACCACTTGCATGCAAATATCGTCAGGCCGACAGAACGCCGGTGGCGGCGCATAAAATTCTGCGGCTCATCCGCACCAGCAAACTTGAATCGAATATCTTCAGGATTTGTTTACGTTAGAGCATGATACGACTGCTGATCTTTTCAGGCGGTCATCAGGATTATGTCGCCTTCAAACTTCCCGATTCAGAGATTGTTCAGCATTAAATGTTTCTCTACAGGCGGCGTGGAGAACCCCATGATTTCAGTATTCGATATCTTTTCGCTGGTTTTGTTGATTGCGTCGATGTCGCTCTTCGTACATCGCTACATGAAGCAAAACCCGCCCGTTTACCCATATCTGATTATCGCCTGCACATGCCTGGTGGCGAACTGGCTGGGGGATCTGGGCGGCGGTATTTTTGCGCTGGCTTTGCTGGTGGCCGCGTCGTTTTCATTCCTTGGCTGCCTGCTGTATCCAAGCTGGCGGAACATGGGCCAGCCCATCGACGGCGCCAAGACGCCTTCCTCCAAACCCTGAGGCGCTAAAACGCTCGACGCTATTTGATTTTTTCGACCGCCCCTCTTTACGAGAGGCGGCGCGGCGCCTACTTTCTCTTCGCTGCCCGGCCCGTCAGGACGACATTCCCCGGGGCCTTATCTCTTCTATCGGGAGCTGTCTCTGGTTTGGGCCGTGGCCCTTCTCATGCGGCGCCCACCTGTACCTTAGGGTCCAGGGCGAACAACAAGTCCGACGGCCAGGGCGGCGCTTTTATCTCACCTCCAGCATGAGGGGTCGCAGTGCTTCCGCCCATCGCGCCGATGCTCAATCCCAAACATGTGCTGCGCGAGCGCATGAAGGCCGAGCGCCGTATGGCAGCCAAAGCCCGGCCAGACGCCGCCGTGCATGCGGCGCGGAATTTCATCGCTTCCATTCCAATTGAAGACGGCGCGATCCTATCGCTTTATTATCCGATCAAGGACGAACTCGATACTGAGCCTCTGGCCGCGGCGCTTTTTGAACGGGAAATCCCCGTGGCTCTTCCGGTTGTCATTGGCAAAAACCAGCCGCTGATTTTTCGCCGCTATAAGCCGGGTAATGCGCTGATTGAAGGGGCCTATGGAGAACAGACGCCTGATGAAAGTGCTGCAGCCGTTCTTCCGTCTATAATTGTCGCGCCGCTCCTCGCCTTTACCCGCAATGGCGGACGCCTCGGCTATGGCGGCGGTTATTACGACCGAACGCTTGCTGAGCGCCGTGCTGACGGAACCATCCTTGCGGTCGGCTACGCCTATGGCGCGCAGGAAGTTGACGCGCTCCCCCTCTCCCCCGTAGATCAGGCGCTGGACTGGGTCGTCACCGAGCGCGAAGCGATCCGGTGCTGATTTGCAAAGCTACATCAGGAAGCGGGGCCATTCGTGCGCATAGCAGTTTTTGGCGACATAGTCGGTCGCAGCGGACGCACCGCACTGGTGGAAAGACTGCCGCGCCTGCGCCGTGATCTGGCCCTCGATTTCGTTATCGTGAATGCTGAGAACGCCGCCGGCGGCTTTGGCGTGACGCCCAGGATTGTTGAGGAGTTATTCGACGCCGGCGCCGATGTCCTGACCACCGGCAATCACGCCTATGACCAACGCGACGACATCGCGATTTTTGACCGCGAACCGCGATTGCTGCGCCCGGCGAATTTCGCGCCGTCCAATCCGGGGCGCGGCAGCGCCATGTTTCAGGATGCGGAAGGCCGCAATATTCTTGTCATTCATGTTCAGGGCCAGCGCGGCATGTTTCCCATCGATGACCCTTGCGCGGCGATCGACCGGGAACTCGCCGAAGTCAAACTGGGGCGCGAGGCGGACGCGGTGATAGTCGACTTCCATGCGGAAGCGACATCAGAGAAATACTCCATGGGTCACCACCTCGACGGCCGGGTGAGCCTCGTTGTCGGCACCCATACCCATGTGCCGACGGCGGATGACCAAATTCTTCCCCATGGCACCGCTTATATCACTGACCTCGGCATGACCGGCGACTATGACAGCGTCATCGGCATGGAAAAGACGGAGCCGTTGCATCGTTTCGTTACGAAAATTCCCGGCGGGCGGTTTACGCCAGCGGCCGGAGCGGCGACGATCTGCGGTGTCGTCACAGAGACTGACCCAAAGACTGGACTAGCAAAATCCGTCAGCGCCTTGCGCACCGGCGGGCGATTGCGTGAGATCCGCCCGGATTTTTAACAGTCTTCTGGTTTATGCGGTCGCCGCAAAAACGATCTTCCACTGCACAAGGAAGAACGCCAGCGCCGCCAGCGCCAGGATAAACAACGTGTGATGACCTTTACGCCAAAGGGTCCAGCCTGACATTCGCCATGCCGGAAACAGGCTGACGACGCCAAGCAGCGCAACAACGACGAACACAGCGCCAACCAGGCGCACCATATTGATCGCCGGCATCGGGTAATCGACAAGATCGGTAACGCCAAGCGACGACATTGCGCCGACCGTTGCGACCATGCTTGCAAGAAGCAGAAACACAACCAATGCGGCAGCCATATCGGCCAGTCCCAATGCGCGCCCTGTCGCGGTTTGCGCAACGGCGCGGCCCTGGCGTCGCCAGGCGCCTGCAAAGGTCGTCGCGGCGAAAAGAACGGCGGCGCCGAACGTCCCGCCAAGAGCCACAGGATGAGACAAAAATGATATACGATCCGCAGAATGAACGCCCATGACGCCCGTGAAATGCGTGATGCGTCCCTCGTCATCCCTGGAAAACGCCACGCGATCCCCATGGCGGTTTTCATAAAGATCAGGGGCGCCCTCAACCGGGTCATAACGCATGGCGCCGCTGGACCCCGACACAGTGACCGAGCCACCTTCTGTAACCGCAACGGTGGTTGCACCCGATAGGGCGAACGCTTTTTCAAATTGCGTAAAACTGCGCCGATTGCCAAGATAAACGCCCGCCGCATCATTCGCCTGTGCGGTTGCGGCTTCACTTGCGTTATCTTCGTTCCTGGACGCCTCACCCACAACATGGTCGATAACCAACTTCGACAGATCAGAGACCAGCGTCCGATCGGTCGTCGCATTCTGCGATACGTAAACGCCAATCCCCAATTCAGGAATCAAATCCATATAGGTGTAAAACGCCGCCGTGGCGCCGCCATGTCCATAGGCGTCATATCCGCGATAGGAACGGGAGAAAAATCCGTGCGCGAGATCGGCGCCGCCGGACCGGTCGCTAAATGCGCGCCCCCACATGTCCCCATGGGTTTGCGGCGTCATCAGCCGCACATTGTCAACGGACCCGCCGCCGAGATGCAGCTGCATCCAGCGCGTCATGTCCTCAGCGGTCATGCTCATGGCGCCCGCGGGCGCATAAGGACCGATATTCATCAGATCGGCTTCGACAAGCGCGCCGGCTTTCAGCTCGTAACCTTTTGCAAGGCGCGCGCGCAGCGCCGGCGGCATCGACGCCGGGCCGGAGAGCGCTGTCGAAGACATGCCCAGCGGGTTCAAAATTTCCAGAAACAGAAAATCCTCATAGGTCTCGCCGGTCACATCCTCGATGATTTTTGCGGCAAGCGCCGAGCCCCAGTTTGAATATGAGGTGCGTGCGCCCGGCGGGAAAACGCGGGCCGGCATATTTTTGTTCAATGCGTCCGTTAGGGAAATGTCGCCTTCACGCGGTATGGTGAAAACGCCAAAGGTGTCTTCAAAACCCGCCCGATGCGCCATCAGGTGATTCATCGTCACGGGCGCGCCGAATTTTTCAGGGATTTCGACGCCTTTTAGATAGGTGTTTACATCCGCATCAAGATCGATGGCGCCGCGCTCGGCCAGCATCATGACAGCGGTCCAGATAAATGTCTTTGAGACAGAGCCGATGCGGAACAGCGTTTCATCGCCGCTGGCGCGCTCGCCGCCGTCTATATCGGCAAAGCCATATCCCTTGACGAACAGGGGGCGACCATTCCTGACAATACTGACCGAGACGCCGGGAATATCATGCTCACGCATATGGGCCGCGACAACGCCATCAACATAGGCCTCAAGCACCGCCTCTTCCCGCGTCGGTTCAAACGCCGCCAGTTCAACAATTTCAACCGGCGTCGATGGCGCGGCGTCCGGCGCCTGCGCCAAAGCAATAACCGGCGAAAGCAAAACCGCCGCTACGAAAAACAAAACCCGCATTTCAACCCCACTATCGATCGCGCGGCGACCATATCAGAGATCGCGGTTTTCCAAAGAGCGTGAAGGCAAGGCGTTTGAGCCGATCGAAAAGCTGCTTATTGCGGAAACCGCTCCGCAGCCCGGCCCTGATCGGAAATGACGCCATTGGGAACGGCCAGCGATGGCGTCGATACCGGCGCCGGCGACCGCACATACCAGGTCATCACCGCGCGCTGCGGCGAGCGGCGAATAACCTCGCCAGTGGCGCGGTTCGCCCACACAGCGTCGAATGTTCCCCTGGTCGTCATCAGCCCGCGCCACATGACCGCTGCGTCATCGAACAGCGCCTGATCAACATCCCAATAACTTCGCGGCGCAATGTGTTCCGACAGTTGGGCGGTGACATGTTCGCCATCTGCAATCCCCAGAAAAACCGGCGAAGCGACATGTTCGACAGATCGCTGTTCGCCATCGATTTGACGTTCAAGCCCCCAGCCGATCTGAACTGGCTGACCGGCGCGGATAGCGGCGAACAAATCTTCCTTTGAGCCTTCCAGAGTCTCGCCGTTAAGGCCATTCTTGAAAACAGCCGTCCAGACCGGTTCGGGCGGCGTTGCTGCGCACCAGAAGATCTGCACACGCATCGCCGGACTTTTGTCGCCATTGCTGAAGACGCCCTGCATCTCACCCGTCGTCCCTAAGGATGCGCGCCATTCCGAATAGTCATCCGGAAGGCGCATGTCGCCTTCTTCCCGGATCGGCCGCTGGCGATGGATCGCATCGACCTGCGTAAAGACTTCGCCTTCCCAAACTGAAAGATAGCTGGCATCCGCCCAATGAGAGAGGTCCGCAGCGCCGTCATCATCAAAATCAATGTCCCACCCGACCCGAATGGGCTCGCCGTGCTGAACCGCATCAATCAGCGCTTGTTTCGAACCGCCGAGCGGCGCGCCGTCAAAGCCCGTCGCGTAGAGCTGGTGCGGACAACGTGGCGCTTCCTGCGCGTTTGCCGCATTGATGGAAATGGCGGCGAGCGCCGCAAGAGAAACAAGACGCATCGCTTTTATCGGCATCAACACACTCCTTGGTCATGAGAGGTGCGGCTGGCGCTATCACTCACGGGCGCGCATCGCCACTGGCATCAGACAACCCGATGCAATCACACGATGAACCGAGCCTTTAAAACAAGCGGAGGCCCATCGCCAGGATACGCCTCCGCCTGCACTGAAGACATCACGCGCGATTATCCATCTGCGATCGCACAGAAATGCGACCCAGCATGGTAATGCGGTAAGGCCCGTTATTGCTCGACGCGATCATACGGCGACGTCTGAGCCTGGAAAAAACACTCAGTGTGCAGTCTGCAAGCGTCCAGCCTTCAGGACTTGCGCAATTAACTTCAATGATTTTGCCCCTCTCGTTTTTCTCAACAAGAATGGCGCCCCCGCGCGCGAGGACATGGAGCGTTCTCTGCTCTGCTTTCGAAATATTCATTTTGAAGAAGCCCGATTGTAATCGCTAAACCGGGCGCATGTGCTTAATCAGGTCCAGCCAAATGACTTAACCTGTTGCATTCATGCGCCGTCTGAAACGGTTTAGCGGGTGACAATCTCTGACATAAATTCCTCGGCCTGATATTTAAGCGGAGGGTTTTGAAAACTCAAGACTGTTATCAGAACTTCGGGCTATCGACCTGGAGGCGCGCCGGCAGCGTTCGGAGCAATACCGAACTTCGTCCCAGCATAAGGCCCACTTCTTGCGCCACGCGAAAGGGCGCTCACAGATCGGACAGGTTTTTTCGGGCAGACCATGTTTTTTCTTCATGCGGAAAGGCGCCTGCTCGCCAGTGACTGAAGCTGGGGGCGCACCCTCAAGAAAAAATCATAAGCGCGATTCAACATCCATCTGAAAGGCTGGCGCTGCGCGATAAGGCCCGCCGCCCGAAACGCCGGCAGCCTGGCCCATAGTCTCGCAAAGGCGTCGCCGCCGGAATAAAGCGTCCCCTTTTCATCAAGGACATGAAACCGGGCGCGCGCATCGCAAGCGGACAGTCCAGGCGCTACATCAACACCGCCCGTCTGACTGATATCCTTCCAGACGATCTCTTCAGCGCCTTTGCGGCGGCGGTAAAAGGCGATTTCGCGCATGCACAACGGACACGCGCCATCGAAAAAAACGATCAGGTTTTCCAGTTTTTTCATCACCGGCTTTTTACGACCGCAACCGGCGATTGGACTTGACCCTGATCAGATCAAAAAGTGATCGGCTTGGGCCCGCCATACGTAATTATGACATGTGAAAGGTTTAATATCATGCAGCATGGATCCCTCTTGATTGTTGACGATGACGAAGCCCTGCGCGCCCGTCTCGGACGAGCGATGGAACGGCGAGGATTTCAAACGACACTCGCCGCCGGCGTCAGTGAGGCGGTCGCTGTTGCAGCGCAAAATCCGCCCGACTACGCAATTGTGGACCTCCGCCTTGATGACGGCAGCGGCCTCGACGTGGTCAACGCCCTGCATGAAGCGCGCGAGGATTCGCGGGTCGTCATCCTCAGCGGATACGGCAATATTCCGAACGCCGTCGCCGCCGTCAAAGCCGGGGCGATTGATTATCTTCCCAAGCCCGCCGATGCTGACGATCTCGAAAAGGCGCTGATGGCGCCGGACGGCGAACATCCTGAACCGCCGGAACATGCGCGTTCCGCCGACGACGTGCGCTGGGCGCACATTTACCATGTGTTCCAACGCAACAATCGCAATGTTTCCGAAACGGCGCGCCGGCTTGGCATGCACCGCCGCACCCTCCAACGCATGCTTGCAAAACGAGACCTCAACTAATCCACCTTAACGACTGATGACGAACGCAAATCCCAGTATCGCAATTATCGGCGCCGGCATGGCGGGCGTCGCTTGCGCGAAAACGCTTCATGACGCCGGTCTGGCGCCGATTATTTTTGAAAAAAGCAGGGGGCTTGGCGGGCGTCTTGCGACCCGGAGAACCGGCGACGGACTAGCGTTTGATCACGGCGCGCAGGTCTTTTCCGTGCGCGCCGAGGACTTCGCGCAATTTATCATGACCGCAACCACCCCGGGCGATATCCAGCCCTGGCGAAATCTCGGCTGGCCTGATGAAAGCGCCACGCTTGTCGGCGCGCCGTCCATGAACGCCTTTATCAAATCAGTAGCGGCAGACCTTGATATCCGTACAAATAAGCGCATTACCGCCATCACCCGCGCTGATGAGCAATGGCGGCTGCAAATCGATCATGGCGCTGACGAAGAGTTTGATATTGTCGTTTGCACTGCGCCGGCGCCGCAAACAGCGGCTCTCGCCGAAGAGGCTTCGGATCTGGCCTCGTGTCTTGCTCCCGTCACGATGACGCCATGCTGGACAGTGATGGCGGCGTTTGAAGAGCCGCTCGATTGCCCGTTTGATCACTGGAGATCCAGCGACCACGCACTAACCTGGATGGCGCGTAACAGTTCAAAACCGAACCGCGGCGCCGCGCAGGATTGCTGGGTAATGCAGGCGAGTTCAGGCTGGAGCAACGCCCATCTTGAACAAGGCAAGCCGGAAATCATTGAAGCAATCCTGAAACTGGCGAGCGAAATATTGCCGGCGCCCCTGCCTGAAACTCTCCATACGGATGCTCATCGCTGGCGCTATGCTCATACTGTGGAACCGCTGGGCAAGCCTTTCGCTCACAATGAAGACCACTCTTTCTACGCAGGCGGCGACTGGTGCCTGGGCCCGCTCGTAGAAGACGCCTATTTGAGCGGCGCAACGATCGCCCGGTCGATCGTATGGAATATCGCGCAACGATCAATGAGCGGGCTAGCGAACGTAGGAAGCTCCATTAATATCGATGGTCGCGCCAGTCGCTGACGGACACGCGCCGCTTAACAGGAACGCGATGGTCGCCCCGACCTCTTCGGGCTGGGCGACCCGGCCGAGCGGAATTTCTTTCAACGCATGTTTGCGGTCCTCAATATCCTGCGGCGCCATGCGTGTTTCAACCCAACCAGGCGCAATGGCGTAAAGCAGGATATCCTCGCCCGCGAGCCCGCGCGCCCAGGTCTTGGTCATGGCGAGCACCGCGCCTTTGGACGCCGCATAAGCCGCATTCTCAACGCCATCGCCGCGATGACCGGCCCGGCTCGCGATATTGACGATAATCCCGCCATCGCCGCGTTTCCTGAAATGCTCAATCGCCGCTCGGCAGACATCCGCCGGCGCCTGCACATTGACCGAAAGCGTTGTCGCCCAACCATCCGTCCATGCTGACATATCGCCAGTCAGCGGCGATGATGTGAACATGCCCGCGTTATTGACGACACCGTCGATCTTTCCGGCGCGCTCCAGCGCGCGCGCCATCAGGGAAAACCCGGCGCCGGGCGCGGAAAAATCCTCATAAAGAAAATCCTCGCCCGCCTGCCCGACAGCCGCCGCAGCTTTCTGCGCGCCGTCGCTTGACGCAGAAGCGTGGAGAAGAACGCTCGCTCCCGCCTCATGACAGATCCGAGCCGCCGCCGCGCCAATGCCCCGCGCCGCGCCAGTGATCAGAATAGTTTTTCCTTCAAGCTGTTTCATGACCGTCTTCCGTTTCGTTCCGCACTCATGGCGTCATTACAAACCCATATACCTGCTGTTCTATGCGCTCCGCCAATGAGCGCAAGCATACCGCCTTAGATTTTCACCTTTGGAATTGTCGCAGATCGCCGCCCGCTGTTCAGGCGGGCGCTGAAGCGCTGTTTCGAATATGCGTCAGCAATTCGAAATGGTCCGGCAGTTTGCGCCGATACATATCGAGCCGCCGGGCGTTAAGGCCGAGATATTCGCGCCAGTTCGCCTCCGAGACGGCCGCCGCCTGGGGATAGCGCCGCTTATGCAGGTATCGCTTTCCGAATAGCGCGGCGCGGTAGGACGTTGCGTTGAAGAAAACATTGGCCGGCATATCGAGATCGCTCGGCATGGCCTCACGCCACAGCTCCAGATTCGCCTTAAGCGTGTCCGGTATCTCCATCTCATGGCGCACCGTGCGCCAGTAGGGCGTATCATCGCGGTTGCTCGCATGGAACAGAAGGCAGATGTAATCGACAATCTCGTCGTAAAATCGGTCGATGAGCGAATTGTATCTGTCTATCACGGCCGGGTTGAAATCACTGTCGGGAAAATATGCGCGCAGCCAGTCCAGCCCCATTCCCACCGAATAGATCGCCGTTGCTTCAAGCGGCTCCACAAAACCGGAAGAAAGACCAAGCGCAAGGCAGTTCTTGACCCATGAACGGCGCGCCTTTCCGATGCGCATGCGGATAACACGCGGTTCGGCATTTTCCGCCGCGGGTCCGACGAACGATTTAAACTCATCTATTGCTTCTTCATCGGAAAGGAACTTGCTGGAAAAAACGTAGCCTGTGCCGACGCGATTATACAACGGCACACGGAACGACCACCCGGCATTCATGCCAGTGGCGCGCGACGTCGGCTCTATGCGCGTGGGATCGCCATGAGGCAGCTGCACCACCGCGGCTCGGTCATTGAGCAGGTATTTGTCATAGGGCTCGAACGGCTCGCCTAGCGCTTTATTGATGATAATGCTGGCGAATCCCGTTGCATCGATCACAAACTCGATTGGGTGAACGCCATTTTTCTTCAGTATAAGCTCTTTGACAAAGCCGCGGTCATCAATCGTAACGTCGTTTACATGGTCGAGTATCTGACGAACGCCCAGCGCTTTGCCGCATTCTTGCAGCATTTTTGCAAGCTCAACCGCATCCATGTGGTATGAATACGGAATATCTCCCTGATAATCCCCGGCGATCTGAACTTTTGGACCTTTGCACGCCCGTATCAATGACGGGCAAGGCGACACGATTTCAGTATAGTCTTCTTTAACCGGGCCGCCGTCTTCCTGCATGCCATATGTTGAATAGAGATGGCCCGGATTTAGACCTTGTATGGTTGGCTGCGAATAGAAAGGATTGACCCAGGTGACGCTGTCGCCGTTTTCGTCTTTTTCCCAATTGGTGAAATAGCCGCCGATCTTGAACGTCGCATTGCAGCGTTTGATGAACTCCGCTTCGTTAACGCCGATAATACGCAAGAAGTCCGCCATCGGGCGCGCGGTCGATTCGCCGACGCCGATGATGCCCACATCGGGGCTTTCGATGACGGTGACCGTCATCTCGCCGGATACAACCTTATGCTCGAAGACCCGCGCCAGATAGCAAGCCGCTATCCAGCCGGAGGTGCCACCACCAACGATGGTGATGTCTTTTATAGGCGCAGCCATGTCTCTCTCCCGATCATACTGTCGCGCGTGGACTGTCAGCAGGTCAAGCGCGCCAAAGACCGCACCGGGAGCCTTGAACCGGCGCGGCCCACGCGCTACACGGGCGGCCTTCCTAAGCTTGCGTTATCCGAGAAAAGAGGTCGCCAATGGCCGGACACAGTAAATGGGCCAATATTCAGCACCGAAAGGGCCGTCAGGACGCCAAACGGTCAAAGATGTTCTCCAAACTCTCAAAGGAGATCACTGTCGCGGCGAAAATGGGCGCGCCGGACCCGGAGTTTAATCCGCGCCTGCGTCTCGCCATTCAGGCGGCGAAAGCCCAGTCGATGCCGAAAGACAACATCGACCGGGCCATCAAGAAATCGACGGCCGCAGATGAGGCGAGCTTTGAAGAGATCCGTTATGAGGGCTTCGGTCCGAATGGCGTTGGCGTCATCGTCGAAGCGCTGACTGACAACCGGAACCGGGCCGCCAGCGACATACGCGCCATCTTTTCAAAGAACGGCGGCAATATGGGCGAGACCGGATCGGTCTCCTTCATGTTCGATCTGGTCGGCTATATTGAGTACGCAGGCAGCGTTGCGAGCGAAGACGCGATGCTGGAAGCCGCGATTGAAGCCGGGGCCGATGACGTTCAGTCATCTGAGGAAACGCATGAGGTTTATTGTGCGTTCGACCAGCTTGCCGATGTCGCAGGCGTCCTGGAGAAAACTTTCGGGGAAGCGCAGGCCGCAAAGCCTGTCTGGAAGCCGCAGAATACGATCAATGTCGACGGCGACAAAGCCGATACGCTGATGAAGCTGATGAATGCGCTTGATGATTGCGACGATGTTCAAAATGTCTATGCGAATTTTGAACTGTCGGACGAAGACATGGAACGCCTGGCCGGCTAGGCGTTCGCAACCGCCTTTGATTGCGGATCAAGACGCCCCCACCGCGCGATAACGGCGTCAAGCTTATCCTTGTTGATCGGTTTCGACAGGTAATCATCCATGCCGGCCTCGCGACTGCGCTCAATGTCCGTGGCCATGACATGCGCCGTCAGGCAGATGATCGGCGTGCGCTTTCTGCCGGTCTTGTCCTCAAAAGCGCGCAACGCAGATGTCGCTTCATAGCCGTCCATTTCCGGCATTGATACATCCATTAAAATAATATCGAAGCCCTCGTCGCACTCCTCCACAGCCTGTACCGCCGCAGCGCCGTTGGACACCACGATCAGTTCAAACGCATTCGGATCGATCATGTGTTTGACAACTAGCTGGTTGACCTCATTATCTTCCGCCAGAAGAATACGCGGCCGCTTGATGAGAGCGCGCGACGGCGCTTCCTTGACTGGCGACACTTCCTTGACTGGCGACACTGGCGCTGGCTTTTCAACCGCCGCACCCTCAACAACGGAAGGGCTGACCATCGCCGCCCCCGGATTACGCAATATCCCAATGACCGTCTGGTAGAGAAGCGCGGAGCGCGCCGGCTTGGCGAGATAACCGTCAACACCGATCTCGCGGAAGCGTTGCGCGTCGCCGGTGCGATCAACCGACGTCAGCATCATCAATGGGGTTTCGCATAAAGACGCATCCGTCTTGATCAGCCGGGCCAGTTCATACCCATCCATCTCCGGCATAAAGAAATCGACCACGGAAAAAGCGTATGGATCGCCCTCCGCGACCGCCGCGCGCATCATCTCCAGCGCTTCGCGGCCGCCGGAAGCCGCATCCGGCCGGAAACCCCAAGCCTCAAACTGCTCGCTCAATATACTTCGGTTCGCCTCGATATCATCGACAATCAAGGCCCGCCGGGCGCCGGGCTCGAAGGTGGACTGCCAGACAATTTCTTCGTCTTCCTGAACCGGCAGCCGCAATTCCAGCCAGAAAGTCGATCCCTCGCCGCCAACAGAGGAGACGCCGATTTTCCCGCCCATCGCCTCAACCAGCCGCCGCGAGATCGTCAACCCCAGGCCAGTGCCGCCAAATTTTCGCGTCGTTGACGAATCCGCCTGCTGGAATGCATTGAAAATTTCGCCGATTTTATCCTGATGAATGCCGACGCCCGTATCTGTCACGCTAATGCGAATAAAGGCGTTCGTGTCGATATAGGCGCCGGAAACATCGATGAGAACATAACCGTCATTCGTGAATTTTACGGCGTTCGCGACCAGATTGGTGATCACCTGACGCAAACGACCGCCATCGCCAATCACGGTTGTCGGCAAGTCCGGCTGGAACCTGACGATCAGCTCGATTTGTTTTTCCTGGGCGCGGGCCGTCATCAATGCAGCGACATCTTCAACCGAGATACGCAGATCAAATGGCGCTTTCTCCAGGTCGAGTTTGCCGGCTTCAATTTTCGAGAAGTCAAGAATATCGTTGATGATCGTCAGGAGCGCCACCCCTGATTTATGGATCGTGTCAGCGAATACGCGTTGACGACTGTCGAGCTTGGTCCCCGCGAGCAGCTCCGCCATTCCCAGAACGCCATTCATTGGCGTACGGATTTCATGACTCATATTCGCAAGGAACATTGATTTTGCTTCGGATGCCTTTTCGGCGACAACCCGCGCGCGCTTCAGCTCTTCAATCAGATTATCACGGTCGTGATTAGCGCGCGCCACTTCCTGACCGGTCAGATATCCGAACGTCAACACATAACTGATGGTGGCCACAAGAACAGGAATCGCCGCCAGCATGGGCAGAAACACGCCAGTGCTCGACGCCGTGGAAAGACAGAACACAAACGCAGCCGCGTAAGGCGATGTCGCGATCAAAGCATTGCCGGGCGTTGCGCGAAATTGCGAAAACGCCAGCATATAGCCGGTTACGATATAAAACATTGCGGCGGCCTGACCGAATGCGTGTCCCGAGGTCCACGCCAGAACCGGCGCGGCCGCCCAGAATGAGCATGACGCCATAGCGACAAATGCATAGCGGCGGTTTTTTGTTGTGACATGGCGCGCTTGCCGGTCGCGCATGCTTTTCTCAATTGCGGTTCGCGCTATTCCAGCCGCCAGTGTCAACGCGTACCAGATGATGGCCGTTGTCAAATCAAGCAGCGTAAGCAGTAAGAGCGCCCAGGCCGAGATATGGATATACCGAGACGCCTGAGTCGACAGAATTGTTTTCAGCGACGCCTTGAGATCGCCGTCATCAGTATACGAGGAAGCATCCCTCGCCTTGTCACGTGCGACGTCGTTCATGGATATGCGCTCTCACCAGGACCGTGCTTGACGAAAAGATAGCCCATAGGGGATTAATCCATTGTTGATACTCGCCCTCAGCTCGGGTCTTCATGGTTGCGACGAATCGACAGCTTTTTAAGGTGAACAGTCCGTTCACCTTGTTGTTGCGGATTAACGATGTCTGGCTACTCATGTAGCATGCACGCCAAATAACCGGAGGCGAAGCTCATGAAATTACGCACCTTATGCATTCTTGGCGGCGCGGCGAACGTCCTGTCTGGGGCAGCGTTTGCCCAGAACACGCTGGATGCGTCGCAAAGGCAGTTCGAAGGCGTCAACGCAATCGTCATCTCGGACTTTACCGGCCGCGTGATTGTGGAAATCGGCGGCGAGCAAACAAGCGCATCATTGCAGAGCGGTTCGATTAATGCGCCCTTCGAGGTGTCTCAAAATGGGTCATCGCTGGTTTTCGAAGGCGAAGAACGCTCGCGGAAATTCAGGATCTCTGAAGAAATCAACTGGCGCCGCTATGGCGAAGACGCCTTCGAGAGGTATCTTGCGGACTACCCGACACTGAGAATCACAACGCCTGCCGGCACCGCGCTTGAACTGGATGACGTCATCACCATCGCTGCGATAGGCGATCTTAATGGCGATCTCATTATCAGCGGCGGCTATGTGGATGCGGTTGCCGGCGACGTCATGTCGGCGCGGGTCGGTGTCCACGGCTCGGGCGATATTGTTCTCAGCGAAGTGCGTGAGGCCTTAAGAGCGTCCGTACACGGATCAGGAGATATTTCTGCGGAAACAGCCGGCAGCGGCGATTTGAGCATTCACGGCTCCGGCGATATCAGCGTCGGCGCCATCGACGGCGATGCTGACCTCAATATTCATGGGTCCGGCGATATCGAAACTGGCGACATTGACGGCAATGTCACTGCATCTATCCATGGTTCAGGCGATATCAATGGCGGCGCTGCGAGCCGTTCCGGGGAATTCTCCATTTACGGATCCGGTGATATTTCGATGCGCAGCATCAATGGCGCAGCAGAGGCTGATATTTTCGGCAGCGGGAATATTGAGATATCATCCGGTCGGGCGGAATCGCTGAACGTAAATGTTAACGGTTCCGGCGATTTCGTCTTTGGCGGCGTTTCCACCGATCTTGTCGCCCATGTGCGCGGATCGGGAGGAATTGACATTGCTCGCAATGAGGGGACAATCCGCACATCGGGACGGGGCGATATCCGTGTCGGCGGCATTCGTATGAATAAAGACGATTAGACCGGCCAGGGGCGGCCGCCCCCCACAGGGCGCCGTATAACTATAATTTGACATGTTCCGCGTATCGTCACGCGTCGCATGCGCCCGGGTTGCGTGATGGGGGGACAGATGAAGGTCTTAAGGGTTGCCGCAGCCATATTCTCAGCGCTTGCGGCGCCCGCATTGGCGCAGGAATGCCCAGCGCCGCCCGCCACTTTTGACAATATCGAAGAATGCCTTGTCAGGCGCGATTTTGAAACCTACCGCCCCCGCGTCAACGCCGTGCGCATCTCCGAAGACGAAGCGCCGGTCATCGATGGGGATTTGTCCGATCCCATCTGGCAGCGCGCAGAACGGATCGACGAGTTTTATCAAGTCGAACCCATTAATGGCGCAACGCCCGACCAGATAACACACGCCTACATCCTCTATGACCGAAAGACGCTCTATGTCGGCATCTACGCCTATGACACAGAGCCTGAACTCATCCGCCGGTCACAGCTCCAGCGTGACTTGCGGCTGCGCGATGATGATGGCGTTCGGGTTCTGATCGACCCGTTCGGCACATTCCGGAACGGGTTTATTTTCGGCGTCAACCCGAACGGCGCCCGCGCCGACGGACTGACACAAAACAACAATCAGTTCCTGGGCGAATGGGACGGCATCTGGCGGGCGAATGCAAAAGTTGTCGACGATGGCTGGATGATTGAATACGCCATTCCGTTTCAGACGATTTCCTTCGACTCCTCGCTGGAAGACTGGAATTTTCAGATTATCCGCGTCGTGCGCAGAACAAACGAAGAAATCCGCTGGTCGAATATCGACCAGAACCGGGGGCGCATCGACTTGACCAATCCGGGTTCCCTGGCGGGGCTGGAAGATATCTCAAGCGGCATCGGGCTGGAGGTGCAGGCGTTTCTGGCGGGCGCAACCAGTTATGACTGGGAAACAGAAGACGTCGATTTCGAGTTTAATCCAAGCGGCAACGCATTTTACAAAATCACCCCGTCGCTGACCGGATCGCTTACGATCAATACTGACTTTTCGGATGCGCCCCTTGATGCGCGCCAGGTCAATACCGGTCGTTTTTCGCTGTTCTTTCCGGAGACCCGCGATTTCTTCCTGCAGGATGTTTCGGTTTTTGAATTCGGCGGTCGCACATTTCGCGATTTCAACAATGGCCTGCCTTTCTTTTCGCGCAATATCGGCATCGTCAACGGATCACCCGTCGATATTGTTGCAGGCGCCAAGCTGAGCGGCAAAGCAGGTCCGGCAAGTGTGGGGCTGATCTCCGCCCGCACTGGCGCCGCAGACGCCTTGAACATAGACGGCCAGTATCTGTCATCCGCACGCGTTTCGATTCCTGTTCTGGCTGAGTCCAAAGCCGGTATTGTGTTTTCCAATGGCGACCCGACAGGCGAAACGGATAACACCGTCGCTGGCGCGGACTTTCAGTTTCAGCGCTCCAATGTGTTCGGCCAGGGGACGCTGTTTGCGGATCTTTCATATGTTCGAAGCTTTACAGATGGCGTCGAAGATGACCTGGCCGCCGGCGAAATCGCCTATCGCAGCCAGAAATGGAACGGCACGTTTACCGTGCGCGATATCGGCGAAAACTATTCGCCGGAGCTGGGTTTCGTGAACAGGACCGGTTTCAGGCGCTATCGCCAGAACGCTTTTCGCCGTTTTCGACCGGAGAGCGGATTTATTCGCCGATTTGAATTCGGCTCCTTTTCCAATATGGTCACCGATCAGGATGATATCCGTACAGATCATGCCTACGGAGCATGGACGGAGTGGCTGTCCAATGACGGGGATGAATTCGGCGCGACCTACAGACGCGCTTACGAGGAAATAAGACAGCCCTTCTCAATTGCCGGGGTGGTGCCGGTCAATCCCGGCATCTATCGCTGGGAGCAGTATGAGCTGTTCTTCCAGACGACAAGCGCGCGAACCTTCGGCGTCGGCGTCGAAGTGAACTGGGGCGGCATCTATGACGGCGAGACAACGCAGATCGAGTCCAGCATCTCCTTTCGGCCATCAAAATATTTTGAACTGAGCGCAGAGCACGAATATCTCGATTTCGACCTGCCGACCGGCGAAATTGGCGTCCATATCGCATCCGTCAATTCGACAATCGCCTTTACGCCGAACATGGCGATCAACACCGAAATCCAGTACGACAATATTTCAGAGACATTCACCTTTTTCTCCCGCTTCAGGTGGGAGCCTGTTCCCGAGCGGGAAATCTTCATTTCCCTTGGCCACACGGCCCTGATTGAACGGGAGACCTTTCCCGGCGAGTTCGTCTCGCGTGGTTCCAACTTCGGCGTCCGCCTCGGCCATATCTTCCGGCTATAGGCTTCCTCGCCTTGCCTGATGGTGGTCCGCCTGCTAGAGCGGCGCGAAATCAGACCTCGCGAGCGCTCCATGAAAATCAACGGCAATGAAATCCGTCCCGGCAATGTCATCCAGCACCAAAACAGCCTATGGGTGGCGGTGAAAATTAATGCGGTCAAACCGGGCAAAGGGCCGGCCTATAATCAGGTTGAATTGAAAAACCTGCTTAACGGCAGCAAGCTCAATGAACGTTTCCGTGCGTCCGAAACGGTTGAGCGAGTGCGCCTCGAACAAAAAGACCACACGTTCCTATATGCCGAAGGCGACATGCTGGTCTTTATGGATCAGGAAAACTACGAACAGATCAATATTCCGAAAGATATGATCGGGGACCGCGTCGCCTTTCTTCAGGACGGCATGCAGGTTGTTGTCGAAAGTCACGAAGGCAAGGCGATCGGCGTACAGATGCCTGAACATGTAACCCTCGAAATCACTGAGACGGAGCCGACGGTGAAAGGCCAGACTGCATCGTCTTCTTACAAACCATCTATCGTCGATAATGGTCTGCGCATTATGGTCCCGCCTTATATGAGCGCGGGCGAGAAAATTATCGTCAACACCGAGACCCTCGAATATGTGAAGCGCGCGGAATAAGCGCTGCGGATCGCCGATAAGCCTTTACTGGTCCATTTCAAGAAAACTGTCGTATGCATCGGCAAGCGTGTACCTCCTGGGCGGAAAGCCGTTCATCGCACGTAAAAGGCCTGGAGCAGGTAGACATATGCAGAACACACTGGATCAGAAGCGTTCCGCCCCTTCGCCTGGCGCAGCCGCACTCGCGGAAAAGAAAAAAACCCAGATTGTGGTCGTCGGCGGCGGCGCAGGCGGCCTGGAACTCGTCACCAAACTCGGCAAGCGCTTTGGCCGCAAAGACTATGACATCATCCTGCTCGAAAAAAACCCGACTCATATCTGGAAACCTTTGCTGCACGAGGTCGCTGCAGGTTCTTTAGACGCCAATCTCGATGAAATCGGCTATCGCAGCCACGGTCATGCCAACCGCTATCGCTACTTTCTCGGCGCTCTTCAGGATATCGACCGCGAAAACCGCGAAGTTATTGTCGCACCACTCCATGACGAAAACGGATCGGAAATCATGGGCGAACATCGCATTCGATATGACTACCTGGTGATCGCCATCGGGTCTGTCGCGAATGATTTCGGCGTTCCGGGCGTGGTCGACAATTGCCTTTTTCTGGAAAGCCGTCAGGAGGCTGACCGGTTTCGGCAAAAACTGCTCAACCAGTGCCTGCGCGTCTCGCGAGCAATGAGTATTTATTCAAACGCCGACGAATATGTGAATGTCACGATTGTCGGCGGCGGCGCCACTGGCGTTGAACTGGCGGCGGAACTTTATAACGCCGCATCGGGTCTGAAGCATTATGGCCTTGAAGTGTTTGATGAGTCTCGCCTGAAAGTAACGCTGCTTGAAGCGGGGCCCCGCATCCTGCCGGCCCTTCCTGAAGATCTCGCGGAAGCCGCCACTGAAGAACTTCGCGACTTGGGCGTCGAAGTCAAAACGAACGCGCAAGTCACCGAAGTCACGCCCTATGGCATGATGCTGAAATCAGGCGAAGCGATCCGTGGCGATTTAAAGGTCTGGGCGGCAGGGGTGAAGGCGCCTGATTTTCTGAAAACGATTGGCGGGCTGGAAACAACCCGCGCCAACAAGATCGTCGTGCGTCCAACCATGCAGTCAACGCATGACGAACGCATCTTCGCCATCGGCGATTGCGCCCATTACATACCCGAAGGCGCGGACCGCCCCATCCCGCCGCGCGCGCAAGCCGCGCACCAGATGGCGGACACGGCGTTCCACAATATCGTTTCTCTCATTATCGGCCAGCCGCTCAAAAGCTTTCGCTATAAGGATTACGGATCGCTGGTGTCGCTCTCGAAATACTCAACCGTCGGCAGTCTGATGGGTAATCTTATCGGCGGACGCATGGCGGTCGAAGGGCGCATGGCGCGACTGATGTATGTGTCCTTATACAGAATGCATCTGCTCGCTATTCACGGCTGGCTGCGCGGCGCATTCATGATTCTCGTCGGGCATGTCAATCAGGTCATCCGCCCCAAGCTGAAACTGCACTGAGGGGCCTTAGAGCTGTCAAACCTGAAACAGTCGTAGCGCTACGATTGTGGCGCCCGCACTGCCTTGAAAACGCCTCAGCCCTGCGACGAGTCGCCTGTCCTGAACGACAAAGCGAGGAAGCGCCCATTGCCGCCATGCGCTGGCCGTGGGTAGCTGCGGTGCGACAGGGGCGCTTCAAAAATCAAAAACTCAGGGTGGTGAAAAATGGCTACAAAAAGCAAACAATGGACAGTTGCGCTTCTGACGGCGGCGTCAGCCTTTGCGATCAATGCGACAGCATTCGCAGATGAAAAAGAAGATGCGTTAATCGCGAAAATTGTCGATGCATATGGCGGCGACCGGCTGACCAATCTGCGCTCCGTCAGATTTCAGGAAGAGTATAAAAACGCTTTTCCCGGCCAGGGCTACACATCCGGCTATGTCGAATTCACGCCCCTAAAGCAGGACGCGCAATTCGACCTCGCCAATCAGCGCGCCAGCATCGAAGGCTGGTCGGCAAACTGGAATTTCAGTTTCAACACCCGCACCGTTTCAGTGGATGATGATATCGTTGCAATCAACTATAATACGGGCACGTATCAACCTGCAGCGAGCCCCGATTACTACACCGCTTTCGGCCCGATGATCAGATCGACCGATTTGCTGCTGGCCTATGAACTCTCAAACCGCGCCGACAGCGCCGAGCATCAGGGCGAAGAAATCTATATCGGGCGCCCTCATGAAATTATCAGCTTCGAGATTCCAAACTCGCCGCCCCTGACGCTGCATGTAGACGCCGAAAGCGGCTGGATATCAAAAATGACGCGCGAGACGCCTTTTGGCGCCCTGACCTATCAATTCCGCGACCACACGATGGTCAATGGCGTCGGTTATGGTTCGAATTTTGAATTTTTCGTCGGCGAAGACGCCAATCTTGTCACCATCAACCGTACGATGACTGTAAATTCGGTGCGCTCGTCCGCCTTCAGCATCGACCGCGGCATTGAGGAAGAGCCGACGCGCGTCGACACGTCCGAAATGACTGTAGATGAAATTGGCGACGGCGTTCATCTTGCCGGTACCGGCAACGCATACACGATGTTTGTCGATGCCGGGGATTACGTTATCGGTGTCGGCGGCTATGCCGGCCTTTCGGACCGCTTTACGGCGTATAAGGACGCCACCGGTCACGACAAGCCGCTGCGCTATCAGATCGTCACCCATCACCATACGGATCACCTTGGCGGCATGGCGGATGCGCTGGCGCTTGGCGCCATTTTCGTGACGCCGGCCAACGCCGTTGCAAACGTGAACACAGCGGCTGGCGCGGAAATCCCCGCGGACCGGCTGCAAATCATTGACGGCCACGCCAGCGTTGGCCCCGTTGAAGTGCATGACATCTGGACCAGTCATGCGGAAAGCTATGCGCTGGCCTATGCGCCATCCGTCAAAGCCGCTTTCCAGGCGGATCACTACAACGGCAATTATGTAGACGGCCGATCGCCAGCAGGCATCGGAACCGTGACGCTGAAACGGGCGATCGATGAACTTGAACTGGACGTAGACACGCTTCTTTCCGCCCATGGTCGCAAAGCCAATGCGTGGTCAGACATAGAGGCGGCGGTCGCCGCCTATGACCCTGATCCCTGTCCGGAGAACCGGGCGATTTGCCGATAGCGACTGAAATTCGGCTTGCGCGCTGCACAAATGCAGCGCGCATTCCATGCGCCGTTCCCCCACAAAGCGCTGTCAAAAAATAATGACACTCCGCCGTGTCAACTTTGATTTCGATCAAATTGGCGACGAACAAAAATGTTCTCATGGGTCGACCGCAACAGGGCGAAAAATCCATGCGCATTGTTCTCATCCATCCGAATTATCATTCCGGCGGCGCAGAAATCGCCGGCAACTGGCCGCCCGCTTGGGTCGCCTATCTCGCCGGGGCTGCAAAAAAAGCCGGATTTGACGATATCCATTTCGTCGATGCGATGACCAACCACCTGGACGATGATGCGCTGCATGAGCGCCTTGTTGAGCTTGCGCCCGATGTCGTCGGCGTCACGGCGATTACGCCGTCAATCTATACTGCTGAACGCGTGCTCGAAATTGCGCAGGAAGCAGCGCCGGATGCGGTGCGCGTCCTTGGCGGCGTTCACGCCACTTTCATGTACAAGCAGGTCCTGTCCGAAGCGCCGCAGGTTGACGTCATCGTGCGCGGCGAAGGCGAAGAGATTTTTGTCAATCTGTTGCGCGCCATTGATGCCGGCGCGTTCAAACAGGCGCGCTACGAGATCAAGGGTCTCGCCTTTCAATCGGAAGGAAAAATCATCGCAACGCCCGCAGCGCCGACCGTCAAGGAAATCGATGACATCTCCCCCGACTGGTCCCTGCTTGAATGGGAAAAATATATTTACGTGCCTCTCGGCAAGCGCGTCGCCATTCCGAATATGGCGCGCGGCTGTCCGTTCACCTGTTCGTTCTGTTCGCAATGGAAGTTCTGGCGCGATTACCGCGTGCGTGATCCCAAAAAAGTTGTCGATGAAATCGAACGCCTCGTTGAAGATCACGATGTCGGCTTCTTCATACTCGCCGATGAAGAACCCACCATTAACCGCAAAAAATTCATTGCCTTCTGCGAAGAACTGATCGCCCGCGATCTGCCCAAAAAGATAAAGTGGGGCATCAACACGCGGGTGACGGATATTCTGCGCGATGAAGAATTGCTGCCGCTTTACCGCAAGGCGGGCCTTGTTCACGTTTCTCTCGGCACCGAAGCGGCGGCGCAGTTAAAACTTGACCGCTTCAACAAGGAAACGAAAGTCGAGGACAATCGCCGCGCCATCGAACTCTTGCGCAAAGCGGATATCTTCACAGAAGCGCAGTTTATCGTCGGCCTTGATAACGAAACGCCGGAAACGCTGGAAGAAACCTATCAGATGGCGAAGGACTGGAACCCGGATCTCGCCAACTGGTCGATGTACACGCCCTGGCCGTTTACGCCGCTGTTTCAGGAGCTGGGCGACAAAGTCGAGGTTTTTGATTTTTCAAAATATAATTTCGTCACGCCGATCATGAAACCGGAAGCCATGGAGCGCGGCGACCTGCTTGATCGCGTGATGAACAACTATCGCCGGTTTTACATGGCGAAGGCGCTGTTTCACTACCCCTGGCGCGGCACCGGGTTTCGCCGCAAATACCTGCTCGGATGCCTGAAAGCATTCATGCGCGCAGGCTTTCAGCGCACCTTCTACGATCTCGGCAAGGTTGGGTATTGGGGGCCTCAAACCAAGAAAAAGGTCGACTTTCATTTCGACGAATCGAAACGCATCGCCCCTGCGCAACTCGACGACTGGGAAGCCGCCGCTGACCGCAAAGAGCGCATGGCCGCCGTCCGCGATCAGGTGCGCGCCGAGAAACGTCGAAAAGCGGCAGCGCAAGCCATGGCCTGTGGCGGCGGCGATGAACAATTGCCGGAACTCGTTTCGGACCATGCGGCGCCTCCCGCTGAGTAATAGGAGTACGGATTATGTACTGCATGCGCCCTGTTGACGCCGTATCGCTTGAGGCCGCAGAGACAGGCCTTGCTGCGCAACTTTTTGAGCCCCATAAGCAGCAACCGGGCAATGCCGCCATTCACTCAAAACCGGACAGGTCAGGACGCATCGGACCGAACGCCGTGCTGCAATTAATGGCAGCCCTTGCAGGCCCGGCGGAACGCCCCTTGCTGGTTCCGATCTTTGAAAGGGCGAGTTGCACCGGCTATCTTAAAAATCCGCCTGACGAGATGATACCGGAACAAGACGCAGCCGCACTGCACAGCGCACTCTTCGATATTGCCGGGCCGGACGGCGCGCGAACAATCTCAACCGATGCCGGCCGCCGCACGGCGGACTATGTGATGGCGAATCGCATTCCCGGTTTTGCGAAAACGATCCTGCGCGCCCTGCCAGCGCGGCTTGCCGCGCCGCTGCTGGCGTCCGCCATCGCCAAGCATGCATGGACGTTCTGCGGGTCGGGAAGTTTTTCTATTGTGAAATGCGGCGGCGCGCGATCACTTGTAATCAAAATTGCCAACAACCCCCTCGCAACGCCTGGCTGCGCCTGGCACTGCGCTGTATTCGAACGAATGTTTCAACATCTTGTCAGCGCAACAGCGATAGTGCAGCACAACCAGCGCCATACGCTTGATCAAAAATTTTGCGTATTCACTATCCGCTTTTAATACGCTGGATAGGCGGCAATGAGCAGTTACTCTTCGTTCGGCGGTCGTCTGATCCCATTGTCTTCGACGCTCGCAGTTGCTTGCTGCTCCGCAAGCAACGTTTCAAGTTCAATGATCATATTGCCAACAACGACACTATATCTGGCTGTGACGCCGGCAGCTTGGATGACGTACAAATCCTCTAAAGCACCTGGATAATCTTTTAATTCGATTTTTAACGCAGCCTGCTGCCGAAGAAAGCTGGAAAGTTCAGCAAGGGAGAAGGTATCTCCGAACTTCGCCTCTAAATTATTGAGCCTTTCCTGCGCCTTTTCAAGTTGGCCTTGTTTTATAAGGTTTTCGACCCGTTCAAGGCCGTAGCTTACGCGCCGTCGTACTTGCGTCTCAGGATTCTGAATGCCGCCAATCACAAATGTCATCTGCGTCATCACGCCTTCCCGTACTACCGGTTTTCCATCAACCGTTTTTGGCTGGTACTTCCATAGCTGAACCGCATTTTTGGCGGGTGTATTGAGGCAAGGATTCGTCGATTCAATAATTTCTATATTTTTCGGAACGCCTTCTGCCGAAACATCATACTAAAGAATCACCCGTTCTTCTTGTTCTGCATGTCGAATACACGTGCGAGGGTATTTGGGAGATGTTCGGTAAACAGGCCGCGCATCAAAATCGACGGCTTGCGTATCTTCTTGCAAAATAAAGGTGAAAGTCGTTTCAACGTTTGACTGTTCTTTATTCCTGCCATAGCGCCAATACTTGACCGCCTCCAAAACGGCTTCGTGAAAACAGGAATGCGTCGATTCCAATATGCGGAAATTCTCGACAAGACCATATGAATTGATATCGTACTGAAGCGTAACCGACTGAGGGCCTAGCACTTCCCTCTCCGGCGGCGCACACGCCGCCGGATACGCAGGTGGCGCGCGTAACACCGCCTCGCGATCCGCATCCTGTTCTTCAGATGCGTATGACTGACTTGTGAAGAGAAATAAAGCAACGCAAAGCGCACGCAACGTCGAACTCATCAACGCCCCCGAATAAGTTGGAGCGTAGTCTAACAAAGTCAGACTTGATTGTGTAGCCGTACTTACATTGTGGCGTGCAACGCAATAACAACCTCTCTTTGTATCGTTTACTCTAGCTGCTGTTGCATACTGCCTATGAAGTTCTCGGACGCCAGACAGCGTCGAGGCTTTCAAGGTCGTTGATGACACGCCATTCGCCGCCGCCCTCTTCGACCCGATTGCGCCACTCACTGATGCGGTTGGTATATTCGCGCGGATCGATATTGTCGGTTCTGAGTTTGGTGACGTTGAGGGCGACAACTTCGAACCCGTCAAGGGCGAACGGAATATCGCGTACATAACCTTCCTCAAGATCTTCCTTAAGGTCCGAAAAGATCAGAATGATCTTCCGGCCTGTCGCTTTCTCGGTCAGAAACTCCGACGCCTGCAAAACGCCGCCGGTAATATCCGTATACGGCGCCGGCTTTACCTCGGTGACAAATGTATCGACCGCTTCGCGGAAAGTCCGCTTTTGTTGGTTGGAAATCGATGGCCGGTCGTCGAACTGCACCTTTGCGATGATGTCGCGCTCGGAAAAGCTGCCTGTATCGACCCGCGCAACGGCGAACGCATCCGCCGGCTCAAGACGGGCCAGCACGACATTGATGATCTGCTGCGCGCGCTCAACTTCCTCCGTGTAAGTGCCTGAGGTGTCGACTAGCATGTAAACGCCGGTGTTGCGCGCCGGCGGCGGTTCAGCTGAGCATGACGCCGCGAGCGCAGCAGCGGCGATGGTTGCAACAAGTTTTTTCATGATCGCCTCCTCACTAACCGGCGAGACGCCGTTCGGCGTCGTCCAGTATCGCCTTGGCGCCGACAGGCTTCGGCTCGCGCACCGTCGCCGCCGGAGCGCCGCCCCGTTCGATGAGGCGGCGCTCAACCCAGAGCGGTGCAAAGATAACGACATCGTAGAGCTCATTGAGAACGCCACTCGCCTCGTCAAAGAGACGCGCGAACAGGTTCAAGAAAAAGCTGACGGCGAGCAGCGCGCCCGCCGCCGCCCAGCCGAGCACCGCGCGCAGGGAGTGCACGAATGTCTCGAGCGGAATAGCAACAAAGGTGAGTGCGAAGGGCAACACAAAGCCCATGCCCATTTGCGCCGCCGTCGTAATCCACAGGAAAGACGATGTCGCCGCGCTGGCGTCGCCTCTTAAGAGCGCCGTCGTCGCCAGCTCGTCGACCAGCAATAGCTCGCGCATATAGGCGAGCCCTGCTTCGACACAGGCGAGCGAAAAGAGGATCGTGAATGCAACGGCGGCGAGGCGTCGGCGCACGCGGTCCGACAGCGCGCTCACTGCGGGAAAAAGATTGGTGATTCTGAGACACTCCATGACGAAGAGGCCCATGGAAAGTTCGACCAGAATGATAACAAGCGCGGCGATGTCAGCGGTGCGGAAAGCGCCGATAAACGCCGTGCCGCCGACCATCTCAGACATCGGCCGAGCAATGAGGTGAAAGTTGACAATGGCGCCGCCGAACGCGACGAGCAGAACAAGCCCGGCGATGCAAAACTGCACAAGCGCTGAGGACTGCAACGCCGCTGCGGCGCGGTCGGAACCGGCGGACATCTCTTCATATTTCTGCATATGCCGGTCGACGGACGACGCGCGTTCATTGAGCGCATCGAACCGCGCCTTGACGTCGCCAAGGAGTTTCAACGCCTCGCGCCAGTTCGGCGCCATCTCGTTCAACGCCTTGTGGCGACCCCGATAATCCTGGCGATAGGCTTCGCCGGCTTCATTCGCCGCTTTCTTGAACGAGCCGTGGATACTTTCCAGCACCTGGCGCAGCACAGGATCGGCCTTCGCCTGCACCGCGGCGACAGCGTCCACCGCCTCGGCCCAGCCCGGCGGCGACGGCGGGGTTGCGGTCGACGCCGCATAGTCTTCATCAAGCTTGCGCGCGTTTTCTGCGAGCGCCTGATGCAGTGAAGGATACTGTCCGATGTCGCGACGAACGGCGTCGCCATAGCGCTCAAACTCGCGCTCGACCATACGCTCAGCGGCCTCGCGTCCTTGCGCAAGCAGAACTTCGCGATTGCGCGCGACGAGATTCGTTCGCGCATTCGTAATAGCGCCATAGGCAAAGCGCAGGCCTTGAGCAATCGCCTTGCAAGCCGCCGCAATGACGCCATGCATCGGCGTGCGCGCAAAATAAAGCGCGCCAATCGTAAGACCAACAATCGCCAGCGTACCGACGAGATCGCCGCCAAAGAGTCCAACATTATCCATGGCGCCCCTCCTCCAGTGTCATGGCGCTAAACGTTGTCGCGTTCAGCGCGGGCAAGACACCGATTTAGAAGGGGACCGTGTTTTCAAACGCCAAAGGAAGTGCAGCGAATGCTGATAAAATTTGGTGCAATGTTGCAGGACTTGTCGCGCTGGCAAACGCCGCCGCCTCACTCATGCGCAAATGCAGCATTACAAATGCGAAATGTCGGCAAGGGCGCCAGTGTTATTCTTCAACGTAACGCGGATAAGTGCGCTTACTGGCCCTGGCGAATTCGAGATTAATCTCGACAGTTGCGAACGGATTTTGCGCGTCCGTTTGCGCAAGAATGTTTCCTTCCGGATCGATCACCCAGGCGAGCCCGCCGCAATTGGTTTGCGCGCCGGGCGGGCGCCAAAGATTGGACGACAGACAATAAGCGCCGGATGACACCGCCGCCGCCCGTCCGCCCATGAGCCATTTCTGGGTCGTTCCGTGCGGCGTTGCGCGCGGTACGCAAAGCAAGTCCGCGCCGGCGGCGCCATAGGCCCTCGCCCATTCGAAGAACCACATCTCCGTGCAGATCTGCACGCCAATCGTCATGCCGAGCGCTTGCGTCGCATCGAAGCTTTTCGGGCCGCGGTCATACCAGGTCGCCTCCCAGTATCCGTCTTCATTCGGCAAATAATATTTTTCATGCACGCCGACGGCGCGATCGCTTTCGCTTGTCCAGAGATAGGCTTCGTTGCGGCGAGAGCCTTCAGCGGTTGTGATCGGACGCGTGCCGATGACGGCCGTCGCGCCTAGACGCCCAAGCTTCCCGATGCAACGCGCGTGGCTTTCAACCGCCGCCACCCATTTTTCAGGGTCAGGCTCTGGGTCCGCCGCCAGCCAGGGCGAAAACGACATTTCCGGCAGCAATAGAAAATCGCTTTTTTGTGCTGCGATGTGATCGCTCAGCTTATCAAGGCAGCGATCAAGCTCGTTGCTATCCGGATCAATCTGACACACAGTGACTTTCATGACCGCTCCAACCTGACTAGCCGTCGATCTTCAGCGCCTTGATGAACGCCTCTTGCGGAATCTCGACACGGCCGAACTGGCGCATCTTTTTCTTACCCGCTTTTTGCTTTTCGAGGAGCTTGCGTTTGCGTGTTGCGTCACCACCATAGCACTTCGCCGTGACGTCCTTGCGTAACGCCGCAATGGTTTCGCGCGCAATGACGCGCCCGCCGATCGCCGCCTGAATCGGGATCTTGAACATGTGGCGCGGGATTAAGTCTTTCAGCTTCTCGCACATGGAGCGCCCGCGCGCTTCCGCCTTGTCGCGGTGAACGATAATCGAGAGCGCATCAACAGGCTCTTCATTGACCAGAAGCTGCATCTTGACGAGATCGCCGGGGCGATGATCGATGATCTGGTAGTCGAAACTGGCGTAGCCTTTGGAAACCGACTTCAGCCGGTCATAGAAATCAAACACCACTTCGTTAAGCGGAAGCTCATAGACGACCATGGCGCGCGAGCCGGCATAGGTGAGATCCTGTTGAATACCGCGCCGGTCTTCACAGAGCTTCAGAATACCGCCGAGATAGTCGTCCGGCGCCATAATCGTCGCCTTGATCCACGGCTCTTCCATATGGTCGATGCGCACAGGGTCCGGCAAATCCGCCGGATTGTGAAGCTCGATTTTAGACCCATCCGTCAGGTGAATGTCATAGACGACGCTCGGCGCCGTGGTGATCAGGTCAAGGTTGAACTCACGCTCCAGCCGCTCTCGGATGATTTCCAGATGCAAAAGGCCCAAAAATCCGCAGCGGAAACCAAACCCAAGCGCCGCCGAGGTTTCCATCTCAAACTCGAAACTGGCGTCATTGAGGCGCAGCTTGCCCATGGCCGCGCGCAAATCCTCAAAATCGTTCGCATCCACCGGGAAGATACCGCAAAATACAACCGGCACTGATGGTTTAAAACCAGACAGCGGCTCCGCCGTCGGGCGGCGGTCATCGGTAATCGTATCGCCAACGCTGGTGTCCGCGACTTCCTTGATCTGCGCTGTCAGATAACCGATTTCACCCGGCCCCAGCATATCCACCGGGGTTTTCTTTGGTGTCGAGACGCCAACCTGATCGACGGTGTAAACGGCGTCGGCGCCCATCATGCGGATGCGCATGCCCTTTTTCAAAACACCATCAATAATCCGCACCAGCACCACGACGCCGAGATATGGATCGTACCAGCTATCAACCAGAAGCGCCTTCAGGGCCGCATCGGCGTCCCCCGACGGCGCGGGCAGGCGCGTCACAATCGCTTCGAGGACGTCAGGCACGCCAACGCCGGTTTTGGCGGAAATCTCAACCGCGTCCGAGGCGTCAATGCCGATGACGTCTTCGATCTGCGCTTTGACCCGGTCAGGCTCCGCAGCAGGCAGATCGATCTTGTTCAGAACGGGAACGATTTCAAGGTCCACATCGATCGCCTGATAGACATTGGCGAGCGTCTGGGCCTCCACCCCCTGGCTGGCGTCGACGACGAGGAGCGCGCCCTCACAGGCGGACAGCGAACGGGAGACCTCATAGGTGAAATCCACATGGCCCGGCGTATCAATAAGATTGAGGGTGTAAATCTCGCCATCCTCAGCCTTATACTGAAGCCGCACGGTCTGCGCCTTGATGGTGATGCCGCGCTCGCGCTCCAATTCCATGGAATCGAGCACCTGCTCCTTCATCTCACGGTTGGCGAGGCCGCCCGTCACCTGAATTAAGCGGTCGGCGAGGGTCGACTTCCCATGGTCGATATGGGCGACAATCGAGAAATTGCGGATATTTTTGAGCGGCGTCATGGACATAAAAACACTATGGCGAGCGAGGCATATAGACGTCAGCGGGCCTCGCGACAATGGCGCACACAAGTCTTCGGTTTTAAGCGGCCACGGCCTCTTTGATCTGGGCCAGCCGGTCCTTGCCGAAATACATCTCGTCATCAATAAAAAATGTCGGAACGCCAAAGGCGCCGCGCTCGACGGCGGCGCTGGTATTCTCAGCCAGTTTCGCCTTCACCGCCGGGTCTTGCGTTTGCGCCAGAAGGGCCGGGCCATCGAAACCCGCCGCCGTCATCGCCTCGGCGAAAACGTCCGGATCATCCATTTTCAGCCCGTCTTCCCACATCGCCTTCAGACCGGCCTCAATATAATCGCCAAGACGGCCGTCCTGGTCGGCGGCAACCGCGCCGCGCATCAACATCAGCGTGTTGACCGGAAAATTCGGATTGAACCGAAATTTTGCTAGCGCATATTTTTCAATGAACCGTTGCATCTCCAATTGTTCGTAAGCCAATTTATTTTTGATATTGCCGAATGCAATCATCGGGGCCTGGTTGCCCGTCGCCTTGAATATCCCGCCAAGCAGACATGGCAGATAGCGGAAGTCGACGTCCGTTCCTGAAAAAATCTGCGGCACGGCACGATGAGCGAAATAAGCATTAGGGCTTGCAAAATCGAAAATAAAATCGACTGTCTTGCTCATTGTCATGTCACCATTTTTCTTTCCACGGGCGCAGGTCCAGTTCGTGCGTCCACGCTGTTTTTGGCTGCTTGTGCAGCATTACATAATTTGCGGCGATATGATCGGAATTGAGGATCGCATCTTCTTCGCGCAATTGATCGACATTGGGCAAATTTTCACGAATGAACTTTGAGTCGATCGCCCCATCGACTATGACATGCGCCACATGGATACCCTGGGGCCCAAGTTCGCGCGCCATGGATTGCGCCAGCGCGCGCAAGGCGTGCTTGGCGCCCGAAAAGGCCGAATACCCGGCGCCGCCACGCACGCTTGCGGTGGCGCCGGTGAAGATAACTGTGCCCGACCCGCGCCGCGCCATGCGCACCGCCACCTCACGGCCCATAAGGAACCCGGCGAAGCACGCCATCTCCCAGACTTTGCGATAGACGCGCGACGTGGTTTCCGTGACAGCAAAGTTCACATTGGCGCCGATGTTGAAGACCGCCGCTTCGATTGGCGCGATATCGCTTTCTATCTTTTCAATCAGAGCAGCCATCGCCTCTTCGTCGCGCGCATCCGCCGGCAAGGCGACGGCGCGATAACCGTCATCGATAATCTCCTGCGCAAGTTTTACCAAAGCTTCTGCATGGCGCGGCCGACGCACGAGGCACGCCGTCATGCCTTCGCGCGCAAACGCCCGGCCTATCGCTGCGCCTGTGTCGTCACCGGCGCCGATAACAAGGCAGGCTTTGCTTTCAGACATTGCAGCGACCCTTAATTGCCGACTGCGGGACAGCTTTGATGGTTTAAAGGTTCAAGTAAACCATTTTCGGCGCCCGTGGCCGCCAAAAAAAGACCCGGCTTCCTTTCGAAAAACCGGGCCTTCTTCTCACTGGGTAGGGGTAGTTCTCTTTAAGCGCGCGCTTTCAACGCGTCGCGGATCTCTTCCAGCAGCACTTCCGAACGGGGCGGCGCAGGCGCTTCAGCCGGCTCTTCTTCCTGTTTTTTCTTCAGGCTGTTCATGCCTTTGACCAGCATGAACACAGCCCAGGCGACAATCACAAAGGAAATGACGTTGTTGATGAACACGCCGATATTCATCGTTACAGCCTCAGCATCAGCAGTCGCCTGCTGCAGCGTGATGACAATCTCTGAAAAATCGATTCCGCCCATCAAAATGCCAATCGGGGGCATGATGATGTCGCTGACCAGCGATTTTACGATCGTGCCGAAAGCGCCGCCGATGATGATGCCGACAGCCATGTCGACAACATTGCCCTTAACGGCGAATTCCTGAAATTCCTTGATGATGCCCATTATCAGTCCCCTTCCTCACGCATGGTTTTGCTGTTGGGCGCTATGCCATGCGGCCTCGAATCATTTTCGGATCGGACGCTAGTCTGATTTGTATTCGACGCAAAAGGGAAAAGGCTGTTTCAGTCCGTCTTAAAAGACCGTCATGATGTCCTTAAGCGGCTTCTTGATCAGCGCATGGTGGGGAACTTGCGCATCCGGGGCCGGATGCCCCGTCACCACCAGAAGATACGGTTTTTCACTCGATGGACGGTTGAGCTTTTCACTTAAAAAGCCCATCGGATTGGGCGTATGCGTCAGGGTCGCAAGCCCCGCGTGATGCAACGCTGCAATCAAAAACCCACAGGCGATGCCAACGCTTTCATGGATGTAGTAGTTCTTCTTATCCATCCCCGCTTCGACGCCGCCACGCCGTTGAGCAAAGACAGCGATCAGCCAGGGCGCGGTTTCTAAAAACGACTTGTTCGCATCCGTACCGATGGGATCGAGCGCTTCGAGCCATTCCTCGCCAGCCCGCCCTTCATAAAAAGCGCGCTCCTCTTCTTCCGCCGCCAGACGAAGTTCCTTTTTCACAGCCGGATCGCCGATCAGGCAGAAATGCCAGGGCTGGTGATTGGCGCCGGAGGGCGCGCGCCCCGCCGCTTCAATGCAGGCCTCGACCACGCCGCGATCAACCGGCGCATCGGTAAAGTCACGAATCGTATGACGCCGCCTGATATCGTCAAAAAACGCGGCAGCGCGTATGCGCATCTCTTCATCACCGCGGGCAATGAAATCGCCAAGCTCGCTCAGCGCAGTAAACTTATCATCACTCATCAGTCACACTTTCCAAAACGGTCATGGGCGTCGCGAACACTGCTCCGCTTGCCAAACAACGCATCAGCTTCGTCCAGAAGCAGTATCGAATCCGGGTCGGCGTCGCGATACGCCAGGCCATCACCATCGGAAACATGGCCTTCCTTGTCCATATGGGTGGAGACGACGCGCACAACGTCATCGTCAAAAACCATTTCGGATCGCACCTCGACGATTTTCGGATGCCCCTCCACTTTTTCAATCGCAACGAACCCCGTCTCCGTCGGCTCTATCTCGCCAATCGTATGAAATCCCGTTGTCGTGAAATAATGGAACACATATTTCTTCGCGCCCTCGTCGTAGAAGAAGATCGTGCGGCCGCCATAATCGCCGCATTCAAGTCGATGGGTCGATTGTATGGCCCGCCCGCCGAGAATCATTTCCCACATGGCGATGTCGACAATCGGCTCGCCATTCGGCCCGGTCCCCTCGCCGCGCAATACGCGGCCGTCAAGCGGTTCGAACGCCTTCATCGGCTCATAAAGGTTGGCCGGTGCTTTCTCATCAGCGGCAAACGCCAGACCAATGGGCGCCAGCAAAACACTCACTAAAAGAAAAAACGTCCGCACTATCTCTATCTCCCCTGAGAACATCGCAGCTTTAACGCCGCCCGAACAACCGTTCGATATCGGCGAGTTTCAATTCCACATAAGTCGGGCGTCCGTGATTGCATTGCCCGGAATGGGGCGTCGCCTCCATCTGGCGTAAGAGGGCGTTCATTTCATCCGCGTTGAGCCGCCGGCCCGCGCGCACGGAGCCATGACACGCCATAGAGGAGCACACTTCCTCAAGGCGTTCTTTGAGAATATGCGCATCGCCAAAAGCGGCAAGATCCTCCGCCAGCGACCGCACGAGCCCCTTAATGTCAACTTCACCGAGCAGCGCCGGCGTCTCGCGCACCATGACGGCGTCTTCGCCAAACCGTTCAATCACAAGGCCAAGCTGGGCGAAGGCGTCAAAATGTTTTTCAAGATGATCGGCCTCATCTTTTTCCAGCTCAATGATTTCCGGCAACAGCAAACCCTGGCTGGCGACACCCCCCTCGGAAAGCGCGGCTTTCATTTTTTCATAGACCAGCCGCTCATGGGCCGCATGCTGATCAATAATAATAAGACCGTCTTCGGTTTGTGAGACAATATACGTTTCATGCAACTGCGCGCGCGCCGCACCAAGCGGGTTGGCTTCAAGGGGCGTAGCGTCAACAGCCGCCTCTTCCGTGCGCGCGCTCGGCGCATCGACGCTCTCAAACGCCGCCTGGCGATCGCTCAAACCTTCGACCGGCGCGTAAACACCGCGCACATATGGATTGGGCGGCGTCGGGCGGTAACCCGGCCGCATCGGCGTCACAGGGCCGGACGATTGCGGCGTCATGCGGCCCAGCGCATAGGCGCTTGTTGTGGTTGAGGCGCGATGCCCGGCCTCCGCCAGCGCATGTCGTAAAGCGCCAACCAATAGCCCGCGCACGCCGCCGGCATCGCGAAAGCGCACTTCGGTCTTTGCCGGATGCACATTTACATCAACCATGGCGAACGGCACATCGAGGAAAAGCGCCACCGCCGGATGGCGATCCCGCACCAGAAAATCCGCATAAGCGCCGCGTACTGCGCCGACGATCAGCTTGTCGCGAACCGGCCGTCCGTTGACGAACAAATACTGCTTATCGGGGAGCCCCCGGTTATAGGTCGGCAGACCGGCGAAACCAGTGACCCGCGCGCCGTCGCGTTCGGCGTTGATCGCCAATGCATTCTCACCGAATTCCCGGCCCATGATCGCCGCGAGACGTTTCAGCCGGCCCTCTTCGCCCGGCGCCTGCGCCGCAAGGTTCAACAGCTTGCGCCCCGACGACATCAGTGTGAAAGCGACGTCCTCGCGCGACATGGCGAGGCGGCGAACCACATCGCCGATCGCTGTTGTTTCCGCCTGGTCTGATTTCAAAAATTTAAGCCGCGCCGGTGTTGCATAGAAAAGATCGCGCACTTCGATCCGCGCCCCATGGCCGCCCAACGCCGCCGGGTTCGGCCCCGACAACGCGCCGCCCTCGACAGACAGCGTCCAGGCGCCCGCATCTGCTTCAGCCTTTGACCGCGAGGTCAGAAAAAGCCGCGCCACGGCGCCAATCGACGGCAACGCTTCCCCGCGAAACCCCATGGTCGCGATGTTCATCAGATCGTAATCGCCGCTCGCCCCGGGCGAGAGCTTCGACGTCGCATGGCGCTCTACGGCCAGAAGAAGATCATCCGCGCTCATGCCGGCGCCATCGTCACTGACGAGAATGCGGGTTTTGCCCCCATGCTCGATTTCGATGTCGATGCGCGTAGCGCCCGCATCGAGCGCATTTTCCACCAGCTCCTTCACGACGGCGGCGGGCCGCTCAATCACTTCCCCAGCGGCGATGCGATTAACCGCCCCCGGCGGCAGGCGGTTGATCACGCTGCCGCGCTCCGGGGATGGGACTGGACGATTCGTCATAAGGGATTATCGCCCGGCGGGCCGCAGGAGCAAAGCTTTGATACAAAAAAGCGGCCTCCTGGCGGGCCGCTTTTTATACACAGCCGATGCGCCGTTCTAGAATATGCCGGGCAGGTTCAGGGTTTTGGACTTGTTGATCTCCACCTCAGCGTTTTCGCCAATGGCGCGATCAATGACAGCCTGACGGGCCGCCATCCACTCTTCCGGATTTTCAACACGGAGCGGCGCAGCGGAGTCGTCGATCTTGTCGCCGTCAAAATTCCAGAACAGGAGTTGATTGGCGAGGCTGCGATCTTTTTCCGCGCGGCCGCCATTTTCGGCGTTGAGAAGGTTGCGAATGCCCGGGTCCGCCGCAAGGGCGCCGGTTTTGCGCAAAAACAGCTGTTCGCCAGCGGTTGGCGGCGCGGCGTTCGCATCGCCCAACAGCACCTGCTGTGCACGCTCTGAGGGTGACAATTCCTGCGGACGCGATTCGCCCGGACGCGGCGGGGCAAGCGCATAATCCGGCGGCACCACCAATGGCGCTTTTGTCGCGATAGCGAATTCGTCAGGGGATTGTTTGCCGCTGAAAGCCCTGTTTATGCCGCAACCGCCCGTAGCAGCCATCAGGGAAAGCGCCAGTAAGGAAAGGCCCAGGCGCGATAATTTCGTCATGTTCGTCCACTCCACATCGTCTAGGCCGCCCCCGCGCGCGCCGCACTATATCCGCCTCGCCGTAAAGCGCAAAGCGGGGATTGGCAAAGTTATTGTTTTTCAGCCGACTTCGCCTGATCCGGGCGTTCCCGGGTCTGCCAGGCGTCGAGCAACAGCAGCGCGACCCCGACATTGATCGCGGCATCCGCCACATTAAAGACCCAGGGAAAATAAAGCCCGGAGAAATCAATGAAGTCGACGACATAGCCGTAGGCGAGCCGGTCATAGAGGTTGCCGACTGCGCCGCCGATGACCAGCGAAACGCCTGCGGCGGCGACCGGCCGGCGCAACGTCCCCAACCAATAAGCGAGGCCGAAGGCGACGCCGGTTGAAATCAGCGAAAGAATGATGCGCGAGCCCATACCGCCGGAGAGCATGCCGAAACTCGCGCCGTAATTTTGCACATAGGAAAAGTCGAAAACACCGGAGATTTCGATCTTTGCGCGCCCCGGCAAGTCCAGCACATGCACCATGAGATATTTTGACGCCTGATCGAGCGCCGCCACTACGGCGGCGCCAAGAAGGCCATAGTGGAAAAGGCGGTTGGATCGCGCCTGCGCCCACCAGGCCCCGGCTCTTTTTCCAAAGCTCTGGTCCGGCGCATTGCTCATGAAGCGGACTTTCCCGCATCAGCGCTATCAACCGCATCGGCGCAGCGTTCGCAAAGGTCAGTATGCGATTTGTTGGCGCCGACTTCCGGCAGGATACGCCAGCACCGCCGGCATTTTTCACCGTCAGCTTTTCCCGGCGTGACGGCGATACCAGTCGTATCGCCCTCCAGCCGGAACGCATCGTCCGGCGAAGCGTCACCGGTGAGCGTCGCATTCGACGTGATAAAAATTTCAGCCGCATCGAGCCCTTCATAAGCGGCGCGCATCTCAGCGTCCGGCACAAAAACGGTCGGCGTAGCCTCAAGACTGGCGCCAATGCGTTTCTCACGGCGCTCAACCTCCAGCGCGCCCGTGACCACCCGGCGCACATCGCGGATTTTCCGCCACTTCGCCGCCAGCGCATCGTCGCGCCATCCATCAACAAGTTCCGGAAACTGCCGCAGATGGACCGACCCAGCCTCTGACGGATAACGCGACAGCCACGCTTCTTCCGCTGTGAATACGCAGATCGGCGCAAGCCACGCGGTCAGGCGGTCAAACACAATATCCATTACCGTGCGCGCCGCGCGGCGGCGCGGATCGTCCGGCCGGTCGCAGTACAAACTGTCCTTGCGGATATCGAGATAAAAGGCGGACAGATCGAGCGAGGTGAAGTCAAAGATCTTGCGCCAGACGGTTTTGAAATCAAACGCGTCATACGCCGTCCGCACCTCGCCATCCAGCGCTGCAAGGCGGTGAAGAATATAGCGTTCAAGCTCCGGCATTTCCGCCGGCGCGACGCGCTCATCCTCGGAAAATTCATGCAACGCGCCGAGCAGATAGCGCAGCGTGTTGCGCAACTTGCGGTACGCATCGACCGCCGACCCGATGATCTCGTCGCCGATGCGCAGATCATCCGTGTAGTCAGAACTTGCAACCCAGATGCGGATGATTTCCGCGCCATACTGACGGATCACTTCATCAGGCGCGACGACATTGTTGAGGGATTTCGACATTTTACGCCCCTCGCCATCGACAACAAATCCGTTGGTGATGACGTGCTTGTAAGGCGCGCGTCCCCGCGTCCCGCAGCTTTCCAGCAGCGATGACTGGAACCAGCCGCGATGCTGGTCCGAGCCCTCGCAATAGACGTCCGCCGGCCAGGTCAGGTCCTCGCGATCCTCCATGACAAAGGCGTGCGTGGAGCCGGAATCGAACCAGACATCGAGAATGTCCTCGACTTTTTCGTAATCATCGGCCGAATGACCATCGCCAAGGAACTCCTGCGCAGGCTTATCAAACCAGGCGTCAGCGCCATGCTCTTCAATCGCTTTCAGGATACGCGCATCAACGCCCTCGTCGCGCAAAACCTCACCGGTCTCGCGATGAACAAAGATCGTCAGCGGCACGCCCCAGGCGCGCTGGCGCGAGATCAGCCAGTCAGGACGCCCCTCAACCATTGCACGCAGACGATTGCGCCCCTGCGGCGGCGTAAACTCCGTTTCATCAATCGCCGCCAGCGCATTTTCGCGCAACGTCTTGCCGTTCGCCGTCGGCTGATCCATCGCGATGAACCATTGCGGCGTGTTGCGAAAAATCACCGGCGCCCTGGAGCGCCATGAATGAGGGTAGGAGTGGGTCAGCCGCCCGCGCGCAAGCAGCTTACCGCGCTCGATCAACGCCTCGGTGACTTTCTTGTTCGCATCGCCGTCCCTGCCCTTTTTCTTTCCTTCGAGAACAAGCACTTTCGCGCCTTCAAGGCCCGGCGCCTCGTCCGTATAAGCGCCGAATTCGTCCACCGTATGCGGAATTTCCGCTTGCGTGCCGAAAGCACCCACCCAGGCGATATAGTCTTCCTGACCATGACCGGGCGCAGTATGAACAAAGCCGGTTCCCGCCTCGTCCGTTACGTGATCGCCCGCCAATAACGGCACGTCGAACTCATAGCCGCCGCCCAAACCTTTGAGCGGATGATCACAGGCAACGCCATTCAACGCATCAGCCGGCAGGTCGGCGACGCGTTTCCATTCTGCAATCAGTCCCGCCTCACGCACGCTTTCCGCCAGCGCGTCAGAAACAATCAGCCTGTCGCCCGGCTTCGACCACGGCTCAAAATCCAGATCGCCCTTCATCGCGACGACTTCATAAAGGCCATAGGACAGTTTCGGTCCGTAACAGATCGCCCGGTTGCCGGGGATCGTCCACGGCGTCGTCGTCCAGATGACAATCTCAGCGTCTTTCAACAGGGCGCGCATGTCATCACGGGATTTCGCGTCAGGAAAACGATCGACGGCGTCGAATACGGTGTCGTCAATTTTGGCGACCGGGAATTTTACCCATACCGTTGTCGACTGGTGATCGTGATATTCGATCTCGGCTTCCGCAAGCGCCGTCTGCTCCACCGGCGACCACATCACCGGTTTGGAACCGCGATACAACAGGCCGAGATCAGCGAATTTCAGAAGTTCTCCGGCAATCGCCGCTTCAGACTTGAAATCCATCGTCGTGTACGGATTATCCCAATTCGCCTCACCGCCGAGGCGTCGGAATTCAGCACGCTGCACATCAAGCCATTTCTGCGCATATTCGCGGCAGGCGGAACGGAATTCCGACGATGGCACGTCGCGTTTGGCGCGCCCCTTGCCGCGAAACTCTTCCTCAACCTTCCATTCAATCGGCAGGCCGTGACAGTCCCAGCCGGGCACGAAGTTCGCGTCGAACCCCTGCATCTGCCGTGAACGAATGATCATGTCTTTCAGGACTTTTGTCAGCGCCGTCCCCATGTGTATATGGCCATTGGCGTAAGGGGGCCCGTCATGAAGGACATAAGGCGTGCGTCCCTTGCCGTCGGCGCGCAGGCGCTCATAAACGCCAAGGCGCGCCCAGCGCGCGAGCCATTCCGGTTCGCGCTTCGGCAGACCCGCGCGCATCGGAAAATCCGTCTCCGGCAGGAACAATGTATCTTTGTAGTCGCGGCTATCCTTGTCGGCGCCATTCGATGCATCGGGCATCGTCAACTCTCTTCTTTTCATGTTGTAAGGAGGGTGCAGTCAGGCCCGGTCCCGGGCGCCTTTGTCAAGCCTCAATGAGGAAAGACAGCGCCGCAGGCCGGGCTGATAATTCGCCCGGACACGCGCGTAATCGCCGCAAATATGAAAAGACCGCTGTCCATATCGACGGTCTTATCGGGTCTTCTGGGGCAAGTAAAGGAATGGAGCTTCTCAACAAAAACAACAGCAAGATAATGCTGCGGGATGACAGATCACCATAGACGGACCAACTGGCCCGGCGCCTGTGCTTTGTTCAAGGATGGGGTTGCCGTAACCGATCAGCGTTCCTGCAAAAACGCTGATCATCGCCGCCCAAAACAGTCTTCGAGCCATTTCCACTCCCATTTATCCCGGTAAATGAGGCGCAAAATGGCGGGTTCAAGATTTGTTCTTCAGATCAATTCCAGGAGATACACCCGGCGCTCGTCTGCTTCGCAATACATGGCGCGGGTCCATTGCTCGCCCTGCCGGTTCTGCGCCGTCACATTGGCGGTCATTTTCCATGCGCCGCCAATATCGTCCGCCGTGTCCGGGCGGTCCGGCGCAGCGAGCACAAAGTCGCGGTCCGCCAACGCCTGGCGCGCATGAACGACGCAGGTGTCGTATGCATTTCCGTAGGAAAGCCGGATGGGTTCTGGCCCGCCATCAAGCCGGCGGTCGAGGTCGGCGTCCTCACCCGCGCCGCCATAACTCTCGGCTGGCAGGGTTTCCTCGCCGGCATAACCATTATCAAGCGGTTCAGCGCGTGATTCATAAGGGTCGTAATAATCGCCAGGCCGGCGATCATCATAGCGCCGATAATAACGGTCTTCATAAACACGCCGACGCGCCCTGTCCTCAGCCAGTTCGTTCAGGATGATCGCGCCGCCAATAACGCCGAGCGCAATCGCTGCGCCATTGCCCCCGCCGCGATGATGGCGGCGATAATGACGCCGGTGATGGAAGCGGCGATAGGGTCGACCGTACCCAAAATGACGATAGCCGGCGTAGTGAACGCCCCCATAATAGGCTGGTCCGTAATATCCGTAGGAAACAAAACCGCCGCCAGCCGCCGCCGGCGCGCCAGCGCCAAGCACTGTGGCCGCAGCAGCGCCCGCCATCGCGCACTTTCGGATAAAGGATAGAACCATTACGCAACCTCCAGACGCCAAGGATACGCCTTGCGCCTTGAATACTCATGCAATTTTTCCGCCGTATTGTGTCGAGAATGTGGCAGGGCCATCACAAGCGCGAGGGTGTGCGTTAACCCTAATCGCGCAAAGCCTTAAGCGACAGGGTCTGGCTTTTCTCGGCAAGCACCTCGCCATCGCGGGCAAGGGAATATTCCGCACGATAATCGCCGATTTTCCACCCTTTTTCAGGTTTTTTCGCTCCAGCGAAGACAAACCAGCTGATGTTGTTTTCCTCCAGCGTCCGGTCGAGACGCACCAGCTCCTTGCCGTCCGGGCCGGTCATCACCAGACGTTCGCGGTCATCCTTCTGGGCGCCTGAAAGGTCTACCCAGAACACCAGCGCCGCGGCGCCTGCATCCACCGAAGCACGATCATAGGCGCCCGTGCGCGCGGCTTGCGCATCCGCAGGGCCGCTGTGAAAGCCGCTGCTCAGGACAACGACCGGACGATAGATGAGTTTGGCCAGCGCCGCCTCTGACCAGAGCGGCTCCGTCGCCTCGCCGCAGAGCCGGAATTCGCCAGCCCCCACAAACGGATCGATCGCAACCCCGCCCCGGCGCACGGTGAATTCCACATGCGGAAACTCCGTATTGCCCGAAAGGCCGACCTCTCCGAGCACATCCCCGGCCTTTACAGTATCGCCGACCTCAACGCTGACGCTGCCGCGCTTGAGGTGGCTGTACTGGGTCTCCCAGCCATTTCCATGGGTGATCGCCACCGCGTTTCCCGCCTCGCGCCCTTCAATTGACGCCGCATCAATATCGCGCACTGAGACATCGTCCATGCTGTCGCGCACCGCACGCACTACGCCATCCGCCGCCGCCAACACGGCGACGCCCCGATCCATGGCGGGATAGTTCGCGAGGCGAAAATCCGTACCCGTATCGCCATTCCTGCTGAGACGGCCACAGGCGTAATCAAGACGCCCGGGGCCCGGATCGTGATCGACATATTTCTGAATGCTGCACTCAGCGGACGGATCGCAATCGACAGGCAAATCCAGCACTGGCGGCGCTGCTTCCTGCGCAAGCACCCGTGCGATGGATACTAAAATTAAAAACAGAATTGAGAAAAGAAGTTTCATGACAGCACTGTCGCCGAGACGATGCCGCCCGGTCAATCGCGGTTCAGGGTTTCTTTCGACGTTGTCATGTCTTTTTCGATCTGCGCTTTCAAAGCATCAAGGCCGTCGAATTTTTTCTCGTCGCGAATAAAGTCGACGAACGCGATTTCAATGGTTTTTCCGTAAAGGTCGCCGTCAAAATCAAACAGATGCGTTTCAAGCCGCGGCGCATCGGAACCAACGGTGGGGCGACGGCCAAAATTTGCAACGCCTTTGTATGTTGCGCCATCGAGCGTCGCCGTCACGGCGTAAACGCCGCGCCGCGGCTCAATGTAATCGCCAAGCGTCATATTCGCGGTCGGAAACCCAAGGGTGCGGCCAAGCTTCTGCCCCTCAACGATGGACCCGCGCACGGCCCAGGGGCGACCAAGCATAGCGGCGGCGCGCTTTACATCACCCGCCTGCAACGCTTCACGCACCGCGCTGGAGCCGAATTTTTCTTCCGCGCTGTTATCCGCCAGCACATCGACAAGATGGATATTCAAACCCGCCGCCTTGCCTAACGATTGTAATGCGGCGCCGTCGCCGGCGCGCTTCGCTCCGAAGCGGAAGTCAGCGCCGGTCACAGCGCCGGCAAGGCCAAGCTGATCACGCAACACGCTGTTCACGAACGCTTCCGGCGATAGCGAAGCGAGCGCTTCATCAAAGCGGAGCGCCATAACCTCATCGGCGCCGCATGCACGCAACATTGCGTCGCGCTGCGCTGGCATGGTCAACAGAAAAGGCGGATCATCGGGGCGAAAATAGCGCCTTGGATGAGGCTCAAAAACGATAACGCCCGAACTCGCGCCATGACGTATAGCGAAGCGCGCAGTTTCCTGCAGCAAATATTGATGCCCCAGATGCACGCCGTCGAAATTGCCAATGGCGGCAATGATGGGGGTCCTGCTCACCATTTCAACGCCTTGGTGACTGCAAGCGCATGCACGCCAGCATCATCGAGACGGGTACGGATTGTTTCCGGATCAGCGCCGCCCTCGTGGATGCCGCCATCACCCGCCACGAAAATCGCATCGACGCCTTCCTTGTTGGCGCCGGCTATATCTGTGCTGACGCCGTCGCCTATGGCGAGGATGCGCGACTTATCGGGCGCAGCGCCTGATGCGTCAGCAATCGCGGCTCTCGCCAGACGATAGATTGGCGCATGGGGTTTGCCGCCATAGACAACCTCGCCGCCCAGCCCCGCATAGATTTCCGCCAGGGCGCCGGCGCACCAGATCATCCGTCCGCCCCAGTTCACGACAATGTCCGGATTGGCGCAGATCATCGGCAGCCTGCGCTGCGCCGCACGGGCCAGCACTTTCTGATAATCTTCCGGCGCTTCGCGCTGGTCATCCTGTAATCCCGTGCAGATGATGAATGCCGCCTTTTCCAGCGGCTCAAAATCAATATCGAGACCCTCAAACAGCGGATCGTCCTTCTCCGGCCCGATGCGATAGGCCGGCGCGGGCAAGCGCCGTTCGATTTCATCGCGGGTCGCATCGCCAGAGGTTACGATTGCATCATAAGCCTCACGCGGCAGGCCAAGCCGGTCTAACTGCGCTGGAATAATGGAGGATGGGCGCGGCGCATTCGTCAGAATAACAATCGCGCGGCCGCCTTCCCGAAACCGGATCATCGCCTCGGCGGCCCCTGGAAACAGCTCTACTCCATTGTGGATGACGCCCCAGGCGTCGCACAGCAACGCATCATATTGCTCTGCAATCGTTTGGACGCCATCGATGAATTGCGGACCTTTCACGATAAGGGCGGATAAGCCCGCCGCCTTGCGCGGTCAAGCCGCCGGCGCTGTCACAGCCTAGGAAGCGGCCGCCAGTTCAAGGCGCGGGCGCATGTAATACGCAGCCGGACGCGGTGAGCCAAACAGCTCTCCCTGCCCATAATCAATGCCAAGAGAGAGAATTTCCGGCATGTGGCTTTCAAGCTCGACTTTTTCGACAATCAGGTCGATGTCGCAATCGCGCAGTTTTTCCTTGAACGCATGAGCCCGGTCTCGCGCCTCGGCGTCGCCTCTGTTTTCATGCAGCAGCATGGAACTCGTGGCTTTCACAAAGCGGAAGTTCTTCTCCCGCAACGCCTGCCAATTGTGATCAAAGCGGCGAATGTGATCGACGGAAAACGCATAGCCGCGCCGGGCGATCGAATCGAGATTTCGCGCCACGCGCTCATGCAGCATTTCCACTGCCGGATAGGTGAACTCAAACACCAGATGCGGCGCCATGTCGGCGTTCGCATCGAGGTAATCCGTAAAACGCCCGAAAAAATCCTGATCGAAAATTGTCGCCGGCGAAATATTGCAGAACACGCGATAGTTGCGGCTTTCCGGCCCGAGGTTACGCAACGCCTGCACAGCACGCAGCAGGATCATATTGTCAATAACGCCAATCCGGTTGGCGCGCTCCGCGGCGTCCAGATACTGGTAAGGACGCAAGATACTGCCGTCATCGGCGCGCAGGCGTGAGAACGCTTCAAAATAGCGATGCTTTCGTTGCGGCAGGCTGACGATAGGCTGCAGGTAAAGGTCAATCCTGTCATTCTCTATCGCGTCTTTTACGCAGTCCAGAATTTGCGCATCCTGCTCGCTGATATTGGCGGCTTTCTCGAAGGTCACTTCCGGCGCTTTGACCTCGCTCGCCCCTCTGGAGGAGATCTTGCGCACCAGGCCGCGCAGCATTTCCAGCTCCTGCTGAGCCCGGCTCAAGGCGAAGCCGGCGCGCGCGTGCAGGATCACGGAAACAACAAGGGCTGCGGCCAGCGCAATTTCAAAATCGGGTTCCAGACCGGCGGTGATCGAGGCGGCGATGAGCATGATACCCGCAATACCTGCTGAAAACTGCACTGCTGCGCCATACCGCGAACTTTTTTGCCGCAAATTCATCCGTTAAGCCCCGCTCAACTCCATCTCATGACCCGCAAAAGGCGGCCATGTGGGATTCCAGACAAATTTAGAAAATCACTGTTTAAAAGCGATTAATCTGTTCAGCGCGAATTGGCGGTATTTCCGGGAAAAAGACTTAAAACCTGGAAAGAAATCAGCCCGCCCGGCGGCGCCGGACGGGCTGATCTTAAGAAACTACGTTTGAAGCCGGGACAGCTTAGCTGTTGAACTGGCTTTCAACCGGATCGATGACAATCTCGACCCGGCGGTTTGCGCTCCGGCCTGCGTCGGTTGAGTTATCGGCAATCGGGCGGCTTTCGCCAAAACCTACAGCCTGCAGGCGGCCCGCCGCAACGCCTTGTGAAGCAAGATAATTCGAGACGGACAAAGCCCGCTGCTGTGAAAGCTGCATGTTGTAGTCTTCGGGACCCGTTGAATCCGCATGACCGTAAACGCTGATGGTCGTCTTATCGAACTCGTTCAGGACGATCGCAACGGAGTTCAGCGTTTCATAAAACCCCGACCGAATGCCGGACTGATTGACATCGAACGTAATGTCGGACGGCATGTTCAGGTAAATATTGTCGCCATCGCGCGTCACGGAAACGCCGCTGGCGGCTAAACGTTCGCGAAGTTTGGCCTGCTGACGGTCCTGATAGACGCCGATGCCGACGCCAGCCGCCGCGCCGATCGCCGCGCCGATCGCTGCGCCCTTGCCTGGGCGCCCCGCAATGGCGCCGCCGATGGCGCCGGCGGCCGCCCCGGCGGCGGCGCCGCCGGCGCCGCTCGTCACGGTGCGGCTCGCCCGGCGTTCGCCGGTATAAGGATTGGTTGTACAGCCAACGGCAAGAATAACCGCCGCCCCTAAAATCAATAGTTTACGCATTGCAATGCTCCTTTTTCCCGCTTTGCGATGATCTGTAATGAGATTTCCGCGCCCTACTAGCGCCCGCCCGGCGATGATCCCGTTAATTCACTGGCGCAATATGACCCTATTGCTGTTCGCCTGGCATTAAAAACACGTAATTGGGGCGAAAGTGGCGCACCTTTTAGACTTTGGGACTCGACAGATGGCGACATTTTCAATCATTTTCTTCATCCTGCCGACCTTCAAGCTTTTCCGCCTGCGCGATCAGAGGCTGCACAGTGTTGAGAGGCGCGAAACCATCATCATTCTTTTCCTGCATTGCGGCTCCGGCAATATTTCTGACACCCCTCTGGTTAGATTTTGGAAAGCCATAAATCTGGCGTAGCCACCGCCCCTGGCGCGCTTCGAAGAAGCTTGAAAATGCGTCGATAAATCCAGATGCAAATCCAGGTTTATCTTCGGCTCGCGCAATCAAAGCTCGCAAATTATCTACTACTAAAACATCCCGCCATTTCAGATTTATCTCCGTCGCTTTCTTGCGGGACACCCAGTGCACAGCTCGACGAAGCACGACCACAGCCTCCATTGCTAAACGTCCTCTATGGTTCTCGTGCGCCCATACGCGAGCAGGATCGAAGGACATCACATAATCCGGGGCCGAACCGGGATTGTCTCGATTAAGATCAGTTAATATAGCCCGTGGTCCCTTAGCTTCTGTATCGTCATCTTTTATGCGTTCCGACCTGGGCGGCATAAACTCGTACAGCGTATCAGAAAGCGTTTTGATAATATTTTCTTTGGTTACTTTCGCTTCCTCATCACTAAAGAAAAGCTGCTTGTGCTCTTCCTCACTGAACTCTTCATTCGAATTTTCCAAACACGCCACGACATCCTGTACAGTGACTAACAACAAAGGCGCGCCACGAAAATTACTGATGCACGAGAGAGTCTTGTATCGGCATGTGTTGCTGAAGTCTTTTTCTATAGTACTTTGATGAAATCGTAAAAACACATCGCCATGGAAATTATCAGGCAGTTCCTGCGCATCTGCTTGCCAATAACGGTCGGCAACTAGCTCATCATCTTCATCATGCAGCGTCACGAATCTTCGATCAGGCTTGGCGCCCAATGCCCAAAGGGCGCCGCCACAAACAGCATCCGCCAACAACAAGCTGTGATTGACATCTGCGGACGATCTTAGGATTCGCTTGTTGGTTTCAAAACCAAGCGGCCGCGCCGGAAAACCGTTTTTTAAGGGCGCCAAACCCTTAATAACGCGAAAAGGGATGTCACGATCTCGGGAAAACAGTCTAAGCTCTTCCAGTATCGCATCTTTATCGGCGCCGCAGTTTTCTAGGGCGTCATAGCCTCTCTTAGCGATTTCGCCTGCACGATTCCTGTCAAAAACAGGATGTCGATGCCCCGGCGGTTGATCAGCATAGTCCGGCCACGGATTATTATTCATCTTAATCGGCAGCGTGAGTACCCAGATAAAACCGAGAAAAATAATGGCGCCGAAAAGACTGATAATTGAAAAGACGACAAAATCGAAAGACTCTAATTCGTCAAAACTTCTCTGGGTGAAATAAAAGTTAAAAATGATAACTGCTACTAACGCACCCAGCGCCGCCAATAACGCCCGCACGTTGCGCCATCGTCGATAGTCGGCAATCGATTTGCCGTGGTATAAATACTGATTTAAATCGCGCCGTAACCTCATTCTGCGACTGGGCCCGTTCCACAAACTGGCGACGCCTTTTCCGGCAAGGTTTATGATCGCATCCCGCGGCGGCTTTGGAAGCGTTTTGGCTTGGCGCAAGTACCGAAGGCGTGGTGTTGTTTTGGATGACTTCACTGTTGGCCACTCCTCTTAGCGACCAAATCAAGCGGCCCAGCACGCATATCCGTGACTTTCTGGCCTTTTGCCATCCCCGCACCCCCTTCGTACGCGCAAAAGTTGCGCCTTTCGCATATCCACACGAAATTGGTGTAACTTGAAAGCTTCTGAGTCAATCCAAATTTCGATCGTGGCGCTCTCTCGCCCCCTTTCTCGCATCCAGCCCCTTGACGGCGCGCCATCGCCCCCCTAGATCGCCGCTAGCACTCGGCTATAATGAGTGCTTGCAGACCGAATAAGCGATCTGCATTTTGTTTAACCGGTTGTTTTTATTAAAAAACTCAGCCCAGGGAGACATGAACTCATGGCATTTCGGCCTCTCCATGACCGCGTGTTGGTTCGTCGCATCGACGAAGACGAGAAAACCGCAGGCGGCATCATCATTCCAGACACCGCAAAAGAAAAACCAAGCCAGGGCGAAGTCATCGCCGTTGGTTCCGGCGCTCGCGGCGACGACAACGAGATCGTCCCGATGGACGTCCAGAAAGGCGACAAAATCCTGTTCGGCAAATGGTCCGGATCTGAAGTCCGCGTCGACGGCGAAGATCTCCTGATCATGAAAGAGTCCGACATCCTCGGAATTATCGACTAACCCCAATTCACCAGTTTTAAGGAGACGCAGACATGGCTGCTAAGGAAGTCAAATTCGACGTCGATGCGCGCGATAAAATGCTGCGCGGCGTCGATGTTCTCGCCAACGCCGTAAAAGTGACGCTTGGGCCCAAAGGCCGCAACGTCATCATCGACAAGTCTTTCGGCGCACCGCGCACGACCAAAGACGGCGTAACGGTTGCGAAAGAGATCGAGCTTGAAGACAAGTTTGAAAATATGGGCGCACAGATGGTGCGCGAAGTCGCTTCAAAGACTAATGACGAAGCTGGCGACGGCACGACGACGGCAACGGTTCTTGCCCAGTCTATCGTGAAAGAAGGCCTGAAAGCGGTTGCGGCGGGCATGAACCCGATGGACCTGAAACGCGGCGTTGACCTCGCAGTCGGCAAAGTCGTTGAAGACATCAAAGCGCGCGCCACCAAAATCGCCTCTTCTGATGAGATCGCCCAGGTTGGCACAATTTCATCAAACGGCGAAAAAGAAATTGGCGGCATGATCGCGCAAGCGATGGACAAGGTCGGCAATGAAGGCGTCATTACCGTTGAGGAAGCCAAGTCGCTTGAAACAGAACTCGACGTTGTTGAAGGCATGCAGTTCGACCGCGGCTATCTTTCGCCTTACTTCATCACCAATGCGGAAAAGATGATTGCAGATCTTGAAGATCCATTCATCCTGCTGCACGAGAAAAAGCTCTCCAACCTGCAGTCAATGCTGCCGTTGCTTGAGTCTGTCGTTCAGTCGAGCCGTCCGCTGTTGATCATCGCCGAAGACGTTGAGGGCGAAGCCCTTGCGACTCTCGTCGTCAACAAGCTGCGCGGCGGTCTGAAAATAGCTGCCGTGAAAGCGCCAGGCTTCGGCGATCGCCGTAAAGCGATGCTGGAAGACATCGCCGTCCTCACCGGCGGTCAGGTCATTTCGGAAGATCTCGGCATCAAGCTGGAAAATGTCACGCTCGACATGCTTGGCACCGCCAAGAAAGTCGAGATCAACAAGGACGATACGACGATCGTCGACGGCGCAGGCGAAAAGGGCGATATCGAAGCCCGCACCAGCCAGATCCGTGCGCAGATCGAAGAAACAACCTCTGACTATGATCGCGAAAAACTGCAGGAACGTCTGGCGAAACTCGCCGGCGGCGTTGCCGTGATCAAAGTTGGCGGCGCAACGGAAGTTGAAGTGAAAGAGCGTAAAGACCGCGTCGATGATGCGCTGAACGCAACCCGCGCAGCTGTTGAGGAAGGTATTGTTCCTGGCGGCGGCACGGCGCTTCTGTATGCATCGAAAGCGCTTGAAGGTCTGGAAGGCGAGAACCCTGACCAGAACGCCGGCGTTCAGATCATCCGCCGTGCGCTGCAGGCGCCGATCCGTCAGATCGTCACCAATGCAGGCGGCGAAGGGTCGATTGTTGTCGGCAAGCTGCTTGAGCAGGACAACTTCAAGTTCGGTTTCAATGCGCAGACAGACGAATATGGCGACCTGATCGCGACGGGTATCGTTGACCCGGCGAAAGTCGTTCGCACCGCGCTGCAGGACGCCGCCTCCGTTGCCGGCCTCCTGATCACCACCGAAGCCATGGTTGCTGACGCGCCGAAGAAAGACGGCGGCGCAGCCGGCGGCGGCATGCCGGATATGGGCGGCATGGGTGGAATGGGCGGCATGGGCGGCATGATGTAAGCCCAGCGCCTTACAGTTTTAGTTGCGTATCAAAAGGGCGGCTCGAAAGGGCCGCCCTTTTTTCCTGTTACAGGGGCGTCGCAATTAATACTTCCCCCGTAACGGGAATATCTATTACGTTGCAGCGCATGATTTGCGCCTCGGTAGTTTTTTGCTAACTTCCCGCCGGGGTTTGGCGGGGCGTATGAATGATTAAAAATCTGGGCAAGACGATTGCGGCGATTTCCGCCGCAGGGACGATGTTATCGGCGGTCAGCGCACAGGAATTGAGCGTACAGGAGAACAGCGAAACGACAACTGAAAACGCCCTGGAAGCGCTGTCCTCGGTTGAAGACTCTGAAGTCGATATTTTTGACAAAGATGAATTTCGTACTCGGACGATTGTCTGTCCGTTCAAAGGCGCTGTCGATTATGAGCCGGGCGAGGTTTCCTGCGGACTTCTTGAAGTTCCTGAAAATCGCGAGAAGGCGCGCCCGCGCAAAATCGAACTCCATTTCGTCAAGATTCACGCCAGAGAACCGGATGATTGGGATACGGAAGAAAAAGGCGAATGGGCGAAACGCAACGATCCGATCATTTATTTGACCGGCGGTCCCGGCGCCAAGGCGCAAGGCTATGTGGAACGCCTGAAGGACCATGGCGTGCGCGACGTACGCGATCTCTATATTCTGGAACAGCGGGGCATCGGCTGGTCAGCGGATTTCTGCCTGACTTATCCTTTATTTGACCCGGGGGCGGCGAACTCACCGGACTGGGAGCGATATCAACGGGCCGGACTGGACGCAATGGATGCGTGTTTCGCCGCAGCAAAGGCGGCGCGTGTCGATCTCTCGGGCTATTCCACCATTGAAAACGCCCGCGATGTGGAAGCCCTGCGCCGGGCGCTGGGCCACGATCAATGGAATGTCTGGGGCATCTCTTATGGCTCCATCCTCGGCCAGGCTTATTTGAAGCAGGATCCGGAGGGCGTTCGCGCGGCTGTGATTGATGCAATTGTTCCGTTAGAGCAAGAATCTACGTTTCATCACATCGCCCGCTATTACGACCGGGTGCTGACAATCCTTCAGGACACCTGTGACGCGGACAGCGCCTGCGCCAAAAGCTTCCCAGACCTGCAAGCGCGGCTTGAAGCGGCGATCACGAAAACATCCATGGCGCCAATCGAAGTCGATGCGCTGGATGAAGAATTATTCCCGTCCGGAAAAGGATATTTCTTCCAGGACATTATTGGCGGCGCGCCTTTTGTTTTGTTTTATGAACAGGATAATTACGCGAGCCTTCCCGCTTTCATTGACGCCTATGTGCGCCTTGTCGAAGAACAGAACTTCGAACCTTTTCGCCTGCTGACAGCGGGCGGCGGGCCGGCCGCCTTTGACATCTCACAGGGCATGTACAACGCCATTGCTTGCAATGACGGCTGGAGCGACGCCATGCGTCAGGCGTTCGAGGACGACCACGCAGACCACCCTGCGCTGGCGATGATTTTTGGCGATCCGGCGCTGGTCGATGAACAGGCGCGCATTTGTAAAAAATACGGACTCAATCCGCGGCCATCGGAAGATTACGCCCCTCTTGAAACGGATATCCGCACCCTGATTGTCGAGGGCGCCATGGACCCGATCACGCCGCCGCCGCTCGCCAAGGCGATCCTGCCGGGTTTTTCAAACGGCGATTATGTGGAATTCGCCTATGCCGGCCACGGCCCGACACGATCCGTCGAATGCGCAGGCGAATTCCTGACCAGGTTTTACGACAATCCCATGGGCGAGCTTGACCGCTCCTGCCCGGAAAGCATGGAGGCGCCAAAATTCGCGGGCCCGCTCTTTGAAACCAATGCGATCACCACACTGGCAAGTCTCGCATCAGAGGACGAAACCAGGATCTTCGCACCTGCAGCCTGGGCGGCGATCCCCGCTGTCTTTTTGATCTTTGGATCGCTGATTTACACGCTCGCGCCGGTTGCGCGCATCGTGAACGGGGCGGGCGGCCACCCAACCGGCGGCGCTCGGTTTGTCGCCTGGGTGACAGCGCTTCTCGGCGCAGCATCCATCGGCGGCCTCGGTTACGCCGCCTACGCCACTTATGAAGCCAATCAGTTTGCGCTTCTGGTCGGGTTGTTAGGATGGGGACGATGGTTCGCTTGGGCCGGCCTCGCCGGGGGCGTTGCCGGCCTCTGGCTGTTATGGCTTACGATCAAGGCGCGGGGGCGCGCGGCGCTTCCGATTGGCGTCCTTAGCGGTTTGCTGATGACGGCCTTATCGGCAATCGCCCTGGCCGCGTGGCTTGTCCGCTGGGGCCTGATCCCTTTCTAGGCCATAAACGGACGGCTGGCGCGAACGCATCGCGCTTGCCATTCGCTTCGGTTTTCGGCAGGTAGGCCAAAAAAGAGCGATCCCCATGTTTGCACAATTCGGTTCGGCCTTCATCGCCGCCTTCGTTACCCTTTTTATCGTGATCGATCCGATTCTGGTGACGCCTATTTTTGCGTCTCTCACAAAAGACGAAGCGCCGCGCGCGCGGTTGAAGATCGCGCTTTCCGCAGCATTTTATTCCGTCGGTATCCTGATGGTCTTCGGCCTCGCAGGGAATGCTATGCTGCATCATCTCGGCGTCGACTTTGCGACTTTTCGCGCTGCGATGGGCATCATTCTTTTTGTCATGGGCTTTCGCATGTTCTTTGATCCTGACAGCGAAACGCAGGCGAAGACCCCGGGGCCGCAAGCTTCCGCCCGCGACAACATCGCGTTCTTTCCGCTTTCAATTCCCATGCTGGCGGGACCCGGCGCCATCGCGACGGTTATGTTGTTAATGGGGCCGCGCGTACCGCTGATTGAAAAAGGCGCTGCGGTGTCGGCGGTCGTTATTGTCCTGGGCATCGGCGTCCTGATGATGAGTTTCGCCAGCCGCATTGGCGATGCGCTGGGGCGCACCGGCATGAATGCGATTACCCGTATTTTAGGGATGCTGCTTCTGGCGCTTTCAACGCAGTACATTTTTGACGGCGTGCGTGCAGGCATTCTTGAAAAGGCTGCTGCGTCACTTTGATGATGGCTCTAAAGCGCGCTGTCGAGCAACGCCTTTGTCTCTGAGAAACCATTCTCGCCGGGACTGGCGCCATAACGCAACATGCCGCCGCGTAATGAGGCGCCGCCGCCGTCACCGGCGCACACGAACCGCGTTACGCGTTTTGCTTTAGCCTTGCCCGCTCGGTTACGGCAAATCGCTTCAAGCGCGCCGAGCGCGCCGTCGCAAGAAGCCGCAAGGCTGACGCCCTCCGGCCAGTCAGCAGCAGAACTCCAGTCGATAGTCGCCGTTATGGAATGACCGCATACGGAACGCGTATAGGCGGCTTCACGCTCAAGGGCCTGCTCATTCGCTTCACGGCCGCGAATTTCTTTCAGAGATTGCGCTGAGGCGCCGCCGCCGATGACGGCGCAAACAACGATGGCGATCACCATTGCTCGTGATCCGTTCAAGACTTCCTTGCTTATCGTCATCCCGATCAGCCTCGTTCGCCAATACGGCGCTTTTAGGACGCAAAAGCGGAATTTTCCTTACCAGCCCACGAACTTTAAAGAGTTTCTTCCAGAAAACGAGCAACGGCCGTTGACGAGGGACGCCCGGAGATGTCCGAATTTGGCACATAGCGTATTTCCAGGGTGTTTTCTTCAAGGCTCACGCCGGGCGCTTCCCCTTCGATAAAAGTCACATTTGCAATACGGCTGGCGATAACGCGTGCGCCTGTCGGATCGTCGGCGACTTTTTTCAAACCGTCGGCCGCGCGCACCACCGCATCGGCAAGCACTGTCGCGTCTTGCGTTGTTTCCGGCGTTGGCGCCGCGCCAACATTGAACATGATGGGCGCGCCGGTCGCGGCGCTGATCACAGCGGTCGCCGCCTGCGCGCGCCGAACCGCATCAGCAAGGCCCAGTCTGGGCAGGCGGAGCGCCGCATCGTCGCCAAAGGATTTGGACGCTGCGAATCCTCGCATCCCGCCCGGCCAGAACACCGTTGCGCCCCCGTAAGAGGCGATCCGCAACAGCGTCTCCCCTTCAACATTCTTGTAGATCACATCCCCACGGGGGCCGCGCGTCGGGCGCAGCATATAGATCTCAGGCGCAGCGCCATTTTGATCAAGAACACAGTCAAGGCGTTGGTCGCCATCGCCGCAAAGGAAGGTCACCCGCGCTTCGTCCGTCTGATTTTCGAACAAAAACACACGATCATCGGAAGCAAGAACATACCGTTCTATCTCCGCGGCGCCCTGTCGCCCGGAGCGCCGTTCACGGCGCTTTCCGACAAGCGAGGAAAACGGATTGGAAGATTGCGCGGCTGCAATCACGGTGGGCGATGCAGCATGCGCCATCGTCCCGCTTATAGCGCCCGCCGCCGCCGCAGCGACGATCAAAACCGCTGCAATATGTCGTTTCAAAGCCAACAGGTACCGCCTTTAGCCAACTTCGCGATTGGACACTTTAATCCTTCAATTTGGTGAAAAAAGGGCCTCACCGCGAGAAAATCGCAGCAAGGCCCCAGTATTATCCCGTAAAAAGCTCGTCGCCCTAGGAGGCGATATATTGCCCGCCATTGGCCGTGAGGACGGCGCCGGTAATGAACCCGGCCCTGTCGTCAGCAAGAAACGCCACGCAATCGGCAATCTCCTCGGCTTCGCCAAGGCGGCCGACCGGGATCTGTGCGATGATCTTTTCAAGCACCTTTTCATCCATGGCGGCGACCATCTCTGTGCCGATATAGCCTGGCGCGACAGCGTTCACGGTCACGCCTTTGAATGCGCCTTCCTGCGCCAGCGCGCGGGTAAAGCCGATCATGCCCGCCTTCGCCGCGGAGTAATTGGTCTGACCCATCTGACCCTTCTGACCGTTGACGGACGAGATGTTGATGATCCGGCCAAATTTGCGCTCTCGCATACCCGGGAAAACCTGGTGGGACATGTTGAAAACGGAATCGAGATCCGCCCGGATGACCTCCGCCCATTGCGCCGGGCTCATCTTATGGAAGAACCCGTCCCGGGTGATCCCGGCGTTGTTCACCAGAATATCTGTCGGACCCTGCGCCGCTTCAATTTCCGTAACGCCGGCCTTGCAGGCCTCGTAGTCGCCGACATCCCACTTATAAACGTTGATGCCGGTCTCTTCCTTGAACTTCGCCGCTGCTTCATCATTGCCGGCATAGGTCGCCGCAACAGTGCAACCGTTCTTTTTCAGGCCTTCCGCGATAGCGCGCCCGATACCGCGAGTGCCGCCCGTTACAATTGCCGTTCTAGCCATATTGTCTTCTCCCTTATGATCGCCGGCATTCTGTCCGGCTTATTGTTCCGTACCCACATTACCCGTGCTATCAGCGCTCAACGCACATGGCGATGCCCATGCCGCCGCCAATGCAAAGCGTCGCCAGTCCCTTGTTTTTGTCAGCACGCTTCATCTCATGAATGAGCGTGATCAGAATTCTCGCGCCTGATGCGCCAATCGGATGGCCAAGCGCGATCGCGCCGCCATTGACGTTGACCTTTTCAGAATCCCAGCCGAGCTCCTTGCCGACCGCCAGAGCCTGCGCCGCAAAGGCTTCATTCGCCTCAATCAGGTCGAGGTCATCAAGACTCCAGCCAGCTTTTTCAAGGGCGATGCGCGAGGCCGGCGCCGGGCCAATACCCATAATCGCCGGATCAACGCCGCAATGGCCCCATGAGGCGATGCGCACGAGCGGCTCAAGGTTGCGCTTATCGGCTTCCTTTGCGGACATGACAATCAACGCCGCGCCGCCATCATTGAGGCCGGAAGCGTTCGCCGCCGTCACACTGCCGCCGTCGCGAACAAAGGCGGGCTTCAGGCCGGAAATAGAATCCGTCGTCACGCCTTCACGGATATACTCGTCATGGTCGAAGGTGACGACGCCTTTGCGGGTCTTGATCTCAACGGGAACAATCTCATCCTTGAATTTGCCGGCTTCTCTGGCCGCTTCGGCCTTGTTCTGACTGGCCACCGCGAAGGCGTCCTGTTCTTCCCGGCTGATCTGGTATTTCTGCGCCAGATTCTCAGCAGTCTGACCCATGTGATAATTGTTGAACGCATCCCACAAGCCATCGACAATCATAGTATCGGCAAATGTTGACGGACCCATTTTGACGCCATTGCGCAAGTGGCCAGCATGCTGGGCCAGCGACATATTTTCCTGCCCGCCGACCGCAACAATATCCGCATCGCCAAGCCGCACCTGCTGCGCGCCCAGGGCCACAGCCCGCAAGCCCGAGCCGCAAACCTGGTTGATGGTGATCGCAGGCCGCTCCTGCGGGATGCCGGCGCCCATGCTGGCCTGGCGGGCGGTGTTCTGGCCCTGCCCAGCCTGGAGAACGTGGCCCATGATGGTTTCATTGACATCGTCGCCACTGATGCCCGCGCGCTCAATTGCTGCGGAGAGCGCTGTTTCACCCAGTTTAGAGGCTGACACACTACTCAACCCGCCGCCGAATGAACCGATTCCTGTCCGCGCGGCGGATACAATCACCACATCGCTCATAGTCTCTCCTGTTTTGTTGCGCTGCAAAAAAGTTAATATGACGCCAAATTGAGCGCCATCTACCGTGAAGGGCCAAATAACTCAACCACTTAAGCTATAGGAAACGCGCTGGAGCGCGTAGGCATTTGTCAATTATATGTTATAGCAGGATTAGCTAGCGCACAAAAACTATGCGCGGAATAAGTAATCCGTTTTCAGGCTCATGGGGCTTGAAACGGTTGGGATCGGAGAGACCGCCTTATGACTGAAAAAGACCATAAAGGGCGAAAGAACGGCGCGGCTGGCGAAGCCGCGGTGATCAAGAAATATGCGAACCGGCGCCTCTACAACACGGCCACAAGTTCTTACGTCACATTGGATTATCTCGCAGAGATGGTGAAAAACGGTGATGACTTCGTCGTCTATGATGCAAAATCAGGCGAAGACATTACGCATTCTGTTCTGACACAGATCATTTTCGAGGAAGAAAGCAAAGGACAGAATCTTCTGCCTATTCAGTTCCTTCGACAATTGATCAAGTTTTATGGCGACAGCCTGCAAAATTTTGTGCCGTCCTATCTCGAAATGAGCATGGACGCGTTTTCAAACAACCAGGATGACATGCGTGAACGTATGCGCGGTGCGTTTGGCAACACGCCTGGCTACGCCATGTTTGAAGATTCCGTGCGCAAGAACATGGAGCTTTACAACCAGGCGATGAAAATGTTCTCGCCGATGAGCGGCATGTATGGCGGCGCAACGGATGAGGCCCCGCCTTCTGACACCGCAGACATAGACGAGCTGAAATCACAGCTCGCGGCGCTACAGAAAAAACTCGACAAGATGGAAAAAAACGGCGCCTGAGTTCAGGCGCATTGGAAATTCGATCAGTTGCGATTCATTCGGCCGGGCGGCTCATTCGGCGCCCCATCGGGCAACCAGTTCGGGTTGGTTTCCGGTTTTCCAAGCAAATAGCCTTGCAAATAGTCGACGCCAAGCCCTTTCAAAAGCATGGCGTCGGCCTCATTATCGACCCACTCCGCCACCGTTCGCATGCCGAAATTCCGTGCAAGGTCAAGAAGCGTGCGAACAAACAACTGATTCTCACGCGATGCGGAAACGCCGGTAACAAACGAACCATCGATCTTCAGAATATCGATATCCATCGCCTTGAGGTTTCGAAACGACGTATAGCCGGCGCCAAAATCGTCAATCGCAAATGCGCAGCCAAGCTTTTTGATTTCCGACACGAACTCGATCGACGCATCAATGGCGTCGATAACCTGCGTTTCCGTCAATTCAACAGTAATTCTCGGCGCCACGGCTTCGTTGGCGCGCAAATGGGAAATATATCCCTCCGCCCAGACAAAGTCTTTGACGGTTTCCATTGAAATATTCACATTCAAATGAATGTCCGGACAAACCGCCAGGGTATTGATCGCAAGCTCCAGCACCCGTCGGTCGAGAAGGTGCACAAGGCCAAGCCGCTCAGCCGTCGGAATAAATTCCGGAGCCGGAACTTCCTGTCCATCTTCACCGCGCATGCGGATCAGGCATTCGAATTTATGCGGCGTCTCGCCAAGATCGGAAACGATTGGCTGGAAGGCGAGCCGGATGCGCCGTTCGTTGAGCGCCGTCAGAATAACGTCGGACATATGAGTGTTGCGGCGACGGGTGCTGATCGCATCGGTTTTTTCAGAAAATGGCGCCCAGCTTGATTTGCCCAGGCGTTTGGCCGCATCGAGCGCCGCTTCCGCCCTGGCCATCGCCACATGCGAGCTTGACGCATGTTCCGGCATCATCACCGCACCCAGACATATCGACGCCGCAATGGCGGTGTTGCGTGTTTCGATCACGTGTTCACGCACGGCGTTCAAAAGTCGGACGCTAACCTCGCGCAGGGTTTCCGGGTCGCAATCATGAAGGACAATGCCAAACTTGTTGCCTGCAGCGCGCCCTATATGATCATCCGGTCCAATAGCGCTCGCCAGCCGTTTGGAAACTTCAACAATCACCTTGTCGGCGGCGTCAAAACCAAAATCGGCGTTGACAGCGCCAAGTTCGTCAATGCCAGCCAGCAGATAAGCTGTCTTGCGGCCTTCCGTCTGCGCAACGGCAATTGCGGCGTCGAGCTGCTTTCGCAAGTGTACCCGGTTGAGCAAGCCGGTCAGTTCATCATTGGTTGCAAGCCAGGCCAGCTCCGCTTCTTTCTTTTTTTGGCTGTCGATTGAGCGGATGACACTGATCAGTCTTTTGGCGGACCCTGATCCAACCCAGCCGCCGCGTTCTTCAATCCATTGCGCTTCCGCATGATCGCGTTTCAGCTGGTACTCGCAGCAATAGCTAAGCGCCTTACCGTCAAAAGCGGCCTGACGCGTTTTGTCCGGCTCGCCCTTCCGCCACTGATCGAGTTCTGCAAGAGTCGAGACTGTTTTGGCATCTGCAACGCCAAGAATGCGCGCTGCAGTGTTGTCATCCGACCAGCGCAACACCCCCTTTTCTGGGTCATATTCAAACATGGTCTGCAGCGCCGCGCCTTCAGCGCCGACGGCCGCATGGTCAACGCCAGGCCGCACAGGACCAGTGGCGCCATCGACGCGGCCAGGCTGTTCAGTGGCGTTTCCGCCGGAATTTTGGCCGCGAAACGCTTCGGCGTTCTCTACCATTCGACACACTCGGATGTTTGCCGGGTGATATTAAGCAAAGAGCCGTAAATAAAATTTGAAGTTTGCCTAATCGCTGCGGCGCCAGTCTTGCTGTACTCTTTTTATGAAAGGAATTGTTAACCTTCCCGCCGCAACCGCCTCAGGGCGGACCGCACTGACAGTCGCGAATACGGCCCCTGAAGGCGCAGTTACTGCGCTGCAACCTGTAATGAGAGCGTCGGCGACGCGTCGCAGCCCGCGCAGTGCAAACGCCCCGCTAAAGGCGCCTCATGGATTTGTCGCCGCCTGCTACCGCCGTGCGCAATGCGCGCCGCATCAAAAGACGGGCGCGCATCTCAATATGGTAGCGTAAATGAAGGCCTTTACGGCTTTCTCTGGCGCTACCCCCCAAGGCCGCCATCGGCGACCGACAAATCACGACGCGCAGTAACCGTCGTCACGATAAAGCCCGCCATGAAGTCAAGGAACGTCATCGACATAAAGAGGAAAAACACCGAATTTCCAAATCCCTCGACGATAATGAACAACAGCAAAGCAACCACAAACACCACGACGGAAAGCGCATGATTCATGATCGATTCCGAGCCGGTCTTGGTTGACCGCAAAAGCTCGACAAACAGCAATCCCATGCTCGCCAGCAAGAAGAGATCGCCCCAGCTGACCTTCCATTGATCACCTGAAACCATCGGCAATTCGATAAACAACATGTCATACCAAGGCCCGGCGGCGCTGCCGATCGCGCCGGTAAGCGTCAATACTGCATAGACGATAAGGCTGATCGCAAGCAGCGGAAACATCTGGTACATAGCCCGCTATTCTCCCTTTTTCCGCCGCCCCCCAATTAGCGGCTCCTGTCCCATCCTAGCACACAAGCCCCCGCCAAAAAGCCATTAATCACGGGTCTCGACTATTGATTTTGGGGATTTGGACCGCGAAAGCAGCCACATAACGCCTAGCAGGTCGCGCATCGCCACCAGAAAGCGCCCGAAATTGGTGTATTTCGATGCGCCATGCACCCTCGGACGATGCGAGACGGACATGAATTCAATCAGGAATCCTTCGCGGCGCATGAGGGCGGGCAGATAGCGGTGCATATGATCGAAATAGGGCAACCGCAAAAACGCTTCGCGATAAAAAACCTTCAATCCGCAACCGGTGTCGATGGCCCCATCCTTCAGCAGCCGCCGGCGCAGACCATTCGCGACCGAAGACGCCCATCGCTTGGCCGCACTGTCACGCCTGGTCCGCCGCTCGCCGGCGACCATCGCCAAGGGGACGCCATCGCGAGCCTGCGTCAGCTTTTCATAAAGCATCGGAAGATCGGCGGGATCATTCTGGCCGTCGCCATCAAGCATCGCCACAAGCGGCGCGCGGGCCGCCAGAACCCCCGTTCGGATCGCCCGGCTCTGCCCCGCATTGTCGCCATGGCGTAGAAGACGCAATTGAGGGTGAGCAACCATTGCGCTTCTGAGCAGCGAAGCGGTTTCATCTTCGGAACAATCGTCCACGACAATAATTTCATGCTCAACGCCTGACAGGGCCGAAGCGATTTCATTAACCAGCGCAACGGCGCCGCCGGCTTCGTTGTACATAGGCGCGACGACGCTCAGCGCCGGCGCTTTCTGAAGCGCCTGCTCCGGCCACCCAAAGAAAGCCGGCGCTTGTGTCGATATGGGCGTATCCGTCATAAGGCGCGCTCATAGCCGATCCCGCGCCGCTGGTCACGGGGGCTTGATTAATGTTGCAATGACGCGGTCATAGCGCTTGGATAAGATCGCTCACGTTTCTAGATGTAAACCGGCCTGCCAGCTGAGGAGATATGCGCCCGGGCGCCATGAAAGAGGGTCGTCGCCTTAATGCCTGGCTCGCGCCAATCGCCGCCGCCTTTGCGGCTTTTGTCGCGTGCGCCGGCCTCTGGTCGCTGCCGCCGATCGACCGCGATGAGTCCCGCTTCGCGCAAGCCACAGCGCAAATGATTGAGAGCGGCGACTATCTTGTCATTCGTTTTCAGGATCGCGAGCGCAATAAAAAGCCCGCCGGGATCTACTGGCTTCAGGCGGCAAGTGTCTCCGTTTTATCGGACGTCGGGAAACGTGAAATCTGGGCCTACCGTATCCCCTCCGTTGTCGGCGCTATTCTTGCTGCAATTTTCACATTTTTGATCGGCAAAAGTCTTTACGATCAGCGTACCGCTTTTCTTGCAGCCTTACTGATCGCAAGCGCGCCCGTCACCGCTGTCGAAGCGACAGTGGCCAAGACAGACTGTATGCTGCTGGCGCTTATATGCATTGTGCAATTCGCATTCGTTAAAATCTACGCGGGCATGCAACAAGGCGAAAAAGCAACTCTGCGATGGCCAATTGTCTTCTGGGCCGCGCAAAGCGCAGCCATTCTATTCAAAGGTCCGGTGGCGCTGGTCGTTTCCATTTTAACGGGCGTCGGCCTTCTGTCGGGAAAGCCCCGTATCGCCTGGATAAAACGATTACAGCCAATTCTGGGCTTAGCGCTCCTCATAGCGCTGATCGCTCCCTGGGCGCTCGCCATCAGCGATGCGACGGAAGGCCGTTTTTTCATCGACGCCATGGGCGGCGACTTGCTCAGTAAAGTCGCCAGCGCCCAGGAAAGTCATGCGGGGCCGCCAGGGTATCATTTACTATTGGTGTGGATTCTTTTCTGGCCTGCGGCTGCGCTGCTGGCGCCGGGCCTCTTCCATATCTGGCGGGAACGCGACCAATGGCAGGCGCGGTTTCTGCTGTCATGGATAATCCCGGCGTGGATTGTTTTCGAATTCACAGCGACCAAACTGCCCCATTACGTCTTGCCGCTATATCCGGCGGTCGCCATCGTCGCAGCACGCGCCGCCACCCGACATACGCCGCCAACAAGCGCCTTTGTCCGGCCCGGCGCACTGCTGTACGGCATTGTCAGCCTTGTCGCCGCCGGGTTCATTATCGCCTTGCCGGTATTGCTGGAAGAACAATCTCTAGTCCCGGTCAGCATTCTCGCCGCTTGTTCAGTCGCTGTCGCGGGATTTTTTATCGCCAGCCTTTTTTGGCGCGGGCGAGGATTTCAAGGGGGGGTCGCAGCAAGCGGGCTCGCGGCGGTCGTCGCTTGGATTGTGTTGACCGGCATTATGCCTGCGTTATCGAAACCCGCAATTTCGCCACGGCTGTCCGCCGCCCTTGAAGAAGTTGAGCGCCATCCGCTCAAGAATGATGCGCCGCCCATCGCCCTTGCAGGCTATTCCGAACCGTCAGCCGTGTTCTTGCTTGGAACAAACACTATCCTCACCTCAGGCGCAGACGCCGCAGACAAGCTGCTAGCGGACGAGATTGGCGCCGCTGTTATTGAGCATAGCGAAAAAGAGTTTTTCCTTTCGCAAATCGAGACCATGCAAACCAGCGTCCGCGTGCTTGCCGTTATCGACGGCCTCAACTACTCCAATGGCCAACGTGTATCGCTGTCAGTTTTCGTGCGCGATACGTCAAACTAGCGTCGAGCAAGCATGCCAGCGGACAAAACGCCCTCTTCAGAGCGACTCATGACATCCTTTTGGGTTGTTGCCGCAGCGCTGCTTATCTTAAGGGTGTTCGCGTTGGTCGCCTCGCCGGCGGACCTTGGTCCTGACGAGGCTCAATACTGGTTCTGGTCGCGCGATCCGGCGTTCGGGTATTTCTCAAAACCGCCGATGATCGCCTGGGTGATCGGAGTAACCACCGGGCTTTTTGGAAATGCGGAATGGGCCGTGCGGCTTGGCGCCCCACTCCTTCATACCGGAACCGGCGTCTTTCTTTATTTAACGGCACGGCGGCTCTTCACACAACGAACAGCATTCTGGGTCGGTCTTGCCTGGCTTACCATTCCAGGCGTCACGCTTTCTTCTTTTCTGATGACCACCGACGCACTGCTCCTGTTTTTCTGGTCAGGCGCGCTATTCTTTCTGTTTCGGCTTGTTTTGGCGCAAACGCCAAAACTGTTCGATTTCACCGGCCTCGGCGCAGCCATCGGATTTGGACTGCTTTCGAAATACGCGATGATCTATTTCCCCGTTGCGCTGATTCTCGCGACAGGCGCGATACCTGGCGTTCGTAAAGCACTGTTACGCCCAGCCCTTATACTCACCGCAGCCATCGCGACTTTACTGGTTATCCCCAACATATTGTGGAACGCAGGCAATGATTTTCAAACCGTCGCCCACACTGCAGCGAATGCGAATTGGGGCGCAAGCCTGTTCAGGCCAGATAATCTCTTCGCCTTTATCTTTGAACAGTTTGCTATAGCAGGCCCCGTGTTCTTTGGCGTTTTCCTATGGTCGAATTATCGCCGATGGCGCGACGCAAATGCGGCAAGTCCGGACGATACTACCATCAACACGTTGACCCTGTTAGCGTTTACCCCGCTTGCCATAGTCTGTGTACAAGCTTTTATTTCACGCGCGCACGCCAACTGGGCCGTCGCCGCTTACCCGGCAATTATCATACTGACCGTGACGTGGCTCCATCAGCGCTATGCAGCTTGGGTCGTGAAAGCAACCGTTGGCGTGCATGCCGCCCTGGCGCTTGCCTTTGCCTTGGCGCTTTCACATTTTTCGATTGTGGACAGGTTGGGCCTTGCCAGCGCTGTTAAAGAAATCAGAGGCTGGGAAGAACAAAGCCACGCCGTTGCAGCGATGGCGAAGGGATATGACGCGGTGATGATTGACGACCGTGCATTAATGGGCGCAATGCTTTATTACGAGCGTGAAATGCAGCTTGAAATCGTCGCCATCGACCCGAACGCAAGCATCAGCCATCACTATGAGGCGTTCAAAGCATTCGATCCAGAAATACAAAAGCGCGTTCTTTTCGTTACGACTCGCGATGACGCGGCGCATGTAGACTACCGCTTCCGCCAGATTGAACCACTCGGACCTGTTTCCGCAAGGCTCGGCCCTGGCCTCACCAGAACGTATCATCTGTTCGACGTATCAGAATATTTTGGTCGCGGCGCTCAATAACCGCTGGCAATTAGCGCGAAGACTGACGTGCGGACATTGAACGCGCCCGGCGCAACCCCTTATTGCCGATACGCGCTCGCAATCCTGCAAGACGCAGTAACTTTGCAAAGCCACGACGTATAAATAATATACCGAAAGACGTCCATAGCGCGCCCGCGACCAGCCATAAAAAAGGCCGCGGATAGGCGTTTGAAAAATGAGTGTTGAAATAGCGTATAGTGCCAGCGGTTTTGCGCGCTTCTATGCGCACCGGATTTGCGCGGCTGGAGCTCTTGAAATGCGGTACGCTGATATTCGGATTGAAATAGGCTTTGCCGCCCGCCCTGGAAAACCGCAGGCAAAAATCGACATCCTCCACATGAAGGAAATATTGTTCATCCATACCGCCGATAGCGTCGAAATCCGCCTTCGGCAGCAGAAAACACGCGCCCGATAAGGTAGGCACTTCAATGACATCGTCAGGGCACGGATGGGCGTGCAGGTTAAAACGACGGAAATAAGGGTGTTGCGGCGCAAGCCGGTCAAGGCGCGCAAGCTCAACGAATGCCCGCCATGGCGTCAAAGTCTCCCGGCGCGATCCTTGCTGTTCAACGCCGTCTGGTCCGACCAGTTTCGCACCCATCATCCAGGGACGCTCGAGACCGCTCGCATCCTCTATCATCCGGGCAACGCCGTTTTCCGGCATAACCGCGTCCGGATTGAGAAACAGCAAAAGCCGGCTGTCAGCCGCATGCGCGCCTAAGTTACAGGCCGCCGCAAAACCAATATTACCGTGTCCTGACAATACGGTTACCGGCGCGCCGTTTTCGGGCGCAACGGCGTCCTCAACATCGCCGGGGAAGTTGCCGTTATCGACAAGGATGACTTTCTCGACCTTATCCTGCGTGCGCAAGGAAGCAATAGAACGGGCCAGCAGCGGGCCCGTAAAATAGCTGACGACAATCGCCGTTACGGCGTTGATGCTGTCGTCTTCGGTTTCCGCCAACGCATTGCTCATTTCGTTTTCCATTGCTGATGCAGCGAATATGACAGAGCCGTTCCCATACCTGCAAGGGCCATCGCCGCCAGACGCCAAACCTGCCACAGGCTGCCCTCGACCATGAGAGATACGACAATCGCCGCAAGGGCGCCGACGCTGACCGCCGCAATCGGCGTCGGCAGAACCGCGCGCCGCAAGGCGGCGGCGCCAAAATAGAAAAACAGCCCCAGCGAGATAACGCCCGGCAAACCCAGTTCAAGCCAGATCTGCAGAAACACATTGTGGGGATGCACAGGCATGACAGAAAGCGGGGCCTCAGCGCCGGGCACCGCCACCATAGGCGCCGTCTGCGTCCACACACGCGCGTAGTCGGCGCCAAACCCCAGCGGTAAACCATCGTCAACACGCCCGGCGACGGAGTCCCAAATGGCGAGACGATGAAACCAGGACGAAAACTGCGATTGCGAACCCTCAGGAACATGCGCCTCGAGCGTTGCAAAAATCGCATCGACCGGCAGCAGCGCCGCCGCCAATGGCGTAAATATCAGAAGAAAAATAAGCCCCGCGACAGCCGCAAGAAAGCTCGTGGATGGCGCCTTGAAAGTGATCACGGCGCCGGCAAGCCCGGCAGCGATAGCGACAGCGTTTGCCGCAACATCATTGCTGAAGGCGGCGACAACGCCCAGCGCCAGAACACAAAGACCGGCCCTGCGGTTCCAGATCATCGAAATGATCATCGCCGCCGGAAACAATGACGGCGCCAATGCGGTCACGCCGCGCCCTAAAGCTATGATATCGCGCGACCGATCCGCGGACGGGTCATTTGGAGGCAATATGCTTCTGAGCAGTCCGTCCGTCACACCCTCCAGAGCCAGTACCGTCATGCCGCCGGCGATCGCCAGTGAAAACGCGATCGCCAATCGATAGGTCCACACTTGCGGCAGGTTCAAACTGAACCAGACAACGCTCCCCCCCAGAAGCACGGGGGCAAGCACCCATAAAAACAGCGTATAATGATGTTCCGGAGACCAGAACCCGGAAACAAAAATCCATATGCAAAAAAACAGGATTGACAAAAACCCCGCGAAAAACGGGTCCCGGATATCGGGTTTGTCAAACAACGCCCCAAAGGCGGATTGCCAGAAATCACCGCGCACGAACGCAGGCAAGCTCGCGAGAAGCAACCAGGGTGCGACGCCCTTGTGCCCAAAGACCACCGTGAATGGCAGCAACACGAAGAGGCCATAAAGCCAGAACCGGCTCGCCCGGTCACGTTGATCTCTGAGCGTCAGATGCATTGCTCGCTGTTACTTCCCGCGCTGGTCGGGCGCCAGCGCCTCCAGCCCGAGCGCATTGCAGGCTTCATCGCGATCAACAACTTCCTGCGCCTTCTGGCCAAGGCGGCGCAGAGACACTTTCTGTTCTTCCGCTTCCCGCGCACCGACGACCGCAATGACAGGAACCTTCGCGTGCGAATGTTCCCGCACTTTGTAGTTGATTTTTTCATTACGGGTGTCGAGGTCAACGCGCAATCCAGCCGCCTCGAATTTTTCAGCAGTCTCACGCGCATAATCATCCGCTTCCGATGTAATGGTCGCAACAACCACCTGCACCGGCGCCAGCCAGAACGGCAGCTTGCCAGCATAGTTTTCAATCAGCAGCCCGATGAACCGTTCGAACGTGCCGAACACCGCACGATGCAGCATAGCCGGTCGCTGCTTGGCGCCAGCCTCGTCAATGTAAGTGGCGTCAAGGCGCTCAGGCAGCACATAATCCAACTGATAGGTGCCTGCCTGCCAGGTTCGCCCGATCGCATCGGTCAGATGAAACTCAAGCTTCGGCCCATAAAAAGCGCCCTCGCCTTCGGCGATCTCATAGTCAAGCCCCGCAGCGGTCAACGCATCGCCGAGCGCCTTTTCAGCGCGATCCCAGGTGGCGTCGTCACCGGCGCGCATTTCGGGCCGCGTCGCCAACTTATAGGCGATATCGGTCATGCCCATATCTTTGTAGACACGCCCGAAGAGATCGAGGAAGCGGCGCGTCTCATCAAGGATTTGATCCTCGCGGCAGAAAATATGCGCATCATCCTGAGTCATCTGTCGGACGCGCAACAGTCCATGCAGCGCGCCATGGGCCTCGTTTCTATGACAACAACCGAACTCCGCCATACGGATCGGCAAATCACGGTAAGACTTGATGCCCTGGTTGAAAATCTGGATATGAGCCGGACAATTCATCGGTTTCAGCGCCATCAGGTCGCTTTCCCCAGTCAAAACCGGCGCCTCATCATCCGTAGACGGAATTTCATCCGGCACAACGAACATATTCTCACGGAACTTGCCCCAGTGACCGGACTTTTCCCAAAGTTTTGAATCGAGCAGCTGCGGGCTTTTCACTTCTGCGTAGCCGTCTTCATCGAGACGGCGGCGAATATAGGCCTCAAGCTGGCGCCAGATCAGATAGCCCTTCGGATGCCAGAACACCGAGCCTTGCGCTTCAGCCTGAAAATGGAAGAGGTCCATTTCGCGCCCAAGCTTTCGATGGTCGCGTTTTTCCGCTTCTTCAAGACGATGGAGGTAGGCCTTCAGCTCTTTCTCACTCGCCCAGGCGGTGCCGTAAATGCGTTGCAATTGTGCATTGCGATGATCGCCGCGCCAGTAAGCGCCGGCCACCTTCATCAGCTTGAACGCTTTACCGATATGCTTCGTAGACGGAAGGTGCGGCCCACGGCAGAGATCATGCCAATCGCCGTGAAAATAGATCTTGATATCTTCGCTGTCTGGCAAATCGGCGATGATCTCAGCTTTATAGTGTTCGCCGATGTCCTTGAAATGCGCGATTGCGGCGTCCCGGTCCCAAACCTCTTTCCGGGTCGGTCGGTCTTCCTCAACGATCTGGGCCATGCGCTTTTCGATCTTTGCGAGATCGTCCGATGAAAAAGGCTCGTCGCGCGCAAAATCGTAGAAAAATCCGTCCTCTATATTCGGACCGATGGTGACTTGCGTGCCTGGAAACAATTCCTGCACGGCCTGCGCCATCAAATGAGCGGTGTCATGACGAATTATGTCGAGCGCATCTTCATGGTCGCGAGTGATGATTTCAATCGACGCGTCTTTCTCGATCTCCCCGAAGAGATCACACACCTCGCCGTCAACTTTCACGGCCAGCGCCTTTTTGGCAAGGGATTTGGAGATGCTCTCGGCGATGGCGGTCCCGGTTACGGCCCCGTCAAACTGTCGAACGGAACCATCGGGTAAGGTAATAGCGGGCATGGGCTTCTGCTGTCGTTTCCAGGGTCAGTTAAAGGCGGCTCATCAGTGCGGCGGCGAACCGGTCCGCAGCCTCAGGGGCATAGGTGAAAAAGAGTTCGGGCTCAATGAGTTCGAGTTCCATAAGCTGCATGCCGTCGTCAAGAACGATCGCGTCGACACGCGCGTACAGGGATGGCTCCGGCGCCATGGCGAGGATGCGTCGGGCCTCTTCAACCGCCCATCCCGGCGGAGTGGCCCGTTCGCTCGACCCGCCAAACTCCTTTTGGGAACGGATTTCCCCGGCTTTCGGCATTTTTGTCACCGCATGGGTGAAATCTCCGTCGATAAAGAGGAAAGACGTCTCTCCGCGGGTTTTTATCTCTGAAAGGACGGGCTGCATGACCCCGGGCATGGTCAATTCCCGGGCGGCGGTTTCCAGCCCGGCCTCATCCTCACGATTTACAATCGACAGTCCGCTGGAGGTCGCGCCGAACTCCGGCTTCACCACCGCCTGAGCAAGCCCCATTTCGTCCATAACCTCTGCAATCGAAGTGGCTGTCGGCGCAACGCGGCGCGTCGGCGGCAAGGGAGCGCCCTCCGCCGCCAGCGCTAAGAGATATTCCTTCGACATATTCCAGCGCATCAGTGATGGCGGATTCAGCACCAGCCCGCTCTGGTCACGTCGCACCAGCCAAGCCTCAAAGTCGCCAGGCGCATATTGATAGTCCCAGGTGGAGCGGATGACGACGGCGTCCGCCGTCTCGAATGCGTCTTGCGGACCATTCCAGGGCGCAACGGCGACAGTAGCGCCGCGAGCGGCGAGCACATCACGAACCAGCGCATCGCTTGGCTGGATTTCAGGGCTGGCTTTACAGGTGGCGAAGACAATGCTGGTCATAATGATCGGTATTTGAAAGCCTGGTTCATTTATTCGCTGCGACTGGCTGAAACCTAAAGGGGATCGCCATTCGCCCAAATCTTTTTCTGAGACTCTGGACAATACTGCGCGGGTCTCTATAAACCGCCGCCGGTTTTCATTGTTTCGCAGGGGCTCGTTGAGACCCCGCGGGCGCGGGCGGCGCTGCCGACGCCGTGTTCCACGATGGAAACTGAACGATAGCCAAGTGGTAAGGCACTCGACTTAGGATCGATATACGGTGGTTCGAATCCACCTCGTTTAACCTTGTTGGTTAGCTCAGTGGGTAGAGCACTACACTGCTACTGTAGATGTCGCGGGTTCGATTCCCGCACCAGACACCACGGTCTTTAAACCGTTCCAGATGACGGGAAGGCCGGGGAAATTCAGCCCGAAGGGGACGCGGATGGTTTCGGCCGGACGCAGAACCGGAGGGCGCCCGATGGCGGGCTTTGCGCCGGCGCGGATACCGGCGACGACATTTTCGAGGCGCGACGCCTCCCAGGATCTGGCTTCGGCCTTATCGCTGCGGGCATACGCAAATCGGAAGCGTCATCGCCTCAAACACCGGACCGCTTCGTCACCGGGGAATTTTTCCGGCCAACCCTTTTCTTTCCATCACTGGCACTCACCGGTCGCAACTGCCGAAATCATGGCATTAAAGTGTTTGCCGGTAACACAACGAAATATAATTCTTCTTTTTGCGGATTAATTCTCGTTTAGCTCTTTACACATCTCTCATTTGCCCCTATCCCGCGCGGCCCTTTTGCAGGCATCGGGCTTGCAAAGCTAAAAAGAGGAGGACGAAGCGATGCGTAAATCTTTTGTTGTCGCTGAAAACCAACGCGGCCTCCTCATTCGGGATGGCCGCTTGATTCGAGTGCTGGAGCCGGGACGTCACAATTTTTGGGACGTGTTCGGACAGATCAGCGTCGAGCTCTGTGATGCGCGAGGCGTATTTGTCTCGCCATGGGCGGAGATTATTGAAAAGCGACACCCAAAATTAGCGGAACGTTATCTTGAAACCGTCCGTGTTGCGGAAGGCGAAGTCGCGGTTGTCTCTTTGGACGGCCGAGCGTCAATGATCGTGCGTCCGGGTCAAACAATTTACGTCTGGAAAGTTCTGAAAGGCGTAACCGTAACTCGCATCAATGCGCTCGAAACCCCGCGCCTTTCGAAAGCGGAACTGATCGCGTTCGAAAAAGCTGTGGCGACCGGCGAACGGGCGTCTGCGCCCATTGCGCCGGTGTCGGTCGGCGAAGCGGAAGCAGGTCTCGTCTTTTTTGATGGCGAACTCGTGGAAACTTTGGCGCCGGGCCGTTACGGCTTCTGGCAAATCGGGCGAACGGTGACGTCAAAAACACTCGACTTGCGTCCGCTTCCTTTGGAAGTCACGGCGCAGGAGATCCTGACCAAAGACAAGGTCTCGCTGCGGGTGACGCTAACGTCATTTGTCAAAGTGACAGACGCGCCGAAAGCCGCGCTTTCAACACCGGACTACATGCAGCACATTTACAAGCTGGTGCAGTTCGCGGTTCGTGAAGCAATTGGCGGGCGCACGCTTGATGAAGTCCTCAATGACCGGGAAACGGTTGACGCGCAAATCGTCGGCCATGTTCGGAAAGAGCTGGGCGACATCGGCGTCGACGTTACCGAGCTTGGCGTCAAGGACGTGATCTTGCCGGGTGAAATGCGTGAGCTGATCAATCGGGTTGTCGAGGCGGAAAAAACCGCTCAGGCAAACCTGATCCGCCGGCGTGAAGAAACGGCCGCAACGCGGTCGCTTTTGAACACGGCGCGGCTCATGGAAGACAACCCGACGCTGCTGCGTCTGAAAGAACTCGAAGCGCTCGAACGCGTTACCGACAATATCGGACGCGTCGATGTTCACGCAAGCTCAGGCGAAGGCCTGAACGCTGTGCTGGACAAACTCGTTACGCTGCAACCGCGTGACTGAGCACAAACGATAAAGGCGGGGCGGCTATGGTCGCCCCGTTTTTTTGTCCGCAATACCATCGCCACGCTCCGTCCACGCCCAGTCTCCAAGGCGCCAGAAACGCCAGCCGACCTGCGGCGTATCAATTGGCACAGGATCGAAACCTGAGCTGCCGAAGGGGTGACACCGCAACAGGCGCGACAGCGTCAGCCAGAACGCGCGACCGGGTTTATGTTTCCTAAAAGCTTCCGCCGCGTAGTCAGAGCAGGTGGGTTCATGCCGACAGCGCGCACCAAAAAGATAGAACACGGGCGACAGCGTGCGTTTGTAGAGCCAGAGCGCCCCAAGGGCTGAGGTTCTAATTGTGGAACGAAGCATTCCCGTAACCTAAGCAAATAAGAGGGTTTTCGCCAGCGGCGGGATGTCTGTGCATAGCTTTGCTTATGCGGTTGCTAAAAAACAAGCGGCCGGCAACTTTAGCTGCCCGCCGCTGAATTGAATGGTTTACTGCTGACGTATACGGAGAGATTCCGCAAACTCAATGACATTGCCTTCCGGGTCCTGGATGAAACCGACCCGGCGCTCATAAGGCGTCTCGTCAAGGGCATAGGTTTCCGCTGTCACGAAAACCGGAACGCCTTTCTCTTCCAATCGCGCGAGGGTCGCATCCACGTCCTCAACGCTGAAGCACAGATGACCGTAACCGGTGCGAGCAAAATGGTCCTGAAATGTGGCGGCGACCGGCAAGCCTCGCCCACCCTCATCAGCTGCAACAAGCTCGATGACGGTGTCGCCAAGGGATAAATACGCGAGCTGCTTGCCATTGAGCGCCTCAACGCGCCATGACACATCGACTTCAAAACCGAGCTTGTCCTGATACCAGGTCATGGCTCCGTCGAAATCAGCGACATTTATCGACATGTGGTCGAAAGCCATGTCTTCGATCTCAGGATCGGTCCGGTTTTCAACATCTGACGCTGTGGCGACGCCCGCCATCGGGATCGCGATCGCGGCGGCCACTAAAAGCGTTTTCATCATGATAAATCTCCATCTTTTCTGAGGCTCAGAATGAACCGTTGAGTGCAAGATGGCGAAAAAGACTTGATACGTGTAGTAGTCTTATTTGTATTATTGTTATACGAGATATGCATGAGCGTACCTGACCGCCTGGAGCTGCTTGAGACGTTTATTCGCGTCGCCGACACCGGCGCGCTCAGCCGCGCGGCCCGGTCTCAGGGGCTCAGCCAGCCAAGCGTCAGCCGCCGCCTCAAATCCCTGGAAGCGACGACCGGCGTGAAGCTTATCCACCGCACCACACACCATCTGGAATTGACCGACGAGGGGCGCCGGCTCCTGCCTGTCGCGCGTGAGCTTTTAAGCAAATGGGAAGGCGTACTCGATGAATTGCGCGACACCGAACCTCAAGGGCTGTTGCGGGTCGCCGCGCCAGTGGGGCTTGGTCAATTGCAACTGATGGATGAAGCCGCGCGTTATTTGAAAAAATACCCCAAGGTGCAAATTGACTGGCTGCTTACCGATCACCCGGTCGACCTCATCGGCGGTGACGCGGATATCTGGATCCGCATCGGCGGCGTTTTCGATGACCGTCTCGTTGTAAAGCCAATTGCGAAAGTCAAACGGACGCTTGTCGCGTCGCCGGAACTTGCAACGTCGGGGGCTGATTGGTCGGACTTGCCTTTTATTTCTTTGTCGCCCTTTTATGGCGCCGAACTTGAGCTGTTCGACAAGCGCGGCAAACAAAAGCGATATCGCCCCCATATCGCTTTGGCGTCAGATAATATCGCCGCCGTAAAACGCGCCGTCCTGCAAGGGACAGGCATCGCTCTATTGCCCGACTGGCTGGTTGCCGCAGACCTTGAGGCGGGAAGCCTCGTGCGCATCGCGCCTAACCTAAAAGGCAAAACGCTTGATATCGCGCTCGCCTATGCGCCGGAACGAGGCCGCCCGCTTCGTCTTCGTCGCTTTGTCGATCAGTTTACAGAGAGTTTTTATGATAATACTATATGAAAACTGACGCTACATAGGACACATACAGTAAATTTGAGACTGACATGAAACATGACGTTTAAGCTGGAGAGCAACTGCAAATAGCTTGCGGTTGATATGCGCAGGTAAATTTCACACCCAGCAGCGCCATCAGGGTTTTTAAGGATTAATCACTAGCATTCTTGGCGCATCGGATTCTTCATCATATGGTAGCGTTTAATTAGAAGGGGTAACAGTAAATGAACATGCATCTGAGCACATTTTTCAGCTTATTGGCTTTTGTTTTCGTTTGTGGCTGCGGAAATAATAATGACGAGGCCGCTACTGAAAAAGCTGAAGCTTACGCAAGCTCGACTGATGAAAATACACTAAACAGCACAAGGTTTGGCATTTCTGTTCGTCATCCAGATGGGTGGTATTCACTCGATTATGATCAATTGAATGGGCTCCTGGAAATTGGCGCTGACGTCGCAACAAAGGGCAACGATGATTTGGATAAAGTGATCGAAGCAACAAAGAAAAACAATTACAACATATTTGCGATCATGCAGCACGAGCCTGGAACACCAGTTGAGGAAAACCCAAATGTTATTGGTCTGGCCGAAAACGTAAGCCTTGCCCCCGGCATTAAGCGCGGCAGTGACTACTTTTTTCATGCCAGAAAACTCATGGAACAGGCGAATCCAAATTCCATTTTTGCAGAAGCTTATGAAACCCGCATCATCGACGGTGTAGAATTCGACCAAATGGATGTCACAGTCGAAATGGCAGGCGTTGTAACAGCACAGTCATACTACGCCGCAAGAAATAATGATTTTGTTATATTGATCATCCAGTCTTACGTATCAAACGAGGGCAAAACGGCGACCGATGAAGTTATCGACACAATTACTCTTAATTGGTGAACTACATATTGCCTGCTACGCTTTGTCATACGTCAGCCGCGCCGCGCGCAATCACGGCCACTGAGGTTGCGTACAAGCCGTAACGTTCGCGGGCGGCGCAACCGGGTTAATCTGGTCCGGGTTTGCGTCTGTGAGGTCAAGATAGGATTCCACCAGGCTTGAATAAGGCGGCAACGCCGCAACGCCGGTGTTGACGCCGTTGATCTCCGCCGCGCCCCAGATTTCAAAATGCAGGTGCACCGTTGTTGCGCGCGAGTTCGCTTTCAGGCGGTCGGAAATACGCGCAATGCGCTGTCCCTTCGTCACCGGCGCGCCAATCGTAATCCCCGCGGGCAAAGGCTCCTGCACATGCAGGTATTTGTAGATGTATCCCGTATCAGCCCCGAAGACATTGATCGAAATACTGCCGATATGACTGATATGACCATCTTCCGGCGCCACCGCCCAGTGCACGGCGTTCTCACAAGTTGCAGGCCGGATATCCTGCCCCAGATGCGCCTCGCCGCCAGGGCACAGCTCGGTATCGTACCCATAACGAACTTCGCAATAATTATCCCGCCACGGATAAATGAAATTCTCCGCATCATTTTCCGAGCCCGGCACTGCGGGCCATGAGCCGCTGGCGTAACCGCCGCCGCCCTTGCCGAAAATCTGCGAATTCGGAAATGCGGGACCGTTTTCAACCGGAAAGCGCATCAACGGGGACACGACCGAAGGGTCCGTCACGCCGCTGTCGCCGCGCGTCGTTGATGAACCATCAAGCAGTTCGCCCGGCGCGAAATGCCAGTTTGCAGGCAATGCAGGCGCGGGCGGAGCGGGGGGCGCCGGTTCTTCTTCCTCAACATCGCCCGCTGGAGGCGGCGTGTCGTCTTCTTCAACCACAGGCGGATCAGGCGTTTCAACCGGATCAGGATCAACGGCCGGCGCTCCCGGCGACGATCCGTCGCCGGCATAACGCGCAAACAGAAATGCAACCAATAGTGCAAGAATAAGGATGCTCAGAGGGCGCATTATGGACGCCTCCGTCCGGCGTCGCCAACAACGACCACCATCGTCTTCGCGATCTCGCCCAGCGCATCGGCGTCGTGACATGCAGGGTCCGTTGCTACGTCCTCATCAATGCAATGCCGCGTGACCGAATAAGAGGCGCCGTAAAGCGAGAAGCTGCCGATCAGGGCTTCGTCAGAACGCATGAGAGTGAGATTTGTCTGATCCCTTGTCGCCCCGCGCGCCGGCCTCATCACCGTCAGCAGGCGCGAACCGTAAAGACTATGCGCACGGCCCGCGACAGTGAAATGCGCGCTATAGGAATCCTTGTTGCCAACAACAATCAGCGATCCCGCGTCCGCCGCAGATGGCAGCAGCACCGGCAATTCCGCTGCATTCACAAACCGGCGTCCCTGATGGGGCGCAGCAACGAGACCTTGCGCCTCCTGCTCCGTCAACGCCGCCTCTACAGCATCCCAGTCAATCGCTGCACGCTTGCGCGTCGCCGCCGGGTAAAGACGCAATTCCTCTTGCGCTGACCCGACGGATGGCGACTGCACAATCGGGCCCCCGGATTTGGGCGGCGTGCGCTCCTCCGCCAGCGCTGCGGCGACAGGCGGCGTTTCACGCTCCGGCGTATAGCCGAGCATCAAATCATCAATGAGAAACCGTACCGGCCGATTGCTGACAGAAACCCGCTGCAGTTCCACGGTAACGCGCGTTATCTCAGCGCCATCAGTTTTAAAGCCTGCGGATGTCGGCCAGGAAAAGGCGTCCTGATACCAGTTGAAGCGCGTATCCTGCTGAACAATCTGTTCGCCGTTTGCGTCAAATCCGGAAACGCGCGCAATAAAAACTTCGTCCATTGTCCCGCCGGTCGGGTTAATGCGCATCGTCACCGCTTCAACGGGCCGGCTGAGCGTCATCACCATCGCCGCGCCGCCCGACCGCACCTCATAGGCTGCGGCGCGCTGGCCACTCGCCGCCTGCGGATAAGGACAAAGCGACGCCATGACGTCGTCCGTAAGGCGCGCGCAATAATGCACGCTGGCGCCGCGCCCAAAAATAACCCCGTGAGAGTTTGCGTACTGATCATTAAGCCTGATGCCTGCGCCAACCTGGCTTCCCTGCACATTTTCAAAATCAATAAGGCCCGGCGTCACTTCGGGCTGTGGCAAAGCAAGCCGAAGATTGCGAAGATCAATGCTGCGTTGCTGGAGAACAGGACGCGGCTCAGTCTGCGCCAGCGCACCGAATGTCAGCAAAAGCAGTGCGCTGACGAACGCGCCTGCGCCGCCGATACATCTGAATGCTGCTTTATTACCCACCATACTCCCCGTCCTGAAACAGGATAATTTAACAGCGGGCTGACGGCAAGGCGCCGGGAGCGGAATAAGGAACCCGGCTTAAATGAATGCTTTCAGGGGCGTTTTGTTGCGCCCGGATGGTAACGGAGCCATCCGGGCGCGTTTTCGCCACGCTTTTCGAGATCGAAGGGGCGCGCGCGGCGAGGGGAGGGACTTTATCGAACCACAATCCGCACGCGAGCGCGGTTGGGGCCATAGCGGTAATAATGGCGCGCATTCCGGTCATAATAGACGGCGGCCGCAGCGGGACGCGCTGTCCGGTATCGGCCGCCGTTCCAGACCCAGGCGCTGCGGGGACAAACGGTGACGCTTTCATCTCGTCGGCTTTCGCGTCGGTCGGCGCGATCTTCAGCGCGGTCGAGCGGACCGCGATCATAACGTTCATCGCGGCGGCTTTCCCGGCGGTCTCTACGGTCTTCAACAAGGTCAGGACACCGCGCCGGATCGAGCCGCCACTCACCAGCATAAGCCGGTTGACCGGCGCTGACGCACCCCGCGCCCAAAACAGTGATACCCGCTACAAACAAATGACTGATACGCATACTAAGGTCTCCCTTCTCAGAAAACGCTGCGCATAGCGAACCGATGTCTGTCAGCGGCCCGCACAGCGCCGCCCCCGACGCCAATCCTGAAACGCTGCAGCGCCGATAAATCCGTCGCCGACAAGAATAAAAAAAATTTCCGACGGAAAACGCGTCGTTATGCGTTACAACTGATCAAGACATTTTCCCGAAAGTGACCATTATGAAGCTCGGCCCGACCGTCGCCTTTATTTCAATCACATTGATCATGACTGCCTGCGCCTCCGGACGCAGCGGTCCGCGCGAGGCGGGTCCTGCGCCCGGTATTCAGCAACCCGGCCGCCTTCTCGCCATGGCGCGTGACACGCAAGCAAAAAGGGGATGCAAAAGCGCCATCCCGGCCTATCGCGTCATTTCAAGTTTCGGCGACGGCTATGACATCGCGCAATACGAGCTGGGCGCATGCCTGCTGGAGAACGTCAGCGAAAATCCAGCGGAGACAGCGCTGTTTCGCGAGGAAGCGGCGCTCTGGCTGCGCCGAGCCGCCTGGGCCGGAAACGCCCGCGCGCAACTGAAGCTGGCGGAAGCGCTCAGCGGCGCCGCAGGATATGGCCACGCTCTTGCGCCAAATCCTGAAGAAGCGCTCGCCTGGTCCGCGGTGTATCGAGAAAACGCCAAACGGGATCTTTATGACCTGCCCAATATTCCGGAGCGGGTCTCTGAGCATCTGAACGCGACCCTCGACAACGAAGCGCAACAGCGCGCATCCCAATTCGCTGATGATTTTGCCGCGATCAAAATGGCGGCGTTCACGCCGCCACGCGCAGGCAATGGTGAAGGTCGCTCAGAACAACAGTCACAACAACCGCAAGGCGGACAGCGTCGACGACGTCCGCGTTAAGGTCAGCTAAAAATCATGTTTAATTTTCCCCTAAAACCAGAATTAAAATCTCACTGATCCGCTTACGGATGTAAGTGTTTGACGTCGTTGAACTTTCATGCCACGCGTGGCCCGTAGCGTAATTTTATGGGGTTCTTCATGCGTAGCGTACTAATTGGGGCGGCAAGCCTGTTAACCATGATGGGCGCGGCGAATGCCTCAATCATCGATCTCAGCGGATTTTCCAACGGCGAAACTTTCGACACCGGCGATGTCGCCGGACTGACCGTGACAACCGTTACTGACGGCGGCGATACAGCGAATGATTTCGCCTTCATCCTTGACACCAACAATCCGGGCAGTGACGGCGATCTCGCCTCGCCGTTCGATGATCCTTCGACCGTGGGCGACGAAAATTTCATGCCCGGCAACGTACTGGCGCTTGCGCAGGATGCTTGCGGCATGGGCTCCTGCCCGGTCAACGACAATGGTTCGGGCGGCGTGATGACCTGGCTGTTCGACCGCGATGTCGCGTTCAACAGCTTTGACGTTTTCGACTTTAAAACCGGCGAGTTGAAAATCGAACTGTTTGACGACCTTAATCAACTGGTCTTCTCTGCGATGGTGCCGACGTTCAATACCGACACCGGCAACAATGTGACCGACAATCTGTTCACCACCATCGACATTGGCGGCGTCGTATTCCGCCGCGCGGTCTTCGACTTTGACGGCTCCGGCGCCATCGGCACATTCGATGTCCAGGAAGTGCCAATCCCAGCGGCCTTGCCGCTTCTGCTTTCCGGCCTTGCCGGCCTCGGCTTCGCCAGCCGCCGGCGCAAGTCGGCCTGACAAATAAGGACACTTAGTTGAGTGGGACTTTGACCGCCGCGAGAAATTCTCGCGGCGGTTTTTTTGCAGATCTTAACAAAGCGCTACCGGCTTAAATCAGCTATAACCGCCTATCCGCCGCCACAGCTTTCCCCTTACAGGCGAAACCCAGATAGAAAATACAACTTTTCGAAGCCGAAATAATATGGTTAATGCCCGGCATCCGTGTAATCGCGGGGATAACTGGGGATAAACATGAGACATCTTCTGCTTGGCGCAGCCGGCGCCATCGCCATGACGGGCGCGGCGCAAGCCAGCGTCGTCGATCTTGGCGGCTTCGGCAATGGCGAAACCTTCGACACAGGCGACGTTGCTGGTTTGACAGTCACGACCACCGCGGATGGCGGCGGCGCGGCCAATGACTTCGCCATCGTCATCGATACATCCAATGCGACAGGCGATCCTGATCTGGCGCAGCCCTTTGACGACCCAACCACGATACCTGTGGAAATTTTTGATCCGGGCAATGTGCTGGCGATTGCCGAAAGCGGCTGCGGCGGCGGTTTTTGCAACGTCGATGACAACGCATCCGGCGGAACGATGACCTGGCTCTTCAACCGCGACGTGGCGTTCAACAGCTTCGACGTTTTTGATCTGGCGTCCCTTGAACTGACCATTCAGCTGTTTGACGAGTTCGATAACCTCGTCTTCTCCGCCATGGTGCCAACGCCAAACACGGATACAGGCGATAACGCATTGCCGAACCTTTTCACATCGATTGTCGTGGGCGGCGTCGTATTCCGCCGCGCGGTTTTCGATTTTGACGGCTCCGGCGCGATCGGCACCTTCGACATTCAGGAGGTGCCGATCCCGGCCGCGTTGCCTCTGTTGCTTTCCGGCCTTGCCGGTCTTGGCTTCGCCAGCCGCCGGCGCAAGAGAACCTAAAAACCAATTGTTAGTTGTGTAGAGTTCAGCCGCCGCGAGAAATTCTCGCGGCGGTTTTTTATGAGTTCACTTTTTGGCAAACCGACAATCTCGACGCGGTGGTTGAGGGCGCAGCCTCATTCCGTGTGACTCTTTGCATCCGGCGATAATGCTCGATCTGAAAGTGAAAACTCGTCAGAATTAAACTTCTGCACTATGATGGGCGTCAATGATAACTAGAGCATCTTGCAAAGCAGCATCGGTCAATGCGGAAATATTTTTTTCTACTAGTCTCGTTGTCTTTCTGTAGCACACTTGCTGCAGCAGAAGAACTTTTATCGCCTGCTGCATATTTTAAAGAACCAGCACTACGAAACCTCCAAGTTTCGCCAAACGGTCGCTACCTCGCCATGGTCCGCGACATGCCGCTTGATGTTGAGAAGATCATGAGGGAAAGCGAGCGAGAACAGGAAAGCGAAACACCGCAATTATCCTTTACCAGCAAAACTGGCGGCGATCAGCTAATAATCTATGATTTGGATGAACAACGCACCGTTGACGCCGCCAATTTTAGCAAGAATAGCATTTATTGGCTACATTGGGCGACTGACGACCGTCTGCTGATTTCCATATCGGCTTCGTATAATCTTAAATATCGCAATCAGTTCGTAATAGCACTTCCGGCATCGCGCACGATGTCGTTAGATTGGCGCACGAAAGAAAGCGTTCTGCTGTTCGCAAATGATCGCGCTGTTACTCGCCAAAATCTAACCCTTTCCCGTATCGTAGATCCGCTTCCGGAAGACCCGGATCACGTTCTAATGGCGGCTTACAAAAATGGTGATCTGGATCTCTGGCGAGTAAATGTTCTCAGTGGTGATTCCAAAAAAATAGAATCCGGCGCCTCCGGCACTTTCGGCTGGGTTACCGATGGCGATGGCGGCGCATCGTTTCGGCTTGACCAGAACACCAACGGTACAATTATGCGTGTATATGCGCGAAACGCAAAAGGGCGTTGGCGGAAAGTCGTCGCAACCCGGATGAACGAAAAGGGCGAGGCGCCCGAATTCTTGCCTATTGCAAAGGGGCGTAAGCAAAATGAAATGTATGTTTTGGCGACGCCGAAAGACGAGCAAACCGCTACAATTAAGGTCTATGATCTTGCACTTGGTGCGTTTACGGACACTGTCGCCGCTAATGATCACCTGGACTTCAGTGGCGGTCTAATTGACCCCAACACAGGCGAATATATGGGGGCATGGTTCATCGACGATAGGCACCAACTTGTACTGCAAAATAAGACACTTCAAAAACACATAGACGCAGTGAATGCGTTCTTTGAGAACGATGCGAATGTTCACTTGATCGCCGCCAGCAGCGACCAGTCGCGGCTTGTATTTCGAGTAAACAGCCCAACGATCTCGGATGATGTGTATGTCTACGATTACGAAGAGCGGCGGATCAATCCGCTTTTTGCAGGCCGGCCTGACCTTCACGAAACCACCTTGTCAGAAGTTGAAATTGTTAGCTACAAAACCCGGGACGGGCTGGACGTTGTAGCCTATTTAACAAATCCTTCTGGCGTCGACGCCGAACAACCAGCGCCATTGGTTGTGCTGCCCCATGGAGGGCCTGCGGCTCGCGATTCTTATCGCTATGACCCTTACGCACAGTTTTTAGCAAGCCGCGGATACCGCGTTTTTCAACCTAATTTCAGAGGCTCCTCCGGTTACGGGAGAGCGTTTTTAGAAGCGGGGTATGGAGAATGGGGTGGAGCCATGCAGAATGACCTAACGGATGGCGTGAATTATCTACGATCGCAAGGGTTAGTGCTTGAAGACAAAATCTGCATCGTCGGCGCCAGCTATGGTGGCTATGCAGCCCTTGTTGCAGCGATGAGCGGCTCAGGCAATTACACATGCGCCGTATCAATAGCAGGCGTAACTGACCTTGTCGAAATCGTGAAATACGCAAAGAACGGAACTTCCGGGGGAGAAGATGCTTATCAGCTTGCAATTCAGAAGATTGGGCACCCACGCCAAGATGCAGAAAAATTAATCAGCCAGTCCCCCGCGCGCAATGCTGCTAAATTCAATATTCCAGTGCTAATCATTCACGGCAAGCAGGACTCTGTCGTGCCTTATTCACAAGCAAAAAAACTAATGGAAGCACTCGACGCCGCAGATGTGTCATATGAAAAGTATATTGTGAATGACGAGCACACTTTCAAAAAACTGGGCTCTACTGTTCAAAGCATGCGGAAAATAGAGGCATTCCTGGCATCTCACATTGGCGGAAAATCAGGTCGTAGCTTTTGATAAAGCAAACAAAAACGCCGCCGCAGGGCTTTCCAAACCTGCGGCGGCGCGACGACGCGGCGCTCCTCCCTGATAGAAAACGCCTTGTTCAATCCGGCTCTTATTCGGCGGCCGGCTTGAACCGCGCTGTATTATTTGTCGATGCGATCAAAGCTTTTAGCCGAACTGGTGCATCGTGTTGTCTTCTCCGGCGGCTTTCAGCGCCGCCTCGCCGGCGAAATATTCCTTGTGGTCGTCGCCAATGTCGGAGCCGGCCATGTTCTGGTGCTTCACGCAGGCGATGCCCTGACGGATTTCTTCGCGCTGAACGGTTTTCACGTAGCCCAGCATCGCCTCGTCGCCGAAATAGCGTTTGGCGAGATTGTCGGTTGAAAGCGCCGCTGTGTGATAGGTCGGCAGCGTGATGAGGTGGTGGAAGATGCCGGCGCGCGCCGAAGCGTCACGCTGGAAGCTTTGGATGCGGTTGTCCGCTTCCAGTGCGAGATCGGTTTCGTCATAATCAACACTCATCAGATTGTCGCGTTTATAGGCGCTGACATCTTTGCCTTCCTTTTCCCATGCATCGAACACTTGTTGGCGGAAGCTCAGCGTCCAGTTGAAAGACGGCGAGTTGTTATAAACGAGCTTGGCGTTCGGGACGACTTCCCGGATGCGATCAACCATGCCGGCGATCTGCTCGACATGCGGTTTCTCCGTTTCGATCCAGAGCAGGTCCGCGCCATGCTGAAGCGATGTGATGCAATCGAGAACGCAGCGGTCTTCGCCGGTGCCTTTGCGGAACTGATAAAGGTTGCTGCGAAGTCGCTTGGGGCGCATCAGCTTGCCGTCGCGGGAGATGACGACATCGCCATTGCCGACATCGCTGGTGGAAATTTCTTCGCAATCAAGAAACGAATTGTACTGGTCGCCAAGATCGCCGGGCGTTTCGCTGTAGGCGATCTGTTTGGTCAGCCCGGCGCCCAGGGAGTCCGTACGTGAAACGATAACGCCGTCATCGACGCCAAGTTCAAGAAAAGCATAACGGCAGGCGCGAATCTTGGCGAGAAAATCCTCATGCGGAACGGTGACTTTGCCGTCCTGATGGCCGCATTGCTTTTCATCTGAAACCTGGTTCTCGATCTGAAGGGCGCAGGCGCCGGCTTCGATCATTTTCTTAGCGAGCAGGTATGTCGCTTCGGCGTTGCCGAAACCTGCATCGATATCGGCGATGATCGGCACGACATGGGTCTGATAGTTGTCGATCTGGTTCTGGATGCCTCTCGCCTTAACCTCATCGCCTGCTTTGCGCGCCGCATCGAGATCGCGGAAAAGCATGCCAAGCGCGCGCGCATCCGCCTGCTTAAGGAAAGTGTAGAGCTCTTCGATCAGCGCCGGCACGGACGTTTTTTCGTGCATGGACTGATCGGGCAACGGACCGAAATCGGAACGCAGCGCCGCAACCATCCAGCCTGAAAGGTAAAGATAGCGGCCCTTCGTTTCGCCAAAATGCTTCTTGATTGAAATCATCTTCTGCTGGCCCACAAACCCGTGCCAGCAACCGAGCGATTGCGTGTAATTCGCCGGGTCGCCGTCATAAGCCGCCATGTCTTCGCGCATGATCTTCGCGCAGTATTTGGCGATGTCGATACCGGTGTGAAAACGGTTTTGGGCGCGCATGCGGGCGACCGCTTCGGCGTCGATCCCGTCCCATGCTCCGTTGTGGCTCTTAACGAGCTCATGTGTGGCGTTGATATCGTCTTGATAGGCCATGTGCTTCATCCTGATTACTAAAGTCGGCGGGCGTCGCCCGGCGTTCCTGTTCCGCTATGCGATAATCCCGCCAGACCTCTTTTGCAGCTGCGAAAGGGTGCGGTTGTAATATTTTACAGTAATATTGTGTAAGGTTGTAAAGTTAATTACAGTCAAGCTCTTCGGAGGCGAAAATGGCAAACCAGCGCAGCATATTCATGGGGCCTCGATTACGGCGCCTAAGGCGCGAACTGGGCCTCACACAAGCGGTCATGGCCGGCGATCTTGATGTCTCGCCGTCCTATATCGCCCTCATTGAGCGTAATCACCGGCCAATGTCAGCCGAACTGCTGATCCGCCTCGCCGAAACATACGACCTCGATATTGCCGCCTTCGCCGGCGCGGAAGACGACACCCTCTCGCAGCTCGAAGCCGCCCTCGCGGACCCGGTATTTTCTGACCTTGGCATCGGGCGGGACGACATTCGCGACTTGACCGCAACCAACCCCGCCATGGGCGAAGCCGTCGCCGCACTCTATCGAGCATACCGCACAAGCCAGACGCAGATGATGGAGCGCAGAGCCTCCGGCAATATCGACAGCTCTGACCCGCTTGAAGAAGCCCGCGAATTCATTGCAAAGGCGCGCAACTATTTCCCGGCGCTTGACGATGCGGGCGAAGAAATAGCACGGGCCTTAAAATCCTCCGGAAGCAACCTTTTCGAGGCTCTGCGTACGCGCTTCAAAGACAAACATTCTCTGACGCTGCGAATTTTACCGGCCGACGTCATGGTCGGCGCCTATCGCCGTCACGACCGCCATCGCGCACAAATCGCGATTTCTGAAGCGCTGGATCAGGCGAGCCGCGTTTTCCATGCAGCGCTGCAGCTTGTTTTGTTTGAACAGGGAAAGACGCTCGATGACATTGCCAACGCCGCGGCGTTTGAAACGGACGCAGGGCGGCGCCTGACGCGGGCAGCCCTCGCCAATTACGCCGCCGCCGCAATCATCTTCCCCTATGAACAGTTCTATCAATCCGCCGAAAATCTGAAGTATGACATCGAAGCCTTGTCGCGCCGTTTCGGCGCAAGCTTTGAACAGGTTTGCCACCGATTGACGACCCTGCAGCGCCCCGGACAGACCGGCGTTCCGTTTTTCTTCCTGCGCATTGATGCAGCCGGTAATGTATCGAAACGGTTTTCAGGCGGCGTTTTCCCATTTGCACGCTATGGCGGCTCATGCGCGCTGTGGAATATTCATGAGGCGTTTCTCACGCCCCGAAAAATCATTACACAGATTATTCAGCTTCCCGAAGGTGATGCATTCTTTTCACTGGCGCGCACGGTTCATAGCGGCGAAGGCGGCTTTCACGCCCCAAAGGCTGAACGCGCTATCGCCCTTGGCTGTGAAATCAAGCATGCGGATAAACTCATCTACAGCGACGGCGTTGATCTCGCCGACAAGACGCCAACGCCGATCGGCGTGACCTGCCGTCTTTGCCCGCGCCCTTCCTGCGCCGCGCGCGCCCATCCGCCGCTTGAGCGCCGCCTGATTGTTGACGAACACCGGCGCCTGGCGACACCGTTTACCTTCGCTTTCGATTAACCCCCGAAAGCTTGCGTGAGACCAGCCTTTCCCATAGAGTTCGCCGCGCGATCGGGGCGCAAAATCAAAAACGCATCAGGAGTTCATATCATGACCGTTTCTCTACGGAGCCTGCTCTTTACGTCAGCGGCGGCGATTACGCTGGCTGCAGCGTGCGACAATGGCGTCACAACATCCGGCGCCAGCGCCCCGAATACGACATCGACAGCCGCCACAACTGACGAAAACCAGACACAGGCCATCAATGAATGGTTTGAGAAGGAATTCGAGCGGCAGGTGGCGCGCTCACCCATGTACCAAACCTTCCTTGGGCGGAAGACCAACTATGACAAATGGGACAATGCAAGCGATGACTATGATCGCGAATCTCATGCGCTCGAAATGGCGGCGCTCGCCGAAATGCGCGAAACATTCAATCTCGAAGACCTCGACCCGCAGGCGCAGCTTTCCTACCGGCTCGCTGAATATGGCGGCGAACTTTCCGAACGGCGTTTTCCATTTCGCAATCACTGGTATGAATTCAGCCACTTCCGCGGTCCCCATTCGGGCGTACCGCCTTTCCTGATCAACCAGCACAGCATCTCTTCGGTTGACGATGCCGAAGCGTACATCTCGCGCCTTAACGGCATCGACGATTATCTCGGCCAGCATCAGGAAAACGCCGAAGCGCAGTTCGAGCGCGGCATCTATCCGCCGAAATGGTCCTATGTGAGAATGATAGACACCTCGAAGAATATCATTTCCGGGGCGCCGTTTGACGATAGCGGCGAACCGTCTGCGCTTCTCGCCGACTTCAACAAAAAAATCGCCGATCTCGATATTGACGACGCGGCGAAAGAAGACCTCCGCGCCCGCGCGACAGAGGCGATGCTGACATCGATGAAACCGGCTTATGACGCCCTCATTGCGATGTTCGCCGCGCAATTGGAAACCGCCACGAATGACGATGGCGCATGGAAACTCCCCGACGGCGATCAGTATTACGCGCTGCAACTGGAGGCGATGACGACCACCACCATGTCGCCCACGGAGATCCACGATCTGGGCCTCAGCGAAGTCGCTCGCATTCATGCGGAAATGACGGAAATCAAAAACAGCGTCGGCTTTGAAGGATCGCTGCAGGACTTTTTCGTCTATATGCGCACCGACCCCGATGGCAGGTTTACCTATCCAAACACGGACGAAGGAAAGGAAGCCTATCTCGCCGAGGCGACGCGCATTATCGACGTCATGCGCGGCCGCCTGGACGAGCTGTTCTTCACCAAGCCGAAGGCGGACCTCATCGTCAAACGGGTCGAAGCGTTCCGCGAGAAAGCCGGCAGCAAGGCGTTTTATCAGCGTCCGGCGCCGGACGGATCCCGCCCCGGCATCTATTACGCCAACCTCTACAACACGGCGGACATGCCCATCTATCAGATGGAGGCGCTCGCCTATCACGAAGGCATTCCGGGCCATCACATGCAGCTGGCGATTTCGCAGGAACTGGAAGACCTGCCGAGCTTCCGCAAATTCGGCGGCTATACCGCCTACAGCGAAGGATGGGGCCTTTATTCTGAATATATTCCGAAAGAGATGGGCTTTTACGACGATCCCTATTCCGATTTCGGGCGCCTCGCCATGGAGCTGTGGCGCGCGGCGCGCCTCGTCGTTGACAGCGGCATTCACGACAAGAAATGGACCCGAGAAGAAGCGATTGATTATCTCATGACCAACACGCCAAACCCTGAAGGCGACTGCATCAAGGCGATTGAGCGCTATGTCGTCATGCCGGGTCAGGCGACCGCCTATAAGATTGGCATGCTGAAAATTCTTGAGCTGCGCGCCCGCGCCCAGGAAGCCCTTGGCGATGATTACGACGTTCGGGCGTTTCATGACGTGATTTTGAAAAACGGGCCCGTGCCGCTCGCGATTCTGGAAGAAAATGTCGATGCGTGGATTGCAGAGGAAAAAGCCTGACTCTTTCGGGTAATTGCCCAATGAACTGAAAATCCAAGCCGCCACGGAAAATCCGCTGGCGGCTTGATTGTTTTTTGGGATAAATTCGCTCATGAGAACAGCCTATGAGCAATACCGACTCTCGCCCGCCAGTCTCAGCCTATATTCGCGCCTTCAATGAGGAGCGAAAGATTGGCGAGGTTGTGCGCGGGGCTTTTTTGGTCGCCCGCGAAGTGATCGTCATCGACTCCGGCTCGACCGACCGCACGAAAGAGATTGCGACAGAGGCCGGCGCCAAAATTCTCGAGCAGGAATGGGTTGGCTGGGGCAAGCAAAAGCGCGTTGCGGAAGAAGCCTGCACTTATGACTGGCTGCTGGATCTCGACGGCGACGAAGTCGTGACGCCGGAATTCGCAGAAGAAGCCAATGCGCTGTTCGCCAATGGCGAGCCAGCGTTCAAGGTCTACAAAACCTTCCTCGCCCTTGCGATGCCGACCGGCGCCGTCTGGCGCGACTTCGGCTTACAAACGCGCCACAAAATTTATGACCGACGCGTCGCGCGTATGCCCGATCATGATGGGTGGGACCAGTTTCGCGTGCCCCCCGGGGTCGAGGTCGGCGTCGTCAAAGCGCCGATGCTGCACTACGCCTTCACGGACATTGCGCATCTGACGGCAAAACTGAACCGCAATTCATCGATCACGGCGCCGATGAAATCGCGCACGACACTCGCCTCGCGCATTCTCTTTGGCCTGCCGTTCTATTTCGCCAAGCGCTATCTGATGCAGCAATATTTTCGCGGGGGCGTTTACGGCTTTGCGCTGGCGTTGATGTATGGCTATGCGCGCTGGCTGCGCGACGTGAAGATGTGGGAGCAGCGCGATGTCGATAAAAACGACAAATGAACTCCGAGTAACTCTTCTCAATCTGGAGAAGAAGCTGTTAACACCCGCAATACGACGAAATGCGAAAGCAGCAAGCGCCTTACTCGATGATGACTTCTATGAGATCGGTAAGTCAGGAAAGACCTTTTCCAAAGAACAAATTCTGCGCCTCATGGCCGATGAAGACAGCACCGAAATTTCATGGACAATTGATGACTTTGAAATTCGCCGGTTAGCGCCAACGATAATTTTGGTGACGTATAAAATTCGCGAAAACGCCTCATTGCGCAGCTCCGTTTGGCGAAATGACGACAAGGAGTGGAAAATGGTGTTTCACCAAGGCACGCCCAGCCCTGAAGAAAGCGCGACATAGCTATACCGCGTTAGTCAGAATAATAATCCGTCACGAAGGCGTTGCACTGGATCGACTGGAGGACTTCCGGCGTCACCATCCGTCGAGCGCGAAAGCTCTGCTCAGTCTTTCCGCGCCACCAAATCCGCTTTTCGCCACAATGCCTAAAACAGAAAACTCGCCGGATGAAGCGGCGTGAAGGGCATTCTTCGGGCGCTTACCAAAGGACTTAAACACGATATGTTTTTTGATTCAGCATTCAGATAGGCTGCTCACTCTGATAATTAAACAACTCGTCTTAAAATTAGACCTATTCGTCTTATTCTCCTGTGCTGACAGGATAGACTCTCTAAAAATCTGCGACTAATTGGGCGGCCGGTGATTACAACGATCCGCCTTTACGCAACTTTGAGAGCGCTTTTTCCATTTAACAACTGTCTGCACATCGGGAGATTCATTATGTTTGAGCACTTCAAAGCATTCATTTTTCTGTCTTTAGTTCTAATCTCCTCAAATGCCTATGCGCTGCCTTCCAATGTGAAAGTGTTGTCTGATATTGCGTACGGCAAGGAGGATAAGCAGACGCTGGACGTTTATATTCCCGTCGGCGCGAAAGACGCGCCCGTCATCTTCATGGTGCATGGCGGCGGATGGCGAGGGGGAGACAAAGCGCGTGCGGCGGAATTTGAAAACAAGGTGGCGCACTGGGGGACGAAAGGCTTTGTCTTTATATCCACCAATTATCGCACGCTGCCGGAAAACAGACCGGTCGGACAAGCAAAAGACGTAGTGGCCGCCTTACTCTTTTCTCAAGAAAATGTTCGTGAATGGGGCGGGTCTCCAGAGAAATTTATATTGATGGGACATTCTGCAGGCGCGCACTTAATTTCACTCGTCTCATCTAACAACGCCGATGTCGCAAAAAGTGGGCTAACGCCGTGGTTGGGAACGGTTTCTTTAGATACGCCTTATGATCTTGTAAAAAGAATGACCTCCCCAAACCCTCCTGAGATTTACAAAAGAGTGTTTAGTGAAAATCCTGACTATTGGGAAAAGGCGTCTCCCTTCTATTCGCTTACTGACAAATTGCCTCCGTTTTTGGCAGTATGCTCAACGCGAAGCGATACTTTGTGCGGGCAAGCGGAACATTTCCTTGAAAAAGTGGAAAGTCTTGGGAGCTACGGAGAAATTCTTGCCGTAGATTTATCCCATAATGAGATAAATTCAGAACTTGGGAAAGAGAATTGCTTCACATCCAAGGTGGATGACTTTCTCAAAAAAATGAGCCCCAGCATAGAGTCAATGCTAACAATTCAAGGCGTTCGGACGCAGAAAAACTGCATCAGCGATTAAAATTTTACTCCCGCACTTTAAAACATGATTGTCATCAAAATTTAGTGGTCAACACTTAGCTCATGCAGCTTTCCGATTACTGCATCCGGTCTGTCCTCATTCTCCATAATAATCCGTAACGCAATTAAGGTCGCCAAGGCCCTTTTCTACGTAGCCGCCATTGTCGCCGGTCTTGCGCGGCGGCAGAACGACCGGCTCAAATGCGTCTTTATTGAATTCATACGGCACGCGATCAAGGATCGCGCGAATGATGTTAAGGCGCGCTTTGCGCTTATCATTTGCATCGACAACAAGCCAGGGCGCTTTATTCGTGCTTGTCTTTTCAAACATTTTGTCACGATATTTCGTCGACTCGATCCAAAGCTCGCGGCCTTTGAGATCAATTGGCGACAGCTTCCAGCGCTTGCGCGGATCGTTGGCGCGGTCCTGAAATCGTTCTTCCTGTTCCTCGGCGGAAACATGAAGCCAGAATTTCAACAGGGTCAATCCGCTGTCCATCAGCATTTTCTCAAACATCGGCACCTCGCGCATGAAAACCTCATGCTGTTCCGGCGTGCAGAACCCCATCACCGGCTCGATCACCGCGCGATTATACCATGACCGGTCAAACAGAACGATTTCGCCGCCTGATGGCAAGTGGCTAACATAGCGCTCGAAATACCATTGGGTGCGCTCCCGGTCCGACGGCTTCGGCAATGCAGCGATCCGCCAGATTCTCGCATTCATCCGCCTCATGAGGGTTTTGATGGCGCCGCCCTTGCCGGCTGCGTCACGGCCTTCAAAAATGATTGCGACCTTCATGCCCTTCCGGTGGACGGTCTCCTGAAGCTTGGCGAGTTCAAACTCCAGCTCCGCAAGCTCTTTTTCAAATTCCTTGCGTTTCATGACGTCTCCAACAGTTCGCCGCCGGCGCTAAAGCGATAATCTTTGCGGCAAAACTCACATGTCACGTTAATCACGCCGTTTTCCACCATGTCTTTGAGATCGTCGGCTGTATAGCGGCCCAGCACCGCAGCAATCGTATCGCCATTGCAACCGCAAGCCGCACTAACGGCTTGCGGATCATAAACCCGAACGCCGTCTTCATGGAACAATCGGTAGAGCAACGTTTCCGGGCTGATCGCCGGGTCAAGCAGTTCATCAACCTGAATGGTCTCAACAAACGCGGACGCTCTGTCCCAGGTCTCCTGGTCGTCATCGCCCATGATGACTTCTTCGCCGCGTTCGCGCACGCCGCCCTCTCCCGGCATATATTGCAGCATGATCCCGCCGGCGCGCCACGCCTCCGCCTGACCCGGCGCCGAAAGACGGCCGACAGCGAGTTTGACAATAGTCGGGATCTGCTCCGACTGGCGGAAATACGAAACCGCGGCCGCGCCAAGCGTATCTCCCTCAATCGGCGTGACGCCCTGATAACGCTCCATCTCCGGCCCCTGATCAATCGTCATCGCGATATGACCCTTGCCGAGGAGCGCCGCTGCGCCAGATTTTCCCGTAACGGCATCGGCGTCATGATATTTCGCGGTTGCCCGCAAGGCGCCCCCGGCGACGTAATCAGCAACAACCAGCGGAACCGCGCCGTCCCCCTGCGCCTGAAAAATCAGCTTGCCGTCAAATTTCAGCGCCGCGCCCATCATCGCGACGAGACTGGCCGCCTCGCCAACAAGTTCCGAGAGTTCATCCGGGAACTGATGAGCCTGTAAAATGGTATCGAGAACACCTGCGAGACGCACAACGCGTCCGCGTACAGCGGTCTCGCCGACCTGAAACGGCAACACGGCGTCATCGCCTGAAAAAAACTGGCTGTGCTGGTCTGACATGAAAAAAGGAGCCCTATTCTTTCAGCTTGTATCCGGATTTAAACAACTGGTAGCTCCAGACGCCGAAAACAACGACAAGGGCGAACGTTACGCACACGCCAATCAACAGATTGGATTCCGCATGGCCGGTAAAACCGGACCGAAACCCATCGATGAGATAGTAGACCGGGTTATACTGGCTGGCGGTTCGAAACGGTTCCGGCAATCGGTCAACGGAATAGAAGGTGCCTGACAGGAATGTCAGCGGCGTGATAACGAAGTTTGTCACAGCCGCCAGCTGATCGAATTTTTCAGCCCAGATGCCGCCGACAACGCCCAGCATAGCGAAGATCAATGCCGCCGCCGTTGAGAAATAGAAAATCGCCCAAATCGCTTCAATGCGCATCGGCGCATCGTTCATAAACATAAACCCGGCGCTGGTAATCGCCGTTATCAGCCCGACAACGAAGCCGCGTGTCGCAGCGCCGGCGACAAACGCCACCGTCAGCTCCGCCGCCGACAAGGGCGGCATCAATACATCGACGATGGAGCCTTGCACCTTCCCGATCAGGATTGACGACGATGAATTCGTAAACGCATTGGTCAGGACCGCCATGATGATCAGTCCCGGCGCCAGAAACTCGACAAACGGTACGCCATTGATATCCGGCCGCGCAGAACCGAAAGCCTGTGTAAAGACAATCAGGAACAGGAGCGTTGAAATAACCGGAGCCACAATCGTCTGGGTGACGACTTTCATGAAGCGGCGGACTTCCTTTACATAAAGCGTCCAAAGGCCCAGCCAGTTCACCGCGCCAAACCGGCGTTCGCCAAACGCCGCCTGCGGCTGCGGGTCGAGCGATTTTTCAACAATGATGTTGTCTGCGCCGTCCATAAGCTGCGCGAAATCCTTTTATTGCGTTGCAACGATGTGGACCTTCGCCCGGTCAGCCGTCAAGCATGACAGATTATCAACATATAGTGGGCAAAAATTTATGGCGGCGCCATGTTGTGTTTCGCAACCTGTAGGATACTATATCTTGGCGCATTTGGAAAAGTGCAGTTTTTACATACCAAATATTGATTATCGGGCGGCGCTGAGGGCGAGCCCCGCCAACATCAGGGAGAGCGGCGATATGGCCTGGACAGACGAGCGGGTGGAATTATTGAAAACACTCTGGGCGGAAGGCCTCTCGGCAGCCCAGATTGCAAACAAAATGGGCGGGGTCACCCGCAATGCGGTGATTGGCAAAGTGCACCGTCTTGGCCTCTCCGGCCGCGCAACGCCGGCGAAACCGCAGCGCGGACGCAGCGCCGCGCCGGAGCGCAAGGAAGACAACAGTCCCATTCAAAAATCAAAACGCCCGGAGATGAAATCAGTCATCCCCGAACCGGAATTTATTGCGCCGCTTGTACTGGACACTGGCGACAAGACGACAGTGTCGACGATCAAGAACAATATGTGCAAATGGCCGATCGGCGATCCGGCGCAGGACGATTTCCATTTTTGCGGACAGTCGACCCTGTCAGGCAAATCTTATTGCGCCTATCACGCGCATATGGCGTTTCAGCCGCCGCAACGCCGCGATGCGCGCAGGGAACCGCGCCGTGTGCTTGCCAATCCGGAAAAGCGCCGCGCCGCAGGATAAGCACATCCACATGATTACATGAATAAAGCCCGCCATTGGCGGGCTTTATCTTATTCGGCGTCGAGCGCGTAACCGGCGGAGCGCACTGTGCGAACAGGATCACCCTGCTTGAATTTGTTCAACGCCTTGCGCAAGCGGCCGATATGAACATCAACGGTGCGCACCTCGACAAATACGTCCGAACCCCAAACCGCATTCAACAACTGTTCGCGCGAGAACACGCGGCCCGGATGCTGGATCAGATGATCGAGCAGGCGAAATTCAGTCGGACCCAGATGGATCTCTTTATCGCCGCGCTTAACGCGATGGGAAACACGGTCGATTTCAATATCGCCATACTTCACCTTGTCTTCCGCAAGGCCAGGGCGGATACGCCGAAGCACCGCGCGCACGCGCGCGATCAGCTCTTTCGTTGAAAACGGCTTGGTCAGATAGTCGTCCGCCCCTGTCTCCAATCCGCGAATACGGTCCGCCTCTTCCGAGCGCGCCGTCAGCATAATGATCGGGATGTTGCGGGTTTCCGGTTTTGAACGGATGCGCCGGCAGATTTCAATGCCTGACGTTTTCGGCAGCATCCAGTCAAGAATGACGACGTCCGGGGGTTCTTCTTCCAGCTTCAACAAGCCCTCGTCGCCATCGGCGGCGAGTGTGACCGCAAACTTTTCTTTGGTTAAATTGTACTCAAGAAGCGTTGCGAGCGCCTCTTCATCTTCGACAATCAAAACGCGCGTAGCGGCCATAGCTGTCTCCGGTCGTTCTTAAGTCAAACGGCGCCTGACCGCTTAGGCGGTGCAACTGTAATTGTCGAGGTCTCATCGCCTTTCGGGCGCATCTCCACCAGCGGCGAGCCGGTCACCTGGAAATGAATAGCTTCGGCGATGTTGGTTGCGTGATCGCCGACGCGCTCAAAATTCTTAGCGATAAAGACCAGATGCGTGCCGGCGTTCACCTGCGCCGGGTCCTTCATCATCGCTAAAAGAATTTCCTGAAAGACAGAGTTGTAGAGTTCGTCAAGCTCGTCATCGCCGCCCCAGACGGCTTTGGCGGCGTCGAGGTTTTTCGCAGCATAAGCATTCAGAATATCTGAAAACTGGCGCAAACTTGCACGGCCCATGCGCGCGACGCCTGATGTCGGGCTGGTCGGCGCCTCACGGCTGACGACCTGGGTGCGCTTGGCCACGTTCTTGGCGAGATCACCGACGCGTTCAAGCTCGCCTGTCAGTTTCATGATGGTCATAACTTCCCGCAAGGCTTCTTCCGGCAAGGCGCCCTCGCCCAGCAACGCCATAATCCGCGTTTCAATATCACGATCAAATTCATCAATACGCTGATCGTTAGCGATCAGGCTTGTCGCAGTCGCAACGTCCCGCCGCTCAAAAGCGGCAATCGCGGCCTGCAGCTGGTTTTCCACCAGCGCCGCCATGCGAGATAACTCAGCTTCAAGCGCGCGGCGCGACAGAAACGAGGAATGATAGGCTGCAACAGCCATAAGGGGTGTCCTAAACTCATCGGGGTGGACGAAGGTTCGCCTAATTGCCGATTAATTGTGACATATTCTTGTACGGCGAAAAGATTGTAGCGCATTTTGTGCGCCTAAGCGACCGGACTGGGTAAAAATCAGTCGGATGCGAGGAAATAACAGTTGAACGCCGTTCCGCCCGCCAGCCGGCTCTCGATCTGAAAACCGCCCTGATGGCGGTTCAGGACGTGTTTGACGATCGCAAGACCGAGCCCCGTGCCGCCGCTCTTTCGACTGCGCTCGACATTCACCCGGTAAAACCGCTCGGTCAGGCGCGGCAGGACAGCCCGCTCCACGCCGGGACCAAAATCGCGGATCTGTACATAGACGAGATTATCAATTTGAACGCCAAGCCGGCTGGCGGTCTGGGCGGCGGAATCCCCAGCGCGATGACCGGGCTCGCCTTCTTCAGCCAGCGGCGGCGCCGCGCCGCGACCCACGCGAACTTTTATGAGCGCCGGGTCACCGCCATACTTCACCGCATTGTCCAGAAGATTCTGGATCGCCTGAAAGACCTGATCGCGCTCGCCGCGGATCATGGGCGGTTCTGCTGCGTCATTAATAAAATCGACAATCGCGCCTGCCTGATTAAACAGCGGTGAGAAACTGTCCACAACATCGTTCGCGATATCCGCAAGATTAAGGGGGTCTCTCGGCGGCACATGCTCGTTTAACTCAATCCGCGACAGCGACATCAGATCGGCGACCAGCCGCTGCATGCGCTCCGCCTGCGCCTGCATGATTGGTAAAAACCGCTCCTGCGCTTCCGGATCGTCTTTTGCATGGTCCTTCATTGTTTCAATGAAGCCGAGCAGAGACGCAAGCGGCGTGCGCAACTCATGGCTGGCGCTGGCGATGAAGTCAGCGCGCATCTGTTCCAGCCGGCGCTCGCTGGTCAGGTCGCGGATGAAGACGAGCGACCTGGTGCGGGCGCCATCGGCCCCAAGCGGCGCAACAAACGCCCGGCAGGAACGCTCAATGGCGCCGGTTGTCATAAAGTCAACGGTTTGCGGCTCATGCGTACGCAACACGGATTCCGCCGCTTCAAAAACATCCGGCGAACGCAGAACAGCGGCGAAATGACGCCCTTCTATTTCTTTCGATCCGACAAGATCCTCCGCCGCTGGATTCGCATGCTCTACAATTCCATCAGTATCAAGAATAAATAAAGGCTCCGGCAAAGCCTGCGCCACGCCGCGCGCAATCTGAAGATTTGCGATCTCCGCTTGCTGCGCGCTTAGACCGCTTTCAACGATACTTTGGATAGGCCGCGCCCAAACCCGCCCCGATGAGAAACGATAGCGCACTGCGAGCGCCGCCAAAAATACGACCCATGCAATAAGCACGAATTCCCACCGTGCAAGGCCGCTGGCGAGCATGGTCAGCCCGACGCCGGCGCTTATCCCGACCGCCCAGGTAAAATCGCGCAAACGCACGCGCGCAGCGGTCTTCGTGATCAGCTCTTTTAAGTCATCTTGCATGGCGGCGGACCCTATGCGCAGCGATCCGTGAAAGCAATTGCCGCAGCAATCGCCCGGCGCCGGGAAACTCTGTTCACGGAAATGCTCACGCTAGCGCGCGCCGCCCCGGGTCACCGCGAACACGCTGCCGCCGATCCCCCCTGCAAGACACTGAAGCGCGACACCCAAACCGTCACGGGCGCCGCCCATGGCGCCGACACCGCCGCCCGCAACAAGGTTTTCGATAGACCATATGGCGGTAAAAACCGCCGCCGCGCCGGCAACAGGATAGGCGACAGGGGCCAGCGGTTTCAGAACACGCTTGACGAATGCCGCCACCACAAACCCGATCAACAAAGCTGCCGTCAGGACTGCGCCATAAGCGGGCGCAAGGCCGAGAAAATTATCGAAATAGGTCGCCGCTTGTTGCCCTGCGGTATAGACGGCGCCAATCGCAGCCTGTTTGGCGAGCACCTGCTGCGTATAAAAGGCGGAAGCCAGTGTATATGTGATCGCCGACGACGCGATGAAGGCGGCGCCCAATCTGAAAATACTCATAATCGCCCTGCATTCCCTAGTTCCGCTTTCAACACCGCTGGTTTTGTCATATCACAAGCGCTGACGTCGAGCCCCCCAGACATCTTTCAGGGAATTCACTGCGGCCAGTAACGATAGGGAATAGACTTTCATGACCCAGACGCTTCGCTCCTTCTTTCTCGCTTCAAGCATATTCGTCCTTGCGGCGGCCTGCGCCGAACAAAATGACGCTGAGGCGACAGCGGCGCCCGCCGGCGGCGGCGATCCCGCGCTGCAGGAAACCCTTGCCGATCCAGCGCCAGAAGGCGCTGTGGAGCTTGTGGTTGAAACGCTCGCGGAAGGGCTGGTTAATCCATGGTCGATCGCATTTCTTCCGAACGGAACCATGCTGGTGACGGAACGCGCCGGACGCGTGCGCATAATCCGTGAAGACGCACTCGCAGCTGCGCCGGTCGCCGGTACGCCGGATGCTTATGTCGATGGACAGGCGGGGTATTTTGATGTTCTTCCGCATCCTGACTTTGAGCAGAACAGTGTCCTGTTTCTCGCTTATGCGGCGGGAACAGAAGACGAGAACGCTCTGCGCATCGCGCGTGGGATATTCGACGGCGCAGCGCTTAACGATGTGGACGTTATTTACGAAGCCAAGCCATTAAAGCGCGCCGGGTATCACTATGGCGGCCGGCTTGTCTGGGGCCCCGACGACAAACTCTATTTCACTGTCGGCGAAGGGTCGCGCTATAAGGAACTCGCCCAGGACATGTCGACAAGCTTCGGCGCGGTAATCCGCATCAACGAGGACGGCACAATCCCTGACGACAATCCGGACTTTGGCGAAGGCGCCCTGCCGGAGCTTTATTCAAAGGGCCACCGCAATCCTCAAGGCTTCGTTTATGACGCGCCGCGCGACATTTTCTGGGAGCATGAGCATGGCCCCCGGGGCGGCGATGAAATCAACATCATCAGGCCCGGCGCAAATTATGGCTGGCCGCTCGCCAGCTATGGCATTGATTACAACGGCGCCAAAATTACACCGTTCACAGAATATGAAGGAACGACGCAGCCGATAAAATACTGGACGCCATCCATCGGCCCATCAGGCCTTGCGGTTTATCGCGGCGACATGTTCGAAGGCTGGGATGGTGATCTTCTGGTCGGCTCTATGGCGTTGCAGGCGCTTCACCGCGTGATCATGGACGGCGATAGCCCCGTTGGCGAAGAACGTTATCTTGTCGGCGAGCGCATTCGCGAAGTGCGGGTCGGCCCGGACGGCGCGATTTACGTCACAACAGAAGAGCGCAGCGGCGATCCCATCGGCACGGTGCTGCGATTGACGCCACGCCAGCCCTAAACACTGGTCGCACGTAGCGCCGCCTGGCGGGCGAACCGCAGGGTCACGGCCTTGCGCCGCGCCGGCGCCAGGGGCCTTGTTTCAGCAGGACGGTTGATGGTGGCGCCATAGGCGTCAGCGAAAATCAGCCCTTCTGTTTCCGGCAACAGCCCTTTCGGAAAAGCCGGATCAACGGCGAAATAGAACTGATCGCAATAATCGCGATAGTCCGGCCATTTCTGATCGGCTTCAAAATCCGCCCGGCAGGATTTGACTTCCGCGATGATCAGATGGCCCCTTCGGTCGAGACCTGCGACATCCGCCCGCCGACCTGAGGCGAGCTTGAACTCCGTAAGGGGGCTGAGGCCGAGATCAATAAACAAACGCATCACCCCACGGGTGAGCAGCAAGGTCTGATCCGGACGAGAGAAAATTTGATCGGCTGGGCTGACGTTCTGCATTTGTTCATGAAACGCCGAGACAGCGATATCGTCAAGCCCCGCCAACGCTGATGGCGATAATCCCTACCCCTGGAATTCAGGCAACCTCACGACGAGACCGTCGAGCGCATCGGTGACCTGTATCTGACAGGAAAGGCGCGAGTTTTCTTTCGGCTCATAGGCGAAGTCGAGCATGGATTCTTCCATCGGCTCAGGCTTGCCGACCTTTTCCGCCCATGCGGCGTCAACATAAACATGGCAGGTGGCGCAGGCGCAGGCCCCACCGCAATCCGCATCAATGCCCGGCACCATATTTTTGACGGCCGTTTCCATAACGGAAGTTCCTTTTTCCGCTTCAACGACGTGTTCAGCGCCACTCTGCTCGATATATGTAATTTTGGGCATTTATTCTTTTCCGTTGGACAAACTTTAGGGGCTGTCATTTAAGGCTCTGGTCGCAGACAGCAAGACCTTATTACGGCCGATGACAGGAATAGGATTTCCATGAGGGGGAAGAGACGGAGCGCGGACAGGTTGCGCATCACGATATTCCCGCCGATATGCCGGTAATGAAAGCCTTATCAATCACGCTGCCCACTGAGGCTGACACGGCCGCCTTTGGCGCAAAACTCGCGCCCGCCCTGCGCTCTGGCGACGCGGTATTGCTGGAGGGACCTCTCGGCGCCGGCAAGTCGACCCTGGCGCGCGGCCTGATCCGGGCCTTTTGCAGCGCGCCGGACGTGCCAAGCCCGACCTTCACCCTGGTGGAAACATATGAGGGAGCGAAAGATGCGATCTGGCATTTTGACCTTTATCGGTTGGAAAAACCCGGTGACGTCTGGGAACTCGGTTTCGAGGAGGCGTTGGAGAGCGGCATTTGCCTGATCGAATGGCCTGACCGGATCGAAAGTTTACTGCCGGATGACGGGCTCCGCCTGCGCCTTGAAGTAAAAGACGACGGCGGGCGGCGCTTGCACATCAATGCGCCTGATCGCTGGGCGCCGGCATTGCGCCAGGCCGGAATCGCGTAAAGTGAAACGCATGACGAATAGCAAGTCCATGACTGATCAATCCCATCTCGACTTTCTAAGCGCCGCCGGCTGGGCCGGAGCCGACGCACGGCCGCTGGCGGGCGACGCCTCAACACGGCGCTATTTGAGGGTCAGTCGAAACGGGAACGACGCTGTCCTGATGATTGCGCCGCCGGGTGCGGAAAGCGCCCCGTGCCCGCCGGAAGCGAACGTCGCTGAACGGCGCCAACTTGGCTACAACGCAACGGCGCGCCTCGCCGGACCAAACCTCAACGCCTTCGTCGCCATCGGAAACGCTCTTCGTGCGGCCGGTTTGTCCGCGCCGGAAATATATGCGGCAGACGCAAAGCTCGGTCTCGCTCTTATTGAAGACCTCGGCGACAGTCTTTTCGCACGCGTCGTAGACACCGTTGATGAAACGGAAATCTACAGCGCGGCGACCGATGTTCTGGCCGCTATGCGCGCGCAACCACCGGCGCGGCCGGCGACGCCTGACTATACAATGCTCGACTATGACAACGCCGCGCTGCTGGCGGAGACCGAGTTGCTTGTTGACTGGTACTGGCCTTTGATGAAAGACGGCCCGGCGTCAGATGACCTGAAGACGGAATACGTGGAGATTTTTTCCGGCCTTTTGAAAAAAATTTCGCCGCCGCATAGTTTGGTGCTGCGTGACTTTCATGCGGAGAATCTTTTATGGCTTCCAGACCGAAAAGACGTCAAACGCGTTGGTCTGATTGACTTTCAGGACGGGCTTTTCGGCGCAGCGGCTTATGATCTGGTCTCGCTGCTGGAGGATGCGCGCCGTGATGTGGCGCCCGATCTGGCGGCGGCGATGGTCGATCACTATTGTGAGGCGGCTCGCAATGCTGGCGATTTTGATCACGACGCTTTTTCGCACGATTACGCGCTCCTCGCTGCGCAACGCAATGCAAAGATACTCGGCATTTTCGCGCGCCTCGCCAAGCGGGACAACAAGCCTCGCTACCTTGATCTTTTACCGCGTGTTGAAGCCCATTTTCGAAACGATCTTAAACGGCCTGGAATGGAGCCGCTGCATCGTTTCGTTACCGCCCATTTGCCGGAGCTGGCGTCATGAACGCAAAACCCGACACAGCGATGGTGCTCGCCGCCGGCCTTGGCACGCGCATGCGTCCGCTTACGGATAAAATGCCGAAGCCCCTGATTCCGGTAGCTGGCAAGGCGCTGCTGGATTATGCGCTGGACCGGTTTGCAGATGCGGGCGTCAATCGCGCTATTGTCAATGTCCATTACCTCGCCGATCAGGTTGAAATGCATCTCAGCGAGCGATACGCGCCGGAAGTTATTATCTCCGACGAACGGGATTTGTTGCTGGAGACCGGCGGCGGATTGAAAAAGGCGCGACCGCATTTTGGCGATGCGCCGGTCTTTTGCACCAACACCGACGCCATCCTCATCGATGCGGCGCAGGAGGAAGCTTGCACGTCCCTCAGCGAGGCTTGGCGCAGTTCGGAAATGGATGCGCTCCTGTTGCTCGTGCCGATTGAGAACACCAGCGGCTATGACGGCAAAGGTGATTTTAATCGCAACGCCGATGGCCGCATTGCCTTGCGCGAAGGGCCGACGGCGCCGCTGGTTTTCACGGGCCTGCAATTGATCTCCCCCGCGCTGATCGACAAAGGCCCGGAAGGCCTGTTTTCAACGCGCATCCTGTGGGACCTGGCGGCTGCGCAAGGACGCCTGTTTGGCGCCGTCTACAAAGGCGACTGGATGCATGTGGGTGACCCGCAAGGGCTCGCCGCAGCTGAAGCGCGTCTTGCCGCCGGGCGCGGGTAACCGTGCCCGAGCCGGACATTTTCACGCGCGCCGCGCCGCGTATTTTCACCGTCAATGCCGGCAGACCGTTTCTGGAAGACCTTGCAAGCGCATTACGCGCCGCCATTGATGCGCATGACGGGCTCGAACTTGCAGACGCGCTGATTTACCTGCCGACCCGCCGCGCGGTGCGCGCGCTCGGCGAAGCATTCGTCGCGACGGCGCCGAACAAGCGGGCAAGCCTGTTGCCGCAAATACGCGCGCTCGGCGATATCGACGAAGACGAGATTGCGGCTTTTGACGGCAGCGCAGAAGACGAGATTGATCTTCCGCCGGCGATCTCTGCGCTGGAACGGCGGCTGACCCTCGCCCGCATGGTCGCCGCGCGGGACCGCGCCTTTGACGGCCATGAGCGCTGGGCCGGCGCCATCGCTGCAAGCGATGAGCTTGGGAAACTCCTAGACTCTTTCTATACGGAAGAAGTAAAACCGGACGCATTGCAATCGCTTGTGCCGGACGCACTGGCGGAACACTGGCGCCATTCGCTGGCATTCCTCTCAATCATCACGAACGCCTGGCCGGACTACCTGGCGGAGCGAAATTTAAGCGATCCGGCGGAGCGCCGCGTCAAACTGATCGACCGGCAAACAAAACGCTGGCGCACAGATCCGCCCAAAAAGCCTGTCATCGTTGCTGGCACCACCGGATCAACGCCCGCTGTCGCGCGCATGATGAAAACCGTGGCGCGTCTGCCCCTGGGGTGTGTCCTCCTGCCTGGGCTGGACATCACGTCCGGTGAAGGGTTCTGGGAAAGCATCGACGAAACCCATCCCCAGCGCGGTCTGCGACAACTCCTGAAAGAGCTGGATATTGAACGACGCAGCGTAACGCCATGGCCCGAGCCAGCATCAACCAACACGCACAAGCGTGACGACATTATTGCAGTTGCGCTGCGCCCGGCGGGCGCTTCCGACAGCTGGCGTGACTGGGCTATCGCTATAAAGCAGAACCGACAGGCGCTGGGGCGTCAGTTAGCGGACGTTGAGCTCGTTGAAGCCAGCGATGAAGAACGCGAAGCCGCCGCCATTGCCATAAAAATTCGCGGCGCCATCGAAGATCCGGACAAAACAGTTATGCTGGTGACGCCGGACCGGGACCTAGCGCGTCGCGTCGCCGTTAAAATGCGGCGATGGGGCGTTAATGTTGATGACTCCGCCGGCGTGCCGTTTCCAAACAGTCCGTGCGGGACGTTTTTACGACTGGTCGCGGGGTGGCTGTCAGATCCGTCGGACGCCGTCGCCCTGATGGCGGTTGTGCGCCATCCAGTATTCGGCGGCGGACTTGCGCACAATGATCGCCTGCGCTCAGCAACAGCCATCAATCTTACCTTGCGCGGGTTAAAGCCGAAAGCCGGTGCGGCGGGCTTGCAGACAAAAGTTCTCTCTGACGGACGGCGCCAAAAAGCGGCGGCGCCAATATTGGACGCTCTTTGCGCCGCCCTTGAACACTGGCCGGAGACGCAAACAAATTTCCAGAACCGGGTTAAGGCGCATTTAAATATCGCCGAAGCGCTGGCCGCGACTGATGCCGATACAGGAGCCGCCAGGCTATGGCGCGGCGAAGACGGCGAGGCCGGCGCCAGCGCGCTTGCGGACATCGAACAGGCGGCGTCCAGCATAGACCATGACGACGCGTCCGATTACCCAGAGATCTTTCATCAATTGATTAAAGGCTTTGTGGTGCGCCGCCGGGCGCCCGCCCATCCGCGTATCGCCATATTAGGGCCGCTGGAAGCGCGCCTCCAACATGCGGATGTCGTCATTCTGGGCGGGCTGAACGAAGGCGTGTGGCCCAGAGACGCCGCGATTGATCCGTTCCTGTCGCGCCCGATGCGCCGCGATCTTGGCCTGCCTTCGCCTGAACAGCGCATTGGCCTAGCGGCGCATGATTTCGCCCAGCTCGCCGCTGCGCCGTCAGTGATGCTGTCCCGCGCCACACGCGCCGGCGGCAAACCGACGAAACCGTCACGCTGGATTGTTCGCCTGAAGAATATTCTAAAAGGCGCGGATGCGCTTTCTTCCATTGAACGAACACGCCATTATGAAACGCTCGCGGCGCGTCTTGATAAACCCACGCGCCATATGCGTATTGCGGCGCCACAACCGCGCCCACCTATCGAATCGCGCCCGACAGAATTCTACGTCACCCGAATCGAAAAGCTTCTCCGGGACCCTTACGCCGTTTACGCAAGAAACATCCTGCGCTTTGAAAAACTCGACGCGCATAATGAACCGCTGGGCCCGCGCGATATCGGCAATCTCTTCCACCGCATATTGCAGGACTTCGCCGAAGCGCCGCCACAAGAAACGCATACCGCGCGCACCGATCTATTAAGCCGTTTGTTCGACCAGCATGCGCCGGGTTTTGGTCTGACGGGCGAACACATGCCGTTTTGGCGCAAACGGGCGACTGAAGCGTTTGGCTGGCTGGCCGGTTGGGACGCCGAACGGCGCAACGCCGGACGCCCCGCCATTGTTGAGGGAAAAGGCGAGTGGACCTTCACCGTCGACAATCGCGAATACAAACTCGGCGCCCGCGCCGACCGGATCGATCTTTTGAATGACGGCGCCGCCTTCATCATAGACTATAAAACCGGAACGCCGCCGCCAACCAAGCGACAGTCGCAGAAGTTCAGCCCACAGCTTCCGCTGACGGGTCTGATTGTCACGCATGGCGGGTTTGAAGCGCTGGGCCCGACGCCCGTTCGAGGGTTCGAATATATTCGCGTGGTCTCGCGCAGCGGAAAAAAGGGCGATGACTCCGGCGCCAGTGGCGACGACTGCGTGACGATGATCGAAGAAGCGGATGCTGGTTTGCGCGAATTGATGCGTCACTTCAATGATCCGCAAACGCCTTATCTGTCCCAGCCTCGCCCGCAATATGTTGATGACTATGGCGACTATGATCATCTGGCGCGCCGGCGTGAACGCAATACGCAAGGTAGCGAAGAATGACGCCCCTTGAGCAAACAATACGTAACCAGCGCCTCGCCGCTGATCCGGCGCGTTCGGCCTTTGTCATGGCCAACGCAGGTTCGGGCAAAACGCGGGTCCTCACCAATCGCGTTGCGCGCCTGCTCCTGGAAAAAGTTCCGCCGGACAAAGTCCTGTGCATCACATTTACAAAAGCCGCAGCCGCCGAAATGGCGGAACGCCTTTTCAAAGAACTGGGCCAGTGGGCGCTGCTCGATGATGCTGACCTCAGCGCTGCGCTTGTTGAAATCGAAGGAAAGAACGCGCCCGCGCGCTTCCCTCGCGATCTTGCCGATGCGCGGCGCCTCTTCGCCCGGGCGCTGGAAACGCCGGGCGGGCTTAAAATCCAGACTATCCATTCCTTCTGCGAGAGCGTGCTGCGCCGGTTTCCGCTGGAAGCTGGCGCGCCGCCAGGTTTTACGATTGTTGAGGCGGGCGAAGCCTCACGCCTGCTGAATGCCGCCATCGACACCGTTGCCACGCAAACGCGCAGCAGGCCGGAACTGGCGGAAAGTTTTGATCGCCTCGCCATGCTGCGCGGCGAGCAGCAACTGCGCGAGCTGTTGATTAAGGCAAACGGCTTTGAATTCGATGCTGCGCTCACCCGATACGAGAGCCTGGACGCCATGATCGCGGCGCTGGCGGACACCCTTGGCGTTAATGTCGATCAGACCGAAAACGATATTCAGGCAGCGTTTATCCAGTCCGTTGACGCTGCGCAATTTGAAGAAGCGCGCGCCGCCCTCGCGGCAAGCGGCGCCAACGCAAAAAACCGCTGCGCCGCGCCAATGCAACTCTTTCAGTCAACATCCTTGGCGGCGGAACAGTGGGCGTCGCTCAGCAAGCTCTTTCTCAAATCCGATGGCGCGCCCCGCGGCAAATATAGCGACAAAAAAACAGAAAAGATCGCCCCATGGGTCAATGACTATCTTCTGGATAAGGAGGCGGACTTTATCGCTGCGAACGAGGCGCAAAAGACTGCGGTTCTTTATCGCGACACCGTCGCCTATTACCGCATCCTTAGCGAAGTGCGCGATGTATATCGCCGATCAAAGACAGTGCGCGCAGCGCTCGACTTTGACGATCTTATCCACCGCACACGGCGCCTTTTCTCGCAAGCTTCATCCGCATGGGTTATGTACAAACTCGATCAGGGGATTGATCACGTCCTGGTTGACGAAGCGCAGGACACCAGCCCCGCGCAATGGGATGTGATTGACGCATTGCTTGAGGACTATTTAAGCGGCGCCGGCGCGCGCGACATCAATAGAACCTTCTTCGCTGTCGGCGACATGAAGCAATCCATTTATTCTTTTCAGGGTGCGGATGTCGGTCTCTTTGAAGAAAAAGAAACAGACCTTGGCAAACGCCTCACCGCCGCAGGCGATTATAAAAATGTCGATTTGCAATTGTCTTTTCGCACAACCGAACCCGTCCTTGATTTCGTCGATGCATTATTTGTTGAGCGCGAGGCGGCGGAAGGGCTCGGGCATCGCGGCGTTCCCGCCCACAGCGCAAAACGCACTGGCGAAGCGGGACTGGTTGAACTCTGGCCGCTGACACCGAGGCCGGAAAAAATCGAGACCAACCCATGGGACGCACCGGTGGACGAACCGGAAGCGAACCATCCTGTTCAAATTCTGAGCGACCGGATCGCTGCGACGGTCAAGGGCTGGCTCGAACAGAAGACAATGCTCGAATCGCTAAACAGACCGATTGAGCCCGGCGACGTCATGATCCTGGTACAGAGCCGCAGCCGTCTGTTTGATGAAGTCATTCGACGTCTGGCGCACAATGGCGTGCCTGTCGCCGGGGCTGACCGTTTGAGGCTGCTTGAGGATCCCGCCGTTGAAGACCTTCTGTCTTACGCAAAGTTTGCGCTCCTGTCGTCCGACGATCTTTCTCTTGCCGAAACCCTGAAAAGCCCTCTGTTCGATTTTGATGACGACAATGATTTATTCCCGCTCGCCCACCCTCGCCGCAAGGGTCAATCGCTCTGGAGCGCGCTGACCGAACATTCAAGCAAGAAACCTCTCTGGGAGGTCACCGTTGAAGAACTTTCCGCAGCAAGAGCAATCGGGCTTCGCCAAGGGCCATTCGCTTTTCTTGCGCATGTACTGGAGACTGGCGCATCGTCAGGACGCAAGCGTTTTTACGAGAGGTTATCGCCCTCGTCACGTGACGCCGTCGATGAAATGCTCCGACAAGCTCTCGATTTTGAGAACGCCAACCCACGATCATTGGGCGCCTTTGTCAACTGGTTTGAAGAAAGCGCCGGTGAAATCAAACGGGAAATGGAACAGGCCGATAACGCCGTGCGCGTCATGACCGTACACGGCGCGAAAGGACTTGAGGCAAATATCGTTTTCTTGGTCGACGCGCATCGCGGCCCCAATCTCAGCCAGCAGGATCCCATACAGAAACTTGGCCTGCGCGAGGACGGCTCATCTCGCACCGTAACGGCGCCCCTTTTTACCGGCGGCGCCGACCGTGACATTCCAATCACCGGTGCTGCGCGTGAAGACAAAAAGCAGAAGATCTACGAGGAGTATCGTCGACTTTTATATGTGGCGGCGACGCGCGCGCGAGACCGGCTTTATATCTGCGGCCATGAGCTGGGCAATGACCGCAAGCCACGCGAAAAGGAGACAGGCGTTAAATCATGGCACGCCCTCGCCCAGGATGCTTTTGACCGATTAAATGAGCGCGTAGAACAGGACCGGTCTCGATGGTGGGAAAATACAGACGAGCCCGCCCGCCGGCTTTCCTGCCCTCAAACCGTTCCGGCCAAACAAGCTGACGAAACGACAACGCCAGCGTCCGTGGAAATACCGCCATGGCTGACATCGCCAGCAAAGCCTGAAACGGCGCCTGCGCACCTGACACCCTCGCGGCTCGCTGATGAAGATGAGGCTGCAAGTGAGCCGGCGGAAACACCGGCGCTGTCCCCATCCGAAACCGATAAATACTTCCGTGGACGGACGCTTCATCGGTTGCTCGAACTCTTGCCGGAAACGCCGCCAGCTAAACGCCAGAACGCAGCTGACCAGCTTCTTTCTCGTCTGGCGCGGCATATTGACGAAAGCGAGCGCAATCGATGGCGCGATGAGGTTTTGGCGGTGCTCACTGACCCACAATTTGCGCGTGTTTTCGGGCCGGGCTCGCGCGCTGAAGTCTCCATCGCCGGCACGCCCAAAGACGCCGGTTCCGATATCATTATCACCGGGCAGATTGACCGGCTCGTTCTCGATAAGAATGAGATTCTCGTGGTTGATTATAAAACCAATCGCCCGCCGCCCACGCGCGTTGAAGACATTGCGCCCGCCTATATCGCGCAGATGGCCGCTTACCGGGCTTTGCTTCAGGAAATCTATCCCGGTCATCAAATAAAAGCGGCGTTACTCTGGACCTTCGACGCACGCTTGATGGCGTTACCGGATGAGATGCTCGATCACGCTTTCGCGCGCTGGCTGGCGCCGGGTTGATCTTGGCGGCGACGCCCTTATCTTGCCCGTTAGATCATAGCCGCGCCTGCGGTATTCAGGAGTACAAAGTCATGCCGACAAAGGCTGTTACCGACACGAGCTTTTCAACCGACGTCCTTGAAGCGGACGGACCTGTCCTTGTTGATTTCTGGGCGGAGTGGTGCGGGCCCTGTAAACAGATCGGCCCGGCGCTGGAAGACATTTCCAATGAGTTCGCCGGCAAGCTGACGGTCGCGAAAGTCAATATCGACGAAAGCCCGCAAACGCCTGGTCAATATGGGGTGCGCGGCATTCCAACAATGATGATTTTCAAGAATGGCGAGCTCGCAGCGACCAAGGTTGGCGCGGCCCCGAAAAGCGCGCTTGTCGCCTGGGTCAATGAAGTTTTGAAAGAAGCCGCCGCTCAGGCATGATCTTTTAAAATTTCGCCTGCAAGATAAAGCGAGCCGCCGATGAGAATTCTCGGCGGCTCTTTTAATTCCCGCGTACAGGCGAGCCGCACCGCTTCCACGGTTGATGCGCAAGCTTGCGCCCTCAGGCCAGCCGACTGCGCCGCCGCTGCAACCTCATCCGCCGAAGCAACGCCATCTTGAGCCGCTGCAACGGCAAAGACCTCAGCGGCAAGTCCGGCAAATGGTTCAAAATAGCCGCGCGCATCCTTGTTCGCCTGCATCCCGGCGATCATGACCAGCGGACGGGCATGACGGTCTTCCATGTCCGCCATTGCGCGTGCAATAACGCGACCTGCATGGGGGTTGTGCCCGCCATCAAGCCAGATTTCCGGCTCCTCCCTCAGGAGTTCCTGCGCCATATCGATCAGCGGACCAATTACGAGACGCTGCAGACGCGCTGGATGAACGGCCCGTGAAACGCCGAGAGAGAGGATATCGTCAGCGATGGCAAGGCCCGCCGCTTTTGCGGTTGCGATGGCGAGCCCTGCGTTTTCAATCTGATGGGCGCCGTAAAGACGGGGCGCATCCAAGTCTGACAAACCATCCTCGTCCTGATAGATCAGTCGTCCGTGCTCTGAAAACACATTCCATTGCTCGCCATGAGCGAATATCGCAGCGCCGATATCGCCTGCGCAGCGCTGCAGGACAGACATCGCCTCAGGCGTTTGCTTGCCGATTACAGCTGGGGCGGCGCGGCGGAAAATTCCCGCTTTTTCCGCTGCAATGAGATCAATCGAATCCCCCAGAAACTGCTGATGATCGAGATCAACCGGTGAAACGCTTGTCGCCAAAGGTTTTTCAAGCACATTGGTTGCATCGAGACGGCCACCCAGGCCGACTTCCAGAATAAGACAATCGGCGGGCGTTTCTGCAAACGCGATCAGCGCAGCGCAAGTGATCGTTTCAAAATAGGTAAGCTTTTGGTCGCCGACAGCCTGGTCGCATTGTTCCAGCGCCTTGATCAGCACTTCATCTGTAATCTCGCGTCCTGCGAGAACGATACGCTCGTTAAAGCGCACAAGATGCGGCGACGTGTAGACGTGAACGCTTTTCCCCGCAGCCTCCAGAATTGATCGAAGAAAGGCGACCGTTGACCCTTTGCCGTTCGTTCCCGCAACATGAAATACGGGCGGCAAGCGCTTGTGCGGATCGCCAAGGCGCTCAAGAGCGGCGAAAACCCGGTCCAGCGACAGATCAATAACCCTTGGGCGCCGGCGTGCAACGCGGGCGAGAACCGCTTCAATATCGCTCAAGAGCGTAAGGTCCTATTCAGCCGCTTTATCAAGCTGCACCGGCGCTGCAGGCGTCGCCACGGGCGGCTCACTGGAAACGACAAGTTGCGGTTGCGGCGCCTGCCGTCGTTCTTTGATCAGAACACGAATAAGCTTGGACAGAGTCGCTTTCATCTCATGGCGATGCACGACAAGGTCGACCATGCCTTTTTCTTCCAGAAATTCAGCGCGCTGAAATCCCTCAGGAAGCTTTTCACGAATGGTCTGCTCAATAACGCGCGGGCCCGCGAAACCAATCAACGCGCCCGGTTCCGCCAGATTAATATCGCCCAGCATGGCGTAAGACGCCGTCACGCCACCAGTAGTCGGATTGGTCAGAACAACAATATAAGGAAGTCTCGCCTCTTTCATCATCTGCACCGCGATGGTCGTGCGGGGCATTTGCATAAGGGAGAGAATGCCTTCCTGCATGCGTGCGCCGCCCGATGCCGCAAAGACAACAAGCGGCGCCCGGCGCGCAACAGCTTCTTCCGCCGCTTTCAACATGGCTTCGCCCAGCGCCATGCCCATGGAGCCGCCCATGAATTTGAAATTCTGAATGGCGACGACAACCGGAGCGCCATCGATGGCGCCGGCGCCGACTTGCATGGCGTCGTTCTGTCCGGTTTTCCTGCGGTTTTCCTTCAGCCGTTCAGTGTAACGTTTCTCGTCACGAAATTTCAGAGGGTCGGCGACAGGTTCGGGCAATGCGATCAGCTCGTAAGCGGCGTTGTCGAACAGCATTGAAAACCGTTCGGCTGGCGCCAGCGGCAAATGATGATTGCAGGACGGGCAAACCTGATGGGCGCTTTCCAGATCGCTCTGAAAAATCATTTCGTCACAACCGCTGCACTTCGCCCACAGTTTGTCTGTGCCGTCATCTTCGCGCTTGAAAATGTTCTTGATTCCCGGGGGAATATTTGAAAGCCAACTCATTGTCTGAACTCTCTTCCGAAATCTACTGGCGACGCGCCGTATGGACGGCCTGCGCAATATCGCGTGTTATCTTCAAAACTGCATTAACCGCTTGTGTTACATTATCAGGGTCGCCGCCTGCGTCTTCAAGACCATGCGCCAGAACATCGACGAGCGCAGAACCAACCACAACAGCGTCGGCAAAAGCGGCAAATTCCTTCGCCTTTTCTGCTGTTTTGATACCGAAACCAACCGCGACGGGCAAGCCGGACGCCTTCCCGATGCGCTGAACGGCTTGTTTTACGGTCTCCGCGCCGCCGGCCGCCTTGCCGGTGACCCCGGCAACGGACACGTAATAGACGAAACCGGAAGTGTTTTTCACAACGTCGGGCAAGCGGGCGGCGTCCGTGGTCGGCGTCGCCAGACGAATGAAGTCGATACCGGCGGCGCGGGCGGGCAAACACATCTCGCCATCCTCTTCAGGCGGCAAGTCCACAATAATAAGGCCATCAACGCCGGCGGCCTTTGCATCCTTCAAAAAGGCCTCGACCCCATAGGCGTAAAAGGGATTGTAATAGCCCATCAGAATTAACGGCGTTTCATCATCACCCTTCCGAAACGAGCGAACGATCTCAAGGGTTTTGCGCAGTGTCTGGCCAGCATTCAGGGCGCGCAGACCGGCGGCCTGAATGGCTGGGCCGTCCGCCATGGGATCGGTGAAGGCAACCCCCAGTTCGATGATATCCGCCCCGGCGGCGGGCAGCTTTTTCAGAAGATCGAGACAGACCTCGCCATCCGGATCGCCCGCCATGATGAAAGGCACAAAGGCGGCTCGGTCTTCAGCTTTCAATTTGTCGAAACGGGCCTTGATACGAGACATTCAGAAAACTCCAAGCCGCCTGCCTAACGCCGGCGCGGCGAAATGCAAGCAAAGTTATCCCCGCCCTTCTAGCCGGTGTTATGATCCAGTCGGGGGGCTGATCCGAACGCTGCGCCTGAAAAAGGCAGTCGCCGCGTTCATCTAAAGGAGTCCCTATGTCAGATCCGCAGCAATATTTTTTTGAGTTACCCGCCAACGCCGCGCCGGCGCCTTTTGGCGCGCCCGAAAAAGTCTATCCGGATATTCACTGGTATAATCAGAACCGGGCCTCAAACCGGATATTCCACGCCGTTGAGGGCATAGAGGCCGTTGTCATTCACGCAACCGCCGGCGGATCATCCGAAGGCGCGCTTTCCTGGTGGAAAAACCCGCAAGGCGGCAAGGCCTCTGCGCACTGGATTGTCCCCGGCGAAGAAGAGGCGGCTCATGGTCAATTCGCCTGGGCTGTCGTTTATGAATCGCTCGCCGCCTGGCATGTGCGAAATGCGGCATCGCATCCGCAGCTTGGCGGGCGGGAAAAGATCAATCACTGGTCGCTTGGCATCGAAGTCGTCAACCGGCAGATTCCAGACGATTCCTACTCCGACTGGCAAATGCAGACGACAGCGCTTCTGGTTCGGTATTGCTGGGCGAAATATCCGAATTTGAAATTCATATTCTCGCACGCTTTTGTCGATCCAGCCCGGCGATCCGACCCCGGCGCCAATTTCAACTGGGCCCGGTTTCAATCACTTGTGCTTTCACCGGACAATGATCCCGATACGGATGTACTTATCGCCGACATGCCGTCCCGTGTCGAGGACGCAGAGATGAACCTGCCGTCCGGCGCGCCATGCTGTATGTAGTGTTTTGTCCTGGCATCATGCCTAGAAGAACGATCCGGAGACATTAATCAGATTATGCGCGACTAGCGGAATAAAAATGCTGCCGGTTTTTTCACGTATCCATAAAAGGCCGAACCCAAGATAGAATGTGAATACAAATGCAACGATGCTGAACCCGAGTGCGCCTTCCTGCCAGAAAAGGCTATGCCCCAGACCGAACAACAACGTTACAAGCAAACCAGCCCAATTGATGGTCGCGCCTAAAAAATTGACGCCCCGGCTTTCCACAGCAACCGCCAGAGCAAGTAACAACAATCCCCGAAAATAAATTTCCTCATCAATACCAGGCATGGTCGCTTGATACAGAAGACGTTCAACACCGAGAGAACGTCCGTCATTTGCAGCGATCTCCGCCGCAATGATCGACGCAACCAATAACCCGGTAGCAATGAGAGCCGGAACTATAGACCCTGGATTCTGCGCCAGCGTTACACCGGCTTTTCGAAAACTAATCCTTTTACTGACTAATGATAGCGTCAGAAGCGCCAGAATACTGACAGCAACAGAAGCGATCTTGCCGTCCCAGTTCCAGTTGAGATCGCCGAAGACCGCTTCAATATCCCAAAAGGGAATCCCGATCAGATTGACGCTCGCATAGAGGCCATGAAGAACGACAGCAATAACAAGCCAGGCTGGATTAACGGTCGCCAGGCGAAAGGCCTTCAGCAGCGCAACGATCAAAAGGACGACAGCCCACCATGCGCCAAAACTGATTGCGTATTCCAACATCGCCCCACCCTGTTCTTTGTTCGCCAGCCACGGTCACGGGCGGCAAACGTGGTTTTCCTTGCCGCATGTCGGCATTGCCTGATATATTAAATCAGCAATATATTATCATTTTACGATAATTTATTATCGAAATTAGGTCATGATGTCAAACGCAAAGCAAAGACGTATCCGCCAATACAGCCTGTGCATGATGTGGCTCATCCCCGCCATTGCTTTTTTGTCAGTGCTGGCCCCAGCACTTTACTGGGTCGGTGACGTAGACGTCATCTGGTTTGGCGACAGCAACCTTGTGCTGGCGGAAAATCCTCCGCTTAAGGCGCGCCGTCTTGTTGGGGTTATCGCTGTCGCCCCAGCTTTAATCGCCTGGCTGATTGCGCTCTATCAGCTGTTTGCAATGTTCCGGAATTTTCACGCGGGCTCAGTGTTCGCTTTATCGACCATTCGGCGCATGCGCGCTTATGCGTTATTTGCCGGCTTGACGGCGCTCTTCACGGTTGCAGGCAGCGGCTCAAGGCGTTGGGCGCAAGGCGAGTTCAGCAATCAACCGCTGTGGACCCATATACAGATTTCACTGGAGCACTGGCTGCTGATCTTTACAGCGGCGATTTTTTATTTCGTATCGTTCGCGCTTGAATGGGCGAAAGACTACAAGGATGAAGCAGAAAGCTACATATAGGCGGCGACGATGACGATCCTGGTCAGGCTGGACGTAATGCTGGCGAGAAAAAAGATGAAATCAAAAGAACTCGCCGCGAAGATTGGCGTAACAGAAGCCAATCTGTCAAAATTGAAGTCAGGCCGCGTCAAAGGCGTTAAGTTTGAAACGCTCGATAAGATCTGCGACGTGCTCGACTGCCAACCCGGCGACCTGCTTGAGCATACGAAACCCGGCGACTACGACACTGTCATTCCGCTGAAAACCAAAGCCGCCGGTTAAAGTCGCGGAAGCTAGTTTTCCATGGTCAGCATCGCGGCGTAGGCTTCTATTCCATAAAACAGATTGCCCAGCCGGATATTTTCATCCGGCGCATGCTGATTGTTGTCGTAATTTGCAATCGGCAGCACGACAATCGGTGCGCTGGACGCTTCCTCAAACATATAAAGCGGCAACGATCCGCCAAGCATTGGCGCCAGCACAAGTCCGTCGCCCGCCACCGTCTGCAAAGCGCTGATCAACGGCGCAACCCTTTCGTCATCCATACGGCTTTTGACGGCCGGATAACCGCCGCTGCGAGTGACTTTTGCAATCAAAGGATGCTTCGCCCTGGTTTCGCGGTCGGGTTCATCACGGATGACATGATAGCCCTGACGGCGGATGTGATCTTCAACTAGGTTAAGCATCGCCTCCGGGTCATTGCCTTTGACAAGACGTAGCCCGATTGATGCCGTTGCCGAGGGCGGAATGACATTCCGAGCTTTATCACCAACCTCAGCGCTTTTCAAACCTTGCAGATTTAACGCCGGCTGCAGGATGCGCTCGCCAAGGGGCGCGTTATTCGCCTCCGATCGAGCAACGCCAAATGTCGCGCGAAGCCCTTCATCGATTGGCGGCGCCGCTGCGATCGCGTCACGATCAATTTTCGATACCGGCTCCGTCGACTTATAAAAATCGCGGATCAAAACGTCGCCTTCACTGTCCTTCATCGACGCCAGTAGGCTCGCCAGACGCCAGCCTGGGCCTGGCGCCCAGTTGCCGTAATGCCCGCTGTGGAGACCGCGATCAGGCCCATAGACAGTGACTTCCAGACCGGTAACGCCGCGTACGCCGAACACCAATTGCGGCTTTCCCGATTGATGCCCCGGACCATCGCAGAAAAGCCATAAGTCAATGTCCGAGAATTTATCCGCATGGGCGGCGAGATAGTCATCGAGATGGCCGGACCCGCGCTCCTCCTCTCCATCAAAGATAAGCTTAATATTAGACGTGAACGGAATGTTTGCGCCTTGCAGCGCATCAACCGCTGTGAGCAGCGCGGAGAATGGCGCTTTGTCATCGCTCGCCGAACGGGCGTAAATACGCCAATCCGGATCAATCACATCGCCCGGCACCGGAAACGGAATCACCTCTCCGCCATCCGTCATCGCCTCGGAGTAAAGCACCGGCTCAAACGGGGAATGAGTCCATTGCACATCTTCCGTCGGCTGGCCGTCATAATGCACATAGATCGCGACGGTGCGATCCGCGCCTGGCGTTTCCAGCGCGCCATAAATCAATGGCGGGGCGCCGTCATGTTCCAGAAGCTGCATGTCAAAACCGCGCTCGCGAAACATATCGGCGATGGTTTCCGCATTCAGCCGGATATTCTCTGCGTCCAGCGCGTCATTGGGGATCGCCAGAAGGTCGACAAAACGCTTTACAATCTGCGGGCCGTTTTGCTGATGATAAGCTTTTGCGGCGTCAACAGCAGCGGAACCGGAGCTTTGCGCATTTGCAGCGCTTTGCAGCAACACCGCAGCAGCGAGCCCTAAAACAGTCTTCCATCCTGCCTTCATGTTTCATACCTCCCAACAGCAAAAAGCCCGGACACTATTGCATCCGGGCTTTGACAACGCAAAATCAGTTTTTTTCAGGTCGCCGCATCTTTTTCCATGTAATTGTCAAGATCGTCTTTCACGGCCATGACCGCTGTTTTGTCAGCTTCCGGCGCATTCTTGACCGTTTCCATCATCGCGAATGTGCTCTCCAGCTGCGCGCGCATTTCCGGCGGCACCATATCCATCATGGATTTGTCCATGCCTTCCATCATCTCCAGCGAGCGCGGGTCTTCCTCCTGCATTTTCACGGCGAGATACGCGATCATGACGCGATCGCCCACACTTCCCCACTCCGTTGTTGAAAAGCCATGCTCTTTAACTGTATTGGCGAGCTTGGCGTGATCGCCGGGATACTTCTCTTTCAGAACCGTGACTGCGGTTGAATAGGGCTTGAATGGTTCGCCGGCGATTGGCTGCTGCGCAATCTGAAGGTTTTCAATCTTGCCGTCGTCTTGAAGCTGATCGCCCAACGCCTCAACGGCGGCAAGCGTCGCAACAAAGCGTTTCGCCTGATCTTCCGTCAACGGTTTGTCGCCGCCCGCAATCGCGCCCGTGATGATAATCAGCGCGCCAACGGCGCCAGCTATTAAACGTTGAAACATAAAGCTTTTCTCCCTCATTTGAATTCATTGCGTCCAGAAAAGGCGCATCTGCGACGACGAATCTAGCACGAATCTGCGCTGGCGCTATCGGCTCAATCTGAAAGCTTGGTAAGTGTACGGCGCGCCTTGAGCTCGCTGCGGCGGCGTTTGTTTTCCAGACGTTTGCGCTTTTGCGACGGCGGCACGCGGGTTTTTTTGCGCTTTGGCGGCGGGTTGGCGGCGCGCTGTATTAATGCAGCAAGCCGCGCGCGCGCATCCTCGCGGTTGCGCTCCTGCGAACGATAGCGCTTCGCTTCGATGATAATCTCGCCGTCCCTGGTCATGCGGCGGCCGGCGATTTTTTTGAGCTGCAGTTTGATCGCGTCCGACAGCGACGGCGAGTTCATCGCATTGAAGCGCAACTGAACCGCTGTCTCGACCTTGTTGACATTCTGACCGCCGGGACCGGAGGCGCGGATAAAAGTTTCAGCCAACTCCCAGTCGGCAATAGAAATAGAGGGCGTAATGAATAGGGACATATGCAAAGTAGCTCACTAAATTCATTTTTAACGGCGCTCACATAGATTGTGAACCTGAAGCTGAACAGTTACGGGGGATTCAATGAACCGGTTTGCTGAATGTGGACGGGTAATGTGTTTTGGCGCCTTCTCATTGGCTGCGGCAGCTTGTTCAAAGGTGACAGACGCTGCTGATGAAACGCCCGTCGATCCAGAACCTGGCCTGTATGAAGTGACGCTTTCCGGTGCAGCTCTTTTAAGGGCAAGCGGTAAAGAAGACCCTCATTCGTTTTGTTTGACTGAAGTGAACCGCACCGCATTCCCGCATACACTGGTAAAAAAATATTACCAGCTGCACTACAGCTGCACGAACACGCCGTTACCGCGTGAAGGCAATAGGATTTCGGGGAAGCTCAAATGCGCCGCCGATCCCAAGCTTGCGCAAGGGGCTAACCGTTTCGTTTATGAAGGCGCTGTTTTAAAAGACGCTGTCGACATCAACGTCCGGATAAAATTTGATGCGGTGATCAAAGAAGAAGAAATGACCAAAGCGCAGGCGCGGGAACTAAAACTGGGCATGAAAGCTTTTGAGTTGATGAAATTCGTTATTGAAGCGGAGCGAGTTGGGGAGTGTTAACGCTTTCTACTGCGCCGCCTCTCGCCGCACTTCACTCGCACGCTTCTTGACGCTTTCCGACTTCAACTGTCCGCAGGCGGCGAAAATATCGCGGCCGCGCGGGGTGCGGATCGGTGAGGCGTAGCCGGCGCGATTGACGATTTCGGCGAAGGCTTCAATTCGCTCCCATGTAGAACACTCATAAGGCGCGCCGGGCCAGGGATTAAACGGGATCAGGTTAATCTTGGCTGGAATGCCTTTGAGCAGGCGCACCAGTTCACGCGCCTCAGCATCACTGTCATTGACGTCTTTCAACATCACATATTCAAAGGTGATACGCCGCGCATTGCTGGCGCCCGGGTAGTTCCGGCAGGCGTCCAGAAGCTCCGCAATCGGATATTTTCGATTGATCGGCACCAGCTCATCGCGCAGATCATTATTCGTCGCATGCAGAGATATCGCCAGCATCGCAGAGGTCTCTTCACCGAGCCGGTGCATCTGCGGGACGACGCCGGAGGTCGACACGGTCACGCGCCGGCGCGAGATCGAAATTCCATCTCCATCGGAGATAATATCAATCGCCGCCGCGACATTATCGAGATTATAAAGCGGCTCGCCCATGCCCATAAAGACGATATTGGAGAGCATCCGGTCTTCGCCGCCGGACGGCCATTCCTCCAGGTCGTCCTTGACCGCAATCACCTGATTGGCGATTTCCGCCGCCGTCAAATTGCGCACGAGGTTTTGCGTGCCTGTATGGCAGAAGGTGCAATTCAGCGTGCAACCGACCTGGCTGGAAACGCACAAGGCGCCGACGCGCCCGACATCGGGGATGTAAACGCATTCAACCTCGACGCCGGGACCAAGACGGAGAAGATATTTGCGTGTACCGTCGACCGAGACCAGCCGCTCGGCCACTTCAGGGCGTGCGACAACAAACTTTTCGGCAAGCCCCTCTCGCATATCCTTCGAGATATCGGTCATGGCGTTAAAATCCATCACACCATGCTGATAGATCCATCGCCAAAGCTGGTTGGCGCGCATCTTCGCCTTCTTTTCGTCGAGCTGAAAAGCGTCCGCCAATGCCGCGCGCAGCTCCGCCCTCGTCAGCCCGGAAAGATTCCGGGGGCTGAGGTCATCATGCGCCTGCACATCAGGGCGGCTAGTAAGATCAAGTTCGGCCATGACGGCGAGATATAGGGGTTCGGGCCAACCTCGTCCATGCCGCCGCAAAGGAGGTTATTCGTTCGCGCTTAAGGTTTCGACCTCGCCGAGAACGATCGGGTAGCCGAGGCCCGCCCAGCCCTGAATGCCTTCGAAGAGGACGGCGGTTTTGTCGAAGCCGCGGCGGCGCAATTGCCGAATCGTGCTTTCGGCGGCGGCGCGGGGACATTCGCAATAGCCGACAATCCACACATCGCGCGGCAGATCGTCAACGATGTCGTCGAAATCGCTGTAATAGGGGACCGGCACCGCTCCCTCGATATGGCCCATGCGCCACCACGACGTCGCGCGCGTATCGAGAATGACCATGCGCGACTTGGCGTTAAGCGCCGCGTTCAGGTTCGCCGCGGAAACATAGATGCCGTCGTCAAGGTCGAATTCCGGGTCGGCGCCATCAGGGTTGATGACATATTCTTCCGGCGCGGGTGGCGCCACAGCTGCCGGCTGTTCAAGGTCGGCGCCTGTCGCCTTTCCGCGCAGAAACGCCGTAACGCCGTCAATTTCATCCGCACTCAACCGGTCTTTGAATGCCGGCATCGGCGTGCCGTCGCGGCCGTTTTCGATCGTGCGCTTGATGAACCGGTCCGACGCAAAAATCAGGAAGACCTGATTGGCGAGCTGCGTGCCTGTGCCGCCTTCGCCGCCGGCGCCATGGCACATCGCGCATTCGCGGGCGTAAACGCCGGCGCCCAGCGCCGCATCACCAGGGATACGATCATAGGGAAGGCGCGCGCTGTCGCCGTTTTCGTCGTATCGGGGATCCGTGCCGACTTGTTCATAGAGCCATTTCACAAGCTGGTTGATTTCACGGTTGTTCATAGGCCCGCCGGATTCTTCGCGATAGGCGGCCATGGGCGTGCCGGGCCGGCCATAGGCGATCGAGCGGAACATGAGGAGGTCGTTGCCAGGCGCAATAAGGGAGCTGGAGCGCAGAGAAGGCGCGTGGTCGTTGGCGTAGCCTTCGCGGTCGGTCCCGTGACAAAGCGCACAAAAACGCTGGTAATTCTCCGCCGCCGCTTCAGCTTGCTGTTCGCTCAAGGGGTCCGTCTGCGCCAGCGCCGCAACCGGATATGCAAGGAACGAGAGCGCCGCCAGCGCCGGAAAAAATCGCAATACCCGATGAAATCTCATATGCGTCAACTGTTCCTGCTTTTGCTTCGGCCGCAAGAGCGTATTGACCAAAGACAGTCTGGTGAAGGCGCAAGAGAGACAACGCCGCACGGTTCGTCGCTGAAATCGATCGTTTGATCTTTCCGGGGGGGCGCCCATCAGCTCTTCCTCATCGCCAAGCGCCGCGCCTGCGAGGCTTCCGGCCATTCCTTGCGCCAGTCATAATATTGTTCGTAAACCGGCGCGCCTTCCGGGATCTCCACCCAGGACAGCCTGGTCGATGTAAAGATATGAATGTCCGGCGGGACGCGGGAGGGTTCGTCCAGTGTGCCTACACGGATGAAACTCACCTTGTCGCCAATGCCCGCATAATGACTCCACAAAGCGACCTGACAATCCGGACAGCGCATGATCTTTTGCCCCCGTCCGCTTTCCGAAGGCGTCATCACCGCAACCGGCGCGCCGATGAGCGTTTCAATCCGTTCGCTTTCAATCATCGCATTTAAAACAAAAGCTGAGCCTGTCTCGCGCTGACACCAACGGCAATGGCAGCAATGAACGAATAACGGTTTCGACACCATGCGATAGCGGACGGCGCCGCAGGCGCATCCGCCCTCCGCCTCAAAGTCACCAGTCTTCATGCGCTACTCCCTTGCCGCCAACACAGGCGAGTGATTGCTAATTTGCGCGGCCCGTGTTGAGACATGAATTACTATATCAAGGCGACCGCGTGGACCAGCAAACAGAAAACAGCGCAGCAACCATTGCTGACAGCCCGACGAGCCCTCGCGCCCGTGCATTCGCGATCGCGCTGTTGCTCGTTGGCGCGGTGTGCGCCGGCATGGGTCAGACGATCGTCTTTTCCGTGTTGCCGCCGCTCGCCCGGGAGATCGGCCTCAGCGATTTGCAGGTCGGGTTGATTTTCATGCTGTCAGCAATGTGCTGGGTGACCACGGGACCACACTGGGGACGCGCCAGCGACAGGACCGGCCGCAAGGTATTCATCCTCATCGGCCTTATGGGTTTCGCTGCTTCCATGCTGTTGTTTGGCGCATCGATACGGCTCGGGGTTGTTGGCGCGATCTCCGGATTGCCGCTCTATGCGCTGATGGTTGGTACGCGCATGCTTTATGGCCTGCTCGGCTCAGCCGGTCCGCCCGCCGCACAGGCCTATATCGCCGACCGCACCAGCGCGAAAGATCGCACCGCCGGGATCGCCAGTTTCTCCGCCGCCTTCGGATTAGGCGCGATGTTAGGGCCGGGCTTTGGCGCCGCCGCGGCCGTCTTCGGACCCGTTGCGCCGTTTTTCGCAATGGCGATTCTTGCCGGCCTGATGAGCGTCGCTGTCTTCGCGTTTCTGCCCGAACGCACAAAACCGGCAAAGCGAAAAGACTATGCAAAGATCAAACTGACAGACCCGCGTCTCAGACCCTTTTTAATTTTCGGCCTTGCCTTTGGCGTCGCCAACGCCATCCCCATACAGACGGTCGGCTTTTACTTCATCGATCGCCTTGGGTTTTCAACGGAGCTGGCGCCGCAACTCGTCGGCGTCGGCCTGATGGGCGGCGCCATGGCGTCACTCTTTTCTCAGCTGGTGATCGTGCAGCGCTTCGGGTTGGCGCCGCGAACGCTGATGCAGATCGCACCCGCACTAATCATCGCTGGTCACATCCTGATCTGGGTGACAGCGTCGCTTGGACCGGTGGTCTTCGGCATGGTTATCGCCGGCTTTGGCGCAGGGCTCGCCGTTCCCGGCTTCAACGCCGCAGCGTCGCTGGCTGTGCGCGCGGATGAACAAGGCGCCGCCATCGGCCTAGCGAACGCCGCCGGCGCATCGGGCTTTATCGTCTCGCCGCTGATCGGATTTGGCCTTTACGCAATTGCGCCACAAGCGCCCTACATTTTCACGACAATCCTTGCAGCATGTTTATGGGTTTTCGCCCTGAACAGCCGCGCCGTTAAAAATGCGCGCCCGGAAGCGGTGTCAGAAAATGTCGGGGAGCCGGCGTCAACGCCTTACCGGTAAACTATTCCGCCGCGTTGACGGCGCTCTCATCATCATCAAAGAACAAAATGTCACCGGGCTGACAATCAAGCTCGCGACAGATGGCTTCCAGCGTTGAAAAGCGAATGGCTTTCGCCTTACCGGTCTTCAGGATTGAGAGATTCGCAATTGTCACGCCAACCCGCTCTGACAACTCTGTCAGCGACATGCCTTTGTCGAGAAGCACACGATCGAGTTTTACGGCGATACCCATTATACTGTCAGATCCTGTTCTTCCTTGATCTGCGCACCCTCAAGGAAAATGGTCGACAGTACGAAGACGCCGAGAATGCCAATCCACGGCATCGGCGTCAGTGTGATCGTCCGGCCTTCAAAGTCCATTACGCCTGTGACATCAAGCGTGATGGAAATGATCCATAACGCGTAAACGACAAGTTGCGCCGCCATCGCTGCGTAGCCAACCTTGCGCAAGCGCAAGCCGTTTTCACGCGCAAACGCGCGGCCCACTGCAACATTGCGCAATATGCGCCGAAGATGATGCAGCCCGAACAAAGCCGCCGCTCCGAAAACCATTACAATCAGCGCCTCAAGGAAATAGGCGGGGCGCGTCATGCCTTCATCAAGCACGAGACCAACAAAAAATGTGGGCGTCTTTGCATCGATATCTGACGGGTCGGAACCGAATTGCAGCGGCAGGAACGGCGCGCCGAGCACTGTCAAAGGCGCACTGACAACAATAAACCCAAGGCTCCACTGTGAAATAACAATCAGTGTGGACAGTATGGAGAGGAGTGATTTTTCGGGTTTTTTTGTCATTGGCTGTACTGCGACCATATTCAAACCGTCAGGTCCTGCTCTTCCTTCATGCGCGCGCCCTCCCGAAAGACTTCGGAGAGAACAAACACCGCGATAATGGCGAGCCATGAAATGATGGTGGAATTGATCTCCACTTCTACGGAGAAGATCAGCGATAAAAACCCGAAGGCGAATTTAGCGCCTTCGCCGATTAAAAGCGCATATCCCAGACCGCGAAAACGATCGGCGTTTTCTTTGACGAACGGCGAGCCGAAGCGCAGCGTTTTAAGGATTTCCAGAAGCCTGTTCACCACAAACAACATCACCCCGAACGTCACAAAATGATGCGCGATCTCAAAAAAATCGCCGGCGTCCACGTCAACTTCACCGTCTATATTAACGCCGCCGACACCATCGACCGCACTCATGATTATCGGCACAAACGGAACGACGATCATGGCGATCGCCAGGCCGACAAAGGCGATCCATAAAATGATGCGCGTAAAATGAAGCCCCATCGCCAGCAATGACGCGAGTGAGCCTTTGCCTATCGCTCGCATTCGTCCGTCTCCGTCTTTTTTGTATCCTTCGCCGCGCTGACCGGAGCGCTCTTAACAGTCGTCCGAACCGGTCTTGCGATAAAATATGCGGCGAAACAAAACCCTAGGCCACGTTATCCGATTCAATGAATTGTGAACATGGCCTAGAAAAACGCCACAAGGCAGAGCGTTTTCTGGCAGCTTTCAGCCTTGGCTGTTTCCGCCTGGGGGGCTGCGGTGGCGAGCCCGACAAGGCTGGCCGCCGCAATGGCCGCGAATACGCCCGCGGCCGCAATGTGAATTAACTTTGACATTATGCGACCCCCGCGAAGGAACCAAGCGCCGTAAAGTAACCAGCGCCGACCAGGCTGATTGTGACAAGAACGGCCAGACCGTTGACAATGCCGCCGAAACCACCGAAGTTATCCGTTGAGTGTTTGCTAGACATGGGATTTTCCTTTTCTTTTCCTTTGTTGAACCAACGCAACTCATTCTGATCTTCTGAGCGGTTCGGGTTTTCCCCAGCCGCTCTTTTTTTATGTCGGGCTCTTTTTGTCCCTCGGGAGCCGCCGGTCTTGTTTGTTTCGCCCTTTTGGGCTTTTTGAGCCGGCTTTTCCGTCGCGGCGATGTTTTCGCCGTCTTGTTGATTATCGATATACACTTATCGAAAAACAATGCAAGGGGTTTTTTCCGAAAAACGATAAATATTTTCCGAAAAGGGATAAAAACATGGACCAAAATGTGCGGAAATTGGGGCCTGGCGAGCTGATTATCGCCTCTCACAATGACGGAAAAATAAAAGAAATCAATGAGTTAGTCAGATCTTACGATATTGTGGCGGTCTCAGCGAAAAAAATTGGCCTGAACGACCCTGAAGAGACCGGAATCACCTTCGCCGAGAACGCCGCCATCAAGGCGCACGCGGCCGCGAGCGCCTCAGGCCTGCCGGCGCTGGCGGATGATTCCGGCCTTTGCGTGACCGCGCTTTCCGGCGCGCCCGGCATTTATTCCGCAAGATGGGCCGGCGAGCCGCGCGATTTCACCCGCGCCATGCGTAAGGTGGAATCAGCGCTGGCGGAAAGCGGCACCGAAGATTTTTCTGCGCATTTTATATGCGTTCTATGCCTCGCCTGGCCTGACGGCCACGAAGAAGTCTTTGAGGGCAAAGTGCATGGCCGGCTTGTTTTCCCGCCCCGTGGAGATAACGGTTTCGGTTATGACCCGATCTTTATGGCGGAGGGGTATGACATTACCTTTGGCGAGATGGACCCGGAAGAAAAGCATTCCATCTCCCACCGCGCAGATGCGTTCCGTAAACTGATGAAAGCATGTTTGAATGATTAAAGCTTTTAAACTTCTGATAATCGCGGTCACTTTTTTCGCATATCCTGCAAACGCAGCCGACAGCAGCAACACAGTAGAGAATGCCTTGCCAGCACCAGCGCTTGAAAAAATTGCTGACGGCGTCTGGATTCATAAGAGTTATGAAATTATCGAACCCTGGGGTCCGATTCTTTCACAAGGGCTTGTGATTCAAACGAACGCCGGCGTTACGCTGGTCGATACGGCATGGACCGATCGCGATACGGAACAGCTTCTCATGCTGGTCGAGAAAGAAACCGGCGCATTACCATCCGTCGCTATTCTTACGCACGCCCATCAGGATAAAATGGGCGGCATGAATGCGTTGATCGCTGCTGGCGTGGAGACTTATGCAGCGCCAATGACGAATGAGGATGCGCCGCTGCGCGATCTGACGCCCGCAGAAGATACAATAATGCTGAATGGCGTTGAGGAGAGATTCATGCCTTTGATCGGCCCCATGGACACTCGTAACCCGCCCGCGCCCATGTCGGCTGTCTACCACCCCGGCGCCGGCCACACGCGCGATAATATTGTCGTCTATTTTCCGCCCGCAAAAGTATTATTCGGCGGATGCCTGATCCGGCCGGGCGACGCCAGCAGTCTTGGCAACACCGCTGATGGCGACGTCGCCAACTGGGCCAGCGCGGTGCGCAATGTCGCCAGCGCCTTCCCGGAGGCTGAAATCATCATCCCCAGCCACGGGGCCATGGGCGGGCGCGAACTCCTAGATCACACGATTGCGCTCGCCGAAGCGGCGAAAAACGACGCCCAGTGATGAATTATAAGAAAATTATCATAAATTACTGTAATTTGATAACTTAAGATAACTTCCTTATAATCAACCCTCATGGACCCGAGACGAAACCCTTACGCCCCTGGCGCAGGCACGCCGCCGCCAGATCTTGCCGGCCGCGACGGCATTATTGAACGCGCCGCCATCGCCCTTGATCGCATTCGCGACGGACGCGCGGCGCGGAGCTTCATCTATTACGGACTCAGAGGCGTCGGCAAAACCGTCCTCCTCAACAAGATCCGGCTCGATGCGGAGGCGCGCGGCATCGCCACGGTGGCGATGGAAGCGCCGGAAGGCAGAACCCTTCCCGGCGTGCTAGCGCCCGCGCTGCGCTCTGCATTGCTGCGCCTCAGCCGCGGCGAAGCGGCGAAAGAAGGGCTGTCGCGCGCCATGCGGGCGCTGGCCGGCTTCGTCAACGCGTTCAAATTCAAATATGACGATGTTGAAGTTGGTTTCGATTTTGAAACCGAGAAAGGTCTCGCCGATTCAGGCGATCTTGATACGGACCTTGCCGACCTTCTCTCCGCCATTGGCGAGGCCGCGGCTGAACGCAAGACCGCGTTCGTGATGTTTATCGACGAACTGCAATATGTGCCGGAGGAACAGCTCGCCGCGCTGATCTCCGCCCTGCATCAAACCAGCCAGCGCCAGAAACCTGTCACCATGGTCGCCGCCGGCCTGCCGCAACTGCTGGGACAGATGGGACGTGCGAAGTCTTACGCAGAACGGCTGTTTGAATTCATTGAGACAACACAACTAGAAGAAGTGGCGGCGCGCGAGGCGCTTATCAATCCGGCGAAACAGGAAGGCGCTCAGTATAAAGATGACGCCATCGCGAAAATCCTGAAGCAGACACAATGCTATCCCTACTTCCTGCAGGAATGGGGAAAGCACAGCTGGGACGCGGCGGAAAAGTCGCCGATCACTATCGACGACGTCAATCATGCGACAATCACCGCGCTCGCAGAGATGGACGCCAGCTTCTTCCGGGTCCGGTTTGACCGGCTGACGCCGGCTGAAAAGCGCTATCTCCGCGCCATGGCGGAGCTTGGTTCAGGCCCCCACCGCTCAGGCGATATCGCCGATATTCTCGGCAAAAAGGTTAATGAAGTGGCGCCGACCCGCAGCCGGCTCCTCGACAAGGGCATGATCTACAGCCAGTCCCATGGGGACAACGCATTCACCGTGCCGCTGTTCGACGGCTTCATGAAACGGGTGATGCCGGCGCTTGAACAATGAGCGCCGAAGCCCCGCTCGGCGTCTATGTGCACTGGCCATACTGCGCGCGCATCTGCCCCTATTGTGATTTCAACGTCTACAAAAACAAGGAAGTCGATGAGGCGGCCTGGATGAAAGCGCTGACACGCGACCTTGCCTATTGGGCGGAGCATACGAAGGGGCGCAAACTCGCCAGCCTTTATTTCGGCGGCGGCACGCCGTCACTGGCGCCGATCAGCATTATTGAATCGGTTATCGAAACATGCGGCCAGTTATGGGGTTTTGATTCCGATTCTGAAATTACGCTGGAAGCCAACCCGACGGATGCGGAACAATCACGCTTTCACGATATCGCCGCAACTGGCGTTAATCGTTTGTCCCTCGGCGTTCAGTCATTGCGTGACGATGCGCTCCGCTTTCTTGGCAGGGACCACAATGCAGCATCCGCCATCAGCGCAATCACCCTCGCACAGGAAAAATTCGACCGGGTCAGCTTTGATCTGATCTATGCGCGCCTTGACCAGTCCCTCGACGCATGGGGCGCAGAATTAAAAGAAGCGCTTTCCTTTGGCGTCACGCATCTGTCTCTCTATCAACTGACAATCGAGCCCGGAACGGCTTTTGAAAAACAAGTGCGAGCGAAGCGCTGGGTCCCGGCCGATGAAGACCTTTGCGCTGACCAGTTCAACCTGGCGCAGGAGTTGACCCACGCGGCTGGGTTGCCGGCTTATGAAATATCGAACCACGCCGCGCCGGGCGCCCAATCACGCCACAATCTGATTTACTGGCGCTATCAGGATTATATCGGGGTCGGTCCCGGCGCCCATGGACGGCTGACGGTGAACGGCGAGCGGATTGCGACGGAGATGACGGCGCGACCGGAAAATTATCTGAACGCGACTCGCGCAGGGGCGCGCCTGATCGAACCGCTGAGCGCCGAAGCGCAGTTGATCGAGCGCATGACCATGGGCTTGCGTTTGAGAGAAGGCGTAACGCTCTATGCGGATGACTCATTTTATCAAAACGAAGCCCGCGCGGAAAAACTGCAGCATGCAATCAATGACGGGCTTTTGGACCTTCAATGCGGGCGTTTGACGGCGACACCCAACGGACGGGTTGTGTTGAACCGCTTGCTTTATGAATTACTCGGATAAGCGAAAAACGTTTTATGAATAACGCCTCAGACATTGCGCATATCATCCAACTGGCCGTCGCGCCGGTTTTTCTTCTCGCTGGCATCGGCACGTTGTTAAACGTGATCGCTGCAAGACTTGGACGCGCTGTTGACCGCGCACGCTACCTTGAGGAAATCCTCACCAACGCGCCGGAAGCCGCTCGTGAAAACTATATGCCTGCACAGCTTGCGGTGCTTGATCGGCGGATCGTCTTCGCACAGCGGTCTATTTACTTCAGCACTGTCTCCGCGCTTCTCGTCTGCATTGTCGTCGCAACACTTTTCGTTGGCGCTCTTGCGGAATTGAACCTCGCCGCACTGGTCGCGATTTTGTTTATCGCAGCAATGCTCGCGCTGATTGGCGGCCTGGCGAACTTCCTCGCAGAAGTTGCAATCGCAACACGTATGTTACGCGTGCGCACCGAGCTGACCATGAAAAAATGAGCGTTACCCGTCTGAAGCGATATCGGCCGGATCTACGAGCTCAATATCGGAGAATCGCCGCCGCGATGCGGTGGAGAATTTCTTGAACAGCGCTTTTCCCGAAACATCGTTTTCACTTTCCACAAGCAAAGCCGGTCCGTCGCCAAGCGGCGGCGCAAAACGTTGATCCTGGTAAAATTGCTTGACCTTTGCAATTGGCGCCGGCTTGAAAGGCTCTAAAGCGCGCAGTTCGATGCGCTCTATATGAGCTGTTGTCTTATTCAGCCTAATCGTTCCCTGGATAACATCTTCCGGCAAATCCTCGCCATTCATGAGGCCGCGGAAAATCGCGTAGGCGTCCGTCTCCTCAACGAGTTCCAAGTCAGCTAAAGCATCGCCAATTTTATTATAGACCAGCTTTTCATCCGGCCGCTTTCTCTCTTCAAGGTCTTCGATTTCCTTGCGCAAATCCTTGTCCAGGTCCTGAAGAGAGGCTCCTACAAGCCGCCAGCGCCCGCCGACAGGCAAGCGCGGGTCGTAGCGGACTTTGACCGCAACCTCCTCATCGTTCTCCCGTCCCCAATAGTCGACCGTGTAGGCAAAGCGCGTATCGGCGTGAGCCGCGGCCAGATCCGCTGCTGCAATGAGCATATCTCGCGCCATTTGCGGCGGCGGCGTATCTTCAGCGGCTACAAAAAAAATCGCATTCATTGCAAACGCGACAAATACTAATAACGCCAAGCGCATATGGTATCCTCAATTCGAACGCCCCCGTCCGATAAGAAAAAAATGATCAGTAGCCGGGCGCAAAGCTGCGCGGCGCAGGGTCGATCACCTGAATGCCGCCGGGCTGAATCTCAAGGATCGCCAGCCCCCGCTCCACAGAACCGTCCGCATTCAAACGGAAAAGCCCATCGGCCCCGTAATAGCCGTTTGGATCGGTAATCGATTCCAGACTGAAACGGTCGCGGCGGCGCTGCGTCGCGGCGAGGCGCGCTGACAATAGCGTTGCGTCATAAGCAAGCGACGCCAGTCGCGGCGGCGGCGCGCCAAAGGCGCCGGCATACCGGTTTTCAAAATTGCGCGTGATCTCAGGATCGGGAGCGGCGAACCAGCCGCCGCGCAACGCCGGCTCGCGGGTCAGGCGCGGATTGTTCCATGCGGAAACGCCAAGCAGTTTTACGCGCGTAATATCGACATTATAATAGGGCAGTAACGGCGCGAGGGCGCGCAACAACGTTCCCTGTTCCGGCATCAATACCGCCTGATAGCCTTGCGTATATCCCGCTTCGGCATTTTGCGGGCGCGGATCGTTGGGATCGAAGTCATGACGCAATTCGATCGGCACAATTTCGGTTGAATATTTTGCAAGACGCTCAGCAGGCGCAAGCATGGCGTCCGGCTCCTGCTGATAGCGCTCTTCATGCACGATGACGCCGCCGCGCACGAACACCTCTTCAGCAAACGCGCCTGAGACGCGATCGCCATAAGGGGTCATCGGCGCCAATACGCCGAACCGGGTCATTTCCTGCCCGACGGCGTATTCCGTTACGCGCTCGATTTCGAGTTCCGGCGGGAAGCTGAGCAGAAAGACGCCATCGCCCCCAGCCCGCAAGTCGGACGAAAACGCAATCATCGGCGTTCGCGCTGCGCGCGTCACACGCGAGGCGGCCTCGACAGATTCTGAAAACAATGGCCCCAGAACAATTTCCGCGCCGTCCGCCAGCGCTGAGCGCGCGGCAGCGGCGGCGCCTTCCGGCGTGCCTTTCGTATCTTTAGGGATCAATAAATACCGGGCGTCGCCTGCGTCGAAAGCCGCGAGTTGCGCAGCGTCGAACATTGCCGAAGCAATCTTTTGAGCAGCCGAACTGGACGCGCTGAAGGGGAGCAGCAATCCCACGCGTACAGGCTCGTCGCCATCCATATGAGACGGCCGCACAAACCCGCGACGGTCATAGCTGTCGGCCTCAGGTTCAAACTCCGGTAACTCCTCACCAGGCTCAGTCACCGGCTGGTCAGGCTGGGCGACAACTGCCGGCCCTGGACGGGTCGGTGAGGTCGATCCGCAAGCAGCGATCACCGCCATGAGCGCCGCCAGAAAGCCCGCCCTGATTATCCCGAGTTCGATCCGCATCCGCCGGTCCCCTTTTCACTCATCAAAATCGCGGCGAGACTACCCGGCGCCGCAGCGCCAGTAAACAAGCCGTTTTGCCGTTCAGCCCCTCAATCGGCGGGCCAAACAATTGACGCCGCGCTCATAGAGCGCCAATCGTCAACAAGAATGGTTGATACGACAATAACGCTCGAACCCGGCCTTTATGTGACCGCGACGCCCATCGGCAATCTCGGCGATATCACCTATCGGGCCGTCGCCGCGTTGAAAGCCGCGGACCTCATCCTGTGTGAGGACACTAGGCAAACCGCGAAACTGTGCGCCGCATACGGTATCCAGACCGCCCGCAGCGCCTATCACGACCACAATGCGGAACGCGCCCGGCCCGGTATTATTAAAAAACTGCAAGACGGCGCCGCAATCTGTCTTGTCTCAGACGCCGGCACGCCGCTGATATCGGATCCAGGCTACAAACTGGTGCGCGAGGCGCGCGACGCTGGCGTTTCTGTCATACCATTGCCGGGCCCCTCCGCCCTGATCGCTGGCTTAAGCGCTGCGGGCGCGCCGAGCGATCAGTTCTATTTCGCTGGGTTTCCGCCTTCCAGGGCGGTTGCTCGTGAAAAGTTCCTGAAGTCCCTGGCCAGCATTGATGCAACGCTGATTTTTTATGAAACCGCGCCGCGCCTCGCGGCAAGCCTTGAGGCGATGGCGACAGCCTATGGCGACCGGCGCGCCGCCGTCGCCCGGGAATTGACCAAAATTCACGAAGACATTCGCGAAGGCGCGCTTAGCGAACTGGCGAAACATTATGGCGGCGCCCCGGCGAAGGGCGAGCTGGTGGTCTTTGTCTATCCGCCAGAGAAAACGCATGCGACAGAGGAGGATCTTGATGGATTCCTTTTAAACGCGCTGCAGGAAATGAGCGTCAAGGACGCCGCCAGCGCGGCGGCGCAGACCCTCGGGGTTTCGCGGTCCAGCGCTTACGCTCGCGCGCTTCAGCTCAAAAATAATCAGTGACGCCGTCGCGCGCCGACCGCCAAAGAGCCGAGGCCGCCGGGCGCTGGTCCGAGCTGCTGGCGGGATGGTATTTGCGTCTTAAAGGGTTTTCCATCCTTGAACGACGCTACAAGGCGCATGGCGGGGAGATCGACATTATCGCCAGGCGCGGCAAGCTGATTGTTTTTGCTGAAGTCAAAACGCGCCAGTCGATGGATGACGCCATCAACGCGATCAGCGCCCGCAACCGCCGGCGCATTATCACGGCGGCGGATTTGTTCATTGCGCGCCACCCGCATCTTGCACAATGCGACATGCGCTATGATATCATCGCGATTGCAGGCTGGCGGCTAAAGCATATGCCGCAGGCGTGGCGGAGCGACGACTGAACGCGAATGTGACGGCCTTTTGGGTTTTCTCTAACCGCAAATGCGCGCAATAACGCCTTGTTTCGCAAGCGGACAAGTATGAAGGAGTATGACTTATGTTGTTAAACGCATCCCGCGCCGTCCTGATCACCGGCGCCGTTCTATGCCTGGCCGCCTGCGCTTCCAGCCGCAGCCTTGACGACAGCTTTATCGATATCGCTGCGAACGCCGAAATGAAAAGCGTTCTGTTTTCCGACCGTTCGCACGATTATTCTGATGTGGACCTGACCGTGCATGAAGGCCGCCTGATGCTGACCGGTACGATGCGCACCGATGAAGGCCATGCAAAACTGATCGCCAATGCATGGAAGGCGGATGGCGTCGAGCAAGTGATCGACGAAATCAAAGTTGACGAGAAAACCTCCTTCGGTCAGGGCTTTGAAGATACGCGCATCGACCAGACGTTACGCGCGAAGCTGCTTGCTGACGCAGACGTGACCAGCGGTGACTTCAAAATCGCAGTGTCGAACGCGATTATCTATCTCATCGGATCAACGCGCACGCAGGCTGAACTTGACGAAGCGCTGCAGCTGGCCCGCACCATCAACGGCGTTGAAAAAGTCATTCACTACGTTACTGTCCGTATGCCAAGCGCTGACGGCCAAACTCCTCAAGAGAACTAAACAGCCATGCTTAAAATCGCTATACAGATGGACCCGATCGACGCCGTTGACGTCGATGCCGACACCACGTTCGACATGGCGCTGGAAGCGCATGGTCGCGGTCATGAAATCTGGGTTTACGCTGCGCCTTCGCTGCAATTGGATACCGGCCGCGTTTATGCGCGGGCTCAAAAGATTGAAGCAATTCAGCGCAAGCAGAGTGAGCATGTAAAACTATCTGCGCCGCAGCCGATCAATCTGCGAGAGGTTGATGTGGTGCTCATTCGTCAGGACCCGCCTTTCGACATGACGTATATCACCGCAGCGCAAATTCTCGAACGCCTGCAGCCAGACGTCCTTGTACTGAACGATCCGCGCTCCATTCGCGATGCGCCGGAGAAGCTTTATGTCACCGAATTCGAAGACCTGACGCCGCCGACGCTCATCACCAGTGACGCCGAAGCGATCCGCGCATTCCGCAAAACGCACCAGGACATCATCGTGAAACCGCTTTACGGCAATGGTGGGGCCGGGGTGTTTCGCATAAAACCGGATGACGGCAACTTTAACGCGCTTCTGGAAATGTTCGAGCTTACCTATCCGGAGCCGCTCGTGGCGCAAAAATTCATCCCCGCCGTTGAAAAGGGCGACAAACGCATCATCCTCCTTGATGGCGAGGCTGTCGGCGCCATCAACCGCGTCCCGGCAAAAGGCGAGACCCGTTCAAATATGCATGTGGGCGGACGCGCTGAGGCTATCGAAATGGACGCCCGAGACCAGGAAATCTGCGACCGGATCGGACCGGCCCTGTCGGAACGCGGGCTGATTTTCGCTGGAATCGACGTGATCGGGGACTATCTGACGGAAATTAACGTCACTTCGCCCACAGGCGTTCAGGAGGTCCGCCGCTTTGGCGGGGCCGATATTTCCGCTTTGTTCTGGGACTGGGTTGAAGGGCGTCTGGAAAAAGACTAGGCGAACGGGCTAAAATCCCGCCCCTGAAGAGCGGATATCATCCTCACCGGCGCACGTCCCTGGCCGGCAATTCCGGCGCAGCCATGACAATCGCAGATACACCGTCCGCCAAACATGACGCCGCATCGGCGAAGCTGCGCATCGCCCTGTTCTCAGGCAACTACAATTATGTGATGGACGGCCCGGTACGCGCGCTCAACACCCTCGTGGCGTTTCTTGAAGAGGAAGGCCATGAGGTTCTGGTTTTTGCGCCAACCGTAAAAGAACCTGCTTTTGAACACAGCGGCACGCTGATTTCCGCGCCATCCTTTTCAATCCCGGGCAGGAGCGAGTATCGGCTGTCGCTTGGCATGTCCGGCGAGATCAAAAGCCGGCTTGGCGGCTTCAAACCCGACCTTATTCACATTGCGGCGCCGGATCCGCTTGGCTATGCGGCTTTGCAATACGCGCGAAAAAATGACCTTCCTGCGGTCGCCTCTTTTCATACGCGGTTCGACACTTATCCCCGTTATTACGGCGCCAAATGGCTTGAAAAATATCTGACCAATTACATGCGGTATTTCTACCGCCGCTGCGAACATGTTTACGCGCCTTCGGAAACCATGGCGCAGGAATTGCGCGACGAAGGCATTGGTCGTGACATTCGTCTCTGGACGCGCGGCGTCGACAGCGTTCTGTTTAACCCGGACAAACGCGATCTTGCCTGGCGGCGGTCTATCGGGTTTGAAGATAACGACATTGTCATCGCCTTTGTGGGCCGTGTCGTCCTGGAAAAAGGTATCGATATCTTCGTCGAAACGCTTGCGCGCGCCAATAAAGTCAGGGCGCTTGTCGTCGGCGAAGGTCCCGAGCGCGAACGGTTCGCAGAAAAACTGCCGACGGGGCATTTCACAGGGCACTTGCAGGGCGAAGCGCTTTCGCGCGCCTATGCGAGCGCGGATGTGTTCTTCAATCCGAGCATCACAGAAACATTCGGGAACGTTACGCTGGAGGCCATGGCCTCAGGCACGCCCGCCCTGTGCGCCAATGCGGCTGGCAGCGCGTCACTGGTCGAGCATGAAGTCACCGGCCTTCTGGCGGAGCCGAACAGCAAAAGCTTCTCCGCCGCGCTCGAGCGCCTGGCGAGTGACGATGACTTGCGGCGCCGCCTTAGTGAAACGGCGCGTACGCGCAGCCTCGATTATTCCTGGCGAACAATTTTAGGCCGGCTTGTCGATGATTATCGCGAGGCGATTGATGGTTTTCACACAGCAGGCGCGCGTGCAAGCTCATAGTCCGACCATGCCTCGTTTGCGCCAGATTGGACGCAGAATTCGCGATCAGTGGGCGCTCTTGCGCCAGCGGCGTGATGTTCAAAAGGCGCTCAAAATATCCCGAATTGCGCTTTTTGCCGGGATTGTATTTTACCTTCTTTATCGCCTTAGCCAGGTTGGCTGGGTTGACGTGCTACAGTCGCTTCCTGCAACGCCGTGGTTTTACGTCTTCTTTGTACTGCGTTTTCTGGCGCTGCCGGTTTCAGAACTCGCGATCTACGAAATCGTCTGGTCAAAACCACTCGTGCGTCACTTCTTCGTCTTCATCCGGAAGCGTGTCTACAACTTCGCCGTCATGGGATATTCCGGCGAGGCCTTCCTGACCCTCTGGGCGCGACGCCGTTTGAATTTATCAGACAAGACCATCCTTGTCGGCGTGAAAGACAACAATATTCTTTCAGCGTTTTCATCGAACGCCGCAACCGTAATCCTTGTGCTTGTGCTGGCTGCGACCGGCGGCCTGCAGGCGGGCATAGAGGCTTTCCCTGGCGCGCGCTGGCTATTCACGCTTGCATTTATCTCAGCTCTGGTGCTCGCGACAGTGGTCGCGGTTTTCCGTCAGAAACTCATCGCACTGCCGCCCGGGGCGCTGCCAAAACTTCTTGGCGTCCACGGATCACGCCAGGCGCTGCTCATTTTGCTGCACGCGGCAATGTACGCCTCTGCTTTGCCCGGCGCGCCGTTGATGGCGTGGATCACTTTTATTGCGCTGCAACTGGTTCTGAGCCGCATCCCTTTTCTGCCAAATCAGGACATTGTCTACCTGACGGCGGCGTTGACGCTCTCACCTATTGTCGGGGCCCCTGAAGCCGCAGTCGCCGGCATGCTGGTGGCGGAGGCTGGGCTTTCGCAGCTTTTCAACGTCGTCATGTTCGGCGCCACCGCCCATCTGGCCCGCACCACACACAAGCCAGCGAGCTGAAATGATCTATACCGCCTTCCACATTCCGAATGCGAAGAGGATTGGCTACAGACGCCCAACCGATGCTATGAGTTTTTATGAAGTGGGCCAACACGAAAAATCCGCTAAATCTCGCCAAGCATGAACCTTCTTGATCGTTACATTTTGCGCGCCGTTGCGACCCCGCTTTTGCTGGCGCTCGGCGTCGCCGCGATGCTGCTGATGATCGAACAGATGCTGCGCCTTTTTGATTTTGTGCTGGCCGAGCAAGGCCCGGTTGATGTGGTCTGGCGCATGCTCGCCAATCTGGTGCCGCATTATCTGGGACTCGCTCTGCCGCTTGGAACGTTTCTCGGCATCCTGCTGGCTTTTCGGAACCTGTCGATGTCGAGCGAACTGGATGCGCTAAGCTCCAGCGGCGCCTCCTTCGGGCGGTTGATGCGCCCTGTATATGTCCTAGTCGTGTTCTTAATGGCGATTGATTTTCTACTGGTCTCTTATGTGGAACCGCTGGCGAGATACAAATATCAGCAGATTCGTTTTGACGTAACGAGCGGCGCACTTGGGATAAAAATACCCGCGGGTGAATTCGTTGAAATTTCAGATCGCGTGACAATTCGCCTGGGCTCGATCAACACAGAGACGCGTACAGCGGAGGATATTTTTCTTGAACGGCGAAACCGAGCTGGCGGGAAGACCACGATCACAGCGCGCAGCGGCGCCATATCAACAACGCCGGAAATCAACTCGCTTTTGATGAAACTGGAACAAGGCCGCCAGGTTATTGTAGATCCGCTTGGCGACCGCATTCAGGCGCTGAATTTCGATACGTTCGATCTTGAAGTCGACTTGCCCGCAATCGGCGTTTTTAGAGAGCGCGGCGGCGACGAGCGCGAAGCGACGTTTAACGAAATCATTTCTTTCCTGCGCCGCGAAACGCCGTCTTCATCGCCACTATATTATGAATATGATGCAGGGCTGCATTGGCGAGTCATTCACCCACTGACTTTTCTGGTCATGCCGATCCTGGCCATCGCAATGGGGGTCACAGGCCGTCGCCGGGCCTCATCCCTGCAACCGGTCATCGGCGTCGCCATCCTGATTGTGTATCACGAAGTGCTTGAGGAATGGGGCAAAGTCGTCGCCAGCGAAGGGCAACTATCGCCATATATTTCAATGTGGGGGGTATTCGCCGCGTTCGCGATTGTTTCGATCATTCTCTATCAGGGATCGATTGACAAAGCCCGCACTGCGAAGGTGATGGCGCGCCGCAAACAGGAAACGGTTCGGCTTGCGGCGGCGGACAAACCGGCCGCACAACAGCCAGGCGCCGCGCAATGAGCACGCCGCAGGGAATTTTCACGCTTTATGTGGGGCGCATGTTCCTGGTGCGGTTTTTTGCGCTGCTCCTGTTTTTTGTGATCATTTTACAGATGCTCGACCTGTTGAACCGGTCGAGCGATATTCTAGCGGTCGATGGCGCCGGCGGCGCATCTCTTTGGCGTTATATTTCCTTGCGCGCACCGCAAATCGCCAGTCAATTCACGCCTTTTGCCGCACTTCTCGCAATCGTTGTGACTTTAGCAGGACTTAGCCATACCAGTGAAATTACGATCATGCGCGCCGCCGGCTTGTCCGTATACAGGGTATTATTTCCATTCGGTTTTATTTGTGCGGTCGTCGCCATTGGACATTTTATTTTTCATGAGACGGTCACTGTTAAGACGTCTGAAGCGCTCGATTACTGGGAGGCGAATAACTATGCGCTGGATTTGCCTGACGATACGGGCACCCGCACAAACATCTGGATTCAATTTGACGGAGAAATCATCAGCGCCGAAAGCGCCGCGCGGTTTGGCGAGGCGGTCTTGCTTACCGAAGTTACAATTCGGGAAGCGAATGCAGACGGCCTTATGGAGAACGTCATCGAAGCGCGAGCGGCGAGACATGAGAATGGGGTCTGGCGCCTTTTTGGCGTCAAAACACTGAACGCCGCCACACTTGAGGTTGGCCGGAGCGAAGACGCAATCTGGACGAACAGCCTCGATCCGGAATTTCTTTTCGCGCTGACCCTGAAACCGGACCAGACCAGCCTCGGCGAATTGGTGCAGAAAATCCAGCAACTGAATGAAGATCGCGCCGACACCCGTGAAGCCATGACGTCATTGTTGAGCCGGGTTTCCAAACCCCTTGCAACGCTTGTCATGCCGCTTCTCGGCGCGATCGCCGGGTTTGGCGTACACCGACAGGGCGTCTTGCTGGCGCGCGCCGTCAGCGGCTCAGTACTGGGTTTTACGTATTTTGTGGCGGAAAACCTTGCGCTGGCGCTCGGCAAGCTGGGCGCCCTGCCGGCGATTATCGCAGCGTTTTCTCCCTTCGCATTATTCATGGTGGTCGGCTTTTCCATCCTCCTTACTATGGAAAACTAGGCCCTCACTCAGCACAGCCGCGGTTTGCGCCACATCGCCTTGCACGATTGGCTCAATGCGAGATCCTCCGGCGGCTTGTTCTTCCGCAATCAATAGCCCAAATAGGCCGAAATGACTGCACGCCCTGATATCATTACGCTCGGTTGCCGCCTCAACGCGGTGGAAAGCGAAGCCATGCGACGCCTTGCTGGGGACGCGAGGCTTGGCGACGCCGTCATTATCAACACCTGCGCTGTCACCAATGAGGCGGTGCGCAGCGCCCGGCAAACGATCCGCCGCGTGCGCCGCGACAGGCCCGAAGCCCGCCTCGTTGTCACCGGCTGCGCGGCGCAAACCGATCCGCGCTCCTTCTCAGACATGGATGAGGTTGATGCGGTCATCGGCAATCAGGAAAAACTTGAGCCGCGTCAATGGCAAGCGCTGGCTGAAGATCCAGGCCCGGTCGTTCACGTGAACGATATAATGTCCGTTCGCGAAACCGCCGGGCATATGATCGATGGTTATGGCGACCGCGCCCGCGCATTCCTGCAAATACAAAATGGCTGCGATCATCGCTGCACCTTCTGCATTATTCCTTTCGGGCGCGGCAATTCCCGTTCTGTTCCGGTCAGCGCCGCCGTCGAACAGGCGCGCAAACTGGTGGACGCCGGTCACAAGGAAATTGTTCTGACGGGTGTAGACATGACGTCTTATGGCGCTGACCTCGATGACGCGCCCCAACTTGGCGCGCTTGTGTCAGCCATCCTCGATCAGACGCCTGACCTATACAGACTGCGTTTATCTTCAGTAGACGGCGCCGAAATCGACGCGGAGCTTTTAGAACGCATCACAGGCGATGAAAGACTGGCGGCATATCTGCATTTGTCGCTGCAGGCCGGCGATAACCTTATCCTGAAACGGATGAAACGCCGCCACACCCGAGAGCAGGCGATTGAATTGTGCGCACAGATTCGAGAGCGTCGTCCCGACTTCGCCTTTGGCGCAGACATCATCACCGGCTTCCCGACAGAGACTGAAGACATGTTTCAGCGCAGCATTGGCCTGGTCGATGAAGCAGGGCTGCAGTTCCTGCATGTATTTCCGTTCTCACCGCGTGAGGGAACGCCAGCGGCGCGCATGCCGCAACTTGCCCGCCCTGTCATCAAGGAGCGCGCTGCGCGATTGCGCGCCAAAGGCGCGCAAAGCTTGCACGCCTTTCTTAATGGCCTGGTCGGTCGCAAAGAAGACGCCGTCATTGAAAGCGGCGGACGGGCGCGCCTCAGCAATTTCGCTTCTGTGAAACTCGCGGCGCCGGTCGGTGACGTTGGCGACGTCGCAAGGGTGCGTTTAACGGCGCGTCATGACGACATGATGCTCGGCGAAGTTTTACAATCATATCAACGCGGACGATAAAGCGCCGCAATGCGTGTCGTTGCGCAGACATGCAGAGATTTTTAAAAGGTGGGATCGGTGTCAAAAGGTTTTTTCTCCGGCATCTTCGGCAAGAAAGAGAAACAGGATGAGACGCCGGGAGAAACAGGCTCACCTGAAACGGATGCCGCGCCAGAGGCGCCGTCTCAATCTGTAACATCCGATCAGCCATCATCGACCGCTGCAGCTCCAGTTGCCCCTCCTGCAGATGATCCAGCCCCGCAGCCAATGGCAGAACCAAAAAAGAAGCAGGGTTGGCTCTCGCGACTAACCTCCGGCCTGTCGAAATCGTCGGAAAAGCTGACCACCGGCGTTGCTGCTATCTTCACCAAACGCAAGCTCGACGACGACACCATTGAGGAACTGCAGGACCTTTTAATCACGGCGGACCTCGGCGTTGCGGCCGCGACCCGGGTCACCGCCGCGCTCGCGAAAGACAAATTCGACAAGGAGGTTTCCGACGACGAAGTGCGCGATGCGCTGGCGCGCGAAGTCTCTTCCACGCTGACGCCGCTTGAAAAACCGCTGGTGATTGACGGCGGGCAAAAGCCCCATGTGATTTTGATGATCGGCGTCAACGGCGCCGGCAAGACGACGACAATCGGCAAGCTCGCGCAAAAACTCAAAGATGAGGGAAAGACTGTCATGCTCGCGGCTGGCGATACCTTTCGCGCCGCTGCGATTGAGCAATTGACCGTCTGGGGCGAACGCACCGGCGCGCCCGTTGTCGCCCGCGAAGTCGGGGCGGACGCCGCCGGTCTGGCGTTTGACGCCGTGAAAGAAGCGCAGGAAACCGGAACGGATGTACTGATCATCGATACCGCCGGGCGATTGCAGAACAAAACCGCGCTGATGGATGAACTGGCGAAAATTGTGCGCGTCCTGAAGAAACTGGACGACGACGCCCCCCATGATGTCATCCTGGTGCTGGACGCCACGGTCGGGCAAAACGCCATCAGTCAGGCGCAGGTATTTTCCGATATTGCCGGCGTCACCGGCCTCGTCATGACCAAACTCGACGGCACGGCCCGGGGCGGCGTTCTCGTCGCGCTTGGCGATAAATTCGCTCTGCCTATTCATTTCATCGGCGTCGGCGAAAGCGTTGAGGATCTTCAACCCTTCCGGGCGGAAAGCTTTGCACGCGCTCTTGCAGGCGCTCGCGAACACCCCGTTTAATCCAGGCCGCCAGTTCAGGAGCATTTGATGACCGACACAACGCCGAGTGCGCCCCGACTTTCCGGCGGCGCCAAGCTCGCGGTTGATATGGGGCCGCTGATTGTTTTCATGGTGGCCTATTTTTTCGGGGCGCGCCTTGTTTCACTGGCCGGGGCAGTCACTGGACATGAGTGGTGTTTGCGCGAAGGCGCCGAAATGTATCTCGCGGTCGCTGGGTTCATGCCCTCTTTCGCGGTCGCATTCGCTTATAGCGTTTGGAAAGAAAAGCGCGTTGCGCCAATGCTGCTCGTCAGCGGCATTATCATCGGCATTCTCGGCACGCTCACGCTCGTCCTGCAGAACAAGACATTCTTTTATATGAAGCCGACGATCGTCTATTTCCTGTTCGCCGGGCTGCTTTACGCCGGGCTGGCGACCGGCCGCAACTTCATGAAGACGGTTTTCGACGGCGCGCTGCATTTGCCTGAGCCGGCCTGGCGCACCCTGACGATTCGATATTCGGTATTTTTCGCCGCCCTCGCAGTCGCCAACGAAATCGCCTGGCGCTGGCTGACCCGCGATTGCCCCATCGAGAGCGCTGCAGTTTCTGAGGCGGCCGGCGCGTGGAGCTGGCTGCTCGGCGAATGCGGCGGCGTTGAACTGGCCAAATGCGCAGGTGAGGCGAACTGGGTCAAACTGAAAGTCTTCGGGTTCACGATTGTCAGCCTCATCTTCACCGGCCTGCAGGCGCCGTTCATCGCCAGGCACATGATCGACGACAAACCGGCCGATGGCGCCTAAAGGCCGTCGACCGGATTAGAGAAAGGCGGGAAATTAGTTTTCCCCAGCGTTTCGCGATAATGGCGCAACGCCCAACCGACTGTCGGGAAGGCGATGTCCGCCCAGGGAATGTCATCCCAGCTCGCCAGCATAACATCCTGACTTTCCGGACCTGGGGAAATCTCCGGCGTTTCCAGATTAGCCCGGTACATCAGTTGCACCTGTGAAATGCGCGGGACGCTGTACACCGCAAGCAGCCTCTCAAGGCGCAAGCGAGCGCGCGCCTCCTCCCACGCCTCACGCAATGCGCCTTCTTCTGCGGTTTCCCCCAGCTCAAGATACCCCGCCGGCAGCGTCCAGTAACCCTTACGCGGCTCGATCGCACGGCGGCACAGAAGCAATTTGCCTTCCCATGCCGCAACAGAACCGACAACAATTTTCGGGTTTTGATAGTCTATAAACCCGCATGTTGCGCATACCGACCGTTCACGGTCGTCCCCATCCGGCATATCTTGCTCAAATCGAGGTTCCTGCTGGTATTTTTTGATCATCATCCGCCGTCCGAATAATTTGTTTTAACGATCATAATCTGCAAAACGTCCGTCCAAGGCATTATATAGCGCCTTTGTGATCCGGTGTGGCAAAATTGTCGATGACGAACAGTATGTAATGCACTATGTAGCCATTTCGTTTAGACCGTCCGCGTCAGGCATAGTTTTGCCCTCCATCTGGAATCAAGTTAACTGTCCTCTGGAAAAAACCGTTATCGGATATTCAGATCGCGGCATTCTCATCAACAGGTTTCAATCAGGCCAAATACGGAGAATATGAATGGCTTATTCGCTTAAGAGCTCACCAGGTCACCTTCTACGCCGCGCACAGCAATATGCGCATGACCTTTACTCAAAAGAAGTCGGCAGCTCCGGCCCAACACCGCGCCAGTTCGAAGTTCTGCATGTCGTCGCCCAAAATGAAGGCTTGAGCCAGACCGACCTTGTCCGTCACACCGGCATCGACCGCTCTACGCTCGCTGACATGATTGCGCGCATGATGAAGAAGGGCCTTCTTTCCCGCAAACGGACAAAAGAAGACGCCCGTGCGAACGCCGTTTCCATCACCGCGGCCGGAAAAAGAATGCTAAGCGGCGCAAGCTCGAAAGTCACCAAGTCTGACGGCGCCGTTTTGAAAGTATTGCCAAAAACGCAGCAAGCCGCATTCATGAAAGCATTGAAAGCCTACGCAGAAGCGCTCGACAAGATGGAAGAGGGCGCCAGCGCCCCGAAAAAGCGCGCAACCAAGCGCAAAGCCGCCAAGAAAACGGCCAGAAAAACAACCAAGCGCAAGACCGCAAAGAAAAAAGCGCCGGCAAAGCGCAAAGCAAAGCGCAGAACAAAGCGCCGCTAAACTTTTCGCGCACGAATATGCGCAAAGCAGGAGCGCCGCCCTTTCGGGCGGCGTTTTTGTGTGTTGAGTAACCTATCGTTTGCGCGGCGCGCGCCACTCCCGGTCAGGTTCCAAACCTGATCGCTCGGACGCTGCTCCCACAGGCCGGGCGCCATGGCCGCCCATGCTTGTCACCCTGTCATACATGACGAGCGCGGCCGCGACCGAAAGGTTGACGCAGAACTTTGTCGGGATCTTGACGAGATGACTGCAGAGCGCTTTCGCCTCAACGGAGAGATCGCCTTTTTCCGGGCCAAGCAAATAGGCGGCGTTGAGCGGGTGGCGAAAACTCGGCAACTCCACCGCCCGTTCATCAAGCTCGACGCCAACCAGAACGCATCCCTTAGGCAAGAGCATGTCTTCGAGACGATCCCATTCATAAAGCGGCAAATGAGAGATGCTTTTGGCCGTATCCGACAAATTCGTTTCACGCGCGCGATGATGCGCATCGACCGTAAAGGCGAAACTCGCCCCGAAAGCGTGTCCCGTGCGCAAAACCGCGCCGAGGTTCATCGCTTTCGAAATTCGTTCCGAGCCAATCCCGAAATATCCGCGCATAATCCGCCCGCTTCTCTTAAGGCATGGCGGTAGCGGGTGACGCCCGGCCCGGTCAAGTGGACGCAACCCGCCATTTCAGGGCATGGTGCGGCCCATGAGCACCGCCGATCCATCAGAATCGATGCCGGATGAGAGAATTAAATTTCTCGTTATCGCCTCGGAACATCCCGAAGCGCGGCTGGCGGCTTTTTTCTCCGGCCGGCGCGCTAAACGGTCAGGCGCGCGCGTCACGCTCCTGCACGTTATTGAACCGCCTGAATTCGGACACTGGGCGACGGTTGCAGAGACCATGCGCGCCGAAGCGCAGGAAAACGCAGAGTCCGTTCTTCATGAATTTGCGGCGGAAGTGAAAGCCCAGTCCGGTGAAGCGCCAGAGGAAATCATTCGTGAGGGGCGCATGGTCGACGAGATCAAAAGGCTGATCGAGAAAGACCCCCTCATCGCTATTTTGTTTCTCGGCGCCTCGACGGAAAGCAGCGGTCCCGGACCGCTCGTCTCCGCACTGGCGCATAATCCGGCCTATCTCGGCGCACGCCCGATTCCGGTTGTCGTTGTGCCAGGGTCTGCTACACGCGATGAGTTGCGTAAATTATCAGGATAAACATGGACAGCGACAAATTTCATATTCCAGGAGAGCATTATTTCCTGTCTCATTCCGTAGGCGCCCAGCCGAAATCATATAATTCGGCGCTGGAGCATGGCTTCTCCGGACCATGGCGAACCGATGGCGTGAGTGTCTGGGGACCATGGTTTGAGGCCCTCGACCGGTTTCGCGCTGGCCTTGCGCCGCTGATCGGCGCGCATGCAAAAGACATTTGCGCGCAACCGAATGTTTCCAGCGGCATTTCGAAAATCCTGTTTTCTCTTCCGGAACGCGCGCGACGAACGAAAATCGTTCTGACGGAAGATGATTTTCCAACCGTTGGCTTCGCCCTCGCTCAGGCGCGCAGACTTGGTTATGAGCTGGTTTTCCTGCCCGGAGGCGAGCAGCTTGCGGATCCCGACGCCTGGTCGCTCGCCTTTCAGGACGATGTGCAACTGGTCATCGCGACACAGGTTTATTCCAACACCAGCGTGCTGGCGCCGTGCGCAGAAATTGCCCGGCGCGCCCGCGAACGCGGCGTCTTTTCAATATTGGATATTGCGCAGGCCGCCGGAACAGTCCCCGTCCAGTTGAACGAATGGGATGCGGACTTCGCCGTCGGCACGTCATTAAAATATCTGTGCGGCGGCACGGGCGCCGCTTTTCTTTGGGCTTCGCCTGACACTGCGGCGCGTTGCGCGCCAATGGATGTCGGGTGGTTTTCTCACGCCGAGCCCTTTGAATTCGATATCCACAATTTTGAATACGCCGAAGGCGCCACGCGATATACCGGCGGAACACCATCCATTGCACCGCTCGCCGGCGCCTGCGCCGGTCATGAGATTTTAAACCGCCATGGCGTCGACACAGTTTATGAACATAATCAGGCGTTGTTGGATCGGCTTTTTTCCGGCCTGCCGGATGAAGCGTTTCTATCCACAACGCGCGAAGGCGCGCGCGGATCAGCGGCGTTGCTCAAAGTTCGAGATTATGATGGCGCCGCAGCGGCGCTGAAAGAAGCCGGCGTCACCCACGACGACCGCCTTGGCGCTGTGCGCATCTCTGTTCATCTTTACAATGATGAAAAAGACATTGATGCATTGGTAAGCGCTCTGCGGTCATGGGTCTGACCACTAGGGAGTCAGATATCAAGCTTTAATGAAACCGGCGCATGATCCGAAGGTCGCTCCCAGCCGCGAACGTCGTCATGAATTCTATATGCATCGCGACCGCCCGCAAGCGCCGCCTTTTTCAAGACGGGGCTCACCCAGATATGATCGAGGCGTCGTCCGCGATTGGAAGCGCGCCAGTCACGCGCGCGATACGACCACCATGTATAGAGTTTTTCAGGTTCGGGAACGAGTTCGCGCGCCACATCCACCCACTTATGCGCGGCCTGCATCGCCGTCAGTTTCTCCACTTCGATTGGCGTATGGGAGACGACTTTCAAAAGTTGTTTATGCGACCACACATCATGTTCGCGCGGCGCCACATTGAAATCGCCGACAATAACCGACTTTGAGCGCGGCCCCAGATCGCCAAACCACGCCGTTAATTCATCAATAAAATCAAGCTTGTGGGCGAATTTATCATTCTTCTCCGGGTCAGGCTCATCACCGCCTGATGGAATATAAAAACTGTGTATGCGGACCCCATCAACGGTCGCTGCGACATGCCGGCTATCGCCCTTGCCGCAAAATTCGCGCTTTTCAATTTTCTTCAACGGCAGACGTGATGCAATTGCGACGCCGTGATACCCTGCCTGACCGGAGACCGCCAAATGTCCGTACCCAGCCTGTTGGAAAGCCTTTGTAGGGAAACTGTCTTCAAGACACTTTATTTCCTGAAGACATAAGACATCCGGCTCTTCCTGTGACAGGAATTTTGTGACCTGATCTATACGTAGACGGACCGAATTAATATTCCATGTAGTGATTTTCATGCGCTGCTCGAAAATGGGAAAAGCTTGGGCAAGCAAGGCCTAGGTTGCGAAGCTCCCCCCGTCAAGGCAGCTTGTTGCGGTGAGGGTCGGAACGCCATATGACCGCCCATGAATGGAGAGCTTCCTCGATTTCACACCGGGCGATCTGCCCCTTTGGGCCGCAGCCATTGCGGTCGCAGCCGCTTTTTTAACCGCCGCCCTGACCGCCGCCTTCGGGCTTGGGGGCGGTCTCGCGCTGCTCGCGGTCATGAGCGCTGTTTTACCGGCGCCGGCGGTTATCCCCATCCACGGTGTCGCCCAGCTTGGGTCAAACGCCGGGCGTTTTTATCTCCAACGCAAAGATGTTGTCTGGAAGATTGCCCTTTGGTTCTCGGCCGGCGGGCTAATTGGCGCCCTGCTCGGCGGCAGGCTTGCCGTAGACATGCCGGTCTGGCTGCTGCGCGGCGGCGTTGGGGTCTTTATTCTCTATACGGTTTGGGGGCCAAGACCGCAGGCGTTTTCACCGGGTGTAAAAACCTATTTCACAACCGGCGCGGTCGGGTCTTTTCTCACCATGTTTTTTGGCGCGACCGGACCCATCGCGGCGACAATGTTGTCCGCAACAAAACTGGGCCGCCTGAATATTGTCGCCACCCACGCTGCATGCATGGTGGCGCAACATGGAATGAAGATTATTGTTTTCGGACTGTTAGGGTTTGCCTATCAGGCCTGGGCGGTACTGACGGGCGCAATAATCGTGTCCGGTTTCGCCGGCACGGCTCTGGGGACGCATTATCTGCGGCGAATGCCGGAAAAAACATTTCAGAAGGGGTTTCGGGTCGTTCTCACTTTAATCGCACTCTATCTGTTGGCCGCCGCTGCGATGTCATTCAGAACAGATTAAAAGACGAGCCGGTAACGCCCACTGGCCAGCGCCCGAACTCAAAAAGCTGCAGCTTCGCAGCGAATGTATGAGCGTCAGCATCGAAGTCCGGATCACCAGCGGCAATCAAAGCGAGCGCCGCGCCATGAGCGGCCTGTACCGCCGCGCCGACAGCCAATGTCTTTGATGCTTCATCTTCAACGTCCCAGATAAAAGACGCCTGCTCCATCGCTTCCTTTGCCGGCTCGGACACTTTTTCTGCGATCAACGTCAAACCGATCCGCAGCGCATCTTCGGACATTGTTTCAAGTGCGCGCGCCGTCAGATCAGACCGCTGCAATTCTTCCGTCTCCCAGGCCGGACTGTGCCAGTCGAGGCTCTCAGCCGCCGCCGCCGCATCTTCCCAATCCACCAGGATGGCGATGTCGGCGTCCGGAAACCCGAGGCCGTCCAGATATTTTTCCGCCGCCGCCTTTGCGCCGGGGGTCAATGGCTCGCCAAGATTGGCGAACCATGGAATTCGGTCCAGAGATCTGGCGAATCGAGACAGCGCTTTCAGCCCGGGCAGCTCCCGCTCAAGATCTTCCAGTTCCTGCTCGTCCATCTTGAAAACCTCTTTTGCGGCGCCTCTAACGGACACTACCGCGTCGCACAAAAAGAAAAAGGCGTCCGACCTTTCTCAAGATCGGACGCCAAGCTGCGCTGTTGCGCCTACGCCGGGAGGGGATATTCCGGCGACGCGACTGACGGTCAGACCTGCAAGCGGGGGGGCAACGCTGGCCTGAACATAGTGCCCTTCGCGTACTGTTACATTAACGCATCACAGAGGAGATTTTCAATAGGGAGGCGAAAAAAAGCTTGCCTGTGACCCTGCGACAAAGCTGCGATATTTGTAGCGTTGCTAATTTTTAAGGAACTGGCCGCCCGCATCCGGGGTTTGGAACAGCCTGTTGGCAAGGCGTACGCCCTCCTCCACATTGTCGAGGGTGACCACGGTAATACCGTTTTGAAGGTCGCGAACGATCCAGCGCGCCAGGGTCATTTCCGGCGCCCTGGCGATAATCGTCAGCTCGCCCTCTGTTTCTTCCTCATTCGAGGCGAGGGTGACCGCCACTGTGTCCACGCCGCGATCCACGGCAACGACATTGGAGTCGTCGCGATCAATTCGTTTGCGCAACAAAAACTTTAAAGGGGTCTTACCAACAGGATATGAGTCCGTTGTCTCCAGCGCTTCATCGCGGACATAAACCAGCCCGCCATTGGCGACGATCAGAAGCGGCGTCGGCGGGTCATACTCAAACCGGAGGAGACCTGGCCGGCGCAGGTAAAAGCGCCCGGAAGAGATGGCGCCTGACGGCGCAATCTGCGTGAAGTCCCCCGCCAGCGTATCAAGACCTTCAAGATAGCCGACCAGCCGCTCGACCACGGCTTCGTCGCTTTCACCATCAAAAGCCAGCGTCTCGGGAAATGCTTCCTCATCCGAAACGGTATCTTCTGTATCGGTTTCCAAGGTTTTCGGCGCAGGCTGCAAAGTTTCGGCAGGCTCTTCAATATCCGTCTGCGCCAAAACAATCGGGGCCGGGTCAGGTGCGACCGCCGTTCCCGCCGGCGCGGCGGCGATCGTCATATCGACGCAGATCAGGGAGATTGCAGAGAGCATCGCCAGGGTCATTGCTTACATCCATTGATAGGCGCGGGCTTCGCCCGCTGCACAGACGCATAGGTAATGCTCCGCGATGACGAAAGGAAGCCCGAATCGTGGCGGGTCCGTGGCGAGCCCACACAGCTTTGTGAGGCCGCGTTCGGGCCTGCTCTCTATTTCATCAAAGCGTAAGGCCCGCCGCGCTCAACCGCCCGCTGATAGGCGGGTCGCGCATGAATGCGATCAAGGAAAGACCGGATACGCGGATAGCGGCTGACATCGCCGCGGACCGAAAACCCTTCCATTGGAAAGCTCATCGCAATATCGGCGGCGGTAATATCATCGCCCGCGAGCCATTCGGATTTTGCAAGCTCGTCATGGAGGTTGTCGAACAGCGCTTTTAGCGTGTGATCCAGATAACCGTCCCGAACGCCCCTTGTCAGACGACGGGCGATCGGTTTTGCAAAGAACGGCATCGGCGCGTTTTCCATGCGACTCATCATCAGCGCCAGGATCAGGGGGGTGGCGTAGGAGCCCTCCGCCGCGTGAATCCAGTATTTGTATCGCAAAAAGTCCACGGACGCCGGGTCCGGCGCCAATGCGCCGCCATGCCGGTCAACAAGATATTCGAGAATGGCGCCCGTCTCTGCGATGATGCGGCCATCATGTTCGATGACCGGCGACTTGCCCGTTGGATGAACTTTTTTCAGCTCAGCCGGCGCAAGGCTGGTTTTCTTGTCACGCTCATAGCGTTTGATCTCGTAATCGGCGCCGAGTTCTTCAAGCATCCACAAAACGCGTTGCGAGCGCGAGTTTTCCAAGTGATGGACAATAAGCATTTGAGGTTTTTCCTATGAAAGCGTTGTCAGCGCTTCTTTTGTAAATTCCATAAGTTCGCCATTGCGGCCTTCTCGTATTTTGTTCGCCCACTGAGGGTCCTGAAGAAGCGCGCGCCCGACAGCAATCAGATCAAACTCATTACGCGCCATGCGCTCGATCAGATTATCAAGGCTCGCAGGTTTGGAGATCTCACCTGCATAAGCCGCCGTAAATTCACCGGACAGTCCGACAGACCCGACGGAAATCGACGGCTTTCCGGTGAGCTCACGAGCCCAGCCGGCGAAATTCAAGTCGGACCCTTCAAAGGTCGGCTCCCAGAAACGCCGCTGGGAGCAATGGAATATGTCAATGCCGGCGTCGACCAGGGGGGTCAGCCACTTTGTTATTTCTTCCGGCGAACCCGCGGCCTTCGCATTAAAATCCTGTTGCTTCCATTGCGACAGCCGAATGATCAGCGGGTAATCATCCCCAAGCCTTTCACGAGAACGGCGGATAATTTCACAGGCAAAGCGTGTGCGCCCCGCCCAGTCGCCGCCCCATTGGTCATCGCGAAGGTTGGTCTCGCTCCAAAAGAAGCTGTCAATCAGATAGCTATGAGCGCCATGAAACTCGACGCAATCAAAACCGACCTCCTTCGCTGCGACAGCCGCATCGACAAATTCCGTGATCGCGGTTTCAATTTCATCTTCACTCATGGGCGCCCATAAGGGCTTGCCAGCCACCTTGAACCCCGATGCAGACCAGGACGGAATATCCGGATGCTCGGTTTTTAAGGGGTTTCGGTAAGGGCCTTCATGCCAGAGCTGAATGCCGATCTTGCCACCGGCCTCATGCACTTCTTTGACGACCTTGCGCCAACCCTCTTTGGCTTTCGCCGTCACGATATTCGGAACGTTCGGCGTTCCCGTGGCCGTGGTCGCATTTGGCGAGACGCCTTCGGTAAGGATCAAGCCAACGCCGCCTTCGGCGCGGCGGCGGTAATATCCGGCGACATCATCGCCCGGCGCATGGCCCGGCGAGAAAGAGCGCGTCATCGGCGCCATCACGATCCGGTTCGGCAAGTGCAGTTTTTCGGACTCAAATGACTCAAAAAGAATATCAACGCCGCCGGACATAAAAGCTCCCTTCAAAAATGACAGCCGATAGCATAGATGCCTGTCTGCCCAAACGCATCAAAGGATCACAGCTGCGCCAGTGGCGGAAAGTTTTCAGCAGCCTATAAGTCGTTTTCATGAAATTCCTTGATCGCACAAAAATATACGTTCAAAGCGGCGCCGGCGGTGCGGGCTGCCTGTCCTTTCGCCGCGAAAAGTTCATTGAATTCGGCGGCCCCAATGGCGGCGATGGCGGTGATGGCGGCCATGTCTGGGCCGAAGCGGTGGATAATCTGAACACCCTGATCGACTATCGCTACCAGCAGCATTTCAAGGCGAAGCCGGGACGACCGGGCGAAGGCTCGAACCGCACAGGACGAAATGGCGAAGATATCGTCATCAAGGTCCCCGTGGGCACACAGATTTTCGAAGAGGATGAAGAAACGCTGATCGCCGATCTTGATGAGTTGGGCGAGCGCGTTCTGCTGGCGAAAGGCGGCAATGGCGGATTTGGCAACGCGCGCTTTAAGTCTTCAACCAATCAGGCGCCCCGAAAGGCCAATCCCGGCCAGCCCGCAGAGCATCGCACGATCTGGCTGCGCCTGAAATTGATTGCAGACATCGGTTTAATAGGCTTGCCCAATGCAGGGAAATCAACCTTCCTTGCTGCGGTTTCAGCCGCCAAGCCCAAAATCGCCGATTATCCGTTTACGACGCTTCACCCCAATCTCGGCGTCGTACGCGTCAGCGAAGGGCACAGCTTTGTCCTCGCCGACATTCCGGGGCTTATTGAAGGCGCCCATGAGGGCGCAGGGATCGGCGACCGGTTTCTTGGCCATGTGGAACGGTGCGCAGCGCTGCTGCACCTTATCGATGGGACCGAGGAAGATGTTGCAGGCGCTTATCGCACGGTCCGAAACGAACTGGCCGCCTATGATCACGGATTGGCTGAAAAAGAAGAGCTCGTCGCGCTCAATAAAATTGACGCGCTGACAGCCGACGAGATCGAGCAGAAAAAACAAGCCCTCGCTGACGCCTGCGGCAAGACGGTTCATGCGATTTCCGGCGTGACGGGCGCCGGCCTTCCTCAATTATTGGGCGCTCTTTCGGATCGCAGCGACAAATCCCGCGCCGAGGCGCGCAAGCCCGGCGACGCCAAAGAGCCTGACTGGGCCCCATAGGCCTTTTTTGAAGCCGGTTTTGCAATCCACGCTCAGGCCTCTATGTACATGACGACGCCGATAGACGCCGCCGGACCCCATTTTGCCCTCACCCGCATCTTCATATCGCCGCCGTATCGGACTTTTGGGCGGCTCGTTTAACCCACCTCATGACGGCCACCGGGAGATATCTCTGGCAGCCCTCGACCGGCTTGGTCTTGACGCTGTCTGGTGGCTGGTGACGCCCGGCAACCCGCTGAAAGATCCGGGCTTGTACGCTCCGCTTGAAGACCGGCTGCGTCAGGCGAGGAAATTTTCCGACCACTGCGACATCGTCGTCAGTGATTTTGAAACGCGCCACAATCTTCAGTATACGGTTGATACAATTGAGCGCTTAAAGATGCTTAATCCCAGCGTACAATTTGTCTGGCTTATGGGGGGCGACAGCCTCGCCAGCTTTGACAAGTGGAAGGACTGGCGGCGCATTACGGAACTTGCGCCTATCGCGGTTTTCAACCGGCCGGGCTATAGCGACAACGCGCTGGAAAGTCCTGCCGCGAAGACGCTGGCGCCATTTCGAATTGACGAAGCCGAGCCTGAAAAGCTGCTGGAGAACGAACCGCCTGCATGGGTTTATTTTACAGATACCGACAACCCACTGTCATCAACTGACATTAGAAACAATCAAAATCAATGAATGGAGACGCCTGAGACGTGACCGATTTAACAGCGCCATTTGGACCGCTCGCTTATTTTCTCGACTTGCATCCTGACCTTGGAGACTTCAGGACCGATGTAATTGATGGGCTATCACTCGAACAAAAGTCCATCTCCCCGAAATATTTCTATGATGAGCGGGGGTCGAAACTTTTCGACCGTATCACTGAACTGGAAGATTATTATCCAACGCGTACGGAAAAAGATGTTTTTCTGACGAATGCAAAAGACATTACGTCTTCAACCGGTCAGGGCGCTGCTATTTTTGAATATGGCTCCGGGTCGAGCGACAAGGTGGAATGGCTTATCAACGGGTTAGCTGATCCGACCGCTTATGTCGCGATGGACATCTCGAAAGACCACCTGATTGAAAGCGCGTCTGCGTTGGCGGGCGCAAATGATTTACCCATCGCGGCGGTGTGCGCGGATTTTCACGCCGCCATCGAACTGCCCACGGGCATCCTGCCGCAACAGAACCACTGGCTTGGCTTTTTTCCGGGCTCGACAATCGGCAATATGAGTCCTGACACCGCACGGGCTTTTCTGAGTCGCGCAAGCACAACGCTCGGCGCTGATGCAAAATTCCTCCTGGGCGTCGATCTTGAAAAAGATACGCGCGTGCTGACGGCGGCGTATGATGACTCGGAAGGCGGCACCGCAGCTTTCAACCTCAATCTATTACGCCGCATGAGACGTGAGCTTGATGCTGAACTCAATCTCGACGATTTCGAGCATTATGCATTTTATAACGAAGCGAACTCCCGCATTGAGATGCATCTGCGCGCGATCCGCCCCACCGAAATCGTGGTTAACGGCAATAGGTTTGGGTTTCGCGAAGGCGAGACGTTACACACCGAAAATTCGTATAAATACTCAATTGAGCGGTTGAAGGCGCTGGTGCAGCCAACGCCATGGCGACTGGAAAAAGTCTGGACAGACCCCAAAAACTGGTTCGCGGCGTGCCTTTTAAGCAACAATTAATTTTGGCGCTCACGGTTGGAGAGCGCCCTGAACAGGCTTATATTAAATGCGTGGGGGGTAGCCCCCCGCGTTGTTCATGGAGGAAGACGCTGAATTCACAGCACGGCGCTGCGGCCGCCGGAAAGACCGCACTGAAGCTCGTCCGAAATGCTGACGGCCATGCGCCTGACTCTGAAGAGGGCGCGCTTTCAGGGCTCTCGCCTGAAGAGCAGAGCGCTGAAATTCTCTCGATCATTTTACACGAATTAGATGATGACAAGGCCGAGGATGTTGTCACCATCGACCTTCACGGCAAGTCGGACATTGCTGACGCAATGGTCGTCGCGTCCGGGCGGTCACAACGCCACGTTGGCGCGATGGCGGACAAGGTTATGCGCCGATTGAAAGAGGCGGGCTTTGGCCGCGCCAAGGTGGAAGGCGCGACGGCGTGCGATTGGGTTCTGATCGACGCCGGCGACGTCATTGTTCACCTCTTTCGGCCGGAAGTCCGCGCCTTTTATAATCTTGAGCGCGCATGGTCAGAGGCGGCGCGCGCGCCGGTTCAATCCGACGCCTGAATACGACCGGCGGCGGCTCAGGATTATGGCGACAAAATAAATGCGCCTTCAAATAAAAGCGATTGGCGCAAAACCGGGAGCGGCGGAGACGGCGCTGATTGACGACTATGCGAAGCGCGCAAATGCGATCGGGCGTAATATCGGCTTTTCAGGCCCTGACATCGAAACATTTGAAGCCCCTCGCTCACTGAGTGGCGCCAAGCGCCAGGCGAAGGAAGGCGCGCTGTTACTCAGCGGCCTCTCGTCAGGAACCATGATTATTACGCTGGATGAGCGGGGGAGAAATATCCCCAGCGAAAAGCTTGCGGAGATGCTGGGGCGCTGGCGGGACGATGGGGTCTCTAATGCCTGCTTCCTGATCGGCGGCGCTGACGGCCATGACAAGCCTGCTCTTGAACAATCGACGCTAAGGTTGTCATTTGGCGCCTTAACCTGGCCCCATATGCTTGTCAGAGTGATGCTGGCGGAGCAACTATATCGCGCAATGACCATTCTTTCCGGCCACCCCTATCATCGCTCATGAAGCCAAGCGCTCTTCTTATCGCAACCCTGGCGTTTGCGCCGCTCTTTCCTGCCAGCGCGCAGCAGACGACAGACGAGCTGCAGGAAATCGAACGTCAGTTAAAAACCCGCGCCGAAGAGGAAAAACGCCTGCGCCGAGAAGCGCAGGAACGGGAAAAAGAAGTCGCCGCCCTGCGCCACAGCCTTATCGAAACGGCGAATTCGCTTCAGGAAGCCGAACGCAAAATCACCGCTCTTGAAGAGTCTATCTCATCGCTCGCCATCGAAAAAAAAGAGGCTGAAACAGCTCTGGCCGCCGAAAGCGAAAACCTGAGCGACGTCCTTGCGGCGCTGCAGTCCCTTGAAATGTCAAAACCGCCGGCGCTTCTTGTCTCTCCTGAAGACGCAAACAAAGCCGCAAGGGCCGCTATGCTTCTCTCCGACGCCGCGCCTGCTGTGGAGGCCAGAGCAGCCCGTCTGCGCACTGCGATTGAACGCCTGGCCGCCCTTGGGGAAGCGCTTGCCAGCGAACGGGCGGCTTATGAGGCCACGAATGTTGAGCTTGCCGCCCGCCGGGGCGTTCTGGCCGATCTCATGGCGCAAAAGGAAAAAGAACGGGATGTGGCGGCAAGCCTTGCCGCCACGGCCCAGAAAGAGACAGCGCGCCTCGCCGTGGAAGCGACATCTTTGCGCGACCTGATCGGCCGGCTCGAAAGGCTGGCCCATTCTGTAACGCCCAGGATCAAACCGCCGCCGCCACGAGAGGCGGCTCCGGTGATCGCCAGCCCCGGCCTGCCAGTGGTCAAGCCAATCCCCGCAGCGCCGTTCCTGCCCGCCAAGAAGTTCGCCGAGGCCCGGGGCGCGTTACGTTCGCCGGTCGCGGGCCGGCTGACTGGAAAATTCGGCGCCAGCCGGCCAGAGGGCGGAAATTTCGAAGGCTTGCGGTTTTCCGCCCGAGATCAGGCAATTGTGACCGCTCCTTTTGAGGGCCGCGTCGTAGTGGCAAGGGATTGGCGCCCAATTGGCAATCTTTTGATTCTGGACGTCGGCGATGGCTTCCATGTACTATTGATGGGCGTCGACGCCATTCTGGTGGAGGAAAGTCAGCGGGTGGCCGCTGGCGAGCCGGTCGCGAGAATGGCTGACGGGGGCGCAAATCTGGATCTTGAGATCCGAAAAAATGGAGAGCCTGTTAACCCCGCGTTGTGGCTGTCCAGGAAGAGTATGCAAGAGCTGGCGTTCCAGCCAGAGTGACAAGGTGTAATTAATGACAAAAACTTCCCTCCGTTCCCCGTCGCGCCGCAGGATAAAAGCGCAAGGCTATTCCGCAGGCGCCTTGATCGCCGCCGGCATCAGCGGCGCGCTGATCTTTGGCGTTTTATCAAACGCGGTTTTCGCGCGCGTTTCGATTTCCGCCGACACATTCCGTCAGCTCGACCTTTTCGGCGAAGTGTTTGAGCAGGTGCACGAGAATTACGTGTCCGACCCTGATGACGCAGACATGATTGAGGGCGCCATTGACGGCATGCTCAACACGCTCGACCCTCATTCAAGTTATTTGTCCGCCGACGATTTCCAGACAATGCAGGAGCAGACTCGCGGCACTTTCGCTGGTCTCGGCATCCAGGTGACAATGGACAATGAGGGACCCGACAAGGGCTTCATCAAGGTCATCGCGCCGATTGACGACACGCCTGCGGCGCGCGCCGGCATGCAGACGGACGACCTCATTGTTGAGATTGACGGCGAGCCAGTGCTGGGCCTGTCCATCGACGAAGCGGTCTCGAAACTCAAAGGCAAGAAGGGCACGCAGGTCGACATCAAGGTCGTGCGCAACCGTGAAGAAGAGCCTTTCGATTTAAGCCTTGTACGCGACATCGTCAGAGTTGCTTCTGTCTCGTCACGCGCTGAAGGCGACTTCGGCTACATCAGGATCGCCGCGTTTACAGAACAAACCGAAGAGGGTTTGAATAAAGCTCTGAAAGAACTCGCAAGGGAAATCCCGGGCGGGCCAAAGGGCATCGTGCTTGATCTACGCTCTAATCCTGGCGGGCTACTGGATCAGTCCGTCGCCATTTCCGATGCGTTTTTGGAAGGCGGCGAAATCGTTTCCACACGTGGTCGACGCGCCCGCGATACTTTGCGTGAAATGGGCACCCCGGGTGACAAACTGAACGGCAAGCCGATCATCGTGCTGATTAATGGCGGCTCCGCCTCCGCATCGGAAATTGTCGCCGGCGCTTTGCAGGATCGCAATCGCGCCTTGCTGCTGGGAACCAAGAGTTTCGGCAAAGGGTCCGTACAGACGGTGATTCCGCTGCAAAACGGGCTTCAGGGCGCGCTTCGCCTGACGACGGCAAAATATTATACGCCATCAGGGCGGTCGATTCAGGCGCTGGGCATCGTACCGGATATCCGCATGCCCGTGATCTATCCGGGTCAGGACGACGTCGTTGAACGTCCCGGTGAGAGCGATCTGCCAAACGCCCTCTCTGCCGAAGGCGCCGTTGAGGAGGACGCCGCTGAAGAAGCGGAGGTGATTGCACAATCGGAAGAGGACGCAGAGGCGGAGAATGACGGCCTGCCGCCGGTGGAGCCCATAAAATGCGGGCGCAAGGAAAATGGCGATTTAGACGATTGCCAGCTTAATCGGGCGCTGGAAATCTTGGCGGACACTACCGCTTATCGCCGCGCGCTGGCGGATGCAGGCGCCGCCCAGCAATAATCAGCCTTAAATACCCAGTAAAACGGGGCGTGCGCAGGTAATTGCGCCGCCCCGTTTTCAATTGGTTAACCCTATTCTTCCTAGGTTCAGGTCAACGATGAAACCGGGCGCCGCGACGCCCCAATGACGCATGTTGACAGGCCTTATGGGCGTTACACGCCGCCGCAGATATCGCCGCCCGCCAGTGCTTAGCCGGCTGACTCTTGCCTGGCTCTGCGCTTGCAGCGTGCTCGCCATTCTTGCCGGCGTTTTTATTCACTCAGCATCAAGCGAACGCGGGCCAGGCCGTGTCGCGCTCGCGCTTGACGATATTGAATTCTTTGCACGCGAGCAGGCCAAAACTGACGCCGCAGAAGAGCGCCTTGAAAGCCCGCCGGACGGCCTGCGTCTCAGCGCGCCAGATCTGCGTGAAAACGATACCCCGCAAGAGGGTTTCGCAATCGCAGACAATGATCTGGAAACGAATGACAGTCTTCTTTATCCGGAGGAATTTCCATCAACGAGCGTTACCGAACTTGATCAACCCGTTGGAGATATCGTCATTACGATTGACGGCGCGCTGCAGGGAGCGGCGGCGCCGATCAATGCATCGCTCACGCCGGTTGTAACGGCGATTCCCGACCCGGACCCAGCGCTCTTGCGCGCAACCCCGCTCGGCAAAATACCGCGCATCGCCCCTGATGGCCGCAAATCGATGACCGCCTATGCGCGACCATTTGAAAATCCCCAAGGCGCAGCGAGGATCGCCGTCATTGTCGGCGGCCTTGGCCTGAACTCAGCGCTGACGGAACGGGCAATTGACGAATTGCCGCCGGAAATTTCTCTCGCCTTTGCCCCTTATGCGAAGGATCTGGAGTTCTGGACACGAAAAGCCCGCAAGGCCGGCCATGAAGTGCTGATCGAACTGCCGATGGAAGGATACGGCGATAGCGATCAGGCGCTTGGCGCCGCCGCGCTCTTGTCGAGCCGTACGCCGCAGGAAAACCTGCAGCGACTGGATTGGCTTCTCGCCCGTTTTGGCGGCTACTTCGCTGCGACAAACTATATGGGCGCCAAGTTTTCATCCGACACGGAAGCGCTGACCCCTGTCCTCAAAAAACTGGGCGACGCCGGCGTCGCCTATATTGACGATACGGGCGCCGCGCGCGCCGCCATCGCCGCCGCTCCGGTCACATGGACCACGGTTAATCGTATGATCCCGCCGTCTCCTGACGACAGTGGGCGCCGCGCTGTGCGCCGCGAACTTAATGCGCTGGAAAAAATCGCCGCGCGCGACGGCGCTGCGCTCGGCAAAACTTATGCGTACAGTGCGACCCTGGATGAAATCATCAAATGGGCGGAAACTATTGAGGATAAGAATCTTGTTGCGGCGCCAGCCTCAGCGGTCTTGCAGGCGCGCATCGCAACCCGCTAAGGGATAGCTTCATAAGAAAGCCTCGTTAGCCGTGGATCAGAAAACCCTCACCGCTCACTATCGCCCGAATGTCGGCGTCGCGCTGTTCAATCGCGAAGGACTCGTTTTTTATGGCCGTCGTGTCGGCGACTTCACAGGCCTCGGCGAAGAGCCGGATCAATATCGATGGCAGATGCCGCAAGGCGGTGTTGATGCGGAGGAAGACATCGCCGCTGCTGCTTTTCGCGAACTTCAGGAAGAAACCGGCGTTTCGTCAGCGCGTCTTCTAACGCTGACGCCGGGCTGGCTCGCCTATGATTTCCCCCGCGGCTATAAAAAGAAAAACTGGCGTGGGCAGCGCCAGAAATGGGCGGCAATGCTGTTTGAAGGCGAGGAAAGCGAAATCGATCTTGAGGCGGATGACCATCAGGAATTCAATGACTGGCGCTGGGGAGAACTGGAAGACGCCCCTTCACTGATCGTGCCATTCAAGCGCCATGTCTATGAAGAGCTGATGGCGGCATTTATTCCATTAAGAGACTTCCTGCGCAATCTTAACGCGAAGTAGCCGCATATTTTCATCTTGCTTTTACCATAACTATACTGTGCGCTGATAAATTAACACGTCCAAGGGCGACCTTCTTGGCTAATATTGGTTTATTACGTTAAAGTGCAGTTGGGGCGCGTCATTGTCCTCAAACATTATCTGGCGCGGGAGGCAACAAACCATGAGCAATACACAAAACTCAGATAATAGCTCAACTGAAAATGGCGCAGGCGAAGTGGAAACAGAAGAAGCACAGACACCCGGCAATACGACCGGTTCGGTTCTGCATGCCCTCGCAGAGATGCGCCATGATCAGGATGCTATTCGTCGTGCTTTCGAAACAGGTCAGTATCCATATCGCCGCAAGATGTCGCGGGCCGCTTACGAACGCCAGAAAGCAGAGCTCCAGGTTGAATTACTAAAAGCCCAGCGGTGGGTCGAGGAAACTGAAGAGCGTGTTGTCGTGTTATTTGAAGGGCGTGACGCCGCCGGTAAGGGCGGCACCATCAAGCGGTTTACCGAACACCTAAACCCGCGAACCGCCCGCGTCGTAGCGCTACCCAAGCCTACTGAACGAGAGCGTAAACAATGGTTTTTTCAGCGCTATATTCAGCACCTTCCGACTGGCGGCGAAATCGTCTTGTTTGACCGCTCATGGTACAACCGGGCCGGTGTCGAACGTGTGATGGGGTTTTGTACGCCTAATGAATATCTTGAATTCATGCGCGAAGCGCCCGAGCTAGAGCGTATGCTGGTCAATAGCGGTATGCGCCTTTTCAAATACTGGTTTTCAGTCACGCGAGACGAGCAGTTGCGACGGTTCAAATCGCGTGAGCACGATCCTTTAAAGCAATGGAAGCTCTCGCCGGTCGATAAGGCATCCCTCAACAAATGGGATGACTATACGGAAGCGAAAGAGGCGAAATTCTTTTACACAGACACCGCCGATGCGCCTTGGGTTGTCGTCAAATCGAATGACAAAAAGCGCGCGCGCCTCAATTGCATGCAACATTTTCTATCATCGCTCCCCTACCCGGATAAAAATCGCAAAGTTGTGCGCGGGGCCGATCCATTGATTGTGGGCGCAGCTAGCCACGTTGTTCACCGGGATCAACACATACTCGGCAAAAGCCTGCATCCGGACCTCCGACGCACCACCTAAAAAGAGCGCAAATGTTAGTTTTTATCTCGGAAGCAATTAGTGCGCTTTCACAACCACATAAAATATAACGGCTCGAAATGGCGACTAGAATGGGCTAACCCATGCAGTCATGCCAGACCATCCCCATCACCCGGATTTTCTTTTAGATCGCCTGCTCTATCGTGACGGGCTGATGCTGGTGATCAATAAACCCGCCGGATTGGCGGTTCATGCGGGACCGTCATCACAAAAAGGCGATGACAATCTGGAAAACTATTTTGACGCGCTCAGGTTTGGCCTGCCGCGCCCGCCCGCGCTTGCGCATCGTCTGGACCGCGACACGTCAGGCTGTCTCGTTCTTGGCCGTCACCCAAAAGCGCTGCGCAAACTCGGCAAGCTTTTCTCTGAAGGCCGCATTGAAAAAACCTATTGGGCGATCTGCAAAGGTGCGCCGCAAAAACCATCCGGAACCATTGACGCGCCGCTGCTGAAATCCGCCCACGGCAAGGGCTGGCGGGTCAAGATTGATGAGGCGGGTAAAGGAGCGCGCACAACCTATCGCATGTTGGCGCAAAAGGATGGTGTGTCCTTCATCGAAGCGAAACCAAAAACAGGCCGCACTCATCAGATCCGCGTTCACCTTGCTTCAATCGGCGCGCCAATTCTCGGCGACACTCAGTATGGAGATTTAAGCGCGGATGAGCGCGGCCAGCCGATGATGCTGCACGCACGGCGCATCATCATTCCGATTTCGAAGAATAAGGAGCCGGTTGTTATTGAGGCCGAACCGCCAGACGCGATGGCGCGCCTGCTTGATAAACTCAGGCATTCCCCGCATTGACCGCGTAACCTATAACTCCGTCGTCGGATCCGGCGCGGGACATGACTTCACATCGATGGTTTGGTTGGCCTGCGCATCAACGTGGCGGCAGTCGTCGAAGACAGAGCAGTAGCATATGATCAGGGTCGCACGACCGGAACGGACAAGGTCGCGAAACGCAAAAACCGCTTCTTTCGACGAATACTTCGCTTCCAGCGACACGAGAGTAATATCTTCATTAGGCGCGACGACAGCGCCGACAATCGGCTCATGGGAGATGGCGGTAGATTCTTTTCCAGCCGCTAAGTCCACAATCTCGTACCAGCTATTCATTTCCTTGCCGTCGACGACGGCGCGGACATTTTTGATAATCGCCGGACCAATCCCGCGATTGCCGACAATGATGTCGAATCGCTCTTCGCCGGAAAGCCCGATATTCAGATCACGGATGCGTAAATGCGGCCAGACGCTTGCCTGTTGCTGTTTGCGGACGGCGTCCGCCTCATTCAGCGCAGCGTAAAGCGCGACAAGACCGACAAAAAAGCCGACAACAGCCAGCACCGTCTGCGCGACTGAAATGCGCAGAGCAATTCTGTCAGTGCGCTCCAGGCGCGAGACTCGATCATCGTTGTCGGCATTGGCCTTGGGCTTTTCGCCATCGGCAGAAGGCTGATCCGCCCCGCCCATCGCTACAGCGCCGCCTGAAGCTCTTTCAGACGATCAAGCGACTGCTGGGCCGCGAGCTTCTTCTCATCATTATCGGCGTCAGCGAGGTCTTCTTCGGCGTCCTTAATGCGCTGGGCGATCGCCGCCGCATCAAGTTCCGCCGCCGGCATCGCCTCCTCCGCAAGCACAGTCAGGCCCGCCGGCGAAATTTCCGCAAAACCGCCGCGCACAAAGATGCGCTTCTCGTCATTGCCGTCCTTGATGCGAACCATGCCGGGGGCAAGCGTCGTCATCAATGGCGCGTGGTTCGGCAAAACGCCAATCCAGCCTTCCGCTCCCGGAATATCGACCTCATCGACGTCCTGGGACATCAATTGCCGTTCCGGCGAGACGAGAGAGAAGTGAAGTTTGTTTGACATAAACTAATCCTTAACCTGCGCAACGCTCGCAAAAAGTCTATAACTCGAATCATTCGCAGCAGCTCGATCAAGCCCCGTCACAGCTATGAAGATATCTTTTCTATTTATAACGGCGGAGTAAGTGTCGATATCGCCGATACTGCCGCCTCTTTTGCGCTTCCAGCCTTTTTCGACAATCGCATTCAAGAGTTTTTCTCTAGCTTGCACTGCGGATGCATCGAAAACGACAATGCCGCAATACGATGTGCGCGGCGTTGCCCCCATGATGACACGACCGGTTGTCGAAGGCCGGATAGCAAAACTTGTTATTAAAACACCTCGTTTGTGTAAGTCTTCAAAAGGAACAACCGGTAGAGAAGAAAAACCCTCCTCTTCATCGACTGGGGTCAACCCTACCGACGCCATTTGAGACGCGTTTTCTGCGGTGACTGGTAAATCGCCTAAGACGTTAGGCACACAGCCCTCAAGTATCGCCTGCACAACGGCATTTTCAATTTCGACCGGGACGACAACACTTTGCTCACCTGAGAAGGCATAGCCGTTAACAAAAAAGACAAAAGCGCCGGCCGCTGCTACTAAGACCGAAAACATTCGCGATTTCTGCATCACGCTTTCCAAATGCCCCGCTTAAATAATATGCGTTACGCCGCTTCCGCCGCCAGTTTACCGGCTTTTTCAATCGCATCTTCAATCGCGCCGACCATATAAAACGCCGCTTCTGGCAGATGGTCATATTCGCCTTCGATAAGGCCTTTGAACGAACGCACCGTATCGGCGACCGGCACCTGAATACCCGGGAAGCCGGTGAAGACCTGCGCCACGTCAAATGGCTGCGACAGGAAGCGCTCAACCTTACGCGCGCGCGCCACGACCAGCTTATCCTCTTCGGAAAGCTCGTCCATGCCGAGAATGGCGATGATGTCCTGAAGCGCTTTGTAACGCTGGAGGATGTTCTGAACGCCGCGCGCGACTTCGTAATGTTCTTCGCCCACGATGCGCGGATCGAGAATACGCGAGGTGGAATCGAGCGGGTCAACCGCCGGATAAATCCCTTTTTCCGAGATCGCCCGGTTCAGAACGGTTGTAGCGTCGAGGTGGGCAAACGATGTCGCCGGCGCCGGGTCGGTAAGGTCGTCCGCCGGCACGTAGATCGCCTGCACTGACGTAATTGAGCCTTTGGTCGTCGTCGTAATCCGCTCCTGCATCGAGCCCATGTCCGTCGCCAGCGTCGGCTGATAGCCAACCGCAGAAGGAATACGGCCAAGAAGCGCGGACACTTCGGAACCGGCCTGCGTAAAGCGGAAGATATTGTCGACAAAGAACAAAACGTCCTGCCCCTGATCGCGGAAGTTTTCCGCAACCGTCAGGCCCGTCAGTGCAACACGCGCACGCGCGCCAGGAGGCTCGTTCATCTGACCGTAAACCAGGGCCGCTTTGGAGCCTTCGGCGCCGCCTTCCTTGTTCACGCCGGATTCGATCATTTCCCAGTAAAGGTCGTTACCTTCGCGGGTGCGTTCGCCAACACCGGCGAATACAGAGTAACCGCCATGCACTTTCGCGATGTTGTTGATGAGCTCCTGGATAAGAACCGTCTTGCCGACACCCGCACCGCCGAAGAGGCCGATCTTACCGCCACGCGCATAAGGGCATAGGAGGTCAACAACCTTGATGCCGGTTTCGAGAATTTCCGCTTCCGTTGATTGTTCAACAAAGGCTGGCGCTTCCTGGTGAATGGCGCGTTTCGCATCGTGCCTGATCGGTCCGGCTTCATCCACAGGCTCGCCAATCACATTCATGATGCGTCCAAGCGTTCCCTCGCCGACCGGCACGGAGATCGCCTCACCTGTGTCAGTGACTTTCTGACCGCGCACCAGACCTTCACTCGAGTCCATCGCAATCGTTCGCACAGTATTTTGACCAAGATGCTGGGCGACTTCGAGCACCAGGCGGTTGCCCTGGTTATCGGTTTCCAGCGCGTTCAAAATACCCGGCAGCTCGCCGTCGAACTCAACGTCCACAACAGCGCCGATAACCTGTGAAATGCGGCCTTCCTTGCTCATCTCTTCGTCCTCACGTTTAATCCGTCTACGCCGTTGCTTTTATAGCGCTTCAGCGCCGGCGATAATTTCAATCAATTCAGTTGTAATCTGCGCCTGTCGGGCGCGGTTATATTGAAGGTTCAGCTTGTCGATCATCTCGCCTGCATTGCGTGTCGCATTGTCCATCGCGGTCATCGACGCAGCCTGTTCCGATGCGACATTCTCAAGCAGCGCCCGAAAGACCTGAACGGCGACATAGCGCGGCAACAGCGCACGCAGAATGTCCTGCTCGTCCGGCTCGTACTCATAAACAGCGCCTTTCAGATCCGGCGTCTCAACCCCTTCCGGCGCTTCCGCGGGGATGATCTGCTGCGCTGTCGGCACCTGTGTCACGACATTTTTGAACTTGCCGTAAAACAGCGTCGCAACGTCAAACTCGCCTTCTTTAAACATGCCAAGGACGTGCTCAGCGATCTCATGGGCCTGGGCAAAGCCGATCTGTTTGACTTCAGTGAAATTGGTCTTCCAGACAATCAGGTTTCCATAAAGGCGCTTGAGCTGTTCTTCGCCTTTGCGCCCAACCGTGACAATCTTGACGGTTTTGCCTTCACTTTGAAGTTTTGTGATGTGCTCACGCGCCAGCCGTGCAATCGATGAGTTGAAGCCGCCGCAGAGACCCTTGTCCGCTGTCGCGACGATCAGAAGATGCGTTTCATCCTTGCCAGTTCCCGACAACAGCTTCGGCGCATTCGGATTGCCCTTTGCCCCGGCGGAAAGATTGGCGAGCACCGCTTCCATCCGCTCCGTATAAGGGCGAGCTTCCGTCGCCCGCTCTTCAGCGCGGCGCAGCTTCGCCGCAGCGACCATCTGTTTCGCCTTGGTGATCTTCTGCGTCGATTTAACCGACGTGATCCGGTTTTTGAGCTCTTTAAGAGACGCCAAGGGTCAGATCCTCTTTACGCGAAGTTCTTCGTGAATGTATCGAGCACGTCTTTGAGGTTTTTCTCCGTGCCCTCATCGAGCTTGCCGCTATCGCGAATGCTTTTCAGAATGTCAGAATGATCGGCGTGCAATTTGCGCAGGAATTCACGTTCGAAATGCCCGACCTGGCTCTTTTCGATCTTATCGAGATACCCCTGCGTACCCGCAAAGATTACACAAACCTGCTCTTCGACCTGCAACGGAGAATACTGGTTCTGTTTCATCAACTCGGTGAGGCGGTCGCCGCGATTGAGAATTTTCTGCGTCGTCGCATCAAGGTCCGAACCGAACTGCGCAAATGCCGCAAGCTCGCGGTACTGGGCGAGTTCGCCCTTAATCTTGCCGGCGACCTGTTTCATCGCTTTGACTTGCGCCGCCGAGCCCACGCGCGACACGGAAAGACCCACGTTCACCGCCGGGCGAATGCCCTGGAAGAAGAGATCAGTCTCAAGGAAGATCTGACCGTCGGTGATCGAGATCACGTTTGTTGGAATGTAAGCGGAAACGTCGTTCGCCTGCGTTTCAATGATCGGCAACGCCGTCATCGAACCCGCGCCATTGTCTTCATTCAGTTTCGCCGCACGTTCAAGAAGGCGCGAGTGAAGGTAGAAAACATCGCCCGGATAGGCTTCACGCCCCGGCGGACGACGAAGCAGCAGCGACATCTGACGATAAGCAACCGCTTGCTTAGACAAATCATCATAAATGATCAGCGAGTGCATGCCGTTGTCGCGGAAATATTCGCCCATGGCGCAACCGGCGAACGGCGCCAGGAATTGCAGCGGCGCAGGCTCCGAGGCGGTCGCCGCGACAACAATGGAATATTCCATTGCGCCGTTATCTTCCAGCGTCTTGACGATCTGCGCAACCGTCGAGCGTTTCTGACCGATCGCGACATAGACGCAATAAAGCTTCTTGGACTCGTCGTCGCCGGCGTTGATATCTTTCTGGTTAAGGATCGCATCAACACAGATCGCGGTTTTACCGGTCTGACGGTCGCCAATCACAAGCTCGCGCTGACCGCGGCCAATCGGGATCATTGCGTCGACGGCTTTGATCCCTGTCTGCATCGGTTCGTGCACGGATTTACGCGGCAGGATGCCCGGCGCCTTAACATCGACGAGACGCCTCTCCGTCGCCTCAATCGGGCCCTTGCCGTCAATCGGATTGCCGAGAGGGTCTACAACGCGGCCAAGAAGTCCCTTGCCGACCGGCACGTCGACGATGGTCTTGGTCCGTTTGACCGTATCGCCCTCTTTAATGTTGCGGTCTTCGCCGAAGATAACGACACCGACATTGTCGCTTTCGAGGTTCAGCGCCATGCCTTTAACGCCGTCCGAGAATTCGACCATCTCGCCGGCCTGCACATTGTCTAGGCCGTAAACGCGCGCGATGCCGTCGCCGACGGACAGCACCTGGCCGATCTCCGAAACTTCGGCGTCCTTGCCGAAGTCCTTGATCTGTTGCTTCAGGATTGAGGAAATTTCTGCGGCATTGAGCTCCATGGCGTCAGGCCTCTTTCATCACGGTTTTCAAACGATTGAGTTTTGTCTTCAGGGATGCGTCGATCATCTGCGAGCCGATTTTCACAATCAGACCGCCCAGAAGATCCGGATCGACACGGGTTTCAAGATTGACGGCGCTGCCGACCTGGCGCTCGATTTCATGGCGCAGCGCTTTCGACTGGTCCTCGTTGAGAGGCGCCGCCGAAACAGCCTCAGCCGTAATCTCTCCGCGCGCCTTGGCCGCCAGCGCGTTGAAGGCGCTCAGCATGCCTTCTAACGCAAAAAGTCGCTGGTTTTTCGCCACCAGCTTCAGGAAATTCGTTGTCAGCGCGCCAAAGCCGGCTTTTTCCGCCAGCGCGGCGATCGCGCTCATCTGATCGGCGCCGTCATAAACAGGGCTTTTCAGGAAATCACGCAAATCTGACGACGATGCGATTGCGGCTTTCAGCGAATTCAGATCGCTCTCGACAGCGTCGAGCGCGCCCGCTTCCTGGGCGAGATCGAACAGCGCTGACGCATAGCGGCCTGCGACGCCGGATGTGGGGGCGAGGTCACCTGACACGGATCAGTCGATGCTCCTGTTGAATGCGCCGCCGACGCAGCGCCTAACCCTATGAAATACTTTACGAAAAGAAAGCTGAAAGCGACGATGCGCCACACTTCCCCGATTGATCGCGCGAGGGGGTAGCATGGCCCCCGCCGCGACGCAACAATTGCGCGGTGCGGCGGAATGGCGGGGCGGGTTTAGCCCGTTAATCTTGAATTTTCAGCGCGTTCTGAAATGCTGCACAGAATATTGCTGGCGATGGGGGACCAAGCGATTGAGTGACGTTTGGTATTGAGGGCAACGAAGGGGACCACCATGGCGCAATTGCTGCGTATTTGCTTTTCCATAATTTTAGCATGGAGCGCCGGACTTACGGCTGCGACAGCGCAAAAAGCCGATCCAGCTCTTTTTGGAGCGTTGCCTTCGATAGATATGGTCGAAATATCTCCAGACGGCAAAACCGTTGGCCTGTTACAGAATTCAAACGGACAATCGACAGTCGTATTTTTTGACCTCGATAACCCCAATGCAACACCCAATGGCGTCATTGTCGGCGCCGTCAAAGCACGCAGCCTCCAATGGGTCGGCAATGACCATCTCTTATTGCTAGCCTCAGATTCCCAGAACCTAGGCAGCGCATTCAACACAAGTGGACAAACAAGAGAGCTCTTTCGATGGATATCTATTTCAAAAGAAACTCGCGAACTGAAAATGCTCTTCAGACAGGATGCTGGTTACTATGTACCCTCACCTGGCAATATCCTGGCAACCACACCGGAGTCACCAAATGATGCCGTTTTTGCCCGTTGGACACCTGATGCAAGAGCACCATCAACACCTGTTTCGGTACGCCTTAAAAAGCGTGACATCGGTGATGGCTATTCCCTGTTCAATGTAAATGTTGAAACAGGTCGCGAGAAAATCACTTATCGCGGGAAGTCAGATACATATGATTGGATTGTTGACGAGAACGGGGAGGCCATTCTTCGTATCGATTTCAACGAAAGAACGGACGAACGCAAAATCTATCGCCGCAGACCGAACGGCAGAACTTTTGATCATCTGATCACATATAAAGCTGAATATGGCAGCGCCGAGACCGTGTCATATTATGGCTTGGGTGAAACGTCCAATGAGATCCTCGCAACAGGATATAACGGCCAAGACACTATCGGCCTTTCTGGATTCAACCTTGACACCGGCGTGATGGGGAGAACTATTTTTCGCGATGATAAATACGACATCACTAGTATCTATTATGACGCTGACACGGCAACGGCAACCACCGTTTACTATACTGACGACTTTCCACGTGCGCACCATCTAAACCCAGATGACCAGCGCTTACAAGACAGTCTTGGTCAAGCTTTACCGGGCGCTGTGCCCTACATCACATCTAAGTCCCAAAACGGTGAAAAACTCATTATACGTGCTGTTTATGCTGATCGCCCCACAGATATCTATCTATTCGATAAGCCAACGCGAAATCTCGCTTTCTTTTCATCCACTCGGCCAGCCATTGCGGATAAAATTTACGCCCAAAAGACAAAATTCGATTATACTTCGGCAGATGGGCTTGAGATAGACGGATACCTTACAATTCCTGCAGGTAAGGACGCAAAAAACCTACCGCTTATTGTTCTTCCTCATGGTGGCCCAGAAAGTCGTGACACTCAATCTTTTGACTGGTGGGCGTTCTTTTATGCTGCGCGTGGGTATGCTGTGTACCAACCCAATTTCCGTGGTTCATTTGGTTACGGACTAAAGTTTCGCGAAGCAGGATACGGTGAATGGGGTCGAAAAATGCAGAGCGACATCACCAATGGTGTTCAAAAACTCATCGACGATGGTTTGGCTGACCCTGAAAGAATTTGCATTATTGGTGGAAGCTATGGCGGCTATGCAGCACTCGCTGGCGCTACTTTAACACCAAACCTTTATGCCTGCGCTGTCAGCGTGAATGGCGTCAGCGATCTCCCAACCATGATTGGCGCCGCAGCGCTACAAAGTAGCCTTGGTGCTGAATATTGGGAAAAACGTATTGGTAGTCGCTTTCGAGATTCCAATGAATTAGCAGCAGTCAGCCCGAAGCGACGCGTTACTAGCGCCACAGCACCAATAATGCTCATTCACGGTCGAGATGATACAGTAGTTAATTTTGAGCAAAGCGAGATCATGCGAGACGCATTGGTTGCGGCCAACAAACCCGTTGAGTTTATCGAGCTTGAAGGTGAAGACCACTGGCTCTCATTTGGCCAGACTCGAATCGAAATGCTCCAGCGATCAATTGAGTTCATCGATCGACATATTGGCGGCGAATAGGCTCAATCGATGCTTTTTATATTGGACTCCCAATAAACGCCGCCACAACGCAATAACTGCTCAGCGTGGCGGAATGACGAAATGTTTTTACCCCATTAATCTTGAGTTTTCAGCGCGTTCTGAAATGCTGCACAGAATATTGCTGGCGATGGGGGACCAAGCGATTGAGTGACGTTTGGTATTGAGGGCAACGAAGGGGACCACCATGGCGCAATTGCTGCGTATTTGCTTTTCCGTAATTTTGATTTGGAGTGCAGGGTTTACGGCTGCGGCTGGACAGAAAGCAGACCCCGCTGTTTTCGGCGAGCTCCCAGCGATCCAGTCAGCTGAGATTTCGCCTAATGGCGAAACGGTGGCTGTCCTGCGCAACGAAAATGCTCAAACAACTGTCGTTCTTGTTGATCTCGCCAATTCGACCGCGGAGCCAAAAGCCATCGGAGTTGGCGAAATCAAAGCTCGCTCAATAAAATGGGTCGACGATCGTTACCTTCTCTTGCTCGCCTCGCTTACCAACGACACCCAAACAAAGACGGGCATGCAAACCCTGGAGTTTTTCCGCTGGATCGCAATCGATACCGTCGAACTTGAAACCGAAACGTTATTTCGAAAAGACACCAGCTACTATATCGAAGACTCCGGCGCGATTGTCGCCAGCGCACTGAGCAATCCTGGCATGGCTTTCTTTAAACGCTGGACGCCAAAAGCGCGTGTAGCCTCTTCCGGCGGTTCGACATACGCATCGCGATTATCTCCATCCTACGGACAAGGATATTCCGTGTTCCGAGTCGACCTTAAATCCGGCAAGGAGCGAATGGTTGAGGGCGGATTGCCTGAAACCGCTGACTGGATCGTCAACATAAATGGAGAGCCGGTCGTAAGAATAGATGCGGTAAGCGCTAAAGGCGTACGCGAAGTCCACTGGAAAAAACCAGGATCGGACAGGTTTGCGCTTGCGCAGGAAATTCCCGAAAAACGCGGCCGGGGCGCAGCAATCATTTTTCATGGTCTAACCGAGGCGGAAAACGAGATCTATGCAACCACATACAACGGGGGCAATACGGTTTCGTTTGTCGCATATAACCTCGAACAAGGGAATATTTCAGAAACGCTATTCAGTGATGAGAACTATGATCTCGACAGCGTAATCTACGACATTCACCCCGCGACAGCCGTCGGAATTCGCTATACTGATGATCTGCCCCGTGCGCGATACCTCAATCCTGACATCCAGGGCGCGCAAGATAATCTTGCGCGAGCGCTGAAAGGCGCCTCTCCAATGGTCGTTTCACACTCAACAGACAATAACAGGATGCTTGTGCGCGCAATCTATACCAATCGGCCGGATGACTACTATGTCTTCGATAGAAAAACGCGCAGTCTCTCTTTCTTTGCATCGAGCTACCCAGCCCTTTCTGAGAAGATTTATGCGGAAAAATCCAAATTTGCTTACGCGGCGCCGGACGGCTTGAGAGTAAATGGTTATTTGACGACTCCCGTTGGCGCATCCCGGGAAAACATGCCTTTGATCGTACTGCCTCATGGCGGGCCGGCGAGTCGGGATGATCAGTCTTTCGACTGGTGGGCGTTCTTTTACGCAGCACGCGGATACGCCGTCTATCAACCTAACTTCCGGGGTTCCGATGGCTATGGGCTTGCGTTTCGCGAGGCCGGCTATGGCGAGTGGGGCCGCAAGATGCAGGATGACATTACAAACGGCGTTCAAAAGCTGATTGACGACGGCATTGCCGACCCATCGCGTATCTGCATTGTCGGCGCGAGCTATGGCGGTTACGCCGCGCTTGCAGGCGCCACCCTAACGCCTGACCTTTACGCATGCGCCGTCAGCGTAAACGGCGTTTCAGACCTGCCCAGGATGATCGGCGAAGCCGCCGTAAGCAGAAATAACGCCGCTTATTGGGAACGCCGTATCGGCAGCCGCTTCCGCAATGCCGATGAACTCGCCGCCGTCAGCCCCGCAAGACAAGCCGCCAATGCAGGACCGCCGGTCATGCTTATCCACGGCAAGGACGATACGGTCGTGCCGTTCTACCAAAGCGAGATCATGCGCGATGCGCTGGTCGCGGCAAACAAACCATATGTGTTTGTCGAACTTAGAGGCGAAGATCACTGGCTCTCATCCGGCGAGACGCGAACCGGGATGCTCCGTCAGTCAATCGAGTTCATCGATCGCCACATTGGCGGAGAATAAGTCTGTTAGAAACGGTAGCCGATCCGGACGCCGAGATTGTCGAGACCTTCATTCTCGTCGCAGAGTCTGGCGTTCGAAATGTGACTCCAGTGGATGGAGGCGCTGACGCGATCAGCAAAGTCATAGCCGATATCAGCGCTTAGACGGAACAAGGCGCGGCAACCGAGAAACTGGGTGTTGTTGATGCGCCCCGCATCCGCAACAGGATCGAAAGGGTCGGTTTCGCCGTTATGGATAGCGCCGCCGACCATGCCTGCGGCGAAGAAACGTTTTGCAAGGTAGGCTTTCCACTCAACCCCTGCATAGATTTGGCTTGTCGCGTCAGAGTCTGTCGCGATGTTAGCGCCGATCAAAGGGCGCGGCGAACCGATTGCCGACAAAAAGCGCGGAGACTCGAACAAAAGCTCGACATTGACGCCACCGCCCTGCTCAAGGTCCGGCGACCAGCCGCCAAACCCTTGCGCTGTAACGCCAATGCGCGCCTCGTCAATGCGTTGCGCGTAGGCAGGCGCAGCGAAGAAAAGCGATGCGGCCAATAAAAGCCCGGCGATATGGACAAGTGCCCGCATGGCGATGCCCCCTTCATTCGACAAATAAATTCAAAGCAATTTTATTTATGGATTGTTAGGGTTAACCGCTGGTGAAAATTCCGTGCCTTACAAGAAGGTATAGGGATTAATATCGACAATCCGGCGCACAGCGCCGGGCTGTTTGACGCGCGACAGCCAATCCGCAAGGTATGCCTGGAGACTGACATCCCGGCGCGCTTTAACGAGAAAACGCATACGCGCCTCCCCCCGCAGTCTATAGATCGGCGCACGCGCAGGCCCCATCACCTCCACTCCGTCGCCATTGGGCGCCGCGCTTCGCAAGTCATTGGCCGCCTTCATCAACGCCGCCTCATCACGTGATCGCAACAGGATCGCCGCCAACCGGCCATATGGCGGAAAGCCGAGCGCATGGCGCCCTTCCGCTTCGGCGGCGAGAAAAGCGTTTCTGTCCCCGTCGGCCAGCGCCTGCAGAACGGTCGATTTCGGCTGGTAGGTTTGCAGCATCGCGCGGCCCCGCTTTTTTGCGCGACCGGCGCGGCCTGCAACCTGACTCAACAGTTGATAGGTTCGCTCGCCGGCGCGCAAATCGCCGCCTGCAAGACCCAGATCAGCATCAACAACACCGACCAGAGTCAAGTTGGGAAAGTGATGACCTTTGGCGGCGACTTGAGTCGCGATCAGGATATCAATTTCTCCGTTGCGCATGGCGTCCAGAACGGCGCGCATCGCCGACGGTGTTGGCGCCGTGTCGGACGACAACACACTGATCGAAGCATCCGGCCAGCGCGCCCGCGACTCTTCCGCGACACGCTCGACACCTGGGCCGCACGGCGCGAGAGAATCAACCGCATTGCAGGACGGGCACGCCGTCGGTTTCGGCATTGAAAATCCGGTATGATGACAAACAAGGCGGTTTTCAAAACGGTGCTCAACAAGCATCGTGTCCGACCCGGGCGCGGTCAGCTTGTAGCCGCAACGCCGGCAAAGCGTTAAAGGCGCATAGCCGCGACGGTTCAGAAACAATAATGACTGTTCGTTTGCGGATAAATTATCATCGATTGCGCCAACCAGCACCGGCGAAATCCATGCGCCAGGTTCCGGCGGATGTTCGCGCATATCGATCAGGTCAATCTCTGGCATCACCGCGCCGGCGACACGCGACGCAAGTCCGACAGCGCCATAGCGCCCCTCGTCAACATTGACGACCGTCTCAAGCGAAGGCGTTGCAGACGCAAGGATGACGGGAAACCCGCTACGCGCGCCGCGCGCAACAGCAAGGTCGCGGGCGTGGTAAATCACGCCGTCTTCCTGCTTGTAAGCGTTGTCATGCTCCTCATCGACAACAATCAGCTGCAAGTTTTGAAAGGGCAGGAAAAGCGCCGAGCGCGCGCCAACGACAAGCCGCGCCTGCCCTTGCGCCACGCGACGCCATGTACGTCGGCGCTGAGCGGATGTCAGCTCTGAATGCCACGGCGCTGGCCCCGCGCCAAAACGCTCCTCTACCCGCTGCAGGAAAGGCAACGTCAACGCAATCTCAGGGATCAGAATGGCAACCTGCGCTGTCGGACCGGCCTTTAGCGCAGCGGCAACCGCTTCCAGGTAGACCTCGGTTTTGCCGGAACCGGTGACGCCGTCAACAAGCATGGTTGAGTGTCCGCCTTTTTCAACAGCGGTGATCAGCGTACTCGCCGCCAGGGCTTGTTCGTCTGAAAGCGAGCGCCCTGGCTGCGTCAGATCCGGCGCAGAAAAGGGCGGGTCCGGATCAATTTCTACTGGTTGCAAGGCGCCGGACTTAGTCAAACCGCGCACAACGCCATCGCTGACCCCTGCTGCTGCTGCAAGCATCGCCGCTGTTTTCGCCTCGGTCCCGGCTGCGCTCAGCACTGCATCGCGTTGCGGCGTCATCCGGGGTGGCCTCTGGCCCGTAGCGACATAACCGGTCTGCATGGCCGGCGGCTCGATGAAATCGCCGGACCGCATCACCATGCGAAGGACCGACCCCATCGGGGACATGGTGTAATTCGCAGTCCAGTTGACGAAATCGATCAAGCCAGAACTCAACACCGGGCCATCGCAACGCCTGATAATCGATTTGACTTTTTCCGGGGCCACATCGTCTTCAGAGGCGGCCCAGATGACGCCGCGGATCTCTCTGGGGCCAAAAGGCGCAATGACAAAGGCGCCGATTTCCATCTCTTCCGCAGGCGCAAAATAATCATAAGGCTTAAAAAGCGGCAACGGAAACAATACCTTGACGCGGATTTGCGCTGATCGCGGCGAAGCCACGGCGTTCCCATCAGATTTCTTTGTCAGGTCCATCGGTCTTCCGCTTGATCCGCGCGCCGGTTTCGGCTGAATTACCGATCTCTTTTTTCGTAAATTGCGAGCAAAGCGCAATGCGTATCCTTTTTTGTCTGTTTTTTCTATTCACCTTCAGCGCAACAGCGGCGAGCGCAAAATATAGCCTGTGCAACAAGTCGAGCTATGCGCTTTCGGCGGCCATAGGGTATGTGGATGGCGACCGGCTGGCGACACGTGGCTGGTGGCGTCTGCGCCCCGGCCAATGCAAGGTCGCCCTGACGGAGCAAACCAACCCCGGACGGTTTTTTGTTTTCGCCGAGGCGATCCCCGGCCATCAGGGCCCGTTGCGGACCTGGTCAGGCGATACGCCCCTGTGCGTTGAGAATTCCGGTTTTTTCAATTTACGCAATCAGGATGTCTGCCGGGACGACCCGATGCGTCAGCGAAAATTCTTTGATGTTGAAGTCACCGAATCGGCAGCCGGCAATTGGCAAACCGACTTCACGGAAGCAAGCAATTACACTGTCTATTCCGCTGAGGTTGCGGGCGTACAACGCCTGCTCACGGATATCGGCCAGGATGTAGGCCGCATCGACGGCGCTATGGGGCGATCAACCCAGCGCGTCCTGGCGAATTATCGCAAGCAAAAAGGGCTGACCGAGGGAACAAGCATCGACGACGAAGTCATTGATGCTTTGATCGATGACGCCAATGCGCGCGAAGCAAAGCTCGGCTTTTTCTATTGCAACAAAACCAATGATCCGGTGTGGAGCGCCATCGGGCAACCCGCAGAAGAAGACGCCTACACCGCGAAAGGCTGGTGGAAAATTGAACCTGGCGATTGCGCGAAAATCATCAAAGGCGATCTTCAGCATGACCACTACTATGTTTATGGCGTGATCGAAGGCGCCTTGAGCGAACGGCGCATCACTGGCGGCGACAAATCACTTTGTGTCAAGGCGGTTATGTTCAGCGTCACCAACGATCTCGCCTGCGCGGATCAGGATCTTGACGAGGCGATGTTCAAGCGCGTTGAAATCGGAGGGTCGACTTCGGCGACGTTTGATTTCCTGCCGGAGATGTTTATCGCGCCGCCGACCCAATAGGCGCATCAATCTTGGTTGACCTCAGACACATCGAAAGCTGGATTTTCGATCTCGACAACACTCTTTATGAAGCGGAGTGTCAGCTCTTTGCGCAAATCGATGCGCGTATGACGGCGTTTATCCGTGATCGGCTTGATCTTGTTCACGACGACGCGCGGCGTTTGCAGAAAGACTATTATGTGCGCTACGGCACGACAATGAGCGGTCTGATGACCGAACATGGCGTCGACCCGGACCATTTCATGGAGTTCGTCCATGATATCGACTTGGCGCCGATCAAGCCCAATCCGGCGCTGGCCAACGAGCTCGCCCGCCTGCCGGGGAAAAAATACATCTTTACCAACGGGTCCGTCCGTCACGCGGAAAACGTCGCCGGCGCCCTTGGCGTCTTTCATCTCTTCGACGAAGTCTTTGACATCAAGGCGGCGCAGTACAAACCCAAACCCCGGCGTGAAACCTACGAGACATTTCTCGACGAACATGGCGTCGCTCCTAACGGAGCAATCATGTTCGAGGACCTCGTTCAAAATCTGCAAGCCCCGCATGACATGGGCATGACAACCGTTCTTGTCTGCTCCGATGCGGCCTGGCTTGCTGACGAACCCCATGACAAGCGCCCCGCGGCGCCCGGCGATACGGCGGCGCATGTCCATCATACGACCAACGATCTGACCGGATTTTTATCCCGCGTCAAAACATCCGCCGACAACGCCGACACCCGATAAGAAAGCAAAAACGATGACCGACACAGCCGACATCCAGTCCGTGATCAATGCAGGATGGGAGGATCGCGCCAATATTTCCACCGGCACGCAAGGAAAGATACGCGACGCCGTGATCGCAGCGTTGCAGCAACTGGACAGCGGCGCCGCGCGCGTCGCAGAGCAAAAAAACGATGAATGGGTTGTTCATCAATGGCTGAAAAAAGCCGTGCTTTTGTCTTTTCGTCTGTTCCCGAATGATTCGATTCCCGGCGGTCCTGGCGCCGCCGCCTGGTGGGACAAGGTACCGTCAAAATTCGATGGCTGGGCGGCGGAAGACTTCGAGAGCGCGGGCATTCGCGCTGTTCCCCCCGCCACCGTCCGGCGCGGTTCCTATGTCGCAAAAGACGTTGTCCTGATGCCGTCATTCGTGAATATCGGGGCATATGTGGGTGAAGGCACAATGGTCGACACCTGGGCCTCAATCGGCTCATGCGCGCAAGTTGGCGCGCATTGCCATATCTCCGCCGGAACGGGCATCGGCGGCGTTCTGGAGCCTTTGCAGGCCAATCCGGTGATCATTGAAGACAACTGTTTCATTGGCGCTCGATCGGAAGTCGTTGAAGGGGTGATCGTCGGCGAGGGCTCGGTGATCGCCATGGGGGTTTTCATCACCGCATCCACAAAAATCGTTCGCCGGGACACTGGGGAGATCACCTATGGCGAGGTGCCGCCTTATTCTGTCGTCGTTCCGGGCTCGCTCCCGTCCGACAAAGGCGGTCCCAGCCTTTATTGCGCAGTGATTGTCAAACAAGTTGACGAAAAGACCCGCGCAAAAACATCCGTTAACGAATTGCTGCGGGCTTAATAAGGCTCGCCATTTTTATGGCGGGGCGTCCAGGCGCCGTTCTCTTTGACCATCCGCATATCGACATCAGGATCTGTGTAGCTTGACACTTCGTTCTCGGCGCGCGCGCCGATTTCGAGGAATACACAGTCTTTGGCGCTTCGATTAATGAGCATATGCCCGTTCTCAACACCGGCCTTGAACGTCGCGGCGTCCCCGGCGCGCAGGATAGTGTCGCCAGTGTCCTCGACGAGAACCGCCTCACCTTCAAGCATGAACACAAGTTCATCCTCCTGTTGGTGCCAGTGCTTGTGCGCTGAGGCGGCGCCCGGCGCCAGACGCGTCAGATTAACGCCGAACTGCGTCAGATCGCCAAGGTCCCCAAGCGCAACCTTGCTGCGCCCTTCGCAATGAGCGTCATATGGCGGCGGATAGGCGCATGCGGTTTTCACCGGCGCTGATAAAAGGTCAACTTTCGGCATGGGACCTCTGCTGGGCTTGTTAACGGTTCACGCTTAGACTAGCCGAGAACCATGAGTGAAATCGACCCAATCATCCTGGCGCAGGATTTAATCCGCCGCCGCTCCGTAACGCCCGCTGATGAAGGCGCGCTGGATGTTCTTTCCGACATCCTTTCACAACTCGGATTCGAATGTACGCGCCTGAAATTCGAGGACGTCGATAATCTCTATGCGCGTTACGGAACCGCTGCGCCGCATTTCTGCTTTGCCGGTCACACCGATGTCGTACCGGCGGGCGATGAAGCAAACTGGTCCTCGCCTCCCTTTGAGGCCGCGGTAAAGGACAGCGCTTTATGGGGACGCGGCGCCGCTGACATGAAAGGCGCGATCGCCGCATTCGCCGCCGCCGCCGCGCGCGCGATCAAAGCCGGCGCAGTCACGGGGTCTCTCTCATTCCTGATCACCGGCGACGAGGAAGGGCCTGCAGTTAACGGCACCAGGAAGATGCTTGCTTGGTTGAAAGAACGTGAGATCGAGATTGATCATTGCCTTGTGGGCGAGCCTTCCAACCCCGAGGCCATGGGCGACATGATCAAGGTCGGGCGACGCGGCAGCATTAACTGCTGGCTCACCGTGACAGGAGTTCAGGGGCACGTCGCCTATCCCCACAGGGCGGATAATCCGATCCCTGCGCTCTTGCGCAAACTCCTACATCTCAGCGAGACGCCGCTGGATAAGGGCTATGAACGCTTCCAACCGTCAAGCCTGCAAGTTACGGATATTCATATCGGCAACCCCGCCCATAATGTCATTCCGGAAAAAGCGACCGCCCGCTTCAACATCCGTTTCAACCCGAACTGGACGGGCGCCTCCATCGAAGCGTGGCTGCGTGAGCAGCTCGACAACCTCGCGTCAACACTCAACGCAACTTACCATATCGACGCAGTTGTTTCCGGCGAAGCGTTTCTGACAACAGATACAACATTCCTGGGCCTTATTGCGGACTGCGTTGAAGAGAAAACCGGGCGCAGGCCGGAATTTTCAACCTCAGGCGGCACATCCGATGCGCGGTTTATCAAAGACCACGCGCCAGTTGCGGAATTCGGCCTTGTCGGCGCCACCATGCACAAAACGGATGAACATGTCGCTGTCGCCGACATCACTCTTCTCTCAAACATCTATGAAGCTATACTGACGCAATATTTTCAGCAACATGGCGGCGCGCAATGATCAGTCCGGATTATGTCGCGCAACAGTTTCGCGGCGTTTGGCGAATGGCCTTTGGCGGCGGCGACTGGCGCGGTGACATCGACAGCACAACCGACGGCGTTTTTAAATCTTTCTGGGCCATCGCATTATCAACGCCGCTCGCGGCAATCGCCTTCCTCGCCGCGCGGGAAACATTAGCCGAAACGCCGGAGATTCAGGAGACCATACTGGTCAAAGCCCCGGTGCTTGTTCTGCTCGCTGCTGAGATCGTTGCGCTTGTTCTTTATTGGGCCGCGAACATTGGCGCGCTTGTGATTACCGCCAGTGCAATCAATGCGTCACGTCAAGCGGCCAACGTCATCGTCGCCTTTAACTGGAGCCGGCTGATTGCGTTCGCACTGGTCGCGGCGCCGGCGGCGATTCTGGGGCTAACCGGAAATGTCAGTTTATTTGTTCTGCTCTATCTGCCGGCGTTGTTTCTCAGTCTGGCGATTTTATGGGGCGTGTTGCGGGCGTGCCTGCCGCTCAATATAGTTATGACCGTATCTTTGATCGCCATGCTGATATTGATCGAGATTATTGTCGATACGGTGGTGACCCATGGGGCGGTTGGCCTTTATCAGTTGCTCTCGTAATCAGCCCGGACAAAATAAAGCCCGTCAGCAGGCGCCACGCGCCCGCAATACGAACGGTCTCGCGCCTCCAACGCTGCTTTAAGGTCTCTGGCGCGCCATTTCCCGGCGCCGACCTCCGCCAGCGACCCTGTAATGGACCGTACTTGATGATGGAGAAATGACCGCGCCGCGCAGCGCACATAAATCTCATTGCCAGCGCGGGAGACGGAAATCTCTTCTAAGGTTTTAACCGGCGACGCCGATTGACAGGCCGCCGCCCGAAAGGTCGTGAAGTCATGTTTCCCGACAAGAAGCTGTGCAGCCGCGTGCATTGCCTCCGCATCGAGCGAATATGGAATGCGCCAGGCGCGATTGAGATCGAGCGTCAAAGGCGCGCGGCGCGTAACGATGCGATATTCATAGGCTCGCCGGATACAGGAAAATCGGGCGTGGAAATCATCACTCACACATTCTGCATGCAGCACCGACACCGGCGCAGGCCTCAAGTGGTGATTGAGTCCGTCTCGAACCGCTTTTATCTCAAATTCTTTTTCCAGGTCGAGATGCGCGACCATGCCAAGGGCATGAACGCCGGCATCCGTGCGGCCCGCCGCATGAGCGGTGACGGGCTCGCCGCTGAGCGCCTGCGCGGCGGCCTCAAGGGCTTGCTGCACAGAGGGGCCATTGTTCTGGCGCTGCCAGCCGACAAAGGGCGTACCGTCATATTCAAGAATGAGTTTGTATCGGGGCATCAGGTCTTATACGCTCATGCGACAAAGGGAAAATTATGCTCAAAAAGCTTCACTGGAAATCCATCGGCGCCGAACTGTTTCTTTTTGCCTGTGTCCTGGCCATTGTCATGACCTTCCGCACGACAGCCTATGGCATGTATTATATCCCGAGCGAAAGCATGTTGCCGACGCTAACCGTTGGCGACCGTATTGCGGTTAACAAATTCGCCTATGGCTATAGCCGTTACTCCGTCCCGTTTTCAATCGGGCCCGATCTCGATACGCCAAGCGGCAGAGTGTTATATACCGCCCCCAAACGGGGCGAGATTGTTGTTTTCAAGCATCCGCGCGACGGCAAAACCCTTATTAAAAGGGTGGTTGGCCTGCCGGGAGACAAGGTCGCAATCGACAAGGGCCGCCTTTATCTGAATGGCGTTCTGGCATCCCGGCAATTGGAGGACGCCTATGCTTATCGTGAGCATGTTGGAGGCGTCATGAACGTAGGGCAGTTTATAGAGACCTTGCCAGACGGCGATACGCATCAAATTCTTGAACGCAGCGATCGATATCCCGGTGACTTTTTTGGCCCGCTTGTCATTCCCGAAAACCATATATTTGTTATGGGCGACAATCGGGACAATTCACTGGACAGCCGTTTTCCCATCAATGGCGTTGGCCTTTTGCCGATTGAAAACCTTGTGGGACGCGCCGAAGCGGTTTTATTTTCCACGAACATTGGCCGCGCCAAGCCGGGCCTGAAACACCATTCAGCAGACTGGTTTGCGCCGCTCTAAATTGAGCGGCCCGCTACCAGATCGAAGCCTCGCAAAAATTCCTTCGCAGGTTGTGCGCGTTTTCCAGCTCGCTGAAGCTGCACCAATTCCACTGCGCCATCGCCACAAGCGATCGTGAGCTTTTCATCCGCCTGCAGAATTGTTCCTGACGCCCCAGCCCCATCCGAGACGCGCGAAAACAACGCTTTGATCCGCGCCCCGTCCACTTCAAACCAGGCGCCGGGAAATGGCGACAGGCCGCGAATATGGCAATCAACGTCACTCGCCGGTTTTGACCAATCGATCTTCGCTTCTTCGGGCGATATTTTGTGAGCGTAGGTAATGCCCTGTTCCGGCTGAATTTTCTCGCCTAAAGCGTCGCGTTCAAGCGCCGCCAGCGCACGAGGAGCCAATTGCGCGGCGACATGCGAAAGCCGGTCATGCAACGTTTGAAATGTGTCAGCAGGTTTGATTTCAACGGTTTCCGACAACAGAACGGGTCCTGTATCAAGGCCCGTTTCCATGCGCATCACATCAACGCCGGTCAGCTTATCGCCCGCCATGATTGCTCGCTGAATGGGCGCGGCGCCGCGCCAACGCGGCAATCGTGAGGCGTGGAGATTAAGACACCCATGGGCCGGCGCATTGAGCACTGCTTGAGGCAAAATCAGTCCATAGGCGACAACAATCGCGACATCGAGGTTCAGGGCTGAGAACGCCGCCCGCTCTGTCTCGGATTTGAAGTTCTTTGGCGTACGGATTTCAATGCTGTTGAGTTCAGCGAAGGTCTGTACGGGCGACGGCGTTAATTTTCGCCCGCGGCCTGTGGGTTGCGCGGCACGGGTATAAACCGCTGCGATATCATGCCCAGCCGCCAGTAATTCGCTTAAAACGGGAACGGCAAAATCCGGCGTCCCCATAAAGGCCAGGCGCATCGCCAAAACTCCTCAAAAATACCGTATCGGTTATTCTGCCGCGAGACGCTGTTCTTTTTTCAGTTTCTTTAAAACGCGTTCGCGCTTCAGGCGGGACAGGTGATCAATGAACAACACACCTTCAAGGTGATCCATTTCATGCTGAACGCAGGTCGCGAGCAGCCCTTCGGCCTCAAGCACCTGCTCATCGCCCTGATAATCGAGATATTTCACGCGGCATTTCGCTGGGCGCTCGACCTCATCGTAAAACTCCGGCACCGACAAACAGCCTTCTTCATAGACGCTCATGTCTTCAGACGGATCGAGAATTTCAGGGTTAACAAAATAGCGCGGCGCCGGCTCTTCCTCCTCACCTGCGAGGTCCATCACGATGACGCGAAGCGGCTCGCCGATCTGGATCGCGGCAAGGCCGATGCCGGGCGCAGCATACATCGTCTCCAGCATGTCATCCATCAGCGCGCGCAGACCGTCATCGACCCTGGCGACGGGTTTTGAAACCTCGCGCAGACGCGGATCGGGCGCTGTTATGATTTCGCGTATAGCCATGGTCATCACCTATGATCGCAGGGCTATATCGTCAAGATGAGGCGTGATCGCCAGCATTGATCGGGCCCTTAGCTAACCCCTCGCATTTTATAGCTTTTTCGCCTAAGCTGCCGCTCAGTATCGAGTACCGCGTGGGGTGGGACATGGATTTGCTGACGCCGTTCATTCAGAACGGGCCCGAGGGCGTGGCGGCCCAGGAACAAGCGCCGCCGACATCCGAACCGCTTATTGATGCGCCATCGCCGCAGCTTTGGCTTGGGTTTGGCGTAGGCGCGGTGATTTTTCTGCTTCTCATTATGTTCATGATCCGCGCCCGGGTGATCGCGCCCGCCCGGCGCCGGGCGGCGGCGCAAAAGGCAGTATTCGAGCCTGCCGGCGAAGATGCGGAAATCACATTTGACGACCTGGAGCCAGCAGTGCTGCAGACTGATGAGATATTGGATGATGAAAATCTGTTCCCTCCATCGCAACGCTCGGATACGTCCCCGCCAAAAGATGACAGTGATCGGACAGACGTTGAGCGCACTGAAGAGGTGAAAAAAACCCGCGCGCCATTTGCCGGATTGTTCTCTCGAAAGAACAAGAAAGAACAGCCGGACCACAATGATAATTTGGATCATGCCGTAACCGATGGCGGTCATTATGAAGATGATCGTCTGACTGATGTTTCAATCGCTCAAGCCTCGCCGCGCCACGAAGAACCGTATCGGGATGAACAGCCAAGCCAGTCTCGCCCGGTCGTCGATGAACTCAAGAAACTGGATGATGATGTCGAAGCTCGACGGCGGCAAGCTGAACTGGAGGAGCGCGAACGCCTCCGCCATGAAACGCGACTGCGCGACGAAGCTGAACAGGCAAAAAGACTGGAGCAAGAACGCGAAGAACTATATCAAGCGGCCCGCGATGACGCGCGGCGCGAAGCGGAATTTGAACGCCGTAAAAACGAGGCGGTGCTGGAGCAGCGTTTACGCTCGCTCGCTTCCGTGGAGCGCAAACTGTCCGAGAAGGCCGATACGCTGGGCGCAGATGTAAATGTCGTGCAGGAACGCCTTACCGAAACCATGGAAGAACGCTTCGCCGCTCTATCCGCAGAACTTAACCAGCGCCTTGAACACGCCGCTGAGCAAAGCGCCCATGGGGCGAGCGGGGCGGAGCCGACGGCTACGGAAATGGCCGATTATGTGGGTCAGGAGCTGAGCAATCTGCGCAGATCCATGCAGGACGCGCTGCAACGCCTGACGAAACGCATTGACGATTTGAGCGCTGACCGGGAACGCGCTGCGGGGTTATCGGCGCAACTCGCCGATCTTAAACGACTGGTCGAAAAAAAGCCTGCTCATCCGTTCAAAACCAATCCCGTCCTTCTTCCGGATCTCGTCAGCGCTATCGTCCCTCAAGGCCGTTACGCGCTGGGCGTAAATTTATCCAGCGGAAAGCAGGCCGACTGCACCATCGCGCCGTCGGGCGGCGGCGCGCCTATTGCTGTCGATGCGAGCTATCCGGTCGAGGCTTTTGAAGACTATATGCGCGAGAGCGGACCATCATCCGGCGGCGGGTCAGCCATGAACGAATATCGGCGCGCCGTCTTAAGCCATATCGTGGACGCAGCAGAAAAGCTGATCATAACTGGCGAGACAGCAACATCGGCGATGATTTACGCGCCATCCGACGTCATTGTTAATGATCTGCACACGCATTTTCCGGACCTGGTTCAGGACAGCTATCGCGCACGCGTCTGGATCGTGTCGCCGACATCGCTGATGGCGACGCTCGACGCGATGAACGCTGTAGCTGAACAATCAACCACGCATGAAGAACAGCCCGAAAACACGAGCGCCGGCGACGACACGATCCTCGCGGAAATCGACAGATTGCGGGAGCGGGTTGCAGGAACGGAAGACAACGCCTTTGATGCGCCTCAGATTACAACGTCAAATGATGATGTTGCGCCCGCCTTCTCAGAACCTGAAAATGAGATAGCGCATTCCGGTGACCTGATTGAGTCTGAGCCTGCGGCGCCCGAAAACGCTTCCAGCACTGAAGAAGTCGGTGAAAACTATAGATCGCTGTCCCCGGAAGAAGAAGCTTTCGAGCGCCTTGAACGGGAAGAGGCGATAGCGGAATCAGGCGTAAAACCGGAGCCTGAAACGACCATCGAACGCCCGCCCTTTCCGTTGCGCTGACCCTGATCAGGCCGCGTCGTCTTCTGTGTTGTTGTCGAGCAGGCTGGCCTGTTCGGAACGTAACTGGCGCGGCGCGCTTTCAATCGCCGCAAGCGGCTCAATATCCGCTTCAACGCCTGGAATTTCGTATTCCGCGAACCTGCGCGCCCGCGACATGACACGGCTCTCATAGCCGCCAACGGTTGCGTTATAGTTTTTGAGGGCGCTGTTCAATGACTTGCCAAGCCCGGACAGATTCCTGCTCATCGTGCTGAGACTGTCATACAGGTCTTTCGCCATCGACGCGACGACCTGCGCGTGTTCCGTCATCTTTTCCTGGCGCCAGTTGAGCGCCGCGGATTTCAGCATGGCGATCAGAATGGTCGGCGTCGCAATCAGAATTTTCCGGTCAAAGGCGTCCTGATAAAGTTGCGGGCGCACTTCCATGGCGGCGGCGAAATAGTTTTCTCCGGGCACGAACATCACGACATAGTCGAGCGCATCGCGAAGCGAGGCGGCATATTCTTTTGCGGACAGCGTTTTGACGTGGTTCCAGAGATCGTCCGCATGGCGGTTCAGATGCGTGGCGCGATCTTCATCCTTGTCGGCTTCCACCGCATCAAGATAGGCGCCGAGCGATACTTTAGAGTCGACCGCAATCACGCGCTCGCCGGGCAGGCGCACCACCATGTCGGGCTGTTTGCGGCGCTCGCCATCGTCGTGTGAGGCCTGTTCGACAAAATCAACATGCGCCGCCATACCGGCGATCTCGACCACATTGCGCAACTGTTCTTCACCCCAGCGTCCGCGCGTCTTTGGCCCGGCGCGCAAGGCCGTCGCCAGCTTCTGCGCCTCTTCCCGGACTTCGATGGTCGAACGCGCCAAAGCGCCGATCTGACCTTTGAGTTCGCCGCGGGATTTTTGCTGCTCGTCGCGCAGTTCCGACAACCCTTTTTCATAACGCACCAGGGTATCGCTGACCGGCTTCAACAAATCGTCGATCGCTTTGCGGCGTGTGTCGCCTTCCGCTTTCGCGGTTTCGCGATAGCGCGCGAAAGTTTCATTGGCGCGCTGAAGAAAGGCTTCGTGCGCGCCTTTCAACATTTCCGATGTCGCCGCTTTGAATTCAGCGTCCATGCGCTGCTTCAATTCGCCAAGCGCTTTTTCGCGCTCGGCGAGCTTGGCTTCATTGGCGGCGGCCTGGGATTGCAAGTCCTGACGAAACTCCCTTTCGCTTTCCAGCTCAGCGCGAACGGGCTCCATTTCCGAAAGCCGAGTTTCAGCAGTCGCAAGCGCCAGTTTCGACTGCTCAAGCTCACTGCGAAGACGCGCCGCACGCCTCGCCACGCGATTTGAATGGATAATGAAATAGATCGCCGCGATCAGGAGCGCGACCGCGATCAGGAGACCCGGGCGGTCCGGCGGCAATCCGTATTCAGTCAGGACATCGATAATCATGGGGCTACCTTAGACGATTCGCTGTTTGTTCTCTTGTGGGCGTTTTCCCAAGGTCAGCAAGCACCGCCCCCTAGAACGAGCGCCGGGCTTTCATGGCCGCGCTCAACGTTCCTTCGTCGAGATAATCCAGTTCGCCGCCGACCGGCACGCCCTGGCTGAGGCGGGTGACGGTGACGCCAGCGGTTTCAAGGTGCTCCGTCAGATAATGCGCCGTCGTCTGGCCATCGACCGTGGCGGGCAGCGCCAGCACAATCTCCGTCACGATATCTTCACCAGCGCGGGCGACCAGGCCGCCGACATTCAGATCATCGGGCCCAACGCCGTCCAGCGGCGAGAGCAGCCCGCCCAGCACATGATAGCGCCCCTTGTGAGCGCCGGCGCGCTCCAGCGCCCAGAGATCGCCGACATCCTGGACAACGCACAGAACGCTGGCGCTGCGTTCAACATCCGCGCAGACAGCGCAAGGGTCGATGGAATCCCAATTGCCGCAAGCAGAACACGCTTTGACTTTTTTCGCTGCGTCATCGAGGGCGAAGGCGAGCGGCGCCATCACCTGATCGCGACGTTTCAACAGATAAAGCGCGGCACGCTTGGCTGAGCGCGGACCCAGCCCCGGCATTTTCGCCAGGAGATCAATAAGACGCTGTAACTCGGGACCGATGGGAGATGCGGGCATGGACTAGCTATTCGACTCCGTTACAAACATGCCAATAAATGATTCTTCTATTGTTGCTTCTTCCCACTCACTATCGATTTTCTCAAACTCTTCTGAGTTGGCAGCGACAACGTCAGTTCGCGATTGACTATCCTTAAAATAGTCCACGGTGGCGAACCGGTCGGGATCATCATCGTCGCGCATTAAATCAGTGCGAATATAGCCCGACGACTTCATAAAAAAGGCCCGCCACACACCATTGGGGCCATATGCTTCGGCGAACCTTTCTCGCCATTCCGGCTTTACACGGTATGTCCATACATACGCGCAAGCGCTGTTCACATGTGATATCATTATGCTCTGTTCCTCAGAACGGCAGCTTGAACCCTGGCGGGAGGGGCAGCCCTTCGGTCAGGCCTTTCATATGCTCCGCTGACTGAGTTTCCAGTTTCGCTTTCGCATCATTGATCGCCGCGGCGATGAGGTCTTCCAGGATTTCCGCATCGTCCTCTTTCATCAGCGAGCGCTCAATCGCGACGGCCTTGGCGTAGCCTTTGCCGTTCAGAACGACCTTGACCATGCCGCCGCCCGCTTCCCCGGCGACTTCGATGTCGGCCAGCTTGTCCTGCATTTCTTTCATTTTGGCCTGCATCTGACCGGCCTGTTTCATGATTTCGCCAATATCCATCACGCGTTCCTCGGGTTTTGCTCTACGGATCCCATGTCGGGATAGTCGTCGTCCGGATCAACCGGCTTGTCCTCATCATCTTCTTCCGGCGCGGGCGCTGACGCCGCTTCCGGCTCGCGGACCGAAGTCACTTCAGCGCCCGGAAAAAGCTCCAGCGTTCTCTTGACCATCGGATGCGCCAGAACCTCGGCCATGCGCGCATCGCGCACGGTCGCCGCACCTTCGGCCTGCGTATTCACCGTGACGACCCATTGCCGCCCCGTCCATTCTTTAAGGCGCTGGGTCAACCGCCCGGCTAGGTCGCCGGGCGCATCGTCATGAAGGCGCAGTTCAATGCGCCCCTCAGAAAACGAAACAAGGTGCACATAGCTTTCAAGTTCGGTCCGTAGCTTGGCGTCGCGGCGCTCACCCGCCAGCCGCACGACATCCTCAAATGCGCGCAGCCATGGGGAACCATCCGCAGGGCGCTGGCTTAATGGCGGCTCAATCTCATAAACTACGGCGGGAGGCGCCTCCTCCGCTCGCGGAGCATTATCAGGCGCGGAACGGCTTACGGTTGTTGGTGAGGCGCTGGCGCTAGTGTTTTTTTTTAAGGCGCGCAAAGCCTCGTCCGGGGTCGGCAGGTCCGCCGCGAAACAGAGCCGGATCAGCGCCATCTCCCCGGCGGCGGCGGGATCAGGCGCCACGTTCGTCTCTCCCAGACCTTTCATCAAAAGCGACCAGCTCCTTGTCAGCGCATTCATCTCCAGCGCATCGGCGAGCCCTTTAGCGCGCGACGCATCCGCCTCCCCGGCCGGACCATGGGCTGCAGCCGAAGGGCCCGCCGCCTTTATGCGGGTCAGCAAATGCACAAGGTCGAGAAGGTCGCGCAGAATAACGCCAGGCTCCGCCCCGGCGTCATATTGATCGCGGAAAAGGTCGAGCGCTGTCTTCGCGTCGCCTTTAAAACAGGCGTCAATCAAGTCCCAGACACCTGCTCGATCCGCAAGGCCGAGCATGGCGCGAATTTCATCGGCGGAGACTTCCTCGTCATCAGCCTTACTGGACGTATGCTGAACAATCGCCTGGTCGAGAATGGAAAGCGCGTCGCGCACGGACCCCTCCGCCGCGCGGGCGATCATCCATAAGCCGTCAGGCGCAATTCGCACGTCTTCTTTTTTCGCGATCGACGCCAGGTGCTCCGCCAGCGTTTCCGGATCGATACGACGAAGATCAAAGCGCTGACAACGCGACAGCACCGTCACCGGCAGCTTGCGGATTTCGGTTGTCGCGAAAATAAACTTCACATGGGCCGGCGGCTCTTCCAGCGTCTTCAACAGCGCATTGAACGCCGCCGTCGACAGCATGTGCACTTCGTCGATGATGTAGACTTTGTAGCGCGCCTCGACCGGCGCATAGCGCACGCCCTCAATCAACTCGCGGATATCGCCGACGCCGGTGCGAGAGGCCGCGTCCATTTCCATAACATCCGGGTGACGGCTCTCGGCGATGGCGCGGCAATGAAGCCCCTCTTCGGTCATCTCCATCTGCGGCCCGTTGTCTTCACCGTTCGGGCCAACATAGTTGAGCGCGCGCGCCAGAATACGAGCGGTCGTGGTTTTCCCGACGCCGCGCACGCCCGTCAGGATATAAGCATGAGCGATCCGGTCAGCGGCGAAGGCGTTTTTGAGCGTCCGGACCATGGCCTCATGGCCAATAAGGTCCTCAAAGCTTTGCGGACGGTATTTGCGCGCCAGCACCTGATAGGCGGCTTTCTTACCGTCTTCGCCCGCGCTGGCATCTGAATGGAGATCGCTCATAAGCGTCATTATGCGGTTTCCGGCGTCAGGATCAAAGCCGTCGCTGCGTGTCGGGGAAAATTAGGCGCCTAAAAGAAAGGGTGGAAGGCTGAAACGACCCGCGGCGAAAACTCGTTACGGCTGCTTCCTTCCGGATCTGACCGGGTTGGCGAGAGCTGCGTCCGCCAGCCTTCCGGGGCGGAATATCTGCGCTGGCGGTCTGGATTGCAAGACCCGTCGGGTGAATTGCGCTCACCGCGCCAATCGGGTAGCGATGAGCGCTTACTTTTCAGCCTAGCAACAGTGACCCCAATGCCTGATATCAACGACCACTCCCCCGACGAATTCCTTGAGGCCTTTCTTGAGGACTCCGGCAATGCGCCCCTCGCCCTCTACGCCGGGGCGGCGCTTGACGCGGTAGGGCGCACGGATGAGGCGCTTTGCATCTGGACGATTGGCAATGACATGAATTCAATGCTGAGGGTTATTCACAGGCACCCTGAAGCAAAGGATGATCTGCGCGCGCATTCTTTACGTGCGGATACGGCGATCAGGGAGCACTTCACCAATCTGCACCTCGAAACCATCAATGAATATGGGAAGACGCTTGAGAATGATGATCTTGATAGGGTGCGCGCCGGCGTCTGGCCGCATTACGCAACATCTCCAGTTAAATATCAGGTCCCCAAACAGGGCCCAGAAAACTTTTACGTGCCTGACTTGCCGGCGCGCACCGTTACGCCAAATGACATGTTGCCGTGGGTGAGCGCAGTTGAAGCAGCGTATTCGGACATTCGAGAAGAATATGAGGCGGCGATTAAAGCAAATACAAAGCAGTATCCATATGTTCCGAGTGACGTTGAGACACCGCTATGGAGCGGCCTGCGTGGCAAGATGGACTGGTCGGCGCTTTATCTGCACTTCAATGCCTATGTTCAGGATGAAGCGGCGGCGGCCTTTCCCAAAACACTGGAGGCGTTGAAAGCGGCGCCGACCGTCTGTCGCAATGGCGTGCCTCTTGAAACGTTCTTCTCACGTCTTGAACCTGGCGCGCACATCCCGCCGCATCACGGCCTGACGAACACCCGACTGACCGTTCACTTACCCCTGATCGTACCGGAAGGTTGTGAAATTCGCGTTGGCGATGACATGTATCAATGGGAAGAAGGCAAGATCATCGCCTTTGACGACAGCTTCGAACATGAAGCATGGAACAGGGGTGATCGCGACCGCGCAGTCCTGATCTTCGAAACTCATCATCCTGACCTCAGCCCGACGGAGATCAATGCGATCGAGCAGGTCTACGCTGTTTTTGACAAATGGGTGTCCGGCCGGGCGGACCGGATCGGCCTCAAACTCCCGCAACCGGAAACAACCGAAACCGGCTAATCTGATCGCGCCCAGGCCTTGAGCCTCGGCGCCCGCTATTTTTCGAAATCAACGATGATGGAAATCGGCTCGCCATCGCCCCACATGAATATGGGTGGCGCCCTCCATACCGGCATATCCAGATCAGGATAATCATTCACAACCGGGGCGCCATCTTCAGCGAAGTAATGATGAAACTGAATTTTTGAGCAACGTGAAATATCGGAGCCCGCTATCAGAGCGCGAACAATTTCGATTGTTGGAAACCACAAATGCGCATCGCCCTGATCGGTGAATCTCGCCTCCGCCGTTCCCTCCGCTTCATTGAAGACAACCGACCCTCCCATCATCGTGTCAGCAATGATGCGCCCTTTATCGTCGAAAACACATCGCATCGTTTGCATCGAACACCGATAGTCAGGCACGCTTAACCGAAAGACGCCGCCCGGCGCCAGAACGCGATAAATATCGTCCAAAATCGCTGTTACGCGCTCAAATTCAATATGCTCAAAAACATCTTGAGACTGAATTTTGCGAACGACTCTATCCTTGAAAGGCAATCGCTCGCAGGCGTCATGATAGATTTCTTTACCATGTCGCGGATATTTGGCGAGCCCGATGAAATCGCTGTTATATTGGGGTTCCGAGGGATTCAGGTTGCCGTAATACAAGCCTGATCGGCTTGCGCCGCTGTTAATTGCTTCGATCACTCTTTTCTTATCGGCGGCCTTTTGAAGATTTCGCCTGAATTTTAACTCGCGCCACACGCGTGACAAAGGCGGTTTCAAAATTGGCGGAACCCATTGTTGTAAGAACTGGATCATTTATTCCCGCCTCGCTGAAATCGCCCAAATCGCCGCCTCCGGGAAAGCAGCGCAGGCATTCAATGGGCTGCAGCCTACGCATAGGGCAATGAAAATTTCAACATCACTGGAGTGTTGCCCTCTGCGCTATGCGCTGCGTAAAAGACCGCATGAAACCCGGTGACAATCCTAACTGGTTTGCGAACTCTCCACTTGATCGCGTCAATCAGGAAGAAGACCAGACTGCGTTCATTGAACGGCAGCTCAACGATCCTTCGTGTCTGTTCGTTCCGCTGTGGTGCGGCGACCCGTTAATCGCCGGCGGATCGGCCGCCTTCCTCTCCGAGGCGGCGCGCAGCGCCTTTCCGGATGAGGCGCCAATCATCTATCTCGGCGCCCGCGATGGCGTTCCGCATTTTGCCGTTGATTTTTCCTGCTGCGCTGAAAGCCCAGATGCAGCGCCCCTGGCCGACCTTGGCGAATACACGCCAATCCGTATGGCGGCTGGCGTTATATCGCGCAACGATCTCGCGATCATCGGGCATGCGCGGTGGCTTTTTGAATGGCATCGCAAACACACGTTCTGCGCTGTTTGCGGCGGCCCGACGAAACCGAAAAACGGCGGCGCAAAACGTCAGTGCAATCAATGCGAAGCGGAACATTTTCCACGTTCCGACCCGGTGGCGATTGTGCTGGCGCTTCATGAAGGCGCCTGCCTTCTTGGTCGCGGACCGCATTTCCCGCCCGGCTTTCTTTCTGCGCTTGCCGGCTTTATCGAAGCGGCGGAAACGCCCGAAGAAGCCGCAAAACGTGAGCTGTTCGAGGAAGCAGGCGTCACATTGACTGACGTGCGCTATCAGTTCTCACAACCCTGGCCATTTCCATCATCGCTGATGATGGGCTTTCTCGCCGACACTGAAGATCGCGCACTTACTCTTGATACAAATGAAATCGAGGAGGCGCGCTGGATTGAAATCGCCGACATCAAAGCGCTGCTCAATGGCGAAGAACGGCTTGGCGTCTTTTTGCCGCCAAAATTCACAATCGCACGCCAATTACTCGAACGCTGGGCTGCAACTGAAGGATAAGCGCGGCTTACAAGTCTTTGGTTTGCCTGCAGCCTTAACAGACTGGTACGGTATGACCAGCTTATCTATTGTTTGGGAGGGGATTTATGTGGAAATTTCTTTTGGGCGCGCTTGCCGCTATCGGCGGCGCTTTTGCGCTGATTCATTTTAACTATCTTCACGTCGCCGCGCTAAAGGATGAAACATCTCCGCAAGGCATCGACGCCGCCAGTAGTAATGGCTGGATGGGCGACGCCGACAAACTGCGGAGTCATTTGAACTTTCTGGCTGACGATCTGATGGAGGGCCGCGAAGCCGGCACGCGCGGCTACGATATCGCAGCGCTTTACGCCGCCAATTATTTCGGGTCCCTGGGTCTCAAACCAGGCGGCGACAATGGCGCATATTTACAGTCTGTTCCACTCCTGAAAATCAATGCCGATTATTCCGCCAGCCGATTGTCTGTTAGTCGGAACGGCGAAGAAGACGTTTTTGAACCGCAAGAAGATTTTGTGATGGGGGGCAACAACGCCCACCAGGAAAGCGACGTCACCGCGCCAATCGTGTTCGTCGGATTTGGCGCAGAAGCGCCGGCTTTTGGCGTTAATTCCTATAAAGGGATTGACGTACAAGGCAAGATTGTCGTGATGTTTGCCGGCGGCCCTTCTAATCTGCCTGCGGAGGAGCGCGCGCATTTCGGATCAAGCTCGACAAAAGCGGCGCTTGCCGCCTCGAAAGGCGCCGTCGGCATTATCACCATCTATACGCCCGCCTTCGAGCAGGTCATTCCGTTCCCGAGAGCTGTGCAACTACTTGCACGCACCGGCATGACCTGGACGCATGATGACGGCGCGGCGCATGACGCCTACCCGCAACTGCGGGTCAGCGCGCTGATTGCGCCGAGCGCCGCTCAGCGCCTGTTTGAGGGCGCGCAAATGTCTTACGCAGATGTCAGGGCGGCGGCGGAAACTGGCGATGCGCCAAGCTTTGATTTGGTTGGCGAAGTTGCGATGGCGCAACGCTCAACCCATGAGAACGTGTCTAGTTCGAATGTCGCCGCGATCATAGAGGGTTCCGATCCGGCGCTAAGCGACGAATATGTCGTCTACACGGCGCATCTCGATCATGACGGCTTTGGCCCCGAAATCGATGGCGACAGTCTTTACAATGGCGCCGTCGACAACGCGTCTGGATCGGCTGTCGTTCTCGACGTCGCTCGCGCCTTCGCGGAAGCGAAAGAAAAGCCGCGTCGTTCAATAATTTTCCTTCTCGTCACGGCGGAGGAAAAGGGCCTGCGCGGCGCCGGCTATTACGCCCATAACCCAACGGTTTCGATTGAGAATATTGTCGCTAACGTCAACATAGACGGCGCACTGTTCTTCTACGACTTTGCAGATGTCATCGCGTTCGGCGATACGCATTCCACAATGAAAGACCATGTCGAAACGGCGGCGAGCGCAATGGGGCTCAAGGTGTTGCCCGATCCCTATCCGGCGCAGGGCTTTTTCACGCGCAGCGATCACTACCGCTTCGTACAACAAGGTATTCCATCCGTATTTACCCTGCTTGGGTTTACGGCGACCGACGGCACACAGGCTGGAAAGGATGTGATTGAGAGCTACCTCGCAAATCAATATCATCAGCCTGACGACGATTTATCGCTGCCATTCGACTATGAGTTCGGCGCCAAGTTCGTTGAGTTCCAGTATCGACTTGGTCAGAGCATCGCCGACGCCGATGAGCGCCCGGTCTGGAATGAAGGCGATTTTTTCGGCGATCTTTACGGGCGGGAGTTAAGACAGCGCTAACGCTGGCGCGCGGCCTTGTAAACGCCGAGAATTTTCAGCGAGGATGAGAAGAAACCCAATTCTTCGAAAGCGAGACGGACAGACGTGTCCTGCGGATGTCCTTCAATATCAGCGTAGAACATCGTTGCGCTGAACGAGCCTTCCAGCTGATAGCTTTCCAGCTTGGTCATGTTGACGCCATTTGTGGCGAAACCGCCGAGCGCTTTGTAGAGCGCCGCCGGGATATTGCGCACCTGAAAGACAAAGCTCGTCACCACCGAGCCATCGTCTGGCGACGCGTCTTCAGGGTCTCTCGCCATTTCAAGAAATCGCGTTGTGTTGTGCTTGGCGTCCTCTACGTTGGCGCGCAGCACCTCCAGCCCGTATATCTCCGCCGCCCGGATTGAGGCGATCACTGCGTCGCCCGGCTCGCCATGCTCGGCCAGCCATTTGGCGGCGCCGGCAGTGTCGCCGGATATTTCGGGACGGACCGCCAGCTCTTCGAGAACGCCCCGGCACTGACCTAGCGCCATTGCATGTGAGCGCACCACCTTGATATCTTCGATTTTGGTCCCCGGGCGCGCCATCAAATGGTGCTCCACCGGCAGGAAATACTCAGCAACGATGTGAAGGCCCGCATCTGGCAGCAGGTGGTGAATGTCCGCAACCCGGCCTGCGAGAGAATTCTCAATCGGCAGCATGGCGCGCTCGGCCTCTCCAATAACAACTTTCTGCATTGCCCGCTCAAAGGTCGCGCAGGCGATGGGGGTCAGCCCCGGTGCGAATTCGACACAGGCCAGTTCGGAAAACGCCCCAGGCTCGCCCTGGTAAGCGACTTTGCGGCCATTCTGGTCCGGTTTCTCTGTCATCATCAGCGCCTATGCAAAAACCGCGCGTTTATGCACGGATATCTCGGAGATTGACAATGCCGGCGCGCGAAAAGGCCGCGCCCCCGCCGAACGCCCCGCGCATTGCGCGCATCAAGAAAGCCCAGTAGATACCGATCCCAAATTTGCGGGGGTTGATCTCCGCCATTCAAAATTTCAAGGCGTTTCCATGCAAGATCCACTCTTCACCAACAAGATCGCTGCGGCCGGCCTCGCGGCGCTGCTGCTTATATTCGGCCTGCCGCAACTGACCGCAGCCTTGCTCGGCGGCGGCCATCATGGCGGACATGGCGACGAACTCCACCTCGCCTATTGCTGTGTAGAGCTTGAAACAGCGGCGGCGAGTGGCGGTGAAGAAGAAGCTCCTTACGACCTTGGCGCGCTATTGGCGAGCGCCAGCGCTTCCGGCGGCGAGCGCCGCGCCGCGCTGTGCCAGTCATGTCATACATTTGATCAAGGCGGCGCGAGCGGCACAGGCCCCAACCTCTGGGATGTGGTGGGCCGCCAGGTCGCCGGCGTGAGCGGTTTCAACTATACCGGCGCCTTGCAGGAAGCCGGCGGCGTATGGACCTATGAGCGTCTCGACGCCTATTTGCGCAATTCACAGGAATATATTCCAGGAACGGCGATGGTTCAGCGCTTCCCTCGTGACAATCAGCGCGCGGATATTCTGGCCTATCTCGGATCGCTGTCGGCCAGTCCCGAGCCCTTCCCGGCGCCGATGGCGGTTGAGACCACCGAAGCAAGCGCAGAAGAAGCTGCTGTTGAAGAGGCTCATTAGCCAAAGCAAACAAGTGCGAAACCGGCGATCACGCTCAGGGCTTTAGAATAAACCGAAGCGCTTTTTCTTTTTGTGTTTTCGGAAGGCGGCTTTTCCCTCGTCTGAGGACAGAAAGGCCTGATAGTCGCGCTCTGGCCGCTCTGTGCGCATCGCCGTCGCCTTCAACCCCTTGATCAATTCACCGCCGTCGAACCGCTCTGACGCCATCGGGTCAGGCGCCGCATCGCCCGCATCAAAAGCGACGGCGGATTGCTTTTTGTTTCGGCCGAACTTCTTTTCCTTACGGCCAAGCTCATCTCGAAGGGCGGAAAACGCCGCTTGCGCCGGCGCTTCAAAATTCTCGGGAAGCAACTCAACATCTTGCGCCGCGTAATCATGACGGTGTGGCACAGCGATATTGTCGACGCCGCGGCCCGTCAGGTTCCGGGTCGTCGTTTCCTGGAAACCGGACCAGATCTGTTTCAACCGCTCATCCATGTCGCTCTCCGCTCCGGGTCTAAAGTTCCGCTTTCTCGCGAGTCCATTCCAGTCCGCCATTGCGCGTGATGACGGCGACGTCGATCGGACCGCCCACGGTTTCCACCGAATTCATCACCTTCTGCTGGAAGGAATTCAACTTGATCAGCGACGCCGCCGTCTCGCCAAGCTCTTTTTTCGGCAGCGAGTTGATCGCGCGCAGGATCGGGCGTGTATGCACAGCGTACTGATAGTTGTCGATTGACCGGAAAAATTCCTGCAGCGCATGGCGCAGATTATTCTGGCTGTAGTCTTTGTAAATCGAGTTACGCTGGGAGTCGGTGAGGTTCGGCGTGCGCCCAACAATGTCCGTCACAAGCCCTGAGGACAGTTTCAGCGTTTCGCCGAAAACAAACATGCGCAAATGCTGGTCCATGCCCGTGAGAAACGTGCGGATCATCCGATCCTGAGCGAAAGGCTGAAACACCGGGCCGGAGTCCGCGCCAATGTCAGCTTCGCGATCCCGTTTGCGCTTCAAAATACCTAAAATGACGCTGGAGGTAAGGTAAGAACGCATGGAGGGGAATTTTTCCCGGGAACCAAACCCCGCAAAAACAACGCCGGTGTAATGCTCGAAAAACGCATCCTTGGTGGCGGCGAAAACAGCGATCTCACGCAGTTTCGCGCGGGACCCTTCCGAAACAACCAGTCCCGGATACTCGTTCTTCAACGACCCGAGCAGGCTTTCAATGAGCTGATCAACTTCGTTTCCGTAACGCCGGCGGATCTGTTCTGCCATGCCGCCGGGAAAGCACGGCAGGTCGCCGCGCGGGCTGTCATCGGCGCAGCGCTGATAGTCGCCATGCAACTCTCCAACGACAAATTCAAACATCGCCGAGATATGATCGCGGACAGAACCAGCGTTCGATTGCTGAAATTTTTGAACCTGATAGTCGAATTCCTCGGCAAGGACCGTAAAGACAACGGCCACAACCTTGAAAAATTCCGTGTCCTGATGTTCAGGCGGGAAAAGATCCGGATTGCCGGACAGGAACTCCATGAAATCGTCAGCATAAGCGGCGACGGTTTCAAGCGCCCGGCCCCGCGCCTGCTCGCGGTATAAAGAAATCACCGTTTCCCACGGCGTCGACATGATTTCCGCATTATTATAAATCATCACCGCGACGGGCTGCCCGTCGACCAGCGGGAACAGCTTGTCCACGGACTGGTATGTCTTCAGATAGCGGTCGCCGGAAATAGTGACGGCGCTATCGGCCGCCATCGCCACCGCCTGGCGGTTCATCAACACGACTTCGGATGTCATCGACCCCTCACGACTATCCCGTTGCGTCAAGGCATAACCGCCGGTCCCTCCGGACGGTCATCGGACGCTGGATGACGATGTTAGCGGCAAAAACGGCCTAAGGGAAATATCGGTTAATATTTACGATTGGCTTGACCCCGAAAGGGCGAATCTGGCCCTGTCCAGGGCCTTTCGCCAATAAAACCGGCGCCTTGAGTGGTTACCGGATTAGCAACCAAGCCTTTCTAAAAATTAGGAAAAATTTTCAGAAGTTTGTCGCAAAATTCCATCTACAGCGGGTGGAGAGTGTTATGGTTGCGATAGCTGCATTGGAAAGCCTGGGGCTGATGGAAATCCTGATTTTCGGGTTTATTGGCGCGAATGTCGCCCTGACCGGCTCTTTTTTGGTCCAGCGGGGCCTGAAGCGGATGACAGGTGGTCGGCTCGAGCGCTAGCGTGACGCCTCGTAAGTTGATGCGTTAAACCCGTATGCCGCTCTCATCGCGGCGATGTCCGATAGCTTTCCCTCAAGGGCTGTCCAATCGTCGTTGTCCGCAATGTTTTCCCAGATTGCCTCAACTTCGTCGATCAGCATCGTGCAGGGTTTTGATGCCTGGAAATAAACATGCTCCAGACGTTCCGGACGTAAAGGCGTGAACCCCTCCAGTCGCGTCCGCAACTCTGCAAACTTGGGTTGACCATAAAGCTCAGCCGCCGGGCTAACATCAGCGCGCGCTTGTGAGGCGGCGGCGCAAAACCAGTCAAAAAGCACTTGTTCATAAGGCGCGCCGGTTTCGGTCATCCAGCGCAGGAGATCCATGACGAAAGCAAAGTCGCCAGCGTCTTTTCGTTCAATACCCAACCGACTAAAAAACGCATCCGCCATCACCTCTTCATAAAGCTCGCTGAAACTGCGCAGCGCGCCATTTAACGCTTCCGCATCAGCAATCAGCGACAAGGCGCCGCCCAGTTGCGCAAGATTCCAGGCGCACGCTTCGGCCTGGCGGCCAAAGGCGTAAAGCCCAGTCTGGTCAAAATAAGCGGCGGTGAAGTTCGGATCCGCCGTGGGTGCGAAACGCCATGGGCCATAATCAAAACTCTCACCTGTCACATTCATATTATCCGTATTCAGAACACCGTGAACAAATCCCGCCGCCATCCACTGCGAGACAAGGCGTACGGTGCGTCGGACGACCGCTTCAAAAAACGCGACCGTCTTTTCGGCGCCGCTTAACTCGCCCAAGGACGGATAGAAATGCGTAACGCAATAATCGACAAGATCGCCAATCGCCTGCGCGTCTTTTTCAAAGGCAAGCCTTTGAAAAGCCCCGAAACGCATATGGGAATGGGACAACCGCACCATGACCGATGAGCGTGTCGGTGATGGCTCGTCATTGCGTTCCAGCGCTTCGCCGGTTTCGATCAGGCTGAAGGTTTTGGAGGTGTAAACGCCGAGCGCTTCGAGCATCTCTGTGGCCAGCACCTCACGCACGCCGCCTTTCAAAGTCAGCCGCCCATCGCCAAAACGCGAATAGGGTGTCTGACCGGACCCCTTCGTGCCGAAGTCGAGAAGTCGGCCCTGATCGTCGCGAAGCTGTGCGAACAGGAACCCACGCCCGTCGCCGATTTCCGGATTGTAGGTGCGAAATTGATGGCCGTGATAGCGGATCGCCAGCGGCTGTTCGAAATTGTCCGGCAGTCTTTCAAACCGCCCGAAATGATTGACCCAGTCGTCATCGGCTAGACCGCCAAGTCCAACCTTTTCAGCCCAGCGCTGATTGCGATAGCGGATAATATGGTCCGGAAACCGCGCCGCCTCGACCGCATCATAGAACGGCGCGCCCTTCTCATCGCCAAGTTTGTCAAAAATGGGCTCCGGTTGATAATTTTCCGCCATGAATGTGGACCTGGTTGAATTTTTACGCCAAATAGCGCGTTTGCTGCGATTGCGAAACTAAGCAGCCGCAAGACCAGCCATAACGCCTGATAGTGGATAAAGCCATGGACGCGCAAAGCCCGCCAACCACCCCCACTGCTCCAACAGCAGATGACGTATTTACGGCCGCCGGCCGTATCGAAGGACGGATTAAACGAACGCCGCTCGTCCATGCGGAAAAGCTCTCCGCCCTCACCGGCGCCGACATCTGGCTGAAGCTGGAGAACCTTCAATATACTGGCGCTTTCAAAGAACGTGGCGCCCTCAACAAACTTCTCACCCTGAGCGGTGACGAACGCAAGCGCGGCGTCATCGCCGCTTCCGCCGGCAATCATGCGCAAGGGCTGGCGCGTCACGCAAAAGCGCTCGGCATTCCGGCGACAATCGTTATGCCGGTCACGACCCCTGATGTGAAAGTCAGCCAAACCCGCATGTTTGGCGCGGAAGTCGTTCTTGCGGGACACGAGTTCGATGAAACCAAAGAGACGCTTGCAGCGCTGTTGCGCGAACGAAATCTGACGCTCGTTCATCCCTTCGACGACCCCGCCATCATCGCCGGTCAGGGAACGGTAGCGCTGGAAATGCTGGAAGATGGTCCCGCATTTGATGCGCTTATCGTGCCCATCGGCGGCGGCGGCCTGATCGCCGGCATGGCGCTGGCGGCAAAACAGCAAAGCCCCGCGACCAGCATAATCGGCGTCCAGACGGCCCTGTTCCCGTCCATGGTCAACGCGCTCGACGGCGGCGCACGCAACACTGGCGGCAATACCCTGGCCGAAGGCATCGCCGTAAAAGAAGCCGGGCGCCTGACACGCGATATCGTGCGCGAAAAAGTCGATGACATTGTGCTTGTCGAAGAGCGTGTTCTTGAGCGCGCCCTCAGTATCTTGATGAACGAGCAAAAACTGCTTGTCGAAGGCGCAGGCGCGGCGGGCCTCGCCGCAATCCTCGCCGACCGCGAACGCTTCGCCGGAAAAACCATCGGCCTTGTTCTGTGCGGCGGCAATATCGATGCGCGGCTTTTATCGATGATCCTAATGCGCGACCTCGCCCGATCAGGCAGGCTGGCGCGGCTGCGTGTGCAGCTTCTCGATATGCCAGGCCAGCTTGTCAGCGTGGCGAGCATTATCGCCGATCAGGACGGCAATGTGATCGATGTCGGCCACCACCGCACCTATTCCGACCTGCCCGCAAAAATGACTTGCATGGACGTCACCATCGACACCCAGGGCCAGGAGCACCTCGATCGGATTATCGGCGCGCTGCGGAGCTCCGGCTATGAGGTTGAAATCGCCGCTTATTGATGCGCCCTCTGTCCGTCATGCAACAGAACTAAAAACCTGACGGACATGTGAGCGTCATTGATTAGCATCTATGCTGTCTGCGTGGCATAACAATAGCGTTAGTGTTTTGTGGAAAGGGCTTTCTATGACAGGCGTCACGATCTTACAGCGCTTCGGGCGCACAATCGGACTGAAGCGCCTTTTCGCCATTGGCGCGATCTCGCTGATCGCAGGCTGCACAACCATTACGCCTTACGCGCCAGCTGACAGGAGCGGTCGGGGCTACGCCGACCAGAAGCTGGAGGAGGGGAAGTATCGCGTTACCTTCGAAGGCAATTCGTCGACGGACCGCGCCACAATTGAAAACTACGTTCTCTTCCGCGCTGCGGAGATCACCCTTCGCGATGGGTATGATCATTTCAGCATTCTCGATCAGAGCACAGACGCAGTGAGCACCTTCCGGACGAACGGCACGACATTTGGCGGCGCCGGCTTTGGGAGAAACGGTTTCTTCTATGGCGGCGGCTTTGGAGGTTTTGGAGGCGTCGGCTTCGCCAACAATACTTCCACGACCCGCCAGCGCTTAAGCTACGTGATCGGCGTCATTATTCAGGCTGAAACAGGCGACAAGCCCGCAGACAGTCCGAATTCGTATGACGCCCGCCAATTGATCGATAATCTCGGACCCGTTCTGACATATCCTGACGCGAGCTAAAGACGCTTCAGGTTTCAGCTTTGCCGAAGGACTTCTGTCAAAATGGCTGTTTTGGCGCCGAAATATTAGCGGCGCGCCCCTTTGTCCCTCATGCGTTGCTGTTTTCACATTGATTAGCCGTTCATCTCTCCTATCTTAAAAGGGGCGTTAAGAGGGGCTGAAGCATGGCGTCGGCAAAATCGCGATTAGGTGTTCTGGTTTTCCTGGCGGCGCTATTCAGCGCCGGTTTGGCGATATTAGGCGCGAACGCGATCGCCCAGCCCGGCGAAAGCGGCCGCTCTGGCGTCATTCTAACCCTTGATGGCGCAGTGACGCCGCCTGTCGCCCAATATCTCGCAAGAGAAATTGAAGCCGCCTCCACGTCGCAAAAAGAACTGATTATCATCGAGATCGATACGCCCGGCGGGCTGGTCGATTCCATGAAAACCATTATCAAGGCGGTGCTCGCTTCAGATACGCCGGTCGCGACCTTTGTCTCGCCTCAGGGCGCGCGTTCGGCGAGCGCGGGCCTCTATATCATGTATTCGGCGCATGTTTCAGCCATGGCGCCCGCTACCAACACCGGCGCAGCGACGCCAGTGGAAATTGGCGGCGCGCCATCGGAAGACAGCCCCTTTGATGAAAACGATCCAGGGCGGGAAGACGAGGCTGCGCCTGAGAACGACACTGAAGACGCTGGATCCGAAGCAGATAATGGCGCCGCAGAATCGGACGAGCCCGTCGATGCAGGCGCAGACGACGAGCAAAAACAAGCCACGTCACCGCCGCTTGCGAATGACGACGCCCTGCGCGCCAAGGTCATCAACGACTCTGTCGCCTATATCCGCGCTCTGGCGGAAGAACGCGGACGCAACGCCGACTGGGCGGAAAGCGCTGTGCGAGACGCAGTTTCCATTACATCCCGGGAGGCGCTTGAGCTTGGGGTGATCGATATTGTCGCCGCTGATATCGACGACCTGCTGGCGCAAATGAACGGCCGTACAGTCACGGTCGCATCAGGCGAGAAAACATTGAACACCGAGAATATCCGGCTTGAACGCGTTGAAGCGACGCTGGTGGAACGCATCCTCGGCTTTATCGCCAATCCGAATGTCGCCGTCATCCTGATGTCGCTTGCAACCACCGGCATCATAATCGAAATGTGGAATCCGGGATCAATTTTCCCGGGCGCTGTCGGCATTGTCTGCCTGTTGCTCGGCTTTTACGCTTTCCAAGTTTTACCCTTCAACTGGCTTGGTCTGGCGCTGATGGCTGTCGGGGTCGTCTTCATGACGCTTGAAGCCTATACGCCGACATTCGGCATTGTCGGCCTTGCCGGGTTACTATTGTTTGGGTTCGGATTATTCGTCGTATTCCCTGAGGGTTTCCGCGTTTCATTTTCTGTCATTGGAACCATCCTCGCCATCGCCGGCGGTTTCCTCGCGCTGATTCTCTTCGCGCTCGTGGGCTCACGCAGTCATGGGCCGATGATCGGCGGCGAAGCCATCCGCAAACGCGAGGGCGTTGTTGATGAATGGGACGGCAAGGAGGGCTGGGTCATTGTTGAGGGCGAACGCTGGCGCGCGCGGGCCGATAAGCCATTAAGTCCCGGTGACAAAATCAGAGTGGTCGAAGTTGACGGCCTGGTCCTGGTTGTCCGGCAAGCCAGGGCTGCCGGCCTGCTAGGCGGTCTGGCGCCAAAAGAGGCATAGTTCGGCCATGATCGAAGTCACCGGCCTGCCATCGGACCCTGTAACCTTCGCCTTGATTGCATTGTTCGCGGGTTTCGCTCTGGTGGCGGTCGCAAAAATCTACGGTCTTTTATTCATGCGCTGGAAGACCCCCTTTCGCGTCGGTGAGGCGATGAACGTGAAGCGCGCAGAAGTGATCGAATGGTCAGACAACAAAGGCTATGTCTCAGCTGGCGGAGAAATGTGGCGCGCCATGTCCAGCGACCCCCTTTCGCCCGGCGACCATGTGACGGTAGCCGCCGTAGACGGACTAATGTTACGCGTGAACAAGAAAAAGGCGTGATTCGCCAAGACAAAAGGAGTTCTTCATGCCTGGCTTAAGCATACTCGGCTTTCTCGTGATTGCCGTCATTTTTATCTTGACGAACGTCATCAAGGTTCTGCGCGAATATGAACGCGGCGTCATCTTCACGCTTGGCCGTGTCGGACGAAAAGCGGCGGGACCCGGCCTCATCCTGCTTATTCCCATCATTCAGCAGATGAGAAAAGTGGATATGCGCACGCTGGTGCATGACGTGCCGACGCAGGACGTGATCTCACAGGACAACGTCTCCGTTAAAGTCAATGCTGTGATCTATTACCGTGTTGTCGATGCCGTGCGCGCCATCGTGCAGGTTGAAAACTTCATGGCGGCGACAAGCCAGTTGGCGCAGACAACGCTGCGTTCGGTGCTCGGCAAGCACGACCTCGATGAAATGCTTCAGGAGCGTGACAAGCTCAACAAGGATATTCAGGAAATTCTGGACACCCAGACCGAAGCCTGGGGCATCAAGGTCTCCAATGTTGAGATCAAACATGTGGACGTTGATCAATCCATGATCCGGGCCATCGCTCGTCAGGCGGAAGCGGAACGCGAACGGCGCTCAAAAATCATCATTGCGGAAGGCGAACAACAGGCGGCGTCGAAGCTTTCCGAAGCGGCGACCATTCTCGCCACGTCGCCGGGCGCAATGGAGCTGCGGTATCTCAACTCATTGCAGGATATTGCAGGCGACCGCACCAATACGATCGTCTTTCCATTCTCAATGGCGGATGTCTCAAAAGCGGTGCGTGGCGATAAGTTTTGACCGATAATCGCGCAACATTATTCTAAACCAGGGCGCTTCCACTCGAAGCGCCTTTTCTTTTGAAAACCTCCCGCTGTTGACTTTGCGCAACACCTTAAAAGCAATAGCAGCTCGGCGCGTCACAACCACGCAAAATCTGCGCTTTTGCACACGCGAGCGATTGGCTCAAAGCCCGTTCTCCATCATCATGATCTTTCAACAATAAATTTACAGACGCTGGAAAATGCGCCAGCGCATCCACCAGGGAGGATTTTATGAAGCGTGGCTTGACCGCCGGAGTTTCCGCAATTGCACTCGTCGCATCCGCCGCAGCACCGCAGGCGTCTTTCGCCCAGGCCGCTGGCGCAGACGACACCATTATCGTCACCGGCTCTTTCATCAGAAGACAAAATCAGGCTGATCTGCCCTCACCGCTGCAAACGGTGGGCGCAGCGGACATCAAGGATATTGGCGCGCTGAACCTTGCCGACGTCACCCAGACGCTGACCATCAACACTGGCGCGCAAAACAACCCGGACGCCTTCACACAGAACGCGACGACGGGCACAACCAACATAAACCTGCGCGGTCTCGGCGTTGGTTCGACGCTGGTTCTTCTTAACGGCAAAAGACAGGTCCTGTCCGGCGCGCCAACCAATGACGGCGTCAACTTTGTCGACACCAGCGCGCTGACCCCGATGATCGCGATTGACCGCATTGAGATCCTGAAAGACGGCGCCTCGTCTCTCTACGGATCGGATGCGGTCGCTGGTGTTGTGAACTTTATCACGCGCGAAAACTATGACGGCATTTTGTTGTCCGGCAATTATCTTACCCATCAGAGCCAGGGCGATTACAACGAGTTCAACATCCAGGGCCTTGCAGGCAAGGACTTTGACCGCGGGTCGGTGATGATCGCGGCGAGCTATATTGAGCGGACGGCGCTGACCACGGACGAGCGCCGCCTGTCTCGCCCGCAGGACGATACATCTGCACTCGGCAATCCCGGCGCATTCTTTACGACAGCGGACGGCGTACCTGTGCCTATGGTGCCGGCGGGAACGCCATTGGTTGACCCGGGCTGCGCCGCCGCCGGTGGGTTTCCGCTTCAGGCAAGCCCTACCGCGCCGCCGCCATCATCCGGCATCGGGTTTTGCGGGTTTGACTTCGGCGATTTTTTCAACCTTGTGCCTGAAGAGCAGAAATTCGTCGGTATGGCCCGGGCTGAATTCGACGTGACCGACAGCATTCAGTGGACGGCTGAATTCAGCTACGCCGACAACGAGGCCGTGCGAGGCAACTCGCCGACCTTCCCGTTCCTGCAGCTCGGCAGCGCTGTGGTGCCCGGAGGCGGTTTCGGACCGGCAGCCAACCCGTTCAACATCTTCCCCGGTGACCCAACCGTTGTTTTCTTCGGGCGTGCGAGCGGCAATGGCGGCGAGGTTTCGCCGAACATGACGACATCCGAAACCTGGCGCGCATCCACAAGTGTCGGCGGCGCAATCGGTTCAGGGGACTGGGAACTCTCATTTACGGCGGGCAACAATGAGTTTGTCGTGGCGACGGAAGATACCGTGACCGACCGTTTCCAGTGCGGCCTGTCCGGATTCAACTCGCTCCCGGCTGTTGCAGGGTTAACCGGCGGAACGGATTGTTCGTCAGCCAATCCCAACTTGACGACCGGCGGCCTCGCGGTCCCGGGAGTCGGCACTTTCTTTAACCCCTTCTCGACGTCGCTTAGCGTAGCGCCGAACGATCCAGCGTTGTTTGACTACATCATCGGAACGCAGGTCCGGACCTATGAGTCGGATATGATGGTCATCGAGGGCTTCGTGACGCAGGAGATTTTCCAGTTGCCGGCAGGCGCAGTCAGCGTCGCCGTTGGCGGCCAGTATCGCGACAACGATTTGAAGCAGACCGTTGACGAGCTCTCGGCGAACGACGCTTTCGCCTTTGTCGTTGGCGGACGCAATTTTGACGGCTCACAGGATGTATATGCTGTCTTTGGCGAAGCGTCGGTCCCGCTGGCTGAATGGGCTGATCTTCAAGTCGCCGTCCGTCATGAACGTTATGGCGACGACGAGGGCGGCTCAACAACCGACCCGAAGGTGGCGCTTCTGGTACGGCCAACGGATCAAATCTCCTTACGCGGCTCGTTTTCCACATCTTTCCGCGCCCCGTCGGTCTTCCAGCAATTCGGTGAGTCGACGACGCTGCAGCAGATCAACGACCCGCTAAGCGGCACGCAGTTCGTGGCCGTCCGGACGCTGGCTCCTGAAGTCAATGGTCAGATAACGGCGCGCCCGCTTCTGCCGGAAGAGTCAGAAGCGTTTAACTTCGGCGCTACGTTCCAGCCGTTTGAAGGCTTCCAGTTCGATATTGACTATTTCAATTTCGATTTTTCGAATGTCATCATCCAGTCTAACCCGCAGGCGATTATTGACGCTGACCCGAATAGCCCGGCTGTCATTCGTGCGCCAGGCGGCGGGCCGGCCTTGCAAATCAACAATGACTTTGTGAACGCATCGTCCGTTGAAACGTCTGGTATCGACATTTCCGCAAGCTGGGCGATTGACACTGAGGTCGGCACCATCACGCCGACATTTCAGGGCACCTATATCCTCAACTACGATATCGTTGACCCGCAGGCAGGCGCCGTTGAAGGCGCCGGCGTTCGTAACTTCACGAACTTCGGCTCGCCAACGCCTGAGCTGAGATTCAACACAGGCGTCGGCTGGCAGAACGGCGCTCATTCAGCGCAACTCTTTGTGCGTCACATCGGAAACTATGATGATGACCAGAACGGGCTTGCCCGGATCGACAGCGACACGCGCGTCGATATCCAGTACTCATTGGCTATCAATGAATATATGGGTCGCGACGAGCTGGCGGCGATCACGGTCGGTGCCCGGAACCTTTTCGGCACAACCGCGCCGCAGGTGTTCACCAATGGCGGCTTTGACAGCCGGGTCCATGACCCAAGGGGCGCGCTGATCTATTTCGGACTTGATATAGAGCTTTAAAAATAGCGCCAAATAACGGATGATGCGAAAACGGCCCCGCTAAAACGGGGCCGTTTTTCTTATTTGCGGTGCATCATGAGCAAGCAAGGCTCCAACCCCAGTAAACAGATGGATCTACGCGGATATCGCTGCCCGGTTCCCGTCATCCGTCTGGAGGCCGCCTTGCGCAAGACGCCAAAAGGCGATCAAGTCACTGTTTTTGCTGACGATCCCGTAGCCACGGTTGATATCCCGCATTTCTGCCGGGAGGCTGGCCATCAGGTTGAACGCCTGCCGGATTCAGGTGCGGCCTGCGTCTTTCTTGTCACCTGCGCCACCGATCCAGCGCCTGAAGCCTCATAATCGCCCTTTTGCTTTCATTTATGGTAAAGGTTAATGTAGAGCCGCGCGCAAATGCGTGCTTTAATGATTGTTGCGTCATTTGCCTCAGCCGAACCCGGAGCTGTGGCGACTGACAACTAGGCCATGGGGTCGTCTGGTCGAGGGGAAGCTGGGTATGAAGAGAAATAGCATGAAATTTATACGCAAGGCGCGTTTCGCGCTCGGCGGGATCGCGGCGGCGTCCGTCCTCGCTCTTTCGGCTGGCATGCCTGCGCATGCGACGTATGACGCTGGCGTTCAGGCTTATATGAATGGCCAGTATCAGCAGGCGCTTGATCTCTGGCGCCGCTTCGCTGTCGCTGGTGACGTGCGGTCGAAGAAAATTCTCGGCGACATTTATTCAGGCAAGAGCCTTGAAGGCGCGAAGACCGCCGCAACGCCGCTGGAAGAGATTCCTGTCGACAATGTTCAGGCGCTTTTGTGGTATTCGCTCGCCGCGTATCACGATTTTACCGCCTACCAGACGCCGTCCGCCGATGAAGTGAACGCGCGCATCCTTGCAGAGCAACGCTTGCCGGATATCCGCGCGCGCATGAGCACGTCCGACGTGACCAAGGCGGAAAAGCTGATTGCGCAGACCTTCGAGTCCGGCAGCGCATATGACATTTATCGACTTGGCGACATGTACCAGAAAGGCGCTGGCGTCGAGAAAGACAATACCAAAGCGCTGCAGATGTTTTCGCTCGCAAAAGAACGCGGCGTCGGCGAAGCAAGCGCGGCCTATGAATTCCTTGAGCCGTTGATGACGCCAAAGGAAATCAAGACGGCGCAGGAAAATGCGGCGGAGTGGCAACCGCCTCTGCCGATCGAGCACACTGGCAAAACCACGCAGCAAGAAGAGCTTGAGCGCCTCAAGAAAGAGCTTGAAGAGATCAAGATGGCCGAAGCGCTTGAGGCTGTTTCCGATATTGATGTGGAGCTGATTCAGCGCGCACTGAATGCAATCGGTTTCCGCGCCGGCGTTGTCGATAACAAGCTTGGCCCTGGCACCCGCGCCGCCATTCGCCGGTTCCAGTATTCAACGGTCGCCAGAGACCTTAATATGACCGAAGCAGAAAAACAGGCGGTGGTGACGGGCGTTCTAACGCCGCGCCAGACGGTTGAACTATTCGGTGATGCGGCGAAAGCTGATCACCCGATGTCGCAATATGTCTATGGCATCATGCATGTTCGCGGGATTGGGGTTGAACAGGATGGCTCCCAGGCCACGAACTGGCTGGGCAAAGCGGCCGATCAGAACCTCGCCATCGCGCATTACGCACTTGGGGTCATCTATCGCGACGGCACAACGGGCCTGAACGAAGTGTCGCCGGACGAACGTCAGTCTGCGCTGCATCTCGCCCGCGCGGCGGCGCTCGGCTACAAGCCGGCAAACGACGCGTTGCGCCGGCTGAGCTTCGAATACACACGCGACGTTCAGTAATTGGAGGGGTTGAAAATGAAACGCGCCATAATGAAGAAAATCGCCCCTGCCGCAGCAGCACTCCTTGGCGGAGCGCTGATCACGGCGGACGTTGCAAACGCACAGTCGCTCGGCGGGTTCCCGATTCGCGAGCCCGGCGCCGGCACAAGCACCGGCGGCTCTCAAGGATCAGGAAGCTCCAAAAAGGGACCTTTACAGATCATTGTCGACGCTAATGGACCGGGTCCTTACAAAAGCATTTCAAAAGCCGTTGATGATGTCGCCGAAGGCGGCGTCGTCTATGTGATGCATGGCGTCTACAACGAATCCCTGACCCTTGATAAATCTGTCTTTATCCAGGGCGACCGCGGTCCGGGTTCGGGCGTGGAGATCAGCGCGCCAATGAATTCCGAATGCCTTACTTTCGATCCAGACCAGCCGACCGCACACGCCGTAGTCGCAAATGTTCAGTTCGCCGCGAAAATCAATTCCGGCGCTGACGCCTGTGTTAACGTGAAGCAAGGCGTCTTCACTCTGAAAGAAAGCGATGTCCTTGGTTCCGGCGTGCGCCCGGCGGTCAAGATTTCGGGCGGCACGGTGATGCTCGAGAAAAACCGCATCAGCGCGGGCTCGGAAGGCATTTTTGTCGAACAGGCTCACTCCCTGTCGCAGAGCTTCATCATCGATAACAAGATTCTGCAAAACAAGGTCGGCGTGGATATCGCTTCCGGCAGCCGGGCGGACGTTATCGTTGCAGGCAACGAGATTTTCGACAATCTCGACAGCGGCGTGAAATCCTCCGGATACGGTTCAGCCAAGCTGATCGGCAACAAAATCCGTAACAACAAAGGCTCCGGCATTATTCTCGACAAATACGCCAAGCTGTCTCTGGTTCGGTATAACGAGATCGTACAGAACAGCGGCGACGGCGTCGCCATTCCGTTTGGCGTCAATGGCGTCATCGAAGATAACGATATTGTCGGCAATGACGGCCTTTCGATTTTTGTTCGTGAAGGGCTTGAGCCGAAAATCACCAATAACTTCATCGACAATAACGCTGGCGACGGCAAGAAGAAGAAACGCCGCCGCAGACGCTAAGACATTGAAGCTTGGAATATCGAAAACCCCTGCTTAGGCGGGGGTTTTTTGTTGCTGCGGATGTCGCGCATGATCTCAGATTTCGCCTGACTGCGTTGGCTCGGCCAACGGTTCAGTATCATGGTGCCCCCCGCCGGAATCGAACCGGCACTCCCGCAAAGGAACTGGATTTTGAATCCAGCGCGTCTACCAGTTCCGCCAGAGGGGCATTTTTGATCAAAAAGAGATCAGGTCTGGTAAGCGGCGGCATGATAGGCGGCGCGCCCTCCCGGTCAAGCTGCGCTCTAGAGAAATATTTTACCCTTAAGTTTGAAGATCAGACCGACACGGCTTAGCTCAAAGGTACGTTGCGCAAGATGTCTGGAATCGCCATGACCCCTGATGACCATGCGTCCGCCGGCCGCCCCATGCGCGGCGCAGCACGGGTCCTTCACGACATTCTGGATGATATGAAGAGCGCGCAGACGGCGTCTTTTGAAGAAGCAGACAATACAGCAACGGAGGACGAGACGCCAAAAGCACGGCTTGGCGATCTGATTGACCGTCTCGATGAGCGCGCCTTTGGATTAATGCTCCTGCTCCTCGCCCTGCCCTGTTGTTTGCCATTCATATATCTCCTGCCCCAGATTGTAGCGCTACCGATGCTGGCGCTCGCCGGTCAAATGGCGGCCGGTCGTCCGCACCCATGGCTGCCGGGATCACTGCATGAACGGGAATTTTCAGTAACCGCGTTCCAAGGCGTCGTTGTAAGAAGCGAGAAGTATTTATCGTGGATCGAACGCTTTGCACGGCCAAGGTTAGGCGTCGTGACCAGTGACGCCGGCGCGCGCGTCGTCGGCGCCCTTTTGCTTGTCCCAACGGCGTCGATCCTGGTTCCGCTCCCATCGACAAATACGATCCCCGGAATCGGCGTTGCAATCACCTCACTCGGGCTGATCGAACGCGACGGGCTATTGGTTATTCTCGGCCTGCTTATCGGCTTTTTGTGGGTGACGCTCCTGCTCCTCCTTGGCGCAGAGGCGGTTGAAATCATCAAGAGTTGGCTTTCGGCGCGACCATAAGCGCCGCGCCATGTGACGATCCGCGCGGAGGCGAAGGCCGCATCGCTGATTATGATGGCTGCTATGATTAGCCTCGCCTCACGTTTTTCTCTGACCGAACAGGCGTTAGCCGCGTCCTTTGGCGCGAGCGCGATGCTGCTTGCTGGTGCGCATCTCTTCGAACGTGTCGGCGGACTCGTCCCGTGCATTCTCTGTCTCGACCAGCGCGAGGCGCATTGGACGGCGCTCGGCGTCGCCTTTGCCGGCCTGATGGTTGCGCGATTGCTGAACTCGCGCCTCGGGGCCGCAGCCGCTGTCGGCGCTGCTGCGCTTGTCTATGCGGTCAGCGCGGGCCTTGCTTTCTATCATACCGGCGTTGAATACAAATTCTGGCCTGGCCCGGCGATTTGCGCCCCCAGCACAGGGGGCGTGGATATTGGCTCGATTACCTCCGCGCTGACGCAAAAGGCAGACGCTCCATCCTGCGAAGATGTCCAATGGCGTTTTCTCGGTGTTTCCATGGCGGGCTACAACCTTCTCGTTTCGGCAGGCTTGTTTGCGTTTACGCTCGCTGCCGCAATTGCAGAGACACGGCGCGCGAGACGAACAAGGGGAGCAGCGAACCTGCGCAAAGAACCCCAATGACCGATCACGCTCCGGAAAAACCCGGCCCCCGAGCCGCACGTCTCGCGGAAATGCTCCGCGTGGATCATGCCGGCGAGTATGGCGCGGTTGCGATCTATCGCGGCCAGCGCGCAGTATTCGATGCGCTTCCGCACAAAACCGAGACGGCGCATATGATTGCAGAAATGGAAGCGGGAGAAGCGGAACATTTGCGCGCCTTCGACGCCCTGCTTGCCGAACGCCGCGTGCGCCCCACTCTCCTCGGTCCAGTGTGGAACGCCGCCGGATTCGGGCTGGGCGCAGCGACGGCGCTGATGGGCGAAAAAGCAGCCATGGCCTGCACCGCCGCCGTCGAAGACGTGATTGAAAAGCATTATGCGGAACAGGCGGAAGCCCTGAAAGACGAAGAGCCGGCGCTCGCCGCCACAATCCGGCAGTTTCGCGAAGAAGAAATCGGCCACAAGACGGCCGCTGAGGAGGCCGGGGCGAGCCAGACGCCCGGTTACAGCCTGTTGTCCGCAGCGATCAAGGCCGGGTGCCGGGTCGCCATCAAGGTTGCGGAAAAAGTCTAGCGCCCTTTGCCCCGATCCTCTCGCTCCGCTAAGGTGCAGCCTAATTCACTGACTGACCAGTCGTACAGGGAGATCCCATGAAAACCATTGCTTTGCCGCGCCGTTCGAGCGCGCTCGCCGCCGTATCGATCATGGCGCTAACCGCCGCCTGCGGCCAGCCCACGTCAGGCTCTGATGCTACGAATACGACGCGCGCGCAGTCATCGGCTTCAACCGAAACCGTCTCTGACGCCGCCCCTACGCTCGCTGACGCGCGTGCATTTATTGAGGAAGTCGAAGACGTCTACCGGGAATTCGGCGAGTATTACGCGCGCATTGCATGGCTTCAGGCAACGAACATCAACTATGATTCAAACTGGCTGTTGACTAGGGTGGATACAGAAAACACCGAACTCGGCGTCGCATTCGCCAATGAGGCGAAACGCTTCAACGATCTTGAATTGCCCGCTGAAGAACGCCGTAAAATCGAAGCGATCAAGCTTGGCCTGAACCTGCCGGCGCCGGAACGTCCCGGCGCGGCGGCCGAACTTGCCGAGATCAACACGCGCATGGGATCGGTTTACGCAACTGGCAAAATCGAACTTGATGGCGAAACTGTCGGCCGTAACGCACTTGAAGTGATGATGGGCGAAGTGCGTGATCCGGCGAAGCTGGAGGAAATCTGGACGAAGTGGCGGGAAGTTCCTGTCGCTGCGGACGATGACGGCAACACCATGAAGTCCGACTATGCGAAGATGGTCGAGATTTCCAATGAAGGCGCGCGCGAGCTTGGCTTTGACGATGTCGGCTCCATGTGGCGCGCCCGTTATGACTTGCCGCCGGCGGAATTCGCTGAAGAAACCGACCGTCTGTGGGGTCAGGTAAAGCCGCTTTATGACGAACTTCAGTGTCATGTCCGCGCCAAGCTGAACGAGCAATATGGCGATGATGTCGTCCCGCTGGATCAGCCGATCCGCGCCGACCTGCTCGGCAATATGTGGGCGCAAAGCTGGGGCAATATTTATGATCTCGTCTCCCCTGGCGACGCGGACCCCGGCTTCGACCTGACCCAGCTTCTCGTCGACAATGGCTATGATGCGACAAAAATGGTGGAGACTGGGGAGGCGTTTTTCTCATCGCTTGGTTTTGAGCCATTGCCCGAAACCTTCTGGGAGCGCTCGCAGATCACCAAACCTGCGGACCGGGAGGTTGTGTGTCACGCGTCAGCCTGGAACCTTGATGGAAAAGACGATATCCGCATCAAGATGTGCACGAATGTGAACGCCGATGATTTCCGTACGGTGCATCACGAGCTGGGACACAATTATTATCAACGCGCCTATCAGGACAAGTCACCGATCTTCCAGGGCGGCGCTAATGGCGGCTTCCATGAAGCTATCGGCGACATGGTCGCGCTTTCCATTACGCCGGAATATCTGCAGACGATTGGCCTTCTCGATGAAGTCCCGGACGCGTCCGCTGATCTCGGCCTTCTGATGAACCAGGCGCTTGAAAAAATCGCGTTCATGCCGTTCGGCCTGTTAATGGACAAATGGCGCTGGCAGGTGTTTTCCGGCGAGCTGACGCCGGAAACCTACAATGACGGCTGGTGGGCGCTTAGAACCCAGTATCAAGGCATTCAGCCGCCGGTGGAACGTTCCGCCGATTATTTTGATCCGGGTGGCAAATATCACATTCCCGGTAACGTTTCCTACACGCGCTATTTCATCGCGCATGTCCTTCAATTCCAGTTCCACAAGGCTGCTTGCGAAATGGCAGGCTGGGACGGCCCACTGCACCGTTGTTCGGTTTATGGTTCGGAAAACATCGGCGAGAAATTCAACGCCATGCTGGAAATGGGATCATCGAAACCATGGCCGGAAGCACTGGAAGCCTTTGTCGGCACGCCGGAAATGGATGGCGGCGCTGTTGTCGAATATTTTGCGCCGTTGATGGAATACCTGCAGGAGCAGAACGCTGACCGCCAGTGCGGTTGGTAATTCCTCGGCAAAATGAGTTTGAAAAGCCCCGCCTCGGCGGGGCTTTTTTGTCAGAACCAGCACCAGACGCCGTAACAAACCCCGTGCGCCTCGCGAAAATAGAAGTAGAGCGCGATATCGATTGAAATCAGCGCACCGACGATCGGCGCCGCGCAATATTGCACAATCAACCGCAGGCCGGTCAGCGTCAAACGCGGCGCCGGCAGGCGCATGCCGTTCACAACTTGTGTCTTGGGGCGAAGCATTGCACAGGGCTTAACCTGTGTTGCAACAAATGACCAGAACCGTTGAGGTCGAATGGGACAGCCTTTCCCAGAAGAAGTGGGGGGCGCTGCTTAGCGCCGCGCCTTGCGCCGCCTATCAGCAGAGCTATGCTTTTGGCGAGGCCGTGCGCGCCTTCGGTGGCGGCATATGCCGGGCGCACTTTCACGCAGACGGCGCTGATGTCGGCGTCGCCCAGATTCACCTTAGGTCATTTTTCAATGTCTTCACGCTCGCCACGGTGATGCGCGGACCCGTCTGGGCGCGCGAGGATATAGCGCCGGAACTCAAAACAGCGGCGTACAGGGAAATACGCGAGAGTCTGCCAGTGATCGGTCCGCACCTTTTACTGATCATGCCGGAAGACAGTGACGACAGCGCGGAAAAGGCGGCGCGGCTTCGGCGCGTTGTTTCCAGCTATCACACAGCGCTTATCGATCTGCATCAGGACGAAGAGGCTTTACGCGCCGCCATGTCGCAGAAATGGCGCAACCGTTTACGCGCAGCAGAAAAACAGAATATCCGAATCTCAACGATTGGCCGGCGCCCAAACCAGTATGAGTGGTTACTGGCTCATGAACGCGAACAGCGCAAACGCAATCGCTATATGGCGATGTCGACAGACTTTGTCTCCGTTTTCCAGAAAAATGCAGGAAAGCACAGTTTGCTCATGCTGCAGGCGGAACATGAAAAGGAACGCATTGGCGGCCTCATGTTTCTTCGGCATGGCGCAAATGCAACCTATCACATTGGATGGACCAGCGACGCAGGAAAATCGCTCAATGTCAACAATCTGATGCTTTGGGAGGCGATGCGCCGCTTGAAGGAAGACGGCGTTCACACACTCGATCTTGGCGGCATTGACACCAATTACACGCCAGGGCTAGCCCGCTTCAAACTCGGCGCCGGCGGGCGGCTGCATAGTCAGTGTGGAACCTATTGCTTTGAACCGGAGATGTTCGGTTTTGTCCGAAAGCTTTTTCGCTAGCCTTACTTGAAACCCCGCCGGATCCTCAGGAATTCTTACGGGCCGCTTTTTCCACATGACCCGACACGCCCTGACGCGCAGCCAATTCCGCCGCCACGTCGTCCGGCGATACTCCGGCGGACGCTAACAGAACCATCAAGTGATAAAGCGCATCCGCCGCCTCGGCTGTCAGCGCATCATTGTCCTCCAGCGCGCCGGCGATCGCAGCCTCTACAGCCTCCTCGCCGAATTTTTTCGCGCATTTCGCTCGTCCGCCCGCCAGCAATGACGCCGTGTAGGATGCATCCGGCGCTGCGCCGCGCCGTGTTTCAATCGTCCTGAATAAGCTGGCGAGCACATCGCCGAGATTGGTTTGCCTGGTCATTTGCCGGTCTTTTCAATAACGCCTTGGCCTAAGCTGAAGAGCCGCGCCAATCAAGCCGCACGGTGAACCGGACGCACCGGCGCGCCCGCCGCCGCCAGCGCGGCGCGAACTTCATCAATCGAAACCTCGCCAAAATGGAAGATTGACGCCGCAAGAACCGCACTCGCCTCGCCGTCTCGAACCGCCTCAACCATATGCGCAGCATTGCCGGCCCCCCCGGACGCGATCACAGGGACGCTCACCGCCTCGGTCACGGCCCGGGTCAGTTCAAGGTCAAAGCCGATTTTGGCGCCGTCGCGGTCCATAGAGGTCAACAAAATCTCCCCTGCCCCGCGCTCTTCAACATCGCGCGCGAACTGAACCGCATCGATGCCGGTCGGCGTACGCCCGCCATGGGTGAATATTTCCCAGCCGCCATCTGGTTTTCGCTTGGCATCGATGGCGACAACAACGCACTGAGCGCCAAAACGAGCTGCAGCCGCATTGATCAGGTCCGGATTTTTCACTGCCGCCGTATTGATCGCGACCTTGTCAGCGCCCGCCAGTAAGAGCGCCCGAAAATCATCAAGCGAGCCGACCCCGCCGCCAACGGTTAGAGGCATGAAGCATCGCTCGGCGACCTGACGCACTGCATCGATCAGCACCCCCCTTCCCTCATGGCTCGCAGAGATATCCAGAAAACAGAGCTCGTCCGCGCCTGCGGCGTCGTAAGCCTCCGCCGCCGCCACCGGGTCGCCTGCATCGCGAAGATCGACAAAGTTGACGCCTTTGACGACGCGACCGTCTTTCACGTCGAGACAGGGAATGATGCGTATATTGAGCATATTTTATTCGCGCCAGAACGGTTGCAGTTTCATGAAATCCGGCCAGACCTCTCGTATTCTCTTTGCCGCGGCATCGGCTTCCGCAGCCTTATAGCCGCAAACAAAACCCGCGACCCGCATGGCGTCGTCCCCATTGCCGATCGCCGCTTCATTCGCAAGATCTTGGGCCACCACGGCGTCATTGACGACGCCAAAGTTTTCCTGCAGCGCCGATAACGCCCCCATATACTCCTTGCGCTGCGTCTTTGCGTAAAGAGAACGGAACATCTGCACGGGATAGCGAAGCTTTTTCAAGGCTATACGCAATTGGTGCAACTCACCAACGTGATCAAGGTCGATGCTTTTTGCTTTCTTGGACGTCTTCTTGAGGGCGCGATCGAGCGCGCGCGGCGCAAAATCGCGGGCTGGCGCTGAAAGGCTATCGCGCGCCCGGTTACGCCAGGGCGCAATTATGGCCGCTTGCATGAGGTCGATCAGGAATATTGTAAACGCCGGATCGCCGATAGCGGCCACAGCGCCAGCCCAGCCTTCTGCGCGTTTCGCATCGCAGACCCGCTTCAGCCTTTCAGGGTGCTCCGGCGCATAGCCGCTTGCCAGCGCACTTGGCAGCGTTTCCTCCAGGAAAACGTCCCAGTCACGCGCCTTCCCCAGCCGCCGGGCGAAGCTTCGCGCTGTCTCTGCAAGATTGCGGAGGCCGCGACCGGCAAGATAGGGGCGAAAAATACGCTCCGTTGCGCGCAATCGCCGGAGCGCGACACGCATCTGATGAACGCCCTCAACCCGCCTTGCGTCCAGCAAGGCCGGTTGCAAAGCCGCCATTCGGCCGGCGATGGCGCCAAGCGCGCGTTGCAGGATGTCGCCCGCTGATTCGTCAGCAGCGGCCGTGATCTTGACCGGCGGCGCAATTCGATATGGCCCGCCCTCTTGCAGTATTAATGCGGACTGAAGCTTGCTGTGCGGCGAAAGCCTGAGCGCCGCGTTGCGCGCCAGCAGGCGGCCCACATCGAAGACATCTTCGGGGCGCCCTTCTTTCAGCTCGAGTTCAAGTTCCGCGAGCGGCGCCTGAAAATGGCCGCCGCCGGAGGACCAGCTTTCGACGCGCCCGAGATCTATACTGAGTTCTATTTTCGAACGCCGAAACGCCGCCAGCGTGGTCCATCGATCCGAAACCGTTCGCGCTATCGGGACAAGCTGGCTTTTAAGGCCTTGAATTATTTCATCGAATTCAGCGTCGCCGGAAACTGCCGGAAAGCTGGAACGCTTTGCAACCGGCGTTTCGACCTCATCGCGCAAAATGCTGGCGCCCCCCGCTCGCGACTGTTTGATCGCCTGAATGAGCGCGCCACCCTCTTCACGCAATCGCAATGACAACCCAATGCGCGCCAGATCGCCACTCGTCGTATCATAATAGGTTGTGTCGAGGCGTTCCCATTCGCCAGCATCGCTGTCTAATGCGGTCAGGATCAGGCTCTGCGGTAAGGCAGCAATTTCTGTCGGCGAGCCCGTAAATTTGAGCTCGAATTCCTCGCTACGCTCCGCCATTTCGGCGTTACCACCAATTCCCCATGGAAAAGGAACTTACGCGAAGGATATTGCGGCGCCTATACCGGTCGCGCCGGTTCCGCCCGACTTTTTTCAATCAGGCGCTGCCAGCCGCCGCCAGCGCCGCTGCCGGGTCGATCCGGCCGTCATAAAGGGCCCTACCAATGATGACGCCTTCGATGTTGTCATGGGCGGCCTGAAGGGCCGCAATATCATCGACCGAAGCGACACCGCCGGACGCTATCACCGGAATGGACACCGCATCCGCAAGCGCCACAGTCGCCTCTACATTGACGCCGGCCAGCGCACCGTCACGATTTATGTCCGTAAAGACGATCGCCGCAACGCCTTGATCTTCATAGCGTTTTGCGATCTCCACCGGAGTATGGCCAGTGTCGCCATCCCATCCTTCGGTTTTCACGCGATCATCGCGGGCATCGATCCCGACAACGATATGGCCTGGATGAGCCTTGCAGGCGGCGCTCACAAATGCTGCATCTTTTACCGCAGCCGTACCGAGAATGACCCTGGTCATACCGAGATCGAGCCAGTGTTCCACCGCCGCCATATCGCGAATGCCGCCGCCAAGCTGCGCCTTTAGACTATTCTGACCGAGTATGGCCGCGACGGCGGATGAGTTTTCAGACTTGCCCGAAAACGCTCCGTCAAGGTCTACGATGTGGACCCAAGAAAAGCCGGTCTTTTTAAAACTTGCCGCCTGACTGCCTGGGTCCTCATTGTAGATGGTGGCTTCGTCCATACGTCCTTGAAAAAGACGTACGCAATCACCGTTTTTGAGGTCGATCGCCGGATAAAGGGTCAAATTGCGTTTCACGATGGATCCCAGGTCAAAAAGTTCTTCAGGAGAGTAATACCGGCGTGCTGACTCTTCTCGGGATGGAATTGAACGCCTGCAATATTGTCCCTTGCGATCGCCGCCGTGATGACCTCGCCATGCACCGTAGAGCCAATGGCGTGGGCATTATTTTCGGTTTCAAAATGATAGGAATGCGCGAAGTAAAACGCTTCTTCATCAAGATTATCCATCAGGTGGTGAGGGGCGGAGACGCTGACCGTGTTCCAGCCCATGTGAGGCGTTCGCACGGTCGGATCGGCAGGTGATAAGCTTGCGACTTTTCCCGGAATCCACCCGAGCCCCTGATGCTCCCCAAATTCCAGGCCCTTTTCCGCCAGCAGCTGCATACCTACGCAAATGCCCAGAAACGGGCGCGCCTCAACAAGCGCAACATGCTCCATCGCTTCGAGAACGCCATCCCGAGCCGACAAGCCGGCCATGCAGGCGCCGAAAGCGCCGACGCCCGGCAATAACAGCCGATCCGCTTTGCAGATCTCATCGGGATCATCGGTCACGCTCATCATAGCGGCGAGGCCGCTTTCATGAGCCGCGCGCTCAAACGCCTTTTCGACCGAGCGCAAGTTGCCCGAACCGTAGTCAATAATTGCGATGCGCTGCGACATGAGGCGCTTTTATCGGGCGCACGCGCCAGCACAAGCCGGGCAGGGCGAAAAAAAGCGGCGCGGACCCAAAGATCCGCGCCGCCGATCAGGAAATGTCTTCAGTGTCAGGCGTTCGGCCAGCAGGCGGCGATCGCTTCCTTGGAAGCATTGCTCAGCGCTTCAATATCGGCCTCAGAAGCGACCGCCATCAGCTCCTCGGTCATCGACGCATCCGCAGTATCAGCCAGGCATGAGCAACCCGACGGATCGCCGCCATTATCGCTAGAATAGTCGATGCAATATTGCTCAAGATCGCCCGCGAAAGCCGGCGAAATCGCAAAACCTGCCGCAACAAGCGCAATCAGTTGTTTTTTCATGGTTTTTCCTTCCCTAACGTAATTTACTTCGCGCTTAACGCGTGCACATATCCATTGCAGCTTTTGCTGCAGGCGAGGCGGCTTCGTAGCGATCCGCCGGATCGGCGATCTCACCCAGCGCCAGCATCTCATCAGCGAGGTCATTCGCGACCACTTGCTCTTCGAGACATGTACAGCCGGACGTATCGCGCCCTTCAGCTTCAAGCGCCGCAACGCATGCATCCGCCAGTTCGCCGGCGGAAGACGCAGACGTCATGACGCCAGCCGACAATGCGGCGGCAAAAAACAGTTTGAAATTCATTGTGTAAACCCCTTGTTGAGAGAGCGCCGATCAAACCTGATTACACAACAAACAACAGGGCGGCGCATAAAGATGACCCAGCCGCGCGGGATGTCACCCGAAACGATCCGAGAGGTCAATCACCTTCGCCAGTTACAAATCAGATAAAATTGATCGCTTTTAGCTACCGAGCGCGCCTTTGGTCGACGGCGCGCCGTCGCCCGCGCGCGGATCGATCTCATAGGCGTCGCGGAACGCACGCGCCAACGCCTTGAAACAGCTTTCAACAATGTGGTGGCAGTTTTCGCCATAGAGATTTTCAATATGGACGCAAAGTCCGGCGTTCATCGCGAAGGCGTGGAACCATTCCTTGAACAGCTCCGTATCCATGTCGCCTATTTTGGGGCGAGGGAAGGCGACCTTCCAGATCAGGTAAGGACGCTTCGAAATATCGATCGCAGCGCGCGACAGGGTCTCATCCATGGGGATATAGGCCTGCGCGAACCGGCGGATGCCGGCGCAATCCCCGAGGGCCTTGGCCATCGCCTGGCCCATGACGATCCCCACATCCTCAACCGTATGATGCATGTCGATGTGCAGATCGCCCTCGGCCCGCACCTTCAGGTCGATCATCGAATGTTTGGCGAACGCCTCCAGCATGTGATCGAAAAAACCGATCCCGGTCTCAACATCATATTCGCCCGCGCCATCGAGTTCGACGGCGACAAAAATGTCGGTCTCGCGGGTTTTTCGTTCTACTGTCGCGGCGCGCATGGCGCACTCCCTTGAAGTCGGCGCTCTATTAGATAGAAGACGCCCAAGGGTTGACGTTTATTAAATAAAACCGGCCCCGTCCAATCAAAGGCCGGAGATCGGTCAGGAGATTAATGCTGATGAGCGCGACCCAAATGCATGGCACGACAATTCTGGCGGTTCGCCGCGGCAATACGGTCTGTGTCGGCGGGGACGGGCAGGTGAGCCTCGGCCAGACGGTCGTGAAAGGCGACGCCAAAAAAGTGCGCCGTCTGGCGGGCGAGCGCGTGATCGCCGGGTTCGCGGGCGCCACCGCCGACGCTTTCACATTGCTTGAGCGCCTTGAATCTAAACTTGAACAATATCCGACCCAGCTGACCCGCGCCTGTGTCGAGCTTGCCAAGGACTGGCGCACGGATCGTTATCTACGCCGTCTGGAAGCGATGATGATCGTCGCCGACAAAGACGTAACGCTGACGCTCTCCGGGGCAGGGGACGTTCTGGAGCCGCAATTCGGCGTTACCGGCATCGGGTCGGGCGGCGACTACGCGCGTTCGGCGGCGCGGGCCTTACTGGAAGAAACCGATCTCGATCCGGAAACAATCGTCAGAAAAGCCATGGGGATCGCGGGGTCAATTTGCGTTTATACTAATGACTCGCTCACTCTGGAAACGATCCACACGGATGAATAGCCGGCTCTCATGGCGTTTGAAAACCCGGCGCTGCTGCTTACATACCAATCCTGTCCTGAAAGCGTATTGAATGACTGAATTCTCTCCCCGTGAAATCGTATCCGAACTGGACCGTTACATCGTCGGCCAGAACGACGCCAAACGCGCTGTTGCAATTGCGCTTCGGAACCGCTGGCGCCGCCGGCGCGTCGAGGCGCCGCTCAGCGAGGAGATCACGCCGAAAAATATCCTGATGATCGGCCCCACCGGCGTCGGCAAAACCGAGATTTCGCGGCGCCTGGCGAAGCTTGCTGGGGCGCCGTTTTTAAAGGTTGAAGCGACGAAATTCACCGAAGTCGGTTATGTCGGCCGCGATGTCGATTCCATCGTTCGCGATCTCGTTGAAATCGCTATCGGCATCGTGCGCGAGAAAAAGCGCGAAGATGTGAAAACAGCCGCTCACGCCGCTGCGGAAAACCGCGTGCTTGATGCGCTTGTTGGCGAACATGGCGGAGAGGCGACACGGGAGAAATTTCGACAAAAACTGCGCGATGGCGAACTCAACGATCGCGAGATCGAACTGGAGCTTCGCGATGCGCCGAGCGGCATGCCGAGTTTTGATATTCCCGGCATGCCTGGCTCGCAGATGAGCATGATCAATCTGTCCGACATGTTCGGAAAAGCCTTTCAGGGACCGCGCTCAAAACGCCGGATGAAAATCCAGGATGCTTATGAGCCGATGATCGCGGAGGAATCTGACAACCTTCTCGACGAAGATGCGGTTGTGCGCGAGGCCATCGACCTGGCGCAAAATGACGGCATTGTTTTCCTGGACGAGATTGACAAGATCGCCCGCAGTTCCGAACGCGCCAGCGCTGACGTTTCCCGCGAAGGCGTGCAGCGCGATCTGTTGCCGCTGATCGAGGGCGCAACGGTCGCGACCAAACATGGGCCGGTCAAAACCGACCACATCCTGTTCATCGCCTCCGGCGCGTTTCATCTGTCAAAACCATCCGACCTGTTGCCAGAGCTGCAGGGACGCCTGCCGATCAGGGTCGAGCTTGATGGACTGTCGCGGGACGATTTACGCCGTATTCTCGTGGAGCCCGAAGCGAGCCTTTTGAAACAGTATTGCGCCCTGATGGCGACAGAAGGCGTGACGCTGGAATTTACTGATGACGCCGCCGACGCCCTTGCCGACGCAGCGGCTGGCGTGAACGCGGGTGTGGAAAACATCGGCGCCAGGCGGCTCGCCACCATTATGGAGACGGTGCTGGACGAGGTCTCTTTTACCTCCGCAGACCGGGCCGGCGAGACCATCAAAATTGACGCCGCTTATGTGGAGGCGCGGTTGGGTGAAATCACCCGGAATGCAGACTTGTCGCGTTATATCCTTTAGACTGAAAAGACTGTCTCGATATCAAAATGGTTCCGCTCGCGGCGAGAAAAAGGTCACCAAGAGCCGGTTTAAGCGTCGAAACGCTCAAATTCCTTTGTAATATCCGGCTTTTAGGCGCGGAAGGCCCGCCTGTGGCGAAATACGCGCACCCGCCCGCGCCATTCCCCGAAAGCCCAAAACGGGCTTTCGCTCAGGTTAATAGCAGGTTAATCTATTCAGATTGAGGGGAAATGAGTGGGCTTTCATTATGGCTGACGGCGCGCCCAGATTGTTTGGCAAAAAGCGTTCATTAAGCGACGAAGCGGAAGACGCTGACCCGCGTTTTTCAACCAAGAAAGACGAGGCGTCGTCACGATCGATATTCAGCGGGTCGCCCAAGAAGCGTCCCAAGATCGCCTTCACCGGCGAAGAGTACGGGTTCGGCTATCAGGCGACCGAACACTTCCTGAAACGCGCCCGCGACCGCGGCACGGTTGATGACGCCGGCGCCGCGCGCTCCATGGCGCGCACAGAACGCGAATATGACGCAGCGAGCAAGAACAACCGGTTCGATTATCGCGCGGAAATTCCTCAGCCTTTAAGGACCAAAGAGCAGGCCCTGATGGCTGTCAAAAGCAAGACAGCCGATTTCGCGCTTGTGCCGTTTTATAGTCCGTATGCGGGTTATGACTTTGAAACGCTGCGCGCGCTTTCAAACCTGTTCACCACCATGGGCGTCGAACAGGTCGAAGCGACAGACAATCTTTGCCTCGCCGTGCATGAATCACAACTCTACGATCTTATTCAATCGTCACACCCCGGCACAGGCTTTTCTGCGCTTCAGCGGCGCATGCGCAAGTCCTGGGGCAGGGTAGACTCTTCCAGCGGCAACATGCCGGGCGATGATTATGAAGCGGAGATGCCGCGCGCTGGTCTGCCCATCGACATGGCCGACCAGAAGTTGATCCGCGACCGGATCGATACGGTTTTCGCCGGCCCTGAAGCGGCGAGACGCTGCAAGTCCAAACTGGACGGTTTGCGCGCCATCGGCCTTGAAGTGCAAGAGACGCCGCAGATGATCGAGCCGCATCGCGAGCTTGCGAAAATGGCGCGCTCTACAGCGAATACGGAACGCCAGACCAATACGTTTTTTGATCCGGTGACCGGTGAGACGCGTTTCTTCTCCTCGCTTGGCGCAAACTCCCAGACGGGCAACCTGTTTGGGATGGTCTTGCCTTACGAAGTCGCCATGCGCTCATCGGATTACCTCATCATCGATCATAACTTCGACGATGCGCCGCCGGCGAAAACCCGCTTCATGGTGGTTGAGAACAACCCTGATCACAGCCTTTACGAAGACAAATACCGCACGACGGACGCCCGCACCTCTTATTGGGTCAACCGATTGCAAGCCGTGGCGACCCCCGGGGTTTCAATCGGCAAGGGTCTGATGCAGTTTGTCGGACTGGCGGCCGGGTCGGTCGCCATTCTGCTTATGATTTTTGGAATCTACGGATTAAGCGCTTCATCATCGACGCTGGTTGACGCGCCAGCTTCATTGCCATGGCTTTCTTCCCTGACGTCAACAGGCGCCGCACTTTCCGGTGCGCTTCTGGCGACGGTCGCCTGGATCATGCTGTCGGTGCAGAGCGCGGGCGAGCGGGGCGTCAGGTTAATGCTGCGGTTCCGTCGCGATGGCACCGCCGCTTCTATCGGCGATGTTGAAAACTATTTGCGCAACTATGGCGTCCGCCATGCGGTGGTTCGCATGGACGAAGACAGTGAGGAAGACGCGCCGGCATCGATCGTGCTGGATATCGAATTTGATCGTGAGGATTTCTCCTACGGGCCTTTCGCAGCAGTCTCGCGAAGGCTACGCGGGTCGGTCGTCAATGGCGCGCTCAAGAAAGCTTTCCAGCGCTGGAAAAATCGCGGCGTCACCGTATTGGCGGCCATGCCATTCGAAGAAGCGCAGCTGCCCAGGCACAAGCCGCGCCGCTGGTGGAGCGAAGCCGTTGGCGCATGGGCGGGGGACTTCGTCGAAACGATGTTCATTCGCATCACCCGTCTCGCCGTTTTTTACGGAATCCCGGCGTTTGTACTTGGCTTCCTGATCTGGAAATACGCTCTGAACGGGTAGGGATATAGTCCTAGCTTTTCTTACGGGTGCGGCTTCTCAGAAAAACATAAAATGCGCCGCCGCCGCCATGTTTGCGATGCGCCGGACTGGCGCGCACCACAAGTTCCCGAAACGGTTCTTCTTTCAACCAGTCGCTTAGCCGCGCACGCAAAACGCCGCCGCCAAGCGCCTGCCCGCCGGACGCGCGGGCCGCGCCAACGCCTTTACCGGTAATCACCAGGACGCAGCGCTTGTCAGACAAACGCGCATTGATAAGAAAAGCCAGAAGGGTTTTGCGCGCGGTGGCCTGCGTGTGCCCGTGCAGGTCAAGAACCGCCTCAATCGGCATTCGCCCCCGGGCGACCTTACGGTCAGCGCGTGGGTCGCCGGCGACGAACGGGTCAGGGACGGCGCGAGGACGCGTTGTCGTCTTGCGTGGCAGCACATCACCGGCTCTTTTTTCCGGCGAGAGCTTCTCCGAAGAGCGCAGACCGGTTTTGTCGCTGTCCGGCAATGTATCTTCCGCCTGTCGCCGCATCCGCTGAACATCACGCACAGCGCGCCGCCACAGGGCTTGCTCTTCCGGCGTAAGTCCGCGGTTTTTCACTGAGAACCCGACAGGGACAGTCGCGCCGCCGTTGCACGCGGCAACAGGACATACATTCGTCCGCGAGCGTTCATTTCACCGGCGATCGCTTCGGCGCGCTCGCCGGCGCCCCAGAACACGTCTCCGCGGATCGGTCCACGAATGGCGCCGCCCGTGTCCTGCGCAATCATCAATCGGCGAATGCGGTCCGGCCCATGACCCGGCGCCGGATCAATATCGACCCACACAGGCGCGCCAAGAGTATGAAACCGCCGGTCAACGGCAAGGCTGCGTTCGCCGGTCAGCGCGACCCCTTGCGCGCCAAATGGGCCCTGATTTTCAGGCGCGCCCTCAATAGTGCGAAAAAAAACATAAGAAGCGTTTTGCTCGCGCATGGCGCGCGCATCATCAGCACTTGTTGTGTCCAGCCAGCGACGTATCGACTGCATCGACACGTCGGCAAGCGCCATTACGCCTTCGCGGACCATCACACGGCCAATCGCCGTATAAGGGCGCCCGTTCTGACCGGCATAACCAACGCGTATACGCTCCCCATCATCAAACATGAGCTGGCCGGAACCCTGGATTTGCAAAAAGAACAGATCGTTTGGCGCGACCCATGCGATCGGCTCCGCTGCGCCATTCAAAGCGCCGTCATTAATCGCTTTATGATCAGGATAGGGAATAAGCCGATCCCCCATAATTCTACCGGCAATACGCTCGCCAGCAAGGTCTTCGCGAAAGGCGCCAAGATCAACCTCGATCAGATCTTCAGGACGCGTATAAACCGGCGCTGTATAAGCTGGCGTAGGTTCGCGCGCCGCGCGATAGGCGGGTTCGTAATAGCCGGTGAAAACTCCTGTATCATCGATCCGCGCCGGTTCGCCGGCGGCAGGCCCCTCGGGAAGAGGGTCCCGGCTATTGAGGATCTGGACCGGAACAAACGCTGCTTCGAAAAACGCACGCACAGCCGCGACCCTGCTATCAGGATCCGCTGCATCGGACACCCTGACCCGTCGCGCCATCTCGCACGTCGCCTGCCAGTCCCCTGCAACGCCGGCAATAGACCGCCCCCCGAAAGCCGCGCCCAGATTTTCCTGCGGATTTGCGGGCGCGTCTTCGTCCTTTGCTTCGATCGCATCGCAGGACGCCAGAAAAGCCGCCAGCGCCGGCTCCAGCGCATCAAGGCGCCACCCGTCCAGATCGGCAAACCGCGCCGGACGCAACTCGATACGCCCATCATCAAAAGCGTCGTCGTCGAAGGGGGCTTTTTCAAATGCGGGGACAAAACCGCCAAAGACCAGGATCGCCGCCAGGATGACGGCGACGGCGCCGGCGAGAAAGAAAATCAAGGTCTGGCGAAAGGTAGGCGCGTTCACAGGCGAAGCTTCCTCAGCTGTCGGCTCTGTAAGCTTTTATTAGGCGCCGCCCGTAGCGACAAGCGTCCAGTTTGGGTCTTTGCTGTCGCGCTTTCTTGAGAAAGTCCAACGATCTTTAACCAGATCAATCCGGTTCGGATCGCCGTCGATAACCGCGCCCTCTTTATCACGGGTCACGCGCACCTGATTGGAAGTAAACTCGGCTGTAGCGGACATTACCTTGTTGTCGACTTCACTATCGACAATCGCCGCATGATCAATGCCGACAAATTTCAGGTCCACGACATGGCCAGCGTCCTCGCGGGCGACCACCGCCGATTTGAACGCCTCGTAAATTGAATCATCGATATAAGCGCGCAAGGAGCGGATATCGCCGGAAGCGAAACCCTCAACAATCATCTCATATGCGCTTCTCGCGCCCGCCAGGAACTCCGCTTCATCGAAAGACGGGTCCGCGTCACGCAACACACGCGCGTTGGTGGACACCGGCTTTGGCTCTGCGACGTCATCCAGATCATTGCCGAATTCCGACTCCGCCTGCCGCTCGCGGGCAGACTTACTGGGCGCAGGTTCAAATTCCTGCCGCTGTTCATGGCCCGTCCGCGTACCCATGACAGAAATCAATCGGAACAGGATGAAAGCCGTTACACCGGCGAGGATAAGCAGTACTGGGTCCATATCGGGATGAATTTACACGCCAAAATCTTAATAATACGCCTCGGAACACTATATAGGAGCGAATGGAAGGAATACACCACCGTAAATGTTCTTAATCCTTGTCACACTGTTTATTATCGGCCCTATCGCCGAAATCTATGTTCTGTTGAGCGCGGGGAGCGCATTTGGCGTCCTGCCGGTGATCGCCGCCTGTCTCGCGACCGCATTTTTAGGCGGCTGGATCATTCGCCTGCAGGGATTGGCGGCGCTGCAAGGCGCGCAGCGGGACCTGGACGCGGGACGCCCGCCGGTCGCATCGGCGGTAAATGGGGCTCTTTTGCTTGTCGCCGCGCCATTTCTGATGACCCCGGGATTCCTGACCGACGCGATAGGATTCGCCCTGTTGATTCCGCCAGTCCGCATGTTTCTCGCAAAACAAGCCCTTCGCCACATCAAAGAACGCATAGATCGAGGCGACGCTAAGATAACCATCTTTCGACCATAAGTTGCGGGTTGCAGGCGAGGGCGCCGCCGTGTATTGACCCCGTTTCGCAAATCCAAGAGCGGTGAAACAATGTCAGAAACGCCTGAAAACAATAATGGCGCAACCGGGCCAGGCGCCGAAGCGCCACAGAATGGACCGTCATTTGTTGTCCTCGCGCAATATCTGAAAGACCTGTCATTTGAGAGCCCGCGCGCGCCGGCCAGCTTTCAAAACCAACAGTCGCCGCGCCTTGACGTCAATGTCGATGTTCAGGGTCGAGGGCTTGGTCCTGATCAGTATGAAGTCGAACTTTCCGTTACCGCGCGCGCTTTTCGCGACAATGATGCGATCTTTGTGGTCGAAGCGTCTTACGCTGGTGTTTTCGAGATTAAAAACCTGCCTCGCGATCAACTGGAAATGGTTATGCTGGTCGAATGTCCGCGCTTACTGTTCCCCTTCATGCGTCAAATCGTGGCCGACGCGACACGCAACGGGAATTTCCCGCCTTTGATGCTTGAGCCGATCGATTTCATGGGCATTTACGTCGCCAACGCTGAGAAGGCCAAGCAGCAGGCCGCGACGCAAAACTAGTTCAGGCGCGCGACACCATTGTTGACCATAAACAGTCTTCTCCAAGCTCTTCTATAAAAGCCTGGTGCGCCGCGCGTTCCTCATCGGTCAGGCGCGATTCTAGCGGTGAAGGCCGCTGGCGCGCTGCTGATTTTGTTCTGGTGTTTGCCTGAAGCGTCTTTTCAGAAGACGCATCGCCAGCGAAATTGAGGCCGGCCTGCGCCCCGCCAGTCAGTTCAATGTATACTTCAGCCAGAAGACGGGAATCGAGAAGCGCGCCGTGGCCGTCCCGCTCGCGCTCTTTGGTGTCGATGCCAAATCTCGAGCAAAGCGCATCCAGGCTTGCAGGCGCGCCGGGAAATTTACGCCGCGCCGCGAGCAGCGTGTCAGTGAGTTTGTTTTCAAGCGATGGCAGCTCCGCCGCTTTCAGTTCGGCCTGAAGAAACGGCAAGTCAAAACCCAACCCGTTATGAGCGACCAGTTCGGCATCCGCCACAAATGCACAGAATGCGGGGGCAACCCGCTGATCCGCAAAAAGCGGTTTGTCGCTTAAGAATTCCGCCGATAACCCGTGTACGCGGTAGGCGCCGTCGGGCATGTCCCGTTCAGGATTCACATAAGTGTGGAAGGAGCGGCCAGTGATCGCGCCGTTGATCAGCTCAACCGCACCGATCTCAACAATGCGGTGACCTTCGGCAAACTTGAAACCCGTTGTCTCCAGATCAAATACAATCTGACGCATGCTCGCCCTTCCGGCTTATTCTTCTGTTGGCGGATAAAGCGTATTCTTCACCTGAGAGGCGATCGCCCGCAGCGTAAAGGGCTTTTGAATATAGCCCGCATCTTCAATCCCATCGAGCTGATCACGCACCGCCGTCTCCGCATAGGCGGACATGAAAATCACCTTGGCCTTCAGCGCCATATCGCTGCGCGCCTTGTTGATCATTGAGGGGCCATCCATGATTGGCATCATGACGTCCGAGATAATAAGGTCGAACTGGTCGTCCTCCTCAATGATCTCAAGGGCTTCCTCGCCATCTTCCGCCTCGCTGACCTCATAGCCGCAATCGGTAAGCGTTGCGACAACGAAGGTTCTCACCGGATCCTCATCTTCGACGATCAAAATTCTGCCTGCGCCAGTGAGGTCCTGAGGTTCGCGCGACGACGCACTCGCCGCCGCATTCTGTGTCACTGGCTCCTCATCCGGATGCGCCGGCAGGTAAATCCTGAATGTTGCACCCTCACCGGGCGCGCTCTTCAAATCGATGACGCCATCCATCTGGCGGATAACGCCATAAACCGTTGAGAGGCCAAGCCCCGTGCCCTTGCCGCTTTCTTTGGTCGTAAAAAACGGATCAAATATCTTGTCTGCAATATCCTGCGGCACGCCGGGACCGCTGTCGGCGACCTCAATCAGAACATAATCCTGTTGCGCCAGACCCGGGACGCCCTGATCGCTCACTTCAGTCGCCGCAATGTTTTGTGTTCTGATCGTCAAAACCCCGCCTTCGGGCGCCATTGCATCGCGGGCGTTGACGGCAAGGTTCATAATTGCCGTCTCAAGTTGATAACGATCAACCTTGATCGCCGCAAGGCCGCGGCCATTAACGAGATCAAGCTTTACTTTCTCGCCAATAGCACGCGTCAGAAAGCGGGAGAAATCGCGCAGAATTTCCGTGATAGAGAGCACTTCCCGCTTCAGGGTTTGCTTGCGTGAAAACGCCAGCAATTGTTTTGTCGTGTTAGCTGCGCGTTGGGCGTTCTCGCGAATCTGCACAAGTTCCTGATAGGCCGGATCGCCTGCCGGATGTTTCAGCATCAACCGCTCACAGTGGCCCAGAACGACTTGTAGATAGTTATTGAAATCATGAGCCACTTTGCTCGCCAGTTCGCCAATGCCGCGCAATTTTTGATCCTGCGCATAGTCTTCTTCCATGCGCTTTCGGTCTGTAACATCAACGGAATAAAGCAGCGTGCGCCGCGTTCCATAAGAACCGCGTTTGCGCCGCACCGGCCGCGCATAAAGCGCAAAAGTCTGCGCCGCGGCGCCCGCCCCCACCGCCGCCTCCACAGGTGTCGGTGAAGAACCGGCTTTGGTTTTACGTTTCACCTCTGAGGCAAGCTCATCAAGTGTTTCCATCTGCATCAACTTTGCAAGAGGCGTATTCTTTTTGGCGCCGCCAAAAACATCTGTGAACGCCTTATTGGCTTCAATGACGCGCCCATCGCGATTCATGTCGCCATCGATAACCGCGATGCCAAACGGCGCTTCTGAGATATCGCCCGACAGAGAGACGTCCTCCACCTCATCCGCTGACTCATCGAGCGTCAGTTCAATACAGGCAAAGCCCTCGCCAACGCCGCCGCGTCTGAAGGCGATAAACGCACCCTCAACAGGCTCGCCGTTGCGGCGGCGGACTTGCGCAGTATGAATTGTGCGGTCAATGCCCCACAAGGCTCGCAAGAGGTCACTTGTCTCGCCAAGAACAATATCATCAAGATGGCGGATGGCGCCGCGCTCAGCGCCCAGCCTTTCTCGCAAAACAGCATTAACCCATGCGACCTGCCCGGATTTTTCAATTGCAAATACCGGGCGCGGAAAGTCCGCATACGCTGCAGCCAGAGCGTCATGCTCCTCCTCATCGATCGGCAAACTGCGAAGACGCCAGATCACGTGTTCATCAGCGCCGGCAATGGGACCTACGCTAACCTCAAAGCGCCGGCGTTCGCCGCCGCCTTTCAGGCCCATGACCTGATAGATAATCTCTTCCGCAGGCTGTGCGCTTTTCGCAGCACGGCAAAGGCGAAACAGTTTCGTCGCTTCGGCCCCCTGTTGCGCAAAAAGCCGATCGATGCGCGGCGGCAATCCTGCCGGCCCCATCACGCCGGCTTCCCTGGCCAATCCAAAATAGGCCTGGTTGGCGTAGGTCACGACGCCGTCCCTGCGCGTGACGAGACGCGCGTCCGGATCAGAGTCAAGGATCCGCTCGGCAAGACCCAGCGCGCTCAAAATTTCAGCGCCGGCCAGTCCCGCCGCTCTGGACGCTTCTTCGCCGGTCGCACGCCGCAACATCACCCCGGCGAGCAGCATCGGCGAGAACATCCGCATCACCGCGCCGCCGACAAAAAGCGCGATCAACAAAGCGATCCCGCCCGCCAGTACAATGTTCGGCCCGCCTGTATTGTTGGAATTGATCACAACATAAATGATCGCCGCGATGGCCGAGAATATGCCGGTCCAGAGCAGCCAGAAGGAAGCGACATGCCACGCGCTGTCAGACCCATCGGAAGCATCGCCGGTTTGCGCCCGCTTCTCATCAGCGGCGGCGTCCATCATTGCAATAATTTCATCCGGCGTCGCAGGCCTTGGCGGCGTGGCGACGTCATCGGCCAGCCCTGCATCTGCAAGGGGATCCGGCAACGTTTTTGATGGTCCTGCAGGCGCGCCCACGCAAAAACTCCACACGAAGGGTGATTCGAAAGGCGGATTATGGCGAGCTTCGCGTTGGCAAGCCACCGGCGCCGGCGGCTTTCAGGCGCAATTTTTCCCCCCACCCCATCCTGACGAGCGCACCAATTTAGGCTTTTCAGGCCCTGGCTTCACGTCCATCAAAAAACCGCCAGCGCCCTTTCAACAAGCAAGGCTCGCGTCTTATGTTGGAGGAGAGCGTGACGACAATCGCACACGCACGCCGCATAACGAACCCGGAGCAGAGATTTGGCCAAAAAACTGGGACTGGTGCTGGGGTCCGGCGCCGCGCGTGGCTGGGCTCACGTTGGGGTCTTACGCGCCCTTAACGAGATAGGCGTCAAACCTGACGTGATCGCCGGCTGCTCCGTCGGTGCGCTCATTGGCGGCGCATATCTTCTGGGCGCCCTGGACGAATTCGAGAGCTGGGCGAGGGAATTACAACCGCTTTCCGCCCTCGAAAAATTCACACTGAAAGTCCAGCGAGGCGGCCTGATCGACACCCGGCCGGCCTTCGAGGCGTTCCGCGAATACGACAAGACTATTGAAGATCTGGATATTAAGTTCGGCGCCGTTGCAGCGGACCTCGCCACGGGCGCTGAGATCGCCCTTACAAAAGGCTCAGTCATTGATGCAGCGCGCGCGTCGAGCGCCATCCCGGTCCTGTTTCATGCTGTGCGCCATAAGCAATACTGGCTGGTCGATGGCGCGCTCGCGAACCCTGCGCCGGTTTCGCTGGCGCGCGAGCTTGGCGCCGACATTGTCATTTCGGTTGATCTGAACGCAGTGCCAAGAGTGCTGGACCGGTTTGATGCGCCTGCGCCAAGCGTGCCGGCCGTCATCGACGCTCCAGCGCCGCCCAGTCCGGGCATAACCGGCGCGGTCGCGAAACTGATCGAAGACACGCAGGCCGCGCTTCGTCGTCAGGTCGACTTTGCGAAGGCGCGGGCCGAAGCGTCTCCGCGTTTGTTCGAGACCGCCTACGCCGCCGCGGATATTTTCCAGATGCATCTGGCGCGCGCCAATGCGCGCGCGCACCCGCCGGATATTTTGGTGCGGCCTGACATGCGCGACGCCATGCCCACCGCATTTGATCGCGCCGACGAATTTATTGAAGAAGGCCGACAGAGTTTGCTTGCCTACAGAAATGATATCGAAGCGCTGCTGACTTAAAGCCTGCCAACCGGGAGCCGCCGAACATGAAAAACCTGATCGCCATTTGCGCAATATCCATAGGCGTCGCCGCCTGCGCCGCCACCGCAACAGAAAGCAACGCGATGAAGACAGCGGATGCGACGACAATGAAAAAGCACAATGCCCCGCATGTGATCGCGATTGAAAGCGCCGCAAATTTTGAAACAACGCTAGCGAACTTACGCGCTGCAATTGACAAGCGCGGCTTCAAGACATTCGCGGTAATCGATCACGCGGCAGGCGCAGCCTCCATTAATGAAACGTTGCGCCCCACAACGCTGATTATCTTCGGCAACCCGAAAGGCGGGACGCCTTTGATGCAGGCGGAACAAAAACTGGGTCTTGAATTGCCGCTGAAGATGCTGGTTGCGGAAAACGCCAACGGCGGCGTCGACATCATCTATCCGGACATTTCTCATTTATTTCATGAATATGGAATTGCCGACATGGCGACGCCCTTGACCAAAATTGAGCGCGCGCTCGGGGTTATTGCAGCGGAGGCGGCGCAATAACGATCCACCGCAACGCCCGCCGCGTATGATCACACATCAACGCGGAGCTGTTGGATTGCCGTTTTCACATAGCCCTTACAATGCCCTTGTTATCGGCGCCTCCGGCGGCATCGGCGCCGCGCTGGCGAGCGCAATTGATGCGGACCCGTCCTGCGCAAACCTGGAGACGCTGAGCCGTTCGCAGGATGGTTTTGATGTTCTCGATGAAGGCGGGATCCATAACGCCGCAGCAACCCTTCGCGCGCGTAATGAAAGCTTTGACCTGATCATCAATGCAACCGGCGCGCTTGAAATCAACGGCGCCGGACCGGAAAAGTCGTTCAAGGAAATCGACCCCGGCGTCATGGGTAAAGCGTTTCAGATCAACGCCGTTGGCGCCGCGCTTGTCATCAAACATTTTTCACCCCTGCTGCGGCGAGATTGGAAATCCGTTTTCGCAACCCTCTCGGCGCGGGTCGGCTCCATAGGCGATAACAGGCTAGGCGGGTGGGTGAGCTATCGCGCGTCTAAAGCCGCGCTTAATCAGATCGTGCGTTGCGCCGCTGTCGAGATCGCACGCGCGAACAAGGACGCTGTGGTCGCCGGTCTTCATCCGGGCACCATCGATACGCCGATGACCGAAAAATTTGCAAAAGGGCGCTACACGGCGACGCCGGAAGAATGCGCAGAGAATTTGCTCGGCGTTCTCGCGGCGCTGTCGCCAAAAGACAGTGGCGGCTTTTTTGATTACGCCGGCGAAGCGATTCCCTGGTGAGTGACAAGCGGCTCATCCTTATTCTCGGCGACCAGCTTTCCCGCGAGATGTCGAGCCTTACCGGCGCGCGCAAAACAAAAGACATTATTGTGATGGGTGAGCTGCGCGACGAAGCTTTTTATGTAAAACATCACAAGAAAAAAATCGCTTTTATATTCTCCGCCATGCGCCATTTTGCGCAAGCCCTGAGAGATGATGGGTATAAGGTGGAGTACCAAAAATATGACAACGACAATTCTGCATCTTCATTTACAGCATTGATTGAGAAGGCGACCAAAGACCATAGCCCCGGGCGCATTATCGTCACCGAGCCGGGCGAGCATCGCCTGATGAAAGTGATGCGGGGCTGGGAAGATCAATTCAATCTTCCTGTCGAAATTCGCGAAGATGACCGGTTCATCGCAAACCATAAGGAATTTAACGACTGGGCGGCGAGCCGAAAAACCCTCCGTATGGAATATTTCTATCGCGAAATGCGAAAGAAAACCGGCTTCCTGATGGATGGCGACGATCCTGTTGGAGGCGCATGGAACTATGACAAGGAGAACCGAAAAGCCGCAAAAAGCGACCTTTTCATGCCCGATGTTCCTCGGGTGGCGCCGGACGACATCACCAAAGACGTCTTAACGCTGGTTGAAAAACAGTTCGGCGATCGTTTTGGCGATCTTGAGCCTTTTTGGTTTGCAGTAACACGTGAAGGCGCCCTTAAAGCCCTCAACCATTTCATCAAGGAAGCTTTGCCTGCATTCGGCGACTATCAGGACGCCATGCTTTTGGGCGAAAAATTCCTCTACCACTCTGTTTTGTCGCTTTACATCAATGCCGGGTTGTTGAACCCTTACGAAGTTTGCGAACGGGCGGTGCATGCCTACGAAAATAATGGCGCGCCGCTCAACGCCGTGGAAGGTTTTGTGCGGCAGATTATTGGCTGGCGCGAATATATGCGCGGTGTCTATTGGCATGGCGGCGATGACTATGTCCGGCAAAATTTCTTCGGCGCCAAACGTTCATTGCCAGAGTTTTACTGGTCAGGCGAAACCAGAATGGCGTGCGTCAAGGCCGCTGTCGACCAGACCCGCGAGGAAGCATACGCTCACCACATTCAGCGCCTGATGGTGACGGGGACTTTCGCGATGCTCGCCGGCATTGACCCGCATGACGTTCATGAATGGTATCTCGCCGTCTATGCGGACGCCTATGAATGGGTTGAGGCGCCCAATGTCATCGGCATGAGCCAATATGCGGATGGCGGCGCGCTGGCGTCAAAGCCCTATGCGGCAAGCGGCGCCTATATCAATCGCATGTCGGACTACTGCAAGTCCTGTCATTACGCCGTTTCAAAGAAAACAGAGGAGGGCGCCTGCCCTTTTAATGCTCTGTATTGGGACTTTCTCGCGCGTCACAAAGATAAACTGAAAAACAACCCGCGCCTTGGCCAGATGTATAAAAACTGGGAACGCATGGATAAGTCGAAAAAACTTGCCTACCGGGCGAGAGCAGGCGCTCTGCTTAAGCGGCTCGAAAAGGGCGAAACCCTGTAACACGGTACTTTGTGGTGACTAACCCGGAGTCGAAGGTTCGTGTTTCAATGTGCTCAAGATCAATATCGCGCTCCAGCGGCCCAAACAGCGGCTTTCCGTTTCCAAGCAATATCGGTATGCGCGTCAGCGTTATGTCTTCAATGAGGCCATCGACCAGGAACGACTGAACAACTTTACCGCCATCCACATATGCCTTTTTCCACCCTTCCGAGGCGAGACGGTTCATTATAACGCGAGGCTCATCGCCGGATATTCGAACACGGTCGCGTAAGTTTTCAGGGATGTCGGCGCCTGTCAGGGTCTTGCTCAAGACGACCACGGGCTTGCGATACGGCCACTCGCCAAATGTCAGGACTTTTTGAAAAGAAGCACGGCCTAACACCAACCCATCGACGGAATCCATGAACGCATCGAACCCGTGATCTTCGCCTTCTGTTTTCTGCTTTGTCAGCCAGTCTATGCTGTCGTCACCTCTCGCGATAAATCCGTCCAGGCTTGCGGCGATAAATACGTGTCCCGATGTCATGAGCCCATTCCCAATATACTGGCCTGGTTCTCATAAACGAATTTCAATTATCTTGAAGCCGGGTTTTGAGCGTGCCGAGAAATGCTTCGCAAACGAAGCTCGACCTACAGTATCTCCAGCACCGCTTCCGGCGGGCGGCCAATCGCCGCTTTGTCGCCATTGACGACAATGGGCCGCTCAATAAGGATCGGGTTTTCCGACATCGCATCGATCAGAGCGCTCTCCGCATCCACATCCTTCAACTTTAAATCTGTATAAGTTGCTTCCTTGACCCGCATCATCTCTCGCGGGCTGTCGAGCCCAAGCTTTCTGGCGATTGCTTTCAGCGTCGTTTTGGATGGCGGGTTCTCAAGATAAAGCACGACATCCGGCGTAACGCCGTTTGTTTCCAGCAGCGCCAGTGTCTGACGCGATTTGGAACAGCGCGGGTTATGATAGATCGTGACTGACATTTAAAATCGCTCCAATCAGACCGACAAGCGATACCCGCCGCTTTCCGTCAACAGGATGGAGGCGTTGCCGGGATCAGGCTCAATCTTTTGGCGTAAGCGATAGACATGGGTTTCCAGCGTGTGGGTCGTGACGCCGGAATTGTAACCCCATACCTCGTCAAGCAGGACGTCTCGCGTCACGGCCTTGCCGCCTGCGCGATACAGAAACTTCAGGATCGAGGTTTCCTTTTCCGTCAGGCGAATTTTTTTGTCTTCTGCGGTGACCAGCATTTTTACAGATGGGCGGAACTCATAAGGGCCAACTTTGAAGACCGCATCTTCGCTCTGTTCGTGACTGCGCAAATGAGCGCGCACGCGCGCCAGCAGCACGCCGAACTTGAACGGCTTGGAGACGTAATCATTCGCGCCTGCATCCAGCCCTAAAATCGTATCCGCTTCAGAGTCAGCGCCCGTCAACATGATGATCGGCGATTTGAAGCCGTTCTTGCGCATGATCCGGCAGGCCTCGCGGCCATCCATGTCAGGCAGACCGACGTCAAGAAGCATCAAATCGATATGCGCCTCTTCCTTAACCCGGGCGATTGCGTCTTGCGCGTTCGCCACCGGTTCGATCGACAACTCTTCGTGAACGCCAAACTGATCGATGAGCGTTTCCCGTAAGAGCTCATCATCATCAACTAGAAGTACTTTTTTCGCCCGCGCCATTTTCTTTTTTCCTATGTCTTCGGTCCCATGGGTCGTCTGATAGCGCCAAACATCAGAAGAATGGAATTCACAATCAGGAGAAACAAATCGTCAGATCACGTTACCGCGCATGGCGACAAAACTAAGAATTAACCGGTCGAATACAACTGTTTATCCATTAATGACCGCCCGGCCGCCATTACTTAACCCTCATTCCGCCGGTCGCTCGCCAAAGACGCCGGTCCCGATCCGCACATGGGTCGCGCCCAGCTGGGCGGCGATCAGGTAGTCTGCGCTCATCCCCATGCTAAGCTGCGCAAGGCCGTTCCGCGCCGCAATTTTCGCCAGCAGCGCGAAATGCGGCGCCGGATCGTCGCCGATGGGCGGGATACACATAAGCCCCGCCGGGTGAAGCCCATATTCATCTCTGCAAAGGGCGATGAAAGCGTCCGCCTCACCTGGAGCGATCCCGGCCTTCTGTTCCTCCTCGCCTGTATTGACCTGCACCAGCACAGCGGGCGCCTTTCCTTGCACCGCCATTTCAGTCGCCAGCACTTTGGCGAGCTTAGGCCGGTCGACGGACTCTATGACGTCGAAAAACGCGACGGCCTCCCTGGCTTTATTGGTCTGCAGCGGCCCGATCAGGCGCAATTCGATATCGGGAAATTGGGCCCGCAGAGAAGGCCATTTCTCCATCGCTTCCTGAACACGGTTTTCGCCGAACACCCGATGCCCCGCTTCCAGTGCGGGCAAAATTCGCGCGGCGTCATGTTTTTTTGAAACTGCGGTGATCATCACCGCGTCGTCGGCGCGCCCGGCCTGTTCCAGGGCGGTCTTGAGTTCTGCGTCAATGGCGCGAAGATTGTCAGCCGGTGAAATTGTTTCAGTCATCAAAGGAAACCGCCTTTGTGGTAAGCTCTCAGAAGAATATTCGATCAAGGATCACAGCGCTCGCCGCCGCCGCCCAAACGCTGAACAAAACCGGCGGCGTCTATGCGCCATTCTCTCTAGCCTTCTTAACGGATCAGGCGCGCATTCCAAATCCGGAAATTATCGCCAGAGCAATGCCGGCTGGCGCGGCAATCGTGCTGCGCGATTATCAAAGCCGGGAGCGGGCGGCGATGGCCAGGCGATTGCGCACAATCTGCACCGCTCGGAAAATGCTCCTGATCATAGGCGCTGACATTGACCTCGCCGAGACCGTGGGCGCCGACGGCATACATTTGCCCTCATGGTTTGACGCAGGCCGGGCAAAACTCGATGACCTGATCATGACGGCGTCCTGTCATACCAGACTTGAACTGGACCGCGCCGCCACACAAGGCGCTGAACTGGCTTTCCTGTCGCCAGCCTTCGCAACACGGAGCCACCCGGGCGCCAAGCATCTTGGCCCTGACGCGTTCAGGAATATGGCCGCCGCATCGCCAACGCCAGTCCTTGCGCTTGGCGGCGTTGACGAGACCAACGCCAGTCAGCTGGCGGGGCCCAATGTCGCCGGGCTCGCCGCCATTGGCGCTTTCAGCTCATGCTAAACTGAAACGCCTAGCCCTGTTGATCCTCAACAATGATCCACACCCCTAAAACATTGCCGGTCGGGTCCCGAAAATGAAAGCGCTTGCCGCCTGGAAATTCATGCCGTTCGATAATCTCTCCGCCCGCCTCGACAACACGCTTTTCCGAGACGCCAAGGTCGTCTGCATAAAGAATAACAAGCGTTGACCCGACAACCGGCGTCTCACCGCCGCGCACGCCGCCCTCAATTCCGGCGCCGGAAAAGCTGATATAGTCAGGCCCCCAATCCTGAAACTCCCAACCGAAAGCGGCGCCGTAAAACGCCTTGAATGCGGCAAGGTCCTTCGCTGCAAACTCTACATAATCGATATGGTTGTTCTTTTGGGGCATCCACGCCTCCTGTCGTTCACTTGTATTGAAGCTGTGATACGCCCGTCGCCAAGCCGACATCAACTGACATTAATGCATTGGCGCAACAAAAAGCGGGACGACCATAAGGCCGTCCCGCTTTTATCCCCTCTAAGGCCTAGGCGCCTAGAACTTAGAACTTGATCGAGCTTTCGATCACAACCGTGGCGGCTTCTTCGGGGCCGCCTGCGGCAATTGGTTTTTCGGATTCGACATATTGCGCCGCTGCGCCAACCGTGATGCCGCGTCCGATAACATAGCTTACGCCCGCTTGCGCTGTGCGCGTATCGCGGAAAAATGTCGGATCCAATGGGTTAGGGCCGATCGCATTCGCTTCCGCCTGGCCATAGCCAAGCATGACGGCGACATCGCCCTTCTCTTCGCCCGTTCTGAAGGTGATGCCTGCGTCAAATGCGAGATAGCCATCGTCCTCAAGCGATGCGAGGCCGGCATTGGTGGTTTTCACAGAACCGCCGAGCGTGATGCCGCGATAAGCGAGATTGAGGCCCAGCGAATAGGCTTCGTAATCATCATAGGTCAGCGATGCTGTCTGAAAATCTTCATCCGCCGTGATATAGCTCGCTCCAAGCCCCACAAACAATCTGTTCGGGCCGGAACCAATGCCTTGCTGATAATAGAGCGCCGCTTCGAATGCGTCATCCCAGCGCGCCGTCTCAGTCAGCATCGTACCGTCCGGCGTAATAACAAACCCGGACTGTGGCGCACACAGACGATCACCGCAATTTTGCAGAGATGGAGAATAAGAAACACCGAGCTGTAATCCGCCCAGAACGCCGCCAAGAAAATTCGCCGGCGGCATAAACGTAAATTTCGTAGAATAGCCGGTGAAGTCATTCACGGTATGAACATCGTTCAATCCGGAAAGGTCGGTCTGCCAATCATTGACATTGACGGCGCGGAAAATTGTCGGCGACGTAACCGCCAGCGTGCGAGCAACGCCCTGTTCCCGGCCCAGGATAATCTGCCCGAACGGTCCTTTAACGTAACCGGCCGCGCCTTGCAGATAGGCGTCGCTGTCCAGCGGCGCCACGCCGCGAGGACCGCCGATTAAAAGGCTCGAATACCGGCCGCCTGCAAACATTTGCCGTGGCTGGTCCGCATCAAGGCGCCCGGAAACGATAGCCCCGAGCTCTATGCCGTTATCAAGGATCGTTGATGCCGTTGTGGTGATTTCAGCATTGCCGTCCGCTTTCGCATCGCCGTCCACGAGACCTGCGGCGACACTGATTTCGCCTTCAACATCCACTTCGATAGGATCCGCAGCAGAAGCCGCGCTGACGGTCATCGCCGCCGCGCTCGCTCCCAATAATGCCGCTTTCAATCCGGTCATCGCTTTATCTTCTCATCGGCCAAGGCCGCGCGCATCCATCATACCCGAAATGACCATATCACGGATCACTCCAAGTCGTCTTACCCGAACCGGCACGCCAGTCCGTCACACCCCACGCAACGCCCCTGACCGTAAAGCCAGCCATTATCGCCCGTCAGGTCAAATTCTTGACAAGGTCTAACGGCATAAAGTTAACAGCTTTATGACCATTCATGATAATGGCGCAGGCCACTGCCCGGTTCAAGGCAGGTTGAGTTAACGCCGTTGTCTAATTGAACAGTTGTGGTAGGAAAGCCACTGCCCAAGGGCTGGGCTCTCCCCGCACCGCAACAAAGACAAAGAAAAACACCTATGACGCCGGAAAAAGTAAATATTTGCAAGCTCTTAGCTATCGCCGCCAGTGCGGCCATACTGGCCGCTTGCGGCGGATCGGGCAATTCCAGCATCCGCAATGCGTCGCTGCCGGCTTATTCCACCGGCGATTCAGGCCAGGCGACGACGGTTAACCGTTTTCTCTGGGCCGCCTCCCTCGAAACGCTGGATTTTCTGCCTGTCGCCTCGGCCGACCCAATTGCAGGACTGATCATCACGGACTGGTACGTCAATCCGGAGCTGCCAAATGAGCGCTTCAAGACCACAGTCTACATCCTGGACAGCGCCTTGCGCGCTGACGCGCTGCGCATCTCCGTCTTCCGGCAGGAGCGCCTTGAAGACGGCGGCTGGATAGATGCTGCGGTCAACCCTGCGACAGCCCGCGAGATCGAGAACGCCGTCCTGACTCGGGCGCGCCAGCTTCGACTTAACGTTATCGACGACTAGAATTCAGCGCCAGATCAGCTAACAGACGACGCCCCCGATTCTGTTCCTTTGAAACACAATCGAAAATGCGTTATTCGCGCATTTCCTGCGAAAAACCGGTAACCACTTTTTCTGGAAATGCGTGGGGCGCCGTTTTTTATTGCCGGAAGTATTTCAACAATGCCTCGTTACAACCCGAAAGAAGTCGAACCGAAATGGCAGGCGCGCTGGCGTGAAGCCGGCGCGTTCAAAACCCGGAACGACACAGCCAAGCCCAAATATTATGTCCTGGAAATGTTCCCCTATCCGTCGGGGCACATTCATATCGGCCATGTGCGGAACTACGCCATGGGCGACGTTATCGCACGCTACAAAAAGGCTTGCGGTTTCAACGTCTTGCACCCGATGGGCTGGGACGCGTTCGGTATGCCCGCGGAAAACGCGGCGATGCAGACGGGCGCGCATCCGGAAACATGGACCCGCGGCAACATCGATGTCATGCGCCGGCAACTTCAGCGGCTCGGCTTTTCTTTCGACTGGGACCGGGAATTCGCGACCTGCGATGCAGAGTACTACCGGCACCAGCAGCGCCTGTTTCTGGATTTCTGGAAGCGCGGTTTCGCCTATCGCAAGCACGCCATGGTCAACTGGGATCCGGTCGACCAGACCGTTCTTGCCAATGAGCAGGTCATCGATGGCAAAGGGTGGCGCTCAGGCGCCCCCGTCGAGCGCCGCGAGCTGTCGCAATGGTTCCTGAAGATCACCGATGAGGCTGAGGACCTTTTAGCGGCGCTTGATGACGGCCGCCTGAAGGGCTGGCCCGACAATGTGCGGGTGATGCAGCGCAACTGGATCGGCAAGTCAAAGGGCTTGCAGATGAAGTTCCGTTTCGCCGAAGGAACAACCACGCCTGATGGCTTCGATGACGGCGTTGAAATCTTCACCACGCGTCCCGATACGCTGTTCGGCGCCAGCTTCCTCGCCATATCGCCGGACCATCCGATCGCGGCGCATTACGCGAAAACCGACAAAAAACTTCAGGCGTTCATCGCCGAGTGCCAGAAAACCGGCACCTCGGAAGAAGCGATCGAGAAGGCCGAGAAGCGGGGCTACCGGCTGCCGATTGAAATGGCGCATCCCTTTGACGACCGCCGGTTGCCGCTCTATGTCGCGAACTTCGTCCTGATGCAGTATGGCACGGGCGCGATCTTCGGCTGCCCGTCAGGGGACCAGCGCGACCTGGAATTTGCGCGAAAGTATGGCCTGCCCGTTCCGCCGGTAGTGCTGCCGCCGCAGGAAGATCCCGCAACTTTCGAAATTGGCGACGAGGCCTATACGGGCCCCGGCACCATTTTCAATTCAGGGTTTCTTGACGGTCTTGCGACCGATGACGCCATCGCCAGGGCAATCGCCAAAATCGAGGAGATGGGCCTCGGGCAGGGGACGACCCAATATCGCCTGCGCGACTGGGGCGTTTCGCGCCAGCGTTATTGGGGCTGTCCGATCCCCGCGATCCATTGCGAAAAATGCGGTGTCACGCCTGTGCCGGAAAGCGACCTGCCGGTAGAGCTGCCGGAAGTGGACGCTAGCGAGTTTTCAATCCCCGGCAACCCGCTGGACCGTCATCCGACCTGGAAGCATGTGAAATGCCCAGGCTGTAGAGGCGACGCGCAGCGCGAAACCGACACTTTCGACACTTTTGTCGATAGCTCCTGGTATTTCGCCCGTTTTGCAGCGGCGGCGGAAGATAAGCCGGTCGAAAAAGAGACGGCGGATTACTGGCTGCCGGTGGACCAGTATATCGGCGGCGTTGAGCACGCGATCCTACATCTTCTCTATGCGCGGTATTTTTCAAGGCTGATGACGCAATGCGGATATTTGTCCGTAGAGGAACCGTTTGGCCAGCTTTTCACGCAAGGCATGGTGGTGCATGAAACCTATCTTGATCCAGACGATACGAAACCCCTGAAAGAGCGCTGGCTCTTACCGGATGAAGTTGTCCGCAAAGATGGTGAAACGGTCCACGCTGACAGCGGTGAGCCGGTGATCGTCGGCGCCATCGAAAAAATGTCAAAGTCGAAGCGCAACGTGGTTTCACCGGATGCGATTGCGGACACTTATGGGGTCGACGCCGCACGCTGGTTCATGCTGTCGGACTCGCCGCCGGAACGCGATGTTGAATGGACCGAAGCCGGCGTTGACGGCGCATGGCGCCTGATCGGACGCATCTGGGATACGGTTTCCGAGGCGGAAGGTCTGTTGAAGAACTTCAAGCCGTCTTCGCTTAACGCAACCGGCGAAGAGGACAAACCGCTTCGTCAGGCGACCCATGCGGCGATCGCCGGCGTCACTGACGACATCGAGCACCTGCGCTTCAATAAAGCGATCGCCCGGCTTTATGAATTCGTGAACGCGCTTAAAAAAGCGCCGAATGCAGGCGAGGGAGTGCGCGGCGAAGCGCTTCGCGCACTGACCCAGCTGATTGCGCCATTTTGTCCGCACCTTGCCGAAGAATGCTGGCAAACGCTCGGCGGCCCTGATTCCGGAATGGGGGGCTTTGTCTGTGACGCGCCATGGCCGAAGGCGGACCCGGCGTTGCTGATCAAGAACAGCCTGGTCATCGGGGTGCAGGTCAACGGCAAGCGCCGCGGCGAAATCGAGGTCGCCGCCGACGCCGAAAAGGACGCTGTGGAACATGCGGCCTTGTCTGACCCGACGGTGAAGCGCCATATTGACGGCAAGACGATCCGCAAGGTCGTTGTCGTGCCCGGTCGGATTGTGAATATCGTCGCCAATTAGGACGGGCTTTTAGGAGGCTGAAAACGGCCATGATCGCCGCCCGAACAATTCTAGCCGTCGTACTCATACTCTGTGCAGGCGCTTGTGGTTTCAAGCCGATTTACGCAACCCCGTCAGGTGAGAACGCCGCCTTGAATCAGCGGATCGCCGTGCGGTCGGTCGCCGCGCCGCAAACCATCAATCCAATGATCACTGAAGCGCTTGTATCGCGCATGCCGCTGAAAGAGGGCGAGGCGCCGCAATACGATCTCTATGTCACCGCATCCGAACGCGCCCAAAGACTTGCGGTGCAGATCGACAACACGACAACACGGTATAATTACCGTTTGCGCGGGCGCTACACGCTTATTGACCTTCAGACAGGCAAGAGAATTCAAGGGCGCGCCGAAGCGGTCACATCCTACAATATCGTCAGTTCGCAATATTCAACCCTCTTCGCCGAGCGCACCGCGCAGGAAAAAGCAGCGCGCATTCTGGCTGAAGAAATTGAACGTGAATTACTGTTGCGTTTCAGCGAAGCAACCGTCGCAGATGACGACCCTGAATTGCCCGACTACCGGATCGACCCGCGAACCAACACCCTGACGGACCTGGACGCTGAAGACGCCGTTCCTGACCCGTTTACCGCCGCCGACCCCAGAACTGCCGTTCCCGAACTCTTGCCGGAAGAGGGCCCCGGGATTGCGGTCCCTGATCCTGATACGGACGAATAATGGTTGCGCTCAAAGGCAGGGCGATCAAAGGCTTTCTCGCTAATCGCGACCCGGCGCTAGCGGCGATCCTGATCTACGGGCCTGATGCCGGGCTCGTCCGCGAACGCGCCGTCACGCTCGCCGGCAGCATTGTTGAAGACTTCAAGGACCCGTTCAACTATCTCGAGCTCGGCGATGCGGACCTGAAAGACGAACCGGCGCGGCTTGCCGATGAGATCGCAGCGCTTTCCTTCGCCGGCGGCGAACGGGTGGTGCGCCTGCGCACTCAGGGCGAGGCGGCCGCCAGGGCGGCCGCCAATCTGCTCGACGCCCTGGATGGCGGTCATCTGAAACCAAACGGACTGGTGATTATCGAGGCGGGGGACTTAGGCCCGCGTTCCGGCCTCAGGAAAAAGTTTGAAAAAGCAAAATCCGGCGCGGCGCTGCCCTGTTATGCGGACAGCCCCGCCGATACGAGGGCCATGGCGGCGGAGGCGGCGCGAGCGGAAGACCTCCGCTTTGACGACGACGCCCTTGACCTTCTCGTTGCGATCCTTGGCGAGGATCATGGCGTCTCGCGGGCGGAAATCGACAAGCTGATCCTCTATAAAGGCCCGGCCGCGCTGCGCTCCGGCCCCGGAACAATCGCGCTTGAGGATATTCGCGCATCACTGGTCGATGGGCTTGGGGACGCCATGAACGATACAGCGGGCGCATGCGCCGACGGCGCAACGGCGCATCTCGCCCACGCTCTGCACAAAGCAGCCACCGCCGGCGCCAGTCCTGTGGGCCTTTTGCGCGCCATCCAGCGCCAATTTGCGCGATTGAAGACCGCCAATGAGTTTATCGATGCGGGCGATAACGCCGCCAGCGCGATGAAGAAATTGCGGCCCCCTGTGTTTTTCGCCGAGCAGCGGGCTTTTGAAAACCGCCTCTATAAATGGCGCGGCGCAAAGCTGGATACAGCCTTAAGGCTGTTGGTCGATGCTGAATTCAGCGCCAAAAGCGCCGGCGCGCCGCAACGTGAAATCGTTGAGCGGACGGCTCTTCGGCTAGCGCGGATGGCCGTCCGCTGACAACCCGCCATGCCGGACCTTCAGAAGAAAAATAAAAATCTTTCTTTCTGAGATGTCCTCTGGAACGAATTGGTATATGGGGACATTATCGATGGGGGAGTGACGCGAAGGTAAGTAAAATGAGTCAACCCGCTTCGGCAAATCTGCAAGCCGATATTGTAAGCGCCTTTTCCGTTGAAACGGATAAGGTCTTTAACCGGCGAAACCGGCAGGTATATGCGATTGTCGGCAAAAATCCTGAAATGCAGATTGTCTCGGATGTATGGTTCGACAAGTTTGACACCCAGGCCGAGTTTCGCACCGTGCTTCAGCATATTTTCGATCTTTTTGGGGATGGGAACTATCGCTACTGGCTCGCGGATTTGCGTTTTTTGACGTCAAGTTTCGACGAGTCTAAAGAATGGCTGGTGAACCAGTTGATGCCAGCCATGTTCAATGCCGGTCTTGAGCGCGAAGCGATTGTATTGCCGGCCGGCGCCGTCTCCGAACAAGGACAGGATGTTTACGCATCCGCCTCTGATGCGCTTCAGAAAATCTCCGACGGGCGTGTCCGCAGCTTCACAGACATTCAAACAGCCAAGAAATGGCTGCTCGGCGGCGGATTGCCGGAACTCAAAACCGTCGATGTCAACCGTCAGGAACAACTCTGACAATAATCGCCGCGCCGGCGGCCGAGGCGGCGACAGCGACACTCAAGGCAACCAGATAACCGCTGGCGAGGCTCGCTAACCCCGCCGCCAGCGCGACCCCTAAAAGCTGTGCAATACGGCTGGCGGCATTCGACATGCCTGACGCAAGCCCCTCGTCTTTGTCGTCAACGCTGGACATGACCGCCGCGGTCAGCGGTCCGACCATCGCAGCGAAGGCGACCCCTAAAGCCGCCATGGGCAGGAGAACGCCAACTGAAAACCCGGCCGGGCGCAGGATGATCAGCATTGCGTAGCCAAGAGCCGCGACGATGGAGCCGCCGGCGAGCATCCGCCGGACCCCGAACCTGTCGGCAAGCCCCCCAAGCGGGGCCGAGAGAAAACCGACACTCAGCGTAAACGGCAGGAACGCCAGTCCGGTTGTCGTCGGCGACAGGCCGCGGCCGTCAATCAACTCAAACGGCAACAAAAAGAACATGATGGAAAGGCCGGTATAGATCATCAGCGTCGCGAGATTGAGACCGGTGAGGGTGCGGTTGGCGAAAAGACGCGGCGGCGTCATCGGATGATCGCTGCGCCGCTCCCACCAGGCATAAGCGCCCATGAGCAGAGCGCCTGCGCCAATCGCCATAATGGTCTCTATGCTGATCGTTATACCCTGTGACGCCGCTTCGCCGGCGAGTTCCGCGGCTTCGCCTGGCCCAATCGCGCTGAGACCCCAGGCAAGACCTCCGAGGGCGGCGGCGAGGAGCGCGGCGCCTGGAATATCGAAACGCCGCGGGTCCGGCGCGTCCTTTGCTCTGGCGAGGATCAGGAACCCGATCGTCGCAGCCGCGAGCGGCGGATTTAGCCAGAAAATCGCCGGCCAGCCATAGATTTCGGTGAGCCAGCCCCCCAGAACCGGGCCCGCAGCCGTCGTGAGGGCCGAGGCGGAGGCCCAGACGCCGATTGCCTTGCCCCGGTCCTTTTTGGGGTAGGTGGCGCCGATCAGCGCTAGGCTCGCCGGCGCGACAATCGCCGCGGCGGCGCCTTGCAGGAAACGCGCGCCGATGAGGATGAGCGGCGTTTCCGCCAACGCGCAGGCGGCGGACGTCAGGCCAAATGCCGCGCATCCAATCGTCAGCATACGGGCTTTTCCATAAACGTCGGCGAGAGCGCCGCCGATTAAAACGAAAGCGGCGAGCGACAAAATATAAGCGCTGATCACCCATTGCACCGTCGACAGGCTGGCGCCCAGATCATCGCGCAAAGCCGGTAAGGCGACGGTGAGCGCCGAGCTGTCAATGAACGCCATGGACGAGGCGAGAATGCAGGCGGTCAGGATTAACCGGCGCTGGCGGATCGGCCCGGCCCTGCCCAGTTCCTCCGGGCACGGCTCAGCGTTAATGACGCCGCGGCTGCATGGCTCCAGATGGCTTCGCGCCGTTGCCGCCATTAAACGCCGGCGCCCATGAGACGTCGGCAAAGATCGTCCAGCTGGTCGAGCGTCATGTAATCGATGGTGATCGACCCCGCGCCCTTTTTAGAGTGCGCGATCGCCACGTCGAGGCCGAGAACGGCGGACAGATCGCGTTCCAGCGCCCGCGTGTCTGCGTCTTTAGGGCCAGCCGAACCCTTTGATTTATTTGTATTTTTTGCGTTTCCGCCGCCGCTGCCTCTATCCGCAAGAGCGTCTTCAGCCTCTTTGATATAGCTTTCCGTCTGGCGCACCGAGAGGCCCCGGTCGACCACAAAGGAATAGGCGATGTCCGGCGCCGACGCGCCAAGCAGCGCCCGGGCGTGGCCGGCGGTGATCCTGCCGGCGGCGAGACCGTCCAGCGCCTTTTTCGGCAGGTTCAGGAGCCGCATAATGTTGGCTACATGACTGCGCGATTTGCCGACCGTCTTTGCGATCTCATCCTGGGTCCGGCCAAAGGCGTCGGCGAGCCGCTGATAGGCCTGCGCCTCTTCGACGGGATTCAAGTCAACACGCTGAACGTTTTCGATCAGCGCGATTTCCGCCGCCTCTTCATCCGTCAGCTCACGGATGATCACCGGAACATTGTGAAGTTTCGCTTTTTGCGCGGCGCGCCAGCGGCGTTCCCCGGCGACAATTTCATAAGCGTCATCGCCCATCGGGCGAACCAGGATGGGCTGCAACAATCCCTTCGCCTTGATCGACCCGGAGAGCTCTTCGATCGCGTCCGCATCGAAGACCCGGCGCGGCTGATCGGCGTTGGGCGAGAGATATTCGATCGGCAGTTCGCGCTTCGGACCGGCGCTTTCTGGGGCCGGCGAGGCGGCGGGCGCGTCCCCCAGAAGGGCATCCAGCCCACGGCCTAACCCTTTGCTTTGGCTCTTCTTTTTTGCGGCAACCGCCATTTGTCGTCCCTCTTTTTTCAGGCCGCGCGAGGCCGGGCGCGCTCGCGCTGGATCACCTCTGAGGCGAGCTGGATATAGGCCTGACTGCCCGGGCATTTGAGATCGTAGAGCAGCGCCGGCTTGCCGTGGCTGGGCGCTTCTGAAATGCGCACATTGCGCGGAATGACCGTCCGGTAGACCTTGTCTTTCAGGTGCGCGCGCACATCATCCTCGACCTGATTGGTCAGATTGTTGCGCCGGTCATGCATGGTCAGAACAATGCCCTGAAGTTCAATCGACGGGTTAATCCGGGTGCGGACCGTCTCGATTGTGCGCATGATTTGCGACAAACCTTCGAGCGCAAAGAACTCACATTGCAGCGGAATGATCACCGCATCCGACGCCGCCAGCGCATTAATCGTCAGAAGGCTGAGGGAAGGGGGGCAATCGATCAAAACATAGGTGACGTCCGCACCCGCTTGCGCCCCCGCATATTCTGCAATCGCATCGGCAAGGCGAAAATGGCGCCGTTCCGCGTCAATCAGCTCGATTTCCGCGCCCGCAAGGTCAACGCCCGCCGGCGCCAGCCGCAATCCCGGTATGTCGGTCGCCGCGACCGCCGCTTCGAGGCGATAATCGCCCGACAACACGTCATAGGTGGTCACGCCGCGGTTCGCCGCGGCAATACCGAGCCCCGTCGACGCGTTCCCTTGCGGATCAAGGTCGATCAACAGCACTTTTTCGCCCACCGCCGCCAGGGCCGTTGATAGATTGATCGCAGTTGTAGTCTTGCCGACGCCGCCCTTCTGGTTGGCGATGGCCAGAATACGCGGGCCGGACGAAGAATTAGCGACCGAATTCATGGCCCGGATATCCCTCCGCTCATTCCCGCGAAAGCGGGAATCCAATAGTCATAATCAGCTGGATTCCCGCTTTCGCGGGAATGAGCGGAAAAATTATGTATTCCGGACACGCTTTATGTTTCCAATTTCCAAAATAGCCCCATCCGGGCTTGTCACACTCTGATGGCGATTAACATCCATATGCCAAGATTTAGCGGCTTCGGTCAATTCCAGCCCTACATCTTGTCCCTTGAGTAGGAAATACCGGGTATTTTGCCCTTGAATTCCAGCGCCATAGCCCAGCAACTTGTCGAGCCGGGCGAGGGCGCGCACGGTGATCACATCGGGCGGATCTGGCAATTTCACTGATTCGATTCGCTCCGGTATGACTTTCAGCGTCGAAAGGCCCATCGCTTCGCCGGCGGCGGAGAGGAACGCCGCCTTCTTTCCCGTCGATTCGATTAATGTGACGCATACGTCCTTTTCCGCCAGCATCGCGGCCAGCACCAGACCCGGGAACCCGGCGCCGGACCCGAGATCGACGATTGATTTTACGCCTTCGGGGAGCAGCGGAACCAGTTGCGCGCTGTCGAGGTAGTGCCGGCGCCATCGGTCTTCGATGGTCGAGCGCGCAATCAGATTGTGGCGCGTGGACCAGTCCATCAGGACACGGTCCATCGCGTTGATGCGCTCCATTGTTTCACGTGAAACATTCGCCGCTGCTGCGAACTCTTCCGGCGTCATGCTTGAAACCCATCCTTCGAGACGGCCCTTCGGACCTCCTCAGGATGAAGGATTGTTTTGCAACAAAGCGCGGCTTCATCCTGAGGAGCCGCAAAGCGGCGTCTCGAAGGATGGGAAATATCGACCATCATCCTGCCGCCCGCGCGCCGTTCTTTTTGACCCAGGCGAGGAGGAGCGCGAGCGCCGCCGGCGTCACCCCCTCGATGCGGCCCGCCTGTCCGAGCGTTGCCGGCGCCGAGTCCATAAGCTTCTGCCGGACTTCATTGGAAAGGCCCTTGATCGCGGCGTAATCGAGATCGCGGGGCAGGGGCAGGGACTCGTCTTTTTTGAACGCCAGAATGTCCGCTTCCTGGCGGTGGAGATAACCCGCATAAAGCGCATCGAAGGCAAGCTGCTCCGCCACCGCCGGCGGCATGTCGCCAAGTTGCGGCCAGATCTTTTGCAGATCTTCCAGCGCGATATCGGGCAGCGCGAGGAGATCCGTGACGCTGCGCCGCCGGCCATCCTGATTAAGCCGGATGCCGTGCCTGGCGGCTTCATTCGGAGTGATGGCGGTCTCGCGCGCCCAGTCCCGGGCCTTTTTCAGCGCGGATTGTTTCACATGGAACATCTCGGTCCGCTCCGACCCGACGATGCCCGCAGCAATACCGACCGGCGTCAGGCGCTGATCCGCATTGTCCGCACGTAAGGTCAGACGGTACTCGGCCCGGCTCGTAAACATCCGATAGGGTTCTGTGACTCCATGAGTCACAAGGTCATCGATAAGCACGCCGATATACGCCTCCGAACGGTCCAGCTGGAAGGCGCCAGCGCCGGCGACCATGCGCGCCGCGTTCACCCCGGCCATCAGTCCTTGGGCCGCCGCTTCCTCGTATCCTGTGGTGCCGTTGATCTGGCCGGCCAGAAACAGACCCGGCATCGCTTTGGTCTCCAAGGTCGGGGTCAGCATCCGAGGGTCCACATAGTCATACTCAATGGCGTAGCCGAAACGCACGACTTTCGCGTTCTCGAGGCCCGGAATGGTTTTCAAAAACGCCGCCTGAACGTCCTCGGGCAGGGAGGTCGAAATCCCGTTCGGATAGACCGTGTGAAATCCATCTTGACCGCCTTCGCGGTCGGGCAACCCTTCGGGCTCCAGAAATATCTGGTGACTGTCCCGTTCTGCGAAACGGACCACCTTGTCCTCTATGGAGGGGCAATAGCGTGGGCCGCGCCCGGCGATGGCGCCGCCATAGACGGCGGACTTGCCGATATTCTCCTCGATGATGCGGTGTGTTTCACGGGAAGTGTGGGTGACGCCGCAGGCAATCTGGGGGACCTCGATACGATCCGTCATGAAGGAGAATGGGACAGGGACCTTATCCGCGGGCTGCATCTCCAGCCGGTCCCAGTCAATGGTCCGGCCATCGAGGCGGGCAGGGGTGCCGGTCTTCAGCCGTCCCATTTTCAGGCCCAGACCGTAAAGGCGCTCGGAAAGCCCGATCGCCGGCGCCTCCACCCCGCCCCAGGTTTTATCTTCCGCTCTTGAATTGGCGCGGCCCGCGGGAATGCGGCGGTCGCCAATATGAATGACGCCTTTCAGGAAGGTGCCTGTCGTCAGGACCACCGCCCTTGCGCGGATCTCGGTCCCGTCAGCGGCGATGACGCCGGCTACGCCGGTATTTCCTTCTCCCCGCTCATTCCCGCGAAGGCGGGAATCCATGGCTGCTGGACCCCCGCCTTCGCGGGGGTGGACGGTTAGAGTGTCTAGGTCGTGAGTGTCAGATGTTCCACGTGGAACATTCTCCTCAATCAGGAGATCCTCAACCGCAACCTCGGCGATCTCGAGATTTGGATAGTCCGCCAGCAAGCCCTGCATGGTCTCGCGGTAGAGCCTGCGGTCGGCTTGAGCCCTCGGCCCCCTCACTGCCGGCCCTTTGGAGCGGTTCAGCATCCGGAACTGGATGCCGGCCTTGTCGATCACCCGGCCCATCAGACCATCCAGCGCATCGACCTCGCGCACCAGATGGCCCTTGCCGAGGCCCCCAATCGCCGGATTGCAGGACATCTCGCCAATAGTGTCCTTGCGGTGGGTCGCAAGCAGCGTCTTCGCGCCAGCGCGCGCGGCGGCAGCTGCCGCCTCGCAGCCGGCGTGCCCGCCCCCGATCACAATGACGTCGTAGCTTTTCATGTCCGTATTCCGCTCTGCGCGCTCCTGCGCCGGTCATATAGGCGGGACGCGAGGCTTTGGAAACATCGGAAAGCCGGACAAACCCGCCTGATCAGAACAGGCCGACGCCGCAACTTCCCGCTGCCATGATCATAATCGAAAACCAGAGGCCGTGGGTGATCACCGAGCTGGCGTGATCGCGCACCACTTCGGTGCGCGCCTCGGCGGTTGCCGCGCGAGAGAACTCTCGCACCAGGCTGACCAGCGTGCGCGCAAACACCCCGCCCAGAACCAGAAGCAAGGCGAGACCGATCCAGAAAAACTGACTGCCAGGGGCGACGCACATCGGGCCTGAATATCACTGGGACGTTTCCAGAATGTTTCACGTGAAACAGTGTAAGGCCGCCCCGGATAGCGGGGATAAGTTTTCATGTCACAAATTGTTACAGCTGGCGTAGGCCTGTTGAATCTAACAGCCGCCGCCGTCAGTCGCGGTGACGAAACCGCCAAAGGCCAGCATGAACACGGTGACGATGGCGATGACGCCAAGCACCGCCAGTCCCATGGGAGACAGCCAGGCGGCGAGCAGAACCCCGCCCGCCCCGCTCAAAGCGCCGATCCCAGCCATACCGAGCGCGCTGATCGCGCCGGCGACGCCAAGCAATACCGCCGCAAGACCAGCAAAGGTCAACGTCACCATAAAAGCCATCACGCAGCCGCGCATCTCGCCTTTCTCTGACGGCGGAACGAACTCCTGCTCGCCAGTCGCCACAGTAACCCCGAGAATTTTAACGACTTCCGGCCCTTCCCACTGCGCTTTGGCGCGCGCATCGTCATAGGCGACCACCAGCGGCATAAAACAAGCGGCGATAAGCGTAATGACGCCGATAATCGCGGAGGCGCGCGCCGCGCCAACCCGGCCAGACCGGGTCAGCAAGCCAGATATGTCGAATTCCAGAGCATCCATAGCAGCTTCGCTATCACGCCTGGCTTAAGCCGCACTTAAGCAAAAGCCATGTTTCACGTGAAACAGTTGATCAATGCTGCGCTTTTGCTGCGCCGCAATCTTTACAATTTGGAAAGAACCCGTGATTTGCGGTTAATCGGGCACGGGCGCTGCAATTCCAACCCTATCGCAATGGGGGAACCGGCAAGGAAGTATCAAAATGACTAAATCCGCGGTTCAAAGGGCAAATAATATGTCAGCAGAAAGACAATCAGTACACGGAGATCATATGTCGTATGGGGACATGTTCGACCAGCGCTGTGTGGCGGCAATGCTTACGCGGCGCCTGTCTGAAAAGCGCGAGAATTACGAGCGCGCCGCCTCAAGGCTGGAGCTGAGAGGCGAGGCGGACGCCGCCCAGGTGCTGCGGCGTGCGGCCTCAAGGCTGCAACGGCTTTCCCGGGGTTAATGCGCCGACCTTACAGCCTATTGAAATTGCTCGGTAATTAGCGTCGCTGCAAACCGATGAGCATCATCTCCGCTCATTCCCGCGAAAGCGGGAATCCAGTCACATACATAAAAAGCCGAACTTTACTGGATCCCCGTTTACACGGGGATGAGCGGTTAAACCTTTTACCTGATGCGCTATCGGCTTCAGTCGTGGCTACTTCCCAATACAAAAACTCGAAAAGATCTCGCCCAGCACATCCTCAACGCCGACGGCGCCCGTAATCTGGCCGAGCGCCCGGGCGGCAAGGCGGGCGTCCTCCGCCGCCAGCTCCGGCGCGGTCGCAATATGCGCCTCAGCGCGGGTGAGGGCGGCGATCGCCTCTTCCACCGCCGCAACATGACGGGCGCGGGTCAGCGCCGGACCGCCGGAATCCTCGCCGCCCGCGACTTTCTCAGCGAGGGCGGCGAGAAACTCAGCCATACCCGCCTCGGTCTTCGATGACAGGGCCAAAACGTTAACGCCATCGGGCAGGGGAAGCGCCGGTATGGCCAAATCTAAGTCCGATTTGGACCAGATCAGGAAATCGTTGCGCTGCAGCAATTCAACGGTTTCCCGGGAAATAAAGTCGCTCAGCGGGTCCAGGACCGCGATCCGAAGGTCAGCGGCCTCAGCCCGCGCCCTCGCGCGTTTGACGCCCTCTTCCTCGATTTTATCGCCGGCCATACCGCGCAACCCCGCGGTATCCGCCAGTGTGGCGACGATCCCGCCGAGGTCGAGCCGGGTCTCGACAATGTCCCGGGTGGTCCCGGCGATATCGGAGACGATGGCGACCTCCGATCCGGCGAGCGCATTGACGAGAGATGACTTGCCGGCGTTGGGCGGGCCGATGACCGCAATCGAGACACCCTCGCGGATCATCCGTGCACGTTCTGATTGGTTAATAAAGTCAGTTAACTGATCTTTAAGCCCGGCGATCGCCGGCCCCGCCGCGGCGGCGATGGCGGCCGGAACGTCCCCTTCATCGGGAAAATCGATATCGGCCTCAAGCGGCGCCATGACGGTCAAAATCCGCCGTCGCCAGTCTTCCGCAAGGCCTGAGAGCCTGCCCTCAAGCTGACCCAAAGCCTGTTTTCTCTGCTGTGTCGTTTCGGAATCGATAAGGTCTGCGAGCGCCTCGGCCTGGGCCAGATCCAGCTTGCCGTTCCTCAGCGCCCGCAGGGTGAATTCGCCGGCTTGCGCGGGCCGGGCGCCAAGCCGGGAGAGCGCATCATAAAGCGCCGTTTCCACCGCGCGGGCGCCATGGAGATGGAACTCGGCGACATCTTCGCCCGTGTAACTTGCCGGCCCTTCGAAAAGTATGGCCAGCCCGCGATCGATCAGCGCGCCGTCCGCCGGATCGCGCAAGGCGGCCAGAACCGCCTCTCGGTTATTAATCTGTTTACCAACTAACTGCCTGGCGATAGAGAGCGATTGCGGCCCCGACAGGCGATAGACCGCAACCCCCGCTTTGCCGGCGCCGGAGGCCCGCGCGAAAATGGTGTCGTTATCGCCAGTCAAAACAGATCCCGCATCATGGGCGCGCTTTTCCTATTGAGCCGCATTGGCTTCCAGCTGGGCGCGTAACTGGTCGCGATGCACCCCAACCGAGTTGTTCACGATCAGGCCGTCTTCAAGGATATAAAGGTTCAAATAGCGCGAGCAGACCTGTTTTCCGGTGGGCTCAAAGCCCAGAAGCGGCTTTGTGTGATCGCCGCAGATCAGGGACTGGACGGCCACCTTATCCCCCTCAGCGAGTATGTGTTCAATTTTGACACTGACATTCTCAAGGGCTCCCGGAAACGGCGCAGCCTCTTGAAAAGTGGCGCGCGGCGCGCCCCGGACCCGCTCCTCAAGCCCCAGCACAGTGGCTCCATCCGGCTTGAAATAACGGTTAATCGGCTCAAGCGCGCCGCTTTCAAGGGCGTCGAACACTTCAACGATGATCTGCGTGTTGCGCTTTTCTTCAGGCGTCTGGTCATTGGCGCCGAGCGCCGGCGAGGCTGAAAGCGCCAGTATTGACGCAACCAGAAAGGCTTTTTTCATCATCAGACTTCCTCCAGGAGTTAGCGCCACCGTCATCGCTTGGTTACGCAACCGACGGGAACCCGGCAAGGATGAATGATATGATGGCGCCTATTTCTTCTTCGCGCCGCCGGACCCGGTCATGCCGGTCATCGCCGCGCCCATCAGGTTCTGGAATTGCTCCATCCCCTTGCCTGACATCGCCATCCATTGCGCCATAAAACGTTCCGGATCGGCGAGCGTGTCCATATTGTCCTTGGCGCGGCGGGTCATTTCGTCGACGATCATGTCGTTCATCGGCTCGACATTGGGCATGCCAAAAAACGTCCGCGCCTCCTGGGGCGTGCAGTCAATGTTAATAGTGAGCTTCATGGCCTTGCCTCCGTTTCGCCCGTCGCAGCGGGCTTGAAGCTTATCGGCCAGCGCGGCTTTCCACGCAAGTCACGCCCAGAAGGACGCCGGTTTCAGGATCAGAGACCAGCCCCACCGCGCCATGATCGTGGTTCTGGCTGCCGGCCTCGGCGGGACAAAATCTATAAATATCAACCCTTTGTGGCGCCTGATCGCCGGTTCGGCGAACTTCGCTCGACAGGAGTTTCAAGGCGCCCCCGCCTTCAACGCAGACATCGCCTGAGGCCGTATCGATGATACGCGCGCCGGCCGCAAGCGTGCATTTCGGTGAAAGGCTGCGCAATTCATCCGTACAGTAATTAACCATAGGATGGGCGCGCGCGAAGGCATGGGCGGATGCCAGAACACGCATCGCCGGCGCGCTGTCTTTCCCGCTCCCGGCGCTTTGCGATGGCTCGCCCAAGGTCTCCTCTGCAATAACCGCCGTCCTCCTGGCGTTCTCAAGTTTCGCTTCAATTGCTTTCAGGCGCCTGCCCGCCGCGAGAAGGTCATCATCCCGCGCAGCTGGCGCGACAATTTTTTTGCGACGATCCACAGACTGAGGCGGCTTTTTGGTTTCACCCTCGGTGACGGGCGCCTCTTCTTTCATCAATTCGCGCGAATAGGCCGCCAGCGCGATACGGCGGTCTTCCTCCAGCCCGCTCACGCGCCGCCCCAGGACGTAGCCTTCCAAAAACCCAGCCTCCAGATGCGGCGGGCATCCGCCCAGATATTGGGCGTTTGAAAGCGCAAAATCATAACCGCCCTTAGCGGTGCATTCCGATGCAACAGCCTCACGCATTTCAAAGCGATCCGTCGATACGCAGCCGGCCAGAGCCGCAAAAGTCGCCAAAGCTTTGAAAAACTCGCAAGCCACCTCAAGTCCCCCACCTGATAGCCTTGTTTCAGCGTGACGCTTTGCCGATAAAAGGTCAACGCCGCCAGACTGCGGGAAAACCCGCGAAAAACCAAAGGAATCCAAAAAGCCTCATGTCAAAAGTCATGATCATCGACCAGCATGGCGGTCCTGACGCTTTCGTCGCCCGCGAGCATGATCTGCCCGCGCTGGCCCCGGGACATATCCGCGTCCGCCACACGGCCATAGGGTTGAATTTCATCGATATTTACCAGCGCAAGGGGCTCTATCCGGTCTCCATGCCGGCGGTTCTGGGATCAGAGGCCGCCGGCATTGTCGAGGCGGTGGGCGAGGGCGTCGAAGACTTCTCAGCCGGCGATCGCGTCGCCTATATCGGCGCCGGCGGCGCTTACTCTGACACCGCAATCGTGCCCGCGGCGATGGCGGCGAGAATTCCGGACGCCGTCGATGACGAAACAGCGGCGGCGATATTTCTCAAGGGCCTCACCGTCGAAATGCTTGTGCGCCAGGTGTTCCATCTCAAGTCAGAACACCGTTGTCTGGTCTTCGCCGCAGCCGGCGGCGTCGGTACGCTGCTTTGTCAGTGGGCGCATCATATTGGCGCGGAGATTGTCGCGGTCGTCGGCAATAGCGACAAAGTCGCAATCGCCAAAGAAAACGGCGCCGATCACATCATTGACCGAACCCGGACACCCTCCATCGCAAGCGAGGTGAGAAATCTCACCGGCGGCCACGGCGTTGACGTGGTTTATGACTCCGTTGGCGAAGCGACCTTCGAGGCTTCTCTCGATTCTCTCGCCATGCGCGGTCACATGGTGACCTATGGCAACGCCTCCGGCCCGGTGCCGGCGATCTCGCCGCTGGAGCTGTCGCGGCGCGGCTCCCTCACCCTGACGCGGCCGACATTGTTCCATTACGCCACCCCGGATCACCTGCCGCAGATGGCCGCGAGCCTTTTCGACATGGTGGCGAAAGGCGCGCTCAATCCGAAGATCGGTCACCGGTTCGCCCTTAACGAGATTGCCGACGCCCACCGGCTTCTGGAGAGCGGGAAGAGTTCAGGGTCAATTGTCATTAAGCCATAATATATAAGGATTTCAAATGCTTAAAAGATTAATGGCGACGGCCGTGCTGGCCCTTAGCGGCTGTGGTGAGTCTGTAACCGACACAAACACACAAAATTTTTCAGCGCCTTCGGCCAGATGGTCAATTAGCCTGCAGAGCGACCTCAACGAGTTTTTCGAATGCCTCGAAGCTGAGGGCGCAACCCTCGTTTCCGCTCATCGCGGCGGCCCCGCGCCGGGGCTGCCCGAAAACGCGATCGAGACGATGGCCGCAGTTTTGAGCGATGTCCCTGCGATCATGGAGATCGACGTGGCGACCTCTTCCGACGGCGTTCTCTATCTCATGCATGACGACACGCTTGAGCGCACGACCGACGGCGGCGGCGAGACAAATGCGCTCCCGTGGGACGAGATCGCGGCCTTGCGTCTTGAAGATAATGACGGCCAGAAAACCGGCTTTGCTCCATCACGTTTCGATGATGCGCTCGCCTGGGCCAAGGACCGCACCATTCTGCAGATCGATTTCAAGCGCTCTACCCGTTACGAGGATGTGGTCGACGAAATCAACCGTCAGGATGCGGAGGATCGGGTTATTCTGATCGCCTATTCCATGGCGTCAGCTGCAAAACTGCATCGCCTGGCGCCGGACGCAATGATCTCGCTTTCCCTTGACACCCAGTCGGAGTTGAACCGGGCGGTCGCCGCCGGTGTTCCCGACAATCGGATCCTCGGGTTTACCGGAACCGACGATCCGCGCCCCCGGCTCTTTTCCATTCTGAACGGCCGCAATGTGGAGGTGATTTTCGGCACGCTGGGCGGCCGGGACTCCATCGACAACGACATCGCCCGCTCAGGTTACGAGGCGCTTTACGCTGAAATCGCCGCACAAGGCGCGGACATCCTCGCCACCGACCGGCCCCGGGCGGCCCACGCCGCCCTGCGCGAGGCTGGCAGAGCCGCCGAGGCGGGCGAGTGCGGCGTCGCCTCGCCGAACGCCGACAGCGAGCGGGAACAGGCTGGCGGCGCGTCGGTTTCTTCGCCACAATAGCCCGCAATGAAGCGCACCGTTCTCATCTACGCCCTGGCGCTTGGCGCGGCTGTGTTCGCGCTGGAATGGCTCGAATACAAATACATAACCAAGGTGTTCGCTGGAGAGATTTATATCCTGCTGATCGCTGCAGCGTTCACGGCGCTTGGCGGCTGGGCCGGCTGGCGCCTGACCCAGCGCTCATCGCCTGTGGGGACGTTCGAGAAAAACGATGCGGCGCTCAGCGCTCTTGGCGTCACGGCGCGGGAATATGAGACACTGGAGCTTCTCGCCGAAGGCCTCACCAATAAGGAGATCGCGCGCAAGCTTGAGGTCTCGCCTAACACCGTCAAAACCCACGTGGCGCGGCTTTATGAAAAGCTCGAGGTGTCGCGGCGCACCCAGGCGATCCAGAAAGCGCGCTCGCTGGCGTTGATCCCGTAAAGGGCGGAAAACCGAGCGCTTTGCGTGAAATCACCCCTTTGGGCGATAGCGACGCCCTTCAAGTAACGCGTAATCTTGAAGTCTGGTGACAACGAGCGACAGGCCGCTCGTCATGAAGGAGGGACATTATGGAAGGCGCTGTTGTTCGCTTTGAAATCGGCTGCCGCAATGCGGATGCGACTTCGGATTTCTATAAGCGCGTTTTTAAATGGAAGATCGATAAGTCGCCAATGGGGGCGGAGATCGACACCGGGACAGATGACGGCGTCAATGGCGCGATCACCGCGCTCGGCCATGAACCCCATAATTATGTGAAATTTTACATTGAAGTCGCTGACGCTGACAAAGCCTGCGAGACGATTAAGGCCTATGGCGGCGCCGTGGAAATCGGGCCGATTGATATTCCCGGCGGGAAAGGCCGGTTCGCCTGGTTCAAAGACCCGGAAGGCAACGGGCTGGCGGTCTTTGAAGCGCCCGCAAAAGGAGAGACGGCATGATCAAAATCGCCCTCATTTACGGCGCCATCGCCGGCGCCATCGTCATCGGCATCATGACCTTCGGCATCGCTTCCAGCGAAAACGGCAGCGCCCAGTCGTCCCAGGCTTTTGGCTATCTGATCATGCTGGTCGCCCTGTCGCTGATCTTTATCGGCGTCAAACAATATCGCGACCGGGATCAGGGCGGCGTGATTAAATTCGGCCCGGCCTTTTTACTGGGCCTTTCCATCGCGAGCGTCTCAGGGCTCGTCTATGTGGCCGGCTGGGAAACCTATCTCGCCTTTTCCGACTACGCCTTTATCTCGGAATATGCAGCCGGCGTCATTGAAGCCAAACGCGAGGCCGGCGCGTCTGCGGCAGAACTTGAAAAGATCGCGGCGGAAATGGAGAAAATGGTGAAAAATTACGGCAATCCGCTGTTCCGGTTGCCGCTCACCTTCATGGAAATCTTTCCCGTCGGCCTTATTATCGCGTTGATCTCCGCAGCGCTCCTGCGCAATCCGAAAGTGCTTCCCGCGCGCGGTTAAAGCGCGTCCACAAAAAGCAGGAACCGGTTTTTGTGAAAAGACGCGCGAAAACAAAACCTGGACTGCGTTGGCGGTCTAACAAACTATGAACGCAGTCTAGGCGAAAAACGCGCCTGCCAGCGCCGCGATGGCGGCAAAAACAAAAATGGCGAGCATTAATTGCGCAAGATCGCCAGCCCCAAGCTCGCGCATCACATAGGCGGCGAACATAACCAGCGAAGCAATACACAACAGCCCGAAAAGCGCGGCTGCGGATACCATAAGAAACGTCCCGACCGTTATTGAAATATCAGTAAACAACAACGCAACATTGGCGTGATTAACGCGAACCGATGTCGGTTTTACGACAGCAGGGCAAAAAATTATTTCGCTATTCGTTCGTGTACGTTACGTTTTCCACAGCGCTAAAGCGAAAAGAAAGGAGATCCGGTTACACCTTCATCCTGAGGAGCAAAAATTTCTTCGCCCTTCGAGACGAGCCCCATAGCAGTATTGGGGCTCCCTCAGGATGAAGAAATTTTTGTGTCTCGAAGGATCGAAGGCGTGAATCAACGGTTGGACAGGATGCTCGAGAGGAATCTTGCACGCTATCCGCGGGGCGATGAAAAAGGCGGCTCCGGCCGTGGGCGCATCAGTTTGATTTTCCACCCTTTTTCCGGATCCGCCCGGCCGTTTTCATAACCATCGACCAGCCTGAACGTAAGCCAGAGACCGAGGAGGCTGAAAAAGACGCCGCCGAGCGCCTGTCCGATCAGGACGCCCGGCGCGCCGGCCCATTGGGCGCCGAGCCAGACAAAGGGCAAGGTGCCGATCGTGTTTTTCCCCCAGTTGAGAAGCGTCGACCAGATCGGCCGGTTGAGATTGTTGAACGCCGCGTTTGAGACGAACAAAACGCCGTTGAAATAATAAAGCGGCGTTACAATCGCGGCGAACCAGAAGACGAGCCTGGCGCCCTCGTCACGCAGGCCGAACTGCTGCGCGATAAACCCGTTAAAGACGATCAGGATAACCCAGATGATGATCGTGTAAGCGCCGGTGAACTGGATCGCTTTCCGGATCGTCTCACGGACCCGGTCGTAATTGCGCGCGCCAAAGTTCTGCCCGATAATCGGGCCCACCGCGCCGGACAGCGCAAAGATCACGCAGAACGCCAGCGGGGTCAGGCGGCTGACCACGGCGAAACCGGCGACCGCCGCGACCCCGAAGGGCGCAATCATGCGCGTCACGATCATAATGCCGATGGGCGTTGCGATATTGGTGAGGATCGCCGGACCTGCAATTGCAAAGATCGGCGCCAGATCGCGGCGGAAATGCGCCGCGTCAAAGGGCGCGAACCCGCCGTAATGTTTGAGGATCGGGTAAACCGCCGTCGCCATCATCGCGAACCGCGCCCCGACTGAGGCAAGCGCCGCGCCGTCAAGCCCGAGACCAACGCCGAAAATCAGGATCGGATCAAGAATGGCGTTGACCGCGCCGGCCGCCAGGGTCGCATTCATCGCCCGCCGCGCATCGCCATGGGCGCGCAACAGGCCAGAGCTGACCATCGCCAGCACCATTACCGGCATCGAGGGGACGACAATGCGCAGATAGCGCACGGCGAAATCCTTGGTTTCCCCCGCTGCGCCTAACAGCTCAAGCAATTGCGGCGCGAAGATCCAGAACAACGTCGCCATGCCAACCCCGACGAACATGCCGACGACCACGACGCTGGTTGCGATCCGCCGGGCTTCTTCTTCATCGCCCTGGCCAATCCGCCGCGCCGCCAGGGCGCCCATGGCGATCATCAGGCCGATGGTGATCGACTGGTTGAAGAACAAAAGCGTTCCCGCGAACCCGACCGCCGCGGCGAGCGCCGACTCCCCCAGCAGCGAAATGAAGAAGAGGTCGGCGAAGTCGACGAGAAAGATGGAGACGAGACCGACGCTCGCGGACAGCGACATGACGATCACATGCCCCATCAGATCGCCCTGGAGGAACTTTGCTTTTTTCTGGGTCAAGGTAACGGCTGGCCTAACGCTTGGATAATGATGCTCCGGCGGTTATGCCTCATCTTTCGCCGGCGAGCTATCCAATTCGGCGCACGCTGCGCAGCATTCGTCGATCACGAAATCGTGTTGGCACAATGCTGTGAGGGAGCTCAAACGCTCTGTCTACGAAGCGTTTACGGCGTCGCTTCAGGCTTCGTCGTCCGGCAGGAATTCCAGACCGGCGTCCTGCCCGTCTATCCAAACAACGCGGGCTCTTTGTCGCGGACTCCCGAGCCCAAGGCGAACGCTCACCTCATCGGGGAGGTTTTCGGCGCCCAATAGCGAAACCATGCAGCCTTTATCGCTGACGTCGCGAACCGCGCAATTCAGCTCCGTGTTTCCGCTGATATAAACTTTGGCCGTTCTGAAGGCCGCCGCCCGATCGCCCTGGCGTTTGTCCGTCGGCCGCTGCAGACGTTGCGGCGCCGCGCCATTCGATGACGCGCTCCGCTTGCCAAATCCGCCGGTTCTTTGAACCATAATCTCCCGCCTGTGGGCTCAGGAATTTTCCTGATCTTCGGGATTTTATAGTTTGTTGGTGAACGGATTCTTAAAACCGCCAGTCTCAAAAATTACATTACGGTTGGTGTTCGCCGGCGGCTTTCCACCCGTCTCGCGCCGTCAGGCGGTCAAAATAAGCCGCCGTTTTCGGCCCCATCATCTTTCCGTTGCGAGTGATTTTGATCAGAAACAGAAGATATCCTAACGCGATGTCGGCAAGAGAGAACTCCGTAAGCAGATAACCGTCTTCTCTCAGGCTGTCCTCAATAAAGTTCAGGCAATTCGTCGTTTCTTTCACCGCCCACGCTTTCATCGCCGAGATGCGCTGGTCTTCAGGCAGCAGCGCCGTTTGCGCGATCAGCATGTTCACATATCCGCCCATGCCCGCCTCGCCAAAATGCAGCCATTGAAGATAGTCTGAATAATCTTCGTCGTCTGGATTACGCGTTAATCGTCCGTCTGCGTATTTATTTGCGAGATATTCGATAATGGCGATGGATTCGATAATTCGCTTGTCCCCGTCGAAAAAGACCGGCGTTTTGCCCAAGGGGTTGAGCGCCAGATATTCCGGCCCCTTCAATGTGGGGCGGTCGAACACCCGCGTCTCGATATCCGCTTCAAGACCAAGCTCTTTAAGCGCCCAAACGACGCGCAGTGATCGCGCATGAGGAAAATGGATCAACCGGAATGACAAGGCGCGCTCCTTTATAACGTTGACGCAAAGCTAAAGGCCCTATTGCGGCGCCGCAATCGCGAAGCGCAGTCGTCTTTACCTGAGCTTGAGATTTATCCTGCGCGCGCACAAGATGCGCGCTGGCGAGAGCGGCGATTGGGAGGTTCACATGCGGCGCATATTTCACAGCATTATTTTGACGATTGGGCTGGCCTTCACTGCGTTGACGCACGCAAACGCAAATGACGTCACCGCCTTTGTTGGCGTGCATGTTGCGCCCATGGACGAAGAGCGCATCCTTCGCGACCAAACGGTTATTGTTGAAGACGACCGCATCGTTTCGATGGGCCCGCGTCAGGCGACGCTCCCGCCCGAAGGCGCCAAAATCATTGATGGCGCCGGGCGCTATCTGATGCCTGGCCTCGCCGAAATGCACGGCCATCTGCCAGGCGGCGGCGCGGACGCTGAAGATATTCTGTTTTTATATGTGGCGCGGGGCGTCACCCTCGTCCGGGGCATGCTCGGCAATGAAGGGCAATTCGCTTTGCGCGCCCAGATCATGGCTGGCGACATTGTCGGACCAACGCTTTACCTCGCCGCGCCCAGCATAAACGGAAACAACACCACGACAGCCGCAGCCGCGAGAGACAAAGTTCGCGCCTACAAAAACGCCGGCTGGGACCTTTTGAAAGTGCATGAGGGACTTTCGGTAGAGACCTATGATGCGCTGGCGGAAGAAGCGGCGGCGGTCGACATTGCCTTCGCCGGTCATGTACCTGACGCAGTCGGCCTGGCGCGCGCGCTGGAAAGCCGGCAGCGCACCATCGATCATCTCGACAATTACCTGACATTCATGGGTGCGGAAGACACGCCCGTGACGGACGCCATGCTTGACCGCGCTGTGGAGGAGACACTCGCCGCAAACGCTGGGGTCGCGCCCACCATGGCGCTTTGGGAGCATTTTGTCGGCCAGCCCGACGACATTCTTGAGTTTGAGGAGCTCCGATATATCTCTCCGGAAACCCGCAGCAACTGGGCGGGACGCATTGCGAATGCGCGGGCCGAAGCCGCTGCTAATCCTCGCGCAGCGGCGCTGATGGTGTCGAACCGTCGCAAATTGCTGAAGGCTTTGTCCGACGGCGGCGTTGAAATCCTGCTCGGCTCCGATGCGCCGCAGTTTTATTCCATCCCGGGATTTTCGGTTCACCGGGAAATGCAGGTGATGGCTGAGGCCGGCATGTCGCCCTATGCGATCCTTTATTCCGGAACAGCCGCCGCCGGCGGCTATTTCGCCGAGCACGACGTCGCCGGCGTGATCACCCCCGGCGGGCGCGCGGACCTCGTCCTCGTAAGCGAAAACCCGCTTGACGATATCGCCAACGCCGCAGCCATCGATGGCGTCATGCTGCGCGGACGCTGGATTGAAAAGACGGAGATCGATGCTCGCCTGGATCAGATCGCCGTCAAACATCGCTGATACAAATCGACTTGCTTTAGGGGACGCGCTTGACGGCGACGCCCTGCGCTCAGCCGCCGAACAGAAGCGATGGAATGCGTTTTCTTGATCCTCTCCTCAATCTATTGTCACCGCAGACATTAAAGGGAAGTCATTATGGCTGGTTTGTTTTTTCGCGCGCTCGCCCCCGTCGCAACAGGCGCCATTCTCATCGCCTCGCCGCTATCAGCGGAACCGGTTGCCGCTGACGACCTCCGGGTTGTCGCTTTTGAAAATAATCTCATCGCCCGCGACGACCTTGAAAGCCCCGATGCGCCCCGCTGGACCATTGAGGATCGGATCGAGGAAAACCGCGTGCCCGGGCTCGCCGTCGCGATTATTGAAGGCGGTGAGATCGTCTGGACCAGGGGCTACGGCGTCAAGCTGGCCGGCGGCGAGGACGCAATCGATACAGACACCGTCTTTTCCGTTGGCTCGATCAGCAAGATGGCGAACGCCGCCATCATCCTGCGCCTTGTCGCCGAAGGACTTGTTGATCTTGATACGGATGTTAATGAATATCTGACGTCCTGGAAAGTGCCGGATAATCAATATACGCGTGAAAACAAGGTAACCTTACGAGCGATTCTTTCCCATACCGCCGGATTTAATCAACATGGGTTTAGAGATTTCCAGCCCGGCGAAGCGCTGCCGACCGCCCTTCAAACCCTCGACGGCCAATCACCTGCAACGCATGACCCTGTCAGAGTGATGTTTACCCCCGGCGAAAAAATGGATTATTCTGGTGGCGGTGTAACCGTCAGCCAGGTCCTCGTGGAAAATGTTACGGGCCTTTCTTATCCTGAGGCGGCGCGCAAATACCTTTTTGAGCCTCTCGGCATGACCCGCTCCACCTTCGTCAACCCGTTGCCGGAGTCGCATGGCGACATCGCCCGCGCCCATGATGCGCAGGGCGCACCAGCCGCCTTGCCTCGAGGGTGGGAAGCGATGCCTGAAATGGCCGCATCGGGCCTGTGGACAAGCGTCAACGATCTCAGCTGTTTTGTTCTTACACTGATGGAAAGTTATCATGGCGAAAATGACTTTCTACCGCAGGCGCTTATCGAAGATATGATGACTCGCGTCCCGAACAGCTGGCACGGGCTTGGTCCAAGGCTGAATGGCGAAGGGCAAACGCGCGTTTTTCACCACGGCGGGGCCAATGACAGCTACCGCGCCAGAATTGAAGGCCATCTCAACACCGGCGCTGGCATTATACTGCTGACCAACGGATTACGCGGCATTGAACTTAACCGCGAGGTGCGCAGATCCGCCGAGGATGCTTTCAACTGGGCCGTTAAAGAAGATGATGGCGCCTACAGCCCGCCCGACTTTGTCGAATAGCGCCGCCGCCAGTCTGAAATTGCGCAAACGACCAGTCGAAGGTTTGGCGCGACGAGACGAACCGTCGGCGTTTCATTCCGCTGTAAGCTTCCCCGGAATTTCATGGGAGGCGAGCATCGATGAAACTCACCATCAATGGCCAGACTTTCGACTATGCCGGCGACCCCGACATGCCGCTACTGTGGTATCTGCGTGATGAGGCTGGCTTCAAAGGCGTCAAATTCGGTTGCGGGATCGCCCAGTGCGGCGCTTGCACCGTGCACCTGAACGGACGCGCCACACGGTCCTGCGTGCTGCCGGTCTCAGCGGCGGAAGGCGCGGACATCACCACCATCGAAGGGCTTGCGGACGGTGAAACGCTGCATCCGGTGCAGGAAGCCTGGATCGAGGAAGACGTCGCACAATGCGGATATTGTCAGGCGGGCCAGATTATGGCTTTCGCTGCGCTTTTGGAAGAAAACCCAAACCCGACAGACGAAGACATTGATAGCGGGCTGACCAATATTTGCCGCTGCGGAACCTATACCCGCATGCGCAAGGCCATTCACCGCGCTGCGGCGCTTCGCCGGGGAGAAGCATGATGGACGGCGCACCAGTCACAACAACCCGGCGCGATCTTTTTCGTTACGCCGCCGCCAGCGGCGCGCTTGTCATCGTAGCGCCGCTGGCCGCCTGTTCGCGGCGCGCTGAAGACGCCGCCGGCGTCAGAGAAGCGCAATCCTCCGCTATCGGACCATTTGTGATCATCAATTCCGATGAAACAATCCAGATCGCTTTTCCCAACCCGGAAATGGGACAGGGCGTCGATACCGCGCTGCCGATGATCGTTGCGGAAGAACTCGGCGCCGACTTCGATAAAGTTTCCGTCGTGCAAATGCCGCTCGAATTGATACGCGGCGAAGACGGCGAGATCACCTGGAAATATATCGCCCAGGGCTCTGGCGGTTCCTACTCAATTGTCGGGCGCTGGGACGGCCTGCGTCAGGCCGGCGCCGTCGCGCGGGAGCTTCTCATCGCCGCCGCGGCGCAGGAATGGGACGCCCCAACCGGAGAAATCACTGTTGAGAAAGGTGTTTTACGCCATGCCGCCAGCGGCCGTGAGACAACCTTTGGCGCCGTCGCCGACATCGCCGCGACGCTGACGCCGCCAACTGAAGCGCCGCTAAAGCCGCGCGAAGAATTTTCACTCATCGGCACCCCGCAGAAAATGAAAAACGCCCGCGCCATCGTCACGGGCGAGGCAATCTACGGCATTGATGCGGAAGTCCCCGGCATGACCCACGCCGTCATGGCGCGCTGCCCCTATTTTGACGGAACCGCTCTTCGCGTCGATGACAGCGCGGCGCGCGCCGTACCCGGCGTTATCGATGTCGTGAAAGTCGACCGGCCGCCGCATGGCGGGCCTTACGACGTTCAGGCGGAAGGATACGCCGTTGTCGCCGAAAACACATGGGCGGCGATGAAAGGCCGTGAAGCGCTGAACATCGAATGGGATCATGGTCCGTTTGCGGATGAATCGACCGCCAGCTTCAAAGCCCACTGCGAAGAGTTGCTGCAGGGCGAAGGCCAGATCGTCCGCAATGACGGCGACCTCGCTGGCGCCTTTGCAAACGCGGCGACAACTCATGAGGCCTATTACTGGCAGCCCTATGTCTCCCATGCGCCGCTGGAGCCGCAAAACTGCGTCGCCGATGTGCGCGACGATGAGATTTACATCATTGGCCCCATGCAGTTTCCGTCCAGCGCAAACCGTGCGGTCGCCGCCAAGCTTGGACGCGATCGACTGTCGATAAAGGTCGATATCACACGCCTCGGCGGCGGTTTCGGCCGGCGCCTCTCAAGCGACTACGCCGTCGAAGCTGCGGTTATCAGCGATGCGGTGAGGCGTCCCGTAAAACTGCTCTGGACCCGCGAGGACGACATGCGGCACGATTTTTATCGCCCTTCAGGGATGCATCATCTGCGCGCCTGCTTTGATGCAAATGGCGACATGACCGGCTGGGCGCACCGGCTCGCCAGCGCGTCGAAATATTATCGCCGGCCGAACCTTCCAGAGACGGAGTACTGGAAAGCGGAGCTTTATCAGGATGATTTCCCGGCGCAGCTCGTCGATAATCTGCAGATGGAATATTTCTCCGCCAAATCCGGCGCGCCGCGCGGGTCCTGGCGGGCGCCCGCCCACACGGCGAACGCCTTTGTGGTGCAGAGTTTTCTTGACGAAATCGCCCATGAACGCGGCGAAGACCCGCTGGCGCTGCGGCTCAGAATTCTGGGGGATTCCCGCGACCTTACTTACGAAAATCATGGCGGCCCGACCTTCAACCCAGGTCGGCTGGCGGCCGTTTTACGGCTCGCCGCCGATCGCGGCGGCTATGGCGCGCCAATGGCCCCGGGGCGCGGTCGCGGCATCGCCGCACATTTCACCTTTGGCGGCTATGTCGCACAGGTCGTCGATGTCGAGATCGGCGATGACGGGACCTTGCGCGTACCGCGCGTTGTTGCAGCGGTCGATGTGGGCACGGTCGTCAACCCGAACGGCATCGCCGCGCAGCTGGAATCCGGCGTCAATGACGGCCTCTCCACGGCGTTGCGGCTTGCAATAAGCGTCGAAGGCGGCCGGGTGATCACCGGCAATTTCAATACCTATCAACTGATGCGGATCGCGGAGGCGCCGCCCGAGATTGAAACTCACATTATCGACAATGGCGACCCGCCGGCGGGCATGGGCGAGATGGGGCTGCCGCCGCTGGCGGCAGCGTTGGCCAACGCCATCTTCCAGGCAAACGGCAAGCGTATCCGCGAATTGCCGATCGACGATCAGTTGCGGGCGTGACGTTCCAGCACGGCGCATCAAGCCTGCATCACTTCATCCTGAGGGACAAATTTCTTTGTTCTTCGTGACACAAGCCTTCGGCTTACCCTCAGAATGAAGAAATTTGTCGTCACGAAGGGTGACGATGCAGGTTTGTTACATGACGCCTAGGTATTCATCGAATCGAAAAATTCCTGGTTCGACTTGGTTTGCTTCAGCTTGTCGATGAGGAATTCGATGGCGTCGGAAACGCCCATCGGCGATAGGATACGGCGCAGGACAAAGATCTTCTGCATCGCGACCTTGTCGGTGATGAGGTCTTCCTTGCGCGTGCCGGACTTGGCGATATCGATCGCCGGATAGGTTCGCTTGTCAGCGACCTTGCGGTCGAGGATCAGTTCCGCGTTGCCCGTGCCTTTGAATTCTTCAAAGATAACTTCATCCATTTTTGAGCCGGTTTCGATTAGCGCAGTTGCGATGATCGTCAGTGATCCGCCTTCTTCGATATTTCGCGCGGCGCCAAAGAAACGCTTTGGCCGCTGCAGCGCATTGGCGTCGACGCCGCCGGTCAAAACCTTGCCTGAAGATGGCACGACCGTGTTATAGGCGCGCCCCAGTCGTGTGATAGAATCGAGCAGGATCACAACATCGCGGCCATGCTCAACAAGACGCTTTGCTTTTTCGATGACCATTTCCGCGACAGCGACGTGCCGCGTCGCCGGTTCGTCAAAGGTTGAGGAGACGACCTCGCCTTTCACAGACCGCTGCATATCGGTCACTTCTTCCGGGCGCTCGTCGATCAACAGAACAATCAGATAGGCTTCCGGGTGGTTTGCGGCTACAGAGTGAGCGATATTCTGCAGGATTACCGTTTTACCGGTCCGTGGCGGCGCAGTGATCAGCGCGCGCTGGCCTTTGCCCAGGGGTGCGACGAGATCGATGACCCTTGCGGTCAGGTCTTTTGTTTTCTCGCCTTCGATTTCCATCTTCAACCGCTCTTCTGGATAGAGCGGCGTAAGGTTGTCGAAGTGAACCTTGTGCCGGGTTTTTTCAGGATCTTCGAAATTAATCGTCGAGACCTTCAACAGCGCAAAATAGCGTTCGCCGTCCTTCGGGCTGCGGATCTCGCCGATCACCGTATCGCCGGTGCGCAGCGCGAAACGGCGGATCTGGCTTGGGCTCACATAGATATCATCCGGGCCGGCCAGGTAATTGGCTTCCGGCGAGCGCAAAAATCCAAAGCCGTCAGGCAGGACTTCCAGCACGCCGCCGCCGGAGATTTCAACTTCATGGTCGGCGAGCTCCTTGAGGATCGCAAACATCATGTCCTGCTTGCGCATAGTCGAGGCGTTCTCGACTTCAAGCTCTTCAGCGAAGGTCAACAACGCCGCCGGCGTTTTCAGCTTCAGCTCTTCAAGCGACATGGTTTTAGGCAGCATAGGAATCCTCAAGGGGAAGACCGCCTCGCAAAGATGCGGCGGCGTTACAGACAAGTTATGAATATGGTTCTCTCGCGAGACTTTGATCCCGCGGAAATAAGGTGAGTTGGGTTAGATATAGCGCTCGAAAGCCATTCGTCAATGGAAGGCCCGGGAGCCGTCAGCGCTCAAGAGATCAAAACGGTTTCACAATCACCAGAAAGACAACCACGATCATGGCGAGAAACGGGACTTCATTCATGATCCGCCAGAACTTTTCCGTGCGCGGGCGTTCGCCCGCCTCGAATTTACGCCGCGCCGAACCGTAAAATCCGTGAATCCCGGAAATCAGGAGAACCAGCGCGAGTTTGACGTGAAACCAGCCCGATGAAAGCAATTGCGGGTTGGCGATCAACATCAAAATCCCCAGAACCCAAACCATAATCACCGCCGGATTAGCGATGCCTTTGTAGAGCCGACGCTGCATCTGGATGAAATAGCGTTCCGCTTCGCCGCCCTTTTCCGACTGATGATGGTAAACAAAAAGGCGCGGCAGATACATCATCGCCGCCATCAAGGCGATCACCATGATCAGATGAAGCGCTTTTATCCACAGATAGGCGCCGGCCAGAAATCCCGCCATCAGCGATTTTTCCTCACAAATTCAACCAGCGCCGCAACATTTTCCGGTGGTGTTTCCGGAATGAATCCATGTCCAAGATTGAACACGTAAGGGACGTCATGGAAAAGTTTCAGGAGCGTTTCCGCCGCTTTTTCCATCGGCGCGCCGCCGGCGACCACCAGCAACGGATCAAGTCCCCCCTGCACTACGACCCGTTCGCCAAGATTGGCCCGCGCCCAGGACGGATCCATCGCATAATCAATCCCGAACCCGTCACAGCTTTTCAGCAATGCGTATTCAACAGCCTTCTCGCCGACGCCCTTGGGAAAGAGGATGACCGGCGTATCAGAACGCGCTTCCTTCACCCTGGTCGCAATCTTGTCCATCGGCGCAACTGAAAGCTTGTCGAGGACCGGCCAGGGCAGGCCAACGGCCCAGGTATCGAAAAGCTGAACCGCATCCGCGCCGGCGTCAATTTGCGCGATCAGATATTCAACCGTCTTCTCGACAAGAACGTCCATAAGGTCATTAAAGAACTCAGGCTCCCGGTAATACCGCAGCCTGAGCGCCGACGGATCCTTCATCGGACCGCCTGCGAGCATGTATGTCGCCACCGTCCAGGGCGCGCCGGCAAAGCCGATGAGCGCCTTGTCATCACCAAGCGCAGCTTTCGTCCGTCTGACCGTTTCATAGACCGGCTCAAGCGTTCCATGAACATCTTGCTTGCGAAACCGGTCAATGTCCTTAGCGGTTACGACCGGCTCCAGGCGAGGGCCTTCGCCTTCGACAAAACTCAAATTCTGGCCCAGCGCATGAGGGATCAAGAGGATATCCGCAAACAGGATCGCCGCATCAAGATCGAAACGACGAACTGGCTGCAGCGTTACTTCGCTGGCGAATTCCGGATTGTAACAAAGATCAAGAAACGAGCCCGCCTTTGCTCTCAATTCCCGATATTCCGGAAGATAACGCCCGGCCTGACGCATAAACCACATTGGCGGTATGGCCGATTGTTCGCCGGCAAGCGTTCTGATGAATTTAGACTGGTTCGACATGCTCTACGAACTTTCCTGTTAACTCTTTATAAAGGAAGCTTAAGAAAGGATTAATTTAAGGAGTCAGGGTGAATCCAGAGGAAAAACAGGCGCGGATTTTATTCCCTCTCTGATTGGCTCGTCTCCCCCATTTTTTCACGCAGGGAATAAACCTTCAAACCCGTGTTGAAAAGCATATTAACGCCAAACAAACAAAGGATTTTCTGTTGGGTATGATTATTCAGAAACAGCAGTTTTCCAAAATCCCGGGCGCCTTTCGCCGGATAAGTATGACCAGCCGGGGTTTTCAAAAACGCCTGGGCGCCGGGATGGCAGGACTTGTGAGGTTTTACGGGGGGATAAAATTGACCTCGCGGAACCGCGCTTCTTTCCCCTATAGTTCCCCAGATGAGTAATACCGGTTTGGATAGCGGGAAATCGGGCCGCGGCGCGAAGGCGTCGCAGCTGCTGGCGACTTATTTCCATGTTCATCTTGTGTCGGATTCCACCGGCGAGACGTTAAACGCCATGTTGAAGGCGACGACGGCGCAATTCGCGGCGGCCAAACCCCTTGAGCATATCTACGCTTTGATCCGCTCGCGTGCGCAGATGGAAAAAACGCTCGCAGAAATAGAAGCCTCGCCCGGCCTCGTTCTTTACACGATCATCAACCCTGAATTGCGCAGACTGCTGGAAATTCGCTGCAGCGAGCTGCAGACCCCGGCGATCTCGGTTCTGGACCCGTTGCTCTACGCCTTCACAGATTATCTCGGGTTGGAGAAAAGTCTTAAAACCGGGGCCCAGCACCAGCTTGACGACGCTTACTTCAAACGCATTGGGGCGATCGATTACACGCTTTCCCACGATGACGGACAGATGGTCTGGGATCTTGAACCTGCTGACGTTGTTCTTGTGGGGGTCAGCCGGACGTCAAAAACCCCGACCTGCATGTATCTGTCAAATCGCGGCATACGCGCCGCGAATGTGCCGCTGGTCCCAACATCGGACCCGCCCGAAGAGCTTTTCTCGCTTCGAAAGCCGATGGTTATCGGTCTCGTCGCAAGTCCTGAACGGCTTGCGCAAATCCGAAAAAGCCGTCTGGGGGAATTGAATGCGGCCGGCGCGGTGGAAGATTACTCCGATCTTGATCGCATTCGCGAGGAAGTGATGCGCGCCAAACGCCTTTTCGCTAAACACCGCTGGCCGATGATCGACGTCACCCGCAAATCCGTGGAAGAAACCGCCGCCGCCATTCTGACAAAACTTTCTGCGCGAAAGAATCTGTGACCAAAACCCCGAAAATTATTCTGGCCTCAGGCAGCGCTATACGCGCTGAGATATTACGCGGCGCCGGTATTGACTTTGATGTCATTAAACCTGGCGTCGACGAGGATGAAATCAAAGCAAGTTCCGCAAAAAATCACGCGGGACTGGAAGAAACCGCCATGATGCTTGCGGAGGCAAAATGCATGGCGGTTGCAGAGCAAACGTCAGGGATTGTGATCGGCTCAGACCAGATCCTTGAATTTCAAGGGCGCGCTTTCGACAAACCCAAAACCATGAATGACGCGCGCGACCGCCTGCTGGAAATGCGAGGCGCCGCCCACACCCTGATCAACGCTGTCGCTGTCGCGCGCGACGGCAAGATCATCTGGCGCAATCTTGACCGGCCGCATCTGATCATGCGTGACCTAACAGAAGAGGAAATCGACGGCTATCTCACGGCCGCCGGGCCTGATATTCTTTTCAGCGTCGGCGCTTACCAGGTTGAAGGACACGGAGCGCGGCTGTTTGAGCGCATTGACGGCGATTATTTCGCTGTCCTCGGCATGTCTTTGTTTCCCTTGCTGGGCTTTTTGCGCCGCGAAGGGGCGCTCCCTTTTTAAATGAACACTCGCCGTCAAAAAGAAAAACCGGGCGCGACGCCAAAACTGGCCGGGGTAGTCGGCTGGCCGATCGATCATTCGCTTTCGCCTTTAATTCACACAATATGGGCGCATCGCGCATCAATTGACGGCTACTATATTCCGCTCGCCGTTCCTCCCGCCTATGAAGATTTCGCCCGTGTCATGGACGGGCTTCAGGCTGTCGGCTTCGAGGGCGTGAACGTAACATTGCCTCATAAAGAAAACGCCTTGCGTTATGCGAGCGAGGCGAGCCCGACCGCTGAAAAGGCGGGCGCGGCGAATATGCTGACATTTCGGAATCGCCGTCCGTATGCCGATAATTCCGATGTCGCTGGTTTTGCGGCGGCCTTGCAACAGGCTTTAGGTGATAAGAAACCACCGTCCAGTGCTGTCGTGCTGGGCGCCGGCGGCGCCGCGCGGGGTGTTATCCTTGCAATACAAAGCGCCGGCGTTCAGTCAATCCTCTTAACTAATCGTACACGGACAAAAGTGGAGGCGATCGCCAAAGACTTATCAGTCGACGTTGCGGAATGGCGGGAGAGAAACGAGCTTTTAGAAAACGCCGAACTCATCATCAATACCACGAGCCTTGGCATGAGCGGTCAGCCGCCCCTTGAGCTTGATGTAAAGAAACTGAAATCAGAAATGATAGTTGCGGACATCGTCTATTCGCCGCTCGAAACGGATCTTTTGAAACAGGCGAAAGCGCGCGGGTGCGGGGTGATTGACGGTCTTGATATGCTGATGCACCAGGCCGCGCCTGGTTTTCGCGCCTGGTTCGGCGGTGACGCGGTTGTCGATGGCGCATTGCGCGCCGCGCTTATTCAGGAACTGGAGCGCCGGGGACAAATATGATCAAAATCGGCCTCACGGGCTCCATCGGCATGGGAAAATCAACCGTCCTGAAGATGTTCGACGATCTGGGGGCGGCGACATGGGATGCGGACGCCGCCGTGCATCGTCTCTATGAAAAGGATGGTCTTGCGGTTGAGCCGATCGGCGCGGCGTTTCCGGGCGCGGTTGAAAACGGCGCGGTTGATCGGGCCAGACTTGCGGCGCTTGTCCTCAATGATCCGAAAGCTATTGAAAAGCTTGAGGCTATTGTTCACCCGTTGGTCTGGCGGGACCGGGAAGCCTTTATGGCGGAAGCGGCGCTCGCCGGCGCGTCCGCGGCGGTGCTGGACATACCGCTGCTGTTTGAAAACGGCATGGACGGGTTTTTTGATGCGGTGATCGTGGTCAGCGCCCCGGCGGAAATTCAGCGGGAAAGGGTGCTTGCGCGTCCGGGGATGAGCGAGGAAAAACTCGACGCCATTCTCTCCCGGCAACTTCATGACGCGGAAAAGCGACAACGCGCCGATTACGTCATCAACACCGGTCAGCCGCTTGAGAAAACAAAAGAAGATGTAGAGGCGGCGTATAACGCTATTTTGTCGAATTTTCAGGCCTCGTGAATGATTAGCACGGGCTCAGGCGGCTCATTATCATTATGATTTCATCCTGAGGGCTCATATTCCCTTCGTCCTTCGAGACGCCGCTTTGCGGCCCTCAGGACGAAGGGAATATGAGTGTCTCGAAGGATAGCGAGGTTAGCTGAACGATTTTCAAATCGCCTTAGTTCAGTCCTTCAAGAAACGCCTCATACCGACGAACCGCGTCGTTAAAGTAATCCTCATTGTACCAATGAATCCAGTCCGGCTCCAGAAACGGGTCGTCAAAGACGTGATGCGCGTCTTCATAAAAGACGAGATCGAGAGCATCCTGTTTTGACTGCCGGGCTTTGAAATAGGAAAGACATTCCTGCGCATCGACCATTTCATCAGCGCCGGCGACAAAGACGAGTGTTTTTGGCGCTTGCGTCCAGTTGCGAAAGCGCGACAAGGCCCCTGGGCCGCAATAGGGGTAAAACAGGATCGCGCCGTCGACTGGCGCCTGTTCGCCATTCCATCCGGTAAGCCCGGCGGGCGCGCGGGTTTTTCCATCCATGGTCAGAAAATCCATGACTGACCAGCCTCCATGCGACCAGCCTGCCAGTACAAGCTGTGAGACGTCGAGACGATCATCGCTTTGCGCAATCTTGATTGCGGCGACGACATCGCCGGCGCGCTCCTGGCCGATTAAGGCCTTCCCGCCGCAGACGACATCCAAAGCCTCGTCTCGAGAAAACCCGCGCGGGCCGTTGCTGTCGACAATCACGGCCGCATAGCCTGCGCGATTGGCGATATCGGCCCACTGTTCCTGAAACGGCGGACGTATCCCCGCACAGCCATGAAACTGTAAAACAACCGGATAAGGCGGCGCGCCCTCATCAGGCAGGCGGACCTCAATATTGTCCCTGATCAGATCAATACGCCGATCCAGGCTCGTTTGCTCCGTATTCGCGGCGACCCAGGCGAGCATCAGCGGCTCACGTTTCCAGAACAAAATCCCAGCAAGAATTGCCAGGATCAAAAGCGCAGCCTGCCAGCGTCTTACCATGGCGTCCTCAAAGGAGTTCCGATTTTTGCGCCAGTTCTTTCAGCGACTCCGCAGGCCTCGCCCCAAAATGGCTGATCACCTCGCTGGCGGCGAGAGAACCTAGTGCGCCGGCGCGATCAAGCGCAAAGCCGCGCGCGAGGCCAAACAGCAATCCGGCGGCATAGGCGTCGCCGGCCCCGGTTGTGTCCTCAAGCTTGCTTGGCGAAACGGAACCAATCGTGACGATATCGCCATCGCGCGGGATCAGGACTGAGCCCTTTTCGGACAGGGTCACTGCGGTCAGCGGGCAAAGCGCGCGCGCCTTCTCCGCGATAACATCAAGGTCGTGGCTGCCGAAAAGCGCGTTGGCTTCCTGATCGTTCGCCAGCAGAATATCAACGTGATCGGCGATAAAGCTGTTTAACACATCGAACTGACGCTCGACGCAACTCGCATCGGATAAGGTCAGCGCCGAGCGCCTGCCGTTTTCACGGGCGATGGCGCAGGCTTTGGTGAAGGCTTCGCGCGCTACAGGTTGTTCGAAGAGATAGCCTTCGAAAAATGTGATCGCCGCCCGTTTGATCTGGTCTTCGTCGATATCGTCAGGGGAGACAAATCCCGCCGCGCCCAGAAAGGTCGTCATCGACCGTTGTGCGTCCGGCGTTACATTGACAAGACAGCGACCGGTTGCGGGGCCGTCGCTGAGCGGTCTGGTGTCGAACTCAACGCCCATGGCGCGCAGGTCATGACGGAAGATTTCACCCAGCGCATCATCCGCGACCTTGCCGACAAAGCCGCCCTTGCCGCCCAGCGAAGCGACGCAGGCGATGGAATTCGCGGCTGATCCGCCGGAAATTTCCACCGCCGCGGCCATATCGTCATAAATGACGCTCGCCTGATCCTCATCGATCAGGATCATGCCGCCTTTGGGAATGTCATGGGTTTTTAAAAAGGCGTCGTCGGCTTTCGCCAGCACATCGACAATCGCGTTGCCGACGCCAATAACGTCAAGGTCGTCCTGCGCCATGAAGGCTCCTTATCTGAGGCTTAACTCCGGCAGGCTTATAGGTAGCCGCAAGTGGTGAAGCAAGGCGGCCGCGCCTGGCCAGATTGTCCGCTCTCGGTTGTCGGCGGGGATGGGCCGCATTAGGGTCCGGTGCGAAGCCGGGCCACTCTGGAAGAAAGAACCTTTCGTCGATGAGAAACATCTCTAATGTCGCCAGCCCCATCGCCGCCGCCATATTGCTTGTCGGCGCCTGCTCGACAACGCCGGGAAGCGCGCCGACCCCATCTGCGGCGCCCGCAGCGCCTTCAGCGCCGGTCTTTGTCATGGATGATATTCTGGGGGCGTCGCCGGACGGCGTTGACGCGCTTCTCGGGGCGCCGACCCTGACCCGTCGCGAGGGGGCGGGCGAGTATCGCCGTTACGCGCTTTCCACCTGTACCCTGATCATTATTCTTTACCCGGATGACGCAGGGGATACGCGCGCCGCCCATGTGGATGCGACAGCGAAAAACGCCGAAGATGAAAAGCCTGATCTGAACGATTGCCTGGCGGCGGGTTAGCCTTCTGTGTCTGGTGCGCCGTAACGCGTCTGGCGCGCCCATTCGAGGCCGGCGGCGATAACCGCCACAAGTCCGAGGGCGGCGGTTAGATAAAAAACATAGGCGAAACCGCGAATTTCAATCAGCTCACCCAAAGCGCCGCGGCCAAGTGAACCAAGTAAAAACCCTAGGGATGCAAGCAGCGCATATTGAACTGCCGCGTATTTTTTATTTACGATGGAAGAAAGATAAACAACGATTGCAGCACTTGCGAAACCGACAGCGAGGTTTTCGGCTGCGATGACTAACATCAATCGCGCTAAGGCTTCGTTTGATGTTACCTGCAGCCCTAGAAAATCTGCGAGGGGCTGCATAAACCCGAACAAGCCGTAAAGATGCAATGCCGACATGACAGAGTGGGTTTGTGCGCCGCCTAGGGCTAAATCCGCAAACAGAAGATTGGTTGCGGCAGCGAGAACGGCGCCGGCAAAGAGGCACGGCATACGGCCAATTTTTAAGATTGCAGCGCCGCCAACGCCAATGCCGACAAAGGTCATAAGTGCGCCGAAGAGTTTTGATGCAACTGCGACTTCATCCAGCGTGTGGCCCAACGCGCCGTAATTTTCACCGAGATAAAATGGATATGCAAATGCGCCCCAGACGAGATCTGTAAAGCGGTACGACAACACCAGCACCAATACGAGTAACGCCCCGAAGCGAAGCCGATCGATGATATCGGCCATGGGCGCCAGTACGGAAGCATAAAGGGCGTCGAAAACTTTTTGCCCAGGCCAGGTTCTATCTCCAAGCGCGGGCGCCTTGCCGCGCGAATGAGCGACGAGCATGAACGTCGCGGCGGCGACCGGCGCCACAATAGACGCCAAAATAATCAGCGGTCCGGTTTGCACGGTGAAAGCCCTTGCGTTCGCCTGATCGGGTGAGTTCAGTGCAAACGCCATGAATCCAAACAATGCGGTGAAGGACCAGGCCCAACCAATGATGACTGGGGTCAGCGCGAGATTACGCCATAGGGGTGGCGGCGCATCTTTGATAGTGCGTTCACGCTCCGCAATCTTGCTGTCGGCGGCAATAAAAACACCGCTAACCGCGATGGCCATCAATGCTGTAAGGGCGACAAAGGTATTGTTCCAGCCAACTCTCGCGGCGATAATTAATGCGCCTGCGCCACCAAGGATCACTGACGTGCGATATCCGAGTTGATAGACGGCTGACAAAAGGTCAACGGTGATTTCCTCGTCAGCGACTTCAATCCGCCAAGCGTCTATCAACACGTCCTGGGATGCGGATGCAAAGGTGCAAAGGACGGCGGCAATGGCGATGATGCCGATCTGCGTTGACGGGCTTACGGTTGAAATCGTGAATAGAGCGGTGAGTATGACGCCTTGCAACAGCAAGATCGTGGCCCGTCTTTGGCCCATATTAAAAAATTTCGGTGTTGGCGCTCGGTCAACCGCCGGTGACCAAAGAAACTTGAAACTGTAGATAATAATAATCCACGAAAAAACGCCAATGGTCGCAACACTGATGTTTTCATTGGTGAACCAGGCATTCAGTGTGCCGGTGATCAACACATAAGGAAGACCGGCGGCAAAGCCGAGAACGAACATAGCGCCCGTCTTTCGCCGACCGAGGGCGGCGATAAGTTCGCGCCAGCTATAATTTTTCGACGCCGCCATTGCACGCTCCGCTATGGATTGAAAATGTGGCGCACATTAGGCCAATTCGTTCATGAGGAAAGGGTGCAACAGGTAAAGTGGTTGCGTATTGCGGTTTGCCGTTATGAGGCTGCGGAAAACGCGCTTTTCGTCCCGCCCCATTTGGCGAGCATGCGGGTGAGGTCGGCCGGTTCAAAGGGTTTGCTGATAAAATCGTCCATGCCCGCGGCGATGCATTTCTGGCGATCGGCCGCCATGGCGTTCGCCGTCAGCGCGACGATCGGGATGCGCGCGATATCTTCGTCGAGGCCCCGTATCTGCCGGGCCGCCTCAATACCATCGACCTCCGGCATATGCATATCCATCAGGACGACATCGTAGGACTGACGGCGAACCGCCTCGACCGCTTCACGGCCGTCTTTCGCCAGATCAACATGATGCCCTGCGCGCTTCAGAATGGTTGTCGCGAGGACAGCGTTGATCTGATTGTCCTCGGCCAGGAGAACGCGAAACCCGGTCGATGTTTTTTCTGGCGTCGCCAGTTCGGCCTGTGGCGGACCGCTCGATTTCGCTGCGGGCTCCGGAGCGATATGCGCCAGTTGTTCGTATAAGGAAGACTGCCTTATCGGCTTGATGAAGTAACCGTCAAAACCGGCGCTGCGAAGCTCTGTGATGTGACTGCGCGCCAGCGGCGACAAGAGCACAAAAGAGCGCGCCGCCGCATCCGCAAGACGCCCGTCTCCCTCGCCGGCGAGATAAATATCACACAACAAAACGGCGCTCGGGTTTTCATTGATCGCCGTCAGCACATCGTCGATGTCATCGGCGCAACTCACCGCCGTCGCACCTGCCGCCGTCAGCTGAAGCTTCAGGCTACGCGCCAGAACCGGCGATTTCGTTGCGACAATAACCGGCGTGTTGATGGACGTTGGGGCGGCTCGCGTGCTGTCTTCATAATCAAGAGCGATCTCGAACGAGAAAATGCTGCCGCGTCCGACAGCGCTTTTCAGCATAATGTCGCCGTTCATCGCCCGCACGATTTTGCGCGCGATGGCGAGGCCAAGACCGGTGCCTTCCGTGTCGCCGCGGTGCTCGGATTTCGCCTGCGAAAACTCCTGGAAGATCGAGGCCTGCAATGGTTCGGGGATGCCGATCCCTGTGTCGCGCACATCGACCCGGATCGACGCCTTGTCAGCCTGTTCGATCAGATGCGCTTCGATACTGACGCCGCCTTCGTTCGTGAATTTGACCGCGTTGCCGGCGAGATTGATCAGCACCTGACGCAATCGCGCTTCGTCGCCGAAAAGTTTCGCCGGAATTTTATTGTCCACATAAGCGGCGATCTCGATGCCCTTGTCGGCGGCGCGGGGCGACAGGAGTTCGGCGATGCTTTGAACAAGCGCGTAGGGACTGAACGGCGCTGCATCAAGTTCCAGCCGGCCCGCCTCGATTTTTGCAAAGTCGAGAAGGTCGTTGATCAGCGCGAGAAGCGCGACGCCGGATTCGCGCACCGATTCGGCATAGGCGCGCTGATTGGGCTCCAGCGTCGTGTCGAGCAGCAGTCCCGTCATGCCGAGAATGCCGTTCAGCGGCGTGCGCATTTCATGGCTCATCGTGGCCAGCCAGCGCATGTCGGCGGCTGGATTACGGGCGTCCTTTTGTGTGCGCTCGTCGTGCGGCGCGCCAGTGCTGGCGGCGCCCACATAAAGCCGCTCGCCGTCTCCAAGAACTGTTTCTTCCCAGTCGATGACCAACTCACGATCGCCAGCCTGGGCGACGGTCCGATAGGCGGCGGGGGCGCCAGGCTCCGCCATGTTGCCGCCTGGCGCAAAAGACCGTCCGATCCAGTTTTCAACCGGCGCGCCGAAAAACTCAGCGAAGGCGCGGGAAACAAAACGGATGAACCCGCCCGCATCGCACAAAACGATTAGTTCACTGACATTTGCAGCGCCATTGTCATCGGCGGCGCCGGCGGCAGGTTGATCGGCGTTATGCATGTAAGCGGCTTCCCCTTAGTGAATGCCGCAATAATGCCGTTTCAGCTTTGAAAAATGGTTGATAGGCGTGGTTAACGCAGCGCTTAAAATGCGCCCTGTTCGCGTGAGCGCTGGATATCCGCGGAACCTGAATTTGCGGGCGATCCGCTGCTGTCGCGGCGCCGGAAACTGATTGCTTCGGCGATGTGCCGGCGCGCAACCGAACTGGCGCCGTCAAGATCGGCGAGGGTGCGCGCCACGCGTAAGATTCGCATATAAGCGCGCGCCGAAAGCGCCAGTGTTTCGCAGGCGCGTGACAGCAGCGCGCCGCCTTCGGCGTCGGGGGAGGCGACAGCCGACAAGTCCGCATCCGCAAGCGCCGCATTGGTTGTATCGGCGCGCGCGGTCTGCGCCTCGCGGGCGCGGGCGACACGGGCTGCGACGCTTGCCGTGTCCTCCCCGGCGCCGGGCGCGGCAAGGTCGGCGGGCGTCACTGCCGGTAATTCAATGCACAAATCCATGCGGTCCAGCAGCGGGCCGGAAATGCGCGACTGATAGACTTCCTCGCAATTTGGCCCGCGCCCGCAATTGCGTCCGCTGGCGCGGCCATACCCGCATCGGCAGGGATTCATGGCGGCGATCAGTTGAAAACGGGCGGGATAGCGCACGTGAAAATTCGCCCGCGCAATCAGAACGTCTCCGGTTTCGAGGGGTTGGCGCAGGCTGTCGAGCACCGGTGCGGAGAATTCGGGCAATTCATCAAGAAACAACACCCCATGATGGGCGAGCGAGGCCTCCCCCGGCCTCGCTCGCACCCCACCCCCGATCATCGCCGCCATCGAGGCGGAATGGTGCGGGGCGCGAAAAGGGCGCGCCCGCGTCAGCCGTCCGCCTTCAAGCAGGCCGGCAAGGGACTGAACCATCGAAATTTCAAGCATTTCCGCTGGCGACAGGGGCGGCAAGAGGCCCGGCAGGCGCGCCGCCAGCATGGATTTGCCGGCTCCCGGCGGGCCGACCATCAGCAGGTTGTGACCGCCGGCGGCGGCGACTTCAAGCGCGCGCTTGGCGGTTTCCTGGCCTTTGACATCGATAAGGTCCGGTATGGCCGCTGGGTTTTCCAGCGCGCCTGGCGTTGCGGGCGAGAGGACTTGCGTTCCTTTAAAGTGATTGACCAGCTGAATGAGCGATTTCGGCGCGATGATTTCCGCTTCGCCCCCGGCCCAGGCCGCCTCGGACCCGCTTTCCGCCGGGCAGATCAGGCCAAGCCCCATGGCGTTGGCGGCCACTGCGGCGGGGAGCGCGCCGGCGACCGGGGCGATTGACCCGTCAAGGCCAAGCTCGCCCATCACCGCAAAGCCGGCGGCGGCGTCATGGGGCGCGGCGCCGATCTCGATCAGCAGGCCAAGCGCCACTGCAAGGTCGAAATGGCTGCCTTCTTTGGGGAGATCCGCCGGCGCCAGATTGACCGTGATCCGCTTCGGCGGCAGGCCGAGGCCGACCGCTGACAAAGCGGCTCTGACCCTTTCTCTCGCCTCCGAAACGGCCTTGTCCGGCAAACCAACTATGGTGAAAGCGGGCTGTCCGCCGGTCAGTTGAACCTGCACTGTTACGGCGCGCGCCTCGACTCCGTGAAAGGCGAAGGTGGTGACCTGGGCGACCATCGATTTCCTCACTTGGCGCAAGCGGCGGTGCGTTAACCATGACTCAGTGATTAGAACATTTCAAGAACAAATTTTTACCCACATGCGCCGGGCCCCGTCTTGACGCGCGCTGGCGCATGGCGTGACTAGGCGGGGGGAGAACACGAAGGGCGCTTCATGACAACAGAGCTTTCACCGCCGAAACCCGTTATTGCGCTGCGCGTTGGCGTTACCGGCCACCGCAAGGCGCGGCTGGAGCCGGATCAGATCGACCGCATCAATGCGCAGGTTCAACTGGTGCTGGATACGGCGGCTGCGGCTCTGCGTGAAGCGCACAAAGACTATGTGCGTGAATATGCGGATGCGCCGCCGCTTTATTATTTTGTCAGCGCGCTGGCGGATGGCGCTGATACCCTCGCCGCCAAACAGGCGCTGAAAAGCGGCTGGCGGCTGCTGGCGCCGTTGCCGTTTTCGGTCGAAAGCTATGGCGACGATTTTTCCGATCAGGACCGGCAAGAGTTTGAACATCTGTTGAGTGACGCCGATGCGGTCGCCGAGCTGGACGGAGTGCGTGACGGACAGGCGCATGAAGACCGCGCTTATCTGCAGGCAGGCATTACGACGATTACGCAATCGGATTTTATCATTGCGATCTGGGACGGGGAAGAAGCGCGCGGCATCGCCGGTACGGCGATGATCAAGGAAGAAGCGCTGGCGGCGGGAAAGCCCGTGGTGTGGATCAACGCGGTTACGGATACGCCGCCGGTTTTCATGGGCGAGGGCGGTCGCCAGTCGCCGTTTTCCGTCGAGGCCGCTCATGCCGCGATTGACGCCGTTGTCGCGCCGCCGCCGCGCGAAGAAATCGAGCACGCCTTTTCGGGCAAACAAACCCACGCTCTGGCGGCCTATCGCGAATTCTGCGCGGAGACCGCGCACATGTTCAACTGGGGCTCGTTCTTTCAGTTCTGGGAAAAAGCGTTTGCCGGCAAATGGCCGTTTGATGTTCGCCTTTCCTGTCGCTCGCCGGAAGCGGAAATTGAGGCGGCGCAAAAGTCGACGCTTGCCGAAAAACTGAAAGCGTCAGCGCAGGACCAGCGCGTTTTTAATGAGATGATCATTCCGCGCTTTGTCTGGGCCGATCACCTGGCGATCCATTACGGCAACCTCTATCGCTCCTCCTACTTCTTCAATTATCTCTTCGCGGCGCTGGCGGTTTTTCTGGCTCTTTTCGATTTGATCGCCGGGGGTATGGGCTTCGGCAGCAAGACGATCTGGATCGGGTTGGAAGTGACGATCATCATTCTCATTCTTGGCGTGACAACGGCGGGCAAGCGCGGACGCTGGCATGAAAAATGGATCGACTATCGTCAGCTTGCAGAGGAAATGCGTCAGTATCGCCTTTATTATCTGACCCTCGGCCGTGCGGAACACAGCGAAGATTTTGCACAAGGCGAGGGCGGGGAGGCCGCCGGCTGGGTCGACTGGTATTTTGCGGCGACTCGCCGCGAAGCCGGGATGGCGTCGGGTTGTTTCAACCATGATGCTATCCGCAACATCGCCGCAACCATCCTGGACGAGGAAATCCGCCCGCAGATCGCCTACCACAATCGCAAAGCGGAAGTCCTGCACAAGATGGAGCACCGTCTGCACCATCTTGGCGAATTTGCCTTCGCGATGACGCTGCTGGTCTGTCTTTTCTATCTGTCGCTGGTGTTTTTGAAATCCGGCGACTTCGGCGCCGTGAAAGACTTCGCCTATAAAACCGAAAAGATCGTCAAAAATGGCGTCACCATGATGACCGGCTTTTTGCCGGCGCTGGGCGCTGCGTTTTTCGGTATCCGCGTGCAGGGCGAGTTTGGTTCAACCGCGGAGCGATCTCACGCGACCGCAGCACAACTGCAGAATATTGCACAAAAATTCGAACCCCTGGCGCAATCGGATGCGCCGCGCCTTGAGGTTCTGAGATTACGCGTCGCTGAGGCGGCGCGGGCCATGCTGATGGAAAACATGGACTGGCGCCTGCTTTATATCTCCAAGCCCTTGAATCTGCCGGGATAGCGGGGTTTCGGGTCCCGCACGTGATTTCGGCGTTTGCGGTATCTTGCTGATCTGTAAGCCGATTGGGGACAAATTCGTCTTGCGGCGCATGCTAGAATTATGCTGGCACTGATGATTACGTGCAGGTTCGCCGTTATTTAAACACCAGAGAAGCAATGCCTGCTGTTTCTGTTTTACATTCGCCGCGCGATGAAGCGCTGGGAGAAAAGATCGCTGACGCGCTGACGCGTCAGGGGCATCAAACGCGTTGTCTCGGCGAAGATCCGCTGGCCGGCGATCTGATGCTTGAAGATGGCGCGGCGATCGTCATCTGGTCAAACGCCACCGCCAAGCTTGCCCGTCTCCACATTCAGGCGCGCGAAGCGCTGGAGCGCGGCGCGCTGATCCCGGTCACGGTCGGCGGCGCCCGCGCGCCGAGCGGTTTTGAAAAGCTGCAGCCGGTGGACCTGTCCGGATGGGGCGGCGATGAAAATGACCCTCGCTGGCGATTTGTGCTGGAGGAGGTGACGCTCGCCGCACAGCGCATCGGCCTTCAGGACGGCTCGGTCTGGGCCGAGCCGCAAAGCGAGCCGCCAACGGATACGGAGCCTGCTGAGGGAAACACCCCTGAAGGCGAGACCATTGAATATGAAATCGATGAGGCGCCCGCCATTGATGAGGGCGAGCGCGTCGATTGGGACATTGATCCGCCAGTCCCTGATGAAGCGGAGGCGGCGCCCATCAATGTCGAAGCGAGCTATCATATCAGCGCCGAGCATTACTGGCCGGAAACCCCGCCGCTTTCAAAAAAACCGGTGCGGTTCCGCGCCCGACAGGTCGTGCTGGGTGGCGGCTTTGCGCTTTTCGCGCTGACGGCGGCGGCTGTTGTTTTCGGCCCCGCGCTACTGTCGCCGCCGGCGTCAATCGATATCGCCTCAACCGAAAGCGAGCCGCCGTCGATTGCTTTTGTGCAGCCTGCGCAGCCGGTTGAGAACGCGAATGCGCCCGTTGCGCCAAAAGCGCAATCGGATTTTGAAGTGACGTCCTACCGCGATGAAGGGAACGCCGAAGAAGACGCTTCAGCGTCGCAGATAGCGGTTCTGGATGAGGCCGGCGCCGACCCGGCTGACGAATTGCAAAATGCGGGCGAGCCAGCCGGAGAAGATGTCGTCGAGGTTGCTTCCGCAGATGAGATGCTGGCGGAGGGCGATACTGATAATGCCGCCAGCGCCGCCTTCGATCCCATGGAAGCGCTGGTCGCCGAGGCGACGCGTGAAGCGCCAGTGCTCGCCTCCCTCCCTGAAGAGGTGACCGCGCGTATTCAGCTTGGAAACTATTTCAGCGATTGCGATACATGCCCTGATATGGCGGCATTGCCGGCGGGGTCGTTCCGCATGGGCTCCCCCGCGAGCGAACAGACGCGCACAGAGGCGGAAGGGCCAGTTACGGATATTTCGCTGGCGCGGCCTTTCGCGATTTCGACCCGCGAAGTCACATTTGATCAATGGCAGGCATGCGTTGATGAGGGCGGGTGTCGCGGCTACGCGCCATATGACATGGGCTGGGGCCGTGGAAATCGTCCGGTCACAAATGTTTCTTTTGAGGATGCGACGGCTTACGCCGCGTGGCTTTCGGCCAAAACCGGAAACGAATACAGGCTGCCAAGCGAGGCGGAATGGGAATTCGCTGCGCGAGCGGGCGGCGTGACGGCGTTTTCTTTCGGCGCGGGCATATCGTCCGACAAAGCAAATTATAACGGGAATTACGCTTACCTGGGCGAAAAAGGCGAATTTCGCGGGCGCACGACGCCGGTCGCCAGTTTCGCGCCGAATAATTTCGGCCTCTATGACATGCATGGCAATGTCTGGGAATGGACGGCTGACTGCTGGACGCCAGGCCACACTGGCGCGCCTGCAAACGGCGCTCCGGTGAAAAATGCTTCGTGTACGGCGCGGGTCATCAAGGGCGGCGCCTGGAATACCGGCGGCTGGCGCCTTCGCGCTGCGCACCGTCTCGACAAAGCCAACGGCGCCCGTGAAAACGATATCGGGTTCAGAATTGCGCGGAACCTGAACTAGCGCAGGGGCTGCGCTTTCAATTCCGATACCACACCGTCAGGCTTGCTCGAATGAATAGCCAAAGCGCTCGATAAGCGGCGCGTGCCGCTTTGCCACCTGAGCCCTAGTCTCGGTATCGTAGTAGTCTGAATAGCGGCTCCGCGATGTTCTGTGGATGTGAGGAAGGTTAATTTGAAGCCCCAATTTTTCACGCGCATCCATTGCAATCGATTCAAACCTGCAGATTGTGTCGGGCTCCACATGCGGCTCCGCGGCAAATATATGTTCCCAAGGCGTTATCTGAGTGTGATAGGCCACATAAACTTCTGGGGTGGTGAACTTCGCCGGGTATTGGAGAATGTTAGCGCCGCCCCATAAACCCGTGACGAACTGGCGGAACGACGGAGGATGCTTGTAGGCGGGCAAATTCTTTGTCACGTGGCGATATCCCGAGACAGTCCAGTCCCAGGGATTACGAACGAACGCGACTGTCCGATATGATCCGACCGGCTTTGGAAGCTGCTTGGTCAGCTGAACAATACATGGCTCGGCGAAAGCCATCGCTCGTACAGGAAAAGCTCTGGCGTCCCGCTCTGCTCCCAAGGCTCGGCTTATCGACCCGCCGCCCGTGCGGGGGACATGCATAAAGAGCAGATTGCGACGCTCGAGTAACACGCTTACCATATCAAAACCTATGACGGGTTAAGCCGCCTTCTTCTTTTTCAGTCTACGGTGTTTTTTGACTTTCGCTTCATTGCCGCAGGTCGCCATGGAGCACCATCGGCGCTGCCCGTTTTTTGAGCTATCCACAAACACCCATTCGCAGCTGTCGCCGCCGCAGACATGCAAGCGTTCAAGGCGGCCGTTTAACAGAAAGTCCTCTGCGGCCTCGACAATCAATCTCGCAGCACGCTCAAGCGCCGGAGCGGCTTCCGTGCAGCGTCGGCGGAACCCGTCCCCGTCGCGTACAATCCGGCAGTGGCGGGCGGCGCGTTCTTTCCAGAGATCGATAAGCGCGAGGTCTTCCTCCGCGATGTCGCCGTCACTGGCGAGCGCATAAAATATCCGCGCAAGGCCGGCGCGCAGTTCGCTCGCGGCTTTATAGAATTCCTGAGCGCCTTTCGGATCGCGAGCGAGTTCATCCTTGGCGCGGGCCATGTCATCGCCATAGAGGAGGCCCGCCGTCTCGGCCCAGCGCGCCATGCCGGCGGCGTCGCCGAGCCGGTCGATGGGACCGCTCGACCATTTATCGACGGTGTTGACGAAATCGAGCGCCGCGTTGCCGCCAATAATGTCCGCGTGCGTCCAGTCATGTTCAGAAAATCTCATACCGTAACCAGTAAAAATCGATTGACCAGTTACAATATAAGGCTATTTTCGTAACCGTCAATAAGAGTTTTGACAGTTACAAGCGCCAAAGGCCGTGAGACCTGATCGGCGACATTTATGGAGAGCGCATCATGGCGAATTCAACAATCTTCTTCTTACAGCTTATCGTCCTGGTTTTTGTGATGGCCATCATGGGCCAGACCGTCGACGGGGTTGTTTGAGACTGACAATGCGGGCGGCGTTTCCCGCCGCCTGCCGATCCCCTGACCGGCCTCAGGCCGCCCTATTCTCGCCGTTTCCCAAGTTCAGTGTTCGGATGCGGTGAAGAAACGGGGACTGAAAATGCGAAAATCTGCGACGCTTATAATTGCGGCTGTCGGGCTTACTGGCTGCATGGCCACAGGTCCGGATGTGGTTGAAGAAGCGGAATCCGACATGATTGTCGTTTCGGGCGCGCGGATGAAGAGCGCCCAATTTGCATCAGGCGTTGCTGGTTTCCCTGCGCCGGACCCGCAGATCACCGAACGCTATGAAGATGTCGACCCCAATCCTGTGAAACTGGTCGCTGAGGAGCCTGTCTCCACCTTTTCGTCCGACGTGGACACGACGTCTTACGCTGTGATGCGCCGTTACATCGCCAGCAACAACCAGCTGCCGCCGTCAGACGCGGTGCGTGTCGAAGAGTTCATCAATTACTTCGATTATCAGTACAAAGAACCGCAAAGCGCTGACGCGCCGTTCTCACCCACTGTCTGGGTGACGCCAAGTCCGTGGAATGAACACACAAAGCTGATGCATATCGGCGTCAAAGGGTTTAATCTGCAGCCGGAGGAAACGCCGGATGCGAATATCGTCCTGCTGCTTGATGTATCTGGGTCGATGCAATCGGAAAACAAACTGCCGCTTGTTAAAAAGTCAGTCGCGTTGCTGGTCGAAGAGATGTCTGAAGACGACACGATTGCGATTGTCGTTTATGCGGGCGCGGCCGGCGTGGTGCTGGAGCCGACGCCTGGCGACAAAAAAACCAGGATTCTTGAGGCGCTCAACAAACTTGAGGCAGGCGGCTCTACCGCCGGCGGGGAAGGGCTTTCTCTCGCCTATAAGCTGGCGGAGGAGAATTTCGACAAGGATAAGGTCAATCGCATCATCCTCGCCACCGATGGCGATTTTAACGTCGGCGTTGTCGATGCGGAAAGCCTTGAGGATTTCGTTGCACGCAAAAGAAAAAGCGGCGTCTTCCTGACGCTGCTTGGCTTTGGCGAGGGCAACTATAACGATGTGATTGCGCAAAAGCTGTCGCAGGCGGGGAACGGCGTTGCAGCCTATATCGATACGTTGAATGAGGCGCGCAAAGTTCTGGTGCGCGAGTTTCGCTCGACCCTCTTCCCGATTGCGCGTGATTTAAAATTTCAGGTTGAGTTCAATCCTGCAGTGGTGGCTGAGTATCGGTTGATTGGTTACGAGACGCGCCTTCTGAATACGGAAGACTTTAACAATGACGCCATCGACGCCGGCGATATCGGTTCAGGCCATACGGTGACGGCGCTTTATGAATTGGCGCTGGTTGGTTCCGAAGGCCGTTTGATCGATGATCGTCGCTATCAAAAAAGCCAGCCGGCGACAGGCGGCGCGGAAGAGTTCGCCTTTGTCCGGTTGCGCTACAAACTGCCCGGTGAAGAGGAAAGCCGGCTGATTGAACAGCCTGTGCCGACCGCTGACGCCTTTCAGGCGTTGGGGGCCGTGCCGGGTGACGCCCGCTTCGCCGCCGCCGTCGCCGCCTTTGGTCAAAAGCTTCAGCGCGCCGGCCACACCGATAATTACTCCTATGCGGACATTATTGCGCTGGCGCAGAACGCCAAGGGCGATGACCCGTTTGGCGAGCGGGCGGAGTTTATCAACCTGGTGCGATCGGCGGCGAAAATCGATAGAGAATAACGCCTTCTAGCGCTTGAATTTCTGGCGCGCTGGCGGGCCGATTTCTTACCGCAAGTTTAACGCCGGCGGCGGGCGTGCAATTTTTCCGCCATGCGAGGGCGCGCACGGGTTGCGGGCCTCTTTCGATCTTCTTATATCCCGCTCGAAACAACGCTCAGCCGGACTTGTAGAAGGGGCCCGGCGGTGAAAAATCTGAAGTCTATCAAGGGGCTCGTCCGTTTCCGGCGCTGATGTCGGGCTGGATATCAATGGGCGGCTCGCTGCAAGGAGAATTGAAGAATGGGTAAAGTTATTGGCATTGACCTCGGGACGACGAACTCTTGCGTCGCCGTCATGGAGGGAAAAGAGCCGAAAGTCGTTGAAAACGCCGAGGGCGCGCGCACCACGCCGTCCGTTGTTGCGTTCACCGACGATGGCGAGCGGCTGATCGGTCAGCCGGCGCGCCGCCAGGCGGTCACCAATCCGGAAAACACCTTTTTCGCCATCAAGCGCCTGATCGGGCGCCCTTATGACGATCCGACCGCGCAAAAAGATAAAGAGATGGTCCCTTACGCCATCATCAAGGGCGACAATGGCGACGCCTGGGTGGAAAGCCGCAGCGAAAAATTCGCGCCGTCCCAGATTTCAGCCTTCATCCTGCAGAAAATGAAGGAAACGGCGGAAGCCTATCTCGGCCAGGAAGTGACGCAGGCCGTCATCACCGTTCCCGCTTACTTCAACGACGCTCAGCGTCAGGCGACCAAAGACGCCGGCAAGATCGCCGGGCTCGAAGTTCTGCGGATCATCAACGAGCCGACAGCGGCGGCGCTCGCTTACGGTCTCGACAAGAAAACCGGCAGCCAGAAGATCGCCGTTTACGACCTCGGCGGCGGCACCTTCGACGTCTCGATCCTCGAGATTGGCGACGGCGTTTTTGAAGTGCTGTCCACCAATGGCGACACCTTCCTCGGCGGTGAAGACTTTGACCTCAGGATCGTTGACTACCTCGCGACCGAATTCAAAAAAGATCAGGGCATTGATCTGCGCTCGGACAAACTTGCGCTGCAGCGCCTGAAGGAAGAGGCCGAGAAAGCCAAGAAAGAGCTGTCTTCGACGGCGCAATATGAAGTGAACCTGCCGTTTATCACGGCGGATGCGTCCGGTCCTAAGCACCTCAACATGAAGCTGACCCGCGCCAAGTTCGAAAGCCTGGTTGACGATCTCGTCAAGCGCACGGTCGATCCGTGTAAAGCGGCGTTGAAAGACGCCGGCCTTTCTTCCGGCGACATTGACGAAGTCATCCTTGTCGGCGGCATGACCCGCATGCCGAAGGTTCAGGACGTTGTAAAACAGTTCTTCGGCAAGGAGCCGCACAAGGGCGTTAACCCGGACGAAGTTGTGGCGCTTGGCGCGGCGATCCAGGCCGGCGTTCTGCAGGGCGACGTCAAGGACGTACTCCTGCTTGATGTTACGCCGCTGTCGCTCGGCATCGAAACATTGGGCGGCGTCTTCACGCGCCTTATCGACCGCAACACCACGATCCCGACCAAGAAGTCGCAGACATTCTCAACCGCTGAGGACAATCAGTCGGCGGTGACGATCCGCGTCTTCCAGGGCGAGCGTGAAATGGCGGCGGACAACAAGATGCTCGGCCAGTTCGACCTTGTCGGCATTCCGCCGGCGCCGCGCGGCGTGCCGCAGGTGGAGGTCACCTTCGACATTGACGCCAACGGCATCGTGCATGTCTCGGCGAAAGACAAGGCGACGAACAAAGAACAGTCGATCCGCATTCAGGCGAGCGGCGGTCTCTCCGACGATGACATCGATCAGATGGTCAAGGACGCGGAAGCCAACGCCGACGCGGACAAGGAACGCCGCGAAGGTGTCGAGTCGAAAAACCGCGCCGAAGCGCTTGTCCATTCCTCCGAGAAAAACCTTGAGGAATATGGCGACAAGATTTCCGCCGAGGACAAGGACGCGATTGAAAATGCGATCGTGAACCTGAAAGACGCGCTCGAAAAAGAAGACGCCACGGCGGAAGAGATCAACACCGCGGCGACAGCGCTGGCCCAGGCCTCCATGAAACTTGGCGAAGCCATGTACAAGGAAGGCGTCGGCCAGGACGGCGAGACCGATCCGGGCGCGGCTGCTGCGGCGGCGGACTCGGCCAAGGAAGAAGAAGCGGCCGAAGACGTTGTCGACGCCGACTTTGAAGAAGTCGACGGCGAGAAAAAAGACTAGGGGAAACACGGGGGCCGCTTTTTAAGCGGCCCTTTCTTCCGCTCATTCCGGCGCAGGCCGGAATCTTTATCCGCGTGGAACGAGATCCCGGCTTACGCCGGGATGAGCGGTAGAGGGGAAAGAAAAACCGATAAGGTTGGGCGCAAGGCTTATGGCGCAAGCATGTTATTACGAGACCCTGGGTGTTGAACGCGGCGCGGACGCGGCGGCGATCAAGTCCGCCTTTCGCAAGCGCGCGATGCAATACCACCCGGACCGCAATGCGGATAATCCGGAGGCGGAGCAAAAGTTCAAAGAGCTTGGCGAAGCCTATGAGATCCTTTCCGACGATCAAAAACGCGCGGCCTATGACCGGTTCGGTCACGCGGCCTTCCAGAACGGCCATGGCGGCGGCGGGTTCAACGGCGCCCACGGCTTTGGCGGCGGCGCGGGCGCGGCTGGTTTTTCCGACATTTTCGACGAGATTTTCGGCGAGTTCATGGGCGGCCAGCGCGGCGGACGACGCGCGGGGCCCGGTCGCGGCGCGGATTTAAAATACAATCTCAAGATCAATCTCGAAGACGCCTTTCACGGCAAGAAAACCGAAATCAAGGTGCCAGGCTCCGTCGGCTGCGAGACCTGCGACGGCTCCGGCGCGAAGCCGGGCTCCGGTCCCGCCCATTGCGACACCTGCAAGGGCGTCGGCCGCGTGCGGGTGCAGCAGGGCTTTTTCACGATTGAGCGCACCTGTCCCCATTGCAATGGCGAGGGGCGCACGATCAAAGATCCGTGCACGGATTGCTCAGGCCAGGGCCGCGTTCGGCGCGAGCGCACGCTTTCCGTCGATGTTCCGGCGGGGATCGAGGACGGGACGCGCATTCGCCTGTCGGGCGAGGGCGAGGCGGGCCCGCGCGGCGGGCCGGAGGGCGACCTTTATATCTTTGTGCATGTCACCGAACATGATCTGTTCGAGCGCGACGGCCCCAATCTTTACTGCGCCATGCCGATCCCGATGACGACGGCGGCGCTCGGCGGCGAGTTCGAAACCCCGACCATCGACGGCGGGCGGGTGAAAATCTCCGTGCCCGAAGGATCGCAGACGGGCAAGCGCTTCCGCGTGCGCGGCAAGGGCATGACCCAGCTTGACCAGACCGGGCGCGGCCATCAGCGCCGGCGCGGCGATTTGTATGTGGAGGTGCAGGTCGAAACCCCGACGGGCCTTAACGCCGAACAGAAAGACTTGCTGAAGCAGTTTTGCGAAGCCGGTGGCGGCGAAGACTGCTGCCCCCAGTCACAAGGGTTTTTCAAACGCGCCAAGAACTTCTGGGAGAATGTGACGGACGTGGGGTAACGCTTTCGTTCTTCTACACGTTTTCCCGTCCTTTCTACCCGCTCATCCCCGCGAAGGCGGGGATCCATCTATAGCGGGCTTTCAGCAAGTACATCCCAACGGCTCGGTTGAAAGCTTTCCCGCCTTTCTTTCCCCTGCAACACATGGATAGTTCATGACATTATGGACCCCCGCCTTCGCGGGGGACATCGGGTTGAGAGGGTTTGAGGAATAGGGCAGCTTGGTTTCGTGAAACCGTTCTTCGTTTATATCCTCGCCAGCAAACGCAACGGGACGGTCTACACTGGCTCGACGGACGATCTCGCAAAACGCGTATGGGAGCATAAGGAAAAAGTCCGCGAGGGCTTTACTTCAAAACATGATGTGGATCGCCTCGTCTGGTATGAGGCGCATGATACGCGCGAGGGGGCGTTGCTCCGTGAGCGGCAGATCAAGAAATGGAATCGTGATTGGAAGCTGAGACTGATCAATGACATGAATCCTGACTGGAAGGATTTGTTCGAAACGCTGATGCACTGACGCTTTTAAGCGTTATCTATTTAGGACCCAACCCATCCCCCGTCCTTCCCCGCGCAGGCGGGGATCCATAAATAGCGGGCTTTCAGCAAGTACATCCCAACGGCTCGGTTGAAAGCTTTCCCGCCTTTCTTTCCCCTGCAACACATGGATAGTTCATGACATTATGGACCCCCGCCTTCGCGTGGGACCTCGGGTTGAGTTTGGGTGCGTTTTGCTCGAAGACCTGGCGCCGTATCTCAAAGGCGCGAGAACCTTTGAGAGCGTGACGGATGGGGGTGAGTTGTAATTCAACGCCAACATACCCGAACCCCGCCCTTCCCCGCGAAGGCGGGGATCCAGAATGTTTTGCTCGCCCCCTCACCGCTCCGGCGGTCTCAAAAGCCGGTCGGGGGGAAGGTCCAGCGCGTTGGCGAAGCGCTCGATCAGGGAGAGGGTGAGATTGCCGGCGCCGCGTTCGACGATGCTGACATAGGCCTGGTCGACGCCCGCTTCAAAAGCAAGCGCTTCCTGCGACAGGGCGCGCCGGCGCCGCTCCTGCCTGATATTGCCGCCGACCGTTTGCCTGATCTCCATGAGCGGATTGGAAGGGGGGTCGGGGGCGGTCTGTCCAGAGAATATTTTTAAAGTTGACGATTATAGCCAACATTTTTGCAGTCGGCGTGTTTTAATGCCCGGCGACACCATCCGTATACGGTTTTGCCTTATTCGCCGGCGCCCGCGATCACCGTTCAGGCCGCGCATTCCCTGTCGGCCAGTTTCCGGTTCGCCTCGGCAAGGTCTGCCTCGCCCGCCGCAATCGCCTCGGGCAGTCCGTCCGTTTCGTAAACCCGCCATTGGCCTTCATGGGTTGTATGTTCGATGCGCACCGGCTGGCTTTTCAGATAGTCAAAATCGATGGGCCGCAGAACCGTCGGCGTGACCGCATAGTTTGCGTTCAGCCTGGTGGTCAGCTGCGCCCCATCCGCAAGGGGCATCGCGAACCCGCCGGTCTTGTAGTTATGCCAGATTTGCAGATACGGCTCCGGGCGTTCGCCGGTATCGTAGGTGATGCGAATGCCGAAATGCGTGCTGAAATTTCGCCGCGCCTCCCACTGCTGGACGAACACATTGTCGGACGAGGTTTTTTCAAGACCGGCGGTGACCGCCCAGCCTTCAACCTCGCGCGCGCTGTCGCAAGTCGCGAGCGAACCGGGAAGCGCGCTTAAATCAACATTATCGCAAGCCGTAACGCACAGCGCCGTTATACCGGCAAGCGAAACGGCGCGGCCCGCATGGCGCAAGGCTGCAAGCGTCTGCATGGTTTCCCCTCTTCATTGTCGATGGAGAAATCAGAACATGGCGGCCCGCCGCATGGCAAGCCTTAGGCGTCAGGCTTTACCGGGCGCGCGATGTTGATTGCCGGTGATCTCGTCATCGGCCAGCGCCGCATCTTCAAACCGGTCGGCGCTCGCCAGTTTCGGGAACAGCCTCGTCCAGGACAGCGCCGCGGCGATCGCCACGGTTCCGCCGAGGAGGACCGCACCGACGGGCCCTAAAAACCGCGCGGCGACGCCGCTTTCAAATTCGCCGAGTTCGTTGGAGGCGGAGATGAAAATGAACGACACCGACGAGACACGGCCGCGCATCTTGTCCGGCGTCGCCAACTGGATCAGCGACTGGCGCACATACATGGAGATCATGTCCGCCGCGCCGGTGACGGCGAGCATCGCCATCGACAGCCAGAACAGTTTCGAGACCGCAAAGCCGAGCATCGCCGCCCCATAGATCGCGATGGAAACCAGCATCCAGACGCCGACTTTTCGCGTCAGGCCGCGCCGCGCCAGCATGAACGCCACCATCGCCGCCCCCAGCGCCGGGGCGGCGCGCAAAACGCCCAGCCCCTCGGTCCCCACATGCAAAACGTCCCGCGCAAAGACCGGCAACAGCGCTGTGACGCCCCCGAAAAAGACGACGACAAGATCCAGCGAGATCGCGCCGAGCACAATCTTGTTGTCGCGCACATAGCGCAGGCCATCGAAAATCATGGATATTCCGTGTACGCCTTTTATCGGTTCGTGGCGGGGCGTTTGCGCCGCCCAGAAGACGAGGATCGCAACAAAGGTCATCGCCGCGGCGGTCGCGTAAACCACATGCGGTCCGGCGATATATAAAAACCCGCCAATCGCCGGGCCGAAGATCGCGGCGGTCTGAAACCCCAGCGAATTCCACGCGATGGCGAGGGGGAGCTCCTCTCTGGGGACAAGGCGCGGATAGAGCGAGTTTGCGGCGGCGGGGGTGAAGGCGTTGACCCCGCCCATCAGCGCCGCGGCGGTAAAGATCGCCGGCATGGCGACATTTGTGGGCGCGAAGCTCGCCGCGAAAAGCCCGCCGATGACAAAAACCCTTACGACGTTGGAGACGATCAGGATAAGCTTGCGGTCAAAACGGTCCGCCGCCTGTCCGCCGATCAGCGACAGGAGAAAGACGGGCAGGAACTGCGCCAGCCCGACAAGGCCCAAGAGGAACGCCGACTCTTCAATGGACCGCGTCTCGCGCGCCAGATCATAGATCTGCCAGCCGATGGCGACCGCCACCATCTGGCGTTCGGCGGAGATCATCTGGCGGGCGATCCAGTAATGGCGATAGCCCTGATGGCGGAAAATTTCGAGCGAGGGGAGAAGCGACATGATGCGGGCGGACCTTAGCGGCGCCCGCGATGCAATCAACCGGTCGGCGCGAAGTTGTGCGGATCAAGCAAATGTGTTGGCGCGCGTGATTGCGGGGCGCGGTTCGACCCCGCATCTAAAGGCGCGACTAGACAACCGGAGTTCCGCCATGATCGATACGCCCCTCGAACCGCGCCCGCCGCTGCCACCCTTCACGCGCGAGACCGCGATCCGGAAAACCCGCATGGCGGAGAACGCCTGGAACAGCCGCGACGCGCAAAAAGTCTCCCTCGCCTATACGCCGGACAGCCGCTGGCGCAACCGCTCGACATTCCTTACGGGCCGCGAGGCGATTGTCGAATTCCTGTCCGACAAATGGGAGCGCGAGCAGGACTATCGCCTGATCAAGGAGCTTTGGGCGTTTACGGACAATCGCCTGTCGGTGCGGTTTCAATATGAATATCACGATGTCAGTGGAAACTGGTTTCGCGCCCACGGCAACGAGCAATGGGAATTTGACGACAATGGCTTGATGCGCCGCCGTGAAGCGTCCATCAATGACGTTGCGATTGCGGAAAGCGAGCGCAAGTTTTACTGGCCGGCGCCGGGCCCGCGGCCTGACGATCATCCGGGCCTTACGGAATTGGGATTATGACGCGCGATATTCTGTTTCTTTTGCCGCCGGGCTTTGAAGGTAATAACCGGCGGGAGTTCTGCCCGGAATGTGCTGAACTCTGGGGCGTCCTTGGCTATTTTCCGGCCATCAAAGAAGCGCTCGACATTCGCTATGAGCCAATTGCGCATCCGCGTCCGGGCCTTGTGGAGATGCTGGGCGAGGGGGAATGGAATTGCCCGACCTTAGTGCTGGCGGACGGCGCCGACGCCGGGCCTGATGCGGAGGTGAAACGCGCGGGCGATTACCGGATACTCGACAACGCCCGCGACATCGCGAAATACTTCGTACACAAATTCGGGACGCCGTTTCCGCGCGGCAGCTGAGCCTCGTTTAAAACCCCAGCCGGACGACATCGAAACCGACCATCAAAAGTCCGGTGAGGGCGACCCCCCAGGCGGCGGAGCGTATGACCGGCACGCCCATCATATAGATGACGGCGAACGCCGCGCGTCCCGCGACGAAGATAACTGCGCCCCACTGGGTCAGCGGCGTCGAGATACCGGCGAAATGCGCGATCAGGATCAGCGGTACGAACATCGCCATGCCTTCCAGGTGATTGGCGATGATGCGCCGCATCCGGCCGAGGAGCGCCGTCGGTTCGCGCGCCTCATCGCGGGGGCCCAGCCCCCATTTGAATCCGTAAGTGGCCGGGATCAGCGCCCCTTGCAACAACACAAGCGCCAGCAGGATTGCGGCGACGCCAAACAGGGATTGAAGCTCGACGGACATAGACTCTCTCCATTTTTACTACTCACTACATAAATTATAGTCTATAGTCAATTCATATTTGGTCGTCTATTTTGCAAGCCATGAGCGAGAACTCCACAGGCTGCCCGATTGCGCGCACGGCGATGATCATCGGATCGCGCTGGACCGCGCAGATCATGCGTGAGCTGATCGACCATGGCGCGCGCCGGTTTCAGGATCTGCAGGATGCGCTGGACGGCATTCCGCCGAATACGCTTTCAAGCCGGCTGAAAATGCTTGAAGAGGGCGGCATCGTGAAACGTGAGTTCTACGAAACCCATCCCCCGCGTGCGGAGTATGTGCTCACTCCGAAAGGTAAAAAAATGAGCGCGGTGATCGGCGCCATGCGCGACTGGGGCGCCAAATACGGCTAACCTTAACACTCGTTTTCATGAAACGTGGTTTTGCATTTGCGTTTGTAACGCTTTGCAAACAGGCGTTCTGGTTAAACTGAGCTTCGGGGAATGAGAGAGAGACGTCCATGGAAAGCCTGATACTTCTCGGCGGCGGCGCGGTGCTGGGCGTCGTCTTTGGATGGGTCGCGTTTTTCATGACTTTGTCCGCTAGGCGCCGGATCAGTGATCTGGAGATTGAGGTTGCGCGGTTGAAGACCGCAGGCGCCCCGTCGAAAGATCAGCGCGAAGCATCATTCAAATCGGCGCCGGAACCCGCGCCGCAACAACAAACATCGCCGCAGGCCGAACCGGAAAGCCCGGCGCCGATCCCCGCCCCGATTCCCACCCCCGTCACAGGGCCGGCGGAGGCGAAGGTTGCGCAGGATCGCGCCGACACAGGCGATATTCCCTGGCGTGCGGACGGACAGGCGAAAGACGTGAAACCTGCGACGTCCGCAGGCTTCGATTTCAGTCTCGGCGGCAACTGGCTGATCTGGCTTGGCGGCGCGGCGCTGGTTCTCGGCGGCGCGTTTCTGGTGAAGGTCGCGATTGACGCCGGGTTTTTTGGGCCGGGCATGCGCGTTCTTCTCGGTCTTGCCGCGGGCGTAGGTATGATTGCAACGGCGCAGTGGCTGAAAACCGGCGGCGCCCCGAAAGGCAGCCTTGCGCCGCTGGTCCTCGCGGGCGCGGGCGGCGCGACAATCTATGGCGCGATATTCGCCGCCTACGGATTATATAGCCTTATTCCGGCGACCGCAGCGTTTGTTCTGCTGGCCGCCGCATCGGCGGGCGTCGTCGCCCTCGCGGTCGTTCATCGCGCGCCCGCCATGGCGGCGCTTGCGATTGTTGGCGCACACCTCTCGCCGATCATCACCGCATCCGGGGAGCCGGCGGTGGCGGCGTTCTATCTTTACATCTATGCGATTACCGCCGGCGGGCTCGGCGTTGCGCGCATCATGCAATGGCGCGCCATTTCCTATCTGGCGCTGGCGGGCGGTCTTTTCTGGCCGTTCATGTCTATCCTTGGCGGCGCGGATAGTCACGCGGGCGCGCTTTTTGTTTATCTCCCGGCGTTTCTTCTGATGGCGGCGTTTGTCGCGTGGGACGACGCTGTAAAACCGCTCGACATCACCCGGTTTTTGCGCGGCGGCGTAAAAGTGCTTGCCGTGTCGCTGGCGGCTTTTTACATCGCCGCCATTACAACGCTGACGGCGGCGGTCATGCTGACCGTGCAGGCGGGATTTGCCAGCGGCGCCGCGTTGATGTGGGGCGCTTTCGCAGCGCTGACCCTCGCCGGCGCACGGTTCCGCGAGGGATTGTCATTGTCGCTCATCGCAGCGGCGCTCGCGACCGCCAGTGTGTTTGCGCTCGCCGATCCGCAAGGGACAGCCTCTCTCATTGTCACCGGGGCGATATTCGCGGCGATCTACGCGCTTGGCGGCTATGGGGTGATGCGCATGGTCCGCGAAAAGGCGCCGGCGGCGATCGCCGCCGCTTTCGGTCCGGCGCTCATCCTGAGCGCGCTTTACTTCGCTGAAGCGGGACTGGAACAATCGACCGCCTGGGGGTTCGCGGCGCTTGGCGTAGCGATCTGGAACATCCTGGTGCTGACGGAATTGAAACAGCGCCTCGGCGGGTTCGATATAACGCCGGGGGCGAGCGCCGCTTTTGCACTGGCGGCGTCACTGGGGACCGGGCTCGCGGTCGCCATGGGGACGGAAGGACTGGCGATGAGTTTCGGTTTCGCGATCCAGGCGCCGATGATCGCCTGGCTGTGGCGGCGCTTCAATCTTCCGGCGCTGAAATACGCCGCCAGCGCTTTCGCGGCGCTCGGCGCATTGCGGCTGTTATTTTTGCCGGAAGTCCTGACGACAAATGTCGGCGCGTTACCGCTCATCAACTGGCTGATTCCCGCTTATCTTATCCCCGCCGCCGGGTTCTGGCTGGCCGCGCGCTGGTTTCAGGGGGGCGGCCTCGGCCAGCGCAGCCCCGTTGTGCAAGGCATGGAAGGCGCCGCCATTGCGGTTTTCGCCGCCTTTGTCAGCCTTGAAATTCGCCACCTCTTTAACGACGGTCAGCTTGACGCGAGTTTCGACAGTCTTTTGGAGATCAGCCTGCAGACGATATCCTGGACAGTGATGGCGACATTCCTGCGCTGGCGGTTTGGCGCCGACCTGACGCGTATACGCGCCATCGCCGTGCGGTGTCTGTTATGGTTTGCGGTGTTCCTGTCCTTCGCCGCCGCACTGACTGCATTAAATCCGTGGTGGGGCGATGACGGGGGGCGGATCGCCGGCCCCTTCCTGTTCAACGGGCTTGTCCTGTTTTATCTCGCCCCCGCCACGGCTTACGGCGCAGCGGCTTTTGTGGCGCATCGCCTGGCCGAGCGGTTACAGGCGCGCGCCGCCGGACTTTTCGCGGCGTTGATGTCTTTTACCTGGATGATCCTGACCATCCGCCAGGGTTTTCACGCGCCGGACCTTTCCACCGGCTCTGTCGGCGACGGAGAGTCCTGGTCGTATTCGATTGCGATGATCGTTTACGCAACGGCGGTTCTTGTCGCCGCTGCTATAAGGCGCAGCGTGGTCTTCCGATATGCCGGGCTGGCGGCGTTGATGCTCGCGGTCGGCAAAGTCTTCATCATCGACACCGCGGCGATGGACGGCGTCTGGCGCGCGACATCGTTTCTGGGGCTCGGCGCGGCGCTCGTCGGCGTTGCTGTGTTTTATCAGCGGATTCTGGCGCCGATGCTGGCGGAAGGCGATGAGGTCAAAGAGTAAGGCGACTGTTCGGGTGGGAAATGCGCCTGACACGCCTTGCCGCTTATCCCGAGCAGCCCGCCGTTTACCACGTTGACGGATGAATGGTCCTGCCGTCACGTTCTCACCATTAAAAAACCGCCGCGAGGTTGCGTTTCTTTCGTGCGGACGGGGAAGTCGGAAAGAAAAGGGGCCTACCAATGAAAAAGACTGTTCTAGCAGGTGTTTTCGCCGTGAGCACTGCACTCTCGCCAGCTTTCGCCAATGATGTTGAAGCGTTCTGCGTTGATTTCGCAGGCGGCAATGGTTGGGATACGGAACCATGTTCGTGCGTTGGCGATGTGGCGGCGGGCGACGATACCGTGGCCGATGCGGTGCTTGCTCTGGAAAGCGAAGCCGACGTCGACGCTATGGACGATTCCGTGAAGGAAGCGCTTTCGGTTTGCTTCCCGGAAGGCTAGCGAAAACAAAAACAGCCGGCGGGCGCCAGGCTCGCCGGTTCGCCGTTTATTTGCCAATGACTGACAGCGCCGCTATGGCGTTCTCTTCCGCGCGGGTATTTTGAGCCAGCGCAGAAGGGAGCGTCGCCAATGCCAAAATCCTCCATTCTTGTTGCGGGCGCCGGCGGGCGCATGGGCAAAGCGGTTGTCGCGGAAATCCTGAAAACCCCGGGCGCGAGCCTCGCCGGCGGATTTGAGCGTCCCGGCGGGCCGGATATCGGTAAGGATATTGGCGTGCTGGCCGGGCTCGATGCGATCGGCCTGGCGGTTGAAGATGCGGCGGACAAAGGTCTGAAGCGCGCGGGCGTGATGATCGACTTTACGACGCCCGAGGCGTCGCTCGGTCATGCGAAAGCGGCGGCCGATCTGGGGGTCGCCCATGTCATCGGCGCGACCGGGTTTTCAACCGAAAATGAGGCCGCCATCGCCGAGATGGCGAAAGAAATCCCCATCGTCAAATCCGGCAATATGAGCGTCGGCGTCAACATCCTGACAGCGCTGGTGGAACAGGCTGCGCGCGCCCTCGGCGATGATTACGATATCGAAATCACCGAGGCGCACCATAGGGCAAAGCTCGATGCGCCGTCGGGGACGGCGCTTATGCTGGGCAAGGCGGCGGCGCGCGCACGCGGCGTCGATTTCGCCGAGAAAGCCGCCGGTATGGCCGGGCCGCGCAGCGGCGAGCGCAAAACCGGCGATATCGGTTTCGCGGTGGTGCGCGGCGGCGGCATTGTCGGCGAGCATGAGGTTGCTTTCGCCGGCGCGGATGAAGTGGTGAGGCTTTCCCATCACGCCATCGACCGTGGCCTCTTCGCCAAGGGGGCTGTCGCGGCGGCGCGCTGGGCGGTGGGCAAGCCGCCGGGCCTTTATTCCATGCGTGACGTTCTGGGGCTCGGCTAAGCCCGTCTCGGGCGTCTTCAACGCAGAACATGGTTAAGCGGAAAGCCTAGAATTCGAACAACTGGGAAGAGGGTCCGGCAACCATAGGCTGGCAGACTGTAAAGCTTGCCAGGGGTCGCCATGCGTTCTGAAATTTTCACCGCCGCTATCATGATCTCGTGCACGATCATTGGCGTGCGCTATCTTGATCGCAATCGCGCCCCGGCGCCCGGCGCCGACATGGCGGTGGTCCAGTCCGGCCATTCGACCGTTGCGACCGCAAGCGCCCGGTGGGACCGGGAGGTGCGCATCGCCGCCGCCCATGATCATCAGTACTATGTCAATGTCGCGATCAACCGGCGTTCAGCGAATTTTCTGATCGATACCGGCGCGAGTTATGTGGCGTTGCGCGAAAGCGATGCGCGCGATGCCGGTGTTTATACGTCGTGGACGGACTTTAATTATCCGGTGCGCACCGCCAATGGCGAAACCAGGGCGGCGCTCGTCACCCTCGATGAAATGGAAATCGACGACATCCGCGTTCAGGGTGTGAAAGCTTTTATTCTTCCCGATGACCAGCTGTCGGTAAACCTTCTCGGCATGAGCTTCCTGTCGCGCATTGAAAGCGTTGAAGCGCGCGCCGGCGAGATGGTGCTGAGGGGTTAGGCGCCTCTCACCCGAACGGCTTATCGATCGATGGCGACAACGCCGTGAAGAGTTGCGGACCGTCGTCGGTCATGTGTAGGCAGTCCTCCAGTCGAATGCCGAACTCGCCGAAAATATAGATGCCCGGCTCATTTGAAAAACACATGCCGGGCGCCAGCAATGTTTTTTCTCCGTGTACAAAGTTCACCGGCTCGTGGCCGTCCATGCCGATGCCGTGGCCCAGACGGTGCGAAAGGCCCGGCACTTTATAGCCTGGCCCAAAGCCTTCGCTTTCATAATAGCTGCGCACCGTATCATCGACGACACCGGCCTCAACGCCGATCTGCGCTGTCTCCACCGCCAGCTCCTGACCGCATTTGACGGTGTTCCATACCCGCCGCTGCTTGTCGTTTGGCTCTCCGAAGACCCAGCTTCGTGAAATATCGGATTCATAATCGTGTACGGAACAGCCGCAATCCATCAAAACAACGCCGCCTTCCTGCACGGTCTGCGGCTGGCCGGACCCGTGGGGATAGGCGCTCGCCTCGTTCAAAAGCACCAGCGAAAACCCGACATTGCCGCCGAGCGCTTTCGTCGCGGCGTTCATAATGGCGCTGATGTCCTGGGGCGACATGCCCGCTTCTATTTGCGAATAGGTGTGGATGTAAGCGGCCATGGTGATGTCGTTCGCTGTCTGCATCAGCGCGATTTCCGCGGCGGATTTATGCAGGCGGCAGCCGCGCGTAACGTCTTTGCCGGAAACGATTTCGAACCGGGGCGCGGCTTGCGCGACGCCATCGACAATGAAATGGCGCACGGTTTCTTCAATGGCGAGCTTGCCGTCTTTCAGGCCTCTGTCGTTCAGGATGCCCGCCACCAACGCGAACGGGTTTTCATGTTCGTGCCATGTGCGCACGTCGTCGCCAAAGGTCATGCTTTCCCGGATTGACGGTTCTTCGAAAAACGGCGTCACAACGCCGATCTCGCCTTCCGCCGGGATGACAACGCCGGTCAGGCGTTCGGAGCGCCACCAGCGTATGCCGGTGAAATAGACCATGGCGGATCCGGCTTCCAGCAGCAGCGCGGCGACGCCCTGTTCGCGCATCAATTGCTGCGCCCTGGCGACGCGGCGTTTGCGTTCGTCCGTACTGATCGGAACCGCGTTCTGGGCCAGGTTTGGGAGGTCGGACGCATTCTTCGCCTTCGCCGCTTGTGCGACGCCGCCCGCTGCGGCGAGCCCTATGAGCCCGGAAGCTTTGATCAGGTCTCTTTTGGTGAGTTGCATTTCGGGCTCCAGTGAAATGAAAGCGATTGGCTGTTGAGGTGAGAAGGCTTTATCGCTCCGCCGCCATCAGGCTGGGAAGCGCGCCGAGATCCGCGCCGGCCTGGCGCATGAAAAACTTTCGCAAACCCGGAACCGAATTGACCGCGCCCATGCCGAGATCGCGAGCGATGCGTAAAGGCGGAAAATCATTCGAGAACAGACGATTGAGGAGATCAGTCCCGAGCGCGAGAGACGCGGAGTCAAACCGCCGCCAGCGCTGATAATTCTGCAGAACGCTGAGCGACCCGATATCAAGGCCAACCTCGCGCGCTTCGGTGAGCACGTCGGCAAGCGCGGCGATATCTTTGACGCCAAGATTATAACCCTGGCCTGCAATCGGGTGAATGGCGTGCGCCGCATCGCCAATCAGCGCCAGGCGCGGCGCGATATAGCTCTGCGCCAGCGTAAAGGCGAGCGGATAGGACCAGCGGGGTCCCGCTGGTTCAATGGCGCCGAGATAGGGGCCAAACCGGTTTTCGATTTCCGTACGGAACGCATCGTCGTCAAGCGCCATATAGGCGGGCGCCGCTTCTCCGCGCTCGGTCCACACCAGCGATGATCTGCTTTCCGTCATCGGCAAAATCGCGAACGGTCCGGCGGGGAGGAAAAACTCCTGCGCGACCCCGTGATGAGGGCGTTCATGGGCGACCGTCGCGACAATGCCCGCTTGCGGATAGCGCCATTGGTTGGTTTTGATACTGGCTTCCGCGCGCAGGCTGGAAAATCGTCCGTCCGCGGCCAGAACCAGCGTTGAGGAAAGCGTCCGTTCATCGTCAAGCACAGTGATTGCTTCGCTCGGTTCATAGGTGGTCGATACGCGCTTTGCCGGCGCGATGAGGGAAATGTCCGGCGCCTTGTCGATGGCGTCGAACAACGTTTCGCGCAGGCGACGGTTTTCGACAATCCAGCCGAGCGGTGTCGCTTCGCCCAGTTCGCGGCTGTCGAAATGCAGATGAAAACTGGAAACAGCGCCGTCGTCAAAGCGGCTTCTGGCGCGCCCGTCGGTGACAAGAATATCCTGAATGGCCTCCGCGTGTGGCGCGACAGGGTCCCACAGGCCAAGGCGCTTGAAAACGCGAGCGGAAGCATAAGAGACAGCGGTGGTGCGCCCGTCAAAGGCCTGTCCGCGCATCGCCGCCGGGTCGCCCGCATCAATCACAGCGCAGGTAAAACCACGGGCGGAAAGCGCCAGCGCGGCGAGACCGCCGGCAAGGCCGCCGCCGACAATAACAATATCAAATTGATGTTTTTCCGCCATACAGCGCCAAGTTTCGCGCGTTAGGCTCACCGCGTCCACAAGAATTACTTGCTCAGGGGCGCTTGCGGCTGCGGCGAAAAGCGCGGCATTAGAGAGTAAGCCGGCATGGCAAAGGAGAAACGGTCAATGCGCATCGGGTTTGGCGTTCTTGCATTCAGCGCGGCGTTTCTCGCATCGTTTGGCGCCGGCGCGCAGGAAATCAGCGCCGCCACCGATACAGCGCTTTTCGTCTTCGATACGGGGCTTTTGTTTGTGGGCGCCCTTGGCGCCTTGATGGTTGTCTTCGCTTTTGGCCTGCGGGATGTGGGGCTGGCGCGTCCGCAACACACATTTTCGGTTTGCCTGCGAATGATGGGGCTTGTCGCGGTGACGGCGCTCGCTTTCTGGATCAGCGGTTACAACCTTGCGCATCTTGTCGAAAAGGGCGGCCTTTTGGGAGAGTTTCAGGTCTGGGGGCCTGATGACGTCGACCCGATGAGCGTCGGTTACGCCTCGGGGATGCACTGGTTTTTCCAGATGGGACTGGCGGCGATCGGCGCGGCCGTTGTCTCCAGCGCGGTTTCCGAGCGGGTGAAGCTCTGGGCGTTTCTGATTTTCACCGCCGCTTTCGCCGGGCTGATCTACCCCATCATTGTCGGGTGGACATGGGGCGGCGGCTATCTGGACGAGGCCTGGAGCTATTACGACTTCGGCGGTGCGGGCGTCATTCATATGGCGGGCGGCGCGGCCGCTTTGGCGGCGGCTTTCGTAGTCGGGCCGCGCTCGGGAAAATTCCTGCAGGCGGGCGGGCGTCACATCCCATCGGACGCATTGCCGCTTGCCGCTTTCGGTACCGGATTGATCTGGGTTTCATGGTTTCTGGTGGTTTCCGCGATGGTGAAATCTATTGCGAGCGTCGAAGGGGCGATCTCGGTTGGGACGATCATGGCGAACTCGCTGCTGTCGGCTTCGGGCGCGGTCCTGGCGGCGCTGTTTCTGACTCAGGCCGTTTATAAGCGCGTCGGTCTGGTGACGGCGTCCTGCGCAGCTGTTGGCGGTCTTGTGGCGATCGCCGCAGACCCCTTGCACCCGTCCCTGTGGCAGGCGGTTATGATCGGCGCAGTCAGCGGCGTCATTGTCACCGTTGCGCCGCCATTTCTCAGCCGCTTTCGCGTTGATGACGCCGGGCTTGTTGTTCCGACCCATCTTTTTTGCGGCGCCTGGGGCGTTGTGGTGGTGGCGTGGACTAATCCCGACGCGTGGGTCGCCGGACAGATTGTCGGCGCCGGCGCGATTGCTGGTTTCGCCAGTCTCTTGAGTCTTCTGTTCTGGATCGCATTGAAATACACGATCGGCGCGCGAATTCGGCTCCCCAGTGACGTGGCGCCTGAGAACGAAGCAACCCAAGGGGCGAATGGTTAACGCCCGTTAACCCTTTTTACGCGCGGCCATGTAAAACTTCACGGAAACCGTTTTTGTCACTCTAACGTTCCGTAATCGTCCTATGTCGCGCAGCTCTCGAACTTACACCCGCCGCTCCGCTCGAAATCGTGATCAATTCGCCGAATTGGTTGACCGCTTGCGTCATTGGGCGCGCAACGTATTGATGCGCGCCGGCGGCATTGCGCTCGTCCTGCTTGGTATCTGGATCGGCGCAGCGCTGGCGACATTTTCGATCAGCGATCCGAGCTTTAATACCGCGACGGGCGCTGCGGCGCAGAACATTGCCGGCGGCGCCGGGGCGGCGATTGCGGATTTATTGCTTCAGCTTATGGGCGGCGGGGCCTTTTTGCTGATCGCCCCGATGATGATCTGGGGCGGCTTTGCGTTGCTCAACGGCGCGCCCGAAGAAACGCCCGGCGTTTTCTGGCGACGGCTGGCCCTCTTTCCCATGGCTCTGATTATCGGCGCTGGCGCCATCGCCGCCTTGCCGACGCCGGCGGCATGGCCGTTTGCGGTGGGCCCCGGCGGTTTGATCGGAGATGCGCTTCTGGGCGTTGCAGCCAATGCGCTGACCGCATTCGGCGTGCCGGCGGCGGCCGCGATCTGTGGCGCAATCTTCGGTGTCGCTGCATTGGCGGTCTACGCCATCGTCTGCGGGCTTACCCGCGACCGCGTCATGGAAGCCTGGTGGGCGGTCGAGGACAGCTATTATTTCGTCCATGACTTCGCCGTCGCCCGCTATGACGCGCTGAGAGGCGAACGCGCTGAAGAGGACGAGGAAGAATACGACGAAGACGGAGAATATGACGAGGAACTGGAGGATGAAGACGGCGAGCCCACGCTGGTTGCACCGTCACGCAAGCGCAAGATTATTCGCAAACATGGCAAGTCGCGCGAGAGCAAGCGCGAGCGGCGCGAGGCGCAGCCGGTGCTGCCGGTCTTTACCGCAGGCGACTATGAATTGCCGCCGCTTAATCTCCTCGCCAAGCCCGGCGCATCGAACCGCACAGTGATTTCCGACGAAGCGCTGGAACAAAATGCTCGCATGCTGGAAAATGTCCTGTCTGATTTCGGTGTGCGCGGTGAAATCATCAATGTCCGCCCCGGTCCTGTCGTCACGCTTTATGAGCTGGAGCCGGCTGCTGGCGTAAAATCATCGCGCGTCATCGGCCTTGCTGACGACATCGCCCGTTCCATGAGCGCCGTCGCGTGTCGTGTCGCGGTGGTGCCGGGGCGCAATGTCATCGGCATCGAACTGCCGAACCAGGACCGCGAGATGGTGTTTCTGCGTGAACTTCTGGGCGCCGGCGACTACGAGAATACGCGTGGCGATCTCACCCTGGCGCTTGGCAAAAGCATTGGCGGCGAGCCGACCTTCGCCGACCTGGCGCGCATGCCGCATTTGCTGATTGCGGGCACTACGGGGTCCGGTAAATCGGTTGGCATCAACACCATGATCCTGTCGCTGCTTTATCGGATGGCGCCGGATCAATGCAAACTGATCCTGATTGACCCGAAAATGCTTGAGCTTTCCGTTTACGAAGGCATCCCGCATCTTCTGGCGCCGGTGGTGACCGATCCGCGCAAAGCTGTCGTTGCGCTGAAATGGACCGTGCGCGAGATGGAAGAGCGCTACCGCAAAATGTCAAAAGTTGGTGTGCGGAATATTGAAGGGTTTAACTCGCGCATTCTGGAGGCGGAAGAAAACGGCGAAACGCTCTCGCGCACCGTGCACACCGGCTATGACGAGGAGAGCGGCGAGCCGGTTTATGAAACCGAAGAGCTCGAATATGAAGCGATGCCGTTCATTGTCGTTGTGATCGACGAGGTTGCCGATCTGATGATGGTCGCGGGCAAAGATATCGAAGGCATGGTCCAGCGCCTGGCGCAAATGGCGCGCGCCGCGGGCATACACCTGATCATGGCGACGCAGCGTCCGTCGGTTGACGTGATCACTGGCACGATCAAGGCGAACTTCCCGACACGGATCTCGTTTCAGGTCACGTCTAAAATCGACTCCCGCACGATCCTTGGCGAGCAGGGCGCGGAACAGCTTCTCGGGCAGGGCGACATGTTGCACATGGCCGGCGGCGGGCGCCTGCGCCGCGTGCACGGCGCGTTTGTCTCCGACGACGAAGTTGAGAAAATCGTCAAGTTTTTGAAAAAACAGGGCGCGCCTGACTACGTTCAGGAAGTTACCGAGATGCGTGACGAAGATGGCGGCGGCGCTGGCGGTTTTGATGTCGGCGGCAACACGTCTTCGGGCGACGCGCTTTATGACCGCGCCGTGGCCGTCGTTCTGCGTGACCGCAAGGCGTCGACATCTTACGTGCAGCGCCGTTTGCAGATCGGGTACAACAGAGCAGCGACGCTTATCGAACGCATGGAGGAGGAGGGCGTTATTTCCGCCGCTAACCATGCCGGAAAACGTGAAATCCTGGTTGGTGAAGACGCGGCGTAGCGCCCGTTCGCGCTGTCACTGAATATTGTTATTGATCGCGCCAACGCGAGAACGCGTGTCCTAAACGACTGTTTGTAAAAGAAATAAGCGGTTAACGCGTTGTGCGGCGCACCCGCCCGCCTGTGAAAAACTTCGTTAACTTTTTGATTTTGTGTAGAAAAATAGCGTTGGTGATTGATCTTTACGTTTTGTTAGGGATAATTAATGGCAGGGCGGATGATTAAGCGGGTGGCGTATGTCGGAGCATTACGAGAATTTGCCAGGCGCGGCGGGCAAGGCGCGGTTCTTCCGTCCTGAGCGTCATGCGGCCCGAAAGCTGTTCGCCGGCGCGCCGCCGCGTGTCTGGTTTGATGATCGCGAATTCCTGCTTGAAAATATCAGCGCTACCGGGGCCGGCTGCCGCACCCGTGATTTCCTGCCGGAAGAAATGGCGATCGAAGGGGATGGGCGCGGCGTCCTGCGCCTGACCCAGTTCGGGCGCGAAATTTTCAGCGCCCGGGCGCGCATGGCGCGGACCGGGCTTGATCGGGGCTCGCTGATTGTCGGACTGGCGCTTGATGATGCGAGCTTTCCGCTCAATGATCTGATCCGCAAAAACGCCGGGGCGCTTGCGTTTGGGTTCGCCGAGAGCGAACAGGACCGCGCTGCGCTCTCCACCGAATACAAAAGCTATTGCGCGGACGTTCTGTCCTTCATCGGCGGTTATCTGGAGCACATTGATCGCCATCTGACGCCGATCGAGGACAAACTTGATCGCCGGGCGGTTGATGAAATTATTATGGAATTGACCGACGGCGCGACGCCCGCCTGGCGCGCGCTGTTGGAGGAGGGCAACGACCTCGTCCTGCCGGTCCATCACGACAAATCCGCGCGTCCGGTCCTGAAGCAATATACCGAGCGCGTGATTACGAGAAAGCTGACGGGCGGCCAGACCTGGGCGCGCAGCTATTTCAAGCCGATGGGCTATCCGGGCGACTTCCGCATCATGAATTATATGTATGACGGCGTGCCGGAAGGCGACGACATGCATGCAAAATTTCTTCACATGCTGGGGGTTGTCGCCGGCCAGCCTATCGTTACGCGCATGCATGCGCTGGCGGATCTGATTTTAAATCATGCGAACGCGGCGCCGAATGGGCAAACGGACTTCAAGATCATGAGCATCGGGTCCGGACCGGCGCGCGAACTGGAACCTCTCGTGAAAGGCAGCGGCGGTCTGGTCTGGCATGCGACGCTTGTCGATCAGGAGCCTGAAGCGCTGAATTACGCCCTCGACATGGCCGCCAATCTTGGCGCCGCGGGCGCTTTGAAGGTTTCCGCACTGAACATTTCTTTCCGGGATATGCTGAACGCGTCGCCGCTGCGCGCGCATCTGGTCGAGCAGGATATCATTTATTCGTCAGGCCTTGTCGATTACTTGAATCCGCTACTCGCCATGCGGTTTGTGCGCCGGATGTTCGACTACCTCAAGCCAGGCGGCAAGCTGATTATCGGCAATGTGAATAATTTGCGCACGGGCACGCTGTGGCCGATGGAATATATTCTGGACTGGACGCTTTATTTCCGGAATGAAATGGAAATGCGGGCGATGGCGAATGAAACGCCGGAAGCGACCGTCACCATTGAGAGCGATCCGCTCAATGCGATTTACTTCCTCGTTGTCGAAAAGCCTGAACACAAGGCCTAGGCGGCGTCAGTCTTCTCCGGGTCTTCAGCCTTTTTGTCCGCCATTGGAAACAGCACGCACGCCGTGGTGCCAAGGCCGACCTCTGAATTGAGGATCAGTTCCGCGCCCTGGTCCTCGACTATCTTTTTCGACAGCGAAAGGCCAAGACCCACGCCTTCCATGGTTCGTGTTTTCACGTCTTCGGTCTGAACGAACGGTGCGAAAGCGGAGGTGATCTGATCCTCGCTCATGCCGGTTCCATGATCGATGATATTCAGCCGGTACCGACCGTCCGCTTCGGCGCAGCCGCTGACTTCGATGGCGCCGCCCGGGCTTGACGCGGCGATGGCGTTGTCCAGAAGCTGTCCGATCGCATAGGCGGTATGAAGATGATCGATATGCAGGACCGCATTTTCCAAGGCGCTGGCGTCAACGATGATTTTCGCGCTCTCGGCTTTGGAGCGCATCTGCTCCGTCACTGTCTCCATAAGATAATTCACCGAACAGTCCATCACGTCATAGGTGATCTTGCCGGCGGTTGCGTCCGCATAGCGCAGCATTTTGCTGATTGAAGTGAGCAGGCTGGTGGCGGAGGTGTGAATCTGGTCGAGATAGCTGCTTGGATCGGACGTTGAATCGTGAAGCACCTGGTTTTTAACGACCTCGGAAAAACCGACAATCTGGTGAAGCGGCGTGCGCAGTTCGTGACTGAGGATGGACAGAAAACTGATCTTCGCGCGGTCTGCGGCCGTCGCTTCAATCAACAGCTTTTCGATAAAGGCGGCGTCCATTTCCCGCTGGCGCCGCCGGTGATAGTCAATTCTCGCACGCGCTTCCTGAACGTAAGAAGTGACGAAAGCGGTCAGCGTAATGACGATCATGAAAAAATGACCGGCTGCAACTTCCGCCGCCGGTTTCGGGCTGATCACGGTAATGGTCAGCGAATAGGATGCGAAGATCGTGATGTAGATCGCAGCGGCCAGCGGGAAATACAGCCGCTGCAAACAGGAATAGACGATCAGGACGGTCAAAATGCCGACGATATAAGCCGGCCCTTCTTCAGGCCCCATCATGCCGATCATGACGACGATGGACATGGAACCGAGCATGACCACGCCGGCGGTTGCGAGCTGGAAGTAAGGTTTTACCCGGTCAAGATAGGTTGAGAACGTAATGATGAGCGCGAGCGGCGCGCAAATGGCCAGGCGGAGGGCCAGCACCGCAAACAGCTGTTCGCGAACGGCGATAATGTCAAGGATCGCGAACAGCGCATATACGATGACACATAAAAAATTGACCATCCGCTCTTTCGGAAGATCGTTATCGACGAGATATTTCTGGAAATCGCGTTCGGCCTCTTTGTCAGAGAAGGCGACCCGCCACCAGTTCATAAGCCCGCGCGGAAAATCGCCGAAAAGCGCCTTATAAACGCTCGGCATCATAAATCCGCGAGGCTTCTCAGTCTGCGTGGTCATCAATACGCCGCCTAATCCAAGTAATGTCCTAGCTCTAGAACGTTAAGGAGCGGTTGGCGCGGGGCGCCGGAAAGCCGAGCTTTTCCGGCTTTTCGCCCCCATAAGTCGCGGGTTAATGGTGTTCTGGATGGTTGCGAAACGGGGATAATTTGTTAATTATCTGTTAATGACAATTGTAACTGATATTTCGCCGCAACCCGTGCGCACGCGCAGCCATTTGGGCGCGGGCAACGTCGCCTGGCCGACAATCGGATTTTTCTTTGCGTTAATGGTTGCAGGGGCCGTCAACGTCTGGCTTGCGGTTTCCGGCGCGCTCCCCCTTTGGGCGGGCGGCGCGGTCAGTCTGGTCATCCTTTATTATCTTGAGCACATCAATCACGAAGCTGTGCACGGCAATATTTCAGGCGCAGATAATGAGTGGCGCTGGCTGAATGAATTGATCGGCCATGTCGGCAATTTCTGGATGTTTCTGCCGTTACCCGCTTTCAGGGCGGTTCATTTTGCTCATCACCGCTCAACTAATCATCCGGAGCTCGACTGCGATATGTGGTTCGCGCGCAAAACCCGCCTTGGCGTTCTGGCGAGCTGTTCCACATTGCTCCTGGGGTATGAGATCAGGCTTCAGCGCCTGGCTAAAATGGGCCTGGTTGAGAAGGGGGCGATGACCAAAATTTATGCAACGCGCGCGTTATGGCTCGCGATGCTCGGCGCGGCGTTCTATTTCGGCTACGGAACAGAAGCCGTGATGCTTTGGGTTTTGCCGTCGCTGCTGGCGATGCCGGTGCTGGCGTTTCTGTTCGCTTTTGTCGTTCATCATCCGCATGACAGCAAAGAGCTTTATCAGGCCAGCAATGTGTTTGTTTCGGACAACAAGATTGTCCACAACGTCATGACGGCTATCTTTCTTTTTCAAAACTATCATCTTGTGCATCACTTGCACCCGCGTCTTCCGTTTTACCGGTATGGCGAGGCTTTCCGTGAGTTACGCCCCCAGCTTGAGAGCAAAGACGCGCCCATCCTTCACGTCTAATTGCTGCGTTGGCCCCGGTCGCCAATGAGGTGCGCGGGGCTTCTTTCAATTCCTTTTAAAAACAAACAGCTCAAGGCGGGAGCTCTGTTCGCCGGCGTGATCTCTCTGCGCCCGAACAACGTATCCAAACACTGAAAGTATCGCTGGCCGCTAACTTCGGCGGCGTTCGTAACAGCGGTCCGGCGGTTTTGTAACAAGAGAGTAATGCACAATGAAATCAGCCTTTGGGATCGCCGCCTGCGCCGGCGTTTTGTTTGCGACGCAATCCGCCTTCGCCCAGCCGGCGGGCTCGGATGACGGCTTTCAGGCTGCGATTGGCGGGGGCATGATGTTTGCGCCGGCCTATGTCGGCGATGATGAATACCAGCTGTCCGTATTGCCGAACATTCAGTTTAAGTACGGCGACCGATTTTTCGCCTCTGTTCAGGAAGGCGTCGGTTACAATATCGTCAATACAAAAAACTTCCGTGCGGGTCCGATTGCGCGCATTGCGTTTCCACGCAACGAGGACGGCGATCAGCCTTTCGTCATCGCCGGCGATCCGACGACGGATTTGATTGGCCTCGGCGATGTGGGCGCGACGGCGGAGCTTGGCGGCTTTGTCGAATACAGGGCCGGCGCCCTGTCAGCGACACTGGAAGCGCGTCAGGGCGTCAATGGCCATAACGGATTTGTCAGCGATATATCGGTGAATTATCGCGGTCAGCGTTTCGCCCTGGGGCGGCCATTGATCTACTCGGTCGGTCCTCGCCTGAGGCTTGTCGATGACAGTTTCCAGTCAGCTTATTTCGGCGTGACGCCGGCGCAGTCTCTGGCTTCGGGACTGCCGGAGTTTGACGCGGATGGCGGGCTCCATTCCTACGGTATTGGCGCGACGGTTGTGCGGCCCATCGACCGGGCCGGATCCATCAACGCCGTCTTTGTTGCGGGCTATGACCGTCTCGCGGGCGATGCGGGCGATGCGCCGCTGGTGCGCGAACGCGGCGCGCGCGATCAGCTGATGATCGGCGTCTTTTTCAGCTATTCCCTGTGAGGACAATGCCGGCGACGCTTCGATGTCGCTGGCGCTAAATCCGCGAGACGTTTGGAGAATTGGAGCGGGCGATGAGATTCGAACTCACGACCTAAACCTTGGCAAGGTTTCGCTCTACCCCTGAGCTACGCCCGCGCTCCTTTGCGCCGCCCGGCTGTTGAAGCCCGACAGGGGCCGCTATATGCACGACGATATCGGCCAATGCAAGTCGGATTATAAAGAGTTCGGCTGGCGTGTCGGCTTAAGCCAGGCGGGAGCTGGAAAGACATGAGCGATCAAGCGGCGCCGCTGCAGGGCGCAAAATCCCGCGATGACCTCTTCGCCTGTCTCGACCGGCTGGGCGTTCGGCACAAGACGGTTGACCATCCCGCGATCTTTACCGTGGAGGAGGGGCGCGACTTCAAAAAGGACATGCCGGGCGGACATTCCAAAAATCTGTTTTTAAAAGACAAAAAAGGCGCTTTGACGCTGGCCGTCGCGTGGAGCGATACGCGCGTTGATCTCGTCGGGCTGGGCAAGGCGATCGGCGCAAAAGGCCGCCTTTCTTTTGGCAAGCCTGAACTCATGACCGCGACGCTCGGGGTCATTCCGGGGGCCGTCACGCCCTTCGCCCTTTTCAATGAAAGCGCGAAAGCGCTTACCCAGGTCATCCTTGATGAGGCGCTCCTCGCTCACGATCCTGTCTGGTTTCACCCGCTGGAAAACACGGCCTCGACGGCGATTTCGCCTCGCGATCTCGTCGCGTTTGTCGAAAGCTGCGGTTTTAGACCGGAAATCCGCAATCTGGCCGCCCCGCTGGAAGGTTAACGGCTTGCGTTTCGTCAGGGCGAGCCTCATCTAGAGGGCTGCAGTTAAGGAGATGGTCATGGAGACGATCATTGGCGCGCCGGGCGCGCAGCCGGGAGATATGCCCGCGGACATCATCAAGGACGCCAGCGTCGAGACATTCGAGGCTGACGTGCTCACAGCGTCGATGAGCGCGCCTGTCGTGGTGGATTTCTGGGCCGACTGGTGCGGTCCCTGCAAGCAGATTGCCCCGGTGCTTGAAAAGGCGGTGATGGCGGCTGGCGGCAAGGTGCGCCTTGTGAAAGTCGATATCGACAAGAACCAGATGCTCGCCTCGCAATTGCGCATCCAGTCGATCCCGACGGTTTATGCGTTTTTCCAGGGGCGCCCGGTCGATGGATTTCAGGGCGCGGTGCCGGAAAGCGAGATCAAGGCGTTTATCGACCGCCTGACACAGCTCGCCGGCGAGGCGGCTGGTCCCGATGAGGGCATTGAAGATTATCTGAATGCCGGCGATGCGGCGCTCGACGAAGGCGATATCGCCGCTGCGGCGCAGCTCTTTGGCCAGGTTGCGCAGGCCGAAGCCGGTAATATTCGCGCGCTCGCCGGTCTTGCGCGCTGTCACCTGGCGACGGGCGATATTGAGCAGGCGAAACAAACCCTGGAATTGGCGCCGCCGGACAAACGCAACGATCCTTTGCTGGCGAGCGTTGAGGCGTCGATTGCGCTGGCTGACGGCGCACCGCAGGGCGGCGACATCAGTGCGCTGAAAGCGGCGGCGGATGCGGACCCGTCGAATTTGCAGGCGCAGTTTGATCTTGCCGGTGCGCTGATCGGTTCCGGCGCCATGGAGCCGGCGATGGATGCGCTGCTGGCGATTATCGAACGCGACCGTGAATGGAATGAAGAAGCGGCCCGCAAGAAACTGTTGACGCTGTTTGACGCGTTGGGGCCGGCTCATCCGGCCACGGCCCGCGGGCGCCGCCGGCTGTCATCGGTTTTGTTTTCCTGAGCGAATAGGAGGCGATCGCCGTCCCTCAAATGATGAATGACCCCGGACATCTTTCGACCCCCCGTCTGCCCCAGGAAATCCCTTTGTTTCCCTTGCCTGGCGCATTGTTGTTGCCAGGCGGACAGCTTCCCCTGAATATATTCGAGCCGCGCTATCTCAGAATGGTCGATGACGCGCTCGGCGGGGCGCGCATGATTGGAATGATTCAGCCTGCGGATGAAACCGGCGGCGATCATCCAGGGCTGTTTTCGGTTGGTTGCGCAGGGCGGATTTCCTCCTTTGTGGAAACCGGGGACGGGCGCTATCTGATTACGCTGAACGGACAGCGGCGGTTTCGCGTTGTGCGCGAGGTTTCGACAGACACGCCTTACCGTCTTGCCGAGGCGGACTGGAACGCTTTTGAAATTGATGCGCATGATGACCCGTCCGGGAAGAATGTAGACCGGGATGAGTTTTTGCAGGTGATGCAGGACTATCTGGATACGGAAGGGCTGCAAACCGACTGGGAAGAAGCTTCGGCCGCCTCCGTGGATGCGCTGGTGGTGTCGCTCGCCATGGGCTGTCCTTTCGCGCCTAATGAAAAACAGGCGCTCCTGGAGGCGCGCACCGTTGAAGAGCGCGCCGAATGTCTGATGGCGCTGATGGAAATGTCCGGCGGGGACGAAAACGGCGGCGAGCAGATACTGCAATGACGCCGGCGGCGCACATTGCGCTGGAGGAAAACGATGAGTGAAAACGAAAATTCTGAGCCGGCGGGCGATATTGATTCAAAGCTTTTGGAAATTCTGGTTTGCCCGCAAACGCGCGGAACGCTCGTCTATGACCGTGACAAGGGCGAACTTCTCAGCAGGAAAGCCATGCTCGCCTATCCAATCCGGGACGGCGTGCCGATCATGCTGATCGATGAAGCGCGCACCATCAGCGATGATGAGGCGCATGCGCTCTGATTGCTGCTGTCGCAAGCGGGCGACAATTTCAGCAAAACCGTGTAAGCCGGTTGAAAATCCCGCCGAAAGGAAAAGAGGATGACGGCCTTACCGCCCGTAGATGCGCCCGCAAATGACCTGGTGTCCTGTGAAACGCCTGAGGCTGCAATTACGCGCCTGACCGCGCTTTATGACGAAGCGCATACGCAGATCGCCGACCGTTTTGAGCGTTATCTGGCCGGGCGCGCGCAACCGGATAAAGCCAGCGCGCCGGTCTATCCTTATCTTTGCGCTGAGGTTTCCGCCGAGGCGACGACCCAGACCTCGAAACTGGCGCTGGGCCGCATCGCGGCGACAAGCATTCATGGCGCGACCATTACCCAGCCGGCATTGTTTGCGGATTATCTGCGCGAACAGTTAACGCGGATTATTGAACGTTTCGATGCAAAGATTTTTGTCGGCAAGTCGTTTACGCCAATACCGCTGACTTTTGCGATTGAAAGCGCGACGGTTGCGCTGACCCATGCAAAGCGTAACCAGCTGCAAAACCATTTCCATACGCCCAATCTGGTGGCGACCAATGACGATATTGTTGATGGTCAGTTCATCCTTAAGCGCAGCGGGCCGTTGCCTCTGTCCCTGTTTACTGCTGAGCGGATCGATTACTCCCTGCATCGCATTCAGCATTATACGGCGACGAAGCCGGAGCATTTTCAGGACTATGTTCTGTTTACAAACTATCAACGCTATGTGGATGAATTTGTCCAATATGCCCGGGAAGAAGTTGAGGCGGGCCGCGCCAGCGCGCTGATTGAGCCAGGCGGGCGGGAAACACGCAAAGGCGCGCCGGCGCCCGGTGAAGCCATGGCGAAGCTGCCCCAGATGCCGGCTTATCACCTCGTTCAGGAAGGCCGTCAGGGCGTTACGTTGGTCAATATCGGTATCGGGCCGTCCAATGCGAAAACCATTACCGACCATCTGGCGGTGCTGCGCCCGCAAGTGTGGCTGATGATCGGCCATTGCGGCGGTCTGCGCCGCACGCAGCGGCTTGGCGATTATGTGTTGGCGCACGCTTATCTGCGCGATGACAATGTGCTTGATGATGTGCTCGACCCATCGGTTCCCTTGCCGACACTGGCGGAAGTGCAGCTGGCGTTGACCCGCGCGGTGCAGGAGGTTTCCGGCAGCGGTCAGGACAAACTGAAGGAGCATCTGCGCACCGGCACGGTCGTGACAACCAGTGACCGCAACTGGGAGCTTCGCTTTGAGCGTAACGCCGTGCGTCTGAACCAGGCGCGGGCTATCGCGATCGATATGGAATCGGCGACGATCGCGGCTAACGGCTATCGTTATCGTGTTCCATACGGAACGCTTCTTTGCGTATCGGATCGCCCGCTTCATGGAGAGATCAAGCTGCCGGGCATGGCGGACGCCTTTTATCAGGAGCGCATTAGTCAGCATCTCGCTATCGGCATTCGCGCCATCCATGTGCTGCGCGATGAAGCGAAAGCCGGCGCGCTCCATTCGCGCAAGCTGCGCAGTTTCGATGAACCGTTTTTGCGGTAAGTTTGTTTGACTGAGTTCGATTCGGTCGGGTTTACAGCGCGATTTATGGACTGGGACTCTTAGTTGCGTCGTCTTGAAAGGCTGATGCCTGCCAGGCCGCAAAGCATTAGCGACAGAGCGCCAGGCAGAGGCACTTCACTTACTTCAACTCCGAGGGTCAGCGATTGCAGCGCCTGTGGACCACCGTCGGACAGGACGGTCAGCGAAGTGACCGCGTTGAGAAAGCGTAATACACCATCTTCAAACACGGCATTGTCGTCATCAATGATAATCGAAAGTCCGGCGACCGTTGAAAATGTAAAGCCGCTCAAAACATCAAACTGGCGATCAAAATCATATGTTACAGCAGGGTCATCCGAGATGGTTATGCCGCCTCTCCAATTTTTTGCGTAAAGTAAGAGTCCAGTGATCGGCGTGTCGAATGTGAATACCAAGTCGTTACTGAGGCCGTATTGGAGCTTATCAACGCTAATAAGCGGGGAGAACATGTGGCCGAGGTCGTCAAAATTTTCACCCTCAACAATGCCAGCGGCAGGCGCGTTTACTCCGGCAACAGTGAAGCCAACGCCATTCAGCGATCCATTTTCCACGGTTATCCAGTCAGCGGGAACAACGGCTGCGTATAGCGTTTCTGTGTTAAGCAGAGCGATAAGGGCGGTCACAATAATAATTGGAAAAACACGGTTCATTTTACGTCTCACTGTTTTGGCAAGTTAAAGGTGCGCGGCGGCGAGCTTGTGCGCCGGCGCGCAAGCGACGGCTTCGACCTCAACCAGCCAGTCAGGGGAGACGAGGCCGGCGACGAAAATAGTCGTGATCGCCGGGCGAACGCCGTCAAGCATTTCCTTGCGGACATCGACAAGCGCGCCCATGTCGTCACGGCGTATCAGAAAGAATGACAGTTTGACGATATCGGAAAAACTCATTCCGGCGCTCTGCAGCACGGATTCAACATTCAGCAATGCATTGCGGCACTGACCATGAAAATCAGTGGGCAGATGACCTGCAGGGGACTCCCCAAACTGTCCGGAGATATGCAGCGTTCTGACGCCGTCCTGAGTTTCAACACCATGTGAATAGATGCCGTGATAGGGGTCTTTCACAGGGAATGGGTCGTGTCTGGTGGAAACTGTCATGCCTTGGCTCTCCGATATTTGCAGGTCCTACGTTCAGCGGCTTGCCGGCAGCATGACGCACTGGCGCGGGGCGCAAAATGGAGAAGAAGGCAGGGCGCATATGAGAAAAAGTCAGGCCCGAAGAAGTGCTGAAAACAGAGGCTTTCAGCCTGACGCGGCTGACTGAAACCACGTCATCACGTCACGGACGCCCGGGGCGGCTTGTTTGTTCGGCGGATAGACGAAATGAAATGTCTGATCCCATTCTGCATGAGCGTCTGAAAAAACCGTCATGGCGCCATCGGCGATGTGCCGGGAGACGAGAATTTGCGGCAACAGGGCGTAGCCTTGTCCCGCGAGGACCGCCTGTATGGCGACGACGAAATGCTCAAAGGTGAAAGCCGCCGCCGCATTGGACATATCTATGCCCGATGTCTTTTCCCAGGCGCGCCATTCATTACTGGAAAAAATCTGAATGCGCCGCTCGCCGGAAGCAATCAGCGCAGCGCCGCCGCCGCCAGCGCGTTTCAGGAGAGCGGGCGCACAGACCGGTGTCAGGACACCGGGCGCCAATGCGCTGGAGATAAGGCCGTCCCAGCCGCCGGCCCCGTAGCGAATGCCGAGATCAACTTCTTCGCGGGCGAAATCGACCACGCGGTCTGACGTCATCACTTCCAGATCAATACCGGGTAGCGCAGCGGCGAAATCATTCATGCGCGGCGCCAGAAAATAGGAGGCGAAAGACGCGGTGGTCGCCAGCCGGAACCGGCTTGACCTTGGCGCCCGGCGGGAATAGCGCGCGAAAGCGCCCCGCAGGGTTTCAAACGCGGGCGCGATGGAGTCGCGCAGCATGCGACCTTCCTGCGTCAGCGCGAGGCCATCGGGCCGCCGGTCAAACAGCTGCGCGCCGATATAGTCCTCGAGAATTTTCACCTGCTTGCTGATCGCCCCTTGCGAGACGCCCAGTTCTTCCGCCGCACGGGAGAAATTCAAATGACGCGCGGAGACTTCAAAGGCGCGCACAGCATTCAAGGGGGGCAGGAGGCTTTCCATGAGGCTATTCTATCAGCTCGCGAGCGGGTTTGGTATTAGACCTATTATTGCAGCGCGATGCGTGTCCGACCAAGTTGCGTGTTTTTGATGAGCTGCTCTTAGAGAAGTTTAGCCTTCACCCCGTTTGACAAGCTCAATTTCAAAAAGCTTTGGCCAGTTCTTTCCGGTGACAAACAGGCGGTCCGCTTCAGGGTCATAGGCGATGCCATTCAGGACATCGGTCTGGCCTTTCGTAAAATCCGCCTCGGGTAAAAGCCCTCTCAAATCAATAACGCCGGTCACGGCGCCGGAACCAGGGTCGATACGGACGATCCCATTGGTCCGCCAGACATTGGCGAAAATCTCACCGTTAATCCACTCAAGCTCATTCAGCTGGGCGAGAGGTTTGCCGCGAAGGGTCACCTCCATCCTGTCCACGACTTCAAGCGATGTTGTATCGAGCATTCTCAACATTGACGTGCCGTCGCTCATAATAAAGCGGTCGCCGTCATGCGTTATCCCCCATCCCTCACCTTTATAAGCGAATGTATTGATGACGGAGAGTGACTGCTTATCAAAGACAAAGCCCTTCTGGCCGCGCCAGGTCAAAGAAACGAGTTTGCCGTCCGCCAGCGCAACGCCTTCGCCAAAAAATTCGCCTGGCAATTCTGTGCGCGCCAGGACCTCACCGGATTCAAACCTGACTTTTCTGACAGAGGATTGTCCTCGTTGTCCGGTGCTCTCAATCAGTATGCCGTCATCGAAAAGCAGTCCTTGCGTAAAAGCCGTGTCGTCATGGGGATAAACATTGATAATGCGATAGTCATAATATGCCGGATTGGCTGCATCTTCAGCATGTAAGCCAACGATCAAAAGCGCAAAGGCCGTTATCGACGCGAGAAGGTGTCTCATACCGGTTTTTCGTAAATCCTGTAAGTCTTGTAAATCTTCGCGCCCATATCCGTCAGCATGGTGAGCATGGCGGTATTGTTTTCCAGAATCCAGGAAAGTTCCGAATGGGTGACGCCGTGATCGATATTGGCTGAGTTGACCATATCGATGATTTTATAGGCGAAGGCGGCTCCGACGGGCTTGCCCTGGAGTTTTTTGCGCACCCCCATCAGCGGCATGCGGGACTGATCGACGCCCTTCACTTTCAGGCGCCACAGGAGCTTCGCCCAGTTGAAAGGCAACAGCTTGCCGTCAAAATCGCGGATCGCGCGATTGATATTCGGCAGCACAAGACCAAATGCGGCCGGCTCGCCTTTATAATAGCAGAGCACCACATTGTGTTCTTGTATAATGGGTTTTAATTCGCTCGCCATGTGGCGGGCGTGATCCTCCCCAAACGGAATAAACCCCCAATTATCAGACCAGGCGTCATTATAGATATCGATGATGGTGCGAATATCGCCAAGGAGATCGCCCGCCTTCAGGGTGCGGATTGAGACTTCCGGCTTGTCGAGCGCTTTTTGCACAAACCGCAGCCGCTTTTCGGGAATAAACTCGCGCACTGGAAACCATTCAAGCGCATGCATATCAATCGCTTTGGTGAACCCCTGCTCTTCAAGGCGCGCCGCATAATACGGCTTGCCATGGGGCATCATGATGTAAGGCGGCGTGTCGTAACCATCCACAAGCAGGCCGCATTCTTCGTTGACGGAGAAATTAAACGGGCCCGCGATTTTTTTCATGCCCTTTGCGCGCAGCCAGTCACTGGCCGTATCGGTCAGCGCCTTGACGATCACCGGGTCGTCTTCGCATTCCAAAAATCCGAAATGTCCGGTTTCGTCATGATAGCGATCGAGATGCGCGCGATTGACGATGGCGCTGATGCGTCCGGCCGGCGCGCCATCCTTGTAAGCGACCCATAGCTGATGCGGCGAATCTTTCAGCCCTGGATTCTTTGCCGGGTCGAGACGCGCGGCGAGTTCAAACTCCAGCGGCGCGACGAAGTTGGGGTCATTGCGGTAAAGCGTGCCGGCGAGGCGCATAAAGGTTTTGCGCTCGTCGGGCGTCGCAACCGGGCGAATATCGATATCAGGCATCAGGCAAAGTCCAGCTTCGGCGCGGCGCCCGCATGCGCCGCCGTCAACGCCTAGCCTTAGTTCAGCTTAATATCCACCGTTGCGCCGGCATTGGTAACCTGAAAAAGCGCCCGGCTCACATGCGGCGCGGCGAAGCGCACCCGCGGATTGTTTGAAATGCCCCAGGGCTCATTGGGAAGGCCAAGACCGGTTTTGTCGAACCTGCCATTGGCGTTGCGGTCGTGATAGACGGCCATGGCGAAATCGCCGCTCTCGGGCGTGGTCATGCAAAACCGGGTCATTGGCGCCCGGGCTGCGTATTTGACCTTTTTGACCCGGCCTTCTCCGCCGCGCAGGAATGCCTCATTATTATTCGGATACAGATCGGCGGTGATCAGCCCGACGCTTTCCTCGACGTCGCGCACAATGATGCGGATTTCATTTTCCGCTCCTGTGCAGCTGACATGTTCAAAATCGAAATCGCCGTCTGCGGCGTTCGCGCCGCCAGCAAAAACCAGAGCGCTCAAAAGCGCGCCCCCGACCCCGAATGTTACCCGTCTTACCCAACCCGACCGACTGTAATTTCGCACGCAACGTATCCTCATTCGCCGTTCATCCGGGTACGATACCCGAAATGTCCAGTTCATTTGCGGCGCAATTGTGAAATGATTGCGACCCACGCCATTGTGACTTCAGCCCTTCGGCCCCTTTAAGCGCTCACCGTTTCCTTGGCCAAAATGGCGGCAAGGGCGGTGTAGGCGTTAACAACAATATCCAGGTCCTCAGCCGTATGGGCGGCGGAAACACTCAGACGCAATATCGATGTTGCATTTGGCGTGCCAGGCGGTATGGCGAGATTAACGTAAACGCCGTTTTCCATAAGAAAATTCCAGGCCACGAACGCTTCTTCCTTATTGGCGAGCTTCGCGGCGATGACCGGACCGGCCTCCGCACACAAATCAAATCCGAGCTGCGTGAAGGCGGCATGGATGCGTCTTGCGTTATCCCACAGACTTTGTCGCATGGAGCCGTCGCTGGAAATTTTCGCCAGCGCCGCTGAGGCTGCGGCGACATTCGCCGGCGACGGGGACGCTGTGAACATATAGGGCCGGCTTGAAAAGCGCAGATATTCAAGCTCCGGATGGTTCGACGCGACAAAGCCGCCGATCGAGGCAAGACTTTTGGAGAACGTGCCGGAATAGAAATCAACGTCGCCCTGAACGCCCTGCGCTTCGCAAACGCCGCGGCCGCTGTCCCCATAGACGCCAAAGGAATGAGCTTCATCAAGAAGCGCCATGGCGCCATGCTTATGGGCGACTTCCACAAGCTCCTTCACCGGCGCCGTGTCGCCGAACATGGAATACATACCCTCGAAGCAAACCAGTTTGCCTTTGACGTCGTCGCCAAGGCGGGACAGGCGTTTATCAAGGCTCTCCGGATCGTTATGACGGAAGCGGATCGTCTCTGCGCCGCTGAGCTGACAGCCGTCATAGATGCATGCGTGGCAGTCCGCATCGATCAGAATCACATCGTGAGGCGGCGCGGCGAGCGCCGAGATGGCGCCGAGATTGGCCTGGTACCCGGTTGAGAAAACCATGCAGTGCTTAAAACCGAGAAACGCCGCCAGATCCTCTTCCAATTGTCGGTGCGCGGCGTAAGTGCCGTTGGCGAAGCGCGAGCCGGTTGTGCCCGTTCCATCGCTGTCGATCGCGTCCTTGGCTGCGGTCACCGCATCATCGTGATACGTCATGCCAAGGTAATTATTCGTTCCTGCAAGGACGATTTCCTTGCCTTCCACGATTGCGCGGGTCGGCCCCCTCATTTCATCCATGGAGACGCCGAAAGGATCGCGACCGGTGCTTTCCAGAAGACTCTTGTACAATACGGCCGTATTTTGGAATTTATCGAACAGACTCATTGTTTACGATTGCTCTTTCTTGATGGCGTGGATCGCGTCAACGAGTTCGCCGATGGTTTTGATCTCCGAGATCGTATTGACCGGAATTGAGATGTCGTAGTTATCCTCGATATCCATGACGATATCGAGCACCGACACGGAATCGATTTCAAGGTCCGCGATCAGGTCAGTCTCGCGCGTGAGTTTGATCCCTTTGTCGTTCAGAGGCTCCAGCAGCGAGCTGATCTTGTGAAACACAAGATCGTCGTCTTCCTGAATTCCGGACATTCCTATCTCCTTGTTCCCGCTCGCCTCGGCGGGACTTGTTTATAGCAAACCGTTTTCCTGATACCAACGCACGGTTTTTGCAAATCCTTCGTGGAGTGGCGTTGCGGGCCGCCATGGGGTCGCTTCGGCCAGCAGATTTTCCCGCGCCACCCAATCAGGGTGGAAAAATTCGTTGATCTGCCCGGTTCGCACGCTTGGCGGGCGCTTGAGAAGGCGCTCGGCGCGGCGCAAAGCCCCGTGATAGACAGCGATCACCGGTCGCGGGAGGCGGATGCGCCTGGCCGGCTTACCAAGCGTTTCTCCAAGCAGCGCGCCGATTTCAGACCAGGCGAAGCCTTCCATGCGCTCATCGCCCACTTCATAAACACAGCCCGGCTCAGCAGCCTCGGCGGCGGTGAGAATGGCGGCGGCGGCGTCATCGACATAAAGGAGAGAAGCGCGGGCCGGGGGGGCGGTTCGAGGCTCCAGAGCCAATCCGGCCCTGATCAGTTTGAAATAATCAAGCGTCACCATATCGCCGGGCCCGTAAATCGCCGGCAGGCGAAGGGCGAGCCATGGATTACGCCCTGACGCCTCGCGCACGGCCTCTTCGCTGTCGGCTTTGCTGCGGGCATAGGGCGAGACTGACGGCGCGCGTGCGGACATCGAAGAGATATGGATGAATTTCGCGCCGGTCTGCGCGGCGGCTTTCGCGGCGTTCGCTGCGCCGGCGACATTGACCTTCTCATAGTCTTCATCACGCCGCGCATGCGTAATGCCCGCCAGATGAACAAACGCATCGGCGTTCCTGGCAAGCGCCGCGAGCGCGGCGGTGTTTTCAAGATCGCCTTCAACAACGCGCACGTCCCCGGCGCGGCGCAGGCGGCCTGCATCCCGCGCCAGCGCAGCGACCTCATGGCCCTGATTCAGCAGATGATCAATGGCGGCGGCGCCGACAAAACCGGTGCCGCCGGTAATGGCGATGCGCAACAGCTACACCCGCGCTTCGCCAACCGCGAGGGGCGTGTCCGTTTCAGCAGAAGCGCGTTCTTCGTTGAAGGCGCCGTCGAGATATTTTTGTTTGACTTTGGCTCGCGAGAGCTTTCCGGAGGATGTCATCACCATGGAATGAGGACGCGCCAACACAACGTCCGCCGGCGCGCCGGCGGCGTTCTGAATAACTTGGGCGATTTCGCGTTTCAGGGCGACAAGAGCGTCTTCATCCATGCCGCGCCGTTCCGCGACAACCACAATGCGTTCGCCTTTCCCGTCATCGACGGAAAACGCCGCGACGCCGCCGCTTCTGACGCCATCGACTTTCTCGACCGCCCATTCGATGTCCTGCGGCCAGATGTTGCGTCCATTGATGATGATGAGATCCTTGGCGCGGCCGGTAATGACGATCTGTCGGTTCAGGAAGTATCCCATGTCGCCGGTATCGAGCCAGTCGCCGCGATACATGGCGGCCGATGCGCCCGGATCGGAGAAATACCCCGGCGTCAGGCTCGGCCCCTTAATGAAAATTCGTCCGACAACGCGTTCGTCAACAGCCTTGTCGGTCTCGTCGCGCACTTCAATATCATGCTCTGGGAGTGGCCTTCCGCAAAGAACAAACCCGCGGCGGTGTTCCGCCGAGGTCACGGCGGAGGCCGGTTGCGCGATGCCGGAGCGGGTGTAGTGACGCATATCGACCTCATCGACTTTGACCGGCGAGCCCAATTCCGGAAAGGCGATTGCAAGCGTCGCTTCCGCCATGCCGTAGCTTGGCGTGAAGGCGTTGTGCGAAAACCCGCAAGGCTCGAAGGCTTGCGTAAACGCGTTGAGCGCTTCGGGGCGCACCATGTCGCCGCCAATGCCGGCGACGCGCAAATTCGTAAGGTCGATTGACCCAGGTTCGGCGCGGGCGGAGCGCTTGGCCGCCAGGTCGTAGCCAAACGATGGGCTGTAGGTGACTGTCGTTTTGTGTTCGGTCATGATGCGCAGCCACAAAAGCGGTCTGCGGACAAAATCGGAGGTCGCGAGAAAATCGACCGAAACCTGACCAACCATTGGCGCCAGGATAAAGCCGATCAATCCCATATCGTGATAGAGCGGCAGCCAGCTTGCGGCGCGATCGCCCGAACGCAACTGCAGCCCATGACGAGTGATCGCCGTCAGATTGCTGCTGACTGATTTTTGCGTGCCGATCACGCCCTTTGGTGCGCTCGTAGATCCGGACGAGTACTGAATATAGCAATGCTCATCAGGTCCAAAGGGTTGCGCTTCTACGCCGTTGTCAGGCAGCGCGCGCAGCGCGTCGAAATCAAACACTTCGACGCCATCGATATCCTGTGAGGCTTCGGTAAGAAATTCTGTCAGCTGCGCCGGACCGATTGCGGCGGTGGCGCGCGCGCCGGTGATCATCTGCCGGACCTGATTGATATAGCCATCCTTGCCGCCGAGATTGACCGGCATCGGCATCGGCGCCGGGACCAGACCGGCGTACTGGCAGGCGAAAAACGTGATCAGAAAATCCGGGCTGGTCTCCGCAACCATAGTCAGCCGGTCGCCGCGCTCAAATCGCGCCGCCAGCCGGTTGGCCAGGGCGCAGGCTTCGTCGCGCAATTGCGCGTAGCTCAAGCGATGGGCGAGTTCGCCGCGGAGCGTGAAGAAGTTATATCCGGTCTCGCCACGAGCAGCGTAGTCGAGTGCGTCCGGCACGCTTTCAAATCCGCCAATCCGCAGATCCAGAGACTCATTCGAGGTTGGTGTCGGCAAAGCTGGTCCTGAGGTAACAGCCATCAACGCCCCCGCACTAATGCCGGCGCGGCGCCGGCGTGTGATTGACGCGCCCTCGGCTCCCCCGGCCCGACGCAAAGATACGCAGTTTATCTGCGCGCGAATATTGGCCCGCTGCGATGGGTTTAACCATACCCGCGAGCATTTTTAATGTTGAGCGGATACAAGGCCTTAGGTCAACGGGCAAGGGCTTGCTTTATTGCATTGCATCAATAAATGCTGGCGGTTGTTACAGAAGGCGCACAGGGTGGCGTTGCGCCGCTCTTGAACTGGCGGCTGGCGAGGCTTAGTTTCCGCCGCAACCCGCTAATTCGGCGAACTTTCAGGCGTTTCGCGCGCCATTTCAGGGAATACGGCTTATGCGCCTCTTCGTTGGCTATAAAGCATGGAAAGAGGAGGAATACCTCCTCAACCGGATGACGTTTGACGATCTGGTGCGTGCGTATGTGACCTATCCGGCGATCCAGATCTACGCAGCGATTCTTGTGGTCGCGCTGGCGGCGGGTCTGGCGATGACCTCGTCGATCCTGATGTTTCTGGTCTCCATAGGCGCCGGGGCGCTCTTATTCCCGATCGCCTGGTACATAACCCATCGGTTCATCCTGCATGGCAGCTGGATGTATAAATCGCCTTATCTGGCGAAACTCTGGAAGCGCGTCCATTACGACCATCACCGCTTTCCCAATGATTTATCAGTGCTTTTCGGCGGTCTGCACACGACCCTGCCGACCATCGTTCTGGTGGCCGGGCCGCTCGGATGGCTGATTCACGGGCCGGCGGGCGCTGCGGGTGCGATTACCGGCACCGTCATTATGACCTGCATCACCGAATTCCTGCATGCTGGCGAGCATCTGGCGTTCGAGCCGAAATCGCAGTTCTGGAAAGACATTAAAAAGCGTCATCTGGCGCATCATTTCCATAATGAGAACGGAAATTTCGGCATTGCAGAATTTTTCTGGGACAAGGTCTTCGGGACGTTTTACCCCGAAACGGCGGATCGCCCACGCAGCGCCACAGCCCGAAATCTTGGTTACACAGACGAAACGGCCAAGACATACCCTTGGGTTAAAGAGCTGACGGACAATGAGCCGGACAAAAAACAGGCGATGCGCTCCCGCGCGGCCTGAGCCTTTTTTTGGGGTCATTTTCGTAGATAAAACTTGCGCGCCGTGCCGGCGCGGCAAGTTTTTGTTGATTTTGACGAAGGGCTTTGTCAGTTTCCGCGCGACTTCATCGGGGGCTGGTTGAAGCGCGCGCGTGACCTCACGTCGCTGCGGCCATATCAGCAATCACCCCACGATTACTGAACAAATTCCCAGGAGAGATATAAAATGAGCTTGGAGCTTTGGTTGGTCATTCTGGCCGGCTTGGCCGCGATTGGGTACGGCGCCTTCACCGTGAATTCTGTGATGTCGCTTTCCACCGGCACGGACCGAATGAAAGAAATCGCCGCCGCTATTCAGGAAGGCGCAACGGCGTATCTGAACCGTCAATATACAACAATCGCCATCGCCGGCGGCGCGGTCTTCCTCGTCTTGCTGGTCGCTTTTAAGGGCGACTTTATTCCGGCGGGCGGCTTTGTCATTGGCGCGGTCCTTTCGGGCGCGGCAGGCTTTATCGGCATGCTGGTCTCGGTCCGGGCGAATGTGCGCACGACGCAGGCGGCGAGCGAAAGTCTTGGCGCCGGCCTTTCCGTTGCGTTCCGTTCAGGCGCGGTGACGGGTATGCTCGTTGCGGGTCTGGCGCTGCTTGGTCTCGCCGGATATTACGGCGTCCTGACCGGCGTGATGGGCAACGCCCCGGAAAGCCGCGACGTTGTAAACGGGTTGATCGCGCTATCGCTTGGCGCATCGCTGATTTCCGTCTTTGCGCGTCTTGGCGGCGGCATCTTCACCAAAGGCGCTGACGTTGGCGGCGACCTTGTCGGTAAAGTTGAAGCCGGCATCCCCGAAGATGATCCGCGCAACCCGGCGACGATTGCGGACAATGTCGGCGACAATGTCGGCGACTGCGCCGGCATGGCCGCGGACCTGTTCGAAACTTACGTCGTGACGGTCGCCGCGACGATGGTGCTGGGCTCGATCCTGTTCACCGCGAACGCTGCGCAATTCATGTTCTACCCGCTGGCGATCGGCGCGGTCTGCATCATCACCTCAATCATCGGCACCTTTGCGGTGTCGCTCGGCAAGGGCTCTACGAATATCATGGGCGCCCTCTATAAAGGGCTCGTTGTTACGGGCGTTTTGTCGCTGGTCGCGATCGCCGCGGTGACGTTCCAGATGTTCGGCTTTTCCGAAACCATTGGCGAAACCGCAACGGGCAATCCGTTTAACGGCCTCAGCCTGTTCATCTGCGGCGTCATGGGTCTGGTGATCACCGGTCTTATCGTCTGGATTACCGAGTACTACACCGGTACGGCTTTCCGCCCGGTGAAGTCGGTCGCCGCAGCATCTGAATCCGGTCACGGCACCAACGTCATCCAGGGCCTTGCGGTCTCCATGGAGGCAACGGCCCTGCCGGCTGTTGTTATCGTCATCGGCATTATCATTACGTACAACCTCGCTGGTCTCTATGGCATCGCCACGGCGGTGACGACCATGCTAGCGTTGGCCGGCATGATTGTCGCGCTCGACGCCTTTGGTCCGGTTACGGACAATGCCGGCGGCATTGCTGAAATGTCCGGCCTTGAAGGCTCTGTGCGTGACACGACGGACGCGCTGGACGCGGTCGGCAACACGACGAAAGCCGTCACCAAAGGCTACGCCATCGGCTCCGCCGGTCTTGGCGCGCTGGTGCTGTTCGCCGCTTACACTGAAGACATCAAACACTTCGTCGCGCACCCGACGGACTTCCCGTTCTTTGCGGATGTCGCGGTCGATTTCTCCCTGTCCAACCCTTATGTGGTTGTCGGCCTCTTTATCGGCGGCCTTTTGCCTTACCTCTTCGGCTCCATGGCGATGATGTCGGTGGGCCGCGCAGCCGGCGCAGTTGTTGAGGAAGTCAGAAAACAGTTCCGTGAGGATTCCGGCATCATGGCGGGCACGTCTAAGCCGAATTACGGACGCGCCGTCGACATGCTGACCCGCGCTGCGATCAAGGAAATGGTGGTGCCGTCGATGCTGCCAATCCTGTCGCCGCTGGTCCTGTATTTCGCGGTAAGCATGGTTGCCGACAAATCAGCCGCCCTCTCTGCGGTGGGCGCAATGCTGATGGGCGTCATCGTCACCGGCCTCTTCGTCGCGCTTTCCATGACCGCCGGCGGCGGCGCATGGGACAACGCCAAGAAATATATCGAAGACGGCAATCATGGCGGCAAGGGCTCTGAAGCTCACAAGGCTGCGGTGACCGGCGATACGGTTGGCGATCCCTACAAGGACACGGCCGGCCCGGCGGTGAACCCGATGATCAAGATCACGAACATCGTGGCGCTGCTCTTGCTGGCGGTGCTGGCGGGCTAAGGTCGGCCTCAATCAATACTGAAAAGGGACCGCATTTGCGGTCCCTTTTTTATTGAGATGGTGTTGAGTAGTTGTAACAGCGGTGACGGATCAGCGCTTCACATAAAACACGTTACGCGGAATTTCCGTGCCGCGAATGGCCGTGTTGGCTTTGATGATTTTCGCCAGCGTCACTTTTCTGACCATCGCATATTCAGCATGGGTCAGATCCAGCTTGTGCCAGAAGCGGTCATGATCTCGCAGCGCCGTAAATTGATGAGCGATGATCGCCCGCAGGAGCGGCCCAAGCTGTGAGCCCTGACGCGTCATCGCATCTTCTGCGAGGCCGCCGACCCACAGATCAATATCATCGACCGATCCATAGGCTTCATAAAGCGCTGCCTGCACGTCGGGGTTCGACGAAATCTCGTCGAAGTCAGAAACCCGCTTCAGGCCCATCGCCTCGCGCGCGTCATTGTAGGATGGCAAGCCCATATCGCGTCCGCGTTGAATGTTGAGCGAGGCGAGATCAAACCCGCCGGCGCCGGGCGGGCCAAACAGAAAGTTCCTGAGATCATCGACCACTTTCGGATCGAGCGCCTGGCTCTTCTGCGCTGCGAGGCCGCGCAGGATCGGGTCGATATCATCACGCTTTTTGAGCATCGACGGAGCGTTGAAAAACGCATTGCGAAGACCGAGATGTCCGGCGGGAATCTCGCGTCCGCGCCGGTTCACGCGCAACAGTTCAGTGTTGATCAGGCTGTGGCCGAGACGATAGGCGCCCCCTGAAAATTCCGCAAAGACCGTCGCGTCGCCTGGCTTGTAGCCTCGATAGCGCGGGATCGCATTTCGTCCGATCAGCGCCGGCAGAAACTCATTATAGGTGATGATCTGGATTTCCGCGATCACCATGCGCCGCGCTGTCTGATAGATATCATCGCCGGAATAATAGGGCCGCATTCTCTTGATGCGCGCCGCCCAGCGATTATGTTCGCGTACGAATAATGTGTGTATCGCCGCAAGGCCAACCTGTTCGTTGGCGCGGACATCCCCCGCCAGAAACAGTTTCGCCGGATCGGGCGCGGGGCCATTGGCGTTGGGCAAGCCATCCTTGTTAAAGGGCAGTAAGGCGCCGCGGCTGGTGAGCAGGCGGCCCGTTCCGTCATTGGCGCGGAGCGCGCTCGCGCGCTCGTCGCTTGAGCCATAGACCATGGACCCATCGATCCATGAGCTGATCTCGTTCAGTTGCTCGCGCGGGTTGGCCAGGTCCGTTCCGGTCGCCGGATCGGATAGCGCGCGATTGAAATGAATAGTCTTATCGCCCGCCCCGCTCGGATCAAACCACGGGTCGCCTTGGGGAACTGCAATGTCGAACGACCGGTCCTCGCTTGGGACCTCATCGGTAAGGGAAAGGTCATGATCCAGAAATTGTCCCCATTGCCAGAGGTAATCGCTGGTTCCAAAACTGTTTGGGAGCGAGCCGTTCTGGGTCGCCACAATATTGCTGACCTCCCGCGCGCTTTTTCGCAAAGGCCCCGCCATTTTTGAAATGTCGTCAGCGTAATCGTTCGCCATGATCCGCTGCAGCTGTTGAAAACTCGCGCCCGCCAGCGGGTCGTCCTGATTGTTGCCCGACCCGTCCATGGTTCTGATTTCGCGGCCCCGATAAAAGCGTTTTCGGACTTTACCGATCCGGTCGCGCAGACGCGCTTGCGTCAAGGCGCGCGCATCACGTTCGATGTTTTGGGATGGACGCTCTTCCCGCGCGCCGCTGCGCTCACTCAGCGCCGATGACTGCGCTGTCATCGCCAGCGCAATCGCGCTGACCCCCAGCGATATTCTTCTTTTCATGACAAAAGGTTCCCTCTCTCTACCCCACTGAAACCCGAGAGCCGGAGTATCCATCGGAAAAGCGAAGCTTTTCAAGCAAAACTATCTATTTTCCATCTATATGCGCGGTAAAGGCGAGACGTGCAGCAGGGTTTCGCGTAATGCGGAACGGTTGCGCCTGCATGTGCGGGTCAAACAAGGGTCGGTGATGGCGTTGAGTTTTGAAGCGATAATCTTTGATTGCGACGGCGTGCTTGTCGATAGCGAGGCGCTCGGTCTTGACGCCTCGACCGATTATCTGCGCGGACATGGATTCGCATGGTCGCCGCAGGATCTCGTTCGGATGTTCACCGGTTTTCGCGATGATGTCTTCGCCGCCAAACTGACGGAGGAATATCGCGCCCTGCATGGCTGCGATCCGGATGCAGAATTCTTTTCAGGACTGATCGAAACGCGCCGCGCCCGGCGGCATCTGTTGCAGACCGTGCCCGGCGCCCGCGAAATACTGGAAACGCTTGAGCTTCCAAAAGCTGTTGCGTCATCGTCGCGCACGGAATTCCTGCACGGCAAAATGAAAAGAGTTGGGATTTTTGATCTTGTGGCGCCGCATGTTTATTCCGCTGATCTGGTGGCGCATGGTAAACCAGCGCCGGACGTCTTTCTCTATACAGCCGAACAACTCGACATTGATCCGCAACGCTGCCTTGTCATTGAGGACAGCGAAAACGGCGTTCGCGCCGGTATCGCGGCGGGCATGACCGTCTGGGGGTTTCTTGGTGGCGGGCACATCTTCGATGGCCATGGGGAGCGGCTTCTCTCGGCGGGCGCCGCCGAGACCGTTGACGATTTTGCGGCGCTGATGCGGAATCTTTCCAGCGCTTGACCGCCAGTGCAGGCGAGGCGAGGTTGTCGCTTATGAATTTTGCATCGGATAACTGGACCGGCGCGGCGCCGGAAGTGATGGAGGCGCTGGCGCGCGCCAATGATGGCGCTGTCCCCTCTTATGGCGGTGATGATCTGACCGCGCGGGTCGAAACGCGCTTCGCCGAGATTTTTGAAACAGACTGCAAGGTGTTTTTCGTGGCGACCGGCGGCGCGGCGAACGGATTGGCGCTGTCGGTGATGACGCCGCCCTACGGCATGGTCCTCTGCCATGAGGAAAGCCATGTGCAGATGGACGAATGCGCGGGACCGGAATTCTTTACCGGCGGTGCGAAGCTGTTGCCGATTGCCGGGCCCGCCGGCAAGCTGACGGTTCGATCGGTTGAGAAAACCCTGGCCGGATTTCCACACCGCCCGCCCCATGGCGCGCCCGCAAGCGTCCTGTCCCTGACGCAAGGAACGGAATGCGGGACGGTTTATTCCGCGGACGAATTAAAGGCGCTCTGCGACGCCGCCCATGATGCCGATATGACCGTCCACATGGACGGCGCGCGCTTCGCGAATGCGGCGGCGGCGACAGGCGCAAGCCCGGCGACGCTAACATGGAAAGCGGGCGTTGATGTTTTGTGCTTTGGCGGCACCAAGAATGGGTGTCTTGCGGCGGAAGCCGTGATCTTTTTCGATCCTGCCATGGCGCGCGATTTCGAGTTTCGACGCAAGCGCGCCGGGCATCTGTGGTCGAAAATGCGGTTCATCGCGGCGCAGTTCGACGCGTATCTGAACGATGATCTCTGGCTTCGGCTGGCGGGCCGCGCCAATGCGATGGCGGCGACGCTTTCCGACGGCCTTGCGGCGATTGACAGCGTAGAGGTTTCCTATCCGACGCAGATCAATGAGGTTTTTCCGGTATTTCCGGACGGTGTTGCGGAAAAACTGCGCGCTGAGGGCGCAACTTTTTATCCATGGGTGACGCCGGGCTATCCTGCAGGCGGCAGGATGCAGCGATTGATTACGTCGTTTAAAACAACACAGAGCGATATCGATGATCTGCTCAAGGCAACGCGACAGGCCATTGCGTAATCCGATCCTGTCAGCGTTCTGATTGCGTCCGTTTCGCCTGTGCCTTAGAAACATCTCATGGCGATTTCGCGGCGCATGTTGGTTTTTGGTGTTGTTGGCGGCGCGCTTGCCGGTTGCGGGTCGGTGCCGCCGGATGACGTCACGAACGCCTGCGAAATTTTCGAAGACAAAGGCGGCTGGTATAAGTCGACTCATCGAGCGGAAAAACGCTGGGGTCTGCCAAAACATATCCAGCTTGCGATCATCGGACAGGAATCCGGTTTTGACGCCGACGCCAAGCCGCGGCGGCGACGTTTCCTGGGCGTCATCCCCGGTGAGCGCCTGTCATCCTCGCGCGGTTATCCGCAAGCGGTGCGCGGCACCTGGGAGCAATATCAGCGCGCCAGCGGCAATATCGACGCCAACCGCAGGAGCTTCAGTGATGCGGCTGATTTCGTCGCCTGGTATGGGGCGGAATCAAACCGCCGCCTCGGCGTTTCTCTGAACGACGCTTATCAGCAATATCTCGCCTATCACGAAGGTTGGGGCGGCTATGCGGAACGCAGCTATCGCGGCAAAAGCGGCCTTGCAGCAGCCGCGGAGAGTGTCTCAAGCAATGCGTCGCGCTATCGCGCCCAGCTTGACCGTTGCGAGCGGCGCTTTCGCCGGGGCATTCCGCTGGTGCCGTTTATCTAACGCAAGGGTTATTCGGTTGCCGCCGGATGCGCCCAACGCTTGCGCGTGTAATAAGCGATCGTTCCGAACACGGCGATGACCGCGCCGATCATGACCCAACCGAGCCAGGGTTGCTCCTTCATCATTGCGCCGGCGCTGACAAAAGCAAAAATCGGCGGCGCCATGCCAAGCGCCGTTGTCCAGACATAAGTGCGAAAGCGAACCGGACTTAAGCCCGACCCATAATTGACAACCGTATAGGGAATAAGCGGGATCATCCGTACAAAGAGAAGAAACGGGGCGCCGCGCCCATTGATCAGCGTTTCAAATTTATCCAGCGCTGTCTTGGGGGCGAACCGCCTGACCAGCGGCGCGCCAAGCCATCGAGCCAAGGCGAAAGCAATCAGCGCCGCCGCGACAGCGCCGACCCATGTCCAGAGGAACCCCATCCATCGCCCAAAGGCCATGCCATTGGCGATTGCGACCGTTTCCGCCGGAAGCGGCAGAAAAGACACGATAATCATCGCGCCGATTGATAAGGCGGGCGCCCATGGGCCGAGTTGTTGCGCCAGCGCCTCATAGCGTTCCGCATCCCAAAGAAAGGACCAGAAAGAAGGATCAAGAAATTCCATTACGCGTAAGGGCCCGACTATCGCCTTATCCGGCGCAGTCTTGACCGGCTATATGGCGAGGGAAAGGCAAAATGCGACGGACGGTCCCGCCGCTGCGGCGAACTGGCCCTTTAAAAGGCCCAGATTTCCCTGGCTGCGCGATAAGTATTCGCATAGGCGCAAACGCTTGCGTCAATCGGGTCCGCGTATCCGCCGCCGATAGCCATCGAAACAGGGATCGCCCGACGCTTGCATTCGGCGAGCACCAGCCTGTCGCGCGCCATCAGCCCGTCATGGCTGAGCGCCATGCGCCCCAGTCTGTCATCTTTGAGCGGATCGACGCCGGCCTGGTAAAGGACGATGTCCGGATTGAACGCCCAGACGGCGGGAAGAGCGTCGTTAAGCGCATGCAGATAGGCATCATCCTCAACGCCATCGGGCAGGTTTATGTCGAGGTCTGATGCGCATTTGCGAAACGGGAAGTTTTTCTCACCGTGCACTGATAATACGAAAACATCGCTGCGTGGCGAAAGAATACTGGCGTTGCCGTCGCCCTGATGCACGTCGAGGTCGATAATCGCAACGCGCGCCGCCAGACCGTCCGCAAGCAGGGCGAGCGCCGCCACGGCGAAGTCGTTAAAGACGCAATAGCCTGAGCCGAAATCATAATGGGCGTGGTGCGTGCCCCCGGCGAGCTGTCCGGAAAGCCCGGTGTCGAGGGCGGATTTGGCTGCGGCGACAGCCCCGCCCATGGTGGCGCGGGCGCGTTGTGCGATATGCGGCGACCAGGGAAAGCCGATACGGCGCATGGCGGCTGGCTCAATCGCGCCGGTGTCGATCTCGTCTATATAGGAAGACGCGTGGGCGCGACTGAGATCTTTGTCGGCGACAAGCGGTGATGCGCAGAGTTGATCCGGGCTCAGTATTCTTTCGTCGACAAGCGTTCGCCGCAGCATTCCATATTTTGTGCCTGGAAATCTGTGGCCGGCGGGCAATTGCAGGTTGAACGTGTCGGAACAGAAAAACTTCATTCGGGTCCTAATCAACCCACCCCGACGTCTCCCGGCGAACCAGCGTTTCCAGAAGCGTGATCATTTCCGGCTCGTCATTAAGGCATGGGATGGCGTCGAACTGCTCGCCGCCAGAGTCCATAAATGTTTCGCGCGCTTCCAGCGCGATCTCTTCAAGCGTCTCAATGCAGTCGGCGACAAATCCGGGCGTGATGACCGCGAGTCTTTTGACGCCCGCCTCGCCGGACTTTTGAATCGTATCTTCAGTTGACGGTTCCAGCCATTTCTCACGGCCGAACTTTGACTGAAACGCCATGGGCGCAAATTCTTCCGTCCACCCCATCGCTTCGCGCAACAGGCGCGCTGTCTTTGCGCAATGGCAATGATAGGGATCGCCAGCATCGAAATAGCGTTGCGGCAATCCGTGAAATGAAATGACCAGCCGCTCCGGCGTCCAGTCGAGCGTTTCAAGGCGCCGGCGTGTGACGGCGGCCAGCGCATCGATATAGGCGGGCTCATCATGAAAAGCCGGGGCGATGCGCAGCGCCGGTTGCCAGCGCATGGCGCCGGCGGCGGCGAAAACCGCATCGGTGACGCTGGCGGTCGTTGTTGCGGAATATTGCGGATAGAGCGGCACGACTAAAACGCGGTCGCATCCTTCACGCTTCAGCGCGTCGATCCGGTCGGGAACTGATGGGTTCCCGTAACGCATCGCCCAGTCGACGGTCATGGTCTCGCCAGCGATTTTGGCGAAACCTTCCGCCTGCGCGCGCGTGAAATAGCGCAATGGGCTTTCATTGTTTTCGCGGTCCCAGATCTTGGCGTAATTTCGGGCCGTTGCGGCAGGGCGGGTATTGAGGATGACGCCGTGCAGGATCGGCAGCCACAAGACGCGCGGCAGATCGACAATTCGCCGGTCGCTCAAAAATTGAGCGAGATACCGGCGCACAGCCGGTGCGGTCGGCGCGTCAGGGGTGCCAAGATTGACGAGCAGGACGCCAATCCGGCCCAGTTTCACCTGGGGATGATTGGCGGGTTTGACCTCAGCGACTTGTGCGCCAACGGCCCCGATATCCGGATATGCGCCGTCCATGGAGATGTTGCTCATGATCTTGTGCCGCCCGGGGGCGAACTTCGGTTGCAAGGGCAGCCTTGTCACAAATTTACGGCCATAAGACTAGGGGGCGCGCGCCTGTTTTCGGCGAAGCGGCCTGGCCGGACGTTGACTGAAACTCTTGAAGGATACGACCCGGGAATGATTTCGGATTTCCAGTAGTTTTGAAGGTCGGGGGAGCGGCGGCTATGGCGCCCAGGCTTTAGGGCGTGTCCTGATCTTTCGGGCGGCGGTCTTTAACGCGGTAGCGCGCCTCGTCCTGGCGGCGGAATTTGCGCCGCATGCGGGCCGCGTCCGGTTTTTCACTAGAGGAGGCCGTATTTGCCGGCGCCTCCTTTTGCGTGCGTTCGTCCAGGATTTTTGCAGTTGGCGATTGGGCGGCTCTTGATTTCATGCGATAAGCCTTCGCCGGTTTTGCGTCGGGCCCCGCCGCCGGATCCGGACGCAAGGCCAGGAGGCCGCGGGCCCCATCGGACTGCGCCAGGTGATTGTGTAAATACCAGATCAGCACAATCGCGAACGTCAAAATCACCGCAATGAATTCAAGGGTTTCCACGGATTGGTCCTTGTTGTCCCTGCTGTTATAAAACCGCAACGCTTTGAGATGAACATAGCAAATTTCATGCTAACGGTCGCAGGGGGCGCCCAGCGCGATTGCCGCGACCGACAAATCGGATCACTATTAACCTTATGACATATCAGGGAAAATGGGCGCTGATCACTGGCGCGTCCGCCGGCATCGGCAAAGTATTTGCTGAGGCTCTGGCCTCGAAGGGCGCAAACCTTGTTCTGGTTGCGCGCCGTAAAGAGCGGCTGGATGAGATAGCCGCCGAGCTGACGAGCCGGCATTCCGCGACCGTCAAAACCATTGCTGCGGATTTGTCCGATCCTCTCGCGCCCGAGGAGGTTGTCCGCACGCTTGAGGCTGAAGGCGTTCACATAGACTTTCTCGTCAACAATGCCGGGTTCGGGTTGCCAGGCTACTACCTGGAGAACGACTGGCGCGCGCATCGTGATTTTATCGAATTGATGGTTACGGGTTATGCGCATCTGACGCGGCTTGTCCTGCCGGGGATGATTGACCGCGGCTATGGACGCATCATTCATGTATCATCCGTTGCGGGGCTGGTGCCGGGGTCAGCAGGACACACGCTTTATGGCGCGTCGAAAGCGTTTCTGGTCAGCTTTGCCCAGTCGCTGGCCGCCGAATGTGACGGCAAAGGCGTCAACGTATCGGCGTTGTGTCCAGGGTTCACCTATTCGGAATTTCACGATGTGAATGACACGCGCGGTCTTGTCTCGCAATTGCCGAAATACATGTTCATGGAAGCCGAACCGGTTGTCGCCGGCGCTATCGATGCGGTTGAGAAAGGCCATGTCGTCTATGTGCCCGGCGCCTGGAATAAATTCACGGTTTGGCTGATGAAAGCGTTGCCGCGTCCGTGGGGCGCCGCCATGGTGCGAAAGCAATCGGCGAAGTTCAGGCGCAAGAACGGTTAATTGGTTCTCGCCTTTACGCCTGCGTCATTGAGCGCCCAGTCATATTCATAATCATCAATGTTTTTCAGGCCGTTCAGCTGTTTGAGAAGCGCCGGCCGGGCGTAGACGCGGATGTGATCGAGAATATCGCGCTCCTTCTCGCCAAAGTCCTCCCGATACCAGCCATAAATTTTAGAGACGGTAACGTCGTCGTCTTCAACCAGCACGCCGCGCGGATGGTTGACATAAGCGCGGGCGGCGGCGTCCAGCATCGCTTCGAGCGTTGCGCCTGTGTAAGGTTTCGCCGCAAGGTTGGGGCAACCGATTGCGGCGCAATTGACCGCATAATGGATGCGCGGGTCATTAAAAACCGGGCGAATGACGCCGCTCTCAATTTGGTGGAGGGTTAGCGGAACGCCATTGACGGTGGCGACAGGGCTGTCCCAGGGGGCGTCAATTTTGCGAATGCTTTCAACCGGATAATTCTCAAGAATTAAGTCGATCGTCGCCGCATTATAGAGGTTGATCCAGAAGGCCAGCTGTTCGCCTGATGCGAGCGCGCCGACGTCGACGGTTTCAAGTTGCAAAATATAGGTTTTGAGGGCGGCGTGTTCTGTTTGCGTCACCGCGCCGTAGTCAATCCGGTTTACGCCGTCTTCCCCTGTTCGGATGCGGTCTTCCAGAAACACGCCCCAGGGTGAGTGATCGATCTTTAATGTTGACGCTTCGTTGCTGAGGGCGAAAACAGGATCAACCAGTTCCGCTTCAGGGATAAACTGACGTTCTATCCATAAAGGTGCTGCATGGGCTGAATGAAATGACGCCGCAATGATGGCGAGCACAAAAAGTAATGGCGAAAACGAACGTTGAATGAAGTTCTTCATGAAACAAGGCCTATCCTGCCAGACGTGATACGCCTAGCTGCAACAATAGGACCTCTCTTCAGCGTGAAAAAAGTTTACGCGGTTTTCTCCGCCCAGGACCGGTGTTCCTGATCGAGGCCGTAAGCGGCCATGGCGGCGAGCGTGACGACATCGCCGACGCGGGCGCCGACCTGGGCGATCTGTACCGGCCGTTCAAGGCCGATCAGCACAGGGCCAATGACGATCGCCCCGCCAAGTTCGCCGACCAGTTTGGTTGAAATGCCCGCGGAATGGACCCCCGGCGTGATCAGCACATTGGCCTCGCCCGTCAGACGCGAGAACGGATAGATCGAGCGGAATTTTTCGTTCAGCGCCATGCGCGGCGTCATTTCGCCCTCATATTCAAAGTCGACATCCGAGCGCCGGTCCAGGATTTCAACTGCGCCGGCAACGCGGCGCGAATGTTCCGTGTCAGGATTGCCGAAATTGGAATAGGAAACAAATGCGAGCTTCGGATAAAACCCGAGATGACGCACTGCATGAGCGACCTGCACCGCGATGTCTGCAAGATCCGTCGCGCTTGGCAATTCAGTGACGCTGGTGTCGGCGACGAAAAGCGTACGGTTTTGCGTCAGCAGGATCGACATGCCGATCATTCGCTCACCGGGCCTCGGGTCGATGGCGAGGCGCGTGTTGCCAAGGGCGACGTCATAATGGCGCGTTACGCCGGTCACCATGCCGTCTGCGTGTCCCTGCGCGAGCATGCAGGCGGCAAAGACGTTACGGTCCGTGTTCACAAGGCGCTGCGCGTCGCGATAGAGATATCCCTTTCGCTGCAGGCGTTTATACAGATAGTCTGTATAGACTGGGTTGTCGTCTGATAGCCGCGAATTGTGAATTTCAAAATCGCAATCGCCGCCAAGACCAAGCGCAACCAGCTTTTCCTTGATCTGGTCTTCGCGCCCGATCAGGATGGCGCGGCCAAGGCCCTCCTGCTGGAAGCCGTGGGCGGCGCGGATCACCGTTTCCTCTTCGCCCTCGGCGAACACGATGCGCTTTGGCGTTTCCAGTCCGCGCAAGCTCGACTGGACTTTTTGCAGGAACGACGCGGAAGGGTTGAGGCGCGCCGCGAGCGACGCCTTGTAAGTGGTGAGGTCTTCGATCGGCTTTCGGGCGACGCCGCTATCGGCCGCGGCTTTGGCGACAGCCGGCGGAATTTCGGAAATAAGGCGCGGATCAAACGGCGTCGGAATAATATAGCCGCGCCCATATTGAAGACGCTTGCCATAAGCGGCGGCGACCTCGTCGGGGACATCCTCGCGAGCGAGGTTCGCCAGCGCTTCGGCGCAGGCGATCTTCATTTCCTCATTGATCGTGCGCGCGCGCGCATCCAGCGCGCCGCGAAAGATATAGGGAAAGCCGAGAACGTTATTCACCTGATTCGGATAGTCCGACCGCCCGGTGGCGATGATCGCGTCGTCACGAACTTCGCGGATTTCCTCCGGCAGGATTTCCGGCGTTGGGTTGGCCATGGCGAAGATGATCGGGTTCTTGGCCATGGACTTGATCATGTCCTTGGTTACGGCGCCGGCGACGGAAAGGCCGATGCAGACATCGGCGCCGTCCATGGCTTCCGCGAGCGTGCGCTTGTCGGTCTCAACGGCGTGGGCCGAGCGCCACTGGTCCATACGCTCCGTACGGCCTTTGTAGAGAACGCCCTTTGAATCGCACACCAGCGCATTGTCATGGGGCAGACCCATGGCCTTGATCAGTCCAATGACGGAAAGGGCTGATGACCCGGCGCCGGAGACGGCGACTTTGACATCCTTGATCGACTTGCCGGTGATATCGAGGGCGTTGAGCAACCCGGCGGCCGCGATGATCGCCGTGCCGTGCTGGTCGTCATGAAAGACCGGGATATCCATCAGCTCTTTCAGGCGCTGCTCGATTTCGAAGCTTTCCGGTGCGGCGATATCTTCGAGATTAATGCCGCCGAAAGCCGGCCCCAGATATTTCACCGCGTTGATGAATTCCTCCGGGTCCCTGGTGTCGACCTCAAGATCGATGGAATCGATATCGGCGAACCGCTTGAAGAGGACGGACTTGCCTTCCATCACCGGCTTTGACGCCAGCGCCCCCAGATCGCCCATGCCGAGAATGGCGGTGCCGTTGGAAATCACCGCCACCATGTTGCCCTTGGATGTGTAGTCATAGGCGCTGTCCGGATCGTCCGCGATATGCTGCACCGGAATGGCGACGCCCGGAGAATAGGCGAGGGACAAATCGCGCTGGGTCGCCATGGGCTTGGTTGGCGTGATCTCAAGCTTGCCGGGTTTGCCGCGGCTGTGAAAGTTGAGCGCTTCTTCGTCAGTAAACTTGGTTGAATCGTCGTCCATGGGCGGTTTGTCCGGAGTTGTGCAGGCTAAAGCGTTGGGCTTACTCCGGCGCGCGCGCCGGGGCAACCAAAGTCCGGCCAATCGTGAAACCGTCCGGACCCGGCGGCTCTGGCGACGCTGAAGACGAAGGGCTGCTTATCGGTGAAAAAGGCGTGAACAGGCACGATGCAAGGCGGTGCGGCGCTTTCAACAAAGACCATTTTTTTATATAGTCGTTGATCTGTCCGGCTTTTTTGCGGGGTGAATCCTATGTGCAGTCGAATAGTCCTGGTATCGATAGCGAGCCTTTTGTTCAGCCTGCCCTCTCAAGCTTCAGTGCAGGAAGGCGAGCCTTTGCGCGTCTTGATGACGGTCGGCGGCGTTTCCTATCATACAGAGATTGTCCGCCAGTTGAGGCGGAATGAGAATATCGAACTGGTCGTAAGAGACTTCGATGACGACCCGGCAATATTCACGCAGCAATCGCTCGCCGGTTTCGACGCGGTTTTAATGTATCACCGCGACAATGTCGCTGACCGGCAAGAGCGCGAGGCGTTGCTGGAGTTTCTTGATAATGGCGGCGGTGTCGTTGTTCTCCACCACTCCATTGCGAATTATCCGGACTGGGATGACTGGTGGCGCAATCATGTGGGCGGTCTTTATGTGTTTTCCGGCGATGGGAAACTGCCGCCGTCGCGATATTTTGCAGGTTTCGAGGGCGTTGCGGTCAAAGCCGGGCCGCACCCTGTAACCCGGCGCTTTAACAGAGCCTGGCGTTATATGGATGAGAGCTATGAGGGCTTGTGGATATCAAAGGACGTGACGCCATTATTGAGAACCACCGCCTTTGGTTCCGATGAATTGCTGGCGTGGATTGGCCCCTCCGACCGCAGGCGCGTCGCTTATATTCAGCCTGGCCATGACGCGCGCATTATGCGCGCGCCGGTTTACCTCAATCTTCTTGAGGATTCGCTGGTCTGGGCTGCCGGGAAATGATTGGCGGTCTTGCATGGCGGCGTTTCGCTGATTAGGTGATAATCAGTCGTAAAAAGGGCCGCCGACATGTTCATTCAGACTGAAGACACGCCGAACCCGCAATCCATGAAGTTTCTTCCCGGACAAGCCGTTCTGGGCGCCGGCGAGATGGGCATGGACTTTCCGACCATGGCCTCGGCCGACGCATCGCCGCTGGCGAAGACCCTGTTTGAGATTGACGGGGTGATGGGGGTTTATCTTGGCGCGGACTTCGTCACGGTCACCAAAACGGAGGCGGTGGAATGGCTGCACATCAAGCCTGCGCTTTTGGGCGCGCTTGCGGATTTCCTGACCGCCGGTTTGCCGGTGATCAACGAGGGCGCGAAATCAACGTCCGCGCCGGCGACAAGCCTCGAAGAATATGAAGGCGACGATCGCGAAACCGTCGAACAGATTATTGAACTGATCGAAACCCGCGTGCGCCCCGCCGTCGCGGCAGATGGCGGCGACATCATCTTCAAACATTTCGAGCCGAAGACGGGTGTCGTCTTTCTCACGATGCAGGGCGCGTGCGCCGGATGCCCCTCATCAACAATGACGCTGAAGGCCGGGATCGAAAACATGCTGCGCCATTATGTGCCGGAAGTTGTCGCCGTCGAAGCGGCGACCTGATCATAAACCGCGTCTGATAATTTGTGTTCCGCTGGCGCTCCGCTATCATTGCGCCGCGCCATTCGCCTGATCAAAAGGAACAACCATGTCAGATAATGTTTACGCCGTTTCGAAAGTCGTCGGCACATCGAAAAAATCAATCGAGGACGCCATCGAAAACGCGATCTCAACGGCGTCGAAGTCGATTAAAAACCTTGACTGGTTCGAAGTGAAAGAGACCCGCGGCTATATCGATAATGACAAGGTCGCCTATTATCAGGTCTCGCTTGAACTTGGTTTCCGTTACCAGAAATAACAGGCGCTGAAGGCGCACCGCTGATAATAGCGAAGAAACCAGTCCCGCGTAGCCGCCCCGGTTCGCGCCTTGCCCTTCGTTCTGGTTGACGCATGTGCCAGAGACGATAAGCAGATGCGAATCGATGCATTCAGGAAAGCTGGCTGCAAAGAGGCCGGATAACCACCGGCGACAATCAGAGGCGAAGCTCCCATGTCCGACAAAATGATCAATGACGAAGCGCTCGACATCATCTTCCGGGAGGCGCGCACGCGCAACGGCTGGGAAGAGCGCGATGTGACAACGACCCTGATGCAGGCGGTCTATGATCTGATGAAATGGGCCCCGACATCGGCCAATTGTTCACCGGCCCGGTTTGTCTTTGTCGCTTCCGATGAGGCGAGGGCGCGGCTGAAGCCGCACTTGATCCCCGGCAATACGGACAAGACCATGGCGGCGCCTTGTTGCGTTATCATCGCCCACGATCTTGAGTTTTATGAAAAGCTGCCCGAGCTTTTTCCGCATACGGATGCAAAAAGCTGGTTTGTCGGGAACGACAACCTGATCAGGGAAACAGCGTTCCGTAACGGGACCTTGCAGGGCGCCTATCTGATGATCGCGGCGCGGGCGCTCGGTCTTGATTGCGGTCCGATGTCCGGCTTTGACCAGGATGGCGTCAACAAGGAGTTTTTTGACGGGACAACCTATAAGGCGAACTTCCTGTGCAATATCGGTTATGGCACGGACAAGGATCTGTTCCCCCGTTCGCCGCGCCTCGACTTCGACGAGGTTTGCGAAATTATTTAGCGGTTGGCCGGAGTGCAGAAGCGAACAACGTGAAGCGCGCGCAAAAACAACGCCTGTTATCTATCGCTCGCGCTTTGCGCCTGTTGCCGTTGCTTGATGGCTTGCGTTTTTTGCGCGCCAGACGAAAAAGCGCGAACGACAACGAACGCTTTCTGGCGGGTCACCCTGATTTCGATCCGCCGCCTCTATGGTGGATGCATGACATGTATCGCCACACATCGTTTGACCTTTATTGGCGCACTGGTCGCGAAACCGCGGCGGCGCTTGTCAGGATGATCGATCGCCATCTGGATTCAGGCAATCCGCGCGTCGCCGATTGGGGATGCGGGCTTGCGCGGGTGCTGCGTCATCTCCCGGACCGGTATCGGCGAACCGGGTTCGATTATAATTCAGCCGCTATCCGTTGGAATATGGAGCATATTCCCGGCGTGGCGTTTTTAAAAAATGAACTGGCGCCGCCCCTGCCGGCGGCGGCGCAATCCTTTGACGCGCTTTACGCCCTGTCGGTGTTCACCCATTTGTCGGCCGAGGGCCACGAACAATGGATGGCGGAGATCGAGCGCGTTCTGGCGCCGGGCGGCGTATTCTTTGGCGCCTTTCACATGCGTCCGGCCCCGGGCCAGCTCTTGCCGGGCGAGCAGGCGCAGTTCGATGAAGGGCGGCTGGTCATTCGCGGCAGCGTTAAGGAGGGCTCGCGCACCTACACCGCCTATCAGCCTGAGCGTTATTTGCGTGAAAAGCTGTTTCGGGATTTTGAGGTTTTACAGGGGCCGGCTGATTTTTTTGGCCAGACCCTGTTTGCGGTGCGCAAGCCCAATTGAAAAATCGCCTGCACTTTCCGCCAATGCGCCCTAAAACAATCTGATGCTGGTTCTTGGACTCGACACTGCGCTTCAGTGCTGCTCCGTCGCGATTTTGAGCGATGGCGCGGTCGTGGCTTCACAATCCGTCGGCATGGAACGCGGACACGCCGAACATCTGGCGCCCATGGCGGCTGCGGTGCTGGCGGAGGCGGGTATCAGCGTCATGGACCTTGATCGGGTTGGCGTCGTCGTCGGGCCTGGCGGATTTACCGGGGTGCGTGTGGCGCTCGCTTTTGCGCGCGGCCTTGTCATCGGCACGAATGTCCCCGCCGTTCCCGTCACCAGTCTTGCGGCGCTTGCGGGTAATGTGTCTGCGCCGACCGGTGCGCTTATCGGGCCGGTGATCGACGCAAGGCGAGAGCAGGTTTATGCCGGACTCTATGACAGCGCTGGCGATGTTCTGGTCGCGCCCTTCGTTGCGGCTCCGAAAGAGACTTTGAGCCAGTTGCTGGATAAGGCTGGGGCACGTCCCGTGGCTTTGGTTGGCTCTGGCGCGTCCCTGTTGCCGCTGCCGTCAGGCTGGTCGCACTCCGGCGCTGATGATCAGATTGATGCAGCGGTCGTTGCGCGTCTGGCCGCCGCCGCCCCGCTGCCTTCCGGGCCGCCGCGTCCGCTCTATTTGCGCGCGCCCGATGCAAAGCCGCCAAAACAGCGCCCTCTGAAAGTCGGTTCCGATGACTGACTGGCGCGTCTGGCCGGCGGTTGATGGCGATGAAGAAGCCCTGGTCGTTCTTGAGGCGAATTCATTTCGTGATCGCAGTTGGGGCGCGAACAGTGTGCGGAAAAGCTTTGCCGTTCCCGGCGTTGCGATCCTTCTGGCGGGTAAAAACCGGACTGCGCCTGCAGGGTTCGTTATCTGGCGTGACCTTGGCGGCGAAGCTGAAATCCTCAGTCTTGGCGTTTCGCCGGCGGACCAGCGGCAAGGCGTTGGACGGGCGTTGGTTGCAGGACTGGCGGACGCCGCCAAAGCCGCCGGTGCGGCGCGTGTTTTCCTCGAGGTTGATGCAGGAAATGAAGCGGCGATCGCGCTCTATCGACGGGCCGGCTTCACCCAATCGGGGCGTCGTCAGGGCTATTATCGCGATGGCGCCGACGCTGTCCTGATGCAGTTGATATTGTGAATCATTTTCAAATTTCGCTTTCCAGTTGCAACGCGGCGCCGTCACGTAAATAACAGGACACGCCTTGATTCTGCCGGAGCACGCTTATGGACCGTCTCGAAAAAATCTGCATTTCCAAGGGTATGCGCATGACAGAGCAGCGCCGCGTGATCGCGCGCGTTCTGTCGCTTGCCGAAGACCACCCGGATGTTGAGGAGATTCACCGCCGCGCGACGGAAATCGATGCAAATATCTCGATCGCCACGGTCTATCGCACCATGCGCCTGTTTGAAGAGGCCGGCGTCGTTGAGCGTCATGATTTTCAGGACGGACGATCCCGTTATGAAGAGGCGACGGAAGACCATCATGATCATCTGATTGATCTGCGGTCAGGAGAGGTGATCGAATTCATCAACGAAGAAATCGAAGCGCTGCAAAAGCGTATCGCCGAAGAGCATGGCTATAAATTGGTGGACCACAGGCTGGAGCTTTACGGCGTGCCGCTTGAGAAAAAGAAGGACTAGCGCTGTTATTCCGCCGCGCGCTGTTCGGCGCCGAACTGTAACTCGGCAAGCCGCGCATAAAGCCCGCCGCGTTTCAGCAGCTCATTATGCGTACCCTGATCAATAATCCGGCCTTCATCCATAACCGCGATGACATCCGCCTTCAGCACTGTCGCCAGACGGTGGGCGATAACGATCGTCGTGCGCCCTTCGGAGACAGTTTCGAAAGCTTCCTGAATGGCGCGTTCGCTTTCCGAATCGAGAGCGCTGGTGGCTTCATCGAGGAGCAGGATGGGCGCATCGCGCAGAATTGCGCGGGCGATGGCGATGCGTTGTCGCTGGCCGCCGGAAAGGGTTGCGGCGTCCTCGCCAAGCTGGGTGTCGTAGCCTTCGGGAAGCGCCTCAATAAAAGCATGGGCGTTTGCGGCCCGCGCCGCGGCGCGCACTTCTTCGTCACTGGCGGATGGTTTTCCGAAACGGATGTTCTCCGCCGCCGTTCCTGAAAACAGGGGCGCGTTTTGCTGAACCACTGAAATCGCATTGCGCAGGTCCGCCGGATCGAGCGATCTGATATCGACGCCTTCCAGAGAAACAGCGCCGCGCTGCGGGTCGTAAAACCGCAGGATCAACTGAAACATCGTACTCTTGCCAGCGCCCGACGGGCCGACGAGCGCGACCGTCTGACCGGGCTTGATCATGATCGACACATCGCGCAGGGCGATTGCGTCCGGTCTTGCCGGGTAGGAAAACTCAACATTGCTGAACGCCACGGCGCCGCGAACTGGCATGGGCAGCGCCGCAGGGTGCGCCGGCGCTTCGATCTCCGATTGTGCGGCGAGCAATTCCATCAATCGTTCGGTGGCGCCGGCGGCGCGCATCACTTCCGCATAGGTTTCTGTCATGATCCCGACGCCGCTGACGGCGACAAAGGCGTACATGACAAACTGCGTCATGGCGCCAGGCGTAATCGCGCCGCTTTGCACCTGAACCGCGCCAAACCATAAAACTGCAATCAAGCCGGCGAGAATGAATGAAAAAATCACGCCGGTCATATAAGAGCGCACGCGAATGCGCCGCACCGCGACGTCAAATGTCGCCTCCACGGCTTCAGCGAAGTTTGTCTTTTCTTCCTTTTCGCGCGTGAACGCCTGAACGGTTTCCACCGCCCGCAGACTTTCGCTGGCGCGTGCTGACGCATCCGCAAGTTTGTCCTGACTGGTGCGCGAGAGCCGTTGCACGCGCTGCCCAAAAAGCATGATCGGCCCAAGGATCACCGGCCCGACGGCCAGGACCATCAGCGCCAATTTCCAGCTGACCAAAATCATGAGTGCGAGTGCGCCAAGCGTTGTGGCGGCGGTGCGAAGCGCAACCGATACGGATGATCCGACAACGGTCTGGATCAGCGTTGTGTCCGTCGTCAGTCGCGACAGGACTTCGCCGGTGCGCACATTGGCGTAATAGCCGGGGCTGAGACCCAGAAGATGGTCGTAAACCGCGCGGCGCAGGTCGGCGACGACGCGTTCGCCAAGGCGGCTGATGAAGTAATAACGAAGCGCACTCGCTATCCCGAGCAAAAGCGCAACGATAATCCCCGCGCCGAAATATCCGGCAAGCTGATCGCCAAGCGCAAAGTTTGCACACAGATCAGTATTGGCCGCGCCGCCAAATCCGCAATCGACCACCAGGCGAAACGCCGCCGGCAATAAAAGCGTTAATGTCGATGCGGCGGCCAGAAAAATCACGAACCCCGTTAAGAGGCCCGGATAGCGCAACACGAACGGGATCAGCCGGCGCAGGGGTTTTGCAGATCGCGCCTTTTCGCGATGCGCGCGGTCGCGTTCAATTTCGGAGGCGAAAGACGATCCGCGATCCTGGCTTGCCTGCGCCGTGGCGGCGGTGTTGATCGAATCGCTCGGCGCGTTTGTCGTCACGACGTATTCCCGTCTGGTTGCGTCCGGAACGGCGCGCTTGGGTCGACGGGATATAAGGACCATCACGACCGGCGGCAATATCGGCGCGCTGTCGAGGCTTTCAGGCGACCACGCGCAGCCAAATTCAACAATTGCCGGATATTGAGCATTAGCCTTTTCTGGATCATTAGCACTGGATTATTAGTATTTTCGGCCAAATTTCGGAACGAAATATTGACTATTCCGAGGTAAACTACCTAGTGTAATGCGTAAGAAGATTAAGCGATTTTCCGCCGCCTTTCAGGCGTTCAGCGGAAAAACCCGGAGGATTTTTGATGGCTTCCCTACGCGACCTTTATCCGATCCCCGATGTCGATCCGTGCTGGACCGTGCCGCAGGACTACGAGACCGCCTTCGACTGGGAATATGACGAAGGCCGCAAGCAGATGATGCACCTTTATCAAAAGGGCAAGGACATGCAGTGGGATGCGCTCAATCGCATCGACTGGAGCCTCGAACTCGACACCGAAAACCCGATGGAAATGCCGGACGAGATGAGCGGCATTTATCACACGCCCGTCTGGGGCAAGATGAACGATAACGAAAAGGCTGAAACGCGCCGCAACATGCAGGCGTGGACCATGTCGCAATTTTTACAGGGCGAACAGGCGGCGATGATCTGCGCAGCGAAAATTGTGCAACAGGTGCCGGATCTCGACGCGAAATTTTACGCCTCAACGCAGGTCATGGATGAAGCGCGCCATGTCGAAGCCTATAAAAAATTCATCGGCAAAATCGGCATCGCTTATCCGATGACCGGGCCGTTACAGACTTTGGTTGATCAGGCGTTGCGCGACTCCCGCTGGGACATGACTTATCTCGCCATGCAGGTGGTGATTGAAGGGCTGGCGCTCGCGGCGTTTGGGAATATTCGCGACATCTCCCGCAACGCGCTTACGCAGCAGGTCAATGCGTATGTGATGGAAGATGAATCGCGCCACGTCGCGTTTGGACGCCTGACGCTGAAGGATTACTATCCGGAACTGACGCAGGCTGAACGCGACGAACGCGAAGAGTTCCTGGTTGAGGCTTGCTATCACATGCGCGACCGCTTTGAAGCGCGCGAGCTTTACGAACATCTTGACCTGCCTGTGGACGAGATCGTTGAAGCGCAACGGGAATCGGAATTTCAAAAGCATTTCCGATCGATGCTGTTTCAGCGCATTGTTCCGATCGTTCGCGATATCGGTCTGTGGTCTGATAAAATTCAGGGCGCTTACGCCGATATGGGCGTGCTTCACTTCGGCGAAATCGATTACAAAGTGTTGAGCGCCGATGACGAAGCGCGCGCTGAAGCGCTTGACGAGGTCAACCGCCGCAAGCGTCAGGACTATGTCGAGGAAGTTGCAGCGCTCGGCGCCTCCGGCGGCGTCGCCGCGGAATAAGCGTCTAGTCGCTTTGATCCTCGTTTAAGGTCTCAACCGGTTCCGGCGTCAGCGCCGGCGTCCCGGAATTATAGTGCGTTGTGCTGTGAGATGACGCCTGCTTCACATTCGTCGTAACGGTGACGTCAATATTGCGCGGCAGCACCGCCATGGCGACAAGCGCCAAAAATCCGATGAAAATCATTGTAGATGAAAGCCATTTCGGCATATCGGCCCCCTTTCGACCCCACACGACAATGGGCAGTTTAGATTATCCACGCTTTGCCGTCGAGGCGTCGGCAAATGGCATGCCGGCGCGGTGAAAGCTACCCTAGATCGATTGCCGTCCCGCAAACCCTGCATCCCTCACTGCCGCGGAGAACGAACGCGAGACCGGCGCGCTTGCCCCTGATTTCAAAATCAACGCCTGCCTGCCGTTGTCGCGGCTGACCTCGGCGACCCCGTCGCGGGCGACCCACCATGACCGATGGGTCTGCAACCCGTCGGCGCCGTCAAGCTCGCGCATCGCATCGGACAGGCGCATCAGGATGAGGTCTTCGCCGCGATCCGTATGGACCCGAAGATAATGATCCTCCGACGATATCGCATAGAGGGCGGCGCCCCGATATTTGACGGGCAGACGCTCCATGAATTTTTGGGTCGGTTGAATTGCGGCTGGTTCAGAGGGGGCCGTTTCAGATGGGGTGGGCGGCGCGCCGATCCAGCCGATGGCTTTAAGGCAGACATATCCGCCGACGACCAGCATCAGTGAAATGACGATCACATAAAAATATTGGATCGCCCAGATTTTAAGGGTCCACAGAGGGGCGGTTTCGGCGTTGAACAACGCAAGGACCACCGTCACAGGCAGAGAAATCAGCGCCGCAATAACCAGCATTTGAAGCGCGATGTGGCGGCCGCGCAAAAGATGATTGACCACCCAGGGCGCCACAATAATGTTCGCCGCCGTACCGGTGGCCATGGTCGAGGTCCAGAAGACGTAACGCTTGTAAAACGGCAAGGCGTCGGTGTCGTAGACGCCGAAAAACGCAAACACGCCGCCCAGGGCGAGAACCATGATGACGCCAATCCCGAGGCGTTTCCAAGTTAGCGTCATTTGATCCCCAAAAATCCCCTGCAGTTCACGTATCGCGAATGGAATTTACAGCGATTGGCGAAGGATTCCAGTCGCTTCGCGTAAACCGGATACCCAAAGCGCAGCCAGCCGCTAGCGTCTGGGTCGGCGCTGTCCGGCAGCGCGCAAAGCCATGTTGGAGCCGTCAGTCCGGCGATCCGAAAGAACTTTTAGGGAGCATTAGAATGCCAGGGGATGTTGAAACGTTGTTCGGGTGGAGCGGTAATCTCGCCCTTATCGGGTGGGTCCTGCTTATATTGTCGCCGAGGCGCTGGGCCTGGGTGCTTCTGGCCGCGGGGGTCGTCATTCCGGCGCTGCTGGCTGCGCTCTATGGCGGATTGATGCTGACCCATTTCGCGACCGTTGACGGCGGCGGCTATGGGTCCCTCGCTCAAGTCAGGGCGCTGTTTGAGAATGACGCCGTTCTGCTTGCGGGATGGGTTCATTATCTCGCCTTTGATCTCGCCATAGGCGCGGTGATCGCCCAGCGCGCCGATGCGGCGGGGCTTTCCCGCATCGTTCAGACGCCGATCCTGCTTTTCACATTCATGTTCGGCCCGCTCGGGTTTTTGTTTTTCGTCGTGACCGACGCTGGCTGGCGGGTCATTGGCGGCGTGGGTGGCGGGTTGGCCGCTCGCAGCAATGGCGGCGCGCGTGAAGGGGTGACGGCATGACCAGATATTACTTTTCAGAGCGCGTGTGGCTTCAGTCGGCGTTTTTATTGCTTGCAGCCATTCCTGCGATCCTCATCGCCTTTCAATTCGATGCGCGGATGATCAACGACATTTCGATCTGGGTGAAGCCGCTCAAGTTTCATGTCTCAACGTCGCTGCATCTGATTACGCTTGCCGTGCTGGTGCGGTTCCTTTCGAAAGATGCGCGCACGAGCATTTGGCTGGGCGCAGTTGCGGTTATTTCCGCCGTCGCGGCGATCATAGAACTGCTCATCATCAGCGGGCAGGCGGTTCGCGGCGTTCCCTCTCATTTTAATTTCGCAACCTCTTTTGATGCGATCGTCTATGCAATGATGGGCATTGGAGCGCTGTTGCTGATTATGCCGGCGCTGGTTCTCGGGCTTCGGTTTCTGACGGCGCCTGTCAGCGAAAAGCTTTCGCCTGGCCTGAAGCTTGGCGCAGGCCTCGGTCTTACAATCGGCTTTGTCCTGACTTTGGTATTGGCGGGGTATATGTCGATGCGTTCCGGCGGTCATTGGGTTGGGGGACCGCAGACGGATGAGGGCGGCGTTCCCGTTGTCGGATGGTCGCGCCAGGGCGGCGATTTGCGCGTTTCGCATTTCATTGCGACGCATCTCATGCAGGTTTTGCCGCTCATCGGTTATCTGGGGGACAAGTTTTTCGGCGCCGACAGCGCAACGCCAAAACTTATCGTGTGGATCGCGGCGATCAGCGGGACTGCGCTTACAATCGCGACGTTTATGCAAGCCATGGCGGGCCAGCCCTTTATTCAGTTCTAGAGGACTTCTTTGGCTATCTTGACGCCGGGCAATAGCTTGCGGCGATGATGCGGCCCTGGCGGGGCTCCTGCACGATCAGCGCGCATGTTTCATCGCCGTCCGGCGCCGGCGCCGATAGCTGCGCGCCGACCCGGCGGACAACGCCAAGCGGTGTAACGCCGGTGACGACATTTACTTCTTTCAGCTTGCGGCCTGCATTTTCACCGCGCGGCACATCTGTCTCGATATTCGGGTGGAGGAAAACGAGATACGCGTTGCCCCCGCTGTCACTTTCGCCAATGTCGAAGATAATCTCACTGTTTACCCGTTGAGCCTCGACTGGCGCCATTGGCTGTTGGGCGCGAACGCTGTTTATCACGGTACTGACTTTTGTGGGTGAGGACCCGGGCGCTTCGGCTGCGCCGCCGACAATAATTTGCGGCGTATAGACAGAACTTTTGTGTCTGATGTTTTTGTTGTAGCGGCGTTGACGGTCTGTATAGGCGCGTTCCGAATAGGGATCGACCCAGCGGCCATGCTTGGTGTTAAGCATGTTCCAGTAATCGACATGCCAGTTGAGGGCGATGATATCGTCGCGCGCTGCAAGCTCGTGCAGATATTCCGCGGCGCTGACGCAGGAACTGCATGACTGCGACATGAACAGTTCAACAACGACCGGCGCTGTCGCCTCATCGTCCTGCGCGAAGGCGCTCGTCGCGGTGGCGGGCGCGACGATCAGGGCGGCGACGGCGATCGCTGATTTCACAGAAAATCCGGGCATTAAACGCATTTTACACTCTTACGCATTGGTGGCGGCTCAATCGTAATTCTCATACTATCGTACTATTTGCTTATGGTTGGCGAACGGGCAAACCAATCCTGCTCAAATCTGCGCGAGGGCGCTGGCGTTCTTTGCATTGCATCTGCCCGCTGAGCCCCCTAAATAGCGGCGTTTCGTGAGTTAGCGGTCAAAAATGTCTCAAACGCGGCCAAAACAGGGAAAATCGGTCTTCATCCGCACCTATGGGTGTCAGATGAATGTCTATGATTCCGAGCGCATGGCCGGGCTCTTAAAGCCCCTCGGCTATGAAACCGCGCCCGGGCCGGAAGACGCCGACCTCGTCATTCTCAACACCTGCCACATTCGCGAAAAGGCGGCGGAAAAGGTCTACTCCGAACTTGGCCGCCTGAAGAAAATGAAGGTCGCGAAGGAAAAGAGCGGCGGCGAAATGCCGATCGTTGTCGCTGGATGCGTGGCGCAGGCGGAGGGTTCTGAAATCACCGCGCGCGCGCCGCAGGTCGACATGGTGATCGGACCGCAAGCCTATCACCGGCTGCCGGAACTTCTGGCCCGGGCGGCGCGCGAGCGCGGCGACATTCTGGAAACGGATTTCGCGGTGGAAGAAAAATTCGACCGCCTCGCCGCGCGCGAAGCCGAAGGCCCGACGGCGTTTCTCACCATTCAGGAAGGCTGCGACAAGTTCTGTACGTTTTGCGTCGTCCCCTATACGCGCGGCGCGGAAGTTTCCCGCTCCGTTGACGCCATTACGGCGGAAGCGCGCTCGCTGGTCGTTCAGGGCGTCAGAGAAATCACGCTCCTCGGTCAGAATGTGAATGCATGGGCCAGCGCGCCGCCGGCGGGCGCGCCTGGCGATGCATGGGGCCTTGGCGAGTTGTGCCGGAACATCGCCAAAATAGATGGCCTGGAGCGTATCCGGTTCACGACGTCTCACCCCCGGGACATGGATGACGGGCTGATCGCTGCGCTTGGCGAAGAAGAAAAGCTGATGCCGTATCTTCACCTGCCGGTACAGGCGGGGTCTGACAAAATCCTCAAAGCCATGAATCGCGGCCATACCGCCGAGCATTATGTGAATCTTATTGGGCGCATCCGCGACGCGCGCCCTGATATTGCGCTCTCCGGCGACTTCATCGTTGGTTTCCCAGGCGAAACGAATGAGGATTTTGAAGGGACATTGGCGGTTGTCGAGGAGATCGGCTACGCATCGGCTTATTCCTTTAAATATTCTCGCCGCCCTGGCACGCCGGGGGCCGCAATGCCCAAACAGGTGGCGGAAGACGAAAAAGACGAGCGTCTGGCCCGATTGCAGGCCCTCCTGGAAAGCCAGCGGGCAAGCTTTAACAAGGCCCAGATTGGTAAAACCCTGCCAATTCTGTTCGAAAAAGCCGGCCGCCATGACGGTCAGCTGATTGGCCGGTCGCCATATTTGCAAAGCGTTCACGTAACGGCGCCACAATCCATGCTAGGATCAATTGCGCCCGTGCGCATTGAAGGCGTGACGCCCAATGCGCTCGCGGGCCGACTGACAACAGACGGCGAGGCGGCGGCTTGAGCGAACAGAACACCGCGAGAGATGTGGACCATATCGACTTTGACGATAATCGTCTGGTCGCCGAGCTGTCAGGGGAATACGACTCTCACCTCGCCATTCTTGAAGATGTTCTTGGCGTGCGCATCGATCCGCGCGGCAATCGGTTCGCTGTGCGCGGCTCTGAAGGCGCCCGAGGGCGCGCGCTCGCCGCGCTTACCGCGCTTTATGAAAAGCTCCAGCGACGGGAAACGGTCGGGGCGGGGGATGTGCGCGCGGCGGCGAAACTGACTGAAGGCGCGAAAATAACATCAGCGCCGGCAACGCCTTCGGTTGCGCCTTCAATCAAAACCCCGAAGCGCCTGATCGCGGCGAGGACGCCCAACCAGGCGGCTTACTTACAAAAGCTTGCGTCGCATGATCTGACTTTCGGGGTCGGGCCTGCGGGCACGGGCAAAACTTATCTGGCGGTGGCGCATGCGGTGGGGCTTCTTCTCAGCGGCGCCGTGGAGCGGATTGTGCTTTCTCGCCCGGCGCTGGAAGCGGGCGAGCGCATCGGGTTTCTTCCCGGCGACATGAAGGAAAAGGTCGATCCGTTTCTGCGCCCGCTCTATGACGCGCTTCACGATATGATGCATGCGGATTATGTGGAGCGACGCATTGCGGCGGGTGAAATTGAAATAGCCCCTATCGCCTTTATGCGCGGGCGCACGCTGGCGCGCTCGGCGGTCATTCTGGACGAAGCGCAGAACGCGACGACGGCGCAGATGAAAATGTTTCTGACCCGCCTTGGCGAAGGCGCGCATATGGCGATTACAGGCGATCCCAGCCAAACCGATTTGCCTCACGGCGAGGCGTCCGGTCTCGCCGATGCGCTGGCGGTTCTGTCCGGCGTTGAAGGCGTCGCCGAGGCGCGTTTCGTCGCGAGCGATGTGGTGCGCCACCCGCTGGTTTCGCGGATCATCGACGCCTATGACGCGCGCGATCAGCACCGGCGCAAGCCTTGATGTAACGACAATGATCGACCTCGTTATTGAAGATGAAAAATGGACGCGCGCGATCCCCGAAATGGATGCGCTGGCGCAGGCGTGTCAGAAGGCGGCCATCGATATGGAACGCGACCTTGATGGCGAAATCGCCCTGCTGGCGACGGACGATGAAGCGCTTCGCGCCCTGAATGAGCGGTTTCGCGGCAAGAACAGGCCGACCAATGTTTTGTCTTTCCCGTCGGAAGGACGGCCCGGATTTCTTGGCGACATCGCGCTGGCGCGGGAAACCTGCGTGCGCGAAGCGACAGAAAAAGGGGTTTCATTGCGTGATCATGCGGCGCATCTGATTGTGCATGGCATGTTGCACCTGATCGGCTATGATCATCACGAGACGGTCGAGGCGGCGGCGATGGAGCGCCGCGAGGCCGAAATACTGGCGTCGCTCGGGATTTCAGACCCTTATGAGGACGCTGCGGAGGCGGTAACGTGAATGGCGACGGCCCTGAGCCCGGGGACAATGGGCGATCCGACACGATTTTGGCGCGTCTGCGCGCGCTGTTCGGCAAGCCTGCGAGCAATGAAGATATCGTCGCCGCCATTGACAATGGCGATGAAGACGCCGCGCAGAATTTATCGGATGCGCGCCGCGAAATGATCGAGCGCGTCGTGGCTTTCGATGAGAAAAAAGTCGTTGATGTGATGGCGCCGCGCGCGGATGTGTTCGCGGTCGATATTGAAACGCAGCTCGACGAACTCATCAGGGTTTTCTCTGAAGCCGGGCACTCGCGCATGCCGATCTACCGCAGCGATCTCGATGATCCGGTGGGGATGGTGCATATTAAAGATGTCATTGGACTGATCGCCAATAGCGGTCCGCAACGCCCGGATGACAAACTGGTCCTGAAGGATATCCGCCGCGAAATTCTCTATGTGCCGCCATCCATGTTGGTGACGGACTTGTTGCTGCGCATGCAGGCGTCGCGCATCCATATGGCGCTGGTGATTGACGAATATGGGGGTACGGACGGTCTCGTAACTATCGAAGATCTTGTCGAAGAGATTGTCGGTGAAATCAACGATGAACATGACGAAGAAGAAACGCCGACGGTGGCGCCGCTTTCCGATGGCGGCTGGGAAGCGGATGCGCGGGTCGAACTGTCGGAGTTTGAGGAAGAAACGGGCCTTCGCGTTGAGGCTGAAGATGATGAGGTCGATACGATCGGCGGGTTCGTTGTTTCGCTCGCCGGGCGTGTGCCGCAACGGGGCGAGGTCTTATCAGGTCCCGGCGGCTTTGATTTCGAAGTGATGGAGGCTGATGCGCGCAAAGTGCGCAAACTGCGCATGCGCGCGTCGGTGACCAAACCCAGCGAAGCGGCGGAATAGACGTTTGTGACGCAAGCCGCCGCCGTTAAAACCGCACCATCCATATGGGAGCGTTTTTCTTCCACTCTTACTGCGGCAAACGGTTGGCGCCGCGCCGGGGCGGCTGCGCTGGCTGGAGCCGTATCAGCATTGGCGCTGGCGCCGGTTTACGCGCTACCATTATTACTGGCTGGGTTTAGCGCTCTGATTTTGCTGATAGACGGCGCAAAAACCGCAAGGCGCCCCAACCGCGCAGCGTTCAGCGTCGGCTGGTTTTTCGGCTTCGGCTATTTCCTTGTCGGCCTTTACTGGATGTCGTTTTCATTTTTTGTACAGGCCGATGAGTTCGCCTGGATGGCGCCGTTTGCGATGATGGGGATGCCGGCGTTTCTGGCGATATTTACCGGGGGCGCCGCCTTACTTGCTGCGCAAATCTGGTCGCCGGGATGGCGGCGCGTTGTCGCTTTCGCCGCCGCGTGGGCGATTTTTGAATATCTGCGCGGGCATCTCCTCACCGGCCTGCCATGGAACCTGACGGGTCAGGCGATGGCGGGTACGGCGATCGGCGCACAGACCGCCGCGTGGTACGGCGCATACGGATTAAGCCTGGTGACGGTGCTGATCAGCGCCGCGCCGGCTGCAACCCTTGGCGCTGCACAAAACCGACACCCGGCGTATATTGGATTGCTTTCAGCTTTAGGCGGGGCTGTGTTGCTTTTTGCAATTGGCGCGCTGCGTCTTGCGATGCCGGAACCGGCGCCGGACGAAAACAATTTCCTGCGTATCGTCCAGCCGAATATCCCGCAGCGGGAAAAAATCGATCCGGCCATGTGGGGGCGCAATTTCAATCGCCAGCTGGAGCTGTCAAAAGGCGGCGTTCCCGCAGACGCTCGCCTTTTTATCTTATGGCCTGAAAACGGCGCGCCCCTTTTGAACGAAGCGGATACGGCGCTTTCCATCCTCTCGCAGCAATTGCCTGAGAACGCGGTGTTGATCGCTGGCGCTGTGCGCCGCGAAGCGGACGATGAGGGGGTCGACAGATACTACAATTCGATTGCAGTCGTGCCGCAGACGCCGGCAGGACGCCGCGCGATCGCCTTTTATGACAAGCATCATCTTGTCCCTTTTGGCGAGTATCTGCCGTTCTATAACCTGTTAAACGCCGTCGGCCTTGCGCAATTGGCGCCTTACGGCGATGGCGGTTTCGCCGCCGGCGCTGGTCCGGCTGTCCTGAATGCGGGCGGTCCGTCCTTTTCGCCGCTGATCTGCTATGAAGTGATTTTCCCGGGCCGGACGTATCCGAAGGGTGAGCGCCCGGACTGGCTGCTGACCGTCACCAATGACGCCTGGTTTGGCGATACGTCGGGCCCGCGCCAGCATCTCGATCAGGCGCGCCTGCGCTCAATTGAAACCGGCCTCCCCATGGCGCGGTCCGCCAACACCGGCATCTCCGCCGTCATCGACGCCAAAGGACGGGTTCTTGCGCGCGTCGACCTTTATGAAAGCGGTCGGATTGAAGCGGCTTTGCCGTCCGCATTGGCGCCGCCGCTTTATGACCGCATTGGCGATTGGGCGTTCGCCTTGATGCTCGCGGCGTGCCTGGCGGCGATCCGCATACGAAAAGTTTAGTCGATACGCGTTCGCAATTGCAGTTTGCAACCTTTACGCGACGGCACAGTTTCCCCTATACGGGACAATGGGTTAGGCGATACGGGTGGCCGACAGGGCCAATGAGTGCGGGATGGGAAATGGCCAAAGCTGAGAAGACTGTGAAACGGGCGCGGCCCAAACGTGAGGGGCCGCATCCGATCGATCAGCATGTGGGCGCGCGCGTAAAGTTGCGGCGAATGATTTTGGGGATGAGCCAGGATTCGCTTGGCAAATCGCTGGGCCTCACTTTTCAGCAAATCCAGAAATACGAAAAAGGCGTCAATCGGATTGGCGCAAGCCGGTTATTCGAGCTTTCCGAGCTGCTCGAAGTGCCGATCCAGTTTTTCTATGACGATTACGGCTCTGGAGACAGTGCGCATGGTTTTGCGGAGCCGGATGCGGCGGAAGCCTTCATGGAGTTGGTGAATTCGCCCGAAGGCGTACAGCTCTGCCGGTATTTTGCGGAAATCAGTGATCCTAAGGTCAGGAAACGGGTTCTCGACCTGGTTAAGACCATCGCCGAAACCGAAGGTGGAAAATAGTTTCCACATTTCCGCTTTCGATTGGACAGCGCCCGATGCATTCGCTATACGGCGCGACCATATAAAGTTTTCCTTATATGAGAGAGGCCAATTTCCATGGCGCGTCAGTCCTATCTGTTCACCAGCGAGAGCGTTTCCGAGGGTCATCCTGACAAGGTTTGCGACCGTATATCCGATGAGATCGTCGATCTGATTTACCGCGAGGCGGAAAAGCAGGGGATGAGCCCATGGGATGTGCGCGTCGCCTGCGAAACGCTGACAACGACCAACAAGGTGGTCATCGCCGGCGAGGTGCGTGCGCCGGAAAGCCTGATGAACGGTCATGGCGGCGTGAAGCCGGACGCCTTTGTCGCGGCGGCGCGCGACGCGATCAAGTCGATCGGTTACGAACAGGACGGGTTTCATTGGCGGACCGCCGACATTGATGTCCTGTTGCATGGTCAGTCTGCGGATATTGCGCAGGGCGTCGATAATGCAGCGGACGCAAATGCCGAAGGCGCAGGCGACCAGGGCATCATGTTCGGCTACGCCTGCCGCGAAACGCCGTCGCTGATGCCGGCGCCGATCTATTACAGCCACAAAATTCTTGAAGACCTCGCCGCCGCGCGCCACGCCAAGGAAGGCGACGCAGGCCAGCTTGGTCCCGACGCAAAAAGCCAGGTGACGGTGCGCTATAAAAACGACGAGCCGGTTGAAATTACGTCAATCGTATTGTCGACACAGCATCTCGATGACACATGGGACTCCGCTAAGGTGCGTTCGGTCGTTGAGCCTTACATTCGCAAATCCGTCGCCGATCTTCCCATCGCCCAGAACTGCGAATGGCATGTCAATCCGACCGGCAAATTCGTGATTGGCGGACCGGACGGCGACGCCGGACTGACGGGACGGAAAATCATTGTCGACACCTATGGCGGTGCGGCTTCCCACGGCGGCGGCGCTTTTTCCGGTAAGGACACGACCAAGGTTGACCGCTCAGCTGCTTATGCGGCGCGCTATCTCGCCAAGAATGTTGTCGCCGCAGACCTGGCCGACCGCTGCACCATCCAGCTTTCTTATGCCATCGGTGTCGCCAAGCCGCTGTCGGTTTATGTCGACCTTCACGGCACGGGCCGCGTTGACGAGGCCGCCCTTGAAACCGCCCTTGGCGAAGTGATGGACCTGTCGCCGTCGGGCATCCGCCGCAAGCTTGATCTCAACAAGCCGATTTATGCGCGCACATCGGCCTATGGCCATTTTGGCCGCGAACCTGATGCGGATGGCGGTTTCTCATGGGAAAAAACCGACCTTGTTGATGCGTTGAAAGCGGCGCTCTAAGCCGTGCGGCGCGGTGAGGCTGTCGTCTCGCCTGCATAAACGTCAGTTCGCCAATATTGCCAGCGCCTTGCTTTGCGTCTTATCTCGCCGCCATGAGCGATAAACGTTCCTATATTCCCAATCTTTACGGCCGCCGTATCGACAAGCCGTTGAGGGCGCGTCAGGCGCAGTTGATGGAAACGCTGCTGCCGCGTGTCGCTATTCCCGAACCGGAAGCGGGGCCCATCGACCTCGTTCAGCTTTTTCCGCAGGCGGAAGAAATCTGGCTTGAGGCAGGTTTCGGCGGCGGTGAGCATCTCGCCTGGCAGGCGGCGCATAATCCGGATGTCGGCATGATCGGCGCGGAGCCTTTTATCAATGGCGTCGCTAAGCTGCTCACGCAGATTGATGAGCAAAACCTGGAAAATATTCGCGTTCATTTTGGCGATGTCCGTCCCCTGATGGAGGCGTTGCCGGATGCGTCGCTGGCGAAGGTTTTCGTGCTCCACCCCGATCCCTGGCCGAAGGCGCGTCACCACAAGCGGCGTATGATCTCGCCATGGTTTTTTGCGCAAGCCGGACGTCTTTTAAAACCCGGCGGGACTTTGCGTGTCGCGTCGGATATTCCCGACTACATTCGCTGGACATTAATGCATGCGCGTCATGCGCCTGACTTTAAATGGATGGCGGAATGCGCCGATGACTGGAAGCGCCGCCCGGACGACTGGCCCCAGACGCGCTATGAAGCCAAGGCCCTGAGGGAAGGCCGCAAGCCCGCCTATCTCACCTTTGCGCGGGTTTGAGGCCTTTGGGCGTTCAAATGTCGAAAACGCGTTGCGGCGGGCGTCAGAGAATATAGCAATCAAACCAAAGGGGATTGGCTTATGAACCGCCATCAGATCATTGCCTGCCTTTGCTCAATTTTCCTCAACGTATCGCCTGGATTTGCGCAACAGCCGGACGCAGCTCAACTGCTCGACGATTTCTCAGGGGAATGGACGTCGACGGACCCGGCTTTTGGTGCGCCAGCGCAAAGCGCCATGCGCTGGTCGCCGGCCCTTGATGAAAAATTCTCGCGCCTCAACTATCGTATCGAGATGAATGAAGGCGCATCCGTTTTTGAAGGCGTCGCCTATTATCGCAAGGCTCCTGGCGAAAAGCTGACGGCTTTCTGGGCCGATAATTCCGGCGACCTTCATCCCATCTCCGCTATTCGAGACGGTCAGGCGCTGGTGGCGAATTGGGGCGTTGAGGGCGAAAAGCAGGGGCGGACGCGATATGAACTGATCGGCGCTGATGAGATAGAGGTGACGGACTGGATCAGGACGGATGATGGCTGGCGCCAGTTCAACCACAATATTTTCAGGCGCCGGGACGCTGAAGCACAATAACAGCCGGTTTTTTTTAAGCTGGCGCACCACCCGCCGCATTGCGAACGCAACTGACCGCAATCATTTCGTGTTTACGATTTTTTGATTTGCGCGACCTTTGCGACATGGACAAAAAAGACAGGAACAAAGCGGGTGGCCCCATGAAATATGTGAAACTGATGTCAATTCTGCTGGCGGCGGCGTTGTTGTCGGGCTGCGTGCGGCTGACGCTTGCCTGGGCTGATTTGTCCGCAGATGGGGTCGAACCGGCGCCGCCGGCGCTAGGGCGTTTTAATGGCGACGGTCCGGTCGCCGACGCGGATCAATGGGTGTCTGAGCGCGCGCCGGCCCTGCGCGCGGCGTTTGAGGACGTTGTCTATGGCCACTTTCCGGACGATTATGCGTTGAACGTCAAAAGTCGGAAAGTGCTGGACAAGGCTGCTTTCAGCGGCGCGGGCGAATTAATCGAATACGAACTCGATGCGGATGTGCGTTTTGGCGACGAGATCCGCAGCACCGGTTCCTTCTATATGAACGTGATCACGCCGATTGGCGCAGATACTGCGCCAATCATCCTTTCACAGACTTTTTGCCCGAGATGGGACACTATCCCGCATCCGGCGGTGCATCGTCCGGCCGAGGCTGACGGTTGCGGTGGCGGCGGCCTCGTGAATGCAATCATGACCTATGTTTTCGGACGATACATTGCGACGCCGCCGATCGAAATGATCCTTGAGCGCGGCTATGGCGTGGCGACAATTTTCCCAAGTGAGTTTGCGCCCGACCGCCGCGAAGAAGGGTTGGCGGCGCTGGCGGAAATGTCCGCAGGGATGGGTTCGGAAGAACAGCGCTGGGGCGCCATCGCCGCCTGGGCCTGGGGATATTCATTGATGATTGAAGCCCTGGAACAGGACGAGGCGCTAAAGGGCCGCGATCACATTACCTGGGGGCATTCACGCTATGGAAAATCCGCGCTTGTGGCGGCCGCCTATGATGATCGTATCGATGGTGTGATTGCGCATCAGTCCGGGACCGGCGGCGCCTCCCTGAACCGCCGTAAAAAAGGCGAAAGCGTCGGGTCGATTACCGAAAGCTATCCGCACTGGTTTGCCGGTCGATATGCGGAATACGCCGGCCGCGAAGATGAGCTGCCGGTGGACCAGCATCACCTTCTGGCGTTGGCGGCGCCGCGCCCGGTGCTTCTCGGCAACGCCCGCCGCGATGTCTGGTCCGACCCGAATGGGGCGTTTCGCGCCGCCCTCGGCGCTGATCCGGTTTATGAATTGTTGGGCGCCGAAGGGCTTGAACAGGACAGGCTCGACCAGTGGCGTCCGGAAGCGGATATCGCCTTCTGGATCCGCCCCGGCACCCATGGCGTCGTCAAGGAAGACTGGCCGGCTTTCCTTGAATTTCTGGACGCCCATTTCACAGACGAGTGATTGACGGGTTGGGACTGATCCAGTCGCAACCGACGCGCGTAATCTTAGTAAATACATTCGAGCGGCCCTTCTCTCTCCCCCCAGCCGCCGGATAGATCGCGCGCGCGGGGTTCGCCCCGCGCCGCGACTCTTTCAAAAGCGCCATTCTTTAATTGTCGACGGCCCAGCTGATTTGCGGGCTGGTTTCTGATACAGACCGTCGAGCATTCAGGTGAGTAAAACGATGGCCGATGGAGAGGATTATGTGATTGAGCGCGGCGGGCCGGCTGCGGTCTACGCCAATGCGCCATCGTCCGTCAGTTTCAAGAAGCTGCGCAAGCGCCTTCTGCGCCAGACGCAAGAGGCGTTGAGTCGCTATTCGATGGACCGGCCACGCGCTGACGGCGCGCCGCAAAAGTGGCTGGTCTGCCTTTCGGGCGGTAAGGACAGCTACACGCTGCTGGCGGCGTTGCTTGATCTGAAATGGCAGGGCGCGCTGAAGGCGGATCTTATCGCCTGCAACCTTGATCAGGGACAGCCCGGTTTTCCAAAACATATCCTGCCGGACTATCTCGACAGGCTTGGCGTTGAGCGCCGCATCATCACCGAGGACACCTATTCCATCGTCACCGATAAGGTGCCGGAGAATAAAACCTATTGTTCCCTCTGCTCGCGCCTGCGCCGCGGCATTCTCTATCGGGTCGCGCGGGAAGAGGGGTGCGATGCGATCGTCCTCGGCCATCACCGGGACGATGCGCTTGAGACCTTCATGATGAACCTGTTTCATGGCGGGCGCCTCGCGGCGATGCCGCCAAAGCTCGTTAACGACGAAGGCGATGTGCTGGTGCTGCGCCCCTTAATCCTTTGCGCCGAGGCGGATATTGAAAAATTCTCGGCGGCGCTGAACTTTCCGATTATCCCCTGTAATCTCTGTGGTTCTCAGGAAGGGTTGCAGCGCGACGCCATGAAACAGATGCTGAGCGAGTGGGAGCGTCGCCGTCCCGGCCGGCGCGAGGTGATGTTCCGCGCGCTTCAGAATGTCCGCCTTAGCCATCTCGCCGATGAAAAGGTCTGGGACTTTGACGCTCTTTTCGATCAGGATTAAGCGCTTGTGAGCACAGTGTTTGCATGACCTGGCGGTCATTGGACCGGATCAAAAGGCGGGGATGAAATAATGCCGAACAACGACCTTGAAGCGGATATGGACCGCCTTGACGCTCTCGCGGGGGAAAAACGCGAGGCTTATGAAAAGGCCGACCCTTTCCCGCATATCGCCATCGACGACTTCATCCGCAAAGGCGTTCTCGACGAAGTGCTGGACGAGGTTGAAAACGGCGATCATACAGCCGGCTGGTCCGATATGAGCGACCGCTATCAGCAAAAATCCGCCTGTAATTCAACGCGCGACATGGGGCCGGCGACCCGTGCGCTGGTGCAGTTCCTGAACGGCCAGGAAATGATCATGTTTCTGGAAAAACTCACCGGCATTGAGGGGCTGGTGCCCGATCCGTTTTTAGCCGGCGGCGGTTTGCACCAATTGCGCGAAGGCGGCTTTCTCGGCGTCCACGCGGATTTCAATTTTCAAAAACACATGCGCCTCGACCGCCGCATCAATCTCCTGGTCTATCTGAACAAGGATTGGGAAGAAGACTGGGGCGGCAATCTGGAACTTTGGGACACCGGCATGAAGGCTTGCGTCAAGCGCTACACGCCTGAGTTCAACCGATGCGTGATTTTCAATACGACCGACAAAAGCTTCCACGGCAATCCGCAGCCGGTGGCCGCCCCGGACGGGCGCATTCGCCGCTCCATCGCCATGTATTATTACACAAATGGCAGGCCTGACGGAGAGGTCGCGGACGAGCACATGACGCTCTTTCAGTATCGCCCGGGCGAGGGCAGCGCCGCCGATCGCGGCAAGCGGCTGATCAAGCGCTTCATCCCGCCGATTATCACCGACATGATAGACCGAAGGCGGAATTAGGCGGCGCGGCAGTCCCTTGCCATTCCGGCGCTTTTCGCCCATAAGGCGCGCCAATCCCGACCCCGCTGGACGGCGTCCCGGCGGGGCCGTTATTTTCATCGGACGCCGCGGAGAGAACGAGATGTCGATTACGACGGCCCGTAAGGCTGAACTCATCAAAAAATTTGCGCAAAAAGAAGGCGATACAGGCTCGCCGGAAGTTCAGGTCGCGATCCTGTCAGAACGGATCACCACGCTGACAGACCACTTCAAAGAGCACAAGAAAGACAACCACTCGCGCCGTGGCCTGTTGAAGATGGTGTCCCAGCGTCGCCGCTTGCTGGATTATGTGAAGCGTAACGACGAAGCGCGTTACCGCAAGCTGATCGAAGAGCTTGGGCTGCGCCGTTAATCCGCCTGCCGCTTATTCCGGCGAATGCCGGAATCTTTGAGCGGCGTTGCGCCAACATTCGCCTTTTGAGATCCCGGTCTGCGCCGGGATGAGCGCGAGAGGAAACAACATGAACCTGAACGACACATCGGCGATCATCACCGGCGGCGCCTCCGGTCTTGGCGAGGCGAGCGCAGAGGCGCTGCACGCCGCCGGCGTCAAAGTTGCGCTCTGGGACCTCAATGCGGAAAAGGGCGAAGCGCTCGCAGAAAAACTTGGCGGCGTTTTTTGTGAAACCAATGTCGCCGATGAGGCGAGCGTTGCGGCGTCGCTTGAAAAGTCCGTCGCTGCAAACGGAACGCCGTCGATCCTCATCAACTGCGCCGGCATCGCCATTGGTGAGAAAACAATCGGCAAGAACGGGCCGCACCGTCTCGAGAGTTTCAAAAAAGTCATCGACGTCAATTTAATCGGCACGTTCAACTGTATCCGTCTGGTCTCGGCCGAGATGGAAAAGAACGAGCCGAAAGAAGATGGCGAGCGCGGCGTCATTATCAACACCGCCTCGGTCGCGGCCTTTGAAGGTCAGATCGGGCAGGCCGCCTATGGCGCTTCAAAAGCTGGCGTCTCCGGCATGACGCTGCCGGTTGCGCGCGACCTGATGAATATCGGCATTCGCGTCAATACGATTGCGCCGGGCATTTTCTGGACGCCGATGATGGCGGGCATGGACCAGAAGGTTCAGGATGCGCTTGCCGCCATGGTGCCGTTCCCGAAACGCCTTGGACGCCCCGACGAATACGCCTCGCTGGCGTTGGAGATTTGCAGGAATACAATGATTAACGGCGCAACCATCCGACTGGATGGCGCCATCAGAATGCAGCCCAGATAGGAGAAAGTTGGCGGCCCTTTGGGCCGCTTTTGTTTGCAGGTTTATGTCTTTTGCCGATCCTTCGAGATGCGATCCTGACGGATCGCTCCTCAGGATGAAGGATCAAAAAAGGCAACCTTTATCCTGAGGAGCCGCGAAGCGGCGTCTCGAAGGATGAGAGGTAAAGCGCAACGCTCCAATGAAGGCTACATACCCCGCGCGCGCGTACGATCCGCGTACGGCGCATTACGAGAAGAAGAGAAAAGAAATGTTTGATATTACGAAAAAATCGATTGAATGGGGCGGTCGCACGCTGACCCTTGAAACAGGGCGCATTGCGCGCCAGGCTGACGGCGCAGTGCTCGCCACTTACGGCGAAACATCCGTCCTGGCTGCGGTCACGGCTGCGAAAGAACCGAACCCGAATTTCGATTTCTTTCCCCTGACCGTTCACTACCAGGAGCGCTATTACGCCGCTGGCCGCGTGCCGGGCGGCTACTTCAAACGCGAAGCGCGCCCGACGGAAAAAGAAACGCTGACCTCGCGTCTGATCGACCGGCCGATCCGCCCGCTCTTTGCGAAAGGCTTCAAGAACGAAGTTCTGGTCGTTGCGCAGGTCCTGTCGCATGATCTTGAAAACGATCCGGATGTGGTTGCAATGATCGCCGCCTCCGCCGCGCTGACAATCGCAGGCGTTCCGTTCCTTGGACCAATCGCGGCTGCGCGCGTTGGCTATATCAATGGCGACTATGTTCTGAACCCGCAAATCGACGAAATGCCGGAAACCAAACTTGATCTCGTCATGGCCGGCACGGCCGATGCGGTGATGATGGTTGAATCCGAAGCGAAAGAGCTTTCAGAAGACGTCATGCTCGGTTCTGTCGCCTTTGGCCACAAGGCGGCAAAAGAGGCGATCAACCTGATCATCGATTTTGCGGAAGACTGCGCCAAGGACCCATGGGACTTTACCGCACCGGATAACTCCGATGTGGAGGCGAAAGTCCGCGGTCTCGTGGAGAGCGATGTACAGGCCGCTTACAAGATCACGGTCAAGCAGGATCGCCAAAATGCATTGGCGGCGGCTAAAGATAAAGCCATCGAAGCCTTATGTGAGGATGAAAATGATGACGCGCCATCAAAGTCCGTTGTCGGCGGGGCTTTCAAAGCCATCGAGTCCGCCATCGTTCGCGGCGGCATTCTTGATACGGGCGAACGCATCGACGGCCGCGACACCAAAACGGTTCGCCCGATTGTTGCTGAAGCCGGTGTCCTGCCGCGCACCCACGGTTCGTCGCTGTTCACCCGCGGCGAAACGCAGGCGCTGGTCGTTGCGACGCTTGGCACCGGTGAAGATGAACAGTTTATCGATGCGTTGGCTGGAACGTACAAAGAGCAGTTCCTCCTGCATTATAACTTTCCGCCCTATTCGGTTGGCGAAGTTGGCCGCATGGGCTTCACGGGTCGTCGCGAAATCGGTCACGGCAAGCTTGCCTGGCGTGCGATGAAGGCGGTTATTCCGACTCAGGAAGAATTTCCTTACGTCATTCGCCTCGTCTCCGAGATCACGGAATCCAACGGTTCGTCTTCCATGGCGACTGTCTGTGGTTCATCCCTTGCGTTGATGGATGGCGGCGTGCCGATCAAGCGTCCGGTCGCCGGTATTGCGATGGGCCTCATTCTTGAGGGCGAGAAATACGCCGTTCTTTCGGACATTCTGGGTGATGAAGACCATCTCGGCGATATGGACTTTAAAGTCGCCGGTACGGATGCGGGCGTCACCTCGCTGCAGATGGATATCAAGATCGCCGGCATCACCGAGGAGATCATGAAGGTCGCGCTCGATCAGGCGAAAGACGGCCGCATGCATATTCTCGGCGAGATGAACAAAGCGCTCGACACGGCGCGCGGCGAACTTGGCGATTATGCGCCGCGTATCGAGACGATGCAGATCAACAAAGACAAGATCCGTGATGTTATCGGCGCAGGCGGTAAAGTTATTCGTCAGATCGTCGAAGAGACAGGCGCCAAGATCAATGTCGATGATGAAGGCCTGATCAAGATTGCGTCGAACGACAAAGAGAAGATCGACGCCGCTTACAAGTGGATCCACTCCATTGTCGCCGAACCGGAAGTTGGCGAGATCTACAAAGGCAAGGTTGTCAAAACCATGGACTTCGGCGCCTTCGTGAACTTCTTCGGCCCGCGTGACGGTCTTGTTCACATCTCGCAATTGTCGAGTGGGCGTCCGGAAAAAACCACCGATGTGGTCAAGGAAGGCGACGAAGTGTTCGTCAAACTTCTCGGCTTTGACGATCGCGGCAAGGTTCGCCTGTCGATGAAAATTGTCGATCAGGAAACTGGCGAAGAGATTGCCCGCGACAGCGGCGATAACTAAGCGCCTGTTTTAAAAACAAAAATGATGTGAGGCGGGGCCGTTGCAAGACGGCCCCGCCTTTTTGTTGTGCGCTGGCGGGCGGGTCTTCGGGACAGGGTCTTTGCAACGGTTCAATTTAGATTAGGGTGTGCGCGACGGCCGCAGGATCAAGGGGAATGGGTGATGGTTGAATTCAATTCGCGGATAGCGACGGGCGTGGCTGCGTCTTTGTTGTTTGGACTTGCCGGGTGTGGACAGGGCGAGGCGCCGGGACAAGCCAGTCAGCCTGAAGCGGCCGAAACCGAAGCGGCGGCGCCGACGGCGTCTGAGGCGCTTATCGCCATGGCGGACGAACATGCGCGCGCGGTCCTCGAACAGTCGCCGGAATGGGCGTCGTTTCTCGGCGTCAGTGAAGAGATCGCTGGTGAGGGTTACCAGGGCCGTCTCGGCGGATATGGCTTTGAGGCCAATCAGCAGGCCCGGCAATTGAACGAAGGGTTCCTCCAGGATATCCGCAGCATCGACCGCGCCGCTTTGGATACGCAAGGCGCGATCACTTATGACGTCTTGCGCGCCGCCTATGAGACCGGCGCTCAGCGCAACCAGTTCGATTTCGGCGGCGCCGCGGTGTGGGGCTCCGGCAGCCCGTATGTGGTGACGCAGTTGTCCGGCGCGCATCTGTTCCTGCCCCGCCTGTTGCAGACCCAGCAACCGCTTGCGTCGAAAGAAGACGCTGAGAATTACATTTTACGGTTATCCGAGTTTGGGCGAGTTTTCGACGAAGTGATCGAGTCCATCGGCAATGACGCTGCGCTCGGCATTGTGCCGCCTTACTTCGCGCTTGAAGGGGCGCAACGCTCCATCGCGTCGTTTACTGAATCGGCGCCAACGAAAAGCCCGCTGGTCACGACCTTTGCGACAAAGGTTGGAGACATTGAGGCGCTTACGGACGAAGAGCGCGAAACGATGACCGGCGAGGTCGCGTCGATTGTCGAGGCGGTGGTCTATCCCGCTTATTCACGCCTTGGCGCGGCGCTTGAAAACCTCGTTCCTCAGGCCGGCCGCGATGCCGGCGTCTGGCGCCTCGGCCCTGAGGGTGAAGCTTTTTACCAGCATGCGCTCAATTCCTATGGCGCGGGCGGCATGGCCGGCGAGGAAATTCACGAATTGGGACTTTCGGAAGTGGCGCGGATCACAGCTGAAATGGAGGCGATCCTCGAAGCGCAAGGATTGACCGATGGCTCCGTTGCTGAACGGTTCGAGGCGATCGGGCAACGCGATGATATGCGCTACCCGAACACTGACGGTGGCCGCGAGGCGTTGCTGGCGGCCCTCAATGTGCAGATAGACGGGATTATGGAAAAAGCGCCTGACCGGTTCGGTACGGTGCCAAGCCAGCCGGTCGAGGTGCGCCGCATCCCGGTTTACGAACAGGATTCCGCGCCCGGCGGCTATTATAATTCCCCGTCTCTCGACGGAACGCGCCCCGGCATCTACTGGATCAATCTGAAAGACACCGCCGATTGGCCAAAGCACACGTTGAAGACGCTGACCTATCATGAGGCTGTGCCCGGGCACCACTTTCAGCGCTCGCTTGAACGCGCCGCCGGTCTGCCGCTCATTCGCAATATGCTTGGCTATTCAGAGTTTTCTGAAGGTTGGGCGCTTTATGCTGAACAGGTCGCCGCCGAAATGGGAATGTATGACGATGACCCTCTCGGTGATCTCGGTCGTCTGCAGTCGGAGCTTTTCCGGGCTGCGCGTCTGGTTGTCGATTCCGGCCTGCATCATAAGCAATGGACGCGCGAGGAAGCGATTGATTATATGACGGACGTAACCGGCGACACACGCGCGGCGGTAACGCGCGAGGTTGAGCGCTATTCCGTCTGGCCGGGTCAGGCTTGCTCGTACAAACTTGGCATGCTGAAGATCAATGAACTGCGTGAGCGGGCGGAAGCCGAGCTTGGCGACCAGTTTGATATTCGCGCCTTTCACGACGAGGTTTTGTTGACCGGCGCGATGCCGCTCCCGGTGCTGGAGCAGAAAATCGAGCGCTGGATCGCCGCCACAAAAAACGCTTAAAACCATTTAAAAACAAGGGTTTGAATTAATGATGATCGCAAGGATATTGGCGGGCGTCGCCCTCTTGGCCGCATCGGCCTGCGCCGTCGCACAGGATGAACCTGAAGAAAAAAGCGATGCGGCGACAGACGGTCAGGAAGAACCGCGCCGTTATGAGACGACGGCGCGTATCACCGCGAACGGCAAGTCAGTCAGTTATACCGTTATCGCCGGCGAAACCTTTCTTGAAAATGAGAAGGGGGAGCCGGTCGCCTCTATCTTTTCAACATCCTATATCGCCGACGGGTTTTCCGACCCGCGGGAGCGACCGATTGCATTCATTTTTAACGGCGGGCCGGGCTCTGCGTCGCTGTGGCTGCATATGGGCGTCTTCGGGCCGAAGCGCGTTCGCCTTCCGTCCGATCCCGATGACGATGGCGCGGCGCCGTTCGACCTGATTGAAAACCCGGAATCCCTGATCAATGTCGCCGACATGGTGTTCATCGATCCGGTGGGCACGGGCTGGTCGCGCACGCTTGGCGATGCGTCTACGGATGACTATTGGGGCGTTAAACAGGACGCTGCATCCGTGCGCGAGTTCATTCGCCGCTGGCTCGTCGAGCATAAGCGCTGGAACTCTCCGAAATATCTGATGGGCGAAAGCTACGGCACGACACGCTCCGGCGCGCTGCTGGAGGCGCTGGAAAGCGGCTGGACCGATATCGCCATCAACGGCGTTGTTCTGATCTCAACCGTTTTGAATTTTGGTCTCGATGCGACCGATGCGGGCAATGATGTCGGATATATCGGGCTGATGCCGGGCTATGCGGCGACCGCCTGGTATCACGGCAAGGTCGATCGCGATCAGTGGGGCGGCGACATGGAAGCGTTCCTCGACGCAGCGCGCGCCTTTGCTACCGACGAATACATGCCGGCGCTCCTGAAAGGTCAGATGATGCCCGAAGCCGAGCGAGATGCAGTGTCGGCGACGCTCGCATCTTTCATCGGGCTATCGGAGACTTACGTGAAACGCGCGAACATGCGGGTATCGCTGTGGCGCTTTATGCGTGAGTTGCGACGCGATGAGGGGCTGACGGTCGGCCGGCTCGATTCCCGCTTTACCGGCGTTGAGGCGGACCGCGTTGGCGAGCGACCGGAATACGACCCGTCCGCCTATGGCATTGATGCGGCCTATACGGCTGGGATTCTCGATTATTTCAGCCGCGATCTCGGGGTTGATATCACTGATCCCTACACGACCCTTGGCGGCGTGCGCGACTGGAACTGGGACGCGCGCGATGGCGGCGGCGAGAATGCTTACGTGAATGTCGCGCCCTGGGTTGAGCGCGCCATGCGTCAGAACAAGGACCTCAGGGTGCTGGCGGCGAATGGCTATTACGATCTTGCGACCCCATTCTTCGGCACCGAGATGACGCTGGCGCAGCCTGGCTTTGACCGCTCGCGCCTTACGATCACTTATTATGAAGCCGGCCACATGATGTATATTCATCAGCCATCGCTTGAAGCGCTGGCCGCCGATGTGCGCGCTTTTGTGAGCGGCGAATAATGCGCCGGCTGTTATTAGCAGGCGTTGCAGCCTTTGCGCTTGGCGCCTGTGCGTCAAACGGTGCGACGGACGGGGCCGACCTTGCGGCGGACACGGCGAGCCTTCCCGAAACGGAGATATTTCTCGCGCCATTGTCGTTTGATCGAGACATGCCGGTTGTTGGGGAGCTTCGAAACATCTCTCAACATACCGGTTATGATAACCAGCCGTCCTTTTTGCCTGGCGCTGCGACGTTCTATTATGTTTCCGAAGGCGCCAGCGGCAAAACAGATGTCTGGCGGTATGACATTGCTGAAGACGATAACACCCGCGTCTATGCGTCGCCTGCCGTCAGCGAATATTCGCCAAAAGCAGCGCCCGGCGATTACGGCGTGTCCTATATTCAAGAAAACGAAGCCGCAGACATAACGCGCGTTCATTTCATGCCGGCAAGCGGCGGCGCAGGCGCGCCTGTCATAGAGCTGGCGCCGCTTGGGTATTACGCCTGGCTTCAGGGCGGGGCGCAGCTTGGCGTTTACCTGCGCAGCGACCCGGCGGCGCTGCATCTCGTCGATGTTGAGAGCGGTCAGTCTGAAATGATCGCCGAAAATATCGGGCGCAGCCTGCATGCGACGCCAGACGGGCGCGGTCTTTACTTCACGCGCGCCGGTGCGGATGAAACCCATAGCGTCATGTATTTCGACCTTAATACTGAGGCTGTGACCGCCATTGCGGATTTGCCTGGGGGTGTGCAGGATTTCGTCGTCTTTTTTACCGGCGCTGATGAAGTCGGCGGCCTTTTGGCCGGAGACGGTTCAACGCTGTTGTTCAATGCGCTTGAAAGCGAAAGGGCTGAGTGGCGTGAGGTTGGCGATTATGCCGCTGGCCGCTTCGACAACATCACGCGCATCGCGATCAGCGATGATCATGCGTGGATTGCGCTTGTGGCGGAGCCGCAATAATCCCTAGCCGCCGGGCGTCCAGTCCGGCGGCGCCAGGTCAAAACCCTCAAATTCAAACCCCGGCGACACCGTGCAGCTCACCAGAGTCCAGGCGCCAAGGCTTTTTGCAGCCTGCCAGCAATCGGGCGGGACGATGACCTGAGGGCGTTCGCTGTTTTCGAGGTCCGGCCCGAGTGTGATCGTACGCGTTTTTGTTCCGTCATCGGATAATTCGAGTATCAGCGGCGCCCCGGCGTGATAAAGCCAGATCTCCGTCGCATCGACCTTATGCCAGTGGGAGCGCTGGCCCTGTTCCAGTAGAAAGTAGATCGCTGTGCCGCTGGCGCGCGTTCCGGGCGCCGCCTCCGCACGCCAGGTTTCTTTATACCAGCCACCCTCCGGGTGGGGCGCGAGGCCAAGTTTTTCAATAATTTGCTTTGATGAAACAACCATGCCGCCGTCGCTCCTCTGAGGCATATGTGAAAACGAGATGGCCTGCAGGCGAAACGGCTTACCGATTCTCGCTTTCAATAAGATGTCGTTCATTCAATCATACGCGGCGACGGGACGTAAGGGGACGCAAAATGTTGAAATATATGGCGATGTGTATGCTCGCCGCTATCACGGGATGCGCTTCCACACATGCTGAAAATGTTGTGGAGGCATCTTCGCCAGACGCAAAATCCAACGAGATTCTGGTGATGATCCTCGGAACCTATCACATGGCCGGCTCGACGAGTGACCTCATTAATGTAGAGGCGGACAGTGTGCTGACGGAGCGGCGGCAACAGGAATTAGCCGAATTGGCCGATGCATTGGCCGCATTTAAACCGACCGTAGTAATTACGGAACGGGTTACCGAAGCGCCGGACTATATAGACCCTAAATATGCTGAGTTTACGGACGCGACGCTGCTTGAGAGTGAAAACGAGCGCGTGCAGGTCGCCTATCGTCTCGCTGAACGAACTGGCGTGACAAGAGTGCATGGCATCGATGAACAACCGTCAGAGGGCGAGCCCGATTATTTTCCTTTTGACAAAGTGATGGGGCATGCAAGCGCGACCGGACAACAAGATGCGATCGGCGCGTTTCTGGCTGGCGCGCAAAAGATGGTTGAAGACTTCACAGCGGAAACGGCGGAAGACCACATCGCTTTAAAGCTGTTGAAAATTAATACCGGGCCGATGTCTGCGCCGGACTTTTATTACGCTCTGTCGGAATTTGATCAGGGCGAGGACCAGCCTGGCGCTGAGCTGCAAGCCTATTGGTTCATGCGTAATGCGAAGATCTGGTCGAAGCTGATGGATGTCACGAGCGCAGGCGATCGGGTGGTGGTGGTTTATGGCGCCGGCCACAAATACTGGCTGGAGCATATGGCCGAACACACTGACGACTATGCGCTTGTTGACCCGGCGCCCTATCTTGAAGCCGCGTTTCAGTAGTGCGGTAAATGTTCGGCTGCTGCGTTTGCTCTGCAAACGGTCAGTCTTACTCTGTCGACGCAGTTCCATCGGGCACAGCGACCACATGGAAGCCGGCATCCACATGCAAGACCTCGCCGGTGCAGGAAGCGCCGATCTCAGACAGCAGATAAAGTGCGGCTCCTGCAACGCCTTCCATGCTTGTGTCTTCTTTCAGGAGTGACCAGTCGCGGCCCGTGGACATAAGCTGGCGTCCGCCGGTAATGCCAGCCATGGCGAGCGTTTTCATTGGGCCTGCCGAGATCGCGTTGACGCGGATGCCTTTGGGGCCTAGGTCACGCGCCACATAACGCATGGAGGCTTCCAGCGTCGCTTTCGCCACGCCCATGACATTGTAGTTCGGCACGACACGCTCTGAGCCGAGATAGGTGAGCGTGATCATGGCGCCGCCGTCCGTCATAATCTCTGCTGAACGGCGCGCTGAGTCGACGAACGAAAATGCCGATACGTCCATGGTGTTCCGGAAATTCTCGCGCGTCGTGTTTTCAACGAAGGAACCTTTGAGAGCTTCCTTATCGGTGAAGGCGATGGAGTGGACGAGGAAGTCGATCTTGCCCCATTTGTTTTTGATTTCAGCAAATGCTGCGTCCATGTCGTCGTCATTCATGACATCGGCCTGAACTAAAAACTCAACGCCGATTGTTTCGGCAAGCTGGCGCACGCGGCTTTCCATCGCGGGGATGTAGGAAAAGGCGAGTTCAGCGCCTTGGGCGACGAGTTGCTGCGCGATGCCCCAGGCGATGGAATTCTTGTTGGCGACGCCCATAATGAGCCCGCGCTTGCCTTTCATCAGATCGCCTGCTGGAAACGGAACTTCACCACTCATATCGTCAGTCCTTTTTTTACGCGCCGGACCGTCCGATCACGATCAGCGTCAAGATGAAATACGCGAGCCACACCAGCGCGTAAACGCCATAGCGGGTGGTTTTTTCCTGCTTGCGAACAGCCGGCAGGATCAGGCGAAACCACCAGAGGCCTATGCTTGCGATAACCACCGCCGCGATGCCTGCATAAAAGGCTTCCGGCACGCGGTCGCTCTAGATTCTGGCGACGGCGAGGGACCCGTTGGTGCCGCCGAAGCCGAAGCTGTTGGTGAGAAAGCAGTCGATCTTTGCGTCGTCTACGCGCTCGCGGATAACCGGCAGATCGGCGAATGCCGGGTCGATATTCTCGATATGCGCCGAAGCGGCAAGGAATTTCTCGCGCATCATGATGAGGCCGTAGACAAGTTCCTGCGCGCCGACAGCGCCGAGGGAATGACCTGTAAGCGACTTGGTGGAAGAAAAGGGCGGGATTTCCGAACCGAAGACTTCGCGAATGGCGCCGGTTTCTTTTTCGTCGCCAATCGGCGTCGATGTGCCGTGAGGGTTGACGTAATCGATTGGCTGGCGAACCGTTTCGAGTGCGCCGCGCATACACCTGACAGCGCCTTCGCCGGAAAGCTGCACCATGTCGTAGCCGTCTGAATTGGCGAAATAGCCGACGATTTCACCGAGGATGTTGGCGCCGCGCTTTTTCGCGTGTTCGTATTCTTCCAGGACGACAACACCTGAGCCGCCGGCGATGACAAAGCCGTCGCGGTCTTTATCATACGCGCGGCTTGCCGTGGCTGGACTGTCATTGAAATTTGTCGACATCGCACCCATGGCGTCGAAAAGATTCGCCATCGTCCAGTCAAGGTCTTCGCAGCCGCCGGCGAAAACGACGTCCTGCTTGCCCCACATGATCTGCTCGGCCGCCGCGCCAACGCAATGAACCGATGTGGCGCATGCGGATGAAATGGAATAGTTGACGCCGAGAATTTTGAACGTGGTGGCGAGCGCAGCTGACGGCGCGGACGACATCGCCTTTGGCACCACGGTCGGACCGATCTTTTTCGTGCCGCCCGTATCGATCGTTTTTTGCGCAGCTTCAACGATCGCCCGTGTCGATGGGCCCCCTGCGCCCATCACGATGCCAATCCGGGGATCGCTGATGGTGTCTTCAGACAGCCCGGCGCTTTCAAGAGCTTCCTGCATTGCAATGTAATTCCAGCCCACCGCCTCGCTCATAAAGCGCCGCGTGCGTCGGTCGAGCGTCTCTTCGACATTTACGGGCGGTTTGCCCCAGACCTGACATTTGAAACCATGCTCGGCGAAATCTTCAGACCGCGTGATGCCGGACTTGCCTTCGCGTAACGATGCGGTAACGTCCGCGACGTTCCCCCCAATGGATGACACGACTCCCATTCCAGTGATGACTACGCGGCGCATAAACATCCTTTCATTTTAATCGGCGTACTGAACGGCCTTAGAGGGAAAGACCCGCCTCTAATTGCTCGGCGGAAAACAATCCAACGCGCAGATCTTTGGCCTCGTAAATTTGACGCCCATCCACTTTCATGACGCCATCGGCGATGCCGAGAATTAGCGGGCGGCGCATCATTCTGCGGATATCTATTTCATAGCGTACAGTTTTTGCGGTGGGCACCACCATGCCGCCAAACTTAACATCTTTCGCGCCGAGCGCACGGCCATGACCCGGATTGCCTGACCAGGTGAGAAAGAAGCCGATCAATTGCCACAGGGCGTCGAGACCCAGGCAACCCGGCATCACCGGATCGCCAGGAAAATGGCAATCGAAAAACCACAAGTCCGGATTGATATCGAGTTCGGCCTCGATCCGCCCTTTGTCATAGGCGCCGCCGTCACTGGTGATTTTCGTAACGCGGTCAAACATCAGCATGGGCGGCACGGGAAGCTGCGCCGTCCCTGGGCCCCGCAAGCCGTGATAGCCGCATTCCAGAAGTTCTTCGCGATTAAAGCTGTTTTTTTCTTCGGTCATTCGATGATGTGTTGCGTTTCCTCGCCGCTAGGTAGACGCGGCGGTCGCTATGGTCAATTCTGCGCCGCAGCATTTGATGCGCCGCCGGGCGCGCCCCAGAAGCCGGAAAGCAAAGCCCAGCCTCTAACGCCATCAGCGGAAAGGCGCAGCCAGCCGCCCTCGGCTTTATCGACACGAGCGATCAGGCCCTTTCCGAGGCGCGCCCGCATCGCCGCATCGGGCGCCGGCCGGGCGCGAAGCGCCAAGCCATCGACAATCACAAGCGCCGTTTTCGCGCCGGAAAGCTTTGTCCGGTGCGCCCAGCATTCATCACCCTCGGCATCGCGGATCTTGCGCCAGTTATCGCTCGTTTCGGCGACGACCATCACGGGCAGCCCTTTTCGCATAAATGTAATGCGGACCGGGTGATCAAAGCTGGGGCCGGAACGGCAATTGGTTTTGTCCGCTTTCAGCGATACAAATCGCGGCACAGGCAGGCCGGATGGGGTATCTAGACGCGGGGCCGGCATCGGCTCCTGTTTTGCCGCAGCGGCTTGCGCGGGCGCCGCGCTCGCGTTCATATGGACAGTGGATAGGATGAACACGGCAATAATCGCCAAAAAACATCGCATGGCGCGAACTCTGATTCAGAAGAAATATGAACAAAAGCTTGTTAGACCTTATAGCCGTTAACAGGGTGTTAACCACCGCCGCGACTTGGGTGCGGGGGCGCAATGGGTAAGGCTGTCAAAGTTGCGCTGACGCGCCGGTTGCCGGAAGCGGTCGAAAGCCGCCTTGCGGACCTCTTTGATACGGTTCTGCAGAAAGGCGATGCGCCATTATCGCGGGCGGCGTTGATCACGCTGGCGCAGGATTGCGATGTGCTGGCGGCGACCCTTGGAGATCAACTGGACGCGGAATTTTTCGCCGCCGCCGGAGATCGTCTCAAGCTGGTGGCGAATTTCGGCGCCGGGACCGATCACATTGATATTGCAGCCGCCAATGCGCGCGGCATTACCGTCACCAATACGCCCTCGGTGCTGGCGGAAGATGCGGCCGATATGGCGATGGCGTTGATCCTCGCGGTGCCCAGGCGCCTCGTTGAGGGCGTTCGGGCTCTGGAGAGCGGGGAGTTTGAAGGCTGGTCGCCGACCTGGATGCTGGGCCGACGGGTGCGGGGCAAGAAGCTCGGCATTATCGGATTAGGTCGTGTCGGCGAGGCGATCGCGCGACGCGCGCGCGCCTTCGGTCTGGCGGTGCATTACCACAATCGCAAGCCGATCAATCCGCATGTGGAGGAAGACCTTGAGGCGACCTATTGGGACAGTCTCGATCAGATGCTCGCTCATGTCGACATCGTGTCCGTGAACTGCCCGCATACGCCGGCGACATTTCATCTGTTGTCGCGGCGGCGACTGGAGCTTCTGCAGCCGCACGCCTATGTGGTGAACGTATCGCGCGGTGAAATCGTCGACGAAGCGGCGCTGGCGGATTTGATCGAAGCCGGCCGTATCGCCGGCGCCGGGCTTGATGTTTATGAGCGCGGCAGTCCCAGCGAGAAACTTCTGAACGCGCCGAATGTGGTGCTGTTGCCGCATATGGCGTCAGCGACGGTGGAAAGCCGGATCGAAATGGGCGAGCGCGTGATCATCAATATCAAAATGTTTGCTGACGGTCATAAACCTGCGGATCGGGTTATTCTCGGGCTCGATTCCGATCTCGAACCAAAAACCGCCTGACAAAAGTCAGTGTCGTGCGGCGCATAATGGGGGCGCCTCTGTGTCGCGCCGCCGGTTAGCAACGCCTCTTGTTTAAAAACCAGATTAAATAAAAGAAGCAACGCCATGGGATTTTACGCCAACCATATCGAGCCGACGCTCGTCTCCTGTATCTGCGGCCTGCCGATGATCAGCAAGGAACGCGCATCGATAGTGCCTGAGGCCCATGGCCGGGTTCTGGAGATCGGGTTTGGTTCCGGTCACAACGCGCCGCACTATGATCATGCAAAAATTTCGCACCTTTATGCGCTGGAGCCGTCAGCGGCCTGGCGTCGGCTTGGCCAAAAGCGCGTCGACGAATTACCGTTTGCGGTGGAGTGGCTGGATCTGCCGGGGGAGGAGATTCCTCTTGATGACGAAAGCGTCGATACCGTGCTCGTCACCTTCGCGCTGTGCACAATCCCTGATGTCGAAAAGGCCCTTGCCGGGATGCGCAGGGTTCTAAAACCAGGGGGCAAGCTGGTTTTCCTGGAGCACGGCGCCGCCCCCGACGCCGGCGTCGCCAAGTGGCAAAACAGGCTTAATGGCGCATGGGGAAAACTTGCGGGCGGGTGCCGCCTCAACCGAAAACCTGATTCACTGGTTGATAGGGCGGGTTTCCGGATTGATAAGATTGAACGCCATTATGCGCCAATAATGCCGAAAATCGCCGGATTCGTGACCGCAGGCGTTGCTGAGCGGTAACAGTTGATCGCAAGTGCGTGAATTTCCGAAAATTTTAGTTGTATCGAAAATATCCGGGCGCATCTTGTCTCGACCACAGGCGCGCTCATGCGCCTGATGTTTTTACGAGTTGAAAGGTGCGTATTGTGCGCTTGTTGCTGGGGATAGGGGCTCTTTTAGCCGGTGCGAGCGTTGCTCACGCCGACAATGCGCCATCCGGCAACCCTTTTCATAAATATTCCGACCCCAACGGCGTTGTCGCCGCCGTACAGACCAGTTTCCATGCGGAAGCGGGTAAATCTGTACGCCTGGCGGTTTACGACAGTGAGGCGAACTTCCTCGAAATGGCGTCAATCAAACATCAGGGCACGCTTGATGAGAGCGGCCTCGCCCTGGTTCGTTTCCTGGGGATGGAGCCGGGCGATTACGCCTTCGCGGCCTATCTCGATGAAAATGACGATGGTCGTCTCAATCGCGGTCCGCTCGGCATTCCGAAAGAGCCGATTGCGTTCTCCAATGGCGTGGTCCCGAAACTGCGCCGACCGGAATTCAGCGAAACCAAAGTTGACGTCGCCCCCGGCAGCGTCGTGGTCATCACGCTGGAAGACTAAGCCCTACTCGCGCAGGAATTCCGCTTCGATTTCAATTTTCACTGCATCGCCGACTATTCCGTCAAAGCGATCCACGCCGAACGCACGCCTGCTGATCTCAGACGTTGCTGAGAGGCCAATCACATAGGCGCCGCGTAATCTGTCAGACCCGCCGCCGTTGAATGTGACATCAAGCGTCACCGGCTGCGTGACGCCATGCAAGGTCAAATCCCCGGTCATCACGCCGCGATTGTCACCAGTCACCTTGATTGCGGTCGATTGAAAAACCGCTTCAGGAAACCGGTTTGCATTGAACCAGTTTGATCCCGTCAGGGTGTTGGCGAAGTCGTCGTTCGCCACATCAAGACTGGTCATATCGATGACCGCTTCGACGCGCGCAGCGGTGGGATCGTTTTCATCAAAATCGAGGCTGATATCGAAACTGTTGAAGCGTCCGACATAAGTCGAGAAGCCCAGATGATCGATCTTAAAAATGAGCGACGCATGAGCGGGATCGAGGGAATAATTTCCGGCTCTTAACGCCGTTGCGTCCGCGTTGACCTTTGGCGCGAAGACCGGCGCCAGGGCGGCGCAGCCCGCACACAAAAACAGCGCCGCAAAACCGATCGCTTTGAGTATTGTTTTGGTTCGCACCTCTGGAGCCTTTTTGATGAGTTGTGCTTTATGGGTTTCCGCAGTCAGGGCATTGCGGGTCGGCGGGCAGGGCGACCGTACGGAATGTCGCCCCGAGGCCGTCATATAGCATAAGCCGCCCGGCGAGGCTGTCGCCGACATCTAACAATTCCTTGAGGACTTCCATCGCCGCAAGCGCGCCCATGACGCCCGTGACGGCTCCGAGCACGCCTTCCTCCGCGCAATTGACCTGTTGGTCGCGCGGCGGCTCCTCCGGCACGAGACAGCGATAGCAGGGCAGGACGCTCGGATCTGCGTAAGACTTGAAGGTCGCGAGCTGACCCTCGAAACGCCCGACAGCGGCGGAGATAAGCGTTTTTTTCGCGTTTATGCAGGCGCTGTTCAGCGCGTAGCGTGTTTTGAAATTATCGACCCCTTCAATCACTAGGTCATAGTCTGCGATGATCCCTGCGGCGTTCTCCGCCGTGATGCGAAGCGCATGTTCGGTGATCGCAATATCGGGATTAAGCTGACGGACAAATTCCCTGGCGGCATTGGTTTTAGATCTGCCCACATCATCCGTATGGAAAAGAACCTGCCGCTGAAGGTTGGAAAGCGCCACCTTGTCATCGTCCGCGACGCCGATGGCGCCGACGCCCGCGGCGGCGAGATACTGGATGATGGGCGCGCCAAGTCCGCCCGCGCCGACGACAAGCACGCGGCTTGCGAGGAGTTTTTGCTGACCCTGGCCGCCGACTTCCCGGAGCAGGATGTGGCGCGCGTAGCGTTCCATTTGGGTTTTATCCATGGGCCTGCTTTTATGGCGGGAACGCCCGTTTGAACAGGGAGAGAAGGCATGAACGACAACACTGAGATCACGATCCGCCCCGTGAGCGGGAAAGACAGTGACGGCTGGGCGGCGCTGCGGCGCAAGCTGTTTCCGGATTTTGACCCGCCGGAGATCGACGAGTTCTTCAAAACCGGGTGTTTTGACGGGTTTGATCAGTGCGCCGTGTTTGTGGCGGATGCCGGCGATGCGCTCGTCGGATTTGCTGAGGCGAGCGCCCGGCCTTATGCAGAAGGATGTGCGACCACGCCCGTCGCTTATCTGGAAGCCTGGTATGTGGACGAGCGCGCGCGCGGCGAGGGCGTTGGCAAACGCCTCGTCGATGCGGTTGAGGATTGGGGCCGTTCGCTGGGCTTTCAAGAAATCGCCAGCGATACGCAGCCGGAAAACATGACCAGCCGAAAAGCCCATGCGCAACTTGGTTTTGAAGAGATCGAACAGATCGTCTGTTTTGCAAAGAAGCTTTGATTCGACCCTGCTCATTCCGGCGAAAGCCGGAATCTTTTTCGGCAAGCCGCGCCATATGTTTTTTGAGATTCCGGCTTTCGCCGGAATGAGCGGAAGACTAAATTACCATCATGCAAAAACTCCTGATCACACTCGGCATTGTTCTCCTCGTTGCAGGGTTTTTGTGGCCGGTGATCTCAAAGCTGGGGCTCGGCCGCCTGCCGGGCGACATCATTATCCGCCGCGAGGGCTTTTCATTCTATTTTCCGCTGACGACGATGATTATTATCAGCATTATCCTGACGCTGATTTTTAGATTCTGGGGGAAATGATTGGGTCAAAAGCATGCTTTTGACGGGCTCCAATCATCAAATTAAACTCCGGTCGACCCGAACCCTCCGGCGCCGCGTTCCGTATCGTCAAGCTCCTCGACCTCGTCAAAGCGCGCCTGAAAGACCGGGGCGATGACCATCTGGCCGATGCGGTCGCCGCGATTGATGGTGAAATCCTCAGCCCCATGATTAATCAGGATAACTTTCAGTTCGCCGCGGTAATCCGCGTCGATGGTGCCGGGGGAGTTCACACAGGAAATTCCGTGCTTGGCGGCGAGGCCGGAACGCGGGCGCATCTGCGCCTCCCAGCCGGGGGGGAGCGCAATGGCGATGCCCGTCGGGATCATGAACCGCTCGCCGGGGCGCAGAACCATCGGTTTGACGAGCGCCGCGCGCACGTCGCAGCCCGCCGCCAGCGCCGTTTCATACCGCGGCAGGTCCAGGCCTTCCCCGTGGGGCAAACGCTTGATGCGCACGACCGGTGCGACACCAAGGTCGCTGCGCAGCTGGTCTTCGGATTTGGGTTTAACGGCGGAAACTGACATGGGGCTTTGATCCTCAAGATTTTGCGCGACCATAATCGAATGACTCGGGCTGCGGCCTAAGGATTCTTTCCACATAATTTCCCGGTATTTTGCCCGTGGAAAACTACTCCGCCGCCTTTACCAGGGTGGGACCGGCAAGAGCTTTGCCAATCCGTCCGGCGAGCCGCCGCGCCACTTCATCCTTCGGCATTTGCGGCCAAGTCTCGTCGCCCTTATCGGTGATCAGAATAATTTCGTTACGCTCCCCGCCCATTGGGCAGTCGGCGCCGGGGGAGACGTCATTGGCGACGATCCAGTCGCAGCCCTTTCGTTTGCGTTTGGCTTCCGCATGGCAGAGCACGTCGTCGGTCTCTGCAGCGAAGCCGACAACGAGGCGTGGGCGCCCGGCCTTCATTTGGGAAATGGTTTTCAGAATGTCGGGGTTTTCCGCAACCGGAATATTGGTGAGGCCGCCGCGTTCTTTCTTGATCTTGTGGTCGGTTTCAATCGACGGGCGATAGTCGGCGACCGCCGCGCACATGATTGCGCAATCAACAGGCAGCGCTGCTTCGCTCGCGGCCATCATTTCCCGGGCGGTTTCGACCCGCACGGTGTCGACGCCTGCTGGCGTGGAAATGGAAGTCGGGCCGGTTACGAGCGTTACGTCTGCGCCAAGATTTCTGAGCGCCGCTGCAATCGCATAGCCCTGCTTGCCGGAGGAGCGGTTGGCGATATAGCGCACCGGGTCGAGGGGTTCATGCGTCGGCCCGGCGGTGACCAGCACGCGTTTGCCCGTGAGCGGTCCGGCGGCGCTTTTGGCGAAATAGGCGTCGACCGCATCGGCGATTTCCAGGGGTTCGGCCATGCGGCCCGGTCCGAATTCGCCGCAGGCCATCTCGCCTCTGTTGGGCCCAACGAACAGTGCGCCGTCTTTTTGCAAAGTTTCGAAATTGCGCTGGGTCGCGGCATGCTCCCACATCCGGACATTCATCGCCGGGGCAAAGAGCACCGGCTTGTCGGTCGCCATCAGTGTGGTTGAGGCGAGATCATTGGCGAGACCGTTTGCGGCCTTGCCCATCAGGTCGGCGGTGGCGGGCGCAACGACGACAAGATCGGTCGAGCGCGACAGCTCAATGTGGCCCATTTCGGTTTCGTCGGTGAGATCGAAAAGCTCCGTGTAGCACTTTTCTCCGGAGAGACTTGAGACGGAAAGCGGCGTGACGAATTCCGCGCCTGCGCGGGTAAGGATGGCGCGGGTGCGGATATCGCGCCGCGCCAGTTCGCGGATCAATTCAAGGCTTTTATAGGCGGCGACGCCGCCGCCGATAATCAGAAGTATGCTTTTCGCGCTCATATTTATCAGGCCCACAACTTGGCCTCATAAATAGGCCTCAATCGGCCCAAAGTCACGTCACGGAAAATCGCAATCAGGCGATCTGTTCCACCCGCGATTTCTGGCACAGCGGATAGGAATTCAGGAACGGTTCAATCGCTGTTTTCATCTCGTTATAGGACGGGCCGTAACAGTAAACGCCGGTCTCCCGTTCGCCCTGCCAATAGCCGCGATAAGCGCCTTTGTCGCCCATCATCCGGTTTAATTCCGAGACAACCGTATCGAAATCGCAGGACGCATAGACCTCGTCATCAAGGTCAACGCCGTTGAGGTAAACAGCGATGCCTTCCTGCGTGCCGAAGGGGATTTCCTGACCGGTGTTCTCAACGATCAGTTTTGAGCCTTTCGGCGCCCCAAGCGCTTCCAGCCTTTCGGCAATCGTCCGCAACGCTTCTTCAGAAGCCTCATGGACGTTGATCTCGACGTCACAGAAAGCGATGCCCGCCGGGTCTTCAGCAAGTTGAGTCCCGCCGCCGGTTACCGAACCGAGGTTGCTTTTCTTCAGCGTCTCATCCAGTGGATCTTCAAAATAGTCCCCGCGATCAATGGGCTGTACCCGAGCATTGAGACGCGCCGTAACAAATTCGCCGTCGGGCTCGGTTTTTTTTGCGCCGAATTTCAATCCAAACATCACGGAAGCTCCCTTCGCAGCGGTTGGCGTGATCACACCGCAAAAGGGAAAAGAAACAGTGATTAAAATGCGAAATTTTTAACGGAAAAGGACAACGGCGATAATGGTCAGCGCCGACAGGCCGGCCAGCCAGAGCATGGGCGCGGCGCCTGATTTGCGTTCCGGCAGAGGCGCCGGCGCATGGGTTTCGTTAAATTTTTTGGCGGCGGCGCCGATATCTTCGACATATTGAGGCAGGCGCGGGGCGATCTCGACGGCTTTGATCGCCGCCGTTCTGATTTTCTCCGCCTGCGCCCTCGGGCCTATCGCCCGGTCGATATAGGCGCGCACCGTCGGTGTCGCGGCTTCCCAGATATCGACTTCCGGATCGAGCGCGCGGGCGACCCCTTCAACGGTCACCATAGTGCGTTGAAGCAGGACGAGTTCCGGCCGCAAATGCATGTCGAAGAGCGCGGTGACGTCAAACAGCTGCTGCAGAACGCGCGACATATCCACATTGGCGGCGTTCTTGCCGTAAAGCGGCTCGCCGACAGCGCGCAACGCCTGCGCGAAAGCTTCAACGGAGTGACCGTCAGGTACATAGCCGGCGTCGAAATGAACTTCTGCGGTGCGCCGATAATTTCGCGTGATAAAGCCGTAAATGATTTCCGCGAAGGTCTGGCGCGCCTTATCATCCAGGCGGCCCATGATGCCGAAATCGACCAGCGCCAGCCGCCCTTCATTATCGACGATCAAATTGCCCTGATGCATATCGGCGTGGAAAAAACCGTTATGGAGCGCCTGGGTCAGAAAGGTTGAAATGACCAGCTTAGCCAGCGCCTTGCGGTCGATGCCGCGCCTGTCCAGCGCCGCCACATCGGCGATAGGCGTGCCATCAATCCATTCGATGGTCAGCACGCGCTTCGCCGAAAGCTGCCAGATGACATCCGGCACGCGGATCGTCGGTTCATCTTTCAGGTTTTCAGCCAGTTCCGAGGCGGCGCCCGCCTCCATACGCAAATCCAGCTCAATGGCGGCGGATTCCTTCAGGGTCTCGATAAATTTCTGCGGCTCCATGCGGCGCGCGGTTTTTGACACCGCCTCGATATTTCGCGCCGCGCGGCCAAAGGCGCGAAATTCACTGGCCGCCTTGCGTTCGATATTCGGGCGGAGAATTTTCACGGCGACGTCTGAACCGGATTTCAGTTTCGCCCGGTGCGCCTGCGCGATGGAGGCGGCGGCAATCGGCGGTGAAAACTCCGCAAACAGAGTATCTGCGCTCTCGCCAAAGGCGGCTTCGATTTCTTTTCGCGCGGCGGCGTCGGAAAAGGCGGGCATCTTGTCTTGCAGACGGCCAAGATCGGCGGCGAGTTCAAACCCGATAATGTCGGGGCGGGTCGCCATGAACTGGCCGAGCTTCACATAAGCCGGCCCCAGGCGTTCGAACGCATTGGCAAGCCTTTCGCCGGGACGTTTGCCCTTTCCACGTGCGCCGAGCCGCGTCGCCGCGCCGAAGGCCCGCACGGGGGCTGGCGCCAGATGCGCATATTCACGGGGGATGAGCGCGTCATGGCGCGTCAGTGTCCAGGCGGCGCGGGCGAGGCGGGCGTAATCGGCAAGGATATTCAACATGAGAACCGCGCCTAAATCCGCCAGGCCATATGCAGCGCCGCGACGCCGGCGCTGAGATTTTCGTAGGTCACGCGTGAGAAGCCGGCCTTGCGAATGCGGCTGGCGAAAGCCTCCTGCGCTGGGAATTTGCGAATCGATTCAACCAGATACTGATAGGCCTCGCGGTCATGCGCGATTTTTTCGCCGAGCCACGGAATGAGATTGAACGAATAGGCGTCGTAAGCCTGTTGCAAACCTTCCGTAATCGGATGAGAGAACTCAAGGCAGATGAAACGTCCGCCCGGGCGCAACACGCGCCGTGCTTCCCGGAGCGCCGCATCCATATCGGTGACATTCCGTATGCCGAAGGCAATGACATATGCGTCCGCCTGAGCATCCCTGACGGGCAGACATTCCGCGTCGCCGCAGACGCGCGTCAATTGCGACGCCAGGGGCGCAGCGGCTTCGCGCTCCGCGCCGGCGGCGAGCATCTCGTAATTGATGTCGCAAATGACAGCTCGCGCCGGCGGCTTTTCCGCCGCGCGCGGGCGCCCATTGGCGCGTTTCAGAAATCCAAGCGCCACGTCGCCGGTCCCGCCCGCGACATCGATCAGGTTTTGCCTGGGCTGCGGGGCCAGCCGGTCGAGAAGCGTCGTTTTCCAGATGCGATGGATGCCGGCGGACATTACATCGTTCATCAGGTCGTAATTTCCGGCGACGCTGTCGAAGACCTCGCGCACAAGGCCCGCCTTTTCGCCGGCGTCCACGTCTCGAAATCCGAAAGAGGTTTTGCTCTCATTGTGCTGCGTCATCATAAACCCTTACCTTTTGACGCATTTCGAGAGAAGCGGCCTTGACGCCGCATGGCCGGTTTGACAGTGTTAAGCGCTTGAATTGGCATCTTTTTTCCATGCAGGGAGCATTGCTCTCAAGGTTGTTTGGCAGTCAGCGTCGGTAAGAAGCGTTTTTTGCAAATGACGGGGAGTTCAAGAGACACATGATCAAGTCTGAATTGGTGCAAAAGCTCGCGGATGAAAATCCCAATCTGTTCCATCGGGACATAGAGCGCATCGTCTCGATTGTTTTTGACGAAATCACCGACGCGCTGTCCCGCGGGGATCGCGTTGAATTGCGCGGCTTTGGCGCATTTTCCGTTAAACACCGACCAGCGCGGGTCGGGCGCAATCCGCGCAGCGGCGAAGCGGTTCAGATCGAAGAGAAGTGGACGCCGTTTTTCAAGGCCGGCAAGGAATTGCGGGACCGGCTGAACAGCGAAGGTCGCTTTTCGGACGGCGCGCAACCGGGCGGCGGAGACATTTCGTAAGGCGAAACCATTGCCTAAGCAGTCCCCGATATGAGACGTTAGCGCCATGAAAAAGTGGCTTTATCGGATCTTCTGGATTCCGGTGCTTGTCATTGCGGTGCTCTTTCTGGTCGCCAACAGACAGCCGGTGACGATCAGCCTTGACCCATTCAATGCGGACAACCCGGCGGTAACGTCTTTTCCGATGCCGCTGTGGCTGTGGTTGATTTTCATGCTTTTTCTGGGGCTTGGTCTCGGGGCGGCGGGCATGTGGTTTTCAGGCGCGCAGCGCCGCCAGAAAGCCCGCGCCGAGCACCGTGAGCTGAAATCCTTGCGCCGCGAGATGGCGGCGGCCGCTGCGGAAAAAAAGGCGCGCGAACAGGCGGCGGCGACTCCCGCCCAGGCTGACCCTCCCTTACTTGAACAGGCGGAGCCTTGAAGGCGATGGCATGAGCGGCACAGCGGTCAAGATTTGCGGCGTCACCACAATCGATACGGCGATCGCCGCAGCGCGATGCGGGGCGGACTATCTTGGCTTCGTTTTCTTCCGCAAAAGCCCGCGCTTTATCTCGGCGGAAGCCGCCGAAGAGATCATTGTCGAACTCAAACAGGCAAGCTTTGATGAGGGTTTTGCGCTGCCGAAGCTGGTCGGGCTGTTTGTCGATGCTGGCGAGAAGGAATTGTCGGAAGCGGCGCCTTTTCTCACGCATTTTCAGTTTCATGGCCATGAAAGCCCGGAGCGCGCGTCGGAGCTTGGTCTGGAATTCGCCGTCGATGTCATCAAGGCCATACCTGTCCGCGAGAAAAGCGATCTCGCGCTGGCGGGGGAGTTCGCCGACGCGGCGGATATTCTTCTGTTTGACGCGAAACCGCCTCCGGGGGCGTCACGGCCCGGCGGTCATGGCGAACCTTTCGACTGGTCGGTGCTTTCCGCCTATCAAGGCGACACGCCTTATCTGGTCGCCGGCGGGCTAACGCCCGAGAATGTCAGCGCAGCGATTGCTGCGCAAAAAAATGCTGCAGCATTTTTGGGCGTCGATGTTTCCAGCGGGGTTGAAGGCGCGCCCGGCAAAAAAGACGATATTCTTGTAGAAGCCTTTGTTTCTTCTGCAAAATCTGGATGATTGGGAGAGTTATTGTGCGTTTATTGTGCGCAGCATTTGGTGCAGCATTTTTTGTCGTGATATCGCCAGCAATTGCGCAGGAACCGGCGCCGCCGGCCGAAGCTGAGCTTGAAAAAGCGTTCGACATCCTCCGTGGCGGCGGCGGCGTGCTGGTGCTTCGTCACGCGAATTCTCCCGGCGGGCAGAAAGCGTCCGTCGGCATGACTGAGGGCTGCAATTTACAGGAAGGGCGAGGGCTCGACTCGGAAGGGCTTTATCAGGCTCGCTATTTTGGAGAGTGGCTGAAGGCGGAGGAGGTCCCGATCCTTAAAGCCTATACCAGCGATATGTGCCGCGCCTGGGATACGGCGCGCCTTACCGCCGGCGGCGCTGAGGTGGTCCCGCATCCATCGCAGAAAACGACTGATCCTGATGTAATTGCAGCGTTCAAGAAGGAAATTGAGGCGGAGCTCGCCGCCAATCCCGGCCAGAACATCATGCTTGTCAGCCACTCCAACATTGCGCCGCTTTATGGGGCTGCGGCTGACCAAGATGAAGAGGAGATCCCTTCGGGGGCGATTTTCGTGGTGAAGCCGCCCAGATGGGACGAGTTGCGCGCCCGGGTTGATCTTGACGTCAACGCCGCGCCGCAAACTGTCACAGTGGATTAGTCGCGGCGGCGGCGGTAAGACCGGCATATTCAAGCTATTCGCACCTGCAAAAAACGATAAATTGAGCTCTGCTTCGTGACCAATCCCAACTCCTATCGCCCAAATTCATTTAAAGAGGGCCCGGACGCCGAAGGCCGGTTTGGAAAATTCGGCGGGCGCTTCGTCGCCGAGACCCTGATGCCGCTCGTTCTGGCGCTGGAAAAAGAGTATGACGCGGCCAGAAAAGATAACAATTTCAACGCCGAGCTTGAGCACTACCTGAAACATTATGTGGGCCGGCCAAGCCCCCTCTACTATGCCGAACGGTTAACAGAGTATTGCCGAAGTATGGCCAATTCGACCGACGGCCCTACCGGGCCGAAGGGCGCGAAAATCTATTTCAAGCGCGATGAGCTGAACCATACCGGCGCCCACAAGATCAATAACTGCATGGGGCAGATTTTGCTGGCGCGGCGGATGGGCAAGACCCGGATTATCGCTGAAACCGGCGCCGGCCAGCATGGCGTCGCCACCGCAACGGTCTGCGCCCGTTTTGGACTGCCTTGCGTCGTCTATATGGGCGAGACCGACGTTGAACGGCAAAAGCCCAATGTCTTTCGGATGAAATTGCTCGGCGCTGAAGTCATACCGGTGACGTCGGGGCGGGGCACCCTGAAAGATGCGATGAATGAAGCGCTTCGGGACTGGGTCACAAATGTGGACTCAACTTTTTACATTATCGGGACGGCGGCCGGGCCGCATCCTTATCCGGAGCTTGTACGCGACTTTCAGTCGGTGATCGGCAAGGAAGCCAAAGCCCAGATGATGGAGGCCGAGGGCCGACTTCCGGACGTGATTATGGCCTGTATCGGCGGGGGATCGAATGCGATCGGCCTGTTTCATCCGTTTCTTGATGACAGGGACGTTGAAATCATCGGCGTTGAGGCGGGCGGCAAGGGTGTTGATACGGATGAACACGCGGCCTCGCTCACCGGCGGGCGGCCCGGCGTGCTGCATGGCAACCGGACCTATCTGCTGCAGGATGAAGACGGCCAGATCCAGGAAGCGCACTCAATCTCCGCCGGGCTTGATTACCCCGGCATCGGGCCTGAGCACGCATGGCTGCATGAAAGCGGACGGGTCACCTATCTGTCTGCGACTGACGATGAAGCGCTTGAGATGTTTCAGCTCTGTGCGAAACTGGAGGGGATCATTCCAGCGCTTGAGCCCTCTCATGCGCTCGCCAGAGCGATTGACAAGGCGAAGACCATGGACCGGGATCAGATTTTGCTGCTGAATATGTGCGGGCGCGGCGACAAGGATATTTTCTCGGTCATGGATGCGCTCGGCGGGTGAGTGAACTTCATCCTTGAGGTTAGATATCCAGGATGCGCTTTCTAATTCGACTGATCCTTGGCGGCGTTGCTTTTATGCTGGTCTTTATCGCGTTCGCCGTGCTTGGCGGCGATTTCATCTGGTTGATGGGCGGCGCGAAATCTCTCGACATTGAGAACGCGCCGCCGGCAATTGTCGCGTCAGCGCCGGAGCGGCCATACTGGCCGGCCTATGGCGGCGACGCCGGCGGCTCGCGTTACAGTTCGCTGGATCAGATCAATTCCGAAACGGTCGATGCTTTAAGTGTCGCATGGACCTATTCAACCGGCGATCTTGAAAAACGCGGCGCCGCGATGAAGCGAGCAGCGACGCAGGGAACGCCAATCCTGACCGATGATGCGCTCAGCTTTTGCACGCCTTTCAACGAAGTGATCGCGGTTGATCCGGGAAACGGCGCCGAGAAATGGCGCTACGATCCGAATATCAGTCTCGACCAGCGCCCGGCCAATCAATTTGTCTGCCGCGGTCTGGCGCAATGGCGCGGCGTTGCAGACGAATGCTCGACACGCCTTTTCATGGGAACCAATGATGCGCGATTGATTGCACTGGATGCTGCGACCGGAGCCCCTTGTGAAGGATTTGGCGTGCGCGGTGAGGTTACAATCGATCCGGGGATGGACCTCGCTTGGCCGGGAGAGTTTCAGATCACCTCGCCGCCGGTTGTGGTGGGCGACACTGTGATTATCGGCTCATCGATCAGCGACAATCTGCGCGTCGAGGCGCCGCGCGGAACCGTTCGCGCTTATGATGCGGTAACGGGTGCGTTGAAATGGACGTTCGACCCGATCCCCAGGGATGCGCAAGCGCCGAATGCGGGGGACTGGCGGGGCGATGGTCCGCCGGTTGAAGGCCACGCCAATGTCTGGGCGCCGCTGTCGGCGGACCCGGAACGCGGCCTTGTTTTCGTTCCGACGTCCAGTCCCAGCCCGGACTTTTTTGGCGGCCTGCGGCCCGGCGATAATCGTTACGCGAACTCGGTGGTCGCGCTTAACGGGCAAACCGGCGACGTTGTCTGGGCGTTTCAGACCGTTCATCACGATGTCTGGGATTATGATTTGCCGGCGCAGCCGGGGCTATATTCAATAACCAAAGATGGCGAGCGGCGCGATGTCGTCGCGCAGGTGACGAAAACCGGTTTTGTTTTCGTGCTTGATCGCGATACCGGTGAGCCGGTTTTGCCGGTCGAAGAAAGGGCGGTTCCTCAAGGCGGCGTTGCGGGTGAGGCTTTGTCGCCGACGCAGCCTTTTCCGGTGGCGACGCCGCCGATTGTGCCGAACACGCTGAAACCCGGCGACGCTTTCGGATTGACCTGGTTCGACAAGCGCGCCTGTCGTCAGGCGATCGCCGGCGCTCGCAATGACGGTCTTTTTACGCCGCCCGTTGAGGAGGGAACGATCTTTTATCCGTTCACCGGCGGCGGCGCGAACTGGGGCGGGGCGGCCTATGACGAAACGCGCAATCTGCTCGTCGTCAATATGAACAGCGTTGCTCACCACATACAGCTCATTCCGGCGGGCGAGGTGGGGGCAGCGGAAGAAGTTTATCACGAATCGGAAATCGGCCCGCAGCAGGGCGCGCCCTTTGGCGTTAAACGCGATCTGCTGGTCTCGCCGCTGGGGCTTCCCTGTACGCCGCCGCCATGGGGCGTCATCGCGGGGGTTGATCTTGCGTCCGGCGATATCGTCTGGCGAAAATCGCTCGGGACCATCGAGGACCTCTCCGACGGCGCCTTAAAAACAAAACTCGGCACGCCAAATCTTGGCGGACCGATAATCACTGCGGGCGGTCTCGTATTTATTGGCGCCGCGATGGACGATTATCTGCGCGCATTTGATGTGGAGACGGGCGCAGAGATATGGAAAGGTCGCCTGCCCGCTGGCGGACAGGCGACGCCAATGACCTATGAATGGCAAGGACGCCAGTATGTGGTGATCTATGCCGGCGGCCACTCATGGCTGGAAACAACGCCGGGCGACCAGCTGGTGGCCTTTGCATTGCCTGAATAAATGTTGGCGCCTTCGCATTGCTGCAAAGACGCCGGTTTTACGAAGTTTACTTCACCTGCATTTCCGCAAACATTTCGTCCAGGATGGCGTAGCCCGAACCCCAGCCTTTGCTCATGCCTTCCATCATTTGCGCGAAGCATGCTTTTTCAGCGTCAGTCGCATCAACGGGAATCTGAGAAAGACGCACCCTGGTCTTTGCGCCGGCCTCTTCAAAGGTCACCGTTGTCAATAGAACGGCGGGCCAGTCCGGCATCTTGGGGTTTTTGATGCTGTTCCACTCTGAATCCGTTGAGGAGTAGTGGTCCCACACGATCTGTTCGGGCGGCGTCACGTCCTTGAAAACCATTTTGCTAAGCATGGAGTTCTCGCCCCATTTCATTTCGTTCAGCCATACGCCGCCGGGCTTTAAGTCGAATTTGTGGATGACCGTTTCGACGCCCGGGCCGTACCAGCGCGACAGCAACTCAGGATCGGTCCATGCGCGCCAGACCATATCGCGGGGCGCGTCGAATTCCCGGTCGAGGATGTATTCTGGTAAATCACTCATTGTCTGGTTCCTTTGGTTCGATTTTCATCTGTGTAAGGACGTCATCGAGTTGATCGAAGCTCGTCCCCCAGAACTTTCTGAATTCTTCAAGCCAGCTTACCGCCGCCGTCATGGTCTCGGCTTTCAGCCGCGCAGGGCGGCGCTGTTCTTCAATGTCGCGTTCGATCAATCCGGCGCGTTCCAGCACCTTCAGGTGCTTTGAAACCGCCGGCTGACTGATTTCAAAAGGCGCCGCGATCTCGTTGACTGAGGCCTGCCCGTCGGCAAGGCGGGAGAGAATTGCGCGCCGCGTCGGGTCGGCGAGCGCCGCAAAAACAGCATCGAGATTTGGCTGTGAATTTTCATAACCAAATTGTTCCATAACAATATGGTTATATAATGTTATGAGTAAAGTCAATGGCTGCGACCTGTCCGTAAGTCACGCCGCGTCAAGAGCGCAGCGCCAGCCTGTTTTGGAGGCGAAACTAGACTTTAAATGAAAGGATTACGGCTTGCGTTTAGTGAGCGTCGCGGCGTCAAGCTCGACGATCTCGCCCTTGTCATCAACGAGCGCCACGCGCAGCGGACGACCTGTCGATTTGTTGATGAGTTCAACCGGCGCGGGTCCGCCCAGAATGTGCTTTTCGCCCCATTGGGTCAGCGCCATCATGGTCAGCGCAACATCGCGGCCGCGCGCCGTCAGACTGTAGGCGTAGCGAACGCGCGCGCCCGGTTCCTGATAAGGCTCGCGCGTCATCAATCCCTGCTCGACGAGTTTGCTGAGCCGATCGGTGAGCATGGATCGCGGCGCGCCCAAATCCTCCCGCATGTCGTCATAGCGCTGCACGCCATAAAACGCCTCGCGCAGGATCAGCAGCGTCCAGCGGTCCCCTAAAATCTCTGCGGCGAGGGCCATCGGGCAATCGTCCTTGTCGACGAAAGCGCGGCGGCGAATAGAGGACGGATCAGCTGGGTTTGACATCCGGTATCAGGTAAAGCATAAATAGCTAAGTTCAAAATCCGGTATCAGATATCGGTATGCCCATTCAGCAATGGAGACGCATCGATGACCTGGCTCAGTATTTTGCTGGTTGTGAAAATTGCCGTGACGGCGGCGTTGATCGCTGCGCCATTTTTGCTGGCGCCGAGACCGGTGCTGGCGAAACGTATGGCCATCGAGACGAGTACGAGCGCAATGTTCCGGCTTTACGGGGTCGCGATGGCGGCGTTGCTGGTCGGCTACGGCTTCGGGGTCGCCGCCGCGCAGGCCGGCGTTTTCCCATGGGGCGTTGCCGCGGTCGGCGTCGTCTCCAATGGCGGCGCTTCCATTGCACTGCTGGCGACCGGCGCCGCCGGGAAAAATGCAGCGCTTACAGCCTTCTTTATACTGATTACCATCGGATTGATCGCCGCCATGCTGGCGCCGGATGCCGCATTGATGAGCGCGTTTTAAACAGAAATTAGCGTAGCTGAGGAAGTGACAGATGCCGAAAAGAAACATGAACGAAGATGATCCGCTGGCGGATTTTGACGCGCGGGAGATCACGCTCGATGACGTCACAAAGAAAGTCTATGTGACGGGCGGCGGACCCGCCGTCATCGTGATGACCGAAATGCCGGGGATCAGCCCGCATGTGGCGCGGTTCGCGCGGTGGGTGCGCGATGCCGGGTTCACTGTCTACATGCCGTCGCTGTTTGGACGCGATGGCGCCGTGGCGACAGCGGAAGAGGGGGCGGCCGTGTATCAGCGGGCCTGCGTCAGCGCCGAGTTTCGGGCGTTTGCAGGCAAGGGGGCAAGCCCGGTGACCAGCTGGCTGCGCGCCCTGGCTGGCTTCGCGCATCGTGAGTGCGGCGGCCCGGGCGTCGGCGCCATCGGGATGTGCTTCACCGGCAATTTCGCCCTTTCGATGATGCTGGCCCCGTCGATGCTGGCCCCGGTGCTGTCTCAACCGACGCTTCCGCGGGACGACCCTGCCGCGATTGAAAGCCCGCCGGAAGAAGTCAAGGCGGTGCGGGAGCGTCTGGAGCGCGATGACCTTACCGTGCTGGCCTATCGCTTCGAAGGTGACAAATTCTGTATGGCCCAGCGGTTCGCGGCTTATGAACGCGCGCTCGGGGACCGGTTTGTCGGGCGCATTTTACCCGACAGCGCCGCGAACACGGATCTGCCGCCGTTTTTTGAAAAACATGTCACGACACCCCATAGCGTTGTGACAGCGCATTTGATTGATGAGGCGGGCCAGCCGACGATCGCCGCCCGCGATGAAATTCTCGACTTTTTTACGCGGCGGCTTTGCTCGTAATACCTAATGCCCGGCGCCGAAAATTCCTGTGCGTACGGAGTAATCGACCGCCAGCGCGTATTCCGGATCATCGTCTGAATCAACCAGCAGCTGACCGGCGCGATTGAGCAGGCGATGACAGTCACGGGTCAGGTGGCGCAGGCGCAGGGTTTTGCCCAGCGCTTCATATTTTGCCGCCAAGTCTTCAATTGCCTGCAAGGCGGACTGATCGACGACCCGCGAGCGCATGAAATCTACGATCACAACATCCGGGTCGGCTTCCGGCGTAAACAGCTCCGCAAACCCATCGGTTGACCCAAAGAACAAAGGCCCCTCGATTTCATACACCTTGGCGCCGGCTTCAGTAACGCTGTCGCGGGTGATGACGTGGATGCGCTTGGCGTTGTTCCAGGCAAAGGCCAGCGCCGAAACGATGACGCCGACCACAACCGCAACGGCGAGGTCGTGCATAACTGTGACGGCTGTTACCAGGACGATGACAAAGGCGTCAGTCAGCGGAATACGCCGCATGATGCGCAGGGACTGCCAGGCGAAGGTGCCGATCACCACCATGAACATGACGCCGACCAGCGCCGCCAGCGGGATTTGCTCGATCAACCGCGACCCAAACAGAATAAACGCGAGCAGAAACAAAGCTGCTGAAACGCCTGAAAGGCGGGTCCGTCCGCCGGATTTCACATTGATCATCGACTGACCGATCATGGCGCAGCCGCCCATGCCGCCGAAGAATCCGGTCACGAGATTGGCCGCGCCCTGCGCCATGCATTCCTGCGATGCGCCGCCACGTTTTTTCGTAATTTCGCCAACGAGATTAAGCGTCAGCAGGCTTTCGATCAGACCAATCGCAGCAAGGATCAATGCATAAGGGAAGATAATCTCAAGCGTTGCAAAATTCATCGGAACGCTGGGTAAATGAAATGCTGGCAGGCCGCCCTTGATGGAGGCGAGGTCGCCGACACGCGGCACATCAAGGCCGAAGCCGATGACAATGGCGGCGACAATCGCGATCCCCGCCAGTGGCGCCGGAACAGCCCTGGTGATTTTCGGGACGCCCCAGATGATCGCCATCGTCAGCACAACAAGCGCTAACATCAAGAAAAGCGGCATGCCGCTCATCCATTCGCCGGAACCGCCAATGCCATGACCGCCTTCTGCGCCCGCAGCGCTTCCCGGTATCTGAAACTGACTGAGTTGCGCCAGAAAGATCACGATGGCGAGGCCGTTGACGAAACCCAGCATCACCGGATGCGGCACCAGGCGGATAAATTTGCCAAGCCGGAAGGCGCCGGCAATGAGTTGGATGATCCCCATCAACACGACAGTCGCGAACAGATATTCGATGCCATGCTGCGCAACAAGCGCAACCATGACAACGGCGAGCGCGCCGGTAGCGCCTGAAATCATTCCGGGTCGCCCGCCGATGACCGCTGTGATCAGTCCGACAATAAACGCCGCGTAAAGCCCGACCAGCGGGTGGACGCCCGCGACGAACGAGAACGCAACAGCTTCCGGGACGAGGGCAAGGGCGACAGTCAGGCCGGCCAGAACCTCCACCTTGATGGCGCCAGGGGTCAGCAGGTTGAGGTTGGGCCGGTTCCATTCAACTGACTTCCAGTCAGTTGCAGACAGGCGTTCAGCGAACGCCGCTAGGGTGGTTTTGGTCACGAGCGCCCCTGGGTTTCTTTTAGGATCTTTGGAAAGCAAACGCCTCTCATAGAGGGTTTATGCTGCAATGCAACATTATTCCGCCGGTAGTCTGTTCTGGGCGCAAAAGGCCGATCAGGCGGCGGCGCCAATAGTTTTCTCAATTGCCGCCCGCCATCCCGCCATCATTTCATCAAAGCGCACTTCCGTATGCTGATCGACAACGGTGCGGCCCGCCTCGGTGAGGGCGGTGTGTTGATAGGAAGTTGTCACCGATGACCCTGCGGGCGTTTCGTCGACGGCGATATCAAGACGCGTGACGCATTCATCGGGCGTCACCTTGATCATCATCAGGCGCCGGGTGTTGCGATCATGGATCGGCGTCACCCAGATCGCTTCGCGGCTTTTTACATTGCTGCCGATTGAAGCCCCGGCGGGGGTCGTGAAAACGCACCCCTCTTCGACAAGGCCGGACTCGGACAAGATCAGATTGGTCGTCCAGCCTGGCTCCCACTCATATTCGCGCACCGGGCACATCAGAGCGAAGACCTTATCCGGATCGGCGTCGACAGTGATCGTCCTGGTTCGTTTGCGGGAATAGGGCTTTTCGATTTTCATCGGGCTTCTCCAATGTGCATTCAGCCGCCGTCCGCCTCGCGCAACCGGTGGGCGTCATCTGCGGTAAGATCGAGACCGAAAAGTTGTTTCGTTTCCGCGATCATCTTCAAGGTTTCCGGGCCAAAGGGGTGCTTGCCTTCAAAGGCATGAAGGACGATCCCTTCAAGCAGGTCGCCAAGACCGATCTCCTTTTCGGCGGCGATGGTCTTCAGCACTTTGAGGACGCGCTTCTCGATGCGGACCCCGGTCTGGACGCGGGTGACGGTTTTAGGTGCTTTGTTCATGAGAAAATAGGTACCATGGTACCTATTAAAAATCAAGCAGGCTGATGTCGGATGACCTGGGCGGTGACGCAGGTCTTTTGAAAAACCAGTGTCAAAACCGTGCGAAGAAGCGTTTGGTTGTTTTAAGTTTGGGACTCGGCGATGGTTCGTCGCCGCCAAAGCGAGACGCTCTCATGAAGCCCATCAAAACCCCCGTTGCAGTTTTATTCGCCGCTCTTGCTTTCTCGATGGGGAATTTCGCAGCGGCCAGTGATTACCGCGACCTGACCGATCTGTTCTCGAAATGGCGAGGCTTCGAACCGCCAACAGTCGAAGCATGTGTTCCCGATTATTCCGCAGAGGCAATGGCGGCGAAGGCGGAAGGGCTGGCCGCGTTTCAAAAAGACCTGGGCGATATTGATGTCGATGGCTGGAGCGTCGCGCAGCGCAACGACTTAAAAATTGTTGAAGCCGAAATGAACGGCATGGATTTCGATCTGCGCGTTCTGAAGCCCTTTGCACGTGACCCCAGTTTTTATGCGAATGTTTTCGCCGACCAGAGCGACGTTCCTGAACATGAAGGTCCGTCAGCTTATCCGGCGATTGATCTTTATACGTTTCAATATCCGCTGTCTGAGGATGATGACGCAAAGCTGACCTGCCTGATTGGCGCGATACCGGCGATTCTCGATCAGGCAAAGGTCAATCTGGCGGATTCTAACGCCCGTGGCTTATGGGTCTATGGAACGCGCGCCTTTCGTGAACAAAGCGTCACGCTTACCGCTTTCGCCGCCGGAACGCTGAAGATGCGCACCCTTGAAGGGATGGTTGAGGGCAATCTCGAAGGCGCATCGCCTGCTTTGCTGGATGCAATCGCCAGGGCGAAAAGCGCGACGGATACATTCAGGCAATGGCTTGAAGATGAAGCCCCCTCAAAGTCGGGGCCGTCGGGTGTCGGAAAAGAGCACTATGACTGGTACATGAAAAATGTGCTCCTCAGTCCCTATGGCTGGCGCGAACAGGTCACGCTGTTACGGCGCGAGCTTGATCGCGCCCGCGCCGCACTTGCGATTGAGGAATTCAGAAACCGTGACCTGAAACCGCTGGAACCGTTCAACGATCCTGATGCTTACATGGCGATGGCGACGGCGAAAATGGATGCGCTTGCGGACTTTCTGATTGAGGGCGGGCTCGTTGAAGACAAGGACTATTATCGCGACGCCCTTGCGCAACAGATCGGCGGTTATACGCCGCCGGAAAATCGAAATTTCTTTTCAAACAGCGCGGCGCATGACCCGACACCGCTTTATTCTCATTTTTATCACTGGATCGAACTGGCTGCGCGCAAACACGAACCGAACGAAAGCCCTGTTCGGGCGGCGACGCCGCTTTACGATATGTACGATGGCCGCGCGGAGGGCCTTGCGACCGCGATGGAGGAAGTGCTGATGCATGCGGGGCTTTACGATGAAACGCCCCGCGGCCGGGAAGTGGTCTGGGTTCTGGCTGCGAACCGCGCCGCACGCGGTCTTGCTTCGCTTTATGTGCATTCTAATGAATGGACCCTTGAAGACGCTGGTCAGTTCCATGCGCGCTGGACGCCGCTGGGCTGGACCGACCCGGAGAGTGACCTGGTCGCCTTCGAGCAGCTGCTTTATCTGCGCCAGCCGGGCTACGGGACAAGCTACATCACGGGTAAGCTGGAGCTTGACCGGCTGATCAGCAATTTTGCTTTTGACCGGGAACAGGAGGGCAAGGCGTTCAGCCTCCCGGAGTTTTTCAAGGCGCTCAACGAAGCGGACGTCATTCCGTTCTCTCTAATCGAAGAGGAGATGACGAAGGACCCGTTGCGCATTGAAGATGCGCGGCGATAGGTTGAGACTGAAAGCAAGTATTGGAAACCGCTGCGATGAAAAGAAAATCTGCTGCTGACTTTGATCCGCGCATTCTGGATCTCTTTGACGGCTATGTGCATGGCGAACTGACGAAGCGGGACTTTATTGCGCGCGCGGCAAAATTCAGTGCCGGCGCCGCCGGGGCGCTCGCCATCTTTAATGCGTTAAAGCCTGATTACGCCCTCGCCCGGCAGGTTGCTGAAGACGATCCATCCATTGATGTCGCGTGGACGGAGTACGAATCGCCGGAGGGGCACGGGACCATCAAAGGCTTGATGGCGAAGCCCGCGGGAGACGGCCCGTTCGGCGCGGTTCTTGTGGTTCACGAAAATCGCGGACTTAATCCGTATATTGAGGATGTTGTGCGGCGCGTAGCGAAGGCTGGCTATCTCGCTCTCGGGCCGGACGGACTAACACCGCTGGGCGGCTATCCCGGCAACGATGATGATGGCCGCGCGATGCAACGCCAGCTCGACAGAACCAAATTGCTGGCTGATTTCTTTGCAGGATTTGAATTTCTACAAAGTCATGCTGACAGCAACGGCAAGGCGGGGGCGGTTGGCTTTTGTTATGGCGGCGGGGTTTGTAACGCCCTCGCAGCCGCATATCCGACCATGGCTTGTTCCGTTCCATTTTATGGCCGGCAGGCTGCGATAGAAGACGTTGAGGGTATCGAAGCCCCGCTTTTGCTGCACTATGCGGAAAACGATGAGCGTGTAAACGCTGGTTGGCCGGCCTATGAAGAAGCGCTCGAAGCGCAGGGAAAGACCTTTGAGGTTCATTTCTATAAGGGCGCCAACCATGGCTTTCACAATGATACGACGCCGCGTTATGATCCGGACGCCGCGGCGCTCGCCTGGGCGCGCACGCTTGGCTGGTTTGAAAAATATCTGCGTTAAACGTCAACAGAAAACGGGGTTTTCATGAAACGGATCACCACAACATCGCTTATTGCTATCGGGGCTCTTGCATTGAACGCGTCTGCTTTGGCTCAGTCTGATTTGCGCGCGGATATTGCGGCTGACTATGACGCGAATCTCGAAGCGCTGTTCACGCATTTTCACCAGAACCCCGAATTGTCTCACCGCGAGTTCAAAACGGCGGAACGCCTGGCAGCCGAAATCGGCGCCTTTGGCTACGACGTGACGGAAGGCGTCGGCGGGACCGGCATTGTTGCGGTGATGGAAAATGGCGACGGACCGACGGTGATGATCCGCGCCGATATGGACGGCCTTCCGGTGAAGGAAGATTCCGGCCTTTCCTATATGTCCACAGCGACCCAGGAAGATATCGACGGAATTGTTAAACCTGTGATGCACGCCTGCGGCCATGACGTTCACATCACCTCGCTTGTCGGGACGGCCCGCCAGATGGCGGCGCGTAAAGACCAGTGGTCCGGCACGCTTGTATTAATTGGTCAGCCTGCGGAGGAACGCATATCCGGCGCCCGGATGATGATGGAGGACGGCCTTTATGAGCGCTTCCCGAAGCCGGATTACGCCATGGCGCTGCATGTTTCGTCGAACACGCCGTCCGGCCGCGTCGAGGTGCCGCTTGGCATTCGCGCCTCATCGTCTGACAGCGTGGACATCATCGTTCATGGCGTCGGGGCCCATGGCGCATCCCCCCATAAAGGAGTCGACCCTGTGCTGGTCGCCTCCCAGATCGTCGTTTCGCTGCAGTCGATCGTGTCGCGCTCAATCAACCCTCAGGCGGCGGGCGTCATAACTGTTGGCTCCATCCATGGCGGTAACAAGCACAACATCATCGGCGACAAGGTGGAAATGCAGATCACCGTGCGCTCCAACAATCAGGAGATTCGCGAACAGCTCCTCGACGGCATCGACCGCGTGGCGGAAGGGGTTGCGGTTTCAATGGGCGTTCCCAAAAACCTAATGCCGGAAGTGATCCGCTCCAAGACGGAATCGACACCGCCAACGATCAATGATCGTGAGACGGCGGAGCGCGTTCGTGCGGCGATTACCGCCGGAATGGGCGACGGCGTTCTGATCGACAAGCCGCGCGAAGGCATGGGCGCTGAAGATTTCGCCTATTTCGTACAGCCGGAAACGGGCGTCAAAGGCGTTTATTTCAATGTCGGCGGTACGCCGGAAAAAGACATTCCGAAGGCGTCTTCACATCACTCGCCATTCTTCAAGATTCAACCGGAACCTGCGATTAAGGCGGGTGTTGAGGCGATGACCGTTTCGGCCATTGCGCTTTTTAACGGAGAGTAAAGCCGCTCAGTCGTCATCAAGCGGCGCGTAAGCGATCACGCGGATTTCCGTCACGCCCCCATCCGGGTAAAGGCGGTCAATATCGATCGCTGTCCATGCCGGATAGGGTTCGGACTGATATTTGTTCTTCACCGGGATGAAGGCGTCGATCTGTTTGCGCAGCTCGTCCTTGTGATAGGTCGTCATCTCCACGACGTCCGCCCAGCTGGCGCCGGCTTCGTTCAGCACCGTTTCGATTGTAGAAAATGCTCGCTCATAAGCCGCCGTCAGGTTCCCCGGTGTTGCGGTCGCTATCTCGCCGTCTTCGTCGGTCGGCAGCGACGCGACAACGCCCGCCAGAAAAACGAAATCGCCTGCCCGGACCGCCGGGCTGTAGGTGTATTGTTCAACAATCGCTTCCATGCCGTCGGGTACGATTGCTTGAATGGCGGGTGTGGCGGCTTCCTCGGCGTATGCAGCGCCGGCAAACGATACCAGGGCTGCTGTGGCCATGATGGCGTATCTCATAGAATATTCTCCCGATTAAATTTTCCACTGCCGGTATAGACGCGACGGTTGCGCTGCGCCAAAACCTATTGCGCGCTGCGGCGCAACATTCCTGCCGGAGAAAATTCGATGCCAGACAAGAAAGACATCAACAAAGTTGTGCTCGCCTATTCCGGCGGGCTGGACACCTCGGTCATCCTGAAATGGCTTCAGGTTGAATATGACTGCGAGGTTGTGACCTTCACCGCAGACCTTGGGCAGGGCGAGGAACTGGAGCCGGCCCGGCGCAAGGCCGAGCGCGCCGGCGTCAAGGAAATCTATATCGAGGATGTGCGCGAGGAGTTTGTGCGCGACTTCGTCTTTCCGATGTTCCGCGCCAATACCGTCTACGAGGGGCTTTATCTCCTCGGCACGTCCATCGCGCGGCCTTTAATCGCGAAGCGCCTGGTCGAGATCGCGGCGGAAACCGGCGCCGATGCGATCGCCCATGGCGCAACCGGCAAAGGCAACGATCAGGTGCGGTTTGAGTTGAACGCTTATGCGCTCAAACCGGACATTCATGTCATCGCGCCATGGCGCGACTGGGACCTCAATTCCCGCGAGAAGCTGATTACTTTCGCTGAGCAGCATCAGATTGAAATTCCGAAAGACAAGCGCGGCGAGGCGCCGTTTTCCGTCGACGCCAATCTTCTGCATACGTCGTCGGAAGGCAAAGTGCTGGAAGACCCGGCGGTTGAGGCGCCGGACTATGTCTATCAGCGCACGGTCTCGCCCGAAGAGGCGCCGGACACGCCGGAAGTCATCGAGATCGGCTTTGAAAAAGGCGATGCTGTTTCGATAAATGGCAAGGCGATGTCGCCGGCGACATTGCTGACCGCATTGAACGACTATGGCCGCAAGCACGGGATCGGCCGGCTTGATCTGGTCGAGAACCGTTTTGTCGGCATGAAATCGCGTGGCATCTACGAAACGCCGGGCGGAACGATCCTGCTGGCGGCGCATCGCGGCATAGAGCAGATCACCCTTGATCGCGGCGCGGCGCATCTGAAAGACGAGTTGATGCCGCGCTATGCGGAGCTGATTTATAATGGTTTCTGGTACGCACCGGAGCGTGAAATGCTGCAGGCGGCGATCGATAAAAGCCAGGAGCATGTCTCGGGAACCGTCAACGTCAAGCTATACAAAGGTATGGCTTCTATTGTCGGCCGATCTTCGCCAAATACGATATACTCCGAAGCTCACGTGACCTTTGAAGAAGACGCCGTCTACGATCAAAAGGACGCGGAAGGCTTTATCAAACTGAACGCGCTGCGCCTTAAACTTCTGGCGCGGCGGAACATGAACGCGGAATAACCATGGACCTTTCCAAAATCGAAATCGGCGTCAATCCGCCGGAAGACGTGAATGTCGTTATCGAAGTGCCGCTTGGCGGGGACGCGATCAAATATGAAATCGACAAGCCGTCCGGCGCCATGTTCGTTGATCGCTTTTTATACACGGAGATGCGCTATCCATGTAACTACGGCTTTATTCCGCAGACGCTGGCGGACGATGGCGATCCGGTGGATGTGATGGTTGTCGGCAATCGCCCGTTGGTGCCGGGATCGGTCGTTGGCGTTCGTCCCGTCGGCGTTTTGTTGATGGAAGATGAGGCGGGGATGGACGAAAAGATCCTTGCGGTGCCGTCGCCGCGCCTCACCCGCTTCTATGCCAAGATCGAACATTATACGGATCTGCCGGATATTCTGATTGAACGGATCAGCCACTTCTTCCAGCATTATAAGGATCTGGAGCCCGATAAATGGGTCAAGCTCGTCGGCTGGCGCGATCGCACAGAGGCGCAAAAGCTGATCCTTGAGGGCATTGAGGCTGAAAAGAAGAGCTAGGGCGGGCCCTCTGACAGGCCGCCCGCCAATTTTAACTCTTTTTTAAGGACGCGCTTCGGGCTATGATTAACGCTTCAGGCCGGCGGGTTCAGTCCGGCGCGCCCGCAAGTCGCGGGGTCTGGCGTAGCGAGGGGTCGTCATGCAGGGTTTAAAAGTTGAGGCTATCTTTGGGGGACTGCTGGCAGTCGTCGTGTTGGGCGTCGCCCTTTATTCCATTGCAAATACCAGTTTTGGCGGAACCATTGGCGGCGGCCCGGGCAATAATAATGGCGCAACGCCGGTCTCATCGACAATGACGCCAACCCTGACTGCAGCTGGCGGCCAGGACCTGATCTGTCAGTGCTATGACGAGGCCTTTGACCTTGCGGGCAAAGTCAAAGTGATTTCGCCGGAATATCGTACAGGGTTTGAACAGTGCCGGGCGCGTGGCGGCGTTGACGGCGGCGACGCCTGGACAGCCGGATGGAATGCGCGCCTTTCCGCAAAGCCCTATGAGGCGAGCTGCCGGGCCTATAAGCGCCGGTAAAAATCAGGTTTCCGACTGTGTGAGCGCGCCCGTTACAATTTTGAACGGGCTGATTTCGGCGTCGGCAAAAAGCCCTGCTGTCTCATATGGATCGTTTTTGGCGAATTCCCGGATATCACTCTCGTCGATGGCCTCAAGAATAAAGAGACTGCCGTCTGGATTGCCGTCTGCGTCAAGCGTAGGGCCCGCCAGCAGGACCTTTACTTTGGCGGCGCCGACATAGTCGAGGTGCGCGGCCCGGGTCGCGAGCCGAAGCTTGAGACCGTCTTTCTTATCACGGCATCTTAGAACAAACTGGGGCATCATTTCGTTTCCGTTTTGATGGGGCGGGCGAGAAGATCGGCGATGATCTGGTCGACGGATTTCTCTCCGTCGACCAGCGCCGCGACAGCGGCGCATATCGGCATTTCAATGTCTGCTTTTGCGGCCAGGGCGGTGACGGCGCCGGCGGTCGCGACGCCTTCGCTCACTGTATTGCGTTCTTTCAGGACCTCCTGAAGCATGCGGCCTTTGCCGAGCTCTATGCCGAGGGACATGTTGCGCGACTGGGGGGAGGAGGCGGTCAGAATAAGATCGCCGAGACCGGATAGGCCGGCCATGGTTTGCGCATCGGCGCCCAGCGCCACACCGAGGCGCTGGAATTCCGCGAAACCTCTCGCAATCAATGCGGCGCGCGCGCTGTCGCCAAGGCCCCGGCCTTCGACGACCCCTGCAGCGATTGCGAGAACATTTTTGACGGCGCCGCCAAGCTCCGCACCAATCAGGTCCACGGAAAGGTATGGCCGGAAATGCATTGCGCCGACGGTCGCCGCCCAGCGTTTGCCGAGGGCCTCATCTGCGCAGGCGAGGGTGACCGCGGTTGGCAGACCCATGGCGACATCGCGGGCGAAGCTCGGTCCGGAAAGAACCGCGGGCCGCGCCTCCGGCCATACCTCCGACAAGGTCTCGGTCATCATCAGGCCGGTTTTCTGTTCAATGCCCTTGCAGCAAAGGGCGATCGGCGCGTCGCTCGCGGCAACGTGTTTGAGCTCGCCAAGAACGGCGCGCGCGTGCTGGGCGGGGCTCACAAAAACAATCGCTTCAGCATTTGCCGCGGCTGATATTTCGTTCGTGGCCTTAAGTCCTGGCGCCAAGGGAACCCCAGGCAGGAAAACAGTGTTTTCGTGGCCGGAATTAATCGCCGAGACCACTTTGTCTTCGCGCGCCCAAAGGGTCGTCTCGACGCCATTTCCAGCGCACAGATGCGCGAGCGCGGTGCCCCAGGCGCCGCCGCCAACGACTAAAATGGAGGCGAAAGACTGAGGCTCGCTCATGGGTTCCTTGCCGAATGACGATTGAACGGTTTATATATTTGTCAAATTAACATTTAGCATATGGGTCAAGGATGCCGACAGAGCATTTGGACGAAACCGCTACCCAGATTCTAAACGCCGCGAGCCGCCGATTTCTTCACTATGGCTACGGCAAGACGACCATGTCGGAGATCGCCCAGGACTGCAATATGTCCACGGGCAATCTCTATCGGTATTTCCCATCAAAACTCGATATCGCAGAAATGTTCGTGCGTGTCCTTCGTCGTGAGCAGGTGGCGAAATTGCGGTCGGTGCTGGAAACGCCGGATCGATCTCCCGCCGAAAAGCTGCGTGACTTCTTCCTCCTGAAATACAAGATCGCCTATGATCGCTTTCACGACAAACCAAAAGCCTATGAGCTTTCCTCAGAGCTATTGTCCCAGCGGCCGAAGGTGGCGCTCGAATGGGAGAACGCTGAGGGCAGGGTCTTGTCAGAGATTTTGATGCTGGGCGCCAAGGACGGCAGCTTTGCTATCGATGACGCCGCAAAAACCGCCAAGATTCTACAGGACGCCGCCTATCGCTTTACCAGCCCTGCGGTTTTCCATGAGGGCGATTTCGAGGCTCTGGCGATTGAGCTGAATGGGGTTATTGACCTGATGCTGGACGGGTTCGCCTATCGCGCGGCGCGCAATTTGGTGTCCGAGCGTGCGGATAAGAAGGTCCATACGCTATAATATTCCAGTCGTTAATTATAGTTTTTGATCACAAAGCCGTGCTCAGAATTTAACACCTTTCCATAATACTTTGAAAGTATTGATATTTATTCGCCTATCATGGTTTATAGAAAAATTGAATACAAAAAAATGAATATTAACGATTTTGTTCATTGACAATCTTTCAGTCGGGGCCTATCTCCCGTTCATCGTCAGCGGCGTGAACTATGACCGAAATTGCCGTTGGCGGGCAAAAACCAGAAACGCGATCACCAGATCAGAATGTAGAAAGTCCCGACCATGTCCACGTCCTTTAGAAATTTTGTCCTTCAAGCGAGCGTCACCCTGGCGTTGACCGGCTTGCTTGGCGCTGCGTTGTTTGGGTTTGCAGATTTCGCAACCCGCGGCGTTGTCGCCTAACGAATACCCTCCCGAGACCCCTGGTCGCTGCGGGCCGTCCCCTCACCCCCCTGACAGGACGACACCTCCCTAAACCGCAGCGATTAAACTAACGCGGAAGCCGCCCCCCGGCTTCCGCGTTTTTTTGCGCACCGCGACCAAAGATCCGAACCGGACAAAAGTATGGCTGACTTTAACTAATTCGATAACAATTGTGCGTATGTAACGAACCTAGTTACATATATACAATTAGATATGTTGGAGCCCACTATGCCGACATCCAGCCGCTTCGCAGTTGCAGTCCATATTTTGACCTTCCTCGCCGCAGACCGAAAGCGCGCGCATCGCTCGGAGGAGATCGCCGCCAGCGTTGGCACCAATCCAAGCGTGGTGCGACGCATTCTCGGCGACCTCTCTCGTGCGGGGCTGACCTCATCGCAATTGGGAAAAGGCGGCGGTGCGCTGCTTGCCCGTGGTCCAAAGAAAATCAGCCTTCTTGATGTTTTTTGCGCTGTTGAGGAACAAAGTCTCATCGCCATGCACCGCACGCCGCCATCGCAATCATGCGAAATTGGCCGCGTCATTCAGCCGGTGCTGCAAAGTATGGCCGCGACAGCGGAGCAGGCGTTTTTCGGTACTCTAGAGGGGCACTCCTTAAAAGATGTGGCGCGGTCTGTGAAAACCGCCGCCGCGTGAAGCAATCAGGCTTTGGGTCCTTTGCGGCCGCCGCCGAAAGCCGGCCCTTCCGTGGGCGGCGCCAGCGGCCAGCGCGCGCGCGGCGCATAGGCGAGATTCTCAGCCATACTTCCCGCTAACCCCGCCGCTAACCGTTCAGCCCCGGCCCAGGCGATCATTGCGCCATTATCCGTGCAGTATTTCGCCGGCGGTGAGATCAGGCGCCACCCTTTGCATTCGCAAAGAAGACTCAGCTTTGACTTGATTGCGCAGTTGGCCGCCACCCCGCCCGCAACGACAAGGCGCGGGGCAAGCTCTTCGCGTATGACCATGCCCATTGCATTTTCAGTCCGGTCGCTGAGATGGCGCGCCGCGGCAAACTGAAAAGAGGCTGCAAGGTCTGCGATGTCCTGACCGGTTGGCTTTTGGATACTTTCGGCTTCCTCTCGAATGGCTGTCTTCAGTCCGGAAAATGAAAAATCGCAACCAGGGCGCTTCGCCAGCGGTCTCGGGAAGTCATACCGGTCAGGGCGCCCCCCGGTCGCGGCGGATTCAACCCTGGGTCCTCCAGGTTGACCGAGGCCCAGAAGCTTCGCAGTCTTGTCAAAGGCTTCGCCGGCGGCGTCATCTATGGTTGTGCCGAGCCGGCGATAATCATCGAGTCCCCGTACATCGATAAGCTGGGTATGGCCGCCGGAAATCAGTAGCAGCAGATAGGGAAAGTCCGCCGCCTCGGTCATCCGCGCCGACAGCGCATGGCCTTCAAGGTGGTTCACCGGGATCAGCGGCTTGTTGTGCGTAATGCTGATCGCTTTTGCGGTGGTGAGGCCGACCATCACGCCGCCGACAAGGCCCGGTCCGGCAGTGGCGGCGACTGCGTCAATCGTATCGATGGTCATACCGGTTGCGGCGACGGCTTTCGCGATTGTGTGATCCAGTCGCTCCACATGACTGCGCGCAGCGATCTCCGGCACGATGCCGCCAAAAGCCTCATGGTCTTCATGCTCGGTCCAGACTTCATTGGAGAGTATCCGGCACGCGCCGTCGGACGAGCGTCGCACAATAGCCGCTGCGGTGTCATCGCAACTGGTTTCAATGCCAAGAACGATCATAGTCTTTGAAGCGGCTTCCGCACTCACTGTTAAAGCTCTCTCATATGGGTAGGCGCATGGACATCAAAAGCGATAGGGAATGCAAGTCTTGTGACTTGAGGGGCGCCGCTTATGTGGTTGATTGCGATATCAAAACAATAAAGGCGTCTAAACATCTATGGGCCATCAATAGAATGAAATCATGACCGTACTCATTACGCGCCCGGAGCCGGAAGCCGCCGCATTCGCCAGGATGTGCACGGCGCGCGGATTTGAAACCATCGTCTCGCCATTGATGGAAATCCATATCCTCGAAGCCAAAGTCGACCTTTCAGGGGTTGGCGCCCTGGCGTTCACTTCGGTCAATGGGGTTCGCGCCTTTGCGCAAAACAGCGCCGAGCGGCGATTGCCGGTATTTGCTGTGGGTGAGACGAGCGCTGATGCGGCCCGGGCTGCCGGGTTTGAAGAAATTCATACTGCAGGCGGCGATGTTGATGCGCTTGCTGCACTGATTGCTGCGCAGCATAAATCTACGAAGGGTGCAGCATTGCATTGCGCTGGCGCAACGCGAGCTGGCGATCTGGTGAAGGTGTTAGAGGCTGAAAACCTGCCCGCCCGGCGCGCAGTTCTTTACGAAGCGCGTCCGATTGCTGCGCTCTCAGATGCAGCAATTGCCGCTCTGAAAGCGGAAAAATTCATCGACTGGGTGGCGCTGTTTTCACCGCGCAGCGCGCGGCTTTTTGTTGATCGCGCCCGTGAGGCGGGGTTGAAACGCTCGCTCGCCAGCGTAAAAGCCGCCTGCCTCAGCGATGCTGTCGCCAAAGAATTGACCGCAGCCCAATGGAAATCCGTTCGCATCGCCCCGCGCCGTGACAGCGCCGCTATGCTAGAGTTGCTTGCAGGCGCTTGAGCCTGTTGTCGTGCGCGCTTAACTAGGGTGGAGACGCGCGCGGGCGTGCGTAATGCGTTTTCAGGGAATTTGATGATGTCGGACGAGAACGAAAAACCGGGCGAAGAGACGCCTCAAGCCTCGTCAGAGACGCCGGAAGTCGAAGCGGAAATCGTCACAGATGCAGAACTCGCCGACGCTGACGCCGATACTGGCGAAGCGTTTGATGATGCGGATGAGCCAACGCCCGCGCCGAAGCCTCGAAAATCCACGCTGACGCCCGGCGTTATTTTATTTATCGCCTTCGCGGTTATCGCGTTGATAATCTTCACGGCGTGGCGGTTCCAGGAGGGCCGTTCAGTGGCGATATCAGATGCGCCGTCAGCATCCGCGCCTGACCAGGCGGAAGAAGCGATTGATGAGATGTCTGTCGGCGGTGATGACGGACAGGGCGCGCCAGCTGAAGATGAACCGGCCTCGCCGCCGGCGGCTTCAAAGATCTCTAATGAAACGGTGGCGGCGAAACCAGCCGACCTTGCGCCTCGCGATGCGCTTGAAAATTTTGATGAAAACGCCCCGCCTTTGCCCTCGCCGCCTTCCGATGAAAGCGCGACAGACGGAAATCTCGGACTGCAGGCGGCGGCGAAGGAAGCTTTTCTGAGCGCCGATGATGGCGAGGCCGTGGAGCCGGAAGACGATGATAATGCTGAGTCGGCGGATGATGCGCCCGCTTTTGAAATTGAACCTTCCAGCGATGAATCGGAAGATATCAAAGGCGATGGACCGGACGACAGTGTGTCGGTTGCCGCCGCCGAAGGCGCGGATCCTGCGCTTGATGAAGATATAACCAGCGACGCGGTGGATGAAGAGCCAGATAATGATCTTGGTACAGATGATGTAGTTTCAGCTGATGCTGAATATGCGGCGGCTGACATGGACGTTTCTGACGATGCGCCGATACAAAGCGCGCAAAAAATCAATAATGATCTGGAAGCGGTCAAGGAAAGTTTCCGCGCGGAAATAGCAAGCCTGGAAACGGCCCTCGCTGAGGAGCGTGAAAACGGCGCGGCGCTGCGTGAACAAATCGAGGAAATGCGCCGGAACTTTCAAGCGGCGCTGGCGGCGCGCGACCGATCCGCCAGCCGGCAGGCCGCTGAACTGAATGCGCGCCTTGAGAAGCTGGAAAATGGCGGCGGGGTTGAGGCCGGGCGGCGCGCCGCCGCCGCGCTGGCGTTAAGCGCCGTGGCCCGCGCAACTGACAACGGAGAGCCCTTCGCTGATGAGCTTGAGGTGCTGGCGGGCTACATTCCGCAGGGACGAGAAATTGCGACGCTGCGCCGGTATTCAGACACTGAGCTTCCAACGGCGGCGCAGCTTGAAGAGGCGTTTTTGCTCGCCGCGCGTGACGCGCTCGCCGCTGACGGGCGTGACGAGGCGGCAGGCATGTTCGGCAAGCTTTCTGCGAGAGCGGGAAATCTTATCAGCATTCGCCCGGCCGAACCGACCGCCGGCGACAGCGCACAGGCGGTGATTTCCCGTGCGGAAAGCTTTGTTGACGCTGGGGACATTGCTGCGGGCGTTGCTGAGTTGGACGCCCTGCCGGATGCGGCCCGCGCCGGTATGGCGGACTGGGTGACGCTGGCGTCATCGCGTGTCGCCGTTGATCAGGCGATTGCGTCTTTAAGCCAGCGCCTTTCGGCGCCGGTGAGGTAAGGCGCAACATGAGAACCTTGCTGATCTTTTTGCTTTGGATAGTCCTGCTGGCGGGATCGATCACGTATTTTGCAAGCCTCGACAGCCGCATTACCGGCGAGGCTTTTGGATACAAATTTGACGGGCCATCCGGCCTCATTACCGGCGGCCTGTTTTTCCTGTTCCTGTTGGCGATCTACGTGACCCACAAAATCAAAGACATCATGGCGTGGCCAGCGAAGATAAAAGCACGAGACGCCGCCGCCCAGCGCGCTCGCGGCGTGGCGGCGTTGACCCGCGGTCTCGAAGCCGTGGCGGTGGGCGATGCGTCAGCCGCGTCGCATCACGCCAAGATCGCGCGCCGTCACCTTGATGACATGGCGCTGACGCGCCTTTTAACGGCGCAGGCGGCGCAGTTGAGCGGTGATGAGACGGCCGCAAAACAGAGTTTTTCCGCCATGCTCGAAGCGCCGGAGACGGAGTTTCTCGGACTAAAGGGCCTGTATCTTCAAGCGATGGCGAAAGGCGACCGAACCGCGGCGCGCGAATATGCAGAGCGCGCGTTTCGTCTGCGCCCCAATGCGCGATGGGCGTTTGATTCCGTTTTAGAACTTGGGCTGGAGCGCGGCGCCTGGGGTGAAACGCGTGAAGTCATTGATAAGGCGCGCCGCAATAATCTGATTGACGCGCAAAAAGCCGACCGGGGAACGGCGGCGCTGTTGACCGCTGACGCTTACGCGGTGGCGCTGTCCGGCGATACCGACACCGCGCTTCAGGAAACCGGGTCCGCCTTGAAACTGGCGAAGGGCTTTGCGCCGGCGGTGATGCTGGCGGCGAAACTTCATGCGGACAGCGGCAAGGCCGGCAAAGCCGCAAAACTGATCGAAACCGCTTTTGCAATTGACGCCCATCCTGCGCTGATCAGATTTTATGACAAACTGCATACGGATGAAACGCCGGAAAAGCGCGCTGGCCTTTTGCGCAAGCTGGCGGAGAAAAACCCCGACACGCGCGAGGCGACATTGTTGCGCGCCCGGGCTCATAATCTGAGCGGGGATTGGGCGGATGCGATTACCACCCTGGAACCCTTGATGACCGGCGCGCCGACAGCGGCGGAATATTCGTTGATGGCTGCCGCCGCAGCGGGCATTCATGGTGCGGAGATGGGCAAGGGCTGGCTCGAACGGGCTGCCGGCGCACCGCGCGATCCGCGGCCCGGCGCCGATGGCGAATTTAGTCTGACCCGGGATGGCTGGGCGCGCCTTGTGCGCGAATACATGGAATCCGGCCGCCTGTCGCCGCCGCCGTTGGAGGAAATGGGGGTTGGTGTTTCCGCGGAAGAGATCCGTTTACTGACTGTCAAGCCAGCGCCGGAGGAGGCCGAAGAGGCCGCCGGGGAAGCGGCGGAAACGACAGCGGATACCGACCCCGAAGCGCAAAAACCGCCCGACGTGGAGATAGAGGCGGAAGCGACTACACAGTCGCCGTCAGAAGCTTCCATAGATGAGGAAGACGACCATATCCACAATGACGAAGAGGCTGAACGCGCGGCGACAGCGGCGCGTGAGGTTTCCTGATTTTACTCAGCCGCTTTCTTAAAACCGTCTTCGACGGCTCCTTCCGGCGTTGAAGGAGTGTCCGGTTCTGCTTCCGCGACGGCGTTCGGCGCATCCTCTGGCTCTTCCTCAGCCGCTTTTGCAGATTCTTGACCATCCTGCTTCTGCGCGGCTTTCGCCAGTTCTTTCTCAGCCTCTTTGGCCGTCTTTTCCGCTTCTTTTGCTTCCTTTTCGGCGCGCTTTTTCTCTGCGCGCTCTTCGGCCTCGCGCTTTTTTAACTCCCGTTTGGAAAGTTCCGGTTCGGGCTCGGCGGCTTTGGCCGCGAGTGCTTCGAGCCCGTCTTCGGCAAGCGTTTTTACTTTGAGATAATCAATCTTGCCGGTGCCGAGAACGGGAATTTCCTCAACAACGACAATCTTTTTCGGCACCGCGATTTCCGGCACGCCATGGGCCTGGGCCCAGGAGAGAAGCAGCCCGCGCGGCGCCTCCTGGCGATCAGTAACGAGCACGACCTGCTCGCCTTTTTTCGGGTCTGGCAGGATCGCCGCGGCATGAAGGTTGTCCGGCCACACAGCCGAGGCGCAGTTTTCAACGACGGCAAGTGAGACCATTTCGCCTGCAATTTTTGCGAAGCGTTTTAGCCGCCCCCGGATGGAAACATACCCTTTGTCGTCAATCGCGACGATATCGCCTGTATCGTGCCAGCCTTCAGATGGCGGTTTCACAACGCCTGGCTCATCCGGCGTCAAATAGCCTTTCATGACGTTGAGGCCCCGCACAAAAAGCCGCCCGGCGTTTTCCAGGCCTTCGACGGGTTCGAGCTTTGTCTCTATCCCCGGCAACATCTTGCCGACGGTGCCAGAGCGGATGTCGCCGGGCTGGTTGGCGGCAAGAACCGGCGCGGTTTCCGTGACGCCATAGCCTTCCAGCACCTCAAACCCGAAGCGCTTTTCCGCCGCCTGGCGCGTCTCGTCACGGACGCGTTCGGCGCCGCAGACGGCGATGCGCAAGGACGACATGCCGCCATCGTCGCTGGCGCGCATATATTGCGACAGGAACGTGTCGGTGGCGAACAGGACGGTCGAGCCGCTTTCAAAAATCCGTTTAGGGATGATTTTCGTCTGCAATGGCGATGGATGCAGCACCACGAGATGACCGTTGAGGATCGGCCATAAAGCGCCAGCGGTCAGACCGTAACAGTGAAAAGTGGGTAGCGGATTGAAGAAAATATCCGTCGGCAGCAACTCCACATGGGCGGAGATCTGCTCCACATTGGCGACGATATTGCGATGGGAAAGAACGACCCCTTTTGGCGCACCCTCCGTGCCGGAGGTGAAAAGGATAACGCCGGGTTCTTCCGGATCGGGATTGGCCGCGAACAGGCTTGGTAACATCGGGCCGATAATCGCCAGCGCCTTGTCGCGCGGTTTGATCTCGCCTTTGAGATCTTCAAGATAAACGATGTCGATGGCTTCGGAGAGTTCATCGATCAGTTTTTGAAGATTCGCCAGTTCGACGAATTTCTTCGCGGTGACGATGCGGCTGACTTGCGAGGCCTTGCAGGCGGCGAGCAGGTTTCTGGAACCGGATGTAAAGTTCAACATCGCCGACACGCGACCGCGCGATAAAATCGCAAAGAGCGCGATCATCGCGCCGGCGCCCGTCGGCAGCAAAATGCCGACCTTTTCCTGGCGCGCTGTTTTCCGGGCGAGTGCGCCGCCAAGCGCAAAGCTCGCGCGGGTGATGTCTTGGAAAGGAAATTTTTTGCCGTCGCCATCGATCAGCGCAATGGTCTTGGCGCCGTTTTTGGCCGCGCTTTGAAGATAAGCCTGAAAAATGGTCCGTTTGGACCGGTGCTCAATGCGCTTTACCGGGTCGCCCATGATCCCACATCCATCCCTGTCGCCGGCCTTTTTCTGTCGGGGCCGTTAGCTTGCGACGGTAGCGGATTGTAGGAGGCAGAGCAAAGTCGGGCTCATTTTTATGCGCAACCGTCGAGGTCCCGTAATATACCCTTTGCCGCGGAATGCGGATCATTCGCAGCAATGATCGGGCGCCCGACGACGATGTGATCGGCGCCGGTCATGATTGCGGCGGCGGGCGTGACGACGCGCTTTTGGTCATCGGCGCTGACGCCTTGCGGGCGCACGCCGGGGGTCACGATAGTCAGCGCATCGCCGAAGCGCGCCTTGATGGCGGCGGCTTCTTTTGCTGAGGCGACAACGCCATCGGCGCCGGCGTCGGCGGCGAATTCGGCGCGCTTCAGAACGAGATCCTCAAGCGGCATGTCGATGCCGGCGCGGGCGAGGCTTTCCTGATTGAGGCTGGTCAGAACGGTCACGCCGAGAATTTTGAGCCGCTTGTCGTCGCCGCGCCCGGCGACGGCGCCTTTCAGGACGTCGGGTTCTGCGTGCACGGTCAGAAAGTCGCCGCCAAATTCAGCGACGCTTTTAACGCCGCGTTCAACGGTGGCGCCGATATCATGAAATTTAAAATCAAGGAAGACTTTTTTGCCAGCCGCCGACAAACGCTCCGCAAGCTGAAGGCCGCCGATTGGCATCAACTGGTAGCCGATTTTATAAAATGCGCCGGCGTCGCCAATAGCGTCAATTGCGCTTTCGGCTTCTGCAACGCTGGGCAGATCAAGGGCGATGATCAGGCGGTCTAGCGGTGTCATGCTGTGGCTTTCTTTTTCGCGGTCTTTCGTTTGGCGGCCGCCGTCTTTTTTGAGGCCGCCCGCAATTTTGGTTTCGCGGCCAGGGTCTTTTTCGATTTTGCCGGTTTTGGTTTTTCGTCGCTGAGGACTTTGTCCTTGAAACCACAGAGGTCGGCAATGACGCAGCGCCAGCATTCAGGCTTGCGCGCTTTACAGACATATCGCCCATGCAGGATCAGCCAGTGATGGGCGTCATGTAAAAATTCCGGCGGGGTTATTTTTTCAAGCCCCCGTTCGACTTCCAGCGGGTTCTTTCCCGGCGCTAGGCCGGTGCGGTTGCCGATCCGGAAAATGTGCGTGTCGACCGCGATGGTCGGCGCGCCGAAGGCGACATTCATCACCACATTGGCGGTCTTGCGGCCAACGCCGGGCAATGTCTCCAGCGCCTCGCGGTTTTGCGGCACCTGGCCGTCAAATTCATCGAGGAGCTTTTGCGACAGGGCGATCACGTTTTTCGCCTTATTGCGCCACAGACCGATGGTCTTGATGTAGTCGCCGAGCTTTTTCTCGCCGAGCGCCGCCATTTTTTCGGGCGTGTCGGCAATTTTGAACAGCGTCTTTGTCGCTTTGTTGACCCCTTCGTCTGTCGCCTGCGCGGACAGGGCGACGGCGACCACCAGCGTGAACGGGCTCGTATAGTAAAGCTCCGTCTGCGGCGCCGGATCGGCGACCGACAGGCGCTCGAACAGCGTGTGCGCATTTTTTCGGGTCATCTTGCGAGGCATGGGCGAAAAAACTCGGGTCAGTGCGGGCGCGACAATAGCGTTCATGACGCGCCGGTAAAGTTCTGGGGATAAGAATTGCCGCAGGCGCGCTGCGGGCCTATGTTTCCCCGATGCGTCGCGTACACAACATTGAAACGCTTCCCCCCGTGGCGAAGGGCAGGATTTCCGCCTCTTCGGGTCTAGACGATATCGATGATGCGACCGGCCGAAGCTTTTTCGACGCTGTCCTTTATCCCAACCGGTCGCTGCCGAATTCCGGTTTCTGGCTGGTGATGAGCGTGGTGATCGGCGCCAATCTTTTGTTCGGGACATATTTTTTCTCTATCGGCGCCTGGCCGGTGCTTGGATTTTGCGGGCTCGATATTTTCGCCGTCTGGCTGGCTTTCAAGCTGAGCTATCGCCAGGGACGGCTGCGCGAGCGGGTGCGTATCACTGACGAGGAGATGCTTGTCGCGCGGGTGTTGCCGTCTGGGCATGAAACCCGCTGGCGCTTGCAGCCGTACTGGACAAAGGTGCATATCGACCGGCCGGTCGGTCATGAGAGCCAGGTCAAGGTGATGAGCAAGGGCGGCACGCTGATTCTCGGGTCTTTCCTGTCGCCGGCGGAGCGCGGCCGGTTTGCCGACGCGCTGGTTCGCGCCCTTGGCGATGCGCGTGAGCAAGCGCATAGCGCCGGATAGACAGTGGGATAGGCGGAAATGAGCTGGTTTTTCTTGATGATCGCAGGCCTGCTTGCTGCGCTTGGCGGTCTCTACTGGCGTTGGCGCCTGCGCATTGAAGCCGAAATCGCCGAAGGCGCCGCAATCGAATGGGCGCATTTGCAGAAAACCGAGCCGGAGTTTTTGAAAGATATGACCGAGGCGCAGTTTCGCGAGGTTTACGCCCGCGTGCACATGCCGCGCTTTCCCGGTTACGCATTTGCAGCCTTCGCGACGTTCCTGGCGTCATTGCCGGTCGCTTTTGGACTGTTGGCGGCGGGACTGTGGGGCGCGGAAAAGGCGGGTTTGTTGCCGGCGCCGGTCGAGGTCGCCGACCGGCTGCTGATTGAAGACGGGCAGATGCGAATTTTCAGGGATACGCCGCCGGAGGCCGCGCTTTATTATATCGAGGACCTTGCGGGGTTTTATTATTTCTTCGGCGTGTTGGTCATCTGGTTGATCATCGTCGCCTTTTTCATGCGCAGATATCACGCGCGCCGGCCGGGTTATCTGCGCGATGAAATCATTCGCGCCCGCGGCTGAACCCAAAGGAGACTTCAATGCAGTTTCTGCACACCATGGTGCGCGTCAGCGACCTCGACGCATCTTTGGATTTTTATTGCAAAAAGCTCGGCCTTGTTGAGATCAGCCGATCCGAAAGTGAGAAAGGAAGGTTCACACTCGTCTTTCTCGCGGCGCCTCAGGATGTTGAGCGCGCGCAGGAAGACAAGGCGCCTGTCGTGGAGCTTACCTATAACTGGGACCCGGAGGAATATTCCGGCGGGCGCAATTTCGGCCATCTCGCTTATCGCGTCGATGATATTTATGAGCTTTGCCAGAAGTTGATGGACGCCGGCGTTACGATCAACCGCCCGCCGCGCGATGGTCACATGGCTTTTATCCGCTCCCCGGATGGCGTTTCCATCGAATTGCTTCAAAAAGGGAACAGTCTGGCGCCGGCGGAGCCATGGGCGAGCATGGAAAACACCGGAAGCTGGTAGAATTGCTTCCAGTTATCGCTTCCTTAATAGGGGCTGGCGATAAAAAAACGGATGTTATTTAAGGGATTTCGATGACGGAAAAATCCGTTTCGCTTGAAAATGTCACCAAACAATATGGCGCCTTCACGGCGGTGAATGACCTTTCGTTTGATGTCGCCAGGGGTGAGATCTTCGGTTTTCTAGGGCCCAACGGCGCCGGCAAAACCACCACGCTGCGCATGATGCTCGATATCATCCAGCCAAGCGTTGGGCGGATTTCGGTGCTGGGTTCATCATCTGCGATCCCGGTGCGTCAGCGCATCGGTTATCTGCCGGAAGAGCGCGGCCTTTACCGCAAGATGAAAGCGGCGGACTCCATCGCTTATTTCGCGCAGCTGCGCGGCCTGTCCCGTCAGGATGCGAAAGCAAAGGCGATGTCCCTCCTGAAGCAATTCGGTCTTGAGGAATTTGCGCGGTCCAAGAACGAAGCCCTGTCAAAAGGCATGGCGCAGAAGGTTCAGCTTCTCTCGACCATCGCCCATGAGCCGGAACTGCTGATTCTGGATGAGCCATTTTCAGGGCTTGATCCAATCAATCAGCAGACCCTTGAAGAGCTGATCCGCGACCAGCGACGGGCAGGGCGAACAATCATTTTTTCTACCCATGTCATGCAGCATGCGGAACGACTTTGCGACCGGTTCATTATTATCGCGCACGGAAGCAAGCGGTTTGAAGGAACATTGGCGCAGGCGCGCTCTAACTTCGCCAAACGGGTTCATATTCGCACGCTGGCCGGCGCAGAAGCGTTGCACGGGCTTGGCGGCGTTGCGTCTCTTCGCGTTGAAGACAGCATCGGCGGCGGGGGCGAGATAACATACGAGATCGCGCTGGACGATGGCGTTGATCCGCAGGATTATCTGAAACGCGCTGTCGCGGCCGGTTTGACGATGACGCGATATGAGCAGGCTGGCGCCACGCTTCACGATATCTTCATGGCGCTTGCCGGAGACGAAGAGGCGGTTGAAAGCGCGCCAGTGCGACCCGTGATGGAGGCTGCCGAGTGAAACAGATTCTGCTCATCGCCTGGCGCGAGTATAAGCAATATGTTTTGTCGCGCGGTTTCCTGCTTTTCCTGATCATGTTTCCGGTTGGCGTGATCGGTGCGGGCGCTGCGGTCAGCTTTCTGGAACAGAACAAGCCAACGCGCCATTTTGTCGTTCATGACGAAACCGGTCTTTATACGGCTCATATCGACCGCGAGCTGGAGCGGCGCTATCTGCTGTTGGCGGTTTCCGCATGGGACGACTATGTCGGCGTTAACGTCAACCCTGAAACGCTTGAGGATAGCGCGCTGCCGGATGCGTTTCGCGACGGCCCTGTAAATGAGCGCAGGATACAGGAGTTTACCGCCGCTGGCGGATTTGAGGCGGCGAAACGACAGATTGGTCCCCTGCTGAATGCTGGCGCTGCGCCTTTTGAAATGCCGCGCCCGGCCTTTCGGCGATTTCCTTTGCCGGGACCCGCCGCTGAAGCGGAAAGCCTTGAAGAAGTGAAAGACGCGTTGCGTCCTTATCTTCTTGAGGAAAGACTGGTGCGGTTCGGCGATGAGCCGGCCCAACCGGTGTTTGCCGCGATCCTCATTCCCGAAGGGTTCGGCGGCGAAAAGGATGCGCCGCCGGCGCAATATTGGAGCCGCAATCTGACAGACCAGGCGCTGGAGGCGACGATCACGTCCGCCCTCGACACGGCGCTCCGGCGTGAAGCCATTTCAAAGTTCGGCCTTTCGCAGGAATTGCTTGACGAGGTCGTCGCCATTGATGCGCCGGTGGCGGCGTTTCGCCCCGACCGCGCGACGGAGAACGCAGAGCTCGGCCTTCAGGACCGGATTGAAACTGCGCTTCCGGCGATTCTCACCTACATGCTGTTGGTGATCATTTTCGGCGTGGGCAATCTGCTGCTGACGAATACGATTGAGGAGCGGTCCAACAAGATTGTCGAAATCCTCTTGTCTTCCGTGACTGCGAACCAGTTGATGATGGGCAAGCTGATTGGCATCGCCGCCGTTGGTCTGACCATGCCTTCGATCTTTCTCTTTGGCGCGCTCGCCATGTCAGCGACATCGGTTGGGCAGGAGAATATCATGTCGGTCGCCGTCGCATCCTTGTTCTCGTCCAACCTGATCTACATCTATCTTTTCTATTTCCTGTGCGCCTATGTGATTTTTGCGATGATCTTTCTGGCGATTGGCGCGATCTCGAATTCGCTGCAGGATGCGCAATCCTATATGGGACCGGTGATGCTCATCGTCTTCGCGCCGCTTCCGTTAATGCTGATGGTGTTTCAAAATCCCAATGGCGTTGCGGCGAGCATCCTGACCTGGATACCACTTTATACGCCTTATGCGGTGATGATGCGCGCCGCCGCCGATCCGCCCCTGTGGGAGATTCTTGGCGCCACAGCGTTCATGCTGGCGTTCGCAATTTTCCTGATGCGGATTATGGGACGGATTTTCCGGAACGCGATCCTGCAGGCGTCGCCGCCGAAATTCCGCGAGGTCTGGCGGCTGGCGAAAGCGGGCGCCGCCTAGGGCGCACGAAAATCAGGATTTAACTTGCATCCTTTGCCCGGTAAATGAATTTGCGGTCGCAATAGCCGCATTCGGCTTCGCCGTCTTCGAGTGAATACCAGACAATCGGATGGCCGAGCGCGCCGCCGCCGCCATTGCAGGAAACGCGCAGCGTATCCACATAGATGACTTCCGGATCGGGTGTTCTTGTTTGTTTGTTGTCCGTCATAACAGGGATCTTGCTTGGCTTTCGCCGTTGAATTGCCGGGGGTTTGCGCCGCCGTCAAGAGCTGTTGACGAATACGCGCCCGCCGACCGATAAGCAATCACACAAACCCCGGATCGCCCGCTATGAAAGAGAACACGGATACGACGCGATACGCCATCGCCGCGCGGTCCTTGCGCAAAACCTATAAGGGCAACAAGAAAGCCCCGCCCAAAGAGGCGCTGAAGGGCGTTGACCTGCAAATCCCGCGCGGGACGATCTTCGGGCTGCTCGGTCCGAACGGCGCCGGAAAATCAACATTCATCAATATTCTCGCCGGCCTCGTTCGTAAGACCGAAGGGGAAGTGTCTGTCTGGGGTTTCGATATCGATCGTAATGCGCGCCAGGCGCGCGCGGCGCTCGGCATTGTGCCGCAGGAAATCAACATGGATGTCTTTTTCACCCCGAAAGAGGCGCTGGATATCCAGGCGGGCTTATACGGCGTTCCGAAAGACAACCGCCGCACCATGGAAATTCTGACAGCGCTCGGCCTCGCCGACAAGGCTGATTCTTATGTGCGGCAGCTTTCCGGCGGCATGAAACGCCGCCTGCTTGTCGCCAAGGCGATGATCCATTCGCCGCCGATCCTGATCCTCGATGAGCCGACGGCGGGCGTCGACATTGAGCTTCGCAAACAGCTTTGGGATTATGTGCTTGAGTTGCATTCGGCGGGCGTCACGATTGTTCTGACAACGCACTACCTCGAAGAGGCGCAGGAGTTGTGCAAGGAAATTGCGATTATTCACGAGGGCGAGGTTGTTGCTTGTGAGCCCACGGAGAAGCTGATCGCATCGCTCGATCAGAAAACCCTGATGGTGACGCCGCTTCATGAGATCGGCGCGGCGCCTGACCTCGGGTCGTTCAGCGCGGAAGTGAAGCCGGACGGGCGCCTCGCTATTCCCTATCAGCCCAGCAAGGCGCAGGTCGGCGAGATCCTCGAAAGGTTGTCGGCGGCCAATATCGCGGTGAAGGACCTCTCCACGGTTGAATCGGATCTGGAGGATGTGTTTCTGGAGCTGACTTATCGCAAGGCGGGCTAAGTTTTTGAGTTAGCGGTCTTTTTTGCGCGGCGTTTTTCTTTTCGTAAAATCTGCTATGGCTTCCCGGTCATCAGACGTCGAAGGGGAGAGCGCGATGTCGTTACGAATTATCGCCATTGTTACTGCAGTATTGTTTTTCGCGCGGGCGGGCCTTTCCCCGGCTGTCGCTGAAGAGGGCGACGCTATTCTGGTGCTGGACGCATCAGGCTCGATGTGGGGCCAGATCAACGAAGAAGCGAAAATTACGATCGCAAAAAGAGTGCTTGGCGGTCTTTTGAGCGACTTGCCGGAAGAACGCCGTCTTGGCCTCATCGCCTATGGACACAATCGCAAGGGCGATTGCACTGACATTGAAGAACTCGCGCCCGTCGGCGCTGATCGCGCTGCGATCAAGAGCGCCGTGGATGGGTTAAGCCCGAAGGGCAAAACGCCCATGGCGGATTCGATCAAGCTTGCCGCGGAAAAACTAAAGTATACGGAAGAAAAAGCGACAGTGATCCTTGTCAGCGATGGCATCGAGACTTGTGCGCCTGACCCTTGCGGCGCGGCCTCAGCGCTTGAACAGGCGGGCATTGATTTCACGGCCCATGTGATCGGTTTTGACGTGACCGAAGAAAACCATGAAGCGCAGTTGCGCTGCATTGCCGAGAATACCGGCGGCAAATTCGTTTCAGCATCGACCGCCGGCGAATTAAGCGCGGCGCTGGAGGAGACGGTCGCCGCCGCGCCCGAGGCTGTCACGGAAACGAAGGTGCGCCTGCGCGCAACAGAGCTTGAAGGCGGCCTTGTTATCGAAGACGGTCTCACCTGGACCGTGACGCCGCGCCAGGCTGCCGGTGAAGGCGGCGAACCGGTTTTTCATCAGGAAAACGCGGGCGTTGTCGATGCGGTTGTTGAGCCGGGCGCCTATGACGTCACGGTCGAACGCCCGTCTGACGGTCTCAAAGGCGCTCAGGAAGCGGTGGTCGTGCGGGAGAATTCCTGGAAGACCGTGACCATCGCGCTCACCTTCCCGGTCGAGGCGACGGTGACGCCTGACCCCGGCGGCGAGGTTATTGCGGGGACGAACATTCTTGTTCACTGGACCGGGCCTGACCGTAAGGGTGATTATGTCACTATTGTTCCGAAGGGCGCCGACAATGGCAATTTCGGGCCTTACGCCTACACCCGCCAGGGCGATCCCGCTGAAATCAGGATGCCGGTGGAGCCAGGCGCCTATGAAGTCCGCTATATGCTGGGCCAGCCGATCCGCACGCTTGCGAGCGTCGATATCATGGCGACGCCCGCTGAGGCGACGCTGACGGCGCCGGATAGGGCGGTTGCGGGCGAGGAAGTCACTGTTGCGTTCACAGGGCCGCCAGCCGGGTCGGGCGACTGGATTACGGTTGTCAAGCCGGATGCGGATGATAAAGCGTATACGAATTACTATTACACGCGTCAGGGCAGCCCCGGTAAGCTGCGCATGCCGTTAGAGGCGGGCGAGTATGAAATCCGTTTCGTTCAGGGCAACAAAAAAGTGCTCGCCCGCAAAACGATCACCGTTGCCGCCGCGTTGGCGACCATCAGCGGTCCGCAAACCGCTGTTTCCGGCGAGGAAATTCAGGTTGAGTTTTCCGGGCCCGAGGCGGCGTCCGGAGACTGGATCACGGTAACGGCGCCGGACGCGCCTGAGAATAAATATAACAGCTATCATTATACACGGCAGGGAAGCCCGGCGACGATTCGCATGCCGCTGGAGGCGGGTGAATATGAATTACGGTTTGTGCAGGGAAACAAAAAGGTTATCGCCCGTCAGCCGATTACCGTAACAGCTGCAACGGCGACGCTATCAGCGAAAGATACAGCGATCGCCGGAGAAACGGTGAGTGTTGAATTTACTGGGCCGGCGGCGGCCTCCGGCGACTGGGTGACGGTTACGGCGCCGGATGCGCCAGACAATAAATACAACGACTATCATTATACAAAGCAAGGTAGTCCGGCGGAAATACGTATGCCACTGGATGCCGGGCAATACGAACTTCGCTTTGTACAGAACAATAAAAAAGTGCTGGCGCGTCGCCCCATCACTGTGACCGCCGCGACCGCGACACTGAATGGGCCATCAACCGCAAAATCGAGTGAGCTTGTCGAGATCGAATTTACAGGTCCGCCGCCGGGCTCTGGCGATTATGTGGCTGTATCAAAAATGGGCGCGCCTGATTTAAAATATGAAAGTTATGGTTACACGAAAGGCGGCAGCCCTGTGCGTGTGCGCATGCCGAGAGAGCCCGGCGATTACGAGCTGAGGTTTATCCATGGCAACAAAAAGGTTCTTGCGCGCGCGCCGATCACGGTGACGCCGGCTGAGTAACAGGCCAGGGTTTGTTGTTCACGACGTCATTCATGGCGTGTTTGCGCAAGGCTTCGGCGACATCGGGAGGGTCGCCTTTGAGCGAATCCGGCGCGATCGGCTTGCCGAAGGTCAGTTTGTAGGTCTTGCCCTTTTTGTTCAATAACTCATGAAACAGCGTGATGTCGCGCAGTTCGGTATTGAGTTTCCAGAACCAGTAATAAAGCCATGAGTTTCGCATCGCGATATGCACGGGCACGATCGGACAGCGGTATTTTCGCGCAAAGATCGCAACGGACGGCAACCAGTCCTGTTCTACCAGCTGCTTTTCATCGTTCATCGCTGCAAGGCGACCGGATGGAAACAGCACAACACATTTTTCCGCTTCGAACGCGCGAATGGCGCTGACGAGGGTTTCGCGTGAGCGTAAAAGGGTGCGTTTTTCTTCAACCCATTCGACAGGGATGATCATATCGTCAAGACCCGGCGCGGCCCGCAAAGCGTCGCGGTTGGCGAAGAACGTCATATCCGGGCGCCACGCCTTGACCGCATCGAACATGGCGACGCCGTCGGGAATGCCGGTCGGGTGGGTTGACGCGATCAGGACGCGTCCGTCTAACGGGATATTTTCGACGCCTTCCGTTTGAACATCCAGATGAAGAAGGGCGCTGATAAAATCGAACACGTCCCGCGCGGAAAGGTCCGCGATCGCGTCCGCCATCTTAACGGCCTGACCATGCAGCAGAAGCGGATAGAGTAACGATTTATAAAGCGGCCAGAGACGGCTTCGCATTAATTTTTGCGCGCGTTCTTCAATCAACACATCAACAATGTGCTTGTCATCAGGATCATTGGTGATCCGGGTATCTGTTTGCGCCGCGTCCAATCGAGGTCATCTCCGCAAGGTTACGCGCCCACCGGCTGCGAGGCCGGCAAGACTAGCAAAGTTTGCTTTGAAATAAATAACGCCCGCCGCAAGCCCGCAAAAATCAGGACTTGTTGGTTTCTTCCGGCTTTTCGCGATAAGGCTGACCGGCAAGATGTAAGGCCAGAAACGAGCCGGCGATCAGAAGGGCGACAGCTGCGGGCCCGCCGCCATTATTGCCAAGCCAGTTTCCAACGGCGCACACGACTGCAATCAGCAGATAGGGCGTAACCGGCGGTTCTTCATGGCGAAAGCGCAGGACAAACAGTCCTGCCGTCGCGACGAATAACAAAACCGCCAAGAGGTCGAAAATCGTTTCCAAGACATGTATCTCCCGGCGCAAAGATGGCGCGCCACAGTTAACAAGGGCTTAGGCAATATAGTTAACCGCCTCTTTATGTTGGCTGGAAAGCAAGTCTTGAGCGCGGAGTGTCTCAAATATAGAACTAATACGGCCCTCATTCCTGCTTTCGCTGGCGTTGTTTGAGGATACGATCAGGATCGCAACGCAAAAACATGAGCACAATTGAAACAATGACTGACAATTACAAAGCATATGACGAGAACGGGTTTGTATTTTTACCGGCATTGCTGGAGCCGGAGGTCATCTCTGCGTTTCTTTCTATCATGCAACTCAATATGGGCGACACGCTTGAGCATCAGAAACGCTTCCTCTCAAAGACCAACCTGCTGCCCGTTGACGCTTACGAAATAGCGTCAGCGCATTTTCCGTTTTCTCTTGGATTGTTGTGGGGGCTGACGCCCATCATGGAGAAGATTACCCGCAAAAAACTGTTGCCGTCCTATGCATGGGGCAGAATCTATCCGAAAGGCGCGACATGCGTTGTTCATAATGATCGGCCATCAAACGAGCACAGTCTGAATCTGACCCTAGGATATTCCGATGATATTATATGGGATTTCTGTATTGGGTCTGGCCGCATTGCAGACAGTAATCTGGATCATCACACTGGGTATAAAGACTTTGGCGACTTAGAGTATGTCAGGACAAAGATGAAGCCTGGCGACGCGGTTGCGTATCAAGGGCAACGCCATTTTCATGGCCGCATAGATCCGAATCCAAATGTTTGGTCTGCGCATTTGTTTTTGGGATGGGTGGATAGAAATGGCCCGCAAAAAGAGTTTGCTTTCGATAAATTCGAATTGCCGCCACCGGCGAAATTTTATTTCGATTGAAACGCGGTCTTGACGATTAACAAGCGAGGCCTGCAACGCATTAAGAGCGCGCAGACCTCGCTGATATTATCTCGCTGGTTTTTATTCGCCGGCAAGTTGCGCGTCGCGCAGCGCGCGAAATTCATTCCCTTCATACCAGTTTGGCCAGTCGTCGGAGTAAGCGATTGTGGCGCCGACTTCATAGAGAATTTCCACCGTGTCGAGCATACCGTCCATTGGCCAGTCTGCATCATATTCGTCGCTGGGCGCGTGGTACCGGTTTTCGCGATAGTCGGCGCCATAGGCTTCGCCTGCGTCAGTCCCGCCATCGACAAGGTCTGCGCCGCCGTCAGCATAAAGCATCGGGACGCCTTTTTTGGCGAGCGAGATATGGTCGGAGCGGTAGAAGTAGCCTTTTTCCGCTTCCGGGTCCGGCGTCAGGTAGCGATTGTAACCCCCCGCAACGTCTTTGAGGATATCTTCAAGCTCTGACGCCCCATAACCGACAACGATCATGTCTTTCGACGGCGGGGTCGGCAAAATGGCGTCAATATTGACGCCGGCGACAATCTGCTTGAGCGGAACCGGCGGGTACTCGCCGAAATACGCCGAGCCCAGGAGGCCTGACTCTTCTGCTGTCACCGCGACCAGCATAATGGAACGATCTGGCGCGGTTTCATTCGTCGCGAACTTCTCCGCGATTTCGATGATTGCGGCGATGCCTGTGGCGTTGTCGACGGCGCCATTATAAATTTTGTCGTCGCCTTCCGTATCCGGATTGGTTCCGAGGTGATCCCAGTGACCCATATAGAGAACATATTCATCCGGACGCTGAGCGCCTTTCAGAACGCCGACAACATTCGCGTCTTCGCTGCGGACGATTTTGTTGTTCAGCACTGCGGAAGCCGTGACGCCTGGCATCGGAACAGCCTGGAAATCGCGGCTCATGGCCGCCTGCATCTGCGCGTCCATATCTAGGCCCGTCGCATCGAACAGGGTGCGCGCGATATCGTTAGAGAACCATCCTTCCGCGGCGACCCGGCTGGCGCCATTATCGTCGCGCTGCAAATCGACCTGCGGTCCAGACCAGGAACCCTCGACCACGTTCCAGCCATAGGCGGCGGGGGCGGTGTCGTGAATGATCATGGCCGCCGCCGCGCCCTGACGGGCCGCTTCTTCATATTTGTAGGTCCATCGGCCGTAATAGGTCATGGCGTTGCCATTGAAGAGGTCCGGGTCCTGCGTCGCGAAGCCGGGGTCGTTCACCAGGATGACGACGGTTTTGCCCTCGACATCAACGCCATCATAGTCGTTCCAGTCATATTCAGGCGCGACAACGCCATAGCCGACAAAGACCAGTTCGCTGTCAGCAAATTCGACGTTCTCTTCAGCCCGCTTCGTCCAGTAAACGACGTCTGTGCGGTATTCGAGATCGCGCGCTTCGCCATTGATGCTGACCGAGAAAGACGAGCTATCCGGCTGCAGTGTTGACTCCACAATCGGCACAGGCTGTTCAAAGCTGTCGCCGATGGGTTCCAGGCCAATGCGTTCATATTCACTGGCGATATAGGCTCTGGTTTTCTCACCGCCTGGCGTGCCAGGCGCGCGGCCTTCGAAAGCGTCGGAAGCAAGGGTTGCGATATGACGGGCGAGGTCTTGGCTGGAGATATCGCCGGCCTCGGCGCCGGGCGCTGTTGCGTCGTCTGTTGTTGTCTCTGTATCAGTTGACGCAGGCGCCGCTGGCGTTTCTTCGCCGGTGGTCTGGCTATCGCCGCAGCTGGCGACGAGGCTAAACGCGGACACCGCCAGCAAAAACCGTAGACTACTTCTCATACCGTATCTCCCATGACCAAATTCGCTGGGGATGTCGCATGGCCTCGCTTGGGACACAAGATGGCGACATCAGCAGGAGACCGGCCACATCTGGCTGGCCAGGCCCTGAATTTTGGACTAATAGCGGAGCGCGCTCTCCTGTACGTCGTGGTCCAGGGGGTATGGCGCAAGGCCCTGATGGCCTGGGCCCGGGAGAAAAAAATGAATGCAATGGCTTCGCCGGCCCCGAGCGCCGCGAGTTCTTTTGATGATTGTGCGCCGGCGTCACTGGCGAACCTGCCCGCAGCGGCGCTTTACGAACTTGCGGTGGCGCGCGGTGAGGGCGAAATCGCCAAAGACGGTCCGCTCGTCGTTAAAACCGGTGAGCACACAGGCCGCTCAGCGCAGGACAAATTCATCGTCCGGCAGCCGGAAACCGAAAACACAATCTGGTGGGACGCCAACAAGTCGATGACGCCGCAACAGTTCGAGCAGCTCCATCGCGACATGCTCGACTACGCCAGCAATATTGAGCTGATCCGGCAGGATCTGCGCGGCGGCGCCGACGCCGACTATGCGATCAAGGTTCGGGTCTTTACAGAATACGCCTGGCACGGACTATTTATTCAACATCTGTTGGTCCGCCCGCCACTGAGCGAGCGGGGCGGCGAACAGGATTTCACGATTGTCGACCTGCCAGGCTTTCGCGCCGACCCTGAAGCGCACGGGTCACGCGGCGGCACTGTCATCGCGGTTGATTTCGTGCGACGCATCGTTCTGATCGGCGGCACGTCCTACGCCGGTGAGATGAAAAAATCCGTTTTCACCATCCTCAACTACCTCCTGCCGGAACAGAGCATCATGCCGATGCACTGCTCGGTCAATGTCGGCGAGAACGCTGATCCGGCGATTTTCTTCGGCCTTTCCGGCACCGGAAAAACAACCCTTTCCGCCGATCCCGACCGTATGCTGATCGGCGATGACGAACATGGCTGGGGACCGAACGGGCTCTTTAACTTTGAGGGCGGATGTTACGCCAAGATGATCCGTCTTTCGCCGACGGCGGAGCCGGAAATTTTCGCGACGACGAAGCGTTTCGGAACGGTCCTTGAGAATGTCGTTATGGACCCGGTGACCCGCGAGCTTGATCTTGATGACGCGACCCTGGCGGAAAATTCCCGCGGCGCGTATCCGATTCACTACATCCCCAACGCCAGCCTTGAGGGCAGCACGACGCATCCGAAAAATATTATCATGCTGACCTGCGATGCGTTTGGCGTGATGCCGCCGATTGCAAAACTGACCGCCGCGCAGGCGATGTATATGTTCCTGTCCGGCTATACCGCCAAGGTGGCCGGGACCGAAAAAGGCCTTGGGAATGAGCCGCAGGCGACCTTCTCAACCTGTTTTGGAGCGCCGTTCATGCCGCGTCATCCATCCGAGTACGGAAAACTTCTTGGCGAATTGATCAACCACCACGATGTTCACTGCTGGCTCGTCTCGACAGGATGGACCGGCGGTCCCCATGGCGTTGGCTCACGCATGCCGATCAAGGCGACGCGGGCGTTGCTGGCGGCGGCGCTTGACGGTTCTTTAAAAAATGCGTCCATGCGAAAGGACGAGATTTTTGGTTTTGAAGTCCCCGAAAATATCGACGGCGTCGATGATGCGATCCTCACGCCGCGCAGCACCTGGGTTGACCCATCGGCCTATGACGCGCAGGCGCAAAAGCTGGCGTCGATGTTCGTCGAGAACTTCAAGATCTATGAAACCTATGTCAGCGACGATGTCCGCGCGGCAGCGCCGAACGTAACAGGCTGACGCGCGCACCCCATGTCTGACTTACAAGATTGCGTTGTCCGTAATGACGCTGAGGCGACGCTTCCCTTACACCGTCATGGCGATGCGCGCCTTATCGTCGTTCTTGATGGCGAGGTGCGCGAAACGGATCTGGGAGGACGCCATCGCTACGCGAAAGGCGACCTTCTTTTTCGTCCGCCGTTCTGCGCCCACGCGAATTCAGCGAGCGGCGCGCCATCGTCATTCATGAGGTTGCCGGTATCGAAAGACGCCTGGCGAGAGATGATCCGACGCAATGGTTGGCGTCCTTTACGCGGGCGGATCAATCTGGAATCGCGTCTTCATCGGTCGATGCTGCGCGCATCGCGTTGCGGCAATGATATCGCCGCGCTCCTGGCGCTCCCGAATAATGGCTGTGAAAGCGTTGATGGCGCAGGGGCGGCCGCTGACTTTACGGCGGCGACGTCCGAAGGTCGTCGGCTACGCGCTTATGAGGTGACCCGGCGGTTTGTGCGCCGTTTTGGCCTGACGCCGACCGCTTATCGCCGTGAAGCAAGACTGCAACGCGCCTATTCCATGTTGCTGCTGAGCGATTATCCGCTGGCGCGCATCGCTGCGGAATGCGGTTATGCCGATCAAAGCCATTTCTCCCGAGAAATCAAATCGGCGACTGGATGGAGTCCGCGGGCTTTCCGCAACGCTTTCGTTCACTGATCAACTGCAAATCCGTTCAAGACACGCCAGCGCCGCGCACATAAATGTGGCGAAGTCGTAGAGTCCGGAGCAGAGTGCCAATGATCATGAAAATGAAAAGCCTTCTGGCGAGTTGTCTCACAGTGGCGCTTTTGCTGCCAGCGTGTGGCGCGCCGACGACTGTTGCAGCGTCAAAGACTGACGAAAAAGAATGCACGCCCCTTCTCATCAAAACCGATGCGGCCCTGGCCGCCCGCATTGACGCTGTTATCGATGACGCCCTGGGTCGCGGCTTTGCAGGCGGCGTCGCCATTATGCAGGGTGGTGTCGTGGTGTACAGCCGTACCGCCGGCAGCGCATCGCTAAGCGAAAACATTCCCGTTACAGACGAAACTCTGTTTCATGTAGCTTCCATCACCAAATACTTTACTGCGGCGCTGACGTTGAAAGCGGCAGAAGAAGGCGTGATTGCATTAGATGACCCGATCGCTGAATACGCGCCGGATATGAAGCTTAGCGCTCGGGGCGTGACGATTGAAGATCTCCTCCTGCACCGCTCAGGGTTGGGTTCGTCCTATGTCACCGAACGGGAAACGGATCGTGACGCCGCGCTGGCGTCGATTGATAATGCGCCTTTCGATCCGGAAAAGATGGGGCGGTTCAACTATTCCAATGATGGTTATGATGTGCTTGGCATATTGCTGGAACGTATATACGGTCGCGATTACGAAAATTTGCTGCGCGAGAAAATATTGACGCCCGCCTGTCTTGAGCGTCCGCGTCACTGGAGCCTGGTTGATCTTCGTGATCCATTGGTTTTGGGGCAGCCGCTGGCGCCATTCCCGCCTGAATTGATCAATCGTAATTACGGCATGGTCGCCTCCGCCGGGTTGTTGATTACCGCTGAAGATCTGGCGGCCTATCAGTGGGCGCTGACGAATGGAAACGTGCTCAGTGTACAATCTATTGAAGCCTTGTTCGCGCCACGCGCTGAACGGAAGTCTGATTATGTCACCTTTGGCGGTTTCTGGCGTGAGCATGATGCGCTGGGCGCGCGGCTAAGCGCACGCGGTTATGAGGACTGGGGCGATAATGCGATCCTGAACCATTATCTGGACAGGAATATCATTGTTGCGGTGGTGACCAGTCGGGGCCCGGCTGAGGATACGGGAGCGCGCCCTTTCCGCTCTGAGTTGTCCGCCGCGATCGAAACGCTTCTCTCGGACGCAGCCTCTAAAGAGGAGTAATATCGCCAGCGCGCTAACTTGTTTCGGAATCCGCCGCCGCTCCGGCGCCATTTTCCGGTGCTGTTGCGCCGCTTGAGACGGTGACCATCGCGGCGCGCAAGACGCGCTCGCCGATCGTAAAGCCTGGTTGGGCGACATCGACGACATGTCCTGCGGGGATCGAACCGCCGGGCACTTGCGCAACCGCCTGATGCAGGTTCGGGTCAAACTTTTCGCCGGCCGGTTCAACGCGGTGAACGCCATAGCGCTCCAATACGCTCAAGAGTTCTTTTTCCGTCATCTGGATGCCGGCGACCAAGCCGGTAAACGCCTCGCTGCGCCCTTCGGGCAGTTCTTCACCGGAAACGCCGGCGGCGCGCAATGCGCGTTCGAAATTATCCGCTACGGCTAACATATCGCGTGCGAAATTGGCGATGGCGTACCGGCCGGCATCCGCTTTTTCACGGGCCGCGCGGCGCCGCGTGTTTTCGAGTTCCGCCGCCAGACGCAAAATGCGATCGTTGAGCTCTGCAATTTGCTGCTCGGATGAAGGTTTTTTGTCAGCTACGGGGGCGTCGGCGCGGTCTTCCTGACCAAGATCGACGGCCTCATCCGGATTTTCCTGCCCGTTATTTTCGGGGTAATCATGATTGCTCATAGAATTATGATCTTTGACTTTTGCAACTGTTGAAGGGGGGATTTACGCGCCGTGAGGCCTTATTTCAACAGGCGCGAGACGACTTCGGCGGTGTAATCCACAATCGGAATGACTTTGGCGTAGTTCAGCCGCGTCGGGCCGATTACGCCTAAAACGCCGACAATCTTGCGCGATTCATCGCGATAGGGCGCAGCGATGACGGACGAGCCGGAAAGTGAAAACAGTCGTGTTTCCGAGCCGATGAAGATTTTCACGCCCGTCCCGTCCTTGGCGGCGGAGAGAAGATCGATCACGTCGCGTTTGCGTTCCAGGTCGTCAAACAGCTTTCTCACCCGCTCAATGTCGCCAAGAGCGGACTCGTCAAGCAGATGTCCGGTGCCGCGCACGATCAAAGAGGAATCGTCGCTGCCGGACAGATCCGCCACGCCCTGGCGCACCAGCCTTGCGGTTAATTCATCAAGCTCGGCCCGGTGGGTTTCGATTTCATTGAGGATGCCCTCGCGGGTCTCGCTGAGGCTGCGCCCGCGCAATCGCGCATTCAAATAATTCCCAGCGGCAATCAGCGCCGAAGCCGGCAGATCACCCGGGGTTTCCAGCGCCCGGTTTTCGACCCTGCCGTCTTCATAAACCAGCACCGCCAGCGCATTGCCTGGTCCCGTGGCGACAAATTCGATATGGCGCAACGGCGCATCGGATTTTTGCGTCACCACCAGACTGGCCGATTGGGTAAGGCCGGACATACGGGTGGCTGCACTCTCCAGCAACGCTTCGATATCGCTGCCGGCGGTCTCCGTTTCGATCGCACGGCGTTCTTCGCTGGTCAGTTCGCCAACCTGCATCAATCCGTCGACGAAAAGGCGCAAGCCAAGCTCAGTCGGCAGTCGCCCCGCCGAGATGTGCGGCGCGTGCAGCAATCCCGCATCGGTGAGATCGGACATGATGTTGCGGATTGTGGCGGCGGAAACCTCGATGCTGCGGTCATTGCTCAGCGTACGCGAACCGACCGGCTCGCCGGTGGACAGGTACGTTTCAACGAGGCGGCGAAAGATATCCCGCGATCGTTCGTCAATATCGTTCAAGGCGCTCATAATCAGATAGATAGGGACTTTGATGCGAATTTAAAAATACAAATGATCGAATGCTAAACCAAGGAAAAAAGACGGCTCGACAAGGATGCGCGCGTGGGTCTAGGTACGGCGGGATTTTAAGGAGTTTCTCATGAGACCATCTGGCCGCGCCTTTAACGAGCTTCGTTCCGTAACGCTGGAGCCGGGCTTTGCTAAACATGCCGAAGGGTCCTGCCTCGTCAAATTTGGCGAGACGCATGTCCTGTGCACCGCCAGCTGGGACGAGACCGTGCCGCCATGGCTGCGTGGCGGCGGTCGCGGCTGGGTGACAGCGGAATACGGCATGCTGCCGCGTTCCACTGGCGGGCGCATGAAGCGCGAAGCCAAAGGCGGCCAGTCAGGCCGGACGCAGGAAATCCAGCGTCTGATCGGTCGGTCGCTGCGCGCCGTGGTTGACTTGAAAGCGCTAGGCGAGCGTCAGGTGCTGGTTGATTGCGATGTGATTCAGGCTGATGGCGGCACCCGCACAGCGGCGATCACCGGCGCGTGGGTAGCGTTGCGCCAGGCCTGCGACTGGGCGGCGGCGCAGGGAATTATCAAATCCAGTCCAATTACCGATCAGGTGGCTGCGATATCGTGTGGCCTTGTCGCCGGCGCGCCGGCGCTGGATCTCGATTACGACGAGGATTCGACCGCGCAGGCTGATGCAAACTTTGTCATCACCGGCAAGGGCGGCCTTGTTGAAATCCAGGCTACGGCGGAAGGCGACCCTTTTTCTGATGAGCAATTTGCGGCGTTGCTGGGCCTCGCCAAGGAGGGCTGCGCGAGCCTGTCGAAAATGCAAAGCGAAGTTTGACGCTGAACTTTTCCCATACCGGATTTGTTCGTAGTCAAACAGATATAAGCTGCCTGATCGTTTTATTTGCCCGAAACGTGACGCATGTTAAACGGGAACTCTTGGTCGAACCTGAATAGAAATGTTGCAGCAAGAAGAAGCGCCTGAAGAAGATCCGCCCGCCGACCCGCAAGAAGATGGCGCGGACGAACCGGCTTCCGATACGCTTGAGATAGATCCGGACGAGTCTGCAATCGAGACGCTTGTCGGCGCGGATGCGGTAAGAGAAAAATTCAACGAATTTCTGGCCTTCGCCCAGTCCCAGATGATCTCCATCGATGTCGCCATTCAGGCGGTGATCCTGTTTGTCGCACTTGCGCCGGCGGCTGTTTTCGGGCCGCAATTAAAGAAGCTGATTCAAAGCCAGATTGCGCCCCGCGCGCCTTACGGCCTTTTGCGCCGCGCGGCGAACGCCTTTGCGCATATCGCGACGCCGATTGCGCTGTTCATTATATTGCAGACGGCGGTAGTGATCCTGCGCTCTTTCGGGATTTCGAATGCGCTTGTTGGTGCGAGCACAAGCCTGCTCGCCGCATGGATCGTCATTCGCCTTGTCACGCTGGTTATCCGCTCGCCCTTCTGGTCGAAGGTCGCGTTTTATGTCGCCTGGCCGATTGCCGCGCTCGACGCCTTTGGCGTGCTTGATGACGTTCTTGTTCAGCTTGAAGCCTTTTCAGTGCCTCTTGGCGAAAATGAAGACGGGCAGGCTGAGCGATTGTCAGCGCTGGACCTTCTCAGGACGCTGGCGATTTTCGGCGTTCTGTTCTGGGCGGCGAGTTTCATCAACAAATTCATCACCAGTCGGATCAATACGATTGATGAGTTGACGGTATCCTTTAAGGCGCTGCTGTCAAAAATACTCAACGTCCTCCTGCCGGTGGTGGCGCTGATCGCCGCCCTTCAGATCGTCGGGTTTCCTTTTGGCACACTGGCGATCTTTGGCGGCGCGGTCGGCCTTGGCGTCGGTCTCGGCATGCAGCGCACGGTGTCGAATTTCTTCGCCGGCTTTACGCTGATCGCCGACAAGTCGATCAAGCCGGGCGACGTTATTCAGATCGAAGACACATTCGGTTGGGTGACGCAGATGAATGCGCGTTATGTTTCAATCCGCACGCGCGACGGCATGGCGCATTTGATGCCGAACGACCGTTTCATCAATGAAGGCGTGATCAACTGGTCTCACTCCGACCGCGTGGTGCGCCTGCATGCGCCGTTTGGCGTCTCTTACGGCACAAAGGATTTGCGCGATCTCGCCCGCCGCGCGGAAGCGACGGCGGTGGAGGTGGAGCGTGTCCTGAAAACGCCGGCGCCGCGCTGTAACCTGATCGAGTTTGGAGACAGCTCAATCAATTTTGACCTGCGCTTCTGGATTAACGATCCAGCGAACGGTATCTCAAACGTACGCAGTGATGTGATGATGGCGGTCTGGGAAATGCTCCACGAAACCGGCGTCGAGATACCGTTCCCGCAACGGGAATTGCATATCAAATCCGCGCCGGCGGGCCTGCATGTTGAGATTGACGACCATGCGGAGGCTGCGCCGTCAAATATCCGTGAGGAATAACAAAGCGCTATAATCCGCCTTTGCCGCCGTCCGGTTCTCGCTCTATATTTATCCCCAAGGGCGACGTGTAGAGGATCAACCGGAGATCATCATGTTCAGAAATTTTTCGCTCAGCGCTGCGGCGTTGTGTTTACTGGCGGCGTGCGCGACGGCGACGCCCTATGGGCCCGCCTCGCAAGGCGGCGGATACGGGTTCTCGGACCAACGAATTGAATCAAACCGTTTCCGGATCACTTTTCGCGGCAACTCTTCGACACCGCGTGATGTCGTTGAGAATTCGCTGCTTTACCGGGCGGCGGAACTGACCGTCGATCAGGGGTATGATCATTTTGTGGTTATTGAAAACGACACGGAGACGACCAGTTCGTTCCGAGGATCATCCTACCCTGCATTTTATGGGCGCTATGGCTTCGGGCACCCGTTCCATCGACCGTTTAATGCTTTTCCCTATTACGCTTACGGCTTCGGTTGGGGCTATCCCTACGACACTTATGTACGGGAAATCACCCGGTATTCGGCGGTCGCCTTTGTCACGATGCATGAGGGCGCCAAACCTGGCGACAACCCGAACGCCTTTAACGCCCGTGAAGTTCTGGACAATCTGGGCCCGATTGTTTTGGGGCCGGTGGGATACTGAGCGGGAAGTAAAGCGAGGCGTCTCAGACAGCGCGCAGGATTGGCTGCGGGCGTTCTTCCTGCATGGTTTCGTAAAACACCACGAACCCGCGCGGTGTGTGCCGGACAATCACGCCACGTTGCCGGCCGATATGGATGGCTGAGCCAACTGCGGGACGGCGGGGCGCATCAACAGCAACGCCGTCTACGGAGACGTCGAGAATTTTTACATAAAGTGCGGTGCCGTCTTCAAGGCGGCAAACGGTGCGGGAATTTGAGTTGCGATGGCGCGGCGTTGCGCGTCGGTCTTCAAGTCCTGCTGAAAACGCTTGGTTTGAGAGCAGCATCAATTTTTCGGTGAGGAGCGTCCGGCGCTTCTTAGACAACAGGAAAGAAACCGCAAAACCATCCGGTAAAGTGCGGGCGACCGTCCCTTCGATGACGTCAAGGCCCTTGATCCTGACCACCACCGCGTCGCCGGGCACTGCTTTGGTGTCTGCAATGATCGCCATGTCGCCGGGAGAAATGTTCAGCAACTCGCCTTCATAGTGATCGACGGTATTGACGACAATCTGCGCCGGCAGGTTAAGGCTGATGCGCCGATATCGTCTTGCGTCCCGTTTTGACATGCTCGAAGTCCCCGAATAACCAATACGCCCTCCGTCATTGCAATCTATTGGCCAGCGCTAAAACATTTTCTAATGCGTAATGTACATTTTTACTTTTGTTTTCATATGGTTAACATGATCGCTGCGCAAACCTTGCAGCGGCGTCAGCGGTTTGTATGGTTAAGCCGGGCGCGGGTCGGGCAAACCTCCTTGAGAGAAGGAAATCGTGATGAAAAGTATGACCTGGGCCGTTCTGGCGGCGACGGCGGCGGTGAGTATGGCGCACGCGGATGACGATCCGCATTTGTGGCTCGAAGAGGTCGAGGACGAAGCTGCGCTTGACTGGGTTCGGTCCCAAAATGACCAATCGCTTGGCGTTTTAGAGGCCGATCCCCGTTTTGATGCGCTTTATCAGGAAGCGTTGTCGATCCTCAACTCCGATGCGCGCCTGCCGCTGGGACAGATCCACAACGGGTTTGTTTACAATTTCTGGCAGGACGAGACTTATGTCCGCGGCGTATGGCGCCGCGCCAGTGTGGAGACATACAAAGCCGGCGCGCCCGAATGGGAGACCGTGCTCGACTTTGATGCGCTTGCGAAGGACGAAGATCGTAACTGGATCAAGGGCAACATCGTTTGCCTGTCGCCTGAATACAGACATTGCATGATCGAACTATCCGATGGCGGTAAGGACGCCGCCTATTGGCGCGAGTTCGATCTTGAAACCATGATGTTTGTAGATGGCGGGTTTTCAATTCCTGAAGGCAAGACCTGGCTTGACTGGATTGATGCGGACACGTTGCTGGTCGGCGCCGATTGGGGCGATGGTTCGCTTACGGATTCAGGTTATCCGAGATCGCTGCGGGTCTGGCGCCGCGGCGAAGACCTTGGCGATGCGAGGTTGTTCTTTGAGGGCGAGACCGGCGATGTCGCGACCTACCCGTCGGTCGAACATGATGGCGACGAGACGCATTTATTCGCGCAGCGCGCCGTCACTTTTTTCGAGACAGAATATTATTACGCGGCAGGCCCAGGCGGAGAACAGGCAAAACTGCCATTTCCTCTGAATACGGATTTAAACGGTGTCCTTGACGGTCGCGCGATCCTCTTTCTGCGCGAAGACTGGTCGCATAATGATGCGACTTACGCACAGGGCGCAGTGGTCGCTTATGATCTTGCAGGCGGCGTGGTTGAGCCGATTTTCGTTGCTAATGATCGCCAGTCAGTGGAAAGAGTTGGCGTGGGAAAATCAAACATCGTTATTCAGTATCTTGATGACGTTTCCGGCAAGGCAGCGCGCCTCACCCGTGGGAAGAACGGGAAGTGGAAAGCCAGGGACATCAAGCTTCCGGCCAATGGCGTGGTTGAGATCGCTTCGTCCGGCGGCGGAACCGATGATGCGATGCTGTCTTATGAAAGCATGACGTCGCCGGAATCTCTTTACTATGTGACAGCGAAGAATCGCGTCGAAAAGATCATGGAAACGCCGGCGTTTTATGATGCGAGCGGCGTCACGGTGGAGCAGCGTTTTGCGACCTCCGCAGATGGAACGAAGGTTCCTTATTTCGTGATGGGTCGCGATTCCGTGCTTAAGCAGGGAAATGCGCCGACGATCCAGTATGGTTATGGCGGGTTCCTCGCGCCGATCCTGCCGGTTTATTATGACGAGCCGTCACGCCCGCAGCATGGTGCGCTGGCGGGCCTTCTATGGGTCAAGCGCGGCGGCGTCATGGTCCTGTCGAACATTCGGGGCGGCTCTGAATATGGTCCGCGCTGGCACGAAGCGGCGCTGAAAGAAAACCGCCAGCGCTCTTTTGACGATTTCATTGCGGTCTCTGAGGACCTGATTGAAACGGGCGTCACGTCGCCGGAAAAGCTCGGCATTATCGGGCGCTCCAATGGCGGGCTTCTCATGGGCGCGATGCTGACCCAGCGTCCTGAGCTCTATAATGCGATCGATATCGGCGTGCCGCTTTTTGACATGAAGCGATACAGCAAACTCCTCGCTGGCGCATCGTGGATGGGTGAATATGGCAATCCGGACATTCCGGAAGAGTGGGAATATATTTCTCAGTACTCGCCCTATCAAAACCTTGCGGCCGACCAGCCCTATCCGAAGGTGTTGTTTTACACCTCCACCAAGGATGATCGTGTTCATCCGGGCCATGCCCGCAAAGCCGCGGCGCGCATGAGTGAACTTGGTTATGATTACTATTATTACGAAAATATCGAAGGCGGTCATGGCGGGACAGCGAACCAGGATCAGCTCGCCTACCGCACGGCGCTCGAATATATCTATTTCGTTCGCCAGCTGATGGGTGAGGCGGAGGAATGAGCTGCGTGTTGACGCGCAGGGCGGCCATCGGTTCGGGTGCGCTTGCGGCGGCTTTTTCTTCTAATGGCGCCTTTGCCGAAGAGCTGCTTCTCGCAACAGAAGAAGACGTAATTGAAGTATATGCTGTCCTGCGTCAATGGATAGAGACCTATCGTGCAGGAGACTATGATGGGCAATGGCTCCTGACGGATAGCCGTATTCGCCGATGGCATAATAAGCGGCGGTGGCGAAACTGGATGACGGAAGCGCAGAAAAACAACGGCGATGTTACGACTTATATGGTTGAAAGCGGTGCGCCGGTTCGAGCTGAAGACTTACCGTGTACGGAGCAGGGGCATTGTTTCCGGCAAGGCGTGCAATACATCATCTATATAATGCGGACCGAGTATGAAAAAGCAGAGCCCGCGCAACCGGAGTTCGCCGTGATGGCGAAATCCAATGAAGGTTGGCGATTTGGCGGCGGTACGCTGCTGAACAGGCCGCTTGGAGAGACCGCAGTGATCATGACGCGCCAGGATGAGGCGAGATATCGGCCGAGTTGGTCTATCTCGCAATAAAAACAGGTTACCGTAGTAATGTTGAAAGCAAGGCAGACGATGCAGAAAATCTCCGCTTCCCTCCTTCATCGCGCATGGCGCAAGGTTGATATAAAACTCGCCATTGATGGCGATTTGCACATCCTGCGCTGGCGGCGTGGGTGGTTTGTTGATGAAGTTCTGTTCGATGATCGCCGGGTGGCGACAGCGACGGGATTATTCGGACGCGAATCGATTTTTGGGCTTGATATCGACGCCGGCGAAAACAGCAGCGTGAAAATTGTCCTGATGATTGATGGGTCAATGGATCCAAATGACTGGTCTGGCGATATGCGCCCGCGCGGCGTGCGCCTTGAAAGCGCGGACCATGAACTGATCGCTATTGGTTCTCTTGGTCCGGATCGGCCGGAACCCTTTCGCCAGCTTTACGACCGGGCCATCAAGGCGATCGGGCTTTCATAACCAGGCCAAACCTATTAGCGTCGCGGTTTGCTTATAGAAGGGCCGGGCATACCGGCTGAGGCGGTAACGGGAGCGGCGAATGGCCTGGTGGTTCGGAATAAAGCTTTGGAAGCGCGTCTTCCTGGGACTGATCCTGGGCGTCGCCTTTGGTTTGTTCGTCTCGCAAACGATGGACCCGGTCGCGGGCGAGGCGCTGCTTTCCAAAGTTAAGGTCATTGGCGACGTCTTCATCCGCCTGATCCGGATGATTGTTGTGCCGCTTGTCTTCTTCACGCTGGTGGCGGGTATTTACGCCATGGGGGATCCGAAGAAGATCGGCACCATTGGCGTCAAGGCGTTCATTCTCTATCTGGCGACGACATTCTTCGCCAATCTCATCGGCCTTGGTATGGGAACGTTGTTCCAGCCCGGCAGAGGCGTTGATCTGGGCGGCGCAGAGCCGCGCCAGATGGGTGAAGCGCAGCCCATTGGCGAACGCCTGATGGGAATCATTCCTGAAAACCCGTTCATGGCGCTGGTGGAAGGCGATATTCTTGCGGTGATCTTTTTCGCCATCCTGTTGGGCGTGGGCCTGTTGATGGCGCGTGAGGCAGGGCAGGTGGCCGGACGATTTTTTGAAGCGGTGTCCGAAGGCATTCTTCAGGTGACGCATATCGTTATGGAACTGGCGCCATTCGGCGTCTTTGGTCTGATTGCGTATGTCGCCGGCACGCAAGGCGTTGCCACCTTTACGGCAATTCTGTCGCTGACGCTGGCGGTTTATCTTGGCGCCGCGCTCCACATGCTGATTGTTTATGGCGGCCTTGTTCGGCTCGTCCTCAACTTGCCCTTCGTCGATTATTTCAGGGGCATTCTTGACCCGATGATGGTTGCCTATTCCACCTCGTCGTCTTCGGCGACATTGCCGGTCACGATCCGCGCCGCAACGGAAAATCTCGGTATTTCGAAATCCGTCGCCGGGTCTGTCTTACCCCTTGGCGCGACAATCAATATGGACGGGACGTCGCTTTATCTCGGCATCGTCGCGCTCTTCACGGCGCAGGCGTTCGGATATCAGTTAGAGCCGCAGCATTATATTCTGATTGCCCTTACATGCGCGCTCGTTTCCATCGGCACCGCAGGCGTTCCCTCTGCGTCGCTTTTCCTTCTGTCGATTGTGCTCGACGTTTTCGAGGTGACGCCGGAGCACACCGCTCTTGTTATCGGCTTCATCTTCCCGTTTGACCGTTTGCTCGACATGATGCGCACCGTCACCAACGTCACCGGCGATACAGCGGTTGCGACGGCTGTCGCCAAATGGGAAGGCGAGCTTGATCAGGATGTCTTCCGAGAAAAACCGTTGAGCTAGTCCAGGCGGCGATTTCACCGCAAGAATCGGAATGCGCGCAGCTTAATGCTGTGCCACGCTCCTTTACTTATGGAGGTTCCGTGGTCGTGAAAAGCAGCGCTTACAACACCGATGACAAACGCTGGGCGGCGGTTGAAGCGCGTGTGCGCCAAGCAGATGGCGCATTCTTTTCAGCCGTTATAACAACTGGCGTCGTTTGCAGGCCGTCCTGTCCCGGACGACCGCTGCGCAGGAATGTTTCTTTTTATGACGCGCTTGCCGATGCGGTGCGCGACGGATATCGGGTCTGCAAAAGATGCAAACCGGAAATGCTGTAAAAGCGATTGACTGGGCGTCGGTGGAGGAAGGCCTCGACGCCGCCCCCTATGCGTGTCTTGGGCGGTTGCTGTCGGCAGCGCAAATCAAAAAACTGATTGCATCATATGACGATGACAGCGCTTTTCGCAGCACCATTACGATGGCGCGTTATAATTTCGGGCGAGGCGAATACAGATATTTCGCCCGGCCGCTTCCCGATGTAGTCGCTAAATTACGTAACGAACTCTACCCGCCGCTCGCCCGGATTGCGAACCGCTGGGCAGGTCGGCTTGGATCTCCGCGCTATCCGAAAACCCACAAAGCATTGACCGCCAAATGCGCGGCGGCAGGACAGACGAGGCCGACGCCGCTTATCCTGCGCTACGGAGAAAGTGATTATAACTGTCTGCACAAGGACCTTTATGGCGACGTCATCTTTCCGTTGCAGGTCGTCGTTTTGTTAAGCGATCCTGACAAGGATTTTTCCGGCGGCGAATTTGTGCTCACCGAGCAGCGCCCGCGGATGCAGTCGCGGGCTCATGTTGTTCCCATGCGCGCCGGCGAAGCGGTGGTCTTCGCTGTCAATGAGCGTCCGGTCGAGGGACGGCGGGGCTATTACCGCACGAAAGTTCGCCATGGGGTCAGCAAGGTGCGGTGTGGCCAGCGCTATGCGTTCGGCGTTATCTTCCATGACGCGGTTTGAGCCCCTACGATAAAGACGATCCACCAACGCACGCTGCTCGTAGGAGAAAGCATGACCTTGCTTCGGCTGTTTTACGTGATCTGCGCCGCCGGCTTTTCGGCGTCAGTCTTCTGGGCGCTCGGCGCGGAATCCCGCGGAACCATGGAAGTTCTCGCCGCGATGCTCTCCGACCCGTGGACGGTGGTGACGTTTCTGGACCTTTATCTCGGGTTTTTGATCGCCGCTGGCGTTATCTTTTTGTTTGAGAAAAACAAGCTGGTCGCGGCGATGTGGGCGGTCCCGATCTTTTTTCTGGGTAATATCTGGACCGTGGCGTGGTTCGTGATCCGGCTGCCCGCCCTGCGCGCCCGTTTCGAGGGTTAATTTCAGGCTGGCCCATAGCGCTTGACCGAAACTTCCCCAGGCGGTAGGTCACCTCACGATTTTCGGGAAATTAGAAATTTTCCCGCGTTTGCCGGCACGACCCCCATTTTTGGGACGAGGCCGGGGATGCACCGCCGCCGGGGTAACGCCCTCGCGGCGGCAAACCGCGTTTGCCGCCGCTTCGGTTTTTGCTTTGCCAGCCTTCGCTGGCGGGGCGGTGGTCGTTTTGCTTTGCGCCCGTTCGTTTGGGCGATTGCGTTGAGATCGCGGCTTTCCCATATGGGAGAGGAATTAGTTCGGGACCGAAAGGGCTTTGATGTTTGAATCGCTTAGCGACCGCTTAGGCTCAGTCTTCGAGAAATTGCGCGGCAAGGGCGCTCTCGAGGAAAAAGACGTCAACGAGGCGCTCCGCGAGGTGCGGGTCGCGCTTCTCGAGGCTGACGTCGCGCTGCCGGTCGCCAAGGAATTCATTGGCAAGGTCAAAGAGCGCGCCGTCGGGGCGGAAGTCCTGCGATCGGTGACGCCGGGCCAGCAGGTCGTCAAAATCGTTCATGACGCGCTGGTCGATATGCTGGGCGGCGAAGGGGATGCGAGCCTTTCCTTCAACACCACGCCGCCCGCCGCGATCATGATGGTCGGTCTTCAGGGCTCCGGTAAGACGACCTCGACCGCTAAAATCGCGCTTCGCCTCACGAAGCGTGAGAAGAAAAAAGTCCTGATGGCGTCCCTCGACACGCGCCGTCCCGCGGCGATGGAACAGCTTCAGATTCTGGGCGAGCAGGCGGAAGTCAAAACGCTGCCGATCATCGCGGGCCAGTCTCCGCGCGATATTGCGAACCGCGCCATGGAAGCGGGCAAGCTAGGCGGCTTTGATGTTGTCATGCTTGACACCGCTGGCCGGCTTTCCATCGATGAACAGTTGATGGCGGAAATCGCCGATATCAACAAGGCGACCAACCCTATTGAAACGCTGCTCGTCGTTGACGCGCTGACCGGTCAGGACGCGGTGCAGACGGCGGAGAAATTTAAAGAGCGTGTGCCCGTCACCGGGGTCGTCATGACACGGATCGATGGCGATGCGCGCGGCGGCGCTGCGCTTTCGATGCGCGCGGTCACGGGCGCCCCAATTAAATTTGTCGGTGTCGGTGAAAAGATCGATGCGCTTGATACGTTCGAACCGGAACGTATGGCGGGCCGCATTCTCGGCATGGGCGACATTGTTTCGCTGGTTGAAAAAGCCAGTGAGGAAATGGACATCGCCAAGGCCAGAAAACAGGCCAAACGCATGGCGAAAGGCGAGTTCGACATGAACGATCTCGCCGATCAGTTCAAACAGATGCGCAAAATGGGCGGCATGGGCGCGATCCTCGGCATGATGCCGGGCATGGGCAAAATGAAGAAGATGGTCGATCAGGCCGGCGGGCTTGATGACAGGGAAATCGTTCGTCAGGAGGCGATCATTTCCTCCATGACGAAGAAAGAGCGCTCAACGCCCAAGCTCCTCAACGCGTCGCGCAAAAAACGCATCGCCGCCGGCTCCGGCACCTCCGTTCAGGAGATCAACAAGCTCGTCAAGGCGCATCGTCAGATGGCCGACATGATGAAGAAAATGGGCAAGGGCGGCATGAAAGGCATGGCGCAACAGCTCGCCGGGATGGGCGGCATGGGTGGCGGCCCAGGGGGTGGAATGATGCCCGGTATGGCGGGTGGCGCACCCGATGCGGGAGAACTCCTGAAAGAAGCCAAGAGCGCCAAAGGATCGGGTGCGGACGAAGTCGACTTCGAGGCGATTGAGAAAGCACTCTCCGGCCAGGCGCCGATGCCGCCGGGTCTCGGCGGATTGCCGGGCATGGGGAAGAAGAAATGATTCTGATGAACAAATCCCATCCCCGCTCATTCCCGCGAAAGCGGGAATCCAGTCAGAAAAATATGACGGGCTATGCCCGGCTTTATTTATTTGCTGGATCCCGGATCAAGTCCGGGATGACCGGATTTAGATTTTAATTCTCAACCGAAACACTGAAGGAAGAACCAAATGTCACTAAAAATTAGATTGGCCCGGGGTGGCGCAAAGAAACGCCCATTCTATTCAATCGTTGTTGCGGACAGCCGCATGCCGCGCGATGGCCGCTTCATCGAAAAGGTCGGTCGCTACAATCCGCTGCTGGGCAAGACGGATGAAAACCGCGTTCAGTATAATGAAGAGCGCATCAAGCATTGGCTGTCCGTCGGCGCCAAGCCGACCGATCGTGTCGCGCGCTTTTTATCTGTGAAAGGTCTTGTCGACTGGAAAGCCGGCAACAACCCGAACAAAGGCAAGCCAGGCGAAAAGGCTGTCGAGCGCGAGCAGGAAAAGAAAGACAAGGCGGAAGCCGCTAAAGCTGCTGCTGAGGAAGCGAAAAATGCGCCGGCCGAAGAGGCGCCCGCAGAAGAAGCGGCCGTTGAGGAAGAAAAGGCTGAGTAAGCCTTTTGGGCTTTGCTTAAGCCGGAGCATTAGCGCCCCGGTGGCGCGGCGCAAATTATGGAAGAACCTTCCATTAAGCCACGAAAGCCAATGGCCGCCCTTGCCTGGAAAGCGGGCGGCGCTGTCTCTCTTGTGCTCGGCGTTATCGGCATACCGTTGCCGCTCCTGCCAACAACGCCTTTTCTTCTGCTCGCTGCATTCTGCTTTGCGCGTGGCTCGCCGCGCCTCCATCGCTGGCTGGTCTCGCATCGCCATTTCGGTCCGCCGATACGGCGCTGGCGCGAACGCGGCGCGATTTCGCGAAAGTCAAAAGGCCTGGCGGCGATCGCGATGGCGGGCGCTCTTGCCGCATCAATCATATTTGGCGCGCCGCTCCATGCGATCATTATACAGTGCGTTGTGCTCGCCGCCGTTGCTGCCTTCATTATCACGCGTCCGGACGAATAAAGGACGCACGGCCTCCTGGTCAATCAAATCGCGGCAAGCGCTTTTTTAAAATCGGCGATAAGGTCGTCGATATGTTCAAGGCCGACGGAAAGGCGCAACAAACTTTCAGGTGTTGTCGTGTCGGGTCCTTCTAAAGACGCGCGATGTTCCACAAGGCTTTCAACGCCGCCAAGGCTGGTGGCGTTGACGAATATTCGCAGTCCGGACGCGGCGGCGAGGGCGCCGGCCTGTCCGCCTTTGATTTCGACAGAGACGATGCCGCCGGGGCGCGACATCTGGCGAGCGGCGATCTCATAACCGGGGTTTGATTTAAGGCCAGGATATCGGACTTTCTCGACGGCGGGGTGAGCTTCCAGAAACTCCGCCAGTCTTTGCGCATTTTCGCAATGTCGATCCATTCGGCAGTGGAGAGTCTGCAACCCGCGCGCGATCAGCCATGCGCTAAACGGAGATAAAATTCCGCCGGTGATCTTGCGTATTGTGCGCAATTCATCCGCAAGGCCTTTGTTCTTTGTCACCAGAACGCCGCCCTGAACGTCACTGTGTCCGCCCATGAACTTTGTCGCGGAGTGCATCACGACATCGGCGCCAAGAGCGAGCGGGCGCTGTAGCGCCGGCGTGGCGAAGGTGCCGTCAACGGCCGTGATCGCGCCGGCTCTATGCGCGGCCTGCGCAACGGCGGCGATATCAATGACATCGATTTGCGGATTGGACGGCGTTTCAAACCAGACAAGGGCCGCCGGCTTGCTCAACGTGTTTTGAACGGCGGTCATGTCACGCATGTCAACGAACTCGACAGCAACGTTTTTCTTGGCGAGTTCCGTTCGCGCCAGGGTTTTCACATCGAAATAGAGGTCATGATGAAAGACGGCGCGCGCGCCGGGCTTCAATGCTGTCAGCATTGCTGAGGCGGCGCCCATGCCGGAGGTGAAAGCGATTGCATCGCCGCCGCCCTCTAGCGCCGCAAGGCGCGTTTCCAGATCGCTGACATTTGGATTACCGTGACGGCCATATAAAAATCCGTGCGGCAAGTCGGTTCCGAGCGCGCCATGCTCGAAAGTTGTCGTCATGTGTATGGGCGGCGCCACGGCGCCGTCACGGCGCAGCGCGGGTTCATGAATGGCGAGCGTTTCAGGTTTCATGGAATCTCCAGCAGACTCTTTGGCGACAATGGAGGGCCTGTCGCAACTTTTTTTAAGGCGCCTGTCAATCTCTGTCATGATACGGTGTGCGCATCGCCAGGGCATTGCAAAAACAATATGTGCGGCTTTCCGGTGTTGGGCAGACGCTGTTATGTGCAACGCAAAACCATTGCGACATATGGCTAACGGGTGATAGTTGCTGATTTTGCTAAAAAATCCGTGACTTAGCAGCGGCCAGGTCAAGCTTTTGCTTGTCTTTCCAGGTCGGGCCCGCCTAATCTCCCGGAAATTTTCAGAACAAGCGTGTTGAGCGCGAACGGTCGGGGTGGATCAGCAGTATGGAAGAGTTTTACGCAGGCGTTGATAATGTAAGCGGCTTTATCTGGGGCGGCACATGGAATGGGGCGACAGTTCTGCCACTCGCGCCCATGGTGGTGGTGCTGCTGGGCACCGGTCTTTTCTTCATGATCAGATTGAGAGCGTTGCCGATCCGCCGGTTGATCCCGGCCTTCGTCAATCTCTTCACCGGCAGCCGCAAGGCCAGCACCGACCCTGACGCGGGCGGTGAGATCACCCCCTGGAACGCTCTTTCAACAGCGCTCTCCGGTCAGGTCGGCACGGGTAATCTTGCCGGCGTCGCAACCGCCATCACCCTTGGCGGGCCGGGCGCAATCTTCTGGATGTGGGTGACTGCGCTTTTCGGGATGGCGGCGGCGTTTGCCGAATCGAGCCTCGCGGTGAAATATCGCGAGACCCATCCCGACGGCCACATTCATGGCGGTCCGATGTTCTACATCAAGAACGGCCTCAGTAAGAAGTGGGCATGGCTTGGCGTCTTTTTCGCGATGGGGACGATCTTCTCAGCGATCGTCACCGGGAATATGACGCAAGCGAATTCCATCGCGACGGCTGTCGAGGCTTCGACCCAGCTTCCCACATGGGTTTCAGGCGCGGTGATTGCCGTGCTTGCATTCATTGTGATCATTGGCGGCATCAAGTCGATTGGCTCGGTTGCGGGCAAGGTCGTGCCCGCGATGGCGCTTGGTTACATCCTTGTCGCCATCATTATGCTGATCATTAACGCCGAGCATGTGCCGGCGGCGTTTATGTCGATCTTCACCTATGCGTTTGGATTGGAGCAGGCCGGCGGCGGTGTCGCCGGTTACGCTGTCCTACAGGCTATCCGTTTCGGGGTGGCGCGCGGTCTCTTTTCCAACGAGGCTGGACAGGGTTCTACGGCGATTGCGCATGCGGCGGCCAAAACTGACGACCCGGTCCGTCAGGGCGAAATCGCCATGCTTGGATCGTTCATCGATACAATCGTGATCTGCACCATGACCGCGCTGGTTATCCTGTCGGTGCAGGGCGCGTTCCCTGGCGCTGATGGGGCGTCTGTTGAGTACGCGTGGCAATCAACGCTGCAAGGCGCGCAAGTGACCACCGCGGTATTCAGTCAGGGCATGCCTTATGGAGGCATCTTTATTGCGGTTGCGCTGGCGCTGTTTGCGTTCACCACCATTCTCGGCTGGTCCTATTATATGGAGCAGGCCGCGACCTATCTGGTCGGCGACTGGGTCGCCAAACCGATGCGGGTTGTCTGGGTGGTTATGGTCTTTATTGGCGCCTTGCAACCAATCGATTTCGTCTGGAAATTCGGCGATCTTGCGAACGCGTCGATGGCGTTTCCGAACCTGATCGCGATCCTGTTACTCAGTCCGGTGGTCGTCGCCATGGCGCGAGAAAAGGGCCGTCTGTAAGGAAAGCGTGACGCTTTTGCGACGAAACGGTTGGCGCATGCGAAGTTGATCGCTGCGCCGCTTGCCTAGGGGTTTGGGCGCGGCGTATTATAAGGGCTGAGCAATCAAGGTGTTTCCCGTGAAGCGTTTTCTGGCCGCGTCGGCAATCATTGTTTCCAGTTTTTCTGCCGCATCCGCGCAGGATGAAGTCCGTGAAGATGGCCCCTATTTCCGCATCGGCGGGGGCGTAACTTTTGTCAGTGATCTTGACCAAGATTTTGATCGCAGTCCGTTTATTGCGACGTGCTTGGCAATTGGCTGTAACCCTGATCGGCGAATCGTCAGTCCAGACACAGGATTTGTCGCCGGCGCCGCGCTGGGGTTTGATTACGCCGATGGCATTCGAACAGAGCTTGAGTATCGTTACGCAATGAACGAAGTCTCAAACATACGATTGTTTGAAGGCGAGAGCGAAGCTGGGGACTTTGGGGGGGTAGGCCCTGTTTCTACAGCTGACGTTGATATTAATGCGCACTTTGTTCTGTCGAACTTCTACTTTGATTTCTACAATGACAGCCCGATCACGCCGTTTATCGGCGGCGGTGTCGGTGGTGCGTTTGTTGATGTCGGTCTTGGTGAGCGGGACGCGGCGCTTGCTTATCAAGGGCGGGCAGGCTTTTCTCTTGCAATAGGCGGAGGGTTTTCAGCGGATCTTGAATATATCTATCTGCGTACCAACAAATTGCGCTATGGCCCCAAGCCGGAGGAGTTCACGCCAACCGGGCCTTTCGCTTTGGCTGTCACCGGCGCGAATTACGAAGCCTCCAACGTCATGCTCTCCTTGCGCAAGCCGTTTTAACGGTCATGCCGGTTGAACTCTATCTCACTTTTGTCGCCGCTTCGGCGCTGCTGATTTTAACGCCTGGGCCGATGGTCGCTTACGTCACCGCATCGACAATCATGCGGGGCTTGCGGCACGGATTTTATGCGGTGGCGGGCTCGACTTTGGCGTCTGCAATCCAGCTTGGCGTGGTTGCAGCCGGCCTGACGGCGATCCTGTCAGCAGCGAGCGAAGCGTTTTTTTGGATCAAATGGATCGGTGTCGCCTATCTTCTCTTTCTCGGCGTTCGCGCGCTGCGCCAGCCCGCCGATGCGCTGGAATCCGAAAAGATTGATTTGAACTATTCGGCGAGACGCACCTTTGCCGAGGCTTTTGTGGTCAATCTCACTAACCCGAAAGCGCTATTGTTTCACGGCGCTTTTCTGCCGCTTTTCGTTTCGCCGGCAGCGCCGGCCGGGCCTCAGCTGCTTCTTCTGGCGGCGACGTTTCTGGTAATCGCCGCGGTGATGGACTGCCTGTGGGCTTTAACCGCCGAGCGGTCGCGGCCGCTCCTGATGCGGGTCGGCCGCTGGCGCAATCGCATCACTGGCGGCATTCTTTTAACCGCTGCGGCGGGGCTGGCGCTGGTGCGCAAATAGGCTGCGGAAATTTATCGCAGCGTCAGGCTGCAACTGGCATTTCAATCAAGATGCTCATCGGTTAGACCGTCGCCAACGCATTCCCGCGGCGTGACGCCGCCCTGTCCCAAGGAGATTTCAGATGGCCCGCAAAAAGCTCGCAATGATCGGTTCCGGCATGATTGGCGGCACGCTCGCCCATATCGCCGCGCAAAAGGAACTCGGCGACGTTGTCCTGTTCGATATCGTTGACGGCATCCCTGAGGGCAAAGGGCTAGATATTGCAGAGTCTTCGCCGGTCGACGGCTATGACAGCCGCCTTAAGGGCACGCAGGATTACGCCGATATCGCCGGCGCCGATGTCTGTATTGTCACCGCGGGGATTGCCCGTAAGCCGGGTATGAGCCGGGATGACCTTATCGGCACGAACCTCAAAGTGATGAAATCCGTTGGCGAAGGCATCGCCAAACACGCGCCGAACGCGCTTGTGATCTGCATCACCAACCCGCTCGACGCCATGGTCTGGGCGCTGCAGAAGTTCTCCGGGCTGCCGACAAACAAGGTTGTCGGCATGGCGGGCATTCTAGACTCAGCCCGCTTCCGCTACTTCCTGGCGGAGGAATTTGATGTTTCCGTTGAAAGCGTCACGGCGTTTGTTCTGGGCGGACATGGCGACACCATGGTGCCGCTGACGCGCTATTCCACTGTCGCGGGCATCCCGTTACCGGATCTTGTCGAGATGGGTTGGACAACGCAGGACCGCATTGACGCGATTGTTGACCGCACGCGCAAAGGCGGCGGCGAGATTGTAGCGCTTTTGAAAACCGGGTCCGCATATTACGCCCCGGCGGCGTCGGCGATCCAGATGGCGGAAAGCTATCTGAAAGATAAGAAAATGGTTGTTCCGTGCGCCGCCCACCTCGCCGGTCAGTATGGACTTAATGATATGTATGTCGGCGTGCCGATTGTGCTTGGCGCAGAAGGCTGCGAGCGCGTCGTTGAAGTCAAATTCAATGATGACGAAAAGGCCATGTTCGACAATTCCGTCGCTGCCGTCAAAGAACTGATGGAAGCCTGCATCAATCTTGAGCCATCGCTCGGGTAACGTCTTGCTCGCGTTGATGTGAGGGGCGCGGCGCTTGCCGCGCGCCGAGCCTCCGGCTAATTTGCGCCCGACAGACAGGGACGCAAAATGATGAAAATTCTACCGACGCTTGCCGCGGTCGCGGCGGCTGTAACGCTGTGGGCGCCAGCAAACGCTGAAGAGCCAATGGCCAAAGAGATCATGAGTGCGGGACTGGGCCCCGAAATTGGCGCCGCAATTCCGCATGATCTTAATATTGCTGATTCAAACGGCGAGCAGAAAGACTTTGACGCTCTGACAGGCGAGAACGGCATGGCGCTGTTCTTCATCCGGTCGGTTGACTGGTGCCCCTATTGCAAGGCCCAGGCGATTGAAGTGGATGTACGCGCCAGGGAATTTGAAGATCGCGGATTGAGCGTCGTCTTCTTGAGTTACGATGAGCCGATGAAACAGCAGGAGTTCATTGAGCGCCGTAACATAAAAAGCGTAGTGCTTTCAGATACGCAAAGCGAAGTGATTAAATCATTTGGCCTGCTGAATGAGAATTATGAACGGGATAGTCGCGCTTACGGCGTTCCGCACCCTGCGGTTTTTATCGTCAACAATGACAAAACGGTCGCTGCAAAACTTTACGAAGAAGATTTTCTGACCAACGCAAAAAGCTATAGAAACCGGCCCGCGGTCGATCTCATTTTGGATGCAGTTGATGAGGCGGTCGCGGCTGGCGATGCCTGATGAATTGCTGGCGCTTAGCGGCCGCTGTAAAACCCTTGCGTGTAGCGTCGGCTTCTGGGGCTGCGCCCACTGTAAAACCCTTGCGTTCTGAGCGAGCGAAATGAACGCCACACGCCTTTGTAGATAATGGTGTCTCCGCACGTTTGCGATGTCGCGCTTTCTGCGACCGGTTCGGCGCCGGCAAGCGCGGCGCGCCCGCGATACAGGTGAACGCCGCCGGTTTCTTCAAAAGTGACGCCGCTGGTCATCGCCTGGCGTTCATCTTCCCCGCCAACCGTCAGGATGGCGCTCCCTGAATGGGCCTGCGCAGCGCCCGCCATCAGGCCAAAAGAAATCGCTAAAATCATTGAGTGACGCATAACTGATTACTCCGCGAAAAATACTGCTGACATGCTGATCCAGCGGGCAGTCAAGCGCAAGTGATTGGGACTTGCCGTCAGCCAATTTGCATGATTTTTTTGGAATAATCTCTTTTGAAGAGAATCGCTTTTGTATCGCTCGCTCAATGGGCGTATTCACTTGGTTGCAATGAAGATTCTCTATTCCCATCGAACCCGTGCTGCGGACGGTCAGAATGTTCACATCCGTGAGCTGACGACTGCGCTGGCGGCGCGCGGTCACAAGATCATCATGGCGGCGCCGGAAACAGAAACGGTAGCGCGCACGGATGTGCGCCAACCCGCGCGCGGCTTAAAAACATGGCTGCCAGCGCCAGCATATGAAATTGCGGAGTTTGGATATAATCTGCCTGCCTATGCGCGCGCATCGCGGCTCGCAAAAACGCATCGCCCGGACGTGATTTATGAACGCTACAATCTTTTCTTTCATGCGGGCGTCTGGTTGAAGAAGAAGCGAAACCTGCCAATGCTGTTGGAGGTGAATGCGCCGCTTGCGGATGAGCGTGCGGCTCACGGCAATCTGACGCTGCGAGGCCTCGCGCGCCGCAGCGAACGCGTGATCTGGCAATCCGCCGATATGGTTTTGCCGGTCTCGCAGGTTTTAGCCATGCGCGTCGTGGAAGCAGGCGCGCCGCCAGAGCGCGTTCATGTCATCCACAATGGCGTCAGCGATGCGTTTCTTCAGTCTCATGACCCAGCGCCCATCCGCCAGAGATACGGCCTTCAGGACAAGCTGGTGCTCGGATTCGTAGGCTTCATGCGCGAATGGCACCAGGTGGACCGAGCGATTCGGTTTCTGGCTGACGAAAGACGAGATGACCTTCGCCTGCTCATCGTGGGGGAAGGGCCAGCGCGACCGATGCTGGAAGCCTTGGCGGCGGAACTTAATGTTGCCTCGCAGGTGATTTTTACCGGCGCCGTGGCGCGTGCGGAATTGCCCGGTTTGATCGCCGCATTTGACATCGCGTTGCAGCCGGCTGTTGTTGATTATGCGTCGCCGTTAAAACTATTTGAATATATGGCGCTGGGTAAGGCGACGCTGGCTCCTGACAGTTTGAACATCAGAGAAATTCTAACTGACGGGAAAGATGCGATGCTGTTCGACCCGAAAGACGAAAGCGCCTTTGACAGAAGGCTCGCCCGTCTCGTAGAGGATGCGGATATGCGCATACGGCTGGGCTTAGCCGCGCGTGAAAGCCTTCTTCGTCAGGGCCTGACATGGGCTGAAAATGCGCGCCGCGTTGAACGCATCGCCGAACGCTTACTGGAAGAAAACACATGACTATTCGTATAGAAACCGATCGACTGATATTACGGCCCATGGAAGCGCGTGACGTGGAGCCGCACATCGAGATGATGCGTGACCCTGAAACGGCGAAATTCCTAACCCGCGATCAAAAGCCGAACGCCCGGGCGGACGAATGGCGTAGTGTGGCGACACTATTGGGGCATTGGCAGATTCGCGGATTTGGTTTTTTCTCGGTCATAGAGAAAGAAACCGATGAATGGGTTGGCCGCGTCGGGCCATGGATGCCGGATGGTTGGCCAGGGCTTGAATGCGGCTGGAGTATTCGCAGCGACCGGCGCGGCAAGGGCTATGCGCCGGAAGCAGCGATTGCATCAATCCAATGGGTGTTTGAAAAATTTCCTGATCTTCCCCGGATTATTTCGGTCATTGATCCCGATAATGCCGGCAGCCAGGCGGTGGCGCGAAAAATCGGCGAGGAGAAGTCTGGCGAAATCTTTGAGCTCTGGAATTTCAAGCTCGACGTCTGGGCTGCTGAACGTAAGGCGTGGCTGGCGAAGTTCGGCTCATGATTCCCGATCTCGCATAGGCAGTCTGCACCTCTCCAAGGGTTGACCTTGCCTTGGTAACGCGGAACATGGGCGAGTGTAAAAATCAGAGGCCCTCATGACCGTATTTCGCCTTGCCAGCGCCATGGCGCTGGCTTTTGTTATTTTCACCGGGAGCGCGATAGCGCAGCAGGATATACGCCTCACCGACGACGACAGGCGAACCGTCGACCGATTGATCGATGCGGGGCTTGAGGATGACATTGCTTATGACGTGCTGCGAAGCCTGACGACGGAAATCGGGCCTCGCCTTGGCGGTTCAGATGCGGAGGCGCGCGCGCGTGACTGGGGCGCGGCAAAGTTAAAAGCGCTCGGGTTCAAAAACGTTCGTATCGAGACGTTTGAAATGCCTTATTGGGCGCGAATTTCTGAATCAGCGGAAATTTTGGCGCCGTTTCCACAGCCATTGGCCATCACCGCGCTTGGTCAATCGCCTTCAACGCCGGAAGGCGGCGTTACAGGCGAAGTCGTGCGTTTCGAAACGCTTCTTGACCTGAAAGCTTCTCCGGCGGACAGCCTCGAAGGAAAGATCGCATTTATTGATGAGGCGATGGCGCGCACGCAGGACGGGTCCGGCTATGGTCTCGCCGTTCAAAAGCGCTCGCAGTCTGCAACTGCGGCGGCGGAACGCGGCGCAATCGCCGTATTGATCAGGTCGGTCGGCACTGACAGTCATCGCAATCCTCATACAGGCTCTTCCGTTAGAGGCGGCGCGACCTTAGGCGCATTGCCAAGTGCGGCGCTATCCAATCCTGATGCAGATCAATTAGCCCGCGCCCTGGAAAGCGCCGATGGCCGCCCAGTTGTCGTGAAGCTCGATCTTCAGATTGAATGGAATGAAACAACGACATCCGGCAATGTGATTGGCGAAATTCCGGGTGAGACGGACGAACTGATCGTGATCGGCGGGCATCTCGACAGCTGGGATCTTGGCACCGGGGCTGTCGATGACGGCGCCGGTATCGCGATCACCACGGCGGCGGCGAAACTGGTGGGCGATCTGCGGGGCAAGCCGAAGCGCACCATTCGCGTCGTGATGTGGGGATCGGAAGAGGTCGGTCTGCATGGCGCGCGCGCCTATGCGGCGCAACATGCTGACGAACTGGATCGTCACGTACTGGCGTCGGAATCCGACTTCGGCGCCGGGCGCATTTATCAGTTCGATACGCGCTTCGGCGAGGATGCGCTTGCGAAGGCGAAGCCGATGGCTGACGCCTTGCGGCGGCTTGGAATTGCCCCCGGTAACAATAACGCCTTCGGCGGGCCGGATGTTTCGCCAATGCGCACCCTGGGCGTGCCGGTGGTGACATTGCGTCAATCAGGGTGGGATTATTTTGATTTGCACCACACGCCGGATGATACGCTGGACAAGGTCGATATTGATGACCTTCGGCAGAATGTCGCCGCCTGGGCGGCAATGCTGTACATGGCGTCGGAGATGGAAGGTGATTTTCGCGGGTCAGAGGCTGCTGACGAATAAGAATATAATGCGGCATCCGAATGTCATATTGGCGCTTTAGGGTGAGGGTGCGATCAGGGAGGTGTTGAATGCTACGGACTTTGAAGGCGTCATTTTGTACCGTGATTACGGGTGCATTTGCCGCATCTTGCGTGAGTGAAAAAAACGTCGAACCGGCTGTTACTTTTGCTAGCGGTGCATATGCAACGTACTCTGAGGATCCGAATGATCCGAACGGCGTCATCACGGCGATGTCGATGCCGTCTGCGCCTCTTGATGAAAACAAGACCTTGAACCGCATCGTTTTTGCTTCCTGTGCGCATCAAAATGAAGACCAGTCGATCTGGGATCAGATTGCTTCGGAAAATCCCGATCTCACGCTTTTTATTGGCGATAATGTCTATGGCGATGTGCGTTCTGATGATCCGGCGTTGCCTGAGTTGAAGACTGCCTATATGCGCCTTGCGAAATCAGGCCCCTTTAGGCGCGCCCGCAGTATCGCGCCGATGCTGACGATGTGGGATGATCATGATTATGGCATGAACGACGCCGGCGCGGGGTATCAATACAAGGAAGCGGCTGAAGCGTTGTTTAATTATGTCTGGGCTGTGCCGGAAGATGATCCGCGCCGGGCGCGCCCGGGTGTTTACGGCTCATGGATGATCGGCGCCGAAGAGGGCAAGCGCGTACAGGTCATCATGCTTGACACGCGCTATTTCCGGGCGGACCTGAAACCTTCCGATGAGCGCGGGGCGCCGGGCAAAGAGCGCTATGTGCCGGACAGCGATCCGTCGAAGACCATGCTTGGCGAAGCGCAATGGGCGTGGCTTGAAGAAGAGTTGCAAAAGCCGGCGGATTTGCGGTTGCTGGTTTCCTCTGTTCAGGTGATTGCGGACGGTCATGGCTGGGAAGCCTGGAAGATGCTGCCGGCTGAGCGAGGCAGGCTTTATAAGCTGATTGATGATACCGATGCGGATCATCTGATCATACTTACCGGCGACCGGCATTCCGCAGCGCTTTACCGAAAAGAAGGCGTCAATGACTATCCGTTGTTTGAAGCGACGTCGTCTTCTTTAAATCTGCCCGCCGCGCGATGGCGCGAGCAGAGCGGCGAGACCTATATGGAGCCCGGCCCCAATCGACTTGGCGATATGTATTACGAAGCAAATTACGGCCTTCTGGAAATTGACTGGGACGCTGGAGCCGTCATGGTCACTATTCGCGACCCGGAGGGTGCGCCGGTACGCAGCGAGCTTGTGGAGTTTTCCGCCTTGCGCTAACCCTGACGTCAGTCAGGGAGATTTGCATGGACGGTGAAGTCAGAGTTCCTAAAGCGGCGAAATGGGCCCGCGAAGATGTCGAGGCGCTGATGGCGCTTCCGTTCGCGGAATTGATCTTCCGGGCCGCGGAGGTTCATCGCGACCATCATAACCCGAATGAAGTACAGGCCTCGCGGCTCTTGTCGATCAAGACTGGCGGTTGCCCCGAAGACTGCGGCTATTGCAGCCAGTCGGCGCATTTCAAGACAGGCCTTAAAGCTTCGAAATTGATGGACAAGGATACCGTTCTGGCTGAGGCGAAGCGCGCCAAGACCGAAGGCGCTTCGCGCTTTTGTATGGGCGCAGCATGGCGCGCGCCGAAAGACCGCGACATGGGCGAGCTTTGCGACATGGTGGGCGAGGTGAAAGCGCTTGGCCTTGAAACGTGCATGACGCTCGGCATGTTGTCGGACACCCAGGCGCAGCAATTGAGCGACGCCGGTCTCGATTATTATAACCACAATATCGACACCTCGCCGGAATATTATGAGAAGGTCATTTCGACACGAACCTTTGAAGATCGGATCGACACGCTGGAAAAAGTTCGCGGCGCCGGTATGAAAGTCTGCTGCGGCGGTATCGTGGGTATGGGCGAAAAGGTTGAAGACCGCGCCGGATTTCTGCTGGCGCTCGCCAATATGACGCCGCCGCCGGAATCGGTGCCGATCAACTCTTTGATGCCGATCGAGGGAACGCCGCTTGGAGGTTCCGAGCCTGTCAGCGCAATTGATTTCGCCCGCCTTGTCGCCGTCGCGCGCATCCTGATGCCGCAATCCTATGTGCGGTTGTCGGCGGGCCGCGAGCATATGAGCGAAGAGGCGCAGGCGCTTTGTTTTCTGGCCGGCGCTAACTCGATTTTTGTCGGTGACGAACTCCTCACCACCAACAATCCGGGTCAGGCGAAAGACGCAGAGATGTTCGATCGCCTGGGCGTCGAATTGATTTAAAGGGGAAAGCTGGCGGTGATGCTTCGTGCGATGATGTTGTTTTTGGGTGTCGTATTGCTCGCCGGCTGCGGTCGGAGCGAAACGCCGCCCGTACCGCCGCAGGGCGTCGATCATATTATTTACGCCGTCGCTGACCTCGAAACGGGCATGGCGGAAATCGAAACGCTGTTAGGCGTGCGGCCTGTGATCGGTGGGCGGCATCCGCAATATGGAACGCATAACGCGCTGCTTTCGCTCGGCTCTTCTACCTATCTCGAAATCATTGCGCCGGCGCCTGATATGTCCGCGCCCGAACGAGGTTACTTTTTTGGCGCTGCTTCGGACGTATCGCGACTTGCTATGTGGGTGCTGCGTACGGACGATATCGAAACGCTCTCCAAATCTGCAGTCGCTGCAGGCGTGCCCCTGGGCCCGATTGAGGCCGGACGGCGCGAAAAACCAGATGGTACGGCCATCACCTGGAAGGCGTCCGATCCTTACGCGACGCCGCTGCAAGGCGCCGTCCCATTCCTGATTGAGTGGGGTGAGGATACGCCTCACCCGGCGCAATCCACGCCGCCGGCGGGCGAATTGATTGGATTGAGAGTTGAACATCCAAGGCCCGACGATGTTCGGCGGGCTTTCGATGCGCTGGGCGTTGAGCTTCAAATCACACGCGCCGACGCTTACAGGCTGGTTGCGACGGTAAGAACGCTTTCAGGCGCCACCGTTGAAATTGACTGAACCCGGTCACGACAAAGATGCTTTGCTGTTTGAACGACTGGGCGTTCGCCTGGTTTAGACTAATATTTTCATTGGGGTTTTATGAAACTCGATATTGATTTTGTCCGCCGTCAGTTTCCCGCCTTTTCGGAAGAATCTCTGCAGGGACAGGCTTTTTTTGAAAACGCCGGCGGGTCTTACACATGCCGTCAGGTGATTGACCGGTTGACCCGGTTTTATCGGGAACGGAAGGTGCAGCCCTATTACGCTTTTGAAGCCTCGCGACTCGGCGGCGAAGAAATGGACGAGGCGCGGCGACGTCTCGCAGAGATTATGGGGGTCGAGACGGATGAAGTCTCGTTCGGACCTTCAACCACACAGAACACATATGTGCTCGCGCAAGCTTTCGGCGAGATGCTGAACCGTGGCGACGCGATCATCGTCACCAATCAGGACCATGAAGCCAATAGCGGCCCATGGCGTCGGCTTGCCGAGCGCGGCATCGATATCCGCGAATGGGCGATAGACCGCGATACCGGGCATTTGCCGATAGAGGGGTTAAAGTCGCTGCTGGATGAAAAGGTAAAGCTTGTCTGCTTTCCTCATTGTTCGAACATTGTAGCGGAGATTAATCCGGTTGCTGAAATTTGCGCTCTTGCTCGCGCGGCTGGCGCTTATACCTGTGTCGATGGGGTCAGCTATGCGCCGCATGGCTTGCCGGATGTGTCAGCATTGGGGGCGGATATCTATCTGTTTTCAGCGTATAAAACCTACGGCCCGCATCAGGGCGTGATGGTTCTGCGCCGCGCGATGGGCGAGGCGCTTCCAAATCAAGGGCACTTTTTCAACGCTGGCGTCCTTTATAAACGCTTGACGCCGGCGGGCCCGGATCATGCGCAAATAGCGGCTTGCGCCGGCATGGCGGATTATGTCGATGCGCTTTACGCCCATCACCATGATGCAAGGGCGACGGCGTTGGCTAAAGGCGCCGCGGTGCACGATCTCATGCGTGAGCATGAAAAGACGCTGCTTCAACCGGTGCTCGATTATGCGGCAGATAAAAATTCCGTCCGTCTTTTGGGGCCGAGGGAGGCGGGAGGACGCGCGCCAACAGTGACGATGGTTGCGAACGAACCGGGCGCTGCTATTGCAGAAAAGCTTGCCTCAAAGGGAATTATGGCGAGCGGCGGTTCGTTTTACGGGCAGCGTTGTATGCAGGCTCAAGGGATCGATCCTGATCATGGCGCGCTGCGTGTCAGCTTCGTTCACTACACGTTGCAAGATGAAGTCGCGAATATGTTGAACGCGCTGGATGACGTTCTTTGATTCATCAAGCGCCATTAAACAACGGCCCCGAAGGGCCGTTCTTAAATTCGTGATGTTCGAAAATCTTGTGTTTGCCTAGCTCGCCTCTGCTTCCCGCTTCAAATTGGCGAGGCCCTCTTCATAGGCAGGGCCGAGAAATTTCTCCATGAAAAAGCCCATATAGGTGGACATGGGCTGCATATGGGCCGGCACGCCCTTACGCATATTGGTGTCAAAACCCCAAACGACTTTAGTGGCGCCGTCGCCTGCTGGCGTCAGCGTGAACGTAGCGTCCGCCTGGCCCATGTCGCCGAAATCCAGAAATGTGGTGACGCTGTTCGGCGGGTCCATAGCGGTGATTTCCTGCGCGCCATTGCCGACTTCAGGATGCTCGCTCTTCCATTCCATGCGTTGACCGACGCCTGACCCGCTCAACGAATATTCCGCATCAGGATCAAGCTTCGCCCATGGAGACCAGCGGTCCCATTGTTCGAAATCTGCGACGAGCGCATAAATTTCTTCTTGCGGCGCGTTGATGGTGGTCTCGCGCTCAAGATGCACGTTGTCGGGCAACACAAATCCGAGCCCGACGATCACAACGATCAGCCCGACCAAGCCCAAAAGAATATTCTTGACCATTTTCCCTCTCCCAGGATGTTCGATGGGACTATATCTCCGTGCACGTCTGAGGTCACGAGGCTAAGAATGCAAAAACGCCCGGCGATGAGACCAGGCGTTTTGAACGATTATTCCGTAACTGGTTGAAAAATCTAGTTTGCTTCTTTTTTCTGGCGGCGATCCACCTTTTCCTTGATCCGGGCTGATTTCCCGCGGCGCTCGCGCAGATAGTAAAGTTTCGCGCGGCGCACCTTGCCGCGGCGGACCACTTCAATGGAATCGACGAGCGGGGAATAGATCGGGAAAACCCGTTCGACGCCTTCGCCGAAGGAGATTTTGCGAACGGTGAAGCTTTCATGGAGCCCGCCGCCTTTTCGGGCGATACACACGCCTTCAAACGCCTGCAGGCGTTCGCGTTCGCCTTCGCGAACCTTCACATTGACCTTTACAGTATCGCCGGGGGCGAACTCGGGCACGGTTTTGCCAAGTTCGTCCATGTGCTCTTTTTCAAGCTGTTCGATGATGTTCATCGCTTCGGTTCCTTGTTCTTGCTGCGCCGGATAGGACCGTCTGATTGAAACCTCTCCCAGAGGTCCGGTCGTCGCGTACGCGTTATTTCTTTCCGCTTTTCATCCCGCCAGTCCGCGATTTTCTTGTGATCGCCGGAAAGCAGGACATCCGGGATGGCCCGGCCTTCAAATTCTCTCGGGCGGGTATATTGGGGATATTCCAACAAACCGCCTTCAAAGCTTTCCTCCCCGAGGGAGGAAGCGGAGCCCAATACCCCGGGAATAAGGCGGACGCAAGCCTCGATCAGCGCCATGGCGGCGATTTCACCGCCAGCCAGAACGAAATCGCCGATGGAGACCTCTTCGATGCCTCGGGCCTCGAAAATTCGCTCATCAACGCCCTCAAACCGGCCGCAGAGCGCGATCAGCCCCTGTCCTTCCGACAGGGCGTTGGCGCGAGCCTGGGTCAGGGGCGCGCCGCGGGGCGAAAGGCAGATAATAGAACGATCGTTTCGGGGGACGCTATCAATCGCCTGAGCCAGAATATCGGCCCGCATAACAAGCCCTGAGCCGCCGCCGGCGGGCGTATCGTCCACCGAGCCATATTTGTTGTCGGAGAAATCGCGGATATTGACGGTATCCAGTGACCACAGGCCATCCGCCGCGCCGCGGCCAAGAACGGAGGCGTCCAAAGGCCCCGGAAACAGCTCCGGATAGAGGGTGAGAACGGTCGCGCGCCACATGGCGCTTGAGATGGCATGGGCGCAGTGGACACGCAAGCGATTGGAAGAGGTGGGCTATTCGCCGCTCTTCCGTCTGAAAGCTTCAATTTCCGCCTGCATCTGAGGAGCGTCAGGACCAGCCCACTCACCCTCGGAGAGGTAAATGACGCCTCCCTTGATGACAGCGGCTACGTGAGTGCGGTCAAAATCTCCCGAAGCGATGTCGCCAGCGTATAAAACTATATCGCCGAGCGCGCCGGACGTCAGCGTTCCGATATTTGAGGCCTCCAACATCTGCGCCGGGGTTTTTGTTGCGCCCGCGACGACCTCATCGGGCGTAGCGCCGAAGGCGCTCCAGGCCGCCATCTCCCGCCAGACAGCATCATGGTGGAATTGCCCGAGTGAGCCGGTGTCAGAACCAATGACGAGCTTGGCGCCGGCTGCGCGTAATTGGTCGAACTTGACTTGAAATGTCGGAAACGCGGCGATGGCGCCGGCGATATATTCGTCCTGTTTAAAAGCGTCGTGGAAACTGTCGCGCATAACAGATGAGACATCGTCAGGGACAAATAGAAATAGTTCATCATCAAGACGTGTCGTATCTGCGTTAGCGTAAGCATGGCTGCGTGCGTAATAACCAAGGGGCGGTGAAACGTAAAAATCAGATTTCCTTGCCGCTAGCATATCCATCAGGTCGTCAGGATAGGCCTCGGCGAGCGTGCGGTTGATATACTCACCTGAGGTAACAGGAAGGCGCAGCGCAACCTCCAAATTTTCAAAGCTATCCGTATCCGCCATTAATTTGACGCCGGTCTGTTCTGCAGCATTGATGATCGCGGAAAGCTCGTCGTCAGAAAACTGCGTAATTCCATGCAGCGCCGCCCAGCTGGCGCCAAGACTGGCAAGCTCATTAATTTTCGCAACGGCGTCTTCCGCGCTGCGAACACCGCGCATCAGGCGCGCATTGAGATCCGGCGCGCCGCCTCGAAGTCCCGGGCCGCTGACGACAATACGGGGAGCCGGAAAACAATTATCGGCCGAGAGTGTTTTCATTACCGCCATATCGGCGAGCGCGGCCAGATGCGCCCTGGCGGTGGTGACGCCTGAAGCAAGCGTCTGGCGCATTGTAATCGGGAAGATTTCCGTCTGCGCATCCAGTTCGCTTTGCAGATGTTTTGCGGCCGGCAACGCATCGAAATGCGTATGAGAGTCAATCAGCCCCGGCAACGCTGTCGCGCCCCGCCCGTCAATTTTACGGGCTTCGTCATAGCGCTCCCGCGCGTCGTTCGTGTCGCCGATCCACTCAACCACTCCGTTTGCGATATATATTGAACTCAGTCCATCACTGCCGTACAGGCTAACGTTCTCAATCAGCAACGGCGTCTTATCGCAGACCCAGTTTGCCGCCGAGGCAGGAACGCTCAGAGCCATGATCGCTGTCAGCGCTGTCAAAAGCGACGCAAGTCTCATAGAAAATCCCTCACAGTGCGGCGCCTCACCGGCAATCGTATGTCACGCCGTCAACGTCAAAAGAGACGACCGCTTCGTTTTCCGGGAGATATCCGGTCCAGCCGCTGCGCCAGCGGTCGGGACTGCTGGCGACATTGTACTCAGCGTCAAAACTCGACCAGTCGTCAGCAAAGGCGATCCGGATCTGTCCGCGACTGTCGACTTCCATCCACTCGCCTTCAAGTTGATTGCCGTTCAACGCGCCGACAATGGCGCCGAGATCGTTGTTTCCATTGATCGCGAATACGCCGGCGGCTTTATCCGGATCGAAGCGAATGAAAAAAGGCCCGAACTCGGTGCAGTATCGCCGCTCAAGTGATGTGCTGTTCGACGCTGGTTCTATGGCGTTGGCTGGCGCTATGAAAATAGCGGCGGCCGTCACGATGGAGACGGATTTTTGTAACATGCATGCACCTGTTCGGGCACGGTATCTGAAGGCCGCGCTGGCGCCACTCGGTTCATCGCCTGTGTGCTTCGTCTCGTCGATCTTTCTATATTGTCTGATCCGGCCACGGTGCGGGAGTTGTTCTCGCGCGCTTGCTATTCGGGCTTGGCTGACGCCGTGAAATTTTGGACCTTGATCGCTTTGCGACAGCGACGGTCGTCACCGATCTGGTCAATATTGCAATTAATGAAATTGCTGATCCGATCCGTGTTGCGATCAAAAGAGGCGAGAATGGTCTCACCTTCAGCGGACGCCCGACTGATCTGTGTTTCAGTTGTCCCGGGTTCGGGCGTCCATGAAACAATGCCGAAGAGATATTCCTTGCTTTGAGCGTCGCACTGACGCCGGCGCACAATGATATCATATCCATCGGACGCCTCTTCGTCCGTTGATGCTTCAAGCATGACGGACGGCATACGCAAGGAGCGGGTGGCGCGCAGCACGGGATCGTTCTCGCGGCGGAAATAGAGCGTCAGCGGGCAATAGCCTCGTGATGTCCAGGCCATGGAATAATCAAACGCGAATACGGCATGATGTTGATCCTTGTCCAGACGGATTTTATAGGATGCGTATTCTCCCCCCTCATCAATCAGAAAAACGGGCCTCTGCATCGCCGGCGTGCGGCGCTCATTTTCTTCCTCGGTCTCTTCCTCAGCCGCCGGCTCCAGATCATCTGCATAAAGAACAAACTGCTCTTGTGCGGCGGGAAAATCAGGAGAATAGGTTCTTGCTTTAAATGGAGGTTTTTCAACAGTTTCAATTTCGCTGATTTTCATCGATCGCGGCGCCGTCTCGCCATCAATTTCTGCATATTGCCTGTAAAAAGCGTAGGGAAGGATTTCTTTCGCCGCCGGCCATTTCTCAAGACGCTGTTTCCAGTCAGGTATGAAAACGCGTTCCAGCTCGTCCTGCTCCCGGAAGGGCGTGATCATGTCGTGGATAACGTCCGCGCGTTGCGCCAGCGAGTCGCCGTTTGAATGCATCGAGTCGTGGCCGTGACTGGAAATGCCGATGATTTCGCCATTGCGGTTCAGGATCGGGCCGCCGCTATTGCCCGGCGCCGCCGCCATTCTGTGAACGATCAGATTCTGTTTTCTTGGGTCGTCTGCATTTTCTACCTGATCGATGGGCGACAGCATTGTAGAAATGACCCCGCGCTCAACGCGCGCTGCGGCGCTGTCTTCCTGAATATTGCTAGTGATCGTATCGACCGGATATCCAATGACCGCGATCGGGTCGCCGGGCGCCAGTGCGCTCAGCGATGCTTCGCTGGCGAGCGGCAGGTCCGGCCCTAAAAGATTTTCTCCGGTTTCAGGATCAACGGGATCGACAAATAAAAGCGCTGCGTCATTGGCGATGTCGATCACGCGCTTTTGTTGTGGGGAATGAACTCGTGAGGCCGGGTCAATCGGCTGGTAGTCTTCGATAATGCGCCGGAAGATGTTAAATCCGGCGTGAATTTCCTTTGCGCGCACGCGTAATGGCGTTTTCGAATGCCGGTTGAGAATCGTATAGGTGTTGTCGGCGTCCTGAAAGTCGAGATCGGCGGCGACATGAGCCGCCGTTACAAGTACGCCGCGCTCCCGGTCAAGAACGAAAGCCGATCCGTAATGGCGATTGTTATTGACCACCATGTAAACTGATGGCTCTGCCGCCGCGAGGGTTTCTGGCGTGATAACGGCTTTCAAAGCAGCGTCTGCACTCAGGGCGGCCGCCTGTACGCGGCTTTCAAGAGCTTTTGTTTCTCTTGACTGGCCAAAGCGCGCAAATTCGCTCAACGCCAGCGCCACCGTCAGTATCAAGACGACAAAAATGAGCAGAAGCCGGTCAAAGCTCATATAGACTTCCCCAGATACGCCACTGCATGCTGCGCACAGTGAGTGCAGACATGCCCCGCCTCAACTATAGCGGTTAAGCGGGCCTTGCCAATGGGCATGGCGATCAAAACGGCGTTTGTATGGTTAACCCCGATAGTGCGCTTGCATTTTCAGGCGTCGTTTTCAGGCTTTTGTTCGGCGCTGTCTTCGTCGCCCGCCTCCAGCGCCGCGCGTATGACCGTGACGCGCCCGGCGGCAAGATCGACAATCGGCGCCGCCTCTTTCGTAAAGGGGACAAGCCGCAGTCCTTTGACGCCGGGAATTGCTTCCAGTTCCAGAAGATCTCCGGCGCCGAAATTATAAACCGCCTTGATCCGCCCCATCGGTTCGCCTGTCTCGTCAATTGCGTCGAGGCCGATAAGGTCTTCGTGATAAAACGCTTCCGGTTCCGGATCAGGCAGTTTTTCCCGGTCGATGTAAATCCGCGTTCCCTTCAGCGCCTGGGCGTCTTCGCGGCTTGTAATCTCAGGGGCGGTGGCGAGGACAAGTCCGCTTTTTAAGGAGCGAACGATGGTGAGCGTGAACACCCGTACGCCGTCTTCGGTCTCCACCGGACCATAGGCGCCGACGGCGTCAGGCGTTTGCGTGAACGATTTTATCTGCACGGCGCCTTTAACGCCGTGCGCGCCGGCGAAGGCGCCAAGGCATATGCGTTTATCATTTCTGTTCATCGCCAGCGCCGTCCGGTTCGTTGGCGTGAAACAGGACGCCCTTTTCTGTCCATAGAACAATAGCGAATGCCGCCAGCCCCAGGCAGGCGAAGCCGGTAATGATCGGGGTCGTCGTACCGTCAAAGAACCGGCCGATGACGCCGCCGAGAAATCCTGCAATCGTGGTGCCGGCAAAGCCGTTCGCGGCTGCGGCGGACCCGGCGACATGGCCCATGGGCTCCATCGCCATCGCCGTTGCGTTAGGGCCGATAAGTCCCAGCGAGAAAAACGAAACGCTCATAAACGCCATGAACAGAAAAAATGTCTCGCCAACGGTCGCGACAATAAACAGATGAATGAGATTGGCGATAATGAACACGACCAGAGCGGAATGTGTCAGGCGGCGCATGCCGAACCGGGATACCATGCGGGCGTTGATTAACGTCGCTGCGCCCAACGAGCCTGCAATCGCCGCAAAGGCGAGCGCGAAAGCTTGCCCAAGATCGAATATCTCAAGGAAAATCTGTTCCGAGGCGCTGATATACCCGAACAAGGCGCCAAAGCAGAGCGCTGACGTCATGGTGTAGCCGATTGAAATGCGATTGGTGATGAACTGGCGATAGGATGACAGTATCGGTCCGGCGCGTAAGGGTTTTCGGTCTTCGGGCGCCATGGTTTCCGGCAGCCGCCATGTCGTCCACAGCATCAGGATGACGCCGTAAAGCAAAAGTACGACAAAGATCCCCCGCCAGGGCGCCGCGAACAATATAAGCTGGCCAAAGCCAGGCGCCAGGATGGGCGCCGCCATGAATATCGTAATCGCGAGGGACATTACCTCGGCCATGCGTCGCCCGGAGCACTGATCGCGCACGACGGCGATCGCCGCGACCCGCGTGCCGGCGGTGGCGACCCCCTGAAAGGCGCGTGCGGCGAGCAATAAAGAGAAAGATGATGCGAAAATGCTTAAGACCGATCCCAGCATGTAGCCGCCGAGCGCCCACATCAGCACCGTCTTGCGGCCAAAGCGATCCGCCAGCGGGCCAAAAAACAGCTGCGCGATCCCATTGCCCAGGACATAAACGACGATGATGAGCTGACGGTCATTGTCGCGCGCGGCGCCGAGTTCATCGCCAATCTGACCGAGCGCTGGCAACATCATGTCGATGGCGAGCGCATTCAACGCCATAAACGCCGCTGTGATGGCGACGAGTTCCGGAAATGTCATCCGTTGGGTTGCGGAAGTTTTTGCTGAAGCATCCATGACGCCGGGTTACGCCGCCGTCATGCGCTTTGCAATGGCGGCCGTCAGCGCGGTGTTAGTTTATTTTTAAGCCTAATCGTCAAAAACGTCGCCGATGGCTTCAAGCGCGCGTTCGCGCTCGCGTTCGGATTCGATCTTGTCTGCAACAGTGCGATAAGCGGCGATCAGGCTGGCGTCGTCGCCGAAGTTTGCGGCAATCGCCTCAAGCGCCTTGCGTCTGTCACGGTCCGACTCGATTGTCTCGCTGGCGTCGATCAGCGCGGTCCATGCTTCGGGCGAATGACCCGCTTCTTCAGCAACAGCTTCGACGCTGAGGCGCTGATCATGCCCGGACTCCAGCGCTGAGAAGCCGTCGAGCCACGCGTCGGTCAATTCCGGTTCGGCGGAAAACATTGGCGCCGTTTGAGTGAGAACGAGGCGCATGTCGTGATCGCTTTCTATCGTATCGGCGGCGGTCTTGAGGATGCGGGCCGCCTGCGCTGGCGACAGATCGCCGTTTTCCAGAAGCGCTTCGGCGCTGACGCGCAAATCATGATCGCTCTCAATGCGCGCATAAAGGTCAAGGGCGAGATCCATGGCGTCCGCATCGAGCGGGCGTTCGGCGAAGGCTTCAACCAGCAGCCGTAAGTCATGGTCGCTTTCGATGCCGCTCGCCGCGTTTATCAGGGCCGGGGTCGTTTCCGCAGAGACTGTTTCGTTTTCCAGTATGGCGCGCAACGCCAGGCGCAAATCATGATCGCTTTCAATCGACTGCAGGCTGTCTGCAAGCTTTGTAACTTCACCGTCCGAAAGCTCGCTCTGTTCGGTAAGCGCAACAGCGTAAAGGCGGAATGCGTGATCGCCCTCCAGAAACTCAAGCTCCGTCAGCACATTTTCGACGCCACCATTTTTTAAGAGCGCGGCGACGCGCTCGTCAGACTGAACGCCGCTTGCGCGCAGGAATTCGAGCAAGAGTGCGGATATGGCGCTATCGGTGTCTGCGCCCGCGGGTTGTCGCTCGCCATCCACAAAGTAAGAGACTCCGACGCCATCGCCGTCTTTCTCGAATAGCGCGCGCCTTATTTCGTCATCGTCCTCAAATTCGATCTCAAGCTTTTTTTCAATGGAGCTTATGCCGTCGCCGTCATCGGTGAGTTCAAAATCGCCGCGCCATGTCGCTTCCAGCGTACTCTCGTCATTACGGCGTACAAACTCGCCGCGATCGCCATTAACGGTGTGGCGAATGGATCGTTCGCCATCATCTTCAACATCCAAGCGCGTACTGTGATCCTTGATGGCGAGCGCATAGGTCGCCGACAGTACGATTGACCCGATCGCAACAGCGCCAAGTGTTTTCAGACTCTTCATCGCAATGCACCCTCTTATTGCCGAGCCAAACTAGACGAAAACCATCGGCAAATGAACTATCTTTCGGAAGTAAGATTTGGTGAAAAGCGCTCAGTTCAACAGCTATTCCGACCGGTCCGCCGCAAGATAGTCGGCGCTGCGCATCTCCATCAGGCGCGAGGTGGTGCGTTCGAACTCAAAGGCGCCGTCCCCCGCCGCATAAAGCGCGTCGGGCTCGCCGCCTGCGGAACAGATGAGTTTCACCCGGCGATCATAAATCGCGTCGATAAGCGTGACGAAGCGTCTGGCTTCATTTCGCATGTCAGGGCCCATGACGGGGATATGATCGATAAAAACTGCGCCGTAATGACGGGCGATCGCAATATAATCATTGGCGCCGAGCGGTCGCCCGCATAATTCATCGAAACTGAAGCGCGCGGCGCCGCGCGCCGCGTGAGGGACGACAAGATCGCGCCCTTTCACGCGCAGCGTTTCTTTATGTGCGTGGGCGCCGCAGATCATTCTATCCCAGGCGGCGTCCATCGCAGTATCCGCTTCTGGCCCCAAGGGTTGATAATAAACCGGCGCATTTTCGAGCTTGGCGAGGCGGTAGTCTTTTTCCGACTGCAATTCGAAAATATCGAGCTGCGCCTTTAAAAGTTCAATGAAAGGTAAAAACAGCTGACGGTTCAAACCATCACGATAAAGATCATCAGGCGGGCGGTTTGATGTGGCGACAACAACGACGCCCAGATCGAAAAGTGTGGAAAACAAACGCCCGAGTATCATGGCGTCGGTAATGTCCGTCACCTGAAATTCATCAAAGCACAAAAGCCGCGCATCGCGTGCGATATCATGGGCGACCGGCGGCATCGGGTCGTCCGGCGCCTTTCGCGAATACGCCTTGTGACGACGCTTTTCCTGATCGCTGGCGCCCCGCCATGCGGCGATGCGTTCATGCACGTCCGCCATGAATTCATGAAAATGCGCGCGCCGTTTCAATGCATAGGGCGTGTTGTTGTAGAAGATATCCATGAGCAGGGTTTTGCCGCGACCGACACCGCCCCAGATGTAAAGCCCTTGCGGTGACGGTTTTCGCTGGCCGAACAAGCCGCGCCCGTCCCCATAGGGTTTTAGCGCGTGATGCAATGCCTGAAGCCTGTCAACGGCCTCATCCTGCGCTGGATCAGCGTCAAGCGCGCCTGACTTGATCAGCGCGTCATATCGTGGCCGCGGCCCCCTTTTCATGCTTGCGGCTATAGCGCGGTCTGTCGCGTTCGTCACCCGGTCCGTGGCGGCTGAGTATTAGTGGGAAAATGGTGCTGGGTCGCATTTGCGAAAGCAACAAGCGACAGCATGACAGGCACCTCAACCAGCACGCCGACAACAGTGGCTAGCGCTGCGCCGGATTCAAGACCAAACAGACTGATCGCTACGGCGACGGCCAACTCGAAAAAATTCGACGTGCCAATCATCGCGCAAGGCGCGGCGATTGCGAAAGGTACGCGCCAGGCCCAGGCGACGCCATAAGCGATTGCAAAAATTCCAAGGGATTGAATGAGCAACGGAATGGCAATCAGCAAGATCACCAGCGGCTGGTCGAGAATGACGTTGCCTTGGAAGGCGAAAAGCAGGGTGACCGTGGCGAGCAGGCCTACAATCGAATAGGGTTTCAATTGATTGGTGAATGAGGTGACCGCGTCGATGCCGCCTCTTTGCTTTAGTGCGGAGCGGGTCGCAACGCCTGCCGCTAATGGAAGCGCTACATAGAGCAGCACCGACAAGACAAGCGTTTCCCAAGGCACTGCGATATCCGTGACGCCAAGCAGAAACGCGACGATAGGCGCATATGCGAAGACCATAATTGCATCATTCACGCTGACCTGGGCGAGGGTGTAGGTGGGATCGCCTCGCGTCAGTTGCGACCAGACGAACACCATGGCGGTGCACGGCGCGGCGCCCAACAAAATTAGCCCGGCAATATATCCATCCGCTTCCGCTGGCGGAATGAAGCCGGCAAACAAATGCTTGAAAAAGACAACGCCAAGCACCGCCATTGTAAAGGGTTTGATTAGCCAGTTTGTTGTTAATGTGATGATGAGTCCCTTGGGGCGATCGCCGACATTGCGCAGGCTCGCGAAGTCGACGCCAATCATCATCGGATAAACCATCGCCCAGATTAGAATGGCGACTGGGAAATTAACGCTCGCATACTCCAACGACGCAAGCCAATTGACGAAACCGGGTGCGATCAGGCCGAGGCCGACGCCAGCGGCGATGCAAAGCGCAACCCATACGGATAAATACCGCTCAAAAACTGACATTGATATTTTTCTACTTCAATGGTTGGTCGTAAGCGGCTTTACGGCGCGCCAGTTTCCTTGTTGTCGCTGAGGAAATCATCAATGTACATTCGAATATCGAAGAAGACTTTCTCAAAAGCGGCGCGCTTTTCCTCCTCGTCGCCTTCGACCGCCGCCGGGTCGGGAAAGCTCCAGTGCAGATTGCGCGGGCGCGCGCCGCCTTTCGCAGGCCAGATGGGACAGGTTTCTCCGGCGGCGTTGTCACAGACGGTGACGATGACATCCATAATGGGCGCATCATCGTCGGCGAATTCATACCAGCTTTTTGAACGCAGCATCTCCGCGCCTAAAGGGATGTCGTGATTGCGCAGTGTCTGAAGCGCAAACGGATTAGGCGCGCCGGTCGGCTTTGAGCCTGCGGAAAAGGCGCGCCAGCCCCCTGCGCCAGCCTTGTTCATATAGGCTTCCGCCATGATTGAGCGCGCCGAATTACCGGTGCACAGAAACAAAATGTTGCGCATGGGCGCGCGCCCTTTCTTTGTTTGCCGGATCAGGCAGGTTCGCAGCAGGCGCTGTCATTTTGCGCCGCGGCGGCAATCTCGGGCTCGGCGCCGTAATGCTCGCTTTCCCCGAATGTCTGGAAGAGCTCCCATGACGCTCCTTGCGGGTCGCGGACCCAGTATTTGTTGCTCTTCGCATAACAGCAGGTTGTTTCTTTCTCTTCGAAGAGGTCCGCGTTATGAGCGCTGAGGCGTTCCGCGACACATTCCAGATCCTCGTTTTCGTCAAACGAGACGCCCACATGGGCGATTCCTGTGCTTTCGCTATGGGTTGAGAGCGCGATATTCGCCGCCGGGTCGTCCAGCAGCCACTTGGCGTAATCCGGCTCCTGCTTGTCCGGCGTCTTGCCGAACATCGCCGAGTAAAACCCGATGGATTTTTCGAGGTCCTGGGTTTTGATGTGAATATGCAGACGTTTCATCACGCACTCTCCTTTATGACATAGGGGCCGCACAACCTGCGGTCGCCCTGGCAGCAATCGGCCAGCAAATAGTCGATAACGTCTCGAATGCCGCCATAGTCGGCGGCGTAAATGACGCTGCGGCCTTCTTTTCGGGACAGAATCAATCCCGCTCTTTCAAGCTCCTTCAGGTGAAAGGACATGGTTGGCGGCGGGATATTAAGCGCCGCCGCGATTGCGCCGGCGGCGATCCCCGCCGGGCCGGCTGTCACCAGCTGCTTCAGGGTCATCAGCCGCGCTTCCTGAGAAAGCGCTGAAAAGGCTTGTATGGCGTTTTTTGCTTCCATATTTTGATAATTATGGAAATATTGAAATAATGCAAGGGAAAAATCTTATAAGTTTTGAAAAAGCAGCTTTTAGCGGTGGCGTCCTGAAACGCTTCATTAACCAAACGCTCGAAAATTGGGCTAACTCACCCCAACTTATATTCAGGCAAAAAATCGATATGGCTTACAAAACGCTGAACGCGGTAAAGGTCATCGATACAATCGACACGCTGGGCTTGCGGGTTGCAGAGCGATTCCCTGGCTCCGGCCTGGAAAGCGTGGCGGGTGAACTGGCGGCGACGGCGCGCCGCTGCGCGGCGGAATCCGACCGCCTGCGAGACCCGGTCATCGCAATCCGCCTTTCGGTATACTCAATCTGGGTGATCGGCGCGGCGGCTTTGGTGTGGGTCGCCTTCGGTCTCCACTATGACGGCCTGCGGTGGGATGCGGCCAGTCTCGTTCAGGTGCTGGAGCCGGCGATGAACCTGGCGGTTCTGATGGGGATTGGCGTCCTGACCCTTGGTCGGCTGGAAGAGCGCTGGAAGCGGTCTCGGGCGCTCGACTATTTGCATGAGCTTCGCGCCATCGCGCATGTGGTTGATATGCACCAGCTGACAAAAGACCCCTATCGTAAGGCGGGCTGCGCGACGCGATCATCGCCAAAAACAGTGCTGACCGGCTATCTGCTAGAGCGTTATCTCGATTATTGCACCGAGATGTTGTCGCTGACAGGCAAGCTGGCGGCGTTGTTCGCCCAAAGTTGCCGGGATGTGGAGGTTGCAGCGGGCGCCAGCGACGTTGAACAGTTGACGACAGCGCTATCACGCAAAATCTGGCAAAAGGTAATGGTGTTCAGCCGCTTTGATGAAATCGATCCATCGGGCGTTACAGATCAAGACAGGGATTAATGGCGCTGCGCTCCTTGCGCGCCGATCAGTTCTTTTTGCGGTCTATATCCCACAGAAGCGCGTCACCTGCGCCGGCGATGATAATGCCGGCGAGTAAAGCGCTGGGGGTGTCCTGAAACACCATCATCGCGATCCCAAAAACCGCACCCAATACCGCCAGATCCACCGCATATCGCATGGGGCCCTCCGATGTTGGCGCGGTGATCATACCATGAGGACGGCCCATAGAGGGTTAACGGATGTTGCGTTGCGGTATTCGCCCGCCGTCAGGGGTGGTAAAAGCGCCGGTGTTCAGGCGCCTTTTTTCGAAGCGATATACTGATCCACCAGCCGCTCCAGAATCGGCAAGGGCACAGAGCCGTTCTGAAGAACCACATCGTGATAGTCGCGAATGTCGAAAGCGTCGCCAAGTTCGGTTTCGGCTTTTGCGCGCAGCTCCTGAATTTTCAGCATGCCGATCTTGTAAGAAAGCGCCTGGCCTGGCCGAGCGATATAGCGTTCGACTTCCGTGGTGGCGTCACCGACGGACAGCGGCGTGTTTTGCAGGAAGTAATTGATTGCCTGCTGGCGCGTCCATTTTTTGGAATGAAGCCCGGTATCGACGACAAGCCGCACGGCGCGCCAGATCTCGTTCTGCAAGCGGCCAAGATCTTCATAGGGGTCTTCGTAAAAACCCATTTCTTTGGCGACACGCTCGGCGTAAAGCGCCCAGCCTTCGATATAGGCGCCATAGCCGCCATATTTGCGAAACGCCGGCAGCGCTTCCATCTCCTGCTGCAAGGCGAGTTGAAAATGATGCCCTGGCGCGCCCTCATGATAGGCGATTGCCGTGTGCACATATTTTTGCACGGCGGTCATGTCGCGCAGATTGGTGTAGTATATGCCGGGGCGCGACCCATCCGCAGACGGACTGTTATAGAAAGCGATTCCGGCGGTATTTTCACGAAACGGTTCGACACGCCGCACGTCAAGTTCCGCTTCCGGCAAAATATTGAAAAAGGCGTCAACCTTCTCGTAAACGCCGTCAATCAGATTGCGCTGGCGTTCCAGAAAGGCTTCACGACCCTCATCCGTATTCGGAAAATAGTTGTTTGGATCGTTGCGGATGAATTCGAAAAATTCAACCAAGGACCCGTCAAAGCCGACGCGTTGCTTGATTTCCTCCATTTCGGTCTGGATACGCGCTACTTCGCGCAGACCCAGGTCATGAATTTCATCGGCGGTTAAATTATCCAGCGTTGCATAATTGGCGATACGGTTGGCGTAATACGCTTCCCCATTGGGGTGCTCCCACACGCCGTCATTACCGTCGGCGCGCTCCTCCGCGTCTTCAACGGCGTCGGCGAACATTTCATAGCCGCGCTTCCACGGGCCGGTGAGGGCTTGTGCGGCGCGATCGCGTAAGGTTTGCTTTTCGTCGTCGCCAATCTCCAGCGCATCAACTTTCGCGGTGAAATCTGCGTAAACGGCGCTGGTCTCGCCATCATCAAAAGGCGCACCGCTGATAAGATTGCCGAGGTCCGTCAGGATTTTCGGGTAAACGAATTCAGGCGGCAGAATACCGTTTGATGTCTGCGTGCGCAGACGTTCGGTGAGTTGCGAGAGAACGTCTTCGGCGCCTTCCAGCCGTGCGACATAGGCTTGCACATCCTCGATTGTCTCAACCTTGTGAAGATTCTGCAAAACAACGGGCAGGTATAGGGCGTAACTGTCTGTGTGGTGAGCGACATATTGATTGCCGCGGAAATCATAATTCCGCATCGATTGCTCTGTGTCATAAACAAAAATGTCGTAGCTTGTCTGAGCGTCAAGCGAGAGGGCCGTGTAGTCGAACTCGCTTCCGAGCCGGGCGAGATCGGCGGCGCGCCGATCATTTTCCGCCTGCGCCGAAGCATCGGAGGCGTCATCCCATTTTCCGTAATTATCGGTCTTGCGGCCGAGCTGCGCTTCGAAGATCGGGCTAAGCGCGACTTCGCGTTCGAACACTTCATCAAAAAATGCGGCGAGGCGCTCATCTTCGCTGATGCTGGGCTCGTTTGCTTCCTCTATTGCCGCTGGCGCAGAAGCCGTCTCGCCGGGGGTTGCGGTGTTGGCGTCCTCAGGCTGCCCGCACGCGGTAAGGGCGAGGGCTCCAAGGATGGTTGAGGTCGGCAGGTATGTTTTCTTCAGCGTCATCAGGCCCTCCCGGCAAATTTGTTCGCGGGAATATGAGCGGGCGAACACATGATGGCAAGCAGCGCTGCGACAAGCCGAGACGATAAAGTATCGCCGCTATTGGTTGCATTGCATCAATGAGAGCGTCGTTTGCGTGAAACGTTATTGCGCGGCTTTCGCCGGCGCCTTTCGGGCCGGCCTGTTGACCATCATCTTCTTGATTTCGACGATCGCTTTCGCCGGGTTGAGATGCTTGGGGCAAACCTGTGCGCAATTCATGATCGTATGGCAGCGATAAAGCTTGAACTCGTCTTCCAGCTTGTCGAGCCGTTCATTCGCATGCTGATCGCGGCTGTCGGCGAGCCAGCGATAGGCTTGTAAGAGCGCCGCCGGGCCGAGATATTCTTCCTCGCCGCTCTTGTCTCCATTCCACCAATAGGACGGGCATGACGTTGAACAGCATGCGCACAGAATGCATTCATAAAGACCGTCGATTTTGGTGCGGTCTTCCGGCGATTGCCGCCATTCCGTTTCGGGCTCCTCGGTTTTCGCCTGCAGGAACGGCTCGATATAGGCATGTTGTTTGTAGAAATTGGTGAGATCCGTCACCAGATCCTTCATCACCGGCTGATGAGGCAGCGGATAGACCGTAACGTCGCCGTCTCCCAATTCGTCCATGCCTTTGGTGCAGGCGAGCGTGTTGGCGCCATTGATGTTCATGGCGCAGGACCCGCACACCCCCTCGCGGCAGGAGCGGCGGAAAGCAAGGCCCGCGTCGGTTTCGTTTTTGATTTTGATCAGCGCGTCCAGCACCATCGACACATCGGAAACATCGACTTCATAGCTGTCGACGCGCGGATTGTCCGGGGCGTCCGGGTCATAGCGATATACCTTGAAAGTGCGGGTTTTATCCGCGCCATTCCTGGCCGGGTAATGTTTGCCGCTTTTGTTGACTTTTGAATTCTTCGGCAGGGTCAGCTGAACCATAACGCCCGTAACTTCCTTTTCTCAGTCCTTTGCGGGACGTACGCCGTACCAGTCCAGATTCCGTGTTACGATCATGGTGATCGCAATGGCGCCGAACGCCGTTACAGAGCCGATAAGGAGGGCATAGTCCTCTGATTTCATCAACAGATATATCAGAGCGTAAGCGCCTGAAAAGGCGACAAAAGCGATCCCGCCGCGCAAAATGCTGTGAAATACCGTCGCGGCGTAATAGCCCGAAAGCATAATGGTCGCCGCAGCGGTGCCCGTAAAGGCCGCTTCGAAACCGATATGTTCCGAAAGCGCCAGAACAAGGAGGTAGAATATCACCTGGGTGAGGCCGAGGAGGATGTATTGAGCCGCATGGGCCCGACCGCCCATGGTCGCCTCAATGAGGAAGAACGTCAAAAAGATGATGCCGAGAAACATCAATGCGTATTTCAAGGCCCGGTTGACGCTCTGATAAGGGCTGGCCGTCGCGATCAGCTCGACGCCGAATGATTTACCGGCGTCGAGACGGTCAAGGCCGCCTCTGGCGATGAAATTACGGGGTAGGTCCCGGGCAAGATACGGCACGCTCCATTGCGCGGTAAAACCGGCCGCGTCGATGTCGCGCGTATCCGGCAGATACGCGCCCTGAAAGCTTGGGTCCGGCCAATCGGCGGTCATGTTCGCTGTCGTGTTTTCGCCGGTGGGGGCGAAATATAATGCACCGCCGCCCGAGAGGGGCAAGGTTAGATCGAAAGCAAAACCTTTCGCGGGATCAATGCCGGTTAATGGCGCGCTGATCCCTGAGGCGAAGACATCATTGGCTTCATCGGGAACAAGCCCCCGAATTCCCGGCTCGAATGAGCCGCTAATCAGGGCGCCGTTTATTTTCAGGCTCAAGGCGTCGCGTACGCCCTTCAGTCCGTTATTAGACGCGAACTTGATGGCGACAATGGCTTGATCCCAAAGGATTGACACCTCGCCTTCGGCGGATTTTGGCGCCGTCAGCGCGCCGAAGCGTCCGGTCATGTTGATACCCGCATCGTAAATGGTCGCCTCATAAATCGACCGGCGGCGTATTTTGGCGTCAATAGTGGAATCGATAGCGAGCGATTGCGGCGTAAAGGCGATAACCTGCAGTCGTGTGACAGGAGCGCCGTCCTTATCGGTTTCTCCTGTGTTTATCTCAGCTGGCGCGAGGATAATTGGCCCACTGATCGTCTGTGGACCGCCTGCAAGGGCGTAGACTTCATTCCTGACCTCGTCAGCGCGGTTTGATCGCTCCCAGGTCAGGCCGTAAATCAGTGCGGCCGGAATCCATAACAGGAAAGCCAAAGCCCCGACGAGAATAAGTTTCAAGCCTAGCGAACGCGCTTCGGCGGAATTGCGTATGTTCATGAGGTCGTTCCAACCGCGCTAATCGCTCCCTGCCCGGAAGTGCAACAATAGGAACAAGAATGTCGCTGATATGGCGTTCCTGAGAAATTTAGACGGCATCTTTGACAGGAGATGCGCAATCGCCAGCTGATAACGAGGTAGGCGTCCAGACCTGCGTCTTGCAGAGCGGTCCTATGCAGCCTTTCAGCTCAAGCGTTCCATCAGCGCGGCGGCGCAGTTTGGCGCCATAGGTGTTTCCCGACATGGGATCGTAGACCCGGCCTTTTTTCCAACCGTCCTTGCGCTCTTCAAACCCGCTGAGAATGGTCAGCCCCAGGAGCGGGCGGGCGCGCAAGTCGGGGTCAGGGTTTTCCGCATCCACAACGGTTCCGGGCTCCGGATGTTCGATCCAGGCGAGTGATCCGCATGGCGCTCCGCCGCAATCGGTGATTTCGATCACCGTGGTTTTTTTCTCGTTCAGCCACATGCCGTAAACATCAAGGCCGTCAGCGGCGTTGGCCGCCGATGCAAATAGGATGGTAACTATCAAACACAACTTAAAGCGCATTTTACAAACCCGTCTTAACCTCTTTTAGATCGGAAAATGCTGGAGCGCGCTTTTCGCTTTTAGCGATATAGCTCTCCTTGATGTCCTCACTACGCAGCATGGCGGCGTTCCACAGGCCGATGTAATCGAGCGTGTCGCTAGTTGAGTGATCGCGAGCATAATTGATCATTCGTTTGCAGCCGGTTACCGCCAGCGGCGAATGACCCGCAATCTTATGTGCGGTCTCAAGGACGCCGTCGAGCAAGGCTTCATGAGTCTCATAGACCTCGTTGACGAGGCCGATTTCCCTGGCTTTCGCCGCCGGGACACGCTCTGCGGTATACGCCATCTGGCGCGCCCAGCCCTCAGGGATCACCTTGACGAGGCGTGGAAAGGTCCCCACGTCCGCCGTCATGCCGATGGCGGTTTCCTGTACGCAGAAAAAAGCGTCGGCGCTCGCGTAACGGCAATCGCAGGCCGTTGCGAGATCGACGCCGGCTCCGACAGCGCCGCCCTGGATCGCCGCGAGGACCGGCTGGCGGGCGTTTTCAAGTGCGGAAAACGTGTCCTGCAGCGTTCTGACATGAAGGCGGAAAGCTTCCGCTGCAACTTCCCTGTTTTCGGTCGGCGCATCCAGCGCGCCTTGCATGAAAACGGAAATATCCATGCCGGCGGTAAAGTGTTTTCCCTCAGCAGACAGAACGATGACGCGCGCCTTCGCGTTATCTGAAATGTCATTGATCGCGGCGGGCAATTCGCGCCAGAATTCGGGTGTAAACGAGTTGAATTTGTCGGGTCGTGAAAACCGCACATGCGCTACACCGTCTGCGATTTCAACGTTGAAGCATTTATAGGTCATAAGGCTCTCGCTTTTCAGAGATGGACTCTGCTTATCTCATAATTAATGCTATACTATAACGAAATGGGCGAGATTGGCAGATGGGCGCGCAGTCAGGGGATGGGCCGCGCCGCTGATCTTGGCACCATTTATGCTAAGCAGGAGGGGTCAGGTGTCCGCCAGACGCGGTTAATTCGCGGCGGGCGTTTATAGGGTTGGAGTAGAGTTCAGGGCTATGTCGCAGGAAAAAGCTGCGGAAATCATCGATCTCAGCGCGTCGCGGGAAGCGGCTGGCGCTGGCGCCGGGCAATCGGCGGCGGAATGCCTTGCGGCGACCCGTAAAGCTGCGGGCCTCAGCCTCGCGGCGGTGAGTGACGCCACGAAAGTCAAGATAGAGCACCTCGAAGCGATTGAAGCCTCGGACGCCAGAGCCTTGCCGATTGCGGCATACGCCGTTGGTTTTGTGAAAGCCTATGCCCGGTTTTTGGGACTGGATGAAGCGGCGCTCGCAGAGCAATTCAAAAAAGACATTGGAGCCGATCAGCCCTTAGTCAGCGTAGCCTCCGCGCCATCGTCCGTAACGGACAACAGCGCGCCGATCAGCGAGGGCGCCCGGATGGTGTCCATTTTTGGCATCATCGCGATTTTGATTTTCGTATTCTGGATCGTCATCCAGATTACTGGCGGCCCTGGCGATGATGCTGCGTTTCGCACGACGCAGGCCCCCGACCAGCGCGTGCGTCTGGGCTCGGCGCCGTTGCCCGAACCAGCGCCGCGCGAGCGCACTGCGGGCGTTGAAACGGAGACCGCGACGACAGCCGAAGCGGTATCGGGTGAAACAATCGATCAAAGCTTGCCACCTTCGACCTCCGTGCCGTCAGGCGACCCCGCAATTGATGAGACAGCGGCCGCCGCTGCAGCCGGGAGCGACGCCGCGGCGTCCGACCCTGTAGCGCCCGGCGGCGATGCGCCGCTGGCTGTAGAGGCCGTCGATACTGGCGAGACGCTATCCGACGCAGATAGCGGGGAGGCCGCAACGCTGGCTGAGCCGAGCCCGCTTGTGATCCAGCCTGCGCTGACGCCTCAAATCGAGCCTGAACCCGCACCGGTTCAGGAACGTCCATCGACGCGGACGCAAATAACGCCTGTCGTGCCGGAGCCGGTCGTTGTTGATGCGCGGCTGGTGCGAAGCATCGCACCGCAATATCCAAATCGCTGCGCACGCAGCGCGGAGGATCTGGAACGCGTAACGGTGGTTTTCGATGTTACGGTTCAAGGGCGCGCCGCGAATATCCGTGTCGCCGATACGTCAAACGATTGCTTTAACAACGCGGCCGTATCAACGCTCAGACGCTGGCGCTTTGACCCGAAAACGGTCGATGGCGCGCCGCGCCCGGATATCGGAAAACAGGCGACGCTGAACTTCCGCCGCTGAGCCGAACTTACTCTTCAAGCTGAAACTGTTCTAAGGGTTCGCCATCCTTGAAACGCAACTGGATTGCGTTCGTATTCTCAAAATCTTCCAATGGATTAGCCCCGAGGACGAGGAAGCTTGCTTCATAGCCGTCGTCCAGGCGCCCGATTTTACGTTGTGGGAAAACGGTTTGCGCGCAGGCGCTCGTCCACATTTCAAGAAGTGCTGGGTTATCCAGGACGTCCAGGCTCGCGAGAAGGTCGGCTTCATTTTTTGATGTGCCGAACACAGTGTCGCTTCCAATAGCGAGCTTAACGCCCGCCTCGTTCAATCGCCGTAAATTATCTTTTTGAGATTCGACAATTTTTGCGTATTCGTCAGGCGCTCGCCGCGCAATCCGTTTTCCGACAGAAATAGTCGTTATAATGCTCGCACCCGATGTTTTCGCCAGGGCGATTGTTTCATTAGAAATGCGCGTGTCGGAATCGTTCGAGACAAGGTGGGCGATAATGTCAGCGCCGGCTGCAAGGGCGGTCGCCATGTCGAAGTCAGTTTCAACATGCACCGACACTCGCAAATTCTCACCATGGGCCATACGGATGAATTCAGGCAATAACGCCGGGTTCAATCCTCGCCGGCCATAATAGTCCGGATTGTTCTTGCGAAGGTCGTACTCTTCGGAATGATAAAGCATCACCTTCACGAAGTCTGGACGTTCGCCGAGGATAAGCGCCCATTTTTCGCGCAGCTGCGGTAAGGTATCGGCCTCAAAATATCCTTTGTCCGGCAGTGTTTCTTTTGTGAAGTCGGGATATTTTTCAAACCGTTCCATCAGAGATTCCCGCAAACGCCTCGGATGTCCGCCGGACCCGGTAAGTCCGTTGTTCGCAAAGGCGACATCAACGGAGGTTGGCGTGTTGAGTTGATCGGCGATCTTCTCCCGGTATAATTGAAACGACCCTTGAATCATGACGTAGAAGACGCCGTCTTCAAGATAGCCTTCGATCGTCTCTTCAACGCCTTCAACGCCATCGCCCAAATTATGATTGTGGGCCTCGCAATATGGCGGGACGACAAATCCATTTTTCAGATCGACTATTTTTCCGTCCTCAGCAAGGCGATATTCGTCACCGTCAGAAAAACGAAGGGCGCCGTCAACAATATAAGCCGTACGGTCTGTAAACACGCCGTTTTGATACCATTGACCATTGTTGAGCCGGTAGGCGGCTTCCGGTTTTTGCCTTGCGCCGCACGCCGCTGCCGCAATCGCCAAACAGAGTAATAAAAGCAGCCTCATGAACCGTATCCCAATCATGTGGCGCCCAGGTTAAACACTGGAGGCGAGCCGATCAAAACCAAGACGCATGGCGGAACGACTTTCGCGCTATGCGCCAAACACATCTTTAAACAGCTGAAGCCAGTTCCGGCCAAGAAGACGTTCCATATCGCCGGTTTTCCAGCCGCGTTGATCGAGAACGGCGATCAGATTGCGAAACCGGTCTGGCGTATCAAGCGTCGGGATATAAGGCGGCCATTTCACGTCATAGCTGGGCTTGAAGGATTTCAGGCGCGGTTCGTACCATTCCTCGCGCGTCGCCCAGCTGGCGATGCCGCGCACGGGAAAGTCCGTCGACAAGGCGACATGCTCCATACCTATGAGATTAACCGCGTGTTCGATATGGTCCGCATAGGTTTCAATTGACGTATCGCCGCCGGGATCAGTTCCAATGAAATAGCCAAGCGCGGCGATGCCGACGACGCCGCCTTTATCAGCCAGCGCTTTTAATTGCGCATCGGTCTTCGCGCGCGGATGATTGGGCCGCAGCTTCTCAATCATCGTATGGGTGATTGCGACTGGTTTTTCAGAAAACTCGATCCCGTCAAGGGTTGTCTGACGCCCGCAATGGGAAAGATCGACAAGAACGCCGGTCTTGTTCATGCGCTCAACGACTTCAATGCCAAAATCCGATAGCCCGGCATTAGTGCGTTCCGTACAGCCATCGCCCAACCGGTTGCGGGTGTTATAGGTGAGCTGGAAACAGCGCATGCCAAGGGCGTGCAGCGCGTCCACATTGTCCGCGTCGCCTTCCAGCATTGTGGCGTTCTGGAAATTCATCATCACCGCGAGCTTCTTCTCGCGTTTAGCGCGTTCAAAGTCGCGCGCTTCGAGTGCGAACATGTACCGATCGGGAAATTCTTCTACGCGGTTCTTCCAGGTGATGAGTTCATCAATCGCCATTTGCAGATCCCGCCGGCCGAGGCTGGTGATGATTCCGGCATAACCAGATTTTTTCACGGCCTCGTATTCAACGTCGTCCCATTCACGAGCGAAGGAGAGCGCGTCAATGACGGTGGCGTTGTTGTATAGCCTGTTTAACTTGTCATTTTGCGCGCTGGCCTTTGCGCCGATGAGTGTCGCCGCCGCCCCGGCGGTGAGTTGAATGGCGTCTCTGCGGTTGAGCATGTAATTCCCTCCAGGTTTGGAAGGAATGCTACTTAGCTTTCGGAATATTGGCAAAGAGCAATGGATGAAGCGCTCAGCTAGTGATCAGCAGGCGGCGCGTAATCCACAGGCGATGGCGCTTCGGAAATCTCAAGGCTCAACATTTCGAACCGCCAGCCGTCATTATCATGGCCGCCGCCTGGCCAGTATACAGACCCGAACTGCGCCAGATCTTCGAATTCAGTGTAGTTCTCTGAGGAAGCTGTTCCCCCGTGGCGCTGCGGCGCGCCTTTGTCATCTAAGAGAAACCAGCCGATGAGTTCGCCGTCATGGTTGAATTCAAGACGTCCGCCCTCACCAATGGTGAGCGCCAGATCTTCATCCCTTCGCGCAAGCAGGTATATTTTCCGGTAGACAGACCGCGACCAGTTTGTAATTTCCTGTTGCAGACGATCATCGCTGAATTCGCCGAACTCGCCTTCGGTAACCGACCAGCCGCCATCTGTTGTGTAAGCGCGCGTGCGATTCATGTCGTAATTTTTAATAGTGACATAATGGGCTGGGCGCTCCGTGTCATACCAGTATTCCTGAATGTATGGCAGGCGCGCCTGCGGGTGATGATTGACTGCAGTATTATGAATGCTTTGGACATCCGCCCACACATCGCCGCCCATGGCGGTGAGAAGTTTTCCCCCGAGCGCGCTTGCGTCTTCCTCACCAAGAGCGGACGTCCAGCATGCGCATAAGAAGCCTATGACGCCTAAGAGTCTTTTCATTTCACTGCCCTGCTGTGTCGTTTGATCAGTTCAGACCACCACAGCGGTCGACCGGATAAACAAAAGTACAGTAGTTGGATGGTCCAAAATTGCGAATTTCAGGCCGCATATTTCGTGCGCCGGCCTGAATATTAGAGCGCCCACCAATAAATATCGCTATCCGTGACTCGCTGATACGCTCATCTATGGCATTGAAATTTTCGGCGACAGCCAGCGCATCATGTTGATGAACAAGTTGGCGTTATCGTTGTCGGGGCCAGTGATTGTGACATAAACCTGATCGCCTGTGTCAAACGTAAAAATGAAATCTCGAAACATGCCTTGATCAGCAGCGATGACGACTTTCCCTTTGCCATAATCGAATCCGATCATCCCTGCATAATGGTCGGACTTCTCACTTATTGAGTCATCCTTGTTAAAATTTTCAGAGCCAGGCGGGAATTGGAGGACAACATTCTCAGGATTTCGAAAAATTCCCGCGCCGCAATGGTAATCGACTTTGTTAACTTGGAGGCCGTTTTTAATAATAGGGTGCTCGCCATTCAGCGTGCTGTCTTTCCGAGACATGCCGAAATAGTGGGAGCACCGTCCGTCTTTCGGATCGGTGAAGCTCGGATACTCCTTGCTGTAAATGTACCCGTCGCGAAATTTGACCGCGAACGCTTCCAGCAAGGGCAGGGCGCCGCTGCCGCCGGGAAAGTGGCTAAGGCTTACGTATAGCCCGCCGCCCTGGTCTACCCAGCGCACGATCGCATCCAGTTCAGTATCGCTTAAAGGCGACTTCCAGAATACGCCGCCATTGTCGAGTTCAATCTCATCGTTTGGCAGGCCGTGAATGATCAGGATATCGGCTTCTGTAATGAGATCATATTCGAGTTTTGTATCGGCGTATTCTACAGAAAAGCCATCTCTCTCCATAATATCCAACATGACGTGCGCGCCTGTCGCATACCCTTCTTCGGTATGGATGGTTTTATGGAATCGGTCGATCAGCACATGCGTGCCATGATTGTTCGTTAGCGGCTCGAAATCATGCTTGTAGTCGCTATCGACCTCAGCATCCTGAAAATTTCTTTTGATCTGCTCAGCGGCATAAGAGGTCGAAGAGAAAGCGAGCAACGTGAGTAGAAAGGCAGCGGCGCTTACGGTTTTCATGACGGCGACCTAGCAAAGAATCCAAATTAGATTGCAATGACATAAAGCAATAGAATGGCGCCCATGTCACGCTCCAATCAGTAAACTCGTTTTTTCGGCTCGATATATTTCATGTCGTCCGTCAACGTATAGTCGTGAACGGGACGATAATCGATTGTCGCTTTGCCATTGGCGAACCAGGTGGCGGTGTGCTTCATCCAGTTTGCATCGTCGCGATCAGGGAAATCCTCCCGCGCATGGGCGCCGCGGCTTTCCTTGCGGTTGGCGGCGGATTCCATGGTGACGACGGCCTGACCGATCATATTGTCAAATTCGAGAGTCTCGACGAGATCGGTGTTCCAGATCATGGAGCGGTCGGTGACGCCAATATCCGGCATTGCGTCATGAACTTCCTTGATTTTGCCGCGTCCTTCTTCAAGGACTTCGCCAGTGCGGAAGACGGCGCAATTGTTTTGCATAACAGACTGCATGCGCGCGCGTAAGGCGGAGGTCGGCGTGTCGCCCTTTGCATGTCGGAATTTGTCAAGGCGGGCAAGCGCGTCATCTGTCGCTGATTTCGGCAGGTCCGGCATGGCGCCGTTGGCGCTGACAACCTCGCCGCAGCGCAGGCCCGCCGCGCGGCCAAACACAACAAGGTCGATCAGAGAGTTGGAGCCCAGGCGGTTGGCGCCATGGACGGAGACGCAGGCCGCTTCGCCGATGGCCATCAGACCCGGCACGACGGTGTCCGGATCGTCGCCGCGCTTGGTAATGACTTCGCCATGATAATTCGTCGGTATGCCGCCCATATTATAATGCACGGTCGGCAGGACAGGGATCGGCTCTTTGGTGACGTCGACGCCGGCGAACACTTTCGCGGATTCTGAAATGCCGGGCAGGCGTTCAGCGAGTACGGCCGGGTCGAGGTGATTAAGATTGAGGTGGATGTGATCCTTGTTCGGCCCGACGCCGCGCCCTTCGCGAATCTCAATGGTCATGGACCGTGAGACGACATCGCGAGAAGCGAGATCCTTGGCCGATGGCGCATAGCGTTCCATAAATCGCTCGCCTTCGGAATTGGTGAGATAACCGCCTTCGCCGCGTGAGCCTTCCGTGATAAGGACGCCGGCGCCGTAAATTCCGGTTGGGTGGAATTGAACGAATTCCATATCCTGTAGCGGCAGACCTGCGCGCAGCACCATAGCGTTGCCATCGCCGGTGCAGGTATGCGCAGACGTGCAGGAGAAATAAACGCGGCCGTAACCGCCGGTCGCGAGGATCACCATCTTCGCTTTGAAACGATGGATCTTGCCCGTGTCGAGTTCCCAGGAAATCAGCCCGCGGCATTCGCCGTCCTCGGACATAATGAGGTCGAGCGCGAAATGCTCAATGAAAAACTTGGCGTTATTCTTGACTGACTGTCCGTAAAGCGTGTGCAGGATGGCGTGGCCGGTGCGGTCCGCCGCAGCGCAGGTCCGCTGCACCTGACCTTCGCCGAAGTTCCTGGTCATGCCGCCAAAGGCGCGCTGATAGATCTTGCCTTCTTCGGTACGTGAAAACGGCACGCCCCAATGTTCGAGTTCATAGACGGCGGCAGGCGCATGTTTGCACAGATATTCAATCGCATCCTGGTCGCCGAGCCAGTCCGACCCTTTAACGGTGTCGTACATATGCCAGCGCCAGTCATCCTCGCCCATATTGCCGAGCGCTGCGGAAATGCCTCCCTGCGCGGCGACCGTGTGAGAGCGGGTCGGAAAGACCTTTGTGACGCATGCCGTCTTTAACCCGGCTTGCGCCGCGCCAAGCGTTGCGCGCAATCCGGAACCTCCGGCGCCGACAACAACGACGTCATATTCGTGATCGATAATTTCGTAACTTTGCATTACTTCTCAGCCTGAAAAAGAAAGGGTGTAGATCGCCCATGCGACCGTAGCGATTAGCCCGAGCGAGACCAGCCAGTTGATGACTAATAATACGTCTTTCATCCAGGACTGGATGTAATCGACGATGATTTCCGCCATGCCGATACGCATGTGGAATGCGCCAATGATGACAAAAGCGCCGACAAGAATTCCATTGATGGGCTGCGCCAGCCACGCACGCGCGCCCGCATAATCGGCGCCGAGAACGGCGACGATGGAAAACAGCAGCCACGCGCCGAGCGGGATCAGCAACACGGCTGTCGCACGCTGGATGACGAAAGTGGAGGTGCCTTTGTGTGACATTACGCAGCTCCCCTTGCGGTAAAGCCCGCCCACAGGATGATCGCTGCAAGCAGGAAGGATGCGACATAGATCAACCACGCCGTCATCGTCGCTGTCTTCGGCGCCAGGCCGCGTCCGGAATCCCAATAAAGGTGGCGCAGACCGTTCATCATATGAAAGGCGAGAGACCAGACATAGCCGGCGATGACGATCGACCCGATCAGCGACTGCGCAACCCCGCTCACCACAGAGAACAATTCCGGGCTGATCGCGGCGGCGAGCATCCAGGCGGCCAGCAACAGCGTGCCGCCGTAAAGCACGATGCCTGCGCCGCGATGCGTGATCGAGGCGGCCATGGTCGCGGTGAAGCGCCAGATTTGAAGGTGCGGCGACAGGGGCCGCGAGGCGGATACGCCTTTAGTCATAAAATCCCCGTGAGATAAGGCCTTGGCGAGTGAAACTTGCGCGAAGATAGGCTGCATTGGCGCCAAGTCAACGCGGCGCGATGGCTCCACGGCCATTGCCAAGTCCGGTCCTGATCGGCCATGATCGCTATAGTTCAGGGGTATTGCCGGGTGGGGTTGAAAGCAATGAGTACGTCATCACAAAAAAGCGCGTTGGGTTTCGTTTGCGGAGCTTTGCTTATGCTTGCGTCAGCGACGGCGCAGACCATTGATGCTGTGACCGCCGATCAGCTGGAAGCGGCGCTTGATGCGGCGGGCCTTGGTCCCTCCATGACCCGGGATGCGGCGTCCGGCGCGCCGGTGGCGACGGGATCGGCAGGCGAGTTTGAATTTAATGTGCGCGCCATGGGCTGTTCAGGGGAACCGATGGCCTGCGAGAACCTTGTGTTCTTCGCAAACTTCCCGCTGGGCCGGACCGTCTCTGCTGACGATTTCAGGACAGTGAACAGTTTCAATGACGGTCAGGTTTTCGGGCGCGCCTATATTCTGGAAAGCCGCTCAATCGTCGGGGTCGACTATGTGATCGAGCTTGGCGGCGGCGTGACGCAAGATCATCTGGCGCAGAATATCAGCCGCTGGGCGGACGTGATTTCCGCCTTCGTGACGAAATTCCAGGAAGGGTATTCGGGGTCTTGAGTTTGGATCAAACGCCGCCCGGCCCCGCGAAGCGCGAAGAAAACGACGAACACACATTCGTGTCTTTGCCTGACCGCCCCGCCATCTCGGAGGCTATTCACAGACGATATCCGCTTGAGTGCGGCGCGCTAACGCGTGCAATGAAGGCCGTGGTTGCATACCCTTCTTTGAAGGACCGATTCCGTTCACATCTGCGCTTAAACAAAGAACTGGCAAGCTTGATACTCGATGGAACAAACCTGAAAGATTGGGAATCAGATCCAAGAGATGACGACGAAGAAGGGTGCGCCAAGAAGGAGGCCGCTCAACGCCGGCTGATCAGAAAAACAATCGAGCAAATTGGCCTTTCGATCCTGGATTACAAGGATCACGACACGGACGATGTCTCAAAAAGCAATGACAAATTCAAAGATATCCGGGACCGTTGTCTCGCTATTTTCAAGCAGGCGAATGATATTAAATCTAGTCAGTATTATGATCATTGCAAAGTCGAGCTTGCCAAATTTTCTGAAGACCTTCGAGCCAGTCCTGACATCACTCACAAATTTGTCAAAGATGAGTCGGATTTTCATCCTGGTAGCGCTGCTCGTTTTTCAGAGTCTTTGACGTCGTACGTCAATACAGGTCACCGCATGCGCATCCGATGGGAAGGGCACACGCATAACCACGCTGCATTCCTCATTGAGGATATAAAAATTTCAGGGCAGCGCATCATAAAAACGCTCAAGGAAATTAAAAACGACAATACAAAGTTTGACGAGGCGAAAATCGATGGAATGCCTCTGAAAGATATTTGTAATTTCGCCAGCCTTCGTTTTGACTCTCTGACTTCGTTTTCGGAATTTTACAATGAGACGAAGGGCGGTTCAGATATAAAAGTGTGCCACTGTCGCTCGCCCATATCTTGTGAGGCGCACGAACTTGCGACGTGTCGGCGCGGTGGCTCGCGCCGCGACGTAGTTGAGAAGCTAACGCCGCAATTGTTTGGGGACGATACGCTGGAGCTCCCGAAACTTGGCGTACTCAATGTCGCGGCTTACTGGATGATGCCGATTGGATTATTTATCAGAGAGTATATTAATTCGGATACTGGTGTTGGTGCTAGTTTCGCAAAAGATGAGCGATCAGAATTAAAACGGCTCCTGCGGCGCAGCGCGCGTGATCCGAACTTGGTAAAAGACGGCGAGTTTACAACTGACGAGATGGAGATGATCTCATCGTCGATACAACGATTGGCCGTATCGGCCTCACGCGAAGAAGTCGCGCCGAATTATCAGGCGGAAGAAATATTTCGGCGTGATCATGAATTCGATCGTCGCGCCGTCGACGGAGCGCTCGCAGAGTCCGGGTTGCGTTTTGTGGTGAAAGCCATGCAACGCTGGTTTCAATATGGCGCAGAGTCCGCTCCCGACCAGATTTTGCCTCGTGAAGATTTCGTTGTAAGTTTTATCAGCGGTGGACGTGGGTTGCTGATTTCTGATTTGCGGCCGGAGCGGAGAGAATATTCAAGGAATAAATTCGTCGATGGCGCCACGCGAACCATTATTCTCGATCTCGGTATGCACAAGGAAGAACGCGGACGGTTGCTGCAGAGGCTGACCGATATTGCAACTTTTCGTCATTTGGGCTTGCGCGGTTATCCTTATGTGAACGACGCAACTAATGCCCTCAATCATCTCGGCGCCGCACTGAACAAACATGCCGATGCGAGCGATGATCCACATACAACTAGCGACGATATTCATAAGTTGCGGCGCGAATTGATGAAAATTCGAAAAATCGAAGATGACAAGGAGTTGAAGGCGAAGGTTGTTGAGATTGAAAAAGAAATAGACGAGATTCTACAAAACCTTGAAACGAAGTTTTTCAAGGTGTCGCGAATTGCAGACGCTCTTGATCTTTTAAACTTGTTTTTCACCTACGGAGTTTCAGGAAAAGCGAACTCAACCGCCGGTTATTCGCGCCATATCCGTGAAAACCTTGTAATGCTGCGAGAGGCTCGCGCACCTGGCTACCAGACACTGAAGGGGTATCTTGATCGCTATTTCGCCTGCGCGCATGAAATTGAGATGCTTCGTAGTCGATACCAAACGCTTCGAGCGCGCGTGAACGAGGCAACGGATTTAATTCGGACCCGTCATGGACAGATGCTTGGGATTCAATTGAATCTTGAGGCGGCCATGCAAGGCAAAACAATGGAGGCCACCAGACGTACGGCTAAATGGTCGTTGCGCACCGCGCTTGGAGCACTCGGAATTACTTTTGCTGCGCTGGTTATTGGCGCCTATTTTGATTGGCAATCGACCAGCGCTCACGAGGAGCACATTAAGGAAATCCTGCAGGTTATCGAGCGCCTGTCAGGAAGCGAGTAAGTCTTCCGGCGGGCGTTTCGCGGATCCACAGGTTTCGCCGGCAGCAATAATCTCATGGATCTGGTTCGGCTCAGGCCGCGCGATCCAGGAGAGCCTTCAAATTCTCAGGCAGTTCTTCTTCCAGGTCGCGCATGCGGCCAATGAGTTGGCGTTCGTTTTCATCAAAAGCGCCGTCTCTGCCAATACGGTCCGCCAGCCAGTCCGCTTCGCGGTTGGTTACTTTGGCGGCGATGGCTGCATCAAGGTCGCGTCTGGCGTTATGCTCTTCATGCAGCGAGCCTTGAGCGTAAGCATCTTTAACCGCCCCGGCGCCGCCGGACAGCATGCGTTTGAAAAAGCCGCCGACATTGGTGGAATGGTCGCGCGCCCAGGCATTGCGACGGAAGGCTTCTTCGCGGCTTGGCGCCGTATAGCCAAGATGCGCCATAAGGTGATTGATGACGCCTTGAACAAATAGTTCCGTCCACGCCGGATTGTTGCTTGCTGTCTGCACGGCGTCGTTGATATCGAAAAGCAGTTCGGCCTCTGCGCGTGTGACGGCGACAGCGCCGTCGCCGCCGGCGGCGAAAAGGTACCGGCGCAGCAGCATGGCGTCGTTTTTATCAACGACGGGGCCGCCGGGTTTGTTCAGGATCGCCTTTTTAATCTGATCACCGGTGAACCGCGCCATTTCCGTCGGGGTTCGCGTAGCGGTTTCCATCAGCTTAACCAGCAGGCAGCGTTCCAGCGCGTTTGCGCCGCCGCCATTGCGGGTGACGCGGACTTGAAGCGAAGCAAACTCTTCAGGCGTCAGATAGCCCTGAGGCTCTTCTTCACGCAGATAAAAATCGGCGGCCGCTTCGGCGAAGAACTGCGGCCATTCCGCGTCGCCATCAGGCGCGCGCGCGCCGAGATCAAACAAGGCGTCCAGCTCTTCCGGACTGACGACGCCATCCTCGAAAACGGTGCGTCTGAGGAATAAAACCTCGTTCGCTGTGACATGGCCATTGGCGCCGACAGCGGCGAGCCGTGTTTGAAGAGATGTGTCGGACATGGGAGACGCTCCGCAAAGTATGATTTGACGGGGAGCCTGCCTGAATGGAGTTAAAATCAGGAAAAAGAATTCAGCGGGGTCGGAGCTTTAAGGTCTCGTTAACCTGGTTGCCCGGCCTGTCAGCGCGGCAGGATATTGGCGAAAAGCAGCACAGACGCGCCGACAAATATCGCAAGCCACGCAGTCTGTGCGAGCAAGGCCACGATTGGTTTGGGGCCAACCTCAAACAGCTCTTTCAGCGAGGTCTTCACGCCCAGCGCCGAGACCGCCATGACCAGCGCAAAGCGCGATGCGCCGGCAAGCTGCGGGCGGATGAAGTCCGGGATCAAGCCAACGCTGTTGGCTATCATCAGGGTGGCGAATCCCAGGAGAAAGATCGGAAAAGCGCGCCCCGTGGCTTCGGAGCTGGCGGCTTTTTTTGCGAAGGTCATGGCGATAAAAAAGACTGCCGGCGCAAGCAGGGTCACCCGCATAAGTTTGACCACGGCGGCGACGGCGCCTGCTTCGTCCGAGACAATATAGCCGGCGCCGATAACCTGCGCGACATCATGAATGGTGGCGCCCAGAAAGACGCCAGCCTGCATCTCGGTAAGGCCGAGCAAATGCGTCAATGACGGATAAACAACCATCGCGATTGTCGAAAGGGTCGTCACGCCGACGACAGTCAGAATAAGGTTGCGCTCGCTGTCCTTTGTTTGCGGCAATACCGACGCGATCGCCATCGCCGCTGAGGCCCCGCAGATTGCGACCGCACCGGCGGATAATGTTGCATGCGACGATGACAAGCCTGCTGCGCGTCCGACGGCCCAGCCCACACTGATGGTTGTGATGACGGCTAAAATGACGAGGAGCGCTGTCGCCCAGCCGAGCGCTGCAATTTCGGCCAGCGTAACAGCAGCGCCCAGAAGAATTACGCCGAGCTGCAATACGCGTTTTGAGGCGAATTGAATGCCCGGTTTCGTTTTGGCGTCTTCGTTCATAAAGTTGAACGCGATGCCAAAAAGAATGGCGTAGAGCATCACCGGGCCGCCATATCGCGAAGCGACGAACAGCGACGCCATGGCGATGGTGCCGCACAGAAGAAGGCCCGGCGCGTAGGCGCGCGTAAGGTCACGAGTGGCGGCGATATTCATGAGCCGGAATGTCTTTAAGTTTGGCGGGCGTGTCTATCCGGCGCTATTCTGCTGCTTGCAAATGCGGCTTGTCGGATGTCATCGCAGGCATGTCGTCTTCCATCTCAGCGCATTTACGCCGGTCGCGATGCAACACCATGCAGTCGTGAAGATCTTCAATGCACCGCCGTCCTGTGGTGACGAAAAGAAATGGAAACAGGCCGTGCAGAAGGCAAGCCATCCCGGCGGTAACCATTTTGGCGCCAAAACCAAAGGCCATGCCCATATGCTGAAGGTAGCTTTCGCCAACGCTAGCAGGATGCTCGGTAAAGGCTTTTTTCAGCATGGCGACAGCGGCTCCCATTAAGATCAACTTTCTGTGATCATAATCGGACCAAGAAGGAAATTTTTACTATACCTATTCTAAGAAAAACTATAATGTGCGATTATTTTCTAATTTCAGGTGTAAAAATAGAATGGATTTGATCGATAAAGCAATAATTGCGATACTCCAACGCGATAGTTCGACCCCTGTTAGTGAAATCGCCGAATCGGTCGGGTTGTCCCAGACGCCATGCTGGCGGCGGATCAAAAAGCTCGAAGATGACGGGGTGGTGGCCCGCCGGGTCGCGCTGCTCAATCGGGACGCCCTTAATCTCAGTCTTACGGCATTTATCTCGGTCAAGACTGCGCATCACACAGACGCCTGGCTGAAAAGATTCGCCGACGCAATTGCGCGTATTCCGCAGATAGTTGAAGTGCACCGGATGAGTGGTGAGGTTGATTACCTCATGAAGGTTGTGGCTACAGATATGGCTGAGTTTGACCGCATTTATAAACGCCTGATAGCGGTGGCCGACTTTGCCGATGTGACCTCGACCTTTTCGATGGAGGTCCTGAAGCAGACAACAGAGCTGCCGTTGGATTATGTGTAAGCGTTAGTGTGCGCCCCCGCTTGAGGGAGGCTCTTGCCCGCAAGTCCTGTCGCCGGCGGTTGAATGTTACGGCGCTTTGTAGACGACGCCGTCCTTCATCACGAAGTCAACATCTTCAAGCTCGGCGATGTCGCTCAAAGGATCGCCATCTACGGCGACAATGTCTCCGACTTTGCCGGGTTCAAGCGTGCCGAGCATGTCGGATTTGCCCAAATTTTCAGCGCCCATGACCGTGGCTGCGCGGATTGCCTGCATTGGCGTCATACCGGCTTCCACAAGCAGCGCAAATTCGCGCGCATTGTCTCCATGTTTGGAAACGCCGCTATCGGTGCCAAACGCAATCTTGACCCCGCCCTGATGGGCGCGGCGCGCCATGTCCAGCATCTTCGGGCCGACTTCGGCGGCTTTTGCGCGTTGCGGCGGCAGAAGGTGCGAGTCGGGGTCCGCCGCCCATTCCGCTACCGTCACGCCGGCCAGCACCGTTGGCACAAGGAAGGCGTTATTGCGTTTGAAAAGCCTGATCGATTCCGCATCAAGATAGGTGCCGTGTTCGATGCCGTCGACACCGGCGCGCAAGGCGGCGTTGATGCCGTTTACGCCATGTGCGTGGGCGGTGACCTTGCGCCCCATGGCGTGGGCGGAATCCATGATCGCGGCCAGTTCATCTTCGAAAAATTGCTGTTCAAGGCCAGCGGCCGTATTGGAAAGAACGCCGGCCGTTGCTGTCAGCTTGATGTGGTCCGCCCCCCGGCGCACCTGTTCGCGTACGGATTTTCGGCATTCGCTAACACCGTCGCAAGTGCCGCTTTGATGCAGCAGTTCGGCGATATCGTCGCGATAGCCTTGGGTGCCGTCGCCATGGCCGCCGGTTACGGAGATGGTGGAGCCGGAAGCGAAAATCCGCGACCCGATAACGTCACCGCGCGCGATGCCGTCGCGCAGGGCGAAGATCGCATCGCTAGAGCCGGCGCCGACGTCGCGCACCGTTGTAAACCCGGCCATGAGTGTTATCCGTGCAAAGCCTGCGCCTTTCATGGCCCGGTCGGCTTCCGACATCTCGACGCGTTCCAGCCGTCCGCGAGGATTGTTCTCATGTGTGATGTGAACGTGACCATCAATGAAACCCGGCATAACAAACATGCTTTTCAAATCGTGGACAGTGACTGTGTCCTCGGCGCTCGCGCCAGCTGCAGCGGCATCGATATAGCCGTCCATCACTGAAGCGACTTTGCCGTCGCGTATGATGACGCTCTGTTCGGTGGCGACCGGGTCGCCAGGTGTCGCCAACAGACGTCCCGCATGAACGATAGCAATGTCAGCGGCGAACGCTGGTGCTGCAGCGAAGGTCGCGGCGCAGCCAAGCAGCAGTTGACGAATTCTCATGAGCATCCTCCCGTTGTCCCCTTGGGATGCAGCTTTTCAGAAGCTCGCTGATAACGCAATCCGGGTAAATACGATGAGGCGTATCGGTTGTTGGCGGCGTCTGCGTAAATGCGTTAGTGTGCGACTGATCGATTAGAAAGGAACGCCGACCCGTTGAGGGTGGCGAGAGCAATCAGACGCTTAGCTGGTTACGATGCGTCAATCACCGCGCGCCGGGTGACATAAAACCTTTCATTGGGGAAATCGAAGATAAAGCTGCGATCCCGAAGAAGATCGGCCCCCAGAAGACCATAGCTTTTTCTGTTAATGCCCAATTCCTGGAATATTCCGGCATTGTAAATAAGGAAAGTTCGCCGATCCCACCTGGCGCCGTTAATTCGAATAGGCCCTGCGCGTATGGAGAGCGCCGCCGATTCATCCCCAAAGACATCGCGGATTTTCGAACCCGTGGTCGACCCTGTCTCGCGGCGCGGATCGACATATATCCCGCCTAGCAGGCGCCGCATTGTGCGGTAGTTCAGCAAAGTGCCGTCGGCGCCCAGATCAACAATGCATGGAATCGTACGGTTGGCGATGGAAACATTGATCGTATAAAGGCCGCCATAGTCACGATTGAAAGTGCTGAAGCGAAGCCGCGTGCGAGTCATGTCAGCCGCTTCATCCGTTGGCGGATTGCCTGGATCGAAGAACTCTATTCGTTGGCGCACGGCGTCAAAAAGAACGATATAGCGTGAAAGAAAATCCAGCCCAAGGACGCCGTGGGGTTTTGGGCCGGGATCATCCCAATCAGGGATAATCACACCGACATGATCGTCAAGCCGAATGCCGCCCGCTTCCAGACCGCCAATTTTGACGGCAGGTAATTCCTGCGCGCCAATGATGCCAAGAACGCGTTTTTCTGGGACGTCGGCGGGTTCGAAGTCCTGGCTTTCCGTCATATTCTCGAACACCGCAGTCAATGTCGCGCCTGTATCGACAATAAACTGGTAGGGTCCGCGGCCGTTGACGGTGATATCTACCGTGTACCAACCGTTATACTCAATACGGTAGGGGATCGATGCGACGGGTTCAGCCGCCGCCGTGCGGACCGAAACGATGGCTATCGCCAGTAAACTCGCAATCACCGTTATCAAACGCACAGCGTTCTCCAGAAAGCCCCACCCGACAAAATATCAAGAAATAAACTAGCCGATTATTGTCTTGTGAGTCAGGTATTTTTACTTGAATAAACAGCCAATTCGCGCCCAACCGCAAGTTTCGGGCGGTGAATGGAGTGTGCGTCAGCCAGCATTGCGAGAATTAGCAACAGGAGCAACGATGCGCGGGTTAAAGACTCAAAAAACGAGCGCTGAACTTGAGAACCATGAATGTCTTTATTTATGGAAAGCAGAACCGCCGCCATCGAAGCTGTTTACTGGAGCCGTAGACGCCGCCGCCCCGATCTTTGGCCCAAATAAGCAGACTTATCCGCTGTTTGAACGCCTGCGCCAGGAAATGGGGCGTTTCTCGGTTTGTCTGGCGTATCTGAACCCTGGCGGGCAAGGCTCGGTTTCGGCGTTGCGGCGAATTTCTTCCCTCAGGCGCAGAAACCCTTGCGAAATGCGCCCCGGGCGCTATAACCCGCGCTTCTTGAGCGGTCGCCGGGCCGGAAGGCATGCCTGGGCGGCTTTGTTACGCGCCCGAAAGGGCCCTTTTAGGATATGCGAAATGCCCAAAATGAAGACAAAATCAGGCGCAAAAAAGCGCTTTAAGATGACGGCGTCCGGCAAAGTAAAAGCCGGCGTCTCCGGCAAACGCCACGGCATGATCAAACGCACCCCGAAGCAAATCCGCCAGAACCGCGGCATGGATGTGCTTTCGGACCCGGATGCGAAGATCGTCAAAAAATACATGCCGTATAATCGATAAGGAGACGCTGACATGTCACGAGTTAAAAGAGGCGTCACCGCCCACGCCCGTCACCGCAAGGTTATTACGAACGCCAAAGGCTATCGCGGCCGCAGGAAGAATACCTTCCGCATCGCCAATCAGGCGGTGGAAAAAGCCGGTCAGTACGCCTATCGCGACCGCCGCGCGCGCAAGCGCAATTTCCGCTCGCTGTGGATCCAGCGCATCAACGCCGCCGCCCGCGAGGTCGGTCTGACATATGCCCGATTTATCAACGGGCTCGATCGCGCCGGTATTGAGGTTGACCGCAAGGTTCTCGCCGATATCGCCGTGCACGAGCCCGAGGCGTTCAAGGCCCTGGCGGAAAAGGCTAAAGCGGCGCTCGCTTAATCAGCGCTTCCCGGAAAAGGGGAAGCTGGTTTTCCGAAAGGAAGCGCGCCCTTAAAGCCTTCTTCCGTCCCCGTCGACGCCAGAAACGAACCGGGTGACGTTGCAATGAAAATTCGATTAAGCGTCACCTGACGAAGGTGGCGCTTTTTTGTTTGGATGTTTTTGCGAGTTTTTTGAATGAAGTCCTGGCTTGGCATAGTAGCCGCAGTGATGCTCCTCGCCCCCGGCGCAGCGTTGTCGGATGAGCGGGCTCGCGCACGCGATCTTGGCATCGCGCCTGGTATTCTGACGCCTGGTCCATTGAATGCGATCACGGATGTCGATGGCGTGCTTGTCGGGCACGTGACGCTTATGAAGGGTGATGACATCCGGACCGGGGCAACTGCGATCCTGCCCCACAGCGATAATCTGTATCAGGATAAAACGCCTGCGGCAATTGTTGTCGGCAATGGTTATGGAAAATTGATGGGATTGAGTCAGGTGCGCGAGCTTGGCGAAATCGAAACGCCGATCATTCTCACGAATACGCTAAGTGTCGCGGACGCCGCCATCGCAACGATTGAATGGACGCTTTCGCGAGAAGGCAATGAGCGTGTCGGATCGGTCAACGCGGTCGTCGGCGAAACCAATGATGGCGGGCTGAATAATATCCGCAAGCGCGCCCTGACGCCGAAACTCATTCGAAGGGCTATTGAAACGGCGAAAGCAGGGCCCGTGGAGGAAGGCGCCGTCGGCGCCGGAACCGGCACGACGGCGTTTGGCTGGAAGGGCGGGATCGGCACAAGTTCACGCGAACTTCCCTCCACGCTTGGCGGCTATACTGTTGGCGTGCTCGTTCAGTCGAATTATGGCGGCATACTGACGGTGGACGGCGTTCGCGTCGGCGAGGCGCTAGGGCGGTATTTCCTCAAAGACTATGTCGACAATGGCGATGCGGATGGATCGGTTATGATCGTTGTGGCGACGGACGCGCCACTATCAGATCGTAATTTGGAGCGACTGGGCCGCCGCGCCTTGGCTGGGCTTGCCCGCACCGGCGCCTCCATGACCAACGGATCCGGCGATTATGTAATCGCCTTTTCTACGGCGAAAGATGTTCGGCGCACGCCTCGACGTCGCGCTAATGTTACGGCAATACAAGACTTGCCGAACAATCTTTTCTCGCCGCTGTCGCAGGCTGTCATAGAGGCGACGGAAGAGGCGATTTTGAACTCACTTTTCATGGCGGAAACCGTTGAAGGCTATAATACGTTTACAGGGGAAGCATCTCGCGTTGAGGCTTTGCCGCTCGGCAGAGTTCGGGGAATCCTTTCAGAACACCAAAGCGCAGTTAAATAGGCGAAAACGATGTCAGAGATTGAAAATTTGGAACGCGCCCTGACGGCCAAAATTGACGCCGCTTCGACTGAAGTCGCGCTGGAAGAAGTCCGCGTTGCTGCGCTTGGTAAAAAAGGGGCCGTCTCTGAACGGATGAAAACGCTCGGGAAGATGTCGCCGGAAGAGCGCAAGGAAATGGGCCCGGCGCTGAATGGTCTTAAGACCCGCATCGCCGAGGCTATCGAGGCAAAAAAAGCCGCGCTGGAAGAGGCGGCGCTCGAGGCGCGCCTTGCCTCTGAAAAAGTTGACGTGACCCTGCCGGTGCGCCCGGAACCCAGGGGTAAAATTCATCCTGTGAGTCAGGTCTTCGAGGAAATGATCGCCATCTTTTCCGCGATGGGCTTTGACGTCGCTGAAGGGCCTGACATTGAGGACGACTTCCACAACTTTACGGCGTTGAATTTCCCCGCAGACCATCCGGCCCGCGAAATGCACGATACGTTCTTTTTCGAGCCGAAAGAAGACGGCTCGCGCATGCTGCTCAGGACGCACACGAGCCCTGTGCAGATCCGTACCATGATGACGCAAAAACCGCCGATCCGGATTATTATCCCGGGGCGGACGTTCCGTTGTGACAGTGACCAGACGCACACCCCTATGTTCCATCAGGTCGAGGGCCTGGTTATCGACAGGGAAACCCATATGGGTCACCTGAAAGGCACGCTTGAAGCCTTCGCCAGGACCTTTTTTGAGGTCGATAGCGTCAAGACACGCTTCCGTCCGCACTTCTTCCCTTTCACGGAGCCGTCGGCGGAGATGGATATCGGTTATGAACGCGTCGGCGCCAAAGGCCATGAAGAAATCCGCATCGGTCAGGGCGAGAAATGGATGGAGATTCTCGGCTGCGGCATGGTGCACCCGAATGTGCTGCGCCATTGCGGTCTCGACCCGGAGGAATATCAGGGGTTCGCTTTCGGCATGGGCGTCGACCGCCTCGCCATGCTTAAATACGGTATTCCCGATTTACGCGATTTCTTCGCCGCAGATGCGCGCTGGTTGGAGCATTATGGGTTCGATGCGCTGGATCAGCCAAATCTCGCGACGGGGTTGTCGCGATGAGCGATCGATCATTAAAGAACGCCGGCCTCAATTTCGAGACCGTCGGTTCGATCATGGCGATCATTATCGGCGCCGTTGCGCTGTTTGTCGCCTGGGATCAAGCGCAAGTGATGCGCCAGCAGCAGCACGCCAGCGTATGGCCAATCGTCGGCTATGATATCGGTTTTGGAAATGACGAAACTTCATTTTGGATCGAGTTTTCGTTAAAAAATGAAGGCGTTGGCCCTGCGCTGATGAAGTCGGCAGATCTTTTAGTTGACGGGAAACCAGTTGCGGATTGGAGCGATCTTCGTTCAAGCGTTTTTCCTGAGAGTCTTGGGAATGTTGAGAAAGTTTATGGGGGCAGCGTGTCTGATATTTTAGGTGCAGGACAATCAGATACCCCATTGAAAATTTTCTGGGATGCTAATGAGGAAAATTCCATTGGTATGAGAACGCTGGTCGAGCAGTATTTGGCTGATGACGGGCCGACTATTGAGATTGCGATTTGCTATTGCTCTGTTTTTGACCGGTGTTGGTCAAATAGCGATGCAACTGGCGGTATGCCTCAGCGTACTACAGCATGTCGAGTGCAGCAAAAAGATTTTGCTGAAACGCTTTTTACGAATTTTCGTGGTGCGACAGAATGAAATTCACCCTGAGTTGGCTCAAAGCGCATTTGGAAACTGACATGTTGGGACAGCCCAACTTGGCAACCTGTCTGTCGCGACAATGAAAGGGCGGGTGTCGACATATGCCCCCGGGTTATCCTCTTTGAGCCGTATATATGACTTCTATTGATCACGTCATTGTATATCAGCCGGGAAAGGTTGGAAGTTCAGCGATCATGTTTGCTGTTCAGCGCGCCGGAATTACGGTCAGCCATGTTCATATGCTGAATGAAAACCGTTTACGGGGCTTGGAAGAACGATGTATGGCGAATGGTGAGGCGTCGCCGCCACATGTCAGTGAGGCGCGCAGCATCCGTAAAAATTATATAGATGCAAAGAAGCGTTTATGTGTTGTCAGCGCTGTGCGCGATCCAGTGGCGCGTAATCTTTCTGCATTTTTTGAAAACATTGAGTCGTTTTGCCCAGACTGGCTTCGGTTAAGTAAAAGAAATCCCGATGAAGTCGTGACACGATTTCTGGAAAACTATCCACATCATGTCATTACCGACTGGTTTGATGAAGAGTTTAAGGATGCGTTGGATATTGATGTATACAAGCACCCGTTTTCCCACCAGCAGGGCTATGGCCGCTATTCTTCTGACATTGCAGACGCTATTGTTCTTCGTGCTGAAGACGAGAATTCAAAAAAATCTGCGGCGCTTTCAAATTTTCTGAAAGCAGATGAGATCATCTTAAAAAGAGAAAACAAGGGGTTGAAGCGCCACTGGGGCGACGCTTATAGGAAAATTAAAAAGACAATAAAGTTCCCAGTCGCATATCTGGATCAGATGTACGATTCTAAAATGGCGAAGTATTTTTATACAGGACAGGAACGCAATGAATTTCGACAGCGCCATTTGCGGGCTGTCGAGTAAAGCCTTTCGGAGCATATCGTGAAATTCACCCTGAGTTGGCTCAAAGAGCATTTGGAAACCGACGCGTCACCCGACAAAATTGTTGAGACGATGGTGGCGGTCGGCCTTGAAGTCGAAAGTGTCGAAAACCCGGAAGAGCGCCTTGCGGCGTTCACCATTGGCGAAGTGCTTGAAGCGGAAAAACATCCTGATGCGGACAAGCTGAAGGTTTGTAAAGTCGCTACGAAAGACGGCGAGAAGCAAATCGTATGCGGCGCGCCCAATGCTCGCGCGGGGATCAAGATCGCCTATGCCCCGGTTGGCGCTTATGTCCCCGGGATCGATGTGACTTTGTCCAAAGCGAAAATTCGCGGCGTTGAAAGCCATGGCATGATGTGTTCGGCGCGCGAGATGGAAATGGGCGATGATCATGACGGTATTCTGGAAGCGCCGGCGGAAGCAAAAGTCGGCGATCCAATCGCCGGATGGTTCGGCGCCAATGACCCAGTAATTGACTTCGAGGTCACGCCCAACCGGCCTGATACAAATGGTGTTAATGGGGTCGCGCGTGATCTTGCGGCGGCGGGTCTTGGCAAATTGGTGGCGCCAGCGCCGGAAGCGATCAGGGGCGAGTTCGATTGCCCACAAAAGATCGGGCTTCATTTTCCAAAAGACGCTGAGAATGCATGCCCCGCTTTTGCGGGCCGCCTGATCAAAGGGGTCAAGAATGGCCCCAGTCCCCAGTGGTTGCAGGATAAATTGCGCGCCATTGGTCTTCGGCCCATCAATACGCTGGTCGATATCACAAACTATATGTCTTACGACCGCGCCCGACCGCTCCATGTTTATGATGCTGACAAACTTAAAGGCGAGATTCACGCGCGTCTTGGGCAAGGCGGTGAAAGCTTTCTCGCGCTCGACGGCAAAGAATATGATATCGACGAAACAATGTGCGTTATCGCGGATGATAACGGCGTCCTTGGTCTGGGCGGCGTCATGGGCGGTGAAACAACGGGCTGTACGGAAGAAACGCAGAACGTCTTTATCGAATGCGCTTACTTCGACCCGTTGCGTACAGCGAAAACGGGTCGCAAGACAGGCATTGCCTCCGATGCGCGCTATCGTTTTGAGCGCGGCGTTGACCCGAATTTTATCCTGCCGGGCATCGAACTGGCGACGAAGCTTGTCCTTGATATCTGTGGCGGAAACCCCAGTGACGTTGGACTGGCCGGCGAAATCCCCGTCTTTGACGAAACAGTGCTGTTTCCCCCGTCCGAAGTGGCGCGCCTAACCGGCATGACGGTTGCGCCCGAGCGATGCGAAGAAATTCTGACTGCGCTGGGCTTCACTGTGCGCAAGTCGGATCCGTGGCAGGTCGATGCGCCCTCATGGCGGCCGGACATTGGCGGTAAGGCTGATCTCGTTGAAGAGATTGCCCGGATTGTTGGTTTTGGCAACTTGCCTACGGCCACATTGCCGATGCGTAAAGCCGTGGAGCCTCCCAAGTTGACGCACGCGCAAGGCCGCCGTCAGCGTGCGCGTCGCGCCCTTGCGGCGAGGGGCTTGCACGAAGCAGTCACATGGTCGTTCACGGATGAACGCCATGCGGCGCTCTTTTGCGATGGCCCCAACTGGTTGAAGGCCAAAGGCCTGGTGCTCGCCAATCCGATTGCTTCTGACCTTTCAGCTATGCGCCCGTCAATCCTGCCTAATCTGATCGCGGCGCTTCAGCGCAACGCGGACCGTGGGCGTGATGATCTTGCCTTGTTTGAGGTCGCGCCGGTTTATTACGGCGACCAGCCTGATGAGCAGGCGACCGCCGCTACGGGCGTGCGGCTTTCGGCCCCGCCGCGACATTGGCGTGGCGCCGAAGAGGCGGCGGATGCGTTTACCGCCAAGGCGGATGCCATGGCCGCGCTGGATGCGGCAGGCGCGCCATTGCAAAGTCTTCAGAGCACGGCGGATGCGCCGCATTGGTTTCATCCCGGTCGGTCCGGCGCCCTTCGTCTAGGTCCAAACATTCTCGCTTATTTTGGCGAGGTGCATCCGCGTGTTTTGAAAGCCATGGATGTGGATGGGCCGGTGATGGCGTTCGAGGCTTTTCTGGACAGCATTCCCGCCAGCAAAAAGAAGGCGACAAAGACCCGCCCGGCGCTCGACGCTTCGGAGCTGTTGCCGCTCTCTCGAGATTTCGCTTTTGTGGTTGCGGACGATGTTGCTGCGGAAGCGCTCCTGAAGGCGGTGCGCGGGGCTGACAAGAAACTCATTGCTGGCGTCTCTCTATTCGATGTTTATCAGGGTAAGGGCGTGCCTGAGGGGCAAAAGTCACTGGCCGTTGAAGTTATACTTCAGCCCCGCGGCAAGACCTTGACGGATGATGAAATTGAGGCGGTGTCAAAGCGCATCATCGCACAGGTTGAAAAGGCGACCGGCGGCGTGTTGCGGGCGTAATCTGTGAGGCGCGATCGACAACCGGCACAACGCATCTGCGCCGCCCTGAACGGGCCAATTCCAGCTTGCGATCAGCCCGCCGTCAAGCTATGACGCCTCCTCGGCGCCGCATTAGCTCAGCTGGTAGAGCACATCATTCGTAATGATGGGGTCGGGTGTTCAAGTCACCCATGCGGCACCATACGTAACTTTGGGTCAGTCAAATCCCTGAAAAACCGGAAGCGGCTCTGCGATTGCGGCGGTTCGATACCAGTCATTCAGGTAATATGCGATATGGCGTGGGGTGGACCTTAATCACATGGCCAGGTTTGACTGAAGGCTAGTCCTGCCCTCTCAGTCTTAATCCGGCCGCCATACGGCCTTCATCACAAACCTCGTTTGGCGCGACGCCGTGGTGTTCTTTGTAGGCGGCGCTTTGTTCGACGTCATACTGAGCAAGAATTGCGCATTGTTTGAGCGCAGCATCAGCTGACCATTGCAATTCATTTGGGCATTCAACCTGGCGCAAGCCTTTAGCGGATAACTCGCCCTTAATTCCATTTGCAATCAAGAGCACCTGATCAGAATTTCCACCACGTGATGCGTAGCAAGCTTTTTGTTGGACCGGTTCTGTATCCGCTGCAAGCAACAAAGATATGGCAATTTCAATCATAAAAACTCCGTATCCGGCTTATGACCGCCTTAAAGCAAAGGTGTAATTCGGCATAAGTCTAGCACACTTTTTTATCAGTTAAAGGACGCGCTATATTATATTTGACAGATACGGCATTTGCAGTTCAGTATTTCACATACAAATAAACTGACTGCTTTGTAGCGTTATAATATCCGTTGCATTTAGTATCCCGAAGCGTTTTCGCGAACGCTTGATGGCTTTTCTGACGGCAGGAGACGGGTGTGTCAAAGCTAAGAAATCGCATATTTGGATCGGGTGGGGTCGCCGTGATAACGGCGGCGCTCGCACTGAGCACGCACGGCGCAAGCGCCGCTGAGACTATATGTTACGAATATGATGTGCATGGAAAGATTATAAAAGTTATTCGATCAGGGCCTGACAATAATTGCGCGACGACAAGCGATAATGTCACCACTGAATATGAGTATGACGCGGCGGACAATCGTACAAAGAAAGAAACGACGGGCGCTCCGCCGTGACAGACAGTCTGTGGTTATCGAGTTGCGCCGCAAATGTTTTAGTCCAACCTGAGCGAGCCCGGATATGCCAAATTTTATCAAGTCTTTCATGTCGCTTGCTCTGTCATTCATCATCATTGGTGCGAATGACGCAAGCGCGCAAACGCTGCCGGAGCCGTTACAGGTTCGCCCGCAAATTGATGGTTTCGGCGTAGATGTTGTTCAGCGGCGCCTGTTGTTAAGCGGGCTTGCCGGGGTGTCGATTGGTCAGCCTGGCGCCGGCGGGCTTTCGTTTTCGTGGGTATACGCCGATAATGGCTGGCGTCATTCGGCGCTCGGCACGCTTTCCAGTTCAGGAACCACATACACCGTCAGTCTCGGCAGCAGCGCGGAAACATTTACAAAATCCGGGTCGGTTTATACGTCGGATCAGGGCGGCGGCGCGAGCCTGACCGAATATCCGACCGGGTTTATTTATGATGACCGGAACGGCGTTGAATACTGGTTTGTCAAAGCCTATGCGGGCAATTATCTGAGCGGCGCAAATAAGCCGAACGAAGGCGTATTGGCGCGCATCACCTATCCTTCCGGCGACATCACGCGGCTAAATTATGAGATGGTGACGGTTGGCAGCGCATCGGCGCTGCGTCTCCAGTCCATGAACAATAATCTTGGATACCAGATTCACTTTTACTACGCGAGCAATTCGGCGACGCAACAATCGCATTTCCCTGAATGGCGCCGCATGACAAAGGCGACGGCGTTTAACCGGGATGTCGATCCCTGTAACATCTTCAACGATGCATGCAGCTTTTCGAAAGTCTGGCCGAGCGTTACCTATACGGGCGCCGAGTTTAGGATTGATACCGCAACAAATATTGACACCTCAACAGGTGTCAATGTCGGCGAGACGAAGTTCGCCTATAACAGCGATGGACTGTTAATAAATATTCGTCCGCCCGGAACGGGAACAAATATTGCTGTGTATGAATATACTTCCGGCCCAAACGGACAAATAATATCAGCGGAGTCTAACGGCGCCACGTGGAATTATTCCGAAACCGATGACGGTACGACGCGCACGACGACGATTACCGGCCCCGCCTCGCTAACCCGTATCATTAAGTCAGACATGTCGACCGGGCTCGTCGAGTCCGAAGAAAACGCCGCCTCGGAAAAAACCGCTTATCTTTACGATGGGTCGGGCCGTTTAACGCGCATCACGGCGCCTGAAGAAAACTATGTTGAGTATACCTACGACACGCGCGGAAATGTGACGCAGACAAAACAGGTGGCGAAGCCCGGTTCGGGCGATGCGAATATTATCACGAGCGCGGTTTATCCGGCCAGCTGTTCCAACCCCGTCACCTGCAACAAACCCACATCCGCGACGGATGCGCTCGGGAACATTACATATTTCACTTATGACGCGGCCCATGGCGGCCTGACTTCGGCGTTAAGCCCGCCGGACGGCAACGGGCTGCGGCAAAAGGTTTCGCACACCTACAGCACGGACTTCACTTATAGCAAAGGCGGTATCGTCTACACTGTCCCCGTCTGGCGGCGGACAAAGACGGCGACCTGTTCCACGGCCCAGGCCTGCGCCGGGTTAAGCGCGGAACATGTTACGGAAATCACCTATTCAGGACCGCATGTTCTGCCGACATCGGTGACCATGAAAACCGGCGCCGGCGGATATGTCCGGACGGTGTCGACCGAGTATGACGATCTTGGCGATGTTACATCCATCGATGGTCCTTTAAGCGGGGCGTTGGACAAGGTCCATTATTATTACGACGAATTACGCCGCCCCATCGGCGTTATCGGTCCGGACCCGGACGGCGTCGGCCTGCTGAAACATCGCGCGTCGCGCACGATTTACAACGCGCGCGGCGTGGTTGACGAGGTGCGCCAGGGAACGACCACCGGCGCCAGCAAAACAATGCTGTTGAACATGTCGGTATTGCAGCATGTTGAATTTGACTATGACGGTTATTTCCGTCAGCTGGCGGCGAGACGTTACGCCGATGGAACGCTGACAAGCGTTGTTCAAACCAGCTATGACGCCGTCAGCCGTCCGCAGTGCACGGCGATACGCCAGAAGCTGACGGGCTATCCGTCCGACGCCTGCACCTTTGCAAGCTCAAGCACATTCGGGCCGGACCGCATATCCAAAAATGTTTATGACAATGTCGGCCGCCTTGAAAAAGTTCAGACCGGTTTCGGGTCCAGCGCCGCCCGCTGGGAAATCCGAAACGCCTTTACGGCGAACGGGCGCACGGCCAGCGTCAGGGATGCGGACAACAACTGGACGAACTACACCTATGACGGCCATGACCGTCTGTCGCGGACGACGTTTCCCGGCGGGTCTTATGAAGAGCTGACCTATAACGCGGCGTCGAATGTGACGGCGCTGCGTCTGCGCGATGCGCAGAGCATCGGCTATGCCTATGACGATCGCGGGCGGTTGACGCTGGTCAACGCGCCGGGCGGGGCGCCGAACGACATCACCTACAGCTATGACGTGATGGGCCGCCTGACGCAGGCGAGCACCGGCTGGCACGATGCGGATTATGCCTACAACATTCACGGCCAGGTGCTGAGCGAGACGACGCTGACCGGCGCGACCTCCTATCTTTATGACGCGGCCGGGCGCCGTACACGGATGACCTGGTCCGATAATTATTACGTGACTTACGATTACGACACGGCCGGGGCGCTGATCGACATCCTTGAATATGGCTCAACCTCTCTGGCGGCGTTTTCCTATGACGATCTCGGGCGGCGCACGACGCTGACGCGGGGCAACGGGACCGAGACGCACTGGCGCTATGACGGCGCGGATTCGAAAGGCCGCCTTGACGAGGTGGAACAGGATTTGAGCGGCTCGGCCAATGACCTGGTGTTCGGGTTCGGCTATTCCCCGGCGGGTCAGATCGTGTCGCGGGTCTCGGACAATGACCGCTATGACTTCGATGAATTGTCGAACATCACCATCACGAGCCTCGCCAATGCGCTGAACCAGCTGACGTCGATCGGCTCGGCGACCCCGACCCACGACAATCGCGGCAACATGACGTCGGACGGGACGAACAGCTATGGCTATGACATCTACAACCGGATGACGTCGGCGCCGGGGAGCGCGTCCTTTATCTATGATCCGCAAGGGCGGCTGTTGCAGGCGTCGAAGACGGGGCTGTCGACGCGGCGTTTCGGCTATGATGGGTCAGAGATCATCGGGGAGTATTCGTCGTCGAACGTTTTGTTGACGCGTTATGTGCGCGGTCCCGCGGCGGATGAGGTATTGGTTGAAGTTGACGCCTCGTCCGGGTCGAAGACATATCTCCATCATGACGAGCGGGGCTCGGTGATTGCGGGCTCCGGCTCGACGGGGGCGAAGACCCTCATCAACACTTACGACGAGTTCGGCAAGCCGGGCGTTCTGAACGAGGGAAGCTTTCAGTATACGGGACAGTTATACCTGGAGGAGACGGAGGCGTCGGGTTCAGGCTCCGGCCTCTATTATTACAAGGCGACGAACCGGGTCAGCCAGGCGCGGGACTATCCGGGCCACAGCTGGAACTATTACAGCTATGCCGATCCCCCGTGCGCGAAGGCGCACAAACAATAATTGCGGCGGGGCAATCGCGCCCGAGTCGTTTTGAGTTTGCCGGCATTCGCCGGCGGGGGCAACGTCACCGACAATGATCATGTGACCTTCGTCTATGACGCGGCGAACCAGCCCTCGTCGATGGGCGGGGCGGTGACGGCGTCCTATGTCTATGACGGGAACTACAAGCGGGCGAAACAGACCATCAACGGGGAGGTTATTTACTCCGTCTACGGGCAATCGGGCGCAATGCTCTATCGCTTTAACGCGACGACCGGCGTCGCGACCGACTATATCAAAGTCGGCGGCATGACGATTGCGCGGATCAAGGGCGCCGCAACCAGCTATCTGCATCGTTGTTTGGGGCCCCAACCCCAATCAACCATCTGGGCAGTCCCGCGCTGGCGACGACGACGGGCGGCGCGGTCGACTGGAGGGAGGATTACACCCCCTATGGCGAAGAACGCCAGAACCCCGCCGCCAATGACAATGACGAGAACTTCACCGGCCATATCAGAGACGACGCCACGGGCCTTCTCTATGTGCAAGCGAGATATATGGACCCGCTGATCGGGAGATTCCTGTCCGGTGATCCCGTGCAGTTCTCTGAACGCGCGCCACAGATGTTTAACCGCTACAGCTATACGCTGAACGAACCGCTGAATGCGATTGATCCGGATGGGCTGACACGTTTTCGGGCGACCCAACCGATCGTGATGGCGGCGGCGCCACTCGCGCCAAAACAAAAACTGCTTGATGCTGCGATCAAAATGCTTAGTGCAGTTAATGGATTGTTTTGTGAGCCAAGAAAAAGCGCCGCAGACTTTCGTCTGCGGCGCTTCGTTTTTTGTCTGTTTGGCGGAGCGCTTACAGCTGCAAGTTCACGCCGAAGAAGATAAAGCGACCTGCTGGATCGTATGTGCCTGGGAACGTATCGCCGTTACCAGGAGCCGTACCAGCAAGTGTGCTGAGCTCCGGATCACGCCCGAAGACGTTCTGAACACCGGCGCGCAGCGTCAAGTTCTCGCGAACATAGAACTGAGCGGCGAGATCAAGATATTCCGCTGAGTCCAGGTTGTCGTCGAGAATGTTGCCAGTTGGCACGAAAACGCCGCCGGTTTGTTGTCCAGCAGCCAACTGAACGCCGCTGAAGTGACGCCACGTCGCTGTGATGTCGATGTTCCACGGTGTCTGCCATGTGGTCAGCAAACGGTGACGATATTCAGGGTTCGGACCGCCGCAACCGCCGCGGTACAAGCCCTTACACTCAACCGTTGTCGTCACGCCTGGAACTGGGATCGACGAATTCTCCATCAAGAATGTCGAGACATAGTTCCAGTTCAACGAACCCCAACCGCCGAGACCAACATCCGCCATATCGAGGCTGTAGGATGCCGCAACGTCGATGCCGCGCGTATCAACCTGCGCGATATTGACAACAGTCGCCTGAACGCCGGCGAACTGGAACGGCGAGCCTGCTGGCGGAACCGGGCTGGCGAACAATGAACCGTCACGGTCACGCTGGACCAGGCTACAGAAGTTTGGATCGCCCGTTGTAATACACTGAGTCAGTGTCGTTAGCGGGGGAATCGCCGTAATGGCGTCTTTGATCGAAATATCGAAGTAATCGACCGAGACCGTCAGACCATCAATCCAACGCGGCTGCATCACAACACCGAACGTATAGGTGTTGGATTTTTCCGGGTTGAGTAGCGGATTACCACCGGTAACCTGGTTTTCCTGCACTGCCGGGTTAGTAGGCAGTGCGCCATATTGCGAGGCAGGAAGGCCAGTGAATGCACACTGTGCTACCGTTGCGGTTGGTGTCAGACCCGAGCATGGGTCAGTTGCGTTGAACAGGCCAGTGTTTTGCGCACTGAACAGGTTGAAGACGTTCGGCGCACGGACTGCACGCTGGAACTGACCGCGGAAGCGGAGGTCAGAAACAGGCGTCCAGCTGATCCCGGCCGCAAAAGTGTGCGTGTCGAAATCAGTCTGCGCTGTCGCATCCGAATCCGTCGTGTAGTTCGAATAACGGTAAGCGCCGTTGATGCCGAACTCTTCGAAGAACGGCTGGTTCTCGATCAGCGGGATCTGGGTTTCCGCAAAGAGTTCCCAAACGCTGACTTCGCCCTGGAGCGGCATGGTGCCACCGCCGACGCCGGTCAGACCAAGCCCGCCCGGGATCTGCGAAACATCATCAGGCTGACGGTCTAACCGGTCTTCACGGTATTCAACACCGAAGAGGCCAAGAATGCCGCTTTCCGCCCATGGGAACTGGAAGCCATAGTCGGAAAGATCGCCGCTGATGGTGCCGCCAAGCACAATCTGCTCAACCGTACCGGTGACGAAGGCGTTGCCTGAGTACGACTGGGCAACCTCAGGCGTTACCTGATCGACACCGCCAGGACGCTGGAAGATATTGAGTGGCAAACAGCCGGTATTGCCGGAAATGCAGACCGGTGCGCCATCAGGGTCTGGCATGCCGTCACCATCCGTGTCCGCCCGCCTGACTAAGAACGCATCTTGAACGGCTTGGAAGTTGAGGTCGCCGATCGACTGTGAATTGTGACGCGTGCGTGAGAATTGACCAAAAACATCCCAATCCCAGTTGTCACCCAATGTACCGCGGAAACCGCCGACTGCGCGGAAAGTAGAAAGCGCCGTGCCCGTGCTGCGCGGATCGCCGTTGACGTTCCGGTAGCCAGGACCAGCCACGCCGCCAAAGTTGACGCTAGCGCCGGAGTCTATTTGCGCCTGTGTACAACCAAGTTGACCCGTCGCGACAGTGTTTTGCCCGTCGGGGCCCGGCACGGCAGCCTCCAGGAACGGGTTGTCGCAATTGATCGTAAAGTTACGGAAAAACGTGCCTGAGAACGCAATCTGCGAATCGGTCGTGTTCTCAGTGAAGCTGAGATCCATATAAGCTTCAACATTGTCCGTCACTTCGTAACGTGCAAAGGCCGAAATGTTGAAACGCTCATTGTTACGCTGGATGAAGTTATCCGGCGCAAAGTTGAAGAGCTGGTTTGCAGCATTCGTGAACGGCACCAACGTACCGTCTTCCTGCAGAAACAAACCCATCGGAAATAATGGATTCGTGGTTGGGTTGGTGTTTGGATCGACCGGCAAATCAGGATCGAAATTCGGGTTGACCGACGTCAGGCCAATCCGGCGGAAGGTCCCCGATCCACCGCAAACAATGCGGCCAATACCGTTCGGGTTTGCGACAACGCCTGTGTCGTTGTTGTATGAGCAAGCACTATAATCGCGCGCGCCCTGACGGATTTCGTTCTGATCCTGATACTGGAAGAACGCCGTCACGTTACCGCGGCCGTCAGCCGTGTTCGCGCCCCACGTAGCGGAAACGTTAACACCGCGACCGTCAAGCCCACTGCCTGGGCGAGGGACATTAAAGTTATCGAGCAGCTGATTGGCGAATTCATCGTTATTGCCGTCCTGGAAGAAGCCAACCTGGCCATCCAGTTCGAGACCTTCAAAGTCACGGCGCAGGATGAAGTTCACCACACCTGCAACGGCGTCAGAACCGTACAATGCTGAAGCGCCGCCTGACACAACATCAACACGCTCGACGAGCTGCGCTGGGACTGTATCCAGGTTTGCCGTTGAAGCCTGGCTGGCGCTGCCGCCGATGACCGTGGAATAAGGCAGACGCTTGCCGTCCATGAGAACCAGCGTACGCGCCGCACCGAGACCGCGAAGGTTCACTGTCGACGTGCCGTTCGCGCCGTTGGCGAGTTCGGACGTTTGCGCAGCAAAAGCCTGAGGCAGGATGTTGATCAGGTCTTCAATGCGCGTAACACCGCGAGTGTTGATCTCGTCCGCATCAACCTGGAAGACCGGGCTCGACGAGGCGAGATTGGCCTGGTTCAGGCGAGAGCCAGTGACGATGATTGTGTCATCGTCCTGTGCAAATGCCGGTGCGGAGACCGCTACAACCCCGGTTAGCGCCGTGGCTGTAAGCAAGCTCCGTCGAACCGACGGAATCGCTTTCTTTGTCATTTTGATTTCCCTCTTATTTTTCAACGTTAACGTTGGCGAACCCGCGAAACCGAACGCATGAAAAACACGCCCCTCCCGGCGCAGTCCGCCAGTGTGTTGAGACAATGGACCCGCAGGGGCTCCTCAGCCGGAAATCGAAACTAGTGAATGGGTGTGGCGGATAAACAACAGGATTTTCGCCGACTTTGGCCGCCGCCGGTAAGTCGCGCATGCCTGCGAAAACAGGCAAAGCCTTGCCTCCCTGAATACCTTGCGGGTATCTTGGGCAAGAGAATGCCAGGAAGCACTGCCATGCTCCCTGGCTCTCGGGTACAAACACGTTGGCCCTCGGAGGAGTAGCCTGCGTGCTTAAACAGTAGACAATCGCGAAAGCGAGTCCCTCAATGGATTGAGGGGATTTTTGCGATAAGGGGCGCTTTTAGGGCGTCGGGCTGTTTAAGCATGCTCGCGGGCAGGGGCGTATTGCACGATCTTTGCTGCGATTAAGTCGCAAATAGGGGGCTTTGCGCCTTCTGTTTTAAAGTGAGGCAGAACGTGGCAAGCAGTTTGATAGATTTATCTAACAGACAATACAGAGTGCTATTAAGGTTGGCCTACGCCAGCGTCGCCGGTGCGCTCTCGTGACCCCCGAACAGAAGGTCCAAATAGAGCGCGCCATGCGGCAGGAGGAAAAACTCCTTATTCGCTGGCTTACGCAGAAACTTGGTGATCCCGATTCCGCACGGGATGTCGTGCAGAGCGTATTTTTGCGAGTATGGGCCTTTGCGGAAAACGGCGTCGTTGAAAATCCACGAGCCTTGTTGTTTAAGACGGCCGGCAATCTGGCTTTGAATGAATTGAAGCGCCGCAATCGTTTCACGCGCCGCCATATCGAGCCCGGGACCACTTCCGAAAACGATCCTCTCCATAATGTGGCTTCGTCATCTCCGTCACCGGAAAAGCAGGCGAGTCTTCGCGAGGATGTATCGATTACGATGGCGGCGATTGAAGCGCTGCCTGATCGACCGCGCCGGGCTTTTATGATGAACAGATTTGACGGCCTAAGCTATAAGGAAATTGCAGCGTTAATGAACGTATCGGAAAGTAGTGTTGAGAAATATATGATTGAGGCGCTCAAAAAATTACGTTCATCCATGAATGAAGTGGCGCTTGGCAAATCAAAAGTTATCAAGTTCGCACGTGTGCAACGCAGCCGTATATCGGGGTGATGGGGTAATGATAGAAAGTTTGTACAATGATTAAGCGCTCACAAGAGGCGATCGACGACGAGGCCGTGGCGTGGGTGGCCCGCAGTCTGTCAGGCGCTTTTTCAAAAGAAGAAGAAGCCTCGATGGCCTCGTGGCTGGAGACCGATGAACGCCACCGGAATGCTTTTGATGCATATATGCATATTGCAAATTGCGCATCGGCCGCCGCAGATTCGGCGGCGGAATTATCACTGGAAAAAGACCTCGAACAATTTGCTGAGCAACATGCGTCAAGACGGAACTGGTTCATCGGCGTGCCAGCGATTGCGGCGTCGGTTGCTGCAGCGGCTGTTTTTGTGTTTGCGGTAATGGACTCGCCGGATAGCTATTCCACCTATGCGACTAATCGCGGTGAAACCGAGGAAGTCAGCCTTTCCGATGGAACTGTTATTGCTTTGAACACGGAAACCGAAATTCAGGTCCAGATTGACGGGCGCCAGCGTTCAGTACGCCTTATTAAAGGTGAGGCGCATTTTGATGTTGCGCGCGATCCTAAAAGGCGGTTCGTTGTTATTTCAGCCATCGCGGAAACGAGCGTCCTTGGAACGCGTTTCAATATTTATCAGAAGCCGGAAGAAACAATTGTTTCTGTTCTTTCAGGTGTTGTCGATGTCGACTCGATACAATCTGAAGACTCTACCGTTACGCTAATTGCCGGGCAGGAAGTTGCGATCGAAAAAGATCAGGGCTGGCAGAGCATTCGTACGTTCAAGCCGGCGGCGGTTACATCGTGGCGCCGGGGACTTGCTTATCACGAGAATACGCCGCTTTCGGCTGTCGTTGCCGACTTGAACAGGTATTTCGATACTGAGTTGGCGATTGGCGACAGCGCGCTGCGTGACATTCCTGTTACCGGCGGTTTTGACACGACAGACCAGGCAGTCGCTATCGAAGCCCTCAGTATTGCGCTGTCTTTGCGCGCCGAGCGGCAGGGCCCAGCTAGCATAGTGCTTTATCCAGATGACTAATCGACGGCGTTTATTACAATTCAGTTGCGCTCAATCGCTGGCGATCGGGATTGGGTTTCCCATTGCGAACGCTTTGGCGGCTAATGGCGAGTATGCTCCAGATGCCGCCTGCCGCGAACTTGCTCTTGAGGCGGGCGCCGTCAGCGACCGCCTGGAAGAATTTTCCGTTGAAGCCGGCGTTTCGATTGTTGTTGATCACCGCTTGATAGAGGGGCTCGTGTCGCCGGCTATCCATAACGCCCCGGACTGCATCAGCGCTCTCGCCACAGTCCTTTCGAACGCGAATCTCAATATTCACAAGGTCAATGGTTCGACGCTTGTGATCTCAGAGCCTGCACCTGACATTGCCACGCGTCCCGTTGCTCCGGAGCCGAAAAAGCCATTTACGCCGCCGCCTGTGCGCGACGAAATTATTGTTACGGGCAGTCGGTTGCTGCTGGCTGACTTCAAATCGACAAGCCCATCGATCAGTATAGAGGCTAACGAAATCCATACGCGCGGCGTGACCCGCATTGAAGATCTCATCAACATCCTGCCACAGGCTTTTGCCGCTCAGACGAGTCAGTTGGCCAACGGCGCGACGGGTACTTCAAGTCTCGACCTGCGTGGTCTGGGGGAAGTGCGCACCCTTGTTCTTCTCGACGGCAAGCGCCTGCCTTACGGTTCGCCGAACACATCGCCATCCAACCTTGACTTGATCCCTGTTCAGCTTGTTGAGCGTGTTGATGTGGTCACTGGCGGCGCTTCGGCTATCTACGGTTCAGACGCCCTCTCCGGTGTTGCAAACTTCATTCTGCGTCGCGACTTCGAAGGTGTTGAACTGGACGGTCAGGTCAGCTTCTTCCAGGACGGTAATAATGGCGAGTTTGCGAACGCCGTGCTTCAGTCCTTCAACCAGCCGCAGCCAAGCGGCGGACTTGATGGTCGCAGCGTCAATGTCAGCGCGACATTCGGCGCAAACACCGCAGACGGTCGCGGTAACGTGACGGCCTTTATCCAGTATCAGGATCAGAATGAAATCCGTCAGGATGCGCGCGACTACAGCGCTTGCGCTTATAGTATAGCAACTGTGGAGAATGCCGTGGGCGGCGTCGCCTGCGGCGGTTCTTCCACCTTCCGTCGTCTTGGTCTGAACTCCATCAACCCGAATTTCGATCCCATGTCGCCGGCTGATCCGATTGCTAACCCAAATTTCAATCCGCTATTCCCTGCCGGTCTTTTCTTGAACGAAGACGGCGCGCTGGTTCCGTTTACAGGCGCGCCTGAGCAACTCTTCAACTTCGCGCCGGATAACTTCATCCAGCGGAACAACGAGCGTTTCAACATCTCCGCATTCGCTCGTTACGAAGTGACGGACAATGTTGAAGCTTATATGGATCTCAGCTTCACTGAGAACACGACCGATTCGCAGCTTGCGTTCTCGGGCACCTTCTTCCGTAACTTCCAGATCAACTGCGACAATCCGTTTCTTGAAGCAGCTGTTCCTGGCGCTCCAGGTCAGGACACTGTTGCGACTGGTTTGCTAGGCTGCAGTCAGGCCGATATCGATAATGGCGTGGACGTCAGTTTCGGCGGTCTTCTTGGTCCAGGCTACCGGAATGTCAACGGCAATCCGCGTAGCTCGTTCATTGGTCTTTCCACCTTCCGTATGGTCGGCGGTTTCCGCGGCACGCTGGGCGACAACTGGAACTGGGATACGTTCGGTCAGTTCTCGCGCACGCGTTTGAACACGACGTCAACGGGCGACCTCTCCTTCGCAGCGGTTCAGGATGCGTTCTTCGTTGTCGACGACGGCATCGGCAACCCGGTTTGCCGCTCCGGCGCTTCGGGCTGTCTGCCGTTCAACATCTTCCAGCGTCCTGGCGGCGTTGACCAGGTGACGCCTGAGGTTGCTCAGTCGATCCAGGGCAACGGCTTCAACACGGGTACGGTTGACCAGATCGTTCTCGGCGGCACCATCGGCGGCGATCTCGGCGCCCAGGGCGTCCAGTTCCCATGGGCCGAAAACGGCGTCCAGGCGCTTCTCGGCGCTGAATATCGTCGTGATCATCTCGACCGTAACCCTGACGAAATCTCGCAGATTCCAGGCGGCCGCGGCCTGACCGGCGTCAATGCCGGCAGTTTGATGTTGATGGGCGACGTCAGCGTCTGGGAACTGTTCATGGAAACGCAGATCCCGCTTATTGAAGGCAAGCCTTTCTTTGAAGAGTTTGGCGTCAATGGCGCGTATCGTTATTCCAACTACACGACTGACGGTAACGGCGTGCAGAACGATTTCGACACGCACACATTTGCCGCCGGTCTGACCTGGGCGCCTATCCAGGATGTTCGTTTTCGCGGTCAGTTTCAGCGTGCGGTGCGTGCGCCGAACGTGATCGAACTGTTCACGGGACAGAACACCGGACTGTTTGGCGCATTCGATCCGTGCTCAAACCTTCCTTCAAGTAATAATTCCCCAATAGCAACCGCAGCCCAGTGCGCCTTTACTGGCGTCACTGCAGGTCAGTACGGCGCAATTCCGTTCAACCCGGCAAGCCAGCTGAATGTGGTCACGGGCGGTAATCCGTTCCTGAACCCGGAAAAATCCAACACCTACACACTCGGTGTTGTGTTTACGCCGAGCTTCGCTCCGAGTCTGAACCTGGCGGTCGATTACTTTGATATTAGCGTGAATGACGCCATTTCGACCATTCCGCCGCAAACGACTCTAAACGAATGCATCGCGACTGGAGAGGAAGCGTTCTGTGATTTGATTGTGCGCGATACTTTTGGAACGCTTTTTGTAAATACCTTCATCAATACGAACGACTTTACAGGCGTCTTCGCTGTTAACACCAATATAGCAAAACTATCGACTAGAGGTGTTGATGTAGCGTCAAGTTACGGTCATGACTTCGGCGGTTGGGGGAATGTTAATTTAGACTTCATCGCAACCTATCTGCTCGAGAACTCGTTTAACGCTATTCCGGGTGTGACATCTGAGACTGAATGCTTAGGGTTTTTCTCAGGCAACTGTGTCGGTCCAATTCCTGAATATCGTCACCGCTTACTGGCCACCTGGCAAACTCCCTGGGATATGGATGTCAGCGCAACCTGGCGCCACTTTGGCGGCGTCGATAATTTTACGGTATTTGGCCCTGATGGCAGCGCCGCGAATAATGTTCTTGATGATTCCCTGGACGCGGCTAATTACCTTGATTTGGCTGTGCAATGGTACGTTCGCGGAAACCTGACTGTACGTGTCGGCGTGCAGAACATTTTCGGCCGCGATCCTGAATTGACCACCCAAGCCGGTACGGCGCCGGGCAATGGCAATACGTATCCGGGTTTTTATGATTCAGGCGGCCGGCGGATATTTATCGGGATTAATTTTCGCGGCTAAGGGGATTGCCGCTTTTCACGTTTTGATTCTGGCGGCGCACCCTTTGCGCGTAAGGGCGGAGCGGCTTATGCTCTAAGAGCTGCGGCGTCTTTAGCCGTCAGCTCGGGGAGAGAATATGCGGGCGTTTCGTCTCTTTATGCGGTTGACGTTGTATTATGTTGCGGTCAGCGCGACCGTTTACGCAGCGGTGACCCTGCAACCCAGCCTAAGAGAATTCATGCCGATCGGGGGCGCCGAATCGCTTTTGCGGGGACCGGGCGGCGATCCATTTGAGTCGATTGAAATTGGCGCGGACCAGGTTTCCGGCCTTTCAGAGAGCCTTGTATGGCTGGTGATCGCCGTGATTGGCGCGTTGCTGACAATTCTACCGGTGAGCTGGACCTATATGGCGATCCGCAACCGTGACGAATATGATCAGTCCTTAGTGGAAACGATCATCATTCTGCCCATTGCCGTCACAAGCATCGTCATCATTGTTCATAATTCACTGGCCCTTGCTTTCAGCCTCGCCGGCATTGTCGGGGGCGTGCGGTTTCGCAATACGCTGAAAAGTTCAGGCGATGCGCTTTATATACTTTTGGCGATCGGCATCGGACTGTCAGCGGGGATCGGCGCCATGGAAATCGCCGTCGTGATGTCAATGGTGTTCAATTACTGTTTTCTGGCGCTGTGGGTTACTGACTATGGCGCCAAAAAGGGCACCCACCGTTACATGCGCCGAACACAGAAGAAAAACCACAACGCCGCGCCAGCCGATGTTGGTGCGCCGAAATGATGAAGGGTTTTGCCGTTGCAAGAGCAGGGGTTATTTCCTCCCTTTTTCTGATTGCACAGACAGCTGCGCAGGAACAGACGACGTTTTCGCCGTATGGTTTTGGTCTTGACGGCCCTCCCCGCCAATCAGCACTAGTGAATGGGCTGCGCGAAGTTTCAGGCCTGGCGATGGCGTCTGAAAATTCCGTATACGCGCATAATGATGAATTTGGTATCGTGTATGAAGTGACGCTGACTGACGGTACGGTAAAGTCGGCTTTCGCGCTTGGCGATCCGACGGTGAGCGCCGATTTTGAAGGTATCGCTGCGGAAAATGGGCGGATTTACCTCGTCACCAGTACCGGGCTTATTTATGAGGCGCTTGTTGGCGCGCATCGTGGTCGGGTTCTGTATAATGTTTTCAATACGGGTGCCGGCGCATTTTGTGAAGTCGAAGGGCTTGCGAATGCGACTGAAGACGGCGCATTTCTGATTCTCTGCAAAACTGCGCAGGTTCAGGATTTGCAGGGAAAGCTGACGATTTATCGCTGGAGCCTGCGTGATCGGAAACCTGTTGTTGATCCATGGTTGCAGGTTTCGTATCAGGATTTTCTGGGCGAGGAAGAGGCGAAGGTTTTTCGTCCTTCCGCTATTGAGTGGGACCCTGCGCGCCATTCGCTTATTATCGTGTCGGCGCGTTCGCGCCATCTAATGGTGATAAGTGAGGATGGTTCCGCTGCAGCAAAAACAACCCTGCCGACGGACCTGCACCTTCAAGCCGAAGGAGTCGCGCTGGCCCCATCGGGCGATCTTATCATCGCTGATGAAGGAGCCGGGCGAGGGCCTGGCCGGCTATCGGTATATAAATTGCGCGATTAGTCCCTGCAGGCTGCGAGCAATCTTTTCTCAAGCTGCTCATCACTTTCAATATCTTCAAAAAATCTGTCGAGATATTTTGTAGTGCTGCGTCTGCTTCTATCGCTCAGTGTGGGAACGCCATTAACAGCATCGTAAAACGCCTGATAGTTCTCGCGGATAAGAGCGCCTTGCGCACGCGCTTCTTCGTTATGTGCGCAAAAGCCGCGATAGCGGCGTGTGCGGACGCTGCTGATTCGTAATTCTTCGGGCGCGACAGCGTATGGTGCGTCAACCAGTCCGGAATAATCAAAGTCGTAGGCGATGGGAATAAGATCGTTTTGCGCTCCCGCTGTGGCGCCGACCAGTTTAGTGTTGTGACAACAATCATTGCCGTCGGGTCCATTATGCATCGACCAGTCGAGATTGCCGATCATATATTGAAACAGGGCATAGCGCGCCGCCGCCGAGGGCGCGATTTGCGCGACGTCTATGTCCGGCGTGTCGATTTCTTTCATTTCATTACGCTTGGCTGCGTCATCGGTGTCTTCAATAAAGAATCCGAATTTGCTGGCGACGACCTTGCCTGTATCGGCTTCGACATAATCGATTTCGGCCATGCGCGCTTTTAAACTGTATGGCGTCAGAGCATTAGAAAGTTTGTAGGCGGTATATTCCAGCATATAGTATTGTTGATATGAGTTTGAACCGCGACAATGGGTGACAAGCTTCAGGCGTTTCTGGCCATCAAAGATAGAAGCTTCGCCAGGCTTTTCGTCAAAAGAAACGCGTAATGGCGGAAAGGTGCAAAGGTTGCGGTTACGGCGCGACTTTCCGCGCGCAGACAAAGTGAAGGAAAGTTGTTCCGGCGCGGCGCCTTCCAGAATAAGCGTTGCGGGGTAAGGATCCGTCGACCGAGCAGCTTTTCGTGTCAGCTCTTTAAACGGGGCCTCGATGCGAAGCTTCAAGACACTGTCGTCACGGAAAAGCGGCTTCGGCTCTTTTGCAGATGCGATCGCGCCGACCGTCATCGCAATCATCAAACCCGCCAGGAAGCAGAGCGTCTGGAAACGTAAAGCTGAATATTGAATCATGGGGTTTCGGTCTCCATGCCTTCGGTATTGATGGGGGTCGCGACGCCATTGTCATGAGCGATAAGGGCGCCGCCAGCAATTTCCAGAAAAGACTGTGTTCCGCCGTAATAACCGGAAATGCCGGTATCAATTTGAATGACTTTGCCGCCATGGGTGACCCTGATCCCGCCGAGCGATGGCGTATGCCCGATTACGATCCGCGCAACACTGAATGTTTCCAATACAAGATCGATCTCATCTGCCTGTGAAAGGCCTGCGTTGATCGTTGTTTCGGTATCGGGCGCTTCAGCTCCGGTTTCCATTGCTGCTGTATCGTCAGGGTCCATACCTACGTTGCCACGGTACCATAGCGGGCCTTTTTCATCATAGAGAATACTGCCTGGCTCTGTGGCGCGGCTGTTGAGCGCCTCTCGGGTCATGGCGTTCATGTCAGCGACAGAAATTGACGCATATTCCTGACTGATCCCTCCATGAACAAACAAGCTGTCGCCAATAATCGCAACTGCCGGATTGCCAACGATCCATTCGCCTATATCCCCATCCGGTCTCCACGCTCGCTGGTGTTCAAGCTTGCCTGCGGGCGTCGCCTCAAACCACTTTTCCTTGATATCATTGCTGGAAAGCGTTGAATCCTGTTCCAGGTAAAAGCTTTCGATGGCGTCGCGATTGGCTTCATATGTCGCCTCACGCCGCTGTCGCGGATTTCGATTGGCGAAGGCTTTATATTCTCCCGGATGAACGTAGCGCAGGTCGCCCGTTACATTCATGGCCTCGTGATTGCCGACAAGCGTTACGACCTGACCACCCTTACGCGGCGCCTTTTTTTGTAAGTCCTGCAATCGTTCGATGATCTTCAGCGAGTCTGGTCCGCGATCCGGAACATCGCCTGTCTGTACAAGGATTGCCTCGCCGCCTGTCCATCGACCGCGTTTGTCGGTAAGACCGGCTTCGTTAAGGAGCGCCTCAAAGGCTTCGTAGTCCCCATGGAGATCGCCAATCGCAATGATGCGCGCTGGGGCGTTGGCTTCGTCGGCGCTGGCGCAGCCGGAAAACGCAAACGCCAGTGCGAACAACCCCGCCAGCCAGGCTGGGAAAATACTGCTTTTCATGATGAAAACTCCCCGATCGCCTTCATATGAATGCTATGCGAACCCTATCCTGGGCTCGTGTCAAGCGTATGCGTCCCCGGATTTTGGATTGCTGGCGGGATAGGCTATGCCGCTCGTCAACGGATATGGGAGACGGCGCATCTTTTTGCATGTTTTGAAATGGACGCGGCCATGGGTTTTTTGGCCGCCTGTTGCGTTATTGCTGCTCGCCCTTGGGTTTAGTCTCATTGATTTCGACGGCTTCCATGCGCGCGTCAGCGCGGCGAATAACTGGATTTTGAGCCGATTTGACTGGCTTTTCAGTTTTGCATCGTTCGCGGCGGTTCTTTTGTTGATCTGGGTCGTCGCCTCCCCTTTGGGTAAGGTGCGTATTGGCGGGCCTGATGCAAAACCGATCCTGAAAAGATGGAACTGGTTTGCAATTACGCTTTGTACGACGATTGCGATCGGCATTCTGTTCTGGGGAACGGCGGAACCGATGTTCCACGTCAATAGCCCGCCCGATTTTGCCGGTGTCGACGCGCGTTCTGACGGCGCCGCCCGGTTCGCCCTGTCGTCACTGTTCATGCATTGGACAATTACTCCTTATGCGATCTATACAGTTCCTGCGCTCGCCTTTGCATTGGCGCACTACAACCTGGGACGTCCTTATTCTTTAAGCGGACCATTATCGCTCATATTCGGCCGGGTAGCGACGGGGCGCGGTGGTGATATCATCGATGCGATCGGCCTGTATGCGCTGGTCGTAGGCGTTGCTGCGTCTCTCGGCGCCGGCGTAATGACGATCACGGGCGGGCTTGATGCTATCGCCGGATTTGGCGATGGCGCTTTTTGGAAGTTTTTAATTACGCTTGCGATTGTGGCGCTGTTTGTCGCTTCTTCGATCAGCGGTATTCAGCGCGGCATCAAATATCTGTCGGACATCAATATCCGTTTCTTTTTCGCCTTATGCGCATTCATTTTTATCGCTGGGCCGACGCTGGCGATTGTTTCGCTTGGGGGCCAGGGGTTGGTTGAATATTTTGTCGACTTCATTCCGCGATCGCTGGCGCTCGGTGAGCGGGCGGGGGATCCGTGGACCCGCGACTGGACCGTCTTTTATTTCGCCAACTGGCTCGCCTGGGCGCCGATTACGGCGCTGTTTCTGGGCAGGATTTCTGTTGGCTATACGGTGCGGGAGTTCCTTGTGTTTAATCTCGCGGCGCCCGCCGCCTTTGGCGCGCTCTGGATGACGGTGTTCGGCGGCGCCGCGATTGAAATTGACGTCGCTACGAATGGATCGTTGACCGAGGCGTTGAACAGCAACGGACCTGAAGCGGTGATCTATGCCCTTTTCAGCGCGCTTCCGTTGGCCGGCCTTGTCGCAATTGTGTTTGTAACGCTGACTTTCATTTCTTTCGTTACCGCTATGGATTCAAACACCCATTCCATTACCGGCGTTTGTCTCAAGCAGGAGGCGCCGGGCGGGCAACATGGGCAATCTGCGCTGTTTGTAAAAGTCTTCTGGGGTGCGCTGGTTGGCGCAGTGGCCTGGGTGATGACCGCGACCACCGGCATTGACGGGGTGCGCATGCTATCCAATCTCGGCGGTCTGCCTGGCTTGTTCATTTTGATCGCCATGGGGGCTGTAGTCGTTGCGTTGCAAACTGTGTGGTTTGAGGAGATACGTGCGGCACGGCAGCCAGCCGATGAATTAACATCGTCCTAAATTTCGGCGCTTCAGATAAAGCGAAACCCCTTTACGATGTCGCTGTAATAGGAAATGCGTTGCGCGGTGATCAACCGCGCCGCCTTAGGCGCTATTTCACGGAACCAAATCCGATCGCCGGGTCGGATTTGGCCGGCGAGGGGCAGATCTGCGTCGATGACCTGGGCGATGCGTGGGTAACCGCCAAGGGTTTGTGCATCGGACAACAACACGAATGGTGCGCCATCCGGCGGACATTGGACCGTACCCGGAAAAACCGCGCTGCTCTTCATTGATGGCGTACCCGGCGCCGTCATCGGATCGCCATTGAGGCGTACGCCCATTCTGTCGCCTCGCCTGTCAGCTGTAAATGATGAAGAGAAAAACCGCTGCTGAGCAGCCGCATCGAACAAATCAAACTCCGGACCGGATATTGCCCTCAAAAACCAGTCATGACTTAGCGAGGGGCGCAGATGAGCCGAAATTTCAGTCGGCGTTCCAGGTGAACCATTGTTTGTAATGACATCACCTGATCGCAGCGCTCGCCCTTCAATGCCGCCAAGCCGAGCCGGGAGATGGGTGGAGACGCCGCCAAGAAAATCTGCGCCTGCGACGCCGCCTTCAATCGCAACATATCCATTGAGGCCAATCCTGGCCTGGTTCAGAGCAAGTTTATCGCCAGGCTGTACCGGGCACTGTTGATATTGGGGAACTGGAGCACCGTTCAGCGTCGCCGTCATGTCGGCGCCGCCGAGGGCAAAGGCGCTTTTCAGCGTAAATTCCAACGCCAGTCCGCCAAGCGCGCATTCAAGGGCTGGCGCATCCCAGTGATTGCCGACCGATGCGTTGGTGAGAGCGAAAGAGACTCGGTCTACGGCGCCGGATTGCGGCACGCCGAGATGGCGCAGACCCGTGCGCCCTGCATCCTGCACAGTTGTCTGGGGTCCCGGCGAAATCACCTTTGCAACGGTGGTCATTTGCCTTGCTTGATGAGTTTATTGAATTCGATTTCATCAATTGAGCGAAATCGAACACTGGCGCCGGGTTGGAACACAAACGGGGATGGGCTGTGCGCATCAAAGAGCGTTAGCGGCGTACGCCCGATAATATTCCAGCCGCCGGGCGACGACAGGGAATAGACGCCGGTAAACCCGCCGGCGACTCCGACGGAACCTGCAGGGAGGCGTGGCCGCGGAGTGGAAAGCCGCGGCGCGCGTAAGTTGTCATCAAGCGGTCCCAGATAAGCAAAGCCCGGTGCAAAGCCGAGGGTGATAACGCGATAGGGTGCGTGCGAGTGGCGCTCGACATATTCAGCAGGAGACAGATGATTGCGATCACATACGAGTTCGAGGTCAGGTCCGGCTTCCCCGCCATAGAGTACTGGAATTTCAATTACTGTGGTTGTGATGGATGTCGCCGATGGCGCGGCTGCGTTTTTAACGCCATTCGAGAGTGCATGCCGGGCGGTTTCGGCGTCGATGAGGGCAGGGTCAAACCGCAGCGTAATGCTATCGATGCCAGCAACGGCGTCCGTCACGCCTTCACACAGTCGGATTGCATCGGCGGCGGCGTTGGCGAACAGCCCGCTTTCGACATCACCGGCGAACCCGGAAAGGCGCGCGAGCCAGCCGCGCTCGCCAAACGGTTGAATGTCAAATTGGACGCTGTCCGTCATGCAAACGCCTGTATCGCAAAACCGTCTTTCTCCAATGCGTGGCGCACAGCTTTCGCGGTGTCTACAGCGCCGGGGGAATCGCTGTGAATGCATAAGGTTTTTACGGCCAATTGCAATTCGCCACCGGCCGCGGTGAAACTGTCGCCTCGCGCGATCGCCAGCGCCTGGTTCGCACGCGCGTCGATATCTGCGATGACAGCGCCAGGCTCCGAACGGGGTGTGAGTGCGCCGGATGTGAGGTAAAGCCTGTCCACAAACCCTTCTGCAGCGAAGGCGCGCCCATGGGCGCGCGCGGCTGTCTCAAGCGCTGAGCCCGGCGGACCAACGATGATGGCGTCGCCCGCAGCATCAGCAACCAGGTTGGCGAGATCAATGTTCCTGGCGGCGTCGTTATAAAGTGCGCCATGGGGTTTGACGTGACGCAACGTTATGCCGTCGCTTTTTGCGATGGCGCGAAGGTCGGAAACTTGTGCGTGCAGGGATGATAAAAGCGCGGCTGATTCAAATGTCAGATGACGGCGGCCGAAACCCTCACGGTCAGGGTAGGCGGGGTGCGCGCCAACGCTGACGCCATGGGCTTTGGCGAGGCGCAGCGTCTCGCGCATGGTCATGTTATCGCCAGCATGGCCGCCGCACGCGATTGAGCATGAGGAGATCAGTGGCATCAGGGCGGCCTCATTGGCTTGCTGATCGCCGTCGGCATACTCGCCCATATCCGCATTCAGATCGATAAAGCGCTTGCTCATAAAACACCCAGTGCGCGCAAAATGGCGCGAAGCCCCAGTCCGGCGGTAATCAAAACAACAATCCCGCCGGCGATATTGGCGAGCGCGCCGTTTACGTGGGGGCCGAGCAGCGATTTCTTGTTGGCGGCGAACAGCAAAAAGGCCGCGATAATCGGCAGCAAGAGCCCGTTGGCGAATTGCGCCAGCAGAATGATTTCAACGGGTTTGACGCCTGTGATCGCCACGACCGCGCCAACCGTAAGGACGGCGCCGGCGACTAGACGGAATGGCAGCGCTTTCGGATCGCTTTGAAACCCGAACAGTTCCGCTCCGGCGAACCCTGTTGCAAGCGGCGCGGTGATGGCTGAAGAAAGCCCGGCGGCGAAGAGCCCTGTCGCCAGAAGATATTTGGCGCTGGCGCCAAAGGCCGGTTCCAGTTGTCTGGCCATATCCCCTGCATTCGAAACGGTCAGTCCCAGTGTAAAGAGACTTGCCGCAGCGGTGGCCATGACGAGGATCGAAACAATTCCGCCAACACCGATCGAAAGGCGGGCGTCGAAACGCGCATCGGGTAAATGTGATGCATCCGGCCAGCGCTTCCTGGCGGCGGCGGCGTGCAGAAAGAGGTTATACGGAACAATCGTCGTGCCGATGAGGCCGATGACAAGAGGCAGCGCGTCCACCGGAATCGATGGAACAACAGCGCCTTTCGCCAGAGCGGCCCAATCCGGGCCGATTGCGAAGAGCGCTGCAGCAAAGGCGACGGTCATGATCAGAACCGCCCCAATCAAGACGCGCTCAATCGTCCGGTAGCCGCCGAACAGCAGAACCGCCGCCGCAATGACGACGATGACGCTCGCGTAAACGGCGCGGGGCGCTTGCTCGGAAAACGCCGCCTCAAGGCCCAGAACCGCGCCGGCGATATTGCCGCCCTCATAAGCGGCGTTACCGACAAACAGCGCGGTGACAATGAGCGCAATCGCTCCCCATTTCAGGAGCGGCGTATCGGAAACAGCGCGTTTGATCGCCTCGCCAAGGCCGAGCCGCCCGGCGACGCCAAGGCGCGCCGCCGTTTCCTGTAAAATAATGGCGGCGAGTGTTGCGAAGGCCAGTGTCCAGACAAGCGCATAACCATGAGCTGCGCCCGCGACGGTCGCCGTCGTCACGGTTCCAGGGCCGATAAAAGCCGCGGCTGTCAGCGCGCCGGGACCTATGGAGCGTAATCGTCTCAACATTTGCGGAAATCTAGCGCGCGCCGCTGCGAAAAGCGACCGCAGCAAAAAGCCGCCCCGACTGACCAGCGCGGGGCGGCTTTGGTGCGCAACAATCTTTTAAAAGATTGCTATTCGTTGTCGTCTTTCAATTCGACTCCGGTCGACGCATTGGTCACCGGCGCAACTTCCATCAACGCAACCGGCTGATCATCGGCCGTTTCTTCTTTCGGCTTTGGCTCTTCTTTGAGCTGCGGCTTTTGCGATGGCATCGGTGTCAGCGGCGCCATAGGCGCGTCGTCAAATTCGGGAACATCCACATTGCTGGCCGCATATTCGCCCCAATAGGCGGGCTGGTTCATCAGCTGGCGGAAGAAATCGATATTATTATCGGCAACCTGCGGCGGAAGGTCGGAGCGCGCAAGACGTTCAGCTTCCCGCATTTCGCCGGAAAGCGCCAGAACAAGCGCCAGGTTTTGCCGGATGCGGGCATCGCCGCCTGCGCGGCCGGAAGCCTGGCGCAAGGTTGCGCGCGCCATGGCGAGATCGCCCTGCATGGCGAAAGAAAGCCCCTTGTTGTTGATGACGGAAACCGCGCCGGGCGCAATAATCAGAGCTTCATCATATTTCCTGCGGGCGCTTTCATGTTCGCCGATCTGGTCAAGCGCAACGCCATAAGCGGAAAGGGCGCGCCAGTCGCCCGGCTTTTGCGCTGTCGCGCTTTCCAGGTGACGCACCGCTTCGAAAGCGCGGCCGGCGTCAACCAGGACTTTGCCATATTCAAGCGATACGTCCGCATTGTCAGGAAAGAGGTTTGACGCCTTTTGCATGACCCCGACGGCTTCATCGGTCGACCCGATTTTGCGCAGTGCGTTGGAAAAATTCGCAGCGACGGCCGGATCGGCCTGATTTGTGTTATAGCGTGTTCCCCAGAAGGCGGCGGCGGCGATCGGATCCATCCCTTCGTCGCTGGCGGGGCTTGAAAAGACGTCGATCGCTTCGCGATATTGCTCATTGCTGACATCGGCGGTTGATGATTTCTGTGTAGTCCCGCAAGCTGGGAGCATCGCCGCAAGGGCGGCGGCGCCGATGAATTTAAAAGCGTGCGGGAGAGAGCGGAGAGTCATGATTGCGCCTCGGTCAATGCGTGAAATTCCTGGCGATCATCGCTAAAGGAGTTCAATAAAGGCTTAACCGTATGCTTAATGTGCAATCGAATTGGCAAGTTAACGAGTAATTGATGCGAAATGATCAGTTAAAGGACTATGAAGAAAACGCCGCCAAAGCGGCGCAAAAAATCTTCTTCATCAAGGAAAGCGGCGTCGACGATGCGGATGCGCCGGATGCGCTGAAAGGCCTGGCGCGCGCCAATGGCTTCACAGGCGAGGCGGGCGCCGTGCTAGCGGGCGAGGCCGGCGTACTTCTTGGCGTTGGCGATGGATCGGATGCCTTTGTTGTCGCTGCTGTGGCGGACAAATTGCCCATGGGCGATTATGCGATCGCCCCGGCTCTTCAGGACGATCAGGCGACCCTTGCCTGCCTTGGATGGCTGATCGGCGGGTACCGTTTTGATCATTACAAATCGCAAAGGCCAGCTCTCGCGCGGTTGATCGCCCCGCAGAACGCCGATCTTGCTGCAGCGCGGCGTGACGGCGACGCCATCGAACTGGTGCGTGATCTCGTCAATACGCCGGCGGCGGATATGACCCCGGACGGGCTTGAAAAATCGGCGCGCGATATCGCCCGCAAGCATGATGCGGATATTTCAGTCATCGTTGGCGATGATCTGCTCGAACAGAATTTCCCCATGGTCCATGCGGTGGGGCGCGCTGCGGATGCGCAGCCGCGGCTGATCGACATGCAATGGGGCTCGAAAGACGCGCCGAAACTGACGCTTGTCGGCAAGGGCGTCACCTTTGATTCAGGCGGGCTCAATATGAAGGGGCCGGCAGGCATGGCGCTGATGAAAAAGGATATGGGCGGCGGCGCGCATACCCTGGCCCTGGCGCAGATGATCATGTCTGCGGGTTTGCCGGTGCGCCTGCGTGCGATCGTTCCGGCGGTTGAAAATGCTGTCTCAGGCAATGCGTTTCGGCCGGGCGACATTTTGCAAAGTCGTAAGGGGCTTTCGGTCGAAATCGGCAACACCGATGCGGAGGGGCGGCTAATTCTTGGCGACGCGCTGGCGCTCGGCGGCGAGGAAGGGCCGGATCTGATGATCTCGCTGGCGACGTTAACCGGCGCGGCGCGGGTCGCGCTCGGTCCCGATCTGGCGCCTTACTATTGTGACGATGACGATCTGGCGCATGCGCTGGAGGCCGCCGCCGGGCGCCGGAACGATCCCGTCTGGCGCATGCCCTTGTGGCGAGGCTATGATTCGATGCTGTCATCGTCGATAGCGGATGTGAATCATATTTCCGGCGGATCGTTTGCGGGATCGGTGACGGCGGCGCTATTTTTGAAGCGCTTCACGCCCGTTGACGGCCTGTGGATGCATTTCGATCTTTACGCCTGGCGGCCAAAGGCTGCGCCGGGACGCCCGGTGGGCGGCGAAGCCCAGGCGATTCGCGCGCTGTTCGCTATGCTGGAAGAGCGCTATCGAACGTGATTCGGCGCTCGGTTTGCGCTGCTTGTCGGTTGAGGGCCTTGCTCTTGCCGGGCGAACAGTTGCAAGCATGAGGTTCGAGAAAAAACGCCGGATCAGGCAGGTTTGAACAATGGCGTCAACGGATATCTTGACCAATTGGCGGGAAGTAATGTGCGACGCCGTACGCGCAGACGGCCCCGATCTTTCGATGCGCCAGTGGTCGATCCTGCTGACGGTTTATCTTAATCCCGGCCCGCATACGGTGCGCGCGCTGGCGCGTGACCTGAATGTCCCAAAACCGGCGATTTCGCGCGCGCTCGATGCGCTCTCCATTCTTGGTTTTGTCAAGCGGGTTCGCGATCCTAAAGACAAGCGCATCGTCCTTGTACAGAAAACCGCCGATGGCGCCATCTATCTCGATGAGTTTGCGCGGCTCGTTGAATCACGTATGGACCATCAGCCGCTTGGCGCGCTTTACGCCTGATAGGCGCCGTGTTCGGATGGCGATTATTCCACCTTCGGCAAATCAGCAATTTTAATCCCTGCAATCTGCGCCTCGCCACCGGTCAATTCAATCGGCGCCGCGATTTTCCCGCCGCCTGCAAACGCCATCAGGGTCAGGCCCGCCGCAGCGGCCTCCGCTTCATTGTGGGTTAAGGCGCCCGTCTTACCCAGCATTCGTGTTAATCCCGCTGGATTTTCGATCTCGGCTGTGACAACCCCTGCTGGATGATTGTCCGGGTCGAGGCCGATTTCTCCCGATGCGGACAGTTGAGTTCCCTCAAGATCAACGAAAAATCCCGTAATGGTAAGCGCGCCGCCGCCGGAGCGCCACTGCGCGCCATTATCATTAGATGAGAACAAATGCGCCTTCGACACAGACGCCACGGTTTGCAATTGGCTGAGAGAATAGGTCTCGCCGTCAATTGCGGCGTCCGCCTGTTCAGCGGCCAGAATTAGGGTGAACGTTGTTGGGTCACTGACATCGGGCGCGAGATCAAAAATCAGGCTGCTAAGAGTAAGTCTCGCTCCATCATCACGTGTGGCCGTTGTGTCGCCGATATTCATTGCAAATACCCAGCCGCGTTTGGCGTCATTGGCGATACTGGCCCGCAAGTCACCTGCGTTGATGCGCCATTCGCCTGAACCTTCGACGCGAATAACCTGTTCGCCTTTTGGCGAAAAAATCAGCTTGTTGAGATCATAAGGCAGTGCGTCAAGCGAGAGACTGTCCGTGCGCCAGCGCCATCCGTCCGGGGAGACGATGTCCGCATCATCGATATGAATTCTCAAGAAAAATGGAAACCCATCAGCTTTGATGGCCCCGTGCTCGACCGCAAAACCTGCTGAGCGCTGATCGCCGACCCAGTCGGCGACGGCGCTTCTCATCTGGCCGGCGCCCGCGCGCCATAATAGATAATAAGCAAAGACGATCACCGCGGCGACGGCGAACGGAATATAAAGCCACTGGCGTTTCAATCTTGCTGACTGTTCAGTCATCGGATGGTTCCTGGTGGTCAGTAGCGTCTTCAAGGTCAGGCCGCGCCTGTTCGATCTGGGCTTGCAACGTTGGCAAAAATTCTTTCCGGTCAAGACCAGGCGCGATTGCCGGCAAAAAACGCAATGTAATCTCTCCTGGTGTTTTTAAAATGCCCGGATAACGCCAATGCTCGCCGCTATTATGGGCGACCGGCACGCACGGTCCGTTGACCTCTTTATAGATCCCGGCGACGCCGGACTGGAAGCTGAGCCGTTCGCCGACGGCCGAGCGCGTGCCCTCCGGAAACACGACAATTTGCTCGCCCGCGGCGATGCGCGCCGCCGCCTCCCGGCGCATGGCCCGCAACGCTTTGGCGCCGCCTCTGCGATCCACAGCAATGTTGCCGGTCTGTTGCAGCCACCAGCCATAGATCGGAATACGCAACAGCTCCTTTTTCAGTATTATCACCGGGCGCGGCAACAGCGCGTAAAGCGCCATCGTTTCCCACTGTGACTGATGATTAGCGGCGACCAGTGCGCCGAAATCAGGAACGTGCTCGGCTCCCTCAATTTTGTAGCCAACGCCTGCGAGAAGTTTGAGCATGAAAAGGTTGGACCGCGCCCAGGCTTTTGCGATTGGGCGCGCCGTTTTCGGCGCCAGCAAAATGACGGGTATTGCGCAAGTCCCAGTCATCAGAATGCTGATCACGAAATACGCCATAAAGGCGATTGACCGCGCAAGCTGCATCAAGGTCTTAATTTCCAACGAACGGAATAAACGCTTTGATGCGCGCGAGAACATATTTGGTGTACTCGCCGGCGAGTTTTTTCCATGCCTTGCGAGAAGTGGGCCGGCCGCTGCCATCCAAATAGCCGGAAGCCACTACATAAGGATGTACCGTCACGTCAGGCATCCGCGCGCGTGTCGACGCGATGGCGCGCGGCATATGATAGTCCGACGTGACAAGCACGATTTCATCGTAATTGTTAGTCTCCGCCCATTGAGAGGCTTCCGTAGCATTGCCGTTCGTTGTCATGGCTTCACGGCCAAGATCTACGCAGCAGGTGAAAAGATCCGTCGATCCTTCCCACAGTTCAGAAAGCCGATTGCGGGTCGTGTCAGGATGGACGCCTGAAATGAGCAGCCTCTGGCCCGTCCCCTCGGCAAATAAGTTCATGCCCGCCGCGATGCGCGCGCCGCCGCCGCCTGTGTAAACCGTGACGCCATCGGTGCGAGGCGGCGCGTCCCGGGACGGCGCCGGCAAGCTGCCAATGAAGACGGCGAGCCCGATCCCCCACAAGAGGATGAGCAAGATAAATCCCAAAAACAGACGTTGCACGTGAAGTCGCCTATCGGTTGACCAATCGATAAAGAGAATAGCCGAATGCGCCCGCGCCGGTCCAGCGGGCCGATTGTCCTGCAATGAAACCGTATGGCAAGCTAAAATGCCTTTGTTATCCGATGGATGACCTTTTCGCGAGGAATTGGCGAGCATAGAGTTCGCCTCAGGCGCTTCAGAACCATGTGGCGGCGCAGGCTCATCAGCGTCGCTCCTGAGGGTGTGTGGATGACGGTTAATCTTTTCTTGCTGGCGGCGGCGCTTGGCCAGTGTGCTCTTATTGTCATTTTAGTGATTGCAAAGGGCGGCGATCGCCGCCTGATGGGTTGCCATGTCGGCGTTCTGGCGAGTTTTGCCGGCTTGTTCATGGTTGTCATTGCGAAAGATACGGGTGGCCCATATTTCCTGATGCGCCTTGACTTGTTTTTCGGATTTTTGCTGGCGGCGTTTCTTATCCTTTACACAAGCAGTTTGTTCCGGAGCGGCGAATGGAGTCAGGGTGTTGTTGCTATTGTGTGTGCGCTTGCTTTGCTATCACTGACCTACAGCTTGGGGGCGCCTTTACCGTGGGGCGCTCTATCAAGCCTGATGCAGGCGGCGTTATTTGGCGGACTGATATGGTCTGTAATGCATTCAGGTATTGACACCTGGAAGAGGTTTCGCACGACTCAACACTATGCTGATTCTGGCGATATCCGGCAAAAAATAAACCATGGCGTGATTCTGCTGGTTGTAGTTTTGGGCCTGTTACAAAGCGCCGCTGAAACACTTGCGCCAGCAGCAATCAGTGACGTTTTAACAAAGGCCACATTCGCCGCTTTTCTGGGTTTGTTAGCGATCACCATGTGGTCGGTATCGGTTTCGCCGAAACTGGCCTTGGCAGGCGAAACGGAGCACACGTCGGTTCATCGAAAGCGGCAGTCAAAGAATGAATTGATAAGCGCAGAAGTGCGCAGCCTTCAACACCGGTTGCGCAGCGCGATGGAGTTTCATGAATTATACAAACACCCTCAACTTCAGCGCGAAGAAATGGCGACTTTCATTGGCGCTGCTGAAAGTTCAGTGACCGAGGCTATCCGGCGCGGGCTGGCGGCGAACTTTTTTGATTTTGTGAATGCTTATCGCATCGATGCCGCTAAAGAGCTGCTTCAACAAGCGAGCGACCCTATTGATGTGATTATGCTTGAGGTGGGCTTTAACTCAAAATCATCATTCTATTCAGAGTTTAAAAAACGTACCGGTTGCTCACCTGGCGAATTCCGGCGTCAGCATCGCGAACAATAGTGTCCGACTTTTCAAAAGTCGGACGATTTCAGGTAATGCGGCGTCTAGCCTCCTGATCACGCATAAGAACGAGCGTGATGAAGGGAGACGATTATGCGAAAATACCGGGTGGAAGCTATTGGTTTCATTGCCCTTACGGGTTTTGCAGTTGGCTGCGCCAGCGTGCCGTCTCGACCCGATCCAAGCGCTGTAATTCTGGAAGACGTCAATATCGTCGATGCAGAGAACGGGGCAATTCAGGAAAACCAGTCAATTCTGGTCGTTGACGGCGCCATTGCAGAGATATCAGACAGCATGCAGCTGGATTGGCCAGATTATGCGTACCGGCCTGTTGTTTCGGGGCTCTATGTCTCTCCCGCTCTAGTTGATGCGCATGTCCATCTTTTTGATGAGCGTGACCTGCAGATGTATTCGACATTTGGCGTTATGGCCGTTCGTAATATGGACGGTTGGGATTGGCATTTACGACTGCGCGATCGGACAGATGGCGTTAAAACCCGCGCGGACCTTGTTACGGCCGGCGCGCAGTTTCAAGCTGCGAGTTTTGACTCGCCGGAAGACCTGAAACAGCAAGTCCAACGTGAACAGACGCGCGGCTATAATTGGGTCAAGCTTTATGATGATGTTGATATATCTGCGTTGCAGGTCGTCAGCGATCTGACGCTTCAGTCAGGCGTAAAAGTTACCGGCCACCTTCCTGATGATATTGATGCAGTGCGGGCTATCTCTAGCGGCGCCTATGGCGATATTGCTCATGCCGAAGAGTTGTTAGGCGCAATGCGTGTCGGGTCAGGTGATTGGCGAAGCAGCTTTGATCAAGTCGCGGACGCAATGCTGCGTATGAACACAGCGCTGACGACGACACTCGTCAATAACAAGATGATTGATGAGCAAAGAGCGGATTTTGCAGCAAACCTTGAGCGTGCTGAAGTCCAGTATGCGCCGCCGCTTCTGCAGGTTTTCTGGACATCTGAGTACAACCCCTACCGCGACTTAAGGCAATCATCTCATAATGATTCATCGCGCCCCGGCAGCACATTGACAACATTGTTACTGGAGCTTGTAAGCGCACTCAATGACCGCGGCGTTACTGTTCTTGCAGGCACCGATGCGCCGAATCCAACGACCATTCCAGGCTTTGCGTTGCATGAAGAACTCGACTTACTGACGCAGGCGGGCATGTCTTCGCCGGCAGTATTGAAAAGCGCAACAACTGATGCAAATGATCGCGTTTTTGATGACAGGCGACATGGGCGTATCATCGTGGGCGCGACAGCGAATGTTATCATCACTGATGAAAATCCGCTGTCGGACATTACGGCGCTGGAGCGTTTTAGCGCTCTGATGCGAAAGGGCGTTTATCAGAAGCGCGGTGCGATTCTGGCTGAACGTGAAGCGCTGGCGGCAATATACGCACATGATCGGTTGGCGTTGGCGGCGTTTTCACCTGCGAGCGCTGATGCCGTCATCGGCTACATCAACAGCAATAGAGGGGCTGACGCGATTTCGCGAGAAGCCCTGACCTCACTGATCTGGGCGTATATGAAATTTGGCAACATGCCTGAGGCCAGCCGATTAGCCGCGTTTCAGTTGAGATTATTTCCGTCAAGCCAGGATGCGAAATGGGTCGCGGGCTATCTGGCGTCTCAATGACGCGCCATAGCGCCATCAATCGTCAATATTGCTCTTGAAGCGCGCGCAGTACCGTCAATCGCGCCGTCAAAGCGGTGACGAAACAGGTGACGGCCGGCACGGCGAGAAGCCATAAAATCAGCCATCCGCCGAGCGTGAACTGCGGCAGGAAGGAATCTGCGCCGACGCCGGCGCGCATCGCGAGCGCTGCGAGGCCCAGCGCCAGGAGCGCCGCCATCAGCCCGACGACTGCGCCGCGCAGCCCGAGGATGAAAAACCGCCGCTGCACTTCGGCTGCAATGAAATCATCAGTGGCGCCGACGAGATGGAGCACTGAGACAATCTCGCGATTGGCGGCGAGGCCTGCGCGCGCCGCGAAAACCGATATGGCGCAGGCTGCGCCCATCACAATCAGGAACACAGCAAAGGCGAGCGCCTGGCCCGACCGTGCAGCGGTCGCCAACCGGTCGTGCCAGCTTGCATGGTCGTCAAGCGCGGCGCCGGGCGCCGCTGCGGCAAGCCGGTTGCGCAGCAAGTCGAGATCGTTGCGGAGCGCCGGGGCGACCTTAACCTCAATAATCGCAGGCACGTTCAGAAAGGCGGCGGCATTGCCCTGACCGAGCCAGGGTTCAAGCAAGGCGGCCGCCTCAGACTGGCTTATCAGGGACGCCTCGACAACGCCTTCCGTTGATTCCAGCACCCGCATTGCGGCGTCGGTGCGCATGGCGATTTCATCTGCGTCAACGCCTTTAATCTGTACCGTAATTTCCGAGCGCAATGTCGACGTCCATTCGCTGGCGGCGGTGTTAATAATCAACACAGCCGCCATCGCCAGGACAGCCAGAAAAGAAATAACGGCGATCACCGCTGTCAAAGGCGCGCCGCCGGCGCCGGCTTCCGGTAACAAGGGCTCGGCGCGCATACGGGTCATGAGGGTGCGTTTCGGCGGCGGCCCGTCATGCATGCCGTCTTCGATCGGTGGCGCTTCGGTCGGGTCCGGCCCTGTCATGCCTGGCCGCCCAACGATGACGACCGCGTCAGGCGGCCGTCGGAAATCCTTAACACAGGCTTACCAAGCGACTGCACCAGATGCAGGTCATGGGTTGCGACAATCACAGCGGCGCCCAGTTTATTCAGCTCAACGAATAATTTCATAATTCGTTCACTCATCGCCGGATCAACGTTACCCGTGGGCTCATCCGCCAGAATCAGGTCCGGTTTTGACACAAGCGCACGGGCCAGCGCCACGCGCTGCTTCTCACCGCCGGACAGAGTTGGCGGCTTTGCTTCCATACGGTGACCCAATCCGACCCAGTTTAAGAGTTCGCTTACGTCTTCACGGTATTGATTTTGGTTAATACCGGCGACCTTCATGGGGAGGGCGACGTTATCGAAGGCCGTAAGATGATCGAGCAGGCGAAATTCCTGGAAGACTACGCCGATGCGTCTGCGCAGGGCGGGCAGCGCCTCCCGCTGCGCGTTCATGGCGTCTTCGCCGAACAACGAAAACTTCCCGCGCGTCGGCCGGTGCGCCAGGTAAATCATTTTCAGAAGCGACGTCTTGCCTGCGCCGGAAGGCCCCGTCAGGAAACGGAACTCGCCTTCGCGAAGCTGCATGGAAATGTCGCTCAGCGTTTCCGGTTCGCCGCCATAAGCGAGCCCCGCTTTTTCAAATTCGACGATCAACCGTTTCGATCCTTTGGATTGGTTGCCGGTTCTTATAAACCTGAAATACGTGATTCTGGCCGCTTATGATAATCACCTGTCCGGATTGCGCCACGCGATATGACGTAGACGACGAGCGGTTCACCCCGAACGGCCGGTCCGTGCGATGTACTTCGTGCGGCGAAAGCTGGTTCGTGCCCGCGCCCGAAGAACTCGACGTTGCGCCCATCGAGGATTTGTCTCCCGCCGCCCGCGTCGATGAAGAAGAAGACGAAGATAAGCCTAAACGAGGCCGCGGGCGGTTGAAAGTCCGGATTGAGGACGAAGAGCCTGCCAAACCAAAAACCAGGCGTGGGGCGAAGTCGAAAAAGGCCGCCGCGAAAGCGCCTGCGGAGGAAGACGATTTCGCGGAAGATGACGCGGACTTCGATGATGATGAGGATGATGCGCTGTTTGACACGCCGCTGAGGGCGGCCAGGTCAACGGGAAAATCCGTAAAGTCAAAGGAAACAGACGCCGGGAAGTCCAAACGCGGTAAGGCCGGGAAGGACGATGAGCCGGTAGAGAAGGGCTGGCGCAAGGGACGGCAGTTCATTGTTGAAGACGATGATGAAGACGACCGCCGCCCGTTTTTCTCCCGCAAGCGCAAGGACAGCGTCGATAAAGCTGACGGAAAAAAATCGCGCCGGGAAGAGCCTGCGCGTGAGGCGTTGCGCTTTGCTGACCATGATGACGACGATCAGGATTTTGAAGATGAAGACGCTCAGTCTGATTGGGATGCGCTTCACGAAGATGACGGGGAATACATTGCAGGCGAAGCGACAATCGTTGACGCTGACTGGGAAGATGTCGGTGACTATGATGGTCCGTCACGCGGTTTTGGCCGGCGCGTTCGCGCAGAGCGCCGCCGGGCGACAGCGGTCGCGCGCATGGAAGACGTGCGCCAGTTCGACCCATCCTATTTCGATGAAGAGTTTTTCGCTTCCTTACGCGTAACGCCAAGAGAGCTTGAGCGCGCAGTCACAAAAGCCCGCCGTCGCGCTGAAGCGCGAGAGAAAAACCGCATGACGCCGCTGCGCGCTTTTGGCTGGTCGGCCTGGGTCGCGGCTGTGGCCGGCACGATTTACGCAGTCGTTGCTTATCGCGACGAGATTGTGCGCATCGCGCCAAAGACAGCGGACGCCTATGCTGTTGTCGGCATTGATGCCAATCCTTATGGCCTTGCGATCCAGAATGTGCGCCACCGCCTGGCGATGTCTACGGGCGGGCCAACTATCGAAATCACCGGGGACCTTGCCAATCAGAGTTTTGGCTACGTCGATGCCCCGCTCCTTCAGGCGGAAGCGCTCGGCCCCAGGGGCGAGTTGCTGTCACGCTGGACATTTGCGCCCTCGGAAACACAGGTTGCCGCCGGCGGCGCTGTCGCCTTTGTAACTCGCGCGCCAGCGCCTGAAGGCGTCGCGGAAGTCGCGCTTTCATTCGCGCCGACAAAGACCGCTGTCAGCGATCTGTTGCCGGGCCGCGGCGAATAGGCCTCAAAGCCGCATCCACAATATGCGCGTAACTGGCGCTTTGCCGGGAAAGCCCTTATGACGGCGCTTTACGCGAAGCTGGGGCCCAACTTATGCGCACTCTTTACGATGAAGCCGCGATCGCCAAACGCGTTGACGAAATGGCGCGCGATATGGCGGCTGATCTTCCCAGGGAATTTTTACTAGCGCCGGTGCTGACAGGCGCTTTTATTTTTGCGGCCGATTTGATTCGGGCGCTTCATAAACATGGCGCGGACCCGCTGGTCGATTTCGTACAGCTTTCTTCCTATGGCGGGGCTCGCAGCTCATCCGGCGTGGTCACGCTGTTGAAGGATTTTTCAGTGGATGTGAAGGACAGGCATGTGCTGCTGGTCGATGATGTTCTCGACACAGGCCGGTCGCTGCATTTTGGCAAAGGCATGATCGCCGATCGTGGCGCTGCGGATGTCAAAACCTGTGTGTTGGTAAAAAAGCTCACCGGCCATGCAGAAGATTTGAACCCTGACTATATTGGCTTTGAAGCTGGCGCCGAGGATTTTCTAATAGGTTATGGCATGGATGATGACGGGCTTGGGCGCGGCCTGCCATTGATCGGCGCCGCTTAGTTTCTGGCGGCCAGTTTTCGTGCTGCATCGCTGAGCGCACTCAGAATTTTTTCTAAATGGCAGCGTATGTCAGCGGCTTTGTCTGGATCATACGTCCATGGGCTTTGCTCAAGCATGTAAGTGGATTGCGCCAGCTCCATCTGAATGGCGTGGACGCCATGTTCCGGGCGCCCATATTGGCGCGTTGTCCAGCCGCCCTTGAAGCGCCCGTTCAGAACGCTGGTATAAGCCTCTGCGCTTTTGCATATGTCAAAAACAGTTTGCTCAATCTCCGGCGCACAGGTCTGGCCGACATTGGTGCCGATATTGAAATCGGGCAATGTCCCTTCAAACAGGAAAGGAATTTCGGAGCGGATGGAGTGGCAGTCATAAAGAACAGCGACGCCGAAGTGATCGCGCACGCGTTCGATTTCCGCTTCCAGCGCAGCGTGATAAGGCGTGTGGAATGCTAACCTTCGGCGTTCGATTTCCGCCTCATCGGGGGCGTATCCGTTGTCATAGATTGGTTCGCCGAAAAAGTCGGTGATAGGACAAAGTCCCGTCGTGTTTTGTCCCGGATAGAGGCTTTTCCCGGAAGGGTCGCGATTGGCGTCAACGACATAACGGTGAAACGTCGCGCGAGTGATTGTCGCCTCAGCCATGAGGTCTTTATATAGCCGGTCCACATGCCAGTCCGTATCGGCCAGCGCGCGTCCGGTCTCGTTAAAACGCGCTTCTATATCGCTAGGGACATGCAATCCTGCATGGGGAACGGCAAGAATGACTGGCGATGCGCCACGGATGACTTCAACGGGGTTCATGATGTATGTCTCGTATAGCATATATCGTCCCATGAGAATGAATAGATGAAAACGATCTGGGCTGAAAAGGCGCTAACCACTGAAGGGTGGGCGGCTGGCGTTCGTATTGACCTTGGCGCTGACGGGCGGATCGAAACCATCACCTGTGATGCGGGCGCCGAAGGCTATAAAGCCGGCATCCTGTTGCCTGCGCCCGCGAACCTTCACTCTCATTCATTTCAGCGCGCAATGGCGGGCATGACGGAGGCCCGCGGTCCTGACGCCCATGACAGTTTCTGGACGTGGCGCGCGCTCATGTACCATTTTTTAGACCATCTGCAGCCGGACGATCTTGAGGCGATCGCGGCTTTTGCACAGATGGAAATGCTGGAAGCGGGCTATGCGGCGGTCGCCGAGTTTCATTATGTTCACCATCAGCCGGGCGGTGCGCCCTATGATGACGTCGCGGAGCTTTCAAACCGGATCGCGTCCGCCGCCAGCGAGACCGGTATTGGATTGACCCTGTTGCCGGTGCTTTATGAGCAGGGCGGCTGCGACGGGCGTCCATTAGAAGGCGGGCAGTTGCGTTTCGCCAATAACGCCGAGAACTTCTCCAGACTTTATGAAAGTGCAGCGGCAACCATTGCTGGTTTGCCAGGCGATTCACGGTTGGGATTTGCGGGGCATTCTTTGCGGGCGGTCAGCAGGGAAGGGCTAACGCGGTCGCTGTCATTAGCGCCGAAAGGGCCGATCCATATCCATATTGCCGAGCAGCAGGCGGAAGTCGACGAAGTCAAAATGGCCTGGGGCCGACGCCCAGTGGAATGGCTGTTTGATAATCATGATGTCGATCAGCGCTGGTGTCTTGTGCATGCAATACAAATGGAACCGCATGAAACGAAAGCGCTTGCAGGCTCCGGCGCCGTTGCAGGACTTTGCCCTGTTACGGAAAGCAATCTTGGCGACGGCGTTTTTGACGGCGCCCATTATTTTGAAAACAACGGGCGTTTTGGCGTCGGAACTGATTCCAACGTACGTATCTCCTTAGCTGAGGAGTTGCGGATGCTTGAATATACGCAACGCTTGCAGGAACAGGCGCGCGCTGTGCTGGCGACGCCTGAGACTTCAACAGGTCGCTTCTTGCTGGAAGGCGCCGCGCGTGGCGGCGCGCAAGCCGCAGGCCGCAATAGCGGCGTTATTGAAGTTGGGCGCTTTGCGGATTTTATTGCGCTCGACCGAAATGCAATCAATCTCTTCGATAAGGAAGAAGACGCGATCCTCGACAGCTATATATTCGCCGGCGATGATCGGCTGATTACGGATGTCTGGTCGGCGGGCCGTCACGTGGTGACGGATGGCCGGCATATCAAACGCGATGCGATCACGGCGCGCTATCGCAGTGTTCTTGAAACTTTGAAGGCGCGGATTTGATCCCAGATTTAAACGCCGAACTCCACGTCCATCACTAAAATGCGCTCAAGGTCTGCGACCAGCGCCTTAGCGACTGGGGCATGAACAGGGTGGTTCAAATATTCTTCGACATCCGAGGGTCGGCCAAGCGTTACGATGATGCAATGCGTCAATCCATCTGCGCGGCCCGCGAAGTCTGCGCCGAACTCAATGCTCCGCAAAACTGGAATTTGACCATTCAAACCGACCACAGCGTCTTTGTGTTCTGCAATACGCTTTTCGGTAACGCCTGCCTTGAATTTCATAAAGACGACATGTTTTACGCTGGGCGTCATCGCGGTTCCTTCTTTGCCGTTAGGCTCTTGTTTCGCTGTGCCGTATGTTTCGCCTGTCGTTGAAACGCAGGCTGCAGCCGCAGCCGCCATGCCGGTCATGGCGATAAAGCTGCGTCGACTGGGCGCGCTGTTCTGCGGTTGATTGCTTTCATTCCTGGCGCACATTGCTTACGCCCTTTTCTGGCTCTTTCATAAAGTTTTGCCGAACCGGCGCGAAAAAACCTGAGAAAGAAAGAATGTTTTCCTAAAAAGAGCGATGGAAAGACTTCTGCGCCGCCTATTCGCTGGCGAATTCGCGAGACAGATAGGCGATGATTTCGGCGCGCATCTCCGGGTCAGGTGCTGCCATGCCCTGCTTCTCGATCATCCAGTCAAAAAGATAGTTCCAGCCGTCTTGCGTTTGGCGTTGCTGCATGACAATGGCGAGGGAGTGACACGCGCCGCATAGTGCGGCGACCGTTTCGACGCCTTCGCTACGGGGCAGGCCCCAATAATCGTCGTCAGGGTTGAAGCGTGCGCTTTCTTCGGCGTCTTGTGTTGTCGCAAGCGGTGTCAGCGCTGCATATGCATCACTAAAAGCGATTGAACCGGTCCATGTGTGAGCCATGGCGGCAATGCGCTGAGCCCGGGTTTTGGGTGTTTCAGCGGCATAAGTTACGTCCGTGGCGCGCGCGGGTTTTTGTGTCTGCGATGTTACTTCACCGACAGTAAGACGCATCAGCATGAGTACGCTTCCGATCATCGCGATGATGATCAGTATGCGCGTCAGGAAGTTCTTTGCGGGCGTCACAGCGCGAAGACTGCAACGCGGTGTTGCATATTGTTGAGATAGCCGCGCGGATTCCATCCCGGCTGTGTCGCCGGCTGCGCCCGGCCCTGGTCGTCTGTCGCGCGCGCCCAGATTTCGTAATAGCCAGTTTGTGGAAAGCTGATCTCCGCATCCCATTGTTGCCATGCATATCGGTTTGAAGGGCGCAGCAAACTTGCGTTTCGCCAGGTTGCGCCGAAGTCGATGGAGACATCAACATGATCAACCGCATTGTCGCCAGCCCATGCATGGCCTTGCGCGCGTATGCCGCCCTCGGATGTAACGCGCGCGCCGGTTTGTGGAAAGGTGACAAGCGATTTCACCGGCATTGATTGAATGATGTTCATGTCTTCATCGGGCACCGGCGTTCCGGGCGCAACCGGATAGGCGGGAATGCGATAGGACTGCCCAGTCATCTTTGCGCCGTCATGGATGCGGTCGCGAATCTCGATGCGCGTCAGCCATTTTTGTGAGCACGAGCCCGGCCAGCCCGGCGCCACAAGCCGCAAGGGGTGACCATTGAGATCAGGCATGTCCCCGCCATTCATCGCGAAGGCGATGATCGTGTGCGGCTCCATTGCTTTCTCAATCGGAAGACCGCGGGAAAGCGGGAACTTTTCGGGATCGCCGGAAAGATGCGTATCGGCGCCGTAATGCGCAGTATAGACGGCGCTTTCCTTAAGGCCAGCGCGCGCCAGGACATCGCGCAGGCGCACGCCGGTCCATTCGGCGCAGCTGATCGCGCCAAACGACCATTGATTGCCCCGTGCCCCCGGATTGACAAAACGCCGCCCGTTGCCGCCGCACTCGATCTGCAGGCGGAGCGTAACCGTTTCAAACTCGCGGCGCAGATCTTCAATCGAAAAATCGAGAGGCGCTTCGACGTCGCCTTCAATCGTGAGGCGCCAGTTGCGGATATCGTCATCGGTCAGAACCGGCGGCAGACCGTTGTTGCGAACAAACATCCGGGTCCCCGGCGTTACCTCATCAATGAGAAGATGGGGCGGTGTTTCCATATTAAGAGGACGGTCACTGAGAAGCGTAAGTTCCGGCTTTTGAGAGGCAAGAGCGCTTTGCGCCAGCGCCACGGGCGTCACCCCCGCGGGCAGACGATGCAGAAATGGGATCGGCATGCCGAGTGCGGCGGCGAAACCGCCAGACTGTAAGATGCGGCGCCGGGTCATTCCCGATTTTTGTTTTTCGTCGGTGTTCACGCCTGCCTCCTCACGCCGGGAAAGGCCTTATAGGCGTTTTTGCAGTGCGGTTAAAACCGTTCCAGCAGGCGTTCGAGATAATCGATTTCTTCCTCGGAGCGTCCAGGCTCGCCAAGGCGGCGGCGCAGTTCCTCAATGACCGCGCGGGTGCGCCCGGCGTCTGTTTCTTCCGGGACTTCAACACCTTCGCCGGCAGCGCGGCCCATGGGGCGGCCGAGGGGATCAAGCGGGCCGCCATTCTCGCCTTCCTGGCCCTCGCCCGCCTGGCGCATCTGTTCGCGCGCCAACTCCTCCGCGCCATCGCGCAGGTTTTCAATAGCGCGTTCCATGGCGCCGGCGGCCGCGTCGAAATCGCCGTTGGAAAGCGCTTGCTCCGCCTCTCGCATGTTGTTGCGCGCCTGTGCGAAAGATCGCGCGCCTTCGCCATCCGGGTCGGCGTTTTCGTCGGCTTGCAATTCTCCCATCAGTTCTTCGAGATCGCCGCCCAGACCGTTCTGTTCTTGCGCGAGATCGTCGCCGGGCTCACCGCCGGATCGTCCGCGTTCGAATGATTCATCTGCGAGTGAGCGTTGCCGGCCAATGAGTTCGCCGGCGCGCCCGGCGGCGCTGTCGTCGCCTTCGCCGGTTTGCCCGGACTGGCCCGGCATGCCTTGCCCTGTTCCCTGACCGCCCTGCGCCAGCCGCAGATTGTTGAGCATATTTTCAAGATCGGACAGCATTTGTCGCGCCGCGTTCTCTGCGCCTGATTGCGCAAGATCGCGAATGGAATCGAGCATTTCGTCGAGATCGGATTTATCGAGTTGCTGGCTGTTTTGCGCGCGTGACGGATCGGCGCGTTGCCCGGATTGCGCCAGCGCCGTCAGATAATCGTTCATGGCCTGGCGTAACTCTTCGACAAGGCGGCTGATTTCCTCGTCGCTGGCGCCGTTTTCAAGCGCCTGACGCAGCGCTTCTTCCGCTGCTTCGAGACGCTGGCGAGCGAGTTCGAGCGCTTCGTCCTCCAGTTGCAGCGCCAGAGGCCAGAATCTCTCAATGGCGTCGTCATAGCTTTCGCCATCCTGCCGCATGACCCGCCAGAAAGCCGCGCGCAACATTAAGAAATCTGTCGGGTCGTCAACATAAAAAGCTTCCGGCGCAAGCGTAACCGCATCGAACGAGCGGCCGACACGTCGCCAGTCTGTGGCGGCGATGGAGAGTGTTTGGCGCTGTTCAATGACAGCTTTCGCGAGGGGGTTGAAAAAGGTCCGTTCAGGGAGCGTTACGGCGACCTCTTCCGTTTCGCCCGTTTGCCCTGCGCCGTCGGTGACAACAACCCTGGCAAGAATAATTAAGCCCGCCCAGGGGTCTTCCTGGAGGTCAAGCGTGACCGCCTGTTCAGCGGAGCCGCCATCAACGCCGTCAATATTGGCGGCGCGGATTTCGCTAAGAGCTGTTTCATCAAAAGACGATGCATCAAGCGGGCGCTCCTGTTCCGGATCAAGACGGAACTGTAGGCGCGCCTCTGCGACGCCATAATCGTCCTCGGCGGCAATGGTAAAGCCGAGCAACCCTTCTTCGGTTGCGGCAGGCAAAGCCGCGAAGCTGACCTGTGGGGCTTCGTCGCTGATGACCGCGACTGGCCAGCGCATTTGCGCGCCGCCAAGTTGTAATTTCACCAGCCCGCTTTGCGTGAGCGCCAACTGCGTCCGCGATGCGCCGCCCTTGCGGTCGAAGGTCGCCTCGGTCTTTTCGGTTTCGCTTTCGAACGCCAGTTGCGGGCGTCCACGCCCATTAATCTGCGCCACCAGAATTGATCCCTGCGGCGCATTCACCTGTGCGGCGAGGTCAACAAGCTTGTCGCCGGGGCGCATCAGATAAATCGGCGCCTTGCCGGTATAGTCCGGCGGTTCAATCCACACATCCGCGACCAGCCGTCCGGCTATCTCCGCTTGTCCGGGAGCAAGCGCGGTCTGGAGCCGGTCCTGCCAGTCGCCGCCGGCGGCGACCATCGCCACCGCCAACAGGCCGAGGGCGGTAAATCGCAGAGCGTAAGGGTCGTGATCGTCGGCGGTGGGTCGAACGCCGCCGAAGCGGGCGCTGCGCGCGCGCTCGCGGCTGTCACTCATATGCGCCCGCCATAGGGCGTCGGCGCCAGTTGAGGCTTGAAACGGCGCATCGTCCAGCGCCTGCAACGGAGCGTGATCGACCTTGCCGTCTTCTTCCAGCCGCGCCTGCGCCATGCGCCGCGACGGAAAACGAAGACGCCGCCCGTCGCGCCAGAGCAGGTTGATGAATACGGCGGCGGAGAGGGTTAATGTCGTCCAGTGCAGCCAAACCGGCGCGAAGCGCCAGAGATCGAACAGGCTGATGATGAGGAGGATATAGGGAATGGCCAGCGCCGGAATAATCGCCGGCCACACTTCTTCCCAGAACAGCACAAAACGGGTGGCGAATATGGCGATCACGCCCGGCGCACGCTTTTTGCGCCGCCGTTTTGTCGAAACAGGCGGTGTTGCCAACTCACTCGTCATACTTCTTGCACCATAGCGTGTGGAAAGGGCCGCGTCGACTTGCACAACGCCCTCTTTGTCTTAAGCAGAGCTCATATTGTCGCTGGGGGCGGCGAAGAAGGTTAACGTCAGGAGACGAAATTGGTTTGGTCGCTCGCCAGCGCGAAACGCCGAAAAAGGCTTGTGGAAGACGCCCAGCGATCGCGGGCGTCGGTTTTGCGCCGCCGCGTCGCCCTTGCCGCCGTTATTGTCTATAATCTCATCGGCGTGGCCGATATCCTGTCGACAAATTATGCGATCAGTTCGGGCGCCGGGTATGAATCCAATCCGCTTGTGCGCGCGGCCATGGATCATGCAGGGACCGGCTGGGTGTTCGCCAAGCTGGCGCTGCAGGGTGTGATCAGTTTTATGGTGCTGTGGTTCCCGCACTGGATCGTCATCGGATTTTTTACGCTAGCGACCGCCGGCAATGCGATGGTCGTCTACAACAATCTTTTGATTGCGGGCGTGTTTTAGCGGAGCCAGTCCGGGATCGCTTCGCCTTCGATCATCTCTTCAAAAGACGGCCGTTTGCGGATCACGGAATATTGCGCATCGCGTACAAGAATTTCCGGGATCAAGGACCGCGAATTATATTGCGAAGTCTGCGCCGCGCCATAGGCGCCGGTTGACATGAGCGCGACGAGCTCGCCTGCGCGCATTTCCGGCAGTGGGCGTTCCTTTGCGAAGCGATCGCTTGATTCGCAGACGGGGCCGACTACGTCATAGGATATCATTTCACGCGCCGTTTTCTCCACCGGCCAGATATCATGCCAGGCGTCATAAAGGGCGGGGCGCATCAGATCGTTCATGCCGGCGTCAACGATCAGAAAGCGTTTTGACAGACTATCTTTCACATAGATGACGCGCGTCACCAGAATGCCGGCGTTGCCCGCGATCATGCGGCCGGGTTCAAAAATAAGCTGAACATCAAGCGGCTCGGTGACACGCTTGATCATATCGGCGTAATCGCTTGGATGTGGCGGCGTGACGCCCTCGCCATAAGGAATGCCAAGACCGCCGCCGAGATCCAGCCGCTCAATCGTACATCCATCGGCCCGAAGATCGTTAATCAGTGTCGCGACTTTTCTGAAAGCGCTTTCGAAAGGGGCGAGTTCGGCAATCTGCGATCCGATATGAACATCGACGCCTTTGATTTCGATGCCGTTCATATCGCGTGCTGTAGCGTAGAGCGCACGGGCGAGCGACCACGGCACGCCGAACTTGTCTTCCGAGCGGCCGGTTGAGATTTTTTCATGACCGCCTGCGGAAACATCCGGATTGATGCGCAATGCAATCGGCGCCGTTTTATTTTTTGAACCGGCTATTGCGGAAATCGCATTCAGCTCCGGTTCCGATTCGACATTGAACTGATAGATGCCTGCATCAAGAGCGGCGCTGATTTCATCCGCTGTTTTCCCTACGCCGGAAAAGACGATTTTTTGCGGCGCGATGCCGGCTTCGAGCGCTCTGCGCAATTCGCCGGCGGAAACCACATCCGCGCCGGCGCCTTCGCTGGCGAGAACCTTCAGGACAGCCAGGTTTGCGTTGGCTTTTACCGCATAAGCAACCAGCGCGTCCGTACCTGTGAAGGCGTCGCGAAAAACCCGCATGTGGCGGCGCAGCGTCGCTTCCGAATAAACGTAAAACGGTGTGCCGACTTTTTCAGCAAGCGCGGTTACATCCACTTGCTCAGCAAGCAGTCGGTTTTCCAGATATTGAAAATGGTGCAAGGCGTTACTGCGCGATCAGTGTTTCGGGATCTTCCGGCGGGCGCAACGGCGCCTTCTTTCCGCAAGCAGTTACCGCAAACACGAGGGTGATCATGATGATAAGACTGCGCATATCATTGCTCCTGATTTAGGGCGGAAAGCCAGCGCTCCGCTTCGCGTTTGACATTGCTTGGCGCCGTCCCGCCATAGGATGCCCGGGAGGCGGCGGACGCTTCCACGGACAAAACGGAATAGACGTCCTGTGTGATGCGGGGGTCAACGCTTTGCATATCGCTCAATGTGAGTTGATCAAGCGTAACGTTTTTCTTGTCTGCCAGAGCGACGATTGAGCCGGTGACATGATGCGCGTCACGGAAAGGCATATTCAGCACCCGAACCAGCCAGTCGGCGATGTCGGTTGCCGTTGAAAATCCGCGCGCGGCCGCCTCTTTCATGGCTGTACGATTGGGCGTCATGTCTCCGATCATGCCGGCGGTCGCGGCCAGCGCCAGCGCCAGGGCGTCAAATGCTTCGAATGTCGCGGCCTTGTCTTCCTGCATATCTTTGGCATAGGCGAGGGGAAGACCCTTCATCACGATCATGAGATTGTTCAAAGAGGCGATGATGCGGCCTGCTTTTGCACGCACCAGTTCCGCCGCATCGGGATTGCGTTTTTGCGGCATGATTGACGAGCCGGTGGAAAAACTGTCCGACAATGCGACAAATCCGAAATGCGGTGACGTCCACAGCACCAGCTCTTCGGCGAGCCGGGACAGATGCGTCGCGCTGATTGAGGCGGCCGAGAGCGCCTCAAGCGCGAAGTCGCGCGAGGAAACTGCATCGAGCGAGTTGGCGGCGGGTCGATCAAAATCGAGCGCTTTCGCCGTTGCTTCGCGATCAATTGGAAAAGCTGTGCCGGCAAGCGCGGCCGCGCCGAGCGGGCTTTCATTCATGCGCCTGCGCGCGTCCGAGAAACGACTGGCGTCGCGTGCGAACATTTCAACATAGGCGAGAAGGTGATGACCGAGCGTGATCGGCTGCGCCGTCTGGAGATGAGTAAAGCCGGGCATCACGGCATCGGCGTTCGCCGCCGCTGTCGTCGCCAGCGCGCGCATCAGGGCGTTGAGGGCGGCTTGCGTCTCATCGCAGGCGCGCCGCACCCATAGCCGGAAATCCGTCGCGACCTGATCGTTACGTGATCGGCCTGTGTGCAACCGTCCTGCCGGCTCGCCGATAATTTCTTTCAGCCGCGCCTCGATATTCATGTGAATGTCTTCGAGCGCTTTGGAGAACCGAAACGCGCCGCTCTCGATTTCACCGGCGATCTGGTCGAGTCCCTTGTCGATAGCTTCCCTGTCCGCTTTCGTGATGATGCCCGCCACAGCAAGCATTGACGCATGGGCCTTCGATCCTTTTATATCTTCGCGCCACAAACGCTGATCAATATCGATCGAGGCGTTGATTTCCTCCATGATGGCGGCGGGACCTCGCGAAAAGCGTCCGCCCCACATTTGGTTTTCATCGGTTTCAGTCTTATTTTTCATTGCAATATGGGTCTTGAAGGAATGGAGCGTCTTTCGTGGAGCTTTTAAAACAAACGCGTTTCTGGCTCGTGGCGTGGAGCATCGTCGGCGCGGCCGCGCTCTTGTACTTTATCATTGCCGCCAGCGTCCAGCCGCGCAATGGCGAAGCGCTGTCGGCGCTTGATCACGATCGCGCGCTGCTTATCGGCGAGATGGCCGATTTTGAATACGCCTATCCGCCACGCGGGGGCCCGGACATTGCGTTTGAGCATGAAGGCGCGAACATTCGACTTTCGGATTTTCGCGGCAAGGTCGTTCTGGTCAATTTCTGGGCGACCTGGTGTGCGCCGTGCCTGAAGGAGTTGCCGTCGCTGGATATGCTGGAAGCCCGCCTTGGAGGTTCAGATTTCGAAGTGGTGGCGATCGCCGCCGATCCTCGCGGACCCGACGCTGCACGCGAGTTTCTGGATCGCCTCAATATAGAAAACCTCAAGCTTTATGCGGACCCCCGGTTGATTTTTGCGTCCTCGATCGGCGGCGCCAATATCTTGCCGGTGAGCATCCTATATGATGCGCGCGGCAATGAGATTGGCCGTCTCGTTGGCGAAGCGGATTGGGCGAGCCCCGAGGCGCTTGAATTGGTTCGGTCCGCCATGCGCTAGCGCTTGCGCCTTCTCAAGGCCGCGCGTAGGACGGTCCGCTTAAAACGATTATTGCTTTGGCGCACGGGGGCCGCAGCAGAGGATCAGGGAGTTCTTCCAGATGACAGTTTCGAAATTCGTGCTGGCGGGCGTCGCCGCATTTGCGCTCATAGCCTGCGGCAAAAAAGAGGCCGATTCCACAGCGCCAACGACGCAAAGCAGCCAGCAGGCGGCAAAGGCGGACGCCGCCTCACCTCTTGACGCGGAATTTCGCCTGAAGGACGCAGAACCCATTGATGTGGAATCGCTGTTTGCACTGATGCCGGCTGATTCCCGGCCGACTTACGAAAGTGCGGCGTTCGATAGCGGTCTTGGCGCGACGGTGGTTTCCGGACTGCGCTTTGCTGATAATGATGACGGCGAAAGTGTCGTGGCAGAGCGCGCCGAGTTTTACGGTGTTGACCTTGAGGCGATCGAACGCGTGAAAAACGCGGCTGATCCGGCGCCTGATGCGCCCTTCGAAACAGTGCTGCAGAAAGTCCGGTTCCTGAATGTGAAAACCGAAGGCTTTGATCAGGAAGAGGCGAGCATTGCGATTGGCGGGATAGAGATTGACGGGCTTTCAATCCGGCAGGGCGGCGTTGAAGGTAACGGCGAAGGCGACGAGGGCGCCAGGTTTTTCAACGCGGTCAATCTTGCGGGCCTATATTTCAAAGATGTGTCGATGGACGCTGAAAGCGCTGATGCGCCGCTCTTCGCTCTGTCGGCCCCGGATATTCGCATCGTTGGCGTTGGCGGTGGTAAGCTCGACGCGGTGATCGCCAATGATCTTGAATATACCGTCACACAATCGCCGGAAACGCTGGAGGCCATGAATGATGTGATGGGCCCGCAAGCGGCATTGCTGATGAGCGGTCCGTTGAAGAATATTCTGGCGCCCGACAATCAGCGCACAGTGCTCAATTCATTCGAATGGCGCGGTATCGATATGTCGGGTTTGCTCGACTGGGGCCTGAAAGGCGAGGCGCCGCCTATGGAAGCCGACAATCTGATCGACCTCGGCGAGATCAAAGCGCGCGATGTCGAATCTTTTATCGCCGGGCGCCGGGTTGCAACCGTTGAGGAAGTAACGATGACGGAAGGGAACTTTACCTGGCTGGCGCCGTCATCCATTCGTATCGATACGAAAGGCGCAGTTTACGATCTGACAGCTTATGTGCCCGAGACCGAAGAGGACGCGCTGAAAGCGCTCAAGGACAACGGTCTCGATCAGGTCAATGGCGACGGCTATATGGAATGGCGCTGGAACGATAATTCCGGCGCGGCGAACCTTGATTATGTCGCAACCACTGAAGGTCTTGCCGATTTTTCCATGGCGCTTGATCTTAGCGGGCTGAAGCTGAAAGAGATCGCGAAAGCGACGGAAGAAGGAGAAGCCAGGCCAGTCGCTGCGCTCGGAAAACTCAACAATTTCACCCTCTCGCTGACGGACGAAAAAGCGCTTGATGCGATTTTCGCTCTCGCGGCGTTGCAGATGGGTGGTTCGCCGGAAGATTTACGCGTATCGGCGCCCGCGATGATCCGCCTGTCAGGCGCGCAGTTCGCTCAGATGAACGCTCGATTGCCGGACTATATTGATGCCGTCGCTGACTTTGTCGCCGAGGGCGGGACGCTGGAAATCACCGCCAATCCTGACGAGCCGCTTGCCTTCTCCGCCCTTCAGGGCGCCGGCGCCGCGCCGCAAGACTTGCCGGACACGATTAATCTGACCGTGACCCACAAGGAATAACGCGCTAGGCTTGCCTAACGTGGCGCTGGGGTTGGCGTCAGAGGGGATTTGGTTGAGGGGAAGGGGGCATTGAAAATGTCTATCCGCAAGCTTTTTTTGGCGAGCGCTGGTGCGCTGATATTACAATCCTGTGTGACGCAGCCGCCTGTGCTGACGGCGTCCGATCTTTTGTCGGAACCTTATGTCCTCTCGTCCGGTCGGGCATTTGATGTTGATGCTTTTTTTGCGGCGCTCCCGGATTGGCTGTCTGTTTCTTACGCAGGCGCATCCTTTGACAGCGGGATTGGCGCCATGGTGGTGGATGACTTGGTGTTCTCGTTGCGTGCGGCGCCGGACTATCGTATCCGCGCCGGTCGCGCGACGATCTGGGACGCGGATGTGGAGGCGATGGCGCAGGTATTGCGCGGCGCCGGAGATTTGTCGGTGATGATGCCTTTGTTCGATCGCATCGCCTTTGAGAATATCTTATCAGAAGGCATGCAATGGGATACCGGCGCACAAAGCCTTGGACTGTCCATCGACAAGCTGGTGCTGGACGGCCTTTCAGCGCGATCATTTGCGCTCGCGGATAAAGCAGGTGCGCCGGAGGGTGCGGCGATCTTTCGTATGTTTGCGGCTTTGGCGACGTCATACGCTTACGATGGCGGCGCTTATTCCAACTTCTCATTTCAGATGAATGACAATCAGGGCAACGTCGCGTCTTTGACTGTTAATGAAGCCTTTGCTCGCGGCTATGACGCCGGGCGGGTCGAATACAACAGCGCCTATGGCGTTCGTACGAAAACCTTCACCAGTAGCGGCGATCTGTTGACCGAAGTCTCACAAATGATCGGCATGGATGGCGAGGCTAATCCTGCGAGCAAAATTCTGCAACCTGGTGTTCGCGCGCAAATGCGCACCGCCCTGAAAAATCCGGTTGCCGCCATCGCCGCCGCTTCCGGCGCCGGTTCGAATGAGCGCGAGATTGCATTTCTGGAAATGCGCGACATCGACCTGCAGGGCGCCATGTCCTGGCTTGCGCGATGGGAGTTGCCCCCCATTACCGAGACGGACCTTATCGATCTCGGATCATCGACGATCATCGGTGAAAAGCAGTTCATGAATGGCGCTGTGATTTATGAGCGGGCACGCGCCGATGTTACAGCCGCGGATTTCTACTGGCTGGTGCCTTCCAGGATCGATTATGTGGAAACCGGTGCGGTGTTAAACGTCACGAGTTTATTGGACGTCATGACGAGCGGCATGCCTGAAGCGGATCAATTCACCGCTCAGTCTTATGAGGCTGTCAGCGCGCTCGGGCTTGAGCAGGTCGCGTTTGACGGGTCGTTTAACTGGCTGTGGAGTGGCGAGACCGGCGATACGTCTTTGCAAAGCGCTGTAGACATCGTTGATTTTGCGCGCTTTGAATATGGCGCGGCCGTTGGCGGGCCAACGCTTGCGCGGTGGGATGAAATTTTACGAAGCGACGATGTTAACTCAGGCCGTTACGAGATGTCGCTTGGCGGGCTCAATTTCTCCGTAACGGATTATCAGATGATTGACCGTGTTCTCACTTATGTCGCCACACAATCAGGCGAGACACCGGAAGACTTACGGTTGGCGGCGCCGGCGTTGATCCGACTTTCGGGCGCGGAGGCGGCGGCGATGAATCCGCGCATCCCCGCCTATCTCGATGCTGTTGCAGGTTTCATCGAAACCGGCGGTACGCTGTCCATCAATATGAACCCGGTGGAGCCGGTTAGCTTCCAGGAGCTTCAGATGCTCAACAATTCACCGCAAACGCTTCCGGATGTATTGAATCTGACAGTCACGCATACGCCATAGGCTAGTTACTATCGCTAGTCTTTCAGGATGAACGTCACTTTCATCATGACGCGATATTCCTTGATCTTGCCCTTGTCGAGGATCACTGACTGATCTTTCACCCAGGCGCCTTCAATATTGCTGAGCGTTTTGTTGGCGCGCTCAATGCCTTTTTCAATAGCGTCCTGAAAACTCTTTGGCGAACCGCTGATGATTTCTGTGACTCTGGCGACAGACATAAAACACTCCTTTGCAATACGCGCGGCGGCGCGTCTCAGGACGCATTAGAGCATTATTTTTAAAGGAATCAACGCCTAGCGGGTTGGCGCCGGCGCTGGACCGGAATAGTCATAAAATCCGCGCCCGGTTTTTTTGCCAAGCCACCCGGCTTCAACATATTTCACAAGCAACGGACACGGACGGTATTTTGTATCGGCAAGCCCCTCATACAGCACCTGCATGATCGCGAGACAGGTGTCGAGCCCGATGAAATCCGCAAGCTGTAAAGGCCCCATCGGATGATTGGCGCCGAGTTTCATCCCTGTGTCGATCGCCTCAACAGATCCGACGCCTTCGTAAAGCGTGTAGATTGCCTCGTTGATCATCGGCATCAGGATACGATTGACGATGAAAGCGGGAAAATCCTCAGAAACCGACATCGTCTTGTCGAGGTTTTGCACCACAGCCTTCGTCGTTTCAAAGGTTTCCTTTGACGTCGCAATGCCGCGAATAACCTCGACAAGCTTCATCAGCGGCGCCGGGTTCATGAAGTGTAAGCCGATGAATTGGTCGGGACGGTCAGTAACGGCGGCAAGGCCGGTAATCGAAATCGATGACGTATTGGTCGCCATGATCGCATCTTTTTTCAGAATTTTTGAAAGGCGCGTGAAGATTTCTTTTTTGACGGACTGATTTTCAGTTGCTGATTCAATCACAAGGTCGCATGCGGCCAATCCGGAAAGATCGCCAGCGGCGGTGATCCGCGACTGCGCGGCGGTCGCGTCTTCGGGGGAGACCGCACCTTTTCCGACCTGGCGGTCGAGGTTTTTTCCAATCAAAGACAGCGCGCTGGCGATCTGCCCTTCGTCGATGTCGTTGAGTAAAACGTCATAACCGGCGAGGGCGAAGACATGTGCGATCCCGGCTCCCATTTGGCCTGCGCCAATAATGCCGATGGATTTGATTTGACTACTCATGAGCGGCTCCGGATATCTGCCTGTCAGGGCAATTACCCGGAAATCATAACACGCCAATGTTGCGTTGCAACAAAATCCTGCCTGGCGGATTAGTGATCGATACGGCAGCGCCGCTTGGGTGTTGGTGAAGTAAGCTATGCGTCTAGCAAGGAATGATCGATGATTAAAAAAATTTTCGCCGCCAGAAAAAATCCAGAAAGTAACGATGCTTCACAGCCGAGATATGACGACCTGCAGGCTATTTTCATCAACTGCACTTTGAAGAAATCCCCAGACACGTCGCACACGGATTGCCTCATGGATGTTTCGCGATCCATTATGGAAGCGAACGGCGTTAAGGTCGAAAGCTTTCGTTTTGTTGATCATGACATTGCGACGGGCGTTTATCCGGATATGACTGAGCATGGCTGGGACAAAGATGACTGGCCGGCGATTTGGAACCGGCTGAAAGACGCCGATATTCTGGTTGTCGGAACGCCGATCTGGCTAGGGCAGCATTCATCGGAGTGCACGAAACTGATTGAGCGGCTTTATGCTCATTCATCGCAAACCAATGACAAGGGGCAATACATATTTTACGGCAAGACCGGCGGGTGCATCGTTACCGGCAATGAAGACGGCATCAAGCACGTGGCGATGAGCGTGCTCTATTCGTTGCAGCATGTAGGCTTCACCGTGCCGCCGCAGGCGGACGCCGGCTGGATCGGCGAAGCTGGCCCCGGCCCCAGCTATGGCGATGAAAAGGATGACGGGACGCGCGTCGGGTTTGACAATGAATTCACCCAGCGCAACACGACCTTCATGACATGGAACCTGATGCATTATGCGCGAATGCTGAAAGACGCCGGGGGCGTGCCCGCATATGGCAATATCAAGGATGACTGGAAGGGCGCGTTTGCGCCCAACGATCCCAATCCCGAATATCGCTGACCATTACGCCTCGACGCGTCTGATCTCGGCCGCGAAACAACCATGCATGGCGTTGTGGGCATGGAGATAAGCCGCCTCCGGATTTTCAAATATACGCTCAATTATCTCCCCAAGCTCGCCATTGGGGCTGAGATCGGCGCCGATCAGCATGCCACCTTTGTTAAAGATGCGCAGGGCGATAGGGCGTCCTTTAAAGACCGGCGGCAGCTCATTTTGATAAACAGCTGGGGTTGTCGCGCTCTCGCGCACATAAATCGCATAGGATGAGCGATAGGGCGTATCGGTCTTATGGCTTTCGTAATTGAGGAGAAGAACTTTTTCGCCCGGCTCGGCGTCGTCCAGCGTGACGCGGCAGGGATAGCCCGGTTTGGCGTCTGCGGTTTTGCGGATAACGCCGCGCGTTTCGAGCTCTTCATCGGAAAGCGCAAATAAACTGTTGAATTCTTCGACGGGAAGTCCTGTGACGGTGAAAGGCATGAGCTTGCTCCTTTGCTGTTGGAGCCATCATGGATCGTGAACTTTCATCGAACGACCCGTTTCTTGCGTAAAAAAACCCCGCACAAGGCGGGGTTTCAGATCAGTTTAAAACTGTTGTTTAGCCCAGCGCTTCGTTCAACTCCGGCAACGCCTTGAACAAATCCGCGACAAGGCCGTAATCGGCGACCTGGAAAATCGGCGCCTCTTCGTCCTTGTTGATGGCGACGATGACTTTTGAGTCTTTCATGCCCGCAAGGTGCTGGATCGCGCCGGAGATGCCGACGGCGATGTAAAGTTCCGGCGCGACGACCTTGCCTGTCTGGCCGACCTGATAATCGTTCGGGACGTAACCCGCATCAACAGCGGCGCGCGATGCGCCGACGGCGGCGCCGAGCTTGTCCGCAACCGGAAAGATATACTCTTCGAAGTTCTCATAAGAACCAAGCGCGCGGCCGCCAGAGATGACGATCTTCGCGCCGGTGAGTTCCGGCCGGTCCGATTTGGTCAGTTCCTCGCCAACGAAAGACGAGAGCGATGGATCGTCCGCAGCGTCAACTTTTTCGACGCTCGCGGAGCCTCCTTCTTCGGCGGCTTTGAATGCGGTGGCGCGGACAGTGATGACTTTTTTAGCGTCGTTTGATTTCACTGTCTGCATGGCGTTGCCGGCATAGATCGGGCGCACAAACGTGTCCGGCGCCTCGACGGCGATAATTTCCGAAATCTGCATGACATCAAGGAGGGCGGCGACACGGGGCATCACGTTCTTGCCCGTGGTCGCCGCGGTTTTCAGGATCGCGTCATAGCCGTCGGCGAGACCGACGATCAGCGCGGCCATCGGCTCGGCGAGGCGGTGTTCGTATTGCGGGGCGTCAGCGTGGAGCACTTTGCGCACGCCCGCGATTTTCGCCGCGGCTGCAGCCGCATCATCGGCGCCGGTTCCGGCGACAAGCACATCGACATCACTGTTGATGGCGAGCGCCGCGGTTACGGTCTTGTGCGTCGACTCGTCGATTGAATTTCCGTGTACGTCTGCAACGACCAGAACAGCCATCTTAAAGAACTCCCGCTTCGTTTTTCAGCTTGTCGACAAGATCGGCGACAGTTTCAACTTTGACGCCGGCTTCGCGCTTCGGCGGCTCCGTGACTTTCAAGGTTTCAAGACGCGGCGCGATGTCGACGCCATAGTCGCCGATTTCTTTTACATCGAGCGGCTTTTTCTTCGCCTTCATGATGTTCGGTAGCGAGGCGTAACGCGGCTCATTCAAGCGCAAGTCCGTCGTGACAATCGCCGGCAGGTTCAGCGCAACGGTTTGAAGGCCGCCGTCAATTTCGCGCGTCACATTCAGTCCGCTGTCGGTCTTTTCAACCTTGGAGGCGAAGGTGCCTTGCGCCCATCCAAGAAGCGCGGCGAGCATCTGGCCGGTCTGGTTGGAATCGTCGTCAATCGCCTGCTTGCCGAGAATGACAAGTTCAGGGCTTTCCTCTTCGACAACTTTTTTCAAAAGCTTGGCGACGGCGAGCGGCTCAACGTCCTGATCGGTCTTGATCAGAATGCCGCGATCCGCGCCCATGGCCAGCGCCTGGCGAATCTGGTCCTGCGCTTTTTCCGGCCCGATGGAAACGGCGATAATTTCTGTGGCCGTTCCGGCTTCTTTCAGCCGGATCGCCTCTTCAACGGCGATCTCGTCGAATGGGTTCATCGACATTTTGACATTGGCGAGGTCGACGCCCGACTGGTCTGATTTGACGCGGACTTTCACATTGTAGTCGATCACGCGTTTAACAGGCACGAGGACTTTCATCTATTGCTCCTGACGGACCCAAAGGGATTGGGAATGATCAAATATGCGAGGCGGTATGTCGCCTGGCGATTTCGCGGCGCACCATAGCGGGGCGTCAACAGCGTTTCAATGCGCCTTGGCGCCTGAAATCAACACTGAAACAAACGAGACTTTACGAACCGCCGCTACCGACGAGAAACAGAAACAGCATCATCAGCCCAATGGTTACGGCCTGGGCGGCGACGCGCAGCCGCATCAGCTTGTTGGAGTTTTCTTTGGCGAAGGTTCCGCCCTTTGCGAGGGAGTAAATCCCGACGCCAAGAATAAGAGCTGTCGCGGCGAGGCCGACAGGGATCAAAAAAAATATGAAACTGCTCATAAATGCGCCTTTCTCCAAGCGTTATAGGCGGGTGGGTCTGGTAATTCTACGCTTTTGCCGGCTCGTCGGACCGCAGGGCTCAGCGTGGCGCAACGTAACCGCCGCGGGCGTGCCAGGCCGGGAAAAACACGCCGTCTTCGGCTGAAACGGCGGGGTTCGCAGTAAACGCGACAGGCGTCGCCGGGCCGGAACTGGCGGCGACAACGGTCCCGTTCAGCCGCGACAGATAAGCGCGGATATCCGCGTCCGCCGGTTCCTCAACCCCAAGACCGCCCTCTCCCGGGGCGGCGATCATCGGCGGCTTTAACTCGTCTACCGTAAAATCCATACGGACGTCATAGGTGCGCTGCGCCTGATAGCGCAGAAAGCGCTGTGCATTATACCAACGATCCTTGGTCGCATCGTCCGTGCAGCTTTCCAGCTCGGCGCCGCTCGCGCCCCAACGCCGCTCTGGGCAGTGATAGGGATCGAACGACAGATCAAACAGCCGGTCCATGACATGTGCGAGGTTCAGCCGCATGCGCATTTCATCGGCGCGGCGATACGTGAATGTGCAGGCGTCTTTTTCTTCATCAAAGGCGGCCATCAGATCGCCGGCCAGATCACCGCCGTCATAATCAACGCGATCCCCGCCCGCTTCCGCGGCCTCGACAAGCCGTTGCACATCGCGTCGCAGCTCGATGAAGCTGACCTTGAGGCGCGCATCGCGTGACGGCGTCGAATACTCCTCCCACTCGCCATAGGTGCCGAAGATATTGGGCGGAAGCTTTCTCGGGTGAGGTTTTAGATGCACGCGGGCGCGAACGGCTGCGTCGACGGCTGTCTTGCGCGCCTTGATGGAACCGCAAATCGTTTGCAGGCCAAACCGTAACTCGTCCACCGGATTATAGCGGAAGTCCGGTGACGCCAATCGGCGGCGTACATAGTCGTAATATTTCAGCGTGCGGCCTTCATGCCGGAACTCGCCGAAATGCCAGATCTCTGACGGGTGCGGAACATTGCCGACATATTGTTCAAGAGAGAAGTGCTTGAGATCACTGTTGGTAGCAACTTTGAGGTCTCCGCCGCGAAGGGCGCCATCTGCTAGTTTTTCCGCATTGACGACGCTGATCGGCCGCCAGGCCTTCAGGCCGGCCCCAAGCGCCGGTTTGGAGCGCATGAAGTTCGGGCCATAGGCCGAACGGGTGACCGAATTGTCCGGATGCGAAGCAACGACAAGGACGCGACCGTTTTCAAGGATGTCATAGACGATGCCTACATGACCATAAATGTCATAGGCGATGACGCCAGGTCGCACCGCGTCGCGCGAAATCTCGACCGGGTAAAAATCATCATGGCTGCGTCCGCCGCCAGTGTCGGGGTGCGTTCGAAACATGGCGGTCGATACCTCGCCGCCAATCCGCCGCAGAAAACTTGGCGCGTCGCTGACGATATTGAGGATGCGCCGCCGCCCGGCGACAACATTGCCTTCGGTTGAGTAGCGGATGTCCTGGCGCGAGCCATCCGCGGTGCGCATGGCGTTCTGATATGAAAACGGAAGGCCGTTTTTCCACGCGTAGTAGGCGCGCAACACATACGCCATGTCGGCGCAGTCGCCCGGCAGGCGCGGATCAACGGAGGACCGGTAAGGGTTTGCGTCGCTCTTCAGACAGCTTTCGAGAGAGCTGCAGTCGGAGCGCCCAATCGCCTGGACAAAGGCTGCGTAACCGGCTTCATCCGCGGCCGCCCAGCTCTCTTTATACACTTTCCAGGCTTGGCCCGTGTTCACGGGCGCCGGGATCTGCGCATGGGCGCTCGCCAAAAGGCTCAAAACCGCCACTCCGGCGGCGGCTATCGACCGACCGACTCTCCACAACACACCCATAGGTGCTTTTTAACGCAGGGCTCGTTCATTCGGTAGAGGGTTAAGGGCTCGCCACGCGGTTTTGATCGACTGGCGTTGCCCGATGGCATCTTGAAAAGGCGGAAAACAGAAAAGCGGCTGTCTTTACAAGGCGCTGAGCGAATTCATCCCCAAGTTGCAAATGCAGGCCTGGCCGCCTGCCGGCGGGTTAATAGGCGCGCCGGCGCAGATCGCTGGCGACAATGGTTCGCCCGATTGGCCAGAGCGCGAAGCCCGCGAGTTTCAGATGCGCCCAGGCGAAGGGCAGGCCGATGATTGTGATCGCAAGGCCAACTGCCGCGATCACATGGCCGAGGGCGAGCCACCAGCCTGCGAGCACAAACCAGATGACGTTACCCAGAAAGCCGAGGGGACCGGTGCCGATGTCTTCGCCATATAGCCGATCCCGGGCCAGCGGCTTCGCGCCGAATGGCCAGAGCGTATAAACCCCGTTGTCGAACGCAGCCCGCGCCCATGGGATCCCGACGATGGTGATCACCATGAAGAACGCTGCGATAAACCAGCCAAGCGCCGCGAGCGCCCCGCCCAGGACGAGCCAGATAATATTCAGCGCCAGCGCGAAAGGCGTAATGCCGCGTTCATCGGCAAGGGGGTGGTCTGGATACATGGTCGGTCTCCTTCTGAGCTCTTAATATAAGCGCTGCAGCGGCGGTTTCAGCGGCGTCTTATCGCAAATCCTCCTCAACTCGCCGTGACGCGCCGCGGTCAGGCCACGCAATCGCCCTAATGATCAGGCGTAATCGGTGTATGCAGCATCATAAATGGATCGCAGCCCTGCTTGGCGTTTTTTTACTCAACGGCGCCGCGCAAGCCCAAAACAGCGATTTTGGCGCGCGCCTTTCAAAAGCTGCGATCGAGCGGACACAGCATCGCATCACCTACGACCCCGCCTATGTGAGGCTTGACTATCCGGGCGGCGATGTGGCGGCGGACAAGGGTGTGTGTGCGGATGTTGTTGTACGCGCCCTGCGCGCGCTCGATATCGATCTGCAACAGCTTGTTCATGAGGATATGGCCGGCGCGTTTTCAGCTTACCCAAAGCATTGGGGTCTTTCCCGCCCCGATACGAATATCGATCACCGGCGCGTGCCTAATCTGGAAACCTTCTTTACCCGGAAGGGCGCAAGCCTCGTCGTCAGTGATGACCCGTCGGTTTACCAGCCGGGCGATATTGTAGCGTGGAACTTACGCGGCGCGGAAGACGGCTGGCTGCCGCATATTGGAGTTATAACAACTGACGTCGCACCTTCGGGGCGGCCAATGGTCGTTCATAATATCGGCGTCGGGCCGAGGCTGGAAGATGTTCTGTTTAACTGGGAAATAACCGGTCACTATCGGTTGAGCGGTATTTTTTGAGATCGCCCATGTAAGAACGCAGTCTTGGAATTTCAAGAATTGATCGAAGGTGTCTCCACGGCGCATAATAGATCGTTGGCGTTATTGCGCGCCGGCTTCACTACATTTTCAGGAGGCGCATATGCGCAAGGTTTCATTAGGCCGTTCAGGCCTTGAAGTGTCACGATTGGGTTTTGGTTGTATGGGGCTCGCCGAATTTTATGGCGACGCGCTTTCCGATGCGGAAGCGGAAAAGGTTCTCGCCGGCGCGCTGGAGCGTGGGATTAATTTTTTTGACACGGCGGACATGTATGGCAGCGGGCGAAATGAAGAACAACTATCCGGTTTTCTGAAAAAGAACCGCGATGATGTCGTGGTGGCGACGAAGTTTGCAATCCGGCGTGGCGACGACGGCCAATGGCTGGGTCTCTCGAACGATCCGAAATATATCAAGGAAGCCTGCGACGCTTCGCTGAAACGTCTCGGCGTCGACGTCATCGACCTTTATTACATGCATCGCCGCGACCGCGACGTGCCGGTGGAAGACTCCGTCGGCGCCATGGCCGACCTTGTAAAAGCGGGCAAAGTGCGCGCCATCGGTTTGTCGGAAGTCAGCGCAGACACGTTGCAGAAAGCTCATGCAGTTCACCCGATCGCCGCTTTGCAATCCGAATACTCGATTGTGACGCGAGAGATGGAAGCGGAAATGATTCCCGCCTGCCGTGCGCTGGGAGTTGCGCTGGTTGCGTATTCCCCGCTGGGGCGCGGGTTGCTGACGGGCGCCTATCGCAGTGAAAAAGACTTTGACGCCAGCGATTACCGCATGGCGGCGAATCCTCGGTTCAGTGACGGCGCGCTGGAGAAAAATCTGACCCTGGTGGACCAGCTTGCCGAGATCGCAGCGGCCAAAGACACAACGCTGGCGCAGATTGCGCTGGCCTGGGTATTGGCCAAAGGCGATGACATCATCCCTATCCCCGGAACGAAAAAGATTTCCCGGCTTGAGGAAAATATCGGTGCGGTATCAGTACAGCTTTCCACTGACGATATCGCCGCCATTGAAAAGGCTGTCCCGCCAGAGGCGGTGGCGGGATCGCGATATCCTGAAACGACAGCGTCTACATTGAACGCCTAACGCTCAGGAAAACCCCAGACGCGCGAGGATTTCCTCGCGCGTCACACCATTCTTGCGCATGAAGGATATAGTGACGGCGTTATTGCGTTTCGCGAACCGCCTGCCATTTTCATCCGTGAGGAGACGATGATGGCGGTAGGTTAGTTCCGGCAGATCCAGCAAAGCTTGCAGCAGGCGATGCAGATGCGCTGCAGGAAATAAATCTTCTCCGCGTAGAATGTGTGTCACGCCTTGCAGCGCGTCGTCATAAACAGATGCAAGATGATAGCTTGTCCCCAGGTCTTTTCGCGCGATCACGGCGTCGCCAAAAATCTCCGGCGTTGCTGTGATGCGCCCTGTCTCACCTTTCGGGCCGGCGCCTTCTTCCATAAAAGTCAATGCGTCGAAAGCGGCGCCCAAATGCTTTCGCGCCGCCTGCATGGATAGACGCCAGGCGAAAGGCTCGCCTTTCGCAAGCAATGACCGTTCTTCCATTGCGGTCAGCATGTCACCGACATATTGCGGACCTTCCGGTCCGTCAGGCGTCAGATGCGGCGCACGCGCGATTTCGTCGGCGATCTCTTTACGAGTTTTGAAACATCGATAGACGACGCCTTTTTCGCGCAAGGTGTTCAAAGCGGCTTCATATTCCGGATAGTGGTCTGACTGCCTGCGAACCGGTTCTTCCCATTCCAGGCCCAGCCAGAAGAGGTCATCATAAATCGCCTGCTCGTATTCGGGACGGCAGCGCGTCCGGTCGATATCCTCAATGCGCAGCAAAAACCGTCCGCCTGCGTCTTTGGCGGCGTTGTGGGCCGTCAGGGCCGAAAACGCGTGGCCGAGATGTAGGCGCCCGGTTGGCGAGGGGGCGAAGCGCGTAACGAAATTCGTCATGGGGCCGTTCTAATGCTGCTCGCGCGGTGAGAACAGTGATTTACAATGCGTGCGCCGTCAGTCGTAAAAAGCGCCGTTACGTGACGACGCCAGCGCACGATCAACAGAAAAGATACTGAGCAGCGCTACGCTGATCAGTTCGCCGCCATCTTCAATCATCGCTGCAGGTTTGTTGCCGATGGCGGCGTGCGCAACGTCTCCGACGATTCCGAACACCCCCGCGAGAATCAAAAGTGCGGTGAAAGCCGCAATATCGATGCGCGTTTTACTACTGGCTTTTGCGAACAGGATGACCAGCAAAATGAGGAAGATGCTGGCGACAGCGCCAAGATACAGCGCTTCGCCCGCATGCGCTGGTTCGACGTCGAATGGCGTCATCAGGGGGTAGTTCAGCGCCAGAAACTCGCCGACCTTTTCGTGAATACAGAAAACATCATCTGCAAACAGATACGCCATCATTGCAGACAATAATGCATAGGCTGCCTGCCGGCGCGCATGTGCGATTGTGACGAGTGCGACGGCGGCAATAACGACAAGAATGTACTGGACTATCTCCGCATAGCCGTGATCGCGATTTAACGAGAACTTTTCAGAGGACAGATGATTGTACTCGTAAAGCATATGCGCTGCGAGCGCAGCCGCGACGACGATTAGGGTTGAGAAAGCGAACAGCGCCAAGCGGCGGCGATCCGCCGGATGCGCGGAAGCGAGCAGAACGCCGTAAGTTTGTACGCTACTCAATACCGAACCCTTTGCGCGCCCCAAGCGTTCCTGAAGTTGTCACAAAGATTATATCAGGTCGCAAAAAGTGCGCCAGTCAGGTCGGCGCCAGGTATTCGTATAAGATCAGGCGGCCGCACCCCCCACGGTGAGGCGATCGATCTTGATCGTCGGCTGGCCAACCCCGACAGGAACGCCCTGACCGGCCTTGCCGCAGACACCGACACCGGGGTCGAGGGAGAAATCGTTTCCGATCATCGAAACCTTGGTCAAAACGCTTGGTCCGTCGCCGATGAGGGCGGCGTTTTTCAGGGGCGCGCCAACTTTGCCGTTCTTCACGCGGTATGCCTCTGTGCAATTGAAGACGAATTTGCCGGAAGTAATATCAACCTGGCCGCCGGAGAAGTTGACGGCGTAAACGCCGTCCTTGACGGATTTCAGGATTTCTTCCGGGTCATGGTCGCCCGCCAGCATGAAGGTGTTGGTCATGCGCGGCATCGGCTGGTGAGCGAAGCTTTCGCGGCGGCCATTTCCGGTTGGGGCCATGCCCATGAGGCGCGCGTTGAGCCGGTCCTGCAGATACCCTTTCAGGATACCGTCCTCGATCAATACCGTTTCCGATGTTGGCGTGCCTTCGTCGTCAACGGTCAGGGAACCGCGCCTTCCGGCGATCGTGCCGTCATCGACGACAGTGACGCCCGGCGACGCGACACGCTCGCCCAGGCGCCCCGCGAATGCTGATTCCGATTTGCGGTTGAAATCGCCTTCAAGGCCATGGCCGACGGCTTCGTGCAGGAGAACGCCTGTCCATCCCGGGCCGAGCACCACTTCCATTTCGCCGGCCGGAGCAGGTTCGGCCTCCAGATTGACAAGGGCCTGGCGCAGGGCTTCATCGACCTGGCGCTGCCAGGCGTCGGCGCTGACATAGCGCGCATACCCCTCACGGCCGCCTGCGCCATAGCTGCCGGATTCCTGCCGCTCGCCGTCGCCAGCTGTGACGGCGACATTCAGCCGCACAAGCGGGCGGAAATCGCGGATGATTTCGCCGCCGGGCCGAAGGATTTCCACCGCCGACCACTCGCCGGACAAAGACGCGGAGACCTGGCGCACGCGGTTGTCCTTTGAGCGGGCGTAGTCATTAATCTCTTCCAGCAGCTTGGTTTTCGCCTCGAACGGCATATCCCCAAGCGGATTTTCATCCGGGTAGAGCTTTGTGTTGGTGCGCGCGGGGCCGTCGGCGACGGCCCCGCCCTTGCCGGATTTCACCGCCTGAACCGCTGCGCCGGCTCGTTTCAGCGCGTCTTCGGAAAGCTCGGAGGCGTGTGCGTAACCTGTGGACTCGCCGCAAACGGCGCGCAGACCAAAGCCCTGATCGACATTGAAGCTTGCGGTCTTCAGCCTGTTGTCGTCGAAGACAAACGCCTCCGACTGGGCGTATTCCAGATAGAGTTCGCCGTCATCGGCGCCGTTCAGCGCATCGTCGAGGACGTTCTGAGCGCGGTTGCGGTCAAGGTCGGTGCGGGAGAAAAAATAGGATTCTGTCATAGGGAGGATGTAAGGCGGTGTCGCGACTACGGCAACGGCGTTGCGAATCTTATATCCCGGTCATCGGGTCACTCTGCGCTTCTACAGTGATTTTTCGCGGTTGCCTTGCGCGTTCGTAGAGCGGTTTTCTCAGTTCTTTAAGGCGTTCTGACGCTACGGGATGGCTTGGGTCGATTATGAGAGCGGCGGCATAGTCAGCCCGCGCAAGGCTTTCATAGCCGAGCGCTTCGAAGGACAGGCCACGATTTACTCTGATTTTTGCTTCTACGTTGATTCCCAGTTCCAGCGAGCTGGAGAAATCTGACACCGATGCTTCATATTCGCCGATGTTATAGTAAATGACGCCGCGATTAGCGTGCACGCCGGCGCGTCTGCGTTGGCTTAGCGGTTCGCTCTCAAGTGAGACGTTGCATGGCTCCAACGCCTCATGGTCTTCCAGGCCGTCTCGGGCGTTTTCGTAGCAGGCGTCAGCAAGCGGTGTTTTGCCTCCGAGCACAATTTTCAGGCCCCACTCCTCCGTTTCGGATGCGAAGACAGGATTGATAAAAGCAATCCAGAAGAAAAATGCGGCGAGGGTTTTACCGGTAGACTTCACCATGACGGGCTCCCGATGGGGGGTTCTGATAATCTCACATCATACTGTTTTCTGGCGCTGTATTCCACACTGGCGGATCTGGCTGCTGCGACCATTTTTCCTTCATTTGTGCGATGGCGCTGGCAGCGGCGCCGTCCTATAAGCAAGCGAAATTGACGCGCGGGGCTGGATCGGCGTATCGACCGCATCCAGTGCTGTCATAGACGGTTATATCCTTCGAAATGCGAAGATGCAGGAATCAATGATGAAAAAACTGACCGCGATGTTGAGCGGATTGGGCGTGTGGGCCGCCGCAACCGCCAGCGCCCAATTAACGCCGGGCGGCATAGCCATGCAGCCGGCGAACTCCGCGCTTGCAGAAGAAGTGCACTTTTTCCACAACGGCATTCTCTTGCCGATCATCACGGTGATCAGCCTGTTTGTTCTGGCGCTGCTGATCTGGGTGATTGTGCGCTACAATTCCAAGAGAAATCCGACAGCGCGCAAGTTCAGCCACAACACGCTGGTGGAAATCATCTGGACTGGCGTTCCGATCATCATCCTGCTCGTCATTGCGCTGCCGTCGTTTGAACTCCTCTACAAAGAGGACGTCACGCCGGATGGAAAACAAATCGTCGCCACCGGAGACGGACAGACCGCCGATTTTGTTTTCGCCAATGACTTCGCCGAAAGCCGGATGGTTTCTCGCCGCGACCACATGCAGGTCATTCTGGACAATGGTTCCGAGCAGCGTGTGCTTAAACACCGAGCGGATTACCGGCTGGAAGGTCTTGGCGAGGCGGAGGTTGTGGTCTCTTTCGATGCGCCGCCGGCGCGTGGCGATCGCGTAATTTTGCGTGGCGGCCGTTCGACGCAGAATGTCTCCGGTTGTCCTAACGCAAAACGGTATTTTGACGCCTGCGAAAAAGAAATCGTGATGGCGCCGACCATGACGCTTAAAGTCAACGGCTATCAGTGGGGCTGGACCTATTCCTATCCTGACTTCGGCGACTTTGAGTTCTCATCGAACATGTTGCCGGAGGATCAGACCACGCCGGAGCTTTACCGGCTGGAAGTCGATAATCGCGTTGTCGTGCCTGTTGGGGAAACGATCCGCATCACGACAACGGCGCGCGATGTTATTCACGCTTTCGCGCTGCCGGCCTTTGCACTGAAGATTGACGCGGTTCCAGGCCGCATTAACGAGACATGGTTCAATGCTGAACGTGAAGGCGTTTACTACGGTCAGTGCTCTGAGATTTGCGGCGTGCGCCATTCCTTTATGCCGATCGCGGTTGAAGTCGTCTCGCGCTCGGCTTTCGAAGCCTGGGTTGATGGTCAGCGAGCGCTCGCTGGGCTTGATCCCATGTTTACTGATGAAAATGTTAAATTCGCGCAGGCTGAAAACGCCGACGCATCTGCGGAATAAGGAAGGTCTGTTATAATGGCTGAGGTACATGCAGCACACGGCGCCGGGGATCACGCCGATCACAAACCATCCTTTTTCGTCCGGTGGTTCTTTTCAACCAACCACAAGGATATCGGCACGCTTTACCTGATCTTCGCGATTATCGCGGGCGTCGTCGGCGGCGCCATGTCGGGCCTTATGCGGATGGAACTCGCTGAGCCGGGCGTGACCATTCTGACGCAATTCACTGGCGGCGATCTCACTGCAGCGTCGAATTTCTACAACGTCCTGATCACTTATCACGGCCTCATGATGATCTTCTTCATGGTGATGCCCGCGTTGATTGGCGGCTTCGGCAACTGGTTTGTGCCGATCATGATTGGCGCGCCGGACATGGCGTTCCCGCGCATGAACAATATTTCGTTCTGGCTTTATGGCGCGTCAGGCATCCTGATCACATTGTCGCTCTTTGCGCCGGGGTACGGTTCGCAGATCGGCTTTGGCGGCGGCTGGGTGCTCTATCCGCCCTTGTCCTCCAATACCGGCAGTCCCGGGCCGGCGATGGATCTCTTGATCCTGTCGCTGCACCTTGCGGGCGCGTCATCCATTCTTGGCGCCATCAACTTCATCACGACCATCTTCAACATGCGCGCGCCAGGCATGACCCTTCACAAAATGCCGCTCTTCGCATGGTCCGTGCTGGTCACGGCGTTCCTGCTGGTTTTGTCGCTGCCAGTACTGGCCGGCGCCATCACCATGCTGCTTACTGACCGCAACTTTGGCACGTCGTTCTTTGACTCGGCCGGCGGCGGCGACCCGATCCTGTACCAGCATCTGTTCTGGTTCTTCGGTCACCCGGAAGTCTATATCCTCATCCTGCCGGGCTTCGGCATCATCTCGCATATTGTTTCGACCTTCTCGAAAAAGCCGATCTTTGGCTATCTCGGCATGGCTTATGCGATGGTGGCGATCGGTTTTGTCGGCTTCATCGTCTGGGCGCACCATATGTATACGGTGGGTCTCAGCGTGAACATGAAAGCTTATTTCGTTGCCGCGACGATGGTCATCGCCGTGCCGACCGGCATCAAGATCTTCTCATGGATCGCAACGATGTGGGGCGGCTCCATCGAGTTTAAAACGCCGATGGTCTGGGCGATCGGGTTTATCTTCCTGTTCACCGTCGGCGGCGTCACCGGCGTTGTTCTCGCCAATGCCGGCATCGACCACTACATGCACGATACCTATTATGTCGTTGCGCACTTCCATTACGTGTTGTCGCTCGGCGCCGTCTTCGCGATCTTCGCGGGCTGGTATTACTGGTTCCCGAAAATGACCGGCAAGATGTATCGCGAATGGCTCGGCACGCTCCATTTCTGGGTCATGTTTATCGGCGTGAACCTCATCTTCTTCCCGCAGCACTTCCTCGGGCTGCAAGGCATGCCGCGCCGCTATATTGATTACCCGGAGGCCTTTACGCTGTGGAATCAGGTCTCGACCTGGGGGTACCTCATTACTGTCGTCGGTATAGGCGTCTTCGCGGTCGCGATGTTTGATGCGTTCTTCGTTTATCGCCGCAAGGCGGCGGCCAACCCCTGGGGCGTTGGCGCAACGACCCTGGAATGGACGCTGCCTTCGCCGCCGCCCTTCCACCAGTTCAACGAACTGCCGCGCTTTGACAAGGGCGACGCCAAGGCGTTTTGACTTTCAGCAATGCCGCGAGTTCGCGGCATTGCTTCATAAACCCGGGTATATTTTTGTCACATCTCCCTTGGTGGTTGAGAAAGAAGCGGCGCGCAAACCGCTGCTATTAAGAAGACAGGTCCAGTAGGGATATGTCGTCTATAATTAAGCTCATTAGTATGATACGCTAAGCTCGTGCGGTGTGTGGAGTTTTGAGTGCAGCGTAATCTCTTTAGCGTATATTCTACTCTATTCATTTTAGTCAGTGCGTGCAGCGGTGGTTCCGAAGATGGCGGCGCGCCATCTGGACCAAGCAGCACACCAGCTTCAACTAACGCGGCGCCAACGATCCAATTCGAAATATCAACGGGTCAGCTGCTTGAGCAAGCCATTTTCACGATTGACACTATCACCACAAACGATCGTGATAGGGATTCCTTTACTATATCAGTAACGCAAACGTCGGGTCCCTCGGCGACACGTTTAGAAGATGTCAACAGCTTCATGACGCGCTGGCGTGCGCCGGACCTCGCTCAGGACTTGGTTGATCAAATGGGTTTTGAAATCCGCGCGGAAGACTCGCGTGGCGCGGTCTCTACCGCGACGGCGCTGGTGCCCGTTCGGGGCTTTTCAGGACCCGGCCAGCCTGTAGCGGTTTTCGATCCGAGTTTTGAGTTGAAGGTCGGCAATGTCGGCGTGCCGGGAACAGCTAACACCGGATTATCTGAAATCATCGCTACGCGAATCCAACCACCGGGATTTCCGGGCAATCCAGAGCAAGTTATGATCTTTGGGGAGAATGCAGCCGCGGGCGGCTATGATTATTCTCGAGATGACCTCGTCCACGTTGAGGGCGTGTTCAGTGACATTTCATTCTTGGAATATGGTGCGCTTTCTTTTAATGGCGTCGGTCGATTTACCGACGAGCTGATTGTTCTCGACGAAGCGAGCAATCGGGCGTCATGGTTGTTCTCCGAGCGCTCGACTCAAGAAGGAGCTTTTCAGCAGGGTGACGGGTTTTCCATCGAGAAACCCTGCTTTTTCTCCCGCGCCCGGGATACAGGGCAGGATTTCGTTTGGATCGGTCAACGCGGCACTGGATTCTCTGTTGTGCGGATTGATCCGATTGATCCAGACGGTAATGGCGTTGCGTTAGAATTTGATAGCCAGATTATAGACAGCTTGGATAACGGGCGTTCCCTTTGCCATTTATTTCCGACCTCTTTGCCGAGCACAATTTACTCACCCGATCCGTTCGACGACTCGAATTTCGATCCATTGATCGCTGTCGATTACGACGCCAACGAACTGGTCTTATACGGCGATACCGATGAAGACCAAGCCTATGAGGAACTAGGCGTCATACCAATTGACACGCAATCGGCTACACCGCTTTCCATCGTTGACGTGTTCTCAAGAGGGGGACCGAACCGTGTGCCACGATGGATGGCGATCCTCATGACAGACGGCGTGCACGATGGGGAACATCGCTTAATAATTGTTTCGCAAGACAATGACGACCGGGAAATTTCGCAAACTGTCTTTTCGTGGGAAGAGGGCATTCCTATCGCCTTGGTCGAGGGCGCCTTTGTCGGCGTAAGGCCTGGCGACCAATTCCGACGCGACATTGTGGTCGTCAACAGCACGTCAGGCCAGTCGCTGTATTTTGAGAATAAAGTACCCGACAACCTTGGTGTGGCGACGGTGCCTATATTTGCTCAACCTGTGGCTTTTGATACGGGCGTAGGCGCGGGCTCCGCCGTCACCGCCTTTGATGACGCGGGCCGCAATAACGCGGTGATGGCCTCTTTTCCGGACAGCGGAGTCGTGCGCCTTTTTCACCCCGGAGAATAACTGTCTCGCTTTGACTATGGCGACGCCAAGGCCTTCTGACCGGGCTAAAAAGTCACAAGATCAAAAAAACCTGCCGTTCCAAGCGGCAGGTTTTTTTTATGCGAAAAAATTGCTGCGCCGCAGCGTGACCCGGTAAAAAAAATGTCGTTAACCTAAGTTAAAGAAAACTTAACGAAGCGAATAGGGGCGTTTCTCATGGAACTCATTTTTTCTGATATTCGGGCGGTGGCGGAATCAATTTTCCTGGGCGGTGACTGGACATATCTCGCCATGGTTTTGGGTGCGCTGCTTGTCGGCGTTTTCGCCATGCGCAATCTCGGCCAGATCCTTTGCGTCAGCGTATTGGCGCTGGTCGTGTTGGCGATTGTCTGGCTCGTCTATGGCGGCGCGACAAGTGCGACGCCTTCTGATCCTGCAACGTGGATCGCACAGCTGGAAGCCGGTTGGGCCTCCATGACCCAGACATCCGGTTCAATCCTGGTCGGCTATCTGGTTACCTTTGCAGTTGTGATCGGCGTTTTGTTTCTAGGGAAATCACTGCTTTTCAGAGGGTAGATCGATCTTGCGTCGCTGGGGACTGAGAATTGGCGGACGTATATAATCGCGTTTTCTCAAGCCTTTCTGGGGATAGGGCCGGCGGCGCCCAATTTGGTGGAGGGGGCTTATGCTCGAAATGATTTTGAACGACGTTCTGTCGATTATTCGCGGGACTTTTTTGAATGGCGACTGGATCAGCATTCTGATTGCGGTCGGATCAGTGTTGATCGCCGCCCTGGTGATGCGCCGCGGCACGCAGATCGGGTCGATGACACTGCTCGCGCTGACTCTGTTTGTCATCGGAGGCTATTTGCGGGGGGTTTTCGCCGGCCCGACGCCTGAAAGCGGAACGGTTACCGGCGGGCGGCTGGTCAATCAACTGGAAGCGAGCTGGGGCGTTTTCATGAATCTGACGGCGGCGACGCTCTTGGCCTATTTTATCGCTTTCATGCTGATGATCCTGATTCTCTTCGGGACCAAGTCGGTTTTTGGCCGCGGCTAAAAAGCGCCGGCATCCCAAGCGCCCTGAAAAATCTGGTGCTGCGCGACAACGCGGCGCTCTGATTTCGTCGAATGAGTATTTCCCCAGAGGCGTCTTTGGGGCATAAGCCGCAGCATGACGAATATGCTTGTTAAACCCGCCCAATATGACCTTGCGGGCCCCCGCGATTATTTCGCGCTTCTGAAGCCCCGAGTTATGTCGCTGGTGATCTTCACGGCGCTTGTCGGCATGGTGCTGGCCCCCGGGATGCTCCATCCCGTTCTGGCGGCGGTGGCGCTTTTCTCGATTGCAGTTGGCGCTGGCGCATCCGGCGCGCTGAACATGTGGTGGGACGCTGACATCGACGCGATTATGTCGCGCACATCGAAACGGCCAATTCCGGCGGGGCGCGTGCCAAGCGCGGAAGCGGCGGCGTTTGGCGGATTTCTCTCGGCGCTGTCTGTGGCGCTGTTGGCGCTGGCGTCAAACTATTTCGCGGCTGGTCTGCTGGCGTTCACGATCTTCTTTTATGTCGTCATTTATTCCATGTGGCTGAAACGCTCGACGCCGCAGAATATTGTTATTGGCGGTGCAGCCGGCGCGTTGCCGCCGGTTGTCGGCTGGGCTGCGGTTGCCGGCGCCGCGCCGCTGGAGCCATGGGTGCTCTTTGCCGTAATCTTTCTCTGGACGCCGCCGCATTTCTGGGCGCTTGCGCTTTACAAGCAGGGCGATTATGAGCGCGCCGGCGTTCCCATGCTCCCGGTTGTAGAGGGCGATCGCGCCACCCGTCGTCAGATTTTCGGCTATTCTATTGCGCTCGCGCTATCCGGCGTGGCCCCATATGCAATCGGTATGGCCGGTCTGATCTATCTTTTCGTTTCGGCTCTGCTTGGCGCCATGTTTGTCTGGCTTGCCTGGAAAGTACTTCATACTGACGAAACCAACCATATACCGGCGCGGCAGCTGTTTCGCTTTTCGATCATTTACCTGTTTGCGATCTTCGCGACGATATTGCTTGAACGGATGACGGGTCTTCATGGATAGCGACATCGATAAAAAGGCGGCGCCGATGGAAGGCGTTTTGCTGACGCCGGAAGAGCTGAAGCAGCGCAAGCAACGCAATCTCGCAATCGCACTTGGCCTTCTGGCATTTATCGTGATCGTGTTTGTTGTCACGATCGTGCGTATTGGCGGCTCAGTCGCCGAGCGCTCCTTTTAACTGGCTTTGAGAATGGAAAACGCCGCGAAAAACCGAAAGACCGCAATTATTGTCTCCAGCGTTGCTGCGGGCATGGTCGCGCTTTCCTTTGCTGCGGTTCCTGCCTATCGAGCATTCTGTCAGGTAACCGGTTGGGGCGGCACAACCCAGCGTGCGGATGCTGAGGCTGACCGCGTTGTCGCCCGCGATATAACCGTGCGTTTCGATGCAACGGTCAGCCAGGGCCTCGCCTGGCGGTTCAAGCCCGAGCAACCGTCACAGACATTGAAGATTGGCGAAACCGGCCTGGCTTTTTATGAAGCGGAGAACCTCACTGACAAACCGGTGACAGGTCGGGCGACATTCAATGTATCGCCTGCAAAAGCCGGGATCTATTTCAAAAAGATCGAGTGCTTCTGTTTCACCGAGCAGACCCTGCAGCCGGGCCAGAAGGTCTCCATGCCGGTGACCTACTTCATCGATCCGGCGCTCGCGGACGACAAGAACCTTGATGAAGTCCAGACCATCACACTCGCCTATACTTTCTTCGTCTGGGACGACGCGCCGCAAACGGCGAGCCTTGGCGGCGCAAAGTAAGATTTGCCTCATTAGCTCCATTGGCTGCGGCTGAATAGCGCGGGCTGGACCGATAGCGACGCTTGGATTTTACCGCCGCGCCAGTATAGAAAACCCTTCAATATTTCGGATTTTGCTGCAAACAGGGGCGATCTATGGCCGGCGCTGAAGTCAAACACGAATATCATCTGGTCAACCCGAGCCCGTGGCCGCTGATTGGGTCGGTTGCGGCCGCCACGATGATGATCGGCGCAGTGACCTGGATGAAGTCAGGCGCGAACGAATCGGGTCTCTTCGGCATGCAGGGGCCATGGCTCTTTCTGATCGGCTTTTCGGTCATACTGATTACGTTTGTCGGTTGGTGGCGCGACGTCATCAAGGAAAGCCTTACCGGCGAGAATACCTCGACCGTCGTACGCTTAGGCCTGCGCTATGGCATGATTTTGTTCATCGCTTCGGAAGTAATGTTCTTTGCGGCCTGGTTCTGGGCGTTTTTTGGCGCCGCCCTGTTTCCGGGCGCTGGCGATCCTGTGTTGCTGGCTGATGGAACGCAGATGCTCAACCCGAATGGCGATCCGGCTTTTATTGGCAATGACGGGCGCGTTCATGCGACGGGCGCCGTGTGGCCGCCGGTTGGCGTTGAACCTTTGAGCGCATGGGGCTTGCCGCTGATCAATACGCTGGTGCTATTGCTTTCCGGGACGACCGTTACATGGGCGCACCACGCCGTTCAGCACAATGATCAAAAAGGCTTGGTGCAGGGTCTGGTTATCACGATTATTCTTGGTCTGTTCTTTACCAGCCTGCAGGCGGTTGAATATTACGAAGCGCTATCGCTGGACATGTTTAAATTTTCCGGCGGCGGCATCTATGGCGCATCGTTCTTCATGGCGACCGGTTTCCACGGTCTGCACGTTATTATCGGGACGATCTTCCTGATTGTGTGCCTCTTCAGAGCATTAGCCGGGCACTTTACGCCTGAACGTCATTTCGGTTTCGAGGCGGCGGCCTGGTACTGGCACTTTGTCGATGTCGTCTGGCTGTTCCTGTTCGCCTTTATCTATGTCCTCGGCAATCAGGGTCTTTTGTCGTAAGGTTGCGGAACGCAATCTGAAAGGAGGGCGGTTCATGCGCTCTCTTCAAATCCGGGCTTTTTCAATCCTCGCCAGTTGCGCTTTGCTGACGGGCTGTCTTGTGTCTGAGGAACCGGTGCTTGACGCATCGAATGGGCGCGCGAAGCCTTTCCGTGAGGGGCCGTATGTCATGTGTCCCGTCAATGACGAGGCGGATGAGTGTCAAGCCATGAATGTAGAGCGTGACGCCACAGGTCTTTACAGCTTTGTTGCGGAAAGTGAGGCGCCGACCAGAATGCGCTTTCGGCGTATCGGGCGTCGCGGCTACGCGGTGCAGTCACAAGAAGATGACGGATACGCGTATTATTATGGCGCGGGCGACAGCCGGCGTTTTCACCTGACGATGATGATGTGTCCGGACTTGCCGGCGGTTCTTCGCGCGCGCTTGATTGAGCGCGGCGACCTTGAAACAGAAGACGACAATTTTGAAACCTGTATCGTCAAAAGCCGTAACGGTCTGACGGCGGCGGCGAAAGCCTATCATCGCGGCGAAGCGGAAAGTGCGGAAGCAATTGCATTTGTCTTCACGCCTCGGCCTGATAGCGAATGACCTGTTACCCGCCGATTTCACCTTACGCCGCAGGGCTTGGCGGCAAATGCCCGCGCTGTGGGCAGGGCGCGCTGTTTGACGGATTTTTGGGCCTGCGCCAGCGTTGCGCGATTTGCGGGCTTGATTACGCCAAGGCCGATGCCGGCGACGGCCCTGCGGTGTTTGTGATTTTTATCGTCGGCTTCGCTGCTGTTGCTGTCGCTTTTATCGCCCGCTTCGCCTGGTATGCGCCGATCTGGCTGGCGTTCCTGATCAGCGCTGGCGGCGCAACGGTTCTGACCCTCGCCTTGTTGCGACCGCTCAAAGCGACACTGATCGCCTTGCAATATGCGAATAAAGCGGCCGAAGGCCGGCTTGAAGACGAATAATGCTCTCAGATCGATATTTTCATTTCCGTCCTGTACTGACGGTCTTCGCTGCACTGGGTTTGGCGATTCTGGTTTCGCTTGGCATGTGGCAACTCAAGCGCCTGCAGTGGAAGCTTGGCTTGATTGAAAAGGTGGAACAGCGCCTCGACGCCGCGCCTGTCCCCTTTGAGGAAGCGGTTCGTCGCGCCGACGCCGGCGAAGACATGGAATATGTGCCGGTGCGTTTCGCCGGGCGCATCAATCCGGCCGATAGCGCGCGTGTTTTCGGATCATATGAGGCGGCGCCAGGTTATTATTATTTTGCACCGCTTGAAGATCAGGATGGTGGTCATGCGTATGTGAATTTTGGCTTTGTGCCGCAATCAGTATCCAGGCCTCAATTGTTTGAAGAGTCGTCCGCAAAAACGGCGGCGATGCAGGTCACCGGGCTTTTTCGGGCTGCGGAACAGCCTTCGCCGCCTGCGTCCTGGTTTCGATCCGTTGAACAGTCTGCAGACGGATTTTGGTTCGTGCGCGATCCGTCCCGGTTTGCACAAAGCGCAGGCGTAGAGACGGTTCCCTATTATATCGACAGTTTCGCTATGGAGGGCCGCGAATGGCCTATGGGTGGTACGACGCGCCTCGATTTTAATAATCGTCACCTTGAATATGCGCTGACCTGGTTCGGCCTTGCGGCGACCTTAATCGGCGTGTGGTTCGCTTTTTCCTTGCCAAGGCGATAAATTTCAAATAACTTTAAAAAATAAAGTGTAATCGTTAACTGGCCTGTTTCTGGTTCGTGTGCGCCTGCCGTGCAGGCTGCGCTTGACATCGTGCGGCCGTCGTTAGGGAGAACAGCGATGTCTGTGCAGCCTCTGCTTAATGCGCCATGGATAATACAGGTGCACACCTTCAGCGCGGCGGCGGCTTTTTTACTTGGTCTTGTTCAGTTTACTGCGCCTAAAGGAACGTTGCCGCATCGCGCGCTCGGCGGCTTGTGGGTTGTCATCATGAGCGTGATCGCGATCTCCAGCATCTTCATTCGCCCCTCGCTATATCCCGGACTGCCATTCATCGAGTGGTTTGGACCAATCCATATCTTCACCATACTGACGTCATATGGGATCATTCACGGTGTTATCCTGCTGCGGCGCGGAGGCAAGGCGCTGAAATATCATTCCCGGCCCTTCACCAGCATCTATATTGGCGGCTTGATCGTCGCCGGCGCGTTCGCTTTCCTTCCTGGACGTATCATGCACGCTGTCGTTTTTGGCGCGTGATGTAGTGAAAACCTTATTTACATCCTGCGGTCATGACGATGAGTAAGCCGAAGGCCCTCAGCCTGGTGCGGCGATGCCTGTTTTTGATTTCGGCGCCAATCGTTTTTATCAACTTCGCTCTCCCGTTACGGGCGGAAGACCTGGGCGCGTCCGCGTTCCAGATTGGAATATTATATGCGCTTTTTACTGCATCTGTGTTTGTCATCCGACCGATTGTAGGGTTCGGACTGGATCACATCGGGCGCAGACCGTTTTTTATTGCGGCGACGCTTTTCTATCTCGGCGCAAACTTTCTTTATACCTTGAGCGAGACTGTCACAGCGCTTTACATCGCTCGGCTTTGTCAGGGGTTGGGCTTTGCGTTTCTGGCCATAACGACGGAAACGATCACATCGGATTTAACCGAGCCGGATGGCCGCGGCGCGGCGATGGGCGGCAATATCGCCAGTCAGACACGAGGCGGCATGGTTGGCGGGTTTATCGGGTTCGGGCTGGTCGGCGCGTTACCGCTTCAGGCCTGGTTTTTCTCTTTCGCAACATTTTCTGTAACCGCGGCGCTGGCTGTTTTATTTGCGTTTACGGTCATCCCGGAAACCAGGGCGGGGGCACAGGAAAGGGCGCCGATGCAACCTTTCGAACCGCCGAAAGGCTTTGTACATGTTCTGGCGATTGTCTTTCTCGCCGCTTTCGCAGGCGCGACAATCCAGCCCTTTTACCTGATTTACCTGCGTGAGCGGTTCGGGCTCGAACTCTACCAGCTTGCTGTCGCCTTTTTACCGATCGGGATAGCGGCCGCCATCCTGCCGGTTTGGTTGGGGCGCGTCACCAGCAGACTCCGCCGAACAACAGCAATGGCGATCGGCTTGGGCGCGCTGGCGCTGGTCTACGCCGCGATTCCAAATATCACGAGTTTATACTGGGTTATTGGAGCTTTCGTCGCGTCATCCATTGGCGGGGTTTTGGCCGAGCTGACGAAAAGCGCCTGGATAGGCGACCTTTCCGGCAAAGGCGCTGCGGGCCGGACATTTGGCGTCGCTGCGCTCGCAAGCGGCGCCGGCGCCGCGCTTGGTCCCCTTGCTGGCGGCCTAATCTATGATGGCTTCGGCAGAGAGTATTTATTTTACTTCGCGGTTATGTCGCTGGCGCCGGCGCTGGTGTTGGCTGTCTCATTCGGCGCCGAGCAGCGACGGGAAAATCTAACATCTTAAGAGTGAAAGTATCACTCCCCGCGTCGCAGTTTCGCCTCATACGCATTAACAAGCGTCATATACGGATTGACCTGATCGAAGATCGGGTCGGTGTCCTCGTCCGGCGCATAGTTCTGATACATCTCAAAATGAAGATGATAGGTCGTCGGGACCGGGTCGCCCGATGAATTGAAAAAATCGTTTGAGACTTTGCCGATTCGCTGGCCTCTCGTGACAAAGGCGCCATCTGCGACTGCAAGTTCGTCCATCTTCAAGTGCAGATAGCGATAAAGCGTGCCGTCATCTGTTTGCAGCTTGACGGTGTATCTCGAACTCTCCGGCGCGATGATGCGCCCATCCTCCACCGCGACGGCCCAGTGCGTATTGTCGGTTTCCGGGATGCAAGTGGCGGCGCGGATATCGACGCCTTCATGGCCGCCATCGGGGCACATGATCTGGCTGCGCGACCGCGACTCGCAAAAGGTATCCTGCCATGGATAGCTATAGTTCGACGTCTCACACTGGCCGCCGTTCATGCCGTTGAGCCCGCCCTGGCTGCCGCCGTAGCGATAAACCTGGCTATTCAAAAACGCCGGGTCTTCCAGCGGGAAATCAATATCGGGCCGGTAGATCGTTGTGTCCGCATGGCCGGGTCCCGATTGCGGCAGGAGATCGCCGGCGGGCACATAGCTGAAGACGCGGCCATTCTCGTCGGCGAGAAAATCGTTATCCGGTGCAGGCTCGTCGGGGTCCGGATCGGTCGATGGCTCATCAACAGGGGGCGCATCCGGTTCCGGGCTCGTTTCATTGCCGCAAGCGGTCAGGAGCAGGCAGGATGCAGTGGCGGCTAAAATGGTTGCGAGATTGCGCATCATTCGCCTCCCGCCAGTTCAGGGTTCGCAAGGATCAAGGATTGCGCGAGCCCTGTGATGTAGTCGTCAGCAGCGCAGCGTTGATCGTCCGCGGGATCGCCGCACTCAATAGTCATCACATAACCGCAGCCGAATTTTGAGAAGCTCAAATCAACGCCAAAATCATTGCGGCTGATATGGTAGGGTGCGCGCGTGCCGGGCAGTCGCGGCGGGCCTTCGGCGATGCGTTTGCGAAAAGCGACAACATCAGGGTCGCCGCCAATGACGCGATTGCAGGTGCCTGTCATGGAAAAGCTTGCGTCCGCGTCAATCGCGGCGGTTGCCGTATAAACATTCCGCATACCATATATTTTTGTCTTGTCCCGAATGTCCGGATGGGCCGGGATGAGTACGGGAAGAAGGACGCGATCAACCTCGTCTTCGTCGGCATTCTCAAGGCGGCTTGCGGCGACGGCGCGTAGCCCTGGCGGCGGTGGGCGGCGGTCCTCTAGGGTGGGCCCGCGCGCTGCGCTTTGCTGCGTGCGATCATCCTGACGGGAAGCATCGTCGTTGCGTGTGCGGCTTAAATCTTCACGCAGCGCCGAAAGGTCCGGGGCGCGGGGCACAAGACGTGCGCGATCGGATGGTGCGTCGCCGGCGGCGCGTATTTCTGCAGTTGGCGGGGTTGCAGGGATGCGCACGGCCTTGCGTTCCAACTCACGCTGCAGAGCTTCCGCATCATCGGCGTTGCGCGTCTGCGCGATCGCAAATGGCGCTGCCGCAACGATTAATGTTGTCGCCGCCAGCAAAAGGCTTTTGTTTTTCATGGCAACCCTCCCCAGGTCGGCCAGTATTTTACCGCTCCGTGAGCTTGAACTCAATGCGCCGGTTTTGCGCGAGCGCGGTGGCGCTGAACCCTGATACGATTGGCGATGTTGACCCTGAACCGGTCGCGAGCAGGCGCTGGCCCGGAACGCCGCGGCTGTCGAGATATTGAACCACGGCGATTGCGCGCTGCGCGGAAAGATCGAGATTGGAATCAAACAGAGCCCGGCATGAGGGACCGAGCGGCGAGGCGTCAGCATGACCGTCGACACGCAGCACCCAGTTCACTTCCGTCGGGATATCGCCCTGAATATCGAGAAGGGCGCTCGCCAGCTTGTCGAGCTCCAGCATGCCGGCGCCACCCAGCGTTGCTGAGCAGGAGCCAAAAAGAATATCGCTTTCAAAAATAAACCGGTCGCCAACGACTTTAATATCTGTGCGATCGCCGAGCGCCTGGCGAAGCGCCTCAAAGAAACGCGAGCGCACTTCCTGTAGCTCCTGCACCTTGCGGGCAAGCGCGGCATTGAGGCGCTGAGAAAGGTTTTCAATCTGTGCCTGCTGTTCGCGGTCCTTGGCTTCGGCGGCTTCGAGCGCTTCCTGAATGCTTGCTAGCTGTCGGCGCAGGGCCGCGATCTGGGCGTTGAGCGTCGCGATCTCGCTTTTTTGCTCTTCGGAAAGGGCCTTTTCCGCTTCGAGTTCTTCAGCTGAGGCGGCGACCGCCGCCTGGCTTGTCGCAAGTGCGGCGCCGAGACCGGCTAGCTCCGCATCTTTTTGTGCGATTGTGTCTTCCAGTGAGAGAACTTGCGCCTGCAGGCGTTCGCGTTCGCTCTGGGCAAGGCCAAGCTGGTCATTGAGGCTGTTGATCTGTGCGATCAGGCGCGCCAGTTCGTCGTCTTTCGAGGCAAGCTCATCCTTGACGGTTTGCAGTCGGTCGCCGAGATAAAACTGCGCGACTACAAAAATCGACAACACGAACATCAGCACCAGGAGCAACGTTGACAGCCCGTCAACGAAGCCTGGCCAGATATTGGCCTCGCTTCTCGTGCGCCTGCGCGCCATGGGCTACTCTCCGCCGCCGAAGCGGATCAGCGTTCGGTTAAGGGCGCGGATTTCATCTTTCAGCTCCGCCATTTGACCGGCCTGCGCCTTGATATGCGTTTCGGTATTGGCGGCGAGCGCCGCTTCAATAGCCGCTGCGAGAACCTCGTTGTCTTCAAGGGCGTATTGCGCGCCGCCTTTGCCGGCTGCGGCGCGCACAGTCTCGGTCATGCCGGCGAGCCAGTCTTCGAGGTCGGTGTAAAACCGGTTCTGCGCCTGACCGGCCTGTAAATCGAGAAAGCCGACAATCAGGCTTCCGCCAAGGCCGAAGAGTGATGACGAAAACGCCGTACCCATCCCTGACAACGGCTCTTTCAGATTGCTGATCAACTGAGCGACTGCGTCTTCTGCAGCGCCGGATGTCGTCGCCAGGCCGTTGATGGTGGCGGCGACGGCGTTGACGGTTTCCAAAAGTCCCCAGAACGTGCCGAGAAGGCCGAGAAACACCAGAAGGTTCATGATATAGCGGCCCATCTCGCGGCCTTCATCCATCCGTGTACCAATAGAATCAAGGATTGCGCGGCTCGACTCCGGCGACATCCGGCTGGAGCGCGTATCGGCATCGAGCAGCAGCTTCGCCATGGCGTTGATGAGGCTCGGCGCGCGGGGAAGGCGCGACCGACCAGGATCGACGGACTCGCGAAACGCCTCGACCCAGCGAACCGCCGGGGCGATGACGCCTGCCTGCCTCAGATTGTAAATTATACCGATGGCGAGCACGCCGAGGATCAGGCCGTTCAGCGCTGGGTTGGCGTTGAATGCGTCGAGCAGAAGCGGCGTTGGCTGCGGACTCCAGGGCGACAGATAATAAATGACTGCTCCCACGCCCAGCAGGAACAGGATCATGTTCATAATATAGCGACCAGGCCGGACAAACTTCACCGACCGTTCAAGCGAGCGCGCCATGAATACCCCTTTGGAAACCACCCCGTCAGGCCGCCAGTCTAATTCAAAAATTACGCCGCGTGAACGCGGCAAGGTTAATGGCCTTATTTTTTCGCCGACTGGTGCTGTCCGGGCGCAGTTGGGGCGGATTTTCGGGTTGGAATCAGAATTGCGCACTAGTTGCGCTTTTTTGTTGACATGACAGTAAAATTACACTTGTATGACACTAATGTGACATATCGATATCAAAAATAAGGAGAAAAAATCATGTCGATAAAAGGCGCAATCATTGGATTTGCAACGGCTCTGGCGTTTGCTGGAGCCGCCATCGCAGCAGATTTCGGCCCGGTGCCGGCGGATTATGAATCAGCCGTTGAGGGCTATTTTGCCGAACGCCTGGAGGACCCTCGCTCGGCCCGGTATCAATATCGCAGCGAGCCGTATCAGGTTTTTGCCGATCTCAAGGGGTATGAAGGCATGCCCTGCTGGGCGGTCGATGTTCGCGTGAAAGCGCGTCTTCCCGGCGGCGGTTATGGCGGTTACGTCGCCTATACGGTGATCTTTCTCGACGGCGAAGCGATCGCGCTGGAAGAGGACCTTGCCCGGATGGTTCGCGCGTAAGCGAAACCAATCCGAATAAAAGTTTGAAGCGTTTCCACCATAAGGCGGAAACGCTTTTTTCGTATACGCATGAATGACCGCAATGTGTTCTACGGCGCGGCAGTGGACGAAATTTCAGCGGAGAGCAGCTTCCAGTCGCCGTTATTTCTGATCCAGATGTTTGTCACATATCCGGAAAAGCCAGGCGCTTCGCCGTCTGGTCCTACGAAGCTCTCAGTAGTTTTGAAGCGAATGATTGCGAGATCGTCAGCCATATCGACACCAACCATGTCAATATCGCGCGAGGCGACTCGCATGCCATAGTTCCACCATTCCTCAAGGCTTTTGACGAACTTCTCGCGACCTTCATAAACCTCACCCATCGCCCAGCGTGAATAATCCGGGTGAAGGATCTTTTCATAAACCTCCCAGCCTTCACCGCCCACAAGCGTAGACGCTGAAAGCTCGTCGGCGCGATTACGCAGTTGGGCATCGGATATTTCCGGCTCTGCAAGAGCGCGCCCTGATAAGAACACACTAACGACCGCAATGATGAGCAACATGTGCAATTCGCGCATGCAAACCTCCCTTGTTGCTGAAGGCCAACAATACGCTTGTAGTTGCGGCCCGAACACATTCTTGGGATGGACCGTGCGCCTGGTCCGACGAACGGAAGCCGCACGCCGCAATTCCAGATCATGTTAAGCGCAGCTTCCCGCTATATATGACTAAAGATCGTCGATGTTTCTGATCTCGACCGGACCAATTTCCAGGGCGCGGATATCCGCCTCGATCTTTTCCTTATCGCCGACAATCAGCCAGACGAGGCTTTCGGGATGAATGACCTCATTGGCGGCTGAAGAAATCTGTGCTGCATCCAGCGCCTGATATTTGCCCGTAAGTGTTGACGGGTAATCCCAGGCGCGCCCGTATCGCGCGCTCGACACAAGACTGCCAAGTACGTCGTCAGCAGTTTCGAATGCGCCCGGCAGCGAGCGGGTATTGCTGAGAATGACGCGTTCGATTTCGTCCGCTGTCGCAGGGCGTGTGGTTTTGTAGTCGTTCAGTTCCTTGACGAGTTCAGCGAGGGACTCTTTTGTTTTGTCCGTCTGAACCGGCGCATAGACCATCCATGGCCGCTGGCCACGCGCGCCCTGGAAGAATGTGTACGCGCCGTACGCCCAGCCTTTTTCCTCGCGCAGGTTCATATTCACCCGTGCGGAGAATTGTCCGCCAATTACATCGTTCATCGCGCTGATCGCGACATTGTTCGGCGCGTTGGATGGCGGCGCTACATGGCCTGCAAGGATCAGTGACTGCGGCGACCCCGGCTTGTCGACGATGATGACTTTCGCCTGCGTCGGCAGCGCTACGTTTGCGATATTCTTTTGCGGCAGCGGGGTTGATGACCCGCGCCACCCGCCGAAGACCTGTTCCAGAATGGGTTGAATTTCATCAAGCGACGTGTCGCCGACAACAAAGATCGTCGCATTGTCCGGGCGCAGCCAGGTTTCATGAAAGCTAACCAGATCCTCGCGCGTCAGCGACGTGATAGATGCTTTCGTGCCCGACCCGGTGAAGGGAACGCCATAGGCGTGATCAGCGCCGTAAATCTCAAGCGGCAGTTCACGCAGCGCCAGTTGCACCGGGCTTGCTTTTTCCTGATCGATCGCAGCAAGCCAGCGTGTGCGCAGCTTGTCGATCTCGGCCTGCTCAAATGCGGGATTGCGCAGAACATCCGCCAGAATGTTGAGTGATGGCCCGAGGTTTTCTTTCAAGGCCGACATGGAAACGCCGGTTGTGTCGAGCGTTGACCCTGCGCCGAGTGTGGCGCCCAGGCCCTCCAGGGTTTCCGCGATCTCAAGCGCGCTGAGTCGCGCGGTGCCTTCATCGAGCATCGCGCCGGTGAAGGATGCTGCGCCCAGCTTGCCGCCATCGACAGAATCAGCCGCGTAACCGGCGTCAAACTGGATTGATGTTTCAATAACCGGAATCGCATTGCGTTCAGCAAGAACCACCTTCATCCCGTTCGACAGTTCAGCTTCCTGAACGGGGGGGAAAACAAGTTCCGGTGAATTGTCGATCCCGGGCAGCCCCGCAGTGCGGTCGACAGACGAGGGTGTCGTTGCATAATCTTCATAGGGAAGAATATCGAGCTGATAATAGCCGGCGTTCATAACGTCGCGCGCCGCGCGCAACACGTCCTGCGCTGACGCTTCTTCAACCCAGTCGAGCTGTTTCAGAATATGTCCGGGATCACCGGCGTAAAGTTCTCCTTCGGCGAGCGCTCCCGCCTTGCCGCCAAATCCGCCGACCTTTTCCAGTCCGCGAATAACGCTTGCCTTGAGGCTCGTCTTGGCGCGCGCCAGCTCTTCGCGAGTCGGCCCTTTTGCGAGAAACGCTTCAACAACGCCTTCCATTTCGCGTTCTACGACTTCAAGGTCAGCGTCGCTGGCGGCGTCGATGGTTACTGAATAAAAGCTCAACAATTCCTGCCCTTGCATATTTGCCGAGGCGGACGTTGCGATCTGCAATTCGTCGACAAGCTTGCGATAAAGGCGGGAGGTTTTGCCGCCGCCCAGAATATCCGCCGCAAGGCTGAGCGACACGGCGTCTTTTGTCGTACGACCCGGCGCCACCCAGTTGCGATCAACGCGCGGCTGGGGCACACGGTCGAGCATGACTTCGCGCTTATTCACATCGAGTTTTGGCGCATTTGATTTCGCCTGCGTCAGCGGCGGGCCGGCTTCGATATCGCCGAAATATTTTTCAACCAGCGGACGCGCGGTTTGCGCGTCGATATCGCCGGCAAGGGTCAGCACTGTATTGGCGGCGCCGTAATATTCGTTGAACCAGCCTTTGACGTCTTCCAGCGACGCCGCATCTAGATCTTCCAGCGAGCCGATTGTCGAATGGCTGTAGGGGTGCCCTTCCGGCAATAATCCAGCGAGTACGGAGTATTCTGCGCGCCCATAAGGCTGGTTGTCGCCCTGGCGTTTTTCGTTTTGTACAACGCCGCGCTGGTTATCGAGTTTTTCCTGTGTCACCGCACCGAGAAGGTGCCCCATGCGGTCGGATTCCATGAACAGGACCCGGTCGAGCGCCGGCGTTGGCACGGTCTGGAAATAATTCGTGCGATCGAACCAGGTTGTGCCGTTGGCGTCGGTCTGACCGGCTTCTTCCATGGGCGTATCCCAGTCGGGTACATTTTCCGATCCGCCAAACATCAGATGTTCGAAAAGATGCGCAAAGCCGGTCTTGCCTTCCGGCTCGTCTTTGGAACCCACATGATACCAGATCGAAACCGCGACCACCGGCGCCTTGCGGTCTTCGTGGACAATAACGGTCAGCCCATTATCCAGCTGAAATTTTTCATAGTTGAGATCGATATCGGCGGATAACGCAGGCGCTGCCGATAAGATGCAGGCGGCGCACAGGACGGTCAAAAGGCGCATGAAAAAACTCCAAATGGTTGGACAGTAAAATAGTCGAAAAAGCTACCCACTTTTGAGACCCGGGGCGATGCGGTCAAGTCTTTGCGTGTTTATTGGCCGCAACAGGGTAACGCTTCGCCGCGCCGGACGACACGGCTTTGTCTTCAATTTATCGCGGGGCGCGTTTGGCGAGAATGCGTTGCAGCGTGCGACGGTGCATGCCAAGCCGGCGTGCGGTTTCCGACACATTATGATCGCAAAGTTCGTAAACCCGTTGAATGTGTTCCCAGCGCACGCGGTCCGCGGACATCGGATTTTCCGGCGGCGCCGGGCGTTCGCCAGGTCTTGCAAGCAACGCCTTCTCGACATCGTCCGCATCCGCCGGTTTTGAAAGATAATCGATGGCGCCGGCTTTAACCGCCGCGACCGCAGTCGCGATGTTGCCATAGCCGGTCAGCATCACAACACGGCAATCTTCGCGTTTGTCATGGATTTGATTGACCACATGAAGGCCGTCCCCGTCTTCGAGGCGAAGGTCCACTACGGCGAAGGCCGGCGTTGTGTCCTGGAGCACTTTCGCGGCGTCAGCGACGCCTGCCGCGAGTATTGGCTGGAACCCGCGCTTTTCCATGGCGCGGCCAAGGCGGTTACGAAATGGTTCGTCATCGTCAACGATCAAAAGCGTTGCATCCGCCGGCAGCGATCTCGCATCATCGCCGGCCTCCTCGAAGCTGGTCATCGTGTGGTCATCCATAGGGCGTATATCTCGTTACTGGCCGTTAGATGCGCTTTTTAACGATATTTTTCAAGCAATTGGATCGGCGGAAAGGGCGTTTATCGGCCAATTCGCCGTGACCGCAGCACCCGCCCGGGCGGTCGTGTCCCCCCAGCGCCTGTTTTCGAAGGCGACCTCGGCCCCAGTCCCCTCCAAAAGGGTTTTTGCGATGAAAAATCCAAGGCCCATGCCGGCTTTTTTTGCAGATTTGGGACGATGGTCGGTGCGGGCGCTGACATAGGGCTCCCCAAGGCGCATCAGGACGTCCTGCGCAAAACCGGGGCCGTCGTCGAGGATCGAGATCGACAAGGTTTCGCCGCTCCACTCCGCCGACATCATGACAACGCCGCTTGCATAGCTGACAGCATTTTCAACGAAATTGCGCAGTCCGAAAATGATCTCCGGATGACGACGCAAGACCGGCTCCTCTATGCCGTCGCGGCTGATTGTTTCGATGCGGATTTGCGGTCCGTCCGGTTGGTTGAGAAAGGGCGCCGCCGCCTCCTTCATCAGCGCATCAACGCTGAGGCGATCATGAAGCACATCGCCGGCGTCGCCATGCTGGGACAACCGTCCAAGAATATCGCGGCAGCGCTCCGCCTGGCTGACGAGCAGCGCCGCATCGTCGGCAAGGTCTTCATCCTTGCCGGCAAGGTCGCGCTTCATCTCTTTCGCGGTCACCTGGATCGTAGCGAGCGGCGTACCCAGTTCATGGGCGGCGGCGGCGGCGAGCCCGCCAAGCGCAGCCATGCGTTCTTCCCGGGCGAGGACAAGCTGTGTCGCGGCCAGCGCGCTGCGCATCTGCGCCGACTCTGCTGCGATGCGATGCGCGTAAGCGGCGAAAAACAAAACTGAAAAGGACAGCGCCGCCCAGACGCCTGCATTGTAAATAGGCGCGATCGACAATTCTTCGCCGGGCGTCCATGGCAGCGGCATGTGAAACAGACCCAGCACGCCAATGCCTGCGACTGCGAGCGCGCCAATCAGCACTGTCAGTCGTAAGGGCAGAACGCTGGCGGCGATCGTGACCGGCGCGATGATCAGCGCGGAAAACGGATTTTGCAGGCCCCCTGTGAAGAACAACAGTGTACAGAGTTGTACGATATCGAAGGCGATATAGGCCGCCGCTTCGCGGTCGCTTAAGAAGCGTTGCGGCGAAAAGCGTAAGACCGTGAAGAGATTGAGCCAGGCGCTCGCGGCTATCGCCCCCAGACAAAGACCCAGCGGCGCCGGGAAGCCAAGCCCGAAATGGACCAGTAAAATAGCCACCGTCTGTCCGGCGACCGCCAGCCAGCGCAATGTGGTCAGGGTGCGCAAGCGAACAGGCCCGCGCAGCGCATTCATGGCGGCCTGACTGTCAGCGAGTGCGTGCGGCATTCGGCGCTTTTAGCGCGACTGTTCATGGGAATGGAAGGCGTTTACACAAAGCATGGAGTTTCATTTCTCAAAAGGAGTTTGCGATGCGCGCGCGTCATTTGTTCTGGATCGCTCTGGCCGGAGTAGCGGCGGCATGTGGGGGACAGTCCTCCGACGCGCCTTTGCCGACCGAAGGCGTCATCGCCCTTTCCAACCAGTTTACGGGCGATTTCGCGCTGGTGAACAAGGATGGCGCGCCGCAAACCGACGAGGATTTTGAAGGCAGGGTGATGCTTGTCTATTTCGGATTTACGCACTGTCCGGATGTTTGCCCGGGCGATGTGAATGTGATGAGCGCTGCGCTTAACGAGTTGGGCTCGGACGCTGGCGAGGTTGCGCCTGTTTTCATCTCTGTTGATCCTGAGCGGGACACGCCCGAGGCGCTGACCGATTATTTTGCTTTTGACGAGCGTATTATTCCGTTGACCGGATCGCTCGAAGCGTCTGCAGAGGCGCGGCAGGCTTTCAAGCTGATTGCCGAGAAGGAGCCACTGCCCGACAGCGCGCTCAAATATACCGTCAATCACGGGCGATTTTTCTACATTACCGACCGCTTCGGGCAGCCTGAATATGCGGTTGTCGGCGGCGTGAGCCCGCAGGAACTGGCCGCGCTGCTGCGCCGCAACATTGACGCGTGACTGGAATTTTTTTGAAAAATTCAGTAATTTCAGAGGTTTAGGTGATCCGGCGTCACTGCTGAATTTATTGCAAATTCGTCATGAATGATTGATTTCGCCCTGCAATTCGGCTCATAGTCCGAAATCTTTAAGGATTTCTGCACATTTTGTGCTATGCAGCATCTTGTTGAGTAGCGTTTAGGGGCGGCCTTTTCATGTTGTACACCGCTTATGAGCTTGCCTACGCCGCCGTTTCGCCGGCGCGAATCGCCGCCGGCGTCAGCGCCCGGTTTTGGCGATCCCCGTTAAATCCAGCCGCCAATAGCTGGGTGGCCCGTTCGGCTGCGGCGGCGCTCGATGTTTTTGAACACGCCATGCGCCGATATCCGAAGCCCGAATGGGGCATCGACGCGGCGATGGTTGGGGACGAGAGCGTACCCCTCACTATCGAGCCGTCCCTTAAAAAAGACTTCTGTACGCTTTTGCAATTCAAACGCGATGAGGATGCGCTGGCCGCGGTGCGCAGTTCCCGTGCGCCCGATCCAAAAGTGCTGATCATCGCGCCGATGTCCGGTCACTTTGCAACGCTGTTGCGCGGCACGGTTGAGGCGATGATCCCCGATCATGACGTCTACATCACGGACTGGGCCGATGCGCGCAATGTGCCCGTGGGGCGTGGCCGCTTCGATCTCAACGACTATGTAGACTATCTGATCGAGTTCATGCGCCATATCGGCCCTGGAACGCACGCCATGGCGGTGTGCCAGCCCGGCCCGGCGCTATTGGCGGCGGCGTCCGTCATGGCTGAAGACGGCGATGATTGCCGGCCTGCCTCGATGACCATCATGGGCAGCCCGATCGACACAAGGCGTTCGCCGACGGTGCCTAATGTGATCTCCCAGGAGCGGCCCTATTCCTGGTTCGAACAGAACATGATTTATACCGTGCCGGCCCCTTATGTCGGCGCGATGCGCCGCGTCTATCCCGGCTTTGTGCAGCTTTATTCGTTTCTGGCGATGAACTCGGATCGCCACCTCAACGCTCATCACGACTATTTTCAGCATCTGGTTCAGGGCGACGGCGACAACGCTGAAAAACACCGTAACTTTTATGATGAATATCTGTCTGTCCTCGACATGACGGAAGAATTCTATCTGCAGACTATCCGTGATGTGTTTCAGGAGCATTCCTTAGCGGAAGGCAAATTCATGCACCAGGGGCGGCGCGTGAAACCGGAAGCGATCACCGACATTGCGCTGATGACCGTCGAGGGCGAGAACGACGACATCTCCGGCATCGGGCAGACCCAGGCCGCGCACGATCTGTGCACGAACATTCCGGACGCCATGCAGCTGGATTATGTCCAGCCGAAAGTGGGTCATTACGGCGTCTTCAACGGCTCGCGCTGGCGCAATGAGATTCAGCCGAAAGTGGCGAAATTCATGCGCATGGCCGCGAAGGAAGCGAAAAAACGTCCACCGCGACAGATGGCGGCCGAGTAGGGCTACTTCGCTTTCGACAAAAATGCGACCGGCGTCCCGCCGGGACCTTCCAGATAATAAATCCGCTCGCCATGGGCGTCATCCGGACCTTTGACATCGGCGCCGTTTTCTCTGGCGCGCGCCGCCCACGCGTCAGCGTCATCGACAACAATCTGCAGCATCGTCATCTCTGGCATATTTTCACCCGCCGGCCAGATTTCGATCCAGCTTCCCTGACCCTGAGGCGCATCGCCAACCGGAAAGACCGCCCCGTTAAAGCCTTCCGACGGACCCATGTCCGTCGCCGTCAGGCCCAGCCCGTTTTCCCCAAGCAGGGCGGCGAGGCCTTTTGCGTCTTCGCTTTTGGCGACTTTGCAAAACCTGATCCCTAGAACTTTCACGGCGTCTCTCCTATGCATGGGGCAAAACTATCAAGGGAACGCTACGACACATGGCTGCAAAATCCAAAGAGCCCGTCCGGCTCTATCTCGTTGACGGCTCCGCTTATATTTTTCGCGCCTATCACGCGCTGCCCCCATTGACGCGGAAATCAGACGGCATGCCGGTCGGCGCCGTTTCCGGCTTTTGCAACATGCTCTACAAATTGCTTACCGATATGGCGGATGAGCATGATCCGACGCATTTCGCAGTGATATTCGACTATTCATCAAAAACCTTCCGTAACGAGATTTACCCGGAGTACAAGGCGAATAGGCCAGAACCGCCGGAGGATTTGCGTCCGCAATTCTCGCTGGTGCGTGACGCGACGCGAGCGTTCAACGTCCCATGCATCGAAATGGACGGCTATGAGGCGGATGATCTGATCGCCACCTATGCCCGCGACGTTGAAGCGGCGGGCGGCGAAGTTGTGATTATCTCATCAGACAAGGATCTGATGCAGCTTGTCACAGACAATGTGACAATGCTCGATACGATGAAAAACAAAAAAGTCGGGCGCGAGGAAGTGATCGAAAAATTCGGTCTCGGCCCGGAGCATGTCATCGATATTCAGGCGCTGGCTGGCGATTCCACCGATAATGTTCCGGGCGTTCCAGGCATCGGGGTCAAAACCGCGGCGCAATTGATTGAAGAATATGGCGATCTTGAAACGCTGCTCGCGCGCGCCGAAGAGATAAAACAGAAAAAGCGCCGCGAGAACCTCATCGAGTTTGCTGATCAGGCGCGCATTTCAAAAGAGCTGGTGACGCTCAAAACCGACGCCCCAATTCCCGACAAGGTTGAAGACTTTTCAATCCGCGCCATCGATCGGGACAAGCTGCTCGCCTTTTTGAACGAGATGGAGTTCACCACGCTGACGCGTCGTGTCTCCGCCGATCTTGGGAGCGATGACGGCGCCAGCGCCATATCGCCAGGCGCTGCGCCGGTTAGCGCCGACTATGAAACCGTGTTCGACGAAGCGCGTTTAAAAGCGTGGGTTGCGAAGGCTTATGAGCGCGGCGTCATCGCTGTTGATACGGAGACAGATAGTTTGAACGCCATGCGCGCCAATCTTGTCGGCGTCTGTTTGTCGGTAAAACCCGGCGAGGCCTGTTACATTCCATTGGGTCATGGCGGCGATGGCCTTGCGCTCGACGATGAAGATGTCGGCAAGCAGGTCAAGCTTGAAAAAGCGATTAAGCTTTTAAAGCCGATGCTCGAAGACCTGTCAGTGATGAAGGTCGGGCAAAATCTGAAATATGATGCAGTGGTGTTGTCGAAATATGGCGTGTCGATTGCGCCTTATGACGATACGATGCTGATTTCCTATGCGCTGGATTGCGGCAAGGGCGGCAATGGCATGGATGAGTTGGCGAAACGTCATCTCGATTATGACACGATCAAATTTTCAGATATTGCGGGGACCGGCAAGAAAGCGAAAACCTTCGATCAAATTCCGATCAAGGAAGCGGCGAAATACGCTGCAGAAGATGCGGACATTACGCTGCGGCTTTATGAGATGCTGAAACCGCGCCTCGCTGCGGAAGGAAAGGCGACCGTTTACGAAACGCTTGAACGCCCGCTCGCCCCGGTGATTGCCGATATGGAACGCGAAGGAGTGAAAATCGATCCGGGCGTGCTGTCGCGACTGTCCGGGGATTTTGCGCAACGCATGGCGGCGTCGGAAGCGCAAGCCTATAAGCTCGCCGGTGAGGAGTTTAATCTCGGTTCGCCGAAACAGATTTCGGAAATTCTTTTCGGCAAGCTGGGATTGCCGGGGGGCAGAAAAACCGCCAAGGGCGCCTGGTCGACCAAGGCTGATATTCTCGAAGAGCTTGCCGTGGAGGGGCATGACCTGCCGCGAGTGATTCTCGACTGGCGGAGCCTTTCAAAGTTGAAAAGCACCTATACCGATTCCTTGCCCGGCGAGATCAACAAAGAAACGGGCCGCGTTCATACGTCTTATGCGCTGGCGTCAACGACAACCGGACGGTTGTCGTCAAACGACCCCAATCTGCAGAACATTCCGATCCGCACCGAGGATGGGCGCAAAATCCGCACCGCCTTTGTCCCCGAAAAGGGCAGTGTTTTGATTTCGGCGGACTATAGCCAGATTGAATTGAGGTTGGTTGCCCATATTGCGGACCTGAAGTCGATGAAACAGGCTTTCGCTGACGGCGTCGATATTCACGCGATGACGGCGTCTGAGATGTTCAATGTGCCGGTCGACGGTATGGACGCGATGATCCGACGCCGCGCCAAGGCGATCAATTTCGGCATTATCTATGGCATTTCCGCTTTTGGTCTCGCCAACCAGCTCGGTATTTCGCGCAGTGAAGCGAAGGAATATATTGACAGCTACTTCAAGAAGTTTCCCGGCATCCGTCAGTATATGGATGATACGATCGCATCAGCGAAGGCCAATGGTTTCGTGGAGACAATCTTTGGGCGACGCACTTATGTTGGCGGCATCAACGATAAGAACCCCGCGATGCGCGGCTATTCCGAACGTCAGGCGATCAATGCGCCAATACAAGGCGCCGCCGCTGACGTTATTCGCCGCGCCATGATCCGCATGCCGGACGCGCTCAAAAGGGCGAAGCTGAAAGCGCGCATGCTGCTGCAGGTGCATGATGAACTGATTTTCGAATGTCCCAGGGCGGAAGCTGATAAAACCTGTTCGACTGTCTCCAAAGTCATGATCGATGCGCCGTCACCGGCGGTTCAATTGTCCGTCCCGCTGGTGGTTGACGCTCGCGCCGGCAAGAACTGGGACGAGGCGCACTAAAAACTGCAACGCCCGGTTTGTGACGTGAGCGTAAAGAATGCAAAGCGCGGATCGTCCGGAAACGCCTCACGGCCAGCCCATGAAGGGATTGGGTTGATCGCGCCTGCCGCCATATGCGGCTCTAAAAGATCGCTGACCATGCTGTTGTGCAAATAGACGCAGCGGCCTGCTTTTGCGAATGCCGCTGCGGCTTTAACGGCTTCGGCGATATTTGTTTCACGCGGGACCATAACGAACGCGCCATTGCCCTCGGCGTGAATGAGCAACACCGGCAATTGCGTTAATACGAGTGCGCGGTCGGGTATTGATTTCGATATCTCTCTGGAGTGCGCCAGCAATTCCCCTCTCGCCTTTTCATGACTGGCTTCATTTTCAATGCTCAGGAATGCGCTATAGGCAAGGGCGAACACACTGACCAAAAGCGTCGCTCTTGCTGTTGCTTGTGCTGGCCGCAGAACAAACAGTCCGGCGAGGCCGGCAACGACCAAAGCGATCATCCATTGCGGGTAGAGCGCTGCAGGTGCGTATAGCGCCGGCGTCATCCGCCCGACTTCCTGCGCGCCGATAAAAACAATTGCAGCGCCGACGCAGGCGATCAGGATATCCCGGCGATTAACGCCGTCTGCGGCGGCGATGATGTCACGCATGCCAGCGGCGCATAAAATTGCAATAAACGGCAGCGCGGGAATGAAATAACGCATATTGTAGCTGCCGCCGCCATGCCATTGCTTCATTGCGTAGAAGCTGACAGGCGCTGCGATCGCGAGCAGGCAGAGCGATATCGCCTGAACATTTCTCCCGCGCATAAATGACACTGTTGAGATCAGGATGAGCGGCAGATAGGGAAGACTTTGAATGAGGGCTTTCTTCGGGTAGCCCCAGAACATCAATTGCCCGAACTCGTTGCGTTCAACGCCCGCCTGAACATAGGCATCATGGGCCTGCAGGTTGATGACAAGCACATAAACCCCATAAAGCGTTTCCCCGATAAACCCATGAGCGACGATCATGGCCGCCAGCGCGGCGACGGCGCCCGTGATGATAAGCAAACGGTCGCTCAGGTGTTGTCTGGCAAATGTGACCGTTGCAGGAATGTTGGCCAACCAGAGCGCGACCAATATGGCTGCTCCACCCAGAATGACCATGCGATATTCCTGGATGTTTGTCGCGCCAGCGGACGACCCATAGGAAAGCGGAGAGAACGTTCCGAACTTAAGATGGTTGAGCCAGGCGGCCAGTGCAAACAGCGGCGCGGCGCCAATGACCAGCATCAGGGGCGCTAATCGATCTGTGGAGCGCGCAAATATTCTGAGCCATAAAAAGATCACAGCAAAAATAAGAATGCTGTCTACGCGGATATTGACGCCAAGCCCGATAACAAGGCCGGACGCGCATAGCCACAGGAAACGGCTTCGCGTGCTTGTCGCCTCAGCGCCGTAAACAGCGCAGGCGATAGCGCCTAGCCATAGCATAAGCGACAGCATGTGCGGCCATATCGCCAGGGCGTAGTTTGAGACAAATGTCGCCAGCAGGAAAATGGCGAGCGCAGAAAGGCTGATGGCGTCATGCTTGAACAGCCGCGCTGCAATCTTGAAAATCAGAAAGGCGCTCGCAGCGAGTGACAATGCATTGATCAGCATAAGACCGCGCACGCCAAGCAGCTTGTAGAACGGCGCTGCGAGCAGCGCGTATCCGCTTGGATATTGCGGGTAGACGAGGTCGCCATCGGTCCGGGTAAGATATTTCGTTAACGGCGGCGCGCCATCAACGCCGCCATTGCCGGCAATGGCGAGGGCGCTTTCGCCAGTCATGGCGCTCGCCATGTCGAGGTAAATTCCGCCGTCGATGATAAACGGCATTGGAGGGGCAAGGAACGCGCCCGCTGTCAGGATGAGCGCCAGCCCGACGAAAACGATCCGGATATCGATAGGCTGTGTCATGCGGGATCCGCCACTTTCGATCCTATTGGATTAAAGGCCGGTTCCTGAATTTGTGGTTAACGCGGTGTAAAGGCGAAGCGGTGAAAACAGGCGCCGGGGCTGATGTGCGGAAGCTTATCATTAACTACTTCCACGGCCCCGCCTGTTAAAGTTTCCATAGGCAAGCCAGCCGGCCCCAGGGGTTTTATGACCGACGCCGCCGACCATTTCGATCATGCCAATGCAGGTGCGCCAGACGCCCGCAATCGAAGCAGTGTGGGGCTTAGCGGCGCGATAACAGCAATTTCAACATATGGCGGCCAGGCTTTTCGCTGGGTCTCGGTTCATAGACGGCGGCTGAAGCCAATCGCGATGCTGGCTGCGCTTGCGCTGTTTTGTGTCGGATTGTTTCTGTCCTTGCGGGCAAGTCCGGATATTTTACAGCGCATACAGATCGGTCCGTTGCTGATTATTATCCTTGGTACGCTCCCGGCGGGGCTGGCGCTCAGCGCTATGGATTTTCAGGCAATGGCGCGCCTTTCAGATGTGAAAGTGCGGTTCTGGTCAGCGGCCGAAGTCGTTCTTTATTCCCGTGCGGCGAGCCTGCTTCCGGTGCCGGGGAGTTTCGCGGTTCGGATGACGGTGCTTAAAGCGCAGGGCGCCACATTTAAGCGCAGCGGCGGACTTATGTTCCTGTTCACGGCGCTTTGGGGCGGCATTGGGTTCTGCTTTTCCGCAGCATGGCTTTCGTTTCAGGCGCCGCTGCTGCTGACCGCTGTGTTTTTAGCGGTGGGCCTGGGCATTCTGGCGATTTGCGGCTGGTTTGTTCGAAAATCGAAATTCGACTGGCGTATTGCGTCTCGCGCTGCGGTGCTGCGTTTTGGGTTGATTGCTCTGGAAGCGCTGACACTGATGTTCGCGGTTCAATCAGTTGGCGTTGAGGTTGAATATTACCAAACCGCGATCCTCGTTGTTGCGCCGTTTCTGGCCGGCGTTGTGCCGGCGGGCATTGGCGTTCGCGAGACCATAATCGCCGCATTGTCGCCAATCGCCGGTATCGACCCTGTCACTGGATTTCTTGCGGCCACGGCGGCGCGCCTTTCGGGGATGGCTTTCCTTGTGGTCTGCGCCCTGTCGGCATTTATCATCCGCCGTGTAATCGGAGAGCAATCATGACCTCGCTTGAGACTGACATGCGGCGAGTCGAATTAAGTTCGGGCGACAGCGATCACATGGCTTCAAAAACCAAAAGCCTTTTACGGACGCTGAAACACAGAGCCGCGCATTGGGCTGTTTGTGTTCTTTATCCCTGGCCTCGGGGAAAGCGTCTGAAGAATGGTCTCACGCTGAAGATTGACCCGAAAAAGCGCTGGATTGATCTCAATCTGGCGCTGCGATCGCATTACGAAGAAGGCACATTGTTATTGATCGAAAAGCTCCTTCCGGAAGGCGGCGTTTTCGTTGATGTGGGCGCCAATATCGGCGTAATGAGCACTTTCGCAGCGCGCCATGTTGGCGACAAGGGACTGGTGTTTGCTTTTGAACCGGATGCTGTGAATTTCGCACGATTGACCTGGGCGAGAAGGGCGAACCGCCTTCCGCAAATGCTGCCCTTTCCTGTCGCGTTAGGCGCCAATAGAGGGGTCGCTTTGCTGATGGGCGCGCCCGACGGCGATGGCGGATTGAGTTCGCTCGTAAAACTTGAAGGCTTTCAGGAGCAATCCACTGTTCCTGTCGTGCGAATGGATGAATATTTACTGACGTTTGATCCGGCGCGAATTGACCTCATCAAGATCGATGTTGAAGGTTTTGAAAAGGACGTTGTCGAAGGCGCTGCAAAGGTATTCGAGTGTTACAAACCGGCCGTGATCATGGAAATGGTCAATGACGATGCGGTGAGGGCGGGTGAGGCGTTATGTCGGCTGGGCTATCGGTCATTTGTCGCCGGCGAAAAAGGCGCCATGACCCTGGATGAGGTATGCGAAACCGTCCCCAAAAAACTGGTCCATAACAACATGCTTTTTGTGCATGCTTCGAAGACCGAAACTCTCTCAAGCCTTGCCGCTAATAATGCCTAATCGGCGATGGTAGCGCCTTGGCGCTTTTCTTGTGACGTACGGTCAGTGACGGCGCCGAGCGCGCCTTCCATCTTATCGATGCAGTGGGCCCACTCATAGTTTTCGCAAATGAACGCACGCCCCGCAGCGCCCATGCGCCGGCGTAAATCCGCATCCCTTGCTAACTTTATCATCGTGCTGGCGAGCGCCTCAGCATCGTTGCGCGGAACAAGTATGCCGGTCTTTCCGTCTTCCATCGCTTCGCAGACACCGCCAACGTCGGTTGCGATGACCGGCAGACCGCTTGCGGATGCTTCACAGATGACGACACCGAATGATTCTGAGTCATAGCGGGAGCAGTTCACGAGAATGTCGAGATCGTGCATGAAGGCGGCAACCTCTTCGTGGGCGACGAAACCAGGAAAAGACATCCGGTCGCCCAGGCCCCGTTCGGCTGCAAGCGCTTTCATCTCTTCCAGCAGGCGGCCGCGCCCGGCCATGACAAAGTCAATACAGGATTGTTGCTGCGCCGCGATGGACGCGGCTTCGATAAAAATATCCGGCGCGTATTTCTTTGCGAAGGTTTTCACAAACCCGATGCGAACGCGCGTATCGGTTTTTGCAATCTCTCCCGGACAAAAGACTGCGGTGTCGACGCCGAACGGAACCAGCGTGACGGGTGGCGGGTCTTTGATTAATTCGGTTACAGCGTCCGCCATGAACTGGCTGGTTGAAACGATTGCATCGGCGTGACTGAGCGAAAAACGCACCAGCGCTTTGCGCCACCAGGGCATCGCGCCGGCGCCGTCCCAGATAATGTCGCTGCCCCAGATATTTACGACGCGTGGTCGCGCGTCGATGAGCGCAGCGATAGCGCCATGGGTGATGCAATAATGCGGATTAACAACGTCCGGACGGGTTCGGAACAAATCGAACGGCAATGTGAGCAATAGCCGGACATAACTGAAAAGCGCCCACAGCTTGTGGCCATCTGCGTTCCCGATTGAGCGACTTAGAACTTCAACACCAGGGATATTCGCATTGCGGATGCTTGCCACCGTAACGGTGTGACCGCGTTCGTTGAGCGCTTGCGCCCACCGTTGCGTATGAACGGCACGCGCATTAGCGACAATCATGACTTTCATGCCGGCGCCATAGGAGTTTGAGGTTCGCCTGTTTCTGTAAGATCGATCAGAAACCGGGTAACGTCGACAGTGTCGCGTAAGAGGTGATTTCTGCGCTGCTGCGCTTCTCTTTTGATATTTTCTCCACCCGCCGCGACCAATTCCTCAAGATAAGCGAGCGCTTCGCGTTCGCGCCCGCCGTTGAAATTTTTGACGAGACCATAGCGCGACTCCTGTTCGTCATTGACGCCGCGCCCCGATTTTGAAACGAAAAGCGCATGCGTTCCCAGACACGCGGCTTCCGAGGCCATGGTCGAGCTCTCGCCGGCGACGAGTGTTGCAAATCCAAGGGCGTGGTGGATGTCTTCGACAGGAAGGTTCAGGCGGTATTGCTCAAAAGCTGGCGGAAGAGGCTTTTCCGAAGAGATATAGACCGGCCCCATGCGTGACAGAATTTCGATCGCTTTATGTTTGCTTTCAACGTTAAAGCCGCTCTCGCCGCCATCATGAATCGACTCCCAGGCGACAAAGCGCAGAAGCGAATAAGGTTTTTCGGGGTCGATGCCATGGGCGCGAACGCGTTCGGCATCAGGCGTGAAACGATCAGGGTGCAGATAGGCGAGTTCGTGATAGCCGTCATAGCGAAGGTGTTTGCCGCCATAGTCATGCTTGAACCCACGCGGCGAAATCCATGCGTCGGCGCACCGCGCAACAATCTGATTAAGACGGTGAGTTGTCTCATTATCGTAGAATACGATCGTGCGCGCCCGGTGCGTCATGCCTGCTATGGCGATTGAGGGTCCCATCAGGCCCATGATGAGGTCAGGTTGAAAATCGTGAATAGCGCGCCTTGTTTCGATAATTCGTTTGGCGAGCTCCCGGGCCAGTCGTCCGCGGCCAGGTCGTTGTGTTGAAATCACCGTATGCTCAAAGCCATAGGCGTCAAGAAGTGCTGTGGCGACATCTTTCTTGCGTGAAAGAATACGGACTTGATGGCCGCGCGAATGCATTTCAATGATTAAGTTCTTAAAAAAATGAACATGCGCCGGATGCAGAATATCAATGAGCACCCGCATTTTATCGTTCCTGGAGCGTTTACCAATTTCGGGATCTTACCGTAATTTGCCGTCATTTCTGAAATGTTAACGCGGCGTTTGCCATATCGTGACTAGAAATATGCAACCGTCGCCGTTACCGGCGGCAGAGGCGCGCCGTATGACTAAGTTGATCATTCAAATCCCCTGTCTCAACGAAGAACAGACCCTGGCGTCGGCGATTGCCGATATTCCGCGGGAGATCGAAGGCGTCGACAAGGTTGAAATCCTGATTATCGATGATGGGTCAACGGACGGCACGGCAAAGGTCGCGGCGGACTGGGGCGCAGATCATATTATTCGAAACGGGACCAATCTGGGCCTGGCGCAAAGCTTTCAGCGTGGCCTCGACGCTGCGTTGCGGCTCGGCGCGGACATTATCGTCAACACCGATGGCGACAATCAGTATCACGGCGCGGATATCGCTAAACTTGTAGCGCCAATTCTCGCAGGCCAGGCTGATATCGTGGTTGGCGACAGACAGACGGAAAACATCAAACACTTCTCGCCGATGAAGCGCGCATTGCAAAAAGCCGGCAGCCGTACGGTCGGGCGTCTTGCCGGGGCGGATGTGTCTGACGCGGTCAGCGGCTTTCGCGCATTCTCACGCAGCGCCGCCATGGGCATGACAGTTCGTTCGACTTTCTCTTACACGACGGAGACGCTAATTCAGGCAGGCCGCAAGCGTCTTCGCATCACATCTGTTCCCATACAAACGAATAAAGTTGAACGTCCGTCGCGGCTCTTCAAGTCGATTCCTCAGTTTCTCTCGCGAACCGGGCGCACCATGCTGCGCGCCTATGCGATGTATGAGCCTTTGAAAATTTTCCTTATTCTAGGCGTGGTGCTGATGGCGGCGGGTGCGCTGCCGATTTTGCGGTTCGTTGCGCACTATGCCCTTGGCGACGGCGAGGGGATGATCCAGTCACTGGTGATTGGCGGCGCATTATTCGTCATGGGCGGGATTTGCGCCATGTTTGCGCTGATCGCAGATCTTGTCGCTTATAATCGCATGCTGCTTGAGCAAACGCTGGAGCGGGTGCGCAAGATCGAATATACGCTGGACCAACGCGAGACAGAGCGCAAGGGCCGGTTCCCAGCGGAGCGCCTGCGCAACGAGTTGAGTGCGCTCACCAAGCGCATCAGCGGCTAGCGCCAACAAAACAGCAAGATTCGGGCGGTGCAAGGGCGTGTTTCATGCTATGAAACCGCCATGGAAACGCCTGCACTGATATTGTTTGATACGGCGCTTGGGCGCTGCGGTCTTGTCTGGGGACCTGCGGGCGTTCTTGCGGCCAGTTTCCCCCATTCAAGCGATGACGAGACACGCGCGCATTTGCGCCGCCGCGCCCCGAACGCGATTGAGACAAAGACCGCGCCACCTGAAATCACATCTGTTATCGATGACATTATTGCACTGTTTGATGGCGATCAGCGCGACCTGTCACAGACGGATCTTGATATGACGGGCATTCCCGAATTTGAGCGGACCGTTTACGGGCTGACACTGGCGATCGGCCCCGGCGAGACGAAGACCTATGGTGACCTGGCCCGGGCGATGGGCGATGTATCGCTCTCGCGGCGTGTCGGACAGGCGCTTGGGCGCAATCCCATTCCTATCATTGTGCCCTGCCACCGCGTTGTTGGCGCCAATGGCGCCATGACAGGGTTTTCAGCGCCTGGCGGCGCCGAAGCGAAGCGACGGCTCCTTAAAATCGAAGGGGCGCTGGAGCCGGAATTGTTTGATTGATGAGACAGCGAAATCGCTGCGTCTCAGTGTTCTTCACAGCAAAGTCTTAAGTTTCGTCAGCGTAAAGCAGTGTTTTATATTCGTATCTTTATTTAGCGCATTCATCGCAAAGTCGGAGAATGCATCGGTATCTTCGCAATCCACGGTCAACAGAATATCGAATTTCCCAAGGGTTAGATCGATATGAGAAACTTCCTCGTGCGCCTTTAATCTGTCTACGAGAGCTTCCAGCTGTTCATGACTGTCGTTGTGTAATTCAAGTAGAAGATGCATTCGCAAACGTCTACCCAAAGCCGATGGGTCAACGACAGCGCGGGCGCCAGTGATAACACCTTGTGCGCGCAGGCGTTCAAACCGGCGCTGCACAGCGCTTGGGGACAGGTGAATGGCCTCGCCTATCTTGGTGTGCGTGAGCCAGGCGTCCCCCCGCAGCATTCGCACGATCTCACGATCCTTGCCGTCTAACCGGTGTTTTTCACTCATGAGTTTTTGTCCTGAAACGCAAAAACTATGCGCATTTTCAAAGTAATTTCGGCGCATTTTGCGCGCGCATTCCGCTATATCAATGTCGGTTCACATCAAAGAGGTTGTAGTCAGTGCGGACTACGCATTTCAATGAATATGGGGAAACGAGTTTGCCAAATCGCAATTTCAAACACAACTTCATCGCAATAATCTCGGGTGCAACGAGCTTTCTCGTCGGTTCGGCGATTGCTGCTCCGCAAACAGGCGATGTGGAGCTATGGCGCCTCGACTGCGGTGAAATGATCATCGACGACATTTCGTATTTTTCCGACAGCTACAAATATGAGGGCCAGTCAGCGACGATCAGCAACGGGTGTTATCTTGTTCGGAACGGTGATCAGTATTTGCTGTGGGACGCCGGATTGCCGCGCGAGGTGCTGGGCAACATCACTGCAAATGAAGGCTGGACATCTTCTATCAGCATTACAATTGCTGACCAACTCAGTGAGCTTGGTCTCAGCGTTAATGATATTGGTTTCATCAGCGTCAGCCATTTCCACGGCGACCATATCGGGCAGGCCGGAGAGTTTAGCAGCGCCACATTATTGATGAGTGAGGCGGATGCTTCATGGCTTCGCCAGCGCCCGCCAGGCAATGCGCGTCGCAGACTAGCTGCCTGGTTTGACGGGGATGCATCAATGCAGGAATTTTCCGGAGATCACGATGTTTTCGGCGATGGGCGGGTGACAATACTGGCCTTGCCTGGTCACACGCCTGGTCACAGCGGGCTGCTGGTGAATCTGGATGAGGCTGGTCCGGTTCTGATGACCGGCGACTTGTTTCATTTCCGTAGCGAAGTCGGCATGCGGACGGTTTCAAAATGGAATTCGAGCCGTGCCGAAACGCTGGCGTCGATTGAACGGGTTGAAGCCCTTGTCGGTCAGTTAGACCCAGTGCTGATCGTTCAGCACGACCCGGTTGATATTGATCGGCTGCCGGCATTCCCCGAGAGCGCCAAGTAAAGGTTTAAGCTTAGCCCCAAGGGCCCCGCTGTCCGCCCGCCGTCGGTACAGACTGGGAAAAAGACGACGGTGCGCCGCCCGCCATCGCCATCAGTCGTTCGATGCGGTTCTGTGTCGCCGGGTGCGTTGAAAACAGATTATCGCGTCCTTGCCCCGACAAAGGATTGATGATCATCAATTGTCCGGTTTCCGGGTGACGCTCAGCCGTGTGGTTGGGAATACGCGCCGCGCCGTTGGAAATCTTTGCAAGCGCTGACGCCAACCATTCCGGATGACCGCAGATCTCCGCGCCAATCCGATCCGCTTCATATTCGCGGCCGCGGCTGATCGCCATCTGCACCAGCCCCGCCGCCATCGGCGCCAGAATCATGATGGCTAATGCGCCGATAATGCCGCCGCCATTGTTGCGGTTGCCGCCGAAGAACAACGCGAAATTGGCGAGCATGGTGATCGCGCCGGCGATGGTTGCGGTCACCGTCATCGTCAGGGTGTCGCGGTTTTTCACATGCGCCAACTCGTGCGCCATCACCCCGGCAAGCTCCTCTTCGGTCAGCATACGCAACAACCCTGTTGTCGCCGCAACGGCGGCGTTTTCCGGATTACGGCCTGTCGCGAAGGCGTTTGGCTGATCGTTCTCAATGACATAGATTTTCGGGATCGGCAGCCCGGCGTTCTGCGCCAGGTTTTGCGTCATCTGCGCATAGCGGCGGACGGCGCCGGAGGCGTGGTTTCCGTCAACTTCCTGCGCTTTATACATGCGCAGGACCATTTTATCTGAATTCCAATAGGCGAAAACATTCATGCCAGCGGCGACCAGAAAGGCGATCCCCATACCGGCGGCGCCGCCAATCATGTAGCCGACACCCATAAAGAGTGCGGTCAGCGCTGCAAGCAGCATGAATGTCCGGAGCGTGTTAAACACTGGCGCTGGTCCTTTTGTCGGTTTGTGAACGGCCTATATATGTATCTGGAAAAGCGGGCTTCAATATGAGCGCCGATAAGAGATATCAGGACGTGACTTCCAATGGATGAGAAAAAAACCGACGGATCGCCGAAAAAAGACCTGCCGCCGGCGGCTATTCGGGCGCTGGAAGAGGCTGCCGCGCGACGCGCGGCTGAAGAAAAACAAGCCGCCCAGAAGTCTCCAGATTCGAAGGAATTGGGCGGACCAAAGGGTGAAGAGCCGACGCGTTTTGGCGATTGGGAACGCGGCGGCCGGGCAGTCGATTTCTGACGGCTGTAAGGCTGACCCGTCAAATATTCCCCATAATCCCGGCCGCCGGGCTGCGCTACTCTCTATTAATTCAGTCGCAAATATATTGAGAACATAAAAAGAACATGCTACTTATGAGTGTGCATGATAAAACTATACACCTATATATTGCCGCTGGCAATGATCGCGACAGAAACACACGCCGCTCGGAGCGCCATTGGACCGGCCGCCGCGAGTGTTGAGCGCGTTATCGACGGGGACACGGTGCGGATGCGCGTCGCCATCTGGATCGATCAGGAGCTCGTCGTCTCTGTTCGTTTAGTCGGCGTGGATGCGCCGGAGCTTTTTCGGCCCAAATGCGCTGACGAACGTGAGAAGGCCGAACGCGCCAAGCAGTTTGTTGAGGATTTCCTTAAAGGAGGTGATGCGATGCTGCACGATATTGGACGCGACAAGTACGGCGGGCGTGTCGTTGCGCGTATTGAGACGGCAGACGGCGATCTGTCGGCCGCTTTGGTTGATGCGGGCCTGGCGGTCCGCAGCGACAAAGGCGTCTGGTGCCAATGAATGTGGCCGGCCCTGGCCTATCCGTCTGCGATGGCGACGGGCGTAATAGTGAGTGATTGTAATCGCGGGTCATGTCTGAGCGGATCAATTCCGGGCATTACATCGTACCAGCTCCACCACCAGCTTTTTTCTGCAGGTCTGTTATTCAGCAGTAAGCCAACAGCGGTATCGTGCTGATCCAACGCTGCAAGCAGCGCTGCGTGAGGGAGCGTGATTTGCCGATAGTTTTGCGGATTGGCATCACTGCTTGCCGCCGCTGCCGCAATCGCGGACAGACCTCGGCGCGCCCCTTCCTTATTGGCGATAGCGCGAATTTCCGCCTCGCGCTCATTTGACAGCCCGCGCGCTGAAGCATGATTGAGCCAGCTTTCAAAAGCCGCCAATTCGTCGTTACGTGCGAGATGGATTAGCGCTTCATAAACATGTACGGGCGGTGCGATGCGCCGCGCATTCTGCGCCGCCGCCAGCGCTTCATCCGGGCGGCCGGCGACATAGAGAAACCAGACCCTGTCCCAGGCGACGCCTGCGGAAAGAGGATCGAGATCATGCGCCCGCTTGATCGCCTGCAGGCTTATGCGGGCTTCACCAGCGGCGCTGGCGATCATGCCTTTGGTCTGCCATGCGACGGCGTTGGCTGGTTGCGCCTTAATAGCTTTGTCGATCTCGGCCATGGCGCGGGGGGTGTCGCGGTCGCGGAAAAAAGCAAGATAGGCGCGGGTGATGAACGCCTCTGCAAGATCAGGGTTTAAGGCGAAGGCTCGTGCAAGGTGATGTTCTGCAAGCGGATAGGTTTCGGATCGTTCCAGACCCAGTTCTTCCGCCGTCTTGTGGGCGTAGATATCCGCGATGGCGGCATGCGCCGGCGCATAATCGGGCGCTTTGATTGCGACGCCTTCCAGTATGCGCAGCGCATGGCGTATGGCTTGATGCTCCCGCAAACTCCACAGGTAACGCGCGCGCCAATAGGCTTCTGCAATTTCCGGATCAGCGGCGGCGTATGCCGATAGTGGCGGCGATATTTTCAGAGGTTCGCGAAGGTCAGCCGCGATGGCAGCCGCGAGGGCGGCGAAGTTTGCGCCTGTTATCGGATAAGCGCCCGCCCAGATCGATGCGCCATCCGCCGGGTCGACAACGTCCAGCGCAAGGATTGCCGTTGCGCCATCATTGATGATGCGGCCGGAGACAATTCTGTCATGGCCTGTCGTTTGAATGTCGCTTGCAGCAGTAAAGGGTGCGCGCCAGCGAACCAGTCTGAGATCGCCGCCAGAAAGAGACACCGTCAGCATTTCCGTCGCGGCGTTAGCCGCAAGATCATGGCGGGTTTGTCCCGTCGCATTTTCAATGTCCGTAAGGAATAATCTCGCCGGCGGGGTCGGGCGCAAAAAAACAATGGCGATGACGACTCCAATTAACAGCGTTGCTGCGACAAGCGTCCAGGCGTGCGCCATAGAGTGCTGCGGCGCCTGCGCCCCGGCAGTCTTGTCATCCTCAATGGCGTTGTCTGCGCTGATTGTCTGGGCGGTCTGGATCAGACGATAGCCGCGCTTTGGAATGGTCTCGATATAGTTCGGATTTTTACGGTCGTCGCCAAGCGCCCGGCGCAGATCGCTGATGGCGTTGGCTACAGAATGATCGCTGACGGCGGCGCCGTTCCAGACCTTATCGATCAATTCTTCCTTGGCGACGACGCTGCCGTTCGCCTCGATAAGCTGCATCAACACGGCCATGACGCGCTTTTCCAGCCGCACGACCTTTTCGTCGCGCGTCAGCAGATTGGCGTGCTCCTGGATGATCCAGTCGCCGAGTTGAAGTTTCATGAGGTCATCGTTTTTGTCATTGATCAGGGTGCTCATAGTGCCGGAAATTCGCGTAAATCCCAAATGCGCCAGCACCTTTAAGTTACGGAAATTGCATTGATTTTTAGGTCTTGAGGAAATCTTGGACTTTTCTTGAAGCGCTCTTGGGGACCCTTGAAGCGGATCGCCGGTAATCCCACCGTCATCGTCATCAGCAGGATATCGCTCAATGCGCCAATTACCGGTTCTGTTTATCGCCTTCGCCGCCGCAACGCTCCCAACCGCGAAAGCGGCGCCAGGGGACGTGATGTTTGAGGAGACCTCGCATCAAGCTGCGTTTAAGGCGGTGACAATTGCGGAAGGATTGTCTTTTCCCTGGGGACTCGACTTTCTTCCCGATGGCGGGCTGATCGTTACGGAATGGACTGGCGCTGTACGCATCGTTCGCGATGGAGAGGTCTCGGCGCCGCTGACGGGCGGGCCGGTGCTGTTTAATCACCCGAACGGTCGGCGTCTGGGCATGCTGGATGTCGCCCTCCACCCGGACCACGCTGACAACCAGCTGGTTTATCTTTGCTATCATCACGGGACTTACGACTCCAATGTCAGCCGCGTCGCTCGCGCCCGTCTGGATGGCGATCAACTGCGTGACGTGGAGGTCATTCTTGACGGCGATAATCGTTCCAATGAAACGGCCCACGCAGGGTGCCGGCTTGTCTGGGATAAGGAAGGACGCCTGATTGTTACGGCTGGGGACCGGCGTCACTTGCCTGATGAATCGCAAAACTTAAGCAACCTTACGGGTTCAATTGTTAATCTCAATGATGACGGATCGATTCCAGCGGACAATCCATTTGTCCGCGACGATAATGCGCGTCCGGAAATCTGGGCCTATGGCGTCCGCAATGTGCAAGGCGCTGCCCGGCATCCTGAGACAGGCGCGCTCTGGTTCTCAGAGCACGGACCATTAGGCGGAGACGAAGTGAACATTCTGCGCCGCGGCGCCAATTACGGCTGGCCGATTGCAACTTATGGGATCGATTACGACGGCATGGTCATCACAGAGGATGCGCAGCTTTCGGACGTTGACGGCCCGCTTGTCTACTGGCGCCCTTCGACCGCTCCCTCGGGACTCGCTTTTTACACCGGCGATGATTTTCCTGACTGGCAAGGCGATTTGTTCATGGGCAGCCTCGGTGACCGGCGGCTCATCCGTATGGAGCTTGATGGCGAGCGCGTCCTCTTTCAAGAGCATTTGCTTGAAGATCTGGACGAGCGCATCCGCACCGTGAAGATGGGATTAGATGGGTATCTCTATGTGATGACGGATGCTGAACCGGGCGTGATTTTGCGTCTGGAACCAGCCCAGTAGCCAGTTTTCAAAAAAAGGGAAGCGATATGAAAAGCATCTGGTTCTTTGCGCTTGCCATTGTCCTTTCCGGCCCGGCTTTTGCTCAAACGCCCTCAACATCATCGATGGCTGACCTGGCGCCGCTGATTGGCGAGTGGCGGGGCGAGGCGCGTCACTTCCGTCCAAGGGATGTAAAGGCGCAAGAGCTGACAGAAACGGTCGAAGGACGATGTCGGCCAATCCTTGACGGCTATTACATAGAATGCGCGACGCAATGGGTGCGTTCCGATGGTCGCGAGCGAGCGCATCACTCCTATGCGAATTACAACCGGACGACGGGCGCCTTCGAAAACCTTTTCATCTTCCGGGGATGGCCCGCGAAAATTACTTATCCTTTCCAATGGAACGAAGATGAAAACATGTTCGTTGGTTTCCATGGCGATGAAACGCGTGACGGAACGCCGGTGCAGGTCCGCGTGGAGTTTGGCTTCAGCGCCGATGGCCGCGCGCACTGGGCGAAAGAGTACAATCATGTCGAAGGCGAGCCATCTGACTACTGGCCTCAGACATTTGAAATGACATGGATGAAACAGTGACGGTCAAGCGATCTAAGGAAAACCCATGAGAATACTTGCAATATCAACGGCGTGCATACTGGCGGTTCCGTCTGCCTTTGGACAGGTCGAGGACAACGCGCCTTCCATCGCGGATCTCGATTTTCTGATTGGGACCTGGGAGGGTCAGACCACGTTTTTCTTTCCGCGCGAAAACGACAGACAGCCGGCGCATGAAGAAGCGGGCCGTACGTGTCAGTATATTCTGGCAAGCAATTACATCCAGTGTGACAGCACGATGACCCGTTCCGACGGACGCTCTCGCTCGCTGCGCAGCCACTACAATTATGATCCCGACGAGAATGCGTACCAGGCGCTCTATATCTACGATAACTGGGCTGGGCGTGTGACCTATCATATCCGTCGCGGTGAGGAGGCGAACACTTATGTCGCTTTCACCGACTATACGACACCGGAAGGCGTTGCTGCAGATGAGCGGATCGAATGGCGACTTTCCGAAGACGGCCGCAAATGGCGGGTCTCGGAATTCCATCATCTGCCCACTGATCCCGATGGCTACTGGGCTAAAAACTTTGAAGTGGACTTGCGCCGAGCGGACTGATTTCCTTTGAGCCATCCAGCCTAGTCGGGGCAAAAAACTGTATGGGAAGTCTGACACAGCACAAAAGGAGCCGTTCAAAAGGGCCGCCTGACCGACGGCCCTTTTTCGCAAAGCAGTTACGCTTTATTCGACTTGCAGTGTCGCGTTCAGTGCGACAGCGCGGGACAGATTGTAGAAATTCGGCGAGGTTTTCATCACCGCCTGATGAATCTCTTCGAACTGTTCCGGCGTGGCGTCGCCCTTTATGCGGACAACGTAATCGAGATTTTCGTAACCCTCAGCGACGGTGTCGTCGAGATCCAGAAAGCCACGCAGGTCAATGTCGCCATTGGTTTCAATCTCAAGGCTGTCAATGCGAATACCGGAAAGCGTGCACAGCGCCACATAGCCGACCATCATGCAGGAATTCAGCGCTGCGAGCAGGTGCTCCTGCGGGTTGGCGAATTGATCGGCGCCGCCGAGCTGTGGCGGCTCGTCCATATCGATCGTGAATTGGCGCTTCACCTCTTCGCCACCGATATGAAATGAAGACACAGTGGCGCGATTATGGGTGCGCCCGTGCCATGCGCTGGTCACGCGCCATTTTGTTTCGCCATTTGCGGTGTCGGCCTTGACGCTTTCAATCAGCGCGTTGACGTCATCGACATTCATTCCATTGATTGCTTTTGATTGTGTTTTATCCAGCATATTTTCTCTCCTTTGATTTCGAATGTGGTTGTTAGCGACGTGATCGTTTGCGGCAGAATTGGCTGCGATGAATGGATACCTGCACGTCGTTGCAGCTGTTTGGTCCGCAGCCGCCGTTGAATTGCGTCAGCTGCGCTTTCAGATCCGCAGGATCAGCTAAGGCTTCGCCGTGTTCACGCACGACGAGGTGAATCTCGGATCGGCGCTTGATTGCGGCTTCGATTCCCGGAAAAGGAATTTGGTCCTCACCGGTCGGCAATTCGCCGTAATCGATTTCGCCGGCGAAGTCGGCCTGGCCGTGCTGGTCGGTCATGCGTCCGCCAGCGAAGAAGACGCCTGCGTCAACCGCCGGATCGGCGAGGTCGACAAGCCCGCATTCGCACGCCGAAAGGCATTTGCGCGGGCGGTTAAACGTCACCCACCACATGGTGTAAGGCGCGTCCGGTTCGAGATCGGCGGTGTTGTAGTCAAAGCCGACCCCGTCCCTGGTCCAGGTCAGCGACGATGCGCCGCTGACCTGCGCATCGATGTCGCCGACCAGCGCGTTAATGTCGCTGATCGTGACTTGCGCCGCGCCGCCGCGCACATAGCGCGCCGCGATTTCGCGATCTACGTCCGCATGCGCCGTGCTCGCCGCTGCGAACAAACTGGTCACAGACGCCGCGATGATTGCGCTAATTTGGGCCAGCGCCGTCGCCGCTTTTGCTCTTGGTCTTACCAACATAGTTCTCTCCTCTGAGTGTATTGCTTATGGTTTAGTTTTGGGGGATCAGCAGAACGCCGGGGCGACGTCAGCAATTTTTGCCGCGCCTTCGGGCGTGATGCGTTTCAATGTAGCCTCAACTTGCGGATGCGTGAGGCCGGAGCCGAGAAACGTCCAGCGCAACGCCTGATGCTGCTTGCTGACATATTCCTTGCGCTCCGATTCGCTCAGCACACGGCCGGTCGCTTTGGTGAAAGCGTCGGCGTCAAATTCAGCTTGTTGCGCGAGGCCGCCATCAAGAAAGCCGCCAATTTCAAGATACTCTTCAGCGGCTGACCGGCATTCTTCGGCATCCCGGCTTTCAGCAAGCGCTTCGATCATCAACGTATCGAGCTGCGCATGCTGCATCTCTTCCATCCAATGATGCTTCAGCAGACTCTTGAATTGCGGGTCGAGGCTCGCATCATCGCGTATGCTTTCGGTATAGTGAATCTGCGTCATCCATTCGATGCCGAGGATCGCGAACCCGACCGCAAGCGGGTCATGTTTCATCACTTCCGCGGCGATCGCCTGGGGCGGTCCGATGACAGCGCAATCGGTTCCGAAACCGTCAACGAACTCTTCGCGAAACCGCTTGAAGAGATGGATGTGCTTTGCTTCTTCAGTCGCGAACTGAAGAAGCGCGCGGACGCGATAGTCATCGCCGTCGGCGAGCTGCTTTTCCACGTGCTCCATAACGAACGGCAGGATGAATTCCTCGACCAGGCCGAACGTGTAGAGATAGCCATGGCCGCGAATTTGATTGACGACGCGCTTTTCATCTTCCGACAGGAAGGAAAGACGTTCCACGCGCGCCAGCGATTCCGGCAGGAAGGGTTTTGAAAAATCAAGCGACTTGTCGCCGCCAATCAAATCTTCAACTCGCCAGTTGATTTGTTCAGAGCGCGCAAGCGCGTCCTTATAGTTGAATTGAGCAGTCATAATCGTCTCCAAATCTGATTGTTGAGCTCAGCGAAAATCGCAGCGCGCCGTTTTGCTGAGCGTTGTAGTGAGCGTTGAAAATGGCGAAGTTGCCGCGCCGCGTTGTTCTCTGCGGTCCGCCGCCCGTGTAGCGTGGTGGCATAGTGGGGCGCTCTTGTTTTCCTTTTGAGAGCATTTCGCGCCAAAAAGGGTTCATTCGCGCCACAAAGGGCGCTGTGACCGGGAACACGGAGAACGGGATAGTTGAACTGAGGCGCAGACGCCGCACGCAGCCAAAAGCAGTTCTTCGGGAATTCTAACGGCCACAGCTCGCCTGCAAATTCCCTTTGCTCCTTGTCGTGTTTGGCAATAGTGACGGGCATCGTTAGCTCGCTCATATTCAACAGAGCGAAGGGAACTAGGCTTTTGTGTGCGGCGCCGATATGATCAGGATGCCGGGAAATATGCTCAAAACGCCGGATTGCCCGAGAATGTACTATGGATGCATTGTCTGACGTATTGCGCGCGTCTCGCCTTACGGGCGGGGTCTATCTTCACGCGGAGTTTTCAGAGCCCTGGTGTTTTGTTGCGCAGGTCAAGCCCGAATTGTGCGCGCCTTTCGCCTTGCCGGCGCGGCATTTGATTTCCTTTCATTACATTGTCGAAGGGCGGATGAGCGTTCGGGTTTGGAACGGTCCGACAATTGAGGTCGGGACCGGCGAGGTCGTGCTGTTGCCGCGCAATGACCCTCACACATTTGGCAGCGATACTTCATTGCCGCCAGCGGACGTAAGCAAAGTTATTCCGACACGTGAGGGAGACGGCCTCTTCCAGATCCGCCATGGAGGCGACGGCGCCGTTACGAAGGTTGTCTGCGGATATTTGGGGTCTGACGACGGCAAGGAAAACCCTGTCATTGCGGCGCTTCCGCAGGCATTCAAATTGGGCGTCGAGGAAGCCGGCGCGGCGGAGTGGATTCGGTCGTCCTTTCAGTTCGCGGCGGATGCGGTCGCCGCCGGAAGTCCGGGATCGTCCACGGTCTTGTCCAAACTTTCAGAGCTCTTGTTCGTCGAAGCTGTTCGTCGCTATACGGAAAAGTTACCTGACGGTGAAACTGGCTGGTTGGCGGGATTGAAGGATCCTTACGTTTCCCGCGCACTCGGGGTCCTCCACAAGGATATCGCCAAAGAATGGACGGTAGATGATTTGAGCCGGGAGGTCGGTCTTTCCAGATCGGCCTTTGCCGACCGATTCTCGCGCCTGATCGGAACGTCGCCCAAACAATATCTAACAAGCTGGCGTATGCAGCGCGCCGCGCAACTCCTGCAAAACTCAAATCGGAGCGTCGCGCAAGTCGCAGAAGACGTCGGATATGACTCCGTTGCCGCGTTCTCCAGAGCGTTTAAGAGGGTGCATGATTGCGCGCCTGCTACCTGGCGAAAAGCGCAATTGGACGAGCATTGAAACGGTTTCATCCGCGTCAAACAGGGCAATGCAATGAGAGAATCGGAAGACCTGATCATTGATGCGTTGATCGTCGCTGTACCGGAGACCTCGGGTTCAGCGCTCTATGGTATGATCGATGTCTTGTCGTCGGTGGGAAATCTTTGGCGGACTTCCACTCGACGGCATCATGGAACATGTGGGCTATCAATACGCCCGCTTTTTTCGGCGCGTTTTCAAAAGAAAGACGGGCCTCACGCCCGCACAATACCGGCGCATGTTCCAGGTATTTGCTTCAAAAGCAGGCATGACGGAAGCCGCGGCAATCAAATAGGCTGAGCGCTAATGGCGCCGGTAGGCGTGATCTGTGATGATCACGCCCAGACAAGCGGCCCCAGCGCGGCGAACACGCCGACGACGACAATGGCGGTGACAACAGCGCCCAGTATCGATTCGACAGAGTCAGGCATTTTGCTCTCCTGTGGTTTTCTGTTAATGCCGTCGCATGGCTGCGACGCTTCCCACATTTGCGCAGCGGCGTTGGGGCTGGCGTTGAAACGCCCGTCGAATTTGACGATCAAGCGTGGTAAGTTCCTGTTTTATTAAGGAGAGCGGCCGCAATGAGCGCCGGCGATCTTGAACTCCGGCTTTTTGGCGACATCGCCGTTATGAGAAACGGCGAACGCCTTGCCCTGCCGCAATCAAAGAAGACCCGCGCGCTTCTTGCTTATCTCGCGCTTAAGGGCGCGCCGGAAAGACGCGAGCGCCTTTGCGAAATTTTCTGGCAAGTCCCGGACGATCCGCGTGGCTCCCTGCGCTGGTCGCTCAGCAAGCTGCGCGGCCTTGTCAACGACGAAAGCGCCGCCCGCATTAAAGCTGACCGGGAGCGGGCTGCATTTGATACGTCCGGCGTGCATGTCGACTATCTGGACTTGCAGTCGACTGTGGGCCGACTTGATGATCTTGATACAACTGATCTGGTCACCCTTGCGGATCGATATTCCGGTGAGTTGATGGCCGGTCTGGATTTGCCGAACCAGCCGGAGTTTGAAACTTTTCTCCTGGTGCATCGTGAGAAAGCGAGGGCCATGCGCGCCGCGCTGTTGCGCGCAATTGTAGCGCGGCTTGGAGAAGATCACTCTGCAAGAGCGGACCGTCTTTATGAACTTGTTGAGATCGAGCCATACGATATCGACCTTCACAGAGCCCTCATCACCGCGTTGGCGCAGGCCGGGCGCAACAAGGAGGCCAGCCGGCAGGCGGCGTTGAGCAAAGAAGCGCTTAACGGTGTCGACGGCGTCGATCTTGGTCTGCTGGACGCCGCATTAATGGCCAAGCCCTCCGCTACGAGGGGGGCGACTGACCAAGCTGCAATCATAAACCATACTGACGGGGCCGCGCCTGAGGCGCCGCTCGGGCGCCAGGATATCCGTTTCTGCAAAACCGCCGACGGCGTCCAAATTGCCTACGCGACTGTTGGCGAGGGCTCGCCATTGGTGAAGACAGCCAATTGGCTCAACCATCTTGAGTTCGACTGGGAAAGCCCGGTCTGGCGTCATTTCTTCCGTGCTTTCTCCGCAAATCACACGCTCATCCGTTACGATGAACGAGGCAACGGCCTGTCGGACTGGCGCGTAAAGGACTTTTCTTTCGATTCTTTGGTCACCGATCTGGAAGCGGTTGTGGATGCGGCCGGCATCGACCGGTTTCCGCTTCTCGGCATCTCGCAAGGGTGCGCTGTCGCTGCGGAATATGCCGCGCGCTACCCGGAGAAAGTCTCCAGGCTCGTACTCCTCGGCGGTTATGCGCGCGGTTGGCGCATCGGCCGCGGGGAAAAGGTGATCGCCGACACTGAAGCGATGATCACCCTGATCAAAAGCGGCTGGGGAAAAGACGAACCCGCATTCCGGCAATTGTTCGCGTCTCTTTTCATGCCGGACGCGCCGCCTGGAAATCATCAGTGGTTCAATGAATTACAACGTATGACCACATCACCTGAGAACGCTGCGCGGCTGTTAGAGGCGTTGGGGCTTGTGAACGTCTACGATCGCTTGAGCCTGATAAAGGCGCCAACGCTGGTCGCGCATGCCCGCGGCGATTTGCGCGTGCCGTTCGATTTCGGACGCGAGCTAGCGGCATGCATCCCGGATGCGCGATTTGTGGCGCTTGAGACGAATAATCACCTGATGCCGAAGGGCGATCCCGCCTGGCCCCGGTTCTACGAGGCGGTTCGCTCGTTTCTTAATGAGTAGGGCCGCTGGTGCGATCTTGATTCTAAAGGCGCCGCCGTCGGTTGCGATCTGGCAGGGCGGCCTTGATTACCGGTAAAACACTGTCTCATTGCCCGTAAAAACCCACGGTTCCGCCAGATCAATGCAAGAAAGCGCGTCGCCGCGCGCTTCAATTTTCAAGGCGCCGGGGCCGTCGCCGCCATTGCGCTGCACCAGAATGACGCCGTTAATCTGTGGGCCGACAAAATTCGTACGAAGCCGTTCATAGCAATAGACCTCGCCATCCTTCACCGCTCTGAACGGCGTGTTGATCCGGCCATCGCCCTTTATAACAGATAGAAAATCCTTCGCCGCCTCAGCGCGCTCTTCATCCATATTCGGCGCCATAGCAACCAGCGAAGGGGTCAGCGACGGAAGGCGGCCGTGCAGGGCGAAAATCAGCCGGTCTGGATCGATGGAATCGCTTGCCAACGCAATGGCGCTGATTTTTGTCGTTGCGCCATTATGGGCGGAGTCTGTGTGCCACACGCCTTCCGCAGCGCCTGGTTCGTCAGGCAATGCCGTGCGGCAGGCGTCTTCGCCTTTCGCCTTGCGGATACCCCAGCTGTCGCCAAGTTTCGCCGCCCATTCCGCCTGCAGATCTTTTGGCAGGTAATCGATAGCGCAGCGAGCCTGCGCAGTGTTCAGCGTGATCGTTTCGATCAGGGACGGCGGCGCATCAAGCGCTGCGGCGCGAGCATAAGGATTTGAGCGGTAACGATCAGGACGCTCCAACGCTTTCGGCGCGGCGGCTAAGTCATGCAAGCCCACATTGAATCCATTGGTCTCGCCAATGATCTCGCTTTCGGGAACGCGAATTTTCGTTTCCAGCGCAATGTGGTCCGGCCCGCCAAGTTCAGTGAATGCGTTCAGACCGCCGGCGCGCTCCAGGATAGCGTCGCTGATCCAGTCAATATCGTCATAGTAAAATGAAATATTTTCACAGGAGCGGAAATGCGCTGTCCATGATTGCGATGTAGCGCGTCCATATGGGTCGCGTTCGATCTTGCGTTCCAGCGCTACGATGTCCGCGCGCGCCGGCGCTAATGCGGTTGTGGTCCGGCGTTCAAATGCAGTGTCGCCTTTTTTCGTATTGATGCGCAGATAGGGGGCCGGCAGCACTTCACCCGGCGCCGTGACGCCGCCAAGCGGGGAAATGCTGAGCACGTCCTCGATCGGCGCAAACGGGCCGGAGAACGCCGGGTCGCCAATGGCGCAGGCACGCGCAGAGAGCGGCGTTTTTTCCACAGAGCCAGCGACGCTGGCGACACGCGCAACGGCGTCTTTGCCGGCGTTTGGCTTCATAATGACAAAGGCGAGCAAGGCTGCAGTGAACAGCGCGGCGGCTAGCCTCGTATAGTGGCCGGAACCCGACATGGAACTCCCCATCAATCCCCGAGCTAGAATCCCCGTTGAGGGGCCCCAAGTCAAGGCGCGGCGCAAACTGGCCCGGTGAGCGCGCGGGAACTCGCGCCGGCGCTGGAACCCTCGACATTACGGGTTGTTTTCGGTTTAGCTACGCCGCTTGGTTAACAGCGGCGGGTAAGGGAACGGCGACATGGTGAAATGGCGAGGGCGGCGGGAAAGCCGGAATGTTGAGGATCGCCGCGGCGCGGCGGCTGCAGGCGGCGCCGGTATCCTCATCATGCTGGTTCGCTTCATCATTGGACGGTTCGGCATTCGCGGACTTCTCATTCTTGGCGTGGTCGGGGTCGGGCTTTACCTGGCGGGGGCAAATCCCATCGCCCTGTTACAGGGACAGCCGGCGACGCAGCAGGCGGCTGCGCCGGTTGATGACGAGACATCGCAATTCGTTCGCGTGGTCCTTGCCGAAACCGAAGACGTCTGGTCGCGTGAGTTTCAGGCGGCAGGCTCGGATTATCCGGAACCGACGCTGGTAATGTTCAACGGCAGTGTTTCATCAGCATGCGGACATGCGTCGGCCGCCTCGGGTCCGTTTTACTGTCCCGCAGATCGCAAGCTTTATCTCGACGCCAGTTTCTTTAAAGAGCTGGCGCAGCGCTTTGGCGCGCCGGGTGATTTCGCCGCCGCTTATGTCATTGCGCACGAGGTTGGCCATCACATCCAAACCGTAACCGGGATTTCAAACCAGGTGCGCACGGCGCAGCAGCGGGCGCGGGGAGAGGGCGAAGCGAATGCGCTGCAGGTGCGTATGGAGTTGCAGGCCGACTGTTATTCCGGCGTGTGGGCGCATCATGCGGACCGCACCAGCGGGCTTCTCGATGAGGGCGACATTGAGGAAGGTCTTCGCGCCGCTGAGGCGATTGGCGATGATACATTGCAGCGTAATGCGGGGCGCCGGGTGACGCCGGAAAGTTTCACGCACGGGACTTCCGCCCAGCGTCAGCGTTGGTTCAGCAGCGGGTATCGTTCCGGCGATGTCGATGCGTGCGATACGTTTAGCGCGCCAACGCTCTAACCGCGCCAGAACGCAGGCGAAAACAATACCAGTATTGTGAAAAGCTCAAGTCTGCCAAGCAACATTCCGCCCGCGAGGAGCAGTTTTGCGGTGTCAGGCAAAGGTGCGAAATTCCCTGCAGGCCCAACGACTTCGCCAAGGCCGGGGCCGACATTGGCGATGGCGGTGCCGGCGGCGGAAAGCGCGGTGAGCGTGTCGAGTCCCAGGCCGGATAAGAGGACGGCAAGGGTTGCGAAGGCGGCGAAATATACGAAGAAAAAGCTCAACACCGATACGAAAACGTCATCTGTCAGCGGACGGTGATTGTAGTGCGCGACAAAAACGCCGTTCGGGTGAGCCAGGCGCCGGGCGTAGACAATCAGCGCTGCAAGGGCGACCTGAAAGCGAAACACTTTCATGCCGCATGAGGTCGACCCGGCGCAGCCGCCAATAAACATGATGCAAAAGAAAACGCCGTGGGCGAATGGCCCCCAGGCGTAATAATCGGTTGTCGCATATCCGGTGCCGGTAATGATCGAGACAATATTAAACGCTGAGAGGCGGAACGCTGTAAACAGATCCACCTCCAGCACCGTTTGAACATGCAGCATCATGGCGATGGTCAGGAATCCAACGATCGCAAGAAAAAATTGTATCTGGCTGTCCGTGAACAGGCGTCGCCATGCGCCGCGCAAAAGCGCCGCTAGAAAGATGCCGAAGGGCAGGCTGCCAATGATCATGAAAACAGTCACAACCATATCCAGCGGTGCGCGGCCGACCGTCAGAAATGCGCCGATCGACGCGTCCTTGGTTGAAAAACCGCCGGTCGCGACGGTTGTCATGGCGTGGTTGACAGCGTCCCATGCCGGCATGCCGAACGCCCATAACAGCAGAAAACACAATATGGTGAAAAACGCATAGATCATGGAAAGCGACAGCGAATACTGCGCCGCGTTGGCGATGAATTTTTCGGATGTGTCCCAGGCTTCGCTTTTGAAAATCTGCATGCCGCCGACACGCAGCGCCGGCAGAACAGCGAAGGCCATGATGATGATCCCGACGCCGCCAAACCATTGCAGCATGGAGCGCCACAAAAGCGCGCCCGGCGGCGCGTCATCAAGGCCGGTGACGACGGTCGAGCCGGTGGTGGTAAGGCCGGACATCGCCTCAAAAAAAGCATCCACATAGGAAAGCTGGAGCCCGCCAAGGGTGAGCGGGATCGCCGCGAAAACAACAAGCGCCAACCAACTCATCGCCGTGAGCATGAAACCCTGCCGGGTTGTGATGCTTTCAATCGGCCCCCAGCTTGCGGCGGCTGCGCCGCCGCCGACGAGAACGCTGACAATGGCGCCGATGGCGAATGCGCCCCAGTCGGCGCGGTGCACTTCGTCAGCCGACAAAAGGTCGGCAATCATCGGTATCAGCATGGTGAGCCCAAGGGCCGCGACAAGCGCACCCGTCACCAGAACTACCGGACGGAAAGCAAGCATCTGATCAATGCCGACGCACAGGATTGAACATGTCCTGCGGCGGTCCTTATTCGCTTAGTGGATCTGGCGTAATTCGTGGGGACTGTCGAGAGAGAAGGCGGGAATGTCGACTTCGAACGCTTCGCCTTCCGGCGTTTCCATGCTGTATCGTCCGACCATCAGGCCCGATGGCGTCGTCAGCGGCGCGCCGGATGTATATTCAAAACCTTCGCCCGGGCGGATGACCGGCTGTTCGCCGACAACACCGTCGCCGGCGACCTCGTCGGTGAAGCCTTTGGCGTCTGTGATGCGCCAGTAACGCCCGCGCAGCTGGACGCTCTCCGCGGACTCGTTATCGATACGGACAGTATAGGCCCATACATATCTCGGTTCCTCGGGGTCCGACTGATCTTCAAGATAATGCGGGCTAACGCTTACGCGAATGCCACGCGTAATTCGCTCATACATGGTCGAGTTCCGCCGATTTTCTCTTCGCCGTCCCAATTTTCGCACGCCCTTGCCCGATCAGTCTCACCCGTATTTTCAGTACACGAGGACGACCCAAAACGGCAGTTTAGTCCGCGCCGGGCCAAAGCGCCAGACTGCATGCGCATTTCAACGGGGCGGGGAAAAAGGAAGGCGAGGCTCGCGCATCGCGATCTTGCGTGCGGGGCCCGCGACGGGCAAACCGGGTCTTATGAATGATACGGCATTAAACAGAAAAGATGGCGTCTTCGCCGCCGGAATGATCGCAAAGCTGATGCAGCGCGGCGGGATCGCGGGGGCGTCGCCTTCGCGACTGCAACCGGCGAGCCTTGATCTGACCCTTGGGACACGCGCGTGGCGGGTGCGCGCGTCATTCCTGCCATCGCGGGCGCGCACGGTCGCCGCCCGCCTTGATGATGGCCTTGTCATGAACGCCTTCAGCCTGGAAGACGGCGTCGTTTTTGAACGCGGCTGCGTTTACCTTGTGGAGTTGAACGAACGGCTTTCCCTGCCGGTTGATGTCGCCGGCGCCGCCAACCCCAAGAGTTCGACGGGCCGCATCGATGTTTTCGTGAGACTTGTTACCGATCATGGCGCGGCGTTTGACGAGGTTCCGGCAGGCTATGAGGGGCCGTTATATGCCGAGATTAGTCCCCGGACATTTTCGATTTTTGCGCGCACAGGATCGAGCCTTAATCAATTGCGCCTGAAACGCGGCGAATGTCGCCTTGATGACGACGCGCTGCGTACACTGAACAAAGAAAGTCCGCTGGTTGACGGCGCGAGCAATATCGATGGCGGGCTGGGCTTGTGTGTTTCGCTGAAAACCGACGATGCGATCATCGGCTGGCGCGCCCGGCGCCATTCAGGACTGATCGACGTCGACCAGCCGGGAGCGCTCGACGCCAATGATTTTTTTGAACCGCTGGGTTCGCAGAAATCCGGCTTTATCATTCTTGATCCGGATGAGTTTTATATTCTGGCCTCCAGGGAAGCGCTGGTTATTCCGCCGGACTATGCGGCGGAAATGACGCCGATCAATCCTGGTCTCGGCGAGTTTCGCGTGCATTACGCTGGCTTTTTCGATCCCGGCTTTGGCTGGTCGGCAGAAGGGGCAGGGGGCGGCGCTAATGGCTCGCGCGCGGTTCTGGAGGTCAGGAGCCATGATGCGCCGTTTGTGCTCGAAGACGGACAGCTTGTGGCGCGTCTCGTCTATGAGCGCATGGCGGTGCGGCCAGAGCAGCTTTACGGCGCGGACGTGAAGTCAAACTATCAGGGCCAGGGGCTGAAACTGTCGAAGCATTTTCGGTAATTTATGAAGGGCTGGCGCTGGTCGGCGGGCGGCATATCCGCGAAGCGCAGTCCAAAAACAAAAAGGGAGCTGCCGAAGCAACTCCCTTTCGTCCGCTCTCGCGGAATATCGAAGGACACCCCAATCCAGTGAGAATCCGAATGTTCTCCGACGCGACAGTTAAATCGAAACATTACTGCTCCGCTTTTCCGCCACTAGACCTTTCCGGCGCATCACCTCGAGGCTCGTTAGCCGCCACGACCGCTGCGTCTTCCAGATCCGCGTCATCTCTTGCCGTATCCGGCTTGCGCCTTCCTCGACCTTTAACGCCGCGCGCCGATTTGCAACTTGCCCGTTGCTCACGGCGATTCCGGGTCTTCCTTGCGAGTGCGCTTTCACGCATTCGTCTGGAAGCCGAACCGCTCAGGTTCGTCAGATGTGCGTTGACCCGCCTTCGGCCAATCTTACCAGCAGCGTCTGAGCGTTACTGCTGGTTGCTCATCATTTCGTTAGCTCGTGCAACCCGTCGCTAGGCAAGCGCTTCGAATTACCTGATAGAACCGCGAAACATGATCAGGATACCAACTTTTCGGGTTTGGTCGAATCATACTTTTCCACAATCTTTCGAAAAAGATTTGGGGAAGATTCAAGAGAATGATTTCAGCAACTTGTCAGCGTTTGTTGAAGACAAGGGAAAGATTGTTCGCCGGCATTTCCACAACCGTTTCGAGCGTCAGCGCATTTTTCTGCGCCAATGGCGCAAGATCGTGCTCAAGGTCGCGCACGCCCCATTCCGGGTTTCGCAATTTCAGACTGGCGTCAAAGGCCTCGTTGGACGGCGCGGTGTGGGCGCCGTTGCGTGAAAACGGGCCGTAGAGAAAAAGCCTGCCGCCGGGGACGAGCAACCTGCCTGCGCCGGCAAACAGGCCTGTCGCCGCGCTAAACGGCGCAATGTGGATCATATTGATGGAGACGAGCCCGTCGAAGGGCGCTGTATCCTCAACGCCCCAGTTGTCGGCGCTGACATCGATGGGGTGCGGGCCGCGAAGGTTCGAAAGTCCGCAATCCCTGATCCAGGCGGCGATGGAGGCGCGGGATATGGGATCCGGGTCGCCCGTGCGCCATTGGGCGCCGGGGAGTGCGCGCGCCATATGGACAGCATGTTCGCCGGTGCCGCCGCCGACTTCCAGAATGGTCCCGCTGTGCGACATATGCTCGACAATTACGTCGCGGATGGCGTCACGGTTGCGCGCCGCCGATGGCGAATAAAGCTTTTCGCCTTCGGTTTCGCGGTTTTCCAGCGCAATTTCGCGCGGAGATTTGTTTTCGTCTGCTGGCATGAGAGCTGGTTTAGCCGGAACAGCTGGCGCCGCCAAGGACGCAGAACTTCGCGCAATGGGGGTGGTTCAATTTCACGGGGCCTGACGCCTCTTTGAGTGTTTTCCCCATTTCAAATTGCGGATCATAAGGCAGCAGCGTGCAGGAAAGAACGGCAGGCGCGTCGGCGCCTTTACGCTTAACGAGCATGCGAGAACTGGCGCACATCATGTCGGCTGGCGATTTATCGAGCAGCGACCAGCATGCGGTGGTTATTTCTGGAACCGGCGCGGCTTCGTCCATTTCCGGAAACAGGATTAAATCATCCTGCGTGTGCGCATCCAGCGCAATGTCGTGGGCTGCAAAAAGCGCTGCGAAGCCATCGCGCATCTCCGTTTCGTTTTCCGTCCAGAGGGTGCGGCCCGCGACGCTAAGGGCGAGGCCGTTGCTGGCCAGCCAGATCAGGCCCTCCATGCCCACAGCAAAGGTTCCGGGTCCGCGTTCTTCATCGTGGCGGTCGGCGCTGTAGTGATCGAGACTGACGCGCAAAGCCAGCGCCTCGCCGAAACGTTCATGTAGCGCCAGCAATTGCTCCTGTATTTTCGGACGCATCATCGGGCGCATGGCGTTGGTCAATATAAGAACCGAAAAACCATGCTTCAGCGCCGCCTCAATCATCGCGATCATGTCCGGGTTCATGAACGGCTCGCCGCCGGTAAAGCCGATTTCGCGCGCGCCCATGGATTTCGCTTCTTCCAGAAACGGCGCAAGCTCGTCGCAGGTCAGATAGGCGAGGCGGTCATTGGTCGGCGAGGATTCGATATAGCAATGGGCGCATTCCACATTGCAGAGCGTTCCAGTGTTGACCCATAGCGTGTCCAGATGCGTCAGGCTTACGCTGGCGCGCCTGGCGCCGTCGGCGGTTATGTCCGGATGCTGAAATTTTCCGAATGAATCTGCGCTGTTGCGCACGCAGTTGTCAGCCTGGCCGTCAGCCATGTTTTCCCCGTCCGCCGTCACGATCAATGGCTATGACAAAAACGCCCGCCGGCGGCAACCGGCGGGCGTTCACTTCAGGATCGCGTTGTTGTGAGGTCTTGCGTCCTATTCGTCCTCAATCGGCTCCAGCGGCGCACCGTAAATGGCGTCATCCTCATAAACCGGCTCTTCCGGCAGCGGTTCGCCCGTCACCGGATCGAGCCGTGCAGGCTGTACCGGCGCCATCATCGTCGGCGCATCGCGATTGGCGAGCGCCCATACTGCATTTTGCAGCGTGGCCGATTGCGGGCGCGCAACCTTTTCGCGGAAGATGATATCCGCCGGCGTTACGTCGGCGCCGTAATATTCGCGGTTCCAGCTGTTCCGCGATTTCAACAGCGCGCCTTCAAGGCTCAAGCCTCCATAAAGGCCGCGCGAGCGCGAAAACGCCAGAATGTCGGCCGTCTGCGCCTTGGCGCCGCCGCCGATCGGGCCGGCGGCGAGAGACACATCGGCGCCGAGTTTAACGGTCGACGACAAAAGTCCTTCCATGCCGCGATTGGTCATGACGAGCAGCACGGATTCCGATGCTTCGCCGCCAATCTGCAAACCGAAAGAGATCGATCCGATTGTAAAGAATGTCGGCTCCGACCAGCTGCCATCTTCATTGCGCGCAATCATCAGCGCGTTGCCGCCGGACGCGCCAAATACAAAACCGCCGCGCAGGGAGCGCGGAATGATAACCATGGCTTTCGCGTTATCAGCAAGATCCCACAATGGCTCATAGGCGGAATCATCGGCGAAATAAGCCACCGTGTCCGCCGCCTTGGCGACCAGGATTTCCGCTTTTTCACGCTTGGTTTTCGCATGCGCGGGGGCGAGCGCGACCCCGATGGCGACGCAGAGCGCGCCCAGAATTCCAACAAGCCGCATCAACATTGACGGCCTCCTTTCCATGCCGGCGAAAATAAACGCGCCAGCTGTTTCCAACATAATGCCGTTCGCTCGGGCCGGAATATGGCGCCGCCCCGGCGCAGAGATGAATTCTTGGTGAGATTTGGCCCGCACGTCGAGACCTTTTCGGCTCCGAACGGGGCTTTATGTCGCCAGCTTGACGTTTTTCGCCCGCCGCGCCACATCTGGCGGCCCCTGGCGGGTGTAGCTCAATGGTAGAGCAGGAGCTTCCCAAGCTTAAGACGAGAGTTCGATTCTCTTCACCCGCTCCAGGCCTCGTACTGTATTGAAGGACGATCTGCGCATTTGTGCGGATATCGCCGCACGAGAGAAGCCTCAGCAACGACTAGAAATCATCCTTCCGCCTTCTTGTTTCCGCAAAAACCTCGACTGCGCCAGCGCCACTCATCCCGAGAGCGGCCTGCAGATGTTCATCTTCCGCGCGCAGGAACGGGTTTGTCGCCAGCTCAATTTCAACACTGGTCGGTACGGTCGGCGTTCCCTCCGCACGCAGGCGATTGATCTCGTTCGCCCGCGCTTTCAGCGCTTCGTTGAGCGGGTCCACAGTCAAGGCGAAGGCGGCGTTCGCTTGCGTGTATTCATGGGCGCAATAGAGTTTCGTGTCCGCCGGCATGGCGGCGATTTTAGACAATGACGCCCACATCTGGCCGGGCGTGCCTTCAAATAACCGCCCGCACCCGAGCGCGAAGATCGTGTCGCCGACAAACGCCGCCCGATCATCCGTGAAATGATAAATGATATGGCCCGATGTATGGCCCGGCGTGTCGTGGACGATCGCGCGGCTTTGGCCAAAAGCGACGACATCGCCTTCGCCGACGGCGCGATCAAGACCGGGAATGCGGTCCGCTTCGCCTTTCGGGCCGATAATCTCGCAACGCCATTTATCTTTCAGCGCCAGATTGCCGCCCGCGTGATCCCAGTGGTGGTGGGTATTCAGAATATGCGTCAGCGTCCACTCGGTCTTTTCCAGCTCTTCGTTGATGGCGTTTGTGTCAGGCGTGTCGATCGTCGCCACTGCGCCGCTGTCGCGATCACGGATCAAAAACCCGTAATTGTCGCTGAGGCAGGGAAACTGGCGAATCTCAATCGGCATTTGGCAGCCTTTCCGGCGTTAAGCGGCGATTGACGCTTGCCGCATAACCTAAGCATAACGGCTCCGCAGCGCGCGGCAACGCGCGCGTTCAGGAATATCGGGTCATGCGCACGGACATTCTGGAATACCACCAGTTCTATCGCTCGCCTCTGGGCGCGATGGTGCGTGATTTCATTTCCGCGCGGCTGGCCGATGCATGGGGTGACGGCGCGCAGATGGCGATCGCCGGTTTCGGTTACGCTAACCCCTATCTTGAGGCTTTCACCGGCGCCGCACGGCGGCTCGCTTTTTCGCCGGGCGCGCAAGGCGTGATCCGCTGGCCGGGACGCGGCCCCAACCTGGCGAGCCTTGTGGGTGAGACCAGATGGCCGCTGCCGGACGCCTGCCTTGATCGTGTGCTCATTATCCATGGGCTTGAGGAATCGCCCGACCCGCATCGGCTGATGCGAGAGGCGTGGCGCGTGCTCGCAGATGACGGCCGGATGATCATCATCGCCGCTCATCGGCGCGGGCTTTGGTCGATGATTGACTCAACGCCTTTTGCGGCGGGCCGGCCCTATTTGAAACGCCAGCTGAATGGCCTTTTGGAAGGCGCGATGTTTCGCGCTGCTCAGTGGAATTCGGCGCTTTATTTTCCGCCTTTCTCCGGGAAAGTCCTGCTGCGCGCGGCAAGAGCTTGGGAGCGGGCGGGCGCGCGGGTCTGGCCGGCGCTTGGCGGGGTGATCATGGTCGAGGCCGCTAAGGACTTGATGGCGCCGGTGGGGCTGGTGCGCAGCGCGCGGGGGCGCGCCCTTCGCCCGGCGATCGCCGCGCCGCAGCCTTCGCGCCGGGACGCAAAGCCGCCAACGGCTTAAGGCGGCCGGGTTGAAGCGAAGCGTCCGGCGGCGCTATATGCCGGAAAGCTTTGAAAGAACCATCATGACCAAGCCGACCCCGCAGCCGGGCATTCTGGATATCAAACCTTATGTGCAGGGCGCGATGCCTGAAGAGGGCGCGCAAAAGACCTACAAACTCTCGTCGAACGAGTCGGCGCTGGGGGCGAGCCCGCTGGCGGTGGAAGCTTATAAGGCCGCCGGCGGCGAAGTCTTTCTATATCCGGATGGCGGCGCCCACGCTTTGCGCAATAAAATTGGCGAAATTTACAATATCGATCCGGCGCGGGTCGTTTGCGGGTCCGGCTCCGATGAGATCCTGCAGCTCCTGACCAAGGCCTATGTGGGGGTCGGCGACAATATCGTTCAGTCCGAGCATGGGTTTCTGGTTTATGCTTTGGCGGCAAAGTCCTGCGGCGCCGAACCGCGTTTTGCGCCGGAAAAGAATCTGACCGCCGACGTCGATGCGATCCTTAAAGAGGTTGATGACCGCACACGGATCGTTTTTCTGGCGAACCCGAATAACCCCACCGGCACCTATCTGCCTGACAGTGAAGTGCGGCGTCTGCGCGAAAACCTGCGCGAGGACATCATCCTCGTCATTGACGCCGCCTATGCTGAATATATGGAAGAGCCTGATTACGCTGGCGGTGAACAGCTTGTCGATGACTTTGACAATGTCGTCATGACACGGACATTTTCAAAAATTTACGGGCTTGGCGGGTTACGCCTTGGGTGGGGGTACTGCCCGACGGCGATTGCAGATGTTCTGAACCGCGTGCGCGGGCCTTTTAATGTCAATTCCGGCGCGCTGGCGGCAGGCGTTGCAGCGCTTGACGATCAGGCGTTTGTCGAAAAGAACCGCAAGTTCAATCGCGAAGAGCGTGACTGGATGGCGCAACAGCTTGGCGGCATGGGCCTCGATTTTGTGCCCGGTTTCGGTAATTTTATTCTGGTGAAGTTTCCTGAAGACCCTGGTCGGAATGCTGACGACATTCTCAGCTTTCTGAAATCAAACGGCGTCTATGTCCGCGAGATGGGCCCTTACAAGCTTGGCGAATGGCTTCGCATTTCAATCGGCGAAGAGGACGGCAATCGGCGTTGTATCGAGTTGCTGAAAGAACGTTTCAGCCATGCCGACTGACCATCCATCAGCCTTCAAAAAGGTTGCGCTCATCGGGCCGGGCCTGATCGGATCGTCGCTTGCGCGCGCCATGCGCGCGGCGAAGATGGTCGATGCGATCATCGGTTACGATCAAAACGATGATGTCGCCGCCCGGGCGAAGGCGCTGGGCGTCGTTGATGAGGCGGCGCCTGATTTTACAGGGGCGGTCGCCGGGGCGGATCTTATCGTTCTCGCGACGCCTGTTGGCGCAATTAAAGAGCTGTGCGCGTCCCTCAATGCTCATGCGCCTGCGGGCGCGCTGGTGATCGATGTCGGTTCGGTGAAAGGCGCGGTTGCAAGCGCCGCTGAAACGTTGCGCGACGACATCGCATTTGTGCCTTGTCACCCGGTGGCGGGGACAGAGCAGTCAGGCCCGGAAGCGGGGTTTGCGACATTGTTCGAAGACCGCTGGTGCATCATCACCCCACTTCAGCGCAATTCCGATGCGTACGAAGCCGCGATTGCGCGCGCAACGGCGCTTTGGGAAGCGGTCGGCGCCCATGTTGAGATTATGGATGCCGCCCATCACGATCTGGCGCTGGCGGTGACCAGTCACTTGCCGCACTTGATCGCGTTTACGCTAGTTGGCGCAGCGGATGACATTGAATCCGTCACTGAGGCGGAAACGATCAAATATTCAGCGGGAGGTTTCCGGGATTTTACCCGCATCGCCGCCTCGGACCCGGTGATGTGGCGCGACGTTTTTGTCAATAACAAGGACGCAGTGCTGGAAGTGCTGGGCCGGTTTTCAGAAGAGCTGGCCGTGCTGCAGCGCGCGATCCGGTGGGGTGACGGCGATGCGCTTTATGATGCGTTCACGCGCGGGCGCGCTTTGCGTCGCGCGATTGTCGAGGCCGGTCAGGAAACAGCGGCGCCGAATTTTGGCAGGGATGAGACATCGACGGAAGATTAGTCGTAGCCGACGGTCTTAATTTTTTTCAAAGCCTCAGATATCAGAACTTAAGCGTCGGATTCTTCAAGAACCACTTCATGACCCCACAGCGTTTCGACATGGGTGAGGACCGCTTCCCGGGTCTTGTCCGCCAGCTTGCGGCCGTTATGCATTTCATGACGAAGGTGCAGTGTTCGATCGCCCTCAAGGTCCGCCGCGACGACCTGAAGATTCGGTTCGCGCATGCCAAGATCGTATGATTTCGCCAGACGTTCGCGCACTTGCCTGAAACCGCGGCTGTCGTGAATGTCTGAAATCTCCACATGGGATTCTTTGGCGACGTCGGATATCGCAAACATCCGGAAATTGCGGATCACCGTCGGTGAGAGATATTGCAGAATGAAGCTTTCATCGCGGAAATTCGCCCAGGCGTCCTTCAGGACGTCGCGCCATTCGTTATTACCCGCGATTTCAGGGAACCATTCGCGGTCTTCGTCTTTCGGGTTTTCGCAAATCCGTTTGATGTCTTCCATCATTGCAAAACCAAGCGCATACGGATTAAACCCTGAATAGCGCTGGTCATTGAAATCCGGCTGGAAAACCACGGATGAATGCGAATGCAGGAACTCCATGATCGCGCCTTCGCTGATCTGGCCGCGATTGAAAAGCTCATTCATGATGTAATGGTGGACGAAGGTGGCGCAGCCTTCATTCATGACCTGCGTTTGTTTTTGCGGATAAAAATATTGCGCGATATTGCGCACAATCCTGACGAGTTCGCGCTGCCATGGCCGCAAGACAGGGCTCGCCTTCTCAATAAAGTAAAGAAGGTTCTCTTCCGGCAGTTTGATGTGGCGGACTTCGGCCTGGCGTTCTTCTTTTTCTTCGTCGTCTTCTTCGGTGTTGGGCAGGGTGCGCCAGATATCGTTGAAGGTCGTCTCGGCGTGTTTGGCGCGCGCCGCCAACTTGGCGAGGCGGTCGGCGTCTGACAGGCGCGGCGGGCGATTATAGCGAAAAACGCCCTGATCCATCACGGCATGCGCGGCGTCAAGAATTGATTCGACTTCTTCAAAACCGAACTCGTCTTCGCATTTGGCGATATATTTTTTGGCGAAGTCTAGATAGGGGAGGATGCCTTCGGCGTCCGTCCACTGACGAAACAGATAATTGTTCTTGAAAAAGTGATTGTGACCGAAACAGGCGTGCGCCATGACCAGCGTCTGCATGGTCATGGAGTTTTCTTCCATGAGATACGCGATGCACGGATCGGCGTTGATCACAATCTCATAGGCGAGGCCTGAATAGCCTTTCTGATACATCATCTGATCGCGGGCGAAATGCTTGCCAAAAGACCAGTGCTTGTACATCAGCGGCATGCCGTGACTGGAATAGGCGTCGAGCATCTGTTCCGATGAGATGATCTCGATCTGGTTCGGATAGATGTTGAGACCAAGATCGTTGAACGCAATGTCTTCAATCGCATTCAGCGTGTTGTTCAGGGTTTCGAAGTCCCAGTCAGCGCCGTCGAAGAGGAGGGAGGATTTTTCCAATGCCGCAGTCATCACGCCGCCTCCCGCTTGTCTTTGGCGAAGAGCTCGCGGAAAACCGGGAAAATGTCCTGGGGCCTGGCGATGCGGGTCTGGGCGAAGTTCGACCAGGCAGGCGCAAAGGTCCGGTAAGCACGCCACAGTTCGGCGCCCGAATCTGCGTCGGAGAAAACCTCCAGCTCGCGCTCGTCGAGAATTTCGATATAGGCGTAATACTGAGAAATCGGCATCACATCGTCATTCAGCATTTCAACACAACGCTTTGCATCGCCTGACTGGGTAAAGCCGTCGGAGGCCTGCGCCACATAGATATTCCATTCGCCCGCCGGGAAGCGGTCTTTCTGCACTTCCAGCATTTTCTCAAGCGCGGTGGAAACCACGGTGCCGCCGGACTGGCGCGAATAGAAAAACGTTTCCTCGTCGACTTCCTCTGCGTGATGGGTGTGACGAATGAAGACAACTTCAACGCGCTCATAGCGGCGTTTCAGGAACAGATAGAGCAGCATGTAAAACCGCTTGGCGAGGTCTTTTTCGCGTTCGCCCATGGAGCCCGAAACATCCATCAGGCAGAACATCACCGCCGCAGTTGTTTCTACGGGCGTTGGCTCAAAGGCGTTATAGCGCACATCAAGCGGGTCGATGAACGGCGCCCATCGTCGGCGCGCCTCCATCTCTTCCAGCTTGACGATCGTGGCTTTCTTTTCGGCAATCTCGTCTTCGTTCGGTTGCGCAATGCGCTCCAGTTGGAAGAGGCGCTCCTTCAATTCATTCATCTCTTTCGTCGATGGGCGGCGTAATGCGAGGCGCCGGCCATGAGCGTTGCGCATGGTGCGAACCAGATTGAGATTGGTGGGTGAGCCGGCGACGGTGATCCCGGCGCGTTTATAGGCGGTCGCTTTGATCTCTTTCAGGGAGCGTTTGACCAGATTGGGCAGTTCCAGGTCTTCAAAGAAGATGTCGAGAAATTCTTCCTGGGTGAGCGTGAACTGAAAACTGTCTTCTCCGTCGCCGCTGTCGCTCGGCTCTTTACCCTTGCCTTTGCCGCCGCCCTTGGGCGGTTTTTTGACTTTATCGCCTCGCGCAAATTCCTTGTTGCCGGGATGGACGACTTCTCGCTCGCCGCTATCGGGATCGAGATGGAATTTCGGCTCGGCAGTTGACTTCGAAGGGATCGTAATCTTTTCGCCCTTGTCGATTTCCTTCAGGGAGCGGTCGCGCAGGGACTTATTCACGGCGTCTTTGATCTGCGCTTTCGCGCGCTTCAGGAAACGCTGACGATTGCCGAGAGACTTGCCCTTGGGGTTCTTGCGCCGGTCGATGAAGTGAAAAGAGGTCATGTTTGCTTTCTAAGCCAGTTGGTAACCCGTGAAAGTGACGCGCCTTCTGCGCGCCACCTCAGGATGCAGGCTGATGCCCCCATCACCCCGCCTTGTTGACGCGCATATACCACTCGACCAATCGGCGGACCTGACGCGGCGTGTATCCGCGCTCGGTCATCCGGGCGACAAAGTTGTCATGCTTGGCTTCCGTGTCGCTGTCTTTCTTTGAGTCGAAAGAGATGACAGGCAACAGGTCCTCGACTTGTGAGAACATCCGCTTTTCAATGACATTGCGAAGCTTTTCGTAAGAGGTCCAGCGCGGATTATTTCCGTCATTATTGGCGCGAGCGCGTAGCGCAAACTTCACGACTTCGTTGCGGAAATCCTTGGGGTTGGCGATGCCCGCCGGCTTTTCGATCTTCGAAAGCTCCGCGTCGAGGGTGGCGCGGTCCAGCAACTGGCCTGTGTCAGGGTCTTTGAAGTCCTGATCTTCAATCCAGGCGTCCGCATAGGAGATGTAGCGATCAAAGAGGTTTTGACCGTATTCAGAATAGCTTTCGAGATAGGCTTTCTGAATCTCTTTGCCGATAAAGTCGGCGTAGCGCTGCGAAAGCTCGGACTTGATATAGTCTAGATACTGCTTCTCGGTCTCATCCGCATGTTGCTCGCGCTTGATGGCGTTCTCGAGCACATACATCAGATGCACCGGATCGGCCGCGACTTCGTCAGTGTCAAAGTTGAACGTTTCAGAGAGCACTTTGTAAGCGAAGCGCGTGGAAATGCCGTCCATGCCTTCATCCATACCTGCCGCGTCGCGATATTCCTGATGAGACTTCGCTTTCGGATCGGTGTCTTTCAGCTTGTCGCCGTCATAGACGCGCAGCTTGGAATAAATATTGGAGTTTTCGTGCTCTTTCAGGCGCGTCAGCACCGAAAAGCGCGCCAGCAGGTCGAGGGTTTCCGGCGCGCATGGGGCATCGGAGAGCTCCGATCCGGCGAGCAGCTTTTCGTAAATCTGACGCTCCTCGGTCACGCGTAACGAGTAGGGCACCTTGATCACATTGATGCGGTCAAGAAACGCTTCATTGTTCTTGTTGTGGCGGAACTGCTGCCATTCGCTCTCATTGGAGTGCGCAAGGATAATCCCCTGAAACGGGATCGGGCCCAGGGCTTCCGTGCCGACATAGTTGCTTTCCTGCGTCGCGGTCAGCAGCGGGTGGAGCACCTTGATCGGCGCCTTGAACATTTCGACAAATTCCAGAAGGCCCTGATTAGCCCGGCATAAGCCACCGGAGTAGGAATAGGCGTCGGTGTCGTCCTGGCTGAAATGCTCCAGCTTGCGAATGTCGACTTTGCCGACCAGCGCCGAGATGTCCTGGTTGTTCTCGTCGCCGGGCTCGGTTTTGGAAACGGCGATCTGACGCAGCTTCGACGGGAACATGCGCACCACTTCGAATTTCGAAATGTCGCCGCCGAACTCGTCGAGGCGCTTTACCGCCCAAGGCGACATTAAGCCGTTGAGGCGGCGCTCCTCGATATTGTATTTTTCGTTGAGCAGCGCTTTCAGTTGCGGCGCCTGGAAAAGGCCGAGAGGGCTTTCAAACACAGGCGAAATTTCATTGCCGGCTTTCAGGACATAGATGGGATAGGTTTCCATCAGGTCCTTCAGGCGTTCGGCAAGCGAGGATTTGCCGCCGCCGACAGGACCGAGGAGATAAAGGATCTGGCGTTTTTCCTCCAGGCCCTGGCCCGCGTGACGGAAGAAAGAGACGATTCGTTCAATCGTGTCTTCCATCCCGAAAAAACCGTCAAAGGCTTTATAGCGGCGGATCGTACGGTTGAAGAAAATACGCGACAGGCGCGGATCTTTCGATGTGTCGATCATTTCCGGTTCGCCGATCGCCTGCACCATCCGTTCAGCGGGTGAGGCGTAGAGCATCGGATCATCGCGCGCTGCGAGCAGATAATCGCGCAGGCTCATCGATTCCTGTTTTACCCGGGTGTAACTTTCCGAGAATGCGTCAAAAACATCGAGTTGTTGTTCAGTCATGATCCACGCTCACCTTTTTACGCTGCCAGAAATGGTCTTGCCGTCGCCGATTGAAGACAAAAAAAGCGCCGGTCGTGCAGACCCAGCGCCTTTCGGTTTGATGATATAGATGTCGCCGCGCTTGGCGAATTCAGTCATTGCCGCAACTCTTGGTCTACTAACTTCAATTGTATCCTTGATGTAGGCGTGATGCGCGCCGAAGCAAGGCCAGGCGTTGCCGGCCAGGTTTGCTTTTGTGTTCGATCGCTGCGCCATGTCGCTGCTCGCAATGTTGTTCAGACCTGTCGGTCCTCGTCACCCATTCGTCACCCGCCATAACACCCAGTCACTTTTGCGGCGTCGCACCGCATAAACCCGCCCCCGCGCCCAAACGCAGCGCGCGAAATCAAGGTTAATCCTGGGCCCCTAATATTTCGTTTCGTCTTTTATCGTTGATGATATTTTGTATCATGATTGCGGCGCTGATGCGACCTAAGAAATTAATCAGAACCCGGCCCAATTCACGCCACAATTCATTAACGCGCTGACAATCATGCGCAATTTCGAATCTGCGCTGCGTTACACTTTATTGTCGCAAGCTTGTGATTGAAATTTTATGCTACGAATTTTTTGCGAATGCGGCGCGTTGCGCAGAGAATCACTTCTGGCGCTCGCAAAAGCTGACTGCTAATCTCGTTCACGAAAAAACAAGCTTTGTTTATTGAACGATAACGCCATCGATTAAAGAGCAAGAAGCCTGGGACCTGCCACCGCAATAACCGCCAGTCCTGAAACGCGAGCCGCCGCGATCATGACGCAGCCCCTATGGCTGCAGGCCTGGGTTGGCTGGATGGTCCTGGTCAATTTCGTTGGCGGACTCGTTTTTATCAGGCGGGCGGAAGCGAAGTGGGTCCTGGGCGCGATTATATCAGCGGGACTGCTGATGGAGCTTCTTTATAGCCAGTTCGGCTATCAGCGAATTCTCGGCCTTGCCCACGTCGTGTTCTGGACGCCGCTGCTGGTTTATCTCTGGGGCCGATGCAGCGCATGGAATATCTCTCGTCTTTCCGGGAAATGGCTGGCTGTTGTTTTCGTGACAAATTTAACCTCGCTGATCATCGACTATGTCGATGTCGCGCGTTATCTCAGCGGTGAGCGGCTCTAGCCGCGCCTTCCTTCAACAGTTTGGATGATTCCGGCTTATGTCCCTCTTTCCGAGCCTGCCCGAAAACCCTCATCTTGCCGACGTTTACAAGGCGTTCCCCGAATGCGTGAAGCCGCTGCTCGATTATCATGACGCGCTGTTGCGGGGTGAAAGCCCGTTGAGCGTTGCTGAACGTGAATTGATCGCGGCGTTTGTGTCCGGCTTGAACGCCTGCAGCTTTTGTTTTGGCGCTCACAAGATTTATGCGCGCGCTTTCGGGGTCGATGAGGCTGTAATTGATGCGCTGGTTGCTGATGTGGATAAGGCGCCTGTCGATGAAAAGTTGAAGCCGTTGCTGAAATATGTTGCAAAACTAAAAGACCTGCCGCCGAAACTGACATCCGCTGACGCGCAAGCCGTCTATGATGCCGGGTGGTCAGAACGCGCATTATTCGACGCCATTCAGGTTGCGGCGCTCTTCAACTATATGAACCGGATCATCGAAGGGACGGGCGTGACGTTCGATTACGCGCTCAACCCCTTGAGTGAGGAAGAATTTGAGGCGCGAAAGACGCGACGCTACTCGGATTTCGGAAAGACCATCGGGATAGATTAGGCTTCGCGCAATCGTTTTCGCCGCCGCACATGTAAGAAAACGAAAAGGCTCGCGAGGGCGGCGAAGAAGCACCAGACCGACGCCGCCGCGTAGTGGAACACGAGCTGCGTTATGACGGAACCTGCAAGGATGACCCCGCCAAAGGCTATGATATAGCGATAACGGGAGATCAAAAGCGGCGTGGCCACGGCGACAAGATATAACCCGACCAGCCTGTCTTCGAATTGGTGATCGGTCGCATATCGTAAGCTGTGTCGAACGACGCGCACTGTATATTCATTCGTCAAGAGAATGGTTGCGAGCGCCGCTGATACAACAAGACCGACCGCCAATAAAAGCCAGAGCGCCAGTCGCCGTCGGGCATCATCTTCCAATAGCAGGATACTGAGCGGCGTGTAGGTAGGCCAGAAGACTTGCGCCAGTAACAGATAGGCGATCACAAGACTGTCGGGCGGCGCGCCGCCCGCAATCGAAAGCCACACAAATCCTTCGATTAGCTGGTGGGCTGCGAATATCAGCGGGATCAATGCAAATGCGAGACGCTTGCGATCGGGCCTTTGCGCCAGTGTCGCAACGCCGACGCCGCCGAGAATTGCGGCGGCGCCAAAACTTGCAGATGCTGAAAAGCACATGGCCGCAGTCTAGCTGCGCGCCAGCCCCGCGTCGATCAGTTTGGCCAATGCGGCTGCTCCAAAGATCTTCGTAAAGGCGCCCATACGCGGACCTTCGGACTGGCCGAAGACGACCTCGTAAAGACCAGTGAACCATTCGCGGATATTCTCATAATCCTGCGCCTTGCCGGCGTCGAAAACAGCTGTCTGATAGTCGTCTTCCGTTTTGTCATCGCCAAGGTCGCGCAACCGCGCGGCCAGCATTTCCAGCGCGGCGCGTTCGCGATCCGTTGGCGCCCGGAATTTCTTGTTCGGCTTGATGAAGTCGTCGAAATACCGCCCGGCGAAACTGATCATGGCGTCGGTCGCATTGATTTCCGCCTCGCTTGCATCAGGACGGTACTTTCGGATGAAACCGCGCAAGACTTCCGCATCCGCAGAGCCGGACGCGCTGACGAGGTTCAGGATAATCGCAAAGCTGACCGGCGGCGTGTCCGCTGGCGGTCTGCCTTCGTGGATATGCCAGGCAGGATTGTCGAGCGCCTTGGCGCCGTCCTGGTCGCGATACTTCTCAACAAAGGTCCAGTATTCATCGACCGTTTTCGGGATCACGTCGAAATAAAGCTTCTTTGCTTTTTTCGGCGCCTGGAAAACATAAAGCGCCAAACTCTCCGGCGAGGCGTAGGTCAGCCACTCATCGATTGAAATGCCGTTGCCTTTCGACTTTGAAATCTTCTTGCCGTGCTCGTCGAGGAAGAGCTGATAGTTAAACCCCTCCGGCGGTTCGCCGCCAAGTGCGCGCACGATGCGTGACGACAGCTTTGTCGATTCGGTTAAGTCCTCTCCCGCCATTTCATAATCGACGCCCAGCGCGAACCATCGCCCGGCCCAGTCAGCTTTCCATTGCAGCTTGACCGCGCCGCCGGTGACCGTGGTTTTCACCTTCTCGCCATTCTCGTCCTCAAAGACGACCGTGCCCTCCTCTGGGTCACGCTCGAGCATCGGCACATAAAGCACGCGCCCCGTACTCGGCGAAATCGGCAGAAAGGGGGAATAAGTCTGCTTACGTTCATCGCCGATCGTCGGCAGGATGACATTCATAACGTCATCGTATTTTTCGAGCATGCGCATCAGCATCGCATCAAAATTGCCGGACGCATATTCCTCCGTTGCCGAACGGAACTCATAGTCAAACCCGAACTGATCGAGAAAAGCACGCAAACGAGCATTATTATGATGGGCGAAACTCTCATATTCATCGCTGAACGGGTCAGGCACTTTCGTCAGCGGCATCTGGAGATATTGTTCGAGCATCCCCTTATTGGGAACGTTGTCCGGCACTTTGCGTAAGCCGTCCATGTCATCGGAAAAGGAGATGAGCTTTGTCTCGCGCCCGGTCAAAAGCTCATAGGCCCGGCGCACCATGGTGGTGCGCGCCACCTCCTGAAAGGTGCCGATATGGGGCAGGCCCGAGGGACCATAGCCGGTCTCAAAAATCACCGGGCCTTCTTTTTTAACCCGCTCCATGCGTTTGATCAGGCGCTTGGCTTCCTGAAACGGCCATGACTTGGCGTCTTCTGCATCCTGCGCAGCGAAGGTTTTTAACTGAACCTCGGTCATAGGGAATAATCCGGCATTGTTAATGAGCGTCGCTCTTAGGCCGCCGAGCCGATGAGGGTCAATGTCAATTGTGGTTTATTGTAATAAATCCCTAATTGAACGCTGCTCATGCTTGGAAAGCATCGGATTTAGGCCAATCAAATCTTCCATTCTGTCTCGCCGTGGCGTTATGGATGGATCAGCGCCATTTGTAAGCAGCAATTTGATCAATTCTAGGGAGGCGTTTTCAGCTGCGTAAGTTAGTGCTGTTCGGCCAGTAACGTTTGGATTCTCGCAATTAAAATAGCCCTTGCGTTTGCTTGCGTAGGTCTGAGTATTAATATCCGCTCCGTGTTCTAAAAGCAGAGATGCGCTTTCGCCGTAATTGAGGTGTGCGGCGTACATAAGGGCCGTTTTCCCGTACTGGTTTTTTGCATTTGCATCCACGCCCGCCTCAAGTAACTGTTTAAGCTGGTCAGGGCGCCTTAAAGTTGCAAAAAGTATGTCGTGGCGTTCTTCCGGAGATGCTTGGTGGTAAATTCCCTCCAGATCATCTGAGTTTATTTCATCTTCGTAAATCTGTTTGATGAGAGCGTCACCGCTACCAAGACTATAGGCTCCAGTACTGCCAAATATATAGTGGCTCCCAACGGTTCTCCACAACAACTCATCAGCAAGGCGCAGTCTTTCTTGCTCGCTGGTGTCAACACCAAAATCTTTCTTCAATTGGATGGATAACTCAGTACGCGCTCTTTTAAAAGAATTGACAATCGTTAAGTAGATTTTCCGGGACCAAGGATCGCGATACGACCAAACCTTCAGTAATTTGCTGATGTCACCGCGTGTGTCATAGGGCAGATTTAGCGCCCATGGGCGAACTCGGAAATTCATGCGGGCGACTGCACTCCCGAGTTGTCTGCGGGTAAGTGAATTAAGTGTTCCCCCAGCACATTCATTACCCTGCGACAATCGAACAGCTTTGAAGAGGTCACTATACGATGTGTCACGCCACTTCGAAAAGTCGTAATCCGGCGCTCCTTCCCGAAACCATTCCCGGTTTCTAACGCGTGCACGATCAAACCTGAAGCTGGGTGTAGGGGGGTAAATTTCTGCGCGACAAACAAGCTTTATCTGGCTCGGTTTAATCTCGTACAGCGCGCCGCTTGGGGGAAAAGAAGCACTAAACCGTGCCCTAAAGAAGATCCGCGCCTCGCTATCCTCGGCGATCAACGGAGCGGTCCAATGCCCGGCTACAGATTTGACGACCTCACCTTTCTCGAAGACGGCATCAAGTGTTTCGTTACCGGAATCTAAGGCGTTCAATAATTCGTCGGATAAACTCTCGGGCACGACGCTGACAGCATACGTAAAACCACGCCAGGAATGTTCCCTCCATCTGATTAGCAGATATCCTCCGCCTTCTTCGTATGGTCTGGCCAACTGAATTGCCGCGAAGTTGGGCCCTCGTATCTCGGCGTCAGGCATAAATAGGATTGGTCTTGCGCCTTCCGGCCCGTCGCTGGAGTATGGATTGACACTAAATAGACTTTTTACACCCCAGGCGCTTAGTCCATCACGGGCGTCCACGTGAAAGCTATCTGATAAAAAAGATGATTGAAGGGCTCTGAGGTATCCGGAACACACATTATCGTCTTCGGATTGGATTAGTTTTGGCCACTCGCCCAGTGATGGCGATAGCAGTGACATAACGGCCTCAGCATCATACTCGGCTGACAGTGTGACATCGACGGGTGCTAAAAATGAAGAGTTTTCAGCGTGAATTGCCGGCGCAAAGAAACACTGGAAGGCGATGAAGGACCAGAATAGGCGCATATGATTTTGTATCCCAACTTAGGGGGCAATATTGCGGCCCAAGTCGGGTTAATTTTCGGTGCACATCTGCATCCTCTTCCAAACGCCGCGCTGAAAGGACAATTTACACCCCGGCGTTCTTGCTTTGACACATTTGAGCCCTGGAGATTTGTGCTTGCGGCGGCTCAATAAAGCTCTTTGATTGGCTTGCCGCGGCCCGCGCGGCCCGCTAGCTTCGCGACGACTCTCGAAAGGAGAACAGGCGCTCCATGGCTAAAGGTATCGAAAATCTCACCCCGCAGGAAGCGGTTATCTATCTGATGGTTATGACCTCGGCCTCCGACGGCCGGATCGAGGATGCGGAATTGCGCACCATTGGCCGCGTGGTCCGGTCTTTCCCGTTGTTTTCCGAAAGTGATGAAAATGGCCTTGTCTCCACATCGGAAAATTGCGGGAAGCTGATGTCTTCCGACGGCGGCCTGCACAAGGTGCTTGAAGCCGCCGCCGCCGCCCTGCCCACGCATCTGGTCGAGACAGCCTATGCCGCCGTGGTGGATGTCGTCACAGCGGATGAAAATCTCGACATGACGGAAATTCGGGTGCTGGAGTTGATCCGCAACGCACTGCGCGTTCCCGATGACGGCGCGCAGGCGATTGAACATGCGGCTCGGGCGCGGCATATGACCGTGGACGGCGTTAACTAGCCATTTCGACGCCCGATTGGCAGCTGCATAATCGGAAAGAGTCCAAATACAACCTGTCCGGCAAGACCAAGCGCGCCCGGCGTTGTTGCATAATGTGCGAAATGTTCAGCGACGCTTCGGTCGAAGCCGTAAACCCCAAGCCCGAATTCAGCGAAAAGCAGAAGTGTGAGCGCCGATGCGCCCATGATCAGGCGCGCGTAGAATGTGCGGGCTACCCGAAGCTTCGCAATGAGAAAACGGCACGTGAACCAGGACGCTGTGAGGATCACAGGTCCCTCCAGCAATACGGCGGCCGTCTCGCCAATGCGCGGCAATAAAACCAGCACACGGACGGTTCCGAGAACAAAACCCAGCGCGAAAATCATCGCAAAATATGCAGCGCCGGCGCGCAATGAATTGCTCATCTCGCCTCCTGAACAGAATGTCGGTTGCGGTTAGCGCAACAGCACCCAGCAAACGCCTGCCACAATAAAGGCGATCATCACATTGAGGGCAACGCCTTCGCGCGCCATTTGCGCGATTGAGACTTTGCCTGTGCCATAGACGATGGCGTTCGGCGCGGTTGCGACCGGCAACATGAAGGCGCAGGAAGATGAGATGACGGCGGGGATCATCAGAAGTTCCGGCCTGACGCCAGTCCCGGCGGCGACGGCTGCGAGCAATGGCATCAGCAAGTTTGCCGTCGCCGTATTCGACGTCATCTCAGTCATGAAGGTGACGGAAAGGCACAAGCCCAGCATCATGTAAAAGACCGGCATGCCTGCGAGCTGGCTGAGGCTGTCGCCGATCAAAACATCAAGACCGCTCGCCCGAAACGCACTCGCAATGCAAATGCCGCCAGCGAACAGGAGCAGCATCCCCCATGGAATATTGCTTGCCGATTTCCAGTCGAGAAGGGCGCCGCCCTTGCCGTCGGGAACGAGGAACATCAAAACGGCGGCGAATACCGCGACTGTTGAATCGCCAGCCTCACTCATGCCTAATGCGCCCGACCAGCCGCCAAACGGCTCCGCGCGCGTCACCCATAATAAAATCGCCACAGCAAACACCATCATGGTCCGGCGTTCATCCTTGCGCCAGGGCCCCGGGTCTTTGAGCGTTGGCGCAGTGACGCCGCCAAGCGATCGCGTCAGCCATAACCACATGAAGGGAATGCCGATCGCCACGATCGGAACGCCGACAACCATCCAGCGGGCGAAGGAATATTCCTCACCCGTTGCTTTTTGATAGGCGTCGGCGAAAATCAGATTGGGCGGCGTGCCGATCAACGTGGCTGTGCCTCCAAGAGAGGCGGCGAAAGCGATGCCGAGCAGCAAAGGAACGCCAAGCCTGGTCTCGCCGGTTCGCGACAGGATCGCCAGCGCCATGGTCGCCAGCATGATGGTTGTCGCGGTGTTCGAAATCCACATGGAAAGGATTGCGGCGGCAAGCATGAAGCCCAGCACCAGCCGCCGCCCGGACGCGCCGACAAGATTGATCATATAGAGCGCCAGGCGTTCATGAGCGCCGGATTTTTCAAGCGCCTTTGACAGCATCAATGACGCCATCAGCAATATAATAACATAAGACCCGAGCGCCGCCGCCGCCTGGCGCTGGTCCAGAACGCCGGCGAGCGGGAAGAGGGCGAAAGGCACCAGTGACGTCGCCGGTATGGGCAGGGCTTCCGTCACCCACCAGCTTGCGGTCAACACGGTGATTGTGATCGTCCAGATGACTTTTTCGGGCAGGGCGAAATACTGCGCTGTCAGGCCGGCGCAGGCGGCAAGGAAAAGGCCCAATAGAATGCGCGCCGGTTTCATAAGGCGCATCTGGGCGGAATCGGCCGCGAATGTCTAGATTGTGATCATCGGGCTTTGAATTTCGGTCTATTGTGGCATGAGTTGATTGGTGTGTGCGTTGCGGTTTTTATTGATCATTGCCTTGTGGGCCGGGACTTTGGGCGGCGTTCACGCCGCGCCGGACCTTGAAGCGTTTCAGTCCTTTGAGGCGGGCGACTATGCCGGGGTGGTTACGATCGCCGACCGCCTTGGCGGGGCCGAAAACTACGCTCTTGCAGCGCGTGCGCTGAATGCGCGCGCCTATCTCGAAATGGATGACAGCGATGCGCGAAAGGTTGCCGACCGGGCGCTCAAATATGCCGAAGCGGCGATTGCGGCAGATCCGGAATTTGTGGAAGGACGACTGCAGGCGGCGATTGCGCTGGCGCAACGGGGCGCGCGCATGGCGCCCTGGCGGGCGTTCTTTTTAAATCTTGCCGACCGTGCGCGTGACGCTCTTGATCTGGCGTTGGCGCTTGAGCCGGAAAACGCGTGGGCGCTGTCGAGTTCCGCCGCCTGGCATCTTGAGGTTTCGCGCCGTGGCGGCGAAGGACGTTTCGGTTCCGACCCTGAGTTCGGGCATCGACAGTTTCTCGCCGCCCGCGCCGCCGATCCCGACAATCTTCTGATCGCTTATGAATGCGCGCTGCGTCTGATCGCCTATGACCGCGAAGAGTGGCGCGCCGATGCAGCGGAAGCTTTGCAAACCGCCATCGACCAGCCGCCGCGAACGGAGTTTGAAGCGGCGGTTCAAGCGCGGGCGCTGGCGTTGCGTCAGGCGATGCTGGAGGGGCGTGATGCTGAACGCGCCTTTATCGAAAGCCAGCCCTGAACGCTCACGTGTAGACCATGACGGCGCAACGGGCTAAGCCTCACGCATGGCTGCAGATCAACCAAAACCGGAATTCGTTTATCGCCTCGCGGTACGCGCGGAATGGGCGGAGGCGCAGAAAACCGGCCGTGTCCCTTTGCGAGAGATCGATCAGGAAGACGGATATGTTCATTTGTCGACACGTGACCAGCTTCTGGAAACCGCGAAGCTTCACTTCGCCGGCGCACGTGACCTCTTGGCGCTGGAAATTCCGTTGGCGGGTATCGAGTCGCAGGTGAGATTCGAATTGGCGCCAAAACGCGGGGAAGAATTTCCGCATCTTTATGCGCCGCTGGAGATAACGTCTGTCAAACGGGCGCTGGCGCTTGTTCGTATCGATGACGGCTTCGCAATCGGGGATGCGATTTGAGGCCGCCTGTCTTTCTTGCTGACATTGGTTCAAAGGCGCTTGGGGCGCTGGACCCTGAGACCGCGCATCACTTAACAGTGCGTATGCTGAAGGTGGGTCTTGGTCCGCGCGTACAGATTGATAACTCGCGCCTCAGCGCAAAGGTTGCAGGACTATCATTTTCCAATCCGCTCGGCCTGGCGGCGGGTTTCGATAAAAATGCGGAAGCGCCGAACGCAGCTTTGGATCTTGGCTTCGGGTTTGTCGAAATCGGGGCCGTGACGCCACGGTCCCAGCCCGGCAATCCGCGTCCTCGCGTTTTTCGTCTTCGTGACGATGCGGCTGTAATCAATCGCTATGGCTTTAACAATGACGGGCTGGAGCAGGTTGCGGCGCGCCTGAAAACCCGTGAACGGCGCGGTATTGTCGGGGCTAATCTTGGCGCCAATAAAGACAGTGAAGACCGCACAGAAGACTATGTAAAAGGCGTCAATGGGCTTAGCGGTCTGGTTGATTTTTATACGGTCAATATTTCTTCGCCAAACACGCCGGGCCTGCGCGCGCTTCAGGGAAAGGCGGCGCTTCATGATCTGATGGCGCGCGTTCTCGCCGAGCGCGATCAATCTGCGCCGGGCGTTCCGGTTTTTTTAAAGATTGCGCCCGACCTGACCGAAGAAGATAAAGCGGATATCGTTGATGTCGCGCGGACCATATCGCTTGACGGCTTGATCATCTCCAACACCACGATTGAGCGTCCTTCAACTTTGCGTGGCGCGCACGCCCCTGAAAAAGGCGGGCTTTCCGGACGGCCGCTCTTTGCGGCGTCGACGAGATTGTTGCGGGAATTTTACGCGGCGCTGAAAAGCGATGTTCCGCTGATCGGCGTTGGCGGTGTTGCATCGGCGAGAGACGCCTATGAAAAAATTCTCGCCGGCGCCTCTCTGGTGCAGCTTTATACGGCGCTTGTCTATGAAGGCCCCGGTCTGCCCTCACGCATTCTGAAAGACTTGCCGGAGTTTCTCGACGCCGATGGATTTGCAAGCGTTGAGGATGCAGTTGGCGCTGGTCAGAGATAACTGGCGCTGACGTTCACGAGTGCGACGGCGCAAACGAACCTTCATAAAACCTTCTTGAACCGTTTCAGGAATGCGCGCGTACAGTTTTTGCTAACCAATTGCAATTGCGCGCAATCGTGCGTTTAAACTGTTGGAGTACGTGCATGCCTTTCAAAACATTGAAGATTTTTGTTGCGACGTTGGCGCTCGCAGGGTTGTCTATGAGTTCCGCCTTCGCGGTGACATTGACGGGAACGACCGTCGTTGAAACTACTTTTGACTTTGCCGGCGCCGGCCTTACGCCATCCTTGCTCGGCGATACTGGCGTTACTTCAGAAGGTTTCCTCGCCTTCCCGGTCACCGGCGGCGATCTTGGCGCCGGCCTTATTGAGCACGAAAATTCAGGCGTCCGCTTGACTGCAGGAATGGTCTTTGTCGACCTTGAGAACTTTCTTATCGACATCTCAGATGCGGCAAACGCCTTCATTTTGGCTGACGTTACAACAAGTGCAGGCGCCTCCGTCATGGATGCTGCAATTTTTTCATTTGATCTGACGTCAGTCGCCGACCCGTTTGATCTTATGGATCCGTCGATCGAATTGTTGTTTTCCGCCGCCGCCTCCGGGTTGCTCAATGATGTCTTTGGACTTGGCAATGAAAATGCGCTGACTGATGTGCAGTTCGGTTTTGCCGCAACCGCGCCTTCCGAGGTGCCGCTTCCTGCTGCTGTTTGGCTTTTTGCTGCTGGCGCGGGCGCCCTTGGCTTTGCTAAACGGCGCTCAGTCAAGGGTTGATAGAACTACACTGTGAAGAAAACCGCTCAATCGTCACGCGGCGGAGAAGCTGGCCCTGATGCGCGGCAGATAAACTGCAAGGCTTGCAGCGCGTAAGAGAAAATAGATCGAAAACGCCGTCCATAATCCATGATTTCCAAAACGTTCCAGCAGGAAAACGGACGCTGGCAAAAATATAATGGTTGAAACAATCATCGAGTTGCGCATCTCTATGGCGCGCGTGGCGCCGACGAAAATCCCGTCGAGCTGAAACCCGATGACAACGATCAGTGGGCTGATAATGACCCAGGGCATGTAGCGTTCCGATGACACTCTTATTTCCCCTTCCGGCGTCAGCAGTGCGATCAGCCAGTCTCCCGCTAACCAGTAAAGCAGGGAAAAGAAAACAGCCGCGCCTGCCGCCAGAATGAACGTGCGCCGGACGGCTGTTTGATAGCGCCCCCGGCCACGATCGCGGTCACGCATGCCAAGCGCCCGGCCAATAAGCGTTTCGGCGGCGATAGCGGTTCCGTCAAGCGCAAGGCCGGTGAACAAAAACAGTTGTAAAAGTGTCTGGTTTGCAGCGAGGGTGACATCGCCGAAAGCGCCGCTGCGCTGGACAAACCAGGAAAAACAGAAAGCCAGCAGGACGGTGCGGATGAAGATATCCCGATTAACGGATATGGTTCGCCGTAAGCGTTCCGGCGCCCAGAATTCGTGGCTGCGCCAATGGCTGGCGATGCCGCCATGCTGATTAAGGATGAGAACGACGAAAACAAGGCATGCAAAAAAACCTGCGATCTCGGCGATCAACGTGCCGGCGGCGACACCGGCGGCGCCCCACCCAAGCCCGACAACAAACCAGTAATCCAGAATAATGTTCAGCCCTGTGATGAACAGGCTCACAATCATTAAGTAATCTGTGCGCCCTCGCGCGCTGAACCAGCCAAAGGCGGCATAAGAAGCGAGTACAAAAGGCGCCCCCCATATCCGAATAGAAAAGTAATCCTGTCCCGCGCCAAGCGTTGCCGCGCTGGCCTCGGAATCGATGGCGAGCAGCTTGAAAGAAAGATCGCCAATCGGCGCCTGTAACAGAACAAGCGCGAGGCCAATGGCGCCGCCGATCACGGCGCCGCGCACAAGCGCCGCGCGCGCCTCGGTCTCATCTTCGCCGCCGGCGGCCTGCGCGGTCAGTCCGGCGACGCTCATGCGTAAAAAGCCGAAACTCCAATAGGCGAGAGAAAAGATGACGGAGCCAAGACCGACAGCGGCGATATCGAGCGGTCTTGTGGATTGCGCCAGCGCCCAGACATCAATGGCGCCAAGAAGCGGCGTTACCGACGCCGCGACTGAAGCCGGCCATGCGAGACGGATGATCTCGGCATAAGAGACCGGAGCTTTTTGAGTGGATCGCGTCATGGAGAGCGATGCATAGCAGCGATTAAGAAAAAATCGAGTGCAAGTCTTTTGGCGATTGCTTCCGCTCTTTGCGAAACCCCCCACAACTACATCTATGCGGGCATATTCATTACTCATGGGGAGAGGTGGGAATGGTCGGTGAGACATATGTCCGCAATCTGGGCCCGACAGTAAACTGGTTTGAGGACGCTCGGCCGGTCCATTAGGCGCTATTTGCTTCGCGCCGGTTGCTGACCCGAGCAAAGTCCGCGACAATACTTTCCATGAGTGGCGACTGGAAAGAATGGAAAACGCCGGAAGGCGGCACCGGCAACGAGTTTGACAATGCCGAGATCGGCGCCCTGGCGCATTTGTATCGCGGCGAAGTTTACCGGTCGACGATCTGGCGCACTCGGCTGGATAACACCACCAACTGGTCGGTGGTGACGCTGGGGCTCGCCTTGTCCGTCACTTATGCGTCGCCATCAGCATCGCCCTTGCCGCTCTTGCTCGTGGGCATTCTGATCTGCATGTTCCTGATATTGGAATCGCGCCGTTATCGGTTCTTCAATGTCTGGCGTGCGCGTTGCCGCTGGATCGAAACGAATTTCTATGCGCCGATGCTGTTTCGTTCATCATGCCCTGAACCGGGTGAGTGGCAAGATGTTCTGGCTAATGATTATTTGCTGCCGCAATATCATATCGGTTTCTGGCGGGCGATGGGACGACGCCTCAGGCGCAACTATATGTGGATTTTCAGTTTTCAGGCCGTCGCCTATTACGGAAAAATTATCATCCACCCTGAACCGCTCTCAACCATGGACGAATTTTTCGCCCGTATGACGGTGGGACCGTTCGATGGCGTTCTTATTTTCGCCGTCGGCGCCGTGTTTCACCTTTCATGGATCGCCCTCGCGGTTTGGACCAACATTCTGGACAAGCGTAAGCATGGGCGCACCGAAGGCGTCGGCGGGATGGGCTAGAGCACGACCGCGATTCCTCAAAAAATGTGAGATCGTCGTGAGGCTCCTGACAAAACGCTGTCAGGAGGGGTATGCAATGGTTGCGGCGTTCTGAAACGCCAAGGAGAGAGACCCATGAGCTTCACCCCCGAAAATTTCACCGTTTGGGCCGAGATTCCCGTCACCGACATTGATCGCGCGATCAAGTTTTATAGCGAGGTTTTTGATCTCGATTTGAAAAAAGACGAAACCGGCCCCAATCCGATGGCGATGTTCCCGACATCAAACCCCTCAGGGGTGGCCGGTCATATTTATCCGGGCAAGCCGGCGTCCGACGGCGCCGGTCCGACGGTGCATTTCGCCTGCCCGGATAAGCTTGAGACAGCGCTAGAGCGTGTCAGCAAAGCCGGGGGCAAAGTTGTCTCTGACGCTATCGCTATTCCCGCCGGGCGCTTCGCCTATTGTCTGGACACCGAGGGTAATTCCATCGGCGTCTTTTCCCGGTAGAGGGCTCCATGCGACGCGCCGACCGCCTTTTTCAGATCGTCCAGCGCCTCAGGGGCGGTCGGCTTGTCACCGCAATGCAGCTTTCCGAAAATCTGGAAGTTTCCGAACGGACAATTTACCGGGACATTGCCGATTTGCAGTCCTCCGGCGTTCCAGTCGACGGCGAGGCGGGCGTCGGCTATTTGATGCGCGACGGCTATGATTTGCCGCCGTTGATGTTTACACGCGATGAAATTGTCGCGCTTGTCGCCGGGGCGCGGCTTCTTCGCGCCTGGGGCGGCGCGGCGATGGCCAGGGCTGCTGTTGAGGCGCTCGTAAAGATAGAGACGGTTCTGCCGGATGCCGAACGCAGCCGCGCCGGTCAGGTTGAAATTCACGCCATGGCGCCGGAAATGACAGAGGATGTGCGCGAGCGGATCGATGTAATGGATCGCGCGATCGAACAACGCATACGTCTTGAGCTTTCCTATCGCGACGCCGGCCAGCAGCCGACGGAGCGGACAGTTCGCCCGCTTGGCCTTTGGTTCTGGGGTAAGGTGTGGACGCTGATCGCCTGGTGCGAATTGCGGGATGATTTTCGGATGTTCCGCCTTGATCGCATTGCCGATATGCGCGTGACCGAAGATGCGTTTCGGCATGAGCGCGGCAAAATGCTGGCGGATTTTTATCGCGCGATGGAAGACTGCGACCTGGGCCAGGGCGGCGCATCGGGTGGAGCTTAGAGTCAGCCAGTGGCGGTCATTGCGATTTAATCATCTCTTTCAGCTTGGCGTTTTCAACTTTCAGCGCTTCCAGTTCCGTCTGCATAGGCTCAATGACACGTTTAATTTCTTCTGTTGTAAAACGCTGTGGAATATGTTGTGGGCAGTTCCAGTCAAACGCTTCAACAGTGATGATCACGGCGCGTTCGGGTTTCACGCGATAAGCTTCGTCATGCAGACTGGCGATCAGCGATGGATCGGTTTCATGATCGATAACTTTCGTCCGCCCCCAAACCTTAAGGCGCCGCTGATTTGGGTAATCCATGAAGAAAAGCGAGACGCGGTCATTTTTTGTCAGATTGCCAACGCTTAAATACTGACGGTTGCCGCGAAAATCCGCATAGGCGATGGTTTTGGTGTCAATGATTTTTACAAATCCAACCGGACCGCCGCGAAATTGCACATAGGGCCAGCCTGTCTCTGAAACAGTCGCTTGATAAAACCCGTCGCGGGCGGAGATAAACTCGGCTTCTGCAGCTGTAAGCGCATCCTTGCGATCGGCGTCCGCCGTCAGGAACTTGGCATAGGCTTCAGCAGAGCCATATTGTTTTTGTTTTTTACGAACGGCGTCAGTAAAGGCGATTTCAGCGAATGCGCGCGCCATGTCATTTTCCTTTCAGCGTTCATCGAAGATGGGAGGTGTTGTTTGCAAAGAAGCGCCACGCTTTGAGATGACGCTTCTCGTTTCGGGGTTTCAAATGTCCTGGTCTTTCAGAAAGTCCAGAATTTCAGACCCGATGAGATCGCCATGGTCTTCAAGCGCGAAGTGACCACTGTCCAGAAGGTGAAACTCCACATTCTTCAGATCGCGTTTGTAGGGGTGCGCGCCGTCAGCCGGAAAGATGTGATCGTTTTTGCCCCAGACAATTAACGCAGGCGGCTGGTGTTCACGGAACAGGGCCTGCCAGGTCGGGTATAATTCCACGTTGCTGGCGTAGCTGAGGAACATGTCCAGCTGGATTTCATCATTGCCGGGTCGGTCAAGAAGGTATTGATCCGTATGCCATGTGTCTGGGCTGATCGCCTCAACATTTGTGACGCCATGGGTGTACTGCCATTTTGTAGCGTCGATCGTTAAAAACTGGCGCAAGGCGTCGCGGTTTTTGTCTGACGGTTCGCTCCAGTAGGCTTTGATCGGATCCCAGAATTCAAGCAGGCCCTCTTCGTAAGCATTGCCGTTCTGGATAATGAAAGCGGTGACTTTTTTGGGATGTTTGGCGAACAGGCGGTACCCGACCGGCGCGCCGTAATCCATAAGATAAAGCGCGTAAGAAGAAACGCCCTTGGCGTTCACAAAGCCTTCCAGCATGTCGGCAAAGTTTGAAAAGCTGTATTCAAATTCATCACGGGACGGCATTTCGCTCGCGCCATAGCCAGGGTAATCCGGCGCTAAGACATAATAGTCTTTTGCGAGGACCGGGATCAGGTTTCGGAACATTTGCGATGAGGTCGGAAAACCGTGCAGCAACAAGATCGCCGGTTTTTCCGGGTCGCCCGCCTCGCGATAGGCGATCTCGACGCCATCGACGGTAATGGTTCTGTGCAGAACGTTTGAAGCTGCTGTTTGTGCGGCTTGGGCCGTGGAGGCGATGGTCATCAAGGGAACGATTGCGCCCGCCAGCACGACTACGGTGATGATGGTGCTTACAAGCAGCGCCGTCAGATCGGTGCGGCGCAAATAAAATGTTGTTGGCAATTTCTCGGTCATGTCTCTCTCCAATTTTATTGGCAACGATTGGGTTGCTCCGGCTGACCGGTTTTTTGATCGTCAAACACAACATTTACCGATCGGTCAATCTTGAAATAATGAACATAAACCGGTCTGTCAATGTTAAATCCGATAAATTACGGAAAATCATATGGTTGAGCTATCTGAAAAACCCATAATACCCTGATTTAAATAGAAAAACCTGACTTACCTTGATTGCTAGAGTAGACTCTTCTATGTAACAGATCAGTTATTGTTGGGTGGATATATAAATGAGCGCTTCAAAACGCGACGACCTCGTTCAAAATGCCTTGAAAGCCTTTAACCGGGGCGGTTATCACGCGATCGGCATGGACAAGCTGGCCGCTGAGACCGGCGTTTCAAAGACTGCGATCTACAAGCATTTCCGGACCAAAGAGGATTTGATCGTCGCGACGCTGCGTTTACGCGACGAGCAGTTTCGCAACTGGATGGTCCGCCGGGTCGAGGCGCTGGCGTCAGAGCCAAAGGGTCAATTGCTGGCGGCTTTCGATGCGCTGGCGGAGTGGTTTCGCGAACCTGGTTTTCAAAGCTGCATGTTTATTAAGGCGTCTTCGGAATATCAGGACCGGGCCCACCCAATCCATGCAACGGCGGCGGAACATAAACGTTTGTTGTTCCAGTATCTCAGCAAGCTGGCCGATGAAGCTGGTGTTGAAGATGCTGAAGCGTTGGCGCACCAGCTCTTGATCCTGACGGAAGGCGCGATTGTTCTGGCGCATCTGCATGACCCGGAAACAGCGGCGGCGAATGCTCGCGCCGCAGCCGAAACCTTGATTGAGCAGGCGCTCATCTAGTCATTGAAAGCAAGCGTAGTTGTGGATTTCACGGCGCGATAAAAGCAGGACTTCCGATCCGTATGGCAGGCCGGTCCGGTCTGTTCGACCACGAGCTCAATTGCGTCCTGATCACAGTCGGTTCTGATCTCAACCACCTTTTGCATGTTTCCGGACGTCGCGCCTTTACGCCAAAGGGCATTGCGTGAGCGCGACCAGTACCAAGCGTCGCCGGTTTCGATCGTTTTGGCGAGCGCTTCTTCATTCATGTAAGCGAGCATCAATAATCGCCCGGTCTGGGCGTCGGTCGCGACTGCCGGGATCAGACCGTCGGCGCCGAATTTCGGCGCGAAAACAGGCGTCTCCTCGATTGCTCCGTCAACGGCGTCAGGGGCGGTGAATGCTGTGTTGGTCATAAGCATCAGCCTAGCAGCGTGCGGGCCAGGGGCACAGCCCCGTAAATTCGCCCGCTTGTTGCCTTACCGGCGCGGCGCGGTTAGCTAACCGGTGAAACGGAAGGCCGATCTCATGTCGCTGACGATTTATGACTCGATGGCGCGCGAAAAGCGTGACTTTGAACCCGCCGATCCGAAGCGTGTCACCCTCTATGTCTGTGGGCCGACGGTTTACAGCTACGCCCATATCGGCAACGCCCGGGCCGCGGTGGTTTTCGATCTTCTCTATCGTGTGCTGCGCCAGCACTATGGCGCTAAGCATGTCGTCTATGCGCGCAATATCACGGATATCGACGACAAGATTATCAATGCCTCGCAGGAGACCGGCGCGCCGATTAGTGAAATCACGGCGAAATTCGCGAAAATCTATCGTGATGACATGGCGGCGCTTGGCGTTCTGACGCCGACATCAGAGCCGGCCGCGACCGCGCATATCGCGCCGATGATTGCGATGATTGAAAAGCTGATCGGCAATGGCGCCGCCTATGAGGGCGAGGGGCACGTCTTGTTCAATGTCGACAGTTACGACGCTTATGGAAAGCTTTCCGGCGTCGACCGCGACGAGATGATTGCCGGCGCGCGCGTTGAAGTTGCGCCTTACAAGAAAAACTCGGCGGATTTTGTTCTATGGAAACCGTCGCATGATGATGAGCCCGGTTGGGACAGCCCGTGGGGCCGTGGCCGCCCTGGCTGGCATCTTGAATGCTCGGTGATGATCGAGGCGGAGCTGGGCGGCACTATTGATATTCATGGCGGCGGACAGGATTTACGATTTCCTCATCATGAAAATGAGATCGCGCAATCCGCTTGCGCTCATGACGGGGCGCCGCTGGCGCGTTACTGGATGCATAATGGTTTCCTCCGTATGGGAAGCGATAAGATGTCGAAATCGCTAGGTAATATTGTGCTCGCGCATGACTTGCTGAAAGACTGGCATGGAGAAGTCATTCGCTGGGCGCTGCTGTCGGCGCATTACCGTCAGCCTTTGGAGTGGACCGAGAGCTTACTTACGCAATCGAAAAAGCAGCTCGATCGTTTTTATCGACTGTTGGAAGACATCCCGTTTTCTGATGAAGTGGGAGATGCGCCGCAAAGTGTGGCGCTTGCCCTTGGAGATGACCTGAATACGCCGGAAGCATTCGCGGGTCTTCATGAATTGCGCGATATCGCCGGGCAGATGGATGGGGATGCGCGCGCCAATGCGATCACGCGGTTGCGCAATGCCGGGCGCCTGATGGGCTTTTTCAATGTCGACCCCGCTGTATGGTTTAAAGGCGACGCTGGCGACGGTCCGTCCGATGAAGAAATCGACGAACTGCTGGTTGAGCGCGCCGATGCGCGCAAAGCGAAGGATTTTGCGAAGTCCGATCAGATCCGCGACGATCTGGCGTCAAAAGGCGTTGTTATCGAAGATGGGCCCGATGGCGCAACCTGGCGCCGCGCTTAGAAATGCGCCTGATTGAAGTCGAATTTCCAGAAGACTATTGTGAGCGCGTTCAAAAATACGCGGAGCTGGCCGAAGCGATACATTGGCGCATCAGTGACCCCGATTCCGCAGGGCGCTGTGTTCTTCGCGCTGTGTTTGAAAGCGGCGCGACGCAGGAGATCATGGATGCGTTGCAAAGTCTGTTTGAGAGCGAGAAAGACTGGCGCATCATTGTGCTGCCGGTTGAAGCGACGGCGCCGAAACTGGAAGAAAAATACGTAGACAGAGAAAAGCGTCGAAAGACCTCCGCCTCCCGCGAAGAGATTTATCAGGATACCGCCGGGGGAGCGGCGCTGACCAGTGATTTTCTGGTGCTGACCGTCCTGTCCACAATCGTCGCGGCGATCGGGCTTTCCACCAGCAATGTTGCTGTCGTCATTGGCGCCATGGTCATCGCGCCGTTATTGGGCCCTGTTGTCGCTTTCGCATTCGCGGCGGCGATCGGCGATCTCGCCCTATTGTTGCGTGCTTCCCGCACAGCGTTGGCCGGCCTGGGTTTGGGGGCGCTGGTCGCCGGCGCCATTGGCGCGATTTTTCCGGTCGACTTTGCAAGCCCGGAGTTGAACGCAAGAACAGCATTGGGGTTGGATTCGATCGCGCTTGCTTTGGCTTCCGGCGGCGCGGCGGCGTTGTCTATTGCAGCTGGACTGCCGGCGGCGCTTGTTGGCGTGATGGTCGCCGTGGCGCTTTTGCCGCCCTCCGCAGCAGCTGGCATGTTTCTTGGCGCCGGAGATATCGACAACGCCGTTCGCGCGGCCTTGTTGCTTACGGTGAATGTCGTTTGCGTCAATCTCGCGGCGCTTGTTATTTTTGCCTATAAAGGCGTTCGTCCGCGGACCTGGATTGAGAAAATATCTGCAGCGAGGGCGACAAAAGTGAACGCAGGCGTATTGGTGTTTTTACTCGCAGCGCTGACGATCGCCATTCTGCTTTTCCAAAGCGGTCAGTAGGCTTTGGGGGAGACGGCGAAGCGACAATGACAGTAGACGCCGCCAATATTGTTCAACTGATCTTTGCGTTTCATGCCGCATTTTTTGCGGCTTTTATTTTTTCCCGCATGAAGAGACCGGTTTTGGTGCTCCTGCTTGCGGTATTTTCAATTCATATGCTGCTGAATTTTCTGGCCGAGGCAATGAGGTTGTCATGGGCGTCGCACCCGACATTCGCTTTTGGATTTTTGTACGGGCCCTTGCTGTTTTTGTTTGTCCGCGAGCTTAGCCGGTCTGATTTTGTTTTGCGTCCGGTTGATGCGCTGCATGCCGTTCCCGCAGGAATCGTGGTGTTAGCGCCGCTGAGCATATCGCTTCTAAGGCTTGCGGCCGGTGCGAGCATCCTGCTTTATTTTTTTCTGATCGGTCGGGATCTGGTGCGCTTTCAAAGCGCATCGCGCAATCTGCGCACTGATGAGAATACGATCAGCCTGCGCTGGCTTGCGGCGGTGATTGCGGCCTTTGCCGTCTTGACCCTTATCGATGTGCTGCGAATTTCGATGGCCGGGCGGACGCCGCCTCTTCTTCAGGACGTCGCTTATTTTGGCGTTCTGGCGGCGGTCTTTATTCTCATCAACATTGTCATCCTTAAGGGAATGCGCCAGGCGGCTATTTTTAAAGGGTTCTCAGTCAGGGACCTGCAAGCAAGCGATGAAACCGCCAACGCGCCCGTCGGCGCCATCGCCAGCGCGCAGGATAAAAGCGCCTTTGAAACGCTGACAGTGAAAATTCGAAGTGACGGCGTCTTCAGGGAGCCCAGACTGACGCTGAATGACCTGGCGGCTCGCCTTGATACCGATCCGAGAGCCTTATCGCGGTTGATTAACATTGTTGCGCAACGGAATTTCTCCGATTTCGTCAATCGGATACGGGTGGAAGAGTTGAAGCGGCTCCTGGCCGATGGACAGAACCAGCAAAAACCGTTGCTGAATTTGGCGTTTGAGGTCGGATTTAACTCAAAGTCGGCATTCAACCACAGCTTCAAGAAAGAGACCGGGATGACGCCAACCCAGTTTCGTCGCACGCTTGCCGATAATGTCTCTCAGGAAACGAAATGATGCGCGTTTGATACGCGCAATACCGCATTTAATGCGTCCCGGATCATGAAACAGGACGACGCGGGGCAGGTGAAGCCTCTATCTCCGGCGCGGAAATTTCCGTTCCAAAGAGGCGATCGGCATGAAACTGTTTTTGAAATGGGCTGCGCGCGGCCTTGTTGCTTTGGTTGCGTTGTGTGCCGTGTCGATTGGGCTGGCAGGGCTGTCGGTTCCGTTCGCCTCGATGCAACGCTTCGATCCCGGTATCGACGCGCCGCCGCTTAAGCGCATCGTGATTGAACGGGTCGATGTTTTGCCCATGGCTGGCGAAACGCCGGAAATACTGGAGGACCGTTGGGTCGTTATCGAAAACGGCGCCGTTTTGGGGATTTTAAACGAGAACCCGGCGCCCGTAGCCGACGAACGCCGTCTTGACGGCGAGGGCCGAACGCTGACGCCCGGCCTGATTGACATGCACGTTCATGTTTTCGACCGGACGGATTTATTGCTCTACCTCGCTCATGGCGTAACGACAGTGCGCAATATGATGGGCCTCGAGGGCATGCACCTTGAGTGGCGCGCGGAACTTGAAGCCGGGCGATATCCGGGACCGACACTGTATACGGCAAGCCCTACGTTAAATCAGAATGATTCAGCGCCATTCCATAAATATGTAACGTCAGAAGAAGAGGCCCGTACTTCTGTGCGCCGTTACGCCGACGCCGGCTATGACCTGATAAAAATCTATAACGGGCTCGATGCGGATATTTTTCACGCGATCATGGATGAAGCTGCGGATTTGAACATCCCCGTCACCGGACACCTGCCGCGGGCGGTCGAGTTTGATGATATTCTTGGGTCCGGCATCCATTCGATCGAACATGCCGAAGAGATTTACGCCTACCCTCTCAACCGTCTGCGCGAAGGCCACCCTTCGATTGATGTTGTCGCCGGCGATGTGAACGCGTCTGGCGTTTATGTAACGCCGACCCTGACGGCTTTTCATAACCTTTCGATGGCGGCCAAAGACAAAGACGCGTTCACGGGGGCTGTTCCAAGGGATTATATCAACCCGGTCATTGCGTTTTTTGGCGACAGGATGATGGCGGATCCATTATCGCGCGAAGACCCCACCGGTTACATTCGCGCCGCAAAAAACATGGGACTGGTTACAAAGGCGCTTTATGAGACCCGCGCGCCTTTGTTACTTGGCTCGGATACCGGGCCTTCCCTGACGGTGCCCGGCGCAGCCACCCATGACGAAATCCTGCTTCTTTCGAACTATGGCCTCTCGCCCTACGACATTATTTATTCTGGCACGGCGCGCGCGGCGCGCGCTCTCGGGCGAAGCAATGATCTCGGCATGATCGGCGCCGGCGCGAAAGCCGATTTGTTGATTGTCGAGGGGAACCCTTTGCTCGACCTGTCCACATTGCGTGAGCCTGTTTTCGTCATCAAGGGGGGCGCCGTATATGATCAAGCGACGCTCGCCCAAATGAAACGCCGCGCCCGTCGCAATATGAGCGTTTACGAAACGGTCGGACGATTGCTGCGCCATGAACTCATCAAATAGCCTTGCTGACAGCTGCTTTCACAGCCTTGTGACCGGCCTTTAAATCTCGCCTGCGGCTCCTAAATATCGATCAATTCATCGACAACTTACGCTGCGCCTGATGCGCGGCTAAATGTGTCCGGACGGCTCTTTTCGAATGGCGCGTCCGGGCAAGGAGGAGACATGATTTCGATTCGTAAGGGTATCGATCGCGGTCACGCCACCCATGGCTGGCTTGACGCGCGACACACGTTTTCGTTCGCGAATTACTATCACCCCGACCATATGGGATTCCGGTCGCTGCGTGTCATGAATGAAGACCGCATCAATCCAGGCGCCGGTTTTCCGCCGCATCCGCATCAGGACATGGAGATTATCACCTATGTTCTCGACGGCGCTTTGCAGCACAAGGACTCAACGGGCGGTGGCGGGACCATCACGCCGGGCATGGTGCAATATATGTGCGCCGGATCAGGCGTCACCCATAGCGAGTTCAATGCGTCGGATGATGATCCGCTGCATCTTTATCAAATATGGCTGCTGCCGAATGTGAAAGGCGCGAAACCAGGCTATGAGGAACGCAGGATAGGCGATGCGCGCAACGGGACGCTTGCGCTGATGGCGTCCGGGGACGGCCGGGACGGGTCCATCCGGATTAATCAAGATGCTGATCTGTACGGCGCGGTCGTGAAGAACGGTGAGAGCCTGTCGCATGACTTCGCGCCTGGGCGTTATGGCTGGCTGCAGATCGCCAAAGGCGGCGTTGAGCTGCCTGAAGGATCGGTCATGCAGGCTGGCGATGGCGCGAAAATCGAAGACCTGGACCGATTGTCGTTCAAGGCGCTCGACGAGAGCGAAATCTTGCTGTTTGATTTGTCGTAAGCTGGCGTTCTCGTGAAGAAGCGGCGCGAGTTTTTCTAATAAGCCGACGGAAAAGCTCGCGCCCATTTTCTACTCGCGAAACAAAACCTCTCGCGCGATCTGAACTCCAAGCATCGTTCTTTCAGCGCGCACTCTCTCGCCCGCTTCCTGTTCCTGCTGGCGTGTGCTGAGGATTTCGGCGTCGACCCTGGCCCAGTTCTCCCAGAACTCGTCATAGGCGGCCATGTTCGGGAAGACTTCGATGATGAGAACGTCCCAGTCATCAGGGCTTGCCGGCCATTTTGCGAGAACGTGGTGGTCCAGGACAAAGCCCATCTCTTCGGCGAGTTCAATTTGCTGCTTCCAGACACCGCCAAGGCTTTCGATATATTGTGTCTGCTGACCGGGACCTGTGCGCATGTAAATCATGTGCCAGACGGAGCCTTCGTCATAGGTTTCCATGACGGTGCGCGCGCTTTGTGCGTGAGCCGGCGCAAGTGTCGCCACAAGCGCTAGCGGCGTCACTATTGCAGCGAAGAGAAAAGAATGCATTCTGCCTCCCTATTATTCGAACTTGTACGGCCGAGCCAAGCATGGCCGTTTAAACCAGGCACCCTAACGGCTTGGCCCGGCAGGAATTGCGAATTTTGGAATGCTGCCCCTTTGATTTGTGGTCAGAAAGACGCCACATAGGCGGGATGATCAGCGATCTTTATTCCGGCGGCATCCTGGACGCGGCGGCGGCGATCCCGCCGGCGCGGCGCCTTGATCATCCGCAGGCGAGCGCAGTGAAAATCAGTCGTGTCTGTGGGTCGGAGGTCGAGGTCGATCTGTCGCTTAAAGATGGCGCTGTCGCCGAGTTCGGCATGGCGGCGCGCGCCTGCGCCCTGGGGCAGGCGGCGGCGTCAATCGTCGCGCGCAATATCATCGGCGCAACGCCGGATGAGTTATATACCTTACGCGATCAAATGCGCGCGATGCTGAAAGAGGGCGCGTCGCCGCCTGCGGGCAAGCGCTGGAAAGACCTCGCCCTGCTGGAATCAATTCGCGATTATCCGCAGCGTCACGCCTCAACCCTGTTGGTTTTTGAGGCGGTATGCGATTGCCTTGATCAGCTTGCGGCGGATTCATAAAACCCCAGGCCCAGCTTACTTTTTTGTAAGCTGGATGGCCTTGCAATAGTCGCTGCGAGCTTTATTTCCATCCGACTGATGCGGTCCTTACGTCTCCCCCAAAGGGTCGTTTCTCCGCGCTCGCGCTCAATCTCCCCCAATAAGAGCGCGGGCGCAAAATTCCACCCTTTTTAAGCCGCTGCTTCCTGAGACTGCGTGGCGTCTATTGTTGTCGCCGCTTCTTCCTTCAGCCACGCGGAAAAGGCCTTTACTGCGGGTGCGGAGGATTTTGACGGCGGGTGGACAATGTAATATGCAAAATTGGTTGGCGTCGTCATATCGAATGGAATGACAAGCCGCGCCGCTTCGAGATCCGCTAAGGCCAGCGCCGATTTTGCAAGCGCCACGCCCTTTCCGGCGACAGCGGCTTCGATCACCAGGCTGGACTGATTGAATTTCAGGCCGCGTTCGCCAGCCTTATGGCAGATGCCGGCGGCTTTCATCCACATCGGCCATGTTGGACAGCTTTCATCCTTGTCTGGACTGATATCATGCAAAAGCGTGTGATGAATGAGATCTTCCGGTGACTTTAGCGGATGATCGCCGGTCAAAAGGTTCGGGCTGCAAACGGGAACGATGGTTTCCGCCATCAGATGCTCAGCAATCAGGCCTGGATAGCGCCCGCTGCCATAACGAATGGCCAGGTCGACATCATCGACAGCGAAATCAACGACATCCATGTCGGCCGACACCCAGACATCGATATCCGGATGAGCTTCCTGAAACCGGTCGAGGCGCGGTACCAGCCATTTCGACGCCAGCGACGGGGCCACGGATACGGTGAGCCGGCCTGTATCGGCTTTCGCAGAAAGGATTTTTCCAGCTTCCGCCAGCTTGTCGAAACCCTCCCGAAGGATCGGCAGGCTCGCCTGCGCTTCGTCGGTGAGTAGCAAGGAGCGTTTCTGGCGGCGGAAGACCGGCGTTTGCAGGAAATCCTCAAGCGCCTTTATCTGCTGGCTGACGGCGCCGGGGGTGACGTTCAACTCTTCCGCGGCTTTAGTAAAACTCAAATGCCTGGCGGCGGCTTCAAAGACGCGAAGTCCATTTAATGGCGGTATTTGTTTCATTTTCTCTCTCCAACCCGGTCGAATTCAATCACATTCCATTAGCTGATCTATTTAGGCAAGTTATTAGCGTATAGTCACGCCAATGTGAAGAACAGACAGATAATCTATTTATAGAGAAATCCAGCAATAAATGCGCCCTTGTCAGAAAATCTCTAAAAGTGGCGAAAAATAATGGTTTGAGCGCTTTGCGGATAATCCATAGCTTCGCATCCACTGCCTCGCCCTAAAGCGCGTACAAATTCATTGATAGAAAAACTAATATGAAGCGGTTTCCAGCTTATATAAACCTTCAAGACCGGCCTGTCGTGATCATCGGCGGCGGAGAGACCGGACTGCGAAAGGCGCGGCTGGCCCTCGCCGCCGGGGCTGAGGTCAAGGTGATTTGGCCCGAGATTGCGAAAGGGACTCGGGAAGAGCTTCAAGATGCGGCGTCCTTTGTAAGTCGAGAGCCGGTTGAAGCGGACCTTGAGGACGCCGCCCTGGTGTTCGTCGCACTCGATGATGCAGATACGGCGGAACGCTGGGCGCAAATCGCTCGGAAAGCAGGCGCGCTGATCAACGTTGTCGACCAGCCGGCGCTTTGCGATTTTACGACCCCGTCCATCATCGATCGCGGCCGGCTGACTGTGGCGATCTCAACCGACGGCGCCGGGCCGGTCTTCGGGCGCGCCTTGCGAGCAAAGATCGAAGCCATGTTGCCACGCCGCGCCGGCGCATTGCTGGAGTTTGCGCAAAGCTATCGCGATGCGGTGAAGGGCAAGGTCGCCGGTGATGATCGCCGCACTTTTTGGGAGGCTTTTTTTGATGGCCCCATCGCCGCACAGGTGCTGGCGGGCGATGAACGCGGCGCCCATGAAGCTATGCTCGCCACGTTAAACAGTGAAGCGGGTGCAGAGCGCAGCGGCATTGTTCATATTGTCGGCGCCGGGCCGGGCGATCCGGAACTTCTTACATTGAAAGCCTTCCGGCTTATTCAGTCAGCGGATGTTATTCTTTATGACCGCCTGGTTAGTGAAGAAATTCTCGCTCTCGCGCGCCGTGATGCGGAACGGCGTTATGTCGGCAAGGCGAAAGCCGAACACGCAATGCCGCAGGAAGATATTGAAGCGCATATGATTGCGCTTGCCCGCGATGGCAAAATTGTTGTCCGTCTTAAGGGCGGTGATCCTTTTGTCTTTGGACGCGGCGGTGAAGAGCTGGAAGCCGTGCGCGCTGCGGGCATACCCGTTTATGTGACGCCCGGCATCACTGCCGCAACCGGTTGCGCCGCCAGCGCAGGCCTGGCGCTCACCCATCGCGATCACGCCCAGGCCGTCACCTTTGTGACCGGCCACGCGAAGGGTGATGCCGACCCCGCCCTGGACTGGGCCGCGCTGGCGGCGCTCAAAAACACGCTTGTTGTCTATATGGGCGTCGGCAAGGCGGCCGCGATAGCCAATAATCTCATCTCGAATGGCCGAGCGGGTGCAACACCGGTCGCGGTGATCGAGAACGGCACGCGTGAGAATGAAATCATCGTCAAGGGAACGCTTGTCGAGTTGCCAATGCTGATTGCGGCGGGGGGCGTAAAAGGCCCAGCGCTCCTCGTGATCGGCGAAGTAGCGGCGCTTGCTGATGGCGCAACGCTTCAGTCTCTCATCAAACAGGAAAGGCTTGTCGCATGAAAGCGGTGACAGGAAATCGATTGGCCGATGGCGCGGTCGTTTATCTCAACGATAATGATCAGTGGACGGTTCGCATCGCTCATGCAGCCCGGTTTGACAATGACGACGCCAGTGCGGCGCTGACGGCGGCGCAGTTGCGTAAAGCTGAAATTGCGGATGCATACCTCATTGAGATCGGCGAAGAAGGTGCGCCCGCGGGACGTGAAGCGTTGCGCGAGACCATTCGAAAGTCAGGACCGACGGTGCGTCCCGATCTCGGTTATCAGGCGGGAGCTTAGGTCATGGGGAAGTTGAAACTCTATGGCGACCCGATCAGTGGCAATTGCCTGAAAGCCAAATGGACGGCGGATTATCTGGGGCTCGATTATGAATGGGCGCCGCTCGACATCATGAAGGGCGAAACCCGTACGGAAGAGTTTCTGGCCGTCAACCCTTTCGGGCAAGTTCCGACAGTCCTGCTGCCTGACGGGCGCATCATCACGCAGTCCAACGCCATCATCGTCTATCTCGCTGAAGCGCACGGCGGAAAGCTTCTTCCTGAAGATCCTCTCGCCCGGTCCAACGTCTTTCAGTGGCTGTTCTGGGAGCAGAATTCCCACGAGCCCTACATTGCGGGAAGGCGTTTTCGTAAAGCGTTTAAAAAACTCTCCGATGACGAGATCGATGCGGAATGGCTGCCGCGGGGCTATGCGGCCCTGGATCTGATGGAACGCACACTGACGGATGCTGGCTATCTCGCTGGCGATGCTTTGACCCTCGCTGACATTGCGGTTGTGGCTTACACGCGGGTCGCTGAGAGCGGCGGTTTTGCTCTCTCGGATTATCCAGAAGTGCGTTCATGGATCGCGCGCGTCGAGCGCGACCTTGATCTTGAGCCTGTGGAGGCCGCCTGATGTATCGCTATGATGAATTTGACGCGACAATCGTTAAAGAGCGCGTGGAGCAGTTTCGGGGCCAGGTCTCGCGGCGTCTTTCCGGTGAGCTGACCGAAGACCAATTCAAACCGCTCCGCTTGATGAACGGCCTCTATCTGCAGCTTCACGCCTATATGCTGCGGGTCGCGATCCCTTACGGCACGCTGTCGTCAAAACAGATGCGCAAGCTCGCCCATGTGGCGCGCAGATATGACAAGGGCTACGGCCACTTCACCACACGCCAGAACATTCAGTACAATTGGCCGGCGCTGGTGGATGTACCCGCCATCCTTGATGAGCTTGCCGAAGTCGAGATGCACGCCATCCAGACGTCGGGAAACTGCATCCGTAATGTGACGTCGGATCAATATGCAGGCGCCGCGGCAGACGAAGTCGCCGATCCCCGGCCCTATGGCGAGATGATCCGTCAGTGGTCGACTTTTCATCCGGAGTTTTCGTTCCTGCCGCGCAAGTTCAAGATCGCCATCACCGCGTCCGATCATGACCGCGCTGCCGTGAAAGTGCACGACATCGGCCTGCGGCTTTACAAAAATGACGCTGGTGAAACTGGATTTGAAGTTATCGTTGGCGGCGGGCTCGGCCGCACGCCTTATGTGGGGCATACGATCCGTGAGTTTCTGCCGGAAGCGCAATTGCTGTCTTACCTGGAAGCGATTTTGCGGGTCTATAATCTCTCCGGCCGGCGCGACAACAAATACAAAGCCCGCATCAAAATTCTCCTGAACGCGGAAGGCCGGGATGCGTTTGCACGGCTGGTTGAGGATGAATGGGCGAATATCAAAAACACCGGGATCGATCTTCCGCCAGAAGAAATGGCGCGCATTCAGGATTATTTTGCGCCGCCTGCATTTGAAAAGCTCGCCGATGACAGTGTGGCGCTTAAAGAGCAGCGCGCAGTCGATAAGGACTTTGACCGGTGGGTGCGCGTAAATACAGTCGCGCATAAAGCGCCGGGCTACGCTATCGTCAATATTTCGCTGAAAGGGATCGGCGCCATCCCCGGGGACATTTCCGACAAGCAGATGGAGGCGGTCGCCGATGTCGCCGAGCGCTATTCCTTTGATGAAATCCGCGCGACGCATGAACAGAATCTTGTCCTGCCTCACGTTAAAAAGGATGATCTTTATGCAGTCTATAAGCTGCTAAAGGCGGACTGCCTTGATGCAGCGAATATCGGTCTCGTCAGCGACATCATTGCTTGTCCCGGCCTTGATTACTGTTCGCTCGCCAATACGCGCTCTATCCCGATCGCCCAGCGTATCTCCGAACGTTTTTCCGACCTTGGTCTTCAGGAAGAACTTGGTGAATTAAAGATCAAGATCTCCGGCTGCATAAACGCCTGCGGGCATCATCATGTGGGCCATATCGGCATTCTCGGCGTCGATAAAAAAGGCGAGGAATTCTACCAGATCACCCTCGGCGGTTCCGGCGCGGAAGACGCCTCGATCGGCGAGATCGCCGGCCGGGGACTTTCCTCAACGGAAGTGGTCGATGCCGTTGAAAAACTCGTCGGCTTCTACCGTCAGAACAAACAAAAAGACGAACGATTTCTCGATACCTATCGGCGCCTTGGCGCCGACCCATTCAAGGAGGCGCTTTATGCCGCTGCTTAAACTTATCCATGGCCGGTTTCTCCCGGCGCTTGAGGAAGCCTCGCAGGAAGTCACGCTTGATGAGTGGTGCGATAACCCACAGGCCCATGCAGATGCGACGGTGCTGGTTGTTTCCAACGATGCGTCGCTCAGCGGTATAAGAAAAGACTTGAACGGATTTGACAGTATCGTTCTTGATTTTCCTTCGTTTACGGACGGTCGCGCCTATAGTCAGGCCCGGCTGTTGCGCGAACGCTACGGTTTCACAGGTGAGATTCGCGCGCGCGGCGATATCCTGCGCGATCAGATTTTGTTCATGACCCGATGCGGCATTGATGCGTTTGAATTTGATGGCGCCGGATCGTCAGCAGCGCAAGACGCGTTGCGCGAGTTCACCTTCGCTTACCAGCCGGCGGCGGATGGCGCGGACCCGGTGTGGCGCAAGCGCGGGCGCCGCGCCGCAGCCGCTTAAAACCCCATAAACATTGACGTTAGCGAGCTCATCATGACCGCGCAGGTAATCCCTTTATCGCCAATTCCAGCTGACCATAGCGAAAACCTGCTCGGCCTCAGGGCGCGCAGTCTTGCTGCGCGCTTTGTTTCCGCGGAGGCGCAAGAGATCCTGGCGTGCGCCATTCAGCGAGAGTTCAAGGGGCGCATTGCTTTGGTGTCGTCCTTTGGCGCGGAGTCTGCGGCGCTATTGCATCTCGTATCGGAAATTGATCCGGCGACCCCGGTCGTCTTTCTCGATACGCAAAAACACTTCGCTCAAACGCTGAGTTACCGAAAGAAACTGGCGGCGCGGCTTGGTCTCACCAATGTAATCGACGTGAGACCTGATAGCGACGCGATGAATGCGCGTGACGCTGACGGCGATTTATGGAAGAGCGATCCTGATGCGTGCTGCACGCTGCGCAAGGTCGAACCCCTTGGTGATGCGCTAAAGCCGTTTGATGCTTGGATTACGGGACGCAAACAGTTTCATGGCGGCGGGCGGGTGAACTTGCCGGCCTTTGAAGCAAATGACACGCATATCAAAGTCAATCCGCTGATCCGTTGGTCTAAGGACGATGTGGCGGCATATGCTGCGGACCACGATCTGCCGCCGCATCCGCTTGTGGCGCAGGGCTATCCCTCAATTGGCTGCTGGCCCTGCACACATCCTGTGGCAAGCGGCGACGATGTGCGCGCCGGGCGCTGGCGCGGCGCCGCGAAGACAGAATGCGGCATTCATGGCGTCGCTTTGGAAAAACGCTGAAAGCGCCATTTATGAAGCTTTGGTGCGTGCTGCAATTCCGTCTCACGACAATGCTCAGTCGACGATAAAAGGCTCCAGATGCACGGGAATAATCACTCGCGATTCCGGTGATAGCGCTTTTACGGTGTCAACAAACGGGTGCAGCTTTTCGCGGACATTCGTCTCCTGGGAAAAGTCGTATGGCAGGGTGAAACTATCCCAATGCGTCGGAATGATTCTTGGCGGGCGGCCTGTAGCCTCCACAAGGCGCTCATCGTAGTTGTAAAGGCCCAATCTTGACCCGTTGATCCCGGCCAGCAATATATCGGGATCCAGGCCTTCCATCTCCCGTTCAATGAAATTCATTGAACCCATGGTGAGAACTTTGTGTTTGTCAAAGCGCGCCAGAAACATCAGTGATCCGCCCTCGATAAACTGGTTGATGCGAAGCGGCGCTTTCAGCTTGGTGTCCCGGTCGTAGCGCCTCGAGTCGAAATAGTGTTTTTCATTCAAGGCTGAGTGGATCGACGGTACGACGCGCACGGAAAAATTTTCAAACTGGTAGTCTTCACCGCCGCCAACGGCATAAAGTTGGTCATCAGGGACGCCATAGGCGCGTAGAATGGTCATGGTGGTTTCCGTGCCGATGACCTTGGCGCCGGTCTTTTTGGCGATATAGGGAACGTCGCCCAGATGATCGAAATGTGAGTGATGAACCAATATGAAGTCAGCTTTTGATATGGTTTGATCAATCAGCGCTTCATCGGAGACGGCAATATCGTCACGGGCGAATGCAGGGCGGTCATCGTCAGGATGGCCGCGGTCAGTATATTTCAAGCGTGAAATATATGGATCAATCAACACGACAATCTTGCCGTCCGAGATTTCCCAGCCGGCGGCGCCGAGATATTTGAATTGCAAACCGTTGGCCTCGGACGCGTTTTCCTGCGCGCTGGCCTGAAGCGACGCCAGCATGATGAGAATTACCGCGACGACATGAGCCAATGTTGCCTTGAACACTTTCATATGGCTCGCCTCAATCCCGCACTTCCACGATCATTTCAATTTCGACTGCCTGGCCTCTTGGCAATGACGCCATGCCGACCGCTGCGCGGGCGTGTCGTCCGCGGTCGCCAAAGACTTCGACAATCAAATCGGAATAGCCGTTGATCACCGCAGGCTGGTCAACGAAGGCTGGGTCTGAATTGACCATGCCCAAAACTTTTACAACCCGCGTGACCCGGTCCAGATCGCCGAGCATATCCTTCAAAACCGCCAGCTGATTGATGGCGGTCAGCCGGGCGCCTTCATAGCCCTCCTCAATGCTCAGGTCGGCGCCAAGCTTGCCCGTTATCTCGGTGCCGTCTGCCCGCTTGGGGCCCTTGCCCGCCAGGAAGATTAAATTGCCCGTCCTGACGCCGTTTACATAATTCGCAACCGGGGTCGGCGGCGTGGGCAGGGTGATGTTCAATTCTTCAAGGCGCGCTTCGGGATCGTAAATTTCCACGTTTGGATCGCTTGGCTCCGCAAAGGCTGCATGCTGAGTGTTGAAAGACAGCAAAATGGAAAAAACACAAAGCCAGATAATGTTTCTTTTGTTCATATCTGAGGGTCCCTGTTTTCATGCGATGTAATTATGATTTATCAATCAAGCGTTTTCAAAAACGCGGAGACGGCGTTCCATGCGGCGGGTTCCGTCATCATTGGCGCATGGCCGATGCGCGGAACCTCTGTATACTGAAATGCGGGGTGAACGGCGCGCATCTTGTCAATGATCGGCGGTGTCAGAAGGTCGCTGAGGGCGCCCCGCACCACAAGGGTCGGCGTATCTTTCAGACTCTCAAAGGCGGACCACAGGTCCGGCGCCGGCCCGAGTTCTGCGAGCGCCTGGGCGATATTCATGTCATAGTCGAGGACCCAGCGGCCATCCTCGCCCTGACGAAAGGTGCGCTCGGCGAAAACAATCCATTCCGCTTCAGTCGCATCGGGAAAGGCGACGCCGTTGATTGCTTTGATGCGCGCGGCCGCCTCGTCGAGATCAGCGGCCGGGTCGGCGCTGGCGCCGACATAACCGGCGATCCGCGCGATGCCCTCCGGCGCCAGATCCGGTCCGACATCATTCAGGATGGCGGCCTTCACACGCGCCGGCGCAAATTCGTTGGCAAGCATGGTGACAATGCCGCCGAGCGAGGTGCCGATGAATATGGCCTCTGGCGCATTCATCATTTCCAGCACCTTCAGGACATCGTCCCGATAGGTTTGCGGATGATAATTAAGATAGTCGGGATCATAGCTTGAGCCATTGCGTCCGCGCAGGCTGACCGCGATGACGTCATGTCCCATTGCGGCGATTTTTGGCGCGAGGTCCACAAAATCCTTGGCGTTCCGCGTCAGGCCATGAATACACAGAACCGGTGTCCGCGCCCCGCCGCGATAATGTCTGCCGCACAGGGTGATTGCCGGCGCCACCGGGAACTCAACATCGTCATAGGTCATTTTGCCGCCTTTTTCCCGCTGCTCTATTCGCCGCCATTGCTGCTATTAATGGCGCCGGTCAACAAGCTCAACGCCGCATCCATAATGATGCCGTCGCGGCGGGCATCCAGAGGCGCAAAAAATTGTCTAAAACCTTGAATGAGCTAACGGATGAAGCGCGAACCCTGAAGTCGCAAGGCAGGCATGTTGAGGCCCTTGAGGTGCTTGGCGCTATGGTGGATCAAGCCCCGGATAATGTCGCGGTCCTGCACAATTATGCAGCCGTGCTGGGAGAGGCCGGGCGCAACGGGGAAGCCGTCGATGTAATGCGCAAGGCATTCTCGATGGGCCTCAACGCGCCTGAAAGCTGGCTGGTGTTCGGACGCGTGCTGGCCGGCAATCGTGAATTGGAGGAGGCGGAAGCGGCGCTGAGGCGGCTGGTTCAAATGCAGCCCAAAGAGCCGGACCCTCATCGTGAGCTGGCGCAGCTTATCTGGATGAAAACCGGGGACCGCGAGAAGGCGCTTGCGGTCCTGAATTCAGCGATTGAGGCGTATCCCGATATTGCGCCGTTACATATTGCCCGCGCTCAGGTCTACGGCGAAACGGGCGATAACGACATTCAATACGCGATCATTAAGGAAGCGGCGCGGTTGTCCAATGGCGATCCGTTTCTGGAGTATTCAGCCTGCAATGCGGCCCTAGCGGCGAAAGAATTCGATGATGCGCTCGCCTATGGCGAGCGTGTCGCCGCCCAAATGCCGAACGACAATGGCGTCGTCAGCGCCTACTGCCAGGCGCTATTGGCGACCGGAAATGGTAAAGGCGCTGCAGTCGTTGCTGAAAACCTGTCCCAGCGCGATCCCATGAACCAGCTGTTTATTGCTCTGAAAGCGACCGCTTATCGTATGCTTCAGGATGAACGGTATCACGAGCTATTCGACTATGACGCCTTTGTCTTCACGTCTCCGCTGGACGCGCCCAAAGGCTGGAGCAGCCTGGAGGCCTATCTTGATGATTTGATCGAAGGCCTGGATGAGGCGCACAGCTTCAAATCGCATCCGTTCAGCCAGTCAGTGCGTCACGGCAGCCAGATTTCTTCCATCAATGGATCGGAGCACCCAGCGTTGCGCGCCTATACGGAAGCCATGGCGGGGCCGGTGAGCCGTTACATTGAACGTCTCAGCCCCGGTGATGACCCTCTGCGGTCCCGCAATATTGGCGGCTTTCGAACGTTCAGCACATTTTCGGTCAGCCTCCATCCCGAGGGTTTTCACGTCAATCATGTGCACCCGCAGGGCTGGCTGTCGTCGGCCTGCCATCTGAGGCTTGCAGAACATGATCCTGCAAACGAAAAGGCGGGATGGCTGAAATTCGGCGAACCTGGCGTTCCGACGTCGCCTGAGCTGCCGCCTGAGAAATATGTTGAACCTCAGCCAGGCGTCATGGCGGTGTTTCCGTCATATATGTGGCATGGCACCGAGCGATTCGACACTGGCTCATCGCGCCTGTCTGTGGCCTCGGACATCGTTCCCGCAGAGCCGGCGGCGGGTTAGCCGATAGGCCCGTTTTAACAATTCATTAGGTATATTTGTTGTGATATTGCCACACTCACGGCGAGAGTCCCCCTTGCATTCACTTGCGTGTTGACGCGCTTGACCTTGCGACCATAGCTTGGGCGTTAGCCGTCGGTCTGCCAACCGACGACCATCGTGCCCTTATTTTACGGGGGGGCGAAATACGCTTTGCGGCTCTGTCTGTCGGGTCAAGGTCGCAGAAACTACGTTTAACTCGGAGGGATACAATAATGAAAAACTCACGTCTCGTTGGGCGATTTTTACGCTCCACGATGCTCACGGGTGTCGCCGCGGCAATGGCCGCGCCTGCATTCGCACAGGACGGGGACGACACGATTATCGTTACCGGTTCTCGCCTGAACCAGGCCAACCTCGCGTCGTCAAGCCCGGTCTTCCAGGTTGATGCGGACGAGATCAACACCCGCGGTGTTACGCGCGTTGAAGACCTGATCAACATTCTGCCGCAAG
>JBCBSB010000001.1:0-812530 GCA_039819405.1 Pseudomonadota bacterium | reverse complement strand
GCCGTCGTTTCATAATCACACTCCATCTTTTCAAACAAGATTAAAGTGTTGCGGCGATCAGTTGAGCACACCGGATTAAGCTGACTTATACGGTGTTTAGTACTTACGCGGTCTCTGGCGCCAGCTCCGACTAGACGTGGTCAGCTCTGTGCGCAGAACTGACAATAAAGAAAAGACTCTGTTTTCTTCGGTGCGTTCAAAAAGCGACCAAACAGTTTTGAAAGACAAGACCGAAAAAAGCTGAGGGCTGCTCCGAAACTCACGGATGCTAAATTCACTTCTTGACAATGTCCGAGAAGCGTATATTTCACCGCGCTACACGCAAGGTGCGTGAACATTTGGATGGATAAAATGAAACCGGCTGCAAACATGAGCCATAATGAAATGAGAAGCGCCGAGCTGCAGAATCTGCGGCCCGAAAACTCGCGCGCGCTCGGTTTTGATTATGAGCGTAAACAGGAGGGTTTCCCCGATATGCGGTAGATTTAACCGCAATCGATCCGGCAACGGATGTTTGAACCCTCCAGGCAACGCCTCGGAGGGTTTTTTTGTTGCCGATTCAAGGATTAAGCCGCCAACCATAGGAGGAGAAAATGGCGGAGTTGGAAGAAGAAGCGTTTGAACTGATGGAAACGGGCGGAGCCCCGGTGAAAGCCTGGGTAAAGGGCGTGCCGGTCGAAGACTCTGCGCGCCGTCAGCTTGGCAATGTTGCGCGTTTGCCATTCATTCATAGTCACGTGGCCGCCATGCCTGACGTTCACTATGGGCGCGGCGCGACGGTGGGGTCGGTGATTGCAACGAAAGACGCGATCATTCCAGCCGCTGTCGGTGTCGACATTGGTTGCGGAATGATGGCGATGCGCACCAGCCTGACGGCTGATCAGTTGCCTGATAATTTGGCGCCTATTCGAACGGTTGTCGAAAAAACGGTGCCCCATGGCGGCGTTGGACCGAAAGGCGGTTGGAAAGACGGCGTGCCGACTGCGATTGCATCGCGCTTCGTGGAATCGGGATTGGCCGATCGTCTCGGGACGATTGAGTCCAAACACCCGAAGATTCGCGGCGCAAACCACGTGATCCATTTGGGATCGCTCGGAACCGGCAACCACTTCATTGAGCTTTGTCTTGATGAAGAGAACCGTGTCTGGGTGATGCTTCACTCCGGATCGCGAGGCATCGGTAATCGGATTGGGATGTACTTCATCTCGGAAGCGCGTGAAGCGTTGATCAAGCGCGGATACGGGCTGCCAGATAAGGACCTCTCCTGGTTTGAGGAAGGCGAAGGTCTCTTTGACGACTATGTCGAAGCCGTTCTTTGGGCGCAGGATTTTGCGCGCGCCAACCGCGAAGTGATGATGGAGCGACTTCTGAAGGCGTTGCGTGATCACTTGCCGAAACCGCTGCGGAAATTCCGCATCGAGAAGGAAGCCGTGAACTGCCACCACAACTACGTGGCCAAGGAACGGCATTTCGGCGCGGATGTCTGGGTGACTCGGAAAGGAGCCGTGCGCGCTGGCGATGGCGAGCTTGGGATTATTCCCGGCTCCATGGGCGCGAAGTCCTACATCGTCCGGGGCAAAGGCAATGAGCAATCCTTTTGCTCATGCTCGCACGGCGCCGGCCGGAAGATGAGCCGGACGGCTGCAAAGCAGTCGTTCACGCTCGCCGACCACCGGCGCGCCACAGAAGGCGTTGAATGTCGGAAAGACCGCGGCGTCATTGATGAGACGCCGCAAGCCTACAAAGACATCGACGCCGTTATGTCGGCGCAAACCGACCTTGTGGAGATCGTTCACACATTGAAGCAGGTGGTTTGCGTGAAAGGATAGGGAAAGGCGGAATCCGCCGCCTTCCCTTGCATGGGGGCCGGCGGCGACTTAGAGGCCGCCGGTCCCAAGAAAGGAATTTGGGGAGATTGAGAGATGAAACTCTGGCGACCCGTTGGGCGAAACGAATTGGCAAAGATTGAAGCGTCCGGTATGCGCGCATTTCCATCGCGCCTGCCTGAACAGCCGATCTTTTATCCGGTGCTTTCATTTGAGTATGCGGAGAAAATCGCTCGCGACTGGAACTCGGTTCGTGAGAACAACGACTACGCAGGCTTTGTCGTCCAGTTCGATATCGACGACTCTTATGCGTCTCGATTTGCAGAACAACTGGCTGGTGGAAAAGATTGTCGCGAACTTTGGGTTCCAGCCGAAGAATTGGAAGAATTCAATCGCCATATCCGTGGGCGGATTGAAGTCGTTGCAGAATATAGAAACGGCGTGCGCACCGAGGACGTGCACGCCGATGGAGCAAAGAAATGAAAATCGAACCTTGGAGCGTATGGAACGCATGTGTTGGATCCGCAATTTGGGGTGCAATGACTCTGGCGTTCCGTTTTGCTGGATTTGGCGAGCAAGTTCCTTCTGACTTGGTCCTCATGTCGGCTCAGATTTTGGGCCCAGCCTTTTTCGCTGGTTCTATGGTCGCGATACGAAACTTTCTCTTGAGGTAATTTCAATATCGAAAAGGAGAATGAGATGCGTAAAGACATGTTTAAAGTGATTGTGGAGCGGCCGCGCCGAGGTGCGGATTTCCGCGTCAATCGCGCTCGCCTTGCCGGCGAAGATGACTTGCCGCCTCGCGTCGGTATGAAGCGTTTCCGCACGCTCAATCGCACCAACTCGAAATGGCTGAACGAAAACCTTGCGCCTTTGAAACGATACCTGATGAAGCAGGCAGGACGTCCGTGGAGCAAGGTGTACTCCGAGATTTGCGAGAATCTTGACGCTGACAACACTGTAAAACAACATGTGCGCGATCACTTGGCTGACTTTGTTGTTATCAAAGTCGCCATAGGTCGTAAAGGCGAATGGATGAACGGTAATGAATGGCCGGGTGGGTGCATGAGCGACGCGCCCTGGCGCCAGCCGCTCTATGTCGACCCCAATGACGGTATTTTGAAACGCAGCGAAAAGCTTTGGAAAAAAATGCGTATTGATCCGACTCCACAGCGGCGAAAGCGACGCGAAGACCTGCATGCCGCTGACCCGAATGTTCGACGGACCGATGACGATACAGAGCTGCACCATATCGGTGGGATTTGGTACGAAATCAAATTCAGAAAGCGGGCAAATGCAAAGCCGACCGATTTCACCTACGATAAGCTGACCCATCAGCCTGTCTGGCCGGGAAAGCGACATGCTTATTCAAAGGCGCAACTTTCCACCGCGGCTCTTGCTTCATTCGGTCTTCAAAATACCGCGATGGAATAGAATATTGGATCAATTCAAGAAAGGAATACTAAGAATGATGAACGATCAATCTATTGTCTCTCCCGTCGGTGTAACGACATTTGGATCGGGGATCGTCCGTGCAAAACCCGATATGGCGATAATCTCGATGGCGGTGGACGTCGCAGACGCTGTGGCAAAAAAGGCTTTCGAGAAAACCAGATCTGCATCAGGGCAAGTGCTATCGTTTTTCAAAAATCTGGAGAACGGTGAAGTCAGTACTTCGCACATTGCTCTGCAAGAGAGCAGAAATTGGCAGACCCAAAAACTCATTGGATATCGAGCTCGTATATCTTACCGAGTTATTTTGAAAAATCTTGATGATGTTGAACGCGTTGTTACGGGAGCGATTGAGGCGGGCGCTAACTCAGTACAGTCGGTCGATTTCCAAACCAGCAAGCTTAAGGAGTTTCGGGCTGAGGCACGACAACTGGCCATAAAAGCCGCTAGGGAAAAGGCAGAGGTTTATTGTAACGCTGCTGGTGCGGATGTTGGGAACATTTTGCACATTGAAGACCTTAATCCGGATTGGATTGAAGCTGCTAACCGTCCTCGCGGGCCTCATGAGGGACATGCGGAAGGTGCAATTGATGAAAGTGATGTAATTGAATCGATAAATCCTGGGGATATCAGGATTGCAGGTGCAGTAAGAACAGTTTTTGAGATTCGTCCTCGGCGATAACAGCTATGTTAGGGGAAGGATTTAGATAGGAACCACGATGGCGTTAACGCCAGACATACCGGAAGATATGCGCGCACTAATCGATGACCGTCTAACGGCTATCGAACAGAATGAGCGTGCGCATATATTATTCGCTGTTGAGTCGGGTAGTCGTGCGTGGGGGTTTCCCTCTCCGGACTCCGATTTCGACGTACGCTTCGTCTATGTTCGCGATAAAGACTGGTATCTGTCTATCGACCAACGGCGCGATGTAATCGAGCTTCCTATCGAGGGCGATCTCGACATCAACGGTTGGGACTTGAAGAAAGCGCTTCAATTACTGGTAAAGCCAAACCCCGTTTTGCTTGAGTGGTTACGCTCGCCCGTTGTCTATCGTGCTGATCGAAATGCGATGAAAAAAATCACTGCGCTTGGCGAGAAGACGGCACATCAGCGGCCTTCGAGCTATCATTATTTGCATCTGGCCGAATCCCAATATCGTCGCTTCATCGCAGACGAAAAGGAAGTAAAGCTTAAGAAGTATTTTTACTCGCTGAGGCCAGCTCTGGCGCTTATGTGGTTACGTAATCATGCAGAAAAGCCGGTACCGATGAACCTTGCTGAGCTTCGAGCCGGCGTAATGCTGCCCAACAAGGTGTCGGACTTTCTTGATGAACTTCTGAAGAAAAAAGCCAAGACAAAAGAGCTTGGCGCAGGCCCGCGCCACGCCGCTCTTGATGCGTTGATAGAGCAAGAGATCGATGCAGCAAAAAGCGCAATCGGTGAACTCCCTGTACCCAGGGCAGAGTTGATTGAAGAAGCAAACACGTTGTTTCGAGATTTGGTTCACGATGATTTGGTGCTGGGGGACTGACCGAAATGTCAGACAAAAAACGACGACTATTGCAGTGGACTGTCGGATACACCAAGACAGAGCTCGAACGCGCGCAAGAAAAATGGCAAATTCAGTTCCCGCCGGACCTGCTTGAGCTGCTTCTAGAGCGAAAACCTGTTTTCGAAGAGGCCGGTCTTATAGATTGGATGAAAACGCCCGCCGACGAAATTGAAAAGAGGTTGCGGTGGCCGTTTGAGGGGCTTTGGTTTGACGTAGAAAACGCCGGTCTTTGGTTACCCGCATGGGGAGAAAAACCAATAGACGAGGTGGAGAGAAAAACACGCCTTAAGGAAATCGTCGATGCCGCGCCAACGCTCATACCCATTTTCATACATAGGTACATCCCTGCGCACCCTATTGAAGAAGGAAATCCGGTTTTTTCAGTATGGCAATCGGACATTATCTACTACGGCTCCAACATCGAGAATTACTTCGAAGTAGAGTTTGCCGACGGGACACTTCCGGATCAGACTTCGGCCTACAAATACATTGAGTTTTGGAGCCAATTTGCTCTGGGAGAGGTATAGTGCTCCTCACTATTTCGACAGATCATCAACCGGCGACCGACCTTGGGTTTCTCCTCCATAAGAACCCGGAGAACATGCATGTCGTCGACCTCGCCTTTGGAAAAGCCGTCATGGTTTATCCGGAGGCGAGCGATCAGCGCTGCACGTTCGCGATGACGCTGGACGTTGATCCAGTCGCGCTGGTCCGAGGCAAGAGCAGGGGGGACGGCCTGCTTGATCAGTATGTGAATGACCGTCCCTACGCATCGTCATCGTTCTTTTCAGTTGCAATTGCTCGCGCCTTGAACACGGCATTCGCCGGACGCTCAAAACACCGACAAGAGCTCGCGGAAACGCCATTGCCGCTTGATGTTACAATTACACCAGTATCCGCTCGGGGCAGCGAAGGTGTTGTGCAGCGCCTATTTGAACCGCTAGGTTACACGGTCGAAACACAATCTCATCTTCTTGATGAAAAAAACCCGTCTTGGGGCGATAGCGCTTATGTCACGCTCTCACTCAAAGCCAATGCCATCCTGCGGGACTTGTTGACCCATCTTTATGTCTTGCTCCCCGTTCTCGATAACTCAAAGCACTATTACATTGATACGGATGAAGTCGAAAAACTCGTGTCGAAGGGAGAAGGATGGCTTTCCGATCACCCGGAAAAAGACTTCATCGTCAACCGATATCTGAAACGCCGGGGGCGTCTTGTTCGCGACGCACTGGCTCGACTGAGCGACAATCAAATCGACGACGGCGATGCTGCAGATGAAGCCCAGGAAGCCGCCGAACAAGCGCTCGAAAAACCGATCCGTCTCAATGACCAGCGGATGCAAACCGTCGCTGAAGCGCTTGCAAAGCGCAACGTGAAACGCGTTATTGATCTTGGTTGCGGCGAAGGACGACTTCTGCGCGAGCTATTGCAGAATAAGCAGTTTGCTGAAATTGTCGGCGTTGATGCTTCTCTACGTGCGCTAGAAATTGCCGAACGTAGGCTAAAACTTGATTGGTTGCCCGAACGCCAGCGCGACCGCATTACGTTACTCCACGGTGCTTTGACCTATCGCGACCGTCGCCTTGAAGGATATGACGCTGCGGCGCTTGTCGAAGTCATTGAGCATGTCGATGAAGACCGATTGCCGTCACTTGAGCGCGCCGTCTTTGAATTTGCTGCGCCAAAATATGTCGTCGTGACAACGCCGAACCGTGAATACAATGCGCTTTTTGAAAGCATGCCGGACGGAAAACTTCGCCATGGCGACCATCGTTTCGAGTGGACGCGAGACGAGTTTGCGGGTTGGGCCGAGAAAACCGCGGAACGATTTGGCTACTCCTTTGAGATCAGCGGAATTGGCGAGGAAGACGAAAAATTGGGCGCTCCGACGCAGATGGCAGTGTTCAGGATGGGCGAGAAGTGAATCAGACTGTTAATCAGGAGGCGCTCTTCGAAGAAGGCATGGCGCTGCTCCGTGAAGGAGAGCTCGATGAGGCGATGGAAATCGGCCTTCGGCTTGAACGCTTGCGATGGACCGGAAACTTTGAGTTGCGCGCGGCCGTGCATAAAAGGCGTGGTGATCTCAACAAAGCGATTGAAGTATTGCGCGAAGGCATCCGTCTCGCTGGCGGCCCGTGGATGCTTTTCAGTCGTTTGGGCAACTATCTTTCCGACGCCGGTCAATATGAAGAAGCTCTGGAAGCTTACAGGTCGGGAGCAACGTTCGATGACGCCGACGAAAATGTATTTCGGTTGAACAGAGCGATCGTCTTTGGTCGCATGGGCAATACAGATGACGCCCTGAAAGAGTACCGGAATCTCGAATCGGCAATTGATCCGGAAGGAGTCGATACTCGAATCTTCTGGCATCTGAAGGCGAGTATAGCCCGTGAACTTTTCGATACCGAGCTTGATTCTCAATTGCTTGAATTGTGCGAAAGCTTGGCGAAAGAAATAGATCAACAGGACGATTTTGCGGAAGAAAAAGCGCGTTTCGCCGCTGCGTATTCATGCGTCCTGGCACGTCGAAATCAGAAAGCCGCCAGTCTGCGCTGGTGGTCTAAGGCTGTGGCGCTAGACGCCGATGCCTGGTTAGCAAAATGGCAGATGCGACAGTGGTTGCTTGAGAAACATCAGGCTGGTGGAAAAGTTTATCAGCTGCTGGTTGAAGGCGAATGGCCGTACGATCTTGTTGATAGCGGTGCGCCATTCGGGTTTTTTCGTCGTTATGATGTAGCTGCAGACAGCCCAGAGCAGGGATTTGACTTCCTGAAAGAGTTCGAACCCGAAGAAATAAGAGATTCATTGAAGTTGATCGAATTTGAAATCCGCGAAGAGTACACCGACCAGCCGAAAGGGGTTTACGAGATTTACGCCTATCGACTTTTTAATCCGGACATAGATGATGACGACGATTAGCCTCCCTAACTTCTGTCTTGTCGTTCTAATCGGCGCTTCCGGCTCCGGCAAATCGACATTTGCGTGCAAGCATTTTTTGCCGACGGAGATTGTCTCATCGGATCAATGTCGCGGCATGGTCGCCGATGATGAGAATGATCAGACGGCAACCGGCCCAGCATTCGATCTGGTCAATTATATAGCCGAAAAGCGGTTGGCTGCCCGGCGGCTGACTGTGATCGACGCTACGAGTATTCGCCCCGAAGACCGGAAGCAATACGTTTCTCTGGCGAAGAAGTATCATGCGCTGCCCGTCGCGATCGTGATCAATCCGGGCGAGCGTGTTTGTCACGATCGAAACACGCTTCGACCGGACCGTCAATTCGGCCCCCATGTGGTGCGTAATCAGATGAGGGCTTTGAAGCGCGGTATTCGCGGGTTGAAGCGCGAAGGCTTTCGACAGATTCACGAGCTTCGCAGCGTCGAAGAAGTCGATATTGTCGAGATCGAACGCCAGCCGCTCTGGACTGATAGGCGAACGGAAACAGGACCGTTCGATATCATTGGCGATATTCATGGCTGCTGCGATGAGCTCGAACAGTTGCTTGAGACTTTGGGCTACCTGGTGAACTTCGAAGGAGCAGGGGACGACCGTACAGTTTCTGTCACGGCGCCTGAAGGACGGCGCGCTGTTTTCGTCGGCGATCTCGTTGATCGCGGGCCTCGTTCGCCTGATGTGTTGCGCCTCGTCATGTCTATGGTGAAAGCCGGCGATGCGTTTTGCGTTATTGGCAACCACGAAAACAAATTCCTGCGCTGGCTTAACGGGCGAAACGTCACTGTTAGTCACGGACTCGCCGAAACGATCGAGCAGATGGAGCAAGAGTCCGAAGGATTTCGGGAGGCGGTGCGAGCGTTTCTCAACGCTCTTGTGAGTCACTATTGGCTCGATGATGGAAAATTATGCGTCGCGCACGCCGGACTGAAAGAGTCTATGATCGGCCGCGCGTCCGGCGCCGTGCGATCATTCGCCATGTACGGGGAAACGACCGGCGAAACGGACGAGTTCGGATTTCCTGTCCGCTATAATTGGGCCGCTGATTACCGTGGCCTAGCGAAAGTCGTTTACGGTCACACGCCCGTTCTTGAAGCGGAATGGCTCAACGGCACGATCTGTCTCGACACGGGCTGTGTATTCGGCGGTAAGATGACCGCGCTCAAATGGCCCGAGATGGAATTGGTTTCGATTCCGGCGGCCAAGACGTATTTCGAACCGGTCAAGCCGCTTGATCCGTCCGGGCATGAACGCCCAACTCATGAAAGAACGGCCCAAGCTGAACATGACGACATGCTGGACCTCGACGATGTGCGCGGCAAACGCATTATCGAAACGCGCCTTTCTCGTACGGTTACGATTGCGGAACCGAATTCTGCGGCTGCGCTTGAAGTCATGAGCCGTTTCGCGATGAACCCGAAATGGCTGGTCTACTTGCCGCCAACCATGTCCCCTTCGGAAACAAGCGAAGAGGAAGGATTGCTGGAGCATCCAGCGCAAGCCTTCGACTACTTCCGAAAGGAAGGCGTCGGACGCGTCGTTTGCGAAGAAAAGCACATGGGCTCGCGCGCCGTGATTGTCGTTTGCCGGTCCGTGGAAGCGGCGCGCGAACGCTTTGGCGTTACCGGTAATGAGACGGGCGCGATATACACGCGGACCGGTCGCGCATTTTTCTCCGATCAAGAAACGACCGAAGCATTGCTCGGCCGCATGCGAAGCGCAATGGATGAAACTGGCTTTTGGGACTCATTCAAAACCGATTGGGCGGTTCTTGATACGGAACTCATGCCTTGGTCTGCCAAGGCGCAAGCGCTGTTACGCGGACAGTATGCGCCAGTTGCGACCGCCGCTCGTCTATCTTCCGAAGCTACGTTGAATGCGTTTGCCGCAGCGGCGGAACGCGGCGTTGATGTTGGCGAAGTGGTTGAAAAACTGACAACTCAAAAAGCACAGAGCTCAGCCTATGCTGACGCCTACCGCGCTTATTGTTGGGATGTGACATCCCTCGATGATTATCGCATCGCCCCTTTCCACGTCCTGGCAACAGAAGGCGCGGTCCACATGGACAAAGATCATCGTTGGCATATGGAGACGATCGCAGCGCTCGCCGCCACGGGCGACCCGGTGATCATGGCGACGCAATGGCGGGTCATTGACCTTGCTGACGAAAAAGTTTGTGCCGACGCAATTGACTGGTGGCTGACGCATACGGCGAATAGCGGAGAAGGCATGGTCATCAAGCCGCTTGATTTCATTTGCCGAGGGAAAAAAGGCTTAGTGCAGCCCGCCCTAAAAAGCCGCGGGAAAGAATATCTGCGTATTATCTATGGGCCGGAATACGACTCGCCGGAAAATCTGAAACGTTTGCGCAAGCGCGGCCTTGGGCGGAAGCGCTCTCTTGCCATCCGAGAATTCGCGCTTGGCCACGAGGCGCTCCACCGGTTTGTTGATAGAGAGCCCCTGCGACGGGTGCATGAGTGCGTCTTTGGGGTTTTGGCGCTTGAGAGCGAGCCCGTTGATCCGAGGCTTTAATCACTCTCATTTGTGCGCGAGTTCTTGTCTGTAGCTATCCAAAAGCAGTGAAAGCGCGTGTTGAGCAGGACGCCGGTTTTGCGCGCAAAAGCCAACGTTAGAAATTTGTGCCTCGGACGGACATTCTTGGCCCAAATGCCGGATTGCGGACGAGGTCTCATATGTCCGGCTTGCGGCGACTTTCAGCCATAGGAATCCTTCGACTCTATCAATGGGTTTGGCTTAGAATTAACTGATGCTTTATTGCCAAAGTTATTTGGCGCAATGAAAACGGTACCGTAGGATTAAGGCCAAATCTGAGGGAAAAATGTCAGCTGCAATCGACTTTACTTATCAATATGGATTCCCGTCGGGTATCGAAACTAACGATCGCTCGCGTCCAAAATTAGCACTTGCAACCTGCAATGCTGACCACGCAAAACCATACTTCTTCGAAGGTAAAGCGCGTTCCCCCCGTGCGCTTGGGCAGATGCTGTACACACTCAGCGAAGTGGTCAGAACACACTTTTTCTTGCCGCGCCCAGCATTGTTGGACCCTGTTTTAACAAGTAACGAAGAACTTTTGCGGCTCGAGGGATTTAGCGGATGTTGCGGTGTATATGCACGGGTCGACTTGCCTGCAGAAGCCTTTGAGGGAGAGTGTCAGGGGCGCGGGACAACCAATGTGGACTTCAATACGCCAATGAGAAACGCCCTTTTGCGTATGAGGGACGAAGAAGATGTTGAATTTGCTGTTGGTAAAGATGAGGTTGTTCTGAGTAAGAACAGCGACGATATCATTGAGAAAAAAGTAAAGCTCCCGCTGCGTTGGATTAAAGGCTTCAGTGAAGTTCAGGCTTATCAACCAAGGCTGGACCTTAAAATAGAAGCCTCTGCTGCAGAAGCTTTACGGTTCATACGCACACTTCCGAAAACGTCCAAACCTAAAATGCCGAGTTACGCTGTTAGTGTAGGGCGAGGCATAAGGCTCACGCAAAGAGTTCAGAAAGGGGCCGTTCAGATACAAGGAACTCACCGCGTCAAGGTCATTGAAACTCTACTAGCTGGCGCGAAAAAAATGCGCATATGGGCTGATGAAGAGAACGGCACCAGTGCTTGGGAAGTTTGTTTTGAGCCGGGCTCATTCTTCTTGATGATTAGCCCAGAAGTTTATCGTGGTTTCTCTGGTGAAGGCCAGATTCTTGCGGATCTTGCGAATCCACCTTCCGATGACATCGTCGCCAATGTTCGAGCGCAACTGAAGTGGTCATCGCAAATCGATGTTCGGGAAGTTGCAGAACAAATGGGAATAAGTGCGAGTGAGGTTGAGCATGCAATCGCCTTGCTCAGCACACGTGGCTTAGCCGGATACGACGCCCTTAAGGGGAAGTACTTTCACCGTGAATTGCCTTTTGATCTTAGTCAGGTTGAAGACATGCAACCTCGACTAAAGAGCGCCCGAAAGTTAATTGAAGAAGAGCAAATTCATCTGCGGAAATCAGAACAGGATACGGCTCATTATGATGTTGCAGGCGCTGGAACTACACATCAAGTGAGGCTAACCCCCGAAGGTGATGATTGTACATGTCCTTGGTTTTCAAAAAACCAAGGAAAACGCGGGCCCTGCAAGCATGTTCTGGCTGCGCAAATCGTACATGAAAAATCGGAATGAAAGCACAACAAATGACGCCGAACCAACTCGAAAGGCTAATCGTTGGCGACGTAAGCATCACCGAATTTGCAGAATCCCTGAGCGCTCTATCGGAGGCGGATCGTAAACACCTATCGACATCAGCTCAGAAATTACAAAAAGAGCTTTATAAAGATACCCCTTCGAAATCAGCGTCTGATTTAATCAGAGAGTTTGTTGTCGAATTAAACGCGAAAATGAAAAAGGAAAACGAACGCCTTTCCAAAGCATTTGGGATGACGGTCGTATCTGGCGGTCACCGTGACGAAACAACGAGAGAGGTTTTCCTGAAAGCTGAGCTGGCTATTTATGCTGTTTGCCCCATATCTGTGTGGAAGAGAACAGATCGCTCCTACTATCCCGATAACGGGTTAGCATTACAAAAAATCATTTCAGACCGTAGCCCAGAATGGCTTGAAGAGTTCATTGAGTTCGATCTTGAAAGAGAGTGGTCCGCTCTTTCATTCTCGCAAATCTATTCTTTCATCAAAAGTGGCCTCATTTCAAAACCGACCAACGAAAAATATTTTGAAAAATATGCTGAATACTTGATGCGTACCGGACACCATGACGAGCCTAAGCCTCCACCGATTAGCGAACAATTGCTTAGTGATGAGCTCTTGATGGAGGACGTATGGTCTCTTTTTCGTGTTGAAAATTGGGCGTTTAATACTAACAGCTGGCTGAAGAAAGGCGCTGGCGAGTATTACGAAACTTGGCCTGAAGCACTTATAAAGCTTGAACAAGGCGGTCACCTTGATCGCGCTCGATTATTAGACGCTTCACTTGACGGGCTCTCGCAAGATTTTAAACAAAATCAGCTTTCCGGCTATCACAAATTCCATAAAAGCCTGAAACCAACGACATCTGAAATTCTATCGCGAGAAGACAAGTACAGAGATCTACTTTGTCATCCGATTGGCCATGTTATGAAATTTGCACTCGACATGCTCAGCAAGCTGGAGAGGATCAATCACCTCAGCATCGATTCCACTTTAAGTGAAGTTGGCGCTGTTTTCCTCGCAGAAGGAAAAGGAAACGCGACGGCAGCCATAAAACTCATTGCTCGAATTGTCAAAAATTCGCCACACCATAAACAACTAGCGCTCAGTTGTTTACTCGATGCGTTGCGCCATCCAAATAGCGATATACAAGAATTAGCGTTCTCATTGTTGAAGGATAATGCTGATGACCTTTCCTCAGGTACTCGCAAATCCATTTCCGATTTAACTGACTTCGTCTCGCCATCAATTCGGCCAAGCCTTTTGGAGCTTATAGGCAATTCGCATGAGCCGCAGGAGGCGTTATCAACACCGTCAGACGGAGATATTGAAGCTTTGCTCCACCCATTCGACAGTAAAAACCTTAAGGCCATGGGGCTTTCCAACGAAACCCAAGATGAACGGTTTGAGTATAAGCCGATTTCATCGATACTCACTGATCTAAGAGTATTGCATACTGTTGAGCAAATTACGCCAGTTCAAACAGCAGATGAGCTCATTACGTTGATTGCTCGAACAATCGAAGAGCTCGAAAGCCCAGATGATGTAGAGCGTATCATCGATGGTGTTTCCCGCATTCCAAGAGAGGGCAGTGATGACTTTCTTGCGCGTGCAAAACCGATCACTCACCGTCTCGAAGGGGGTGGTGCGCCCAACCGTTTTGGATTGTTGTTTGGATGGATCGAAGTGCAAAGGGCGTTAGCCTCTTTGCTGATGACTTGGCTTACAGGGAAGTATTTCGGCTTTGAGCAGGATAGCGAAGATACATGGGGAACCAAGGCTATCGCTTTTCGACCTATGGTTCTGCACTTGGAATCTATCGCAAAGCGCATCTCGAACGGCCATTATGTCCAACGTCTTTCGTCGCCAACCCACAGTGATGGCTGGATTGACCCATTGATTTGGGTGGAACGCGCCAAAAGTCTTGAATCGCAAATATCTCATATTGATAAGCAAGACATTTGCTATTCATTTCTCCGTCTAGCGCCCGATAATCGAACGGAAGCTGCAAAAAGTCTGGAAGACATGCCGCAAGAAATTCGACCGCTCGCAGAATTCTGTTTCAAAGTTACTGATGAGCCAGTCATCAATACTAAAAAGGATGCAGCCGCGTGGGTATCTGCCGCTAGGGCACGCGACCCATTCGGTGATTGGAATTCAACCCTCAGGAAATTGAATATTCCTTCTGACTGGCCAGATGGCGCTTACCCGGCGATATATTCTTGGTCTGCATCGAAAGAGGAAAAAACGAATTCTCACAACAATTATTCATGGACGGTACAACAGCTTAACTTGGAAAAGCATGTGGCCGCTGTATCACCTTCTGCGGCGAATAATAAAACCTTGAAGGGAGCAGAATTCCTGGTGGGCTTGCGAAAAACTACCACAATAGAGACAATCCCAACGATCGCGATAACACATTCTGCGCAAGAAAAGCACCGCTGGAACCGTGACTACGGATATCTATTTTCTATTGGAATGTCCCAATGGCTCTTCTATTTATGGCCGCAGAATCCAACACCTGTCTACGCACTTGGCGTCGACAAGTTGATGAGGCGGATTGATGATGATGGAAGCAATGATGAACCAGGGCATGGCTTCCTTTACGGCCTTTTCCAAAAGAACCGGCCATGGGGAGAGCTTGGCCATCTTATCTTGTTGATGGGCTTGATTGGAAAAGATGCTGACCCACGCGGGCTTTCCATCGATGCGACTATTGAAGGGATTGAGTCTGGCCAACTGGACCCAAATCTAATGGCACAGGTTTTGACCAAAGTTAGTGATGGTGGATGGATTAAGCTGAATCGGCTTAGTCAGGCGTTGTCCCAAATTATTTCTGTTAGCCCACTACATGCATTAATCATCAGCGACATTTTGCAAGGTTGGTTGCCAAATGCTGATATGAAAATGCGTAGTATGTTTGAAGTACTCTCTGTGCTGCTCGATTGCCTCAGCATGACGGGAACGCCGCTTAGCAATCGGTGTGTCGATATGTTTTCATCTATCAAGGGATCTAGTAAAACAGCAAAAACAGCTAAAAAACTAGTAGAACTGAAGTTTGATAATACGCTCTCAGAAACAACGCTACGTGGCGCCGTTGTAGATGCTCGTGCACGGTTCATTCCTATGTGATCAATGCGCCTATGGCTGAGGTGCGCGCAAATGCAGACATTGGAAAACACCTCACTTTTGATCGGAATGGTACCGAAAAGCAGACTTGAACGATTTTTTTTTAAGTTCATCAGTGGCGGTGAGCCAGAATTGAGCCCAAGTGGTGGCATGCGATTCCCAAGCATCTAGCCGATTGAATTAACTCTAAGAGCTCGAAGCTCTAACCGGCTGCCTAGCGGTCTATAAGCGGTAGCTCAGAATTAGACTTAAGCTTTGACCCATGTTGTGATCTAATGGGTGCTCTACGGCGTTACTCCTTTGGTCGCTTGATCCAAATCGTCTGGACTCAAAGTACCTGTTTAGTTCTTGATGATGTTCAAATACCACCCAGTAAAAGTGCGTACGCGCGCTTCCTGACATGAATACGGACCAGGTGTGTATCTCGGAGATTGGATTCCCGCGGAATTGTCTTCAGCGATTTTTTGCTTTGACGAACAGTCAAATCCCATAGCCAGAAAAGTATCTCAACGGAATAATCTTCATTTGGTGTCGCATTTTCGTCGACAAGCCACAACAGCTCGACATCGGTTTGCGTTGCTGTTCGCGGTATGAAGCGGAAGAGTAGCCAAAATCGTTTTGGGGCGAGAATATATTCGAGCGGACTAAAGGAAACAGCCGTCATGCCCTTATCGCATGCATTGAATAATCCCATCTGGATTTTGCTTGCTAGCAAACCATCGTCGGTTTCTGATTGGAAATCCCGATCATCGGTTGGCATTCGTGCGAGCTACGCCATGTCGACTGATTTTTCGCTACGCTCCAAATTAGCGAGCTAATGTCCTAGTACGCGCGCTTTTTCTTCCCACCTATCTAAACAGGTTGATAAGCCGCAACGGTTTCTTCGCTGCCCGAGCGGTCCTGCGCCAACGGTAAGCATCCGGCTCTTCGGGTGAACGCTGGAATATTCGTTGTGCGCTGGCGCGCAGTGACAGCATTCCAGAAAATTCTCAACGACAAGCTTCCAATTACAGCCGGCGGGCTATGATAGCCGGTCTTGGTGCGATCGAATCCGTGAAGAGAAAAAACATCGGTAAAGCGAGGTTGGCCTTTGTGTGTGACGCACGGCACAGACCTCGATCGAAATAGAGGTGCATTATCTCGTATTGAAACGCGAGTTAGAATGAAATATTGTATTGTAAAACGACAAGGGGGAACGTTGGGAATGTTATATTATATAAAGTCTTTTATTTACGCGCACATTATAAAACAAGTGAAAATAGGGATATTACTAGTTGCCCTAGGTCAAGCAACGGGTTGCGCCGCTATTAAGTCCGAACGCGTCGCAGTAGGCGAAACAACCCAAGGCGTTTCCTATTTTTTGCCGAAACGAAACATCAAACTCTCATTCACGAGAACAATCGCCGACAAAAAGGTCGAGGCCACGCTTACCAACGCCAAGAAAAAATTGGGCGAACTGGAAACGGCCGAAAAGCAAGCTAAAGCGGACGCCGCAAAGGCCAAGGCTCTTTATCAATCGATCCCAGATGGCTCAGCAGCCAAAGAAGACGCAAAAAAAGCCAAAGAAACCGCCGAAGGGAAACGCAAAGTCGCAATGAATGCCGTTTCCGATCAGAAGACAAAAGTCCAAACCGCACAAGAAGCCGTTCAGGCGTTTCGTCGTTGCACACTTGAGGGAGGATCCACGACTGCCGGCGCCCAGCCCTGCTATAACGACAGCATAAAACTGACCTTGATGGATCCGGTGCCCGATCCCCGATACTTTTTTGTCACAAATATGAAACGCACAGGCCTGCGCGACGACGAATTTCAAATTAAGACGACAGCGGACGGTTTATTGTCGTCGAGCACGGGCACTTTCACGGACCGAACAGGCGATATCATTGTAGAAATCGCGAAAATTGTCGGCGTTGTCGCCGCACCGCCGACGGCCGCGGCGGTACCCCTTACAGAAACAGTGCAGCCGGACGACGGGTGTACACCGGGTCCGTTCAAGTATGAACATATCTTCGATCCGGGCGCACCAAACACCGTCGAAATCGATAAAATTAAATCGGACCTAGCGAAACGATGTGCCAATTATCGCGTGGCGCTAACGCGTCCGAACACTAACTGCGAGCGAACGAACGACGTTTGCCTCGCGCCGCGCCAAAACAATAACAACGCGCCCTCCCAAAAAGCGCAAGGCAAAGACCCTCTATCCTATGCGCCAGGTTTGTTTTATCGCCGACCACTGCCATACATAGTTAGCGTTATTGATTGCGGTAAAAAATGCCAAACGACGGCCGAGCGGGGATCGCCGAATGTCAATTTGCAATCATCATTGTTTATGCTGCCAAATAATGGCCCAATATCTTATGTGCCGTTTCGCGCGAGCCCATTTGTTAAAACCGTATACGATGTAAAATTCGATAAAGGCTTGCTGACCCAATGGGATGCTGATCGTCCAAGCGAGGTCTTGGCAGTTGTAAGGCTTCCGCTTGAGATCATCAAAGCGCCATTTGAAGCTCTTTCTGAAGTACTCGTCTTGAAGGTCGACTATAGCTCGAACGCGAAGGCGCTTTATGAGGCGCAGCAGGCCGAAATCGAGGCGGCGCGCATATTACAAGACGTGGTCGAATCGAACTCCACGCCACCGCCTAGCGCTGACGGTGAATAGTCGCCGCCGCAATCAAGTAAACAATAGTTGTGTCTTTAACCTTAGAAAAGCCGAGGCGCTAATTATGAAATACTCCGCACAAATAGTATTATTTTCTTCGATGCTTGCAATCGCCGGATGTGGACAGTCTGCGGATACGTCCGACGCCGCGCCGAAAGAAGCGGACAAAACCGAAGCCGCCACGCCGGCGCTGGAGCGCGCTTCCAGCGAACCACCGGAAACCGCTGTTGTTGAACCCGCATCGATGGAAAGTCCTCCTGCACGGGAGTCAACCATCACGGAGCGCGTGCTCTACACTGCGCCATTAAGCGATACGAGCCTTCCTCGATATGACATCGGCATCGAACCGTATAGCGAATGTGGCGGCGCCATCAGTTACGTACCCGTTCATCTCTATGACGAATCCGCGATTGTACCGTTTGAGGTTGTATCCGACGTCAGTCGCGCAACAGTGCAAATTCAATGGATATCCTTCGGAGCTATTGAGGACGCCGGCTATGCAACAATGGAAGAAACCGGCTATGGCGTTGGCGATAAACGTTGGTGCACAGCGAGCATGCTGGAAGAGCGCTTTCAGACGGACCCTAACAACGTTCGATTTTTGACAGCAGCCCATTGCTTTCAGTCGTCCGCTTCGGGGTGGCAAACGCCGAGAAAACCAACTGGTGAGCTCGCAAGCCCCTGGGAAAATGCCACCCTAATGAAAGTAAATTTTTGGTACCAGGAAGACGCCGGTGATCCGCCGACACCGGCTGAATTCGACGCACCGATCGCACAGCTCTTGGACGACGAGTACGGCTTTGCGAAATCCACACCGATCGACTATGCGATTTTCGAAGTCAACCGCACCGCAGTTCCCAATAACCTAATTGCCGCTTCCCCTGCGATCGCACTTAATTCCCAATCTGCAAACACGCCAATTGCCATTGTTCAACATCCGAATGGCGCGCCGAAGCAGGTCGACGCCGATAAAATAACCGGCATGACGGTTAATGGTAACGGCCAAGACCTTATTCTGTATAATGATCTTGATACTTACGGCGGATCGTCAGGAAGCGCTGTCGTCGACAAAGACGGATCGTTGATCGCGGTTCACATTCAAGGAGCGAATACGGGATATCAATGTAAACCAGGTTCGACCTCACCACTTGAAAGCAATAAAGCGCTCTCGATAAGAGATATCGCCGACGTCTCTGGCGTACTTTAGGGTTGGCGTCAAAGACATGATCGAAATGAGTTGGCGGCGAATTACAGCGTTTCTGTGCGTATTGCTCTTCCTACCGAGCCATGCGTTAGGTTCTATTTGGGTGAGATCCGCTGCGCAGCTGACGCCGCAAACGCACCGTGAATTGGCGCTCGCTGGCAAGCCGCTTTACATTGAAGTAAAACGTGAAAACGCGACAATCAGGAATACGATCGAAAAATACTGCGGTGAAATCAACGAGGCCGTCACCACAGAATTAGTTGATGTTTTCGTGGATATCAATTTTGGTAAAGAGTATTTCGCCGAGTACTATCCAGCGATTAAAATCGCTGATCGAGGGGGTGTTTCGAAAGCCCCCCTTAAGAAAGGCACATTTTACGCGGTGCCGTTCTGTTTGCCGGTAATTCGTGATAACTTTTTTACGTCGGTGCGCAGCGAGGAAACACTCAACGATATCGCCCTCCGGGAAACCGGCTTCATTGGCGTCGGTACGAAGAGCATATTCCTTTCTGAGAATAAAGAAAATTTTACCGCTGCATCGCTTCCGCGCGCGGAGGTAAAGGACTTGGCTGACGCGTTTTCAGCGCAACTGGTTCGAGGCAGTCAAATTATTGTGCCATATCGCTCCCAACCGGTTCAATTTCGAACAGGGCAAGGAGCGGAAACGGATGCAGCGGCGTTTCTGAACATTGTTGAAAAGGATCCATCGCTTTCGCAAAGCGATTTGGAAAAATACCGGTACGCTTTAACCCGAGAAGGACAGATTCGACTTCGCAATACGCTCACGGAACAACAAGAAGCGCCGACGCAATTCGTTTTCGATGGAAATTGGACGCGGATCGCCGCAAATACTTCGATTTTTGACACAGAAAGGTTAGTGGTGGCAAATGTTCCCGATGCGTGCATTTATGAGGAGGCTCCCGAGAAACTTGTTGCCGGTGGCAACTGTTCCACACGCCTGGTTAACCTAGACTTCGACAGCGGATCAAACGAGCTGGCGAACTCCGGCCCGAGCGCCCGTGCGCCGATCGCCCATATTGGGGTGGTCGACGAATCCATTTCCGATGGGCCTGGTTATGAAACCATCCCATTGACGTCTGAAACACCCGAACAAAACAGTGGTGATGACGCTGGCGAACTCACTTGCAAGAGTAAAGAATACTATCCGACTTTTTTCGCTTCCATGGACAATTTCGATGCGGAATTTAATCAACAGTTGGCGCGAGCAACGCATCTAAGCGAACCTAAAGCCACAATTGCCGTTGTCGATAACGGCCTCGATTACACCGTGTTCAAATATCTAGACGGACAAAAAACGCCACACGGACAAAAAAAACGACACAGTATATTTCCTACGCGTCACTTTAAACTCGACAATAGAGAATGCATCGCCGTCAAAAACCAAATTTCAATTCCGGAATCCACGCCAATTGACAATGTCAGTCACCTGTTGGCGACGCAAATCCGTCAAAGCGACGGCAATCAAAATAACATTAAGGGCGATTTTTACGGGTTAAGAGCGTTAGGTGCCGGTGGCGTTTCACGTGGATACTCCTTGGGCTTTCCGCCATCATCGCCACAAGCGGACAGCCGTCATGGCGCTCAAGTGTTATTCGCCGTTCTTGGGGGGATATGGGACCGCAACGTAATCATTCGCGAACCATTCGACTATATCTCCGAAAGACCTTACGCCGAACTTACGCAGGAAATTGTTCAGAGGAGTATTTCGGATAATCTGTGCAGACAATCCGCCAAATCAATTCAACAGAAGTTTATCAATCTAGGTCAAGGGTTAGGAAAAAATTTGATCGGTGGATTTGACGCGCTCGATGAGGCGTTCAGCTATTCCAAAGAGAACAATGTTAAGGTTGTAAATCTAAGCTTTGGCTCTCGCAATTATTTACCGCGATTTGAAGCGACCCTTCGCCAACTCGAAGAGGACATCCTTTTTGTTGTCGCCGCGGGTAACTTAGATTCCGAGCGCCAAAACGCGATGCGACGAAACGCCGATCTAAACGAATTGCGCGATGGAAATTACCCTGATTTGTTTCCCGCGAAATATGGCGGCCATGATGGCGCTTCGCACACAAACGTTATTACCGTCGGCGGACTTGGAACAACGGAAACCTCGAAGAGCGACGGTACCTTTTTTGGCAATAATCGTATTGATATTTATGCGCCGAGCTTAGGGCTTCCGAATGTGGACCAACAAGGCTCCTTGACCTGCAAGGGGGGAACGTCAATTGCGACCGGCATTGTCACCCACGTAGCGGCCCGCGTCGGTATTCTTTTGGGTGACGAAAACAATTTGACCCCACCAATCGATGTGAAACAACGCATTGCGATTTCGGGCAAAAGCATCACTGGTCATGGGAAAATAGATCGCCGTTTTCGCCTTGACCCGATTAATGCGCTGCGTGTTTTTGACGACATAATCGTTCGGCGGAAAGGTGAGCCAATTTATGGCAAGGTGACGAGTCGGAAAATTGGTGATTTGTGTTCCAACGATATAGCAGCCCTTCATGCGGCAAAAGACTTCAAACGACTGGATGTTATCGCTGCTGATGGTCCGGCCAATGAGATCGCCTATGCCGAAAATAATAGACTTAAGTGGATTACCTGCTCGCCGGCTGCGCAGATTTCCTTTACGCGCGACGGTGCGTCCATCGCGGAGTTTATCGACGTTGACAACATCGCCTACATCATCGCTAGATCGCGAGAATTATAATCCGTTTTTTTGCTCACCGACCTCGCATTTTTAACTTGCTGTCCGGTCGCTAATGTAAGGCGAGGGGCTTGCTGGGATGATCGGTCACCCGCGCCATCCATGATCTGGATCAAATTTGCGGTTGTTAATCAGCTTAAGGTTTCGCCCCGTGTAAATAATCCAAATAGCGGTTAAATCTATCCTCACTATGGACGCCTATTGTCGCTGGCTTGGCGCCATGACGATGATCTCAGGAGCGCTAGGAATTATATCTTTAGCGGTGCAAGTGATCCAAACCTCGATTTGGGTCGAAAACGCTGAAAATGCGCGTCGATTTCAGTGGACGCGCATGAACGCCTATGGAATGAATACAACAGGTTAAGGACGGTTGTGAACGTCTGTGCACCCCAAATTTTCGATTCATAACCGTTAGGTTCGGGGTTCTAGATCAGAGCTTATCTTTTCAGACCCTATGTCCGGTTTCTATGAGGAGCAGAAATGAAAATTTCCTTCATTTAGGTCCGCTGTGAGGATTAAGCCGACTTATGCGGTGTTTAGCGTTTACGCAGTCTCTGGCGCCAGCTCCGGCTAGACGTGGTCAGAACGTATTGTCTAAATCTGGCGTTTAGGGGAATGATATTACCCGTGATGAAGCAAGCAACTTTAAGCTACGAATTAAAAAGACCCTCCGGAAACGGGTGAGCGATTTTTAAAAGCTCATCTCTTCGAAAGGACATTGACCCGCCGCCGCCATAGTCAGGCCGGTCGGTTGCGTGTCCCATCAGACGGCAGCGCAAACCATAGTCTAAACCGGCCTCGAGCATGCGTTTTTCAAACGAATGCCGGAATGAGTAAATCACGTGATTCTGGGTTGGCATCAGATCGTTTCGACGTAGTGACTTCAAGAGATATCCAGAAAGGCGGTCGCTGCTTTTTCGCAATTTTGGAAACCCTCTGGGCGCTCGGCGCATCGCTTCGAGAGCGACACCGACCAGGGGAATGTCTCTCATCGAGGCTGGCGTTTTTATTTCTCGGCCACGATGCGGACGAACCTTTATGAATGGAACATCGGTATCAAGAATAATATCCTGTTGTGTGAGGTTTATAATTTCGCTGGTTCGGCAGCCTGTTTCAATCAGCACATATATGAGCGAGCGCGCCTCGGGCGGCAAATGATTTAGCGCCTGAGGTTGAAGTAGCTTCCCTTGCACCCATTCATCGGTAAACGGCGGCACTTCCGATACGTTTAGTGATTTAAAAGACAGCTTGCGGAACGGGTTTGGCCGGTCTTCATAACCAAAATATTCGTAATATTCACGATATAGCCGTCGAACATTGCCGAGGTCATTATTAGCAGCGCTGGCGCTGACGTGTTTGCGTCCCTTTCTTGGCCTAATGCGTTCCAAGAGCCAGCCGTAGAACTTCAGACCATCTTCACGCGTAACCTCGTCGATAGGCTTGTCGCCCACGATATCGGCCAGCCGATTGATTGATCGGAGTTTGGCGGCGCGCCATTCATGACGCTGTTGCTTCGACTTATGGACGAGACTATGTGCGGCGATCTTCTCGTAGTAAATTTCGAAAGCTTGCGTCAGGGTGGCCGGCGGCGGCGCGTGGAAGCCGCCGCCGAAATTGCGCTCATGAGTTGAAACCCAATATGGCGCCGGTCCATCTGGTTTCGCGATGACTTCTAAACGGTCAAGAAGTTTACTGAGCGCGAGATCACGCAATACGCTTTCCAGAGGGTTGCTGCGGGAAGAAATTGATATCGCCTGTATGCATGAGGCTTCGTAGCGACGCTCAATGACCGCTCTTAAGTCATCGCAACCATTCGGTGAGCTGGCGTCCTGAAGGTCAATCGCTGCCAGAGACGCCCAATAGTCCAGATTGGCTTTCTCAAGCGCATCCCGTCTTTCGCGGGCAAGGGCGATCGCGCCTGTTCGCAAGGATTTCTTGACATGGCTGCGCTTGTCGTATTTGCGGAACGGTGTCGGGATGCGTTGAAAGTAATGCCAGGTGACGTTTCGTTTGATCAAATATCGATTTTCGGTAGTCACGTTATCGCCTCCTTGAAAAGTAACCAGTTGTTGACCAACCGGTTACCCAAGTTGGGCGACAAATCATTTCCAAGGAATATGCGGAAACTCTAAACTATTGATTCCGCTGTATTTACACCACGTCCGATCATTTGACGTGGTGCCCAGGAGAAGACTCGAACTTCCACGGCCTTGCGGCCACTGGCACCTGAAGCCAGCGCGTCTACCAATTCCGCCACCTGGGCAGGGGGAGGGGCGTCGGCTTACGAGCCACAGGAGAGCTTGTCAATTGACTGGCGGTATTTCGGGGAGGCCCCGGGCGGGTGGGCGCCGCGCGGATCTCGCGCGCGATACGCTGCGGCTTTGCAAAGCAGCGCATGGCCATCGACGCCCCCCAAGGACCAGAATAGCGGAGCATTGCACAACCCCTCCGCATGGATCCGCGGCGCTGTCGGCGCGCCCGTCCCGCCAGTGTCCGGCCGGATGGGTCTCATTTCCTCGTTGATGACAAAGCAAAGCCGGCGCCATGGCGGCAGGCGCAGGCGGCGCCTCACATCCCCGCGCCATTGCGCGCGATTGTCCCGCCTCTAAAATTCGGATAGGCCATCCTCGAATGATCACGAAGCGCGGCCAATGGCCGGCCTATTGGAGGACTGAGGCGTGACGGGCAAACTGGCGGTCGTTTTTGGCGGTTCCGGGTTTATCGGGCGCAATGTGGTGCGCGAGCTTGCAAAGCGGGACTGGCGCGTCCGGGTGGCGGTGCGCCGTCCCCATTTGGCGCAGTTTCTCCGTCCCATGGGTGCGGTCGGACAGATTCAGTTAAAGCAGACCAATGTCCGCTATCGCCCGTCGGTCGCAGAGGCGATTGAAGGCGCCGACGCGGTGATCAACCTTGTCGGCATCCTCCATCAGGCTGGCGCGCAGCGTTTTGATACGGTGCAGTCGGCGGGCGCGGCGGCGATCGCGCAACTCGCTGGTGAGGCGGGCGTTGAGCATTTTGTTCATGTCTCCGCCATTGGCGCTGATGAAGAAAGCGACAGCGCTTACGCCAGGACAAAGGGTGAGGCGGAACGCGCTGTGCGCGAGGCCGTGCCGACGGCGACAATTCTGCGCCCCTCCATCGTCTTCGGAACCGAAGACGGGTTCTTTAACAAATTCGCCGCGATGGCGACGACCACGCCTGTGACGCCGCTTCCGTTGATCGGCGGCGGCAAGACAAAGTTCCAGCCGATTTATGTAGACGATGTCGCCGATGCGGTGTGTGAGGCGCTGGCGCGTCCTGACGCGACGGGCCGGACTTATGAGCTCGGGGGGCCGCGCGTTTATACGTTCAGGGAATTGATGGAGCTGATGCTGCGCGAAATCGGCCAGAAGCGATTTCTGGCGCCGGTGCCGTTTCCCATTGCATCGATGATCGGGCTGGCTGGTGAGATCGCCGGTCTGGCGCCGTTTGTGGAGCCGCCGCTGACGCGCGATCAGGTCAAGCTTTTGAAGCATGACAATATCGTGGATGAGAGCGGTGTTGTCGGTACGCTTGCCGATTTCGATATTACTCCGCATACGGTTGAATCTATCCTGCCGGATTATATGGTGCGCTATCGCCGTTACGGGCAGTTTGCGGAAAAGCCCGCTTAGGACTCATACCCGTTCGGGTTCTGGCTTTGCCAGCGCCAGTGATCGGCGCACATTTCATCCAGTGTTTTTTCAGCGCGCCAGCCCATTTTCTTGAGCGCAAGGTCGGCATTGGCGTAAATCTCCGCAATGTCGCCGTCGCGGCGCGGCGCAACTTCGTATGGGATGTCGCGATTGGATGCGCGCTTGAAGGCCCTGACCGCTTCCAGCACCGAGTATCCGGCCCCGGCGCCGAGATTGATATCGTGCGCGCCGCCGCTTTTGAGGCCCGCCATATAATCGAGCGCCGCCAGGTGGCCGCGCGCGAGATCACAGACATGAATGTAGTCGCGCACGCCCGTACCATCGCGCGTCGGATAATCATCGCCGAAGACCATCAGCTTTTCCCGCCGCCCGACTGCGACTTGGGCGATGAATGGGAAGAGGTTGTTGGGGATCCCGTTCGGGTCCTCGCCAATCTGGCCGGATGGATGGGCGCCGACCGGATTGAAATAGCGCAGGTTTGTAACGCGCCAGCCATCATCGCTGCGGGCCAGGTCCTTCAGGATTTCCTCAATGAAAAGCTTGGTGCGTCCGTAAGGGTTGGTCGGGCCGGTTTTGCCGTCTTCCGTAACCGGGTTTTCATTCAGCTCGCCATAAACGGTCGCTGACGATGAAAAAGCCAGTGTTTTGGCGTTCGCGGCTTCGAGTGCGCGGATGAGCGTCAACGCCGCGCCGATATTGGTGCTGTAATACCGCGCTGGTTCGGCCACGGATTCGCCAACCGCCTTCAACCCTGCAAGATGAATGGCGCTGTCGGCGTTAAACGCTTTCACTGCGTTTACGATCTCGTCCGCATGAACTGCATTGGCGAGGTCGCATTCAAAGAATTCCAGCTTGCCCGGCGCAAGCATACGAATGCGGTTCAACGCTTCCGGATGAGCGTTTGACAGATTATCGATGACGAGGACGTCACGCCCGGCGTTCAGCAGTTCAACACAGACATGACTGCCGATATAGCCTGCGCCTCCGGTAACAACGATACGATCCGCCATCAATGTTTCGCCTTTCTATAAGAGGTCCGTGCGTCCGCGCTTTTTCAGCTCTTCCACAATAGCGCGGACCTGCTGGGCGTCATCCTTGCGCGCCACCAGAACGGCGTCGCCTGTCGCCACAATGACAAGGCCCTCAATCCCGGCGGCGCCAATAACCGGCCCGCTTGTGCGGATGACCGTATCTTTACACCCAACGGTGATGACATTGTCTTCATCTTCCTTTGTCGCGACTTCGCCCCAGCTGCCGATGTCCGTCCAGCCAACATCGACTGGCGCGACAATCGCCGCCTTGTCGGTTTTCTCCATGACGGCATAGTCGACGGAATTCGACGGGCATTCAGAGAAAACCTGTTCATCAAGCCGCAGGGCGGCGCCGGACATTGCGCTTTCCTGTAAAGCATTCGTCGCGGCGGTTTTGATCGCAGGCGCATGTTTTTCAAGTTCGTCAAGCATGGCGCTCGCGCGGAACAGGAAAATGCCCGCGTTCCAGTAATACCCGCCGTCTTTGAGATATTGCTCTGCGGTGGCGCGATCGGGTTTTTCTTTAAACGCGGCGACATTGAAAACCGAATCAACAATCTTGTCGCCGGTTTCAATATAGCCGTAACCCGTATGCGGGTTTTCCGGTTTGATGCCGAAAGTCACAATGTGACCGTCTTCGGCGGCTTTGGCGCCTTTTGAAACGGCTGCGCGAAATTTTTTGGCGTCGGCGATGTGGTGGTCCGCAGGCATCAGAAGAACCAGGGCGTCCTCTTCGCCGCGCGCGACCCAGGCGGCGGCGACCGCGGCGACCGCGGCGGTGTTGCGTGCGCAAGGTTCAAGAATGATCTCCGCTGCTTCGACATCAATCTCTGCGAGTTGTTCTGTGATGACGGCGCCATGCTTGCCGCCGGCGATAACAACAGGGTTGAGATATGACGCGTCGATCCCGGCGGATACGCGCAATGCTGTTTCCTGAAACATGGTGTTGTCTGTGACGAGTTTTAAAAACTGTTTAGGCCGTGAAGCGCGTGACATTGGCCACAGCCGCGTTCCGGAGCCGCCGGACATGATGACAGGTTGAATTTTCATGACGCCTCTGTGGTTTTAATGTGTATCGACGCTTGCGAAGCGGCTTCGTACAAATGGTAGAGAATGCTTGCAGGAACATCCTGCGCGGCGGCGTCGCCGGTTTCGCGATACTGATCGCACCACAACCCGGCTATCGAGTGATTGAGGTAGGTTTCGAAGAGCCTGTCAATCATTTGCGCGCCTTGCGCCGCCGCTGTTTTTGCGCCGCGCCTCGCCAGAGCGAGCGCCGCCTTGATATATTCAGTTTGCGGCCACAGGCGGCGCATGGCGGCGGTTTCGCGCCGATCAAGTGAAACATGATCAAGGAGAAAACCGTTATCGTCGGCGCTGAGCGCGATAGCGCGATGGAACAATTTTTCCATGAGAGCGCTGTCGCCTTTGCCGCCGCATCGTGCATATCGATCAAGCAGCCAGACCCATTCAACAATATGACCGGGCTCTACTAACCGGCCTTTGGGCGTCGGCGCTTGCGTCAGATCAGCGTTGAAATATTCGATCAGGACATTGCATTCGGAGTCGTAGAACCTGGTCATGAACAGCGTATGGATATCGTCAGCATAGCCGAGATAAGCCTTGTCGCCTGTAGTCTCGAACAAAGCGATAAACGCTTCGAAAAGATGCATGTGCGGGTTTTGGCGTCGAGGGAGTTCCCCCCTATCGCTCTCGCGCCAGCCGCCATCAGCGCTGGCGAGCTCCGCGTTTAGAAAAGCGATTGTTCTTTCAGCGAGGGGCAGGGCGCGGTCATCGCCCGCCTGCGAACGCGCGGCGCAGGCCAGCAACAAAAACGCCTGGTCATAAAGATCCCGGCGGTCATCAATAATGTCGCCATTATCCGCCAGCAGATGAACGCATCCGCGGGCGCCATTATCGGGACAGGCTTTATCGATATAAAAATCAAAAGCTTTGGCGGCGAGGGTTTCGCCATCGCTGCGCCATCCCTGCAATGCCGATTGCGTGAAGGTGTAAATCTGGCGCGCCTGCACCCGCACGCGGCGCGGGCGGCCCGTAGACGGAGCGCTGGAGAAATCCAGCGCTTCATAAAAACCGCCACGGACATGATCATATCCGCGGGCTGACCACAGGGGCAGTGCGTCCTGGACGAACCAGTTCAGTAGCCGTGTGCAGGATTGAACCGAGCTCGCCATTATACGTTACGCCGTAAGTTTTTACCGCGCGTAACGCCCAGCGTTGAAGCGATTATCTGGCGCAACGCATTATCGAAACGCCCGGCGATACGCCGCCAGTGTTCATGAGGTCTTCCCATAAAGGAGGTGACGTGATGGTAATCAACGCCGTCAGGCGACGTCCTGGAGAAATAGTAATTGCTGACGCAACAGCGCGCCGCATCGACAGCTACCGGATTAACGGAATGCCAGGAGGTTCTGGTGGTTTCCATCACGACAAGCCGATTGTAACGCGACGTAATTTCTATAGGCGAAGTGACCGCTTCGTCCCAAAGCTCGAGATTGCCGCCATTTTCTTTCACCCAGTCCGGCGCGATATAATAGAGAAGGTTGAGGCGCCGATAGCGGCGCTTTTCCGCATCGTGACTGTTATCGATATGCGGGTTTAGAAAATCACCCTGCCGCATCAGCGAGATACCGCCGGCGTAAAGACTGGGATCGGCTTCAAGGCGCTCAAGCCCGGTGATGTCTTCAATAGCGTCAAGCACGCCCGGTTGATGGAATGCGTCTGTTATGTCAGCAACGACAGTATTGAGAGTGTCCAGCTTTGCGAAGGTTTTTTTGCTTTCCCGAAAGCTTTTAAGCGTTCGCCAGAAGGCGCCATCGGTGGGGAAGCTTTGAGCAACGTCTTGTGCGAGATCATCGGGCAGCAGGTCGTCAACAATGAAATGACGCGCGCAACCGTTCGCTGATGCACGCCAGGCTGCGCCAAGACGGGACGCATCGCTCTGCAATCGCGCGGCAATCAGTTCTGAAAAGTCTTCGACAGACGCCATAAGCCTAAAATTGTGAGCGCTTCATGATCAGCGCCGAATTAGAAACGCGCCCGCGGCGCCACACATCATTCCACCGTGACAGACTTCGCCAGATTGCGCGGTTGGTCGACATCGGTGCCTTTAGTGGTCGCGGTGAAATAAGCGAGCAGTTGAATAGGCGCCGCGTAGACGATCGGCGCCAGCATGTCATTCGTCTCCGGCGCTTCGATGGACGTCCAGGCGCCGTCGCCTGCTTCACGCAAACCCTTCCTGCACGAGATCAGCAAGGCCTTTCCGCCGCGCGCCATCACTTCCTGCATATTGGAAATTGTTTTTTCGAAATGCGCGTCCAAAGGCGCGATCACAACAACCGGCAGGTTTTCGTCAATGAGTGCGATCGGTCCATGTTTCAATTCGCCCGCCGCATAGCCTTCCGCATGGATATAGGAAATCTCTTTCAGTTTCAGCGCGCCTTCGAGCGCCAGCGGAAAAGAGACGCCGCGGCCGATATAAAGAATGTCGCTGGCCTTTGCGATATCATGAGCAATTTGTTCTATGTCATCGCTCGCGTTCAGCGCTTCAGCGAGTTTGCGCGGCGTTTCGAGTAATGCGCTGACAAGGCCTTGCTCTTCTTTTGCGGACAAGACGCCGCGCGCGCGGCCGGCGGCGATAGCGATACAGGCGAGCGCCACAAGCTGGCAGGTGAACGCTTTGGTTGAGGCGACGCCGATCTCCGGGCCTGCGGCAATCGGGAAAACGATATCGGATTCCCGGGCAATCGAAGACTCCGGCACGTTAATAACGGCGGCGATTTTCTGACCCTGGGCCTTTGCGTCATGTAACGCCGCCAGCGTATCGGCTGTCTCGCCGGACTGCGAAATGAACAGGGCGCCGCCGCCATGCGTATAGGGCACATCGCGATAACGAAGCTCGGAGGCAATATCGACTTCTACGGGAAGCCTCGCCCAGCGCTCAAACCAGTATTTCGAGATCAGTCCCGCATAAAAGGCTGTTCCGCATGCGGATATTGTCAGCCGGTCAAGCTTTGTAAAATCAAACGATCCGTCGGGCAGGGTGATCGCCTTTGCAACAGGGTCCACATAGCGTGAGATCGTATGGGCGATAACCTCGGGCTGTTCATGGATTTCCTTGGCCATGAAATGACGGTGGCCATCCTTGCTGATCAACCCTGCGGAGGCGGAGGAAACCGTTTCTTTACGCGTCGCTTTTTTTCCCGTCGCATCGAATGTCTGAACGCCGGCGCGGCGCAACACCGCCCAGTCGCCTTCTTCCAGATAGGTGATGCGGTTCGTAAATGGCGCCAGCGCATAGGCGTCGGAGCCGAGATACATCTCGCCGTCGCCATGACCGATGGCGAGGGGACTGCCCTTGCGACCGCAGATCATCAGATCTTCCTCGCCGCTGAAGATTGCGGCGAAGGCGAATGCGCCGCGCATTCGGCTGATCGCTTTATGAAAAGCATCGGCCGGTGAGCAGTTCTCATGTTGAAGATAATAGGTGATCAGCTGCGGGCAGACTTCGGCGTCGGTTTCTGATTCGAATTGGGCGCCTTTGTCGATCAGTTCCTGACGAAGCTCCGCGAAATTTTCGATAATGCCGTTGTGGACGACGGACACCCGGTCCGTCGTGTGAGGATGCGCGTTGGTTTGCGTCGGCGCGCCATGGGTCGCCCACCGGGTGTGGCCGATGCCGATGGCGCCGTTGAGCGGCGTTTCATCCAGCACGGCTTCCAGGGCGGAGAGTTTGCCGGGCGCGCGCCGGCGCTCCAGCCGACCGTTATTCACAGTCGCGACGCCCGCCGAATCATAGCCGCGATATTCGAGGCGTTTGAGGCCGGCCAGAATGGACGGCGCCACGTCATTTGATCCTAAAATTCCAATAATACCGCACATCTTGCGATACTGGCTCCTTGTTACGCCGCCCCAAGCCCTTTATTGATCCTGTTCAGGGCTTTAATACAGCAAAAAAAGGGCCGGAGAAGGCCCGCTTATGTAACGTACAGGTCAAAACCTTTCGCATGCTTAACCACGCATGAAGACTTCGCCGCATCGGCCCCGGTTTACTTTGTACAATTGTTTGGTAAGGCCTCTCGCTCGGGAATTTTCAGCAACATTGAAGGGCGCTCAATGAGAAACATTCTGTCCGCTGTCGCCGTGCTGGCCGCTGTTGCGAGCGCAGGCCCCGTATGGGCTGATGACGCAGAATCCACATCGCGGGGCGATCCGATAGCGCTTGGCTATCTGGAGGATGTGACGGTCGGCTCGCTTGGCCTCGCCATGAAGGGTAAGCTCGATACCGGCGCAGACACCAGTTCCGTCCACGCGCGTGATGTTGAAGTTTACAAGCGCGGCAAGAAAGACAACTGGGTGCGGTTCCGGTTGATCGGCAAGGACGGGCGCTCAATCCGTTATGACCAAAACGTTATTCGCTTTGCCCTGATCAAGACCAAAACCGGCGGCACGATCCGCCGCCCGGTCATTCATCTGCCGCTCTGCGTTGGCGGCAAAAGCGGGCTCGCCGAAATCAACCTCGCCGACCGGGCGGATTTCGAATACGACATTCTGATCGGTCGCGAATTTCTCGCGCATCGCATTCTGGTGGATCCGGGCCAGACATTCGTCAGCACTGACGGGTGCGAGCAGGCCGATGAAGACTAAACTCCGCCAGGCCGTTGTCCTTGGGCTTATCCTGGTCGCCGCCGGGCTCGGTGTTTTTCTGATAAAATCCGTGCGTCTCGGTTATCCGTTGACGCCTGGCGCGACAGCGACGATCTGGGATTTCGAAATCTATCTTGAGTTTGCAGGCCGGGACGAACCGGCGCGCCTCGAAGTTTACCTGCCCGCCGGCGATGTGCAGCGTTCTTTCCCGCAGGAGCAGTTCTATAACGGCCCATTTGGTCTGAGCCTTGTTTCTGAGCCGGCGACCCGTAACCGCAAGGCTGTGTGGACCTATCGGTATCCCAGCAATCGCAAGGTGTTACGCTACATGGCGCAGACGGTGGGTGAGGTCGGGTCGACCCCCTTGCCAACCTCTTTCACGCAAGCGGAACCGGATGTTATTCCGTTTGAGTCCGATCTGATCAAACGCCAGGCGTTTATCGTCTGGGCGGGCGATTTGCGGCGGCGCTCTGCTGACGATCTCTCCTTCGCCGACCTGACCATCCGCGAGACATTTGAGAACAGGACAGCCGGAGAAGAATACGCCGACGAGATCGCGGTCCTTCTCGATGGACGCACAAGCGTTCGCGCCCGGCTGGAACTGGCGCGTCACACTCTGCATTCAGCTGGCATCCCGGCGCGGATCGCCAATGGCGTTTATCTTTCGGACGCGCGGCGGCGCGTGGATATCAAGCACTGGCTTGAATATCACGTCGCTGGAGAAGACTTCCGCCACTTTCCCGAAGAACCGCCCGGGAGGTTTTTCACAATCTGGTATGGCGAGGCAGGTCTTGTGACCGTTAGCGGCATCGAAGAGCTGGATGTGCAGATCGGCCTTCAATCGCACCGCGATGCTGCGATCGATATCGTCCGCGGCACAAGCGGCGGCGCCGGCGCTCTTGGCCGTATGTTTGGATTCAATGAGCTGCCCCTGACGACCCAGCTTGTCTACAAAGTGCTGGTGACCATACCCGTCGGCATCACCATCCTTGTTTTCCTGCGTCAGTTTATCGGCTTCAAAACGCTCGGCACATTCATGCCGGTGCTGATCGGCATTGCGTTTCGCGAGACCGCGCTGATCAATGGCCTTGCGCTGTTCACACTGCTGGTGGCGCTTGGGCTTGCGCTGCGGTTTTATCTGGAGCGGCTGCAACTGCTCCTTGTGCCGCGGCTCGCCGTGGTCGTGATCTTCATCGTCATGGTGATGGCGGGCGTGACGATTGCGCTGACCGGCGCCAATCAGGCGATTGGGCTTTCCATATCTCTATTCCCGATTGTTATCCTGACCATGACGATTGAGCGGATGTCGATCGTCTGGGAGGAAAGCTCCGCTACGGAAGCCATCAAACAGGGGCTTGGCAGTCTTGCGGTGGCGAGCATCGCCTATCTCGCCATGACCAACAGTCAGGTTGAATATCTGATGTATCAGTTCCCGGAATTGCTGCTGGTTTTGATGGGCGTTTGCGTCCTGATGGGCCGCTACACCGGGCTGCGCCTCAGTGAGTTGTGGCGCTTCCGGCAGCTGGCGCAATAGCGATGTTTGGCGCCTATAGAACCCTCCGGCGGAACGGCGTTATCGGGATCAACGAGCGCAATATTCGTTATGTGAATGCGCTCAATCCTCGCCGCAGCCTGGTGACCGTCGATGACAAATACATCACCAAAAAGCTCGCCCAGGACGTCGATATTCCAACCCCTGAACTCTATGGCGTGATCAGGGACGCGCGGGACATGAAAAAGCTTCCCGAAATGGTCGAGCATCCGGACGGGTTTGTTGTGAAACCCGCACAAGGATCGCAAGGCAAGGGAATTATCGTCATCGACAGTCCGTTGAAAGGCGGCTGGCGCCTCTCCAGCGGGCGGCGGATCGCGCTTGATGCACTGCAGTTTCAGATCAACAATATACTGTCGGGTATGTATTCCCTTGGCGGTCAGCCGGACAAGGCGCTGATTGAATACCGCGTAAAATTTGACGATGTCTTCGGCAAGATCTCTTTCAAGGGCGTGCCAGACATTCGCGTCATCGTGCTGAAAGGCATTCCGGTTTTCTCGATGCTGCGCCTGCCAACGGCGGCGTCAGATGGAAAAGCCAATCTGCATCGCGGCGGCGTCGGCGTCGGTGTTGATATCGCCACAGGCGAAACTCTGCGCGCCATGCAATACGACTCACTGATCGAGGTTCATCCGGATACGGCGCACCCGCTTGAAGGCGTTCACACGCCCTATTGGGATGACATTTTGATGATGGCGTCACGGTCCTATGAAATGACAGGCCTTGGTTATGTAGGCGTTGACATTGTGCTTGATCGTGAGCGTGGGCCGCTGCTGCTGGAGCTGAACGCCCGGCCTGGCATTTCCATCCAGATCGCTAATCGCCGCGGATTGCGGTTTGTTCTCGAAAAAGCGATGGCTTTGGGCGATGAGAAACGCAGCGCGGAAAAACGCGTCGAGCTGGCGCGATCGCTCGCGGCGGATCTCACAAAATCCGAGGCGAGTTAATAATCCGGAAACTCTGTGTACTGTCCTTGAAGATACGCCACCAGATCGATCATTTCCGTTACAGTCAACACGTCATTATAGCTGCGCATTTTTGAGTCGCCGTCTTCGGAGAATTCGTCGCTTCGATAGTTTCGCGCAATACGGTGAGACGGATTGATGACCGAGGTCACCAGTTCCCCATAGGTGTCAACGCGCGTCGCCATGCCGCCGATAACAACGGTCATTTCCGGTTCAACACCCTCCCGCAGGGATTTGTCATCTGCAACAGCGTGACAGCTTGCGCATTGCATTTCCATGAAGACCTGCTTGCCATGTTCGGGATCGCCGTCCGGTAGCCGAAACCCATAAGACGAGCGTGGGCTAAGGTCGCAGGCGTTGACGCAAGTGAGGGCGAGGATGGATAGAACGAAAATATGCGGACGCATGTTCAATTCTCCCTGATGGACTGTATCACGACAATATCATTCGGCGTCGGGTGATGATACCTGTCGCCATCATAGAGCCGGATCATGATGCGTGCAGCGCCGCTTCCGTGAAGTTTTTATTACGGTCGATTTATAGAGGCGCCATAGGGGTTTCTCGCTCGCCTAGTGGTTCGCGATAATCATATCGGCGGCTTTTTCCGCGATCATGATCGTTGGCGCGTTGGTATTGCCGGAGATCAGAAACGGCATGACTGAGGCGTCGACAACACGCAGGCCCTCAACGCCGTTGACGCGTAATTGCGGGTCGAGAACGGCGGTTTCATCAGCGCCCATACGGCAGGTGCCGACGGGGTGATAGATCGTATCGGAGCGCGCGCGTATATCGGCTTCGAGCGCTTCGTCGCTGGCGCGGTCTTCGAGATAAAGGCGCTCGCCACGGATATCGTTAAATTTCGGGGATGCGAGAATGCGTTCGACAAGCCGCGCCCCGCGCATTAGGCGTTGCAGATCGTCCTCGTCGCTGAGGAAGTTAGGGTCGATGACCGGCGGCGCCGTGGCGTCATTGCTTGAGAGGCTGACAGAGCCCCGGCTTTTCGGGCGCAACACGCACACATGACAGGAATAACCGCCGCCGAGATGCCGCTTGCGGCCATGGTCGTCAACGAGCCCGGCAAGAAAGTGAAGCTGCACATCGGGTTCGGCTTCATCCGGCGTTGTTTTCAGAAAACCGCCACTTTCCGCAATGTTCGACGTCAACATGCCTTCGCCACGTTTGCGATAGGCGCTGATCGCTGGGAAGATCTTTTTGAGCAGGGTGAAATTCAATCCGATGGTTTCAGGGGAGGCGGACTTATAAAGCGCCGTCCAGTCGAGATGATCCTGCAGGTTCTCGCCCACTTCGGACGAGGCGGCGACCGCATCGACACCATGTTGCGCAAGATGCGCCGCCGGACCGACGCCCGACAGCATGAGAAGTTGCGGCGACTGAAACGCGCCGGCGGAGAGGATGACTTCGCCGCGCGCGCGCACGAATTTGGCGGCGTCGCCTTCGCGAAACTCAACGCCTGTCGCGCGTTTGCCGTCGAAGGTGACGCGGTCTCCCTGCGCATGGGATATAACGGTTAGATTCGGGCGCTCCCTGGCGGGATTCAGGTATGCAACCGCCGCTGAGCATCGCCGGCCATTGCGTTGCGTGACCTGGTAATAGCCCATGCCCTCCTGGCTTTCGCCATTGAAGTCTTCCGTTGCTGGTAATTGCAGTTCAGAAGCAGCATGTAGAAAAAGATCCGAGAGCGGATTTTTGAATCGCAAATCTGAAACGGAGAGGGGGCCGCCAGTTGCGTGATAAGCATCGGCGCCCCGCTCATTGTCTTCGGCTTTTTTAAAATAGGGAAGGACGTCGTCCCAGCCCCAGCCGGTAGCGCCATGGGCGGCCCAGTTGTCATAATCCGCCTTTGTGCCGCGAATATAGATCATCGCGTTGATGGAGCTTGACCCGCCGAGGACGCGCCCGCGCGGCTGATAGCAAATGCGATTGTTCAAATGTTTTTGCGGTGTTGTGTCAAACTTCCAGTTCACCTGTGTCCATGGCGGGAAAAATGCAAAGCCCATAGGCGCGTGGATCAAAGGGTCTTTGTCGGGGCCGCCCGCCTCCAGGAGGCATACGCTGACAGACGGGTCGGCGCTCAGGCGATTGGCGAGCGTGCAGCCGGCGGAGCCTGCGCCGACGATTACATAGTCGAATTCCCCGATCGCCTCGCGTGCGTCGTTTGCCATGGATTACTTCCGTCTAAAGAATTTTTCGTACAAAGGAGAGAATCTTATCGGTTTTCGCCGTATAGGGTGGATGAAGAAGGCCGCCGCTGGCGAATTTACTCTGATAAAACACCGGCTTCATATGAGAGAATGTTTCAAAGCCGGCTTCCCCATGATAGGCGCCGACGCCGCTTTTCCCGACGCCGCCAAAGGGAAGGTTTTCCTGCGCGACGTGCCAAAGGGAATCATTGACGGTAACGCCGCCGGAGACGGTTTGCTGCAGCGCCTGATCGCGGGCGCTGTCATCCGATCCATACCAGTAAAGCGCTAACGGCCGGTCACCGGCGTTAATGCGCGCAATACTTTCCTCGCGTGATGTCACCGGCAAAATCGGCAATAGCGGCCCGAAGATTTCCTCTTTCATGACGCCAGCCTCAGCGGGCGGGTCGATGATCAGCGTGAGCGGTATTTTGCGTTGGGGATGAAGGGCGTTTGCAGAACCCACTTCAATGATCTTAGCGCCCATGTCGCGCGCTTCGTTTGCGAGATCTTTAAGCCGAGCGAAATGCCGGTCGGAGACAATCGATGTGTAATCAGATGTAGTATCAATTTCCGGGAACATCGTGCGCGCCGCTGCGACAATAGCGTCGGCCGTCTGATCAAGCTGGTTCGCTGGCGCTAATACATAGTCCGGCGCAACACAGGTCTGTCCGGCGTTCAGCATCTTCCCGTGGGCGATGGATTTCGTCGCCTTTTCGAGATCGGCGCTTTCGTCAATGATCGCCGGCGACTTCCCGCCGAGTTCGAGGGTTACCGGCGTCAGGTTCTTCGCCGCCGCCTGCGCCACCCGAATGCCGATGGCGGTGGATCCGGTGAACAAGAGATGATCGAAGGGCGTTTCGGTGAACGCCTGACCGGTTTCAACGCCGCCGGTGATGACGGCGAATTCCGATTCATCGAATTTTTCCGAGACAGCGTCGCGCAAGGTTTCGCTGAGGCGGGGCGTCAGCTCGCTTGGTTTGATCATGACGCGATTACCGGCGGCAAGCGCCGCGATGGCTGGCGCCAGGGCAAGCTGCAGCGGATAATTCCAGGGCGAGATAATGCCGACGACCCCGAGCGGCTGCGGTTCGATTTTGCTTTTCGCCGGCAGCATATGCAGCGGCGTCGGAACGCCGCGCGGGCGCATCCATTTTTTCAGATTGTGTTTGGCGAGCTTTGCGCCGGACACGGTGACGACGATTTCCGCAATGATTGTCTCATGACGCGCGCGGTTGCCGAAGTCGGCGCTGATGGCGTCGATGAATTTCTCTTCATTGCCTTCGGTCAGGCGGATCAGTTTATCGAGGTCAGCGATACGCCGGTCATAGGACGGGAAAGTGTCGGCGCGATAAGCTTCTTTCTGAAGTGCGAATATGCGTTCGATTTCACGTTCGCCGTCAGACTTGGCGGCGTCAATCGTATGGGCGGTGTCCGCAGCCATCGGAGAACCTCGCTCGTGTGCCATAAGCGCAATGTGGTCAAGGCGAAGGCCGTTGTCTACCGTCTTAGGCGCCGCAAGATCAGCTAGCGTTTTGGCGGCATGGGAATAAACCCGGAGACGCGGCGTTTGTAATCCGCGTATTCGGGATATTTTTTCGCCATGGCGCGTTCGGTCATCGCCTTGCCGGACACATTAACCAGAAAATAGGCCATCACGATCGGAGAGAGGATGGTCCACACGCCATAGGGGCTTTCAAGCGCAATGACGGCAAGGCCGGTCCACACCATCGCGTCGCCGAAATAATTCGGATGACGTGTCCACGACCACAGGCCGCTGGTCATCAGCTTGCCCTTGTTGGCCTGGTCCGCCTTGAATTGTTTCAGTTGCCAGTCGCCGACCGCCTCGAAGGAAAGGCCGATCGCGAAGATAATGACGCCGATCCACGCGATCGCGCCGAAGCTGTCCGCGCCGAACTGACCAAGCTGTACGGGAAGCGAGACGGTCCAGGCGATCACGCCCTGCAGCCAGTAGATATAAGGCAGCGACCAGCGCGCGAAGGCCGCATCGGAGGCTTTCGCGGCGCGCATCTTTTGATAACGGTAATCTTCGCCATGGCCGAGATTGCGTTGCGCCAGATAAAAGGCGAGACGTCCGGCCCACAGTGAGACGAGCGCCGTCAACACAATAGCCCGCGGATCGGCGCCATCAGTGCGCAAAAAAGTGAGAATGGCCGGCAGCGCGCAGGCCGGTCCCCAGGCGATATCGATAATGCTCGCATCTTTAATGCGTGTACTGATCCACCATAACACCGTCAACAAGGTGAGCAGGACCAAAAGATTGCCGATGAGCAAAAATGCAATGGCTGTCATATAGACTTATTTCTCTCGCTTAATCATCGCATCGAGGATGGTCGGTTGTGAGTGCATAGTCAAAAATTCTTTGGTGGAGCCGAGGACCGCTAAACCCTTGTCTCAGGGCGTCCCATACTCACCCAAAACTTTCTTTAAAACAATGGCTTAATACATTACACTGTGTCATGTAATTTCACGCGGTTTCACCGAAGCGCGTGCGCGCCGCGACATGATCAAACGACAGATCCGGGATGGCGTTGACCCTATCGCGGAGAAGCAAAGGCGGTGGGAGACTCCAGATTTTTGAGTCTTATGCGCGCGGGCTCTATGATCAGATTAAGCACGAATGGAAAAACGAAAAGCACAGCATTTCCTGGATTCGTAGTTTGGAGCTCTACGCCTTCTCATCCATCGGAGGGGCGAAGATAGATCGGATAATACGTATCGTGGAAACGATTGAAACGTCTGGGTTGAAGCTAGAGGAATAGCATCACTGTGAAATTACCGTTGCAGTATTGCTTTCCGCTTACGCTGTGGTTTCCCCGTAGGGGGAGGGTGATCTCTAAGATTCGCACGACGTAGATCGGCGACCCCCACTATTTTTACTCAAACTTGGAAATTCAGATCAAAAAGCCAATGTCGACGGCTGCCGGCATCGGCCAACTGCCATTATGTCTCCCGGAATAAGCCATCAAGAACAAAGCCATCATAGAGTTGCCCCGGGTTTCGGTCGGCGTCGCATGATATTATATGGTCTCTATTGTCCTTTGCGGCCGATTTGAGCTTCGGCCCGACACCTTTTAAGTCATTGGCGCGAGGTGAGAATCACCGGCCCGTCAATGTCGTCACTCTTTGGAGCCTACGCCCTTGAGAACCGATCTCGATCATCTGCCCGAGCGCAAGCAGCGCGAGCTGGCCCGCGTCGTCGAGATCCTCCATGAGGAGTTCGAGGACAAGCAGAAAACCGCGGCGTCGGCGAAGCGCAAACGCGGGCGGATTCTAAAGATCATCCTCTTTGGCTCTCACGCCCGCGGCGACTGGGTCGAGGACGCGAAAGGCGGCTATTTCTCCGACTACGACCTTCTCATCATCGTCAATGACGACAAGCTCACCGACATGGCCGCTTACTGGCATGGGGCGGAAGATCGCCTGTTGCGCGATCCGAAGATCAAGACGACGCCGCAATTCATCGTCCACACTATGGACGACGTGAACGCCAAGCTGACCGAGGGGCAGTATTTCTTCTCCGACATTATCCGCGACGGCGTGATGCTCTATGAGCTGACCGAGCGCGCGCCGAACGGCAAGGCGAAATACAAGCTCGCAACGCCGGTGCCGCCGGAGCCGAAACGCGCTTACGAGATGGCGCAGATGTATCACAAGGAATGGACAGCGAGCGCCGAGGAGTTTCTAGACTTCGCTCGTATCGGTGTAAGTAAGAAAAGGCTCAAGCGTTCCGCTTTCTTGTATCATCAAGCAGCGGAAAGTGCGTACACGTTGTTCTTTCTAACGCGCTCCCTCTACATGCCCAAGGAACACAATGTCTCGAAACTGCGCAGCCGCGCGGAAGACATGGACCCGCGCCTGCGCGACGCCTGGCCCCGCGGGCAAAAACCCTATGACCGCTTCTTCGAACTCCTCCGCCGCGCCTATGTCGAGGCGCGCTACTCCGAACATTACGAGACAACGCCGGAAGCATTAGCCTGGCAGGACGAGTGCATCACGAAGCTCCTCGCCCTGATCGAAACCGCCTGCCGCGAGCACCTCGCGGCGCTGGAGAAAAAGGCGAACGGGTAGGGGGGTGTTGGCTGCCCTGCGCGCAAAACCTGAAATTCGCCGACGAAATGTCCAACGGGCCCCAGGCGGACATTTCGTTCGGTTTCCTAAAACGCCCGAGCGCCAGTTGCACCAACTGAATGATCCATTCCTAGAGTATCTTGTTCGTCATTCTTGAAGTCGCTCTAACGCTATTCGCGCATCAGCATTCCCCGGATCAAGCTGCAAAGCCTCTTTATAACGTTTCAGCGCATTTTCCCGTTCGCCAAGTTCTTCCTGAGCGTGTCCAAGCCCGTATCGAACATTGGAGTTGTTGACGTAATAGTCGCGCGCCAGAACCATCATGAAATATCCCTCGCGCGTAAGCCCGTCATCAAGCAACGCCATACCACTTTCAACCATTCCATCGGCGAGGTCGAACGTCGGCGCCGCCGGGTCTGCAAGATAGGAAATAAAACGGATGACGCCGTTTTGAATAAAGCCCTTGCGGAATAAGTCTTCGACCTGAGCGGCGCCCTCCGTCGGCGGCGTATAAGCGAGGGCGGCGTCCAAAGCCTCATCGCCGCCGATAAAGAACTTTTCCGCGCTGGGGGCAGCGGCGATGTGAGGGCCAGTCCCGTCGCGAAAATCATTAGCGAGCCAAGAGGGCCAATATAAAGTCGAGACGCGAAGGGTAAGGCCGCTATTTTTTAACCTTGTCTTGCGAGCATCTCCGTAATGGCTGGGTTTCGATCCGGTTTTTTCACCAACGAAAATTACGTTAGAATATTGCTGTAGTTCATTCACCAGCATCTGCGCCGAGGAAAAAGTCTTGCGGCCAATAAGGACGTAAAGCTTTCCATATTTGTTGAACGTGCTGCGCGTCAGCGTGTTCACGATCGCTGCATTCTGGATGCCCCATCCGCCCTGATTGTCGCGTAAATCGACAATAAAACGCTCCGCGTTCTCATTTTCCGCAGCTTTTACGGCATTAGTGATGAACTCTATCATGAGCTCTTCGGGAAATTGCTCGGTCATATCTATTTGGACATAGTATGCTTGGGCGTTCGCAATTGGCCCGTGCCATTTGTGTTGGTCCGGGTTCTGGCGCCTTAAGGGCAGCGGGCCTTCGACCTCGAAATTCACAATTTCATGGGAACCGTCCGGCAGCGGAGAAAATGCGACTGAATAGGTGGACCCGTCGCGCTGTTCGAAAGTGATCGGAGTCAAATCCGCATCATCAGTGACGCCGAAATGCGCAAGCACTTCGGGCAAGGCAAGCCGGTCCGGCGCCAGCATCCTTACAGCGGAATCGTTTTCCGCATACATTGACGGTCTTACCGCATTAATGGCGTCCTCGACGGTCTTGTCGCCGATTTTGACGACTCGGTCTCCGATGTGATCGTCAAATCCTTGGACAGCGCCAGTAACGAACAGTCCGTCAGCGAAAAGTGAAAATACGAGGGGTAAGGCGCGAAACTTCAACGCGTCATAGCTGGGCGGTTCGGTGCCCGTATGCCCCTGAATGAAGCCAAGATTCCTGTGCTCCCGGGGAATAAAAAAACGGGTGTGGCCGTCATCCAGGGAGGAAACGATGGACGCCATTTCCAGGACAATCTGTTTGTCTTCCAGAAGATCGAGCTTTGAAGACAGTGTCGTGATGCGCCCTTTGAAATCATCTTCGGTGACGTGTTTAAACGGGTTTGGATGGGTTTCCTCTATGGTGCGGCTAAGTTGTAAGAGGTCTTCTCGCCAAAGCTCAGCGCTCTGAATTTGAGGGGCGGCGAATACCGATCCATTGAGAAAGGCCGTCGCGATTGAAACTGCGCAGGCAGCGAAAAAGCCGTGCATTTTTTTCGTCATTGTAAATAACCCCACCGGTTGAAATTCTCGAATTATCGCCGAGCGCCGGCGTCACGCAGAATGTCGGCAATTGCGCCATTTTCATTCTTCAGCGCTTCTCCGAGCGGCGACCGGCGCTCGCCGGTGTTGGTTTGCGCAGCATGATTGGGGTCGGCGCCCGCCGCTAAAAGCATGCGAACAATCTGTTCGTCGTTGCGACGCACGGCGCTGATCAGCGCGGTCTCATCATAAAGCGCTTCCGCTTCTATATCCGCGCCGGCGGCAATAAGCCTTTCCACGATGTCTTGCGAGCCAATATTCACGGCGGCAATGAGCGGCGTGCCGTCATGATACACCACGGCGTTGAGGTCAGCGCCTCGGTTTATCAATTCGTATGCCGCAGCAAAGTCTTCGTCCGCGATTGCACGAACGAGCTCTCGACCGAGGGCTTCGGACGCGCTTTGCGGTTCAGGCTGCGGGTCATTCGCGCCATAATAGGAAACGTTCACCGGGATCGGCGCGCTAGGCGCCGCTAACGCCCCGCCAATCAGAAAAAACGCCAAGGCGCCAGGTGCAAGACGCCTCAAAGCCCAGGGTGTATGCTGATTTATATGGTAGCCGTCGGAAAGCAGCCGTGTGATCCTTTTGTGAATAAGCGAGGATTCACCAACTGCTGAAAGCGCTGCGCCGTTTTTTCTGAAATTATCTGTGCGCAATCGCGCCTCAACGATTGTCAACAAACTTTCAGCGTAATCTGTTGGCGACTTGCTGTGGGCGATAGCCGTGTCGTCACAAGCCATCTCGCGGTGTTCGCATATTCGGGCGCGCATGCGCCATAACAATGGATTCCACCAATAAAAGGAGAGCATCAAAGATTCCAGAAACGCCGACACCAAATCCCCACGTTGAATATGAGCGATTTCGTGACGCAGCGCGTTCGCGACTAACTTGCGGTCGGGCGCTATCACCATTGATTTTGGCATGATTATTATTGGATTGAACAGCCCGGTTGCGAAAGGGACCGACACGTCGCTATGGATGCGCAGTCCGGTTTTTGAATTTTCAACGTCGTTGCACAATTTAGCCGGTACCGGTTCGCTTTCATTTCTCAAATGGGATATGCGCCCAGTGTCTCGGCATAGTGTGAATAAATGCCAGGCGAAACCTAGCGCCCACAAAAGCAAAAGCGCTATTGCGAGCGTTTCCGCAATGGGCGATCCTGTTGATGTCTGCGTTAGCGGCGCCTCAGCATAATAGGATGACGCTGGTGGTTGCGTAAGTGCAGACGTGACGGGCGCCATGAGTGGCTTGCCCTTTACTAAATTGACTTCCGGTCTTACCGTCAGCAACGGCGCCATGGCGGCCGCAAAAAAAGCAGTTGTCCAAATTGAGCAACGCGTATCAGCTCTTTCAATTCGAAATACAAAAATACTTAACGACGCAAAGCCCGCCGCGGCGATCGACAACGCCAGTGTGTTTAAGGCAAATATGTATACTGCGTGTTCAACCATCTTTGCGCCTAGCTTGTGTTTTCTGCTTTTGGCGCAAGCGCGATTTCAGGCCGTCAATTTGTTCTGCAGACAAACGTTGATCGTCGACAAGATATTGTGCGAACGCGTTCTTCGATCCGCCGAAAAATTGCGAAACGAGCATTTCAAAAGCTTCTCGGCGCGCCTGCGTTTGAGACACGACCGCCCGATAAATATATGCGCGTCCTTTGCGCGTGTATCGTACATAATTTTTACGGTGCAATATTCCGAGAATAGTCAAAACTGTATTGTAGGCTGACTTATGATCGTCGAGCAGTGCTTCGCAAATATCATTAACGCTTGCCTCGTCCCGCGACCATAGAACACGCATTATGCGCTCCTCGCTCTGCGTCAGCGTTTTCGATGGCGGCCTGGGCATGGTTTCTCCTAAAGAATTAGTTTTAAATCTTGTCTAGCCTGAAATGTCAACTAATTAATTAGGAGTTAAACCTGCAATTCGAACCGTTCGTCGAAAGCACAACGGTGCGAATGCTCTATGGGCCGATTTTGCTAAGCAACGTCCTGTCTCGGCGAGGTCCGGACGCTCACATTTAGTCGGCTTATGTCCGCAATGAGGATCATCCTGAAGTCGGCAGGGCGGGCGGAAGGAGATATCAGAATTTCAAGGGAAACCGGTAAGAAGGTTCGAAAGCGGACACCAGAATGTGGCCACGAGCGACAAGTAATGCTCGTTAAGAGCTTGAACGAATGTGTTTTCTCAGGCGCCAGTATATATAGGCTCTTACTGATTCGATTTACAGGCAACCAATGATAAGAATACACACATCAAGGCGCATCTTAGAGATTTGCGCCTGGGTGATTTATTTTTATGTCGATGCACTCGTCAACGCGACCACCGTTCTATTTGATTATGCGCGTCGCGGCCTCGCGCTTGCCCCTTGGGAACCGTTTGTCTGGGAGATTTCAAGCGCTACATTGACGCTACTGCTAATTCCGCTTGTCTTGCGTCTTGACCAATTTTTCCCTCTGGCAAAAAGCACATGGGGCCGGTCGCTTGCAGTTCACGCGCTGGCTACTGTCCCCTTCTCCATCCTGCATGTCACTGGAATGGTGATAATTCGGAAGACCTTTTATCTACTAGTCGGTAGAGTTTATGAATTCGGCAACATATTTATTGAATTTTTCTATGAATGGCGCAAAGATTGCCTCACCTACGGCTTCATACTCGCGGTGCTATACGGATATCGATTGTATCGCGAAAAAGCCGAGGGAGCTGCAAGATTTGCCAACCATCCGAAGGGCGACACAGATGTATCGCCTGCGGAACCCGTGCGATTCACAGTTTCGCATGGAAACCGCAAATTTGGCGTCAATGCTGAAGAGATCGACTGGATTGAGGCGGCGGGCAATTATGTAATCTTACATGTCGATGGAAGAAACTACGCATTGCGAAACACTATGAAGGAAGTCGAATCAAAGCTCATGGACGCTGGTCTCATTCGTGTCCACCGTTCTGCAATCGTCAACGCCGGCCGCGTAAAAGAGCTGAAGCCGACGCCATCCGGTGACTACGAGCTAATTTTGACCTGTGGCGACGTAGTGCGGATGAGCAGACGGTATCGGGCGCAAAACGGCGGCTTTTTCCCCCCATAGTAATTGTCTAGCCGTTCAGCCCTTTGTGGCATTTATCCCAGATTCTATCCTGTTGGTCCCATTTTTGTGGATCGCGAAGCGTTTGCGCCTACGATTTCAGGACGAGGGACAAAATCGCACAACAGTAAAAGGGACGGCAGGATCGGTGACTATTCAGAGACGACGTTTTCTATTGGGGACCGCGGCGGTACCCGCTGCCTATACGTTTATGTTTGGCAAGCAAGCCGTTGGCGCAACCGGTTTGCGCCAACGCGTCCGACCATTCTCTTCGCATTGGCCAAAACCCTCGGCTTGGGAGGCTCTGGAGCGCAGCATTACGGGCAAGCTAATTAAACCTGAACCCATGTTCGCAGCATGCGTTACCGATCCCGCGACCGCTCAATGCACAAATGATATCAGCCATTTGAAAAACCCCTTTTACCTCGGAGACCACCCTGCAGGGACGCAGGTTTCCGGATGGCTTGACGCGTGGACCTCAACGCCAAGCGAGTTTGTAGTTCTCGCCGAGAATAGCGATGATGTGGCCGCCGCAGTGACATTCGCCGCTGAAAACAACCTGCGTCTCGTGGTGAAGGGCGGGGGGCATAGCTATCAAGGCGCCTCCAATGCACCGGATTCACTTTTGATCTGGACGAAGCGTTTGAACGAACTCAAGTTGCATGACGAATTCATCCCGGCCAGCGGGACAGGGCGAACGCCACCCGAGCCGGCCGTCACGGTCGGTTCAGGGGCTATATGGGCCGACATATACGACGCCGTTACGACAAAAGCCGGGCGCTACGTACAAGGTGGCGGATGCACAAGTGTCGGCGTAGCAGGCTTGGTGCAGAGCGGCGGCTTTGGATCTTTTTCAAAATATTTCGGCATGGTGGCCGCTGGCCTGCTTGAAGCTGAAATTATAACAGCGGACGGACGCATTCGAACCGTCAATGCATATCAAGACCCGGATTTGTTTTGGGCCATTAAAGGCGGAGGCGGCGGCGCCTGGGGCGTCGTAACGAAATTGACGCTTAAAACACACTCGCTGCCAGCGGATGTGGGCGTTGTTCAAGGGAAAATCAAAGCACAAACGGACACCGCATTCAGGCGGCTAATCACTGAATTTATTGCGCATTACGAGACATATTTATTCAACCGGCATTGGGGTGAAAAAATCTCTCTAGATCCAGGCAATACACTATCCATTTCCATGGAGAGTATTGGATTGTCTGGAGCAGAAGTGGAAGCGGCGTGGCTGCCGTTTAAAGAATGGGTGCAAGCGCAAGATGACTTATCCATCGAGGAAGAAATTGAAATACAAACGCTGCCCACCAGACATTATTGGGATCCAAACTATTACGCGGCGAATAATGACAATTCGTTTGTTCGCGATCCGCGACCCGGATCGCCCGCCCACCATGTCTGGTGGAAAGGCGATTCTGAGCAGGCGGGCGCATTCATAGTCGCCTATGAGTCCACTTGGCTGCCTAAATCCTCACTGGCATCCCGAAATCAATCTCAACTTGCTGAAGCCCTAATCAACGCCAGTCGACTTTGGAGCCTGTCGCTGCACCTCAACAAAGGCCTTGCGGGCGCAGCAAAAACGGAAATTGACGAGGCCGCGGACCTACCAACCAACCCTGCGGTCGCCGATGCGTTCGCACTTGTCATAATATCAGCAGAAGGTTCGACAACATTTATTAATGCGCCAGATTCCCGGCCAGACCTGACCAGAGCCCGGAAGGCGGCGCAGAGAATTGACTATGCAATGCGTGTCCTGAAACAGATGATCCCAACTTCAGGGGCATATGTCGCTGAAAGCAGTTTCTATCAAAAAGATTGGCAAGACGCCTATTGGGGCGATAATTATCAAAGATTGCGTGACATCAAGGACAAGTTCGACCCAAGTGGCCTTTTCTTCGTCAACAATGGCGTGGGTGCTGAAGACTGGAGCCGGGATGGATTTATGAAGCTAAAGGAATAAGGACCGGCAATCCCAAAGGCCTTCTCAAGGAGCAGAGGTGACTTATTGCAGGCTATAGGCTCGTATCTTCCCTCTTGAAGTTGGGCCATGCAATGCGCTGAGCACGTATCTTATTTGTGAATGGATAGATGCGCGGAAGCTTTATTCGAACGAAGATGTTTTGGGTATATTGTAGAGAATAATGGACTGAGCTTCACCAAGACCAAAACTGCCCGCCAACCAACCCTACGGCGCGATACCTTCCAAATTTCCGCTTTATGCGAGTTTCGGACAGTCATGGTCTGGGCGGCGGGCTTGCTGCGATGAGCAGCTGTTATTGGAGTTATTTCGAATATCCCGACTCTAGTTTGTTGAGTCACCTCACAGGCTCTTTTCTATTTGCATTTGGCCAGATAACCTCGATTTCATTTACCGTCAGTCGTTAAATCGTTATCTAGACGCCTGCCCCCGTAAAGGAGATTGGGATGAAATCGATTCTGTTGGCCACCGATTTTTCGGAACGCTCCGGCTTTGCAGTGGAACGGGCGGTCTCTCTCGCTAAGACGCACGGCGCAACTCTTCACCTCCTCCATATTATTGACAGCGATCTGCCGTCGCGGATTGAAGACGGCCAACGGCGCGCCGCTGAGGCACAGCTCGATGAATTGTCTAATGCAATGAGGCAAAAGGGAGCACAATGCATGATTTCCCTTAAACGCGGCGAAGCACATGAGGCAATCTCAGAGGCGGCGCTAGAGAGCGCGGCCGATCTTGTTGTCATCGGCACCCATCGGCGCAACCCTATGCGGAACGCGTTTGTTGGGACAACTGCTGAGCGGATGATCCGTCTCGGATCGACCCCTGTACTCATCGTGCGAACTGAAGAGCCGAAGGACTATCGCTGCGTCGTTGTTGCGGTGAATCTTTCGGAAGAAGAGATTGGTCATATCCGGCGTCTTCAGCAGCTTGGTTTGGCTGGAAATGACTGTCTCGTCCCAGTTTTCGCTTATGATGCGGGCCAGTTTCAATTGATGAGGCGCACTGGCGCGTCGCTGGCAGATTTACGGGCGATGTTCGAGAAAGAGAAAGAGACCGTCGCGCCGACCGTTAATGAGCTAATGCGAGAAGCGGGGCTTGATCCGCACCAGGCCTTAGTCAAACCTGTACTCTTCAATACGCCTGACACCATTCTCAAAGCGGCGGCGGAGGCCAAAGCTGACATTCTAGTCGTCGGCACCCGTCGAAAAACGGCTTTTAAGCGCTATACCCTCGGCAGTGTTTCCGAAGCATGCATGCTTCAGGCGGAGGTCGACCTCTTGGTCCTTCCGCCTCAGGACTAGGTAAATCTCCTCGGCGTTGGCGACGATCTTCCCTGTCCCAACAGAACGATTCTAATGCAGCTATTTTACTTCTTTAAAGACGTGTGTCTCCTAAAGATCTAGGTCATCGGTCAGATTAAGACTGGCTAGCGCTTCAGTTAGTGTGTCGCCAGGTTTTCGGCTAGCGTCTACAATTGCCCAGGGCGTGGGGTCGACTTTACGCTCAAGCTGGGCTTTTAGAACGCTTACTGACGCATCTGAAATGTCATTACGGCGCTGCTTTACGCGTACGGTAAGCACTTCGCGCGGGGCATGCAACCAAAGTCCGTCAAATGAGGTTTCAGCTTTTTTTACGAGAGCCTGCGCCGCTGCGCGATAATCAGCCTCGAGAAAGGTGGCGTCAAGCACGACTGTGTAGCCCGCTCGCAGCGCCCGACGGGCATTTCTAAACATTTGTCGGTAAACTCGTTCGGACATTTCGGGCGTGTAACTCTCGTGACTAAGGCGGGTCTCTGGATTCCGCCCAACCAAGCGCTTTCGGATTGAATCGCTCTGTAAAAGGATCGCTCCGACTTTTCCGTTAAAACGCAACGCCAAAGCGCGCGCGAGTTTTGACTTTCCCGTACCTGAATAACCACCGACGGCAATCAAGCGCGGCTCATCATCTTTCGTTAAAAAGGCCAACGCCGAATCAATATAACGCATCGTCAATCGTTCGGATTCTTCGGCGCGCGTCGGGAGGCTGTCAACCATCGCCCGTATCATTGCTCGCATGGATTGGAACAAGTTGAGCGCCCTAACGCCGCTATAGTCGAGTGTAAGGCTAAGATACCGATTCAGAAGCGCGTTGGCCAAGTCTTTCCGGTCATGATTGACAAGATCCATCAGGGTGAAAGCTAAATCATAAAGGACGTCAATGTTGGCCAGATCGTCATTGAATTCTATTGCATCGAATGGCGTAGGGGCACCTTCAAACATACATATATTGCCGAGATGTAAATCACCGTGGCAGCGCCGTATCCAACCATGACGACGCCGACCTTCAAGAAATGTCGCATGCTTTCGGTATTCTCCCAATGCCAGTTCTGTCCATCGCGCCAACTTTCGTCCATGGATTTCATGGGACTCAAAAGAACTTGAAATTTGACGGATTACGTTGCTTGCAAGCACGCTTGATTGAGGTGCGTAAACGGGCTGAGCAGCGAGGTGAAAAGACGCTATTTTGTCAGCGAGGGAGTTAACGATGTCAACCTTTAACGCTCCTTTTGCGATCAAGTTGTCAAGTTGATCTTCCGTGTTGAAGCGCTTCATCTCGACCGCCCACTCGATGGGTTCGCCCTTTTTAGTCCACGTGACCTGTGAGCGGTCGTCATAGATCGGTACTGTGCGCAAATACATGGTAGGCGCTGTGCGCCTATTGAGTTCGACTTCATCCTCGCATGCTTTTTGCCGAAGTTTTACTGTGGAGAAGTCGACGAAATTGTAACGAACGTCACGTTTGATTTTGAAAGCCCGGTCACCAACAAGAAAAATGTGTGAAAGATGCGTATCGATTCGCTCTACCGGTAAGCCGCAGAAATTTTTTGCCGAAGAGAGGAATTTGACAACTTTTTTTTGAGTAGCGCAGATCATTACGAATCCGATTCAAATTTATCTGCAATTGTCGTGCTTATTGCAGATCAACTCAAGAGGCGCTTAACATCTACAAGAATGGAATCCTCGGCTCAGAAGGAAAGATCAATCTTTCCAGCTCTTGCATCTCGCATAATCCGCCCCTCTCAGAGTTGCTAGGTAGGCAAGTTTTGAAAGATTTCGACAAGCTCGCAATATCCGTTTTGGTGAGGAACTGTCGTTCGGGCGCTTTTGTATTAATGTCCGCCAAAAAAACAATCCGGTCATTGTAATGCTCGCTCCGCTTTTTTGCTGCGTCATCCCGTTGAACCAATTCGTTCAACGGGATGACGATAACGGAGGCTTGGGCGGCGCAAATAACAAAGCGAATCCCGCACTCTCGAAACAACCCAGAGAGGGTAGTCTTTCATAAAACCTATATTCGGTGCGTAGTTATCCCCGTCGTTCCCGGCGGGGCTATAGTACGGGCAGTCTGGATATGGAGAGGCGTTGTCGCGACCGTTCTTCAACGGTCAAACGGGCCCCCAAACCTGTTTGATGGATCGCGACGCACGAGCCGCGAAGGCAGTTGAGCTATGGTGCGCGCTGAATTTAGGAGAAAGGATGTTTCGTTCCAAAAGAGAAGTTGTCATTGCCGCGCTGTTTTCTTACGCCCCGCCAAATAAGTCTTGATCTTGGGCGTTGATGCCGGGTCAGGACGGAACATCCGCGATTACGCTGGCGGCTTTATTTCCGCAAACACCCGCGGATCTTGTCGACTGAAGTATTTTTGAGCGATCGAATTTACAGACGCTTCGCAGACGCGGGCGTTAGACGTTGTGTACTGGGCGCAACGTTGACCCGCACGTCCATCCGTTCAAACAGATCTGCGTCGCCGATGAAATTGCCGGCGACAGGCATGGTTTGCCGAATGTGGCGGGCGACGGCGACCGGGATCAGATTGAAGCCGCCGACGCTTCGGTTCGTTGGATCGAAGGTGATCCAACCCGCGCCCGGCACATAGACCTCCGCCCAGGCATGGGTCGATCCGAAACCGGCTGAGCCGAGTGCTCTCCGATCCGGATCGTAAAGATATCCCGAGACAATGCGGGCGCCAAAACCAAGGCTGCGAACGGCGTCAACAAACAGCACTGCGAAATCGCGGCATGAGCCGCGGCCACGAGCGAGCGTTTGCTCGGGCGACTGGGTGTTCTCTTCTTCGCGCACTTCGTAAGCAACCTGCGTGGCGACACCGGTAGAGATGTCCCGAAGCAGGGCGAGCGTTCCCGTAGGGTTCCCTGCGACGAAGTCTTGCGTCCACTTGTTAAGCTGCCCGGTGGAATCAAGATAGCTCTGAAGCCGCAATGCGCCGAGGTCCGTCATCTCGTCTTCGGTCAGCAGAAACGGGTAATACGCGGCCGACGCGGCGATATCAAAGACGGGCCACTGGTCGACGTCGAGCGTGAGTTCGGCGACGCTGTCGATGACAAGCGTGTCCGAAGTTTCGTGAAACATAGCGGTCGCAACGGCGTTGCCGGATACGTCGTGCGCCCATGTCACCGTCGCTTCAGGCGTGAACGCCAAATCATGTGCAATGAGGCGAAGGTTGCGGCTTTCGCGCGGACGAAGCATCAACCGATGCGGACCGAACTCCAGCGGCGCCCGATATCGGTAGGTCGTTTGGTGATGAATTGAAATCGTGGTCAATAGACTGCCTGTTTTGGGCAGGCTACCATAAATCCTTCATACGGTTCATTTCGGCGAGGGTTTTCCGATCATATATACGACTTAGGCGGCAGAAGGGCGCGCAAAACCGGACATACGCTCGTAATGGCGAATTCCTTTCGCGTCGAAAAAATGAACGAGACTCCAGATTAGTGCGCTCGCCTTTTATCGGCGTCTCAGCTTTTTGACCGACTAGCTTTGCACCTCTTCAAGCTGCAAACCGGTTAGCGCAGCGCCGCCGCTCATGACGGCAAACAGACCAATCACAATGCTTTCTCCGTAAACGCTAGCTACCCAGCTAAAAATACCGCCGATCATCAGCAACAATCCAATCAGGGTGTTCGAAAGCGCCGTATAAGGCGCGCGCGTTTCCTCCGTCGCCATGTCGACAAGATGTGTCGAGCGACCGAGGCGAACACCCTGATAGGCGATCATCAAGCCGAACAAGACAAGCGGTAAAGCCCAGATGTCCTCCAGCAGTCCTGTGTGGTGGAGAATTAGCGTGACGATCAACGCGGCGCAGGCTGCGAGCGCCGAGGCTATCAATACCCAGCGGCTGGATTTGTCTGCGAGCCGGCCCCAAATATAAGAAGACAAAAGTCCTGCCGTCGCTGAGGCAATGATCAACAAACCGAGCCCGCCAAAGACGTCATCCACGTCGCCGCGTCCCGCTTTGACGCCGAGCGACACCATGAACGGCGGCGCGAGCGCAGTTGAAATTAATAAGCCTCTCGTCAGGATGAAATAGCGCAATTGAGGGTCGTCACGAAGGAGGGTGAAGTTGCGAAGCGAATCTTTAAACGCATTGCCGCCGCCCTCGGTGGCGCCAGCAGCTTCCTGTAGGTTGGCGAAGATGAGTGCGCCCACGATCCACAACATGCCCGCCGCGAAAAGACCGAAGGAAACTAAACCAATGCGCGGTAATAGCGTCGTCGCCAACAGCGCGCCAAAGGCAAGCACTGTAGCCGCCGCGATTGAGCTTGCCGCGCCAGTGGCCGTTCCACGACGGGATTTGGAGACCGTCTTGCCGAGCACATCTTTATAGGTAACGGAACAAATCGACCGTGCGAGCGCCAGCGTTGTGAGGGCGGCAACGATGGCGACGCCGAGGGCGGCGCCGGTCAACGTCACGGCGGCGACACCCATGGCCAAAGCAGACAGACCTTGGACAAGCGCGCCCATCGACCACGCCCATTTTCGTTTTGGCAGTCGGCGCAACCAGGCGGCGGTGAAAATCTGAGGAAGGAGGGCGCCCGCTTCTCTAATAGGCACCAGCAAACCAATGAAGGCGGCCGGGGCGCCCATTGTGGTGAGCAACCACGAAAGTACAAGTTTCGGATCGACCAATCCATCGGCTATTTTACTTGCTGAAAGTGCAGTTATGTGTGTTGAAAAGTTTTTTGGTTCTTCACGGCATGCGCTGTCCGGAATGTCTTTGCAGACTCTTTCATCGCCATCGGCGGTCAGCAGTTCAAAAACTTTATCTCTGGTTGTTTCGCTCATCGTCTTTTGAATTTCGCTTTGGAAATTTATTGCCGTACTACTCTCGCCAATTCAACTCGAAAAGTCCGCGGTCGTTACCGTTGAGCATATCTCTACTCAATAAGAGTTAGATTCTGTGGAAGCCACAGATCAATGGATCGATTTCGAATCGATCTGGATGTAAACTTCTTTCTGGATGCTTTTCCCCTGAGTTTTGTTTCTCGCATACGATAGGGAGTCGCGTTTCGGATCTAATTTTGTCGTATTTTGGCCCGCCAAGTATCCTCCGCGCAATGAGCTACTGAGAACAATTATCAATAAAGGCCGGGCTCATCCAAACTGCGCTTTGCAGCGTATGATTTGCAGCAACAATGGTGGCAATTATGAATCCAGGAGTACAGAAAGCATCGCGTGAATGGATTTCTCAGATTGAGGGAACCAAAAGCAGTGAGAATGTGTTTTCGCAGTTGCTGCGAGCCACGCAAGCCCATGAGCGGGGACGAAAACCGGCGCCTAATCACGGCGCCGCCAAGCACCGTGCATTTGTCTATCTGTACGATGATTTGATGAGTTAACGGCTGGAATTGAGAAACAATAAAGCGGAGCAACTGACGCTGCAAATCCGCGATTCAGATACGGAGAATTAGCAATGAGTATCTACGATAAAATTGAGAGCCGTGATGGTGAAAGCAACGAAGACAGAATGCAGAATGTTCCTTCACCGCGGCGAGGTCACCAGACGAAAACAGCCGAAGAAATTCGTCAGGGACACACTGGAGATAACGTCCGTTACATCCTGGCATTTTCAATCATCGGCGCGTTGGGGGCTATGATCGCTGTAGCAATCATCTTTTGATATCTGATCGTAATCCGGATCGGATGTTTTCGCCGATACACGCATGTTGGGCAGGCCTGTCAAATCGTATTGTTAAAGATTGAAAATTTTTAAATCATTGGAGATGGGCGCATGTCTCAGGCATACAATAAGGGTGACAAGGTTGAGTGGGATTGGGGAGACGGCGTCGCAAAAGGCGAAGTAACGGAAGTTTATACTGCTGACGTTTCTAAGACTATTAAAGGTACCGAAGTAACCCGCAATGCGACGGGCGATTGCCCAGCTTACGGGATAAAGCAAAGTGATGGCGATGTCGTTCTTAAATCGCAAACTGAAATTCGCAAGGCGTCATCATGAGCCAACCGAACAAATACAAACATATTGATTTCAAACCGCCGCAGGTTGTCGCCGACAATGCCGAAAAAGGCCTTGAGTTCAGACGAAGATTTGGGCGTGGTGGTACGGATATTGGCGTCGCTCGCGCGCGTGATTTGAAAAACCGCGAAAACCTGTCTTCCGAGACAATTGATAGAATGGTTAGCTATTTCGCCCGACACGAAGTGGATAAAGAAGCGGAGAACTTCAACAACGAGGACGCCCCGTCGGCAGGTTATATTGCTTGGCTGTTATGGGGCGGCGACAAAGGGCGCGAATGGGCCGAAGGTGTTAAAGCAACGATGGACGAGGCGGACGAGAAATAGCGGGCTGGAAAGCTTCGTCGTCTTTGGCGACGACTTTTCTCCTAATCCTGTTTCATTACGCCCCGCCAAATAAGTCTTGATCTTGGCCGTTGAATCTGGAAACCTCTGTTTGTCCCACACGCATGTGGGCGGGGCGTCGCTAACCCCGTAAGATGTTTGCGGATCACTGATCCCGCATTGCCTTTCGTCGCCTGCCGCCCCTTACGTTTCGTCCGGGGCCGGACGGTGCGGTGCTGTCCAGGCGCGCGCTCGCGCGCGCTAAAAGCCGCGCCCCGTTGTGCAAGCATCGCGGTTTAGCGACGTCCGGATTCCCAAGGGGGGCTTGGCCCCTCAAGGCGAGGGAGGCGTTGATGCCGGATCAGGAAAGAACGCCCGCGATTACGCTGGCGGCGATAGACCCTTACGCCATTCCCGGATGGTCGTCATCGGATATCGTGTCACCAGACCGGAGGACGCCGGCGTTCGCGCCGCCGTCATTACCGGGAGAAGACCCGGAAGAGGCGCCGCCCCTCGATTACGATGTGCGGCTGGTCGCTTACATGGATTGCGTTCAGGGCGACGCCCTCGCGCGGGGCGCCGCCGCGCGCTTCGACGACTTCTGCGCCATGCTTTTAACGCTGTGTCCCCATGGGCGGCTGCGCAGCCGACAGTTCCAGCGCGGCGACGATGACGGGCCGCTCGATCTGCCTGTCCGGCTGCTGGTCGACATGCACTGCATGGCCGCCGATGCGGACGCCGAGCTTTGCGACGCGTTTCACGACTTTTATCGCGGGCTGTTGGGTCTTTATCCGACAGCGGAACTCTTCTGCCGCCGCTATGATATGACCGCATCCGCTTCGAAGACCCCGACTGGCTGCGCTGGTGAGGGGAAATATTCCGCCCCTTCGTTAGTCGTCTGCGGTACTCATCACCAACCGACGCGCGGTTGGATTTGTTTTCCTACCAAATCCGGTCGTTAGAAAACATCATCGGCATTACCGGATTGTTGGAAAAGCGGTCATAGGGGTTCTGATCGTAACGGCATTACGGAGGAAAGAGTGTGACCACGGGTGTCGCCCACGCCCGAACCCACGATTTGGTGGTTACACCTCGCGATCAAGCGAAAGCGGCGTGACCCGAATTTTTCACCCTATAGAGAGCAAATGATTGAATTTGATTGCGGTCTTAGTGGTCGAGAACCGGCAGCGCTAAATGAGTTATCAAACAATTTCCATGCCGTCGAACAAGGGATCGTTTTCCGCATCCAATTCTACTGCGGCAAGGGCTTCTTCTGCTTCGTCAATGCTGTCGACACAGGCGATGTGAAACAGCGCATCGCCGCGATGATTGCGATGCTGGCGCCGGGCGCCGCCGGCGCGCCAATGGAAGCGCCAGTGAGCGTCAATTGAACCAATGCTCGTTAGAACCACTATCCTGGTTGAGAATGCTGACGCGTTAAACCTTCATTCTCAGTATTGTTTTCTCTTTATCATGCCCAATAATGTCCGCGTGGCTTTCGCTGTAGAGCCGGTTCGGCTTAGCGATCCTCGGCTTTAGTGCTACGTATCCAAAGCGGACTGCATCATCACGACTGACCAGTAAGAATAACAAGGGTGCAATTTCAATGTTCGCTTTTAGGCGAAAATTTTCAGCTAAGCGTGAGCCGATAATTGGACTGAATGTAGGGCTGAAAAGCTTATCTTTTCAATTACCTGTTTTAGATCAATAGCCTGTGGCAGAGTCATGGTGGAGCCGAGGGGAATCGAACCCCTGACCTCGTCATTGCGAACGACGCGCTCTCCCAACTGAGCTACGGCCCCGGGCTGCGGACGTCTCGCCCGCATGGGTGAGGTTCGCGATTTACGGCCTTGCGCGCGCGCCTGTCAATCGGACGGGCCGCGCGTTAGCATGGGGGCGCAAGATGACGAGGAGCTCGCCCATGGTTGCTTTTATCCTGTCCGCCTTAATGCTGATGTCGTCGCGTTCGTCGCTGCCGCCGGATGTGTGGGTGTGCCAGAACCAGATCGAGGTCTGGTGCGCCGTCGATGGCTGCGCTGCGAAAGCCGAAGATGAAACGACCCCGATGGATATCTGGGCGCGGCGCGACAATGGCCGGTTCGCCATCTGCGCCTACACCGGCTGTTGGGAGGGTGAGGGGCAAGTCTCCGATACTAGCGGCCGGCTGCTCTGGGCGGCGAATGGCGTAGAGTTTTCATCAGGCGAGGGCGGGTTTTCCGCCGATGTCTCCCTTCTGATCATTGAAAAAGACGGTGTCGGCTTTGTGCGTGTCGGCGGTTTCGCTACGCCGCTCCTTTGCCTCCGCTCGCCGGACGGCGCGGTTGCAAGCGGGTCCAACTCCCCTTAAGTCCCGCCTGACCACAATTTTGACGACGGAGCGTTTAATGGCTGTCATTGCATATATCGTGAATACGGTCGCCGATATCTATGTGTTCGTGATTTTTGCGATGGTCATCATGTCATGGCTGATCAACTTCAATATCATCAATCGCCACAACCAGATTGTGGATATGATATGGCGCACTGTGATTGCGCTGACTGAACCGCTTCTGCGCCCAATCCGCAATGTGATGCCGAATCTGGGCGGCATTGATCTGTCGCCGCTGGTCTTACTGATTCTTGTGAAGGCAGTTCAGTACGGATTAAATTATTATATCTTCGCCCCCGCACTGAGGGCCGGACTGTAGGTATTGGCAAGCAGCCTGGCAGCGCATGTATTGCGTCTAATAAAGGCATGGATCTCCTTGTGCGGGTGAGCCCAGGCGCAGCGAAGAACGAGATTGCCGGCGTCTGGAACGGCGCCGATGGCGAGGCGCGTCTTGCGGTCAAGGTCACTGCGCCGCCCGACAGGGGCAAGGCGAACGTCGGTGTGATCAAGCTGCTCGCAAGTCATCTTGGATTGCCCAAATCGTCGCTGTCGATTATGGCAGGGGAAACATCCCGGCTGAAAACCTTGCGCGTGTCCGGCGACCGGCAAGCCATCATCGCCAGGATCAAATCCTTGAGCGGAGAGATAACATGACCGCAGACCTGATTGACGGAAAAGCCGTTGCGGCGGCCTTGCGCGAGACCATCGCGGGCGCGGTCGCGAAGATGAAAGCCGACAGCGACGTGCAGCCGGCGCTGGCGGTGGTGCTGGTCGGCGACGATCCGGCCAGTCAGGTCTATGTTCGCAACAAGGGCGTTGCGACCCACAAGGCCGGCATGCGCTCGATTGAACATCGCCTGCCGGCGCATGCGGCGCAGGACGATGTCATCGCGCTGGTGCGTGATTTAAATGCGGATAACGATGTTGACGGCATTCTCGTGCAGCTGCCCTTGCCGGGTCACATTGATTCATCGCTGGTGATTAATGAGATCGACCCGTCAAAGGATGTCGATGGCCTGACGGAAGTGAATGCAGGGCGGCTGATGTTGGGCAAGGAAGGACTTGTTCCGTGCACGCCGCAAGGCTCGGTGATCCTGGCGAAAAGCGTACGCGAAAGCCTGTCCGGTCTTCATGCGGTGGTTGTCGGGCGTTCAATCCTTGTGGGCAAGCCGCTGGCGATGTTGCTGCTGGCCGAGAACTGCACCGTCACCATGGCGCATTCGCGCACGCAAGATCTCGCCGCCGTCTGCCGGGAGGCGGATATCGTCTGTGCGGCGGTGGGTCGGCCGCGTCTCGTCAAAGGCGACTGGATCAAAGAGGGCGCGACCGTCATCGATGTGGGCATCAACAGAATTGAGGAAGGCGGCAAGTCGCGCCTGGTGGGTGATGTTGATTTCGACGCGGCGAAGATGCGCGCGGGCGCGATTGCCCCGGTGCCCGGCGGCGTCGGGCCGATGACCATCGCCTGCCTGTTGCGCAACACGGTGATCGCGGCGGCGCGACGGCGCGGTTTTCCGGCGCCGGCGATTTAAGGCGCCCTTGCCGTTGTCTTCGGCCGTCACCGCCGCCATTGAGCCGCTCGGCGATATTGATGCGCTTGAAAACGCCTGGCGCGCGCTTGAGGCGCGCGCTGACGCCTCATTTTTTCTAAGCTGGGACTGGGCGGCGACGACCATCGATATGGCGCAGGACGATCTTCTTGTTGCGCGCATCACGGATGCGGATGGGGTGGTCGCGCTCGGGCTTTTGTCGCCGATGCGGGAGGCGCGCCATGGCGTGATGCGCGTTTCCCAATTGCGCGTCAACGAAGATGGTCCGCATACGAACGCAACGCTGGTTGCCGAGGGCAACGGGCTGCTCACGGCGCGCGGTATGGAAACGCTTGCCTGGGATGCTTTTCTGGCGGCGCTGGATGGACCGGGCGCGCCGGTATGGGACGAGGTGATCGTCTCGAACGCGTTCCCGGCGCTGGAGGAAAAAACGAGAGGGTCCGGATGGCGCGTTCACCGGCGGGCGGAGCGGGGCTCGGCTTATGTCGACCTGACGGCGTTGCGCGAGAAGGGCGTGGAGACTGCCGCGGACTACGCCGCAACGCTCGGCAAAAGCACGCGCAGCCAGTTGACCCGGTCTCTCAAGCTTTACGAAGCGCGCGGGAGCTTGACCGTTGACCGGGCGCAAACGCCGGCGGAGGCGGACGCGTATATCGGCGACATGGCGACGCTTTATTCGGCCAAATGGCGCGCGCGGGGCGTCGACGATCCCGCGAAGTCGGACTATCTCTGGCGATTTCACCGTAAGCTGATCAATCGCCTGCTGGAAAAGGGCGGCGTCGAACTCGCGCGCCTCTCGGCGGGCGGCGCGCCCTTTGGCTTTGTCTATAATTTCATTCACGGCGACGATGTCCTGTTCAATATGGGCGGCTTTACGGTCGAGGACGATAACCGGTTAAAGCCGGGGCTCGTGGCGCATGCGCTCCTGATCGCCGATCACATACGGGCGGCGCGCGCGCGCTATGACTTCCTCGCTGGCGATGATCGCTACAAACTCAATCTCGGCCAGCGGGGAGCGGACTATGTCGACTTCGCAATCCAGCGCCGGGCGCCGATGCTACAACTGGAAAGCGCCTTGCGCGCGGTGAAGCGACGCTTGGTTAAAGGCTGATAGTCAATCTGTTCCGGGTAAGACGCTATTGCGAATTTCACCCGCGCTCCCATATCTAATAAGCGAGGGGTGACAAACATGCGGGCTAGTAGATTCCTTAAATCTCAACGAGCAAAGCGCAGCGGGCGCCGGTTTTCAATATCCGCATTTTCAATTTTTTTAGTCGGCTTTGGCCTGCTTTACTTCACGCTGCATCTCTTCACGCTCCTCCCGAATTACGAGTGCAGATATGGTTTGATCTGGATCAGCGGCTGGTTCGAAAACTATTCCTTGTTCCATGTTACGGCGGCGTCAGTGGGCCTGGTAGCACTCTTATTTGTAATCCGCCTTGTATGCTTGCGATCAAACCTGAATGTTGCGGAGACTGTTTTTCAGGCCGCTTTGGTTGGCGCGCTCATTCTTGTTTTGCTCACGCAAAAAGCATTTTTCTTTCCCTACGGATCACCCAGTTGGGCGCAGTTTGAGCGTATTGCCGGCGTTGTTTTTCCCACGGCGCCAAGACTTGTGGAGGAGGCGGACCTTATCTTCGACCCGCGCTTCGACTGGAAATACGATTACCCGCCGCCGGTTGTAGAGTTTACGGAAGACCCAAGATGGTCGGACAAATATAACCGCCGCGTCTCAACTATTTTCCAAGACAAGAACTCACCGCTCTGGCGGGAATACCGGGTCTTATTGCAATGCGATGCAGAAATGGTTGAAGCGCTCGAACAATGGAAGAGAGACGAAGAGACTCTGGAGCAATACTGGAAAGATTTCAGGGAGTGGTATGCCGTTAATCGTTGGCAATATGAAGAATGACATTTCGTGTCATCCTTACCCCCACGCCGCGGGGTCGAGCCGGTAATATTGCGATAACTCGCCGTAAAGCGCCGGCTCCTGGGCGCGCAAATCACGGGGGCGTTCGAAAAACATTTCCGTGGCGACGGCGAAGAACTCCGCCGGGTTACTCGCGCCATAGCCGTTGAGGACATTGCCTTGCCCCGTGGCGATATCGTTACGCAATCGTCCGTAGGCGGTCTGAAACACCCGCGCCCAGCGCGCGGCGTTGTGGTCTTTATCGAGAAGCGGCGAGCCGTCGGTCTTGCCGGTCTGTTCGTCAAGCTGGTGCGCAAACTCGTGCATCACCACATTCTGACCGTCATGGGCGACAAAGGCCCCGTAAGCCGCGTGATCCCAGGCGAGGATCACCGGACCTTTCGCCCAGCTTTCGCCGGAGCGCGTTTCGGAGCGTTCCGAATGCACATGCCCCTCGACGCCGACAAGCTTTGACTTGAACGCCGCCGGATAAACATGGATCGTCTTCAGCGACGCGAACCAGCGGTTCTCCTTGTTGACGATCAGGACACAGGCCTGCGCCGCGATGGTGACGCGCATGTCGTCGGTGATCTCGACGCCTTCCTGGCCGAAGAATTTCACTTCGTCCAGAAACCGGTTCATCAGCCCGTCGAGTTTTGCCTGTAAATCGTCGGGGAGTTTCTCGTAAAGCGGCACGCGATTGACTACGATGGCTTTATGGGCGGCGGAAAGCGGCGCGGCCAGCAGCGCCTCGCGCCGCCGGCGCTGACGCGCCCAGCGCCCGCCGAGATAAAGCCCGGCCGCCGCAATCACGATGATGAGGACAATGTTCATAGCGACCCAATATGGGGCGGCCGCCCTGGATATCCAAGGCGGCCGCTCGCTTAATCGAGATTGACGCAGGAAAATGAGCCAACCACTTGCGGCGCCGCGAATATGCCCGCCTCTTTAAACATCGCCAGCACCGTTTGACGCACGGCGCCGGTTATCATGGCGTTTTTGCGCGCGAGCAGTTCGTCGACAGCCCAATAGCCGCCAGGCAGCCGTTTCAGTTCCGCGATGGCGACCGCCCGCGCGCCAATGTCATAGCGGTAAAACACACTGGCGCCGGTTGACGCTTCCCACAGATAGGTGTCGACGCAGTTATCAAACTCGCGCGACGCCCGCATCAGTTCGGCGCCGGTAGTGACGGGGCGCAAAACGCCGCCTTGTCCATCGGTCAAGGCCCCCGTGGGGGCCGCCGGAAAAGGGAGGCGTTCATAATGCGCCTCCACCCAGCGGCGAACGTAGCTGGTGTCCGACTTTTCCAGCGAGGCGATGATCTGGCGATCGTTAAGGTCCGTCCGTATACGGCGCACGACATCGATACCGAACAGAACGCAGGACAGATCGCGCCGGCTTTTGAGTTTCCGGACAACGCCCGGTTTCCTGTACGGCGCAGGCAGGCGCCCCAGCGCGATCAAGTGCCAGCGGGTAATATGCGGCAGATGGTTGAGCGTCTTGCGCGCGTGCGGTTCGGCGTAAAGCGCCGCCAGCCGCTGATAGCTGCGCGCGCGCCATGGCCGCCCGCCCAGCTTGCCCGCCAGCCGGACAAGACGCGCGTCCATCGCCGGCGCGAACTCCGCGAACAACGCTTTGCGGGTGCGCCGGTCAATACCGCTTGCGAAGGCGGCGAGATGATCGGCGTCGTCGCGCTTGTCGCCCATCAGCGCGACGCAGAGCGCGATGAAATGCAGCTCCGTGCGGTTGAGGCGCAGGAGGCGCGCCGCGACGCCGGCGTTATGGGCCGCGATCTTTTCCAGATACGGCGTCAGCCAGCCATAGGGGCCATAAGCCGTTTGTGTCTGCGGGGCGCAAAGGCGCGCATGCGCCGTCGGCCCGGATGTTTCATGGAAGGTCATGGGAAGTCTCTCTTCAGATTTTCAAGGGTAGGGCGAATGCGATTTCCCGCTCCGCCTATCTGAAAGAGAGGCGGCGCAGTCAGATCGCGTTCAGCCAATCCTGCTTGCGCTGTTTCATCCATTGCTCCTTTGGTCTCTTCGCGTTGTTGCAAAGAGGATGCGCGGCATAAGCGAAATTAAAAAAGAAAACAAGACCCGGCGGAGAGGCGTTTGTACATTCACCAACCTGCAATGACACTTTCAGGGTGCTGCACTGAGAATCCTTGCCGCTCACCCCGGCGAAAGCCGGGGCCCAGTCAAATAGAAAAGACGGGCTTTGCCCGACATATTTTTATTGCTGGATTCCGGCTTTCGCCGGAATGAGCGGAGAGTTGTGCAAACCTCACCCGCGTCATCCCGGACGCTTTGCAGCACGCAGTGATGCAATGCAGATCCGGGATCCACAAACACTCGTGCGCCATGGATCCCGGATCTACGCAGCAGCATTTCATGCTGCAGCGTGTCCGGGATGACCGGGGAGAGGGTCGGCCGCCACATCATCCCGGCGCAAACTCCTCAATCCAGATACGGGCGAACTCCTCCGAGACGTCGGCGGCCTCCAGCTTCGCGTCCTCGTCGCGGAAACACAGAACATATTCTCCGTCATGGGCGGCGACGAAGGGCGCGCCCGGCCTGCCGTCAAAGGCGGCGTAATGAACCGTCTCGTCATGGCCGATCCGTTCGCGATGACGCGCCCGGTCATACTGGCGGGCGGTGATCGCGGCCCCCATGAAGCGCTTGGCGATGATCTGCTCGAACACGGTGAAGAACTCCGCCGCGATGACGCCCTCCGCCTCGCTGCAATCCATCCGCACGTAAAGGCGCACGCGCCGGTTCAGGTCTATGGCTTCCATGGAATGTCCCCGCTTTTCAGTTTTTCGATCCAATCCGGTAAATCGGATGAAACTTATAGTCTACATCTTCAAAAATGGAAATAGCGATGTGACTCATAAGATGTAGACTGAAAAGCAGCACGCCTGTCCGTATGGTGTTATGGACATACGGCGAATCATCGGCGGGAATGTAAAGAAATTCAGGCTGAAGCGCGGCTTCTCTCAGGAAGGGCTCGCGTTTGAGACCGGATTACACCGCACCTATGTCAGCGGCGTAGAGCGTGGCGTGCGCAATCCAACCGCCTTGGTGATTGAGCGGCTCGCCATTGCTTTGGACGTACCGCCGGACCACCTACTGAAAGCGCCGAGGAAGTAGCTGCCTTGGAAATCTAGTGATTACAGCTGATGTAAGCGTGAAAAACTTCAGGCGAGTATTGAAATGATATGCAAGTTCTGCCGCGAAGAGACTGAACTTATCTCAGCACACATTATCCCGAAAAGCTTTTATGACATTAAGGACAATAACTTTAGTTTAAAAATCATTACGGACATGGATGGACACTTTCCAAAACGGTCTCAAACAGGTGTGTATGACAAGGAAATTTTATGTAAGAAATGTGATAACAATTTTGGATTGCTTGACCAATATGCAACTGAAAATTTTCTCAGGGCAAAAAACGTTGCTGAATTGAGGGACGGCAATGTGGCAATTGCGCGATCATACAAAGATACTGAGCAAAGTAAGATTTTTGATTTTGCTTTGTCCATTTTGCTTCGCGCTTCATGGAGTAAGACAGTATTTTTCCACAGAGTAATGCTTGGCCCATATCAAGAATTATTGGAGAATTATTTCCGCAATGAAGAAGAATTATCATCCGCGGTCGACATTATAGTGGCAGAATATGATGAAAAGGTTCCGTTGATGGACCCGCACCGCACTAGATTGGACGGCGTAAACTTCTGGAGTCTCTACGCTAACCGTTTTATCTTTTATATCAAAGTGGACTCTAAAAAAATTCCAGAAGATTTTTGCGGAACATCAATTAGAACCTCCCCTTCGTTGCTAACAATTGTGAGGCAATGGCGGGGCAGTAAGCAACGCGAAGTTATGCAAGCTGTAGCTCGGCGAGTGAATGAGAAATATGGCCTCGTGCCGAGGAAATCGTCACCTCAATACGGTTGAAATGAATAATGACACTTATTGCAGCCTATTATGCGCGTATAATGTGCTTTAGAAAACGCTTTCCGTTGGATTCATGAACGCCGGCAAGTTGATCTAACGATTCAGGATCTGATACGTCTTCTGAATTATAGATAACAAAAATAAAGTCTGTGAGTGGGGCCCATTTTGTATATAGCAATAGGTCTTCTGCAAATTCTTTTATAAGTCGACTTTGATCGTCTGGCCCTCTGGCGTATTTCACTTCAATCAGTGCGCCCAAGTCTTCGATAGCAAAATCTGCACGTGAAGATTTGCCTCCAGCTACTTTGCCGATAGGCTCCTCATTTATGGCGTATTTAAAGTATGCTCGAATAACCGAGAGTAACAAATCTTGCACATCGTATTCGTCATTTATCTCAAAATTCGGCCTACTGCGTTTTCTTTGAGCCAATGATTTGGCGCTTCGCGGAAGCCTTCTACATAGGCGTAGTAGAAGCTCAATTTCTGGCCTCGTATCGAGGGGGGTGGAGCTTAAATTTGTCTGTGAAGAAAACAATAGGCGATTTGTAAAATCTTCTCCGTGTGAAAACGGTAGCATCCTTCTGTCTGTTGCCATGTCGGCGATACCGCTGGCTCTCATTTCTCTATTATGTTGATCTGCGTACGTTTCTTTTGGGTGTGGTGTTTTTACAATTTGTATTTCTTCTAACTGGTCTTTGCTGGATATAACCATTCCATTTACTGTGAACGTCTGATTGTTAAGCCATGGTTGAATTATCTCGCGCTGTATTTCTTCGAATTTTGCGTCATTTAAAACAGACGTACTTTTGCCACCAATTTTAGCAACGTAGCAGTGCCAATACACGTCATCTGGGGCAATCGTGTCCATGTGAGTTACTCAATATTCCTAAATATCCAGTGCGTCTTGCGCGAAGGCCGCGTTTTCCTGAATGAACTGAAAGCGCGCTTCGGGTTTTTTGCCCATGAGGCGGGAGACGAGGTCGTCGGCGTCGGCGGCCTTGTCCTCGGCGATGACGACGCGGGCGAGCTGGCGCGTTTCCGGGTTCATGGTGGTTTCCTTCAACTGCGCCGGCATCATTTCGCCAAGGCCCTTGAAGCGGCCCACATCGACTTTCGCCCCGGCCTTGAATTCGGATTTCAACAGCGCGTCGCGCTCGTCCTCATTCATGGCGTAGACGGACTTTCCCCCATGCGTCAGGCGAAAGAGCGGCGGCTGCGCCAGGTAAAGCCGCCCGGCGCCAATCAGCTCCGGCATTTCCTGATGGAAGAACGTGATGAGGAGGGCGGCGATATGCGCCCCGTCCACATCGGCGTCGGTCATGATGATGACTTTTTCATAGCGCAGGTTCTCAAGGTCGAATTTCGCGCCGATCCCGGCGCCCAGCGCCTGGGTCATGTCGGCGATTTCCTGGTTCGCCAGGATTTTATCGCGCGCGGCGGAGGCGACATTGAGGATCTTGCCGCGCAAGGGCAGGATCGCCTGCGTCGCGCGGTTGCGCGCCTGTTTGGCGGAACCGCCGGCGCTGTCGCCCTCGACCAGGAAAATCTCCGTCCCCTGACGATCGGCGCTGGAACAGTCGGCGAGCTTGCCCGGCAGGCGCAGTTTGCGCGTCGCCTGCTGGCGGGAGACTTCCTTTTCCTTGCGCCTTCGCTGGCGCTCCTCGGAGCGCTCCACCACCCAGTCCACAAGCGCGCCCGCCTGTTTCGGGTTGGAGGCGAGCCAGTGATCGAAAGCCGGGCGCACGGTGTTTTCAACGATCCGCTGCGCCTCGGCGGTGGCGAGCTTGTCTTTGGTTTGCCCCTGAAATTCCGGATTGCGCACAAAGACGGAAAGGAGGGCGCCCGCGGTGCCGAGCACATCCTCGGCGGTGACGGCGCTGGCGCGCTTGACGCCCGCGATCTCGCCATAGGCTTTAAGGCCCTTGGTCAGCGCCGCGCGCAGCCCCGCCTCATGGGTGCCGCCTTCCGGCGTCGGCACGGTGTTGCAATAGGAATTGACGAAGCCGTCGGCGTCGCCGAACCCGGCGGCGCCCCACAACACCGCCCATTCCACATTGCCGTGGCCGTTGGTTTCCTTGTTCTCGACCTTGCCGGCGAAAACCTCCTCCGTGACGGTCGGTTTCGATCCGGCGAGGGTCTGCAAATAATCCGTCAGTCCCCGTTCGAAATGAAAGACGGCTTCCGCGGGGGTGTCGTCCTTGATGATTTGGGCTGCGCATTTCCAGCGGATTTCAACGCCGCCGAAGAGATAGGCTTTCGAGCGCGCCATCTTGAACAGCCGCGCCGGTTTGAACGCAAGCTTGGGCCCGAAGATTTTCGGGTCCGGGTGAAACATCACCATGGTGCCGCGCTTGTTCGGCGCCGGGCCGACTTTTTCGAGCTTCGAGCGCGGCTGACCCTCGGCGTAGGACTGGCGATACATGGTGCGCCCGCGGCACACCTCGACAATCAGATCGTCGGAGAGCGCGTTGACGACGGAGACGCCGACGCCGTGCAACCCGCCGGAGGTGACATAGGCCTTGCCTTCGAACTTGCCGCCGGAATGCAGCGTCGTCATGATCACTTCCAGCGCCGATTTCTTTTTGAACTTGGGGTGCGGGTCGATGGGCACGCCGCGCCCGTTGTCGGTGACGGACAGATAGCCATCTTCGAACAGCTCAACCTCGATCCGGGTCGCGTGGCCCGCGACCGCCTCGTCCATGGAATTGTCCAGGACTTCCGCGAACAAATGGTGCAGCGCCTTTTCGTCGGTGCCGCCGATATACATGCCGGGCCGCTTGCGCACGGGCTCAAGCCCTTCCAGAACCTCGATGTCCTTGGCGGTGTAGTCTTCGAAAAAATCGGCGTCCTGTTTCTTTGCAGCGCGTTTGGCCATACGTTTACTGATGATCTTTCCTGTCTGATAGGGAGGCGCCCTTGCGCCCGGCGCCTTGCGTGAATTTTGTCGCTCCCGACAGCGTTTCGCCTGATTCGAGCGTCTTTAAGCCATGCCGGAATTCGACCGCCATCGCCTGTCCCTCCGGCAGCGCCCATTGCGCCAGCGCCGAGGCGCGGTCATTGCGCAGGCACGTCTGGGGCAGGGCCGCAAGCTCCCTGGCGAGTTCGGTTGCGTCCTTGCGCGCCTCGCCCGGCTCGGCGAGGCGGTTGGCGAGGCCCCAGGCGTGGGCTTCCGCCGCGCCGACGCCGCGCCCGGTCAGGATCATGTCCATCGCCCGCGACTGGCCGATGAGGCGCGGCAGGCGCACGGTCCCGCCATCGATCAGCGGGACGCCGAAGCGGCGGCAGTAAACGCCGAAGGTCGCGTCGCGCGCGGCGACCCGCAGATCGCACCATAGGGCGAGCTCCAGCCCGCCGGCGACCGCGTGACCTTCAATGGCCGCGATCACCGGTTTTGACAGCGTCATCCGGGTCGGCCCCATAGGCGCGTTGAGTTGGGGGCCGTCGCCGACCTTGTCGATGCGGTTGCCGTTTCCCTCGGCGATCGCCTTCAGATCGGCGCCGGCGCAAAAGTTGCCTCCGGCGCCGGTAAGAATGGCGACCGACAGGCCGTCATCATCTTCAAATGTCCGAAACGCCGCCGTGAGGGCGTCGGCGGTCCGGCGGTCGACGGCATTGCGCCGCGCCGGCCGGTTGATGGCCACGATGAAGACCGGGCCGTCGATATCCGTCAGAATGGGCGATGCGTCGGTGGAGGACATGGCTCGCCTTTTGGCGCAGAGCCGCGCTGCGCGCAAGCGATTGCTCATTGCCCGCGAACATGTGAGCCTGCCGGAAATACGCTGCCTGTGGAAAAACTGATGGCCGGAATTTTACAAAAGCCTCTGGCGCTGCCGAACGGCGTGACCCTGAAAAACCGCATCGCCAAGGCCGCGATGACCGAGGGGCTGGCCGATGCGCAAAATCGCGCGACCGAGCGGCATGTGACGATCTACCGGCGCTGGGCCGAGGGTGGGGCGGGGGTGCTTATCACCGGCAATGTCATGGTCGACCGGCGCTATCTGGAGCGCCCCGGCAATGTCGCCATTGACGGTCCGCAGACGGATGAGCGGCTTGATGCGTTGCGGCGCTGGGCGGGCGCGGCGCGTGATGCGGGCGCCGACATCTGGATGCAGATTTCCCATGCGGGGCGCCAGTCGCCAAAGATTGTCGCGACGGAACCCGTGGCCCCCTCGGCGGTGGCGCTTGGGCTGCCGGGCGGAACCTTCGCCAAGCCCCGCGCGCTCACCAAGCGCGAAATCGAACAGGTGATTGAACGCTTCGCCCATGCGGCATCGGTCGCGAAGCAGAGTGGTTTTACCGGCGTGCAGATTCACGCCGCCCATGGCTATCTTCTGTCGGAGTTTTTAAATCCGCTGGTCAATCTGCGCGAGGATGACTGGGGCGGCAGCCTGGAAAACCGTGCGCGGTTATTGATGCGCGTGATCGGGGAAGTGCGCGCGCAAGTCGGCTCCGGCTTTTCCGTTTCGGTAAAGCTGAACTCTTCGGACTTTCAAAAGGGCGGCTTTGGCCCCGAAGACAGCCTGCAGGTGGCGCGCTGGCTGAACGATGCGGGCGTCGATCTTCTGGAGATCTCCGGCGGCTCCTACGAACAGCCGGCGATGATGGATATTGAAGGCATGGAAGCGCGGTTCGAAGAGACGAAACGGGTGTCCACCCGTGCGCGCGAAGCCTATTTCCTGACCTATGCGGAGGAAATTCGTAAAGTCGCAACCATGCCGCTGATGGTGACCGGCGGGTTTCGCTCGCGCGCCGGCATGGAGGAGGCGATTGCCTCCGGCGCCTGCGATCTTTGCGGCATGGCGCGCCCGCTCTGTGTCGATCCCGATGCGCCGCAAAAGCTGATCAACGGTGAGATGGACGCGGCGCCGTCATGGGAGAAGACGCTGCGCATCGGCCCCGGCGTTTTCGGACCGAACTCAACTGTCGATCTCATTAAGGCGTTGAACGGTTTTGGCGTGATGGCGTTTTTTTACGAGAACATTTTCCGGCTGGCGGATGGCAAGGACGCAAAAACTCAAATGGCGGTCCTGCCGGCGTTCATCAAATATCAGATGCAGGAAATGAAAGCGGCGAAGGCGCTTGAGCGATAAACCGCCTTTGGCGCTGGCCGCTGCATTGCAGCAAGCCTGGTAAATCAAAGAAAATACGAAGTTTTCATCCGCAGGCGGCGTAAAATCAAGGTCTGGCCATAGACCTTGTAGCTGGGCTGACTTTCCATTCGGGCTCGAGAAGCGTATAAACTTCAGTGTTGGGAGAGCACGGGATCAGCGACAACTGCTGAACTGTGAGCCACAGGCGCCGTATCGACATATCTGCAGTTCGATCTCCGCCTGATTTCATTTGCTGGTTCAGTAACGATCGCTTCCCAAGTCAGCGCCAGTGTTTTGTGCGGCGCCGCCACTTACAACTTGAACTGTCATCGTCGCCCAGGGGCTTCCTGTACCGGCGTACTGGGCGCTATGGGAAAGAGGAGACTCGTCATGTTTTTCAAACAGAGACTGAGCGCGCTCATTTTTTTGAGTGCGAGTTTTTCACTTGCGTTTTTACCGCAGCCCGTCAGCGCAGAACGCTTCGCAGACGGATTAAAACTTCATCGGATCAACGCCGGTTTGCCGCCGGGAACTTGTCCGCCGGGATTCAGGCCATCGACGCCGCCCCTGAATCCCGCGCTTGGCTGTATTCCGGACAGCTTTTATTTGCCGACCGGCCGTGATGGAACGCTTGATATTCCGGAGGGTATGTGTCCTCAAGGATGGCGACCTGTCACACCGCCGCTGAATCCAATGCTGGTTTGCCTGCCGGACCAGATCATCGCCGAGAGCTTTGACGAAGGCAGGCGTGTTCGTGTGTTGTTTTCCGGCTGCCCGAATGGATGGGCGCCGGTTACGAAACGTCGTAATAAGAGTGCGCTTATTTGCTTGCCTAAGCGCATCGTCGCGTCACTGCCCGCCGCGCCGCCGCCAGGGCAATGCCCGGAAGGCTGGCGCCCGGTAACGCCGCCGCTCAACCCAGTGCTCGGCTGCCTGCCGGACACGATAATAGCGCCTTAAATCGGCGAGCGACGCAGTTGAGGCCGCACCAGCTGTCGCACGGTGCGGCCTCTTAACATACCAAGATCTGCGCTTATCTCAGCCAACCTTTTCGTCGCGCGGAATGAGCAAACCGCAGCATCAGCAAGCCAATGATGATAATAATTGCAGGGAGTATCGCCGACACAGCGCCCGTTGTTGCGATACTGTTCATGGCAAGGAACATATACCCGAATTGCACCAGTAAGGCGACGAGCGATATGCTGTAAGCGGGAACGGCCCAGTTCCTGCGCAGGAGCAGGAATATCGCGCCGAAGGTTCCGGTAAAAACAGCTATGGCGTAAGCGCTGGTCACAAAGGCGGGCGTCGCCTCGCGCAGTCTTTGTTCAGCCTCGGGCAGAGCGGCGATGGCGTCGGCGCTCATGGTGACGCTGACAACATAAGTCATGACTCCGATCAGGTTCCAGATGAGCGCGCCGCCGGCGGCAAGCCAGAACCATCTGGGAATGCTTGTTGAAGCGGTTGATGACATGTTTCTCTCTCCCGTGAATGTCATGAATTGAATGGGTTCTCGCGTTACGCCTGAGAATAGGCTTTCTTCAGCCAGGCTTTGACGTCCTTATCGACGTCGCCCGGCTTTTCGAGCCGCACGCGATGTGAAACCATCGCGTTGAAACTGCCGGACTTCTCAAGCCGCTCCGCTGCAGTTTCGTCTTTTAAATTAAGCCCAAGATCGACGCGCGTTTTCGTTGATGGCTGAATGATCGCAAACTGTTTGTTTCGGCGCAGGCTGACATATGTTTTCTTTGGCGCGACTTCGACGTCTTTGCCGAGCGCGCCGGCCGCCTTTATCAATGCATCGTAAATCGGCTTGAGATCAGCTTTCGAGCCGGCATATTGCGCCCCCACAAGATCGCCGTCCGCGCTGCCCGTGTCGCTTTTCAGATATTTGTGCGCAACGAGATTAGCAAAGCCATGGGTCATTCCGTGTTCGGCTTTAAGGCGCCTGACGACGGCGCCATGTTTTTCTTCGCCGGATTTTTTCGCGATGGCGATCCATTGCGTCAGGGTTTTTCCGGTTTTCTCTTTCATGTTGGCGATCATTGCCGCCGCCATCTCTTCCGGTGATTGCGCCATGGTTTCTCTCCCTATTCCGCCTTTTCAAGCGGCCAGTTGTCGGCGCTCATCGCCTTCGGCGTCATCGGCGCCATCAGCGAGAACATTGCTAACATCAGCTGCGCGCCGAAGGTGACCTTGCCGGTTTCGACATAGGCCTTGAAATTCTTGACGATGAATTCCGCGCCTTGCGCTTTCGACTTTTCAGCTTTCGATCCCGCCGGAACATTTTCATTAATCACGGAAAACTCGGTGCCGCCGTCGACTTCTTTCAACGTGTAGGTGACCGTTGACGGTACGTCTTCAGTGGCGGTCAGGCGGAAACTGTGTACGAGCTTATGCGGCGGTTCGAATTCCAGAATTTTGCCGAGAGCCGCGACCATTTTACCGCCGCCTGACACCATACGAAATGGATTGCCCGGCGCCATCTCCGGCGTGTCCCAGCTTGCGTTCCAGAAGAAGGGGCGCGGCTTTGTAGTCTTGATAAGCTCCGACCAGACTGTCTCGACTGGCGCCTTTATGAAAACGCGAAAGACTTGCTTTTCCGCAAATTTATTGTCGGTCACTTTTTATTCCCCTTTTTTGGTTTCTTTTCGTTTTCTTCCTGGCGGGCTTCCGCGAGGTATTTGATGCGGGTCAACTGTCCAGCCCAATAGGCGCTATATTCCGTCGTCCAACGATCGTGGATCATCTGGATTGGAGCAGCATTGAAATAGAGCTTGCGCACACGGCCGTCTTTTTCGGAGATGATAAGGCCGGCGTCTTCGAGCACCGCGAGATGCTTCATGACTGCGATGCGGCTGACGTCGAATTCGGTTGCGAGCGCGCCGACGCCGATGCCCGGCTCTTCCTTGACGATATCAAGCATGCGACGGCGGCTTTCGTGGGCCAGCGCCTGAAAAACGGCGTCCATATCGCGGTTGTCTAACATGTAACCAGTAAGTTACATATAATTTTCGGCCTGTCAACCGATCCTGCGGCGTGACCCGTCCATCAATTGCGCGTTGACAGAAGCAATGGCGCACAGCAGCGTTCCCGTCATGCTTGACCCGATTGACGTTACGGAAATAATCCTGCGCGGCGCCGCGATGGGCGTGAACTTGCTTGTTGCAGGACTGATCATGATCAGCAGGGCGCCGACATTGCGTCGCTGGCTGGCGGTGATTTTTATCACCGCGACGAGCGCCTATATCCTGCAGTCCGCTCCGGACATCATACCGCTCGGCGGCATGCTTGATCGCGTGACAAAGGCGATGGCGATCTTGAACACTGTCTTTTTCTGGTGGTTCGCGCGCTCGCTGTTCGAAGATGACTTTCGTTGGACGTGGTTGAAAGTCGCGCCTTTTATTGCGCTGACGGTGATGCATGCGCCTTTAGCGTTTGGCGATCTAGCTGACGTAAGCAGAATTGAGATGGTCGTGCACAGCGCATTGTCGATCACATTGCTCGGCCACGCTGTGTGGATTGCATTGAATAACCGCGACGATGATCTGGTCGATCCCCGCCGCCGGTTCCGGCTGGCGTTCGCCGTGGTCGTTGGCGTCGCGGGAATCGTCATTGCGATCGGTGAGAATATTCACATGGCGGTCGGGCTGCCGCGCTGGGTGACGCTCGTGCACGCCATTGGTTTGTCGGTGCTGACCTATTTCTTTGCGTTCTGGATGTTACATGCGAACCGCGCTTTGTTCGGCCCAGTCGCCGGCGCGCCTGAAACGCAAGCGGTCAGGGCGGCAAGCGAGCCTCAAGGTCAGCTGTCGCCCACAGACAGGCTGGCGTTTGATAAGCTGGCGGCCTTGATGGAGTCTGGCGTTTACAGGGAGGAAGCGCTCAGCGTCGCCAAACTTGCGGACAAAGTCGGCGTGCCGGAGCATCAATTGCGCCGATTGATCAATCGGGAACTGGGCTTTCGCAACTTTTCCGCCTTCCTGAATGCGCGGCGCGTGGAAGACGCCAAATTGCAGCTGGCTGACCCGTCAATGGCGAAAAAACAGGTGCTTCAGATCGCGCTCGACCTGGGTTACGGATCGATTGCGCCGTTCAATCGGGCGTTCAAGAGCGCGACCGGCCAAACGCCGACGGAATTTCGAAAAGAAAAGCTGGGCGCCGGCTGATCATTTCTGAATATCACTGATCATTTTCGAAACTGGCGTGAATTTTTCCAAACTGAATAAGACTTCAGGCCACATTCGCCTCATCTCTGACGGGCAGTTTGAGAAGAGCGGACAATGACCGAAAACCACGCCCTGGAGACATTTACTGCTGGAGAAATCCTGTCGACCTATGGCTACATCGTTCAGTTCGATGCGGCGCGATATCTGATCGGCGCCGGGCTCGTCTTCGTGGTTGTTAATCTTGCGCTGGGACGGCTGCTGGCCGGACGAAAAATCAGGGCGAAGTCGCCGCCAGGCGCGCAACTGCGTCGCGAGATTTTGACCTCGCTTAGAACGGTTCTGGTGTTCTCCATCTTTGGGACGACGATCTGGGCGCTGCGCGGGGCTGATCTGATCGATGTTTACTGGGACCCCGCGGAGCGCGGCTGGGCGTATTTCGCCTTCAGCGCGGTTGCGTTGATCGTTTTGCACGATGCGTGGTTCTACTGGACGCATCGGCTGATTCACCATCCGCGGCTGTTTCGCCGCGTTCACCGGACCCACCACAAGTCGCACAACCCGTCGCCGTGGACAGCCTATTCTTTCGATATCAGTGAGGCGGCGATAAACGCGGCTTACTTACCGCTGGCGCTGATCGCCATTCCGGCGTCGCCGCTAGCGATCTTTCTCTTCCTCTGGCATATGATGTTGCGAAACGCCATCGGTCATTGCGGCTATGAAATTTTTCCCAGCCGAAGAAGCGGCAGACCGTCATTCGACTGGCTGACGACCGTCACGCATCACGATTTGCATCATGCGCAAGCCGGCTGGAATTACGGTTTGTACTTCACATGGTGGGATCGACTGATGCGGACGGAGCATCCGCTCTATCATGAAAAATTCGCCGAAGCTGTGCGTAAACCGCTCGATGGGTCGGCGGTGCGGGCGCGCCAGGCGCCGGTCACGTTCTGAAGGCGAAAACACGGCTGCCGATAAAAACGAAAACTGCGTAGACAGCGACACCGATCAATTGAGCGATATAGGCGTTCACGCTGGCAAGGTTGATCGCCGTCAGCACCGCCGCCAGATTGAACCCGTAACCGACGGCGCAAACGCCGGCGAATGCGAAGAAGCTTTGCCCGAAATGGGCGTTGCTCTCGAATGTCCATCGCCGGTTCAGGAAAAAGCTGACGAGGAACGCGATAGTGAAACCGGTGAGATTCGCAACGCCGGGGGCGAAGCCAAACACGCCCATTGCAAGATAGATAAACGCCAGTCCTACGACTGTGTTGGCAAGGCCGACAAGGCCGTATCTTATGATCTGCCTGAGCATGTTTTCGCCTTGTGCGCGCACCGTGCCGAAACGGGTAAATCTGCGCTTATTCAACGACGAAATCGTAAACAATATGCAACAAGGCCGGGCGATGGCCCGGCCTTGTCAAAGCATCTGCCTGATTTGGCTTTAAGCGGAATAGTACATCGCAAATTCGATCGGGTGCGGGGCCGTTTCAAACCGCGTCACCTCTTCGGTTTTCAACGCGATGTAGGCGTCGATCTGGTCATCATTGAAGACATTGCCTTTTTTGAGGAATTCCCGATCCCGGTCGAGGGCCGAGAGCGCATCGCGCAAAGAACCACAAACCGTCGGAATGTCTTTCAATTCTTCAGGCGGCAGATCGTAAAGATCCTTATCCATCGGATCGCCCGGATGGATTCTGTTCTCAATACCATCGAGCCCCGCCATCAAGAGCGCGGCGAAGGTGAGGTACGGATTGCCCGCCGCATCCGGAAAGCGTGTTTCAATGCGCTTGCCTTTGGGCGAGGAGACCCAGGGAATGCGAACCGACGCCGACCGGTTACGCGCGGAATAGGCGAGGAGAACCGGCGCTTCAAATCCGGGCACCAGCCGCTTATAGCTGTTGGTGGACGCATTGGCGAATGCGTTGATCGCGCGCGCGTGTTTGATGATGCCGCCAATATAATAAAGGCATGTCTCGGAAAGATCCGCATAGCGATCGCCGGCGAACAGGGGCTGGCCCTCTTTCCATACGGACTGGTGCACATGCATGCCGGAGCCATTGTCGCCAAAGACCGGTTTCGGCATGAAGGTCGCGGTTTTGCCGTAGCCCGCCGCAACCTGATGCACGATGTACTTATAAATCTGCATCCGGTCGGCCATGGTGGTGAGGGTCGCGAACTTCATGCCCAGCTCATGCTGGGACGGCGCGACTTCGTGGTGATGCTTTTCCGGCTCGATGCCCATTTCGTTCATCACGGTGAGCATTTCCGAGCGCATATCCTGTTCGCTGTCCACCGGCGGGACGGGGAAATAACCGCCTTTTGGGCCGGGGCGGTGCGCGAGGTTGCCGGCGTCATAGTCCGTTGACGAATTATAAGGGCCTTCGGTTGAATCGACCGCGTAACCCATATTGTTCTGGTCGACCGACCAGCGCACATCGTCAAAGACGAAAAATTCCGCTTCCGGTCCGAAGAACGCGGTGTCGCCGAGGCCGGAGGATTTAAGATAAGCTTCCGCCGCTTTCGCCGTCGTGCGCGGATCGCGGGCGTAAGGCTGGCCGGTGGCAGGCTCAAGAACGTCGCAGAAAATGGTCAGCGTTGGTTGTGCAAAGAACGGGTCCATGACGGTGGCGGACGGATCCGGCATCAACACCATGTCGGACTCATTGATGGCCTTCCAGCCGGCGATGGACGAGCCGTCAAACATCGTGCCTTCGGAGAAGAAATCCTCGTCAACCAGCGACTGGTCAAAGGTGACGTGCTGCCATTTGCCCTTCGGATCGGTGAATCGAAGGTCGACGAATTTGATGTTTTCGTCCTTGATCCGCTTCAGAATGTCTTTGGCGCTCATCGATGAGTTCTCCTTAAAGGCTTTTTCCGGGGGTCGCAGGACCCGTTTTCGGCGTTTCATTCGCAAGTCGAGGATGCGTCAACTCACAGCGCAGACGCAAGAAATTATTGCACCGCAGCATAGCAAATGGTCGTAAAGCGCAGCAAATGCGCCAAATATGTCCTGAATTGGCGGATTATTCCAAAGTCCTCAGGGCGTTCTGATAATCCAAATAACGGATCATTGGCTTATTGGTTCCATCCGAATCGCGTCTCGTCATGCGCAGTTAAAGAAGTACGGGCATTGGCGGCGTCCGATGGGCTGGATAAGACTTGGCGCTATTGATTCCCTTACTGTCCGGAAAACCCGTGGATGCGGCCTGACGTGAATACTGAAGTTCAAGCTATTGGCGTTGATCCGACGGTATGGATCATCAGCGACGGCAAGATCGGCGATATTGTCCAATGTCGTGCAGTCGCCGGCGGCTTGTCTTCGCGGTTTGAAGAACGACGGGTGGCGCCGCGCGCGCCTTGGGTTTGGGCGGCGCCATGGGGGCCGATCGATCCGCGCGATGCAGTGGGCAATCCGCAAAGCCCGATCGCGCCGCCATTTCCCGATGTTGCAGTCGTCTCGGGGCGGCGCGCCATTCCCTATGCGCGTGATGTGAAACGCGCGAGCGGCGGGAAGGCACTGCTGGTGTTTTTGAAAAACCCGCGAACGGCGTTCAGCGAGGCGGATGTGATCTGGGCGCCCGCCCATGACCGGCTCGACGGTGAGAACATATTCTCGACTCTCACATCGCCCCACGGGCTGGGACCTTTGCTGGACGTTGCGCGGCGCGACCCCGCGCCGGAAATCGCCGCGCTCTCAAAACCGATGCTCGGCGTTGTGCTTGGCGGTGTCGGCGGCGGCGCGCGTTATGACCAAAAGGTCGCCGCCGATCTTGCCGCGAAAATCAAAACGGCCGCGTCGTCATTTGCATCGGTCGCCGTCACGCCGTCGCGGCGCACGCCCGGTTTTCTGTTGAGCGCCGTTCGTGACGCCCTCTCGGACAGCAAGGCTTTTGTTTGGAGCGGCGTTGGTGAAAATCCCTATAAGGATATTCTCGCCAATGCGAGTGCGCTGATCGTGACGGCGGACTCTCATAATATGATGAGCGAGGCTTTGGCGACGGGCGCCGGCGTTTACGCCTACCGTCCGCCGCAACTGGCGTCGAAACTGGCGTGGTTCTTGAGCGAGCTTGAAAAGAAAGGGGCCGTGAGGCCTTTTGAAGGGGGCGCTGACATTTTTGCAAATGCGCCGATCAATGCAACGGATGAGATTGTCGAAGAGATACGACAACGATTGGCGTTGGCGCACAGGTGAGGGGCGCTCGAAGTTGGTCTTGTGAGTAACTACTATTGGCCCGAAACAGTCAATCGGTGCGGTAAATCGAATGGCAGATTGACTATCAAAACGGGCCTTAGTTTTGTCGGATAATTCACGAGCTTTCGTTCACAAGATACGAAAGGTCAAAACCTTTAAAGATGAGCCAAATCGCAAGCGCCATTTCATTAATCCATATCGGTAGCGAAAGTATAAGATCCGTCGTTCCCCCCATCTCAATCCATCCAAAAAGAATTGATACGCAGGATGAGAGCAGCATGGCGCCGCCAATCAGCCCCCAGACGGCAAGCGTTTTTGGAACAATACGAAACCTAAACAGCATTGGATAAAGCAAAAAGGTTCCGACGCTAAACACGATAAGAACTAATAAAAACATCCAGTCGTGCATCGCTAATGCAAGTTGCGTGAGCGGGCCTTCTGTTTCCAACAACATGATCAATCCAATAGCAGCGGTGACACCAACAGCGCCTTCTACCAAACGCATCCCGAGATAGCCGGTTGCCGGGAGCTCGGCGCAACGGTGAAGAATTGGATAGAGCGTGATTGCAATACCTGCGCTTGCTAAAGCATTGATGATTTCGAAAAGTACGGCGGAGACGAGCGTTTCTCGATGACTATCCGCTATGACGGTCAAGTTAGCGCCAGCTTTTAAAGGCTCCATCATGATTTGACTGATCATCGTTGCTGCCGTGGCTGTGATGAACAGTACCCCAACAATCCGGGCCACGGCAATTGAACCAATCTCCGGAGAAGCGATTTTTGGCTCGCCACGCCCAGTAGGATGATTTGATTTAGCGTTGCTTATACCGCCCCCCAAGGACCTTGGTCAGCCAAGAGCACCCATCCATCAACCCAATTTGCAAACATTGATGGAGGTCAATTTTTCAAAGGAAATATGTGCTTGCTTGCCAAAATGACGAGCTTAAACCTGAAAGGTGACGTTGAGGGGCGTTATTTGAAGAATCTTATCACCGACATATCTCCAAGAACGGCAGCGATGGTTGTCGGAATCGCGTTTATAATCTCGGTTTTAATCGTGACCCTGGTTGATGATTTTCTCTTGGCTAATTTTGTTGTTCCAGGAGATACGGCGACTCTAGCTAAAGATATTGAGGCAAATACCAGACTCTTTGGATTTGCTGTTTTCGGTTATCTACTCGTGCTTGTGCTCGATAGTATTATTGGCCTTGCGCTATATGTCGTGCTTAAGCCCGCTAATAAGAAGCTTGCCTTGCTGACGGCAGGGCTTCGGCTGCTATACGCTGGCGCGCTGGTTATTGGATTGTTTGCTCTGGTACTTCAGTTTATCGATGTTTACGGCTACGCACTTATAAAACTTTGGGGATATGTATTCTTTGCCCTCCATATCCTTGTGCTTGGTTATTCGGTCCTTAAGTCTGGTTACATCCCGAAGAGCCTCGGCATACTGTTGATAATTGCTTCGTTTTCGTATGTTGTTTTCTTCATAGAATTGCAGCTACCGGAAGCATTTTTGGTGCTCATTATGCTGACCATGCTAAGTGCGGAACTTGCATTGAGTATCTGGCTAATAGTTAAAAGAAATAGCCTGCCTGAAAAAATCTTTTCAAGGCGTTGAGGCCATTTCCATGCGATAGTCTGAATATCCCAAATGGGCCAAAAATATCGACCCCCATCGAAATCTTATGTCCGGTTCATTGCTCATGTCTGCCACCCAGTTTTTGATGTCGAATGTCCGCTTCTGGCGAAAAACTGGCCTTTCCGCAGCTACGCCTACTGCGCGCGCCGTCTCTTCTGGAACCTCATCAATCCGCAGCGGATCGCACAGCGCTTGCGATCCATTGCGTAAGGCCGGCGCCGAACTTGTCGATGCTGGTTTTGAACCGGTCATCCGCTTCCCACATGTCGGCAAGGTTTGCATGACCGGTTCGGGTGAGCGGATAGAACCAGCGCTCAACATGCTGGCGATGACGCTCCGCGATGGCGCGCGCAACGTCGCTGTCAGACGCTTCGCCGGCGTTCATCGCCGCGGCGGCGTCGCTCCAGATTGAGTTCATCTCACCCTTTATTCGCCGCCATTCTGTCTCGCCGTATTTTTTGGTTCGCTGTGAGCTTTCCGACCACGCGTCCGTATCGCCCCAGCGTTGTTTCGCGTCCTCTTCGAACTCGGATGGGTCGAAGCCGTCAAATAATGATTTCAGGTCCATGTCATGGTCCTTTCTTTTCATTGGATTCAAATGGTCAAGCGCGGCGTCAATCGACGCGATCGCGCGGTGCGTTTCGGATAAACGTTCAACAAGACGCCGCCGCTGCGCTTTGAGACTTGCGACATGATCAAATGACGGATCGTCGAGAGACCTGCGGATTTCCTCCAGCGATCGTCCGTGCGAGCGTTCAATCAATATCTGCTGTAACCGCAACAGATGTTCTTCGCCGTACAGACGATAGTCCCTGGCGGATCGCTCAGCGACGAGCAGGCCGATCTCGTCATAATATTGCAGCGTGCGCACGGACACGCCGGCATGCCGGGCGACTTCTGCGACGGTAAAGGGTTTTTTCTGCGTCATGGCTTTTCGATACGGTATCACGCAGCTGTAAGGTCAACCGGTTTTTCGGATAGGCGCGAAAAAGATTTGCGCGCCGACCTTAGAACAGCACCGGCGGATATTCGCTGGAACTGGTCATTCCCGTCTAGATGCGCAATCCAACCGCCTGGTTGATTTTCTTACCTGCGTTTACCGCATGATATGTGGGAAATGGCGAACGCTGGGAAACATCTATGTCGCGTTTCAGCCACGCGCGTTCTTCAAGAATGCATAATGACTGGGATAAGGCGCGATCCGTGATGGGGGCCAGTCCGGATTTTATGATCGAAAAGCGTTTCGGAGCGCCCGTTACAGCCAGAACAGGCACTGTCCAATTTCGCCTTATGATAGTGAGCGCATCGTCATCGGGCGCCATCCTTATAATTTTGTCGGCCATTGCAGCAACCTTCGCGCCCTTGCGCGTCAACCGAAACTCCGGCCGCAAAGGGTGGCCATGGCCTGGGTTTTTCTCCAGCAATCCAAGCTCAACCAGATGATTGAGGCTGGATGCAAACGCGGTGCGGCTTGCATTGGTCGCCGCGATCAGCGGCGCCTGCCGGCCCGGGACGCCGGAATGTAAAAGGGCCAGAATTTTCAAGACCCAGGCTTTGGATGTGAGCTTGACAAGCAGTGAAATATCCATGAAGTATAGTTACTATACTTTTGCTACATAAGGAAGCATCATGGCGGTCGTTTCTCTGGACAACACAATCACTCTGGCTCTTTCAGTTCGCGACAGGCATGCAAGTGCTGAATGGTACGAAAAAAACCTTGGTTTCCAGCTGCTGGTTCATATCGACGAAGCCGGTTGGAGCGAGATGCAGACCAATACCAAAGGCGTCACGCTGGGATTGGGCGAACAATCAGAGCCCGCGCCCGGCAACACCGTTCCGGTATTTGGGGTGGCGGACATCGCGGCTGCGCGCTCGGCTTTGGAAAAAGTTGATGTGAAATTTGATGGGGAAACCGAAACCATCGAAGGGATGGTCAGCACCGCAACATTTTATGACCCGGACGGCAACGCCCTCATGCTGGCTCAAGACCTTTCAAAATAGAAGGCCTCACGGAAAAGAAGAAACAGCGACTAGCTGAACGCTCAAAAGCAACTTTGGGCCAGCTCAACGCTTAGCCGACGCACACCGTTTCTTCCGGGAACGCCAGTTGCTCGCGGTCGCGCCAGTCTTCGGTGACATAGTTGAGGATCAGAGACTTGCGCACGCCGCTAAAGGTTCGTTTTTCAAAGCCATGATAGGTGTTGTCGCCAGGAACGAACATCATTGCGCTGTTGTGAGCGAAAGGCGCACGCTTGAACCATTTTTTGCCGCCGTCATAAACATCCGTACCGAGATCGCTGTGATCAGTATCGGATAACAGATATATCAACACGGTGAGGCGCTTGACGCCCAGATCCGTATGGGGTTCCAGCCAGAACCCTTCCACATCCTGCGCATATTCGATGCGCAGATAGGTTCCGCTTAAGTCCGCGCCGGTAAAGCGTTCAATATCGCCCGCCAGCGACGGCGTCTGAAACGCATTGGCGATCGCGGCGAAGGCGGGAAAACGCGCGCGGTTATCGCTGTCCACATAGTGGCGGGTGTCATTATGAAGTTCGCGCTTGCCGGAAACGCCGCCGAGATCGGCGACGGGAAATTCGATTGTCTTAAGGTCAGCGGCGATGTCTTCGGGAAAAAGACCGTCCAGCGTCCAGTGGCGATAGGGTTCGTCAAAGCGCGCCGCCTGTTTAAAGGCGTGCGTTACGCTTTCAGCGATCCTTGTTTCGTCGGGCTCACTCATGTGAATGCATACTTTATGTTACAGGGCGTCGCGCCCGGTCTCGCCAGTGCGGATGCGAACCGCTTCGTCAACCGGGATAATGAAAATCTTGCCGTCGCCAATGCGGCCTGAATGCGCGGCGGTCTTGATCGCCTCAACCGTGCGCTCAACAATGCCGTCATCCACAATCAATTCGATTTTCACCTTCGGCAGAAAGTCGACCACATATTCGGCGCCGCGATAAAGCTCCGTATGCCCCTTTTGGCGCCCAAAGCCCCGGATGTCGGTGACGGTCATGCCCTGCAGGCCGATATCCTGCAACGCCTCTTTGACGTCATCGAGCTTGAACGGTTTGATGATGGCTTCGATCTTTTTCATGGCGCCAGCTGTGTTTTTGCAAAAACCAGAACTCTGATAAGACAGAGCGCGGGTCAAGGAAGGTGTCAAGCGTGGCGGGATTTATTCTTCTATCATCGGCGCAGATGCGCGCGGCGGAAGACGCGGCGATCAAGGGCGGGGTCGCCTCGGCGTCCTTGATGGAGAAAGCCGGCGAGCTTGTCGCCGAGGTTGCGATGCGCGCCTGGACCAAGCGGCCTGTCGCGGTCATCTGCGGGCCGGGCAACAATGGGGGGGACGGGTTTGTCGCTGCGCGCGTCCTGGCTGAGGCGGAATGGCCGGTGCGGCTTGCATTGCTTGGCAAGCGCGAGTCGCTGAAAGGCGACGCCAAGCTGATGGCGGATCTTTATGAGGGCGAGATCGCCGCGTTTTCACCGGCGGCGATGGATGACGCAGAGCTTATTATCGATGCGGTCTTCGGGACCGGCCTCGACCGCGCTGTGGAAGGGGATCACCGAGCGGCAATCGAGGCGATGAACGCGCATAAAGCGCCCGTGCTGGCCGTCGACATTGCGTCCGGCGTTAATGCGGATACCGGCGCGGTGATGGGCGTCGGCGTCAACGCCGCGCGCACTGTCACTTTTTTTCAGAAAAAACCCGGTCACGTTCTCTTTCCCGGGCGGGCGCTCGGCGGCGCGGTGGATGTCGTGGACATCGGGATTACGGCGGAAGCCGCTGCGGGGATTGCGCCGGATACATTCGAGAACCAGCCGCCGCTCTGGGGCGCCGCCTTCGGGCGACCGACCTGGCAGGCGCACAAATATCATCGCGGGCATGTCATGGCCGTCTCCGGCGGGCCATTGAACACGGGCGCTATCAGACTAGCGGCTATGGGCGCGCTTCGAATTGGGTCCGGGCTGGTAACGGTCCTGTCACCGGGTGAGGCGGCGGCGGCGCATGCGGCGCATCTGACGTCGATCATGTTGCGCCGCGCGGATACGGCGGAAGACATCGCCGAGAATATGCAGGGTGCGGATAAATACCCTGTTGTTGCGCTTATCGGGCCTGCCGCTGGTGTGGGCGAGGCGACCCGCGACAAGACGATTGCAATTTTGCACAGTAAGGCCGGCGCCGTTCTCGACGCCGATGCGCTGACAAGCTTCATCGATAATCAGGCGCGTTTGTTCGAGCTGTTGCGCGATAGCGATATTCTGACCCCGCATACGGGCGAATTCGCAAGGCTGTTTCCGGACATTTCCCTCGGCGAAGGCAAACTTGTCGCGGCGCGGGCGGCGAGCAAGCGCGCCGGATGCGTTATTGTTCTGAAAGGGCCTGATACGGTGATTGCGGCGCCGGACGGGCGCGCGGCGGTGAATGTAAACGCGCCGGCCGACCTTGCAACCGCCGGGGCCGGGGACGTTCTCGCCGGGTTTGTTGCCGGACTTCGCGCCCAGGGGATGCCGGCGTTTGACGCGGCCTGCGCCGGGGTCTGGTTTCACGGCGCCTGCGGACAGGCCGTCGGGCCGGGGCTGATCGCGGAAGACCTGCCGTCGGCGACGCCGTCGGTGCTGCGCGCGCTATTGGCGCCGCCGCAACCGCAAAAAGCGGGCGCCGGTGAGGCGGCTGGCGGGAGCGCGCCATCGTGACGGACATCAAGGTCCGGCCCGCGACGCTTGATGACGCGGACGGCGTTAACGCCGTCTACAACCCCTTTATTGTGTCGAGCCCGGCGACTTTCGAAACCCGGGAGCACCAGACTGAAGAGCGTGAAATCTGGATATCCGAGCATCAGGGCGATCCGCGTCATCCCGTCTGGGTGGCGACGCTTGAAGACAAGGTCTGCGGCTTCGCCAGCGCATCGGCGTTCGATCCGAGGGGCGCCTATGAAACATCTGTGAAAACGTCCGTCTTCGTTGATCCGGACGCTGGCGGGCGCGGCGTCGGGAAAAAGCTTTACGAGGCGCTTTTCAATGATCTTGAGCGCGCCGATGTCCACCGCGCCTATGCGCTGATCGTTGCGCCGAACCCGGCATCGGTCGCGCTCCATGAAGCCTTTGGTTTTGAGCATGTTTCGACGCTGAGCGAGGTCGGCCGCAAATTTGACCGCTATTATGATGTGATGTGGTTCGAAAAGCGCTTTTGACGCCCTCGACAGCGCCGGATTCTCTGTTATAGAAGCGCGCTTCAGAGGGGTCGCAGCGCTGTAGCCGCGGCCCGTTTTATGTTTTGCGGATGTGGCGGAATTGGTAGACGCACCAGATTTAGGTTCTGGCGCCGAGAGGCGTGGAGGTTCAAGTCCTCTCATCCGCACCATAAGTGATTAAGACGAGGCCTTGGGAAGAACATGGAAGTCACGGAAAAAAGCGCCGAAGGGCTGGATCGACGATTCACCGTCAAAGTGCCGGCAAGCGAGCTGGATGAAAAACTCCTGGCGCGGCTGGAAGAGATCAAGGGCCAGGTGCACCTGAAGGGCTTCCGCAAGGGCAAGGCGCCGGTATCACATCTGAAAAAGATGTATGGCAAAGGCGTGATGGGCGAAATCGTCCAGGAGATCGTCAACGAGACGTCGCAAAAGGCGTTCACCGATCGCGATCTGCAGCCGGCGGCGGCGCCGCATCCACATTTCCATTCCGACATGGACGATGTGATCGCAGGCAAATGTGACCTTGAATATGATGTGCACGCGGAAATTCTGCCGGACATTGAGCCCATGGATGTCTCCACATTGAAGCTTGAGCGTTTGGTGTCTGAGGTTCCTGAAGACGATATTCAGGAAGCGCTTCAGCGCATTGCGGACCAGCAGACCACTTATTCGCCGCGTAAGGAAACGCAGAAGTCGAAAAAAGGCGACATGCTGACTGTTAATTACGTGGGGACGATTGACGGCGAAGAATTCGAAGGCGGCAAGGGCGATGGCGTCGACATCGTTCTTGGCTCCGACACCTTTATTCCGGGCTTTGAAAAGCAACTGACCGGCGCCAAGGCGGGCGAAGAGGTTGAGGTGAAGGTCACGTTCCCGGAAGATTACGGCGCAAAAGATCTCGCCGGCAAGGAAGCGGTGTTTGCGGTTGATGTCGTTGCGGTGAAGGAGCCTGAAAAGGTCGAGATCGACGATGAACTCGCCAAGAAAATGGGTGTCGACAGTCTCGATGACCTTAAAAAGCGCATCAGCGAGCGTATTGAACACGACTACAAACAGCTTTCGCGCGGACATTTGAAACGCGCGCTGCTCGATAAGCTCGATGCTGCACATGAATTCGAATTGCCGAAAGGCATGGTCGATTCAGAATTCGACCAGATCTGGCAACAGGTCGAAGCCGCCGGCAAGGACGAAGAAGACGAAGGTAAATCCGAAGACGAGCTGAAAGAAGAGTACCGCAAGATCGCCGAGCGCCGCGTGCGTTTGGGGCTGGTGCTGGCCGAGATCGGCAAGCGCGCCGACGTTCAGGTGCCTCAGGAAGACCTGCAGCGCGAGATGATTAATATGGCGCGTGGTTATCCGGGCAAGGAAAAGGAAGTCCTTGAGTTCTACCAGCAGAACCCGGCGGCGATTCAACAGCTTCGCGCGCCTCTGTTTGAGGAAAAAGTCGTCGATTACATCGTCGAGCGCGCTGAAGTGAAAGAGAAGAAAGTCTCCAAGGAAAAGCTCATGGAGGACCCGGAAGGCGAAGACGACATCGCGTAAGCAGGTCTTCGTTCCGGTTTCAAATCGAGCCAACTGTGGCGCGGCGCGGCGTGTGACCGCGACCGGCTGGGCAGTTTTCTCTCCAACTTTGGGACTCGAAAAGGGCTGATCGAGATGAAATCTCGCCCGGTCTTGAACATTTTCTTGCAATTCCCAAAGAATAACCCTCGCTTAAGCGAGAAGCGATATAGTCGAATTTTTTAGGGTGGCGCCGTTCTGGAAAGCCCCCATGTTAAGGCTATGAATTAACGAAAGCGCCGGCTCACTGTCGCCGCGATAAGAGGACGTCAATGAAAGATCCCCAGGACATTTTCATGAATACGCTCGTGCCGATGGTGGTGGAGCAGTCGAGCCGCGGCGAGCGCGCCTATGACATTTACTCACGGCTGTTGAAAGAGCGGATTATCTTCCTGTCCGGGCCGGTCCACGATCAGGTCTCGACATTGATTGTCGCGCAGCTTCTGTTTCTTGAGGCGGAAAATCCCAAAAAAGAGATCGCCTTTTACATTAACTCGCCTGGCGGCTCCGTCTCCGCAGGCCTCGCGATGTATGACACCATGCGCTATATCCGGCCTTCGGTATCGACCATGTGCGTCGGAATGGCAGCATCCATGGGCTCGCTGCTGCTGACGGCCGGCGACAAGGACATGCGGTTTTCGTTGCCGAACTCGCGGATCATGGTCCACCAGCCTTCCGGCGGCTTTCAGGGTCAGGCGTCCGATATTGAGCGTCATGCGCAGGATATCATTAAATTAAAGCGCCGCATGAACGAGATTTATGTAGAGCACACCGGCCAGTCCTATGAAATCATTGAGAAAACCCTCGATCGGGATCATTTCATGACGCCTGAAGAGGCGGTGGATTTCGGGTTGATCGACAAGGTGCTGTCGGAACGCGCGCCACAAGCGGAATCTGAGGACTAATATTTACCTAAATCATTTACCCAGTTAGGAAATGGATTGTTGATCGTTCCGGCCGGATTATGGTCGTATAGATAAACAGAGCAGGGTATGGCGCCCTTCATGCACCTGCCCTGAGAAACGGCGGTCCCGTCTTGGTCGGGTATCGCGCCGGGCTTGCCCGGTCCGCCCTCAAAAGCGGCGCTGACAAGGAGTTCGGTGAGAGTGAGCAAAATCGGCGGCAAAAGCAGCGGTGACGGGAAAAACACCCTTTACTGTTCGTTCTGCGGGAAAAGCCAGCACGAGGTCAGAAAGCTGATCGCGGGTCCGACGGTGTTCATCTGTGATGAATGCGTGGAATTGTGCATGGACATTATCCGCGAGGAGTCGAAGTCCTCGCTGGTAAAGGCCGGCGACGGCGTGCCAACGCCGCAGCAGATTCACAAAGTGCTCGACGATTATGTGATCGGGCAGGCGCAGGCCAAGCGCGTCCTGTCGGTCGCGGTTCACAATCACTATAAGCGTCTCAATCACGCGGCCAAGAATAATGATGTTGAGCTGGCGAAATCCAACATCCTTCTGATCGGCCCCACGGGCTCTGGCAAGACGCTGCTCGCGCAAACCCTTGCACGCATCCTTGATGTTCCGTTTACGATGGCGGATGCGACAACGCTGACCGAGGCCGGCTATGTCGGCGAGGATGTTGAGAACATTATCCTGAAGCTGCTGCAGTCCGCTGACTACAATGTGGAGCGCGCGCAGCGCGGCATCGTTTATATCGACGAAGTCGACAAGATCAGCCGCAAGTCTGACAATCCCTCGATAACACGCGACGTTTCCGGCGAAGGCGTGCAGCAGGCGTTGTTGAAAATCATGGAAGGCACAGTCGCCTCCGTGCCGCCGCAGGGCGGGCGCAAACATCCGCAGCAGGAATTCCTGCAAGTCGATACGACCAACATTCTGTTCATCGTTGGCGGCGCTTTTGCGGGTCTTGAAAAAGTCATTTCACGACGCGGCGTGGGATCGTCCATCGGCTTTGGCGCCGATGTGAACAGCCCTGACGACCGGCGCATCGGTGCGGTCCTGCAGGAAGTCGAACCTGAGGATCTTTTGAGCTTTGGTCTGATCCCGGAATTTGTCGGTCGCCTGCCGGTCATCGCAACGCTTGAAGATCTGGACGAGGACGCCCTCGTGCAGATCCTGACCTCTCCAAAGAACGCCCTGGTCAAGCAGTATCAGCGGCTGTTCGAGATGGAAGACGTCAAGCTGACCTTCACTGACGACGCCAAAACCGCGATCGCCAGAAAAGCGATCGCGCGCAAAACCGGCGCGCGGGGCCTTCGCTCGATCATGGAAGGCATTCTGCTGGATTCCATGTTTGAACTGCCGACCCTTGAAGGCGTGGTGGAAGTGGTGGTCAATGGCGAGGTTGTCGAAGGCAACGCCACGCCGCTCTACATCTACGCCGATCGCAAGGATGAGGCTGTGGAAGCGGACGCCAGCGCTTAAGCGCTGGTTTTCCGCAAGCCTGCCTGCGCGCCTTGAAATCAGCTCAAATCGCGCCACATTAGCGCTTGCGTCCGGCGCCGTATCAACGGCGTTTTGTGTCTTAACGGCTTTGTCGTCAAAAAAAGCTATAATGACTGGCTTATTGCGTTGGCGCGCAAACTGACGCCGAATGGGCCGGAAGCGATTGTTTTACCCAGGCCAGATGCTGGAAATTCCAGGTCTTGCGCCATGAGGAGTGGTTGATGAGTGACACTGTAATTTATCCTGTTCTGCCGTTGCGCGACATTGTCGTGTTTCCGGGCATGATCGTCCCATTGTTTGTCGGGCGCGAAAAATCCGTGAATGCGCTCGAAAACGTGATGCAGAATGACAAGAAAATTCTGCTGGTCGCCCAAAAGGATGCGGGGGACGATGATCCGTCTGAAGAAGAAATTTATGATATTGGCGTTATCGCCTCAGTGCTGCAGCTTTTAAAGTTGCCCGACGGCACGGTCAAAGTACTGGTCGAGGGCGAGGGTCGCGCAAGCATTGAACAATATACCCGCACGGATGACTATTTCGAAGCGGAAGCGGCGTTCATTGAAGAACCGGCGACAGACGACGCGGAAATCGAAGCGCTGGCGCGCTCCGTCGTCGGTCAGTTTGAGTCTTACGTTAAGCTGAACAAGCGCGTGCCGCCGGAAGTGATTGTCTCGATCAATCAGATCGACGATTATGCGAAGCTCGCCGACACTGTCGCCTCACATCTCAACATCAAGCTTTCGGAAAAGCAGGAGCTTTTGGAAATTACCTCAGTCGGCGAACGCCTTGAGCGCGTTTATGCGCTGATGGAAGGCGAGATGAGCGTCCTGCAGGTTGAGAAAAAAATCCGCAACCGCGTCAAACGCCAGATGGAGAAGACGCAGCGGGAATATTACCTCAACGAACAGATGAAGGCGATCCAGAAAGAACTCGGCGAAGGCGATGACGGCCGCGACGAGTTGACGGAGCTGGAAGAAAAGATCGCCAAGACGAAACTCACCAAAGAAGCGCGGACAAAAGCCGAATCGGAGCTCAAGAAGCTTCGCCAGATGTCGCCGATGTCGGCGGAATCAACGGTTGTGCGCAATTATCTCGACTGGATGGTTTCCATTCCCTGGAACACCCGCTCGAAGGTGAAAACAAACCTGACCAAGGCCGAAGAAGTGCTCGACGAGGATCATTATGGCCTCGAAAAGGTCAAGGAGCGCATCGTCGAATATCTCGCCGTGCAAAAGCGCATGAACAAGCTCAAAGGCCCGATCCTGTGCCTCGTCGGTCCGCCGGGTGTCGGTAAAACCTCGCTGGGCAAGTCGATTGCGAACGCCACAGGCCGTGAATTTGTGCGCGTATCGCTTGGCGGCGTGCGTGACGAAGCGGAAATCCGCGGTCACCGACGGACCTATATCGGCTCCATGCCCGGCAAGGTCATTCAGTCGATGAAGAAGGCGAAAAAATCGAACCCGCTCTTCCTGCTCGATGAGATCGACAAGATGGGTCAGGACTTCCGCGGCGACCCTGCGTCTGCATTGCTCGAAGTGCTGGACCCGGAGCAGAACGCGACATTCCAGGATCACTATCTTGAAGTCGATTACGACCTTTCGGATGTGATGTTCATCACGACAGCCAACAGCCTGAACATGCCGCAGCCGTTGCTGGACCGGATGGAGATTATCCGCATTCCGGGGTATACGGAGGATGAGAAGGTCGAGATTGCGCGCCGTCACCTAATCCCGAAGCTTAGTGAAAATCATGGGATCAAGGACGGGGAATGGTCAATCTCCGATGAGGGTCTTCTGACGCTCATTCGCCGTTACACACGCGAAGCCGGCGTTCGTAATCTTGAACGCGAACTGGCGCGTCTGGTGCGAAAGGCCGTGCGTGAGCTGGAAGCGGATGGCATCGATACGGTGGCGATCACTGAGAAAAATCTCAGCGACTATGCGGGCGTTCCGAAGTTTCGCTATGGCGAGATCGATGGCGAGGACCAGGTCGGCATTGTTACGGGTCTCGCCTGGACATCGGTCGGTGGCGATATCCTGACGATTGAAGCGGTGAAGATGCCCGGCAAGGGCCGCATGACGCCGACAGGCAATCTGAAAGACGTGATGAAGGAATCGGTTTCGGCCGCGTCGTCTTACGTGCGCAGCCGCGCGACGGAATTCGGCATTGAACCGCCGGTTTTCGAAAAGACCGATATTCATATTCACGTCCCGGAAGGCGCAACGCCAAAAGACGGTCCTTCCGCCGGCGTCGCCATGGCGACGTCAATCGTTTCGGTTCTGACCGGCGTGCCGATCCACAAGGACATCGCCATGACTGGCGAGATTTCCCTGCGCGGTCGCGTGCTGGCCATTGGCGGCTTGAAAGAGAAGCTGTTGGCCGCTTTGCGCGCCGGCACCAAGACTGTGTTGATCCCGGAGGAAAATGAAAAGGACCTGGCCGATATCCCTGATAATGTGAAGGATGGCCTGAAAATCATTCCGGTTTCCACTGTTGATGAGGTTCTCGGACACGCCCTGACCAAGAAACTGACGCCAATTGAGTGGACGGAGCCCGTGGAGAGCGCTGCGCCGTCCAGCGACGGCGATGATGCGCCGGTGATGACCCACTGACGCGAGGTGACAATCAGGCTTAAAAAGGTGCGACGCCATGGTTGGCGCTCGCGCCTTTTTTATATGACCCCCTTGGATTAAGTCAGACCCATGAAGCATCCGCCCGCCAGAACGCGCCCTCAGGACTGCGAAATCATGGACGAGGTGCGCGAGGAAATTGACCGCCTCGACCGCATTCTCGTCGCGCTCCTGGCTGAGCGTCAGCAATATATTGAGGCCGCAGGGCGCATAAAACCCCGTCAGGATGAGGTCAGATTGCCCTGGCGGATCGAGGATGTGGTCGCAAAAGTCCTCGCGGAAGCGGACCGTCAGGGCCTTTCAAAACGAATCGCTGAGCCCGTCTGGCGCGAATTAATCGACCGATGCATCGCTCATGAGCACGAAATATGGGATTTGGCCCATTCTGCGCCTCAAAAAAAAGTACAGCAATAACAAAGCCCTAGCTTATCTGGGGAAAGCAAACCCTTATTTTAAGCCGTTTTTTCTTGGCCTGGGCCTGCGATGCGCGCGATAAGCTTTGTTTTTCGGCAGTTATCTCCCAATCCCAGTACAAAATAGAAAGGGCGGAGGAATGAACAAGAACGAATTTGTCGACAAGGTTGCTGACGCAGCGGACATGAGCAAGAGCGAGGCGGAGCGCGCCGTGAATGCGGTCTTTGACTCGATCACCAATGCGCTCAAAGGCGGTGACGACGTGCGTCTCGTCGGCTTTGGCACCTTTTCCGCCGCCCAGCGTAAAGCGCGCGAAGGCCGCAATCCGCGCACAGGCGAGACCATCCAGATCCCGGCGTCGATCCAGCCGAAATTCTCTGCTGGCAAAGGCCTGAAAGACGCGTTGAACTAGACTTTTAACGGCTTAAGTAAAACGCCGGTAGTAGGGGGTAACCTCTGCGCCGGCGTTTTCTTTTGAAGTCGGTCATTTTCGTGATCGTCCGCGCTTGCGGCGGCGTCCGTCACGCGCTAGGAAAAGCGCCCTTCGCGGCATCGCGATCCCGGGCGGTTAGCTCAGCTGGTAGAGCATCTCGTTTACACCGAGAGGGTCGGCGGTTCGAACCCGTCACCGCCCACCATTAAGTTCCATAATATGGCGACCGGTTAGCGCGTTTAGAGAGGCCACCTTGATGCGCGCTGCTTTCGCGGCCAACTCTTTCCAGGCGCGATGAATATTTATTTCCGCAGGCAGAAGAAATCGGCTTTCTTGAATACCGTTTCCAGCCTCGCTGTTCGCGGCGTTTACGGCCTCACATTTCGGCGGATTACGTACAAGATGGAAGAACGTAGATTTCCGTAGAGACACTCAAATTAACAGGGTTTTAATAACCCGGTTTAGGCCATGTTAGCCGCATTGTGCGAAGGCCGTGACATGTCTTCAGCCGCCATCATTCAGCGTTCCAAAGCCGCGCTTACAGGGCTCGCTGGCGCATCCGGCGCGCTGGTGGCAAGCCGCGTCATCGGCATGGCCGCATCTTTCCTTTTCACGCTTGCGCTTGCGCGTGTTCTCTCGCCGGCGGATGTCGGCGCGGTTCTGACAATTATGTCCGGCGCCTTTCTCATATCGCTTCTTGTCACCATGAATATTGAATCCGGGAGCATCCGCTTTGTGGTTGCGGCGAAGGAGAACGGTCAGGCGGCGGCGGCGCGAGGGTTTTTATGGTTCGGGCGCTTTATGATTGTCGCCATATCGCCTTTCGCGATCTTGGGTTTTTATAGTGCTTTCCATGTTTGGGGCGGAGAGACGACGTCTCGATATAATATACTGGTTTGGCTCTTCGCAGCGGCGATTCCGATTATGGGCTGGCTGCGCTTTTCCGGATCCATTGCGACAGCGGTTGGCGCCCCGCTACGGGGGTCGGCTCCACGCACGAGTATGCAGCCTGTCGTGATGCTCGGTGTATTTTCTCTGTCGGCCATTGCCGCCGGCGCCGCGTCGCCGGTCGTGGCGGGTGCGAGCTTTCTGGCCGCATTCGTTATAGCTGCGATCATGCAATCTGTGCTTTTGCGCGAAAAAGTGCGATTTGGCGTGGAGCGCGCCAGGAATTTCAGCGCATGGCGGGATTGGCTCGCCAACGGATTGTATCTGTCGCCGCTTATTCTGCTGCAGGAGAACCTTCAATACGCCGCGATCTTCGCCGCTTCGCTTGGGCTTGGCGCAAGCGACGTTGCAATATACGCAATTGCGTTTCGTTTTGTCGCCATTATCCGGTTTGGCGTTCTTGCGGTGAACATCGCCGCCAGTGCAAAGATTTCACGGGCCATGACGAATGGCGATAGATTACTGAGAGATCACACACTGCGACAGGCGGCGCTTTTAAAAGTTCCGCCGACGGTGGCGGCGATAGCTTTCGTAATCCTCTTTGCCGGACCGATCCTCGGATTATTCGGGGATGCATATGCGCGCGGCGCCCAGGCGCTCATCTGGTTCACGCTCATCCCGTTGAGCGCGGCTGTCTTCGGGCCAAACCAGATGCTTCTCAACATCGCGGGTTATCGACGATCAGCGTCCGGCGCTTCGTTTCTTGCCCTGATCATTCTGGTCGTAGCGGTCGCATATTCGGGCAAGGTGTTTGGCGTCGCCGGCGCGGCCGCCGCAACGGCGATTGTCTATATGATTTGGGAGTTGAGTTTATTCGTACTGGCGCGTGTTAAAACCGGGGCGAACGCATCGATTTTTCCGGTAACGCCGAAACTGATTTATCCCGCAGCGGATTGAGCGAGACGAAACGCGGCGAAGGGACCAGGGTCGCGCCGCTCCATTCGGTTGAAGACTCTCTGCTCCACATTGATCAAAACCGCTTTTGGCGCTGCGCCAATGGCGGCGCCGAGAAGGTCAATAGACGCCAGCACCTCACGGCGCGGCGTCTCATTCCACTGCACGCACAGAACGACATCGTCGCAATGGCGCGCAATGGCTCTGGCTTTGGGAGAGACGAGGGCGGGCGGCGTATTGACAATGATCGCCTGATATTCGTTTCGCCATTCGCTAAGCATCTTTTCAAACCGCTGTTCAAAGAACTCGTATAGTCTTTCATCCCAGATGGGGCGGCGGGCTCCCAGGATATCCAGCGGCAGCGACTTGCCGCGCACGACAACGTCGCGCCAGGAGGCGTCACCGGATAATGCGTCGCCGAAGTCGGCGCTGTCCCGCTTGCGGTACAATTGCGGCAAAATCTGCGGCCGCTGCAGGTCTGCGTCGATCAGCAAGGTGGAGATTTTCGCAAAAGCCATCGAGCGTGCAAGGCCAGCGGCGACAGCGCTTTTGCCGGTATCTTCAGTGGCCGTTGTTACAGCGATAGTTTTACAGGCGCCGTAATGGCTTTCCAGCGCCAGCTCGGCGCGCAAGGAACGGATCGATTCGGAGAATGCGCCGTCAGCTGCGTGAACGATTGAGCTCATGGCTTCGGCGACATTGCGATCGCGCGATTTCAGCGCCGGTGTGGCGCCGATCGCCCGAATATTTGTCGCCATTTGAAATTCTTCTGTCGTGCGAATGCTTCTGCGGAAGTGTTCGCGCAGAAGCGCTATAAAAACACCGAGTGCAAATGAGAAGACAACAGCGGCGCTAAACGCGGCTTTCTTGCGCGGCGCGGACGGCGCCAGCGGCAGCTCCGCCGGCGAGACAATGCGCGCATGCGGGGTCTGTACGGCGGCGACATTATCGGCAGCGTTAAATTCGGCGAGCAATGCTTCATAACGGCGGCGTTTGCCTTCCGCCTCGCGCTCAAGTTCATTGAGGCCGACGCTGGCGGTATTCACAACGGCGTTCTTCGCCCGCAGGCCGTTCAGTTCATCTTCAAGCGACGCGACGAGGTTTGTCGCTGATGTGAATTGGGCTTCAATTTCGGCGACGGCGGCGGCGACTTCCTTGTCGAGCGCCGCCTCGATTGAACGCTGGCGCGCCACGGCGTCCTGAAAAGGCGGAATTCGCTCAATACTGTCGATATTGTAACGGCTTGCGAATTCGGCGACGGCGCGTTCGGCTTCGCTGAGCTCCGTTCGAAGCGTGCGGATCGTGGCGTTTTCAGCGATTTCCGGCGTTGAAAGAAGCGCTGCTGTGTCGCCATGGAATTGACGCACTCGGTCAAGCGTGACGCTAAGCTCGGACTTGGCGACCTTCGCCGCCGCAAGCCCCCCAGTCAAAAGGCGTAATTGTTGCGAACTGAGTCCCTGTTCGCCTTCGCCGATGAGGGTGTTTTTCTCGCGGTAAGCTTCTACGGCGCGCTCGCTGGCCTGTGTTTCCTGCGCCATGACTTCAAGCTCGGCGCTCAGCCAATCCATCGCCCGGCGTGAAGCTCTCAGTTTGTTTTGTAACTGGTCGCTGACATACGCTTTTGCGAAAGCGTTCGCGACGTCCTGCGCCTTGACCTGGCTGCGCGAGCGAAAACTGATGACGATCCCTTGCGACAACCCCCGGCGTTTAACGCCCAGCCGCTGGCGCAGGCTTTTCGCGACCTGCAGGGCTCTGACGCTGTCGAGCAGTTGATCGCCATTTTCCGGGCTTTCATTCGCCGCGCGCTCTTCCGCCAGTTGACGAATTCCCGGCGGAATGGCGCCGACGGCAAATTCAGGATCTGTCAGGAGACCAAGATCGTCGATAACGCGGCGAACGATGGCGTCTGACCGGATCAGTTCAATCTCCGTCTCGATATACGCATCTGCAATCGGCAGCGTGGTAAAGACGTTGGACGTTTCATCAAGGATGGTGCTGCGCGAATCCAGCATGACCATTGTGCTGGCGGTAAACTGGGGCGTCATGGATTTAAGCGCTGCAAAAGCGATCAGAGCGCCGATAAGCGTTACGCCGGCAATTATATGAAAATTCGATATAAGTGCGCGAAAAATTGAAAGGGCGTCAGGTTCGCTGAAGGCGCTGTGCATGCGCCAGTCAGATGCGCCTGGTGCGTTGTTGTGTATATCGGGGCTGTTCCAGCGCGTTAGTTCGCTCATTGACGCCTGTCTGAAAGAACAAAAATTTCACCCAAGCTGTATATCACACAAGCGCACGATGATAGTTTCTATACGTATAATTACGCAACTGTAACGCAGGATTGAAACTATTATTTGAACCAAAAGTAAGAATTTTACGTGAGACAAGCGACAAGATTGCGCTGACTAAATCGCTTTTCGTCTCAACAAATAAAATTGTCTGGATCATGACCGCGGATTGTGACCAATTGTCTAAAACCGATATCGATATTCTCGTCTGCACATTTCGGCGGCCCGGCGTGCGCGATACGCTTTTATCGATCGATGCGCAGATCCTGCCGCCTGGCGTCGCGATCAGGGTCATCGTCGCAGATAATGACGACGATCCCACCGCCGAGCCCGACGTGTCGCGTGCGGCGGCGCAGATGAAAACGCCAGTGGTCTATCTGCATGCGCCGTCCCGGAATATTTCAATCGCCCGCAACGCCTGTCTTGAACACGCCGACGCGAACTGGATCGCGTTTATTGATGATGATGAGCGCGCCGCACAGGACTGGCTTGCCTCCCTTCTGGCGTCGGCGGAGCGAAACCGCGCTGACGGCGCCTTCGGACCGGTCATGGCGCAGTATGGACATGACGCGCCGGATTGGGTTCGCGAATATGATTATCTTTCGACCTGGCCGCAGGCGCGCGGCGGCGAAGTTCAGACAGGGTATACCGGGAATGCGATTCTGCGCTGGCGGGGCTCCCCATTGGTCGCGCAGCGTTTCAGTCTTCAGAAGGGAAAAACCGGCGGCGAAGATACCGAGTTTTTTTTTCGTCTCTGGCGCGCCGGCGCTCGCTTTGCAGTTGCAGATTCCGCATTGGTCTATGAAGGCGTTGAACCTGCGCGATTAAACTTTCACTGGATACGGAAACGAAAATTTCGAGCCGGGCAAAGCTATGGCCGGCATTGTGCTGCGCCGTCGCTGTTCACCCACTTGCGTTTGGCCTGCGCCTCATGCGGAAAAATCGCCATTTGCATTGCAATGACAGGCGTTCGTGCGTTTTGCATTTCAAAACGCCGCTATTGGCTTTTGCGTAGCGCCTTTCATTGCGGTGTCCTTTCATCGGCGTTCGGCGGGCGGGAGAGCGTCAGCTATGGAAACTAAACCTTATCGCCTTGCGATCTGTGCGGCGGCGATCGCTGTTGCTGCGGGCGTTACCCAATCCAGCGCGCAGCAACGCCACCAGACAGTTGTGAATACGCCGGTATTCACAAAATTTGACCGGCATGACGATGCGATCTGGTGGCGTACGCATGATCGTGCGAGCGGCAAACCAACAACTGATACGGGCTTCCATAAGGAGAATATCCATATCGAAAACGGCCTGATGACGCTTCGTTTGAGCGATGTCCCGTATCGTGGGCGCGGGCACACCGGCGCTTCCTACAAATCTCGCGGGCTCTATCATTACGGACAATATGATGCCGTTATGAAGGCGGCGCGCGGTTCCGGCGTCATCAGCGCGTTCTATACTTATACAGGTCCGGTCTATGGCGATCCCCATGACGAAATCGATTTCGAGTTTCTCGGACGAAATACGCAAGAAGCGCAGCTGAATTTCTATGTTGACGGCGAGCCGCAGTTAGGCGTCGGCGTACCGCTCGGTTTTGACGCCGCCGATGATTTTCATCTCTACACGATCATCTGGGCGCCAGGGCGCATTGTCTGGAAAATTGATGGCGAAGAAGTCTATCGCGTTGAGCGAGCCGTCAGCACGATGCCTCGGCATGCTGGAAAGATCATCGCCGATATCTGGGCGGCGAAAGGCCTCGATAAATGGGCAGGGCGGGTTAACAAACGTGCGCTCCCGGCGACCGCGGGCGTCAAATGCGTTTCCTTCAGGCCGGCGGATCTTGAAAGTTCGACATGTGCGGACATATGGTTAGCGAAACCTCAAGGGCATCCGGCGCCATGACAGCCGCGATCAGTCTGGCGGATGGGGTTCCAGCACAGCATGAAGCCGGCGTGTCGTCGCCTTCAGCGCCAGCGCTTTCTCGTTTGATCAGCCGTGCTGACTATCTGCTTCTCTATTTCGTTATTTTTACGGCCTGCGGCGCCGTTTACCGGTATGGCGCGATCAATACGTATCTCTGGTATGCTATTTACGCTTGGACCGTCGCACGTCTGAGCCTTGATCTGCCGGCGCTGGCGATCACTGTCTCACGGAATTGGCCGGTGTTTATCTGGCCAATGCTGGCGATTGCATCGACCGTGTGGTCCCTCGCGCCAGGGGTCAGTTTGCGCGGCGGGTTTCAATTGCTGATGACCACGTTGATCGCGATCTTCATTGGATCGCGTTTCACCTTGCGCGAGATCCTCACAGCGCTCGCTGTCGTTCTTACGCTCGCCGCGTTCGTTTCGCTGGCCATGCTCTACTCTGGCAATCCAGAGGCGTTCAATGAATCGGGCGGTTTTCGAGGTACGTTCGCGCACAAAAATACGCTTGGGCTGCGCATGAATATTCTTTTCGCGATTGCGGTCATCATGTCGATCGCCGGAGCGCGTCGTCGGCTGGCGTTTCTCGCCGCCGGCATTGTCGCAAGCTATCTGCTTGTGCTCAGTCAGTCTGCAACATCGCAAATCCTTGCGCTTGCAACGCCCGTCATGATGGCGGCGCTGCTCGCATCCCGTCGCGGACCCAAGCAGATACTTTTTACAGTGAGCGGGCTGGCCGGTCTCGCGGCGGCATTTTCCGTCGCGGCCTTTGTGAGCGACGCTGATCCGGTAGGGCTTGTTTTGGAAAGCTTTGGAAAAGATGCAACCCTGACAGGGCGAACATGGTTGTGGGATATCGGTTTCAGCGAAATCAACAAACATACGATCATTGGCGGCGGCTATCAGGCGTTCTGGGCGAATGCGCAGGGAAACGAAGTCCTGCAGATACGCCACGTACTGATCGGCACGGTAAACGGCTTTCACAATGTTGGCGTGGAGGTCTGGAACGATCTCGGTTTGCCGGGGCTGGCGGTTTTGTTCTGGGTGCTGCTGGTTTATGCCTGGCGTACGTTTTCGCACTATCGCGCCTCACAGTCGCCGGCGGGCCTTTTCCCGTTCTTTTTTCTGATCATCGTGATCGTCAGCGCGGCTGTGAATAATTCGTTTTTTCGTCAGCATGAGCTGGTTCATGTGCTTATTTGTGCATTCTTCGCCATCGCCGCACCGTCCCTGCCTGTCGCCAACGGAAAAGCGCTGGAGAGCCGCCGATGCTGAAGCCTCCGGATTTTATTATTATTGGCGCCATGCGCGCCGGCACAACGAGCCTTGCGGAACGCCTGGCGCGCCACCCTGAAATCGGCATGTCACGATTGAAGGAAACGGATTTCTTTATTGAGGAGAAAAACTTTTCCCGCGGTTACAAGTGGTATCAGTCGCTCTTCCCATCCGGTAAGCGCATTCTGGGTGAGGCGTCCCCGAATTATACCAAAGGCGATGTTTTCAAAGGCGTTCCGGCGCGCATTCACGCAACGCGTCCGGACGTAAAGCTGATATATGTCGTTCGGGACCCTGTCGATCGTTTTTGCTCTCATTACGCCCATAGCTGTCTTGTGCATGGGGGGCTGAGCGCGCCCGAAGAAGTCTTCAACGAAAGGGAAGGCGCTCATGTTCTGGCGAGCAGCATGTATTATCGTCAGGTCAGCGCTTTTCTGGAGGTGTTTGCGCAAAGTCAGTTGGAGATTATCGACTTTGATGATCTCGTCAGCGCCCCTGACATGATCCTTGCAGATATTTGTACTTTCCTTGGTGTCGACAGCACACGGGAATTTGCGTCGGGGGAAAAAACAAACTCCGCTGAAGCTTTGGCGATGACGCCGGCCTGGGCGTTGCGCATCTCCCAGCACCAGGCCGTCACCGGCCTCAAAGCGGCGATGCCGGCCTCATTCCGTTCATCGATGAAACATATGCTTTCGCGCGCTTTTGGCGCGCAGCGAGAAGCGCCGCCTATTCCACAAGACACCAGAGAACGGGTCCGGGATGCTGTCGCCGATGATGTAAGTCGGTTCCGGGAATTGACCGGGCGCGCCTTCGCCAACTGGTCGGTCTAACCCGCGCCTGATCAGGCGGCTTCCATTGCGCTGTCTTTATTTTCAGACTGCTGGCTGCGCATGACACTTTGTGCGTAGTGGTGCAGTTCAAGATCCGCAGCGCAGGCGGCCTTCAGTTTTGCATAGTCGGCGGGCGCAATGTCCGGCCGTTCATTTTTGCCAACATTATACTGGCCGATGCTTAACCTTGCGCCGAAAAGGCGCTCGAACTGCTCAACAAATGTCGCCATCTCGTCAACGAAACCAATGATCGAGAATTTGTTGATAACCGCTTTCGCCGCATCAATGGCGGGCGCCTCATCGCTGATTGCGACATGGGGTCTGCCGGAAAAATACCGGAGATTATGCGTGGCGTGAGAGCGGCCCAAAAAGCTGTCGAGATATTCGCCGAAAGGCAATGTCGTATTTCCATCCCGTTTCGCGCCGCGATAGTTTGAGATGACCCGATCAATTGGGTTGCGCAGCATGGTAACGTATTTGTAGCGATCGCCGAAATGACGATCGGCTTTATGGCTGAAGAGAAAATGACCGTGCACCAGCGCATCATCATGGGCCATGAAAGCCAGCAGCATCTGCTCGCGTAAAGCGTAGACCGATGCGCCTTGTTCGCCGTCATCGGCGAAAGCAAGCTCGTCATCGCGATTAGCGAAATAAATCGCCGCGGCCCGCCGTGTCGTATTCGCCGGCGCCTGACCGATATGCTGGTGCATCGGTATGACGGCATGGAGGGCCTCCGACAAGGACGTCCCCCCACATTTCGGAATATGATAATAACAGCAATTGTAATTAAGTTCGCGGTTGGCGGCGGAGCGGAAAAAGCGGCGGCTGTAAACGCGGGCGCGCCGCGTATTGCGTTCGATAAAAGGAAGATCTCGCATAGAGGCAGGACTTTCTAGTTTAGCGGCGCGGCGTCTGCGGCGCGCGACTCGTTACTGGGCATGCTCTCATCAAGGGCGGTTTGGTTTCGCGCTTGCGGGGCGCGTTCGATCAGCGTGCGCAACGCGCCGGCGCCGAATGAGAGATGCGCGGCGATCGCCTGAACGGCGATGAGCAAGGCCCGCTGCGGTGACTTCTGTGTCGCAATTACGGATGCGGCGACCAGAACGGCGCAGAAATAAAGCGCGGGGGCGATCAAAAGCAGCGGGTGAATGATGGCCCCGGCGAGGATGCATGCAACCAAACCGCTGACCAGTATTGTCGGGGCCAGTTGCCGCAAACCTGGCGCAACGCCATGTTTGCGGCTCGTTCGAAGGCGATAGCGACCGTTTCGGTAAAATTGTCGAATAACGCCCCGCAGGCTGTCGCGCGGCACATAACCGATCATTGCGCGGGGCTCGAGAAAGATGCGACCGCCCTGGCGGCGAAGGCGGATATCAAATTCGGCGTCCTCATTTGCGACAAAAGCCGTGTCATACCCGCCGGCGGACAGGAAAGCCTTGAGTCTGAAAAGCGCATGATGGCCATGTTCAACGAAACCGCCCTGACCGCTGCGACGGTGAAGGGAGCCGCCATTACCGAGCCATGAATTAAAAAGATCGGACGCCGCGTCGCGCATTGCGCCGCCGCCAAGCGTCTTCATGGGTATGACAACACTGTCCGCTTCTTGCTGCTCAGCCGTACCGATAAGCTGGCGCGCCCAGCCCGGCGGGTAGCGCGCGTGGGCGTCGGCCCGGATCAGATATTCGATACCGCCCTGACATTGCGCTTCGCGCGCCGCAAGATTGAGCGCATGCGCCTGTGTCCGCTCCGGGTTGTGCAGCAACAGGACGTTTTTATCGGTTGACGTCCGCCGGGTAACGATATCGATCGTGCCGTCATCGCTGCCGCCATCGACGACCCAGATTTGATGCTTTGCGCCATCGCCATCGTCGCTGAGCGCGTCGAGAACGCTTTCAATATGTTGCGCTTCGTTCAGTGTCGGAATAATGATAATTGAATTAAATTGTCCGCTTACTGTGCAGTCTGTCGAATCTGTCATCATTTTTCTCTGTTCAAAGTCGCATTATTCGCGTTAGTTTCTTGATATTGACTTTACGTCAAACAGACAAACTAATTTGTGTACATATCAGTAATGCCAATTCGATGACGTCAATTGCGTTTTTTGCTCATGATGAAAATGACGCCGCCGTTTTGAGGCGTCTGCGCGCATTTGAGGCTAATAGTTTTGACGTCAGAGGTTTCGCCATGCGGCGCACCGGACGCAATAAGGACGGCTGGGCCAGAGTTGACCTTGGCCGGACATATGACGGTCGACTTGTCCACCGGCTGGGCAGAATTGCGGCCGGCGCCGGTAAAGCCGCCGCTGCGCGCGCGCTTCTTGCGTCATGCGACGTCGTTTACGCTCGCAATCTCGACATGCTGTTATGCGCGCATCTGGCGCTCAGAAAGGCGCGCTTGAGCAAGCCGGTTATATATGAATGTCTGGACATTCACCGTCTGATGCACCGGCGCGACGCTCTCGGGCTCTTCATGCGTTTCATGGAGCGCTGGTTATTGCAGAAAACCGCATTGCTGGTTGTCAGTTCGCCGGCTTTTCTGTGCGAATATTTTGAGATCTATCATGCCGGCGCTTACAAGGCGTGTCTTGTTGAGAACCGTATGGCGCAGCACGAACTGCTGCCGCCCCGACCACAAGCCCGCGCGGACATCCCTTATGGTGATCGCCCGCTGCGCATCGGATGGTTCGGCGTATTGCGATGCCGGCGCAGCCTTGCGCTGCTGGAGGCCGTGGCCCGTCATCACGAAGGCCGCGTTGAAATTGTCATGCACGGTTTTGCGGACATCGCGCTGCCTGATTTTCATGATCGCATCAAACGCCATCAGAACATGCGCTATTGCGGCCGCTATCGTTCCCCGGAAGATCTTGCGAAGATTTATGCAGATGTCGATCTCATATGGGCCGGCGACTTTCATGACGCAGGCTTTAACTCGCGTTGGCTTCTTCCGAACCGTATTTATGAGGGCGGCTATTTCGGCGTGCCGGCGATCGCGCCAGCAGATAGCGAGACAGGCCGCTGGCTGAAGGCGCGCGGCGCAGGCTTCATGTTACGCGAACCGCTGGAGAGCTCACTTCCTGACCTGGTTGGTCGCTTGATTGTCAAACATGAAAAAATCAAAGCGATCCGCCAGCGGTTACTGCATCTGCCGGCCTGGGTTTTCATCCAGCCTGATTGCGAAATGAAACATGTGATTATGCAGGCCTTGCCCGAGAAGCAACTTGAAGCATATGAGCGGCCACGCGTACTGAATACGCATCAATATGAATACGGAACAAATTGAATTTCATTGATCTATTAAAATGCGGACATGGACTGGAAAAAATATTCTCCGCCATGTTGCTTTGTGACATAAGAGCCTTGTCGAGGTTATGTTTCGTGAGTTCTGGAATAAACAAATGCGCCGCTTCGTAAGGGCGTCAGTATAGAGAGAGATTATGAATCTGTCTGTCGTGGGTGATTATGTTTCTGATGATAATAAGTTATCGGCGCGCGCCAGACGCGAACAGGAATGTTACGACGAGGGCCTTCAGCGGCAGACTTATGACGATGTGCTTTCGCATTGCCAGGCCTATTGGCATGACGAGATTCTTCAACGGTTTCGCGCGACGCTGAGCGCGGAGAGCGTTAAATCCGTTCTGGAAATCGGCTCCCATGGCTGGTCCATGGTGTATGATGATCGTAAGCCGCCCAATCATACGCTGACATGCATTAACATCTCGCAGGCCGAACTCGACCTAGGTCAAAAGAAGGCGCATGCGCGTGGCCTCGATATCGACTTTCATCTCATGGACGCTCATAAGCTTGCGTTTGATGACAACAGCTTCGATGTCGTTTTCGGCTTTGGCATTCTTCACCATCTTGATTACGCAACGGCGCTGGATGAAATCCGCCGCGTGTTGCGCCCCGGCGGGCGGATGATTTTCAACGAGCCGCTGGACATGAATCCAGTCGGCGTTCTGGTGCGTAAAGCGACGCCAAAAGCGCGCACCCCTGATGAGGCGCCGATAAAACGCCAGCATTTGCGATTGTTCGAAGAACGGTTTGACGTCGCCCTTCATCCGCAACAGTTCCTGTCCGTGCCGGCGGGAATTATATCCCGTGCGGTCATGAAGTCGCCAAAAAATATCATCATGCGCAGCGCCTATCGGCTGGATTGTTTGCTGGCCCGCATTCCCGGCTTGCGCCTCTGGTTTCGCAAGGCGGTTTTAACCGGCGTCAAGGCGAGCGACGGATGACGGGCAAACAGAATGAGAAAGACCATGACAATGCTTTCAACATTTGGACCAGTGAGGCGTAAGCCGTGACAACAGTTCCGATATCCAGGGGGAGTTGCGATGCCTGGCGGCGGGATGTTGACTGGGCGATGACGCCCACGTCGGATAGTTCCGATCTGTCTCTCACAGCGGTTCTTTCTCATTATGTCAAGGATGCGATCGACTTTGTCGGCGCGATTTTCGCGCTCGCGCTGTTCGGACCGTTGATGATCATCATCGCCTGTATGCTGGCGTTACAGAACGGGCCGGTTATTTTCGCGCATGAGCGCATCGGCATGAACGGCGCGCGCTTTCGATGTTTAAAATTCAGGACCATGGCGCCGGATGCAGAGGCGCGCCTGAAGACGCTGCTTGATTCCGATCCGGTTGCGCGCGAGGAATGGGAGCGCGAACGCAAGCTTCGGCATGATCCGAGAATTACGCGCGTCGGCGCATTCTTGCGCGAGACGAGCCTTGATGAGCTGCCGCAGCTGATCAACGTGCTGCGCGGTGAAATGAGTTTTGTCGGGCCGCGCCCGATTACCGAAAGCGAACTTCCCAAATATGGGGAGGATGTCGCCTGTTACCTGAAATGCAAGCCGGGCATCACCGGGATGTGGCAGGTCAGCGGTCGCAATAACTTAAGCTATGAAGCGCGCGTCGCGCTTGATTCTCAATACGCCCGCAATCGCTCGCTTGGTCTTGATGCAATAATCCTGTGCAAGACTTTCGGTGTCGTGCTCTCGAAAGCCGGCGCGCGTTAAGGGCGGCGCCGGTGCAATGAGTCACGGCGCCCATAGAGCGTGTTGTCGCCATGGTTGCGGGACGGAAAGTTTTCCGGAAAGAGGCGGTGCGTCGCTGCGCAGGCTGAGGGATTGCCAGGCGCTGCGCCATTCCTCCGGCAGGGGATATGGCGGCGCGACGCTGTCATCGGGCGCAAAGCCAAAGCGCCCGTAATATGCAGGGTCGCCGAGCACGAAGACATGCGCGACCCCGGCGTTTTCCAACCGCTGCAGCCCCGCATTGACAATCGCGCCGCCGACCCCTTGCCGTTGCCATGCGGGCGCGACGGCGAGCGGCGCCAGAAGCGCGAGCTTGTCATCTCTTCCGGCAATCGCGCATGGCGTGAAGATGACATGTCCCGCCAGCATATGATCGGCAATCGCGACAAGCGAGAGAACGGCCCGCGCTTCTTTCAGCAGCGCCCTGACGACCGGCAGCAAATCCTCATCGGGGAACGCCGCCGGATAAAGCTTTTCAATTAAGGCGATGTCGTTCGGTCCGCTTTTGCGTATTTCAAGCTTGTCGGTCATGTTCGCATCATCAGGTTACTTGCAGGACATCGTTTACATGAGGGATGAGCGGCGATGAGATTCATATCGCCCGCAACCAACCCGCGCTAGATGAAAACCAGGATGACCAGCGCCCAGGCGGCGAGGGCGAGGCCAATCGCCAGCCAGACTTTTTGCGCTGTTGTCAGCCGTCGCATGTGGCGTCGCTTCCCCGATTTATCCCCGCCCGGCGCTGAAGGGCGCCGGGTGCGCTGCGCCCCCTTAACTAACGATGCTTATCAGCCCGGAAGGCGATTGTCTCTATTGAAAATGAACCCTCGCGCCGTCTTTGGGCTGGCCGCCTATATGGATTGGGTTGAGGGTGACGCCGTCGACCGGGGCGGCGCGGCGTGCGTCGACGAGTTCTGCGCGGCGCTTCTGGCGCGCTGTCCTCATAGGCGCCTGCGCAGCCGTCAGTTCCAACGAGGCGATAACGACCGGCCGCTTGAGCTAAACGTCCGGCTGCTGGTCGACATGCATTGCATGACCGCTGATGCGGAGGCCGGGCTTTGCGATGCGTTTCACGACTTTTATCGCGGGCTGCTGGGGCTTTATCCGACGGCGGCTCTCTTCTGCCGCCGCTATGATCGCATTCGCTTCGAAGACCCCGACTGGCTGCGCTGGTCAGGTGGGGTGTTTCGCGCTTTCGCTAGTCGTTTGCAGTACTCATCACCGGCCGATACCAACCGGCGGGGCATGCCGGAAGCGGCTCACTGACGCAGCTGTCCGAGCAACCAAGGTTCCAGCGCCTTGTTGAGCTCCGGGCCGCTTTCAGAATTTGTCAGGAACACATAGCCAGTTTCGACATCCTGCAAGACAGTAAACCAAGAGGTGAATCCATCATTGACGCCGCCATGGGTGACCGCTCGCCCATAGGGCGTTGTCTTTAAAGCAACACCCAGGCCCCAGGCGTCGAGACCGAAGTCTATTCGAAAGTCATCGTCGTTTGAGAGCACAATCTGGGGCGACAGCATCTCTGCATGCGTCGCTTCGCAAAGGCCGACGCCGGCAAGCATAGCCAGAACGATCTTGGCGTAATCCGCGGCATTTGTGTGCAAGCTCGCCGATGCGATAAGCCTCTCGATTTCCCAAGGGGTTTTCGGCGCATTGTCGCTGTATCCGGTCGCCACCGTCTTCGACAGTGTTTCGTTCCAAGTCCAATAAGCATGATCGATCCCTAAGGGGACGGTCAGATCCTTAGCGACCTGATCCGCCAGCTCGGTCAGGGAAAGACCAAGTTGATGAGCAATGGTCATTGCGAGATATTCGAAGCCTTCGCCAGAATAGGAAAACCGCGTACCCGGATCGAACTTGATATTTAGCGCTTCGTCCTCATTCTGCCACCGCCAGTTCGGAAACCCGGTCTGATGAGTCAACGCCATGCGCGCCGTAATCGCGCGCGCCCTCGGGTCATCAATGTCTGGATGGGGCAGATAGGCGTGCAGAGGCTGATCGAGTGCGATCACTGCTTTGTCGACTTGCATCATGGTAAAATAAGCGAACACCGGTTTACTGAGAGAGGCGGTCTCAAATAGCGTCGACATTTTGACCGGTATATTGTTTTCTCGGTCGGCCACGCCATAGGACCGGACATGAGTGACCTCGCCATTCTCGATCACGGCAAGCGACAGGCCCGGAATATCGAAGGCCTCCATCTGCTGAGCGATAAAGGCGTCAATGGCGGCCATTTTCTCGGTCGGGATTGTTTCGCCAGGCCTTCCGGCCTGCATGTTCGCAGCCCTTGCAGCCAGCGCCGAGCAGCCCGTCACGCCAATCCCTATGGCGGCGACAAATCCAATCAACCAGTGCTTTACTCGACCACGCGCTACCATATCTTCACGCGCGCCGATGGGGGCAGGTAAAGCGCGTCGCCCGGCTGCACGTCGAAGGCTTCGTACCAGGCGTCAATATTCCGGACGACGCCATTAATCCTATATTTGAAGGGACTGTGCTCATTGGTCAGCAATTGATTGCGCAAGGCGTCGTCGCCTGATTTTCCACGCCAGATCTGAGCCCAGGACAAAAAGAAACGCTGATCGCCGGTCAGGCCGTCGATCACAGGGGTTTCGCCGTCGCAACAGGCGTCTAAGTGTTGGCGATAGGCCGTGTAAGCAATCTCCAAGCCACCCAGGTCGCCAATGTTTTCGCTGATCGTCAACGCGCCATCGATGTAAACACCGTCGATCGGCTCATACGCGCCATACTGTTTTATGAGGATGGCCTCACGTTGACGGAAGGCCTCATCGGCATCATCAGTCCACCAGTCCCGCAAGACGCCGTCGCCGTCAAACATACGTCCCGTGCTATCGAACCCATGGCCCAGCTCGTGGCCGATAATGGCGCCGATGCCGCCATAGTTCACCGCTGCGTCGGCTGCCGGATCGAAGAAAGGCGGTTGCAGGATACCGGCGAGCAGAGTGATCTTATTGACTTGCGCATCATAGTACGCCGAGACCGTTTGCGGAGGGTAGGCCCACCTCTTCCGGTCGACGGGGCCGCCGAGACGGGCCAGATCCTGCTCCCAATCAAACGCCATCAGCGTACGTCTGTTTTCAAGATGGTTTTTCGGATTGGTTTCCAGGGATGTGTAATCCGTCCAATTATCAGGATAAGCGATACGAGGCTCAACACTGTCCAGCTTGTCGAGAGCCTCTTGCCGCGTTTTCTCGTCCATCCAGGCATTGCTTTTGAGACGAGTTCGGAACGCGTCAATGACTTTGTCGGTCAAACCTGCAACCACGCACTTGCTCGACTTTGGAAACCAACTTTCAATATAAAGCTGACCCAGCCCGACCCCCATTGTCTCGCTGAGCAGCGCGATGCCCCTGGACCAGCGGGGTTGTTTTTCCGCTCGTCCCTGAAGCGTCTTGTCATGAAAAGCGTGCCGCGCATCATCGAATGCGGTGGTCAGGTCCCCGGCGAATTGGTTGAGCAAGTGGAAGGCTAGATAGTCTTTTAGGATTGGCAGGGGGGCATTCGCCATAAGCTCCGTACCGCTGCGGATGGCGGAAGGTTGCACGACAAGTATTGTCTTTACATCGGCAAGGCCCCGCCGATCGAGGGCGAACGCCCAGTCGATATCAGGCGCAAGGGCCTGAAGCTCTTCAAGCGACATTGGATTATAGATGTTTTCGACCACGAGGGAGTCCGCTTGCGTCCATTGAATCTTGGCGAGCTCCGTTTCGAAATTCAAAACGCTTCTGGCGCGGGCGGCGGGTTCGGCATATCCGGCCAAACGGAAGACCGTCTCAATGTAGTCCGTATACGCATTGCGGTAGGCGATATAGGTCGGGCCCTCAGCCAGGTAGTACTCACGGGTCTCCATACCGAGGCCGGATTGAACGACATATGCGATATAGCGAGATGGATTTGCTGGATCGGCAATTACGCCGAGACCAAACGGGGCCGAGCCATAGATGCTAGCCAGTTCCGGCAGCAGCTCAGCGTAGCTGTCCTGATCGTAAATGGCGTCCAGATAGGGCTGTAATGGGGCAAGGCCGATTGCGTTCAGTCGGACTTCATCCATCCACGCTGAATAGACATCGAGCAGTTTTTCCCGCGTGCTGTTGGGCGCAGCATCTTTGCTGGAACCTGTGGTCAGCGCCGTGCGCAATTGATCTCTGACAGCATCGCTTAAGGTATCGACCAGACTGTATGTGGCTTGATCGCTCGGGATGTCAGTCTCCGCAAGCCAGGAGCCGTTTGCATAGGCCTCAAAGTCGTCACCCGGCCGAATGGCGACGTTGCCGGCCGCAAGGTCAATGCCCCACTCGCCGAAGGCAGGCCTGCTTTGCTCGACTGCGGGCGGGAGCTGGCATCCGGCAAGCATCGAAGCCGCGACCGTAGCCTTGTAAAATGATTTCATTGTATTTCCTCTGATCAACGAATCTCACGGGTCGTTATTTTAGAGGGGATGCGCGCCCGGCATGGATGTGGTCAGCGGCAATGAATTTTTTTCTCCGGCGACATCCAAATCAGCCTGGGGCGGCCTCTAAGGCGGAAAGAAAGGCGAGATGCATGGACTCAGGACCTTTGGACGAAATGATCCCAATCGCTTTCGCGCTGTGCGTGAGCGCAATTGTCGGACTTGCGATTTGGATCCAGTACCGCATGCGACGGCTCCGCTTGGAGGTCCTTAAAGAAGCGTTGACCCAGCGCGATGATCTCGATCTCGACACGTTGAAGGCGCTTGTCGCGACGCCCTATGGAAGAGTCGCAGATCTGCGCCGCGGCGCACTTTGGTTCGCCGTGGCGTTGTCAGGGTTTTTATTCAGTTTCGCGCTGCCGGCCGAGGCGCAGCGGGTCATTCTCGGTTTGCTAGCCTTTCCGGCCATGATCGGTCTGACCTTCCTGGCATTTCATATCTTCCGCGTTCGGCCCGACCGGACCTAGCGCGCGGGACGGTCGGATATCGTGAAAACGCTCAGTGATCGCAAACTGATCACGCTCGTTCAGGCCACCGGCGACGGTGAGGCTTTCAGCGAACTCGCAAAACGGCACGGACCAGCCTTGCTGGCATTCTTAAGGGCCCTTGGAGGAGATGAATTCCTTGCCGAGGAAGCCGCCCAGGAAAGCCTGATTTTGGCTTACACGAAACTTGCCCAGTTTCGGTCGGCTTCGAGCTTTCGCACCTGGCTCTTCCGAATAGCTTATCGGGAACACGCCCGGCTGGCGCAAAAAGATACGCGGCGTTCGGTCAGGCGCCAATCCTACCGAGAACAGGCGGCCGCGCCGCCGCAACGCGATTCAGACCTGTCGCTCGACATGGAAAAGGCCTTGGCGAAACTGTCCGATGGGGAACGGTCGGCGATCATCCTTTGTGACGCTTACGGGCTTTCGCATGCGCAGGCAGCTGAGATAATGCGCGCGCCTTTGGGGTCGGTCAAAACTTATGTGCGCCGGGCGCGGCGAAAGATGCAGGATCTCCTGGCGCATGAAGAGAAGGGAACGGAAGATGGATGATCAACGCCTTCAGGATATGCTGCGGGTCTATGTGTCCGAAACCGAGGCGATTGAAACCGCCCGTAAATCTGAACCTGCTGAAAACCTGACCGCACAATTTCACATCAGGGTTTGGTGGCGCCAGAACGGCAAAGCGCTGGTCTTGCTGACGGTCGCCGTGGCGGCGGCGCTGGCCAGCGCTTTGAGCCTCGATATCGCGACCCTTTCAGGATTGGCGCTTGGGGGTGTCGCCAGTCTCGCTCTGTTGTTCATCGGGGCCGTCAGCCTGATGATTGACTAGATCGCAGTGGTGACGGCGGGCCGCCTGATTTAAATGTCCGGCTGATGGTCGACATGCACTGTCTGGCCGCCGATGCGGACGCTGAGCTTTGCGACGCGTTTTACGACTTTTATCGTGGGCTTCTGGGGCTTTATCCGGCGGCGGCACTCTTCTGCCGCCGCTATGACCGCATTCGGTTCGAGGACCCCGACTGGCTGCGCTGGTGAGAATGCGCCCCACAAATCGTTCACATAAAGCGATGATAATGTTCGGAACAATATATTTTGCATAACAATATCGGCCCGTTATCAGTCACCTGTTTTCAAGGCAACAGGCGAGGCGGTCGGACATGGGTGCTGAATTATCATACTTGCGGCCAGTAGAGTGCGCGCCAAATGGCCGGGCGGTTTCGCTGCGCTATCACGCGCCTGAATTTCGTGAGATTTGCGAGCTGGCGTTAACCGTGCTGAGCGGCGCCGACCCGCTTTTCAACGGCGAGGTGTCGAGCGCGGAGGCCGCCGGCGATATGCTTTTCAGCGTTGACCTTTGCATGTCCGATCAGGCGACAGCGGAGGCAACGCAGGATCAGCATGTGCGCTCGACCTGCGCCATGCCGCTTCACGGCATCATCAAAGCGCGCAGCGACAGTCTGAATGTTCAGATCGTTTCGGTAGAGCCGCCGCAGCTTCCCGACGCGCAGATCGAAGCGGCGAATATGAATATGCACATTGCTGATTCCGGCTTCATGCGCATGCTTCGCCAGGCTGTCGAGGCCGGGTTCTGCCAGGGGCGCCGGCGTATCTGCTTCATTGAGGCGGCGAAAGCCGACGCCGCATCCCCGTCATGGGTGAACTTCGCCAGCCGGCGTCTGACGGAAATATTCTCCGAGCTTGACATCGCCAGCATGTCGCCCGCCGATGCGGCGGCGGCCATGGCGTCGGATCAGTTCCGCCACGACATCGTCATCGCCGAGCCTGCGTCAGCGGAGATTTTTCGCACGCTGGCGGTCACGCTGACGGGAACGGAAGGCTTTGCCGTCACAAGCGCGTTCACGCCGGAAGGGCTTAACGTCACGCCGCTTGCAAGTTCAGGGGAAAGACGCGCCGATGCCGGATCTGCGCCGATCTTACAAGGTCTCGCCGCCGGCATTGAAGCGCTTGTCGCGTTAAAGCGCTATGCGGCCGCCGGCACGGTCCATAACGCCATATTGCGCACGCTGGAGGATGGCGTTCACCCATCGTCCGTTCGCCATATCGCGCCCTATTCGACAAAAGTGAGCGACGCCGAGTTCGTTGACGCTGTCATCGAACGCTTCGGAGACAGGCGCAGAAACCACGAACCGGTTGACTACGCCGGCTATCGTCAAGGGAAAGAAGGCGGCGTAGGGACCCGATCGCCGCTGCGCCTCGTTCATTCGCGCGATACGCTCTGAGAAGTCTTTACGGTAGTCTCGCCTGGCTTAGCTCTCGTCCAGCTCGAATTCCTCAACCCATAGACGTTTTGCATCCTCGCCCTGCTCGCGTGAGATATTGCCGAACCTGTCGATCACAAAATCAACGCCGGAAACCAGCCATGGCGCCAGTTGTTTGACCGTCAGGCGGTAAAAACGGTGACGGCCGTCCGTGCGCTCCTCAACCAGGCGATGAGCCTTGAGCGTCGACAGGTGCTGGGAAACGCGTGTCGCCGGCAGGCTGAGTGTCTCAGCGATATTTGAAACGCGGTGTTCCCCGGATGCAGCGAGCAACTGGACGATCTGTATACGGTCCGGGTGCGACAGGACGCGCATGAATTCTCCCAGGTGTTTTGCAACAAGGCGGCGGTTTGGCATGATGTTCCGGAAAGTTCTGAGCGCCTGACAAGCGCATCTATGGATTACAGATAAGGCAATATGTCGGGTCTGATACGCGCAGTCCATCTTGACGCGCAACTTCTTGTCGGCAGTCGCAGGCGCCGCACCCATGCACCTCTACGCGAACGAGCGTACTGGGGCCGCCGCAGTCACGACAGGGCAGGCCCGTCTTGCGATCGACCTGACCAAACCCCGGTGCTGCGCAGTTCGGGCAAGGCGATTCCAGGCGCGCCGCCAGTTTTTCCGTCAACATCGCGATGGCGTCCATGCGGGTCGGGTTCATATGCGCGCGCATGTCCGTCTGGATCAGCACGGCGTTATCGGCGGAATGATTCGCCGCCTTTGCGATAGCGTCATCAAGGGTTGCGTGGTCCCTGATACCTTTTACGTAAATCGCGTCGGTTGATTGCGGCGCGTGGGGGCTGACCACAACGCCATGCGCCGGAAAGCCGATTGACGCCAGGAACGCTGTTACGTCTTCGCCCGGCGTGACGTTGAGATGCGCGAAATTTGTTTTTTCAACGATCATGGCCTCATGAACCTGAACGCCCAACTCATCGTCGACATACACGATCAACTCCGAGCCTCCCGGCGCAATCGGCAGGACAGGGTGAGCGCCGTAAGTTCCCTCATTTGCAATCCCGGCTGTAACGCCGGCCTGGCTCATGCCAAGATGCGCTTTGGCGATCGCGGTTTCAAGAACGGTCCCGCGCCGGGGCGTGTCGCCTGTGAACGTGCCGAGGCTGTCGGTATCGATGTGTTCCGGCACGATGAGGCGCAGACCAGGCCGGCGTTCTAAAACCGGCGCGATCGCCGCTTCCTTGCCATGCATGGTGGCGATGGCGGCGCGGCGGCGAAGCAGCGGTTTGTCACTTACCGGATCTCGCATCAGTGTCGCTCAGCTGTTCGCCGCCAGGCGCTAATAGCGCTTCAGGCTGCAATCACTGTGGGATGCGCCTTATCGATATCCGTCCAGATGAGATCGCCATCATATCGTTTGAAGGTGCGGCCCTCGTCCGACACCGCTACGAGATGCAGCCAGTTGTTGTCAAAGAGATCGCGAACGTGCTGATGCTTTTCCAATACGGCATTGATGCGTTCAATCGGCGCCTCAATCGTTGCGCAAAGGCGCAAAGGTTCGTGGACTGGATTGGCGCCGTCATGCACGGACTGCATCGGCAGGCCCGGGCGCAAGTCGCCGCTGTTGCCCTCCAGGACTCCAAGCCCGCCGACAACATTGTGCAGCGTCTTGTCGCCGCTTCCGAGCGTTTTGTTGTCCACCGTTGAGCCGTAATATTGCAGGCTGATCCAGCTCGCGACGACGAGCGGCGCCGTCATGATCAACTCTAAAATGGCGTTATCCTTATCAGCGCGCCAGTCATAAGAATGAAGGAAAGTGCGGCCTTTCAGATCAACACCAAGCGTACGTTCGCGCGGCGCGGCGATGAAAGCGGCGCAACCGGCAAGGCCCCATTCAGGGCGCACTTCCGACCAGTCCCGGCTGCGCGCGATCACATCCGCGTCAACGTTTTCGCTTTCCGTCAGGCCGAGTGACGGCGCGCGTTCACGCCGCGACATACGCGATGCGGCGGCGAGATTAAGTTTCAGGTTTAAAACGTCATGTCCATGCGAGACAGGGATGATATCCATATCAAGAAGCGTGATGTCGTCAGATGTTGTGTTGTGGAGCGCCGGAACGAAAACAGTATCGGCGGGAATGTCCCAACCCTTCTCGGCAAGCCCTTTGCGCACGGCCGGGTCATTCAGCGCTGACGCCGCGACGCGCGCGTTGGCCTCGCCTGTGTGGCCGCCGCAGGCGCCGCAGTCGAGGCCGGAAGCGTAAGGGTTATTTGTCGTCTTTGATCCGTGACCGACCAGCAGCACCAGCCGGGCGAATGATTTCGTCAACGACATGCCGGCGAGAGCGCCTTCCGCCGTTGCAAGGCGCGCCGCGAGGTCAAGTCCCGCCGAACGTCCGCCGCATGTTTCCGGCTCCAGAGACAATGAATTCAAAGGCTCGTTCTCATCGCCAGCCTGTTTGAGACTGTCGCGAACAATTGCTCCCAGAAAGCCAACGCCCCAGGCCTCGACAAAGGCGAAAGAAGACACCGCTGCATTCTTGAAACGTTTCCATGCTGTGGTGACCCCGCGCGCAACCTGTTTTTTGCGGACGGCGTTTTCATCTGTGTCGTCGCTTTCCCGAATTAGAAAACCTGGTTCTAAAAGCACAGGGCATTGGGAAGCGCCGCTATCTTCTCCAAGGCGTGCGACTTCAATCGGAAAGCCGAAAAAGCCTGCAAACCCGAATGTCTCAATTGACGGATTGACATTTTCGATGGCGCGGCGAATGCGCTCTGAGCGAACGTCAATACAAAAGACCGCCTGGGCGTCAGGGCGCATCTTTGCATCGTGGTTTTGTCCGTAAATCGCATTGGCTGCGATGCCGCCGAGCATTTTCTCGCGAAAGGCGATCTCGCTGGCGGTCTGCAATATATGTCTGACCTCTTCGCCTTCGGTCGGCGCTTCTTCATCGTTGAAGGCTTCGCGTTCCTTGCGCCATGTTTCCGAAACCTTATCCGATCCCAGGCAATTGTAGAGCGCGAGTTCGGCGCCGGCCCGAATGGCGAGGAGTTCCGCGACCTTCTCCGGGGCGCCGCCATGCAGTTCGTTCAGCCAGCCGTGATAACGCGCATGACCGGCCCAGCCCGCAATGTCAGTGAGCAGACGGTGAAAATAGAGAGTGTAAGACGTTGGCGGAACGCCAAGACGTCTTACTGTTTCAAGTAATGTCGCTGCAGGGTCGGCCGGCAAGGCGGCTACCGCTTTTCGAAACCCTTTCAAACCCATAATATCTGGGGTCCGGTCGATCATGGCCTGCGCGCGCCAGGCCGCATACGGACGCTCATGGCGCCATGGGCCGCGCCATGTGGATTGCCCTTCGTCAAAATAACCGGCCGCCCAGGTTGAAATACGGTCTGTGAAAAAACCTGACCAGTCTGCGCCGAGCATGTCTGAGGCGACATCAGCAAATGTGCGTAAAGATGGTTTGACGTTTTCTTCTTTCGCAAGTTCCGCGCGCACGGCGGCAACGGTGAAGCGGTCTTCCAGATGCAGCTCGCTCAGCGCGGTTGCGATATGCCTGTCGCGAAGCCGGTTGTCTGCAATGGCTTGCGCAAAATATGACGCTGACATCAGCGTTTGCGCTCCGCCTGTACGATCAAGGGTGTGCGCAGCTTGCGTAAAGGGCGCATCGGTGAAGCCCAGCATGGGGTTGACCGCGACAAAACTTTTAAGCGGCCAAAGGGGGGCGATGCGCTGGCTTGCGGCTATCGCAGCCTCGAGGACGTTTTCATAAGTATCGTCCTCGAGCCTTACCGCTTTTTCGAGTGCGGCCTGGTCGCTGAACGTTGTTTCAATATTCATGACTGTTCGTCTCCGGATTAAGATTAAATAGCGTTTCGGCGAAGGCGCAGCGCGCCGATCAGGCGGTCGAACAAGGCGTTCGCATAAAGGCCGTTGGCGGTGTGGACATATGCTGTCTGCGCGATCCGCCCGGCCTTTGCGGGAGAGAGAATTTGCACCAGCGTTACGGCGCCGAAGGAGACCAGCGCGATGCCCATAACAGCAAGGCCCGTCGCATCAGGTGTCTGCGGCGTCGGTGCGGCGCCTTCCATAATGGCGGCGGCGGCTGTTTGAAGCGCAAAGTAGGACAAAGAGGCGAGCGCGGTAATCGCCAGCGCGCGCAAAAAGACGGCGGCTTTTCGCGCTGCATCGGTCAGGAAGATAAACGTTCCCATGATGAAGAGCGCGCCCAGGGTGAGGATGGCTGGCGACTCTGCGACGGCGCCGCCGAACTGGGCGCCGATGGCGTAATAAATTCCAAGGGCGCCGATGAAGCTTGCGAAAACCAGCACAGGGTTGGGGGCGGGGACCTTTTGCTTCGCCTTGATCGCGTTGACAATCCGGCCTGAGGACAGGAAGGCGTGCGCCTTGTAAAGCGAATGCGCGACGAGATGGAGCGTCGCCGAGGCGAAGGCGCCAAGACCGCATTGCAGCAGCATAAAGCCCATCTGCGCAACGGTTGAATACGCGAGCGACGCTTTCACGCTTGTCTGCGTCAACATTACAATAGACCCGAACAGCGCTGTGAACCCGCCAATCAGGGCGAGGCCATGCATCGCCGGGGTGCTGATCAGCATGACGTCTGCAAACCGGATGACGAGAAATCCGCCGGCGTTGACGACGCCTGCATGGAGGAGCGCTGAAACCGGTGTCGGCGTTTCCATGACTTCCGTCAGCCAGCCATGTGTCGGAAACTGCGCCGACTTTAAAGCGGCGGCGACGGCGATTAAAATCGCCGCGACGCCAGCGCCAAAGGGCGCGTCGCCAGTGGTGCGCGCCGCTTCGGCGGCGGTCAGGATTTCACTGATATTGCTGGAGCCGAATGTCGTCACCAGAAGAACAGCCGCAACGGCGAGCGCCACATCGCCGATCCGGGCGACAATGAATTTCTTGCGGGCGGCAATGATCGCGGCCGACCGTTCATGACGATAAACAAGAAGCGAATGCAGCGTCAGGCTGGTTGCGACCCAGGCGCCAAGCAGAACGAAGACGTTGCCGGCGGTGACCAGCGCCGTGACAGAAGCGAGGGTTAGACAAAGGCGGCTCAGGAAAACCGGCTGGCGAGGATCGCCGGCGAGATAATTGCGCGAATACCGAAGCACGACGAGCCCGACAAAGCTGACTAGCGTGAACATAATGGCGCTCAGCGCATCAATGCGCAGGAAGGCGGCGAGCCCTTTGCCGCCGTCGGCGCCCGCGATCGGCGCTTCAGTCAAAAAGACGCCGCCAAGGCCGATCACGGCCATCGCCAGAGCAAATGCGCCGGCAAGTTCAACAATGGAGCTTGCGCGGTTGATCCTCCGCGAGCGGGCAAGGGCTGCGGCCACCAGAAAACTGATGATGGCGGCCATGGAAATGGCGGAAAATAAGGCTTCTGGCATGCCGGACGGCTCCTGTTGTGCAAGTCGAAGCGCTGTTTACCTGCAACCGAAACATATATTAAATACAATGTTACAAACGAATTGTTCGAAGAAAGAGAACGATCATATGGCCTCTCTCAACTACAACCATCTGCGATATTTCTGGGCCGTCGCCCATGACGGGAATCTGACGAGAACGGCCGAAAAGCTGAATGTTTCCCAGTCGGCGTTGTCGCTGCAGATCAAAAAGCTGGAGGAAAGGCTGGGGCAACAGCTTTTCGAGCGCCGCGGCAAACAACTCGTGCTTACGGAGGCCGGCGGCGTCGCCCTTGATCATGCCGACGTTATCTTCGCCGCGGGCGAAGAGTTGCTGGGCACGCTGATGCGCCGGGATGTTGACCGGGATCGGTTGCTCCGGGTCGGGGCGCTTTCGACCTTGTCGCGAAACTTTCAGATACAATTTCTTCAGCCGCTGATTAATGAAGACGGGGCCCGAATTTCCGTCCGTTCAGGGAGTATCAAAGAGTTGCTGGCGCTGTTGAAGACGCAAAAGCTTGATGTAGTGCTGACGAACCAGTCGCCAGTACGCGATGCGGAAACGCCATGGCTTATCCATTCAATTGCGGAACAAACTGTCAGCCTTGTGGGATACCCGGCGCGCGCAAAAAAGAAACGGTCGCTCAAAACGTTGCTGGAAACCGAACGCCTTATTGTGCCCAACATAGACAGCAGTGTTCGCCTTGGTTTCGATGCGCTGGTGGATGAACTCCGCATCCGGCCCAATATTTTTATAGAAGTTGATGACATGGCCTTGTTGCGGGTATTCGCCCGCGAGGATGTCGGCCTGGCTGTGGTGCCGCCAATTGTTGTGAAAGATGAGCTTTCTTCCGGCCGGTTGGTGGAAATCGAAAAATTGCCACGATTAAGAGAGACGTTTTACGCGGTCACTGTGCCGCGGCGTTTCCCACACCCTGCGCTGGGGCCGCTTCTCGGTGTAACAGAGGCGGTGGAAGAAAGTCAGAAGGGCTGATTGTTGAGGGCGCTTTAGCCCATGGCGCAACTTTTCAGCTGGGCTCTCCGTTTACTCCTGTGCCGGCGTTTTTCGCCGTGCGGTCGCTCGCCGGCCGCTTCAACAAAACCAGGAGTATAAAATGAAATCCAAAACGCTACTGGCTGCGCTTGCAGCCGGCGTGACTGCGGCTGCGCCTGTTTCGGCAAACGCCTCCAGCCACATGGACGCGCCGCTCATCACGTTTGACGACGCTGCAAACACTACAGATGTGTATGCTTTTCTGAGCGAAGATGAAAAGGGCCAGTTATATCTGACCACAGCCCTTTCCGTATTCCCCTTTGAAGAACCAGGTATTGGTCCAAACGCCTACCGGTTTGATGACCGTGTGCGATATTCAATTCATGTCGCGCTTGGCGATAACGCCGCTAAAGGCAGAGCCGACCTTACCTACAATTTTGATTTCTCAACGCAGTATGACAATCAGAATACTATCCTTCAGGCGTTCCAGGGCGTCGTGGCGCCCAATGGCGACAATCAAAATCTTCAGCAGACCTATCGCGTTACTAAAATTGATAATAACGCAAAACGCCTGCGTGATCGGGAAGTCTCACTTGGCCGCGGGCAACGCGACGGCCTGATCGTGCCGCCAAATAATCAGGGCCTGCTGACACCGTTATACAATCAGGGTAATGACGGTGATCGCCCGGCGAAAGGCGGCGTTTCCAGTGCTAAAGACCTTGATCCGTATACAAAAGCGGGCGTCGTCACGCTTAAAAACGGATATCAGTCATTTGCCGGTCAGCGCGATGACGGCTTTTATGCGGATATTCAATCCATCTTTGACCTTGATCTCAGCTTTGGCGCTGCGACAGGTACGGAAACGAAACCGTTCGACAGTCAGGGCGGATATAACCTCCATACGATCGTGCTGAATATTCCGATTGAGGAATTGAAAGGCGCGAAAATCGCCGGCGTCTATGCGACGACGAGCCGTCAGAAGTTTGAACGCAATGAGAAACCGAAGAGTTTTGAACGGTTTGGTCCAAGGCGCGGCCTTTTCGATCAAGTCGGCCGTCAGGGCAACCCGCTTTTTGTTGAGGCGCTTTTGCCGATCAACAAAAAAGACGGCTATAATCAAGGCTCGCCAAAAGGCGATTTCGCGCTTAGAGAAAACGCCGCCAATCCGGAGCTTGCAGGCTTTGGTCCTGGTCCGCTGATCCCGGGACTGCTTGAGCAGATTTATATTCCCGATCTGATCAAGATTGACCTGACAACCGGTCCTGCGCGCCTTGCAGGTGAAAAAGACTTCAACCGGCTTGGCGTCTTTGGCGGCGACATTCTGCAAAGCGAAGTTCAGGATCCGTTCGGCAATGGCGGGTTTATCCCTGGCGGATGGCCAAATGGCCGCCGGTTTGGCGATGACGTTGTTGACATTGCGGTGATCGCATTGGGCCTTACCGGCATCGTTCCTGGCTCTGAAGATGACATCACGGAAGTTTTCGCCGATGTGAATGTCGACGGTATCGACCAGAACGACATCACCTTTAATGATGTGTTTCCGTATGCCGCGACGCCGCTTAACGGGCGTAACCACGGGCACCATGATGAAAGCTCCGGCAAGTAGCGTAACGCCGGATCAGCGGGCGGGATTAATCCCGCCCGTTTCGTCTTGGGAGAAGAAAAATGCACATGTCACTATCCCCCTCAAAAGCCATGCGTAAATCGTTGCTCGCCTTGTTTGCGGTTAGCATTTTTGGCGCGGCCAGTTTTAATGCAGCATTGGCGCACCCGCGCCATCAGTATAATGATGGCTCGCCAACTGATTCTCAAAAATTAAGTGAAGCCAACCAGTCCCGACTGGATAAACTGGCGCTGCGACTGAATAAAAAGCCGGAAAATGCAGAGGTGGCTGTCGCTTTTGCGCGGTTTGCGACGACGCAAGCGCGCAGGTTGGGGGATGCGACGCTTTTGCGGCAGGCTGGGGAAAGCCTGAATCCGTGGGAGGGCGTTGAAAATCCGCCGATTGACGTGCTGCTTGTTCGAGCGAACATGAAGCAAATTGATCATCGCTTTGATGCGGCGCTCGATGACTTGAATCAGGTCATCAAACGCAGTCCGGCGAACCCGCAAGCGCGATTGTCGCGCGCGTTTATTCTTTCAACCATCGGCCGGGCCGATGACGCGGCGGCGGATTGCGCAGCCCTGCGCGTTAGCGTTTCGATCTACATCCGGGAAACATGTCGCGCGCGGGTCAACGGACTTGTCGGCGCGATTGATGAGACAGCGACGCGTATGGACGCATTGCTGTCCGCCGTGCAATCCGCATCGCCGGCCGAGCGTCTTTTTGCACTTTCGGTTGCAGCGGACATTGCAGAGCGGCAACGAAATTCTATCGCCGCTGAGGCGTACTATCGGGAGATGTGGGCCATTGACAGCGCGTCAGTCTATATGCGCGCCGCCTACGCGGATTTTCTGCTTACGCAAAACCGCTCTGAAGAAGCGCGAGAAGTTATCGGAGATGCGCCGCATACGGAGGCGCTGCTTCTTCTGCGCATTCTTGCTGCAGATGATCCCGGAGATGCGGCGGCCGACAGCGCCGCACAGGAATTGTCTATAAGAATGGCGGTAGATCACGCCGAAAGGGACTTCAGTCATGCGCGCGAATATGCGCGCTTTGCGCTTGACCATCTGGACGACGCCAAGTTGTCGTTGGAAATGGCCCGGGAAAACTGGCGGGTTCAAAAAGAGCCTGTCGATGCGCGTATTCTTGTGCGGTCAGCCATTGCGGCAAACGCCCCGGATCTTGTCGCTGATATGCGAGCCTGGTTCGCCGAAACGGGCATGCGCGATCACATCCTTGAAGCCCTTTTGACGCAGGATCACCTTGAAATTAAGGGCGAAATTCCTGATGCGGCGCATCCTCACGCCAGCGTGATCGAATAAAAGCGGCGCCTTTTGAACCTTTCGGAGATTGAGCCGTATTCACGGGCGACTTTGGCAGGCTTCATGGGGTTTACTGTGACACAATTCGACGACGACCGTGATCTCGATCATTTGTTGTTTCTGACCGGGCGGCGTGACTCTGCGGCGTTCAGAAAACTCTATGACGAAACCGCTTCACGTCTCTATGCTGTTTTAATCCGTATCTTGAAAGATGAACGCGATGCGGCTGATACGCTTCAGGAAGTCTACATAACGATCTGGAATCGCGCAGCGCGGTTTGATCGTAAAAAAGGCAAGGCGCTTGCCTGGTTGGCGGTGATCACCAGGAATGCAGGCATTGATGCGCTTCGCCGGCGGCGTCCAGGTCACGTCAGTGACGAAAACTGTGCGGAACTTGAAGATGGCGGGCTGTCGCCGTTTGAAGACTTCAACCAGAAAAAACTTGGCGAATTTATACGCCGCGATGTGGATGCGTTGCCGGACAACCAGCGCGACGCCATTCGCCTTTTTTATCTGCAGGAGCATTCGTTGCACGAAGTTGCAGCGCTCATGGGTGCGCCGCTGAACACCACGAAATCATGGGTCCGGCGCGGGCTTGAAAATCTTAAAACCCGCCATGCGAATGAGAGGCTCGCTGAGTATCTGTAATGAAAACAGGATCGTCATTTGAACGATATCGGGAGAACAAAAGGAGATTTGCCGGAATTCCATGCTCTCCAGCGCAGCTGGCGCCAGGACCCGTAATATAAATCAGCCTCTGCGGGAAAGAAACACAAGATTGTGATAGGGTCTGACGGGGCGAATGCACCTCCGGCGGCGCCTCGCTCGTATCAGTTACAGGAGAGACGTAAAGGGGACCGGGATGCGGGCGGCGTCAGGGTCAATTGATAAAGATAATACGAGCCGTCAGGGCTCAGAGTTGCGCGCCCGGTCCGATGAGCGGACGGTTTTTTTGTTGCGTGTCAAACAGGAGCGCTGCGAAACGTCGTTCAATCGGCTTTACCACTATTATGCGCCGCGTCTTTGCGCGTTCCTGCGCCAAAAAGGCGCTTCGGACCGTATATCTCAAGAGGTAATGCAGGATGTTATGGCGCGGGTCTGGGAAAAAGCACATCAGTTCGATGCGGAGACGGCAAACGCCTCTACATGGATATTCACCATCGCCCGGAACCGATTTATCGATCATGTGCGCAAAGAAAAGCGAAGCGAAGTTGATATGAACGATCCGTTGCTTGTGCGAGATCCAACGCCGGCCCCGGATGCCGGATTGCAAAGTTCGGAAACATCGATGGCTTTGAGAACGGCGATTGCCGCTTTGCCGGCTGCGCAAGCGGAGATCCTGAAGTTGATCTATCTACAGGGCATGAAACAGCAGGCGGTTGCAGCGAAGCTGTCGGTCCCTCTCAATACGGTTAAATCACGTTTGCGTCTCGCGCTCGAGAAGCTGCGGCGAGAAATGGAGACGGCTTAAGTGGCGCGTTATCACCCTGGCGAAGACTGGTTGGCCGCCTATGCGAGCGGCGGTATCGACGAACAGACATCCGTTCTGATCGCGACCCATCTGACTTATTGTCCTGAGTGTCGTGAAGAGGTTGCGCGGCATGAGGAGATCGGCGGCGCCTTACTCGACGTTCTTGGGGCGGAAAAGATCGACAGCCTGGACGAGGGCGAGGCTTTTGTCGCGCCGAAAAGCTTATCCGAGTCTCATGACATTGATGCGCCTCCGCCAAAAGGGTCGCTTGCGGCGATCGCGCCGACGCCTCTGCTTAAATATGTCTATGAGATCACGGGCAAGACCGACCTTGAAAGTCTGTCCTGGTCATTTTACGGCGTCGGCATTGATCGTGCGGTGCTTGTCGACGGCCCTGAAGGGCCGTTGGTGCGTTTGTTGCGGGCAAAGCCTGGCGCGAAGTTCCCCCATCATCAGCATTTGTCCGAAGAGCTGACGGTCGTCCTACAAGGCGCGTACAGGGATAATACCGGCCGTTATGATGTTGGCGACGTTCAATGCGTGCCGACAGAAGCCGCTCATCAGCCGATTATCGAAGAGGGCGATATTTGTATCGCACTGGTTGTTTCAGAGAGACCGACGGTGCCGACCAACTTCTTGACGCGGATTGCGCAAAAATTGCTCGACGGATGACTTGTTATGGCGCCGTGGATGTTTTGGACTGTGAACGCAGATAAACAATGATCGCCTGACGCTCCTCCGCGTTTGAAAGTCTGTAGCCCATTTTCTGGCCTGGTATCGTCGCCTCAGGGTTTGTAAGCCACTGGTCGAGCGTCTGCTCATTCCACACAAGGTCCGATTGAGTGAGCGCTTTGGAGTAATTGTAATCGGGCTGGCTGCCGGCTTCGCGCCCAAAAACATCCCGGTGTTTCGGCCCAATACGATCGGCGTCAATGGAATGACAGGCCCCGCAACGGCGTTGATACAGGTCTTTTCCCGCTTCGGTCGCAACGACTGTTGAGGCTGAGGACGCGGCTTCTTTGGCGTTGAGCTTTTCACACGCCGCAAGGCCAAGAAGGATGCTTGCTACAGCGCCGATACGCCAAAGATGCAGGGTTTTCAGGGTGAACATGATCGCCTCATAAAATTGCGGCCTCCGGAAACAGGAAGGGCGGAGGTTCCGGAGGCCGCTGGGTGACGACGCCAGAAAGGAGGATCAGGCGCCGAAAGTAAGCGCGCCCTCTGGCAGGGCGCCGCCAAGAGCGGACGTTAGCGCTGTCCAGTGCATCGTTTCGTCAGCGGCAAGACGCGCCGCGACTTGTGCGAGATCATGACTGTGAAACGACGGGATGACGCCGAGATAGGCGTTCGCTGCGCCAAGCTCGAGGCGCGCTGCAAGCTCCAGAACATCGTTTTGCGACGCCAGCGATGCGGCGCCGAGATCTTCCGCATACGCCTCCAGCGACTTCGTTTCCACCGGCGCGCCGTCCATTGAGCGAATCGCGGCGATCAATGCGTCGCGGTGCGCCTTGTGATGCGATTGAAACTGAACGGCGACATCAAGAACGCCTTTGGTCAACAAACCGCTCTCCGCGCCAAGTTGATAGGCGGCGATGCCTTCATGTTCCAGCGCAAGCGCGACATTGAGAATTGTTACATCCTGAGCGGCATCGCCGGAAGAAGCATGCGCGCGGGTCAGCGCGCCGCTCGCGCCGGAAAGCGCCAGAATTGCTGACGCCGAGAGGACTGTCTTGCCGCCGCTTTTAAAAATGTCGCGTCGCGATGGGGTTGGTTCGGTCGGCTGGTTGATTGTTTTCATGAGTTTTCCTTTCATGCCTGACGCTCCTGTGAGGCGGCGTTGAATGCAATGACAGGAATTACGATACGCGGTTGCAAAAAGTTGCGATCGCCCAGCGCGGCTATGCGGCGGCCTTGATGAACAGACGACACCCGGTCTGTGAACGGCAGGGCGCATGGCGCGATGCTGTGAAAGCGGCGTGAAAATCACCGGCTTTCAGTTTAAGATCGCCAATAATGAAATCGCCCGACATGACAAGACAGTCTTCCGTCGCGTCATGATCATGATCCGGCAGGCTTGCGCCTGCGTCGAGTTCGATCAGAAATGCCTCAGTACGAGCCTGTTCATCAAAATACAGAAATTTTTTCCGCGCGCCGGGCGCAATTTCAATCCAGTTTCCTTCACCGGCGCGAATCGTAACGGAAGCGTGCGCCCCGGATGCTGTTTGTCGCGCAATCGCTTCTTCAATTTTCGCAAAAACATCAGCAGGCGGTTCTATGGCGTCGCTTTCCGATAAAAGCGGCGCAAACCTATAGATCCATTCACCCACTGTTTGCGCGAAAGCAGCGTCTTTTTTCATTTGCTCTTCAACCTGTGAACGGTCTGCCTGGCTGAGAACGCCAAGGGCGTAACTTGCCGCCAGATCCTCGTGATGATTGTCCATGATTACTGCTCCAGACACATCTTAAGCGTTATGAGGCCGCGTCGTATTTCGCCAAACCTGAAGATAAGCGTCTTGTACAGCATCCGCAGCTTTGTCCGTGTCTTTCAAGATACGCATGGCGACGCCAAAAAGTTTCGAAGACGTCAAGTTATAGAACTGGCGAAAGGCGCCGTCATCGCCTGCAGTGCCCTTTGAAATCAATTTCACAGCATTCGCGTTGTATCCCGAAACGCACCGCAGCCATTTTCCTCATTAATTAAGCTTATCTCAACTATGGATTATTTGAGCTATGTTTTTGAGGCTTCATTGCCTGTATTCGAAACATAAAAACCAGCGTGACCACATTTGGGTGTTGACGCGGTGTAAAATCTGTTGATATGACTCACTCGAACGCGCCGATTTGACCCTTCAGCTTGCGGGCGCGGAACAAATAAAGCTAAAGCGAAGGGTGCGGAAGAAAGACGACGTCTGGAATCCCGCCTTTGTGTTTGTTCTTCTCCCGCATGCTTTTCCCTCAAATCTGACAGTCGGCGCGTTCTCGTGATGGAGAATGCAGATGACATGCGCACAAGCCTTCGACAGCCCGCCGCCAGAGGCGCAACCTCTTGTCGTTGCTGGACATTCAGCATGGATGCCAGCGGCGAAAAGTGCGTCGCCCGTTGAGGCTTTTGACCGGAAAATTCCCATTCCGAGTTACTGGATCGGCCTTTATGGGGGCGTGCTGGGCGCGCAGGACTTGCGCCTTCGGTTCGCTGGAAACCTCAATGGTCCGCGCGTCCTGGCGCTTGGCGGGATTTCCGCCGGGCGGTTTGTCGCCGATGAGGGGCGGGGAGACCCGGGCTGGTGGGGCGCCGTCGCCCGTCGCGGCGGCGGGATTGATCTCGACCGGTATTGCGTTATCGGGTTTGATTATCCATCCGCCTCTGAAGCGGTTGATCTTTGTCCGGAGGATTACGCGGACCTTGCCGCCTATGCCCTGAAAGAAGCCGGCGTTGGCTTTGTCGATGCGATTGTCGGCGCATCGTTCGGCGGCATGATTGGGCTTGCTTTTGCGCGGAAATTTCCTGATCGCATTGGAAGATTATGTACGATCAGCGCCGCTGACCGGCCACACCCGATGGCGCAGGCCTGGCGCCTCGTACAGCGGCGCATCATTGATTTCGCAGCTGAAAAAGGCGCGCCTGAAGCGGGTGTCGCGCTTGCGCGCGAACTCGCCATGACAACGTATCGCACGCCGGAAGAATTCGCAGTGCGGTTTTCGTCCGATCTTGCCGCGGACGACAATGTCGGAAGTTATCTCACGGCGCGTGGCGGCGCCTATGCGCGCGAAGTCAGCGCGGCGCGTTATGCGACCTTGTCGGCGGCGATTGACCGCCATGACGAAAAGCCGGAAGCGATTAAGACGCCTGCGCTGGTGATCGGCGTCGACAGCGACCGGCTTGTTCCCTTGTGCGACATCGAAGGCCTGCAACGCCGCCTTGGCGGGCCCTCAACGCTTGAAGTGATCGCGTCGCCATATGGCCACGATGCTTTTCTGAAAGAAAGCGACGCCATCAACACTCATTTAAAATCTTTTTTGCGCCAGGAGCCATCATGACCAATTCCACATCACCCGTTCAGGCCACATCACCCATTCAGGAAAGGCAATTTGAAACCATCGCCTGTACCGCCGGCGTTGCGCGAGACGCCGCTCATGGAAGCGTTGCGCCGCCGCTGCACCTGTCGGCGAATTTCGGCTGGAAAAGCGTCGATGACAAGCCAGGTTATGATTACACGCGGTCGGGCAATCCGACGCGCAAGGTCCTCGAAGAAGCGCTCGCCGACCTTGAAGGCGGCGCGGTCGGCGTTGTCACGGCGACGGGCATGGCGGCGGTCGATCTGCCTTTGTGTCTTGTGCAGGCGGGTGATCTCGTCATTGCGCCCCATGACTGTTACGGCGGAACGCACCGGCTGCTGACGGCCCGCGCCAAGCGCGGTCACTTTGACGTTCTGTTCGTTGATCAGACCGATGAGGTTGCGCTGGGCGCCGCCTTTGCGCGGAAGCCAAAACTCGTCTTGATTGAAACGCCGTCCAATCCGTTGTTACGCATCACCGACGTGGCTCGCATCACGGCGCTTGCAAAACAACATGGGGCGATTACGGTCGCCGACAACACATTTTTATCGCCGTTTCTGCAAAACCCGCTGGCGCTTGGATGCGATATTGTCGTTCACTCAACAACAAAATACATTAATGGTCATTCGGATGTGGTCGGTGGCGGCGTTGTTGCGAAAGACAAAGCGCTCGGCGAAACGCTCGCCTGGTGGGCGAACGCCTGCGGTGTAACCGGCGCGCCTTTTGATTCCTATCTGACGTTGCGTGGTCTTCGCACGCTCCCGGTGCGGCTGGAGCGCCAGCAGGCGACAGCAGGAAGCATCGCCGCCCGTCTTGATGCGCACCCCGCCGTTGAGCGCGTTTTCTACCCCGGCCTTGAAAGTCACCCGGGACATGACATCGCCAAGCGTCAGCAACGCGGGTTCGGCGCTATGTTCTCCGTTGAGCTCAAGCAAGAGATTGATGTTCGCGCGCTGGTTCAAAGGCTGGAAGTTTTCACAATTGCGGAATCCCTGGGCGGTTTTGAAAGCCTGGTCTGCCTGCCGGGCTGCATGACACACGCAAGCATGACTGTTGAGGCGCGTGAGCGAGCTGGCATTTCCGATCGGCTTGTGCGGCTTTCGGTTGGGCTGGAACATGAAGATGATCTCTTGAGAGATCTGCTGCGGGCGATCGATGCGTCGGTGGCGCAAGTTGATCCGATACGGCATGAAACGGCCTCGCCGATACATCTCGCGGCGGCGCAGGTTTAGGATGTAAAATTGGTAAGCGAGCGGGCTTTACTATGCTCGCTTGCCTGAAATCACTGAATATCCGGGCTGTTTCCCGGCGATCCCTAAAATGCCGCGCAAGCTGTTTCAGGATTAAAAAGAACAGCCCGGCAGGCTGTTTCCCTTCGCTTTTGCGGCGCAGATGCGTTCACGGCAGACCAGGGGGGACGCCATGTGGGATCAACTTAAAGAGGCGGTCTTTGACGCGACCGAAGCCTCTGGCTTGAACTCAGGATTCCTTGGCGACGTTGTCGCTGAGGCCATCGGCGTTATCCTCAGTATTCTGATCAGCGTGTTGTTCGCCATGTGGCTGGACCAAGGCCGGGAAGTGCGCCGGCGCCGCGATCACAGGAAGAGAGCCGTCACCCGTTGGGTCAATGCTCATGAGCGCATGCTTGCTGACGTGAAAGCCGCAGGGGGCCAATCATCCAATGGCGCGCGCGAGGCGATGCTGAAGGGCCGCGAGCTGATTGTCGAAAACGCCAAATCGGATGCAAGAGATGTGTGGAGCGATTATGAAGGCGCTTTTCACAAGCGAAAAATGTTCGAGGCCTTTGAGGATTACCTGCGCACTATGGAGGCGTTGCGCATTGAGGTCGGGCGCGTTCAGATCTGGAGCGACAGCGTCAAAGCCGCTGCGCTGACTTCAATTGACCGCCTGCAGCGTTTGGTCAAGATTTCGGGCGATTCACGCCAGTCGCGGCGGTTAATGCGTGACTTCAAGGACATGCGGGCGCGCGCATCGCTGTCGACAAAGGCGAGCGCGCAGGAAGCCGATGCGGCTGTCGCAAACAAATAGTCTGCTTTGCGCCTATGCGTCCTCCGCCTGCTTGCGAAGCAATTCGCGCTGAATAATGGCGAAGCCCGGCAGCAATGGCAGCCAGAGCGAAAACCCGCGATAGATCAAGGTTGCTGTTAACGCCGTTTCCACAGGAACGCCGTAAACCGCAAGGCTTGCGATCATGCCAGCTTCAAAAGTACCCAACCCCATAGGCATCGGCCCGATGGTTGCCGCTACAGACGCAATCACAATCGCAATAAAGCAGACGCTGAAGGGTGTCGGCGCGGCAATTGCGAGAAAAATAAGATAAAGCGTCACACCGTCGACCGCCCTGATCAGGAACTGGAGGAGGCTTGCCTGAGCGAAAAGCGCTGGCCGCAGCGCGATTGCGTCAGCCGCCTTACCGATGAAATTAGCGGCTTTCTCGACACCGGGAATTTTCGAAAACCATTTCGGGTTAGATTTCGGTTTGTATATAAAAAACAAGGATGCAACGAGCGAAATGAAGATGATGATTGCGGAAAAAATCGAAACACTCGCCGACAGCGTTGGCGGTGCATTTTCAGCCGCGCTAAGCGCGATGAGGCTGATCACAGTCGCCACGAGAAAAGCGACAAAAAAAGCAGACGTTGCAAAGACGAATGCGCTGAAAGCGATCGTTTGCGAAACATTGCGTCGCGCAAGCGCGTAAAGGAAAAACGCAGCGCCCGAAACACCGCCCGATGGCAGCGCCTGGTCAGCAAAAAGCTTTGCAACGGCGATTGGGAACAACCGCATGATTGAAAGCTGTTGGCCGAGCCGATAAAGCACAATCCCGTAAACGGTCGCGAGCAGCAGATAGGTTGAAATCTGCGCCAGCAGAGCGAGCAACAACCAGGATGGTTTAGCTTGCGCCGCCTGGCTTGCAAAAGCGGTGATATCGCCGAAGTTGACGACGAGCAGAATAATGGCGGCGACGCTCGCAACGCCAGCGATTGCGAGTGCAACGCGCGCTCTTTGATGATGTGGGCCCTCGGCCTGACTCAAATCCATGCCTTCAAGCGCATTGGAAGGAGAAGCCTCGTTGGTTTCCGGCTCTTCGCTGGGGGGCATTGTGCTCGCCATAAGGTTTCCGAGTGACGCATTGTTCGCCCTGGTGACGCACCGCCAACACCAAGGTGTCGCTGCGGTAGCTATTGCGAGTCTTCTTCAAGCGGAATACGTTCGCCGCGCTCCATATATTCAGACCACTCGTTCATCCGCCAATAGGGCGTGTTCAAAAACCAGTCGCGCATTTCCACAGGCACTGAGTCGAGGGTGAGAAGAGCGCGTTCGTCCGGGCTCGCGGTAAAAGCGGCGATGTCTGCAATGTCCTGTCCCTGAAGGTCGATGACATAGCCGAGTTCGATGGACTGTAACGCCGTCATCGCGCTTGCGCCGCTCCACATGCGCGCAGAGAAATCAAGCGGGTTGACAGTATAACCGCTGTCGGGCTGGCTGAGTGATGGCGCCGCCGTCCCGCCGACGCCATTGATCTGATGACAGATCACGCATCCGTTGGTGATGAATAGAATGCGGCCCCGGCGGGGGTTGGCTTCCGGCATCACGACCGTGACGGGCGTTGGCGGCTGGCTTAGCGCTTCGCGTCTGTCGCTGGCGTTCGTCGTCGTAGTTGTTTCTTCCTGCGGCCCTGCATCGTCATTTCCGCAAGCGAAGGCGAGGAGCATGGCGCCGAGTGCGCCGGCTCTGGCGATATTCAGGAAACTATTCATGGCTGGTCCCTCCGTTATTGCTTGATGCTAATCTGTGTAAGCCGGTGTCTCATGACCTGGATCAAACGAAACCGCCCTGAAAATACAAGCGTTTGCAGTAAGGCGTCTCTTCATTATCGGGCGTTTCGGAAAAATCTATGGAAAGTTCGCGCGGAACTGACCGTCATACTACCATACCTACTCCAGCGACCGTTGTTTGACGCGCGCGCCGTCGGTAATGCGATTGCCAGGATAAAGCACAATCCGGTCATCTTCTTCGAGACCGCTCGTAACTTGTGCGTTGACGCCGTTATTGCGGCCGAGTTCAAGTTCGGTCAATCGCGCGCGCCCGTTCGCCAGTTTAAACGCCGCCCAGCCTTCATTGAGGCGAAAGACTGCGCTGGACGGAACGGTAAGCGCATTTTCGTCTTCCCAGATGACAATTTTCACCTCAACGCGAAAACCGTGGCCCAATCGTTGATGCGTATCCTGATCGCTGGTGAAGTCGATGATTGTATTGACGCGCTGCTCTTCAACGCCAAGAGCGGAAAATTTTGTAAAACCCCAGGGCTCGATCTTTTCAACGGCGCCTTCAAGCGGCGGTTCGCCGCCCCACTTCTCGACGATGACACGATCGCCGGGCGAGACTTTCACAGCGTCGGTCGACAACAGCTCTGCAACAATTTCGAGATCGCCGAGCGGATCGCCGATTTCCATAATCGGCGTTCCTGCGGCGAGCACCGTTTCGCTTTCCTGTATGACCCGCAGGATGCGGCCGGAGATTGGCGCACGCAATGGAATGGATTCACGCGGATGGGGATTGGTCGACATGATTTTGCTTTCCGCCTCCGACGGCGTCATCAGCATGGCGCGCGCATTTTCAAGATCCGCTTCACGTAAGGCTACAGCGGCGCGTGCGGTGTCGAGCGCCGCGTCGGCGCTGCGCCATGCGCGTTCGGCCCGGTCGAGCGCTGCTTGTGACACCGTTTCGCTGGCGAAGAGCTGACGCGTACGGTCCACATCGGCCGCGGCGTAATCACGATCAGCTTCCGCTCTTCGCATTTCGGCTTGCGCCAACGCCAGGGCGGCTTCGGCGGCGTCGACGGCGGCGCGGGCCTGTTCTTCCGTACGCACATCAAGCACTGAAGGATTGGACGGCGTCAGGCGGGCGATAACCGTTTCTCCAGCGACAACGGAATCGCCAGGCTCGACATCGACGCGCAACAGGCGCCCGGCGATAGGGGCGGAGACCACATAGGCGTCGCGCACCCGGGTCTTTGCTTCCTCATCGATGGTGACGGTCATGGGCGCCCGGGCCACCGAGCCCAGATCGACCGGCATCGCGCGGGGCCAGAACGCATAAAGCATAAACAAACCAACGACCACGCCGGCAATGACGATTACACTGGTTCTGGATTTAAGGCCGCCCATAATCTAATCCCGCGTTTTCAGCGCCGTCGCCATATCAAGTTTGGAGACGTCGCGTTGTACAAAAGCCCCGGCGATAGCCGTCGCCACAAAAACGATAATCGCCGCATAGCCAAGGCCGTCTTCTTTATAGATGACCGGTATTTGATAAAGCTCCGTCGACAAGGCGGTGGCGAGATATGACCACAGGAAAAAGCCTATCGCGGAGCCGATGGGGAGCGCGAGAATGGCGAGCGCGCCGAGCTCCCCGAGCAATACATAGCCGGTTTCTATTTTTGTGAATCCGAGGACGCGCAGGCTCGCAAGATCGCGTTGGCGTTCAATAAAAGCGATGCGCGCGCCGTTATAGACCACACCGGCGGCGATGATGATCGAGAATATGGTCATGATGTTGCGGAACGCGCCGGGACCTTCGTCGATCATTTTCTGGAAGTTTTCATATGCTTCGCGGCGCAGGCTGACACCGGCGATCATCGGAACGGCTTTGAGGTTTTCATAAACAGCGTCGCGTTTAATCGGATCGATCTTCAGATAGGCGCCGGTGACGCGGTTCGGTTCTTTGAGACGCCGGTTCAGCGCCTCCATTTCCATATAGGCCGGCGTTCCGAGAAGGGCCTCAACCGTGCCGACAACCGGGATCTCCAGTGTCGGGCGCCGACCGTCGCGCACTTCGACATGCAGTTTCTCGCCGATGGAGACGTTCAAGATGTCCGCCAATTGCGTTGATAAAACGATGCCGTCGCCGCTGACATCAACAGGCTGAAGATCGGAATCGACGGCGCGGCTCAGTACAGGATCCTCGGGCATGCCGGATATCCCGCCGAGAAAATCTTTTCTTTTGTGTGTGAAGAGGACCGGACTGGAGCGCGTTGGCTCTACATAAGTAATCCCGTCAACGCTGGCGAGCTCCAACGCTACTTTTTCCGATAGCGGTTCCGCAAACGTGACCAGGACATCACTGCGGTCAACTACATTGAAGCTGACATCAATCATATAGTCTGTCGCGTTGGTGTTGAAGCGCATCATAACGGACAGGCCCATGGCGGCCCCGATACCGAACGCGGTCAGCATGGCGCGCACCGGCTGGCTGGCGAGACGGCGCACGATCATCCGGCTTGGCTGGTCCAGGAGCTTGCTGATCTGGCGCGACACGCCATTGCCGCCGCCATATTTTGGCGGCGCGGGTGGGCGCATGGCGACAGCCGGGGTCAGCTCAACAGCCGAGCGCACCGCAAAATACCCGCCAAGTGCGGCGGCGAGACTACTCACCACTAGCGCGATCCCGAATGTATTAAATTCGATCGAATATACAAGGAACGGAAAGTGGTAGTAGTTCTGATAAACCCCCGCCATCCATCGCCCCAGCCAGATCCCGCCGCCCCAGCCGACGATCGCGCCGGCGATCGCAATCGCCAAAACGAATTTGAGATAGTGAAGGCCGACATCCCGGTTAGAATAGCCAAAGGCCTTGATCAGGCCGATCTGCTCGCGTTCAGTTTGAACCAGCCGGGTAATGACGATGTTGAGAAGAAAGACGGAGACCGCCAGGAAGATCGGCGGCATCACCCGGCTCATCGTATCGAGCTGCTTAAGTTCTTCGGTAAGGTAATTATTGGAAATCTGGTCTTCGCGGTCGAAGGCGCCGATTGCCCCATAGGGCGCCAGCAGCCGGTCGAGGCTGTCGATCAACTCTTGCGTATTAACGCCGCGCGATGTTGTCAAAATGATCTCGTTAAAGGCGCCGTCGAGGTCATAGGCCGCCTCCATCGCTTCTTCGTTCGCCCACAGGACGGCAAAACTTCCCGGATCGACGGTGAACTCGCCTGGCGGCAGCGCGTAGATAAACTCCGGCGCCAGGACGATCCCTGCGATCTCGAATTCATGCTGCACGCCGTTCATCGTGATCGCCAGCTTATCGCCCGGCTCCAATTCGCGAGCATTCGCAAAAGATTCGAGCAGCAATATTTCATCGCTGCGCGTTGGTTCAATCATTCTGCCTGCGGCGAGATGTACGCCGTTGATCGGCGAGCGCGCTTCCGGGTCAAAAGAAATGACCCGCGCGCTAATCGGTGCGTTGACGCCGGGAAGGGTGACAAGGCCGCCGCCGCTAATGCGGCCTTCAACGTCGTTGACGCCAGGCAGGGCGCGCGCCTCGTCCAGAATGTGGTCCGGCGCGCGTTTGGCGGGCGCATACATGTCGGCGAAGCGGTAGCGTTCGTAATAGGCCACCATGGTTTCATCGAGCGAGATCATCATTCCGCGCGCCATCACCAGCAAGGAAATGCCGGCGGCGATCACAAAGATGATGGCGACAGCCTGCCCCTTAATTCGCCAGAGATCACGAATGAGTTTGCGGTCGAGCATGCTTGTGAGACGAAACATTGCCATCACCAGCTTATCTGTTCTGCGGAAACTTTGTGATCGTTCTCGACCACTTCGCGAATCTGTCCATCCGCGAAGTGAACGACGCGGTCGGCCATGGCGGCGGTCGCGGCGGCATGGGTGATGATCAGCGTTGTCGTGCCTAGGCCCTGATTTAAATCCTGTAACGCTTTCAACACGCCGACGCCGGTCTTGCTGTCGAGCGCGCCGGTCGGTTCGTCGCAGAACAAGACGGTCGGGTTTTTCGCGATTGCACGCGCAATCGCGACACGCTGCTGCTCGCCGCCTGAAAGTTCCGATGGGAAATGACTGGCGCGCGGACCAAGCCCGACCATTTCCAGCGCTTCCATGGATGTCATCGGGTCCGGCGCGATCTCCGCGACAAGATCGACATTTTCAAGCGCGGTGAGGCTCGGCATGAGATTATAAAACTGAAAAACAAACCCAACATGATGGCGGCGGTATTCGGTAAGGCGCCGGTCATTCATCGCGGTCAGTTCTTGTCCTTGAAAAAAAGCCTCGCCGCTGCTGGCCCGATCAATGCCGCCGAGAATGTTCAGGAGTGTTGATTTGCCGCTGCCTGACGGGCCGAGCAGGACAACCAGTTCGCCGGTGGGAATTTCAAGATCGACACCGCGCAGCGCATGAACCGCCGCCGGTCCTTCGCCATAAACCTTGGAAAGGCCGCGCGTCAGGAACGCGGCGCCGCTTTTTGCATCGCTGGCGCTCTTATGTGCTGGCGTGTGTGTGCGCACTCCGTAACCTTTGTGGGGCCATACCTTCATCCGTGCCAGACGCTTATGTATTTCGTAAGGCTGGCGAGCGACGTGGCCGTATATTTATTTAATGAAGCCAGGGCCGCATTTGACCTAGCTCAATCTTCTTCTCTCTATCTTCAATATAGTCATGTCAGAGGCGCTTTTGAATTGTCTTCGACAGGCAAGAGAGAAGAGTTTTCGCGAAACTGAACATAAAAAGCGGGTCAAAAGGAGGAATATGATGCAGGTCAAAGATATCATGACCAAGGGTATCCGAATTGCGGAGCCGGGCGAGGCGTTGCCTCATGCGGCGAAGAAAATGCGCACCCAGCATATCGGTTCTCTGCCCGTGATCGAAAATGGTGAGTTGATCGGCATGATTACAGACCGTGATATTGCGATCCGCGCCGTCGGTGACAACAAGGACCCCGCTTCAGTTAAAGTTCGCGATATTATGTCGGAAGACTGTTTCTGGTGCTCGGAAACCGAAGCCGTTGAAGATGCGGTGCGGATTATGGAGCAGAATAAAGTCCGCCGTCTGCCGGTGATGAACGATGCGAAGAAAATTGTCGGTATGCTCAGCCTCGAAGACGTCGCCTTGCATGCGCCTGTTTCATTGACAGGCGAGGTGCTGAAAGCGGTCGCGCGCAAGGAAAGCGAAGCGCTGTTAGGCTGATCATGATCGGATTTTCCTAAAGACGCCAGGCTTTATTCTAACCAGACTTTATTCTAAAAAGCGGTGCGCCTGAACAGAACGGCTAGGCCCTCACGCCAGGAGATGATGATTATGACAATCCAGAAGATACTTGTGCCGTTTTTAACGACACAGGCGGGGATAAGCGCGCTTGAGGCGGGGGTTGTATTTGCAAAGCATTATAAAGCGCATCTTGATGTCGTACACTTAAGACGGCAATTACAGATTCCCGCGGGGTCATATTATCCTATTGCTGCGAGTTATATTGAACAGAACGTCGATGCTCTCAAAAAAGCGCAAAGCGAACTCGCTGCAGATCTGGAAAAACTCTTTATCAAGATAATTAACGATCGTGGCGTCAACGTGCTGGAGAATGAAGAGCATGACCAGTCAAAAGGCGCAACTGCGACGTGGAGCGACCTTGATGCAAAGCTGGCTTACGATCTCGCGACACGCGCGCGTGTAGCGGATATGGTTGTGATGGCGCGTCGGGCCGGCAAGACCGTTTCGTATGAAATCGATCTTATGGAAGACATTATCTTTCAGTCGGGTCGCCCTGCGCTTGTTGTGGATACGGAACAGGAACTGACTGCATTTCCAAAGACGGTCATGCTGGCCTGGGATGGCGGCCGGGAAAGCGCCCGGGCGATGAGCGCTGCGCTGCCTGTGTTAAAACAGGCCGATATGGTGATCGTCACAACAATCGGCGATATGGGTTGGGCGACGGAACCGCCGGAGCACGCCGCTGCGTTTTTGAAGTTACATGACGTCCACGCGACGCATCTTCATGCGCGTATCGACAAGAAAGATGATTCTGCTGAGGTGTTCCTCGATCATGTCGAGAAAAAGAACGCCGATCTTGTTGTTATGGGCGCTTACTCCCATCACCGGTGGCGCGAAGTTCTCCTCGGCGGCTTCACCCGGCATTTACTGCAGAACTCGCAATTGCCGCTGCTGCTGTCACATTAAAAGAGGCGTTCGTCAGACCTATTCAGCCGCCGCAGCGTGCCCGGCTTCTTCTGCGGCGAGGAATTTTTCCGCTTCCAGCGCCGCCATGCAGCCCATGCCCGCGGCGGTAACGGCCTGGCGATAAATATCGTCTGTAACATCGCCCGCTGCATAAACGCCCGGAACATCCGTCGCGGTGGAATCCGGCGCGGTGATCAGGTAGCCGTGGTCTTTCATCGGCAGCTTGCCTTCGAACAGCTCCGTTGAGGGTTTGTGCCCGATGGCGATAAACACGCCGTCCACATTGATGTCTTGTGTTTCGCCAGTCTGCGCGTGTTTCAATCGCGCGCCGGTCACGCCTAATGGGTCTTCCGTTCCCAGAATTTCGTCGAGCGTGTGATCCCAGATCACTTCGACATTTTCCTTATCGAACAGGCGCTTTTGCAAAATCTTTTCCGCGCGCAATTCATCGCGGCGGTGCACAAGCGTCACTTTCTTCGCCAGCCCTGACAAATAAAGCGCTTCTTCGACAGCTGTGTTGCCGCCGCCGACTACCAGCACATCCTTGTTGCGGTAGAAAAATCCATCGCAGGTCGCGCAAGCCGAAACGCCAAACCCCTGAAACTTTTCTTCCGAGGGCAGGCCGAGCCATTTGGCCTGGGCGCCGGTGCTGATGACGAGCGCGTCGGCGATATATGTCTCGCCGCTATCGCCGGTCAGCGTGAACGGACGCTTAGAGAGGTCCACATCCGTGATGAGATCGTTGATGAATTCCGTGCCGACGGCTTCGGCCTGTTTTTGCATTTCTTCCATAAGCCAAGGGCCCTGGATGACGTCCGCGAAGCCGGGGTAGTTTTCCACATCCGTCGTGATGGTCATCTGGCCGCCCGGCTGCAGGCCGTGGACAAGGACCGGCTTCAGGCCGGCGCGCGCGGCGTAAATCGCGGCGGTCAGGCCGGCGGGGCCGGAACCGAGGATTAGCAAACGGGTTTTCATCATCGCCCTCAATGTCTTTATTTCCAGAGGCAAAGCATATGGCGGTATCGGACGGCGAGGGCAAGACGCAGATCGCGCAACCGTGAACCTTGCCCTTCAGTCGCGGTAATCTGAGGCGCGGGGCGTTTTGTCGGAGAACACATTGAGGCCGGTACAGTCGGTAAAGGCCTCAAGCGCGACCGTACCGGCGAGGGAGTTTCCCGCGTCGTTCAGGCCCGGCGACCACACTGCAATGGCGCATGAGCCCGGGGCAATGGCGAGAATGCCGCCGCCGACGCCCGATTTACCGGGCAGGCCGACGCGGAACGCGAAATCGCCGCTCATGTCATAATGGCCGTTCTGCATCATCAGCGCGTTCACGCGGTTGGACTGCGCGCGGGTGAGAAAACGCTTGCCGGTAAGCGGGTCCTTGCCGCCGCAGGCAAGGAACAGACCCGCGCGGGCAAGATCGCACACGGTCATTTCAATAGCGCATTGACGGAAATAGGTTTTGAGAACCGCGTTTGCTTCGTTTTCGAGGTTGTCGAAACTTTTGGCGAAATAGGCGAGAGAACGGTTGCGGTCGCCCCAAGCCTCTTCTGATTCAGCGACTTCTTGGTTGATCTGCGGATCGTCACTGTCAGCGGCTGCGCGCACGTTTCCGAGAATGATGTCTGCAGGATTATCCGCGCCGCAGTCGCTGACGATTGTATCCGTGACGACGATGGCGCCCGCATTGATGAACGGATTGCGCGGCACGCCGCGTTCTTGTTCAAGCTGGACAATGGAATTGAATTTCGACCCTGACGCTTCGCGGCCAACACGTTTCCATAGCGTGTTCTGGCGATTTGAGAGCGCCATCATCAGGGTAAAGACTTTAGAGATCGACTGAATTGAAAATGCGCTATCGTCAGCGCCGATGCTGGCGGTCGTTCCATCGACGCCCGCAACCGCCATCGCGAAGGCGTTCGGGTCGGCTGAGGCCAGCGCCGGGATATAATCCGCCACATCGCCCTTGCCGAGGCAGGGTTTCGCAGCGTCAAAGCTGTGTTCGAGGGCGCCTTTCCAGTCCATAGCTGCGGGGTGTAGCGGGGGCGGGCCCGCTCGCCAAGCCGCTTGTGTCTCGGGCGTCAAAATGGTAACAAATGTTACTAATTTGGCCCAAAGCCCTAGGAGAATCAAAATGGCGCGCAATTGGATCACCGCTTCGCGGGTGGAAGGCGAGGCGTCCCGTCAGGCCCATGCGGATATGCCGGCCGGCACCTATGAGCGGGAGATGTCGAAAGAGGGCTTTTTCGGCCCGGCGGCGTTCCTGCATCACAAGCGCCCCCCGACTGGCTGGTCAAATTTTGACGGACCATTGAGGCCGCGCGCCTTCGATCTCGTAAAACTGAATGAGGCGAGCCCGTCGCCATGGAATGCGCCGCGCGTCCTGCATAACAACGCGACGGATATCCGATTCTGGAAACTGGAAAGCGCCATGACCAGCCTTGCGCGCAATGGCGATGGCGATCAGCTTTTGTTTATTCACCAGGGCGAGGGCGATCTCTTCTGCGACTTCGGTCATCTGGAATTTGAGGCGGGCGACTATATCGTGCTGCCGCGCGGAACCATGTGGCGCCTTGCGCCGTCGTCGCCTGCCGCGATCCTGATGATTGAAGCGACGAACACGCATTACACACTGCCCGACAAAGGCCTGCTTGGCCCTCATGCGATTTTCGACCCGGCGATGATGGATGCGCCGTCGATTAACGATGCGTTCAAGGCGCATCAGGCCGACGATGGCGAGACCCGCGTCGAGATCAAAAAGCGCGGCGAAGTCTCGGTCGCGACTTATCCTTACAACCCGCTCGACGTCGTCGGCTGGCATGGCGAGCTATCGCCAGTGCGTTTGAACGTCCGCCACATTCGCCCGATCATGTCCCATCGCTATCATGTGCCGCCTTCGGCGCACACGACGTTTCTGTCGGACCGGTTTGTGGTCTGCACCTTCGCGCCGCGCCCATTCGAGACCGACCCCGGCGCGCTGAAAGTGCCGTTCTTCCATAATAATGACGATTACGACGAAGTGCTGTTTTATCACGCCGGTGATTTCTTCAGCCGCGATAATATCGACGCCGGCATGATGACGTTCCATCCGTCAGGCTTCACGCATGGCCCGCACCCGAAAGCGCTGGCGAATATGCTGGAGCAGAAAAAGCCAGGTACGGACGAGTACGCCGTGATGATCGATACCCGCGATCCGCTGGATGTCGGTGAAGGCGCGGAGACGGTTGAGAACCGGGACTATGTGAATAGCTGGCAGACGCGGGACGCCGCTGAATAATGTCGCGCACCCAACACCCAAATCCAGAAACGCTCTGTTGCGAGTCCATGCAGGCGGCGCTGGAGATGAATTGCGACACGCATGATGATCCGTTCGAATGCCCGGACAGCCTCATTGCCTATAATGAAGCGTTCAATCAGTTTGGGCTGATCGTACATGACGGCGGGCGTGACGTGGTGGTGATCCGTCATTGTCCTTGGTGTGGAAAAGCGTTCAATAATCTAGAGGCGGCGCCATGATTTGTCGCTACTGGCGCGGGTGGACGACGCCTGAAAACGCGGATGCTTACGAAAAGCTGATCCGCCACGACATCATGCCCGGTATCGCGGCGCGGAATATTCCGGGTTTCCTGCGCTATCAGATTTTACGGCGCGATATTGGCGGAGAAATTGAATTTGCAACGCTGATATGGTTTGACAGTCTGCGTTCTATCGAAGGTTTTGTCGGCGCCGACATCGAGAAGGCGAATATGCCTGAAGCCGCGCAAAAGGTTTTGAAACGCTGGGACGACCGCGTCGTCCACTACGAAGTTCTGGATGAAAAGGATCCGACATGAAACTCGCTTCTCTGAAAAACGGCCGTGACGGCAAACTGGTGATCGTCTCCAAAGACCTGACCCGCTACACCGATGCGGGTCGTGTCGCGCCGACGCTGCAGGCGGCGCTGGATGACTGGGACGCTGTTAAGCCGGGCCTTGAAGAGCTGGCGGCGGGTCTCGAAAGCGGTTCGGTCCCTGTCGAACGGTTTCATGAGCGCGAATGCGCCTCGCCATTGCCGCGCAGCTTTCAGTGGGCGGACGGATCGGCTTACATCAATCACGTTGAACTGGTGCGCAAAGCGCGCGGCGCGGAAGTGCCGGAAAGTTTCTATGAAGACCCGCTGATGTATCAAGGCGGCTCCGACAGCTTTCTGGGGCCGCGCGATGACATCGTCATGCCCACTGACGATGGCTGGGGCATCGACATGGAAGGCGAGATCGCCGTCATCACCGGCGACGTGCCCATGGGTGTCAGCGCTGACGAAGCGGGCGACTATATCCGCCTCATTATGTTGGTGAATGACGTTTCCCTGCGCGGGTTGATTCCCGGAGAACTCGCCAAGGGTTTCGGCTTCTTCCAGTCCAAACCCTCATCGGCCTTCACCCCGTGCGCAGTGACGCCGGATGCGTTGGGCGACGCCTGGGATGGCGGCGCAGTCCATCTGCCGTTGCTGGTGCGCTACAATGGCGAGCCTTTCGGTCAGGCGAATGCCGGCAAGGATTTGACTTTCAACTTCCCGCAGCTGATCGCCCATGCGGCGAAGTCGCGTCCTTTATGCGCCGGCACGATTATTGGCTCCGGCACCGTCTCCAACAAACTGGACGGCGGGCCCGGCAAGGCGATTACCGAAGGCGGCGACGGATATTCCTGCATCGCCGAGATTCGCATGATCGAAACCATTCAGGATGGCGCGGCGAAAACGCCCTTCATGAAATTCGGCGATACGGTTGAAATCAAGATGAAAGACAAGGACGGGCATTCCATCTTTGGAAGCATTGACCAAAAAGTCTCCCGATATGAGCGATAACGCCTTCGTGACCGGCGCCGTTGAAGTTTCTGGAAGTTTTTGAGAATAACATGAGAAGCGCCGGGCGCTGAATGGCGCTAGGGTCGCCGGAAGAGATTCTGCGAAAGGCGTTCGGGTTATCATGGCGAAGCGTTGTGTCGGGGGGATAAGCGCCGTTGCTTTGGCGGTGGCGGCTTTTGATGTCGGTTCGGTTGCGCTCGCACAGGACTCGATCATTGTCACCGCTGAACGGCGTGCGCAATCGGCGAGTGACATCGCGCGCTCCATTACACTGCTCGACCGTGATGAGCTGGCGCTGATCAGCGCCGATCATGTTTCCGAAGCGCTTGCGCGCGCGCCGGGTGTGGGTTTGCATCGCGGTTCAGGCGCGGAACACCTGACCGCCATTCGTTCCCCGGTATTAACGGGCGGCGCCGGGGCTGGGTCATTTCTGTTCCTGGAAAACGGCGTGCCGCTTCGTTCGCCCGGTTTCGCCAACATCAACGGCCTCTTTGACGCGCATCATGAAATCGCCAGCGGCATCGAGATTGTGCGCGGCCCGTCCGGCGCGCTTTACGGGGCGAACGCAATCCACGGCGTCGTCAATGTGCTGACGCCTGAACCGTCTGAGGACTTCACGCTCTTTGGCGAGGTCTTTGGCGATACGGAAGACCGCTATAAGTGGAAAGGCGCGGTGTCGGACACCAATGGCGATCACGGATTTTTCGCTGGCGTCTCCGCCGTTTCGGAATCCGGCTACCGTGAAGACGCGAGCCTCGACCAGCAGAAACTGACCTTGCGCCATGTCTTCGACAATGACCGGGTCAGCGTCGATACGATTTTCTCTTTCGACAACCTCGAACAGGAAACCGCGGGCTTCGTTTTTGGCGCGGCGACGCTGCGTGATCGCGCCGCCCGGCGGACTAATGATTTTCCGTTTGCGTTTCGAGATGCGAAATCCGCGCGCCTGCAATCGACCATTGCGGTGGAGCTTGACGATGCGACGCGCATTCAGGTGACGCCTTATGCGCGCTGGAATGACATGGATTTCCTTCAGCACTTCCTGCCGAGCCGCGCGCTGGAGGAAAACGGTCACTGGAGCGTCGGCGCCCAGAGCGCGATCTATCATGACGCCGGGCCCTTGTCGCTGATCGCCGGGATCGATGCGGAATATACGGAAGGATCGTTGCGCGAATTTCAGGAGCGCGAAACAATCTTCTCGTTCACGCAAGGCCTGCACTATGATTATGAAGTGCGCGCCGTAAATGCGTCGGGTTTTGTGCAAGGGGAATATCAGCTGGGTCCGCGCACCTTCGCGAACGCCGCCGTGCGTATAGACGGTACGATCTACGACTATGATAACCTGACCGAAGACGGGATCGCTCTTGATCCGGATGGCAATGCGGGCCGCTTTCTGCGGCTTCCCGATCAGACGAACCGCTTTGTCACCGCAAGTCCAAAATTCAGCCTGCGCCACGAGTTCAGCGATGCGGCGAGCGGGTATGTGAGCTATGCGCGCGGGGCGCGTCCGCCGCAGACTACGGACTTATACCGCTTGCAGATCAACCAGACCGGCGATCAGGCGCGCCCTGAACTGATCGATGCGGTGGAGGCCGGCTTTCGCAGCGACCTCGGCGAGCGGATCAATATCGATCTCGCCGGGTTCTTCATGGAAAAGAAAAACTTCTTTTTCCGTGACGCCGACGGCTTCAATGTCGCCAATGGCAAGACACGCCACGCTGGCGTTGAAGCCGATATTCGCATCGCGCTGCATGAAACGCTGACCTTGCAAAGCGCCGTCACCTATGCGGCGCACACCTATCGTTTTGATCGAAACCCGAACTCAAGTCCGGGAACGATGCGGGAGAATATCACAAGCGGTGACGATGTGGATACGGCGCCGCGCGTCATCGCGAATACCCGTCTTGCCTGGCGCCCTGTGAATTGGCTGACGGCCGAAGCGGAATGGGTCTCGCTTGGGTCTTATTTCACAGACGCGGCAAATGACAATCGCTATGAAGGCCACAACCTCTTGCACTTGCGCGCACAAGCTGCCGTGACGGATGACCTTGCGGTTTTTGTAACGCTCAGGAACGTAACGGATGAGCTTTATGCGGAGCGCGCCGATTTCGCTTTCGGCAGCGACCGTTTCTTCCCTGGCGAGGTGCGCACGCTCGGGATCGGCGTGCGATACAACCGCTGACCTGTAATCCGTGCTTTGCGATTTGAATCGAACCTCGTAGCCTGTCCGAAAAACGGAGAGGCGACATTGCCAAGCCTGCGCGCAAAAATCATGAAGCTCTATTTAAGGAGCGCGATGAAGTCGAAACCGCTTCACCTGATGCCATCCAGCGTCCTGACGGCGGGCGCGGAAAAGGTCGGCCCGAAACGCCCGCCCAAAGGCGTGTCGCTGCAACGGGTGGATGAGGGCGCCGTGAAAGGCGAGTGGCATCGCGCAACGGATGGGGCGGATAGCGCGACAGTCCTCTATTTTCATGGCGGCGGATATTATTATGGCTCGCCCGTTTCACATCGCGGATTGACCTTCGGGCTGGCGAAAGCGGCGGGCGCCAATGTGTTTTCGCAGGATTACCGCCTTGCGCCGGAACACCCTTTTCCCGCCGCGGTGGAAGATGCGGTCACAGGTTATCGCTGGCTCCTCGATCAGGGCGTCGATCCCGAAAGCCTTATTGTCAGCGGAGACTCTGCTGGCGGTGGTCTTGCGCTGGCGTTGCTCCTGTCCTGTAAGGAACAGGGCCTTCCGATGCCAGCGGGCGCAATCCTCTATTCCCCATGGACTGACCTTGCGGTGACTGGGGCGTCGATAGACGCAAATGAAAAAACCGACGCCATGTTCAAGAAAGTGTACATTGCTGAAGGCGCGAAACACTACCTCGGATCTGCGGACGCAAAAACGCCTTTGGCGTCGCCACTCTATGCAGAGCTTGACGGACTGCCGCCGATTTTGACGTTTGTGAGTGATGACGAGGCGCTGCTCGACGATTCAGTGCGGTTGCATGAACGATTGCAGGGGGCGGGTGTTTCCTCTGAATTGATTGTTGAAAAAGGATTGCCGCATGTGTGGCCGATTTTCCATCCGCGTTTTCCGGAAACGGCTAAGTCCATCGAACAGTCAGCGAACTTTATCCGGGCGACGACTTTAAATGGGGCCGCGAACCATGCGTAGCGATATGGCGAAACTGGTCGTTGCGATTGTGCTCGACATTCTCGACTTTACGGTCGGTCGGGTGCCGGGCTTCGAGCTTGTCTTTGACGCAGTCATGGGCGTGACCGCCGTTATTCTTTGGGGTTGGCCGGGGCTGTTCGCCTTTTGGGAGCTTGCTGATCCGACGGGGCAGGCGGACGGATTTGTCCCGACCATGACGCTGATCGCGCTCAGCCAGATGGGCAAGGGCAAAAGGAAAACCCGCAACCCGGAAGGCGTTTAGCCTCAGCTGAACCGGCGAAGATAGGGAACGCCGGAAATCAACAGGCGTTCCGCCTTGCCATCGAGAAACCCGTCAAAGCGCACCCAGTCTGGCCACCAATCATTGTCGCCAGGCCGCCAGTCGCCATTGTCAAGTTGTGTCAGCACACTGACATAATTGGCGTTCTTCATGACAAGTTTGTCGCCGCGGGCGTATATCCTGATTGGCGTGGACCAGCGGTTATCGCTGTCATAACGCCCTTCCAGCGCCTTCAGTTCAGGCGCCGCTGACGGCAAATACCGGTCCGCCGGGTCTGCGACATATTCAATGCTTCCTGCCCAGGCGCGGATAGGCGCGCCATCTTCCACATCGAACTGCAACCCGGTGACTTCGAAGGCTTTATCGTCACAGGCGAAATATTTATCGCCAATTGGCTGCATTTTTGTTACGCGGTCGCCGCGTCGCATTTTAACCTCATCGCCATCGGCAAAGACTTCAAACGCATCGCCGCTTTGCGCCGCGAAGGCACCGATAAAATGAGCTGGTTCCTTGACGGTTGGTTTCGTCGGGTTTGGGGTCGGGGTCGGCGCGTCATCCTGCGCCGCCTGGAGCAACTGACAGGCGTAAAGCGTCACATCGCGCGGGCGGTAATTTGTTGCGTAGTGCACATTGCCGGAAGCGAATGCTGCGACGCCCGCTGCGCGATCGAGATGCAGCGACGAAGAGAATGACACCATGCCGCCCGTATGGTGGAGATAGGCGCGTTCATCCTGCGTGATATGCGCGATGCCGTTGCCGTATTTTACGCCTTCCGACCATCCGGGCGCGTCGGCGGGATCGCCGAGAAAACGCGTCGCCGTTTCGTCCGAGAACACCGGTCCGCCTTTGCCGTTTGAAACGCCGATCAGGAATTTCAGGAACAGCGCCATATCGGACGCGGTTGCGCCGACGCAGCCCGACGCCCCGTCATAATCCACCCAGGGCGCCTCGCTTCTTACGCCAGGGCGCATGGCGGGTCGGTCAAGCGGCGCGGGCTGGTATCCTTGCGCATAACGGTCGCGATCAATCGCGCGCATGGCGCCGATGGATGAATTCATGCCAATCGGACGGAGAACGCGAGCTTCTAAAACTTCAGGGAAAAGCCGCCCATCAGCCTTCGCGACGATCATGCCGGCGAGTTTGTAACCGAGATTGCAATAGGCCCACCGAGTGCCTGGTTCAAAGCCGCTCCACAATCCGCCATCGAGAATGACCGGCGCCCCGCGTGGCAGGCCTGACGTGTGATCGAGAAGATGCTTGAGCGTAATGGCGTCTCCATCGCGTACGGACAATTCCGGCATCAGCTCTGAAAGGCGCGCATCCGGCGACAGTTTTCCTTCATCAATAAGCGACCATGCTGCAAGCGCCGTCATCATCTTGGTGATGGAGCCGACCTGAAAGAGATGATCAGGCCCGATGGCGACATTACGATCAACGTCCGCAAGTCCGGCGTTGACGATGCCGGAAAATCCGTTGCTGTCGACAACGCAGGCCGTCATGCCGGGAATGCCCCAGTCGGCCCTGTGCTGATCTACATAATCGGCAAGGGAGGAAAGCGCTTTTGACTGAGCTCGTCCGCCGCCGGTTTTACGGGTCGCCGCGCTTGCAGAAGCGCTGAGCCCCGCGATCATTGCGCCGCCGCCAAGAACTGTTCGTCGATTGAGCTGCATATTGGCCCCCTGCCTGCCGATTCGAGATGGCGCCGAGTGTGATCTAACCTTCGATGAGCGGCAAGGGCCCGCCGTGGTTCCCTTAAGATGTGGCGGCGCTCAAAATGAAATCAGCCCGCCAATCCCTGTGAAGGAAAAAGCGGGCTGACCGGGTACGCAACTGATCTCCCCCGGAGAATTGGACCTAGTAGCGGCCTCTGCGACGTGGCGGACGGCCATATTCGCGGAAAGAGCCGTCTTCCCAATAGGTGTCGCCATATTCAGGATCGACATAATAGTAGCGGCCGGAATAACGGTCGTAACGGCGGTTGCCATGATCGCGCGCGCGGCCCCAGCAGGTGCCGGCGCGCGAGCAGCCTTCATAAGCGCCGACGGCGGCGCCGATCAGCGCGCCGTAGGCGGCGCCGCGGCCTGGCCGGCCGGCAAAGATTTCCCCAGCGATGGCGCCGCCGGCCGCGCCAATGGCGGCCCCGGTAAGAGCGCCTTCGCCTGTTGACTGACACCCTGTCGCGGCCAGCAGCATAGCGCCTGACGCGATGATGAGATTCTTCATTTTCCCTTCTCCTTACCTTGACGCGTGAGTGCGCTCTTTAATTTCCTGCGGAAGGAACCCCGCCGGCGACGTGCGCCGCCTTAATTGGTAAAATTGCGGTTATCCAAGGCGAGAATGAGGCGAGGGTCGGGCCGAATTGCGCCCGCTGCATCACGCTCTTGCGAGCGCGCGGCGATGCAATAGGTTGGTGCTAACCCGCCACCACCATAAATCAAGGAGATCGACCATGACCGGCAAGACAAGCAAGGCCGTATTTTTGAAAGCATACCCGGCCGGGATGCCGGAGCCGGCGGGTTTTGAAACGCGCGAGATTGATGTGCCGGCGCCCGGCGATGGCGAGATGCTGTGCCGCACGGTGTGGATGTCGGTTGACCCTTACATGCGTGGACGCATGCGGCCGGATATCAAAAGCTATATCCCGCCATTTTCGCTGGAAGCGCCGCTGGAAGGCGGCGCCGTCTCCGAAGTCATCGAATCGAACAACCCAGCCTTTCAGGCGGGCGATTATGTGGTCGATTTCCTTGGCGGCTGGAAGGAATACTATACCTCGAAAGGCGAGCGGACACAGAAAGTCGATCCTAAACTCGCTCCGTTGTCGGCCTATCTCGGTGTGTTGGGGATGCCGGGCATGACCGCCTGGGCGGGCGTCACGCAGATCCTGAAACCGAAGGAAGGCGAGACGATGTTTGTCTCAGGCGCCGCCGGCGCGGTCGGATCGGTTGTTTGCCAGCTTGGCAAAGCGAAGGGATGCCGCGTGATTGCCTCCGCCGGATCGCCGGCGAAATGCGAATGGCTGGAAAAAGAGGCAGGCGTCGATGTGGCGTTGAACTACAAGAATTACAAAAACGCCGGTGAGCTGACCAAGGCGCTTGCGGAAGCAGCGCCGAAGGGCGTTGACTGCTATTTTGAAAATGTCGGCGGCATGCATCTGGAAGCCGCGCTTAACTGCATCGGGTTTGGCGGGCGCATGGCGCTCTGCGGCATGATCTCGGTCTACAACAACAAGGAAGCCGAGCCCGGTCCGCCGAACCTGACAAACATGATCGGCCGGGGCGTCATGGCGCGCGGATTTATCGTGTCGGAATATATGGACAAGGCGATGGAATTCGCCGCCGACGTCGCGCCGCTGCTGGCCCAAGGCAAGATCAAGTTCCAGGAATCCGTATACGAAGGACTGGACAAGGCGCCGGAAGCGTTCATCGGCCTCTTCAAGGGCGAGAATTTCGGCAAGGCGGTGGTGCGCGTCGGGCCTGACCGCGCCTAATTCAATCGCTGCTCAAGATAGGCTTTGCTTTCGGCGTCCGCCGGGAACATCATCTCGATACGGATGTCGCTGGCGCTGACATCCTGCACGGTGCTGAACCCGGCGATGGTTGTAAACAGCGACAGTTTTTTGCCGGAGAGATTAAACACGGACGGGATCACCGCCTGGCTGAAATCGATATCGCTGAGGTCGGCCTCAGCCAGTCGTTTGTGGTCGGCGATCTGGGCGGCGTAGCGTTCCAGAACGCGGTCGCCGCCGCGCTGTGCGATTTCGGCGCGAAGGCGCGCAAGGGCGAGGATCGCGGTCTCCTCCCAGTTGTCGATGACGTCGCTTTCGCCGGTCGCGCACAAGGCGTCGATCATGTTCGTCGCGCCATTAACGCCCGTCGCGGCGAACAGCGACAGCGCGCTCGTATTGGCGTTGATCACGTCCCAGTGGCGATCAATGGCGATGGCGGGGTAGGGGTCATGGCTCGTCAGCATATGCGCAACCGCATCATGCACCGGCGCCAGGTCCGCGGCCTCTTTTTCGAGCTGCGGAAACACCGGCGCGAAGCCCGCAATATGCATCGCGTTATTCGCCGTGTCCTTTGGCATGTTCAATGCGCTGGCGAGGCGGATCACCATGGCGCGGCTGGGGCTGGCGCGGCCCGATTCCAGAAAGCTCAAATGCCGGGCGGAGATATCCGCCTCAAGGCTGAGGTCAAGCTGACTGAAACGGCGGATCGTGCGCCATTCCTTAAGCATGTCGCCAAATGCGGACGTCGTCATGGCCGGCTCCGTTGTTGGTGCGGGCGATCCTATAGCGTCGCGGCGCTTATTTCACTTACCCCGGAGGTAATTGCGGCGCGTCGCTCCTCGCGGGCATTTTCGGGCGAAGACATTGGAAAGGAATGCCCCCATGACTGAGAAACAGGCTGCAACCATCATCCGATATGTTTCGATGATGTTCTTCTTCACCGCACTGATTTTCGCCTCCGGCGCCTTTGCGCCGATCGACGGCGCCTCCGTCTTTCTGCACGATCTCCTCGACTGGCCGCTGGATGGCGCAACGGCCGAATATACGAAAGAGGCGCGCTGGTTCAGCGCCATCGGCGGCGGCGTCTTCGCCGGGCTTTGCGTGCTCTTTTACATGGTGGTCGCGCCGCTGGTGGAAGAGGGCTCGCGCCTTGCGGTGCGCGGCGTCATCGCCTCCATGCTGGTCTGGTTCGTGATTGACTCCGCCGGGTCCATCGCCGCTGGCGTCCCGGCGAACGCCGCCTTCAATGTGGCGTTTCTGGCCATGCTGATCGGCCCGATCCTGGCGATCCGCCGTGCGCCCGGCCTCGCCCATGAAGCGGGCTGAGGCAAGCGCCCCCGCCCGCGAAGGTTAACGCGCCGGCTCCCGGCAGATCCGGCTTGACGGGGTGGCGAGGCTGGCCTACACCGCCTGCCTCGCCGCGCTCTCTCTTTACAGGGGCGGCGAGCCCCTTACGCGGGTGTAGCTCAGTTGGTTAGAGCGCCGGCCTGTCACGCCGGAGGTCGCGGGTTCGAGTCCCGTCACTCGCGCCATTTTTACCAAGCAAATCAGTCAGTTGCGGTTAGGCCGGTATAGGCCTTTTCGGATGGGGACCAAAAAAGGGACCATTTGGGGACCAACATATTTTCATACCTTTTACATCCCCAATCTGAGTGACCTTTAGCATGAACCATTACAGACTTGGTTCGGGCAGGTTTCACAGAGCGAGATCGATGATTAGGAGGATAGTCGCAGGTCTCGAGTAAATTCCGTATACTGCTCATTTGGGGCGGCAAAACAGCATTTATTATTCATCGACAATTTCCATTAGCTCGCCAATCTCGCACTCCAAGTAGCGGCACAGGATTTCTATGACGTCGAGATCCACCCGCTCGGCTTTTTCATAATAGAGCCGAGTAAGCGTTCCGCGATTGATGTCGGTCTCCCGAGCGATATCGGCGATTTTAAGTTTCCGCTCGCCCATTAGCCGAGACAAATGTATCCGAACTGGCAAAAATGATCTCCTGTAGATTATTTTTTCTTGTAGTGGGTCATAATGTGTGCATAATGATCTGTAGAAGATCATTTTCGGGTTATTTATGGCAATCCGCCCGACTGGAGAGCATGCATGACTCAGACTTATCTGACAACGCAGGAACTGTCCGATCGCATTAAATACGACGTTCGGACCATTCGAGAGCGGCTCAAAGATTCCGTTCTCTTGGAAGGCGTTCATTACATCCGACCGTTTGGCGGCAGAAAGATTCTTTACCTTTGGGAAAAGGTGGAAGCCGACATGGCGCAAACCAGCAGCGCAGCCAGTTTTGCAGATTTGTTGGGCTGAACCATGGCCGCGATTGGCTCTAAACATAACCGTCTTTATGTCGACTTCCGCGTAAATGGAAAAAGGTACAAAGAGTATCTATCCATCCCCGACACGCCGGCAAACCGAAAAAAGGTTGCCGTAGTTATGAGGCGTATGGAAGCGGAGATTACACTAGAGACATTCAGTTACAGAAAGTATTTTCCCGAAAGTTCTAACGCCAACCTGTTTGAAGACCGTCAGAATTATCAATCAGCGAAATTGATTTCAGCCGAGTTATTCCAGTCCTTTGCCGAAAAGTGGTTTGAATTGAAACGGATCGAATGGCGCGCTTCACACGAAGAGACCATTCGCGCCATACTCGATATCTATTTGCTGCCGCGTTTTGGCAACCGAGCAATCACAAGCATTACGAAAGAAGACATACTTTCTTTTCGCAGCTCACTTGGCGACTTGCCCGGTAAGAGGGAAGGGGAGACGTTATCTCCGTCCCGGATTAATCACATCATGGCGCCGTTGCGGATGATTCTTTCGGAAGCGGCCGAGAAGTTCAATTTCACCTCGCCCTGGAAGAACATTAAGCCGCTACGCGAGCCGAAGACCAATGTCGAACCGTTCACGTTGGAGGAGGTGCAGCTCATTCTCGCGCGTGTGCGCACCGACTTTCGCAATTACTTCGCGGTTAGATTTTTTACCGGCATGCGGTCCAGCGAAATCAACGGATTGCAGTGGCGATATGTCGATTTCGATCGCCGTCAGATTCTCGTTCGTCAGGCGTTCGTGAAAGGCGAACTCCTTGCGACGAAAACTGACGGTTCCGAACGTGAAATAGACATGAACTCAGTCGTCATCGAGGCGCTTGAAGCGCAGCGAAAAGCGACCGAGGGAAAGAGCGATTTCGTATTTGCAAGCCGAGCCGGTTCGCCGATCAACAACCAGAACATGACCCGCCGGGTCTGGTACCCGCTATTGCGTCACCTCGGCCTGAGGCTTCGTCGTCCTTACCAGACGCGACATACCGCAGCGACGCTTTGGCTTGCGGCCGGAGAGAACCCGGAATGGATCGCTCGGCAAATGGGGCATACATCCACGCAGATGCTGTTCAGGGTCTACTCCCGATATATTCCGAACCTCACGCGCAAGGACGGTTCGGCGCTGGAGCGATTGATCGCATCTCACATCAGTCTCGATACGGATGATGAGGATTGATAAGCGTCGCGCGCGGGTGCGCTTGAGCTATTGGGGGGCTCCGCGCCCCTCGCGCGCTGGCAAAGGAGGATAAATGCAAGCGTTCGCAAACTTCCACCAAGGAGAAATGATGACCATCGACGAGTATCTACAGGCGGTGCGCCAACAGGTTATGCACGACTTGCAAAAGCACTACGGCTTGTCCCCGACCTACCGCGAAGACCTGAATAGCGAAGCTGACTGCGATGAGGAAAGCGAAAACCTGCCGCTCGTCTATATTTGGATCGAGCAACTAGGTCCTGGTCAGGGACGATGCATTTTGTCAGTTAACAGAAGCCTTATCGGAATGGCAGTTGCTACTTACTTGTCACGCGACGACAATAGCTTCGATCACTTGCTCGATACTATCTCAAACGACCTGAGCCGCATGTGCGCCGGGGCCTTTGACTACACAATGAAACACTTCGGCCTGACTTCGGACGAGACCTGCGAAGCGATTGCGGAGTTCCTCGCTGAATAAAGGAACCTATTGATGAGGCAATAAGCTTGGAGAACACACATGGCGCGCCACCAATATATTATCCGTGTTATCATCGACGGGCCATTTGGTCTCGAGCCCAGTCAAACACTTGGCGTAATAAAGAGTGCGCTTCCAGGCTCTGAAGTTACGCTTGAGCACAAGCTCATGCCATGGCCGTAGTGCAACACCGAAGCGTCGTGAATTGCTTCTTATGCCGATACGGCGCTAATACACCCAGTTGGCGATTCCGCTAAGTTGAATGGTCTCGCTGGGCAAATATTATTCAAGTCCCTGCGATCGAAACTTTTTCTAAATTTCCACGGAGCTTCACACGCTCTCTCAAACGAGGGGTGAGCATCAGATGATGCTCTGAAAGGAAAAAGAAGAATTATGACGTCGCCATCCATCCATATCCGTATAGCCGGGCCGGACGACTGCTCGGCTATTCAGGCGCTTATTTCAGCCTCAGCGCGCCAATTGACGGGCGGAGACTATGCTGGTGTTGCAGTCGAATCGGCGCTTCGCAGCGGCGCTTTGGGACTTGATGCGCGGCTCATTGAGGACGGCGTTTTTTATCTGGCCTTCGTTGAGGGCCGGCTTGCCGCCTGCGGCGGCTGGAGCTTTCGCGCCTCACTCAGCAATGGCGACCGCGGCGCTCCTCGCGAGGACTTGCTTGATCCGGACCGGGATGCGGCGAAAATCCGGGGATTGTACACGCACCCTGAATTCGCGGGCCGCGGGCTCGGCGCGCTGTTGCTCGCATGCTGTGAGACAGCAGCGCAATTGGCGGGCTTCAGCTCATTTGAACTGGCCGCAACGCCAGCTGGCGAGCGCCTTTATCGAAGAAAAGGATATATCGCCAGCCATTCAATCGACTACGAGGTCGGCTGCGGTCTCACAATGCGGGCGCTGATCATGAAAAAAGACTTGGCTCGCCCCGACGAAATCGCCGCCCCTCCGTCAGGGCTGATTGCGGCCTGAAGAATTTTTATCACTGCGCGCCGCCCGGAGAATGCGGTACCGGGCGCGCGTCGCTTAATAGCCACAACTTCCAAAAGTCAGGATACAAACATGTCGGTAAGCACGGCGCCTTCCGTTATTGCGCAAAGTCCAGCACATCAAACCAACAACGAGGGATGGTCGTCCAAGCTCGGTTTCATTCTCGCCGCCGTTGGTTCCGCGGTCGGCCTGGGGAATGTCTGGAAATTTCCCTATATCGTCGGCGAACACGGCGGCGGCGCATTCGTGCTCGTCTATCTCGCCTGCATCGCGCTGATCGGCGCGCCCGTGCTCATGGCTGAGATTTTGGTGGGCCGGCGCGGTGGCGGCAGCGCGGTTCAGGCGTTCAGATCGCTTGCATCGTCAGAGAACGTATCCGGCAATTGGGCGATCATCGGCTGGATCGGCATTCTTTGCGCGTTTTTGATCCTTTCTTTTTACAGCGTCGTCGCCGGCTGGTCGCTTTCCTATCTATGGTTTGCACTGACGGGTTCGCTGCAGGGCGTTTCCAGCGACAATGCTAAACTGGGACAGGAAATGTCGCAGATCTTTGCCGGCCTGCTCGCCAATCCGTGGGCGCTTATCGTCGGGCACACGCTTGTCATGGTCGCCACCATGCTGATCGTCGCGCGCGGCATTCGCCGCGGCCTTGAGGCCGCCGTTCGCTGGATGGTGCCTGGCTTGTTTATGATCCTGATTGCGCTCGTTGTTTATGCGGCGTCAACAACGGGTGCGTTTGGACGCGCCGCGACGTTTATGTTCCGGCCGAATTTTTCGGCGCTGGACGGTGAAGCCGTGCTGGTGGCGCTCGGGCATGCCTTTTTCACCTTGAGCGTCGGTATGACGGCGATGATGACTTATGGCGCCTACCTCAAAAAGGACATATCGATCGGCTCGTCCGCTACGGCGATCGCGGGACTCGATACGGTCGTGGCCTTGCTCGCCGGTCTCGCCATTTTTCCGATTGTGTTTGCGGCAGGGTTAGAGCCGGGGGCGGGGCCGGGACTTGTTTTCGTGACGCTTCCCATTGCGTTCGCTCAGATCCCGGGCGGCGCGATTATCGCGGCGCTGTTCTTTCTGTTCCTGCTGGTCGCCGCCTTGTCGTCAACGATCTCGGTTCTAGAGCCCGTTGTCGAATATTTCGCCGGCAGGCCCGGATGGACGCGCCTCAAGGCGACCGGCGTTTCCGGGTTTATGATCTGGGTCCTCGGCATCGGGTCGGCGCTGGCTTTTAACGTCGGCGCGGAGTTCACGCTTTTTGGCAAAAACGTCTTCGATCTCCTGGATTATGTCACTGCGAACCTTCTCTTGCCGCTTGGCGGTCTCCTGATCGCAATTTATGCAGGCTTTGTTCTGCCGTCGCGGGCAACGGCCGAAGAACTGGCAGCGAGCGGTATTGGCTTCCGGGTATGGCTATTCCTGACCCGCTATGTTGCGCCAGTGGGAATAGCCAGTGTGCTGGTGCTCAATCTTAGATAGTCATATGGCTGCAGGAAAAGTCAGTCATCTGATAAGAATGCGCGAACCGCTTCGACGAATTGAGCGGCGGCGGGCTCGCCTTCGAGCAACAGGTGATTATCGCTTTCCAGCGTTACCAGCGAGGCCTCCGGAATTGTCGTCGCGATATCCCGGCCCGTCTCCCAGGGAATGCGCCGGTCGCCGCGCGAATGCAGGACAAGCGTTGGCGCCGCGACATCTTTCAGGCGGCGACGTACATCAATGTCGCCAAACGCTGATAGAAAACGGACGGCGTTGTCAGAGCTTGTGGTCTGGCGCTGAAAATCGTCAAACCAGGCCAGTTGTTCGGGCGATGCGCCGGGCATGAAGGTCGCAGAGAAGATATGCCGATAGGCCGGATTGTCCTGCCCCCAGCCCGTTCGGGTGAGCGTCATGACGGCTTCGCGTTCTGCGATCGTTGCTGCGTCCGTGCCGATCCGCCAGCCCGCTGGATAGCCGCCGAACAAGATAAGCTTTGAAACGCGTTCGGGATGGCGCACAGCGAACTCAATCGAGACCGCAGCGCCTTGCGAAATCCCCAGCAGCGGAAAGCGATCGAGACCGATTTCGTCGACCACGGCCTCAAGATCGGCGACAAAGGTTTCGAAAGATATTTCCGGGACGTCCCAATCGGACAAGCCATTGCCGCGCTCATCATAGCGAATGAACCTGTTCGTCCTGGCGAGTTCTCTGAAGAGCGGGCTCCAGATAGGCGCATTCCAATCGAGTTCCAGATGCGTCAGCCAGTTTGCGGCTTTCACCAGCGGCGGCCCTGATCCGACGCTTGCATAAGCGATGTTCACATTATCGGTTGTCCTGCAGAACTTGATGGACTGGCGCGACAGGATTGACCGTTCAGCGTCCGCGATCATCGCGCGCTTTGGCGCATGATCGGCATTTGGCGTCCAGGCAATGCCCGCCGCATCGAAGTATGTTTTATATTGCTGGACAAGCCGCTTTGCGTCAGCGTCCTGGCCCAGTCGACGATGGCTTTTGATGACCGCATCGACGGCGTGACGGCTATATGGACGTGCGGCCAGCCACTCCCTCGCATAGGTAAGCGCTTCATCTGGCGTTGTGTCTTTGTGATCAATAAGACGCGCGGCTTGTTTGGCCCGGTAGCGAAGAATTCGCTCGCGTTCTACCGAGAGCCAGTCGGCAAACAGCGGTTGTTCCGGCAAATCAACGCCGCCGAGATAGGGCTCGCCAAGGACAGCGAGCCCCTTCACGAGCGAGGCGGCCGAGATGTCGTCTCTGTCAAAATATCGCTCGACCTCACCAATATCTGTTTCAATGCCTGATGTATCAAAAGAGACTCTTTCGCGGTCAGCTACCAGTCGTTCAACGCCGTCGGCGTTGACGATCTGGCGCAGCCTGCTCAGTGACCAGCGCAGCGCGCCGCGAGGGTCGTCGGGGAGTTCCCAGAATAGTTCGCAAAGGCGATCCCGGCGCTGCGGCCTGCCGGTGACGATAAGATATGCGAGCAAAGCGCGGGTTTTTTTGGAAGCCGGCAGATCAACGGGCTTTCCGTCTCGTAAAACCTGAAAGTCGCCCAACAATTGTATGGTTAGGCTGGCCAAGTCTCCGCTCCATGTTCTGCTTTACGGCTATACCGTGTTTTGCAAATCTTCGAACAAGCACCCTTGCCTTGGGTGCAAACTTCTCTTCCCCTATGGGACTGGGTGTCTAGCTTTGACAATGTCGCCACTTTTCATGCTCCCCCTCATCACGTTTTTTATTCCGGTTTTTCCGTTTCAGCAAAAAGGTTGAAAATAGCGTCGACCAGAGCGCCTTGATTTGCATAGGCTTGATTGACAGTCCCGGTGACGCAGAGTTTACGCACAGGCTCACAAGACATGAAACCGCCCCACGCGCCAGAGTGCCCAATGAGGTCAAAACCGCCGCTATGGCGATAGCCAACGCCAAGCCCATATGCGTTCTCCAGCGGGTCGCCGCGCCGTGATTGCGACGTCCAGCTGAATATATCGTCTCGCGACTGCTCAGTAGCCAGAAGGCGTCCGCTGATAAGCGCGTCGGCGAAAGCGGCCAAGTCGCCTGCGGTTGCGACGACACCGCCGCCTCCCCAGTCAAATGACAAGGAAACGCCTGTTGTCATCAGCGGCAGTTTTCCCGCATAGACCTCCATCACGCTGGTTGTCGCAGGCAAGGCGCGTTTCTCGGCGGTTGGAAAAAACCAGGAGTTCGCCATTCCAGACGGATCGAATATTTCAGTTTGCAGTATTTCGGCGAAACCCGCGCCGGCGACACGTTCCGCGACGAGCGCGAGTAGAACGTATCCGGTATCACTGTAATGGAATCCTGTCCCGGGAGGAAACAAGGCGTTCGTCCCGTAGTCGTGAGAAAGGTAAAAGTTAAGGATGCCGTTGTCGTCACCAGACGGGTTGAACGGCGTCCAGTTGCGTCCCGTTGGCAGATTGCGCGTGTCGCAATTATCTGTAGCCAGACAAGCCATGTGGTCTGGGAGGTTGGCGAAGATCGTGCCGACAAGCGATCCCGCGGCCGGCTCGTCACTGGCGAGGGCGTTGGGGCCGTCGATAAGGACATCGCGCATGCCATGCGTGTGCGCTAGAAGATGTCGCAGCGTAATCTCGTGGCCATAGGATCTGCCGTTAATCCGATGTAATCGATTGATATCATCAGTAGACAGGATACCAAGACTTGATAGGGTCGTATCGATGCCGGCTGGTCCAAAGGCGCCGCGTTCCGCCATGCGTAAAATGATGACTGCTGTCATTGGTTTGGTAATGCTGGCTATATGAAACGGGCTGTTGATGGTTGCCGGATTGTTGGTTCCAGGCCGCGTAACGCCAGCGACGATGGCGATATCGCGCTGCAGGTCGTCCGATGTGACGTTGACAATTGCACTGTGAATTGGCGCAGTGTCCGGCGCGGCTTTTATGGCGCTATCGACAAGAGATTGTACAGCGGTTGCTAATTCGTCCGTTGATCTCTTCTCAGGTGATACTGCTGTGCAGCTAACAGCGATGACCATTGAAATGGCGCTTGCAAGGATGATTGGCCCACAGTGCCGGATGCTTACCTTTTTCATGAATTCACTTCTTTCTCGATGAATGTTGAAGTCTTGCAAGCAGGATTGTCATCGTGCGCTTCAATTGAATTGAATAAAACTTGAAGCGCGTTGGAACTGGCGACAACCCAAGCGCTGGCCGCTATTAGAACAGCCGGTATGGCCGTTGCCGCAATGAGTATGCCTACAAGGGAGATTTCGGATTGTACGACTTGCGTATTCGGCGTGGATGCACGAAATTCGGTAGCGGATAGCACGAGTCCGAGCAGAAGCGGACCGAGGGCGAATCCCAGTTTTTCTACAGCAAACCATATGCCGGTGAAGCCGCCCGCCGTTGTGCAGTTTTCCTGAGTGGAAGTATGCTGGCTAATATCTGCGAGAACAGCAAATGGCACAAACTGAAGCCCGCCATTCGCAAAGCCCATGCCGATAAAGGCTGCGAAGAGAAAGGCAGGCGCATCTGACCCCATCGCAGATCCGCCCATAGCGCCGACAGAAGCAATGTAAAGCGCTGCGCTCGCGCAATAGGAAGCCTTTCTTCCGATACGCGTCATGATGTAACGCCATATGGGCAGGCTTAACATACTTGTACTGATAATGATGAGAAACATCAGACTGACTGAAACGCCGCTGTCAATAATATATTCGGCGAAATAGGGCCATGCGCCGAGGGCGCATCCCGCGCCTATGATTTGCAGAAGATATGCCGGCGCCAATGCGCGAAACTGTTTTGATCTTCTGATCATGCGGAATTGATCAAGGATGGAGAAATTTGGCCGGACGTTCATATCGCTCATTTTTGAGGTGGCGGCAAATGCGACAAGCATTGCCCCGCCGGTCAATATTCCGAGTATCAGCGAGAATGCGATAAACCCTTCGCGCCCGCCGCCAGCGAGCGCTACGATTGGTTGGGCGACGGCGCCACTCAGAAGAATTCCGACCATTACAAAGATAAGGCGGACAGATATCATCTTTGTACGGTCATTTTCGGATGATGCAATATCAGCGGGCATGCTGGTATAGGGGACAGTGAAAATTGTGCCCGCGATCACCATAAGCGTATAGGCGCCGACAACATGGATCAGTGCTGTAAGCTTTGAGCTGTAAGCGGGCACGGCGAATAAACAGGACGTGAAAACAAGGCTGAGCAAGCCGCCAATGAGTAGATAAGGGCGGCGCGGACCCCATTTGGACCGTGTCCTGTCCGATATGGCGCCCATCAATGGGTCAGTTGCGAAATCAAGAAGCCGGGGAAGAAATATCCCAAACGTTGCATAGCCTGGCTCAATCCCGAGCACATCGGTCATATAATAGAGCAGCAACAAAGCAGGCGCCGTGGCCATAACGCTGCTGCCTATGGAACCGACGCCATAACCGACCACTTGCACAGGAGACAGCGATGAGCTCGATACCTTGCGTGCAGCTGACGATATGTGAATTACCATGACCATGCCGGTTCCGGTAGGGACGTGCAGCGCGCGCCAAGCAGTAGAACCGGTTGACGCTGAGATAAAAGGCCCTGCAGCATCAACCGATTTCCAGGGAGGAGATCAATAGCGGGCAGTCAAACGAAGGCCGTAAGTGCGCGGCGAGTTACGTGATATCCCGCGTGACGTAAAGCCGCCAAACTCAATGAACTGATCGGTGATATTGTCGACAAAAACTGTCGCTTCAAACCAGTTTTTCGATACGCCAAGCCGAGCGTTCGCCAATATGAAAGAGTCGAACACCGTAAACAGACCATTTGTATCCGTTTCGGGCCGAACTGTACTGGAGACAGTATCGCTGGCGTAAAATATATCGGCGCTGGCGAGCAGATCAAACGTTCCGTTAAACACCGGCCGGCGGTAGTCAAAAAACAGGCCAAGACTGACATCGCGCGCTAACGGTATGTCTTGGTTTTCCGCGATGAGAAAAACGCCTGGGTTTGCAGTCAACGGCAGCGCATTTTCTGAAAAAGACGCATCAATGAGCGATAGATGACCGCCGACTTGCAAGTCTGACGTCAAGTTCAGCGTCGTTTCCAATTCGAAGCCCAGTATCTCCGCCTCGCCTGCATTTCTAATAACCTGAAAGCTTGGATCGCGCGGGTCAAAAAACTGGGCGTCTTTGAGCTTTGTAAAATACCCGGCGACGTTGAATTGCATGCGCCCATTCAAAAGTGTGGATTTAATGCCGCCTTCATATGTCGTTGCGGCATCAGAAGCGAAGGAGCGCGGAGATTCTTCCGCAGGCGCAGCCGGATTGAAGCGAGAGTTTACGCCGCCGGGGCGAAAGCCCTCCGCAAATGAGGCGTAAGCCAGAATATTCTCACCCACATTATAAGCGAGTCCGGCTTTCCAAAGGAGGTCGGATTCATTGGTTTGCAGTGTTGGCAACGTGATTGGCGTGACGACGCCGAATGTTGGCAAGGGAAAGCCTGTTCCAGGATCAATCGCTGTGAAGTCGCCGACACCGATTACTTGTTCCCCCGTCACAGTCTCGTCAAACCAGCGTGCGCCAAGAGTTAATTCTAAACGATTGATCGGGCGGATGCCGACTTCGCCAAAAATTGCGTATTGTTCAAAATTCGTTGCGTCGTTCGTAAACTGTAGTTCCCCGCCGTAATTAGGATTGAATGGCGCAACAAACGGAACAACGTCTTCCGCCGAGGTGAAGATTACGTTTGCAAGATCGCGATCACGATAGTAGCCGCCAAGCGTCCATTTAAATATTTCACTGGCTTTTGACACGAGGCGAATTTCCTGGATAAACGTGTCACGCTTCGAATCAATGTCGACCCGCACTCCATTTGTCAAAAAGAAAGGATCGACGCCAAATCCGGCGGCGAGGGGGGCAAATCCAGCTTCAACGACCCTTGCAGTGTTTGGTTCGCCCGTCACGAGAAGTTGGTCGCGATTATAAATCGAGGTTGCTGAAACAAACTCAGCAAAGCCGAGATCATAGTTGATGGTGACTGAGCCAAGCGCGATGTCATCTTGTGTATTTTCGTCGACTTGGCGAAAACCAATTGTTTCGCCGAATTCTGTCAGTAGCGGCGGTGTCAGCCCAGAAACTTCACTTGGAAACACCTGTGGTCGAATGCCTGTGTTGATTGCTTGAAGGCTTCCCATGGCCGTTATCGTCAACTCGGGGACAGGCGACCATGCCAGCACCGCTCTGCCGGCGAGGCGGTCATAGGCGTTCGCGTCGGTTTCGTTCCGGGCGGCATTGTCAATGAAACCGCCATTATCCAGCGCCAGCCCCGAGACCCGAAGAGCAACATTGCGGCCGAGCGGCACATTCATAACGCCGCTGACTTCCCATGCGGGACTTCCCCCCTTGGGGACAGACAATTCTGTTTGCAAGGAAGCTTCAAATTCATCCGGGTCAGGCTGGTTGGTAATGATACGGATGGTTCCGCCCATTGAGCCCTCTCCATAGAGCGTCCCTTGCGGCCCGCGCAGAACTTCAATGCGCTTGATATCTGATAAGGCGATGTCTGGCGCATCGTTGTCTGAAATCGCAACTTCATCAACGTAATAACCGACCATAGGAAACTCAGCATCGGTGCCGGCAAAGCTAGTCAAGCCACGGATGGAAAACCGCGTCTCGCCCACCCCTTTCCGTGAGAACGATAAGCCGGGAACGCGAAGTGCAAAATCTGTGATATCTTCTGCTCCGATGCGAGTTAGCGTGTTACCGTCGATGGCTGTAATCGCGAGCGGAACATCTTGAAGGCTCTCTTCTCGACGCGTCGCGGTAACGACGATTAGATCGGATGATGACCTTACCGCCGTTTCTTGTGCATTGGCGGTTAGAGGTCCGCCAAAGCCTACAGCACAAACACACCCTGCCGAAGCCAAGATAACATTTCGCGATATCGTTATTCTATCTTTGAACTGAGTTTTCCTCACGTTTGCCCTCCCGAAAAAGCTTGCTTTGTAATTCCATTGCGAACGCGTCTGTTAAGATTGCGCTGGTGCATGTTGGTCATGTGCCGCCATGCTGCCGGGGTGCGTCCGACGATGACATATTGCGGTTGAGGTCCAGAGACGGCCCGCGCCATAAAATCAGCACTATCGCCGCCAGCATTGCGCCGAGCGAATAGATGGGATCGACTGCTGCGCCGCCAACATTGAGCGATGCGTTGACAGCTGCGTGCGATATCACGCCGGGGATCAACCAGTTTCCATTCATGCGAATGAAAATCCAGGTGGCCAGCAGGCTCCAGCCGATCCAGTTGGCGAGCATAAAAACGAATACATTGTCAGCTTGCCCCATCGCCGCATTGAAAAACGCGGGCAAATGCCAGACGCCCCAAGCTATGCCAATAATGATGCTAGCTCTGATCGGATCGGTCAGTTCCAGCAATCTGGGCAGAAGGTAGCCACGCCAGCCATATTCTTCTCCGATGGGTCCTGGGTCAGTAAAGATATATGGCGTTGTTGCGAGAACTAAGGGTACGCTTAACAGGGCGCTCGGAACAAATAATCCAATCGTCTCGTTAGCAAGTCCAATTTTGCTGAGAGCGACCGTCAATCCCCATGCTGCAGGCACTATTGCAAGCCCTATGAAAAGCCACAGCAGCCAAGGCGTCACCCGACCAGGCGCAACAGCGCCCCGCCAAATTCCTTTCAGTCCTGTTACAAAGCCCTCTCTGGTCAGCGTCAGCATCAAGCCCGCAAGGGTTGGTCCGTACACGGCAAGAAAAAAGAAGGACCGCCCACGCGCACCTCTAAACCCGTCATCGCCGAGTACGAAGTCTGGTGAGAAAATGCTGAGCGCCGCGACTCCCCATGTGATGGCGAAGGTGATTAGGAAAAAGGCAACCACCTCCCAGAAAGCCTCCTTTTGGCGCGCCGGCTCCGGTTTTATGCGCCAGTCTTGGCGGGTTTTGTAGGATGGCATAGCGTCGATCCTTTACCGGAAGCTACTCGAACTGATGGCTTAAAAATAAAAGTGAATTTAGTTTCACTTTATTTTAAGATCATGTCAATACCCGCTGATTTTTTGGGGATAAATGAAGGATGAGGGAGTCGGCGCCAAGCGCATCGGTGGAAAAGGGATCGAAGGGAATTATGCGCCTGATGAATAATGAGATGCCAGAAATCTATGTTCTCAGGCATGTCGCGCGAACCCAATTCACCGAGACATCACTATGTCATCTGGATTTGCGGGAGTGATCTCAGAAGCTCTACCCGAACCGCTTGCGCGTGTTTTGATAAGGGTTGGTCTAGGACAACGCGGTACCAAATATCACTCACGGCGGCGGCGGTTTCGACATCATTTTTGAACATGCCGCCAACCAGCTTATTCAGTACGGGTTCAGCGTCGATGAGGTACGCCCTGATGAATTCGTCGATAAAGCCGCCCATGAGAATAGTGCGAAAATGAATTTCGTTGAAATCAGCATCTTGTATATAATTCCATGCCCGATGCGCGGCGCGTTGATACCATTCTGCGGAAAATGACCGCCAAAGCATGGTAAGTTCATCAGTATCCCATTGTGATTGAACAAGGCATCGAAATAAGCCTCGATTATGGCGCATCAGCAATAAGGCCTGGTAATTGGCTACCAGAATTGATCCATAAGGATCGGGATCGGCGCGCATTGCCGTTGCGACACTTTCAAGCGCCGAATTGCGCGCGGTGGAGATAAACTCCAGAAAGCGCTTTAAAACATAGAGACAGATTTCGCTACGATTTTCGAAGTACTTGTAGAACGTACCGACGCTTATATCCGCAGCTTTGCAGATATCGGCGTGGGTTAGGGCGCCATAGCCATGATTTTCAAGTTGCCGCGCCGTGGCCGCGAGCAATCGTGCTTTGGTGCGGTCTTTTTTACGTCCGTTGTTCAGCAAGGTCTGCATATCCAGTAATTGAACGAAGCTTAAGGGCCAACTTCCCGTTGACCATGTGGCGGCGTCGTCACTGTTGGGCGTCGCCATTGCTGAGGCGGATGCTTTTGACCTTGGAGACGGTGTTTTCGACATACGGTTTTCCTAGAATAGGGGGCGCAGATGGACCAGATCCCCGGAAATTGCAGCAAGGCCTACTGAATTAGAATCGCGTTTACCGCAATAGATAGGTCTTGCATTTTTTTATACTAGAAGGTTATAAAAAGTGAAACTATATTCAATTTTTTTCGAAATGGAGATGCGCTAATGACCGAAACTGTCGTTCAAGACGGGAGCCCGACTGAAAAGGTCCTGATCGATATGGTGGGCGAGGAAGTTGCGGTCAGTGATTGGCTTCAGATAGCGCAGGATCGCGTGACCACATTTGGGGGCGTGACGCTGGATTTCGATCCATATCACATTGATCCGGCGCAGGCTGAGAACGGCCCGTTTGGCGTGCCTGCGGCACAGGGCTTTTTGACCTTATCTTTGTTGACATATTTCATGTCTACAGCGCCGATGAAGATTAATTTGCGCCATCATATCAATTATGGATTTAACCGGATCCGGTTTGTACGTCCTGCCGTCATCGGCCACCATTTACGAGCGCACTTCATCCTGAAATCGGTCGAGCCGCGAAATGCAAAATCGCTTTTGTTGACTTTCGAAGTTACAGTGCGCGCTAAAGAGTCAGAAGATACAGTGCTGGCGGCGGAATGGCTGGCGCTTATACTGGTGTAAGCGGCAATGAAGATAGCACAACCCCGTTTTTCAGATATTCCAGATTTTTCATATCTTCTTGATTATCTTGATCACTATACAGAGCATACGCCCGATTCAGATGCAGCGATAGATTTAGGCGGCCGGCGCCTGACCTATGCGATGCTTCGTAAAGAAGTTGATACCGTTATGCGGTCCCTCGCAATGTCTGATTGCCATCGTGGCGATCGTGTCGCTGTGCTAGCGGGGCCAAGTGTTGATTTTTGGGTCGCGTTTCTGGCAATCGTCAGCGCCGGCTACGTCTTTGTTGGGCTCAACCCCCGCTATACGAATCGTGAAATTTCAGCGGCCGTGAAGCGTGCGGACGCCCGCCTGGTTCTTGCCGACGGGCAGTTTACGCATGCGACGCCAAGCCTGTCTGAGAGCGGTGTTGCGGTTGCAATCTATTCGCCAGGGGGATTAGCGCAAGCTATTACCGATGTTGCGGCTGGACGAGAGCTGCGTGCGCGCGATTTTCCATCTAATAACCCGGATGAAGCAAGTCTTCTTGTCTTCACCTCCGGCTCCACTGGCGAGCCCAAAGGAGCAATGCTGAGCGAGACAGGCCTTATTCAATGCTCGCGAGTGCAGGCCTTTCATTATTGTGGTTTCAATGAGCGCGCCTTTAATTGTCTACCGATTAATCATGTTGGCGCCATCTGTGATATCGCCACAACCTTATTGATCATGGGTGGCGCGCAGATTTTTGCGCCGTTTGATCCCGCGCTCTTATGGGCTAACCTAAAACGGGAAAAAGTGACGAGCATTGGCGGCGTGCCGACGATGCTGCAGATGATGTTTATGCACGAAAAAATGCATCCGGACGAATTGCATCATGTCCGGCGAATCCTTTGGTCCGGCGCCATGTTGCCACGTGCGCTTGGCGAACAACTTTCAACGTTCGGCCTGCCCATGAAGAGTTTCTATGGGATGACGGAGACAACCGGCAGCGTAACGTTCACGCCGTCGGATGCATCACTTGAAGATTTGCTGGCAACCATTGGCGTGCCCGATCAGCGCTATCATGTGCGCATCGCCGATCCTGCGACGAACCGATTGCGCAATCAGGGTGCAGTAGGTGAGGTGCAAGTGCGCTCACCAGGCGTTATGATCGGATATCTCAATGATTCCGCCGCTACAAGCGCAGCCTTCTCCAATGACGGGTGGTTTAAAACGGGAGATCTGGCCAGCGAACGGTCAGATGGCGCATTGCAACTGTCAGGCCGCTTGAAGGAGATGTTTAAATCTGGCGGGTACAACATCTATCCGCGAGAAATTGAGCTGGCGCTCGAAACAATGTCAGGTGTTGCTCTGGCAAGCGTCGTCCCGGTGACGGATCCTATGTATTCTGAAGTTGGCTTCGCTTTTATAGTGCCCGATGGATCGACGCCTGTGGACAAGAAAAAGGTGCTAGATCACCTTCAGACACGCCTTGCAAATTTCAAGCGGCCTAAGCATGTGGAAATTCTTCTAGATCCACCCATTCTAGCAAATGGAAAAATTGATCGTCATGCGTTGGAGGAGCGCGCACGCTCGATGGTATAAGGGTTTAAGCACGAAGCGCAGGATTCTTGGGCGTAGCTCGGGCGTGTCCCATCTCTTTATCCGCCTGCCGTGGAGAGATCGCCGGTAATGGAGTGTTACAGCTGATCAGGCGCGTTATCGAAGAAGACTACAATGAGAGCCGACGTCACATGGCTCTCGGCGACATGCCGCCTAGGCCAATGGTTGCTTTGGGACGGTAAAAGCTGAGTATCCAGCCCCGCCGTTATACGCCAATTTCTGATATAGTTTCTGAGCCGTTTGATGTACTCCCCAGTATTGTACCACCCGGCTGGAAGATTTCCGGGTTTCGTTGAATGTAATCGCGCTCACGCACACCGCATCTTATCCATAGTGCGGCTGTTATAAAGGGCCGCGAACACGCGAAGGAATGCCCGCGTCAGGAACGGCAGGTGATCGGCGTAGACTGCTTCATATTCGATGACGCGATGACAGCCGCGCCGACGTTTGAAATCGGGGACGCTGGTGCTGAGATTGACGCATTTGCCTTCGTCGAATCCCTTGCGAAAGGTTGAGCCGACAATCATACGATAAAGCCCGACCTCCTGCGGTATTGATAAATCATAGCCGCAGGTCCCAACATTGATCCCGTTGGCGTCCGGGTAGGAAACAACGAAGCCTTTGATCTCGTCGGCGTCCTCGATCACAAAAAAATTCAAAAACCCGGTGTTGCAGGTTAGCGCCATCCAATGCCGGTTAAACGCGGTGTTCATGTCGGTGTGCTTGCCGATATAAAGCTTCCGGTAGAGAGCCGCACACTGTTCCGCTTGGGTTCCGCTTACCCTGTCGAGATAGCGGGTCGTCAACGCCGTCGTCTTCAACAGCTTCTGGTCATAGCGGAACGCCTTGGTGCGTTTCGCTGTGGGCTCGCGAAAATGCATGAAGCGGAACTTCACCAGCGTGTAACCTTCGGCCTGCACAGTCTCCAATACGCCGGTGGGGTCGGTCTCGGGCAGGCTTTTAAGGACGATGAGATGCTCCGGGTACAGTGCAGTGAGGCGGTCGGTGAAGGCGCGAATATGCGCCCGCGAGAACGCCGGCGTCGGGTTATTGGTCAGCCACCAGTTGTTGAGCGTCACCGTCTTTTCAAACCGCGCGAGACGGCGCGCCAGTCCGAGGAGGAAATTCAAAACCGGCGCCCGCGCGCGACCCGCACTGTTGCGATAGAGAAGGCGCGGATAATCGAACCAGCAGGTTTTCGGCGAGACGCAGAACACCCGCTCCTCTTGGGAGACGACCGTGAAGGGTAGGGCGCAGCCGCGATAAACGATCAAGCGCTGCGCCGCGCCGTGGGGCGCATTGGCGATGTAGCGCTGCGGGCCGTTTTTAATAAGCCCCTGGAGATAGGCGATCTGCGGCCCCGTCAGGTTCCAGATCGAGCTGCGGTCGAGCGTCTCGATCGTGGTTTCGTCATAGATGACGCATTCATCGTCCGCCGTGGTTAGCGGCGGAAGCGGACGTTTGACCGCTACGCGGGCAGGATGGTCCCGGCGCAACGGCGCCGTTTGCAGTTGCGTATGACAGGTCAGCTCCGGCATGCATCGCCCCTTTTTTTGGCGGGCGGAAGGTCGGAGGGCGTGAACGAACGGCGCGCGCGAGAGTGAACTCCCTCGCGCGAGGCGAACAGCGATAACGGCGCCGACTAAACCCAAAAAGGGCCGGCCCGCGAGGGGCCGCGGCGCGTCATTTCAAATGCGGGTTTATTAACACCTGCATGCTTCTTCGTTTACGGAGTTTCCGACGCTCCGTCCCGCATAGGTTGCAGGAACCATTATCTGTTCCAGATCGGGCGGCGAAAATCAAGACGAAACGCAAACCCTGATCAATAAAACCGGCGCCTGTATTGGAAAAGGGTAGTCGGTTTTTATCGGCGCAGGAGATCAGGTGAAGGCGGCCGTCGGAAAACCGCGAAGCTTGCGCAACGGGGCGCGAGTTTTAAGCCGAAGCCATTGTCGCCGCGCCGGCCGCCTTCAGGTGAGAGGATGTAGAGAAAGGGGTGGATTTGGCAAGTGGATTCCGCTTGTCCCGGATGATGGTTCGTCAGCTTTGCGCGCAAAAGAAAACATTAGAAATCAGTTGAACAAACAGGTTTTTTGGGCCCGTTTGCAACGTTTCAGTTCGTTTGGGATGAGTGCGGCAACACGTTTCATCCAAGCCTATAACAACCTTACTACTTTTTGTCCGCTAGCCGAATAAGATTCAGCCCGAATATTCCCGCCCCGAATATCCAAATCGCGTCCGGCAACGGGACTTCCCGCAGATCGAGAACGTCTTAATCCGCACCTGAACCGGGTCGCGTTTCAGCAGTGAAAGAAACCCTGTGCCGAATTCCTGGCTGATTGCTACAGCGACAATACTGCTTAGTCCGTCGAGTCGGCCCCAAAAAGGCCCGGCATGTCGTTAAAACTGATTGCCCCTGCGGCGCCGCTTTCAGCTGCGTTTTGAACTTTTAATCCGAACGAACATGGAAAAACGCCAGAACTGCTTCAATCTTGAAGACAATGTTCAATGTTCCCTGCGCTCAATTTCGCCGTTGCAGCGTCTGGCTGCGAGGTGGATCTGATGGAACAGGCGGCAACGACAGTCCGTCGGGCGGGGGATCGAGGCATACGACTTTATAATTCGCTTCCGGCGATTCCCGCTTGCCGTTGCGTGGGGAAAGAATTTCAATCCTGTACCAACCTGAATGTTCGCCATCAGCGACAGGAGTTGCGAGCGCGTCCGTAACAGGTTCTGGTGCGGTTGGTGGCTCAGGCGCTGTTGTTTCAAATCTGGGTCCGGCAGGATCAGGATCCGGCGGCTCCGTGGAAAGCTCACTGGGTCGATCGGACGTAGTCTCAGGCGGTGGCGTCACGAGACCGCCGGTCGTCGACTCTCCGAAACTGCGGGTAAAATTTACATCGGCAGGTTCAACGCCTGATTTCACATGTGCAACTCGTACTGGACTAAGACTGCCGTCACTACCGCGAATACGATAGCGAACGCGACCTTCACCTTGACCTGAAACCCGGCCTCGGAAAGCAATGTCTCGCGGGCATTGTCCGACAACCAGTTTCGGCTGCGCTTCCAACGCTACATTGGTTACCGAAAATTCGGTCGTGAACGCATCTGCGCCAAGTGGATTGTAGGGTTCGACGGTTTCAGCCTGGCAGTCTACGACAAGGTCAAGCCACCAACGTGTCGTGGAGCCGGTCGTTGTAAACCAGCTATCGAACTGGATGTCGTTGTAAGCAATCTTTTCATATCTTGCGCCGACACATTTGCCCTCAACCCTCGGGTTTATCCCTTTAAGTTGACTGTATGGGTAGTTGGCAAAGGGCTTGATCTTCCCAACCTTACTCATCGCGCGTTTGCGATTGTATCCGGGATTTTCAGACTGAATTCTATCAGCAGACCGATTGCAAGCATTGATCGCCTCCTGCTTTAATACATCGTGATGTTCTTCCCAAAATTCCGGTTCATTCTGCCAGTAAAGCAATTCTATCTCACCCGACGTTGATTGATCGATATGTTGCAAATCATGCATCCACAGTTCAGGGTACCCTCTAAAATCGAGTCTCGTTACCTCACTTGGCAAAGTAAAGAAATATCCGTTCTCTGATGTTCCTGCTCCCGGACATTCATATTCAAGCTTAATTCGCCATGGAGATTTTTCGCCGAGCCGCAAACGCGCACCAGAAAAATTTTCACCGCCTGCAGCTGTCACGACAATTGCTGTTCGATTTGGGTGCAGCTGCGTCAATTTAAGCTTTAATAGATCGAGTGGACGATCATGATTATCGATATGATTTGGATTGCTGCGCCTTCCCTGTGCATCGACAGATGTTGTTGTCGCAAAAGCCAGCGCGACCGAGGCAAGAATGATTTTGTATGTCGTCATGTTCGACTCCCTCTGCGTCAGTTCGGGTTGCTGCGGCCTGGCCAGAGTGAAAAATCACTCGGCACAGAGGAATCCGGCACCGCCAACGCAATTTCACTGGCGAGGCGGTCCATTGCGCCGGTCACTCCGCGCAACCGATCCGGACCGCGATCAAGGGTTGTATTTGCGGCAATAGCGACATGTACTCCGCTTAAGTTCTTGCCGCTGTTAGATCGATAGCCTTGCGGAAACATCACGACATAAGCTGCTCCGCCTCCGGTTAACCCGTCGTGATGGAGCTTGCCCCTGGATTCTTTTTTCCAGCCAAAGGAGTCGATTTCGGCAAAAGAATATTGCTCGTTGAGTTTTCTTGTGATCGCGAGCAGCCCTTCGGCAGACGCCATCCAACCGCCAGCGGCGAGGCCGGTCGTTGAATCTTTAAACGGCATGTGCGTGTAATAGGCTTTGCCCCGATCACTATCCCAGTCATATTGATAAGCTAAGGCGTCATTCGCGTCTGGGTTAGCCTTTTGCGGACGGACAGTTCCCTTCAAGCCCATCGGGCTCAGATAGTTATTGACGGTGTACTGTCTATAGGATTTTCCAGAAAGGCGCTTTATAATCAGTGTAAAGAGTCCCATTCCGTGATTGGAATAGGAATAGGCTTCGCCCGGCGCCCATTTCAACGGCCGTGTTCTTAAAAAGTGCTGGTGAATATGGTCGTAAGACGGTTCTTCGCCATCCAGTGTATTGTAAAACATTGTGCTTGCGCCTTCGCCGTCACCATTACGCTGAAAACCGCTGTAATGATCGAACAAGTGCTGAACCGTAATTTGCTTGTATGGATTGCGTCGCGCTGGTTCGTAGGATGAATAGTTATAAACGGAGCGATAAAGTTCAAAGTCGTTGCTCTTTCCCGATGATGCTTTTCCATCGGAATACCAAGCATAAACGCGATCATTGGCGGCGATCGCTATCGCGCGCGTATTGTAACGCCAGCCCCAATTACGCGCCGGCACATAATAGCGGTCGACAAAATACCGTGTAAAATCACGCGATGTGCCGGAACTTAGCGTCCCGTCATCATACCAGACATAAACATGGTCATTTGATTTGGCGATGGCGATGCCGACCACATTGAGCATCGACTTGCCCAACGGCATTTTTACCGTAATGAGACCACCGTCGCTATTGTATTCAAACCCTTTATGATAATCGAGATCGCGCGATTGACCGATGGTCAGACCACCGTTGTCATACCATGTATAAACTTTGTCTCTGGAAGAAATCGCTATGGCGCGAATATCTTCTATGCGCGTATCTTCAGCGCGTGAAAATGTTCGGGGCGGCAGATGGCGTGTTAAATTATCTGAGGAACCGACACTGACTTTCCCGTCGGCATACCAGGTAAAGACCTGATCATCTTTATTGATCGCCATGCCAACAATTGGATAGTAACGGTCAGAGCCGATGCTTATGTCAGTAGAATACTCCGATCCAAAGATACTATTTGCGCCATATAGCTTTTTGGTTCGCGGGTCGATGTTCTTTTTCTTGAGAAGTTTGTAGGCCGCTGGCCCGGTGACAACGGCCTTGCTGACCGACCCGATGCGGGTTCGAAACTGCCGTTCCATCGGCAATTCGATGCCGCCGTCGGTGCTGATATATTTGCGGCCATACCCTTTTGAATGGATCAGTCGGCCATCCTTTGTAACCGCGACAGTCATGCCGACGATATTATAATCTTGCCGCATAGTTTCGATCTTTTGATCGATGCGTTGTTCCAGCGCAGGCCATGAGACATCGTCGGCGGCCTGCGCTGAATTAGCGGAAGTGGCCAACAATACGGTGATGGCAATGAAGTTGCCGGCTCTCAATTGAAATGGCGTTCGCATACCTTGCTCTCCCCACGGTTCGCGTTTCAAAACCATCACCGCGAGTTAACAGATATAGACGGCGCAACTTCCCGCCATCGGTAAAGACACCTATTTTGGGTTACTGCGTACCTAGGTTTAGACTGTTTACGGCGTCCAGCAGGTCAATTGTATAGTAAAATTATGTAATGCATTCATATGCTTGTGTTGAAGTTACCGGCGCGCGATCTGTTTAACAGAGTTGCTTTTCGGCAATGTCCATAAATTGCAGAGTTTGCTTGCGCCGGCGATGGATTCTCATATGTCGCTTTATATTGCTGTACGGATTATTGTCGCCTGAGGTAGTCAGCGGAAGCCGAAATTCCGCCTTGAGCGCAGCGATATTCTGCACCTATGATCGATCATGGGAGAATGACAGCGTGTTAATCGAACGAGAAGACCAACTCGCGCAGCTGATCGAAATTGCAGATTCCGCAAATGACGGTCGCGGCGCAATTGTCTTGATCAGCGGCGAAGCCGGCATTGGCAAAACGTCAATGTTGGAAGAGTTTCGTTTGCGCGCTTCTGGCCCGCGGAAAATTTTGTGGGGTGGCTGTGATGCCTTGTTTACGCCGCGTCCCCTCGGGCCGCTGCACGATATGGCGCATCAATTTGTGCCGCACATCAAGATGCTGTTGTCGCAACACACGCCATCAGGACAGCTTTTCTCCGAAATTTTGAACACCATCGAAGATGAATTGAACGGCAGCGTGTTGATCTTTGAGGATGCCCATTGGGCTGATCACGCCACGCTGGATTTTCTAAAATATATTGGGCGACGAATTGCGATATTGCCGGTCATGATTGCGATCAGTTTTCGCAGTGACGAAATTTTGGCCACTCATCCCCTCCGGGAGGTGCTCGGCGACTTACCGTCAGCCTATGTGAAACGTATGGAGCTCGCTCCTCTTTCAAGAGAAGGCGTGAAGCTGCTGGGGACGCCGCCCGGATATACCAGCGACGATTTATATGATGTTACAGGCGGCAATCCATTTTTCGTAACAGAGCTTATCGCGGGCGCAGACTATGACAACAATGATATTCCTGCATCGGTAAAAGACGCAGTTGCCGCCCGTCTGAACCGCCTCGGTCAATCCGAGCGCGGATTTTTAGAAACCATCAGCCTGTTTCCCGGGGTCGTTCCACGCCATGTGCTTGATCCGCTTTTTGGCGCCGAAGGAGAAACGCTCGCCATGGCGTGTGTCGGTCGCGGGCTGTTGATGCAAAATGTAAAAGGCGAATTACGTTTTCGCCATGAACTTGCTCGTCTTGCAACACTGGCGCGATTGTCCGTAGCAAAACAAAAGCAGTTTCATGGGGCAATTCTGTCAGCTTTGCAGGAAGGCGACTCGACAGCCACACTTGATCAACTCGTGCATCACTCTGCCGGCGCCCTGGACGGAAAACGGGTCTTGAATTTTGCGCCTAAGGCCGCGGCCCGCGCGGCATCCGTCGGTGCGCACCGGGAAGCGGCGGCGCACTACCGAACGGCGTTGCGCTTCGTCGATGAAGCGGATTCGGAGACCGCGGCGACGCTCTACGAGAACTGGGCATATGAGGCCGGTCTTGCGCTCCAGATTGATGACGAAGTCATCGACGCGCGCCGCCACGCCGTAACCTTATGGCGCGCCCTTGGCCGTGCGGATAAAGTCGGCGACAATTTGCGATGGTTGTCGCGACTCCATTGGTATCGAGGGGAGGCCGCCGAAGCCGGGCGGTTCGCCGACGAGGCCGTTCGCGTCCTCGATAACGCCGAACCGTCACACGAAAAGGCCATGGCCTATAGCCTGCGATCACAACTCCACATGCTTAATTTTCGCATGGATGAAGCGATCGATTGGGGCGAACGCGCGATGGCGCTGGCTGAACAATTCGATGACGACGAGGTAAAAATCCATGCTCTCAACAATATCGGCACAGCGCTTATCTTTCAGAATAAGGGCGATGGCGTTGCGAAACTCGAAGAAAGTTTAAAGCTCGCGATTGCTCATGGTCATCACGAACATGTTGCGCGGGTTTATACAAATTTATCGGAATACGCCGTTGAATTCCGAAAGTTTGACCTGGCGGAAAAAACGATTGCTGACGGTATTGCTTTTGATACACAGCATGATCTTGATTCATGGACGCACTATCTGGTGGGGCGCTTGGCGCAATTGCGTTTGGAACAAGGCCGTTTTCGCGATGCGGAAACCATTGCGGAGGGGGTTTTGTCCCTTGACCGGTTGACGTTGCTGATGAAACTGCCTGCCTTGTTGGTTTTGGCGCGGGCCAGGGTGCGCCTTGGCGATGACAACGCGCAGGAAACATTAGAGCAAGCCATCCAAAGCGCAGCCGCCACCGATGAACCTCAGTACATTGTTCCCGCGCATTTAGCTTATGTTGAATGGGCGTGGCTCAACGAGAAGCGTACTGTTGCGTCACAACACCTTGAACCGTTAGTCGCTTTTGGCGTCTCAAAAATGCATGAATGGAATCGCGGGGAAGCGGCAATATTGGCCCATCGAATGGAGATTGTGGCGCCTGCAGACTTTATTGCAGACCTGCCGAAACCGTATGCTGAAGAACTCGCAAATGACGCTGAAGCGGCATCGAATACCTGGCTCAATCTGGGGGCGCCTTACCCCGCTGCATTAGCGCTGCTGCACGCTGCGCAGAGCGAAGCTGACGCGACCAGGCTTTGCAGCGCATTGAAAATTCTTGAACCGATGGAAGCGGCGGCGACAAATCTCGCCCGTGAAAAAGCGCGCGCCTTTGGCGTTTCTGCAAAAATGCCCCGCTTCCGGCGCGGGCCAAACAGTTCCGCGCGGAACCATCCGCTTGGACTCACTGCGCGCGAGCAACAAATACTCGTATTGATCAGCACAGGCGCGACAAATAAAGAAATTGCATCATCGTTATCACGTTCCCATCGCACGATTGAACATCATGTATCGTCAGTACTCACAAAACTAAACGTGACAAGCCGAATGGAAGCGATGCTGCGAGTACAAAATGAACCCTGGCTTATACCTAAATCATTGCTCGCGATAGCCAACTCTACCGCCGATTGATTTTTAAGCGCCTCGGTGAGACGCCCGTATATTGATTTACGACGCTGAAGCAACATAGCTTGATGAGGCGAAGACGGTCGTCGGAAAACCGCGAAGCATGCGCCCGATATTGTTAATGGCGGCGCGGGTTTTGGAACCATGAATCTAAAAGGGCGGGTCATTGTCACTGCGCCGGCGCCTTCACCGCCAGCGTGCAGGGACCGGTGAACTGCTTTCCAATCGATCTCCCGGCGAGGCGCAACATTGCGGTCAGAATTTGCATCAGATCCAGGCAGTTTTTTAGTTTCCGGCTTCCCGACGACCAAACGCTTGTGTATTTGATATTGTCGAATCTGTTTGCCTGTTCAACTCTCGGTAAGAGAGGCCGTATTCGTTTCGATCCTGCCACACAACACGGGCGCTGTGGGTTTCCCCGGTCCGGTCGAATTTCAAAATAACATCGCCCGGTAAGTCAACGGCGCCATCGACAGCAATGCGTACGCCGCCGGCGCTGATATCGAGCACCATGCACGGGATAAACGTGTTTCGGCTGGTAAAAACCTTGGCTGGTTTGAAGGCCGGTATGCGCCGGTCGCGACTTTGTTGCGGATGAGCGCTGTTCTTTTGCTGGAGGGGGCAGCTCTCTTGTTGGAGAATGTGGCTGATCACAGCGAGCCTTCGGGCGAGTTGATCTTTTGTTTTGCGAGTGTTCATTATCTGGGTTCGCTTTCAAATCTAGGCGGTCGAATAGCGTGTAAAAACCTGCATAAAATTTTCGCGCGCTAAAAACTGTATACTCCCTAAAACAAAACGGATTAACAGTTGGTGATGTGACTATATCGATGACGAGTCGCGCCTGAAGCAGGGTGAGACTGTGGTGCAAGCTGTTTTAAACGACAGGTAACGATGCGCATGCATAGTTGGTTTTGCAATATGGAGCCCGACAAGCATAACCGTATTTTATTATATTTGGTATACTGATTATATAATAATGTTCAGGTAAACGATGCAAGAGGTTTCAACCCTTATGCGTTTAGCCGTCAGTTTCATGTGAACCGGCGCCTGTATTGGGAAAGCGGCGGCCAGGCAAGTTAAGTATGGCGCAACCGTCGAATAGATTTTCCCTGGTTCGGGCCGGTATTTTTCAAAGGTTAAGCGCGCCTCGGTGAGACGCACGTCTATTGATTAACCATGCTGAAGCAAAATAGCTTAATAGGGCGAAGGCGACCGTCGGAAAACCGCGAAGCTTACGCAACGGGGCGCGGGTTTTAAGCCGAAACCATTGTCGCCGCGCCGGTCGCCTTCGGTAAAAACATGTAAGGGAAAGCGGCGGCCAGGCAAGTTAAGTTTGGCGCAAACGCCGAATAGACTTTCCCTGATTTGGGCCGGTATGTTCAAGATTTGAGCATGCCTCGGTGAGACTCACGTCTATTGATTCGCGACACTGAAACAAAATAGCTTGATGACGCGAAGGCGGCTATCGGAAAACCGCGAAGCATGGGCCCGGTGTTGTTAATGGCGGCGCGGGTTTTGGAGCCATTAATCTAACATCTGGGGCGGCGATCCGCTTATGACTGGGGAAGGAAACTCTCATGAAACGAATTAGTACGGCCTTATTGGCCTTAATCGGCAGCCTGTTCATTTCGCAGGCGCAAGCCGCGACTATTCTTGTGAATATAGAATTTGGCGGCGCCAATACGGGTCTGACCGCCACCGGCCAGTTCGACTACGATCCGATGACGGATACTTTTTCGAACATTGACATAACATCGCAAACCGGTTCGCTCCCTGGCGCGACTTATATTGCTGAGCCGCCGACCAATGTATTTGGCACTACCGTTGCCTTCATATCCTCCACAGCGAGCGATTTGACGGGGGCAAGACTGATAACATTCAACCTGTCGGGTTCTTTGACGGATCTCGTCGCAGGAACAGTTGCATCTCTTGGAATAGTTGGACCTACCGGCGATATTGTTTGCGCTGACGCGGCCTGTTCATCCTTCTCTGAACTACGGGGCCTGGTGGGCGGTGGCGCGGCATTAACGCTGGCCCCGGAAGTCCCTCTTCCTGCTGCTCTGCCGCTATTTGTTGCAGGGCTGGGCGGTCTGGGACTGGTGCAACGACGGCGCAGGCAAACGAAGGCGTAGTCACTCCCCGGGGAATGATATTGAAAAACGCGGCGCGCCTGGCGCCGCGTTTTTTGTTTTTCTGCAAACAGTCGTCATTTCATTCAAAGAGTAAGCGTGAGGACGGCCGATTGAAGTTGCGCACCCAAACGGTTGTTCGCCAAATCGCTGCCAATGTCGCCTTTTGCGGGCAAGAGGGGACATTAGAAAGTTGATGGAAACGATAGTAGGGTGTGGTTTATCCCGCCGCCAAGAGAGGGCGGCGCGGGAAGCCCCGCTCTGCGCGGCGCGCCTTACGCCAAGGTTATGACGCGCCCGCCAAATAAAAGGATTGCGCCGCCCATTGCATACGACCATCGGCATCCGCGGTAAAAACGTCTCCTGGCCGCCCGGCTGCTCATGCTGCGGCCGGGAAACGCGCGCGGTCAGGCGCGTCAAACAATATTACACGGCGACAGACGCAGGCGCGCCCGTCGAGCGCGTTGTCAAACTCACCGCCGTGCAAACCATTCCCATGTGCGCTCAATGCAAAGGGCACGTTGAAAACGCCGAACATCTTGGCGGCGGCTGCACGCTGGCCTGGGTGTTTTCGGTCATCGCCGCAACCGGCATCTATTTCTGGCTGCTCGTCGATATCCGGGCGCCATGGAATTACATCGCCGGCATCGCAACGCTGGCCGGCGTAACGATCCTGGCTTGGAGCGTGATGAACGCGCTCTTCAAAGAAAAATCGCAAAATGTCACGCCGACATGCAAGAGCCCGGATGGCGTCGTGCGCTATACCGGCTTTGTCGCGCCGACAGAGCTGTATCCCGGCGTCGTCGAGGTTCACCGCTTCACATTTAATGACGAGGACTATTGCCAGCGATTTATCGCCCTCAATGGTCGCGCCATTGAACGCTTCAAAGACGCCGACAATTGGGACGCCGCGCCACAGGAAAGCGTTTAGCGATTGGCGCCTGTCAACGCCGCCGGAAGCGCAAGCCGGGTCGGCGCCGCGCTGTCGCCAAGGGGCGAATTTCAGTCGCTGGTTTCACCTGCGTTGGGCCACCGCCTTCAGGCGAGAGGGTGCAGGGGAAAGAGCGGGTCTGGCAAGTGGTGCGCGCGCTCGCCCCGGATGATGGTTCGTCAGCATTGCGGGCAGAGGGGGACATAAGCTCCGCAGCTTATCACGCCCCAAAACAGTCTTTGGGCCTTTGGCAACTTCTCGCCGAAAGCGGTCATTTGCCTGTTGCAAGCTCGCCTACAGGTTCTGTAAGACCAACAAAGAGTTCGCGGCCTTCAAACCTCGCAATCGTTACTGGATGCAACTATATGTTGCGTGTGAAGCAATGAGAGTGCGCACTTTTTGATTGATCGGCTGAAAATCTGGATTGGTTCCAAGCCTTGGTTTTGGAAGTTTCGAACAAGGCTAGGGAAAATTGGCTTTGTATTTGAGCGAGGGGCGTACAAGCGAGGAACCTCTCTCAGCAAAGCAAAAACAAACGCCCGCATTTTAGGTTCTTTTACATGGATAGGATTGAAAAGCCTGTTTTGGGTTGCGTTAGGGTTGGCGACGCTAATTTCCGTTGAAGGTTACCTCCGAGACAACCTTACTTGGCTTCCTCCCCTCAGTGTGGACGACAAAGAGTTCAATATCGATCAACTCAGGTTGTACGCCCAACTGCTCACAGCGATTTTCTCGATCTACTTCGCTACGATTGGCATTATACTGAGTGCCGGTTACACCAGACTTCGCCGCGATATCATTCAAATGCTGACCAACGAGCAGGTGGGCAGTGTGTATGCTCGGGTTTTGGTGCTTGCTGCAATGTTCTGTTTGACGGCAACGGCTTTGCCCTTGTTTGGGTTTGAGCCCGGTCTGTTCGTCTATGTTATTGGAACGGTTTTGACGTTGCTCAGCGCGTTGGCCTTATTTCCGTTGGGCCAAAGGCTGTTCAATTTCTTTGATCTCAATCTGCTTGTTCGCGGCGAAATACTCCCCAACATTGCGCGCCACATCGAAGGTGCAGCGAACCCAAAGAATTCAATTTCGTTGGCCAACCATCATTCGAAGTCTGCGCGAGATGCTCTCGAAAAACTCTTGTACATTGATGAGCGCGTCAAAGGTGACAAAGAGAGTTTGGAAGACAACCTGCCTGCCTTGACCGACGACTATACGGCATTGCTTATGCACTACTTACAGCAAAAACATACAATCGATCAAGAAAGCTATTGGTTTCCTAGGCGAAGCAGGCACAAGCAATGGTTTTTTGCTGGTGACAACGCGACATCAATGGCACTACAAACAAGCAGTCAGCATATGCTTCTTGAGGAAAAACCTGATCACCAATGGCTCGAAAACGAGATCGTCGACAGGCTGGCAGGCCATATTGAGCTCGCGTTTCAGGTCGGAGACTTCGACCTTGCATTGAAACTCCTTGGTCGCTTTTCGACGCGCGCTTCAGCTTATGCAGCACAATTTCAGTTTGACGTCGGCATGCAGGAGCTCAAAAGATTTAGGGAGATCGTTGAACAAGCTTTGGCGACAGAGGACGCCCTAGCGGACGGTGATTCAGCGGTGACAAGGATTGGCATAGCTGACGCATGGGCTGCACTGGGGAGTAATCTCTGCCTAGAAACTCTTCGTCGAATGATGACCTTTGAAAAAGAGCTGAAACTGTTTTTCGATGCGGACGAGTGGAGTGAAAAGTCTCTGCGAAGTCTGCCCGCGTTTCTGCAAGTTGAACTCGCGTTCATCGTTGAACGTATTGAATTTGAGCAACAGATAGAGGGACACCGTCTATCAAAGCCAAAATACGTCCAACAGTTGGCAGTCCAAAAGCTGCTGCAGCACTACGCAAAGATTCTGCCAGAGGTGTGCGACTTCTACCAAAACATGGTTCCAGAATTCGCGGCCACTTTGGCTAAATTGAAAATGTCCGAGGCCGCAACGCAGGTCGTCCTAGCAAGCTTACACAGCCATTGGAAACTTCCACGTTGGTTCGATGAATTGGCTCAGCTCTTGGATCGGTATCGTGAGTATGAGCATTACACGGAAACACAATATGTGCTACCAAACATCGACGTTGTCGAGATGTCCAAGCAGATTGAATCGTCGCGAGACGATGCACTTGCAACGCTTGGCAGCGGGGCAACGGTCGGACACATCTTCGAACCAAAACACAACGAGGAACTACCGGATCACTTTGGACAGACTTACTTTGAACTGGCTGAAGCATGCATAAGCGCGATTGAGCAAAATGATGCAGATAAGCTGGACAAAGTTCTCCCGATGTTCATGTTCCTTGCTTTTCTTGCGGCGGATTCAAAATTTGTGGACCCATCGCTCGAGATAAATGACGAGTTCCGACTTCATCTCATCTCAACGGTAATCAATGACTTGGCGTCTGTCTTAGGCTTTGCCATCCTCTATGGGGCTTACTACGACAACGAGAAATTGTCTGAGGGCGCTCTTGCAAAGTTCGATGCTTGGATTGGGCGTGCCACCGACAAGCAACAATACCTGAAGAGGATGATCCTTCTTTCAGACCCAAATAGCTTCAGCATGAGCGCTTCTCCGCGAGGGTTGATCCGGATCAATTGGAAAATCGCGTTCGAACAACGTGCTAGGAACGATGGGTTTGGTGATCGGATGGGCATGGAACGGGGAGTACCGCACAAGAACAAAACCGTACGAGAGTTTTTGAGCTCATTTTCGGATGCATCTCACCTGTTCTTTGCCAAGCACATTATTCCCCAATTCGAAGCAGTCGACTTTGAGGTCGATCATCACATAACGGATCTTGAGCGACGGTTGCGCGATGACGAGGAAGAGGTGCAGCATGCGGATTATTAGAGCTGAACCTTTGCGTCATCGTTACTTTCACGATGAACAAATTGGATTGGTTGATAGCCTCTTCCTAAAGCGTAAACGCGACAAGCCAAACTTCAATCGCCGGATGTTTGATGAGGATTTTGCGAGATTGTTCCGCTCTGTGAATCGTCGAAACGGCAATCTATTCGAGATCTTGTCGAATGACGATGAGCTCACGCAACGGTTGCTTGGTAATGTCAAGACGAGATACGCCCCACACCCGCTCGACGAAACAATACGCGAGTTGGTGGAGGAAATTGCTCAATCTCTTGTCTGGTTTGGAACTGCTTACTACTTCCTTCATGATGACCAGGAGCATGGAGACGTCCACGTAGCTTCGTTCAACTCAACCGGCGTTGTGCGTTTCTTTGGCACGCATATTCAGTGGCTGCCAAAGCGAACGGAGAAGCGCTGGGATCGAGATGACAAAGAGATTCCCAGAGAAATACGCATTTTGGATGCGGCCACAGTAATGCGCTTCGAGATGCCTAAAGCTATCAAGCGCATGCTAACTGCACAGAACCGGACTTTGACAGTCCTTGATAAACATCAGTTTGGGGTAACGGATTTCCATCCCGAGGCCACGCATGAGAACCCGAACCCGACCAACCATTTTGATTTCAGCGTATGGAGAGATACGCAAGAGCTCGCATTGTATCGATCCACGCGGGGTACCGGTTGGAACGGTAGAAAATTTGACTCATCCAAGCGCTCTGACTTTTTCGACTGTCACCGGCTGATCCGGTTCCGGCGAAACCAACTGATGCTAAAAGACGACATTTTGCGCCAGCTTGGTGCTGAACTCTCAAGGGTCGGTATGGGCTATAATGCCGGGTATACTGTTGAAATATCCGCGACTGAAGAACTTCCCAGCATCGAACACCTCGACGAATTGGAAACGAGGCTGACCCGAGAAGAAGTGGGATTCACCGAAATCATCGACTATTGCTACAAGCGCTAAATAGCCGGTTCGGCAGACCACAGCACAGCATACTACAAGCCTTATAAATGGTAGGTAAGAGCTAATTCCGGACCTTCGCACTTTGTGCCAAGCGGCCTAAAACCGCCTCATTTCGGTCGCTCGTTATGTCCAGTATGAGGATTTAGGCGGAAACCAACACGCTAATCCCCCGCCGCCTTCGCCAGTTCGTCCAGCCGCTCCTCGCATGCCTGTTTCACCAGTTCCGCCAGCGCCTCGGCGCGGTGGCCCAGCCATGTCAGTTCGTCTTCGGCGATCTTGTAGTGTTTGGAGTAGCGGGCTTTGACATAGGCGTCCTTGAGGCGTTCGAAGGCTCGGCGCTGGAAGCGGTCCTCGTCGGGCCAGACGGCGCGGAAGCGTTCGTCCTTCGCCTCCACGAAAGAGCGCAGTTTACGGACGTTGTGTGTCGCCGGGCTGTAGAGAGTCGTGGTCAACAGGTAGGCGCCATATAGACGTTCAACGCATTGGTGCAGGGTGAACGCTGCATCTTTCATCCATCCGCTGTTGTCGGCGTGCTTATCCATCTCGATTTGGAATATTTCAAGACGGCGCAAAGCAGAACCGTACCACTCATCAAAATATTCTTTCGCTGCGGCATGGGCGTCTTGCGGCGTCTGCGGTTTCGGTTCGGAGAAGCGCTGGCCGTTCAGCTCGTAAAGAGCGATTCCGTCACGGATGATGTCGAGGAAGAAATACTGCCCCTGCGCCAGTTTCTCGTTCACTTCCGACAGGGTGTGGACGATGAGGCCGATGGGGGTCTTGATCGACGGGTCCTGAATGATCCGGTCCTCGGCCCGGTACCAGTAGGTCGCCATGTCGGCGAAGGCCTTGCGGTTGACGACGATCAGGAGATCGAAATCGCTCTGATATCCCTTCGCGGTCTTGCCCGCTTCGTCGACCCAGTCGCCCCGCGCATAAGAGCCGAACAGCACGAGTTTCAGAATACGCCCCGGGGTGCGCGTAGCGCTCTTTTTGGCAGTCTTCCCGCCGCCTTTCGCCAGCTCGAATTCCTCGAACAGGATCTCCTGAATGCGCTTAAGCTCCCGCCGTTTTTTCTCCGGCAGGTGGTCGATGTCGGTGCGCATGGATTTCAAAGGCGGCATGGTCTGGTTCTAGGGCGTTTTCATGTTTTTGCGCAATGCGAAGGCGACAAAGACGGCTTGAACGCCTGACTTTATTTCTCGCAACAAAGATCGGCCCTCGCGGTCCGGCGAGGCAATCTCCGGCGTCCGGCGCTATTTCGGGATTTGCACGCAAGCGTTATGACCCGCGCAATTTATGACCGGCGCGATCTATGAATCGGCTAAGGGCAGGGGTCGATTTTACGGCGAACAACGACGGATCATCGCAAACGCCGTTGTCGATGTTGTCCTATGAACATTTGCCGCCAAGCAGCCAGTCCCGATCGCCGTCAATCGTCCTGATCAGAACGTCAATGCCGTAGGCGCCCCAGACACCGGACTCATAGACCGCGGTGGCGCCGACGACATAAAGACCGGCGGTCGCACCGGCAGCGCCAGCCGCAGCGGCGGCGTCAGCCGTCAAGGCGGAACCTGATTCCGCAAACACCGCGCCCGTATCCGTCATGGTCGCATAAAACGCATAAGGGGCCGCGCCCATGCCGCCAATGACCGAAGCGATGCCGCCGCCAACGGCGCCGAACGTCGCCCATTTTTCATATTCCTTGATGTCGGCCTTGGTCACCACATATTTATATCTCAGATAGCAACCTTGTTTCGCGCGCGGCGGAACATAGGTCAAATGCCATTTGCCCTTATCCAGCTCTCGTTCGACGCCAACTGCGTATGCGCACCCTTTGATCAGCTTTGCTTTCTTTACGGCGCCAGGCTTCCAATAGTGATGGGTGTCTTCCTTCATGCGCCGGGTGAATTCGGGGATGCGTCCGTGTTTATCAAGGATGTCCTTGTCCGTATCAAAAGAGAAGGGGCTGATCAGGTCGTCACCGGAAACGCAGCCAGCCGCCTCAATAATCTGAAACCCCTGAAGGGCGCCGCTGCCGGTCAGAGATCCGTCATTGGATGAATCCTTCCAGTCGAGCGTGGCGCGGGAGTCATTGTGTATGGAAATCTCAATACAGCTTTTATTGCGCGTTCTTGCGCAAAAGTCCGGACCATCAATAGTCATAAAGAGGTCGTTGGCGAAACCGTGCGGGAGCGAAGACGTGGCGTCGCGAGCGAAGGACGACGTGGCGGACAATGCGGCGAGAACGCCGGCTGTTATGGCTGTTTGTATTTTATTCGCAAGCTTCGTCATGTGATTTGTCTTTTCCGATCGGCATCGTTGGGAGGCGTAAAATTCTTTGGGCGGGCTGCAGTTTTCGATAAAATCCAAAACGCCGCAGACACGCTAATTGCGTTTATCTGGACTTGCACTTGGCGTTGATAACGCCCGTCGTCCAGACGGCGCGCCAGTCTTTGTCCTGGCGGTCGTTCAGCGCCGTGCAAATGTGGATGATATCAAGGCCCTGTTCGTTTTCAAAACACGCGGTTGCGTTCACGCTGAACGCCTTGCCGTCATAGTAACAAAAATGCGGCGTGGGCTTTTCGGGGCTTTTCTTTTCAGCGGCGGACGCCAATACGGGAAAGGCGGCGACGCCAAAGGCGAGAGCAGGGATGAGAAAAGATTTCCTGGCCATTGGAAGATGCTCCTTAGGTCTTTATCGAAAAATTGTTCGAAGCAAACGCCGGCGCCGCAAGGCGGGGGCAAGGCTCGCCGAGTTTCTTTTGCGTTGGGTTATTCTTCATGAGCGCCAAACTCACACCCGATCGTATGATTGCTTTAACACCTGCCGGCAGGTCTTCTGTAAAACTCAACCATGCCTGCGACTCGGCTACAGGCTTGGCTGGAATCCTTTAAATATGTCCTACCGATAAACAGTCACATTGTTTGAAGCGCCAGCGATGGGCGCTCCGTCACAGAAACCGCGATAATACGCCGTTTAAATTGTCCGTATGTCTCATAATCGTGTTTAACAACAATGCGCCGGGTGCGTAAACGGCCGCAACGCCAATCAAGATTCCCCAAAAAACTTCAACATATGAGACGTGCGTGCAATTAACAGAATATGCGCGAATACGTATCATGCTTTTACGGGTGTTACAGCAGCGGGGATTGCGGATTTCATACATTCCCTCGCTCATCCTGCGAGCCGCTCATGCCCCTTATAAAAGCGCCGATCGCCCTTTCCATAATCCTTGGCTTTCTGTCGGGTTACATTGACACTGCCGTCTTTTTGCACATGCAAGGTCTTTTCGTCGCCCATGTCACCGGCAACGTCGTTTTGCTTGGGGCGATGCTGGCCGGCTCCGGGGAAGAGGGTATGAACCCCGGTTCCGCTGCGCTTCATCTGATCAGCTTTCCCGTGTTCTTCTTTTCAGCGAGTTTTGCGGCCATTATCGCTGAGAAGGCAGGCGGCCGGCAGACAGTGACCTTACTCGGAATCGCGACACTGATTTTTGCGATTGTCTCAGCCGCCGCGTTGATGGGGTCTCGGCTCGACGCCTTATTGGCGACGTTGCTGGTTGTCGCCATGGGCGTTTTGAATGCAGCGCATCGACTGGAGGCGGTGACCGGACCGCCCTTCACCATGATGACAGGTAATGTCACGGGTGTCGCGATTCATATTGTACATTCATGTGGTCTTGGACCGCCCGGGCAGGCGACGCCGGCGGGATGGTCTGAGCGATCCATAGCGCTTCTGGTCTGTGCTTTTGTCGCGGGATGCGCATTCGGCGCATTCATGCAGACGCTTTTAGGGCTTGGCGCGATGATCGTTCCAGCCATGCTCCTCCTGACAGCGTGCCTTGTAAATTCTAAGGATGCGGCCAGAAGCCCTGCGTAACAGCGCACATCCGTCGCCCATGCTTATCGTTGTCTGAGAGTCTCATTTTTCGGGCGTTGTCTTTTCTCCCGCGGAATATTGATTCACCTGTTGTAAAGTCGGTTGCCCCACTTTGCCGGTAAGGTTTGCAGGCAGGTATCGGATGTCGCACATAAGAAACTATCTATCAGTCGCAGTGATTTTGATGGGCTTTATTTGCGTCTCGCCGGCATATGCGGACAGCTTCGGTGTCGAGTTGGACGAAAGCACCCCCGCGAGCATGATAAAGTTTCTGCACGGACACAAATTCAATTCAGCACCTTCAAACCCCGCTGGAATCTGCAAGAAGAGCGGTGGGGATACATGGACGTATTACACCACCGGCAGCTCGGTCGTGAATGTTATCAAAGGGTTCGCCACTCCCTTCGGGATAAATGAAAGCGACAAGCGCACGGGGTATATTGTCATTTGCAATGTAGATCCTCTCAACGAAGGCTACATGCTGATTAAAATGGAAGTCGATCTCAATAATTGTAATGTCGGCGTCTGCGATTCGCGATATAGGGCGAAGATTATAAAGCAGCGCAATTTTTATGCGAAGTTTCATATCAACGAGTTTGTCGACGGAGCATTGTCGTTGAAAATGCTCGACAAGGATGGATACGCCATCAGTTGTTATGACGGCGAATGCAAGTCCTGGAAGAAGGAATTCTGGGATCAGCTGTAATTCTTATTGCGATCAGCCCTTCGCAGCATGATTCAGCCTGCTCATTCGGTGTGGGAGCAAATTGATTTTTGTTGGGCGTCACCCCATCCCCCCGCAGGATGATTTTTCTTTCAGCGTAAAGCGCCAAATCGCTGAATTCTCATTTCGCGAAGCATTGAGCGTGTAATATCCCGCGCCCGGGTTCGCGAATTCCTGCGTAGACGGCCCAATCGAAACGCGCAGTGTGGCGACATCACCGGATGTTACAAAAAGCTTGTATTTCTTAAGCGTTGTACGACTGACAACATTATTCTCACGACTTTGGCGCAGGGCTGTAACGCCAATCTCTACCCAGCTGCAATTTCGTATGTAGATGTTATTCTTGCTATTGAAGCCGGGTTCCTGCAGCGCAGCGGATGTACTGGCGTACAATGCAACTGCAACGCCTGTCGCCAGAAAACGCAAACTGCTTTTCATCCTGTCACGCTTTGCCCAAATGTTTTGCTGGCCGCTTCGCGGCTATTTGCATCCGTCAGTATCTGTCTTGACCACCTTGTAAAAAGCTCTGCCACTTTTTTTCGTCACTTTGACGATGCGATAGCTGCCGCCTTTAAGGTCGTCAAAATGTTTCCATTTGTTATTTCTCAGAATGGAAATATCCGCTTCGGAGTTTTGAATCTTCCAGCGTCCAGAAGCGCCGACGTCAAGCGTTTTGCTGTTATCAAGCGTCTCATGCATGGCATGGCTGCGCGCCACGCCAACTTTGTGTGCAGTGTCACTGCAATTAAAAACTGTGTATGACGTGTTGGAAGGGAAAGGGCGCGCGTTGGCGCCAGGCAATGTAGTTGCAGCTGCAAGAAGAATGGTGAGTGTTATTCGTGAGACTCTCATGACACAAACTTTCCTTATAAAGACGCTAAGCATCAATTAACTGAAATACCTTACAAATTTTGCCCTAAAGCGTCGTTAATCGCGGCTGCTGAATCTGTTTTATAAAGGTCAAAGTTATGATGATTCCGCGAATGATTGCCGCAACTGTATTTCTCTTTTCAACACCGGCCTGGAGTTGTGTGACGGCAAAAGTTACGAACAATACGGACAAAACCGTCGATGTTGTTTGGGGCGCGCTTGGATGCGCTGGCGTATACTCTTCCTTCATGACCGTCTGTACACATCATGAAATAGCGCCTGGAGAAACGAAATCCCATAACTGGGCTTGGGGCAAGTCAGCTCAGGAGGTGGTTTTCCATTATCCCTTCCGAAAACATGGGAAAGTTTATTGGGTAAAATCGCGCTATAGCTATCACCATAGCGGCAACAAGTTTGCGCCTCTTGAAAAGGTTCCGGAAACGCCGGGCAGCTGCGGCCGTACATACCACATCAGCTACACTCAGAACGATATGGAAAGCGACAAGGCGAACAAGTCGCATGACCCGGATAACTACGATGAAACGGATATTGATTCAGAATCATAATCTTGCGCGATCTGGGCAGTAAAGGCATGGCGCAGCCGACGCCGCATGTATGGCGGTTGAGTGACCCGCCGCCAGCGCCGCTTCACGATGTGAAGCGCATCATGTCCGACAAAATCAAACCGTAGTCAGCCGGTTCACGGCGCGGATACGGAATCGGGAATACGCTCTGCCAGAAAGTGGGCGGCGCCATTTTGAACCTTCATGACTGTGACGGATTTTCGGGGGACGGCGCTGTCGGTAAAATCCATGGCGCCTGTAACGCCTTCAAAATCCCGCACCTGCCGAAGCGCGTCAGCGACAATCGCCGGATCGGCCGACCCATAATTATCCAACGCATGTGCGAGAAGCCTCACAGCGTCAAACCCGAGTCCGGCGAAAGCAGTGGGACGCTCGCCTTCATAAACGTGTTCATAGCGTTCCGTGAAGTCTCGGGCCTTTTTATTAGGGCTGTCAGCGCCGAAATACCCGTGCGTCGTAAAAAATACATTCGAAATTTGCGGGTTTGTCGCCCATACGTCATTGATGTCGAATCCGTCGGCGCCGACAATAGGCGCTGACAGGCCCGCGAGGCGCAAGCGCTTAATCGCTGGAAGCGCGATTTGCGCTGTCTGCAACGCCAGATAGACAGCGTCGATTTCTTTGAGATTGTCCGTGGAAATTTCCGGCGACGCCGGAACCACTGCAAGCGCGTTGGAAACTGTTCCGCCAAGTTCGGTAAATCGCTCTGTGAAATAGCCTTTGATCAGCCGGGTGAATTCAAATTCCGGATCATAAATCACGAGGACGCGTCTTGCGCCGGCGTCGTGATACAGCCATTCGGCTGCCGCTGCGGCCTGCACATTGTCCCCATAGCAGGCAAGAAATAGATGGCCCGGAAATTCCTCAGGTAATTTAGGCGATGTCGCCCCGCTCGTTAAGAGAACGCGATCGGCAGCCATGGCGGCGGATGCGGCGGCTCTCGCCATATCCGTATCCGAGAGGCCGATAAGCGCAACTGTCTGTGGATGCTGCTCTAAAAGCGCGGCAGTTTTCACGTGTACCTCGTTGGATACGGTATTGCCTTTGATATCCGCTTTTATGACCGCCTGGTCTAATACGCCTCCGTCTTTGTTTACCTCGGCCAACGCCAATGCAGCCCCGCGTTCCGATTGTACGTCGAGGGCTGACTGGCCGCCGGAGAGATTATAGAGAAGCCCAAATGTTATCGGCTCTTTGTCTGCGGCACAGCCCGCAAGCAGGGCGAAGAGCAGAAATATCTTTCGCGGCGACACCATTTCAAGTTCTCCATAAAAGCCTTGCGACGCCGACAATAAGAATGGAATCGCACGTCGAAGCAATGATCTGTGTGATGATACGAAGAGACAACAAAAGTCGCCTATATAAGGCTTATAAGGATACCAGGCGAATACCAACAACGCACGGCGATCAGACAGCCGTAGCTGCCGATGTTACGGAGCGCCGCTTTCTGGATGCAGGCCTTTGTCATCCGGGCGGTCGATCAGCAAACGGTTTATATCATGCGTCGGTGCGGAAGGCGGCGCATCCATCCACCAGATATGCGGTGTCAGATAGACGATCACTTCAGTCTCGGACGATTCCTCCGCACGCTGTGAAAACGCGAGATTGATGCCGGGCGCATTGCGCAGCACCGGAATCCCGGCATTGCCTTGCGCGCCCTGGCGCCGGTATAGACCGCCGACGATAATGGTCTGACCGCTCTTGATATCCATGATTGTATTGGCCTTGCTGCGGTCCACCACATTTGTCGCCCGGTTTGCGGATGAGTGAAACTCCGATGACTCCACATTGAGTTCGACGCGAATGCTCTCATTGTCGAGCACAACTGGCTTGACTTCCAGAGAAATGCCGGCGGTGATCGGCATGGTGGCGCGCACGCCGCCTTCTTCTTCAACGATAACGTACTCTTCCTGTACGATACTGATATTAGCGGTTTCGTGACTGAGCGTTGAGGCATAAGGCCTTGAGATCACGCGGCCATGTTCGGTTTCCGTCAACAGCTCCACCATAGCCGTCAGCTGTGCTGGGTTCGCTGCGCCTTGAAGAAAGGAAAAGGTGATCGCGTCATTCAACGAGGAACCGGGCAGGAAGCTTGCACCGCCGATGTCGCCTCTCATGCCGTCGACAACGCGCGAGCCGAGCCGCTTAATCGCAACCGAATCGGCTTCCAAAACCAAAGCCTCGATAATGACATGAGGACGTTCACGATCGGCGAAGCGCAGAAGGACAATGGCTTCGTGCACCTGTGCTGCTGAACCGGAAAGGTAGATAACATTCCGGCCGGGCAGGCGCCGGGCGTTGAAAGGACGAACGCCATCGAATGAAATGGAGTCTCCGGTGTCGGCCTCATCGTCATATTCGTAGTCTTCTTCATCTTCGTCTTCGTCGCCGCTGCCGGATTCCTGGAGCTCTCCCAGCAAGTCGATTGCGATAGTTGCATCTATATGCTGAAGCGAAATCTGTGATCGGACGAGCGGCCCGCCGTCCGGCGTGTCGGTGCTGGAAAAGTTCGGATGTGACCCGTAGCTGAACAGGAGCGTACCGTTTTCTTCAACGACCGCCGCGCGCGTCGGGGCCAGAATGATATTGAGCGCTTCGACGAGCGGGAGACTGGAAAACAGCACCGTGACCTCGCCGGAGAACGTTACGCCCTCAAGTCGGTACGGCTTTCCCGCTTCCCGCAATATGCGTTCGAGCACATCCTGTACGTCAGCGGAGTCGAGATGCGCGCTGACCAGCACCTCGGCGCCGTCATACGAAGGAGAGACGTCGAGGCGCTTGATTGGCACGAGGCGCGAAGATGATGAGACAGGAGAGAAATGACTTTGCTCGATGTATTCCCGAACAAATGTGTCCATCTCCCGGTCAAGATCGTCCGGCATCGACATACAGCCTGCGGCTGCAAGCAGGGCGCTTGCTGATATGAGAAATTTGATGCGACGGCGGCTGCTCATTTTCAAACTACATTTACAAACTTCGGGGCGCAAACCAGTACCTATTGCTGCGCCGGCGCCGTTTGAGATCCTTTTAAGTTGCTTTGCCAGGCGGCTTTGCGATAGCCCTCCGTGAACGAGATTGTGTTCCCCTGCACGGGTTTGACCATTTCTTATTTAGGCGGATTAAGGTAAAAATAGTATGTAAACAGAATAAATAAGCCGCATTGAGACGGTCAGACAACAATGATCCGCACATGAATGCTCAATAGCTATTAATAGCCTTTGTGTTTAATGATTCTCTGGCGATCGTCCTCGGTGAAGTTGATGGTGTAGCTTCGACCGCAGCCGGGAACGCTGTTGGCGCCGTTGTCGAATGAGAAACGGCCGCCGCCATATTTATAGCTCAGCAAGCTGTCGGCGTCCCCAAAACTATCCACGCTAAAGGCGACCGGAGTGACGAGGGGGGCAGTCGTCCCCCACTTGTAATTATAGGAGGCTTGCGACCCGGATTTCACCGTCTTGTGTTCACAAACATACGTCACCCAGTTGTTGATACCGGCGCAGCCTGTCGCGGCCCAAATCACTTTGAGACTTTTGTCGGATTTATTGTTGAATTTGACGGTGTAACAAGCGTGCGCCGGCGCTGCCGTCAGCGACGCCGCAACGCAGGCGAATGCTATATAAACACGTCTGGAAAACCTCGTACGAAATTTCTTCATTGTAGTCTCTCCTTCCGCTCTGCCTCTGAAAGCGCGATGTAATATTTGCCGCCGCATCCCGGTGTGCCCGGATTATGTTTGCCTTCTTTTCGAAACTTGCCGCTCCAAAAATCATAGGTGATCGAGCGATCGAGGCGATCATTCTTCTTCACCTTTTCGTAAGCGATGACTGTGGGCGTGGTGGTGCCCCATTTGTATTTATAAGACGCCCATTCCGTCGGCTGAATGGTTTTGGTTTTGCATGTCAGGGTGATCCAGTGCTTTACGCCGCCGCACCCCATGGCTCGCCAGATCAGTTTGACCGGTTTGCGGGTGTCGTTCTTGAACTGCACAGTGTAGCAGGCGCTGGCCGGCGCCATTGCAAAAGCCGTCAGCGCGCTTAGGAAAGTGAGTGCGGCGAAAGCGTTGCGCCTGCCGGGCCGTGCGAATATTTTCTTTGCTGTCATCTCAGCTCCCCTGGCCGAAGGCTGATTCCCAATCATTTTGGGTGAATGTGATGGAATAGCTCCGGCCGCAACTCGGCGGGGACTCTGCAGGGCCTTTTTCTGATACTATAAATTTGCCTTCCCAGAGTCGGTAGCTCACCTTGTTCGTAATATGGTCGCCCCTGCTTACATTTTTATAGGCAATAACAATCGGCTCTGTTGTTCCCCAATTGTAGTCATAGGAATTGCGGCTGCCCGCTTTGACAGTCTTGTGTGCGCACGTTAGTCCGGTCCAGTGTTCTATTCCGGCGCAGCCATCCGCTTTCCAGATGACGTTGACGTCTTTTTCGGACGTGTTGTCGAATTTAACCGTATAGCAGGCGTGAGCGGATCCGGCCGTCAGTGCAGTGAGCGCTGCTGTCGCCAGAAAGCATTTTCGCTTTTGCATTGATGCGGCTCCTATTTGAAGTTTGTGTCCCAATCGTCCTGGCTGAATGAGATTGAATAGCTCTTGCCACAGCTCGGCGCAGATTCCGGACGGCCGTCTTCGTTGACAAACTTTCCGTGCTTGATGCGATAGGTGATTTGGTGCTTGATTTCATCGAGCCTGTCGACTTTTTCATAGATGACAATAGTGGGCGCCGTTGTGCCCCATTTATAATTATATGAGCTGGCGCTTTTTGCATTTACGGTTTTATGACTGCAGACTTCGCCGACCCAGTGCTCCATGGCGCCGCAGCCGGCGGCTCTCCACAGAACCTTTACATCCTGATCCGCCTTGTTATCGAATTTTACGGTGTAACAGGCATTCGCCGCGCCGGTTGAAACAACGCCGGTAATTCCGACCAGCACAGCACAAATTGACATGCGCTTGCGAAGACTGCGGCGTGTCCGTCTTTTTTGATTTACCATTTTCTACGTGGTCCTAATTCATGCTGTTTTACGGAACCAAAGAGGATGCATCATTTCATCAAGTCACTCGTTGGCGGCGGTGCGGCTCGCGCATCCATAGCGATACTGAAATTATTTGCTTCTACTCAGCGCCTGTTGCAACGCTTCATTGACGTCACTTTGTGTGAAGCTGACCGAATAATTACCACCGCAGCCGCCGGGGGATTTAGTCTTGGCGTCTTGGCGGAATTTATGGCCATCGTAAGTGTAGAAGGCGACGCCAACTTCTTTGCGCAATTGTCCCGAAGCAACCTGAACGAAGACATTGGGGCTCGTGACACCCCAGTTGTAATTATACGAAACGGTCTTCCCCGGTTTTACAATTTTGTGTTTGCACTCAAATTCGTGGCCTGTGCATGGGAAGGCTGACCAACTTACTTTTGCCTCCAGTTTGGAGTCGTTTTTGACTTTAACAGAGTAACACGCGTTGGCGGCGCCCGTGAGAGCAATGCTCATGCCTGCCGCGATGGCGCAAGCGGTTTTGAGGCGCTTGCGTTTGTTGAGATGAGTAGTCCTGGCGAGATTGGTCATCATGTTTTCCCTTGTTACAAATATTTCTTGCGGTCATCTTCGCTGAATGAAATCGAATAGCTCCTGCCGCAACTGGGAGGGGTGTCGGAACCGTTCTTGCCATTCTTCGCAGGGCTAAACTTGTTGTGCCTGAGCACAAAGTCGACCTTCTTATTGGGGAAATCTACGGCGTTGAGATCAGCGTAAGCGACCAGTCGAGGGCCGGTCGTTCCCCACTTGAAATTATAGGAAACGGTCTGGCCGGGCTTGGCTGTCTTGCCATCGCAAACAAGGCTTTCCCAATATCTCACGCCGGCGCAACCGCCCGCTTCCCATAGAACTCTGACGTCCTTCTTGGACTCATTTTTGAATTTGACCGTGTAACAAGCGCTGGCCGGTCCGGCGGCCAGCAATGTAAATGATGCTGCAAGTAGCGCGTGCAGTTTCAGCTTGTTGGTTTTCTTTAAAGTCGGCATGTTAAAGCCCTGCTGAGATGTCGTCTTCGGTGAAATTAACGGAATAGGTGTGTCCGCAACCGGATGGAGATCTCGCCCATACGCCGGGCGCGAAACCGTGGCCGCCGCCGCGATAGCCGTAGGTCGCGATCACATAAGCGATGCCAAGCTCGTCCTTTCGCGTGAAGATGCTGATGCCAGGCGCTGTTTTGCCCCAATCAAAATTATGGGATTTCGTCTCGCCCGTCTTGACGCTTTTTCCCTCACAGGAGAACGGTACGCCGTCGATAAGACCGGCGCAGCCTGCGGCGGTCCAGACGGCGTGCACATCCCTATCGGTGTCGTTGGTAAGCTTCACCGTATAACACGCATGCGCAGGCGCCGCGGTCACCGCGAGCGTGGCCGCAACAAGCGCAAAGCGTGTGGCGGTTTTTCGGCTCAATCTGGAATGCGCCATATCTGTCCTCATGTTTAATCGACTGTGAAAACCTGCTTCATGACTCGTCAGGGCTATAATCGTCAGGGATGTCATTGTCCGTGAAGCGAATCGAATAGGTGTGACCGCATCCGGGTGGCGAATTTGCATAAGTCCCCATTGCGAATCCGTGACCTCCGCCTCTGTAACCATATGTGGCGAGTACAGACGATCCTTCAGTCTTGCTATAGTCGTCGTCTACGGTGATGCCTGGCGCGGTTTTGCCCCAATCGTAATTATGAGATTTCGTCTCACCCGATTTGACGGTTTTTACCGCGCAGACAAAAGGTACGGCGGGCAGGGAGAGACATCCCGCGGCGGTCCAGACAACATCCACATCCATTTTGCTGTCATTTTTGAATTTCAAGGTGTAGCAGGCGTGCGCCGGCGCGGCCGTGATTGCGAGCGCAGCCAACGGTAATGCAAAGTGCAGAATTTTTGTTTTTATACGCATAACCGTAATTTCCTCATTGTGAAACAAAGCCGTTCCTGAAGGCTTGCTGTTTCACCTTTGCTAAAAACTGTTGTTTCTGACGTCGTCTTCCGAGAGTGTGATCTCGTAAGTGTGCCCGCAGCTGTCAGGAGATTGATTGCTGAGTTCCACATTCTCAGTAAACCGATTGTTGTAGAACCAGAATTTGTTCAGGGTGATGGCGTTCCCACGTGAATCGATATCGACATAGGGGATGACGGCAGGTCTTGTGACGCCCCAATTGTAATTATAGGATTGGGTTTCGCCGACCTTCACTTTCTTGTCTTCGCACACAAGAATAATGCCTTTGTGAATGCCGGCGCAGCCTGCGGCGGTCCAGACGGCGGTTACGTCGTGTTCACTGTCATTCTTGAATTTGACAGTATAGCAGGCATGGGCCGGCGCAGCGGCAAGCGCCAGCGCTGACACGCTGAATGCAACAGTAACGGCCTTAGTTTTATTTAATCGGTTCACGTTCGTTATCCTCTACTCTTTGCAGGAGTTGAGAAGCGCATTGCGCTTCACTCCATATGATTGACTCTGTCGGCTTCGCTAAAGGTGATCGTGTAGCTGTTTCCGCATTTCGAGGCGGATTCCAGGTGAACTCCGTTGTCATTGATCAGCTTGAACTTGCCATGATGCAATGCGTATTTGACTAGCGATTCCGGTTCGTCGCGTAAATTCAGTTTCTGAAAGGCGGTGACAAGCGGGCGTGTCGTTCCCCATTTGTAATTATACGATGCTGACCCGCCCGCCTTGATGATCTTTTGCTCGCAAGCAACTTTGATCCAATGAGAAAGGCCGGCGCACCCGGCGGCGCTCCAGACAGCATAAATATCTTTTTGAGACTTATTGTCGAAATGCACAGTGTAGCAAGCATTCGCTGGCGCCGCGGCGAGAAACGCAACAGCGGCGACAAGCGATGCGCGAAGAGTGCGGTTGTATTTATATCTGCTTGGCATTTTCATTTGTCCTCAGGGCAAGTAAATGATGGCGCTCACTGTCAGCGTTCGAGCCATTTCTTGCGAACGTCTTCTGTAAAGGCGATAGTGTAGCTGCCGCCGCAGCCGCCTGGACTGTCCATGTGCGCCGTCGCGCCATTGTCGAGCTTGAACTTTCCGTCCTCATAGCCGTAGGAAACCTCTTTTTTGAGTTTGTCATCGAGCGTCAGTTCCTGGAAAAGGAAAATGCTGGGCGTCGATACGCCCCAATTGTAATTGTAGGATTTCGACTCGCCCGCGTTGATGGCTTTCTGGTTGCAGGCAAGCCCCTTCCAGTGATCCATGCCGGCGCAACCGAAGGCGGTCCAGATCGCGGTAATGTCTTTTGTCGACTGGTTGTCGACATGAACAGTGTAGCAAGCATGCGCGGGCGCCGTGATGAATAGAGCGGTCGCCGCGAAAAGCGATAGACGCAGGGGCTGGTTATGTTTCTTTCTGCTCGGCACTTTTATAGGTCTCCTGATATGCGCGGCGGTCCGCGGCGATTTTTTTAATCAAGCCACTTTGTGCGAAGATCTTCCGTAAAGGTGATGGTGTAGCTGCCGCCGCAACCGCCCGGGCTGGCTTTGTCTTTGAGGTTACCGTCATCCAGTTTGAACTTGCCGCGATCGTAGGCGTAATTGACCTGACGTTTGGGCTTGTCCTTGAGCGTTAGTTCCTGGAAGAGGAAAATGCTGGGGTCCGTGACGCCCCATTTGTAATTGTACGACTTCGATCCGCCGGCGCTAACTTTCGCCTGATTGCACGCCAGGAAGTCCCAGTGATCGATGCCCGCGCAGCCGTCAGCGGACCAGACCGTATAGATATCTTTCGTGCTCTGATTGTCGACATGCACGGTGTAGCAAGCATGCGCCGGGGCCGCCGCGAGAACTATACCGGCCGCCAGTAATGGCGCGCATAGTGTTCGGTTTCGTTTCTCTTTGCTCAGCATTTTTAGCTCCTCTGGAAAGCATGGCGGTCAAGAGCCGCTTTTATGAACCAAGCCACTTTGTGCGCAGGTTTTCGGTGAGGGTGATGGTGTAGCTGTCGCCACAGCCAGCCGGGCTTGCCTGGTGGACAAGCCCCGAACCATTCATTTTGAATACCCCATGATGGTAGCCGTAAATGACCTCGCGTTCAGGCTTGTCGTCGATTGTCAGCGTTTGATAGAAAAAGATGTTGGGTTTGGTCACGCCCCATTTATAATTATAGGACTTGGACTCACCGGCGCTTATCCTTGCCTTGTCACAAGCCAGAAATGTCCAGTGATCGACGCCCGCACAACCTTCAGCCGTCCAGATAGTGTGAATGTCTTTTGTCGATTGATTATCGACATGTACAGTGTAGCAAGCGTGCGCCGGTGCGGCGATGAAAAGAATAGCGCCCGCGAGAAACGATGCACGCAAGGTTTGTCTATTTTTATGTTTGCCTGAAAAATTCATAAGGGCTCCAGATCTGGTGCATGGCGGTTCGCAACCGCTATTAAGATTCAAGCCACTTTTTGCGCAGCTCTTCCGTAAAGGTGATGGTGTAATTGCCGCCGCAGCCGCCAGGGCTGCCCATGTGTAATCCTGAGTCATTGTCCAGTTTGAACTTCCCGCTCCCAAAACCATATGACGCCGTATATTCCGGCTTGTCCTCGAGCGTCAGTTTTTGAAAGAGAAAGACGACCGGGACAGTTACGCCCCATTTATAGTTGTACGACTTTGACTCGCCGGCATTTATCAATGCCTGGCTGCAAGCCTTCAGTCTCCAGTGGTCAATGCCCATGCAACCGTCGGCGGTCCACACAGAATAAATATTCTTCGTCGTCTGATTATCGACGTGGACAGTATAGCAGGCGTGCGCCGGCGCCGCCGCAAGCAACAACGCTGCGCCGGTTAGCGAAGCCATCACCGGAAGTTTTCTTCTGTTTTTGATCGGCATAATCATAACTCCAAATAATCGTATTCATGTGTCGGGAACCAAATACGGCGGCTAATCAAACCAGTAGTTTCGCTCGTCTTCTGTAAAGCTGATTGTGTAGCTGTCGGAGCACGAGCGGGCGGATTCCAGATGAACCGCCGTGCTGCCAGTGGTGACAATGAATTGGCCGTGGCTGAGGGCGTAATCTACGGTTGCAACCGGATGATCCTCATCGTCCAGTTTCTCATATATTGTGATCGTTGGGCGCGTGGTGCCCCATTTGTAATTGTAGGATTTCGATTCGCCGGCTTTGATCGTTTGTTGTTCGCAGACAATTGAAAGCCAATGCTCAACGCCGGCGCAACCGAGTGCTCTCCAAACTGTATGAATGTCCTGCTTCGACTTATTGTCGAACTCGACCGAATAGCACGCGTTCGCCGGAACGGTGACAAGCAACGCCGCCATTCCGGCGAACACGGCCGTCGGGGTGAGTTTGTTTTTGCGTGCAAGCGACATTTTTGTAAGACCAGTTCTTTCTTGATTTACAAAGACAGCTGTTAATCCAGCCATTCGATACGATCGTTTTCGGTGAACTTGATTGTGTAGCTTTTGCCGCATCCGGAAGCGGATTCCGCATGAATCTTACGGCTGCCATTAGTGATTTCGAATTTGCCTCCGCTGAGGCCGTAATCGACCTTTGCGACAGGTTTATCGTCCATATCCAGGTCCTGGATGACGAGAACACTCGGGCGCGTTGTGCCCCAATTAAAGTCGTATGAACGTGACTCACCCGCCTTGACGAGCTTGTCTTCGCAAGCGCTTGTGATCCAATGTTCGATACCGGCGCATCCGAAGGCCGCCCAGACCGTGTGCATGTCCTTTGTGGATTTGTTGTCAAAGTGAACGGTGTAACAGGCCTGGGCAGGCGCCGCCGCCATGAGGGTTGCAGCGCCGATTAACGAGGTGACGAGTGGAATTTTTTTATTTCGTAGGCGGGTCATGTTCAAGGCTCCGAAAGTTAATTGCAGATTTTCAAAGATGGCGGTCAATCAAAACCAATCTTCGCGAACCTCTTCCGTGAAGTTGATGGTGTAGCTTTTCCCGCAGCTGGAGGCGGACTCCAGATGCAGCCTGCCGCTGTTATTGATGATCTCGAACGCGCCGCTGTGAAGAGCATACTCAATCTGTGAATCCGGATGGTCCTGTTCATTCAGCTCTTCAAAAACGACGAGCGATGGACGTGTCGTGCCCCATTTATAGTTATAGGATTTCGACTCGCCGGCCTTGATGATTTCCTGTTGGCAAACATCAGCAACCCAATGCTTCATGTCAGCGCAGCCGAGAGCGGTCCACACGGTGTAGATGTCTTTGTTCGACTTGTTGTCGAAATGAACGGTGTAACAGGCCTGGGCCTGCGACGTTGCAAAGAGCAGTGTTGTGGAAAGGAGAGCGGCGCGCATAAATGTCTTCTTCTTGGCGGTTGTCATGGTGAAACTCCGGTGCTGGTCAAAATTAGTATTCGATATCTTTTGCGTGTGCGGCGTTGTCGAACGTTACGGTGTAATGCTCGCCGCAATGCGGAGGGCTATTTTTCGGTTTGTCATTCAGGTGAAACTTGCCGCCATGGTAGTAGTATTCCCACTGGCTCCAGTCGGCTTTCTCGGACTTCTTGTGAGGATCACGGACCGTTATGACGGGCGCTGTTGTGCCCCATTTGTAGTTGTATGAGGCTTTGTCGCCGCTTTTGACTTCGGTGTGGTGGCAAACCTCGAGATACCAGTCATAAACACCCCCGCATCCCGCGGCGGACCATACGACGATCACATCGTAGTCCGACTTGTTCTCGACATTCGCCGTGTAGCAGGCGGCGGCCGGCGCCGTGAGCGCCAATAATGCGCCGAGTGTCAAAAGTGATTTCTTCATCGTCATTCGGAGTCTTTCTAATTAGGCATGGGGTTCTCTATTGGGCGCCGCGTTCCTTATTCGTTTACGGATCGAATTGTTTCGATCGTTGGTTAAGGGTACGGGGCAGTGCTTAACGATGAATTTCCGATAGGACGGACAGTGTTTCACCGAGGTTTCGGCTTATTCTTCGGCGTTGGGTAAACAGCAAAAGGAAGACGCTTTATTTAACACGCAGTTTGTTGTCTGAACGTCTCACAAGCATTGGGAAACATTATTCGGATAAGGTTGATACACGAGAGCGCTGAAAAAATACCGGCGCGTTCTCTTCAATTAATTCTGTCTTCTCACTCTAATGTTGAGGAAGTAAAATGAAAAACCGACGCTTTCACCTGTGCGCCATCGCACTTTTAACGACCCTTGGCGGAGGCGTGAACGCCTATGCCGGCGTTGATATTTATGTAAAAAACTGCACCAGCAAAAAAGTATCGTTTAGCATTTACAATGGCGAGGATGGTTTTCTGGCCGATCCTTATAAAACGTTCAACCTCGACGGACTTGCCAAGGGTAAGAGCGACGCCACTGCGAAGAAAACAAACTGCAAGATCGGATGTACCTGGTTTAACCCGAACTGCAGTTCCAAAAAGTGTCAGGTGACCTATGTTCTTAGCAATTCGGTTGACGATATGGATGGAAATGATGTCAAGGAAAATAAGTATTTCATCCTGAAGTCGGTGAAAAAGAAAAGGCGCGGTGGAGACAACATTACGCGAGGCAGCTATGTCACAAGCAGCAGCAACAAAAAATGCTCAGAGGTGAAGTAGACCTGTGAGCGGAGCCGAGCGCCGCTGATAAAGTTTAGGGCGCTTCTTTATGCGCAACATAGGCGGCGTTGCTGGCTAAGACCTGAACCGCCGGAATGCAGGCTTTTCACTCCAATCCCTCGTATCAACACGAAGAGCCCGGCGAGAGCCTGAATCGCCACGTATTTTTCCGCATGTTTTTAGGCGTTTTCAGCACATAATTTCCGGCGCCGGGACTGGCGACATTTTTGGCGTCATCGCCAATCGCCATCCGGAACTTTACGACATCGTCAGTGACTTCGAAAACGTCAAATCGTTGAATGCGTTTCTGCTTGGCCACGTGATTGCCAGCCTCATCCTTGTAAGCGCTGATTTTAACGGCCTCGTTACTGCAGCTCTTTATCGAAATCAGTTTCTTTCCGTATACTTTATGCGTTTCCGCTGTGGCCGCGTGAGGTGAGATCAGCGCAAAAAATACGCCTGCGAGAAAAACCGTTGAGATTGTATTCTTCATGCTATGCCCCCTCGGCGCTAAAGCCCGGATTTTTTTCGTTTGTTTTCGCTTAGATTGATTGTGTAGCTCTTGCCGCAGCTTGGCGGGGACTGCACTTCGGCGGAGGCGTCCACAAAACGGCCGCTGTGAAAAATATATTGTATCGCCACGTCAGCCACATTGGCGTGGAATAACCTGTCATATAAAGTCTTATTATAGACTTTCACAACTGGACTTGTGACGCCCCAGTTATAATTGTAGGACTTTGATTCACCGGCTTTCACGTCCTTGTGTTCGCACGTAAATGTAAGTCCTGAAGTAACGCCTGCGCAGCCTACTGCGACCCAGACAACTTTGACATCCGCTTTTGACTGATTATTGAATTTGACCGTGTAACAGGCCTGGGCTTGCGATGTTGCAAAGACAAAGACGCCTGACAGGAGCGCCAAACGGGTCATGTTTCGCTTCTTAAAGATGCTGCTCATTGATTGTACTTCCTTATGCCGTCCGAAACGATGATCGTTCATTAGCGGGTGAACTTCAAAGCCCGGCCTTTTTTCGTTTGTCGTCTTTTAGCGTGACTGTGTAGCTCTTGCCGCAACCGGGCGGGGACTGCGGCGCGCCGCTGGTTTTGAAACGACCGCCGTTAAGAACATACTCTATGGCCACGTTCGCTGATTTCGAGCCATTGGAAGGGTACGTGGTATAGGTGTTATATACCTTCAGGCTAGGCAGCGTCGTGCCCCATTTAAAATTGTATGACTTGGACTCGTTAGCCTTTACATCCTTATGCGTGCAAACGAACGCGATCCCGGAAGTAATGCCGCCGCATCCGCCGGCCAACCAGGCGACAGTTACATCCGCCTTGGACTGATTTTTAAATTTGACTGTGTAACAGGCCTGGGCTTGCGACGTTGCAAAGACGAACATGCCAGACAAGAGAGCTGTTCGAAGCACAGTTTTTTTATTGAGGATGCTTTTCATCAGCTTTTACTCCAAACGCTGTCCACTCATTTGTTACACGGCGGGCGATTGAGTCATTCAGAGACGCCCGGTTTTCACGTCTCATTCCCGGTAACAATCTACAAGCTGGTACTTAATGACCTGTTTCTACATCGAGCTTCTATGTTGTATGTATGTTTCATCTTTTTAGCGGCGTATCGGAGAAGATGCGGTTATTCCTGCGCTTAACAGCGTTCAGTATACAAATGCTTGTCTGAGCGTCGCATAATCAATGCGAAAGAGTTTGGCGCCATGATTACTGCGTTGCGGCGCCGGCTCTAACGCTATGGCGTTCAACCTACCGACCCTGAAACTGAGGCTGGAAGGTGTAAAATGCGAAACATTATTCTTTTTGCGGGTTTGCTATCCGTAGCAGCTTCGCCGGCGGCGGCTGGTTGTTATAAGGTGACGGTCAAAAACGAGTCGAACAAGCCTGTGTCGGCGTTCTGGAGGGCGCTGGGTTGCGCTGGCGTGACTGAAGATTATTCAGTTGTCTGCAATAGTGCGACGATAAAACCCGGGGACAAGAAATCCTATAATTATAAATGGGGAACGACCCTGCCGAAGGTGTCGGTAAGTTATACGTATAAACACTCTAATGAAGCGCCGCGTCTTCACGAAAATTTTGTTTATCAGAACGGGTCCTTCAAAACGTCAAATAGGAGCCATTCCGTGCCGAGCTGTGGCAAAAGCTACAGTTTCTCTGTCACTCAATCAGATATCGAGAGGATGGAGAAAAAACATAATAAGGCGAAGCACTAAGCCTTTAGGTGCTTTTCGCCTGGGAAGCGCAATTATAGAACGGTTTGCGTATGCCGCTTCTGAGAGTTTAAGACTGAGATTTGCGGCTTTTATCGAGGTGTTCCTGGGTGAAGGTGATATGATAACTCTTCCCGCAGCCGGGAACACTATGTTTACGGATGCGGTCATCGGTGAATTTACTGCCGTTAAAAACGTAACTTCCGTTTTCCCTTTTCCCTCCGCTAGAAGTTTTCTCATAAACGTAAACGCTGGGGATGGTTGTTCCCCAATTATAGTTATAGGATTTGGAGCTGTTTGCTGAAACTGTATGGCTTTTGCAGACAGTAAAGAAATTATCATGTATGCCGGCGCATCCGGCCGCCACCCATACAACTTTGACGGATTCATTGGACTTGTTATCGAGGTGCACTGTGTAACATGCAGCGGCGGGCGTCGCGATAGTTCCAATCCCGAAAACTGTAGCCGAAAGGAAAAGCGATCGGCGTAAGTTTGGGAATGTCATTGCTCTACTCCTGAAATACTATCTTATTTCAGAGTATATGTAGTTCATGGAAAATATATTAATTTGACGCTCGGAAACCTCTGTCAGCTGATGAAATGTTTTATCGCCACGAGACAATTGAGGAATTCGGTTGCGCGCTGAAAGTCCGGGCGAAAGAGTGGGGGCTCTATGGGTTTTTCTATTGTCCATTTTTGCCTGACAGTCTCATGGCAATTAAGCTTCCACATTTGCACATCAATGAAAATCACACGTCGCGTGCTGTGGTGAAGCGCAATGGTCGACGAGCAGCTTTGCAGTTTTATGCTTGAGAAAATGATTGTGAATCAGCTGCTTTATACAGTCTGCGCATCAATCTAAATACATTTCTTTGAGTCACTACACCTGATTAGAACAAACAACGATCGCGCAGCGTTGTACGCTTTAAAGGGCGGTTATGTGCTGATCGTCTCATAATCTATTTTACATCTTATGCCCTTAACTTGCTTGGTCGTCTGCCCGGCGGTTGTAAGCCCGCGATTTTAGTCAAGGGGCCTATTCGCTTGATTGGAAAGGCGTACGGACGGTTTTTGTTGTCAATCGACGGTTGCGGGTAAGTTATGGCTATCGCGAGTGATGTTTGCATTGAGCAGAGCGAACGCCCGGTTGCGCGTGCAAAATCTCGCTTCGCCTCCGGACACAGACCAAAACAAATCGGTCTCCTGTTGGGCCCCGCTTTGGCGGCTATGCTGCTTTTGCTGGAAAGGCCCGATGACCTGAGCTTTGCTGCGCACGCCACAGCCGCATTGATGGTTTGGATGGCGGTCTGGTGGGCGACAGAGGCGGCGCCGATTCCCGTCACCTCACTTTTGCCCCTCGTTATATTGCCGCTGGCAGGCGCTGAAACGCCAAAGGCTGTTGGAGCGAGCTATGGGCACCATATTGTCTGGCTTTTATTCGGCGGGTTTGTGATCGCAACCGGCATTGAGCGGTGGCGTTTGCACAAGCGTATCGCGCTCAATGTCGTAGCGAGAGCAGGCGCTAGTAAGAAAACCCTTATACTCGGCTTTATGATGGCTACCGCTTTGCTGTCCATGTGGATATCAAACACCGCCGCGACGTTAATGATGGCGCCCATCGCCGTGTCGACTGCGCTCGCGATCAACAGCAAGGATAACAAATTTGCGGCCGCTCTTTTGCTCGGCGTTTGCTATGCCGCCTCCATCGGCGGCGTCGCCAGCCCCATCGGTACGCCTACCAATTTGGTCGCCATGGACTGGCTGCAGCGCGAAACTGGAATAAGCATATCGTTCCCGCAATGGATGGCCGTCGGCGTGCCTGCGGCTTGCCTTTTAATTCCTGCTGCATGGTGGATCGTCGCCAGGAATCTGCAGGATGGCGACGGCCGTGCTGGTCAGGACCATATCCATAGGGATTTGAAAGTTCTGGGCGCCGTATCAGCCCCGGAAGCGCGTGTGGCGATATTGTTTTCCATCGTGGCGCTGCTCTGGGTTACAAGAATGTGGACGGTAAAGTTCGCCGACTCTCTCGGTTGGAGCACCTTAGCAGATTACAGTGGCGCGCAAGTCGACATGATGATCGCCATTTTGGGCGCTATTGCGATGTTCATTGTTCCGGCCGGTCCGAAAGAGGGGAGGGCGCTCCTGACCTGGGAAGAAGCGGTTAAACTTCCCTGGGGCGTCATCCTGCTTGTCGGCGGCGGTATGGCGCTCGGCAATGCCGTCAAGGATACGGGATTATCCCACTGGATTGCCCTCAATCTTGAAGTGTTGAACATGCTGCCTGCGATTTTCATCATCGCAGCGGTGGTCGCTCTGGTCATCTTCCTGACGGAACTCACTAGCAATGTCGCAACGATGACGACGTTGGCGCCTGTGCTCGGCGGGCTGGCGGCCGGAATCGAGGCGCCTGTGGCAAGTTTCCTGGCGCCGGCCGCTATTGCAGCGAGCTGCGCCTTTATGTTGCCGGTTGCTACGGCGCCGAACGCGATTGTCTATGCATCTGGAAAGGTCAGCGTGGGCGTCATGGTTCGAAAAGGATTCTGGCTGAACTTGATCGCCCTCGAAGTCATTACGGCGTTAGGGTTTTACCTGGCGCCGCATATTCTTTAGCAACAAGAATGTGCGCGGCGTGTCGAAGTCGCATTTCATTTATAGAGTTGTGCAGGGGCAAAGTAGAAACGGGGAGAGCCGTTATGATTAGATGGAAGATGTTGTCGTATTCATGTGTTGTGCTGTTTGCTTTTGCAAGCGTTAGCGCGTGCGCAATGATGCCCCAAGTCGCTGAACCTGCACAAACCTTTCGGTCAACCGCGCCGTCATCCTCGTGGCTATGTGATGATGGAGCGCGGCTTAAAGTCCAATTCTATGAGCTTGCCAGCGTTGCTTTTATTCTTCTCGAACGAAAAGCCGATGAACCGGAAGAGGCCAGCAGCACTTTCGTTTTGCCCCAGACGATGAGTGGAAGCGGGGTGCGCTATTCAACGGACTGGAGCTGGTTTCAAATGAAGGGGAATGCTGCAAATTTCGCCTCAAAGTCTTCCTCGCTTACGCCATTCGTTCCCGCTATTGCTTGCACAAAAGATGCGGCAAGCGCCGTAGAAAAACAGGCTCAACAAGCCGAACATGTTATTTTACGATTCAGAAAATCGCAGACGCACTATGAATAGCGTGATTGTGTCATCTGAAATCAGCTACCGATTTGACTTGAGATACTCGTCAACTTTTTCTTTGACATACTTGCAATCGACCCCTTTCCCAGAGGTATAAAATTGCGCAGTCTTACAGCTCCTCTTGCTCGGTGCGTAAAAGTAGTTATGCCCTTTCCCATAATTATAGACCTTAACTGCTCCATTGACTTTGCTCGTAGAGAAGATGCCGACCACCTTGCATCGGCCACCGCCGGAGCTTGCACATTTTAGCGTGCTTGTCTTGCCTGGGCCAACCGTCGACTGAGAATATTCGCCCCAAAAGGGATGTGTGGGAAGCGAACCGCAACTATTGCTGCTTCCCTTAGGAGCCTTATCGTCGCTGTTAAAGGATTTAAATTTGATATCAAACGATGAGCAATTGGTGATCTTATATTTGTTTTCACCGGCAAACGCCCCATTTGTTGAGGCGGTTATAAAAAGCAGCGAAAGAAGCCCGCTTCGTAGAATTTTTGGGGATAAGGCAAACATGATTTCTCCTTTTTGCTCTCTAAGCGCGCAAGGCTAGTTGAGCATGTCCTGGGTGAAGTGAACGGTGAAATACATGCCGCAATGAGGCACAGTTTCCGGCAAGGCGACCGGCTGCACTTCGCGGAACGCATCATTGTGATAGTGAAACTCTCTGTAATTATAACCGGATCCGCCGTCTTTGTAGACAAGCGTCAAGGTTGGCGCTGTCGTGCCCCAGTTATAATTATAATCGTCTCTGCCGCCGGCCGTGATGTCCTTGTGCTCACACATGAACTCCAGGTTGATCTTATCCTCATAAACCCCGGCGCAACCGCCGGCGCCCCAGACGGCGGTGATCGCCTCGTCTGAATCATTGTGCACGTTAACGACATAACAGGCATTTGCGCTCGGAATCAGAGCGGCGCTTGCGACGAAAGCTAAAGCCAAACGGTATTTCACTTTACGATCGTTTGTTTTTAGCAGCATCATAATCAGCCTGGGTGAAGGTGACGCTGTAGCTTCGACCGCAACTTGGCACTGTCCCGGGAATGTGTCCGACATTGTGCTTGAATTTGCCGTCTTTATAGATATAGCGGCGCAGATGATTGTAGTTGCCGGATTCAGTTTCTGCGTGGAACGTAACCCACAGCGTTGGCGCAGTGGTGCCCCATTTGTAGTTATAGGAATTGGATTTGCCGGGATCGATGCTGTGATTCGTGCAGATCTCGGTAAGCACGGGAGCTTCGTTATCGTATATCTTTGCGCATCCCTGGGCGCCCCATAAACCCCTGATGTTTTCCTGGCTCTCGTTTTTCAACGTAACGGTATAGCAGGCCATGGCCGGGGTAATGGTCGTCATTGCCGCCGCTATGCATATGGACAAAGCTTTTCGCATCTTTAGCACTCGCAAATTCGGTTGTTGCGATGCGTAATGTAAACCGTGTGAGGTTAAAGCTTACTTTTTGGAATGCGCTATAATGTTGCGCCAGTGTTTCACGTTGTCTTGGGCGGCGCCGTTGAAAGGGCGTTAATTCACCAAGTACTGGCGCCTGGTTCGTTTACTGAGAGTATCATCATCATTTTGAAACGCTGCTATGTTAGGCGTACGGAGTGATTGTCATTCAATAGCGGAACGGTCAGATATGATGCGTTATCTTCTTTTGCTCTGTGTGGCGGGCGCCGCGGCTATCGCAATTCCCGTTCTCCCAGCTGCTTATGCGCAGAATAATCTCAAGCAGGCCAGGCCCTATGAAATCGTGGATACGAATCAGCGTCAGTGTTACGACGCATCGGGCCGTGGGCCGCTTGAAGCTTGCCCTTCAGCCGGCGATCCCTTCTTCGGACAGGATGCAAACTACGTCATTAATCTTCCGCGTTACGTGATTAATGATGATGGCACGGTGAGTGATAAAGTAACCGGGCTTCAGTGGCAAAAAGGATTCATCCGCGGCGTTGAATGGAGCGAGGCTGAACAATACGCCAGGAAAGCCGACTTGGCCGGGCACAACGATTGGCGGGCGCCGACCATCAAGGAGTTATACTCGTTGATTGCGTTTAGTGGCGATCAGGGGGCGGCGCGCCCATCCGCTGAAGAGGCGCCAGCCGACGCCAGACCTTTCATCGATACGGACGTTTTCGATTTCGAATATCCAACCGTGAACCGCTATATCGATGCCCAGTATATTACTTCTACTGTCTATAGCGGGCGTGCAATGGAGCAAAAGGCGTTTTTTGGCGTCAATTTCGCCGACGGTCGGATAAAGGGATACCCACAACGACATCGTAACGGGGCTTGGTATCTTAAGCTGGTGCGCGGCAATCCTGATTACGGGAAGAATATATTTCAGGACAATGGCGACGATACGGTGACGGATCTTGCCACCGGTCTGACCTGGATGCAGAGCGATAGCGGCGGTTCAACAGCGCAGTTCGTAAAATCCGCAGTGATAGCGACGCATTATTTCGACGGCCGAATGGACTGGACCGAGGCGCTGGCGTTTTGTGAGGGGCTGACTCTCGCGGGCGCAGACGATTGGCGGCTGCCAAACGCCAAGGAGCTTCAAAGCATTGTCGACTATGACCGCTCGCCCGATGCCTCCAACAGCGCGGCTATCGACCCCGTGTTTGATGTGACGGAAATTACTGACGAAGCCGGGCAGGCGGATTATCCGGGATATTGGACGTCGACAACATTGCTTGCGGGGCCTGATAAAGGAAAAGACGGCGTTGTCTTCTTTTTTGGAAGGGCCCTCGGCATGAATCGCAGCGGTGCGATCATTGATGCGCATGGCGCTGGCGCGCAACGGAGCGATCCGAAAATTGGAAACCCCGATGCTTACCCTCAATGGGGGCACGGCCCGCAAGGCGATGTGGTTCGCGTCTATAACTATGTTCGTTGTGTCAGAAGCGATGGTTGACGGGGCGTCGCTAGTGAACAACCGGTTTGTTAAAAATAGTTCTTTGAAAAATTTGTATTATCCCGTCGCAACCTGTCGCACCGGCGTTTCGCTGGTCGAGTGAAATCGCAAACGTTTCAACCATGGCTCAAAATTCACATTTTCGGCAAGCGGTACGGACCTGATTTGTCGCCCGGCACGCTGTTCGAAGCTTGCGCTGACCGCTTCGCTCGGCGGGATGCCGAACCGCGCACGAAACAATCGGCTGAAATGGCTAACGGATGTGAAGCCCCACCGCTCAGATGCTTTAACGACGCGACCGCGCCCTGTCGGACCAAACGCAAGATCTCTGAAAGCGTGCTCCAGCCGCCGCTGCAATATGTAATGCTGCAGACCGCCGTCTGTTTCAAAAGCGCGATAGACCGTTGCGCGGGATATCCCGAAGGCCTTGCACAAATGAGAGGGGCCAAGCGTGACTTGGGCAATGTGCTGGTCAATGTAGTCACGCATCGCTTTTGTGCGCGCCGTGCACACAGTACTGGAAGATGAGTCCTGAGACATAACCAAACCGCGGAGTAATCCCCTAAAGCCCGCCGCCAACGGCGGCGCATCTTTGAGAAGCGTGTCCGGCAATTGTTGTATCAACGATTTCATTGCGTTCTCAAGAACCCTGCCGGTAGGGCTTTGCAAATCAAATTTCATGTGGGCGGGGTGGCGCGACGGGTCGTAACCAATTGCGCCATGCGGGATGATAATACCTTCCACCACTGAATCATCTGCGATCGCTTGCCAGTTTCGAGAAAAATCAAGAATGTGAATGGCGCCAGGCGACATCTGGACGAGTTGGTCGTCCAAAATGCCGGTCAGTTGGCCGCTTCTGTAAATCTGTAGCGACAAGTATCCCAAATCGTCCTGGCGAAGTTGACGTTCGCGCCGGTCAAATCGTTGTTCGCCAAATGCTACCTTCGTAAAGATCAGGTTCTCGAGAAGCCATGCGTCTATTTTGGCGTGAAACCCGTTTCGAGAATTTGACGGAAAACCAATATCATATATTGATCTCATGGCATCCGCCCATGCGTCTTGCTTTTCCTCCGGTTGAAGGTCTTCGGTGCGTAAGGCCATATTTTGAATGCGGAAATTATTATTCAGCAGGGACATGGCGACCTCGCTGAGCATATTCCGGTGCGTGCGGCGTGGCGTTCGAACGCCGGACAAGCGCCCATATTGAACGAATTCTAAAGGCGGGTTGGTCCTTTAACCTGAGACTTATTTGCGCCTTCCGGCCGCGCTTGTACTTGGGGGAGACCAGCACACAGAGCAGCGGCCAGAAGACGCTCCGCACGACCTCGTACGGAATGCGGTAAGAAAATCCGAAGACAGCCATTGTGACGACAACCATTGTTGGCTTCTGCGTTACACTTCATCTCCCTTGACGAAATTGGAGCGCGCTTTTGTTCACTGCCGTCTCAAAAAAAGCGTCGGTATCGAAAAAAATGTATAAAGCCCGGTCCTATATGTGGCGTGCGCGCAACACTGATCCGGAGAGCTGGGTGAAATATGAAGAAATAGTTTCAAGGACGCATGCGGTGGGCATCCCGTTGAGCATTAGTCGTGTTCGGGCGCGCGGGTTTCAATTCCTGGCGTCGGGATTCTCTCTGATAACAATCTGGCCGGCCGATATGCGAGCACGTGAATTCGTAAGCAACTCAACCGTTTCCACGAATGCATCCGTATCCGTTAAGGAGAAAACGCCGCTGATCTGATGCGCCTTTAAATCGTCGCCGCGCAGGACAATCGGTGTTTGCGTATAGCGATTCATTTCGATGACAGCATCGCTGAGCGCCGCCTCATCAAATACGACTCTATTTTGTGTCCAAATCGGAACTTGGCCCGCATTGATTGCGGTGCGTCGGTGTTCGATGCGCCCGTCCTTCAATACGTGAATAATATCGCCAGCTGATGCCGCCGCCACATTGCTGGCGTCGATGCGAACAAGGACTTCGCCGTCAACAACCTGGAGTTCTGTACTCGCCTTATATTTTTGCACAGAAAAGCTTGTGCCAACCGCGATATAGGCGGCATTGCCCGCCCATACAGTGAACGGTCGCTGAGGATCTTCCGACACGTCGACGAATATTCGTCCACGCTGAATTTCTATGTTGCGCTCATTCTCGGAATAGTCAGGCGTTATCTGACTGTTCGTATCGAGAAAAATTGTTGAGCCGTCTTCAAGCGCTTGTTCTTGTATTTCACCCACTGCAGTTGCAATCTTCAGTTGAGGTGTTGGCGGTTCGCGTAGGGCGATCGATAAGACAACAACAATAAGTGTTGCGGCGATAGCGCTTCCGCCTAGCCAGACCGGGGCGCCAAATTTTCTTACAGAATGCAATGTCGACAGTTTAGGAATTGATGGGCGCGTTCTTACGCTCTCAGCTTGAACCGACGCCGCCTGGTCCCATGCGTTTGCGACACGAGCAAACGCTTCGCAGTGCTCAGGCGAAGTATGGAGCCAGCGCTCAAAGGCTTCACTCACGCGCAAAGATGGGTTGTCTTCAATCTGCAATTGCCATTCGGCAGCTTCAGCCAGCAAATCATTATTGATGTTTGTCGTTTCAGGCATGTCAGATCCGTTCCCCACGTTTTTTCGCCAGCATCACTAGCGCGTCGCGCAGATGCCTGCGGACCAGGGCGATCGTGAGGCCCATATTCTGAGCAATTCTTTCATATGTTTCACCCTGTAGTCTGTATCGTATAAGGACTTCGCCGGTAATATCCGGCAAATCGCGGATATCCCGGATCGTTGCCTCCAGGTCCTGTTTCGCCGCCAGAGCCTTCTCCTGATCCGGCGCCGGGCTCGCGATCGCGAACGAAACCTCATCATAGTTTTCGACAAATGGCGTAATCTTCAATCTGCGAAATCTGTCTCTAATTATATTGACGATAATGGTGCGTAAAAATGCGACATCGCTCTGAATTTTCTCCTTTTGACCATATTTTTGCAGGCGCATAAAGGCTTCCTGGACAATCTCATCGGCGTCAGCTTCGCTGGCGCCCTTTGATTTTGCATAGGCGACAAGAGAATTCTTGTGACGTAAGAACAGGTCTGAGCTGTCGCTGGCGGTCATAAGCGGCTTACATTGGCTCTTTGCTTTGCTGCCTTCACTAAAAGGACAGACTTGTGCGGAGATAATACAATCCGCCATCCGTATCGTAAGGCGCGTTTCTTGAGTATATTAGGCCGCGATTTTCCTGAAATGTGGCTTCGTCAGGAAAATTGTTGAAGATGTTCTCGGCGCCAATCCGAACAATTATATTATTATGGGCGCGCCAGGTCAAAGCAACGTCAAGAAACATCTCGCTTCCGAAAGCCTGCACCGGTATTTGTGCTTCTTCACCAGCTTCGTCTGACCAGGATCCGTAATAACGCAGACGACTGAAAAACTCGAAATCACCAAGCTCATACGATGCTGAAAAGGTCGATTTGTGAGCTGGCGCGGACGTTTCAAAAATTTCGCGCAGAACGGCGTCGTTTAGTAGTTCTCCCTCAATAACTTTGGTATCGTTGAAGTTATAGGCGGATGTCAGAGACAAAGCGCCCGGTCCGATATCACATCCATAAGATATGACAGCATCGATACCCCGCGTTCTCGTATCAAAACTGTTCTGGAAGAACTGAACGCGCGCCATGTCGTCGCCATCGGGGACGCCAAGGCTAACCAGGGCGCTTCGCTCTTCGTCGGTGAGAAAAAAAGTTTCCGAAATATTGAATCGATCACGGACTTTGATTTGATAGAAATCAATGGTCGCCGTCAGTCCGTTTTGATTATTGTAACCGATTCCAAAAGTGTAGTTTAGAGCCTTTTCAGGCGATAACGGCTCAATTGTGATCCCCTCTCGTGCGGAAATCACGTCTGCTATCGGTCCCGTTGGTGAAAACCGCCCCGTTGAAACAATATCCAGATTATCGGTGTCCAGGGATTGGAAAGTTCGCTCACTGAAGAGTTGAGCTGGCGTTGGCGCCCGAAACCCGGTTGAAACCGTTCCGCGTAATGCGAGTTCCGGGGTTAATGAGAAGCGGGTTGCAAATTTTCCGTCAAACGTGTCGCCAAATTCGGAAAAGTTTTCATAGCGGCCGGCCACGCCAATCAGCCACCACTCAAAAACCGGAATCTCAATATCGACATATCCGGCATAGCTGACCTGACTGAAAACACCGGCCTGGCTGTCTTTGTAGCCGGGAAAACCATTCGCGCCCGGCGGGAGACCATCGACGGCGCCTGGTCCGGCTTCGAATGAAGCGGCATCGCCAGCGGTTATCTCATAGGTTTCGTCGCGCCGCTCGAAACCAAAGGCGAAATTGACCGGCGCCGCCAGCCCGTCAATATCAAAATCTGATGAGACGTCCAGATTGATGTTGAATTCCCGCTGCTCCAGCGTGCCCGCATGGAATGCGGTTGGACTCGCGGGGCCAAGAGAGGCGTTAATCGTGTTGGAGATCGTAAAGCTTTGTTTATTGCGGCCGTGGCTAACGCCGAAATCCCAATGCAGGCGATCATCTCTAATTGCGCCTTTAGCGCCGCCAACAATCTGGAGGTCAACCTCCTCACGGCCAAATTTTGGAGTGAAGCCCGCAGGGTAGATATCTCGAAGGTCAAAATCCGGAAAAGCACTGCTCTGGTCAAAGACGCGTGTTGTCGTCGGGTTTCGCCAGTTGAAGTCAGAAAGCCCCTCGTCATAGCCGGCAGACCCGAAAAGATATGCGGTAAGGGGGCTGGCGAGATCAAAGTCTGCATTCCACGCCACGCGGTAGGCCTCTAGCGCCGGCTGACCCCAGTTCTGCACTGGGTCTGGAACATCAATAGTGGGGTTTGCAGCTTGAAAAACGATGGCGTCGGGCCGCTGTCTGGATCGCGAGGTGGGGTCGTCGCTGGAATATTCAAATGTCCCAACGAAAAAGCCGCGATCGCCCAACTCAAATCCGGCTTTGGCGCCCCCGCGATAGGCGTCTCCGTCGCCTGCATAATACTGCGAGAACTGGCCGAATGCGCTATAGCCCGGCTTTTCATCGAGAATGACATTGATGACTCCGGCGATGGCGTCCGATCCATATTGGGCGGATGCGCCGTCACGGAGAACTTCAATACGCCCGATAGCGGTGATGGGTATCTGTGTGAGGTCCGACGCTTGTGCGTTGCGTTCATCATGTCCGTGATACGCTGAGCGGTGCCGTCGCTTCCCGTTGATCAGGATGAGCGTGTGGTCGGCGGACAGGCCGCGCAAGCTGGTTGGGCGATTGAAAATCAATCCGTCATTGAGCGGCAGCCGCAATGCAATAAAACTTGGCAGTGTTTGCGCCAAAGAGTCGGTAAGTTCACCTGATGCGCTACTGGTCAGGATATCTGCCGACAAAACGTCAACTGGCGCCAGGGTTTCAAAAAGCGTTCGAGTCGGCGCGCGCGTACCTGTAACGATGATTGTGTCCGGTTTTTTGGGCGGTGTCGCGTGTCTCTGTACGCTGGACTTTGACTCTGGGCTTTGTGCGTCGCCCATAATTGCAAGCGTATTTTCATCTACGCGAACAATTGTAAGCGAATGCTTATCTGCAATCAGGCGCACCACTTGTTCGAAAGTAAAGGAGCCGGAAACGGCGCTGGATTGATAGCCTTCCAGATCACCGCTTGAAAATAAGAGATTGGCCCCATAAAGGCGCGCCAGGCGCTCTAACATTTCCCTGAGTGGGCCGGGAGCAAGGTCTAACTGTCGAGTATTTTCATGTTTGACCGCTGCTTCCGCAGCGTTCGCGTTGTTGTAAGCGACGCCGGTCAAACATAGCGCGACACAGGCCGCCGTGGACGCCAGTTTTTGCTTTGCGCTTATTTTGCTGGCCATTTGCCCCACGTCGCATCTCAATGGTTGGGTGATGGTAAGCTTGAGTTTAACTGATTCAACTAGTGGGGCCGCGCAAAATCGCGCGTTGAATTTGTATATAGCGCCAACACAATTTCCGTTGTGCTCATGTTTGGGCGACTGGTACGGGCGTAAAAGCTCTCTATTTCAATAGGTTGCCGTTGACTAATCCGTTGTGAAGACTTTGTGTTAAAGGAACCCCGCTGATATGTTTATGAACGCTACCCTCTTGCTGTTGTACGTCAGAAGCCGCTCGTGTCCAGCCTCGCTATAGACTCTAACTTTCACCAGAGTCTCAAAATATGATCGCGGCTAAACACTCATGGCGGAGAGGGGAGTGCGGTCCACGCTCATCTGAAATTAAACCACCGAAATGTGACAAAACACCGATGGCGCAGCCGCCTTTTATGTAACCATCAGATTTTTGGTCCTGGATTTCGTCGAAAACTAATCCTGAGTCTCCGACCGCTTTCACAATATCATTTCAACTCCATGATATCTTCGTTCCATAACTCACTGTTTTCGGAAATAAACCGTTTCATCTGATTGATTGATGGTGTGTGAGCCGCATCGACAATAGTGACGCCGCGCTCCCGCAGAAACGCCTCGTTGCCGCCGAAGTTAAGGGTGTCGTTGATCACAACACGCGGAATCTTAAACTGTACGATCGTGCCTGAGCACATCATGCAAGGACTTAGCGAAGTGTAGAGTGTCGTATCCGAATATGTAGGTTGCCGACCCGCCTTGCGCAGTGCATCCATTTCCCCGTGGGCGATAGGATCGCTTTTCTGAATCCGTTGGTTGTGTCCGGCCGCTAAAATCGTATCGCCACGTGTCAGTACGGAACCAATCGGCAGGCCGCCTGCGTCGGCGCTTATTTTTGCTTCAAGAAAAGCCAGCTCAATCATTTGCCGATCAAAATCAGTAAGCATTGGGGTTCCTTACATTCTGGATAATATAGATTTTATTGCACTGATTCCAAATCAACCGGCAGCCGGGAATGCGAATTTTATCTAGGAAATGATTCAACGTGGATGACTTAGCGGTACCACATTAAACGAGGCAGCCTCAAGACACTAAAACGACTATATCCAAAACCCTCGCCGCGATTGAGTTTTTTAAACGCTTCTCAAGAGAGTCAATCACGCACCCAATTCGATAGTCCTTAAACCGATGAAATATGGATTGTATGAGATGTTGACTGAGACGCTCGGTCAACAAACATGCGCGGTTTATTAAACTCTATAGTCAAAAATTTCCTAAATATCATTTTACGGTAATCAATTGGACGACCGGTATGAGCATAGCATTTCAAGAGTTTATTTTACATCCTTTTTCAGGGTTCTTCGTCCTGGGCTCCCTGTTTTTTCCGGCATCCACATACGCCGCATTGCGTATGATGACGCGCGCACGGAGATCGCATGGGCGCAATCGCATCCTTTGGGCGCTGCTGAGCGCCGCCTCGCTCACTACAGGGGTATGCCTCTGGTTTGCCATTTGTCTGTTAAGTTACGAACCGGGAATCGAGAAACTTTACGGTCTGCAAGAACTTACCTTTTCAGCCGCCGCGGCCGCCTGCGGTTGCTTTGTCGCCGCCTATTTGGCTTATAAACAGGGCGGGCAATTCTCGCGCGTCGTTTCCGGCGCCGCCGCCGCTGCAGGTTTTATCGCCGCCGGTTATTTTGCAACTAAGAGCATCGCCGTAATCGAGACGGCGCCTTGGGACAGTACGGGGATGCTCGGCCTCGTCTTATCAGCAGCCGTGATAACGGCAACGTTAATTCATGCCTTTGGACCGCTTTCGGGTCGACGCGCCCATGCGCTGGCCGTCATATATCTGGGACTCTCCGTTAGCGGACTTTATCTCTCGTTCGTTAGGGCCGTCGAACCTTCCGCCCTGATTCTGGACGCAAACGGGTTCGACACTTTGGGATCCGGTGCTGTCGCGGCAGCTGGTATCTTTGCTGGCCTCTTCCTCACCATCTTGTTTGCGGCGGCCTATTGCCTCGACCGAGTCATTAGAACGCAAAGAACGCATTTGGGCCATCTTGAGGACATCGTCGCACAACTCACGCGCAGTGAAGAAAGGGCGATTGCGGCCAATACAGCCAAGTCGGAATTCATCGCGAATGTCAGTCACGAACTGCGCACGCCGCTAACCGGCATAGCCGGCATGTTGGACCTATTGTCGAAAGGCGATCTGTCGGACGCGCAACGACACCAGATAAATCTTGCAAGCCAGGCGACGGGCGCGCTTCAAACTCTGGTTAAAGATCTTCTTGATCTCTCGCGCATCGAGGCGGGAAAATTCCGACTTGAAGAACGCCCCGCGGATATCAGGCGCGTAATTGACGGCGTCGCATCGCTGATGACGCCCGCTTGCGTGGAAAAAGGTATTTTGTTCGATTGGCGCGTCGGTCAGGAAGTGCCGGAACTTGTCCTTATCGACCCCGATCGCTTGCGGCAGGTCTTGTTGAATCTGATCAGCAACGCCGTGAAATTCACCGAAAATGGAGGGATTACGGTTAGCGCGTCTGCTCGGCCGGCTGACAATGATGCGCTAATGATGGAGATCCAAATCCGCGACACAGGTATAGGCATCGATGAGCAAACCCAGAAAAGGCTGTTTGCCCGCTATGCTCAAGCCGATAGCTCCATAAAGAGCAGGTTTGGCGGCGAGGGACTCGGTTTATCCATCTCACGCCATCTCGCCGAAATGATGGGTGGCGGCATTGAAGTCGAAAGCGCACAGGGCGCTGGCAGCACCTTCACCGTTCGTATCCGATGCAAGAAAGCCCAAACGCGAAATCCAAAAACGAAGCGCCGCTCCAGCAAGGAAAGCGCCCCGGCGGCCATGTCCATCCTGTTGGCGGAGGACAATGAGATCAATCAGTATCTGGTAACGGAGCTTCTTTCACGCAAAGGCCATTCGGTCAGCGTCGCCGACAACGGCCTTGACGCTGTCACCCTTGCTGCGGCTCAACCCTTTGATGCAATCCTGATGGACGTGCAGATGCCCGACATCGACGGCCTTGAGGCAACGCGCATGATCCGAAGCAGCGACGGGCCAAACAAGGCGACACCGATTCTCGCGCTCACCGCCGGGCTTCTGCCGTCGCAACAAGAAAAACAGCGACAGGCCGGCATGACGGATTGCGTTGAAAAACCAGTGAACCCTGCAAAGTTATATGCCGCGTTGGAAGGGAACGCCGTTACCGACAATGGCGTCTCGGTAGCTGTTTCTGATTCTCCTTATTCCGATGTTAGATTGCCAGACAAGCACCCTTGCCTAGATGCGCGCCGGCTCGCCGTATTGGAGGAAATTTTTGGTGAAGATGAGCTTCGCGAACAACTGGAGTTGGTCGCAGCCGAAACACAAATCAAATTACGTGAAATCCAATCGGCGCTGAGCGCAGGCGATCTCAAATTGGCGAAACAACACGCCCATACGTTAAACGGTATGGCCGGAAGCTGGGCCGCAGCAAAGGTCGGTAAGGCCGCTCGGACTATCGAGATTGACGCCCAAAGCATACAAGACGCGGCAGCTTGCACCGAAGAGCTTGAAACCGCGGTTATAGAAACTCGCAAACGCATTTCACTGCGGGCGGCCCGCGGCGAACAAGCAGAACACAATTCAGCCGCATGAGTTATGTCGCGTTGCCTCTAAATTGGTAGCGGAAAGACGCCAGCCGCTTCTACTTTGCCGACGGGCACAGCGAATATCCGCCATTTGCCGTCTCTGGTCAGTTTGGTGCGCGCGTGATCGGTCGCAAAAGCAGTCCGCTGGCGGCAATAGTGTTTGCTTCGCGAAATGCACTATTTGCATCATTGGTTTAGGCCGATCAGTATGCCCAGCATGTGAAATGAATACCGGAACGATTTTGCCGTGTACTTCTTCCATTGGATTTCCGATTTGCCTTTCGGACCGGGGACAAATGAAGCATCAAGCAGGCAAAGCCTCGCATACCCGCCGGGACGCCGAGAGCGGATTTTTTGAGGCTGTTCACGGGTGCTGATCGAAAGCGATGATCCAAAAACTTCCATCCATACAGTTGCAGCTCGATCATCAGAAACAACCAAGTCCAGCATCCAGCGTTTTCTCGGGATTGCCTCATCGGCGGTTTGCAGAAATCGATTGAGATCATCCGGCGCCGCAAATGAAACTCCCGGGTGCGATAGATTGGCGTTGGAAAGAGCATGGGTCGCCCACCATTTCAGATCGTCCGGTCGCCTTGCATAAGTCTCGTACAGCTTGCTAACGAACTCATTGGCTTCCTTTAAATCGGCTTGACGTCTAGGTTTCGCCGGGAGCAACACGGCGCGGCGTCCGGCGTTTTCCCCCCGCTCTATTCTGTCTCTGGATACGTGCCGCGGTTTTCCTTCACGGGTTTTCATATTTGTGATCACAATAGCGTTTTGCAGCCAGCGATCCGCCGTTGGCTCATCGATACGCCAGCGAATGGCGGCGGTGCGCAGCGACAGCGTTTCCTGATAAGTTTGGATGACGCGCTCGCATGTCACCATATCGTCAATGGCGCTTGTTTCGGGTCCGGCTGGCGCGGCGACGTTTTCTTCAACTGGCTCAAGCAGGCTGGGCGCCGGCGCAACGTATTTTTTCGCCGGCTTTGAAAGCGCTTTAATGAGGGCGGCGGGCGTTTCTATCTTGCGCGCGGCGCGCAAGCTGATCGCTGCGGCTGCGGCGATCTCGTCGGCATCGAGCCCCAGCGGCGTTCTCTCGATTTTCCGGGCGAGGATGGAACGCATCAAATGCATGTAGGTTTCCATCGTGGTTTTCGGGTTGGCATGGCCCGCGAGCAAAGCAAGCGCCCAATGGCCGGTCCGCCGATCATCTTTGTTGCCGATCAAGGCTTCGCGGATCTGTTGCATTTCATTCAACGTCCAGCCGCCCATGTCCCGGGCGAGGCTGGTTTCACCTTCAATCACGCATTGAAGCAGACTGAACGCCGTGTGCCGAAGATGATGAAATTTCCATCCCTTTGACCGCAATACGGCGTTCATCGCGTCGCCGACGGATCGGCTGATTTCTTCCGAGTCATAAGGCGTATCCAGCCCCGGCGGCGTGAAAAGCGGCAGTCTGCCGCTTTTGTCCAAGAGCCGGCGCTTCACCAGATGATTGTCGAATAGTTTGCGTTCATCGCTTTTCAGCAGGACGCTCAAGGGTATTTTTCGGAGCGCCGCGGATGTCTTGTTGTTCGCGTATTGGTTCGCGCGAATGAACGCCCAGCCTTTCGGGCTGCTTTCGATATCCATTGGCCGCAGCTTTTTAATCTCGCCGACCCGAAGCCCGCTGCGATAGGCGATAATGAACATCAGCGCATATTGGTCGCCTTCTTCTTCGCTGACGAACATGCTGCGGATGGTTTGTAAAATCGCAGACGATGCTGTGTAGGGTACGATGCGCGCGCTGACGAGCGTGCAATCGCCATCGCCGCCAAATATCTCGTCGGCGATATCTGTGAGGCCGTACCGGCTTCGGGCGAACCGGTGAAGTTGTCTAAGCCGCGTGCGTGTGTAGTTGCGTTCCTTGTTGCTGCGGATCAAATCGATCAGGTCGTCATAGGCGCTGGCGAGGTCGTCGGCTTCAAGAAGCGCAGGATTGAGTTCTTCAAAAACGGTCAGCCAGAGGCGGCCGACGGCCGTGAAATAGCGATTGATGGTTGATGGCTTCAGGCCGTGCTCTTTCAGCAGGGACCACAGCCATTCAAACAGAATTTCGGCGGCGGGCGGCCAGTCGGCATGACGATAAGGCTCAAGCCGGTTGAGCAGATTTTGCGTCGTGTCTTTCCGGCTGGCGCCGTCTACGGATAAAATGTCTCGAAACAGCCGTTCAAGTTCCGTTACTGACCGTATGGGCTTCGAGGCGTCTTCGGGACTGGCCTGGTCGGTCCCGTAGGCGCTGAACAGGCCCAGCGATGATAGCTGGTGCGGCCGGAAATTTTTTGTTTGAAGAATGGATTCGGCCGTCACATCGGGACACAGCATGCGCGTTCGCCCGAGCAGCGCTTCGCTCATGGCGGCGGATAACGACCCTTCAATCGAGTTCTCAACCTTCCAGAGGGCGGCGTGACAAAGGTCTTCCGGCGTGGCGATCATCGAGGGGGTTGCGAATGCGAGACCCAATGATGTCTTCAGCATGGGAATAAGTTCGACTGATTTGATTGGCGACTGCTCGGTCGGGCGTTTTTTGAGAAATCGGAGTAGGAGACCCAAAGAGACGGCGTCCAGTCGATAGCGGACCGACATGACGCCCTGAGCGTTGTCGAATTCGTTGCATGTCCCCGAAGAGACCGGAAGCCGCAAACGAATGCCGTAACCATCCATGTCCTTCGACAAGGGGTGCGCCGCCGTCTGCAGATGTTCGGCGACATTCTGTAAAATATCGTGATCACAAATCCCGCTCCGGGTCGCCGCACTAAATAGAAAGAGGCCAAACAAGGTGTCATGGGAATAGGCGTCTCGCCCTGGTTCTTCCCGCAACCGTTTTTTGAAGGCGTCTTCCCACGTCCAGATTTCGCGAACCTTCCGCATCCATTCAGCGGTGCGGTAATTGTGCGAACGGATGATTGGGTAAAGGGGCGGGGGAGGTTTGAGGTCTCGCTGATGCGCGCCGAGAATTGATCTTAAGCGTCGATTGAGGACGATGCGCGCATGGCGATAGTCGCGCGCAACCGGATGGGTGTCCATCAGTTGATCGAGAATGTTCCGGAGTTTGTGGTTGTACGTCGCGACGGATAGGTTCGCCGGACTGCCGAGACCGTGGCGATCCAATAGACTATCGACATTGTTCGTGATTGCGGCGGTCCGGCGGGCGTTTTCAGCGCGGCGTGCTTCGGCCCGCGCTTCACGGCCGACGCGGGCCGCCGTCATGGCGTCAGCCCTTCAATCGGCGCTGCGTTAAGATCGGACATGACTTTTTCGATTTCATGTCCAATGATTTTTAAATCTCTGACCGAAAGTCCGCTGACGGAGCTTAATGGTTCCTGATCAAAGTCCGCGTGACCCATTATAGCGTCGAGGAGTTCCGACCGAAGCGGCGTCGAAAATACAGTACGCAAATAGTGACGATGCCAGTTGAGCGGCAGCGGCCAGACGGTGGCGAGACGCGCAGTCAACTCCAATGGTCTCAAGGGCTTCGGTTGCCGTCCATCAACAAAGAACAGGAACGGTCCTTCGCCTGACAGCGCTTGAGCAACCGCGTCGCCGATCTGTTTTCGGCCGCCGAAACGTTTCTGCGCCAGCGCCAGTAGATGAGACTTGTAGAATTCAACCTGTTTCGTCGCCGACGGCGGCAGCGGCGCAAGCCTCGCTGATGCGCCGTTGCGCGATTCCTTGTCCGAGATCCAGACGAACCCGGCGTCGAGATCAAAGTCCGTTATGCGCTCAAAAGGCGCCGTAACGGGACGATGCCCCGTGGCGAGCGCAAGAAGCTGATAGCAATACAGCGTATAGACATTGTGAAAAGCTAATCGCTGCTCAAGTGAATCCCGCCGCCTTTTGGATAAGTCGCTACGCTGAAGGCGGAAGGCGGCTTTAATTTTTTTCTCAATGGGTCTGATACGCGTGCCGATAATAGCGCTGCTCGATTTCTCCTGGGTGGTGCGTCGGGCCGAGGCGTTGTTAAAAGGCGAGGTGATTTCGAGCCGTTTTGAAAACGTGTGCACATAAGCGGCGTTGATCTGCGCCAGATCAATGGCTGCATAATAAAGACCGGGATAGCGTGCGGGTTGTTCGCCAATAATCAGGCTGATGATGGCGTTGTCGAAACCCTCATCTTTCAGAGATGCGGGCAGAAAGCTCGATACCCTTCCTGCCGGAAGCGGGCGTTCAAGTGATTTGCCGAATTCTTGCAGAATGGCTTTCGTTTGCTCGCGACGATCATCGCCTTCGAACAAACTTTCATTTGTTTTTTGTGCGAGGCGGTGGAGCGCCAGCCCTAAGGGCGGGGGCAGCATGTAACGGACAGACTTGGTGTATCCCGAGGTTTTAACCAGATGCTCCTTGGCTTCATCGGTCATCTCGTTTGTTGGGTAAGTTGGGTGAAAAACCAGCTCCGCCCCGCTATTTTTATGGAGAAGGATATACTCTGCGCCCGCTGCCTTTTCGGAAACCGGCGTTGACAGAAGCCGGTCCAGGCTCCGGCCTGTCGTTAACATCAATCCGCAGAACAGAAGCCCTTTCCACGCGGTTTTAGACTCACCGGTGCTAAGTCCGATGTCGATTTTGCGCCAACAGTAGTGAGCCTCGGCATCGGTAATCCGGCGATAATCGCAAGGCAGGTATTGAGCGCGTATGGCGGCGTGGGTGAGCCAGCGTCGGCGCGCGAGACGGTTTAACGATTTGCCCTCCGGACTGGAATGGGGCGTCGCGGCGCCTGAGAAATCTCCAAATAGAAGAATGGAGGCGCCGTCATTATGCTGGCCAGCTTCCGGAATGAGCGTGCGGTCTTTGCCGGTTGCAAAGAGGTGCTTCAGGCCTTCGCCGGTTTCATCGCCGAGGCCGGTGTCCCTGAAGGCTATGCCCGCTGCTTCCTGCGGCGCTTTGCCGACCACACGCGTGATGGCGTCGCGCTTTTCATAACGGTATCGAATGAGCGCGCCCAACGCTGAGATGTAATTCCTGAGCGTCTTTTCCGCCCCGCTTCTCAGTGCAGTGAGCGACTCCCTGATGGGCAGAAGCTCTTGGCGAAAATCAGGGAAGTCAGCGAAGTCGTCCGGGCGGTCGGCGAGTTTTCTGAGCGCATGGCAAGCGCGTGAAATGGCTGGTTGGTAGGATTGACCATCCCTGACGCGCTTCGCCTCAAGTGATATTGAAATCCCGGAAATAAGAGCTATCGCCGCCTCGAAATTTTCGCCATTTGTCTTCAGTGGCGGCCAGTCGGTGGCGAGAAGGGCGGCGAGCGGCGCTTTGGTGATTTGGGCGCAGTCCTCAAGGCGTTTTTTGACCGCTGCCCAGGGCATCAGCGGCGGCGAAATCGGAAAGGCGTAGCCAAGCGTTTCAAGGTCAATTTCGAGCGCATTGCGGTTGAGCCCCGTGAGGAAAATACGCGACGTCAAATCGGCCAATCTCGCGAGCAAGGCAGCGCGTTCATCGGGCTCAATCGGGCCAAAGGAATCGGGCGCAAATTCAGTCGCCATCACCCTCCCCAAATAGCTTTTCTCTGATGTCGATCTGGTCCGATATTTCACCGGGCCGGAGGAGGTGCCGGCTCATTTTTGTGCGGTGCGATACATCGCGTTGTGAGAGCTTCCAGCGGCGAGCTAAATGAAGCCGCAAATGCTCCCCAACATTGCGCCGATCGAACTGTTGAAAATGAAGGGCGTCGAGATCGGATTGGGCCATTGCGACCAACTCGTCGGGAGCCAAATCTTTCCATTGGACGAGCCGGATTTCGAGGTCAGTTTTTGCCTCGGAAGGCAGCAATTCGAGAGCGTCTATTGCGGCGAATCCTGCGAAATAGAAAAATCGTTTTCGGCTCTTTGGGACGCGGGTGACATGGATAGGAAACGCTGCGATGAAGGCGGGGAGAATAGCGGTTTCGAGTCCATCGAGACGAAGCTGACGGGGCGGTTCAAACCAGAGATCAACGAGGCCTTCGACAGCCGGGTGCGGTGTCAATTCGATGGTTGAATAGAGTTTGGCGAAGGCTGTTCCTGTGGCCACGTGTTACCTCACGTCGCCCCCACAGTCAGTTGAACAGCTGTTAGTGCGGGTGTCAAATTGGGTAATAATTTTAATATGAAATGGGGACCATATTTTTTCAAAAGACCTGTCCCGCGGCATTTGTTGCGGATCGGTGTTAATCGGTGATTGCTTGGTGAAATATATAACTTATTGAATCACAATACATATCTATAGGCACCGATTAATGCCTGTTGGAATCTCAATGCGGGTATAGCCTGTCACGCCGGAGGTCGCGGGTTCGAGTCCCGTCACTCGCGCCATTTTCATTCAAAAATTAGCGCTAGTTCTTCGTTGTCGTTAATTGGTCGCGGAAACGACCCATTATCTCTCTTTCCGCATCATTGGCCCTCATTCACCGTCAGGCATTTTTGATGTGCGCCGGTAGTTAAACCAATAATTTGCTACAAGGAGTGCGATGAATAGCACTAAAGTTAGCGCGTATTGTTCAATTGAGATCAGCCACAGAAATAACAGCGGGAAAGCCACCGCCCCGAATGCGGCCCCAACAATGAAGGGTAATGATCGTTTTCGTCTCATCGGCTTACCGCCCTCAATAAAAGCTTATATGCCCATCTCGGCAGCAAACGCCTCATACTCTTCATTAATTGCCGAAATGAGTTCGCCGGAATCGCTGAAAAAGTATAAATCTGGCGCGTCTATGTCGTCCTTAAAAACACGGTATTCGAGAAGAGACGGTGCTTCTTGAAATAGCACCTCAACGTACAGGCTTCGTTCTTCTCCAACACGGGTCCTCCTTGCGAAGCGCGCTAGTTTGCGGGCATTCAATTTTATCTCAAGATTTGTGTTTATGCGCTCCAAAAAAGGGCGAACATTTTCGGAATCAAAATTCATTGAAGCTTCATGAGCACCTATTTTTGCCGGCGGCTCTACACTGGCCTCACAGGAGATAAGTCCCACTGCTGCTAATATTCTTATGAAAAGCCGAATCATTTCTTTCGGTCCTTAAATGATTCCGAAGTAGTCACTGGTGAATATGAGTGTTGTCACACCACACATAGCCGCCCCAAATCGTAGATTCTGTTTCGATTTACCATCGACGCCCGAACTCGATGAGGCAAAGAGCATCAAAGCACATGCTATCGCATTTGACACTGCAGCTAGTAATCCTAACTCGATCATTTCGTGAGTCCTCAAAGTAAAAATATTCCAGCGACGCAAATCATTACAAAAACAGACGCGGCTCCAGAACATCCCGACAAGCAGCCTGTGGCGACCCACGGCCAGTGTTCATCTTTCTTTTTCTGGCTCATGCGGGTCCTCAATTGTACCTCATTGGGCGAGCGCTTGTTTGCAGTGTAGCCCATCTCCAAGGTATGGATTTTTGCCATGCGCATCGTCCGTGCAAATCTTTTTCATTCTTGTGTCAATAAGTGCTTTTGACTCTTCGTTGAAATCCTCGAAAAGGAATGAACAACTACTTGCCATAGCACCGCGAAGTTTTTTCTCAAACGGATTGACGATGCTCTCAACATCAAAACTCTCGTTCAACTCCGTTGTCAGATAGCGCCAGTCATCATTGATTGTCATTAAAATCAAGCAGGTCGCGACTTCCGTTTCTGATGGCGCAACGTTCTCGTTTTCGGCTGCGGCCCCAAATGTCGCTTGTGAAAGAATAAACGTCAAAAATGCGAAGAAGTACTTGCCTATGCTCATCTAATTGGGTCCTCTTTTGATTAATCTAGCGAATGTAGTGGAAATCAAAAATCCGACCATCGCATTTCGCTATTTTCAATTCGCCGCCGCCGCCACCTGCCGTTATGATCAAAGTGTCTTCATCTGTTTCGCGAACTGAGTCTTTGCGGATCTGCGCTATAGACCAATGATCGGAATGCTCCTCTGCAATACGCTCAAATTCATCGGACGCCACTACGGGTAACACCGCAGATGCGATAGCTATAGCGGTTGCTCGGTCTGCGACAATCGGGCCATTAATGAGGCCGGGCCTTGTTTTACAATTGCTAGGAGGGATAGTGCTGGAGCACGCTGCAATGCAGAGCAATAAGAGAGCTAGCATCGGCTTCATATTGTTCGTCCTTAATTTACAGCGGAAACAATCCTAGCAAATCACCCAATCCGACCAGGAACAATAACATCGCCAATATCAGCCAGAACGATTGAACGGCCCAGAACCAGCGCGGATTGCTCTTGCGATCCGGAATTGGAATACCCCATCTTAGAACACCTTGGCCATCAGCGAGATTCCAAAAGAATATCCCGACAAACATTACGGAAAATCCGATCATTTGCAGCCAATCCGGCATGTCTGTGCTCCTCTGTTCAACGTAAAACTGACCACAAGACTATCGCTGACTGAAGCAGCAACAGGAATATGCTCGCCCAAAACAGCCTTGGCGTATTCACCCTGCCTTCGTTATGCAGAAGGCAGTATAAAAGAGCCGTTGTGACGAGCACATGGAAAACGATTATCACCCAGCCAGGCATGTATAATTTGTTCCTATTTGCCGCCTTGAAAATAAAACACGCTGGGCAAGCCATAAAAGGCAAAGGCAACTATGAGCGTGATGACGACGAGCCAGGCTGTCGCTGATTTATGAGTTGCGAACCAGTTCGCCAGTCGCTTCACTTTACAGGTCCTCAAATATCCTCCCACTGGAGATTTATCCAATAGTCATCGGCGAGCTGTCCAGCCAATCGCTGGGCCTTTGCTTCATCCTCAATCTCAACGGCGTGTTCACCGTCACCGAAGATGTAGGTATTCTCCGCTTCATCGAAACTAGTAAGATAAAAAACCTGCCCGTATGGAGCTTCCGATTCCTTGTCTTTCTTCATGGCTGCAATGTAATAACCCATCGAACTGTCCTCTATTAACGCGCGCTTGCCATGTAAATCACCCTCAGTTTAGCAGCAACTGAAGTGATGGGAATTCGGAACGGAGGCATGGGCTTCCCAAACATCCCGCTTCCGCGAAAATGCACATCGGCAAAACGATTACTTATCTGTTTAACAGCTTTAATCTTGGGTCTGTTTTCGCCGCCATATTTTGCTGCGTGCTTCTTGAAATCTTCATAGTGGAAGTAAGATATCGCCTCCCTTGCGGCGAGCCTTACATCTGAGTCAGCGGCTTTTTCAAATAGAAGCATTGCTTCAATCTCATGTTCATCCATGTTCTGTCCTCTAACTAAGAATGGTATCTTTTTGCAAATTTCCGTTGCAACACAATCCAGGCGATGCCTCCTAGAATTATACCTATGACGATCCCTGCATCGCCAGCGATTACTTTTCCTAATTCGCAGCCGAGAATCATACCGACCAAAAAGCCGACCAAATACAAGTCAAGATCGAATAGACGTGAAGTGACCTTGCTTATATGGTTTGGTTGTCAATTGAGTAGCGCGATTAATGATACGATGAGCGCGCCAGTTGCTATTGCCAAGGCGGCCCAACTGCGTTTGCGTTCCCATTCCTGACCGCGATTGTTGTCTACACGGTCGATCTCATCGACGACGTGTTTTGCTGCATCGCGGACTAGGTCGGGAGCATGTGGACTCGCTGCGACGGTACGTAACTCGTCTATCCTTTTGTCGCCAAACTCAGCCACTTCATCCTTGAAGCTCTGAACGTAAGCCCAGAAATTTGGGTGAGTCACAATCAATCCTCTCACTTCTGAGGCAGGTCGCGCTCTTGGGCACACCCCTCAGTGATTTTAGTCTCCGAAATTTCGATGCCAGCTTCGTATCGTTTCATGCTGCCGGTCTTCTATTTCTTCTTGCGCGCCGCCAGCATCGCGTTGGCGACGTTATAGGCGGCGTCAGCGTAATATGCGGTCCAATCGACATCCCTGCGAGACCCTTGGGCTTGGCGAGTTTCTGCGTGGGTGGCTGATATGATCCCAGTTAAGGCGGCCATTGCGAATTCATCGCGCAGACGTTGGCGCTCTTTGATTTTGTTAGCGTTTTGGGCTTCCGTCGTCATGGTGTCCTCCTATTTTTTGCGCACCTCTTTGCGTGTTTCTTTTTCGCCTTTGGCTTGTTCGATACGCATTCGCCAATGCTGTGGATAACCGGCTCTCGAACGCAACGCGCCGGTGACGTTGTGGATAGCGCCGGGCGCTAAAGGCTTCTCCTTCTCGCGCAACACATCCTCATGCATCATGCACCATAAGGCGGGGATTGTCAGCATTGGGCGTTCATTCGGAGTGGAGGCAGTGTATCCCTATATTTTCAGCTTTATGCGGGAAGGGCCGGGGGCGAAATCGCTCAACCCTCAGCCGCCAGACTTCTGATCTCCATGCGGAGCGTCTCGTCGCTTTCATGGGCGAGGTCGTGGCGGCCGGTGAGGGCGATCATGTCGGCATGGGCGGAGAAGGCCAGCATGTCCGCATCGTCCGTAAACTGACCATGGCATACCTCCGGGTTGGCGCGCCGCCACAGGGCGAGTTTCAACGCGACCCCGTCAAGGCGCGCCGCGCGCGTTGCGGCGATGGCTGTGATCGCGCTTCGCTGCGCGTCCCAGAACGCCGCCTGGCGCGCCAGGACGGCGCGCACCGCCGGGCAGTCGTCCCATGAGACGCCGCGCGCCGTCGCCGCCTGTTCCGCATGCTCCAGCGCGTCGAGGCTCGCCTGCATCTCACCGTCATAGGTCAGCCAGTCGGCGTATAAGTCGAACAGGCGCGCGTCGTCTCCGGCAGGTCCCCGGGAGGATTGCGCGAGGGCCGGGCGGGGCGCGAACGTCGCGGACGAGAACGCGGCGGGGGCCGCCAGCGCAATTTTGAGCAAACGTCGTCGATGGGTCATGACATTGCATTCCCTGTGGTTAGAGCTTAAATATTATCGCTGAAAGCTAACTATCACACGCTGAGCACCATTTCAAGCGCTCAGCGCCAAATTTATGGATATTTATCTAAGATCATGACGTTGAGAACAGCAGAACAGTTACGAGCGGCCCGCGCCTTGTTGAAGTTAAAACAAAGCGAGGTCGCAGAGCTGTCCGACATTTCAGAAGCAACAGTAAGACGATTAGAGAATGAAAGAGGGACGCTCGGCATTCAGGTGACGACCCTCGACAAGCTGCAACGGGCTTTCGAAAAGGCCGGCGTGCGCTTCATCGGCGAGGCCGAAGCCAGCCTCGACGGCGGCCCCGGCGTGAGGCTGGAAAAAGCGGGGGATTGAGGGTGAGGGAACGGCGGCGCGATAACCTCGCAAGGTCGCGCCAACTGGAGACGAAAATGCGTTCGGTCAATATAACATCGCTGGCGGTGATTGGAGTTTTGTCCTGTGCGGAAGCTGCGGCTGAATCAGACATATCAGGTGATTACGCCTGCACCGTTCATGAGAAAGCGGGCGTCGCTTCCATTCATTTAGAAGGAGCCGATCCGCCCAGGGCTTATGGGCGGCAAGACGTACAAACCACATTCGGGATGCGGATTGCTCATTCAGCGAATGGCGATCACCCCTTTACGGTTATGGAAACTGAGGACCGCGGCGAGGCGCCGGACCGCACTCAATATCATACAGACTTCTCTGTGTTGCATAGTGCGTATTACGGCGATGGTTTCGACTTCACGGCTACTGAAGACCAGGCGTTTTTGCGACTTCACCACAAAAGAGATGGAGGCGTTTCTTTTTATCATGCAGGGTTTGAATATCCGGGCGGAGTCGACGTGAACCTGTCTGTACGATTTGGAGAATGTGAGCCGAAGGATTAGGCCGGTGTTATCTTAGGGCGACAAACATTGATTACGCAATTCTATCCGAGAGGCATATTGATGCGTGAAATCAGGGTTTCACAATGGAAATGAAACGCACCCATCGCAGATGGATTTGGCTTGCGGTCGCGGCCATGGCTCTAAGCGCCTTCGTTGCTTTAAACTGGCAAACACTTACTCTCTCAGCAGCGTTTGCATTAGCGGAGCGGCGTCCCGCTTTGTTGGTAGATGCTGAATGGAATGAGCCAGCCTCCGCGCGCAAATTTTTGAATCGCTTTCCGCCTGGCACGAACGAAAGCGAACTCTTTGAATGGTTGGGATCCAACAAATTCGACATTGATCGCGATGCGAGGCGGGCTGACAGGCTGATAAGCAGCCTGCCATGCAATGAGATTGTCAAGATCAAGTGGTCGACTGGGCCGAACAATGTGATTGGTGATGCAGACGTTCGCGTATCCGAAGCCGGTTGTCTGTAAGACAGACTACGTGCGCTATATTGGTGAAGCCGAAGCCAGCCTCGACGGCGGCCCCGGCGTAAGGTTGGAGAAAGCGGGGGATTAAGCACTGGCGCCGTTAGCGCAAACGCCAATCCAGTTTTTGAAACATGCGCCGCCAAGGCGGAAGTTCGCCAAAAAGTAGTCATTTAAGCCGATGCGACCGAATGACCGATAAGCGAATCTTCTCAGCCATTCGCAGTTGGAGTCTCATTTTCTATCCGTTGCTCAAAACGATCCCCAGCGCGATGACAGCGCCGGCGGCCAGCGCGAGCAGACTGAATCTGCGCGGCTCTCTTTCTGCTTGAGGAAGCAGATGCGTTGCGCCCACATAGATCAGAGCGCCCGCCGAGAGCGCGAGCAACGCGCCTAACATCGGTTGGTCGATTTTACTGATCATCGGATAAGAAACCGAAGTCCCAAGCGGCGTTGTGACGGCGGCGGCTAATATTGCGAGCTGGAAGGCCCTGTTCTTGGTGAAACCGCCTCGAACCAAAAGCGTATAGGTCACGATGCCTTCCGGAAATTCATGCAAGACCATGCCAAGTGCGACAAGAGCGCCTGTAAACACGCTGACGCTGAAACTGATGGAATAGATAATTCCATCGATAAAAGAATGAAATCCAATGCCGAAAAGCGGTACGAGCCCGATGGCGTAATCCGCCGTCTGCGGCTTATCGCACACATACGCAGTCAAGAACCGATTGAAGAGAAGCATCAGCATGTAGCCGGCGAACAAATACGCCGGCGCGTTCGCATTCATCGTGAAGGACTTTGGAACAATGTGCAGGAAGGAGACGGAAATCAGCACGCCTGCGGCGAAGCAGGCGAAATAGGTCGTGTTTTTTTTCGCCCAATCCTCAAATTGGCGAATGGTCAAGATGCCGCCCGTCGTGATCGCGCCGGCAAGCAGGCTGGCGCCAAACGCAATTTCGAAGCTGTTTTCTATTCCCTCGATGAATGATGCTCCGATCAATCAATGCAGCGCTTAGGCTTCGCCACGTTCCTCGCGTTCCAGACAGCGCTGAAATGCCGGAAGGTGTCGATTTTGCGAGGCGTCCTGCAAATTCGACAATACATTCTTTATCGCGGGATCGTCTATCTGACGAAGGAGGCGGTCATACATTGCCGCGTTTTCCAGTTCTGCGGCGACTGCCTCTTTACAGGCAGCTGACAGGGAAGACGGCGCTTCGACTTTGTCGTCCCAATCATTCTCGGGCGGAGTTGCGCCAAGACGTTCGAACTGACGAAGCAGCGCCTGCGCATGACGACCCTCGGCCTCAACAATATTGATGAAAGGACGAACGGGCCCGAATTTCTCGATCACCTTTTTATAGGTCGCCAGCGCCTTGTACTCGTCCTGAAGGGCCTCGTGCAACGCGGCGAGCTCGTGTTCATTCGCCATTCTTTATATCCGCTTCATGCGCGGCAATATCTTTTTCCGTAAACAGATAGTCGCGTAATTCTTTTTCAAAATCGCTGTTGTTTCGACGCATCCATTCAAGGATCATCGCCGCGTGCTCCATCTCTTCGCGCATATTGTGCAGAAGAATGTTTTTGAGCGCTGCATCATCACAATCGTCAGCCCGCTGGCGGTACCAGTCGACCGCTTCCAGTTCTTCAATAAGGGAGGTGATCGCGTGATGCAGCGTCAGAGTCCCCTTATTAAGCCTGTCCCGCGGCGCATGCAGTGTTTCGCTCGACATTACGATCCTCTCCCCGGTATCAATTCCTGAGACCGCCTAAGCGCCGCCTATTGCGGCGCAGTTGGCAATTGGCGGGCCATTTCCTTAAACTTGTCCCATTCGGTTGCGCCCCAAATCTCTGTTTGCGCATGTCCAAAGGTGCGTATGATTGTAGCGACTTTTGTCGCCGCATTATTGTCCGGGGCTTCGAAAATATCGAGATAATCGCACGGCCCAAGAACAACATAGCTGTGTTTCCAATCCACATCGGGGCACTCCGCTCGAATGCGCTCCATTACCGCGCGCTCTAGATTTTCCAGGGAACTCGGAGATTTCAGCGCCTCGTGACTTAGTCGGGTTTGCATAATGTACGTCGTCATAACCTCGCTCCTTTTCTGCTTTGTCGGCGGTGAATGCTAACCGTCCGGCCCGTCACCGAGCGCCGCCAGCGCATTTAGGATCCGTGAAAGAAGGTCGCCATTTGCATCACCCATGCCTTCGCTCTCCGCCACAAGCAATTGCCGCACATCGTATTCCCATTGCCGCAACAGCACTGTTTTTTCACTGTCTGACAGTCTCCCAGACATCAGGATTGATTCCGGCGACATGACGGCTTCGGCATTTACGCTGAAGTCGTGGATATGAACATCGCTGGCATTGTTCGCCTGGAGAATTTTCACCGCCTTCTCTTCTTCTCGCGCATCCCACGTTCGCACCCAAAGAAGAAGGCCACCGTGATCCAGTTGATTTTCGATAAATTCGGCGCGGCGACGGCCAATCAAACCCGCCAGAACAACGCCCAGAGCTGCCCCCGCGCCAGCAGCCGCTGCGACCGCAGCGACGCCAATCGTCAGCGGCCCGCCAGCAGCTGCAACCATGCCCGCCGCAGTCACGCCAACGACATACATTGGCGCGCCGATGACTGCGCCTTGCGCATCGCCAATCGATTCTCTTGGAACGTATGCGATTGAGGGCGCTGCCGGATCGTCTTCCAGCTCTCTCACATCGCGATAAGCGTGACCCAGCTTTTCTTTTACCGCCTGCTCGCCCGCCAAGAGGCTGAGGTCGGCGCGGTTAAACCCGGATGTCAGCAAGGCGTCGACCGCCGCTTCAAGGTCACGCTCGCTGTCGAATACGCCGACTGCATCTTTTATGTGGGTTTCAGTGTTTTCATCTGACATCGTTGATGGACCGTGTGTTAGTTTAAAGGATCAGAGTCCGCATTTTCCGATAATGCACAAACAGACACAGTGGAACGTAAATCAATTGCTCTTCACTCGTTTTGATCCGCATCAACCGCGAGAGGAAAGAATAGTATTCTCGGCAACAACCAATCTGTTGTGGCCGCCGAACTATGATTTCTTTAATCACTCAGACCGAATGCACCATTCACTGTGAGGCAACCGGATGGCAATTATGGGCCACAAGCAGCCATTGGTGCGCTTCGCGCCCGAACATCGTGGCGATAAAGCGAGCGGATCAGTCTCAGAAACAAGCCGGCCGGATACGCGCGATGAACCGGCGCGTCCTGCGGGGAGGGCGCATCGGCGAGGCCGAAGCCAGCCTCGACGGCGGCCCCGGCGTCAGGCTGGAAAAAGCGGGGGAGTGAGGGCGAGGGCGCAGACGTCCGACCCTTGGCGGAAACGCCTAACCTGTTTTTCTAAACGCCTGCCGCTAAGGCGGAACTCGTTAAAAGCAGACAATCAACAATTGCTCGCCTGGCGTCTTTTATGCGCGCAAGAAACGGACATTGTAGTTAAGGGCTATGATCGGCCATTATGCGGCCCTATCAGGACGTTGACCTCAATTAATTGAATGTCCTGAAACGATGGTTTATTTGCCGTAACCACAGGCCATTAATTGCCAGCCCAGAAGATCGAAACATGTATGTTGGCAGTATGAGCCAGATTACAGCACTTTATGTCTACAAAGTTGTCGGCGAGGCGAGTCCTGGCGTCGAAACACGAGATTTGGTTGAGGGCCTGGGCCTCGCTGCGGACGGTCCTATCGATCCGGCTCAAATGGTGCCGTCATCAAAATACTATGATTTCTTTGCAGCGCTTGCCGAGCGCGACCCTGAAGGTCTGATTTTGCCTCTTCGCATCGGTGCAGCCATGCGGAGCAACGAATATGGCGCTTTCGGTCTCGCATGGAAATCGGCGCCGAACTTGCGCGGGTCATATGTCAGGTCAGAACGATATGGCCACGTTCTTGGCAGTGCGGAAACCTATTCACTCGAAAAGTCTTCGGATGGTCTATTTTTCAATCTTGAGAAGGCGGGCGATGGACGCCCAGGCATGCTTCTGTCTAACGAGGCCAGCATGTCTGCAGTGGATACCATCAGCAAGGAAGTCAGTACCGCGAGTTTCATGCCGCTTGCAGTTTATTTCAAGCATGCCCCGAGGGGCGATATTTCAGTCTACGAAGCCCATTTCGGCTGCCCGGTCCATTTCGAGTCCGGGCGTGACGCCCTTCTGGTCAGTGAAGAAAGTATAGACGCTCCAAACAAACTTGGGGATGAAACCATCGCCAAGTTTTTTGATCGCCACCTAGAGCAGGAACTGGCTTCGCTGACAGGCGATAGCGGTTTGGAACAAGAGGTTCGGCGCGCCGTGGCGAATGTGTTAAGCGAGGGCGTGCCAACGCTTTCCCTTATCGCATCAGAGCTGGGCGTTGGCGCTCGGACGTTGCAGCGGCGCCTGTCGGATAAGGGCTACTCTTTTCAGACCGTTGTGGATATGGCCCGAAAGGATCTGGCGCAGCGGCTGCTGCGCGAAACCGATTATAGTCTTGCCGAAGTCGCCTTCCTTACGGGTTTTGCCGAGCAAAGCGGCTTCACAAGGGCGTTCAAGCGTTGGGCAGGCCAGACACCTCGCTCTTATCGACTGGGCGCTGGCCAAGGCTAGAGCCTGCGGTTGTCGCCATCTGCCAAAACTCTGGCATGAGCTGACAAGAACCTCGAGCGGCCTTTTCATAGGAATTGACTTGCTGAAATCTGAATGGAGCAAGTCAATGAACTTACAGACTAAACAACAAGACCTCACTCTCGTTCTGGGAGGCGCCGGAAAAACCGGACGCCGTGTCGCCGAGCGTCTAACAGCAAAGGGTCACGCGGTTCGCATCGGATCACGATCGGCGGTTCCATCCTTTGACTGGGACAATGAGAAAAGCTGGGACGCCTGCCTGGAGGGCGTGACAGCAGCCTACATCACCTATGCGCCGGACCTTGCGATGCCTGGCGCAACGGACGCCATTCAGGCTTTTGTCGATCTCGCCAAACGTCGCGGTGTCAAACGACTCGTTCTCTTGTCAGGCCGCGGCGAAGAAGAAGCCCAGGCCTGCGAGCGGATCGTTCAGACGTCGGGTCTCGAATGGACCATCGTCCGAGCAAGCTGGTTCAACCAGAACTTCTCCGAAGGCGCCTTCATCGACATGGTTCTGAATGGTGCGATCACCCTGCCAGCAGGCGATCAGGTCGAGCCCTTTGTGGATGTCGATGACATCGCTGATGTGGCAGTCGCAGCCTTTACCGAAGACCACCATATTGGCGAGGTCTATGAAGTGACCGGTCCACGATTGATGACAATCGCCGATGTGGCTGCAGATCTGTCCCGTGCAACGGGCCGTGAGATCGCCTTTGTGGATGTTCCTCACGAAGCCTTTGTGTCAGAGCTCGCAAACTCCGGCGCGCCCAAAGATGTGGTCTGGATGCTGGACTATCTTTTCTCAACCGTCCTCGATGGCCGCAACGCGCATCTGACGGATGGCGTTCAGCGCGCCCTGGGGCGAGAACCCAAAGACTTCGCTGAATATGCGAACGAAGCAGCGAAATCGGGCGTCTGGAAATCAGCGGCGTAAGTCGGGCCATTGGCTCGACAGTGCTTTGGCGCGTGAATTTTTCATGCAGTCCGCGAATTAACACCAAGCAGTCTAGAAATTCGGAAAGGAACATTCATGTCTCATCATTGGACAGTATACGCATGCCTCCTCATTGGATTAAACGCCGCGCTTGTCGGCGGTGTTTTCCAGTCTTTCTCCGACTTTGTTATGAGGGGGCTTATTCAGGGATCGGCAGTCTCTGGCGTCGAAAGTATGCAAGGAATCAACCGGACCGTGTTTCGATCGGTCTTTTTGACAACATTCTTCCTGCTAGCGCCCATGACACTCGCTATGGCGTACGTCGCGCTCACTCAGTTCCACGGCGCGGCGCAACGGCTCATGATATTTGGCGCGATCGCGTATATAACGCTGGTATTCCTTGTCACCATAGTCGGTAACGTTCCGATGAACGAGCGCCTGGCAAAACTGTCTGCGAATTCAGCGGAGGCTGCCCAATATTGGGAGACCTACGGACAGAATTGGACCAGGTGGAATCATATTCGAACCATTGGCTCAATCGTGACGTCGGGATGCTACCTGGTTGCGATGCTGACTCTCACAAGGGTTTGAAAGGCCGAACCGCTGCCGTTTCTAAAATCCTCAAATTTTATCGCATTCTACGGAGAAACATCATGAAATTGTTGAAACTCGGCTTTCTTGCACTTGGCTCATTAATAGCAATCGCAACCTGGTCCTCTTTCGCCGTCTTTGTCGGGTTTTATGGCTGGTGGATGAAACCGATCGCGCCTAGGGGCGATCACGCTGCGTTTCATGTCGAAGCCACGCGTATGATTGACGCGTCTAATCTCGGTAATACGGCTTTCATACTCGTGCAGGGCGGCGAAATCGCTGGGGAGTACTATGCAAAACCTGAACGATCGGTCGATGATTACACGGTCTTTCCGACATCGTCTTTCAGTAAGTGGATAACGGCGCTTGGCGTCATGTCGCTGGCAAAAGACGGACTGATCGATCTCGATGATCCAATCTCCATTCATCTAACGCGCTGGCGGCTACCGGACAGTCCATACAATGAAGAGGAAGTTACTATCCGACGTCTTCTCAGTCATATGGCGGGCCTCACTGACGAATTGGGGTTTGGCGATTACGAAGCCAATGAAGCCCTGCCGACACTCGAGCATTCATTGAACAATCCGCGCGCATCATCTGGAAATGACGTTGAAATCGCGGTTGGCGCCGAGCCTGGAAAGGAGTTCGCTTACTCCGGCGGCGGCTATCTCATCTTACAATTACTAATCGAAGAAGTGTCGGGTCAGGAATATCAGAGCTACATCAAAAAGAAGATTCTAGAGCCGCTAGAGATGCGTCATTCGTCTTTCGACTTCATTGGCAGTATCGAAGGCGCGACTGAATCTTTTGATGTGGCTGGCAATCTGGCTCCGCAATATCAATATGCCGCCGCCGGCGCCACTGGGTTTGTTACTTCTGCCGCTGATTTGACGCGGCTGGTAAAGGCGATCGCTGGTGCGGATAAGGCGCTCGGTCTAAGCGCCGAAACACTGCAATCGATGCGTGAGCCCGAAGCCTATGTCTATGGCGCCGGCATTTGGGGACTTGGAACAATGCTTTATGCGTCGACGCGCGCCGGAGACGACTATGTATACGGTCATGACGGCGCCAATGAGCCGGCTATCAATGTCTCTGTGCGTATCAACCCGGAAACGAACGACGCCTATATCATGCTGGTCAATGGACACCCGTCGCTAGCGTCCGATATTGGCGCCGAATGGGTGCTTTGGCAGACAGGTAATCCCGACTTTTTGTCGACCGATCGAGTGTTGAAAAGCGCCCTTTTACCCGCGCTTTTTGGAAGCGCAATTATTCTCTTGTTGGTTTTTCTATTGTCGAGACGGTCGTTAAAGCTACGCGGGTAGTTTGGGTTCTTATGTTCGGTATGAGGATTTACCAGCCATTCAGATTGTCGTTGCCGAATGTCAAATATGGGCCACAAGCAATCATCGGGGCGCCTGCCGCGCACTTTGACGGCGGCCCCGGCGTAAGGCTGGAAAAGCGGGGGAGTGAGGGTGAGGGCGCCGCCGCCCAAAAGTCGTTTCACCGTTCCATCGCGCCTTTTCCGGCGATGATTTTCGACCGGAATTTTGCGATGCGTGAAATTCGCGTTTCGGGTTTCTTCGCTGAGTTCAGATTGATTGCGTAGCTGTTCCGGCGTCCCGGCGTCAGCATGTGAAACGCCTCGGCTAGCTCAGTGTCGGCGTCGAGCGCTTCCACCAGTTCATCGGGCAGATCGATTTCGCTTTTCTCCTTCGGGGGTTTGACGCCGGCCTTTGCGTATTCCATCGCTTCGGCCAGATAGGCGCGGATGGTCGGCTCCATTTTCGCGACCTGCGAATTCTCGGTGAAGGCGATCATGTCGGCATGCCGGGTATTCACCCCCTGTTTTTGAAGCACGCCTTCGGAGTCTTTCATCAGCGCGGCGTTAAAAAAGCTGAGGCGAAAATCACTGCGAAAGGCGCCGATGATCGCGATGTTTCGACCGCCATGAATATAGCACGGATGCCCCCATTTTACGGTCTCGACAAGTCCGGCTTTGAGGCAAATCTGCCGGAGGCGCTTCAGGCCGCGGTCCCATTGCCAGGTCGAACAGTCCGGCGTGGCGAAGCGCTCGCAGCGCCCGCACCCTTTTGAAAAATAGTCTTCAATATCAGTGATCATGACATCGATAAGTATCCCACGGATGCTTGCGATGGCAATTCAGCCAACCATCGGCGCCAAAAGCGTTTGGCGAATAATCCAGCCTTATCGCGAATAATCAAACTGGTTCTCGACCAGTCGTCTCAATCGTTTTTGCCGGTGCTTGTAGAAACGCGCTGCAAAAAGAGCGACGACCGGCGTCAGGATGCCGGCGTCAACCGTAATGCGGTCTACATACAAAGCGCCGCTCCCTTTGGGCGAGACTTCAATCGTGTGATCCCAGGTTTTGATCATTGTTCCATAACCATTGTCGCGCATGGACCATACGCCGTCCTTTACCGGTTGCGGTTCAATGCCGATGGTCTGTAGGCCAAGCGGGAAAAACCCTTTCCAGTACATTTTCGCTGTGTATTTCCCGCGCTCCCACTGTTCCGGAAACGCCGGCGGATCGACCGGAACGAAGCGAAGCACGCCCCTGGCGACATAATGCAGCAGCGCCGACCGTCCGATATGGTCCTGCAGGGTCTGAGGGTCCGCCTCTAGATAGGTTGAAATGACCAATGTCTTCATGAGGCTTGTTTCGTCCCGAAACGGCAGGCGCGCGCCAGCATGAAGAGGCGGTCTTCGAGCGCGGTGAGCGTTTCCGTGTCCGCCTTCAGCGCGGCGTTGACGGCCATCAGGTCTTTCGGATTGACGTTCGGTTCAAGGAATTCGAGCGATGTGGTGCGCAGCAGGAAAAAATAATGGCGCCCGCCGTCGATCAGGTTCAGGGCGACATCAATGTCCGGACCCGGATCATCGCCATTCAGATAGAGCGACCACAAATCGCGCCCCATATAGCCCGGGCCTTTGACGAAATAGGGCAGCTGCAGCACCGCCATACCGTATTCCAGGCCATCGCGCGTTCCCCGGATCTCGCGCAGCAACCCGTAATTGCCGCCGCCATAACCGGAGGCGTAGACGGCTTCGGGGTCTTCATCGGGGCGCAGCGGGCGGAACAGGATTTCCAGCCAGCGCTTTTCATCTGCGCTATCGGTGAAGCGGATTGTCGAACTGGGGACGATCCTGTTGGGATAGACAGGCTCGGTGCGCAGCGGCCCTTCCCAGGGTTTGCGTTCCCCCACCGGGATCACGACTTGCCGGGTGCGCACAATTTCGGCGGCGTCAATGATCGTGACGTCGCCTGCAAATCCCTGATCGGGGGCGGGCAACGGACACTGGAAAGCGCCGTCGGCCTGCGTATAGACGCCGTCCTCGACGCTGCCGAGAACGGGCAGGGTCCGATCCATGATGGCGCACCCGGCCAACAGGCCGATGGCGAGAAGCGCTGCCTTGCCCATTTTCATATGCCTGTCCTCAATTTTGGTCGTCTAGCTTTTTGCTACTCTCTTCAAGCTTTTTGAATGCTTTCTTATATTCCTTCTCCGTCGACATATCGAATAAGAAGAAGGCTATTCCCCCGACAATCGGTACGGCTAAAATGCCAGCAAGTATCATCCAATTGGCCATGACTTAGAGTCCTTTATTGATTCACGAAGTTAGGTATAGCGGCGCGTAGACAGCAATCCCGATTAGCACACTTAAAATAACCCCATAAAGAATTAGCCGCGCCACGAATTTTAGAGCGTCCATTCTTAGGGTCCTCTATTCATTCCTTCGCGCGTTTTGAAAAAACTCAGCAACACGAGTGACAATAACAACCATTGCGAACATGAAGATGAAAAAGCCTATGTATGTGAGTATCCATTGAGTGTTAAGCGCCAGCCTATCATTAAAATAGTTTGTGATCATAACCAGCGATGTAACGAAAACCGCAGCATTATATGCAGCGATATATAGTTTCATTGCCGGTCCTCTAATCTCTATAATAGCACAATAAATATTTATCGCCTGAATGCATGTCCATATAAAGCAGGATAGCTTTATATTTCCAGCCCTATGCGGGGCGGGCCGGGGCGAAACCGTTCACGCCTCAGCCGCCAGGTTTCCGATCTCCATGCGGAGCGTCTCGTCGTTCTCATGGGCGAGGTTGTTGCGGCCGGTGAGGGCGATCATGTCGTTAAATTCCGACAGGGCGGCTTTCTTATGCCATCCGTAAACTGATTATAATGAATTGCCCTGATCGCGCTTGATTGTCTAAAAGCGTGAGACAGATTCTAGGGTCGCAGGCCTCGATTTGCTTTTTGTCTTCATATCCGCCATACACCTTACATCAAATCAAATCAGCGAAAATGAGGGCGCGTGACGTAACGTTCACGCGCGATAAACAATGACGTTTCGGCACAAAATTAAGTTTGCATCGAATGAAGCCAGTAATCTGGATCAGAATGAGGTTTTTTTCTTTCTCAATGAAAATGGGAAAGACCGTAAATTTCGGTTCCATGATTATGAAGAAATATTCAGTCGCGCCGGTCTCTATGAGCAGATATTTTACGACCGGTTGAGATGTTCGTCTCCCCGGAAAGTAGCGGAAAACCTCAAAAACGCCTTAGACGCCAATCAACAGCCGATCACTGAAATGCGTGTGATGGATCTCGGCGCCGGCAACGGCATTATGGGCGAGGTCCTGCGCAATTACGGCGTATCTCGTCTTGTTGGCGTCGACATAATTCCGGAAGCGAAAGACGCCGCGGACCGCGATCGCCCGGGCGTTTATGACGAATACTATGTGGAGGACTTTTGCGCGCTGGGAGAGGAAGTCCGCACCGAGCTTAATGACTGGTCAATTGACTGCCTGACCTCCGTGGCGGCGCTTGGCTTTGACGATATTCCGGTCAAAGCGTTTTGGGAAGCAATAAACTTTGTGCAGGACGGCGGCTGGGTCGCCTTCAACATCAAGGAAACTTTCCTGGACAATGCTGACAATTCAGGATTTTCCCGTTTTATCCGAGAGCTGATATTTTCGGAGTATTTAGATATTCACCAGCTGGAGCGGTACCGGCACCGCCTTTCGATTGACGGGGCGCCGCTATATTACTTCTCTCTGGTGGCCCAGAAAATGGCGGGCATTCCTGAGAAATTTCTTCTCGAATGCGACATTCATTGACGCTTGTTTTGGCCGCGAGGCATGCGGTTTAACGTTTCGCCGCCAGGCTTCCGATCTCCGCACTCAGCGTCTCATCCTCTTCATGGGCGAGGTCGTCGCGACCGGTGAGGGCGATCATGTCGTCATGGGCTGAGAACGCCAGCATGTCCGCATTATCCGTAAACTGACCATGGCATACCTCCGGGTTGGCGCGCCGCCACAGGGCGAGTTTCAACGCGACCCCGTCAAGGCGCACGGCCCGCGTCGCGGCGATGGCGGTAACGGCGCTTCGCTGCGCGTCCCAGAACGCGGCCTGGCGCGCCAGGACGGCGCGCACCGCCGGGCAGTCGTCCCAGCAGACGCCGCGCGCCGTCGCCGACTGTTCCGCATGCTCCAGCGCGTCGAGGCTCGCCTGCATTTCACCGTCATAGGTCAGCCAGTCGGCGTATAACTCGAACAGGGTCGCGTCGTCTCCGGCGCCGCCCGCGAGTGGGAGCGAAACCGCGGCAGCGGGCGAGAGGACAGCGGCGGGCGCGAGCAGCGCGGCCTTGAGCAAGCGTCGTCGATGGGTCATGTGATTCGGGCTCCTCTTGATGGGGCGCGGCATCCACACAACCGATGCGCCATGTTGAATATAAAAAATTTATATTTAGATACTCTTTTTTATATACATGGTCAAACGTTTTTTGTTATTTGATTGCTAATTTTTATATCGTTCGACATTGTTCCGGCATGATTACGCCCGAACAGTGTCGAGCCGCGCGCGCCCTTCTGGACTGGACCCAGAAGGATCTCGCAGAACGTGCAAACATCAGTAATCAGACGGTTCGCAATTTTGAGCACCGCACCAGCCAGTTGAAAGACAGCACCGCCAAGCTGCTCCGCATGATTTTCGAAGCGGAGGGCGTCGTCCTGCTCGATCCTAATGGCGGCGGCCCCGGCGCGCGCCTCGCCAAACCGGTTGAGGAGTAAGCTTCTACAGTTGCGAAAACCGCCATCCTTCGAATGGAAAGCTATTATGTAAAAACGTGTCATTGCCGGACTTGTTCCGGCAATTCAGTCTTTGTGGGAAAGCCCGATTCTGGATCACCGGGACAAGCCCGGTGATGACAAAGCGCGGGAAACTGAAAACATACGCTTTGTTAGTGACAAGGAAGCGAGACTCGATGGCGGGCCGGGGGTACGGCTGGAGAAGCGAGGGGATTAAGGGCGCCAGAAGCGAACTTTTATTCCACTTCCTTAAAAAACCTAAGCGTGCCCAAAGGCGGACGCTTAGCCATCGCCTTTGTCAAAGCTAACAAATCTTGTTGAGAGTTTATTGCGCAATACCTTGTATTCAAAATATCAAGGTCTGGCCCCATTCGAACGTTTTCCTGAGGGCAATCACGCTCCAAGACTGCAAAAGAGAGTATTGGTTGCTCGCTCACTTCGCTGGAGAGCAACAAATAATCGCTTCCGGGTCTGCCGCCAATTTGCAGCGCCCATAATCTAGTCTTGCTACTGCCGGCGCCAGCTTCTCCAATACCTATCAGCAACGAAGGCTCACCGCCAACTTCGGCTAATTCATGCTCATCGTATGCTTCGCCAACAATCAAAAAGCAGTGCATCACTCCGTAATTTTGCAGTCTGTACCAACTTGCGATTTCGTCCTCTTCGACATATTCCCAATCGCCGAGTTTCACATTGTGTGCGCATCCAAATGATGTTTCATCAGAGAAATGCCTCGGCCAAGCGTTTTCCGCATCATATGCGAATAGTGGAACATCCGAATGTATGAGGTCATCTTGCGCGGCGGCATTTCCTAAGACGAGAGCTGCAACCACCAAGGTTTTTAAATAGAAGTTCATGATGGTAGTTTAATCCAGCTAGCGACATCTGCAACCGTCGTTTATTGGGCACAAGGCAGTCATCGAGGCGACTGCCGCCCCATGCCACATCAATACGTAAACAGACCAGTTTCAGAAACAGGCCAGCCTCATAATCGCGATGGCCCGGCGCGTCCTGCGAGTATGCGCTCCATCGGCGAGGCCGAAGCCAGCCTTGACGGCGGCCCCGGCGTGAGGCTGGAAAAGGCGGGGGATTAGAAGCGCTTGCTCCCTGTACTGACTGCCTCTGGCCGTAAAGCGCTAAACCCACTGTTCGAAACCCTGGCGCCAAGGCGGAAGCTCGCCAAAAACGGACATTCGAAGCATATTCCGATTCAGGTAAATTGAGCGCATATTGGCCTTGAATCTTGGACGAAAAAGCATGCACGAACCACCTTTGAATACGTATATCGGTTACTCGGTCGAATATTTTGATGATCGCGACATCGTTCGCTGGGCTAATGAATATTTACCGACCGACACGCATTTTTCGACCGATAAATTGCTAATCCAAATAAGCCGGATAAATTCTAAGAGAGATCATGACATCAATAAAGCTAGCGCAATTTTGAAGGCGTTTGTTCAGCGCCAATGGCCAGATTTTTCTTTTAAATCACCAAAGACAGAGCTTTATGCAAATCGCTTTTTTCGCACTCGGCTTGAAGAATACCTCGATGAGAAAGTTTCCCCGTGGGCTATTTGCAGGATGATTCAACCAATCGAGCAATTATTTGATTATCCAGACTGGCTCGGAAATATGTTCAACGCATGTGATTATGTAGAGCCCGACTGGACGCCTGCGCACTGCAGACATTTAGAGCATGAAGTGCGCGATACTCTCGCAATTGCTCCATTCGTAATATCGCCGCCCAAGTGAGTTTCCTGCCAAAAAATGGAATGGTGAATGTCACAAATGGGCGAAAAGCAAGCACCGCCAAGCTGCTGCGCATGATTTTCGAAGCGGAGGGCGTCGTCCTGCTCGACCCTAATGGCGGCGGCCCCGGCGCGCGCCTCGCCAAACCGGTTGACGAGTAAACCCCTGCCGTTTGTCATCACCGGGTTCAGCCCGGTGATCCAGCAAACTGAAAATATCAACGCCTCTTACTGGATTGCCGGAACAAGTCCGGCAATGACAATACGCTGGAAACCGAAAACATACGCTTTGTTAGTGACAAGGAAGCCAGCCTCGACGGCGGCTCCGGCGTTAGATTGGAGAAGGCAGGGGATTAAGGGTGAGGGCGCCGTTGGCGCAAACGCCAAACCTGTTTTTTGAAACACCTGCCGCTAAGGCGGAGGTTCGCCAGAAGAAGACGTTTGTCGAAAAAGAATTTTGAGAGTTATGATGTTTTTCGTTTGGCAGGGTTTCGGCTCAACACCTCCCCAAGGGGGGTATCCGGCGCCTTTTTCCAACCGCCGATGCGCTCCAAATCATGCTTCAAAGAGCTTTCTTTCACGTCTTTGATTTCTTCGTCTGCATTTTGCATGACTTCCAGATCTTGTTTGGCTTTTCGCCGAATTTTTCTGTTTTCTTGGGCTTTGCGAGCAGGAATAGCTTTGCGGGAGGCCTTATCGTTTTCGCCATATGTATTCCGCCGATCCTTAGCTAAGCTATTGGCTTTTTTCTGTTGCGGCGATTGTTTAATTTTCTCTGGCATTCGGGCAAATTACCTTCAGATACCGATTTACGCAAATGTCCGTTAACGGCTGTGAACTCAATCGGTCGCCGCAACACACTGATTAAATCTCTCCGCTGGGGTTTCAAATTGCAATGTTTTTCTTGGACGCTCATTCAACTGCCGGGCGATCTTGTTAAGCTGCGCCTGTGAGTGCGCAGATAAATCTGTTCCCTTGGGAAGATACTGCCTGAGCAATCGATTGGTGTTCTCATTGGATCCGCGCTGCCACGGACTATGCGGATCGCAAAAATACACATCAATATCAGTCGCCATGGTGAAGCGCTTATGATCGGCGAGTTCCTTGCCGCGATCCCAGGTCAGTGATTTGTAGAGTTCACGTGGAAGTTTTTGCGACTGTTTAATCAGGGCTGATACAACGCTTTGCGTTTCCTTGTTTGGGACCTTTAACAGCATGACGTACCGTGAATGCCGTTCCACCAGCGTTGCAATGTAGCTGTTTTTTGAGCCGCCAAGGAGGTCGCCCTCCCAGTGGCCGGGAACTGCTCGATCTTCAACGTTGGCGGGCCTTTCGCTGATCGGTATGGCGTTTGTTATCTGTCCGAGCCCGTCGCGCTTCAACGTGGCGTGCTTCGAACGGCGTATCGTGCGTTTCGATCGAAGATGCTGCATCAGCTCTTTCTTCAATACGCCGCGGGCCTGAACATAAAGGCTTCTATAAATCGTCTCGTGCGACACCTGATTATGCTCTTCTCCGCGATATCTTCGTTTCAACCAGCCCGCAATTTGTTCGGGCGACCAATCCAGTTGAAGCTTGCGCGCAACGGTCCGGCTCAAAGGTCGGTTGCAGGCCAGTTTACACAGCTTGGGGCGGCGGGCGCGATCCCAAGCCGCTTGATCGGAATGGACGGCTCGATAAGCTCTGCGGCCGCCATTGCGCTTTACTTCACGGATGATTGTGGAGGGGGAGCGCCCCAGCTGGCGCGCAATACAACGCAAGGATAAACCGCCCCTGAGCCCGCGCGAGATTTCTTCGCGCTCGACAAGGCTCAGCGCCAGTCGTGATCGTGTGCGATCCGGCGGGCGTATGCCGCCCGTGCGCGACAACAGCGGGTAAATTGACGAAGAATTGCGGTCAAACCCGCGGCCGATCGAGCTCATAGACTCGCCCCGCCGCCATCGGTTCCAGATTTCAGCCTTCTGTTCGCTGGTGAAATATATCCGATGCCGTCGTTTCATAATCACACTCCATCTTTTCAAACAAGATTAAAGTGTTGCGGCGATCAGTTGAGCACACCGGATTTAGGCGCCATAATTGATACATCTCAGCATGTCGGGCTTTAGTGAGTAAGACCCCTTACATTTCAAATAAAGAGACTATCGGTGAAACTGACGAGTCGCCAATCGTTCACGGCAAAGATACTGTCAATGACCAGCGCCCGCCTACGTCATTGTGGAGGCGCCACAACAAGCCGATTTAGTGCATTAAAATTAAAACATGAAAAAGCCGGGCGTCATCGCGAGCCCGGCTTTTCTCGAAAACCGAAGCAGGATTTTACTGCGCCATTGAGCGCAGCATCCATGCCGTTTTTTCGTGTGTCTGAATGCGCACCGTCAGCAAGTCGGCGCTCGCAGCGTCGCCGGCTTCCTCAGCAATGGTCAGACCTTCGCGTGCGCGCTTGATCAGCGTTTCATGGTCAGCAAGCAATCGCTCAACCATAGTCATCGCGGCAGGCGGACTGGTATCTGCGTTTTCAATCGCGGAAAGGTCTGCGAATTGTTTACCGCTGGTCGGGGCGAATACGCCGAGTGCGCGAACACGCTCTGCAATCTCGTCCAGCGCCGCCCACATTTCGCGGTACTGCTCTTCAAACATTACATGCAGAGTGTGGAACTGCGCGCCCGTGACATTCCAATGATAGGCGTGTGTCTTCATGTAAACCGAATAGGTGTCGGCGAGCGTTGCGTTCAGCGCTTCGGCGACAGATTTACGGACATTTTCGTCTAGTCCGATATTGATCGCGGTCATGGAAAAACTCCCTTTAACTTTCGATATCTCTTACGGTAAGACATAGGCAGGCGATCAGTTTCGAGCAAATAAATAATTCTAAAGTCCAGGTTCGAAAATATCGATTCCAGACTTATGAGAGTGATGCGCAGAAACGCTGGATGCGCTGACATGCGTCTTCAAGCTGGTCGATGGCGGCAGCGTAGGAAACCCGGAAATAGGGGGCCAGCCCGAACGCTGCGCCGAAAACAACCGCGACCCCTTCGGCCTCCAGGAGCTCTGCGGCGAAATCTTCGTCAGTTTCAATGACTTTGCCCGAAGGCGCCTTTTTGCCAATAACGCCGGCGCAGGAAGGGTAGACATAGAATGCGCCTTCCGGCGTCGCGCAGGCAACGCCGCTCGCCTGATTCAGCATGGATACGACCAGATCGCGGCGCTCTTTAAACGCGTCATTGCGTTCTTTGAGGAAAGACTGATCGCCATTCAGGGCGGCGACGCTCGCCCACTGACTGATCGAGCAGGGGTTCGACGTTGATTGCGACATAACTTTTGACATGGCTTTGATCAGCGGCGCCGGTCCGCCGGCAAATCCGATCCGCCATCCGGTCATCGCATAAGCTTTGGATGCTCCGTTTACGGTCAAAATGCGGTCATAAAGCGCCGGCTCAACTTGGGCGGGCGTTGCAAATTTGAAATCATCATACACAATATGTTCGTACATATCGTCGGCCATGAGCATGACATGCGAATGCTTCTTCAGAATATCCGTCAGCGCTTTGATCTCATCATGAGTATAGGCGGCGCCGGTCGGGTTGGATGGCGAGTTAAAGATCAGCCATTTTGTCTTTGGCGTAATCGCTTCCTCAAGCGCCTCCGGCGACAGTTTAAATCCGCGCGCAGGGTCAGTCTCAATGATGATGGGTTTGCCGCCCGCCAGTAAAGCCATGTCAGGGTAAGAAACCCAATACGGCGCCGGGATGATAACTTCGTCACCCGGATTCACTGTTGCGACCAACGCATTGTAAAGGATCGCCTTGCCGCCGGGCGCGATTGAAATCTGATCAAGGCCGTAATCAAGATTGTTGTCGCGTTTGAACTTCGCCGCGACCGCTTCTTTCAATTCCGGGATGCCATCGACCGCGGTGTATTTCGTTTTGCCGTCGCGAATAGCTTTAATCGCCGCTTCCTTGACGAAATCAGGCGTATCAAAATCTGGTTCGCCAGCGCCGAGGGAAATGATGTCGCGACCGGCAGCCTTAAGCTCGCGGGCTTTTTGCGTAACAGCGAGGGTCGGTGATGGTTGAATACGCGATAGCGATTGTGATTGCTTGAAGTATGTCATGTCCGTTTGGGCTCCCGGATTCGCCTTTTGCATTTACCATTAGCGGTTTGTTGCGTTGCAACCAAATGATTTTAAGAAAGAAAGCGGACTACGCTCGGTGGAAGAAAAGGCAGGCCGGGCGTCAACTTTAAGATGTGAGATAAATTAACATAGATTCTGCGACGACCCTACCAACCTGCTGAAATTCAATACTTAATACCATTAAACGTTGGATTCAGAAAAGCGCGTCAAGCGTAACTTTAGGTTTCGGTGACGCGCTCGATATGGTTTTATGTCCCTATCGGAGCCGATGGAGCGCCTATGATAGCGGAATTGCAGACGGCAATTTCGAAAGTTCCGAGCCGCAAAGCGCGGCTGCAAGGGCTGACACAGGGCGAAGCCGTTAAGATCAAAGTCGAACGCTACGCATTGCTGTTTCGCGGTGCGCCGGTCGCGATTGCGGCAACGGCGATCAACGCCTCGATTACAGTGGCGGTTGCGTGGTCGGATATCGCTCACGGCGTTTTATTTGGCTGGGCCGGGGCCGTGCTGACGCTGGCGTTTATCCGCGCATGCATCTGGTTGCGTTATCGAATGGGCGGCGCCTCAGCGCGCAACTTGTCGCGGTTCGCCAGAATTCATGTTTTCTTTATGGCCATCAATGGCGCCATGTGGGGCTCGCTGGCCCCTATTTTCGCTGTCCACGGAATGATTGACCATGCCTTCCTGCCTTTTGTAATCGCAGGGACTGCAGCGGCCGCAATCGTTTCCGCCGGCGCATCATGGCGTGCGGTTGTCGCCTTTAATGTTCCGGCGCTGGCGCCGCTTGCCACCGTTTATGCACTGACAGCAGGCGCGGACGGTCTGGCGATTGCCGGTGTTGTTGTGCTTTACGGATGCGCGACAACCTATCTTGCATTGACGACACAGAGAATGATCGATCGATCAATCTTGCTGCATACAAGAAACGTCAAGATGTTCTCGGCCTTGCAAAAACGCGTTGACGACGCACACGAAGCTGAACAGCGTTTCCGGGCGCTCGTAGAGTCTTCACAGGAAATAACGATTATTTTCTCACCGGAAGGGCGAATTACTTACGCCAGTCCATCCGTTGCGAAAACGCTCGGCGTGCAGCCTCAGCAACTCATTGGTTTGACGACAAAACATATCGTCCACCCCGATGATATTGCTGTTTTTCGTTCAGCTGGAGAGAAAGCGCTGTCCAAGCTGGGGGAGGTGTTGACGCTGCCGCATATCTGTTTGCGCGGCGCAGACGCCGATACGTTCGTTACGCTGCATGGCCGTCTTACCAACATGCTCTATGTTCCGGGCGTCGAAGGCTTCGTCTTCAGCGGCGGTCTTCTGGACCAGCAAAAAAGCCATCATATTCACGCAGCCGAATAGAGCTGCGCGCCTGCTGACAACAGTGTTATCTACACGCAATTTCGGTTAGAGCCTTTCTCATTACATGGTGGCGGGTCTTTTATTGCGTTCGAGCGAGGAGTGACATGGGCGTTCTCAACGGCATCAGGATTGTTGAATTTGAAGGGCTTGGTCCCTGTCCGTTTTGCGGAATGCTGTTTGCGGATCTTGGCGCCGACGTCATTCTTATTGAGCGCAAAGGCGGCGCGGATATGGGACGCGGCGCTGTGTTTAATCGCGGCAAGCGCTCTATTGCGTTAGATCTGAAAAATGAAGCGGCGCGCGATATCGCGCTCGATATAATTGCAACGGCGGACGCGCTGATCGAAGGCATGCGCCCTGGCGTCATGGAACGCCTTGGTCTTGGTCCTGATGTGGCGCAGGCTAGAAACCGAAAACTGGTTTACGGACGGCTTACGGGGTGGGGGCAAACAGGCCCGCTCGCACATACGGCCGGTCATGACATCAATTATGTCGCCCGATCAGGGGCCGCCTGGTATGCGGGCGGCGTCGGTTCTTCACCGACACCGCCGCCGACCCTGGTTGGCGATGTTGGCGGCGGGTCGTTGTATCTTGCGATTGGCGTTCTCGCTGGCGTTTTGCGGGCCCGGGAAACCGGCGAAGGCGCCATTGTCGATGCGGCGATTGTCGACGGGTCCGCTCATATGATGAACTTGCTTTATTCGCTGCGCGCAGCCGGCGGCCTGCCCGATGAACGCGGCGCCAGCATGCTCGATGGCGCGCATTTTTATTCCGCCTATGAGTGCGCCGACGGAAAATGGCTAAGCGTCGGTCCGCTTGAACCAAAGTTTTATCAGGAGTTCTTACAAAAACTCGGTTTGCAGGGAGATAAAGTCTTCCTCACCCAGTTTGATCAGGCGCAGTGGCCATCGATGAAGTCGCGACTGGCGGACATATTCAAAAAAGAGGCGCGGGGGCATTGGGAGAAGGTCTTTGACGGATCGGACGCCTGTGTCGCGCCAATACTGCCTCCGTCGGAGGCGGCGCAGGACGCCCATATGAAATCACGGGACGTACTCCGGGAGATTGATGGCGTCCTTCAGGCGGTCGCCGCGCCGCGTTTTGATGGCCAAACGCCCGAAAGTCCATCTCCACCGCCATTAAAAGGGCGGGATACAGAGGAAATCCTTTCCAGTATCGGCATTGATGAGAAAACCATTGCCGCATGCCGTGAAGCTGGCGCGATATAAAGTCGTATCGCCTCAATTGCCGTTTAACGATTCTGAGAGTAATATTCGGAAAAGAGGAGCATCCAGCCAGTGATCAAGTAACCAACTGTTCTGAACTTAACGCGGTCATTGCGTTTACTGGTTACACTTAAGCTGGAGCTTTCCATGCAACCCGTTATTTATGACGTCGCCGTTTCGGCTGACGGTTTTATCTCCGGCCCTGCCGGTGACATTTCAAAATTCCCTCATGAAGGAGAGATCGTTGACGATTACTTCGAACGACTGAAAACCTATCCCTGCGCGATCATGGGGCGTGCAACCTATGAATTCGGATACGGCTTTGGCCTGAAGCCGGGAGATAATCCGTATCCTCATATGAAAACAATTGTGTTTTCAAAAAGCATCGACCTTCCGGAAGAGGCGGATGTTATAGTTACTCGAGACGACGCTGCAGAACATATCCTTTCGCTAAAGCAGAGTTGTGAAGGGCCAATTTACCTATGCGGCGGCGGTCAATTTGCAGGTTCGTTGTTGTCATTTGGATTGATTGACCGGCTCCGTTTGAAACGCGCGCCAGTCTTTCTGGGTGACGGCGTCCGGTTATTCGGTGATCAGTCACAAGCGCGTGACGCTATTCTCATGGATTCAAAACTTTATCCGAACGGCGCTTTGTATCAGGAGTTCGATTTGCAGGCGGCGGTCACGCAATCATAACGAAGGGAACAGCTTTGGCATTGCACCACATGATGCCGGCAGTGCGTTTTGCCAAGGCGTTTCAGTAAATCATGAAGCTCTGTTAGTTCACTCGCTGACCAGCCTGACGTCGCTTCCATCATTGTTTCATAAGCCATAAGTGTGTCGGCCTTAGGGCGGACTATCCCGTACCGGCGAAGAACGCGCAAAACATGCGTGTCGATGACCAGGGCGGGAAAACGCAACGTGCTGAAATTCAGAACCGCTGCTGAAACTTTGCGCCCGACGCCAGGCAGCTGTTCGAGCCAGTCGATCGCATCGGGCGTCGATTTTCGGCTGAGAAATTGCAGATCGAATTTGGGATTGCTATCTCTAATTGCGCCCAACGAAAGATGAACACGCTGAGCCTTAATGTCCGGAAATGTTACTTCTGAAATGATCCGTTGAACGTCTTCGACCGGCGCATCGGCTAGCGCCGACCAGGAGGCGTAGCGGTTGGTCAGCTGAATAAAGGCCAGCAAAGAAACCTCATCGTGAGTGCGGCTGCTGATCAGTGATTTTACAAGCTGCGCGATTGGGGTGCGCTTGGGAGCCTGAGAATACTCTCCAAAATGGCCGACAAGTTGATCGCGCATCTGCAGGACATCCACATCGACGCCAAAATCAAAACTTCTCTGCATTCCTCCAGAATAAGAACATAAAGAGAACATTGTAAATAGCTAAAATCCAGAGATTCTGGCGCTAAAAGCCTTATTTGGTGAGATGAATTCAATTCTGAGTGTAATGGCGGAGGGGGTGGGATTCGAACCCACGGAACGCTCACACGCTCAACGGTTTTCAAGACCGCCGCATTCGACCACTCTGCCACCCCTCCGGCGGCGCGAAACGCACACATAACGCGCCCGACTGAAATGACAAGCCGATCTGCAAATTCTTGCGCAGCGGAGAAGGGTTAACGCAAGTTTAACGCTTTTCCGGCTTGTAACGATAAGGTCGCCTGACGCCCACGGCGCTGTGGCCTATACACGCCATGGGACGGTTAGATGAATAGTAGATTTCCAACACATTTGCGCACAGCAATATTAATGGCTGGATTGTCGATCGCGCTCGCGGCCTGTTCGACAAGCCGTCACGCCTATGATCCAAATCCGTCGCCGCACTACAAAGTCGGCAAACCCTACAAGGTCAATGGGCGCTGGTATCACCCAGAAGAAGACAACGACTATGAAGCGGTCGGAATCGCCTCCTGGTACGGACGGGATTTCCATGGCCGCCGGACGGCGAATGGCGAGACTTTCGACATGAACCGGCTGTCTGCTGCTCACACTACGCTGCCGATGCCTTCAATGGTCGAAGTGACCAACTTAAAAACCGGCCGCAAAGTCGTGGTGCGGGTGAATGATCGCGGGCCTTTTGCCAGTAACCGAATAATCGATCTGTCGCGAGAGGCGGCCAGGCGACTCGGGTTTGAAAAGGACGGGCTTGCCCGGGTCAAGGTTCGCTTTGTCGGCGCAGCGCCATTGATGGCCAGGGCGCCGAAGACAAGCCCGCGTGTTACGCACACGGCGGCGATGGAGCATTCCGTTCCACAAAGGTCTGGCGCTGTCGCGCCTGAAATTTCGTCAACGCCTTTAGGCGCTGGTCAGAAGATTCGCGTCATCGACGGAACTGCAATGGTGTCCACGCAGACTCCGATGTCAGCGCCCCCGCCGGCGCTACAACCTGTGTCACTGGAAATGGCCCCGGTTGAGGAGGCTGAGGCGTCGCCAACGCCAATTAAACACATCAATGACCAGACTGGCGCGCTGTATGTCATTCGGATCGCGGCGCTGTCACAGCTCAATAATATCGACCGACTGAAAGCCCAGCTTGAGCCGATTGGCCCTTTGCGCCTGACCCGGATCGAATCTGACGCCGGCTCGGTGTTTTACAGGGTGAATATGGGCCCATTCGCCTCTCTGGACACCGCAAATGAACGGTTGGATGCTGTGCGCGACGCTGGGTATAATGACGCCGGAGTGATCACGCTGACGCCGTAAATCCGTCATTAGAGCGCCCGGGTTATGCGCGAAGTCTGAAATCAGGCGCCTGCGGATATCGTCTGCGCCGAATATAATGTGTAACGGAGGTAAAGTTGCCTTTTTATCGATCCCTCGCTGGATTTTTTGCAAGCGCAGTCCTTTGCGCGACTGGACATGCATCGGCGCAGGAACCATTCGCCACCGAAGCGGCCTATGCAGTAATCATGGATTACAGAACCGGCGAGGTTTTGTTCGAAAAAGATGCGCGTACGCCGACCGCGCCGGCGTCAATGTCAAAACTGATGACAGTCGCAATCGTTTTTGAAAGGCTGAAAGACGGCTCCCTGCAATTAAGCGATGAGTTCGACGTCAGCGAAAAAGCCTGGCGTATGGGCGGCTCCAAAATGTGGGTCCGCGTCGATACGAAAATTCAGGTTGAGGATCTTCTGCGCGGCGTTGTGGTGCAGTCAGGTAATGACGCCTGTATCGTTCTTGCGGAAAACATTGCCGGATCGGAAGATGCGTTTGCCGAACTTATGAACCGCAAAGCCCGTGAATGGGGTCTGAATGATTCAACCTTTGCGAACGCGACAGGCTGGCCTGACGAAAATCAGAAGATGAGCATGCGGGATCTCGCGTTGTTGACGCGCAAAATCATCCACGATTACCCGGAGCACTATGCGCTTTTTGCAGAAACCGAATTCACCTGGGAAAAAATCCGCCAGCCTAATCGAAATCCCTTACTCGATCTTGTGGACGGCGCCGATGGATTGAAGACCGGTCATACGGAGGAGTCAGGTTATGGTCTGGTCGGTTCAGCGGTGCACGATGGCGAGCGGCGCATCGTTGTCGTCAACGGTCTGGAATCAGAGCGCCAGCGCGCGACAGAGTCTGCGCGGATTATGCGGATCGCTTTTAATGATTTCGCGACCAAGGAGTTTTATTCGCCTGGCGATATTGTCGGCGAGGCGGCGGTCTTCAAAGGCAAACAGCAGAGCGTCCCGCTGATCACTGCTGACAAGGTCGGCATGATCCTTCATCGCTCCATGCTCGACGACACGAGAGCAACGGTGATTTACGAGGGCCCGGTTGAAGCGCCCGTCCGTGAAAACCAGCAAATCGGTCTGTTGCGCGTGGAAGTCGAAGGCGGGCAGGCGAAAGAGTTTCCGCTGTACGCCGGTCGCGCCGTTCAGGAAACCGGGTTCTTCGGTAAGATTGGCCTGGCTGCAAAAATGCTTCTGGCGAAGCCGGAAACTGCTGCAGGCGCTCAATGAAAATGTTGTCGCTTCTTTTTTCAGCATGACAAAGCGTGGCGCGTTCATCAGTTTCGAAGGCGGCGATGGCGCCGGCAAATCGACGCAAATCAAGCTGCTGGCTGATTGGTTGCGTAACGCCGGCCAAGATGTCGTGGTGACGCGCGAACCTGGCGGTTCCAAAGGCGCCGAGATAATCCGTGAATTACTGGTCAAGGGCGATACGGATCGATGGTCGCCTATGAGCGAAGCGTTATTGATGTCCGCCGCGCGGCGCGATCATCTGGAAAAAATCATTCTTCCGGCGCTGGAGCGGGGCGCCGTTGTCATCACCGACCGTTTTGCGGACTCGACCATGGCGTATCAGGGGCTTGCCGGTGCGCTTGGCTGCGAACCTGTCGAGGCGCTCTTTCAATTGGTGGTGGGGGCAGACGAACCTAACCTGACCATCATCCTTGATGCGCCAGCGGAGGAGGGCTTGCGCCGCGCCAGCGCGGATGACGGCGAGACCCGTTTTGAAGAAAAAGGGACTGAATTCCAGCAAAATGTGCGTGAAGCGTTCCTGGCAATCGCCCGCGAAAACCCACAGCGATGTGTGGTTGTTGATGCGCGCGAGCCTATCGAAACGGTAGCGGCCAGCATTACAAACGCCGTCAAATCCCGGCTTCCGGCGCTATTTGGGAAATAACGCGTCTTTCGCGCGCGCGATAAACAGCCTAAACCGTGCTCATGGAAGATGTTCTGATTTCGCCGCATGAGCGCGCTGACCAGATTGGTCGCGAGACCGTTGAAGCGTCGTTACGGACCTCCATGAAGGGAGGCGTTCTCAGTCATGGCTGGATCATCGCCGGCCCTAAAGGCGCCGGCAAAGCCACGCTGGCTTACCGCATCGCGCGCGCCATATTATCGCCAGATAGCCTATCTTCGCCCGATAGTCTTGATGTAACGACAGAAGCTCAGGCCTTCAAACTGATCGCCGCCGGCGCGCACCCGGACCTGTTTGTCGCTGAGCGCGCCTGGAACGAAAAGACATCGAAGTTTCAGTCTGAAATTACTGTCGAAACCATCCGTGCGTTAACCTCGTTTATGAACCGGACGCCTGCCTTTGGCGGCTACCGGGTCGCAATCATCGATATTGCGGACGATCTCAATCGAAACGCGGCGAATGCGCTTCTCAAAGCGCTTGAGGAGCCGCCTGAAAATGCGCTCCTGTTGCTGCTGTCTGAGGCGCCGGGACGACTGATTGCAACGATTCGCTCAAGATGCCGGCGCATTGACCTGCGGTCAGTCGGTGATGAGAAAATCATGAATTGGCTTGTCGAAACGGGCGCGGCGTCGCGCGAAGACGCTCAAAAGATCGCCGCAAATGCAGGCGGGCGTCCAGGCTACGCTTTGAGACTGGCGGCGGGCGAGGGGGCTGAAGCGATTGGGCTGGCCGAAGAATTCCTGCGCGTTGCTAGCGGTAAGGCGGATATGGCCAAGATCACGCGGGCGCTGACAGGAAAAAACACGGATGAGAAATGGACGATTTTTCGCGGCGTTGTTACGGAAAAACTTGCCCAGGCGGCCCGCGCGCTGGCGTGCAACGAAACGCCCGAAATCGATTTGAAGTCAGGCAATCCCGCCGCGCTGGTGCGCGCATGGGAAGGTCTCTCGACACTGGCCGCCCGCGGCGACGCGCTTAATCTTGATAGGGCGCAACTCATCTCCGCCATGGCGCATGACTTGCGCGCCGAACTTACTGTTGCGTGATTAAGGCGTTCAAGATGTTTGTCGACAGTCATGTTAATCTCCACTCGGATCAATACGCCGATGACCTGGAAGAAATAATTGCTTCCGCGCGCGCTGCAGGCGTCAAAGCGATGCTGACGATTTCCGACAAGATGGAATCAGAACTAGCGATTAAAGCGATTGCCGACGCCGATGACTTTATCTGGCGTACAATCGGCGCGCATCCGCACTATGCAAAAGACCATGCAGGCCTGACAGCGCAAACGCTTATCGAAGCCGCCAAAGACCCAAAAGTCATAGGCGTTGGCGAATGCGGCCTCGATTTTTATTACGAATACTCTGATCGCGAGGCGCAGCTTCCGGTTTTCCGTGCGCACATCGATGCATCTCGAACAACGGGCTTGCCGTTGATTATTCACACGCGCGACGCTGACGAAGAGACAAAAAACCTTCTTGTCGAAGAAACCGGGAAGGGGGCGTTCACCCCACTCCTCCACTGCTACACCGGTGGTCCGGAACTGGCGCAGACTGCGCTGGGTCTGGGAGGTTACATCTCGTTCTCCGGGATCATTACATTCAAGAACGCAAGCGATATTCGCGATATCGCAGCGGCTACCCCGCTCGACCGAATTATTATAGAGACTGACTGCCCGTATCTTGCGCCTGTTCCGATGCGCGGGCGGCGGAATGAGCCCGCTTACGTCGTTCACGTCGCTGAGAAACTTGCGGAAATCAAAGGCGTTGACCTGGAAGACATTGCGAAAGCGACAACTGACAATTTCTTTCAGCTGTTTCGACGCGCGCGCGATCCGAGAGGGGCGTCATGAACAACGCTGGACGACTTCGCGTCACGATCCTCGGCAGCGGCTCTTCCGGCGGCGTGCCGCGCTTTGGCGGCGATGATGGCGCCGGCGATTGGGGGGCGTGCGACCCGGCGGAACCCAGGAATCGCCGCACGCGATGTTCAATATTGGTGGAAAAGGCGCATCCCGAATTCGGCTTTCATCATGCGCATGTGACGAGCGTTCTTGTGGATACGTCACCAGATATGCGCGCGCAGTTACTCGCTGCAAAATGCTCGCGTCTCGACGCCGTATTGTTTACCCACGACCATGCGGATCAAAGCCATGGCATCGATGATTTGCGGGTCTTCGCCTTGCAGATGCGCAAGCGCATTCCAGTATACATCGATGACGCGACAGCGGGCGTATTGCTGACGCGTTTCGATTATTGTTTTGAACAAAAACCCGGCAGCTATTATCCGCCAATTCTCGATAAGATCAGCATGCCGTCTTGTGGCGCTGTTGCTGAAATTCATGGACCGGCTGGGCCTGTTCCAGCAACGCCATTTCTGCAGTTCCATGGCGGCGTCAATTCATTGGGTTTCCGCTTTGGAGATGTCGCCTATTCAAGCGATGTGGTTGGGCTGCCGGAGGAAAGTTTTGAGATACTGTCCGGGGTCGGAACATGGATTGTCGACGCCTTACAATACAAACCGCACAAAACCCATGCGCATCTTGACTTGACGCTGGAATGGATTGCACGGGTCAAGCCGAAACGAGCGATCCTGACCAATCTTCATGTGCATATGGACTATCAAACGCTTAAACGAAACCTTCCGCCCGGAGTGGAGCCCGCCTATGATGGGCTGCAGTTTGAAGCCTCTCTCTGACTGTTCACCAAAGATCGCTTCTGGTGACAATTCCGTGTGCGCCCATGACGCGCCAGCACAAAACGGCTATGGCGTACGCGTTGAAATCAATAGGGGCGCATGGATGTCTAATTCAAATCTTAAGACCGCTTTGTTCATTCTTCGGTTGGGCATAACGATTTTCTTCGCCGTCTGGGCGCTGGAAAAGTTCATCAAGCCTGAAACGACAGTCGCTATCTGGGAGGCGTTTTATCATGTGGACGCGCTGCCGCTTCAGGCTTCATACGCCATCGGCGCGTTGCAAACTGCTGTTGTTCTGTGTTTCTTTTTCGGCATCCTGAAATTCTGGTCTTACGGATTGCTGATGTTGATGCATGCAGGGTCGACAGTCTCTTCTTATGAACAGCTGTTTAATCCGTATACTGGATCAAACCACTTGTTTGTCGCTGCGGTCCCGGTGCTGGGGGCGCTGATTGCGCTTTTTCTGATGCGTAGCGACGATACATTACTCACATTGCCGGCAAAAACCGGGTAGGCGTCGCCGAAACCGGGCGGTTGCCGAACACGTTATAGGCGAATTTAAATCAATTTGTTTTCACGGGTGCGGAATGGCTCATGAAAACAAGCGACATCGAGCGCATCTTCGATTATCATCTCAGATTATGGAGCTGAAATACTATCTGCCACGCCCGGATCTTCAGGACTATGTGCGCGCCTATTATTACTTCTCAACCGATATTCCCGCTGAGCAACCCTTGTGCGCCGAACTTGGCAATATTCGAATTTTGCTGAACGGCGCCGGGCGGATGCACCTGCCGGGCGGCAGAGTTGAAGCCATATCAAGCGCGTTTTTACTTGGCCCCACGATGGGCGCCTACAAGATTGAAATGCAGGCGAAAACACGTGTTTTTGGCGTCGGTATTCGCCCGCGCGGCTGGGGAGCGCTCCTTGGCATTAATGCGTCAGAGGTGACGGACGACGTTTTTGATTTTTCCGATTTTGCCGGCCGCATTGCAGGCCAGGCGATTGAGCAGGTTGGAAATGCAACGGACATTTCAGCGATGGCCGCGGTTGCGGACCAGTATTTCGCTGACGTTCTCGAACGCCGCCGCCACAGAACCTGCCGTTATCCGGAGGCGTTGGAACACTGGCTGCTTAATCCAGATGAGCTTGATCTCGACCGTCTTGTCGAGATGATGGATGTTTCCAGGCGCCAGACGGATCGCATCGCCAAGCAGGTTTACGGAGCATCGCCAAAGCTTTTACAGCGTAAATATCGCGCATTACGCGCTGCTGATCGTATTCGCGCAGGCGAAACGCATTGGACCGCCGCCGCCGGTCCGAGCTTTTATGACCAGTCTCATTTTATCAAGGAATTCCGGACGTTTATCGGCGTCACGCCGCACCAATTTGCGTCTAAAGAAGCCGAGTTGATATCGACCGTTCAATCAGCACGTCGCAGCCGCGCCGGCCTGATTTCTCTGGCGAGCGTTTAAGGCTCACATTCAGCGGTTTATGGCCAAAATTTCCTATATCGCGTGCGATTACAACGGTAAGTCTGGAATTGCATGGGGAGACGTCGATTACCCAGGCTTCCATGTGGGGGAAAGGCTTGGGTGAAACGAGATGCGCCGGCAGCACTTGTACGCTGTCGGCGCATTGCATCATGAAATCATCGATATAATTTGCGACAATATAAATTGTGCGATAAATATATAAATAGGTGAGATCCATCCCTTCAGACAGTCTTCATGGCTCTGTTCTGAAGAAATTAGTCGTGAAAATACGCCTCAGACAGCAAGGTTATTTAGATAAGCGCTACAGAATTTGGATGGTTGCCGGGCCATCTTCCACCTTGCCAATCACTGACGCAGCGTCGTGACCTCGAGCCTTAAACGCGGCCAGCACCGCTTCAGCGCTTTCCGGCGCACAAGCAACCAACAGTCCGCCCGATGTTTGTGGATCGGTGAACATGTCACGCGTATCAGCATCCAACTTGTCAGGCGTCTTGACCATCGCCTCGACGCTCTTCCAGTTCCGTGCGGATGCGCCGGTCTTCACGCCCGATGACAAAAGCGCTTTTGCGCCGTCAAAAACAGGAACGTCAGCTTCCTTAATCGCAGCGCTGACACCTGCGCCAAGGCACATCTCTGTCAGATGACCAAGAAGGCCAAAGCCGGTCACATCCGTCATGGCGTGAACGCCGTTGATATCGACAAGGTCTGCACCGGGACTATTCAGCAATGTTGTCGAGGCGATCAGCGCCTCGTAACCTGGCTCATCCAGAACGCCTTTTTTCAAGGCCGCGCTGAAAACGCCTACTCCCAATGGCTTGCCCAGAATAAGAACGTCGCCGGGTTGAGCGCCGCAGTTGCGCAATATCTTGTCCGGATGGCCAATTCCCATCGCGACAAGCCCGTAAATTGGTTCTGCGCTGTCTATGGAATGCCCGCCTGCAACCGGCGCGCCGGCGGCTTCGCTCGCCTTTCGGCCGCCTGCAAGTATTTGCCTGATAGTTTCATGCGATAGTTTTCCGATCGGCATGCCGACAAGCGCCAGAGAGAAAATCGGACGCCCGCCCATGGCGTAGACATCCGACAAGGCGTTGGTCGCCGCAATGCGCCCAAAGGCAAACGGATCATCGACAATGGGCATGAAAAAATCGGTCGTGGCGATCAGCGCCGCATCGTCGGAGATTTGATAAACCGCCGCATCATCGCTGGTGGAAGCGTCGACCATCAACGAACGATGCGCGGCCGCCACGGGCATCTCGCTCAGAATATCCTGAAGGACATCGGGCGCAATCTTGCATCCGCAGCCGCCCCCATGAGCCAGCGAGGTAAGGCGCGGTTGATTATCTGGCATCACGAGCGGGTCCTGACCGTTTGCTTGCTGCGATGAATAAACTAGAACTCCCGCTTATGTCCGCGATAGAGCCTGTTGACAATATTGATCCGGAAACGCTTTCGCGGTTTGACGCCATTATCGATGTGCGCTCGCCAGCGGAATTTGCGAAAGACCACATCCCCGGCGCAATTAACCTGCCAGTGCTCAGCAACGAAGAGCGCGCTGAAGTCGGGACGATCTACAAGCAGCAATCGACTTTCGGCGCGCGCCGGATCGGCGCCGCTTATGTGTCCCGAAATGTCGCCGGACATCTGGAAACGTTTTTTGCAGAACAACCGCCCTCCTCCCAATTTCTTGTCTATTGCTGGCGCGGCGGCATGCGGTCTGGCTCCATGGCGACGATCTTGCGTCAGGTCGGCTGGCGCATCAGCGTTTTGCAAGGAGGATATAAAACCTGGCGCCGTGCGGTCGTATCAGGCCTTCGTAATGTCGAAACACCGGTCAATATTGTTTTGCTCGACGGGCAAACCGGCGTTGCAAAGTCAGAAATCCTGAACCGCGTCGCAGCGCTGGGCGCACCGGTCCTCGATCTTGAGAATCTTGCGGCGCATCGGGGTTCGGTTTTTGGCGCATATGGCGATGCGCCCCAACCAACGCAAAAAGCATTTGAATCGCAGCTCTGGAATGAGATGACGCATCTCGACCTGACCAAACCTGTACTGGTCGAAGCCGAGTCCAATCGCATCGGGCGCTGTGAAGTTCCGAAACGGTTGTGGAATTCAATGCGCGCGGCGCCTGTGATCGTTATTCAGGCGAGCCCTGAACTACGGGCGAAATATCTGGTAAATGCTTATCGGGATATTGTTGAGGATAGTGACGCAATCCTGATTGCACTTGGACGCCTGGCGCCGTTTCACGCAAAAACAAAAATTGATAGCTGGAAAGTACTGGCGGAAAATGGCGACCTTATTACGCTAGCGGGCGATTTGATCCGTGAGCACTATGACCCGCTTTACAATCGCGCCCGCAAACAACGCAGCCAGAAGCCGATAGCAAAGATTGAACTGACATCTCTTGACGAGAACGCACAAAACGACGCCGCAGTTGAGATAAAGGCACTCCTTTCACGTTCACTGCGAGAAACAATTGCGTCTGAAGCATAAGCGGTCCAGTTATTTCCTGTTCGAAGCAGATAGAGGATTACGCCGATGACCGCTCCAAACCATGCCGGAAAAGAATTTGACGTTATTGTTTATGGGGCGAGCGGTTATACGGGCCGGCTCGTGGCGCAATATCTGGCGCGCCAATACGGAAGTGACAAAGATCTTCGATGGGCGATGGCTGGGCGAAGCGCCGATAAACTCGCCGCTGTTCGCGATGAAATCGGCGCCCCGGAAGATACGCCGCTTGTCGTTGCTGACGCCGCCGACCCCGCATCCATCAACGCCATGGTCGCCCGCGCAAAAGTCATCCTTACGACCGTCGGCCCCTATCAGCTTTACGGGTCTGACCTTGTAGCCGCCTGCGCCCGGGCGGGAACGGATTATGTCGATCTTTGCGGCGAACCGTCATGGATGCGTCATATGATTGATGCGCACGAGACGGAAGCAAAATCTTCCGGCGCGCGCATCGTCTTTTCCTGCGGCTTCGATTCTATTCCGTTCGACCTTGGCGTGCTCTTCCTGCAGGAAGAAGCCAAAAAGAAATTCGGCAAGCCCTGCACTGAAATTAAAGGCCGGGTACGGAAAATGAAGGGTACGTTTTCCGGCGGTACAGCAGCAAGCCTGAAGGCGACAATGGCCGCCGCCTTTAAAGACCCCAAGATCATTGAACTTCTGAAAAGCCCGTTCGCGCTGGCGCCAGGCTATGACGGCCCAAAACAGCCCTCAGGCTCAAAACCGCAATTCGACGAAGATCTCGGCGTATGGCTCGCGCCTTTCGTCATGGCGCCGATCAACACCAAGAACGTGCATCGGTCCAATTTTCTGATGGATGCCGTTTACGGCGATGATTTCCGTTACTCGGAAATGCTGATCACCGGCCCCGGCGATCAAGGGGAAGCCGCCGCCAAAGCCGTGGCGGGCGACAATTCGCTCATGGGCGACGATGCGCCAAAACCCGGCGAGGGACCAAGCAAAGAAGAACGAGAGGCCGGTCATTACGATGTCCTCTTTATCGGCTCCACAAGCGATGGCGGCGAAATCCGTGTCGGCGTGACCGGCGACATGGACCCAGGCTACGGATCGACATCGAAAATGATCGCCGAAAGCGCGATCTGCCTCGTGCGCGACCGAACCGATACGCCCGGCGGGATATGGACGACGGCGCCGGCGATGGGCGCGGCCTTAATCGAAAGGCTGACGGCCAATGCAGGGCTGACTTTTGCTGTGGAGTGATTGCGTCTTACTGCGCGCCGCGTTAGCAAGCGCTCCATGACAAATGACCTCCCTGACCTTTCCGGCAAGACCGCATTGGTAACCGGCGCATCACGCGGCATTGGCCGCGCCGCTGCACTGGCGCTCGCGAAGGCCGGCGCTCATGTTCTGGCCATCGCCCGAACGACTGGCGGGCTGGAAGAGCTTGATGACGAAATCCTCGCTCATGGCGGGCAAGCCTCTCTCATACCCCTGGACCTGACAGAGGGCGACGGCGTCGAAAGGCTGGCGGAGGCGTTAAGCGGCCGTTTCGATAAGCTCGACATCCTCATCGCAAACGCCGCTACGTTGGGTGAACTGGCGCCGCTGACCGATATAGACCCGGTTGTCTGGCAAAAAACACTCGACCTGAATCTCACCGTGAACTGGCGCCTCATTCGGGCGTTCGACCCAATGCTCAAAAGTGCGCCAGATGCGCGCCTTGTTTTTCTTACATCCCGGGTTGGCGGCGAAACTGAACGGCCATTCTGGGGTGCGTATGCGGTCTCAAAAGCGGCGCTCGAAATGCTCGCCAGAACCTACGCAAGCGAAACGGCCAAAACGAATATCGGCGTTTCAATTCTCGATCCCGGCGCCATGCGGACATCGATGCGCGCCCAGGCCATGCCGGGTGAAGACCCTTCCACATTGCCGGCCCCGGAAGAGCTGACGCCCTTGATCTATAAGGCTGTGACGGAAAAAGCGGATGGGGTCATGCGATTATCTTTCCGCGACAGTCAGCGCTAATTTTTGCTTTTCGCGTAGGGGTTGTCCGGTTTTTTAAGGATGAGGCGGATCGGCACCGCTTTGATGTCGAATGCATCGCGGATGCCGTTAATCAAATATCGTTTATAAGCTGTAGGCAGATCCTCCGCACGCGTGCACTGGGCGACGAAAGTCGGTGGCCGGGTTTTGGTTTGAGCTATATAACGGATCTTGATGCGCTGACCGGAGACGGCGGGCGGCGAATGGCGCGCGAGCGCTTCACTCAGCCAGTCGTTGAGGTCGGACGTTTTTACACGGGCATTCCAGTCGACATAGGTTTTTGTCACAGCGGGCATCAACCGATTCATCCCGGCTCCTGTCAGCGCTGACATCGGAACGATGGGCAGTCCCGGGGCCTGCGGGAGCAATCGGCCCACTTTTTCTCTCACCGCTTTCAGCGCTGCATCGCGATCCTCCATCATGTCCCATTTATTGACCGCAAGAACGAGCGCCCTTCCCTCGCGCAGTGTCAGGTCAGCAATCTGCAGATCCTGCTTTTCGAACGGCGCTTCAGCGTCCAGCAGCAAAACAACGACTTCGGCGAATTTGATGGCGCGCAGCGTATCCGCAACGGACAGCTTTTCGAGCTTGGATTGCACCCGCGCCTTTTTACGCATGCCGGCCGTGTCGAACAGCTTGACCGGCCACTCTCGATCCTCACCTTGCCAGCGCCATTCTACAGAAATTGAATCACGCGTTATGCCGGCCTCGGGCCCGGTTAAAAGGCGGTCTTCGCCAATCAACCGATTGACCAGAGTCGATTTCCCTGCATTAGGCCGCCCGACAATCGCGACGCGTAAAGGCTTCAACGGGTTATCCCATTCGATCTCTTCGTCGGGCTCTTCGCTTTCAGGATTGTCAAAATGGGGCTCAAGCGCGGCGAACAGTTCGCCCATGCCTTCGCCGTGTTCAGCGGAAACCGGAATCGGATCGCCAAGCCCCAGCGCGTAAGCATCAAGAACGCCCGCTTCACTCGCGGCGCTTTCCGACTTGTTCGCAAGCAGAATAACCGGCTTGCCGCTTTGGCGCAGGATCGTCGCAAAGGTCTGATCGAGCGGCGTCACGCCGGCGCGCGCATCGACCATGAACAGACAGAGCGTCGCCTCCGCCACAGCGATATCTGTCTGTTGTCGCATGCGTCCTTCGAGCGCTGCAATCGGCGCTTCTTCAAGGCCCGGCGTGTCAATAACTGTGAACGTCAGATCGCCGAGTGTGCCGACACCCTCACGGCGATCACGCGTGACGCCGGGCGTGTCGTCAACCAGCGCAAGGCGCTTTCCAACCAGGCGATTGAAAAGCGTCGACTTGCCGACGTTCGGTCTTCCAACAATTGCAATTTTCATCGGGCGAGCCTAGCGGCGATTCATCATCACCCATTATCGCAATCAGCGCATCAGCGCATTGCAATCAGTTTTCCATTTTCCGTCAGGACAAAGACTTTTTCGCCAGCCACAACCGGAGCGATCACAGAACCCTCCGGTATCTTCTCCGTTGCGACAATCTCGCCGGTTTGCGGCGACACTTTGATAATTTCCTTGTCGCTCGACACTAAAACCAGATGATCGCCGGCAAGAACGGGACCCGCCCACGTGATCCGCCCTTTTCGCTTCTTTTCGTTTTTATAGCGCGTCAACTGAGACACCCAGATGATGCCGCCATCGCTTCGTGACAGACATGCAAGCTCACCCTCAACCGAAACAACGAAAAGAAAATCGCCTGCAACCCATGGCATCTGCAGGCTGGCGAGCGAGGTCTGCCAAACAGGCTCCCCGGACCGGATGTCAATTGCTTCTAGCTGCCCGCCATGGCTGACAACATAAACAAGTCCGCGATCGATAACCGGACTTCCCGCAATATCGTTAAGTGACGAAAGGGCCGTCAGGCGGGATTGACGGGCCAGTGTTTCGTTCCAGACCGCTCGGCCATTGTCAGCCAGAAACGCCACCAGTTCGCCGGAAGAAAACGGCGCAACGACGAGATCGCCAGCCGCCGCCGGGCTTGATGAAGATAAAAACCGCGCCGCCTCTTCGAAAGACTGGAATGTCCAGGCTTTTTCGCCGGTTTCCTGTTCGAGCGCCAGGAACTCATTTGTATTTGTCGCAAGATACACGCGGCCACGATAAGCAGTCGGCGGAGTGCGCACCGGATTCGTTGTCTGAACCCGCCAGAGCTCCTCTCCGGTGATCGCATCAAGCGCCGCTACAAAACCAAACCCTGAAGTGACGAATATTCTTCCGTCGTCAAAAGCGACGCCGCCGCCAAAACCGATTTGTGACGGCTCCGGACCACGCAAAAAATCGCGAATGCGGAAACGTTCTTCAATCTTCGGCGCCAATTCGGCTTCCCAGATAAGATCGCCTGTCGCAGCCTCAAAAGCGGATACCGTTGTCTCCGCGTCGATTACAAAAACCCGGTCGCTGACGACAATTGGCGGCGCCGTCAAACGTGCGCGCTTGGCCGAAGCTTTGCCAATATCTACACGCCAATCAATTTCAAACTCCAGAGAAGCGGCGATATGATGAAGCGTATGATCTGCCTCGCCGCCTGGCTGCGGCCAGGAAGCGTTCACGTAAGACGGCGGAATAGAAATCGGCGCGCCGGCATATCGGGGGTCAGCCTTTAATTGCTCATCCAGAGCGAGAATAGAAATTCGATCGTCATCTTCAGGAGCATTTTCATCTTCTTCATCGTCGCCACCGCCAAATATTCCAGTCACAGCGCCAATTGGGCCGGAACTGCAAGCGCTGACAAAAGCAAGCAAAAGCGCCAGCGTCAGGTGTCGAGATAGACGGGCCCAGTTAGGAAAGTCGATCATGGATTACTCGTTCTCAGTGTTTTCCGGGGATGTGTCGCTCACTTCGTCAGGGACATTCGCAGACTCAGCTGCATCCTGGTCCGATGCGGCAGCATCACCCGTGTTTTCGCCGCCAGCTTTTTCGGGGCCTGCTTCGTGGTCATGTCCCTCATGATCCTCGGCGACGCCAAGCGCTTCCTGCCCGCCTGCGCCAATAGCAGAGAGAATGTCGTCAAGTTGCGCTTCACCTTTGATGTTAACGCCAGCTTTTCCGGAGGCCGCCAAAGCGGCGAAATCTTCAGCGCGTTCACGAATGGCCGCAGGCGCGCCCAAGTCAATCGACAGCTGTCGAAACACCGAAAGCGCAGTTTCATAATCCTCGGCATTCAGCGCCGCGAGGCCTGAGACTTCCTGTGCATGAAACGCAAAAGCGCTTCCGTTTTGCGTCAGATCTCCAAGGTCCTGCATAACGCTGTCACGTCCGTCGCTCAGCGACAAATATGCGGCGCGCAGTCGTGCAAGGTCACGTACATTCCGGGGGGCGGCGTTGTTACTGTATATACTGCGATATGCCTCAATTGCTGAAAGGCGTTCGCCACTGCGAGAGAAAGACGCCGCACGATGCATCTCCGCCAGAACGCTGTATCCGCTGGCGCCTTCATCTGAGATCGCTTTCAGAGCAATGCGACCGTCAGCTTCATTTTCAGCCAGCAGTTCTACGGCGGTGTTAAATTCCAGCGCCTGCTGTTTGGCGATATTGTTTTGGCGCGCATTCCAGAACTGCCAGCCGCCAACAGCAAGCACGATCGCCACAGCGCCGGCAATAATAATGGGGCCGAATTTCTGGAACATCGCCCACTGGCGCTCCTCGGCCAGTTCCTGGTCAACTTCCCGAAAAGCGGTGTCTTCATTCGCCACGATCAGATATCCTGTTGTCGTCTACGCCAGATGTCGCGGCTGGTTCTAACGGCCTTTGAAACATCGCGCAACGCGCCATAATCAATTGAAAATAGGCCGAAATATGGTCAACCAAGCAGGTGCGCCGAGCATGGCGGTCAAAATCCGAACGCCCACTCACGGCGTATCATATTTCAAGGAGTGCTTAATATGATCAGAACCGCCGCCATCCTTATCCTTCTCAGTCTTTCCGCCTGCGCCAAGCCACCGGTCAATCGCGCGGCGGACGTCCCGCTCACGACCGAAGCCCAGGTCAATCTCGACCGGTATCTTGGCCGCTGGTATGAAATTGCGCGCTTTCCAAACTCTTTTGAAAAGAACTGCGAAGGCGTGACGGCCGAGTATGCGCGGCGAGACGACGGGCTGATATCGGTCGTCAACACATGCCGAAAAGGCGGCGTTGACGGCAAAGCCGAGGTTGCGAATGGCCGCGCCAGGGTTGTCGACACGGAGACCAACGCGAAGCTTGAGGTCAGTTTTTTCGGTCCGTTCTGGGGTGACTATTGGATTCTGGATCTGGATGACGATTATTCATTGTCTCTCGTTGGCGAGCCTCAGGGGCGATATTTATGGGTCCTCGCCCGCACGCCTGAAATCAGCGATGAGGAGCGCGCTGGCGCTCTCGACCGTTTGCAGACGCTGGGTTACGACACGTCCGCGCTCTATTTCACTAGGCAGCCGCCCGGCGGTCAGTAAAGAGGAACTCCAGCGATATATCGGTGGAGGTAATGGGCGATGACGCCATAGGCCACGATGCCGATAACGATAACGATTATATCATTGCGCACCGGACCACGGGCGGGAACGGCTTCATCGCGTTTTTTGACGGCGATCCGGTCAATCACAGCAAACGCCAAAAACGACCCGAATAATATAACCGATCGCATTTCGCCATTCGCCAGCAAATGCGCAAAAGCCCAGACTTTAACGCCCGCGAGCATCGGATGTTTCACAACAGGCGCGATACGGCCCGCCGGCGCATAGGCGGCGACCAGCAGGATGATCGAAATCGGCATCAATGCGAAGGCGATGTGACGCAAAAAATAGGGCGGCGCATAAAGCAGCGAGGCGTCAGCTTGCCGCCAACCCAATATGATCAATGCAAATCCTGAGAGCGAAACAATCGCATAAAGCCCTTTGAACGGCATTTCTCCAAGCTTTGCGACAAGCGCCGCCCGCTGCGGCCGGCACAATGCCGAAAAGAAATGCGCTCCAAAAAAGATGATCAGCCCAAAGATAAACATTGAGGATGGATTCCTTTATCGTTGTTTACTCACCGTCAAATTCGACAAGTGATGTAAGCTGGTGTCCCATGCCGCGTATTTTTTTCGACCCGCCAAGGTCAGGCAGATCAACGACAAAGGCGCACAGAACAATCTCACCGCCAGCACGCTCCAGCAGATTAATGGCAGCAGTCGCCGTTCCTCCGGTGGCGATCAGATCATCAACAAGCAAAATGCGCTCGCCCTTGCTGATCGCATCCACATGAATTTCGACCTCATCGACACCGTATTCCAACTGGTAGCTTTCGCTCATGGTTTCATAAGGCAATTTGCCCTTCTTCCGGACGGGCACAAAGCCAATGGACAGCTGATGCGCAATCGCGCCGCCAAGAATGAAGCCGCGCGCTTCGATGCCTGCAACCTTGTCGATTTTGGCTCCGGCCAGCGGTTGCACAAGCTCGTCAATCGCCCGCCGAAAGCCCCGGGCGTCTGACAGGAGCGTTGTGATATCACGGAACATGATCCCCGGTTTAGGATAATCGGGAATGGTTCGAATAACGGTCTTGAGGTCCATATTACGCGCCCTTTTTAATGGCGGCACCATGGCGGAGTCGCTTGTAGCGGGCAAGACGGCTGACGCCGGCCTCGTTCTTCGGGGCTAGTGAAGACGGCTCCCCTCAAACAACCCGTCGACACCGGGTAACGCCTCATCCCGTTTTGCTTGCGGAAGGGTTGCAAATCAGGAAAGTACCAGCGGGCAATTGTACCAGAACGAATCACCGGGTTCACGCGAGGAGAAATATCTTGAAAAAACGACTTTTAGCCAGCGCTGCGGCACTGGCGCTGATTGGCTGCGGCGAGCAGTCTGCGACCGAAACCCAGGCCGATGGGACCAGCACATCCGCACAACAGGCGCAAACCCAATCAGCCGAACCGGAAGCCGAGTTGGGCGATTTTGGCGTCGAAACCCAGTATATCGATGCAAATGTCGATCCGGGTGACGATTTCTACCAGCACGTGAACGCAGGCTGGCTCAACACGTTCGAGATACCGGAAGAATTCTCATCTTACGGATCATTCACGGTGCTGTTTGAGCGTTCCGAAGAGCGCGTCCGCGCGATCATCGAGGATGCGGCGGAAGGCTCGAATGCTTCAGGCTCAGTCGAACAGAAGATTGGCGACTTTTTCGCCAGCTACACCGATGTGGACGCAATCAACGCTTCAGGGCTTGAGCCGCTAGCCGACGATCTGGCCACAATCGACGGTCTTCAATCTCATGAGGATGTTGCGCGGATCATGGCGCGCCCTGATCTGGCTCTAAATTCTTTTCTTGGCGCCTGGGTCGATATCGATTCCAAACAGCCAGATCGATACATCGTTTATTTAACGCAATCTGGCCTCGGCATGCCGAACCGGGAATACTACATCGATGAAAAATTCGCCGATAAGGCCGCCAAATATAAAAGTTATATTGAACAAATTCTGACATTGGCTGAAACGCCGGACGCAGCCGCCAAGGCCGACGCCATTTACGCGGTGGAAGAACGCATGGCGGGCGCTCATTGGGAGCCGGCCAAACGTCGCAACCGCGACCTCACCTATAACCTGAAGACCGCCGAAGAACTTGCTGCTTTTGCGCCAGGCGTTCCCTGGCCGGTTGTCTTTGAGGAAGCCGGCATTGGCGCACAGAAGGATTTCGTTCTGCGCGAAGACGATGCGCTTCAAAACCTTGCTGCAATCTTTGCTGAAACGCCTGTTGAAACCTGGAAAGATTACCTTCGTTTCCATCACTTAAGCGGCAATGCGAGCATATTGCCGGAAGCGTTTGACGACGCCAACTTCGCATTCTTCGGCACCGAAATACGCGGTACGCCCAAGAAACGCGAGCGCTGGAAGCGTGGCGTCGCAGCTGTAAATGGCGCTCTCGGTGAAGCGGTCGGCAAAGTCTATGTCGAGCGCCATTTCCCCGCAGACTCGAAGGAAAAGATGGATGCGCTGGTCAAAAACCTGCGCAACGCTCTTGATGAGCGCCTCGATACGCTGCCCTGGATGGGAGAAGGCACGAAAGTCGAAGCCCATGCGAAGCTTGAAAAATTTACGCCGAAAATCGGATATCCGGAAAAGTGGACAGACTATTCAAGTTTTGAAGTTATCGCAGGCGATGCGTATGGCAATATAAAGCGGTCCAACGCATTCTCATGGGACGACCAGATCTCAAAACTTGGCGGACCAATTGATAAAACTGAATGGTTCATGACGCCGCAACGGGTCAACGCCTATTACAGCCCGAACCGAAATGAAATTGTCTTCCCCGCTGCAATCCTGCAGGCGCCGTTTTTCGATCCGGGCGCAGATCCTGCTGTCAATTACGGCGGTATCGGCGCCGTGATCGGTCATGAAATCGGCCACGGTTTCGACGATCAGGGGCGCAAATCCGACGGCGATGGCGTGTTGCGTGATTGGTGGACGGATGAAGACGCCGCCAATTTCCAGAAGCTGGCTGACGCGCTCGGCGCACAATATGAGCAGTATGAACCGATCGAAGGTTTCCCGGTTAATGCTGAGTTGACCATGGGTGAAAATATTGGCGACATTGGCGGGCTCGCCATGGCCTATCATGCTTATAAGCTATCGCTTAACGGCGAAGAGGCGCCAATTATAAACGGTTACACTGGCGATCAACGGTTCTTCATGTCCTGGGCGCAGGTCTGGAAGCGTGTTCAGCGCGAGGAAGCGTTGAAAAACCAGATCGCGACAGACCCGCATTCGCCGGCTCAGTTCCGCGTGAATGGCGTCGTCCGCAATATGGATGAGTGGTATGAGGCGTTCGATGTGACAGAAGGCGACGACCTTTATCTGCCGCCCGACGAGCGCGTGCGCATCTGGTAACGGATGCAACCATTCAGTGTTCTTGAAAAAGCCCCGCATTGCGCCGGGGCTTTTTCTTTGTGGCAAAAGCTGAGCAAAGCATTTGGGATTTTGCCGGGGTCGAATTATGTAGAGCTAATGACGCCGAAAGAACAAATTCGCGAAGCCTTTAAACGCGCCTTGCTGCACACGACGCGGGCGCTCTCGGCCCAGCCGGACGTGGAAGTCGCGTTTGGAGGCGAGCACGCACAGGTTCAGGGGCATTCCGCCCGAATTCCCCTGCCCGGTCGAAATATTGACCCCGAGACGGCCGCACTTGCCCGAGGGGAAGGAGATGCGGCGGCCTTGCGCCTTGCCCACCATGACGCCGCAGCCCATCAGCGGCTCGCCCCAAGAGGCGCTGAGGCGCGCGCAGTGTTCGCCGCGCTGGAAAATGCGCGATGCGAGGCCATTGGCGCCCTGGCGCTGAAGGGCGTTGGCGACAATCTGGCGGCCTCTCTCGAAAAGATCATTGGCGACAAGGGCTATGACCGGCTGAACGCGAAAGACACATCTTCCCTCGCTGACGCGGCGGCCCTTTTGCTGCGCGAGCGGGTCACGGGGCGCAAGCCGCCCGGCGCTGCGGAAAATATTATGGAGGCCTGGCGCGAAGAACTGGAAGATCAGGCGGGTTTGGCGCTGGACGCTCTTGCGGAAACCGTCAGCCTTGATGATCAGGCGGCCTTTGCCAAACTGGCGCGCGCCTTCATTCGGGACCTTGATCTTGATGACGATGATCAGGGCGATCAGGAAAGCGACGAGAAAAGCGAAGCTGATGATTCCGAAGATGAAAACGAAAGCGAAAACGACGAAAGCGATGATGACCCCGGCGCTGAAGACATGCCCGACGATCCCGGCGCGGGCGACTCAGAAGACGGCGACGCTGACATTTCCGACCAGGATCTGGAATCAAACTTCGAGGAAGACGATGGCGCGACAGAAAACGCTAAAGTCTCCTCCCTGCGAACAAAATTTGAGGGCGATACGGGCGACGCCTATAAAGCCTACACAACCGCCTTCGATGAAATCGCAGAAGCCATAGACCTCTGTGACCCGGAGGAGCTGCAGCGCCTTCGCAGGTCTCTCGACCGGCAACTCGAAAACCTCCATGCTGTTGTGGCCCGCCTCGCTAATAAACTTCAGCGCAAGCTTATGGCGCAACAAAACCGCAGCTGGTCATTCGACCTTGATGAAGGCGTCCTCGATGCGGCGCGCCTCGCCCGTGTCGTCGTCGATCCGATGCAGCCCCTCTCCTTCAAGATGGAGCAGGAGCAGGATTTTCGCGACACGGTCGTCACGCTATTGATTGACAACTCCGGCTCCATGCGCGGCCGGCCGATCACGATTGCCGCGATCTGCGCCGATATTCTGGCGCGCACGCTTGAGCGTTGCGGCGTAAAAGTCGAAATTCTCGGCTTCACGACACGCGCATGGAAGGGCGGACAGGCGCGCGAGAAATGGGTTGCCGATGGGCGGCCCGCCAAGCCGGGGCGCCTGAACGATTTGCGCCACGTAGTTTACAAATCCGCCGACGCGCCGTGGCGGCGCGCCCGTACGTCCCTGGGCCTGATGATGAAAGAGGGCCTACTCAAAGAGAATATCGACGGCGAAGCGTTGATGTGGGCGCATTCGCGATTGCTCGGCCGTCCAGAGTCGCGTCGCATCCTGATGGTTATTTCCGATGGCGCCCCGGTTGACGACACGACGTCATCGGCAAACGGCGGTGCGTATCTTGAACGTCATTTGCGCGAGGTCATTCACTATATCGAAGCGCGCTCCCCGGTGGAGCTGCTCGCCATTGGTATTGGCCATGACGTAACGCGATACTACCGTCGCGCACTTACCATCGTTGATGTTGATCAACTGGGCGGTGCGATTATCGACAAGCTTGCAGAGCTGTTTGATGAAGATGCGCCTGGTAGAGAAATAAAACGGAACCGCGTCGCTTGATTTCCAATTTTACTGTGATCGCGTCGCGTGAATCTCAAACTCGACGCGCACCTCAAGGCCGATTTCTTCGTCGTTCAACCAACTGTCATCAAGGCCAAGACCATAGTTTGTCCGCACAAGATCCGCGCCACCGGTCGCAAGCGCGGTGGCGCCATCAATATCCAGCGTGAAGGTCACAGTGACGGATTGCTCATAATCCTTGATACGCAGCAGACCAGTCGCCTCATAATTGTTTTCGCCCGTTGCCTTTATATTGTCAGCGATGAACTCGGCGGTCGGGTGGTCCGCAACATGGAACCACTCCTTCGCCGGGATCGTGGAATCCCGCAGAGAATCGCCTGTAGATGCAGAGCCCGTCCTGACGGTCACGCGAATGCTGGATGCAGCTAGATTTTCCGGGTCGAAATTGATCGACGCCTGGAAATCCGAAAACTCGCCCTCGAACGCGGCGCTTTTTTCCTGTCCGGTAAAGCTAAGGCGACTGGCGTCATAATCAACGGCCCAGTTCGCTTCTGTTGTCGCCTGCGAAGTCGCTGTAGCGCCGGCTTTCGCTTGCGGTGGCGGCGTCACCATGTAGATCACGGCGCCGGTTGAAAGAAACCCAAGGACAGCAAGAATACCCGCCCATTGATTAACGCGTGACGGCAGCATACTCGCCAGCACGCCGTCCTTATCGACAATTGAATGCTTGATCGCGGCGCCGATATGCAGCGCCAGCAATAGAAGTATGCCTTTCGCCAAAACCTCATGCGTTTCCTTCAACATATCCTCGCTTGCGGCGCGGTCAGTGACGCCGTCCAGAAATGGCAGATGAGGTACAGGCAAAACACCAAACAACCGTGTTGGAATATCCGTTGGCGACACAGAGACCATCGCCCAGCCCGCGAGCGGCGTTAAAACCATAAGCGCGTAGAACCCCCAATGGGTCACACGCGCCACCGCCTTTTGCCAGCCAGGCATTGCAACTGGCAGCGCTGGCGGTCGATTGATCAAACGCCATCCAAAGCGCACAAAAGTCAGCAAAAGGATCGATAAGCCGAAAGACTTATGCAACTGGTACAAGTCAAACTTGATAGAAGACGTATTCGGAAGATTATGCATATAAAACCCTCCGGCGATTTGCCCGAGGATCAGGATCGCGATCGCCCAATGGAGAGCGACCGCGATCGACGTATAGCGCTTATCTTCCAAAGTTCCTGGCCTTTATTCAGCCGCCGGCATCAGGAATTCCGTTTCAATGATGATGTCGACTTCATCACTGACGACAGGCGCAAAAAGATCGACGCCGTAGTCTGACCTTTTCACTGTCGTCTTGCCGGAGAAGCCAAGTTTGTAGCGGCTGTTGCGCTGGTCGTATTCGCCTTTGTTGAATACGACATCGAGAGTCACCGGCTTTGTCGTCCCTTTAATGGTCAGATCGCCTGTAATCTCGCCAGTATTGTCACCGGTCTTTTCAACACTTGTGCTGACAAAAGTGATTTCCGGATGGTTTGCAACGTCGAAAAAGCGATCGTCTTTCAAGTGGCCATCAAAAACATCGACACCGGTATCGATGGATTCAGCGTTGATGGTTACATTCACCGACGACGCCGCGGGGTCTTCCGCATTCCAGTTCAGGGTCCCGGTCCAGTCGCGCCAGCGCAGCCATGGATTTGAAAAACCGGCATGCGAATAACTGAAAGTGATGTAGCGATGACCGTCATCGGTCGTATAGGTGCCCGATTTCGCATCTGTTTGAGCTGAGGCGGGCTGGATGGCCATAGCGACGGCAACAGCAAGCGGCGCCGCGTATTTTACAAAATTCATTCTGTCAGTCCCCTTGTTTGAGTGACGGTTGATGGAGATGAAATAGCAACGCACCGACCAGATCGTGAGACAACAGGTTTCACACTACCGTGATCGATCAATAATATTGCGTGATTGAGGCCAGATCGGGTCTTCCTCGTTCCTTTGGCTCTTCACGCGCCGTTCCAATATAGACGAAACCTGCGATTCGCTCACTGTCTTTCAGCATCAAAGCTTCACCGACATGCGCATCATAGGCATACCATTCCGTAATCCACTGGGCGGCGAAACCATGGGCGGCGGCGGCCAGAAGCAAATTCTGGCAGGCGGCGCCGGCGCTCAGAATCTGCTCCCATTCAGGTGTGCGATGCTCACGATTGACGCTGGAGATGACAGCAACCACCACAGGCGCCCGCTGAAAACGATTGCGTTCAATGGCGATCCGCGCCTCCTCAGCGCCTGGCTCATTGGCGATAAAGGCCTTTTCCAGCACCTCGCCAAAGCGGGTGCGGGCTTCGTCCTGAAAGACAACAAATCGAAACGGCGTCACCCGCCGATGGTCTGGCACCCTTGCGGCAATGGTCAACATATCTGACAGCGCCGTTGCGTCCGGGCCCGGCGCTTCAAGAAAGTCCGCCGGGGTCGAACGGCGCAGGCGCAGAAGACTTAACGTATCCTCGCTTGGATGAGTCGCCGGCAGGCTTTCTCCAAGGTTCGGAACTTTCATGATATTCTCCCACGTCGAGGACTGCCGGGCTTGGCAAATAATGCGCTGCTGCTAAGGAGATAGCCAAATCTCCGCCCGGTCCACAAGAGGGCAATCAAAAGCCTTACAGGCTCAAAGATCAGGATAAATTTTCATGGCGGGCGCAATCGCCGCATCACCGGATGGATTTCTAACCCGCCTGCAGGCTGGTCGTTTACCCTCGCCGCTGGTTGCAACAACGCTGAATGATGCCGGTCTGGACAGGGTTGCTTTAGCGGCGCTTTTTGAATCTCAAATGATGAGCCGCCGCCTCGATCTCGAAGCGCGACGGCTTGGCGCAGAAAAGCGCGGATATTACTCCATCGGCAGTTCAGGACATGAGGGCAACGCCGCGCTCGCCCGGACATTCGCCGTCGACGATATGGCGTTTCTGCATTATCGCAGCGGCGCCTTCTATATTGAACGCGCCCGCAAGCTCGCGGGCGAAACGCCGCTATGGAACATGGCGCTTTCGTTCGTTGCATCGAGCGAGGATCCAATTTCAGGCGGACGTCACAAGGTCATCGGTTCAAAGTCGCTTTTCATCCCTCCTCAGACCAGCACCATTGCATCGCATTTGCCAAAAGCCATGGGCGCTGCTTTCAGCGTCGCCCTCGCCCGTACACAAAAAAAGCCGGATGCAAATCTGCCGCTGAATAGCGTGGTGCTATGCAGTTTCGGCGACGCCTCGGCGAATCATTCAACCGCTGTCGGGGCCATTAACGCAGCCGCGCATACTGGCTATCGCGGATTGCCCCTGCCGCTTGTTTTTGTCTGTGAAGATAACGGGATCGGCATTTCCGTAAAAACCCCTGACGGATGGATCGCCGCCAATTACGGCGCGCGTCCGGGGCTTCGTTATATCTATGGCGATGGCCGCGATATTGTCGACGCAACCCGCGCCGCACGCGAAGCCGAGCGTTGCGCCAGGGCTGCGCGCAAGCCCGCCTTTCTTCACCTACGCACCGTCCGCCTGATGGGCCATGCGGGCTCAGACCTGGAAAACAGCTATCGCGACCGCGCTGAAATCGAGAGCGAGGCGGATCAGGACCCGTTACTGCACACCACGCGGCGGCTGATTGAAGCCGGCGCGGCGTCACGCGAGGACATTGAAGCGCTTTATACGGAGATGACCGGACGTGTCCGCCGCGCCATGGAAGCCGCAACTACACGGCCGAAACTCACAACATCAGATCAGGTTGTGGCGCCACTGACGTCGGCGAAACAATTCAGGCGCGTTACCCGACCGGGCAAACTACTGCCAGCCGCGCCGAACGACTCGCGCGCGCGCGCCGAACCGCAACATATGTCCCGGCTCATCTCACTAGCGCTGGCCGAACAGATGGAACGAGACGCCAGCGTCACTGTCTTTGGGGAGGATGTCGCCAAGAAAGGCGGCGTTTACGGCGCCACCACGCGGCTTCAACAGAAATTCGGCCCGGCCCGCGTGTTCGATACGATTTTGGACGAGCAATCAATTCTGGGAATGGGCATTGGTCTTGCTCATAACGGTTTCCTTCCCGTTCCTGAAATTCAGTTCCTTGCATATGTGCATAACGCAGAAGATCAGTTGCGCGGCGAGGCCGCCTCCCTATCCTTCTTTTCCAATGGTCAGTATGCAAACCCCATGGTCGTGCGCATCGCCGGACTCGCCTATCAAAAAGGTTTCGGCGGGCATTTTCATAATGACAATTCCGTTGCGGTGTTTCGCGATATTCCGGGCATCATCCTTGCCTGTCCATCAAGCGGAGCGGAAGCTGTAAAAATGATGCGCGAGGCGTTCCGGCTGGCGCGCGAGGAACAGCGCGTTGTGGTGTTTCTGGAGCCAATCGCGCTCTACGGGACTAAGGACTTGGTCAAGCAAGGCGATGGCCTGATGACTTCTGTCTTTGATGACATTGATGGCGCGGCGAACTTAGGCGCGATCAATACCATCGAAAGCGCAGGCTCTGGCGAAGACCTGACGATTATCACCTATGGTAACGGGACTTACCTTTCCCAGCGAGCGGCGAATGCATTAAAGGCGCACAATATCAAAACGCGCATTCTTGACCTTCGATGGCTATCGCCGCTTCCAATTGATGCGGTCGTTTCCGAGCTTGAAAACAGCCGCAATGTCTTGATTGTCGATGAATGTCGCAAGACCGGCTCGCCAAGTGAAGAATTGGTGGCGGCCTTCGCTGATCGTCACTTATCTTTCAATATATCGCGTATCACTGGCGACGATACTTTCATTCCACTGGGCCCCGCAGCCGATACCGTATTGGTCAGTGAAGAGCAGATAATCAAAGCGGCGCTTGCATTAACGGGCGCCGAAACGAAGCGCGCCGCAGAATGAAAAAATCAGCAGTTGTGATACTTCCCGGCCGAGGCGTCTACGGCAAGGATGAGCTGGGTTACCTGTCGCGCTATCACAGCGACAAAGCCGACTTTATTGCAACCGTTGACGAATGGCGTGAACGGCAAGGGCGCGAAACCGTGTCGGCGCTTGATAACGCCCAACGCTACAGCGCTGCAAAACATGCTTCCAGCATCAATGCCTCCGCGTTGATCTATACGTGTGCGCTTGCAGATTTCGCGGCTATTAACAGGGATGAGTTTGATGTCATCGCTGTCTGCGGCAATTCCCTCGGGTGGTACTTGACGCTCGCCGCCGCCGGGGCGCTTAGCCCGGCCAATGCCATTCGCCTCGTCGACACAATGGGCGCGTTAATGGAAAAAGAAGGCGTCGGCGGACAGCTGGTCTATCCCTTCGTCGATGCTGACTGGCGCGAAAGCGCCGCTAATCAGAAAGCCATTGGCAATGCGCTGCATGACGGACGCACTGAGGGCAAGGCTTATCTCTCCATTCGACTTGGCGGCATGGCTGTTCTTGCCGGCGATGACGCGGGAATGAGCGCGATGGAAAAGTCGCTGCCTGTTGCCGAAGACCGCTACCCTTTTCGCCTTGCGCGGCACTCAGCGTTTCATACGCCCCTCTTGCAGCATGTATCAGAAAAAGCATTCAACACGCTGGGCGAGGAATTGTTTGCAACCGCCAGTGCGCCAATGATTGACGGGCGCGGCGCAATCTGGTCTCCGGCGGCGATAGATCGTACCGCTCTTTATCAGTACACGTTGGGCGAGCAAATTGTTGAGACTTACGACTTTTCGAAATCGATTGAGGTCGCCATCAAGGAGTTCACGCCGGACTGTCTTATTCTTGCCGGACCCGGGTCAACGCTCGGCGCACCCATCGCGCAGGAGTTAATTCGGCATCGCTGGCTCGGACTGACTTCGAAGGCGGAGTTTTCAGCACTGCAAAAAACAAATCCATTTCTTCTGGCCATGGGGCGTGAAGATCAGCGCAAGACGGTAATCTAAAGCTTGGCTCATGAACCTCAATCAGATCACCATTCATGTCAGTAATCTTGAGCGCTCTGTCGCTTTTTATCAAAGGCTTGGTCTGACCCTAATCGTCAATAGTCCGGATAACGGGTATGCAAGGTTTGAATGTGCCGATGGCGGAACGACTTTTTCGCTGCATGAAACTGAGAATGTTCATGCGGCGGGCGCATCATTCTATTTCGAAGTTGATGACGTCGATGCCCGCGTATCAGCGCTAAAGACCGCCGGCCTCGTGTTTGAAGCCGAACCTGTCGACCAGCGTTGGCTCTGGCGTGAGGCATGGACGCGCGATCCGGATGGCTATCGCGTCGCTATTTATCACGCTGGCGAGAACCGCCGATTCCCGCCATGGCGCATAACAAGCTGAATTTAAAGGGCTACATCTGAATGAAACTCGTTATCCCGCCAGTCTTGCAAGTTGCGATCGCCTGCGGCGCAATGTGGGGTGTAAGCAAAGTAGCGCCCTCTTTCATCGTTCACTTTCCGGGGCGGGCGACAATCGCAGTGTTTCTAACGCTGATGGGGTTTGCCATCGCAGGCATCGCGATAGCGATGTTTTACAAAGCCAGGACAACCGTTGACCCAACATCGCCGTCAAAAGCCAATACGCTTGTGATAAAAGGACTCTACCGGATATCGCGTAATCCCATGTATCTGGCGATGGCGCTCTTGTTGGCAGGATGGGCTGTCTATCTCGGGTCGCCTCTTAATATTTTAGTGCTCGCCGGATTCATTTCGGCGATGACCGTCCTTCAGATCAAGCCTGAAGAAGAGGCGCTAAGAGAAAAGTTTGGTGATGATTACGACGATTATCGCCGCCGTACACGCCGCTGGATTTAGCGCTTAACGCAACGCCTCAACCATCTGCGCCATCACGGTGAGATTGTCGCGGCCCAGCTGGCGACAACGGTCAGGCGACCATCCGAATTTCGGGGCCGGGTTCACATTGGCGTCCTTGAACGGCATCTCAAGCGTCATGGCGAGACAATCCCATGTCTGCGCAACATAGTTGGTTGCGATATCGAGATTGGCCTTCCCGGGCGCCGGCGTCGGGTATCCGACTTCCGTCTGAAAATCCGGGCTGGCCTCAAGCAGCAGCGTTGAATAACGGTCGAACAACGCCGAGTGGCGTTCACTCCATGCAGGAATGCCCTCCGCGCCGTCCAGAAAATTATTAGGGATGGCCTCATCGCCATGAACATCCAGGAAAAAGTCCACGCCAGTCTTGCGCATTTCTTCACGCACCAGAAAGACTTCCGGACTTTTATCTTTCGTTGTGTTGCGCCAGGCGCGATTGAGATCGATACCCGCCGCATTCGTGCGCAGATGACCGCGACGCGAACCATCAAGATTCATACACGGAATAATATGGATTGTTGCCTTTTTCAGTAGCGCAGCCACAGTAGTGTCATCAGCATCGATTAGCCTGTTTAGAAAACCTTCCATCCACCAGGATGCCATCGTTTCCCCCGGATGTTGCCGGGCGATAACCCAGTAAACGCGCTCGCCGCTACCGGCGCGAAAATAGTCAATGTCCTGTCCGTCAAGTGTTTGTCCGATAACAGCATGAGCCAGCAGCGGCGATGACTTCAACTTATCAATAACGCTGCGGTAGCGTGTTGTCGGATAAGCCGCGAAATACGCGTAATAGACCCGGTCATGCTCCGGCGCATGCTTAAATGTCAGTGTCTTTCCGTCATAAGACGTTTCAAGCCGAAACCATGTTTCCTGATCATATGACGCGACGGCCTGATAGCCTTTCCAACCGGCGGCGTAGGAGGCTTTTTGCGCATTAAGGATGTTCATTGTCAGCGCCTGGTTGGCGCCGCCCTCAACGGAAAAATAAAACCACTGGAAAAAAACCGCCTGCCCGTCCGGCTTAATCTCAAGGTCAATTTTGGTCGGGTCCGACGCGTCAACGCAATGAATATTGCCGTGATCGAAGTCGCTGGAAATCTTCAACATAACCGTACCGAACTCACTTTCCTGGAAAACGGATACAGTTTCATTACCAACACAAAACCGCGCCGCCTCTCTTTTGAAGCGCATTTATCGCGTCAGGCTGGAAAATACTAGGATATCAGGCCTTTTTTTCCGTGATAGGCGGCGCGAGGCGCAGATGAATCTCTTTAAGCTGTGCTGTCGAAGCTTCAGCCGGCGCGCCGAGAAGCAGATCTTCCGCCTGCTGGTTCATCGGGAACATCGTCACTTCGCGAATGTTTTCCTGATCACAGAGCAGCATGACAATGCGTTCGAGGCCCAGCGCACACCCGCCATGCGGCGGAGCGCCAAATTTGAAAGCGTTCAGCATGCCGCCGAACTTTTCTTCGACCACTTCCTTACCATAACCGGCAATATCAAACGCTTTGTACATAATATCCGGACGATGGTTACGGATAGCGCCGGACCCTAACTCGTAGCCGTTGCACACGAGGTCGTACTGGAATGCCTTGATCGCCAGTTTTTGTTCGTCCGTGCTCGCGGCCTCAAGAACCTGAAGTCCGCCTTGCGGCATTGAGAACGGGTTGTGGCCAAACTCAACTTTCTTGTTCTCCTCGTCCCATTCATACATCGGGAAATCGACGATCCAGGCGAGTTCAAAGCGATTGAGGTCGGTGATCTTCAATTCCTCACCGATCAAAACACGCGCCTTCGCCGCGACGGCGAGGAAGTCTTCCGGCTTGCCGGCGAGGAAGAAAGCAGCGTCGCCTGCTTTCATGCCCAATTGATCGCGCACAGCCTGTGACCGTTCAGGACCGATATTCTTCGCAAGCGGACCTTTCACTTCGTTCTCATCGAAGATCATATAGCCCATACCAGGCAAGCCCTGCTTTTGCGCCCAGCTATTCATCCGGTCGCAAAACGCCCTGCTGCCGCCGCCTGGCGCCGGAATGGCGCGAATTTCATGGCGTGGGTCTGCTTCCAGGATAGATGCGAAGACTTTAAAGCCTGAGCCCCTGAAATGATCTGAGACGACATGCATTTCAATCGGGCATCGTAAGTCCGGCTTATCCGTGCCGTATTTCAGCATCGCCACATCAAACGGAATGAGCGGGAACGGATAAGCCGTAACGCTGCGCTCACCCGCAAACTTGGCGAAAGTGTCGCGCGTTACGGGACCGACTGCGTCAAACACATCCTCGCGTTCGACAAAACTCATTTCCAGATCGAGCTGGTAGAATTCGCCAGCGGAACGGTCAGCACGCGCATCTTCATCCCGGAAACACGGCGCGATCTGATAATAGCGATCGAAACCCGACACCATGATCAACTGTTTGAAGATCTGCGGCGCCTGCGGCAATGCGTAAAACTTGCCCGGATGCAGACGTGACGGCACCAGAAAATCACGGGCGCCCTCCGGCGACGACGCCGTCAGGATCGGCGTCTGGAAATCTGTAAACCCTTTGGCTTCCATCCCCCGCCTGATTTCGCTAATCACCGCGGAGCGCATCATGATATTACGATGGAGCGTCTCGCGCCGCAGATCGAGATAGCGGTGCTTCATGCGGATATCTTCCGGATAGTCCGGCTCACCGAAAACAGGCAGCGGTAATTCATCAGCTTCGGACAAGACGTCGAAATCGGTAATCCGAATTTCGACCTCGCCAGTGGGCAGATTCGGGTTGATGACGTCCTCATCCCGGGCGACCACAGCCCCCTCCACCCGGATCACACTCTCCTGACGGACCTGCTCGACGGCGGCGAAAAACGCCATTTCCGGCTCAACCACCAGTTGCGTCAGGCCGTAATGGTCACGAAGGTCAATGAATAAGAGCCCGCCATGGTCGCGTTTCCGGTGCACCCAGCCTGAAAGGCGGACGGTTTCGCCAACTTGGTCGCGGCGCAGTTCGCCGCAGTGATGAGTGCGATAGGCGTGCATGGACTCTCTCAAAAATTGCTGAAACCCAAGGATGCAGATAACGCGCCGGAGTGGCCTTGACGGAGGTTAATGTCAAGACTCTCGGCGGTTTTCGGTCCGCCTGCTTCCGCCGCACCTTTGTAGATGACGTCCGCCGCGCACGCTGCTAGAAGCCGCCGTTATGCGCGTTATCACCACCACCGACGAATTATCTGAGTTTTCCGCTGAACTTAAGAAACGGCCCTATGTGGCCGTTGATACTGAATTCATGCGGGAGAAAACCTACTGGCCGATCCTTTGCCTTATCCAGGCCGCCGCCGACGGCGAGGAAGCGGTAATCGACCCACTGGCGGAGGGAATGAATCTGACCCCGTTGCTGGAGGTCTTGTCCGATAATGACACGGTCAAAGTGTTCCATGCGGCTCGCCAGGACCTTGAGATTTTTTACCGCCTGATCGGCAATGTGCCGACGCCCCTGTTCGATACACAGATCGCCGCCATGGCCTGCGGGTTCGGTGACCAGATCGGCTATGAGCCGCTGATGCGCGGTCTGCTGAATGCGAAAATTGACAAGGGATCGCGGTTTACCGATTGGTCCCGCCGCCCCCTGACCGCTGCTCAGCTGTCTTACGCCTTGTCAGACGTTACCCATTTGCGCGACGCATACCCGCTATTGCGCGAGCAACTGGATGATCAATCGCGCATGCATTGGGTCGAGGCGGAGATGGAAGCGCTGTACGATCCGGATCTTTACTTCGTGAAACCGGAAAACGCCTGGAAACGATTGAAGCTCAAAGGTGTCCGCCCCAAAGAACTTGGGCCCGCCATCAAACTCGCCGAATGGCGCGAACGTGAAGCGCAGAATAAGGATGTTCCCCGCAGTCGACTGTTAAAAGATGAGGCGATCTTTGAATTGGCGCGGCTGCAACCGCAAACGCCGAAACAACTCGCTGGCGCCCGCAGCATTCCAAACGGGTTTGAGCGTTCGAACGCAGGTTCCGCAATCCTTGACGCCTTGAAAAGCGGAACTGAAATTGACCGTTCAGAACTACCCGCCATCGCCAAGCCGGAGCGCAGCAAAGCGCCGGCAGACGTCATTGAGCTTTTGAAAGTGCTGCTCAAGCGTCAATGCGAGATTTACCAGGTCGCGCCAAAACTGATCGCGACATCCGCCGATCTTGACGAAATCGCCAGGAATGATAACGCCGACGTCCCTGCACTGTCCGGCTGGCGACGTGAAGTTTTCGGTGAGGCGGCGTTACGGTTGAAATCCGGCGACCTCGCTTTGAAACTCAAGAATGGCGCAGTGGAATTGATCGAAACCGGCAGCTAGCCATCGTAAATCTCAATGGCTTCCGCCTCAAAAGCGGCGGCCAGCGCATCAAGCCGTTTTCGCGGCGTCTCGCCCATTAACGCCTCCCGGTCTGCGGGCGCGCGAAAGATCAACTGCCCGGGCTCATTCTCCAGACGGCATCCTTTCAACGGCGCACCCATCTTCGGTGACAATGTCGCAGCGAACCGCATGGCCAAACCGTAGCGGGTTGCGTTCTGTTGCTGATCCCAGGACAAAAGGCCAGTCGCCTGCTCGTCTGGCGGCGAAGTCGACCGCCCCTGATGGCGGCAGTAAAGAGCCAGTGCGGCCCATACTCGGTCCTGATGTGACAGCCCAACAAGCGGCGACCGGAGCGCAACGTCAAAAGCCTGACGCGCACGCAAATCCGGATGAAAATAAGCGCCGATGTCAATCAATAAACAGGTAGCAAAACGTATGCGTGAGCCATCATCTTTATCTTGACGAAATAACGGCTCAATCATCTCAAAAGCCGCCTCACCGAAATATGGGTCAGGCTCCAAACGATCTGCATAAAACCGGCATCCCTCAATTAAAGGGTCCTGTTTTCGAATTTCCTTTGGTAACGCCCGATAAAGCATCCCTTCTCGAACGCCGCCAGCTGAGACAACAACTTTTTTAGCTTTGGTTCTCTTAAGGACAGATTTTAAAACCATGGCCGCATAGGGAAGCGTATCAAGGCGCCGTCGCGGAATGCCCGGAATATGTTCCAGCGACCGCCGGCTCTGATGAGCGACAAGCTCGCAAATTTCCAGAACCTGAGCGCTTGTCAGTTCGTAATGATGAAGAACCGACAAAGGGTAACTTCGTAACCGCATATGAATGCGCGCAACTGCGCGCCATGCGCCGCCCACGGCATAAAGCGTTTCACATTTTTGCGTTTTCAGGAAATCAACCTGATCAAGCTCTTTTTCGATAAATGCTTCTGCGTCCGTCAGACCGCCAGGCGCCTGCCGCATGATGCTGAGCGGCCCCACCGGCAGGCTGATGCTTTCACCCGCCTCGCCCTTCTTGAGCGCCACAAGCTCAAGACTGCCGCCACCCATATCGCCAGCGATGCCAGTGGCGCCGGGCTCATACGAGACAACGCCCATCGCTGCAAAGGCGGCTTCTTCCTGACCGGTGATGACGGAAACGTCAAAACCAAGCTTTTTGACAGCCGTGACAAACTTTTCGCCGTCCTTAGCCTCGCGCACTGCTGCGGTTGCAATCGCATGCACCGGAGGGGCGCCATGTTCTTTGAGGATACGAGCAAAGCGGCGTAGTGTGAGCAGGGCGAAGTCAACCGCTTCAGGGTTGAGCTTTCCATCCTCGGTCATATCGCGCCCGAGGCCGCACAACGCTTTTTCATTGCAAATTGAGAACGGCGCACGCCGGGGTCCGTCATAGATAACGAGACGGACGGAATTCGATCCGATATCGATGACTGCGCGGCGCTCCGCGTCAGACGATTTTGAATTTCGTTCAGCGCTCATGATTGCGCACCGTTAGACATCCCCGAACGCCGTTATGGCGCCTTTTAATGATTCGGCAAATTTATTGCCTATTTTCGGTGCTTAAGCTCCTTCGGAGCGTTGTATTTTATCGCTCCGCCTCGCCCGGACAGGCTTGGGTTGGTCATCATATAGGTGTGGACATTAAATGGCTCGCCGTCACCCGACGATTTCAGTCGTTCATAGCGACCATCAGGCAGAAGTTTCCAGCTTTGCGCTTCATCGTTGAGGTTAGCGACCATGATGTAATCAAGAATCTGCCGGTGCACCGTCGGGTTCTCAACCGGGCAGAACACTTCAACCCGCCTATTCAAATTGCGCGGCATCAGATCAGCGGACGCGACATAAATCTTAGCCTGCGGGTTGGGCAATGAATCTCCCGCGCCGAAACAATAAATGCGGGCATGCTCCAGAAACCGGCCGACAATGCTTTTAACACGGATATTTTCCGACAAACCTGGGACGCCCGGACGCAAGCAGCAAATCCCTCGCACAACGAGGTCAATCTGAACCCCCGCCTGCGACGCCTCGTAAAGCTTGTCGATCAGCGGGCCGTCAACGAGCGCATTCATCTTGGCCCAGATTGCCGCTTTTTTCCCTTTCTTCGAGTTTTTTATTTCCTTGTCGATCAGGCTCGCAATATGCGCACGCGCTGTCAGCGGGGCCACGGCGAACTTTTCAAGCTCCGGAGGCGCGGCGTAACCTGTGATGTAGTTAAAGACTTTCGCCGCGTCACGCCCGATCGCCGGGTCGCAAGTAAACAATGACAAGTCAGTATAGATTTTCGCTGTAATCGGATGATAATTGCCCGTGCCCACATGCGTATAAGTACGTGCGCCATCGGTCTCCTGACGAACCACGAGCGAGAGTTTGGCGTGAGTTTTATACTCGACAAAACCGTAGACGACATTGACACCAGCACGTTCAAGCGCCCTCGCCCATCGGATGTTGGCCTCCTCATCGAAGCGTGCTTTCAATTCCACCAAAGCAGTAACGTTCTTGCCCGCTTCAGCAGCTTCAATTAGCGCCTCAACAATTGGCGATTGTTTTGAGGTTCGATAGAGCGTCTGCTTGATTGCAACGACTTTTGGATCTGCAGTCGCTTGTTTTAAAAACTGGACGACAACATCAAACGACTCGTAAGGGTGGTGAACGAGGATATCCTTTTCACGGATCGCTGAAAAACAATTACCGCCATGCTCACGAATACGTTCCGGGAAACGAGGTTCATAAGGGTCAAATTGCAGGTCGGGCCGGTCCGGCGGAATTAGTTCATTAGTTTGGGCGAGTCCCAGAATGCCATCAACAAGCACAAGGTCCTGCTGGCTCGCCTGCAATCTTTCCAGGATCATCTTTTGTAAATATTCCGGCGTAGACGCATCAATCTTAACACGGATTACATCGCCGCGGCGACGGCGCTTCAACATCGTCTCAAAGACCCGCACCAGGTCTTCCGCTTCTTCCTCAACCTCAACATCGGAGTCGCGCAAGACGCGAAACGCGCCATGGGCGAGAATCTCAAATCCCGGAAAGATGTGGTTGATAAAACGCACCATCACTTTTTCCAGCGAAATGAAGCGAATTGGCGCCCGCGCATCGCCGCCTGCCGGCCCGTCAGGGAGCCGGATAAAACGGCCGATCTTTACCGGCACCGGCAGAAGCGCTTGCAAGGTCCGACCGTCGGTTCGTTTCAACTCAAAGCACAGAACAAACCCGAGATTGGGCACGAACGGAAAAGGATGCGCAGGATCAAGGGCGAGCGGCGTCAGAATTGGAAAGATGTTGGCTTCAAACTCCTGCTGCAGCCACTCAATGTCGGTCTCTGACAGTTCCTCGTCATTCATGATGACCACACCGGCCTCACGCAATTTCGGCGTCAGCTCTCGCCAGCAACGTTGCTGCTCCTCCATCAACGCAAAAGCATGCTCATTGATGAGTGGCAATTGTTCCTGAGGCGTCACGCCTTCCTGGCTGACAGCAGCAATGCCCTCACGCACCTGACCGCGAAGACCGGCGACCCGAACCATAAAAAATTCATCGAGATTGCTGGCGGAAATGGAGAGAAAGCGCAACCGCTCCAGAAGCGGGTGGCGCTCATTGAACGCCTCTTCCAGAACGCGGGAGTTGAAAGACAACCATGAAAGCTCCCGGTTGATAAACCGGTTCGGCGAGGACATATCAATAGCGCCCACAGGCGTGCTTGCCGCCTCTTCGAGCCGTCCTATTCCATCATCCGCGCCAGCCATATCAGCCTCCGTTAGTTAATGGCTTAATGTAAGGCGTTGATGGTTATACAGGAAGATCATTGATAATCTTTTGCGCCAGCGCAGTTGATATTTTTCGCTTTTGTTCCAATGCGAGTTCGTCCGCACGGGCTACAAAAAGCTGCGCCGCCAAGAATGTGCGCGGCAAACGCGGCGCTGCATAACCAATCACCCGCTGATCGACAACAATCTGGCGATCTTGAAAGGATTTTGCGATCACGATGCGCATCAAGGCTTCATCGGGTTCGTTCAGCGTCGCCCGCGGCATTGCTTCAATACGCGTACGCAAATCGAGTAATCCTTCCGACCAGTCACCCGGGCGACCGTTACCTGCCAGAATAACCCGCACCCCCGCGCTGATACGGTCCTCAATCAGCGTCAGAAAATCACGTGGATTACCCGCGGGTAAATTATCAAAAGCGAGGCAACCGCGCGGCTGCCCCGGTAACGGCGCGTTTGCATCATCCATTACAACGCCGCTGAAGCGCTCCGTAGCGATGTGCGCCAAATGGGTTTTGCCGGAACTTGACGGACCACAAATCACCATCGCAGGTTCCTCTGAGGCCCACCAGGCGTTGACACATCGCCAGGCCGCATCATTAGAATCAGAAATTGTATAAGAGCCACGATCGTAACGCGGTGATGTTCTTGGCAGGCTCAGCGCCAATTGCCCATCATCGTCATTAGATACAGATGCGAACCGATTCACCATCGATGTGTCAATCGCCAGTTTAATTGAAAATGGAGCGCTTTACTCAATTTCAATCGTACCGAGACTCTACCCTGGACTCGGTGGCTGACTGAGCCTCTTCAATCGCCGCTGGCTGATAGTCCGGCGCCGCGTACTCATTATCGCCAAGGCGGTTTCGTCGACTGCGGCGGCTACGCCCGCGCACGCTCTGTGCTGTTGATGGCGTGGCAATCATCCAGCGATCACCATCTTCGGTCCAAAGCGCTAACCCTTGCGATTCCATGGCGACAATCAGCTTGCCTGGATCTCCATAAGCGCGGATCAGCATTTCGGCGCCACGCCGCGACATCGCCCGCACCTGAACGGACCCGACGAGCGGGGTGCCGACCAATGCCGAGCGAATTTTGGACCACTCTCCAATCGATTGATAAAATGCGCTGGTTTCAAGCAGCCCTGACACGTTGTGATCGATCAAGGTGCGTTCTTTCCAGGGCTTTGCGTATTTGGCGATCGTCGTATCGATTGATCGCTCGGCAAGAGCCGGAAAGCTTCCAGACGGTTGACGGAACCAGCCTTCAGCCAGAAGGTCACCAACTTTTGCCGGAATAAATGCGTTCGTATCGGGCCCCTGCACAGCAAAGTCGCGGGTTTCCACATCGCTTACGCTCGTCGGGTCGAGTTCGCTGATTTCAGTCAATTCGCCGGACTCTCTAAATCCGTTCATAAGCCTTACGCGCAATCGATCTTCACCATCTATTTGTTGCAGAAAAGCGTGCGCGACAATTACCTGACTAACCGAATAGCGGTCCGCCATGACCTGCATCGCCGTCTGGTCAAGATTAAGAGCCTTGCGCGCCGTGATCGACGCTGCGTCCTCAAGGTCGCCAAGAGGCGCCGTCATCGGCGTCAGTTCATTATTGTAAGGCCGGGCTTTCCAAGCAGCCATCCATGGGTTGTTCTCTTCCCATAAGTAGAGGCCGGTTTCCGTTTGCAGGATAGGCAACACAAGAGCAGTTCGTGTTTGCGCTTCGCTGTAAGGGATCTGTGAGTCCTTCAGAAGCTTGCGCACCGCAGCTGGCTTGAAGCGATAGGTAATAAAAGCGCGGTAGGTCGCTGAAGAGCTTTTCTCGTTATAGACTTCAAAGCCTGATTCAAGCCGCTCTAAATCATTGTCCGTAAGCGTAATGACATTGCGATCTGTCGTCGCGAGCGCGTCAGCTATTGGATCGACAGCCGGTTCAGCGACGGGCGTTTCGGCTTTTGCCTCCGACGCCAGTTGAGGCAAATAGGCCCAGTCCTCTTCAATCGTAAGCCGGCGCAATAAAATATCCATGGCCCTGCGGCGGCCCTGCCGCTGCGCCATGCTTTTGGCTGCTGTGGCGCTGGACGCCTGCGCTTGCACCGCCACCCTCGGCACGACAAACACATCCTCGCCGATCGCCAGCGCCGGAGATAGTTGGGCAAACACGAGCCCAATCAGAAAGAGCCCTGCCGCCGTTAGATTTTTTACTCTCATCAATATTCGTCCCGTTATGCGCACACGCTGCGAAATCCTGAAAATCATCCGCCAGGAATCTGAATTTTTCATGGCGCTGCTGTTCAGCCCCCTCAAAGCTCCAAACTTACGGCCTGATTTGGGACATTTTATAGCGGCGTCGGGCGGCCCAAACGACCCTTTTTTACCCCATATTCCCATAAATTTCCGGACAGAGTTGCCCCTGAGCCCCGGCATTGGCTAGGAGGGGCGCTATGAGTGATGCTTATAAACGCGCCGGCGTTGATATCGACGCCGGTGACCGCCTCGTTAAAAAAATAGGACCGCTGGCCCGCGCTACCGCGCGCCCGGGGGCGGATGGCGCTTTGGGCGGTTTCGGCGGCCTTTTCGACCTGAAGGCAGCCGGCTTTCGCGATCCAATTCTGGTATCCGGAACCGATGGTGTCGGCACCAAGCTGAAGCTCGCCTTTGATCTTGGCAAACACGACACGATCGGGATCGATCTCGTCGCCATGTGCGTGAACGATGTCTTAGCGCAAGGCGCGGAGCCGTTGTTTTTCCTGGACTATTTTGCAACAGGCAAGCTCGATCCAGGGGTCGCCGAAGATGTTGTCGCTGGTATTGCAGACGGTTGCCGGAATGCGGGCTGCGCCCTTATCGGCGGCGAAACCGCCGAGATGCCCGGCATGTACGCGCCTGGAGAATATGACATTGCCGGCTTTTGCGTCGGCGCCGTCGAGCGCGAGAACATGCTGCCCCGCACCGTTACTTCCGGAGATGTGATGATTGGCCTTGCTTCTTCCGGAGCACACTCAAACGGCTATTCCCTGATCCGCAAGATTGTCAATGAAAGCGGCGCCGCCCTTGATGCGCCAGCGCCCTTTGATGGATCACGCACGCTTGGCGAAGCTTTAATCGCGCCGACACGCCTTTATGTGAAATCAGTATTGCCGCTATTGGCGGACAGCCGGATCAAAGCGTTCGCCCATATTACCGGTGGCGGACTGACCGATAATGTTCCACGCGTCCTTACTGACAGCTTTCTCCCCGAATTTGATGGTGCTGCAATTGCGCTCCCGCCGCTTTTTGATTGGCTGAAGGATACGGGCGATCTGACGGATGCTGAAATGCGCCGCACGTTCAATTGCGGCGTTGGCGGCGTTTTGGTGTGTGCGCCGACTTTCGTTGATGAAACGCTGGCGGCGCTGGACGCCAGCGGCGAGAACGCCTGTGTGATTGGCGAAATAGCTGAGAAGAAAAATGCCTGACGCCAGACTTGCTGTTCTTATTTCCGGGCGCGGCAGCAACCTTCAATCGCTTATTGACGCTGCCGCGGCGCCAGATTTTCCTGCTGAAATTGCGCTCGTGATTTCAAACCGGCCAAAGGCGCCGGGGCTGGATCGAGCAACAAAGGCCGGAATTGCGCAGACTGTTATTGACCATAAGGACTTTGCGACCAGGGAAGACTTCGATGCAGCGCTTGATGCAGCGCTGCGCATGGCGAAGATTGATTATGTTTGCCTTGCGGGTTTCATGCGCTTGCTGACCCCGGAATTCGTGAATGACTGGCGGGGACGCCTGATCAACATTCATCCATCATTACTGCCCGCTTTCAAGGGATTGCACGTACATGAAAGAACGCTGGACGCCGGTGTGAAGATAACCGGATGCACCGTGCATTTTGTATCTGCTGAAGTGGATTCCGGTCCGATTATCGGTCAGGCGGCGATCCCGGTGTTGCCAGGCGACACGCCGGAAATACTGGCGGATCGTATTCTCGAGCAAGAACACAAACTGTACCCGGCGTGTATTCGCCTTCTTGCGGAAACCAAAGCCCGTCTTTCCGGAGGGGCCGTGCCGTATGATTCAAGCGTCATTGCTACAGGCAGTCTTTTTAATCCGCCTGGAAATTAATAAGACTGTTCAAAATTTGAACCAACATCCATTTGTCAGCTAGAAATCAACGGTCACGCAGTTGCCAGCTCAAGCTTATCGTAAAACGCACGCGTACGCCGCGCATTAGCGCCAAGATCTGAACCGCCAACACGTGACTTTGACCGAACATCAATGCGAGTCATCGCTCCTTCCTGACGCAACCTGACGACGAAATCATCGACAAAACCGAACCATCGCGACGTTTCGGCCGCTTCAATCAGCCAACCATCATCTGTGGGGGCGTTGCTCAGAATTTCCATGCCCATCGAGTCTAAAATGCGCATAACAATTTCTGCATTCTCGTCCACCGTACCCACAATCAGTTGCGGCTGAATGTCGGGAAAAGCCTGCTGTTGCGCCTCCGCCACTGTCACCTCGGAATCGCGAACTTTCTCCGACCCAAGATATTCAGGCGGGTTTTTTCGCGGAAGGTCGGCGGCGGCGATAATCGGCGGCGGGTCACTAAAATCGGTCGTGACTTCGTGAATAAACGGGTTCGCCTGCACAAGTTCGCGCATCTTCATTGGAACCATGCCGGCGCCGCCAGCGATGAGTGCGGCGACGATCGCGAACATTCCGGTTCGCCCAGCCCCCAGGAAAAATGCGAGAACGCCTCCAATCAACGCAAGACCGGCGGCGGTGAAAACCGGTGATAACGATACAACACCGTCCACAATCGTAATGGGGCGGGCGGCGGTGAACATCATATTCAGCCCGGTTGAATAATCCCAAAAACCGGATTGCGTGCCGGGACCGGCGGCCAGAATGGTCAAACCTAACCCAAGCGCTACCAGCGATAATATCCAGATCAAAAACTTCATCGTCAGCCCCAGTATTTACAGTCCCCGGCGCATCCTACAGACAAATGACCGGATGTGCACCATTACTGAAATCCGTCGAATTCGTTGAATTTCCGCCCCATCGCCCCCATTTCCATTCTCGAAACAAAGGAAGAGCCCATGGCGAGACCCGTAACCGTCACGATTTCCCACGAACTTGGAAAAGATGGCGCGCGCCAGCGTATCCGTGAAGGCTTTGACAAGCTCAAAAGCCAGATGACGGGCGGTATGATGTTTCGCTTCACAGAAGAATGGACCAGTGAGGATACATTGTCATTTGGCGCGACAGGGCTGGGTCAGAATATTACAGGAAGAATTGACGTATTCCCTCAGCATGTTCGCATTGAGGTTGTGCTCCCTGGCCTGCTTGCGACGGTCGCGGAAGTGATTACCGGCAAAGTCGAAAAAGAAGGCCGCCTGTTGCTCGAAAAAAAATAGACCGGCTGCGAAGGCAACCGGTCTAAATCGTTCTCATCAATTAAATGACGAAAATGAGTTTTGGCGGCAACGCATCGCGTTACCGCCGGACTTCAATGATTAATCGTCATCATCGTCGTCATCATCGTCATCGTCGTCATCATCGTCATCATCGTCGTCATCATCGTCGTCGTCATCATCGTCGTCGTCGTCGAGGAAAGCCTCGAGCGCTGCAACGCCGTCGACAAATCCGAAGCCGGAGTCGAAGTCAAAGCCAACCGGCAGTGTCGCAACGGTGGCGCCCGTTGCATTGCTGGCTCTGACTGTCATGTCCTGCGCCGTGTCGCGAACAACCTGATAGAGGTCAGCAGGTTCTGTTGCATGACATGGACGTAGTAAGACTCTACCCTTTTCAAGCTTCCGAAGAGCAGTTTTCTTCGGCAGGGTTTGGCTGACGCCGCGAGATCTCACCGGGAACTGCTTCTGAATCCTGCAAACCCGATAGAACTCTTTGTTGCTGTTCCCACGCGTTGTGCGAACCTGCGTGCCTTCCGCATCCACAAGCAATGCAACCAATGATGCGACATGCGGCGCCGAAGCTGATGTACCGAAGAAGTTCGGGAATTCCTCAGGTTCGTTAGTCTGAAAAACGCCATCACCATCATCATCATCGCGGCTGGTGTCAGTAAAGAAGAAGCTTGTATTCGCTCCGTCCGGTCCGGTAACACCAGGCTTCAAACGCACTTCCGGCTCAGCCAGACGATTGCCTTCCTTATCGAAGAAGATCGGCGTGCCGCCTGCTGAAGAGAAGTCATTAAGGCATGCCGGAACGCATTCCGGCTCACCTGCGCCAGCGCGCAGCGTATCCGTGTTTGGATCACCAATGAATTCTTCGGTGAAATAGAACGCAGCAGCGCCAACGCCTTCAGCGCCTGCCGCATTATTATGTCCAAAACCAGATGGCGCATCGACGGCATACTCGCTGCCGCTGAAACCGCCGCCAGTCAGGACGAATTTTACGAAGCCTGGCGCATTGCCGGATTCTGTCAGCAATCCAAGCTGGATTGTGGACCCGCCGATAAAGTCAACGAGGGACAGGAACTCAACCGCGTCACCGCCATTGCCGCCGTCGATCGGAACGCCGCCATCTGTAAAGATGAACTGGCACAAACCGTTGGCTGGAGGGACAAAGACTCCATTCGCATCGAAACAATTGGCGACACGCACACCATTTGAGTCGAACATAATGACGTCAACATCGTTTTGCGCACCCGGCGCACCTGAGGCCGAAAAGTTAGGGCTGTCCCACTGGAACGTCAGGTTGGTTTGCAAGGATCCGTCGAGCGTGAATTCAGCAAGCAGGTCTTGGCCGGCGCTGTCATCGAAGTCGTGCCAGATGCCGGTTGTTGTGTCGATTGTCGCGTTAACGGGACGATACTCCGTTTCAAAAGCATCACGAGCGCGGTTACCATTCGAGGAGAAATAGGGAATTCCCCATTCAGCCACCTGGTCAGCAGCCTGCGCGATGATGCCGTCCTGGAACATCGGTTCCGTGAAATAGATCACGTCATCGACGATCACGTCGGCGCCAGCCTGTGCGAGTTCGATAATGCCTTCAGCAAAATCCGCTTCGCCATTGAATGCTGAATGGAAGGCGAGCTTCGCGCCTGGCAAGACATCAAAGATCAAATTCGCCATGCCGCGGCCTTCATCGATACAGACCGACTGATCGAGGAAGTCCGAAAGAATGACAACGTCCGGCGGAATATCGCCATTCGCCGCGTCTTCAGCCGGTGTCGTATACACGCCCGCCGTGTTCAGCGAACCAGGATCGCAGGCAAAACTGTCAGACAAAATGCCAATAGTCAGTCCAGTGCCGTCAAAACCGAAATCGTTTCTGATTTCATCCGTCCGCATGGAACGGTCGCCTTGCGAATCAACCAAGCCGACATTCGTTTCCGCAAAAGACGGACGCGCAAACGCCAGATAACCGCTTCCCGCTAAATCAGCCAGTCGGTCAGCTGGAAACTGAGCAGACACCATGCGTCCGTATGACGACACATTCCTGCCGCCCAAGGATTCCATGGTCACGGCCAGGTCAGAAGTGTCGCCTGACGCGACAGCGTCAATTGTCACATAGCCGTCCGCTGTAACATTTGCGAGCTTCAATTCATTATTTGGACCGGCCATACCCATGCGGGCTTTGCCTGCTGATCGAGCAGCAAGGCCTTCTACGGCCGGGGCTTTACTTTGGTTGGCGACATATTCGAGCGCCGGCCCAAGCTTTCTCATCTGTCCGGGTGCTGACTCTTTATCCGCAAAAGCCGTCCCGGTTTGCGCCGCCAATATGGCCGATATAGCCAGACCGGCTGTCAGTAACTTTCTCATATAAGCAAACTCCCTTTGTTGTAGGCGTCACTAGTCTTCAAGTCGGGCAAGCAAAATCTGAACACTGAGTGATGATGCAACCATCAACACACGAAAAAACCTCTACAGGATATGCAAACATGCACAGCCCAATACGAAGTCTTATAAGTGATCTCTCAATGTCATCGTAAGATATGCGTCCCGTAGGATGAGCCTAACATATATCGCAACCGAAACGCGACTACTCTTTGCACAAACTGGATAAAAAGTAATAGCAATAAGGCAAAAGGGCAAAAACAGGGTGAAGTTATATCCTAACAGAGCATACTTTTATTTGTATAAAGATTGTTCTGCTTGTTAATTTAAATATGAGATTTTTAATTGCGCTAATAACGCCTCTGGAAGAAGCAGAATTTGTCTCAATGCCAGCCATTAATTGCGTCGCGCACCCCAACCAGACAATAAAACACTAACGCATATTAGCATGTCCAACATTGATTATAGAGGCGCTTCAGGCGCATCTCGAATCCGTTTCTGAACTCACTATGTTTTTAACGCACAAAACGTCTGAACAGATCAGTTTTTTAATCGAACTGTCAGCTTTCGTTTTGTTGCAGCGCATAACGTGATTTAATAACATCTATAGCGCTCCAACCAGCGGCGTACAAAAGAACGATTTCTTTATTGACCGGCGGCTGGGCCCAATAGCTCCAGAGCGCCGGCGGTGAGCGCCTGAACGCCCGTTTTCAAAGTCGGCTCCGGGATGGGGGCGAAATTAGGAGAATGATTTGCAGGTGGCGCTGGCGCCTTACCCTCCCGCGCAGCCTGCATCGCAGCAGGGTCGTTGCCCCCGGTCCAGAAAATCACTGTCGGGATTTCTTCCGCTGTGCGCGCAAATTGACTAAAATCCTCACCGCCCATACTCGGCGGGCGGTCATAAACTCGTTCGGAGCCAACACTCTCGGAAATCGCCGCCATAACCCGTTCGGTGAGCGCCGGATCATTATAGGTCGAAGGCGTATAATCACTCTCGATGACGACTTCAGGCATCATATCTTCAGACAACCCTGCTGACTTTGCCTGTGCGATTGCAATACGCTCAATTCCAGCCAGCAACTTTTCACGAACACTATCTTTGTAAGACCGCACCGTGATCTGCAGATGCGCCGCATCAGGAATAATATTGTGCTTGTAGCCAGCCTGGAATGATCCGACGGTAACGACACCAGCGTCAAGCGGGTCAAGCTCGCGCGAAACAAGCGTTTGCAGCGCATTGACGATTTGCGACCCAATAACAATCGGATCCTTGCCAAACTGCGGCGCAGATCCATGCGCGCCAATGCCCTTAATGAAGATGTCGATGCTGTCCACATTCGCCAGCGCATAGCCGGACGTGTATGTTACGTCGCCAGCGGAATCCCACCCCGATGTATGTGTCGCGAGAACGTAATCCGGCTTTGGAAATTTTTTGTAGAGACCGTCATCAAGCATAGCGACAGCGCCGTGCCCGATTTCCTCGGCAGGTTGCCCAATGAGAACAAGCGTGCCTGACCATTGGTCTTTCATGGCGACAAGCCGGCGCGCCGCCCCGATCAGGATAGCCATGTGACTATCATGGGCGCATGCATGCATCACCGGCGCCTCCTGCCCTCGATGGTCAGTCATCACAACTTTAGACTCATAAGGCACGCCAGTCTTTTCCTCCAACGGCAAGGCGTCCATATCAGCGCGAAGCATCAGAGTTGGCCCCTCGCCGTTCTCCATGACCGCAACCAGTCCGTAACCGCCAACGCCATCAATAATCTCGCCAACATCGGCCATTACTTTCTTGCGCGTCCATTCCTCGCCAAGTCTTTCGGTAATCGTAAAGCCAAGACCTTCAAGCTCGACAGCCATACGCGCCGCGCTTTCGCTTTCCAAAAATGAAAGCTCGGGATTTTGATGGAAATGTTTATAGAGATCAAAAACATAATTGTAGTCCGCCGCAACGGCGGCAGCGAGACCGTCATCGGCTTGCGCAGTTGATGCGACGCCCAAAGAAAAGACCGAAGCGGCGGCGATAAGCATCTTTTTCATCAAATTCTCCTGTCAGGCGGATTCAGTATTTCAGATTATCAGTCCAGCGGCTGCGCATCCACGGCCACAAGCGTGCGCACGAGAACATCGGCGCCATTCGCCATGTCCTGCGGACTTGTATATTCTTTCGGCGAATGGCTGACGCCGCCTTTCGACGGCACAAAGATCATGACGGTTGGCGCGATACGCGCCATATCCTGCGCATCATGTCCGGCGCCCGACGGCATAAGCTTAGACGTAAGCCCCAATGCTTCAGCCGCATCAGCGATATGTGCGCGCATGCGCTCATCAGTCAACGCCGGATGCGATGCGACATCAATCGGCGCAAAATCAATCCTCACACCCGATAGATCGGCAATATCTTCTGCAGCGTCTTCTATCTCTGCGAAAAGACGCTCCATTTTATCGCTGTCGAGATCGCGGATTTCGAGACTCATCTCAACACGTCCAGGAATAACATTCGGCGCGCCTGGCATCGCACTAATGCGCCCCACCGTCGCCACATGACGCCCAGGCGTATTGACCGCGATCTCATTGACACGCTGAACAAGTTTCGAAGCCGCCAATAACGCATCTGTGCGCCGGTTCATGGGCGTCGTGCCGGCGTGATTGGCGACACCCGTCACCGTTACGTCCCACCAGTTGATCCCGACAATGCCTTCGACAACGCCTATGTCGATGTCTTCTTCGTCAAGGACAGCGCCTTGCTCGATATGAACTTCAATGAATGCTTTCAGCTCGCCTTCCCCGATAACGTCGCGTTCAAAATGATCCGGATCGCCGCCAATCTTGCGGATGCCATCGCCGATCGTGATCCCGGCGTCGCTCATAACATCAAGCGTTCCCGGACGAATACCGCCGGTCAACGCCAGACTGCCGACAAGCCCGCCCTCTTCATTTGAAAATATGACGACATCGAGCGGGCTTTGCGTTTCAATTTCTCCGGCGTTCAGCACATTGATCGCTTCCAGCGCCGCCACGACTCCAACATCACCGTCGTAATTGCCGCCGCCGAGCACAGAATCGATATGCGATCCGAACATGATTGGTTTCGCATTGGGCGTCGTTCCGGGCCGGCGTCCAAGAATATTACCGCCTGCGTCTATTCTTACATTTTCGAGTCCGAGGTTATGCATCTGGCTTATAACCCAGTTGCGCGCCTGCAGGTCGGCGTCGGAATAGGCGACGCGATCAACGCCGCCGTCATCGTTCTCGCCGAATACCGACAGCGCGTTAATGCGTGCTTCCATACGGTCAGCGCTTGCTCGTGGCGGCGCGTCTTGCGCCATCGCAGGCGTTATATAACCATACGCAATCGCGCTGGCGGCGAGAGCGGCCAGGCGCCTACCGATCACTCTGCGTCCTCGCTGATCTCAAATCCAACAATCGGCATCGGCCCCGGTCCGATACCGTGTTTCGCTTTTTCTTCGGACACCATCTGTTTGATCGACTCCCGCAATTCCGCGCCATCATAAACAAGACCGTTTTTGACCACATAGTCGATCCCGCCCACGCGCACCGGTTTGTTGGTCTCCGGATCAAGTTTGATGTGACCGCTCGCATACAACGTCTTCATATTTGTGAGCGGATTTTCCCTGGTGATGATCAGGTCAGCCCGTTTTCCGACTTGTATCGAGCCGGTTTCATCCTCAACACCGAGAATCTTTGCGCCGCCCAATGTCGCCGCGCCAATCACCTCGAGCGGATGGAAGCCAGCTTCGCGAAAAAGCTCCATTTCCTGAATAAAGCCAAAACCATAGGTAGAATAGATGTACCCCGCATCCTCGCCAACGCCCACACTGCCGCCGCGGTTCTTGTAGTCGTTGATGAACCGCATCCAAAGTTGGTAGTTTTCGCGCCAGGCGACTTCCTGTTCGGTTCCCCAATCAAACCAGTAGGAACCGTGTGCATTCCGATCAGGCGTAAAGAATTTCCAGAGCGAAGGCATCGTATATTCGTCATGCCATTCTGCGCGACGAGCACGCATCCAGTCACGGCTCGACAGATAAATTGTGAATGTCGGAATCATCGCAAAATCGCGATCAAGGAGCGTTGACATAACATACTCCCAACGCTCTGACTCCGGACCCGCAGCCTCTTTCCAGAGTCTGCCGGCGTTCTCGAAGCGATCCTGCTCATTGGCGTAATTGTAATCGAGCGGATAGTCCTGGACGGTGCGATCATCAAACAACGCCTCTGGCAGGCCGTACCAGTGCTCCATCGAATTGAGACCGCGCGCCGACGTGTCAAGCACATCGGCATATGCAACATTAAGCTGCGCGTGATGCATGGTGGTTTTGAGATCCAGCTTCTGCGCTTCGTCAAGCGCCGCCCAAAGAATCTCTTCCGGAGCGCCGATGAATTTAACACCAACTGCGCCATCATTCTTGAACCTGCGAATCTCGGCGCGCGCCTGCGTCGGCGAAAAAATAGGCCTGCCGCTGCGACCAAACATCGGATACGGATAAATACTCGGCGCATCGATCTCGTTCCGTGCGGAACGGCGTGCAAGATCGGCTGTCCACCCGGCGCCGGGACGGTTGCCGACGTCGCGCACGCTGGTGATCCCATGCGCGAGCCACAGCTTGAATATGTAGTCCGGCGACACGCCCTGGCCGGTTTCAGGGTCATGGATGTGTCCATGCAGATTGACAAAACCGGGCGCGACATACATGCCGCTGGCGTCGATTTCCCGGGCCCCTTGGGCAATCCGCGCATCGTCGGGAATCGGAAGGCCGGGCGAGCCAACAAGTTTGATTTCTGTAATCCGGCCGCCCTCGACTGCGATATCCATCGGGCCGATCGGCGGCGCGCCAGCGCCGTCAATGACGGTGGCGCCGCGAATGACCAGCCTGTCGTAAGGCCCTTCGCCCAAACTCCGATCAGGCACCGACTGAGCAAGCGCCCCTGCGGCAAAAACAACGCCTGCAGCCGCTGCTGCGAAAAGAAGCTTGATCATTAGATGACCCCATACCCGTTGCACGAGGTCAGCATCTTACCCAGTTTGCCGCAATGTCAAACCCGGCGCTTTCGCACGGGCGCAAAAGTGATAATGCTGCGACGCAATAAGTCAGCCGGCCGTCACCATATTTTCTGTTTCATCCCAAAGCCTCGCCGCAGCCCCGTCATCGACAGCCCATGGCGCCACATGAGAGTATCGCGGCGCATTATCGTCAGCCAGTTGGGCGATATCACAGTCTTCGCAGTATTCGCCGCCGCGATCATTCAACTGTTCGCTGGTCGCACACCAAAGCGTCGTCGAACAACCCTGTTCCGGCGTTTTGAAAATGGCTTTCGCAGCTTCTGAGAGTTCGCCGCTTTCATCCATCCATCCCAGCGCAACCATTTCTTCGTTTTGAAGATGACGTTGAAGCGGAGTCATGATTCCTCCTGGGTGAACGGAAAACGCCTGCACGCCCTTCCCGTGATATCGACGGTTGAGTTCAAGAGCGAATAGCGCATTGGCGGTTTTGGACTGTCCATAAGCCTCCCACTTGTCATATGGGTCGTTTTGAAAATGGATATCATCCCATCGAATGGCTGACCGGCGGTGTGCAACCGAAGACAGACAAACGACGCGCGCACCATCGGCGTTTTTTAAATAGGGCAATAGCTCCTGCGTCAGTACAAAATGGCCAATATGGTTCGTTGCAAACTGCGCCTCCCAGCCATTGCCGATACGCGTTTCCGGGCAAGCCATAATGCCGGCGTTATTGATCAGAATATGGACCTTGTCCCGCCCACCGGCGAACCCGGCGGCAAATTCCTGAACACTCGCAAGATCGCCCAGATCCATCTGCCGTGTTTCGACCGCCAGTCCTTCCGCAGTCAGGTTCTCATCGGCCTTCTCTTTATTGCGAACAGGGATGACAACATCCGCGCCCGCGGCGCATAAGGCTTTGGTCGTCTCCAGGCCGATGCCGGAATATCCTCCCGTAACGATCGCGGTTTTTCCAGTGAGATTGACGCCCGCCATAATTTCAGCGCTTGTCGTTTTCGCGCCGAAGCCGGATTTGATCGGTTGTTGGTTCGCAGCGGCCATAGAGGCCTCCTTAGTTTATGACTTCGGTAATGTTGCGTCAGCAGCTTCACGCGTTTTTCTCGAGTGATACGCGCAGTTAAAGTAGTAATATTTCAACAACAGCAGCTGCGATTGTTTAACCCCAGGCCTGACCGATGCTGCTGTACGCAACGCCGCCATCGACTGCGATCGTGTCTCCGACAACATAGTCGCCTGCGCGTGACGCAAGAAACACGGCCGCGCCCGCCATGTCCTGATTCCGCCCAATGCGTTTCGCCGGCACCATATTCGCGACGGCGTCCGAGTGGTCTTTGGCGGCTTTGTTCATCTCCGATGCAAAGGCGCCGGGCGCTATGCCGCTAACGCAGATACTGTCATCGATGAGGCGAGCCGCCATGCGCCGCGTCAGATGAATGACCGCCGCCTTCGACGCTTGATATGCGTATGTCTCCCACGGGTTGATCTTGATGCCGTCGATGGATGCGATATTGATCACTTTTCCGGGGCGGTCAGCAGACGCCGCTGCTTTCAACGGCGTGTAGAGTTTCTGCGTGAGAAAAAACAGCGACTTCACGTTCAAGTCCATGGTTTTGTCCCAGCCGCTCTCCGGGTACTCGGCGAAGTCGGCCCCCCATGCGGCGCCCGCATTATTCACAAGAATGTCGAGCTTATTTTCATGCTGAGCGAACTCCGTCGCAAAAGCCTCACAGCCGGCCACCGTAGAAAGGTCGTGCGGCAGGGACATGCATTTCCCATATTGCGATAACTCCTCCGCTGTCTGATCACAAACCGGCGCTTTACGAGCCGTTATATAAACTGTTGCTCCCTGCTCCAGAAATCCTTGCGCGATCATCTTGCCGATACCGCGAGAGCCGCCCGTGACAACCGCGACTCGGCCTTCGAGCGAGAAGATATCTTTCATCATATGCTGAGTTCCTCGTTAGATTTATGCGACGCCAAAGCAAGAAGAAAAAGCCCGACGGCGATAGCCAGGCAAAGCGGCGAGTAAAAAATCCGGTTCAGGGTCGCGAATGATTCAACCGGCGTCCATGCGACCTTTTCGAAGAAATACCCTCCGATACCGCGCAACAAAAAGACAGCTCCCACCCCTGCCGTTGTTAACCGCACTAACCAGTGCGGCGCTGCAGTGATAATTCCACCAGCCGCCAGCGTAGTAAATGCTGTGAGCAAAACCAGAAAGGCGACCGCAAGCGTTGACCACATGGAGGGCATGCCGGTCATGCTCGGGGCGCCAATTACCGCATTGATCAACTCCTGTTCAGTTGCCGCAGGCCAGCGACCGCCAAAAGCCCAATAGGCATGTATCGCCGCGATAAATGCCAGTACGACGAACAAAAAAGACGCCAGGACTTTCACAAACGTATTTTTCCTATTGCGGCGGGAAATACCAGAAGCGTTTCACCTTGCCTTCAATGATTTCGTAAACCACCACAGAGGCCTGGCTTTTGCGCTCACCGCCCTCTTCCCAGACCGGACGTTCAACTGCGCTTACATAGTTTCCGTTCACGGTGATATTTTCAAGGCTGGATGACACAGTGGGAAACGCCTCAAAATACGCGATGAGCTCCGTGTGAAGCTGGGATGCGGACGTCGTGACGGTGCTCGACTGGTCGCCCGACACTTCAATCCACGTCACATCAGAGCGCCAGTATTCACGCATCCGATCAGGATCATGATCATTAAACGCCGCCATCAAACTGTTGACAACTTCAACCTCATCGCCCGCGGCTGGCGGCGTCGCCGTTCTTTCGGCATCAGGCGCACAGGCTTGCATAGCAATCAAAAAAACGGCGGCACTTAATACGCGTAACATGAAAATCCCTTGTTTATTCAGCGCCAAACTTCTCGCGCCACTCTTCAATCTGTTCATCTTCTATCTTCGCAAATAGAACGTCCGGCAGTGTAAATGCTTCTCCGCCCTTGAATCGCGACAATGCCGCCGATGCGCTTTCCGGCCAGCGCGCAGCGTCGTCAGGATCAAGACCAAAGATTTCGAACATCCTGTCAGCAGTAAAAGGAATGACAGGCCGAGACAAAGCCGCAAACAGTGGGATCAGGTTCAGCGCACACCGCACTGAGGCGGCTGCCTTGTCTTTGTCCGTCTTAATCGCAGTCCATGGCGCTGCGACCTGCAGATATTCGTTGCCGGAAACCCAGATCGAGCGCAGCTCACTAAACGCTTTACGAAACTCCATATCTTCAAGGTATTGGGTATAGGCTATGATGCGTTGATCAAGGTCTTTGATAAGCGCTTCTTCATCCGCGCCGTATGCGCCTTCCGAGGGCGCTTCCCTACCAAAACGCGCATTGCAGAACCGGGTAATGCGGTTGACGAAATTACCAAGGACATCCGCAAGGTCCTTGTTCACGACACTTGCAAAGTGTTCGAGCGTGAAGGAAGCGTCATCTGACTCCGGCGCATTCGCCATTAAATGCCAGCGCCAGGCGTCCGGCGGCGCAACATCCAGCGCCTGATCCATGAAAATGCCGCGGCCCTCGCTGGTGGAGAATTTGCCTCCATACCAGGTCAGCCAGTTAAGCGACTTCAGCGCATCAACGGTTTTCCAGGGCTCTTCAGAGCCAAGAATGGTCGCAGGAAAACTGACGGTGTGGAACGCGACATTATCCTTGCCCATGACCTGAACATATTTGACGTCGTCGGCGCCTTTGTCGGTGCGCCACCAACGCTCCCAGTTTTCGTTATTGGCGAGCGCCCATTCTTCAGTCGCGCCGATATATTCTATCGGCGCATCGAACCAGACATAAAAAACCTTGTTTTCAAATCCCGCTCGCGCCTCCCCTTTATATTCAACAGGGATACCCCATTTCAGATCGCGCGTGATCGAACGGTCACGCAAGCCTTCTTTCAGCCATTTGCGCGCAATTGATTTCGTTAGATGCGGCCAGTCAGATTTTGATTCAACCCAGGCGGCGATACGATCCTGCATTTGCGCCTGCAGGAGATAAAGGTGTTTTGTCTCGCGCACTTCAACATTTTTCGAACCTGAAATTGCCGAGTACGGATCTTTCAAATCGATGGGGTCAAGCAGGCGTCCGCAGTTATCGCACTGATCGCCGCGCGCCTTTTCATAGTCGCAATGCGGGCATGTCCCTTCAACATAGCGGTCCGGCAGATAGCGCTCATCATCAATTGAATAAATCTGTCGATCAACGCGCTCTTCGATAAGTTCGTTGCTTTCAAGCACATGGGCGAAATGCTGGGTCAGGCGATGGTTCGGCGGATTGGAAGAGCGTCCAAAATGATCAAATGACAGCCCAAATGCATCGCCGGCGGCACGCTGAATGTCATGCTGTTCCTTGCAATAGGCGGCGACATCCATGCCCGCCTCTCGGGCCGCCAGCTCGGCCGGCGTGCCATGCTCATCCGTAGCGCAGATAAAAAGCACCTCGGCTCCGCGCTGACGCTGAAATCGGGCATAGACATCAGCCGGCAGCATTGAGCCAACAAGATTGCCCAAGTGCTTGATACCGTTGATATAAGGCAGTGCGGAAGTGATCAGAATCCGGGCCATGAAGTTCTTTCCAGTGTCAGGCCCCGGTCTATAGCGGGTAGCGGGCAAAATCAGCAAGCGCGCGATACCGCCGTCTCAATCAACCTCAGACACCCTTAAAGGGTCCGGAACATGATATGCGCGTCGACAAGGCCGATCCGCGGATGACGGAACGCATCCGGTATTGTGCCGATGATCTCCATGCCGGCCTTTCGCCAGGCTTTGACAGCGCCTTCATTAACCGCAACGACGAGATTGAATTTCATGCCGGTAAAACCAAGCGCCTTCGCTTGCTCTTGCGACTGAAGGCACAATTGCGTCGCATAACCTTTACGGCGCGCACCATCGGCGATGATGTAACCGGCGTTGCAGATGTGATCTCCAGGGCCGCCCTGATCTGGACGCAGGTAATAAACGCCAACCATCGCACCTGTTTCATCACGGGCTATAGCGTTAAAGCCATCCAGCTTAACCCAATAGGTTTTGGCGTCCTGTTCGCTGACATCGATCGGCAGGGGATAGGACTCACCAGTATGAAACGCAGGTTTCAGGATCGACCACACTTCCGGCCAATCGGCATCCTTTTGCTGTGAGACTTGCAAAACCATGTGCGCCAACTTCTCGCGGTATTGGCGGTTTCGCAAGCCTCGGTATCAGCTCTTCACCCTAGGCGCTCTGCGCTACCGGCAAAGACTGCAGAATACCCGACGCGCTTTGCAGCAAGGACGACAACGCTAAAATCATGTCGCTGAGCGTATATCCTTGCGCATACGCCACCATGAACGCGATAAAGCCTAACAAACCGATCATGCGAGACATTGCCCGGCGCGCGGCCAGAAACATCGCAAGGCCTGCAATCAACTCAATCGGCCCGGCGAGACCGTTCGCCGACAGTGAAGCCCAAACCGTATCCAGAATATCGATATCGCTCGAAAGGGTTGCAATTTCGCCGCCTGTGTTTGTCATATGCATTGCGCCAAGCATACCCAGCAAACCCGAACATGCGCCCTGGCACGCATCTTTAAGGCTGCCCACAAATCGCCCGATTATTCCCCCGCTGAACCCGCCATATTCTCCAGCCGGCCTTGCGTCGTAATATCCTGTCCTTCCCCTTGCAGCCGTTGCCATAGGTCAACTCCGTCCTTTCACATTACAAGAACAGTTTTGGGACATTTCTTGCGGAAAGGAGGGCGCAAATAGGGCTGAATAGCGGCACACGAGAACGTGATTGGACAATCCGCCTGTCGCGGGCCGGCGTCATTTCATCGATTAGCGCGTGCCGACAAACTAACAAACGCGCAAATATTCGCTCCAATCATTTCGCCACAAAAGGGATTCCCATGAAACTCATATTTTCCATCGCGACGGCTGCGTCCGTTGCGCTTAGTGCGGCCGCAGCCGCAGACATACCCGCCAGCATTAAAGCCGCTGTCGATAATCCAAACAGAAAAGAAGAAAACCGCGCACGCGACGCAGATCGAAAGCCGGGGGAAGTGCTTGCCTTTTTCGGCATAGAAGAAGGCATGACTGTTATCGATATGGCGTCAGGCGGTGGTTACTTCACGGAGATTCTCTCAGGCGCCGTAGGCCCGGACGGTAAAGTGGTCGCACACAATACAGCAGGCCAGCGTTTTGACGAGCAGCGCGAAGCGCTGGAAGCACAATATGCGCCGTTTGGAAATATAGAGATCGCCGCCGTTGAGCGCGGCGAACCTCTTCCGTATGAAGATGACACAGCTGACGTTATTCTTCTTTCGCTGATCATCCATCACCTTCATTACGAAGAAGAAGAAGGCGAAGAAATGCCAGATCGTTCAGCCCGCATTTACGAAGACTTCAAGCGCGTTCTGAAACCTGGCGGCGTCTTCGCTGTCATCGAGCATACGGCGGCGCCTGGCTCATCGCGCGCAGAAAGCGCCGCCTGGCACCGTGCGCCGGAAGACATCATCAAAGCCGACGTTACAAGCGCCGGCTTCACCTTTGACGGCGGCGCGGACATCCACGTTAATCCGGATGATGACTTGAAAAACACTTGGTTCGAAGTCGATCTTCGCGGCAAAACCACGCGCATGGTGCACCGCTATATCAGTCCGGAATAAGTTACCACGGCGCCCGGGCGGACGCATATCAGCCCCGCCCGCCCGCCTTCAACCAGCGCGGCTTTCCGACCCTGCGAGCACCGAAAGTCCCGCGAATAAAAATCCGAGCCCGAATAAAATACCGCCTGCTGCAAAAGCCTGATCGGGAAAGCCGACCGGACCGCCAAGGCCGCCAATGACAAAAGAGCTGATCCAGCACACTGGCGGGAAAAAGGGTCGGATTCGCCGCAACAGAAGTAAAATCGAGAACCCGCTAAGGCCAATCGCAATTACCATGACGCCTGTCTGGTAAATATCAACGCCAAAGCTTTCTCCGTCTGGTCCTGTAATGAGCGCAATGCCGCTCGCCGCGATCAGAAACGCTGCAAGTCCCGCCGCGCCAAGGCGAACCCCATAGGTAAAATAAAAACCGATAAGGCCGAACAGAAGATTGATATCGATGAACAGATAAAATGCTTCAAGCCATGCGCTATCAGGAACCCATGGAACGAAACTGGAAACCACGCGCGCGCCGCCGCCCAGCACAGCCATAGCGCCAAAAATCCGTATAGCCCGTTCAGCCTTCACTTGCGCGCTATGCGCTCCATTTTTTCTTCGTCGTCTTGTATGATTTGTCGATTATTTTCTCGAGAATTTTCATGTCAACACTTTCAAGTTTGTTGACATACAGACATGCCCGGCCGCGCTTATATTTCCCAAGCTTTGATAAAAGCGAATCATCATCCTTAAGCGAGCCCAGCACGTAAAGCACCATATTCGCCTTGCGCGGGCTAAATCCGACCGCCAGCATGTCTCCCTCACGGCCACTTTCATATTTATAATGATACTCGCCAAAGCCTATAATCGATGGCCCCCACATCTTTGCTTTTTCGCCAGTAATCTTTTTCATCAAGGCATGAAGCGTTTTTGCATCCTTCCGGCGTATTTCATTTTCGACAGCGTTGATGAAAGCGGTCACGCTCGCCTTAGTCGGCGCTGTTTTCATATCCGCCGATTTGGATTTCACCGCCTTTTTGGTCTTTTTTGCAGGTGTCTTTCTTTTCGTTTTCGAAGCTATCGCCATTAAGCTTCCTCTCCGGTTGCTTTCGCCCAGTCGGTCTTAATGCGTTTGCCCGCCTGATAGAACATCCATGCGCCCAGAAGCGCCGTCAGCGAAACAACCGTTAGCGAGACACGCAACGCAAGTTCTTCACCGAAAGCCCCGGTCAACGCGCTGGAAATAAACCCGGCCATTGTCGGCCCAAAACCGAGGGCGATCATGTTCAGAATAAAAAAGAAAACGGCTGTCGACAATGCTCTCACAGAGATCGGCGCGAGCGTCTGCGCCAGAGCGAATGCCGGGCCAAGATAAAACCCAATCGCCAGTTGTACGGGGACCTGAAATATCAATGAAACAACCGGATTAGGATGCCAAATCACAACAAAGAAAGCCGGCACGTTCAGGAGCAACGCAATCGCTGGAATATATCCGTAGAATTTCTTGTCTCTGGCGGCGAATTTATCGACAAGATAGCCGCCAAGAAACGTCCCGGCCGCATAGGCCGTGCCGGAAATCACGCCAAGCCAGAGATATATTTGCAGGATCGGAAAGGTACTGTGCGAACGAACGTAGAAATCGACAATCCAGGTGCCGTTTGCATAGGTCGAAAATGATATTGCGGTCGTCCCGATTACGATGGCGCGATAAGTCGGTATGGAAAGAAGATGTTTGGCGGCGCGCCAAATCGTAGCGGTCTCACTGAAAACTACGGCGCGCATATTTTTTGGGAACAACTTGAAGACAGCCTGCATCAGTCGCTCGAATGTCCCTATTGGCTCCGTCACCCGTAGCGCCTGGAAACCATCGGTATCAGTTTTCGCATCAAGCGCGCCTCGCGGCGGCTCACGAACCGTCAGCTTCAAAAGCACGGCCATGATAAGCCCCGGCAAACCGACAACGACAAAAGCGACACGCCAGGAAAAAGTTTGTGTCAACCAGCCGCCGGCCAGAAAGGCGAACGCAACGCCAATCGGAATGCCCATCGCATAAACCGCCAACGCGCCAGCGCGTTCTTCCTTGGGAAAGTAGTCGGAAATGAGCGAATGGGCTGGCGGGGAGCCACCTGCTTCCCCGATACCAACGCCGACCCGCGCAAGCGCAAGTTGAACAAAGTTCGTTGCGGCGCCGGAAATCGCCGTAAACCCGGACCACAACGCGAGCGCGATAGAAATGATGGTGACGCGGTTCTTGCGGTCCGCCAGGCGTGCAATCGGAATGCCCAGCGTCGTATAGAGCACCGCGAAAGCGAACCCTTTCAAAACGCCAAGCTGCCAATCGGCCAGCCCCAGATCGGCTTTGATCGCGGGAGAAAGAATACCGATAATCTGACGATCAATAAAGTTGAACGTATAGACGCCCGTCAGCAAAAACAGCACGTAAGTGCGGTAAGCGCGGCCCGGCGTCGACTTTGAGGTTGGCGCCTCAGCACTGACATCCCTCATAAGGCGAAGCCTGTGACGCAGGTTACGGCAGAGCGCCCGACGGCGGTGACAGCGCGCGGGTTATCTATCGTCATGAGCGAACGTACAGCGCCAAAAGTCGAATCCGACCGTGATAACTGAAATGTATAACGCGCCAGATCCTGAAGATCTTCATCGGATAATCGCTCATCCACCTCATCAACCATACAGTCGGCGGTTCCGTCGGGAATACCTATGGCTCGAAACCTGTCTTGCAGCGTATAGCGCGCCGCCGTCGCACAACCCGTGATGACGAGCATCGCCGCCAGCGTCATTATTGCCTTGCGCTGCCTCATCCCTGTTCCCTCACGATTTTTATGTCATTGATCATTTATGGGTCGCGCCACAATGCGTAAGATGGCGCCCAAGAGCAAGGATGAAGGGTAGTACAACCATGCAAGCGATGATGAGCCATGAGCCCGGCGGGCCGGAAACCTTGAAACTGACAGAGGTAGCGACGCCTGACCCCGGTCCCGGACAGCTTCGGATCGCCGTGAAGGCGGCTGGCGTCAACTTCCCTGATACGCTGATTATCCGCGACCTCTATCAGTTCAAACCGCCCCGCCCATTTGCGCCCGGCGGCGAGATTGCAGGTGTCGTGGAAGCGGTCGGTGACAATGTATCCGACTTTGCCCCTGGCGACAGGGTTCTCTCAGGCGGAATTAATGGCGGTTTCGCCACACATTTTATCGCAGATACGGCGCGCACCAATAAAATTCCTGACGCCATGCCTTTTGATGAAGCGGCAGGCTTCATGCTCACCTACGGCACCTCACATTATGCGCTGAAGAATCGCGCTAATCTGCAACCGGGTGAAGCGCTCTTTATTCTTGGCGCTGCAGGCGGCGTCGGCGCTGCGGCCATTGAACTTGGCAAAGCCTTCGGCGCGAAAGTCGTCGCGGGCGTGTCGTCGGAGGAAAAAGCAGCATTTTGTAAAGAACTCGGCGCAGATGAGACCCTTGTTTACCCGACCGGCGAACTCGACCGAGGCGCACAAAAAGAACTCTCCGGTCAGATTAAGGCGCTCTGCGGCGGAGAAGGCGCCAATGTCGTTTATGACGCCGTTGGCGGCGATTATGCGGAACCTGCGGTGCGCGCTCTGGCCTGGGAAGGACGGTTCCTGGTGGTTGGCTTTCCCGCTGGCATCCCGAAAATTCCACTGAACCTGACACTCTTGAAAAGCTGCCAGATCGTCGGCGTCTTCTGGGGCGCTTTCACCATGCGTAATCCGGCCAGGAACGCCGAATATGTGGCTGAGCTTTTCAAATTCTATGAAGAGGGAAAAATCCGGCCCCGGATCACTGCATCCTTCCCGCTGGAGGGCGCGGCCAAAGCGCTGGAGCTGCTTGAGAATCGAAAAGCGACGGGAAAAGTTGTTTTGACCGTTTAATATAGATGCAGCCTGCATCGAAAAAACGAAACAACGCTGTCTCCCTGCTTGTGGCTGCGGCTCTTACCGCCGCTATTGTACCGTCGCAAATCCACGCAGAGACGCCAGCGCAACATCTTCTGTCATCACTACAGGAAATTACCGGTGTTCCCGGGATGTCTGCGGCTGTCTCCAGGGAAGGAGAAACCATCTGGTCCGGAACTGCCGGCCATATGGATGCGAACGAAAAGAGCTCAGTTGATGCGCAAACAAAGTTTCGCATCGCCAGCGTTTCAAAGCTTTTCACGGCGACGCTTATTCTCAAACTTGCCGAGGAAGGTGTCCTTGATCTTGACGCGGACATAAAAATTTATGTGCCTGACTGGCCTGATCACGATGGCGCTGTCATTACACTTCGGCAACTGTCGGCGCATATATCCGGCATCGGCCATTACGGTTCCGGCGATCGATATGACGCATCAAGGCGGTATAAATCATTATCGGAAGCGCTGACCGTTTACGCCCATAAGCCTTTGCAATCAGCGCCGGGCGAGGCTTATTCTTATAGCTCTTATGGATATGCGCTTATGGGCGCCGCCATTGAAAATGCAACAGGCGCGTCGTTTGCTGACAGTCTTTATGCGGTTTTATTGCAGCCGCTTGGTCTGAATAATACATTTGTTGAAAACATCGACGCCCTTCCAGAAAACAGCTCCGAACTATTCTCAGCGACCGGTTCGCCAACCGTTCGAAACAGCCAGCACCATGTTGTTGGCGCAACCGGCATCCTCAGCACGCCAGGCGACCTCGTAAAATTCGCGAACGCTTATTCTGCTGGCGATATTATCTCGCCAGAACTTGTCGCCATCTCCTGGGCGCCAACACTACTGAACGACGGCCAGCCAACCGAGACAGAACGTTATCAAGTTGGCTTTGGCTGGCGCATCGGAAAAGATTGGGACGGTCGAAATGTCTTCCATCACGCAGGCACAACACCCGGCGCGCGCTCAATCCTGAGTTTCAATCAAGATGAAGGGACAGCCGTCGCTTTGTTATCAAACGCACAATGGGTCTCACGCATTGAGACAACCGGCGAGCTAATTGCGACGGCGGCGAGCGAAGGCGCACGCTTATCACAAGCTGATTGTTTTCAAGGCCAATGGAGTTATGAAGGCGCTTTCATTCTGGACGCTGGCGCCCCGCCCCCTGACAACAACGCTCTTGGCGACATTGCGGTCACCTATTCAGATGGCGTCTGTCACGGGGCGCTCAAACCTGATGGAGCAATGGCCGTCTGGCTTCGGGAGCGAAACGCACAAATCGATCATATTCCTGTCACGCTCATCGCGAGCAGAGGTGATAATACAATAATATTCGCTATGGCGACGCCATGGGGCGCCTTCCCTCTAAAGTGGACAACCACAAATGATGATGGAAGCGTAATCGGAGATATCGCCGGCAGGTCGATTCGCCTGACAGTTGCAGCTTCAAACCCGGATCAGTAACCCTCTCCCCAGATGCTTCAAACTCCGCTATCGTCTTTTCGAGAATGATTGAGAGGGCGACTGCGATGACGGCCAAGCAATTGGTGAACGGCATCCCCCCAGGCGGCGCACACCAGACCGATGTCATCATTATTGGCGCCGGCCCTTGCGGTCTCTTCGCCGTTTTTGAACTCGGCCTTCTCGGCATCAAAGCTCATCTCGTCGATATTCTGGACAAGCCTGGCGGTCAGTGTGCAGAGTTATATCCAGAAAAACCAATTCTCGACATACCGGCAATTAAGAGCATTACAGGTGATCAACTGACCAAACAGCTCCTGGAACAGATTGAGCCCTTTGGGGCCCAGTTTCACCTCAACGAAATGGCGGTCTCGCTGGAGAAAACGCCTGGAGGTCAATGGCGAATCCTAACCGATATGGAAACTACTATTGAAGCTCCGGTTATCTGCATCGCGGCGGGCGGCGGCTCTTTCCAGGCAAAGAAACCGCCAATTCCCGGAATTGACCCTTATGAAGACAAGTCAGTCTTTTATGCTGTCCGGCGAAAAGAGTCTTTCAAAGATAAAAGCATCCTCATAGCCGGCGGCGGCGATTCCGCAATAGACTGGACGCTCGCTCTACACCCGATCGCCAAACATATTGGGTTGGTGCATCGTCGCAGCGATTTTCGCGCAAGCCCTGACAGCGTCAGCAAGATGAAAGCGCTTGCCGAAGCGGGTGAAATTGACCTCCATGTAGCGGACATCAAAAAGCTCAACGGCGCTGATGGTCAGATTGAAAGTGTTTCAGTGGAAGCAAAGTCTGACGGCAAAGAATATGATATTCCTTGCGATACGCTGCTCGCATTTTACGGCCTCACCATGAAGCTTGGACCGATTGCCGATTTTGGCCTGAACATCGCTGAAAACAGAATCTCAGTCGATACCGAAAAGTTTGAAACTTCAGCGCCCGGCATCTTTTGCATAGGAGACATGGCGCATTATCCCGGCAAGCTGAAATTAATCCTGTCAGGATTTCACGAAGCAGCGTTGATGGCTCACGGCGCCTTCCACTATGTTTTTCCTGACAGGAAGCTGAAGTTTCAGCACACTACATCATCAAGAGCGTTGCAGGCGCAGATCGCGGGTGACTAGTTCTTTCTGCTTCATTCTCGATGATAAAAAGCAATATAAAATTCAGGGTGCGACAAGCCGCGCGATGGCGCCACTGGCGATCAGTCTGTGATATGAAGCGGCTATGACAGACCTCAATATCTCCACATTAATACGTTTCGGCGATGCGCCCTACTTCGTTTTCTGCGACCACGCGTCGAACATGACGCCGCCTGACCTGCATTGCCTCGGGATGCCTGAGGATATGATGCAGACCCACATCGCATGGGATATCGGCGCGGGCGCCGTCGCTGAAGCGCTCGCCCGGAAGTTGAACGCCACCTATTTTCGCTGTGAGTTCTCGCGCTTGCTGATCGATCCCAACCGTGATCTGACGGTTCCCGACCTCATTCCATCACAAAGCGACCGCATACCTGTGCCGGGGAATCAAGAACTGTCCGAAGAGGAAAAGCAGCAGCGTATCGGCGCTTATCATGCGCCCTATCACGATCAACTGGACAGCGCCCTTGAAGACATCATAGAGCGCCATGAGAACCCATTTATTATTTCCGTGCATAGCTTTACCCACCGTCTGATGGGCGCGCAGCAGGACCGGCCATGGCGTATCGGGCTGTTATGGCGCGAAGATGAAGCCAGCGCACACGCCATGATGGACTATTTGCGCCGTGAGACCGGTTGGCGCATCGGCGATAACGAGCCTTATGACGCCCGTGAGTTCAATTATTCTGTTGACCGACATATCGGACCGCGCAATCTTTCTCATGTAACGATTGAAGTGCGTCAGGACATCATTACGGACGAGCGCGGTGTTGAAGAGGTGGCGGACCATATTGCGGGCGGAACGCAATTTATAATGTCCCGAACCACGCCTTAGAGGGCCGCGAAAGGCGACTTAGCGAGGAAGGAATAGCTCCATGATCCCACCGCTGACACTGGGCGTCGAAGAAGAGTACCTCCTTGTTGATCCGAAGACTCGCGATCTCGTACCCGAGCCCTCACCCGACTTCATGGACGATTGCAAGAGCCGTCTCGGTGAACGGGTCACGCCTGAATTCCTGAAATGTCAGGTCGAAATCGGCACCCCGGTCTGCGCCGATATAAAAGAGGCGCGTCATCACCTGACCGCGCTGCGCTCGGTCATCATCAACACTGCCGAGAAATATGGCATGAAGCTGATGGCGGCTTCAACACATCCATTTGCTCAATGGGGTCGTCAGAAACATACGGCAGCGCCTCGCTACGATCTTCTTGATGCAGATATGGGCGGTGCAATACGACGTATGTTGATTTGCGGCATGCATGTTCACGCCGGCATTGATGATCCGGATGATCGAATAGACCTTTTAAATCAGGCGCGATATTTCCTGCCGCATCTTTTGGCCTTGTCGACATCTTCGCCATTCTGGGGCGGTCACGACATGGCGATGCGATGTTCCAGGCTTGGCATATTTGATTCCATGCCGCGAACCGGCATCCCAGACCGGTATGAGAGCTGGTCCGACTACGAGCGAATGATCGAAAGATTCATCAGCGCCGGTGTTATGGAAGACGCAACAAAACTCTGGTGGGATATGCGGCCAAGCGCGCGTTTCCCCACAGTGGAAATGCGCATCACTGACGTCTGCACCCGGCTGGAAGACGCATTATGTATTGCGGCGCTTTATCAATCGATCCTGCGTATGCTTTCACGCATCAAACAGCGGAATATGCGCTGGCGGATTTACCCGCGCATCATGCTTGAAGAAAATCGGTGGCGGGCGCAGCGTTATGGCTGCACCAAGAGCATGATCGATCTCGGTCGGGGCGAGTGCGTGCCATTCGGTTCTCTTATCGAAGAAGTGATCGAGATGGTCACAGAAGACGCCACCGCCCTTGGATGCCTCAAAGAGGTTCAACACGCGCGGACCATCCTAAAGCGCGGCACCAGCGCTTGCCGTCAGGTGGACACTTTTGCAAAGGCCAAGGCCGATGGCGCCGACGACGCCGAAGCGTTTATGCAGGTTGTCGATATGCTTGTCGTTGAAACTGCTGCGGACTTGCCCGAAGCGCCCTGAAAGAATTGAAAAAACTTGAGGCCAGCCCTTGCAGGCGCTTCCCGGCTTCGCTATACGCGCTGTTCGCACCTGACCGGGGGAAGCTATGGCGTTTTCCGGCAGAGGTGAAATTGGCGCGGGGTGGAGCAGCCCGGTAGCTCGTCAGGCTCATAACCTGAAGGTCAGAGGTTCAAATCCTCTCCCCGCACCCAATTTTCAGAGCATATTGTTTTAGGGTTTTTTCATCTGTCGCCGACGTCGGTTTCTATCCTGTCTCGCTTTACGCGCAAGATCTTCAAGAATGCCTTCACGTAAGCCCCGATCAGCCACGCGCACGCGGCTCGATGTCCATTCGCGAAGCAAGGCTTCCAGAATGGCGCAACCGCATACGACAAGATCCGCCCGCTCCGCGCCTATGCACGGGACGTCCGAGCGCTCCTCGAAGCTCATCGCGCGCAAGTGTTCGGTCACAGCGCGCGTATCATCAGCGCTGAGCCATAACCCATCGACCCGGTCCCGGCGGTATCGGTCAAGTTCCAGATGAACTCCGGCGATTGACGTTACCGTGCCAGACGTCCCAAGCAAATGCGCGTCGTCATTTTCGAAAACAGCTTTCATCCCGGCAGGATCACCAATATTCGCTATGCTGGCCCTAACGTCATCGACAATGGTTTCATAGCGATCCGGGTCGATCTCACGACCGCCCCACTTTTCAGCCAGGCTGACCACACCAAACGGCAAAGACGCCCAGGCGGCAATCTCAGCCGAACCAGAGCTTTCCTTTCGACGCATCCAGGAGAGTTCCGTAGACCCGCCGCCAATATCGAAAATTAATCCTGCTGAAGCTTTTTTATCAAGAAGGTCCGCGCAGCCAGCGACAGCCAGGCGCGCCTCTTCCTCCGGTAAGATAATGTCAAATGTCAGGCCAGCCTCTCTTTGAACCCGATCAAGAAACGCGGCTCCATTTTCGGCGCCGCGACATGCCTGGGTCGCAATACAACGCGAATGCGTGACGCCGCGTCGTTGCATTTTCTCCGCACAAATATTCAAAGCGCTGATTGCTCTTTCCATGGCCGCCTCAGACAGTACGCCTGAGCGGGAAACCCCCTCACCGAGCCGGACAATTCGGGAGAAAGCGTCAACAATGCGAAGTTGTTTCCCGCGCGGCGCGGCAATCAACAACCGGCAATTATTAGTGCCGAGGTCGAGCGCCGCATACCGGTCTTCCCGTTTGTTTTTAGTGGATTTTCTACGCCGTCCCGAATTTCGCCCGCCGCCATGATCAGCATGGCGACCAGCGGCTGCGGCGCGCTCCCCGTCTGTCATTATCTCGCGTCCTCGCTCAGGCTTTTTTGAGCCTATAATGATGAGAACATAGTAGTAACGACACGCAACCGCAGCAAGCGTTCAGAGCAGGTCATCGCTTTGCCCACCTGCAGGCCACTGCCTAAACAATTGTAAACAAGCACAAATGCGACGTCTTGGTTGCGCAACCCGTGCTCTCCGCCAGTGGCGATGGATCGACGCCCAACGCCATTGCCAGGCCGAGAAAAACCGCAAAAGCGAAACCGATCAATAAGATCGTTTTTGAAATCAACAATACTGCACTCATCGTTCTCTCCTTTGGCGCGGACGCACCTTTCCCGTCAGCTTGTTTCCAAGCTCAAATAAAACCTCAGTTTTTCTTAATTAGGCGCCGCGTTCCAAGTCGCGGAATTCTTTCCTTAATCCGTACTCGTCGGAAGTAACCGTTCGTTCTATGTCTGCAAGGCGCGCATCCAAAGCTCGAAAGCGGTGCTTTAATTCCGAAAAAGTCGCCTTTGGCCGCGTTGAAAATGTGCGCCAGAAGCGTTCTTCATCCGCAGACTTATAGAGCGGCGCCGATGGCCCAGGTTTCAACACGAAAGATAATATGACGTAGGCAATCAACGGAAACGGGAAGAAGAAGAGCGTCGCCGCAGCCCATCCGATCCGCAGCCAGTTCGCGCTCCGCCAGCCGTAATAGTTCGCTATGCCTGCGCATACGCCGCAAATCACTTTTCCTTCCGGATCCTTATAAAGCCGGTGTCTGTTCGGCCCAGGGCCGGGATCGCCCGCGTGGTAGGCATAACCATCCCGCCCGCGCTGTTCATGGTAATGATGATGGTGATGATGGTGACGTTCACGCATGAGGACGCTCCCGATAATCATCGCGCCAGTCCGGCGCCTCTTTGTCGAGGATGGTCTCCAGCGCTTCCACCCGACGTTCGAGACGTTGCGCTGTTTTCCATAAATCATCGACTAATCTCTCATCGTCCGCCGATATCGACTTCGTCTTTCGAAGCTCTGTCTGGTAGTGCATGAACACTGCTGGACAAGCCACAAAGATGATCGCAACGATAGCGACAGCCATAAAACCTTCACCCATTTATCAGGTCCCTTCCGTGGCGATTATTGACTTGGTGTTGACGACCGGTGAGCAACGCGTCGTTTCAAATCTTCCAGTTCCGCATTTACAGCGTCTTCCGACTCCAGTTCGGAAAACTCGTCTTCGAGTGTCCGGGGACGGCCAAGCGCCCAGCTTTCCGCTTCCGCTTCCAGCTCATCAATGCGCCGTTCATAGCGATCAAAACGCGCAAGCGCATCATCAATACGACCGTCATGCATCTGCCGGCTGATCCGCACACTATCGGAGGCGGCATTGCGGCGCACTTCAAGCGAACGCTGCTTGGCCCTGGCTTCCTTCAACTTCGCCTGTAGCTTTTCGAGGTCTTCGTTGGTCTTGCCGACAGTGTCCTCAATCGCTTTGGACTCATTATCGAGAAGATCGATCATTTCCTGCGCTTTTCGTTTCGCGGCAATGGCGCCCCTGGCGAGATCGTCACGGCCTTTGGCGATCGCCAGTTCCGCCTTCGATTCCCATTCATTGGCGCGTCTTGCGAACTCGTCCTTCTTGCGCGCAACTTCCTTGCGATCAGCAATGGCGCGCGCCGCGTTTGAGCGGACTTCAACCAGCGTGTCTTCCATTTCCTGAATGATCAGCCGCACGATCTTTTCCGGGTCTTCCGCCCGGTCGAGCATCGAGTTGATATTCGAATTCACGATATCGCTCAGTCTCGAAAAAATACCCATGAAAAAACTCCTTAAAAGATAATACCGCCGAGGATGAATCCAATGAAGAACGCGCCCCAGGCAAAGCCTGCGCGGCCGCGCACGGCGCGATCAAGGCGATGCTCCCAATAACGGTCGTTATATCTTGCGCGGTTCATAGATTTCTCCTTGGCGATTTCTGTCGAGGTTAATCCCGTCTGATCTATCCTTAGCGAAAAGCGTGCCAAACTCGCACAAAAGATCTAGTGCATTGTTTTTATTGATTTTTATGCGATTTTCATCCTCCAAGAAAACTCCCTCTAAAGGTATTTTTCACCAAATTAGTAGGATTTTTCCTTTTAAATGAGTATTTATAACCCATGACAGCACCATCTCATCCCGAACTCATCGGTCAGGCTCCAGCCTTTCTGGATGCCCTTGCCCATGCTTCAGCAGCGGCGTCCGTTGACCGCCCAATCCTGGTCATTGGCGAGCGAGGATCGGGAAAAGAGCTGTTCGCTTCGCGTATCCATTTTCTGTCCCCTCGTTGGGAGGGGCCGCTGATCAAGGTCAATTGCGCCGCGATGAACGAAGAACTCCTTGAGAGCGAATTATTCGGCCATGAAGCCGGGGCTTTTACAGGCGCTGTGAAAAAGCGCAGTGGCCGGTTTGAACGCGCTGAGGGCGGCACCCTCTTTCTCGACGAAATCGCGTCGGCGTCTCACCGGGTCCAGGAAAAGCTTCTGCGCGTAATCGAATACGGAGAATATGAGCGCGTCGGTGGCGAACAAACCCTGACCGCCGATGTCCGGGTTGTCGCCGCAGCCAATGTTGACCTCCGTAGCCAGGTTCAAAAAGGTAAATTCCGCGCTGACCTGTTGGACAGGTTGGCATTTGATGTCGTGGTGGCGCCGCCGTTGCGACAACGCCCCGAAGACATTCCCATACTCGCCGCGCATTTCGCAACCGCTATGGCCGCAGAACTTGGAACGACTTTTCCAGGATTTGCGCCTGAAGCACTGGTTGCACTAACCGGACATCGCTGGCCGGGCAATGTGCGTGAGCTCAAGAACACAGCCGAGCGTGCAATGTTTCATTGGTCGGTCGCCAGTGAAAGCGCGCAAATTGACGCCATTATTATCGACCCGTTTGAACAGGCAGGCGCGCCTACGCCAGATATTCAGGACGCCCCTGAGAAACCAGAGGAAACTCTGGCTCCCCAACACAAGGAGCTAAATGGTCCAATGGATCTACGGGCGCATCTTGATGAAATTGAAAGAGATCTCGTCAATGCAGCGCTGACCCGCAACGCCGGCAACCAGAAACGCACCGCCAAAGCACTGTCGCTTACCTACGACCAGATGCGCGGCCTTGTGCGAAAATATGAACTGTCGAGTAGTCGGTGAGTTTGCGTCGAAGCGGATAGATTTTGCGTTTATCCGGTTGAGCGACAAGCGGATGGAACCGACTTTCGGTGCTATAGCTCTGAACCGCGATGAAATAGAAGGGGAAAACCATTATGCGCATTCCAGGGTTTAAAGGCATTTTCGGCCTCATTGCCTATGTCTTGATCGCAATAAGCATCGCCGGCTGCACAACAAATGCCGGTCCGTCACCAGTGCTGCAGTCGAAATTGGCAACGCGTGTTCACGAGGCCATAGAGATCGACAATATCGCGCCGGGCTTTGCAATTGCAGTGATCGGCCCGACTGAAGCGCAATCCTATTCAGCCGCCGCCGGCGTCGCCGATGCTGACGGCAGGATATTTACGGCGGATACGCCCCTGCGCATCGCCAGCAATACAAAAACATTCACAGCAGCAACCGTTTTAAGATTGTGGGAAGACGGTCTTCTCGACCTTGACGCACCAATAACAGCGCTAATTGATCCTGAGTTCGATGCAATGCTGCAAAACGACGGATATGACGCTACGGCGATAACAGTGCGACAACTCCTGATGCATACGGCGGGGCTGCCTGATCATGCAGACGACAGTTACGTAGAGTTGGTCATGACCGATCCGTCGCGCCAATGGACGCGCCGCGACCAGTTGGCGGTGGCGGTTGATGCGCATGATCCGTTAGGGCCGCCAAACGATCAGTTCAGCTACTCCGACACCGGATATATTCTGCTCGGCCATATTATCGAAAGACTGACAGGCGAAACCCTTGCGGCGGTCGTTCGCCGTGAAATGAAGTTTTCGGAAATTGGTCTTGAGGCGACCTGGTGGGAACAAGTTGAGCAACCTCCCGTACAATCAGCGCCCCGCGCGAGACAATACGTGTCAGGCGTCGATGCGACTGACTGGGATGGATCGATCGACCTTTATGGCGGCGGCGGGCTTATCATGAGCCCAAACGATCTCGCCCGGTTCATGACGGCGCTCATGCGCAACGAAATATTTGATGAGCCTGCGACGCTTGAAACAATGTTGTCAGCCCCCGGTCATCCGTTTCCCGATAACTACCGGATCGGGCTTTTTCCCCGCACGATCGAAGAATTTGAGGCGTACTCCCATGAAGGATTCTGGGGCACTCATGTAATATATATTCCCGAACTCGACGCCGCTGTCTCAGCTGTCGTGCTCGATCAGTCCGGCTACAGGAAAATGTTTCCGCTGGTTTCCGAAACCATAAGGGACATCGCCAACAGCCGCTGAAAAAAAGTATGCATTCTGGCGTAGGCGAAAATTGAGGTTCCAAGATCAACGCCCTAGTTAATGGGCAAAGCTTGGTCTTTAATGAGCTTTTCGTTTTGCAATGTAGCGGCGCTGTTCTGCAACCTCTTCTTCCGTAAATAAATACTCGGGCGCCGCTGGCATCGGCTTCCAGCGCCCCCACCCGTGCCAATTGTTATACTTTTGGTGTGCTTCGTGATCTGACGTAGCGGTGAAGGTGTGTACTTTCACAGCTTGCGGCGTCATGGATGCCCGAACTTTATCGCCTTGCTTGGAGACTGACGACAGTTCATAGGAATAAGATTCCTCATCATGCCAAATCTCAAAAACAAGTTCAGCCACACATCCTCTCTGATCTTCACGTAAGTAACCGCAAACCGTAAAATTCAGGTCTAACCAAAAGATCCCCGATTGATAACGTCGTCGCTATCCAGAACTGTCTCCGGATCAATCGGTTCTTTGCCTGCGCCGCGCTCATAGTAAGGTGTGAAATCGCAATCGCAGATTTCGAAAAGCTGATCAAAGCTCTCGATGACGAAATAAGTCTTTTGGAAATCATCGACCATATAGGCAGTGTTCAGGACTCTCTCGAGATCAAAAGCCACGCGATTCGGCTTTGGATCTGTCACTGAGTATATGGTTTCATCTTTGGACGACAGCATCCCGGCGCCGAACGCGCGAAGGCCATCCGGTGTCTTAATCAAACCAAACTCAACGATATACCAGTAAAGTCGCGCCAGCATATTCTGCGCATTATGTTCTATAGCTTTCGGGCCACCCTTCCCGTATTTGCGCATATATTCCGCAAACACCGGATTTGAGAGCAACGGCACATGACCGAAGAAGTCGTGGAAGATGTCCGGCTCAACGAGATAATCAAGTTCGTCTTCCCGACGCATCCACCAGCTGACAGGAAAACGCTGGTTCGCCAGATGGTCGAAAAAGACATCGTCGGGGATAAGCCCCGGAACGGCGACGAGGCGCCAGCCGGTCGCCTTGTCCAAAACTTCATTCGCATCATCCAGGCGCGGAATCGCCTGGTCAGCATTCAGCGCTTCAAGCCCTCTGACAAATTCGTCAGCTGCAAAGCCAGGCAACAGTTTTCGTTGACGCTCATAAAGAAACCGCCAACGCGCCTGCTCATCCTCCGTGTAACGCTCATAGGGCTGATCAATCGTATAATCGGCGCGCATATGTTCGTAGTCGCCGCGAAGCTGATGCGACGTGTTGGCGGAGAACGGATTTTTCGGGGCCGCGGCGGGCTCTGCTGGAGCGGTCATGGTTTTCATATAAAGAGTGTGCGCAGGAAATTCTTGCTGAATTTCGCGTTTTATTCTAGAATTTTCGAATATTTTCCCGTTTCTTGTTTATTTTCTGGAAACTATTGCTGTCATGGATCAGATTGATCATCGCCTTCTGACATTTCTGCAAGCCGACGGTCGGCTGACCAACTCCGAACTGGCGGAAAAGACCGGCCTTTCGGTTTCGGCCTGCCACAGACGCGTGAAACAACTCGAAGAGCAGGGAGTCATTTCCGGGTATACCGCAGTCGTCGATCGTTCAAAAATCGGCCTGACGGTGCTCGCCTATGTTTTTGTCAAACTGGAATCTCATGCGGAGGACTTGCTCGATGAATTCGAAAAGCGCGTCAAAACTATTGATGAGGTGATCGCCTGCTACGCCATATCGGGCGGCGGCGATTATATCCTGAAAGTTACTGCGCCGAACATGGATGACTACGCCGATGTCGCTTTAAAAAAAATCGCCCGTCTGCCAGGCGTGAAAGACTCAACGTCAAATTTTGTACTCTCAACAATGAAACTTTCTTCCGGGTGGCCGCTGCCGCAATAGTCACACGACAACGGCCCTCGGGAGGGATCCGATTAAACGCCAGTAGTGACGTGAGCATGGTGCTGAGCGAAGGCTCCCAGTTCCCGCTTAGCAAGCACGCCATTATTATTAAAATCCGCCGCTTCAAAGATCGTTGACTGCGCCTCGGCAAACTCGGTTGCATCCATAACGCCATCGGCGCCGGCGAAAGTGTAAAACCGACCACGGGCGACCGCCTCAATCCGCGTTTGTTCATTTGAAGACAGCGCCCCGCCCGAGATGCCTATCGCTGGCGTTGTCGCAATCTGGTCCTCAGCTTCTATAACGATAAAACCGTTCAGATGCGCCAGTTCGGCTGTGACAACGGTAAGCGCAGTGAATTCGTCAGCATTCATTGCAAGATCGCCATTCCGGTCAGCGCGCGCAAAAACAAGAGCCGCATGGGTTTCAATATCCGCGCGTGTCAGCTTGGTGACCGTGCTGTCATCATAAGGCGAAGCGGTTTTCAGCTCCTCAACCGATGTCATCGCCAGACCGGCAACTGCAGCAACAGCGGCGAGCGTGGATGTGATCATAGTGGTCATGGGTCTCTCCTTAAATTCAGGAAGAACATGACCGGCAAACACGTCCGATTATCGGAAGGTTCATGATATTCTCAGGGCGAGTGGGGCGAAAATACGATGAATCAGGCGGAATTCAGGACAAATCCACGTCTAAAGCGACCTTCTGGCGGTCATTTCAATCAGGAGTTGTCGGAAGCTTCTATTCCGCCGGCTGGGCGACGGGGCGTCCTGCAGGTTTTGTGTGCGCTTGCGCATCACCCTCCTCACGCACCCGACGCCAGCGCTCCTTGATCATGGCGGAAGTCATCAGCGAGCCATCAGGCGACCAGCCGGGCGGCCCGAAAAGATACCCGCCGACTTCTCTGAGGGACTTCGCTTTCATGACATCCTTCGCGATGCCAATCCATTCATGAAACGAAATGATCAAGGGATTAAAGGTGCCAAGATTTTTGATGATGCCATAGCGCGGTTTTTCTGTTTCATCTTCAGGAACGAACGTGCCAAACATTCTGTCCCAGATGATCAGCGTACCTGCATAGTTCGCATCAAGATATTTCGGGTTGGTCGCATGATGGACGCGATGGTGACTTGGCGTATTGAATATCCATTCAAACGGACCCATCCGCTTGATCAATTCGGTATGGATCCAGAACTGGTAGATCAAATTTATGGCGCCGACAAAAAGCACCATCGCCGGATGAAACCCAATCAGGATCAAAGGCGTTTTAAACAAAAGCTGTCCGAGAATCTGGCCCGTCCAGGTCTGACGCAGTGCGGTTGTCAAATTGTAATGCTGTGACGAGTGGTGAATGACATGGCTGGCCCAGAACCATCGGCGTTCATGGCTGACCCGGTGCCACCAGTAATAGCGGAAATCATCCAGCACAAAACACAACAGCACCGCCCACCAGGCGTTTGGAATATCAATCAACCGAAACTCATAGATCGCAGCGAACGCTGCGAGCACAATCGCGCCGCCACCCAGCAATGGCGCCAGTTCGCTGCCAAGGCCCATCAAAAGGCTTGCAGCTGAGTCCTTCGCATCATAGCGGCCACGTCCGGATATGCGCGCAACAACAATTTCAGCTAGCACGAAAAGGGCGAATGCAGGCACGGCCCAGGCGATGACGTCAGGAAACTCCATGGGCTCTATGTATCACCTTCGAACTTAAGTTTCAGCGCCCAGTGCGCAGCATCGTCTGTAGAAATTACGACCCTCGGCAGGGTTGTATCGCCAAGCCCCAATATCAGCGCGCTTTCATCCGCCGCCACAGAGACAGCGCCGGCGCGAAACCGTCTGGTGACAAGATCCAGCCCCAGCTTTTTGATAAGCGCAAAATCACCGGCGGCTCCCTGCGCTAACGCCGCGCGGCCTTCGCGGTCGATCAGCCATGCCTGCGCGGCAAAATCCGGTTCATCAAGCGCGAGGCGCTCCATCGCGGCCGCCTCAGTCACCTTCGCAGCAGGCGGCGGAAACAGTAGCCGCGCAATCGCCACCATCACCGCAATGGCGGCAATTGAGATTACTGTATCAATCAGCAGATTTCCGGTCATGACCGAAACCTGCGCTGATTACTGTGTTTGCTCAAGCAGCGCGCGCAGATAATCACCCCAGATCGCAGGCCGCGAATGAGTGCCATGTCCTCTTGTCTCATCCGTAATCGGCAGCACAATCGCGGTTCCGTTCCGGACCTTCTTAATCTCCGCTTCCAGAATCTTGAGTTCAGGCGGATTGACCTGATCATCCGCGGAATTGATCGCAACCAGCGGCGCCTTGATCTTTTGCAGATGCGGCGCCGGGTCATAAAACCGCGATGCGTCAAATGCGTAAATCGTATCATTTGGATCAAGATAGCCGGTAAACCGGTCGACCAGAGACTGCAGATACGCCTCAGCGCTTTCCCGGGTCGGCGCAACAGCCTGATATTGCAGCGGACTCGAGACCATGAAGATCAAGGGATAGACCGCCGCCGTCAGCCCTTGCATTGGTTTTTCTTCGTAGTCGCCGCCATCCCAGGCAGGGTCCGCCATAATCGAATCGATGATCATCTTGCGCTGCATGCGGTTACGCCCGGCGATCTCTACCGGCAGGCTCGCCAGCGGCATCAGCGCGTCCATGAAATCCGGATAAGCATACCCCCAGACCCAGCTCTGCATGCCGCCCATGGACGTGCCCATCACAAGCCGCAGGTGATTAATATCAAGACCTTCGGTGATCATCAGATACTGCGCGCGCACCATGTCGTCATAGTCATATTTCGGAAAATCCATCCGCAGGCCGTCAGACGGCTTGGAGGAATGCCCGTGACCGATGCCGTCCGGCAGAATGATGAAATACTCGTTCGCATCAAGAACGCCGCCGGGCGCGAACGCGACGTTTGCAAAATTCTCCGACAGAAAACTCGCGCCGGACCCTGTGGTGCCATGCATGATCAGGATAGCGTTTGTCGCGCGTCCGGTCGCGTCGCGTTTTAATTCGCCAATCGTGCGATAATGAATGCGCAATTCATCAAGCGCCTCGCCTGTCCCGAAAACAAAGTCTTGCGCGATATAATCGCCTTCCGCCGGCGTCGGATAAAGCTCTTGCGCCAGGACCGTTCCCGCCAGAACGGCAGGTGCGAACAGACAGGCGAGAACAGTCTTGAATATGCGCATCACATTTTACCCTACAATTTCAGCGTCCGTGAAAAAGAATTTGATTTCATCCTTCGCCGTATCCGGACCGTCGGAACCGTGTACGGAGTTTTCGCCAATGCTTTCAGCAAACTCGGCGCGGATCGTGCCGGGGGCCGCTTCCGCCGGGTTAGTGGCGCCCATGATTTCGCGATTGCGCGCAATGGCATTCTCGCCTTCGAGCACCTGCACGACAACCGGACCAGACATCATGAAATCGACCAGCTCGCCAAAGAACGGGCGTTCCTTGTGAACGGCGTAAAAGCCTTCGGCCTGTTCGCGGGTCATGTGGATGCGCTTGCAGGCGACGACGCGAAGACCGCCCTCTTCCAGTTTAGCAATGACCTTGCCGGTCAGGTTGCGGCGGGTTGCATCAGGTTTGATGATCGAAAAGGTGCGTTCTAGCGCCATGATAGTTATCCTCTGCGTTGATAGGGCTGATTCGTTGGCTGCTTCCTATCAACGGTTTTGCGTTGCGGCAAGTATTCCCGTCCGCCTGCTCTCTGGACAGTGGGAACCCGCCACAAAGAAGCACGAAGGACTCACCTATGAGCGAGCATAAACCACCCCCGCCGCCGGCCGTTCCCGGCGTTTCCACCAACCCGAGTGACGCCGGCAACGCCAATCTCATATACATTCTCTATCTCATCGCTTTCGCGGCAGGCATCACGGCGCTGGTGGGCGTTATCATGGCGTATGTCGCCAGGGATGACGCGCCGGACTGGCTGCGTTCCCACTATCACAATCAGATCAACATCTTCTGGAAGGGGCTGCTCTACACTGTGGTCAGCCTCGTTCTTTGTGTGGTTTTGATCGGTTTCGCGCTGATCCTCATCAGCGTGATCTGGTATGTGGTGCGCATCGTCAAAGGCATGCAGGCGCTTACCAAAGGCGAGGCGATTGACGACCCCGGGCGTTGGGGTTTTTGAACAGGCCCCTAAAGCCTCGCCTGAGCGCCGGTCTCTTCGCGAATATCACGAATGACAAAATTATCGAGATGACCTCGATAGGCCTGGTTCTTTTTATGCCATGTGCCGAACTTGATCCGTTCGATTCCGTTGATCAGAACCGCCGGCATGACCGCCTCTTCCGCCACAAGCGTCTCGTCAAGATAGAAGGACGCCCGCCCTGCTCGCCTGTCGACGTAAAGCCGCGCCTGATGCCAACCGGGCGAAACAGCGCCAGCCGGGGCGGTCAGACGGTGCTTCTCTCCATCCGCATCCTCAATCACCGCATAGAGAGACGGAACCGACCCGACGGAGATGTTAAACGCCAGGTGCTGTATTTTCTTTTCACTGCGTCCGCTTATGGCGACAAGGGTTTGTGTCGCCGATCCCGCCTTGTACGGATTAGTCCAGTCAGCGCGATTGAAGTCAAACGATATCTCAACTACATCGCCCAGCATCAATTTCTCGGCTGGCGTCGCTTCAACCCACCCGCCGTCTCCTTGCGCAAACAGCGCGCGCCCGGTTTTGCTCTTCTTGTACGCCGCCTTGCCGTCATGAGCCTCCACCGTCATCGGCGCGGGCCCTATATTCTCAAGGCTCGTCTCAAACGGCAGATGGACAGCCGCATCTGTAACGGGCGTCACCTCGTATGAGTCACATGCATAAACGGATAGCGCAATCAGCGCTCCTGCAAGCAGTTTGCAATGGGCTTTAACGCAAAATCCAATCATGATTCACTCCCGATACTGATATAGCCGATTTTCTCTATATCTTATCGCCGCCGCCTCTATCATTCGTTAAGAACGTTGCGCTGCGGCGCAATCCAAACCCAAAGCCGCATACCTGCTGTTCTTTCCCAGGCGCGGCGCAGCGATCGCTACTTCTTTCTCGCCAAAACAACTACCGAAATATGGCGCCGTGCGCTTCCTCATGTCCAGACTGTTCGCTTCGCGCTGGGCTTTTAGATGTGGCGCGTTCTCGCCACGCGTTTCCCTGACTAGGGTTTTTCACGCGAACCATTCACTCTGTATACGTATTTTTTCCGCACGCTCACTGGCTCATCCTGCGCCGCAATGCGATATAAAAAATCAATACGGCCCGCAGTATACGCCAGACTTCGGAAGGCGGGGATAACTACGCACCGAATATGGGTTTTATGGAAGACTACCCTCTCAGGGTTGCAAAATGACTTTACGTTTCGCCTGTCTTTTTATGCGGAGACACAAGACTCGTGTTTTATTGCACATGCTGCAAACGCCGGCCAAATCCTGAGTGTCTCTTCAACCAGGCGCTCTAGTCGCAGGCGTTAACCTTTATACCTCACGCTACTTCACTACTTGCCACTTTATCACTTAACACCTAATCACCGCAATGAGAGTTGAGTGTCGTGCGTTTGCAAAGCGAGGGGCAAGATGAAGAAACGATATGCCATCCGAATAAGCGGGTGCATTGGTGTTATTGCAGCATTTCTGACATGCTTAGCGCCTTTTGCATTGGCGCGGGAAAACAATAAAGTCAGCTATGCAAAACGACCCGATTGGGTAGACGTTCAGACATTGCCGGAGCTGAATGACAATCAGGCTGCAAAAGCTGAAAGCGGCGTTTATTATCGACTGCTCGACAGGCAGACTGCGGTTCGGGAAGACCATCACGAATTTTATCTTCGCACCACTGTACAAGTAACCAATCGCTCGGGCCTTGAGGATGCTGCACGTCTGCAGTTTTCGTTTGACCCGACTGATCAAGATTTCACAATTCACAGTGTTAGCATAATTCGCAATGGCGAAACCTTCGACCGGCTGGATCCAGACGAGATAACGGTTTTTCGTCAGGAAACCGAAATTAATGATGGCGTTACTGACGGCGAACTGACGGTATATTCGGAAATTCCCAGTGTACGCGTGGGTGACCTCGTTGATTACGAAGTTAGTTGGAAAACTTCATCTGAAATTTGGCCAGGTGAATTATTTCGAGAGTTTTCCGTAGAATGGTCAGTTCCTGTCGGGCTTATCAATGAACGCATTATCGTTTCAGCCGATAAGACGCTTGCAATCAAAAACCACGCAACTGATATCAAGCCGGACATACGCAGCGGCGAAAACATCACCGAGTATGTTTGGCGGCAAACGGATAGCAAAATTGTTTCCGGCCAAGATGCAGTGCCGGTAACATTTCCACAATGGGGTTCGGTCGCGGTTTCAACCGTTGACAGTTGGTCGGACATCGTAAACAGCCTCCAGGTTCACTATAATACTGACCTTGAGTTACCGTCAGAATTCAAGCGTGAACAAACCTGGCTAATATCAGACAGCACACACAATGACAAAATTACAAAAGCAATTCGGTTTGTTCAAAGTGAAATTCGCTATGTTGCCGACGAAACAGGTGTGGGTTCTCACTTGCCTCGCAAACCAGCGACTGTTCTTGAGCGAGGCTGGGGTGACTGCAAGGACAAAAGCTTACTGCTTGTCGCGCTGTTGCGTTCTTTCGGTATAGAAGCCTATGTCGCACTAACCGATTACAGCGCAGGTTATGCTCTAAACAAAAGCCTCCCATCGCCGTATGCTTTCAACCACGCGATTACAGTCATCGTTTCAGATGGAAAAAGGTATTGGATTGACCCTACCAGCAGCCATCAAGGCGGCGTTTTTCCAGAAATCATAAATCCTGCATATGGATTCGGCCTGCCTTTGCTGGAGGGCAGTGAAGCTCTTTGGCCTATTGACATCAGAACGCCCGCAGAACCGGATAAAATACTCGCCGAAACATTTGACTTCGCCACTCTTGCAGAGGATGGCCTGCATATCGACGTCAAAACTACCTTGTTGGGGCGCGAGGCGGATAGTTTTCGACGATCACTTTCCAATGGGTCTGTTACGGCGCTCGCAGCTGATTATTTGAAGTATTATCGCGAAATTTATCCTGGCCTCGAATCTATTGGGGACCTTGGCGTATCAGATGATTTTGATCAAAACCGTATTGTCACCACAGAAAGCTACCGGCTGACGGTAGAAAAATTCCGCGCCAATGATCTCTATCTTGAGTTTCCTGTTCAATCAGACGGCGTCCGGAATGTTTTAACAGAAATTATAAAGGATGACCGGACGGCGCCCATTTCCTTGCCTTTTCCAAAGCATTTACGACACGTCACAACAATCAAGAATACCGGTTTCAAAATGGAGGGGACCGAGGATTATACCGTAGAGACGCCAGAGTTTTCTCATAACAGAAAGTCAAAACCAAATGGCGACATGGTGACAATCACCTTTGACCTGAAAACCCTTGCGCCGGAAGCAGGCTTGGAGCAGCTCGACAAATATGTAGAGCTTACCGATCAAATTAGCGACCACGCTTATCTTGAATATAATCTGAATGAGGAATTTTCCATCAATGACTTTAAGATGGACCTTCCGACGATACTCTTTTTCACATCGCTCGTTTTGTGGATTGTCTTTTTTGGTCTGGCGATCTGGGGGGCGTTTAATGCGATCAATGCTCAGAACGCACATATAGATGAGATGACATTCTTCCCGATCAGAGGAAGTAAGTTTGTTATTCTCAACATAACTACCCTGGGTCTTTACGGCATATTCTGGATGTTCCGTTGCTGGCGATGGGAGCGATACAAGGATCAGAGTCAAATACTTCCATTCTGGCGAAGCGTCTTCTCTTGGCTTTGGTATATTGCACTTTATGGATCTATTCGCGGTGAATTTGACGACGAAAAACGACCACCCTACTGGCTCGGCGTCCTTCTGGCCTTTGCATATTTTGTGAGCACTATAGGCGCGAGCATCGCATCGGCCGCTATGGAAGAGAGCGGAGCTGCGTATATTGGCATAACCGTCTTTGAGGGCTTTATATTTCTTCTGATCCTGCCGATGCTGGTTTTCGTCAACAAACTTAACGTCGGCGCAGAGGAGGCAATCGCGCGCAATTCCCGCTGGACGCCACGCACATTCATCGCTTTGATAATGGGAATTTCACTATGGGTGATGATGATAAGCATTTCCTTTCTCCCAGCTTGAAATTGATGAATTCGCCGCAAAAGCAGCTGATTTGCCTGGCGGCCACGAACTCTCGCCGCTGGCGCCACGCCCCGTGTCCATGATAGGCTCCTGACGGGGTTTAAGGACTAAGGGGTAAGAACCATGCATTTTATCACGCGACTTTTAATGACATTGCCGCGCAACGCGACGTTTCCGGTAATCGCGGTCCTCGCCGGCTGGTATGGCGGCGCGAAATACGGCGCGCCGGATTATGTCATGAATTCGATTGACGGGCTGATCAGTCAGGCGGGCGACCTTGCCGGCGGTTTGCTGCCCAGCGAAGAAAACCCTGCAACTGAAGGCGCTGACGAAGGTGTCGAAGGCGGCAATGGCGCAAGCTAAGCACGAAGACAGGAGTAAAAAATGACCGACCTCAGTGATGCAATGCGTGACAAGCTTGACGCGGCGGCGTTCCGCCGCCTTCTGTCACATCTCGACACACATAAAGAGGTTCAGAATATTGAACTGATGGTGCTCGCTGACTTTTGCCGCAACTGTCTTGGCGACTGGTGGCGCGAGGCCGCCGAAGCCAGTGGCGTCGACATGACAAAAGACGACGCGCGAGAACGCATCTACGGTATGCCCTATGCGGAATGGAAAGAAAAATATCAAAAACCGGCGACGCCGGAACAGATGGCCGCGTTTGAGGCGCGGCGAGGCAGGAAAGCCTGATAGAGCTTTCCTGCCACTTCAAAGTAGCTTTACCCGTTATTCGTCATCCTCGTCGATCAAAGGGGTAGTCGAGTCGTCGCCGTCATAAGCTTCTTCCAGCGGATCGAACTTGCCGTCTTTTTCGCTGATTTCATCCGCCGCGACCGCGCCGGCGCCAACCGCCGCCGCCAGAACGCAGCCCGATGTCGAAATCCCCATGGCTAACAACGCCAATGCGCCGACAATCTTTTTCAACATTTTTCAAGTCCCTCTTTGTTCATAAGTACTGCTCCCTCAATCAACCTATCAAACAATTGGCCGAAGATAAGGCAATCCGCGTTACCAAACGTCCATGGAGCGCAAACATGTGGGCTCAGGGAAGGTTCCTGTATTCCGCAACGGGCGCGCCCAGCGCATCCATATTCAGCGTAATTCCAAGGCCCGGCGCGTCTGACGCCGCCATGCGGCCATCGACGCGTTTCGGCGCGCCGATCGCATTCTGCACGGTGACATAGCTGTTGAAATCGGTCGCGGAAAACCGCAAAGGCTCCGGCGTCGAATGCGCGAGATGCGCAATCGCGGCGGTGACGATGTCGCCGCCCCAACTGTCCTCAATTGTCATGGGTATACGGAGCGATATGCAGACATCGCGAATGATGCGCGCCTTGGTCAGGCCGCCGACTTTTGAAATTTTTAAGTTGATCGCATCCATGGCGCCGTCAGCATGGCCGCGAAGCAGCGCTTCCAGCCCGGTGATGTTTTCATCCAGAATGAACGGCAGACCGGTGTTCCGTCGCACCGTCAGGCAATGATCATAGGTCCGGCAGGGCTGCTCAATATAAACATCGCGCTCGCGCACTGCGTTGGCGACCCTGATCGCGTCATCGACGCGCCACCCGGTGTTGGCGTCGGCGACGAGCGTTTCGCCGCCGGTCAGAATATCGGCCACGGCGCGGATGCGCGCGATATCGTCCTCGCGCGCGCCGCCGACCTTTAACTGAAACTTCGCATAGCCATCGGCGCGGTGTCCGGCGACATTCTCCGCCATGTGCTCGGCGGAGCCCTGGCTGATCGCACGATAAAGCTCGACGTTTTCCCCGAACTTGCCGCCCATTAATTGGCAAACGGATTTGTTGGCGGCCTTGCCGAGCATATCCCAGCACGCCATGTCGATGGCGGATTTCACATAAGGATGGCCCAATAGCGCGGCGTCCATCGCGTCGTTGATAACGCCGACGGCGGTCGGGTCCTGCCCCAGCAGCGTCGGCGCCAGCTCACCGATCCCGGCGCGCGCGCCGGCGGCGAAGGCCGGCAGATAGAACGGGCCCAGCGGACACACCTCGCCAAATCCGGATTGCCCGTCATCGGCGATCAGCTCAACCACGGTGCAGTCGAAGACGTCGACGAATTTCCCCTCAGACCAGGAATAGCGCCCCTCAACCAGCGGCAGGTCGACCTGATAAACCTTGATGGCGTCGAGCTTCACGGGAAGCGCCCCCTTTCGCGCTTTTTTTCGGAAATCGCATCGTACCGCGAAAGCCGGGGGCGCGTCACCATAAAGAAAGACTGTCCCTGCCTGCCGAAAAGCGCGGGCCTCGCTGTCAGGCCGCGTCGGCGCCAACGACCGTAAGCCGGTCGCTTGACTTCAGGGCGCTCGCGAACGCTTCCGCCTTTTCGCGCCAGGCGCCTTTTTTCATCTCTTCGGCGTTGAGGGCGACACTTCCCGCGAGCTTCCGCCCGCACGCTTCCTCGATTTTGCCGAACGCTTTTTCCGCGCCGGAACTGCCGAGAGTGCAGAAGGCGGCAATCGATTTCGGCTTGGCGCCGGCAAGCGCGCGCTCAATGTAACCGCGCATGGGCGAGGCCATGTTCGACGCCCATACCGGGAAGCCGAGAACGACAACGTCATAGTCCGCGACATTCCGTTCCGGCGTGACGATCGGCGCGGGCTTTTCCCGCCCGGCCTCGATGGCGGAGCGGATGGACACGAACAATCCGCGGCGCGGTTTGGCGTCGGTGATCTCTTCCACATCGGCGCCGAGCGCCGCGGCGATTGCTTCGGCCGCCTTCGCGGTCGTGCCGAACCAGGAATAATAAGCAACAAGATATCGCGTCATTGTTTCACCATGCCAAAGCTTGCGTGCGCACACTTTTGCGCGCCAGCGCGCCGCCGCATTGATCTCGGTCAAAAATGTGCGCGTCCGTCATCCCGGCCGGTGAATTTAAAACTCGCCCCTCCCCGGTCATCCCGGACGCGCTGCGTCATGCAATGGCGCTGCGCAGATCCGGGATCCAGTCATACTGATACAAGTCGAACGAAGCCCGGCATTTTCCTTTTGCTAGATTCCCGCCGGAGTTTATCCTCGGGCGGACTTACAGTCCGACACGGGGCCGGAATGAGCGGGCGGGAAGTTTTACACGCCTTCGTTTCCCCGCTCATCCCCGCGAAGGCGGGGATCCATTTGGCGAAACAATTCCCTGTCGGGCTAGCTTTATTGGTTGCGGCGCCGCTCCGCATCACGTGCAGCGGGCATTCTCATGACAATAAGGGCTTATGGCCCCCCCGCCTTCGCGGGGGAGAGCGGGTGGAAGGCTGTGCGCCTTCTTTTTCCGCGTCATCCCCGCGAAGGCGGGGATCCAATCATGAAATAAGACGGGCGCAGCCCGGCTGCCTACGAGCGCAACCTTACGCCCGGCCCGCCGCCGTTCTCGGGGATGAACTGCACGCCCTTCTCTTCCAGCGCCGTTTTGATCTTCTCCAATGTCGACGCCTTCTTCCCCCGCTTGCGGGGGAAGTGTCAGCGAAGCTGACGATGGGGGTGACTTTAGAATGATCGACGCGAGGCGTTCCCGCCCTTCTCTGGCGCCGACTAAGAGCGCAGCCGCACGCCCGGCCCGCCGCCGTTCTCGGGGATGAACTGGACGCCCTCTCCTTCCAACGCGGTTTTGAGCTTTTCCAGTGTCGACGCCATCGCGTCGCCGCCATTTTCGATCCGGCTGATCGTGTTCGGCGTTACATCGGCAAGCTCGGCCAATTCACGCACGCCGATCTTCAGCGCCGCTCTCGCCATTCGTAGTTGTTCAGGCCTCACGGCTTTAGCCGCACGCCCGGCCCGCCGCCGTTCTCGGGGATGAATTGAAAACCCCCATTCTCAAGCGCTTCTTTCATCGCCGTCATGGTGCTGAGGTTGATGTTCTGCTCAGCTTCAAACCGGCTCACCGTTGAAACGGCGACATCGGCTTCTTCGGCAAGGTCGCGCACCCCCCATCCAAGCGCCGCGCGGGCCATTTTACATTGTATTGGCGTCATGGCCTTAGCCGCACGCCCGGCCTTCCATGGTTCAGCAGTTCAACGCCTGCGTTTTCGAGTGCTTCTTCAAGCGCGTGGATAGTGGAGGTATGACCTGTCAGCCTCTCCTCACCCTGGGCTTCAAGATTACGCAGCGTGTTGACCGCAATATCCGCCGCCTCAGCCAGTTCCGATTGCTTCAATCCTAACAAACCTCTCGCGGCCTTTAACTGATTGCCTGTAGATAACGCCATAATTTTTCTCTTTATACCCAAAATAAAAGTTGCAAAACCCAAATAATGAGTCTAAATTGGATTTCATACGCTATTTACTGGGTTTTAGATGCAAAACCAATCAGATAGTGAACGATTCTCTATGCGCGGCAAAGAAACACCCGAGAAAACTCAAGCGGTGGACATCCCTCAAACCCTTGGCCGGAATGTCAGGAGGCTCCGGCGCGAACGCAAGCTGACGCAGGAGGCGCTCGCCTTTGCGGCCGGCATGGATCAGGCGCAGCTCAGCGGCATTGAAAGCGGCGCCTGCAATCTCACCCTGCGCGTCATCGCGCGCCTCGCCAACGCCCTGAACGTTCCGCCTGCGGCGCTTTTTGATGGGTCGTGAAGTCCGCTCCTATCATCCCGTCCGGAGAAATCTGAAACCCGCCCCCTCCCCTGTCATCCCGTGCGCAATGCAATGCGCGAGCATTGCGTTGCAGACACGGGATCCAGTCACACAAAAAACAAGACGGGCGCAGCCCGGCATTTTCCTTCTGCTGGATTCCCGCCTGCGCGGGAATGAGCGGGTGGAGAGGTTGCGCATTATCACCCGGCTAGATCAAACTGATAAGCTTTAATTACGATGAACTTCACAGGTGCCTCTTAAGAGACCTTCGGTGAAAACCTTACTGAACCGCAAAACCTGGCAACCAAAAGCTTTTCCAGTATAGTGCCTATATCTTATAACTTTCCAATATTTTTAAGGAACAATGATGAAGCTTAGAATGCCATCACCCGATATACCCGAAGATGGCTTCACAGACTGCGATATTCTAGGGCGTAAACAACTAGCTCAGTCTATAATATCTATAACGGAAAAGATCGAAGATAATTTGGTATTCCTACTAGACGCCCCTTGGGGTACCGGAAAGACATTTTTTCTCAAGCAATTTGAGAATTATTCTAAATCTCAAGGCTTCCCATGCATCTACTTTGACGCATTCAGCAACGATATTAGACAGGACGCCTTCTCCGCAATCACAAGCGAGATTATCGAATCTTTGAAAGATAACCCCGGTGAGGCAGCCAAGTTAGCTAGACCACTACTTAAGAAAGCTGGCGTTGTTGGCAAGCACCTTTTAACGGGAGTTGCTGCCGCAACTGCACACTACGCCACGGCGGGTGTATTGAATGCAGAGCTAATTTCTCGAATTTCATCTGACCCTAAAATTGCCGCAGCCATAAAGGCGGGTACCGACAAAGTAATCAAGAATAGCATCTCTAGCGCAACTGAGTCCTTGATCACAAATCACAAAGCAACAAGGTCACAATCGCAGAATTGCGAGCCTTACTCGACCAGTCTTCTGAGAAACTTGTAGAAAGTTTGAAAGTTACTCCAAATAGGAACACGTTCCAACGAACTTTCATGATTATTGATGAACTTGATCGGTGCCGACCAAATTATGCCTTAGATGTATTAGAAGTGATAAAGCACATCTTTAATGTTGAGAAGATCACATTCATTATCTCGGCTGATTCAAAGCAGATCAATGAAAGCATTAGGCACTGCTATGGCCCAGGAATAGACAGCCAACGATATCTAGAAAAATTCTTCGACTTACGTCTGACTTTTCCTGAAGTCGACGATCGAGACAGATCTGTCTTGGAGTTATATTCCGCATACCTATCTTCTCATTTACCCAATGCGACGGAAAGTAAACAATACATAGCTTCTACTTTGGAATCATTGGTAACACTATCAAAAACACACAATCTCTCTATCAGGAGTTTTCAAAAAATTTGTCAAAATTTTTCCTTGGTGCTCTCTCAAACAACGGAACGACACTATCGAATTCCACCCGTTATTGCTCTTTTATGCTTTTGTCGTGAGATATTCCCCGATATTTATGCGAGACTCACTCGTGGTGAATACGCATACTCAGATTTGCTCAAGGATCTTTCACTAAAAGAAGTCAAAGACTCATTTGGTGGAACCACTTGGTTTTTTCGCTGCATTAGATGGGTACTATCTAGTGATTTGAGTCAAGAACCAGAAGAGGTGCAACGTTTCGACGGCGGGCAGTTCAGATATAGCTTAGAGCGAGATAGAATTTTCCCAGTACTTGCAAAAACTATGGTTGAACCCACGACCATAATTTACACGGCATAATGCAAAATCAAATATGCATCACTCTCCCATACGCATCCTGCTCAGACCTATGCGTCATCGCCGACAGCGTCAGGTGGGGAAAGTCGAGTGCATCAGGTCTTTTTTCACTTCCCGCTCACCCTGCAAAAAACCGGGATGGGCACAGCATTGTTAGCCTGTCATGCCGACTGTGATTGTATAAGCCGATTACGGCTATAGAGCGACCCGGGCAAACAAATCAAATTAGAAATGATGGGCTTTGCATTTCGCAACCCTCCAGCTGACTATTTTCCAACCTTAAAAAGTCGACTTAAATCGTTCATTAGTGCTTGCCCCCGTGCAATATCGACAACAAGGTGCTTGTAAAGAGCTTTTGCGACTTCAGGATCCACATCGCCTTTTCCCTTTCGCCAAGCTGCGACAGTAGACTTGCTGAGTCCCAGATGTGCGACCATCTCATCTTGCCAATTGTCCATATAGAACCACTCGGCGGCTTCCAAAAAACACTCTCGCTGTGTGTTCTTTAGCGATTTATCATCGTTCGACATTTGTTTCCCCTATTGAAAGACCTACTTCTATTCCTTTCAAATATGCATCACCCGCCCATACGCATCGAGCACGCTCTCATGCATCATCTCGCTGAGCGTCGGGTGCGGGAAGATGGAGTGCATCAGGTCTTCCTCCACCGCTTCCATGGTCTTGGCGATGCCGAACCCTTGAATGAGTTCGGTGACTTCCGCGCCGATCATATGCGCCCCTAACAGCTCGCCCGTCTTGTCGTCGAAGATGGTTTTGACGAGGCCCTCGGGCTCGCCCAGCGCAATCGCCTTGCCATTGCCGTTAAAGGGGAAGCGCCCGACCTTGACCTTATGGCCGGCGGCCTTCGCCGCGGCCTCGGTCATGCCGACACTCGCCACCTGCGGCTGGCAATAGGTGCAGCCCGGGATCAGCGACGTGTCCAGCGGGTGGACATTGTTCTTGCCGGCGATCTTCTCCACACAGATCACCCCTTCATGGGACGCCTTGTGGGCGAGCCAGGGCGGGCCGCAGACATCGCCGATGGCGTAAAGACCTTTGACGCCCGTCTCCATCCATTCATTGATCACCACATGGCCGCGGTCGATTTTAACGCCGAGATCTTCCAGTCCCAGATTCTCCGTATTGCCCACAATGCCGATGGCGAGGACGACCCGCTCCGCCTCAATCACTTCCGTCTTGCTGTCTTTCAGCTTGATGGTCGCTTTCGCGGCCTTTCCGCCCGTCTCCAGCTTTTCAACGCTGGCGGAGGTGATGATTTTCATCCCCTGTTTCTTGAACTGTTTCGCGGCGAATTTCGAAATCTCTTCGTCTTCGGCGGGCAGCACGCGGTCGACCATTTCGACCACCGTGACGTCGGCGCCCAGCGCGTTATAGAAACTCGCGAACTCGATCCCGATGGCGCCGGAGCCGATGACAAGGAGCGACTTCGGCATGATGTCGGGGACCATCGCCTCCTTCGCGGTCCACACGAACTTGCCGTCGGGTTCGAGCCCGATGGCGGGGATGGTGCGCGCCCGCGCGCCGGTCGCGAGGATGACGTGGTTCGCCTTCACCGTATCGGCGCCGCCCTTTTTGGTTTTGACCTTGATCAGCGGCGCGCCGGAGCCGTTGGTCGCCTTGGCGAGGCTCGCCTCGCCTTCGATCACCTGAATCTTGTGCTTCTTCATCAAATAGCCGACGCCGCCGGAGAGCTTGTTCGCCACCCCGCGCGAGCGCTTGATCACCGCGTCGATGTCAAAGGAGATGTTCTCCGCTTTCAGGCCGAACTCAGACGCGTGCTGCATGTTGGTGTAAATCTCGGAGGTGCGTAAGAGCGCCTTGGTCGGGATGCAGCCCCAGTTGAGACAGACGCCCCCCAGCGCATCACGCTCGATGATCGCGACCTTCATCCCCAGCTGGCTGGCGCGGATCGCGGCCACATAGCCCCCGGGGCCGGAACCGATAATGGCGAGGTCTGCGGTGTGGTCGGTCATGGAATTGTCTCTTTCGTTTTTACGCGCGGCCAATCCTTCGAGACGCCTTTTTCCTTCTTCCTGAGGGCGGGCAAGGCCCGCGTCTCGAAGGACGACGGAAAAAGGCTCCTCAGGATGAAGGCGGCGACCGCTGTTTATCCCTGGCGAACACCGCCATTCGCGCGACTATACAAGCTGGCCGTAGCCGAAAGAACCCTGTCAGGCAAATGAACCGACGGTGGCGTTTCCGGGCGGCGCAGGCTAAACCGTGCCCTCTCAGCTGACATCAGCGTCGCCCTTATGCTTGACCTTTTTCTTGGCATCGGCCTTTGCGCCTGCGGTCTGTTCGCTGCTCTTTCCCTGAACCGCGACGCGCGGGAGGAGCGACACGTCTTTCTGGCTGGCTGGCTCGCCGCCTATGCGGTGTTTTTCATCGGGTGGATCGGCGCGGGCCGGGTTTCAGGCGCATGGGGCTATGGGCTGGCGGCGCTCGCCTCGACAGCGGTGATGTTACCGCCGGTGTTTCACTGGTTTTACACGCGCGCGGCAACGGGGGCGCCCGTTAAAAGGCTATGGCCGCATTTTCTTCCCTCGGTCATCAACCTGGCGCTCATGAGCGCGCTCGGCGTCGCGGCGCAGGCGCAAAGCATCGATGGCGCGATCGCCGTGTCGCTACCGCCAATGCTGGCGCCGCTGGCGCTGGCGCCGGTTGTGTTTCTCACGGCCATGAGCGCCTATCCGGTTCTCGCCTATCGCGCTGCGACGGCGCAAAAAGCGGCGCTTAAAGAAACGTTATCGAATGATGCGGTCGCCGCCGCGGACTGGATTCGCCTTTGGGCGGGCTCGACGATTGTGCTCAATCTCGCCCTGATTGGCGCAAGCATCGTCGCGAATACAAGCCCGGCCGCGCTCAGCCTGACGATGGCGATATCCGTCGCGGCGATATCGCTGCAAATCCTTTTTGTCGCGTATAAAGCGTTGAGCTCCAACGCCCTCGCGAGCAGCGGCCCGTCAGCTTCCGCACAAATCGTTGCGCACATTGAAGAACCGCCGCGCGTTAACGCGCTCAAACGACATATGGCGCAACATAAACCTTATCTCGATTCCGCTTTAACAATCGACGCGCTTTCCAGCCAGATCGGTTGGCCGCGCGACGAAGTCACCCGCGCCATCCGGGAAACGGACGCGAACTTTTTCGATTACATCAACCGCCACCGCGTCGAAGAAGCAAAGCGTCTGATCGCCGATCCGACGAATGCGAACATATCCATTCTATCGCTAGGCATGGACGCGGGTTTTGGCTCAAAGTCGTCCTTTAACGCGGCTTTTCGTCGACATGTGGGCAAGACCCCCAGCCAGTATCGCGCGAGCGTTTAGCCCTAACCCACTGTAAATACAAAGACCTCGCGTGCAGACTTTAAAAGTTCCGGCGTTCGGACGACCAGCCGGCTGCGAACGTCAATACAGGCGCCACATCTATCCAAGTGGAGCCTTCTTCATGTTATCCGCCCTTTCGCATCCCCAGGTTTTGTTCACGCCGCAGCGCCCTTCACCTGGAGTGGTTGCAAAAATACTCGCCCTGATAGAGGTCACCGCCATCATTGCGGCAAGCACGCTCGCGGCGGTCCAGGCGCAAAAACTGATCTCGCCGGGATTAGGGGAAACGCTTGGACTCATCAGCGGGACAGCGCCGGATTACATCGCTTCTTCCCTTGCGATGCTCAAACAATTCGCAGTGCAATATGGCGTCGCTTTGATTCTCATTCTTGTGCTTGCCGCAACCCGAAAGCGAAACACCGCCAAAGCCTACGCGCTGACCAGCCGGCCGGTCGGGCTTGCAGGCCTGATTGCCCTCGGGATCATCGCCGGATTCATTGTTTCCATTCCAGCGCAAACAATTTTCCTCGCCAAAGAGATTTGGCCTCTAGGCAAGGACACTATTCTTTGGTCCGTCATGGAATCCAACCCATGGGATACGACATTCTGGATTTTCGCCGCAACGGCCAGCTTTTTTGTCGTTCCGATTATCGAAGAATTATTGTGGCGCTCTTACGCCCTTGGACGCCTGGTTGAAGCCTTTAAACCTGGCGCTGCGTTGCTCCTGTCTTCACTGGTGTTCGCGTCACTTCATGTTCAGTACCTCGTCAATGGCGACCTGCTTGGTTACGCCACCATGGCCAGCGTAATCATTTCTGCAATCATTTTCGGCCTGCTCACACTGACCACCGGCTCAGTTATTCCGGCAGTCATCGCCCATATGATTTTGAATACACCCATGAACATGGAGTTTGGCGCTGCACGCCTCGCAATTGGACTGCTGGCGTTGACAGTCTTTGCAAAAGCAATCTCACGCTATTTATCCCTGTTGCGTAAAATGATAATCGCGTGGGACACTATCGTGATGTTGTTATTATGCCTTGCGCTCGGCGGCAGTGTTTATGCACTGATAACGCAGGGCGTGAATGCAATGGCAATTCTTGGGGTCGCGATGGCGTTATCGTTCGTTACAGCATTCATCTTCAAATCCCCATGGCGGTATTGTGAAGACGAAGCTGCATAATGGAGTGGACGCAGTATTGTCACTTGGGGCAAGTTTTTCGTGACCTGAAACGGAGGCCCCAATGACAATCAACGCCCTGCGCACCCCAGAGACGCGTTTCGAGAACCTTCCCGACTGGCCTTATGCACCGCATTTTGTCGACGACCTGCCCGCCTATGAGGGGCTGCGGATGCACTATGTGGATGAGGGAAAAGCCGATGCCGACGTCACTTTCCTGTGCATCCATGGGGAGCCGTCATGGGCCTATCTTTTCCGCAAGATGATTCCGGTATTTACAGGCGCCGGGCACAGGGCTGTGGCCGTCGACATGTTCGGCTTCGGGCGCTCCGACAAACCGGCTGACGACGAAACCTACACCTATCATTTTCACCGCAACGCGCTTCTCGCCTTCGTTGAAAAGCTCGACCTGAAAAATGTCTGCCTGGCGGTGCAGGACTGGGGCGGGCTGTTAGGCCTGACGCTGCCGATGGACGCGCCGGCGCGTTACTCGCGGCTGATCGTCATGAACACCGGCCTTCCCGGCGGGGAGGAAGCGCCGGAAGGTTTCGCCGCATGGCGCGCTTTTAACCGCTCGCAGCCAGACCTCGCCGTCGGCAAGCTGATGAAACAGGCGACGCCAATCCTCTCTGAAGCGGAGATGGCGGCCTATGATGCGCCCTTTCCGGATGGAAGCTATAAAGGCGGCGTGCGGCGTTTCCCGGAACTCGTGATGCTGAAGGAAAAAGGCGCCGACGATCTGACGCCGGCGTCAAAGGACGGCGTCGAGACGTCGCTGAAAGCGCGCAAGTTCTGGTCCGAAGACTGGTCGGGCGACAGCTTCATGGCGATCGGCTGCCAAGACCCGGTGCTCGGCCCGCCCGCCATGCATATGCTCCGTTCCATGATTAAAGGCTGCCCGGAACCGATGGAGGTCGCGGAGGCCGGCCATTTCGTTCAGGAATGGGGCGAGCCGATTGCAAAAGCTGCGCTGGAGAAGTTTGGGATCGGTTGAGGCGTTAGACGTAACCCGCTTTACGCCTCATCCCATATCGCGCTCACCTCACCGCATCGCTGCGTTTCCTGGTTGCGGCGACAACCCGTTATGGTGTCTTCAACTGAAAACGACACGAGGAGCGCACCCATGAAATATCTCGCCGCCGCCATGCTGCTAATGAGCCCTGCTTTCGCTGAAGACGCTGAGCCTTCAGCCACAGTTTCAATCGCCGAAGACTATCTCGCCGCCTATTCAACTTTTGATACGTCCGTCATGGCGCCGTTTCTTTCCGAAGACATGGTTTTTTACGATCCGACATCGACAAACCAGAGCGCCGACGGCGGACCTTTCATGTTTGAAGGCAAGGACGCCGTCCTGAAGGGGCTTGGCGACTATGCGGGCCAATACAAATCTTTAAGCGTCGATTACGATGTCGAGCGCCAGTATGAAAGCGAAGGCGTCGTCGTCTTTGTCGCTACGCTCACCTGGACCATCGTATCGCCGGGCGGCGAAAGCGCAAGCGGATCTGCGCCGATCGTGACCGCCGTCACCGTGAAAGACGGCAAGGTCACCAAGCATACCGACTATTACGATTATAAAGACAACGCCGTCAGTTTTGGCGACGGGTAAGCGGCGCCGGAAAATTCTCTTGGCCTAGGGCCGATGGCGCACGCCGGGCTTGTGCGATCAGATAATCCGTCAACACATCCGCATCGCAGGCGAACTCGCCCGCGAGCCAGGCCTTGATGACGCCGAGCTGCGACGAGGCAAGATCAATGGCGGCCAGCCGTGAGGGCAGATCGGACTCCGGCGTTAGCTTTACCTCGATCAGGTCCGCCAGTTTTCGCGTCAGTTTGAAGAAAAGGTCCGGCCCTAAAATAATGCGCGCCATCGCCCGCTGATCCCAGAAGTGCGACAAGACAAAAAACACCCGTTCACGGACAATCGACTCGGAGGACATATCCGCAAGAATATCAAACAAAGGCTCTATGCTTGACAGCAGGACATCATCCTTGCTGCCGAAATGGTCATAAAATGTCGATCGGCCAATATCCGCAGCCTCGATAATGTCAGCCACTCGAATGTCATCATATCGCTGCGACAGGACAAGCGTTCTGAACGCGTCAAAAACAGCGAGGCGCGTGCGCCGGACGCGGCGATCATGGCTTTCCAGTTCATTCATGCGTCGTGCTTAATCGATATCTTCAGGTTCCTGTCAAACGCCAAACAGACTTTCCAGACATTACGCCCTCAATGTCCGGAAAGAAACAATTACAGGCATTTCTCCCTGCCCGATCGCACAGCTGCAATGCATGTGTCATGCGCTGCAAACAGGAGCATTGTGTGTGACCGAACATTCCAAAACCAACCCGCCCGGCGCTTTCGCTGGCGTTATCTTGCTGCTGGCGTCGGTCGCCGCGGTGATCTTCGTCACGCATCACCCAACACTCGGCTCACCAGGCTATGAGACCATCGCCCAGGAAGCCGTGGCGGAAGCCGCTTTCAATGGGCTGGTCCATGGCGCGTTGATCATATTCGCGCTTGGATACTATTACGCTCTTAGCGTCTTCTCAGAGCGGCTTGGCATTACGCAACCCGCCATTCGTGCGGCGCAACTCGCGATTACAATTGCGACCGCAACCATGGTCGGCGCAGCGTTAGTCTCCGGATTTGTAGTACCCGATACGGCAGCGCATTTCACCAGCATCGAAGATGACGCCATGTTCCGTGCACAGTTGAGAACGCTTGGCGCCGCCAATCAGGTTCTGGCGAAAACCGGAACGATTGCCTATGGCGCTGCGATCTTTTTCTGGTCCGTTCGCCTGATTGCCGTCCAGGGCGTTGCACGCGCCATTGGCGTCATCGGCTGTCTGGCGGGCGCCGCCCTGGTCGTTGGCATTTTCAGTAAGCGCCTCGCACTCGATGTGCACGGCATGACCGTCGTCCTCATCATTATCGGCTTATGGTTCAGCGCTATCGGCGCATTAATGATCTTCAGAAAACTCTGACGCAGAGATGGCTGTTCGATATAAAGGCGAATTAACGAGCTGCGGCTTTTTTACTGTCCGTCGCGCGCCAATCGATCGAGCAGTCGCACGCTAAAACCGCTCGCCCCAATGGGAACTGTCGCCGTTGGCTCAGGTAGCCAGTCAATGCCGGCGATATCAAGATGCGCCCAAGGTGTTTCTTCTTTCACAAAAGTTCCAATAAACGTTGCGCCTGTTGAAGCGCCCGGCGCGCCCGTATCGCCGTTTTTGATATCGGCGATCAGGGACTTGATCTGTTTTTTATGATTGGGATGCAGCGGCAATCGCCAAAGATCCTCACCTGAAGCTTCACCCGCAGCAAGCAGGCGCTCGGCGATAGCATCTTCACGCGCAAACAGCCCGCCATATTCATCGCCAAGCGCACGGCCCACAGAGCCCGTCAGGGTCGCCACATCAACCAGCAATGACGGATTAAACTGTTCCTGTGCGTACCAAACGGCATCTGACAGAACAAGTCGGCCTTCCGCATCAGTCGACATGATTTCAACAGTCGTGCCGGACATCGTTTTGACCACATCGCCGGGACGTTGGGCGCCGCCATCGGGCATATTCTCCGCCAAGGCGGCAACGGCGATGACATTGACCGGCGCGCGCGACTTTGCAAGTCCCATGACGGCGGCGGTGACCGTTGCTGCGCCGGTCATGTCAGCCTTCATCTGCCACATGTTGTTATTCGATTTCAGCGAAATCCCACCGGTATCGAAAGTGATGCCCTTACCCGCATAGACCATCGGCGCGTCGCCCGCCGCACCGCCATTATACCGCGTAATCATGATACGCGGCGGGCGCACGCTGCCTTTGCCAACGCCAAGGATGGCGCCCATGCCCAGACGCTCCATGTCGCGTTCGTCGAGCACGGAAATCGTGACATTGGGAACGCCTCGAAACGCCGCCCTCGCGCGGCGGACAAACTCCTCCGGATAAATTACATTGGCCGGCTCCGATTGCATGTCCCGCGCCCAATTGACGGCGTTGGCGACATGGGCCTTTTCCCCTTGATAGGCTGATCGCGCTGCATCCGGCGCTTCGGCGATAAAAACGAGATCGCCGGTTATCGGGGTCGCGTCGCTCTTATATTTGTCAAAGGAGTATTGGCCGATAGCGGCGCCGAAAGCGGCGCTGACGATGGCGGCGTTATCGGCGCCGGGCGCCAGGACGGTGACGCGTTCAGCTCTGGTCGCCCTGGCGAGAACGCTGGCGCGGCCGCCGAAATCCTCCCAGTCACGGGGCCGCATGCCCTCGCCCGCAATCGCAACGAGATGAATCTCGCCATAAGCGTCAGTCCCGGAGATAAAGCTGGCTGTCGATCCGGTTTCGGCTTCAAACGCCGACGCAGCGATAGCGCGGCGAACATTATCAAGCCCTGCCTCGCCGATGATGGCGCCCAGCCCGTCCAGCGCTTCCACATCGCTTACGGCAAAGACGAGCGCATCGTCAGGTTGCGGCGCGGCGTCAAAGTCAATGCTGCGTTGCGCATGCCCGAGGGCGATCCAGATGAAAGAAAACACAACCCCTAAGACAAAGCGCATAATTCAAAACCCCTGTTTTTGTTTCGCCCACGATACGCAAAGATCACGATGCCGCAAGAACAATAGATGACGCAAGCTCCGGAATCTGGCAAAATCAGATCATGACCCATTCCACGCACGCATACGCTCCCGACCCTCGCAATGAGAATATCCTGATTGATATCAACGGGGCTCTACATCCGCGCAATGAAGCGAAAGTCTCTGTCTTTGATTCGGGCTTTGTGCTCGGCGATGGCGTCTGGGAGGGGTTGCGTGTTCATCCGGGACCGGACGGAAAAGGCGTGATCGCTTTTCTCGACCGCCACCTGGAGCGCCTCTATGACGGCGCTAAGACGCTGGACTTTGAACTCGATATTTCCAAAGAAACGCTGACAGAGCGACTCTATGACTGCCTTGACGCGAATGACGCCCATGACGGCGTTCATATTCGCCTGATGATGTCGCGCGGGGTTAAGGCGACGCCCTATCAGGACCCCCGGGCGACAATCACGCCGCCGACAATTGTCATCGTTCCGGAATTCAAGCGCCCCATGCCCGAAACGGCGGAACAGGGCGCACGGCTTTATACGGTTCATGTGCGGCGCGGTTACCCCGATGTTCAGGACCAGAAGCTGAACTCCCACTCGAAATTAAACTGCATCATGGCTTGTATTCAGGCCGCAAAAGCCGGCGCGGACGAAGCGCTCATGCTTGACCCGCACGGCTTTGTCGCAACCTGCAACTCGACGCATTTCTTCATTGTTCGAAATGGCGAACTCTGGACCTCGACGGGCGACTTTTGTCTTGGCGGCATTACCAGGGGCGTCATTCTGGAAATCGCGCGGGATGCTGGAATCGCAACACGGGAGCGTAACTTCTCTCTACACGATGTTTATGGCGCTGAAGAAGCCTTCATTACCGGGACATTCGCAGGCGTCTCGCCGGTTATCGAGGTCGACGGGCGCAACATATCAGATGCGCGCGGCCCGATGGTGGCGCGGTTGCAGCGCCTCTATGGCGACCACATATCCGGCGCGGTTGCAAACGGCCGTTGAATCTCGCGTGACCAGAGACGGCTACTGGTCGCCTGGCGAGGCCTCCTGCGATATGCTTGCCAAACGGCGCTAAATGACAAAGAATAATACTCGTGGGAGTAAAAGGGGCTTGGGGTGATCGATACTGATATCGCCACGCTGGCTATTCTGGCGGGTACGGGTTTTTTTGGCGTGGTCATCGGCCTGCTGGCTGGATTCAGATTCGCTGATCGGCGACTGAAACGACACTATGCGGAGGTTCGCAGTGAGGTCACTCGACTGCGCGCCGTGGCGGAGGAGAAACTCTCTGACGATGAGCCGGATCTCGATTCCATGCTGCGCAATCTGAATGAAGCGGTTCAGGATACGTTCAAGGCCGCCGCCGCGCTGGAAAACCATGAGGCCGTTGTCGCGCGCCAGCATGAAGGCGGCAAGGAAGTGATCGCTTCTTCACGTTTCATTGTCCGTATGATCGATGAACTCAGCGGCGAAACGACAGCCTCCGCGGCGCCGGCGCCGCGCAAAACACCGCCAACTGTCAAAATTACCGCGGATGATAAAGCCGCCAAAAAACCATTGCGCCGTTTGCGGTAGTCCTTCCATGACAACATTCACGCGCATCGCGATGTTCTCAGGACCGCGCAATATTTCAACGACCATTATGCGCGCGTTTGAAAACCGCGCCGACATCGCCGCTTATGATGAACCGTTTTATGCGTGGTATTTGCAGGAAAGCGGCGCGCCCCATCCCATGCGTGAGGAAATTCTCGCATCACTCCCGCGCACATGGTCAGGCGTCAACAAAATGCTGGAGACGCCGCCAGCATCAGGCGCACCTATAGCGTTTGAAAAGCATATGGCTTTTCATTTTGCAGCGAAGACGTCGCTAGACTGGATCGAGCAAACGCGCGTTGTTCAATTAATCCGCGACCCGAGAGCCATGGTCGCATCTTATAAAAATAAATATGACGACGTCTCGCCGATCGTTGACAGTCTCACCGTCCAGCGACGGATCTATGACGATCGCGTTTCGCGCGGCGTTCCGTGTCCAATCATCGATTCCGCGGATTTACAAAAAAACCCTGGTGAAATGCTGCAGGCTTTATGCGCCGCTCTCGATATTCCTTATACGCAGGACATGCTCTCTTGGCCCGCGGGCCCGCGCGACAGCGACGGCGTATGGGAAGCGCACTGGTATGATGCTGTCAAAAGCTCCACCGGTTTTCGGCCTTATGTCGAAAAAAGGGTTGAATTGACGCCGGATCTGGAAGCGATTGCAGCACAATGCCAGCCCGGTTATGACTTTTTCCACAAGCGGCGCCTCACCGTTTAACCGGTGCAATTGCGCAACGCAGCGTAAGCTTTGTCATTGAACTGCAGAACGAATGACACAAAAACCTCAAACAGGGGTACTGTGAATTCCGAAAATATGCGGCGGTGTCGCCGCCCCCTGGTGGAAAACTTTTCGGGACCAAACACATGACAAAATCCAATATGACTCAGCGCGCCCTGCTTGCCGCCGGCGCGTCGACCATCGCCCTCGCCGCATGCCCCGCCATCGCGCAACAGGGCAACCTCGACATCATCATTGTGACAGCGCAAAAACGTCAGGAAAACCAACAGGAAATACCGATCTCCGTAGAGACGCTCTCAGCAGAGCGACTGGCGGATATTCAAGCCGCCGGTGAAGATATACGCGCCCTCGCCGCACGCATTCCGGGGCTTTATGCTGAATCCTCCAATGGGCGGATTGCGCCTCGGTTCTATATTCGCGGGCTCGGCAATGTGGATTTCGACGTCGCCGCATCGCAGCCGGTCTCCATCGTCATGGACGACGTCGTTCTGGAAAATGTTGTTCTGAAAAGCTCGCCCTTATTCGACATTGATCAGGTCGAAGTATCACGAGGACCCCAAGGCACGCTCTTCGGCCGCAATACGCCCGCCGGTGTTATAAAGTTCGCGACCCGCAAACCGACCGACGAATTCGATGCGACTGCGCAGGTCGCTTACGGCACCTACAACACCGTCACGGCGCAGGCCGGCATTGGCGGGCCGCTTATTCAGGACGTGTTGTCTGTTCGCGTTTCCGGTCTCTACCAACGCCGCGATGACTGGATCGACAATGGTTTTACGAACCAGGACGATGTGATGGGCGGCTTTGACGAACTTGCCGGGCGCGTTCAACTTCTTTTCACGCCGACCGAAGACGTCGATGTCCTCTTGAATGTTCATGGCCGCGACTATGACGGCACTTCCGCAATCTTCCGGGCCAATATTCTCGAGCCCGGCACAGGTAATCTTGTGCCCGGCGCGTTTGATCGCGATACGGTCTTTTTCGACGGCGGCGACAACAACCCGCAGGAGGCTGACGGCTGGGGCGGATCTGCGAAAATCGACTGGGATTTCGGCGGGGTTACGCTGACGTCAATCACCGCTTTTGAGGACGCTTCAAGCCGCAGCCTCGGCGATATCGACGGCGGCGTGATTGTTCCAGGGCTTGGCGCGCCTGTGCCGCCGGGGCTGACGTCGGGCGCAACCGATACAAGCTTCCCCCCGGACGGCATTGCCGATGCAACCACTTTTCCGGGCTTCATTCCATTCGCCTCGGAAACCCAGGACGGCATCGATGACCTTGATCAGTTCACCCAGGAAATTCGACTGGCGTCTAATGGCGGCGGCGTTTTCAACTGGCAGATTGGATTTTTCTATTTTGACACCGACTTTCAGGTGACGACGGTCGGGCCGGGCTTTCCTCCGTCGACAACGGTGACCCACGGCAACGAAAGCTGGGCGATCTTCGGTCAGGGCAGTTATGACATCACGGATCAGCTGAACATTACCGCAGGTCTTCGTTATACGGATGATGATCGCAGCTTTGACGCAATCACGCCGCCACCGGGCGTGACTGTCAATCCGACAAGCGTTTCGGACGAGGATTTGAGCTGGGATGTCAGCGCCCTGTACCGGGTTCGTGACGGGCTCAATCTCTATGCCCGCATCGCCCGCGGTTTCAGAGGGCCGACCATTCAGGGACGCGACGTCGCCTTTGCCGCGTTTTCGGGCGCCGTCGATCCTCAAACCGTGGCGACCTCTGAAACGATCCTCTCCTATGAGGCGGGTTTCAAATCCGAGTTTCTTGAAAACCGCGCCCGGCTTAATGCAACCGCCTATTACTACACCATTGACGATCAACAGTTTTCGATCATTGGCGGCGCCGGCAATCTCAATCAGGTGATTAACGCCGATGAGGGTATTGGGTGGGGCTTCGAAGTCGATGCGGAAGCGCTGCCGACGGAAAATTTCTACATTGCAGCGGGCTTCGCCTACAACAATACGGAAATCAACGACTCTACGCTCGCGACTGCGCCTTGCGGATCCGGCCAATGTACGGTCCTCGACCCGCTGAATGGCCTCGGTCAGGCGCTCATTGACGGCAATCCGTTTCCGAACGCGCCGGAACTCACCTTCAGCGCCTTTGCAGAATACACAATGCCCTGGCGCAATAATGGCGAGTTCTTTGTCAACACGGATTGGGCGGTTCAGGGCAAGACCAATTTGTTTCTTTATGAATCGGCTGAATTCCAGACCAATGGCAATTTTGAAGGCGGCGTCCGTATCGGCTATCGCAGCGCGAGCGGCCGTTACGAAGGGGCGTTTTTTGCGCGCAACATTACTGATGAAGAAAATATACGCGGCGGTATCGACTTCAATAACCTGACCGGCTTTGTCAATGAGCCGCGCATTGTCGGCTTCCAGTTAACGCTGCGAAGCTAGCTGGAGCCTCACGCTCAAAACAACAGCCCTGGCGGATCGCTCCGTCAGGGCTTTTAAATTTACAATAAAGTAAGGTTATTCAGTGATCGCCGGTCCGTAAACGGAGTTTTTCGGCATTTCGAACATCTTCATGACCATAGGCTCAAACGCCTCCAGCGGCATGGACTCATAATTCGGATCGAAAGCGGTTTGATCGTATTTTTCACAAAACTCAGCCGTATGCTGAAAGTGCGGATGATCCCGAAAATTATCGCGCATGTCGCGGTCCATGCCGAGATAATGAAAGAAATAATAGCCCTGAAAAATGCCGTGCTTTTCGACCATCCAATGATTGGCCTCTGACACGAAGGGTTTGAGGATCGCGGCCGCGATGTCTGGATGGTTATAGGCGCCGAGCGTGTCGCCTATGTCGTGCAGGAGCGCGCAAACCACATATTCCTCATCACGTCCGTCTTTGAAGGCGCGTGTCGCGGTCTGCCGGCAATGGGTTAGCCGGTCCACTGGAAAACCGCCATAGTCGCCATCAAGCAGCCGCAGATGATCAAGGACGCGCTTGCCGCCATTCGCGGCAAAGGGGCCGAACTGACTGGCGATTTTCATCCAGTCTTCCTGCGTGCCTTCCGTCATCGCGTGGAATTTCGCCCGCGCTTCAGGATGATCTCCGTGATCCGGCATAAGGCACAGCTCCTTCGATGATTGCTTGGCCGCGACTATAAATCAGGAATAAGATGGCTAGCAATGCAGGCGAGCAGCCCCATGGAGGAAAAGCCTTGATTTCGAGAGCGCTCGCCAGTCTTGTCGGTGCGGTTCTGTTTCTTTATGGCGCCGTCGCAGCCGCATCCCCCTTACCGCTGGGCGTGCCGCTCATGGTTTTTGGATTTCTCATCTTTGCCGGCGCCAATCCGGCGGCGAGGCCGTTGCTGCGCCGGATGCGCCGGCGCTGGCGATGGTTCGATGCGCTGGTCCGCCAGATCGGCAAACGATCGCCTGATCGTTTCGACACGCTTCTCAGCGAAACCGAACCGGAAGCTGAGGAAAACGGCGCCAAGACTGCAAGGCCCCCTTCGCCGAACGGCAATCAGCCGTAAAGGCGCATGGTTAATGCCGACCACGTTTCGAAACAGAAGCCCGGACTCATTGTGACGATCGCCATTTGCATATTCGCCCATAATGAAGAGCGCCGTTTGCCCGAGTGTATCGGCGCGCTTGACGCCGCAGCAGACGGCGCGGCGTATGAAGCGCATCTGATGGTTAATGGCTCGACGGATAATACAGTCAGGATCGCCAGGTCGCTGGCGGCGGCGGATCAACGCCTTACCGCTCATGAACTCCCGGTCGCTGATAAGGCGAATGCCTGGAATGATTATGTCTACCGCATCGCACCTCAAGCCGATGCTCATATTTTTATCGATGGCGATGTGCGACCAAGCGCAGGCGCAATCTCAGCCCTGGCAAAGACTTTACACAACCACCCCTCGGCCTATGCGGCGGCGGCGCTCCCTGCAACCGGGCGCAGCCGCAAACAATGGATCACTGACTTATTCCTCAGCCGTCATCTCAGCGGCAATCTTTACGCGATGAGCCATGGCGCGCTCAGCGCGTTTCGGCGGCGCGGGCTCCGGCTGCCTTTCGGCGCCAAGGGCGAAGACGGCCTTATCGCCTATCTGCTTTTGACGGATCTTCAAGGCGGTGAAAACGATATCCACGACGAACGGATCGTCGTCAGCGGCGACGCAACCTTCGAGTTTCATTCCCTTGGTTTAAGGATGCCGGATATCAAGACATATCATCGCCGACTGATACGATATTCCGAGCGGCATTTTCAAAAGCAAATACTATACGACAGGCTGAAGCAACGCGGCGTGAAAGCATTGCCGGAAAGCATCTGCGAAATTTACACGTCTACGTCCCTGGCCCGGCTATCGCCGCGCCTTGACCTGATAAATTACTGGTATGATCTGGCGATGCTCAGACGATTGCGCACGCAAAATCAGCTGGCTTTTTCAACCTGATTGAATTCCAGTTCGACTGGGGTCGCACGACCAAAAATCGAGACAGCCACTTTAAGCCGCGTCGCCTCTTCATCCACATCCTCAACAACACCGGAAAAGGACGCAAACGGGCCATCCGTCACACGAACATTTTCGCCGATTTCGAACGTGATGGTCGGGCGCGGGCGGCTTTCGCCTTCTTCCATCACGCCGCGGATCCGGTCGACTTCCTTTTGGGGAACCGGCATCGGCTTATTGCCTGATCCCAGAAAGCCGGTGACCTTCGGCGTCTCTTTAATCAGGTGGTAGATTTCATTGCTCATCGTCATCTTCACCAGCACATAGCCGGGGAAGAAGCGCCGTTCGGTATTGATCTTGCGCCCACGGCGCACTTCCGTCACCTCTTCGGTCGGCACAAAGATTTCTTCGATAAACTGATCGAGACCTTTGTCTTTCGCCGCCAGCATAATTGATTCCGCAACTTTCTTTTCAAAGTTGGAATAAGCGTGAACGATGTACCAATTCGCAGTCATTGGTTAATCCGTGTTAAAACTGTTTCAGTTATTGGAGCCAACGCAATCAATCGGCAGAATTGTACAAACGCCGAAGCGCAATCCCTGATCAACAGCAAAGAAAAAGACCGCCATGATCGCAACCATGATAAGCACCATAATCGTCGAAACGAAGGTTTCGTTACGCGAGGTCCAGGTCACTTTCGACCCTTCATTTCGCACCTGTTGAAGAAACTCAAGCGGATTGGTTTTCTTTTTCTTTTTTACTTCCGCCGCCTTACCTTCAATGACAGGCTCTCCGCGTCCGGACTTTTTGTTTTTCGACATCTGTCTTGCGCTTTCGCCGTTTTCTCATTCCCCGATAAAAAGACGTGGGGGCTCGTGCGTCGGATATGACGCTGACTGTTCTCCGAGAGATTTCTGAAGATGACGCCTAGGTAACCATTTTCAGCGCGCCGTCAACTGTCTGAGCGGAAATAAGTCGCTTTCCCGCCGCGCCTATGGGCGCTGATAGGCGCTCCAGGACCGGTTCATTTCCGTCGTCTCGCCATATTGGCCGTCGAACCAGGGCTGCCCGCCGGTCGGCCCCGCCAACACGTAGTTTGACAGGATGATCCCGGGATAAGCCGCCGCCAGAGCGTCGTTGACCCCCTTGTTGACCCGGGCCCCATGCTCGCCCCAGAGCCATTGCTCATAGAATTCGCGAGGGACATAGCCGGGTTTTTCCAGATGGGAACCGCCCTCATAGGCGCCGATGATCTTCACGCCAAACTGTGCACCCGCCTTAGCATGATCCTCAAAACGTTTTAATATCCATGCCCTTGTAGCCAATTCCGAAGCCGGCCCATTCAGAAGACGGTCTGTCAGCGCGATCGCCTCGCGTTCGCCGGCGTTTTGCCATTGCTGCGGCGTCGCGACCCCATTCCAGTTCGGGCCGCCGCCCCAGTAAGAAGCGACGGATATGCCGATCTGTGGCGCATGATCATCCCAGGCCTCGCCATTTTGCTCCAGAAACCGCTTCATCGCGCCGAGGGCATCCCACGTGGTCGATGTGTTAGCGGCCTGTCCTTCGGCGACATAGATGACCGGCTGGTCGCGTCCGGCGCGAGTCAACGCCCCATCAAGCGCCAGCTTCCAGCGCGCCAGCGCCGCGCCGTAACCGTGACGGAAATGACCGTTTTCCTGAAAGCCCTGCCCCAGCCCCCACGCGTAATTGGTCGAGACGAAATAGTGAAAAGCGGTATTCCAGACTTCGTTGGAAACAGTCGTATAAAGCGGACGGTCTTGCGGGTATCCGGATGCGGCAAGCGCCGCGACGAATTTATCCGCGTAAGCATCCCATTCACGGCTTGCGAGAATCTCGGCCGCGTTCTCGCGGGCGTGAGCGCGCCATGCGCCTGCGACATTGTCATTATTATCCCTGTCCATGATGCCTGGATCATGAAGCCGCTTCGGCGATCCCAGCTCCATCGGCGCGTGATGCCACAAAATATTGTCCGCCTCGACGGCCAGTGCGAACAGCGCCTCCAGCGGGATATCGCGGAAAGGATGATCGGTTCTTCGAGGCGGGCCTTTCCAGGCGGTGTTGTTCCAGCAACACGCCTTCATGGTGCTTAACTCGTCGACCCGCGTGATCGCAGTGCGATTCGTCTCCTGCAGATCCATTGTTCGCACGACGTGATATTTCGCAACTTCAGCAATAAATCGCGGGTTGTAGATTTTACCGGCGCGCAACGCCGCTTCATTCTCCTTGCGAAACATCCTGACGGCGGTGAGCGGCGACTTAAGCCGTGTGATCGCAATCGCGGCGTGATCGTTTCCGGGCGATCGTGAGAATTCGACGCGGCTGCGCCCGGCTCGATACTGCTTGTCGCCAGGGAACCAGTGCAACAGAAGGTCAGCGTTGTTCGGCTTTTCGGTTTCCCATTCAAGCACCCATTCCCCAGCCCAGTGACTTTTGTCCGGCCAGGTTGAAAAATAGACCCCGGAGCGCATCCAGCCGTTCGGCAATGATCGCGGCAGCCCCGTCACCGGGTCGAGAACGCCGGTTTCATAAAGCTCTTGCGTATTAACTTCGTCGGTTTCAGTCCAACTGACGCCGCCCGCATGAAGGATGTTAATGAACGGCTCTTCGGTGTTGGCCGGCTGCGGCACCCAGGGACCAACCTGAATTTTCGTCTCCTGCGACGCACGCTGCGCTGACGATGAAACCGCTGACGCCTTGGCGGCGACTTCGGCCGTCGGCGTATCCTGATCGCTCTGGGCGGCCCCTGTTCGAGCGCAACTGGCGGCGTTCAAAAACACGGCGGCGACAACCAGCGCCGTCAGGGATGCGGGAATATCTCGAGAAATCAAGGTCGGTCCTGCCACACAATTTGCTTCGCCGTCAGGTTACAGCAAAAGGGTGAAAAAATCTCCCCGCAATCGGCCGGGCTTCAAGGCCGGTAATATTTCGTCCAGGACACCTGCATCGGCAGGTTCTCACCTTGCGCCCCGTCAAACCAGGGCTGCCCGCCGGTCGGGCCGACCGTCACGTAGTTCGACAGGATGATTCCGGGATAAGCGACCGCAAGAGCGTCATTGATATCGTTGTTCACACGCGCGCCTTGCGTTCCCCACATATAGTTTTCGTACCAGTCGAACAGCAATTCGCTGCTGGAGCCATATGTGTCGCGGAAGAACTCTGGCGCATCGTCATGTGAGCCGCCCTCATAAGCGCCGATGACAGTCACGCCAAAGTCGGCGCTGACAGCGTTATGCTCCTCAAACCTCTTTAACACCCATGCTTTCGAGGCGATCACGTCGTCAGGACCGTTGAGATAAAAATCGGCGAAACGCCTGGCGAAATCCACCGGGTCATTTGCAATTTCAGATGCAAACCTTGCGTGCAGCGCTTCAAGCGTTGCGCCGTCCAGATCTTCGAAGAAATGATAATATCCGCGCCCGCCCCAATAGGACGCAACGGATACGCCGATCTTTGCGGTAAAGTCAGTCCATGTACGGCCTTCATCTTCGATATAGGTCTGCATCCCGGTTAGCGCCTGGCGCGTCGTGTCCAGGTTCGCAGCCTGACCTTCAACCACATAAACGACATTCTGGTTGCGACCGGCCCGCGTCAGCGCCGCTTCCAGCGCCAGCATCCAGCGCCCCATAAAGACGCCATAGCCATGACGATAACTCCAAGAAGGGCCGCCATAGGCCTCGCCGGCCGCCCAGGCGTAACGGGTTGAAAGATGATACTGGAGCGCAAAATTCCAGACTTCATTAGATAGCGTCGTATAGAGAGGTCGACTTTCCGGATACCCCGCGCTTGCAAGCGCAGCGACAAAAGCATCCGCATAGTTGTCCCATTCAGGGCTGGCGAGTATGGCGGTAATATTCGCCGTAGTCATGTTGGCGACATTGACCGACCATGTTTCAAGGTTATCGCTGAAGATCGCCGGATCGGTAAAATCCACCGGCACGCCAAGCTCCATTGGGGCGTGGTGCCAGATCTCAACGTCAGCCTCAACGCCAAGCGCTGCAACCGCCTCAAGGGGCATCGATCTGTGTGGCGCAAATGACGCCGAGCCCACGCCATAATTATTCCAGAAATACTCAGTCATAGGAGCAACCTGATCCAGCCGATGGATATACGCCCGGTTTGCTTCCTGCAAATCCATAGTTCGGACAACGTCCGCACGACGCACATTTTCGACAAAAGCCGCCGAATAGATTTGCCCGGCATCCAGCGCGGCTTCATTCGACGCTCGGAACAACCGAAGCCCCGTAATTCCGCCAGGCCCAAGGCGTGTCACCCGTATGCGTGCGTGGAAGGGCGTTTCTTCGCTGCGTGTAAACTCAACGCGGTTGGCGCCAACCGGGCGTTCGAGTTCATCCGCAACAAACTCCATCTCCATGGTTGCGTCGCCGTCCCATTCGAGCACCCAGTCACCGTGATAAAAACTCTTGTCTTCAGCGGTAAAGAATACAGTGGTGTAAAGACTCGTAACGCCGGCGGGAAAGGAAGTCAGCATGCCTGTATTCGGATCAATATGTCCGGCGTCAAACAGCTGCTCTGCGCTCCAGTCGTCATTTTGCCAGGATATGCCGGAGGCGTGGACAATATTGATGAATGGCTCTTCGACATTCGCCGGCGTCGGCACCCAGGGTCCGACCTGTAACTTTGCATCTACAAATGTAGATGGCGGCGTATAGCTGGTTGGCCAGACGACTGACGCATCGGGCGAGGTCGGCGTTACAGGCGCCTGCTCCTCTTGCACTGCGGGCGCCGGCGCTGCATCAGTTGATGGGGACGTGCATCCTGTAGTGGCGACAAAAACCGCCGCAAGCGGAACGAAAAGGAATAGACGGAATTTTTCAGACAGGGCGGCGGCGCAACAAGGGGGTACGGACATTCTTTTTTTACTCTTACATTACACTTTGCCAAGACAATAACCCTCCCCCAGATTACGTTCATGGTCACACAAGCGTGCTAAAAGCACGTTCACCGAATACATGCAATTTCAACTGATAATTATGACGATATTGTATTGATTACGGATGATTTCTAATCATTCCGTAATGACAAGTTTTTAAGCAGCGTCTTCCAATTGGTATTTACAAATTCTTTAAATTTGTCACGGGAGGACGATAAATTAAGTGCGTCAACAAGATCAGATAGCGGCGACAAAAAGTGACCGTAAAATCTGGCTGGGTTATGCTGCGTGATAACTTTGATTGTGAAATGGCAGGGGCGGAGGGACTCGAACCCACGACCCTCGGTTTTGGAGACCGATGCTCTACCAACTGAGCTACACCCCTAGGCCATGGTCTGGATTAGGCCGAGCGCCGCGAGCTTTCAATAGGCAAGTCATCACTTGCAGCAAATTCATGGGCTTAAGCGGTCTTTTTTTGACCGATCCAGTCCAAAATCGCTTTGCCGGCTTCCTGCGCCGCTGGCGGGCCGCCAACGCCAAGGCTCCCCAACAACTCAGGAAACGCCTCAAGCTGAGCTTTTCGGGCCGGCGTATCCGCCAGCAACGGCGCCAGCGCCTCGGCCATATTCGCCGGTTGACAATCGTCTTGAAGAAATTCCGGAATAACGGCTCGACCGGCGACAATATTCAAAAGCGTCACATAAGGCGTAATGATAACCTGACGAAACCACAGCGCGCTCAACCATCCTACCCGATAGGCGACAATTAATGGCGTACTGAAGATTGCAAGCTCTGTTGTCACTGTGCCCGAAGCGGCAAGCCCGGCGTCCGCCGCTGCAAAAACCTGATAGCGATCTTTTGCGGGAACCAGCAATGGGCGCAGCGACCAGCCCTCAGTCAGGCGCCGAACGTCCTGCTCAACCGCCGGCGCGACGAGAATCGCCACACGCATATCTTTGTTGTCCGCAGCAAGAAGATCGGCTGTCTCACGAAAAAGCGCGATCAGACGACGAACCTCGCTTTTACGGCTCCCGGGCAGAACGGCCAGCAAGGGCGCATCGCCAATAGCGTATTCTTCTCGAAAGCGTGCAGCATCAGCGTTGTCTTGCGCAGCGGATTGGAAGACCGGATTACCGACAAATCTCGTTAGAACGCCTTCATTTTCGAACCATTTTTTTTCAAATGCAAAAAGCGTCAATACGCCATCAAACAGTTTCGCCAATATTCCGGCGCGTTGTGGTCTTGACGCCCAAACCTGTGGCGCCACATATTTTATCATTGTTGTTTGCGGCGCTTGCTGTCTTATGCGCGCCGCGGCCATGCGGGCGAACGCCCAACCGTCAATAAATATGGCGGCGTCTACCGGCGTCACTTTAGCTGCGCGAGCAAGAGCGCTTGCTCCACGCATGGCCGCCGGCAACGCTTTCAGCGAATCAATTGGCCCGACAACGGAAAACGGCGCTATTGAAAAGAGGCTCTGCAACCCGCTCGCCGCCATCAAGGGGCCGCCGCATCCGATAAAATCGACGCCAGGCGACATAGCGCGCAGCGCTTTCATTAATTCCGCCCCAAGGGCGTCGCCGGATGGCTCAACGGCGCATATCATAATTCTCAATGGCGCCGTTGATCCATTTTGCTCCGCCGTCATGATGGCCCTGCGACTTCGGATTCTAAAAATCCGTATATGAATAATTTACGCTCATTAGCCAATGAGACAACTTCTTCAAGGTCAATAATCAATGCGGCGCCAGCATTGACAGCAATGCCTTTAAGCCCCGCCTTAGCGGCGCGACGTACGGTTTCCGGACCAATCGTCGGCAAATCCACGCGCAGTTCCTGTCCCGGTTTCGGGCGCTTAACAAGCACACCCGCGTACGGGTCACCTCCGAGATCTTTCAGCAACGTCGTGCAACGCGCCAGCATCTCATCGGTTCCCTCTGCAGCCTCGACGGCGACGACCAGACCGGTAGCGACAACGGCGCCCTGTCCAATATCAAAAGGACCAAGCGCCGCAATAACGCGGGCGGCCTTACGGATATCCTCCTGATCCTGCGCATCCGGTGCAATTTCGCCCAAAGCGCCCGCAGGCGCCAGCAGACTTTCCACAGCCTCCTCAACACCGACGACAACGAAGCCGTCGGATTCGACCGACTGAATCAGCACATCCAGCAGCGCTCCATCGCCGCGCGCCGCCGCCGCGACAAGTCTTGGCAACATCGCCGCGCCGCGCCAATCAACGCGCAATGATTTGAAGTCCGGGCGTTTTACCAACCCTGCAAATACAATCGCATCGCATTGCTGCGCCTTGAGAATACGCAACACCTTTCCCGCTTCGCCAATTGCGCAGTCATCGCCGGGAAGCGCCGACAGATTCGCATCGGCATAGCCAGAAAGACGGATCATATGAAACTCTTCACCGCGGGCCTTGCAGGCCGCAGCAATGCGGAGCGGTAAAGCTCCGCCGCCGGCGATGATGCCAAGTTTGCGCCAGCGCCCCATTCGCCTTACCGCGCCGGCATTAACGGGCGCGTCGCATCTTTCTCAAGAAATTCAAGAATACGCGCCACTTCTTCGCGGTCGCCATAGCGTTCGCGAACAATTTCAATGCGATCCTGAAAAACGGAAGAACCGGAAAACAGCATGCGATAGGCCGCACGCAAATCATGAATGACGTCACGTGCGACGCCACGTCTTTTCATGCCAATCACGTTCAATCCAACAAGCCGGGCATGGTTGCCGAAAGCAGACGCGTACGGAATAACATCATTTACAACAGTAGCGCCGCCGCCGATAAACGCGTAGGCGCCAATTCGGCAATGCTGATGAACGGCGCACAAGCCGCCCAGAAACGCTCTGTCTCCTACAGTGACATGTCCGCCGAGTGTTGCATTATTCGCAAAAATTACGTCATCGCCAACCTGGCAGTCATGGGCCAGGTGCGCTCCAATCATAAAGAACCCGCGATCCCCGACACGCGTAACGCCGCCGCCAGCGACAGTTCCTCTATTCATGGTCACATGCTCGCGGATGATAGCGCTGGCGCCAACCACCAACGCCGTTCCCTCGCCCGAGCATCCCAAATGCTGCGGCGGGCCGCCAAGTGACGCAAAAGGATAAACGAGCGTGCCCTCACCAATCTGCGTATCGCCTTCAAGAACAACATGACTGATCAGCCTGACGCCATCATGAAGACGCACTTTTGCGCCGACTGTGCAATAGGGGCCAATTTCCACGCCATTCCCTAATTCGGCGCTCGCGTCGACGATGGCTGTCGGATGGATACTCATCAGTGACCAGAACTAGATTGGTTGCGACAGCATTGCCGAATACTGCGCTTCCGCAACGCGCTTTCCGTCAACCGTAGCAATACCCTCAAATTTCCAGACCGGCGGCCTGCGCTGAGCTGTGCGCACAGCAATGCGCAGTTGATCCCCGGGTATAACCGGGCGTCGAAAGCGCGCTTTGTCTACTCCCATAAAGAGGACAATCTTGCCAGAGGTATCGACCTCTTCCGTATACGACACATAAGCCGCCGCTGCCTGCGCCATCGCCTCAACGATCAACACGCCCGGCATGACAGGTTTTTGCGGAAAGTGACCCTGAAAAAAAGGTTCGCCATAGGAAACATTCTTGATACCGACGGCCCCTTCGCCAGGTTTTATATCGACAAGCCTGTCAACAAGCAGCAAGGGAAAACGATGCGGCAAGAGCTGCATCAACTCTTCCACTTCAAGCGTGCTCTTGCCGGGTTCAAGTTTCATCATGACCTCAACCATTTTTCTTTTTTGCGAGCTTTGCGAGCGTCGCGGTTTCTCTCAGCCAATCTTTCGCCGGGCGCGCCGGTCTGCCGCCCCACTTTGCCCCTGGGGGCACATCACGCATTAACCCTGCGCCCGCAGCAATCTGCGCACCCGCCCCGATGTTGAGGTGATCAGCAAGGCCAACCTGACCGCCAATCATGACGCCATCGCCAATATTACAGCTCCCGGAGACGCCTGTTTGCGCTGCGAGGATGCAATATCGGCCAATCTGGACGTTGTGACCGATTTGAACCAGATTGTCGATCTTGGTTCCTTCGCCAATCACCGTGTCAGCCAGAGCGCCCCTATCAACCGTCGTATTTGCGCCAATTTCCACATGATTACCGACAATTACGCGCCCCAGCTGTGGCATACGCACAAGACCGGCCGCCCCTTCCACAAACCCGAAACCGGCCTGACCAAGCCGCGCGCCAGAAAGGATACGAACCTGCTCGCCAACAATTGCGTGAGTTATCGAAACGCCAGCTTCGATTACCGTATTCTCCCCCAGAACAACTCCGCAACCGATGGAGCAATGGGGACCAATGCGAACACCAGCGTTCACCTGTGCGCCAGGTCCGATTATCGTTGTCGGGTGTATTTCGGCGCTTTCATGGACCTCAGTTTCATTAGCGGGACGTCGCGCGTGCTCCTCCCGTGAAAGGTGAAGACGGCTCGCCAGCGTTGCAAAAGCAAGTTTTGGCGATGCAACAATAGCTAAGGGTCCTGCATCGATCTCACCTGCATGCTGCGCTGTCGTCAGACACAGACCGAATGATTTTGTCGACAACAAAGCAGCAGTGATTGCATTGGCGCAATAAATCAACGCCCCTTCGAGATTGTCTTCATTCGGTGAGGCCACCCTGCATATCTCACCTGTTTGCGATGGCGCCTGAGCGCTGATTGCACGGGCTGCATCGCCAAAGCTCAGTGGCGTTTCCATTGTGAAAAATCGACGATCAGGCATTGCCTCTCCAGGCCTGCATTTCTTGATGAAGAAAAGGCCGGCGAAACATCGCCGGCCAATTCAATCTAGCTCATCAAACACAATGAACAGTTAGTTTCTATTCGCCGCCGCTTGCTGCTCTTTTTGCATGTCCTCAAGTCTTTTCATTATCTCGGACAGTGAAACTTTTTCCACCTCAACTTCATCAAGCTTCTTATCGAGAGCGGACAAAACTTCCTGTGTAATGTCCGTATCAGTCGCCGCATACATGACGCTTGCCTTGTCCAATACAATCGTCGCGCCGCGTTTTTTGATAATGTCGGCAATGATCGGCTGGCTCTCAACTAAAATTTTAGCCTGCGCCTGTTGAACGGCGACAGTAAAAGCCTGCTCCATAATCTGAGCCTGCTGCGGAAGGCCATATTGCTGGCGCATCGCAAGTTCTTGCTGTTTTTGCTGACGCACCTCTTCAGACATCAGTGATGAATTCTTCTGAAAGTCTTCAATTTCCTTCGTAAGCTTTGAAGCTTCGCCCTCGAGCTCTTTCTGCACGCTGTCGCGAACCTTCTCCGCTTTGTCAGGAATTCCCTTTCCGGCTTTGGACTGTTCAATTAACTGCGCTCTGCTAATGGTTAAGATTACAGGCGCGTTTCCAGCGCTTTGAGCCTCAGCGCTGGGGATCAGCGATCCCGCAGAAAAGCCCGCAATTGTTAGCGCCATAGCGCCGGCAATCGCAATAATCTGATTTTTCATGTCACAACCTCATACTTTCCTAGAAACTCGTCCCCGCGCTGAATCGGAATTCTTCAACCTGATCATAAAATTCCTGACGCAAAATCTTCGCAATGTCGAATCGTATTGGACCAAAGGGCGAATCCCAACTGATTGATACGCCAGCCGTAACCCGCAGAGATAAATCGTCCTGCACAGGCGCTATCTCAGCTATACCGTCACCATCGAAATCAATAAACTGTGACGGATCGCTATTTAACAACAAATCATTATCATCAAGCACGCCAACCGTACCAAAATCGCTGAACAGCGCCGCCCGGATGCCATATTCCTCAGGCAACGGCAAGGGCAGCAGCACTTCCGCCGATCCGATGGCGTAAATCTTACCACCCAGGGCCTGGGACTGCACACGACCATTCTGCTGATTGAAGATAGGCACGCGAAGTGGATTTCCATTGGCATCAATGGTGATATTGGATTGGATCAGGCGTGGCCCAATGCCAGCGACATCAAACCCGCGAAATGTCGCCGCGCCTTCGAAAAATCGATCGGTCAGACGCACATCGTCGCCAGCGTAACCGTCAATATACCCAACCCGGCCTTTAAGTGCGCCAATGAAATCGCCAATAATCGGATGATACCAGGCGCCGGTACCCTCGGCGCGATAATAATTGACATCGCCGCCAACACCAGCAAACCCAACCGCCAGCGCCGCCCGCCAGCCACGTCTGGGCTGGAGAGGATCATCACGCGTATCGAAAGATATATTGGCGCCAATCAGCGACGTGACGAACTCGCCCCGCGACGCACATGTTGGATTAAATACCGACGTCACCTGGTCGCAAGGATTACTGGTAAACGACAACAGCTGCTCCCGAGGGCTGCTAGGGTCATTAGGGTCATCCGCAGGGTCAATTAAGCGCGTGATTGGCTCACCATTCCCATCGACCGCAGGGATGAGCGTAAACGGTGCGTTTGGTATCAGGACGCTGGATGGGTCAAAATCAGGCCCCTGCAATGATGTTTGGTCGCCAATGGTTACGTCATCGAATGTCAGGGTATAATTCAAGCCGCCTCGGCCATATTCGGATATCTGAAAGCCCGCATTTACGCCGCCGCCGATCCGGTTACGGACAAAGCCTGACTCAATAAAGTTTGTGCGCTGATTAAACAGCGAGAATCCAGCTGCAAGATTTCGATCGAGAAAATAGGGCTGCGTAAAGCGGATATCCACCTGGCGCGTGCGCGAACTCGCCTGAACCCGAAAACGCAGGAACTGCCCGCGCCCCAAAAGGTTTCGCTCTTCAATCGAGAGGTCAACAATAAAGTTTTCCGTAGACGAAACGCCAACGCCGACGCTCAATGAACCCGTTGATTGCTCTTCAACATTGACATCAAGCTCTGTTCGATCAGGCGCCGAGCCCGGCTTCTCTTCGATTTCAACCTCGCCGAAATAGCCGAGCGACCGAACTCTCGCCCGGGAACGGTCTACCAAAACCCGGTTAAACGGATCGCCTTCAGCGATCCTAACCTCTCGGCGGATGATTTTATCCAGCGTTCTGGTGTTGCCCTTGATATTAATGCGCTCAACATAGACGCGCGGACCTTCATTAACTTCAAAGATAATGTCGATCGTCTTTGAATCTTCATGCCTTGTCAGCCGCGGGTTAACATCAACAAAGGCGTAACCGGTGGCGCCCGTTGCAAAAGTGATCGCCTCTACCGCATCATCGACACGGTCGGAATTAAACGTCTGCCCCGCACGCAGAGGCAGGAAATTCTCAAGAACTTCGTCATCAAGCTTGGCAAGCGTTGTTTTCACCCGGACTTCGCCGACTTCATATTTCGGCCCCTCATCGACAATAAAGGTGATGAAAAAGTCTTTTCGGTCCGGCGTCAGCTCTGCAGTCGCAGAAACAACCGAGAAATCAGCATATCCGTTGCGCCCGTAAAACTGCCTTAAAAGCTCACGCTCGTATTCAAGCCGGTCGGGGTCATAATTCGAATTACTGGAAAAAAAGCGCCACCAACGGCTCTCTTTGGTCAGAATCTCACCACGCAGTTCATTGTCAGTGAAGACCTCGTTGCCAATGAAGTTTACTTTTGCAATGCCGGTTTTGGGGCCCTCGTCCATCTCGTAAATGACGTCGATGCGGTTTTGCTCCAGCGGCGTCACTTTGGGCGTTACTGTCGCCGCAAACCTGCCCTTTGCACGATAAAGCTCGATGATACGCTGCACATCCGATTGTATTTTCGCGCGTGTGTACACAGCGCGTGGGGCAAGTTGAATCTCTTCAGTTATTTTATCATCCTTGAGACGGCTGTTGCCCTCTAAAATAACACGATTGACGATTGGGTTTTCCGCGACATCAATAACCAACTCGCCAGTCGGCTGCATTTCGAGTTTCACATCAGCGAAAAGACCTGTGCTGAACAATGTCTTCAGGGAAAGATCAAGAAGCTCCTGCTCAGCGCGCATGCCCGGCTGGATTGGCAGATAAGAACCGACGGTATCGGCTTCGATCCGCTCATTGCCGCGAACGGCAATCGCCTGAATGACCGGCGCCGGCTCATTTGGCGTAAGTTGTATCATGCGCCCGCTCGGCGCCTGCTGAGCGTGTGCGACGACAGCGCCGAATGTCGATATCAGCGCAATCGCAAAATACAAGAAAGCGCGTTTCGCGCCGCCCCCCGACTTATTCAAACTCATGCCGACGCCCTAGCTTAATGATGAGAGCAAGTTGTTGATGTCATTCCACGTGACGAAAATCATGAGTGACGCCAACATGACGATACCCACACGAAACCCGATAGCCTGCGCCCTCGCCCCAAGCGGTTTGCCTACTGAAGCCTCATAGGCGTAGTACAACAGATGTCCGCCGTCGAGAACCGGCACAGGCAAAAGATTCAGAAAGCCGATAGACACAGAAACAACCGCCGCTAGAAAAATGAAATCAACAAGGCTCGCTCGAAGCATTGTTACGAACCCAGGAGGTTCTCGATAGCCTGACTCGTCAAAGCCGGACATAACGGATTGTCCAGCATATTGAGCCATTTTTATTGGCCCGCCCAGCTGGCGAGCATCCTCTTTGCCGAGGATTATCTGGCCAAGAAACCGAATCGTTACATTGAGAATGCGAATAAGCTCTTTCAGCCCCTGCTGGAGCGCCTCAAAAAGTCCGAGCTTTTCAAAAGTATAGGCGTTGGCGTCACCCTGAATACCCAGTTGCCAGGCCTCTATGGCATTGCCATAGCGATCCTCGGATTCGACACGGGCCGGGGTGATTCTCAGCGCGACTGGCGCCGATTGGCGCATCACGGTCACTTCAAGTGTTTTCCCGCCGCTAATGAGCACCGCATCCTGCAAGTGCCGGAATTTCGTTACGGAGCGGCCATCTATTTCAACAATTTCATCACCCGGCTGAAAGCCGGCTTCGGCGGCAGCGGAGTTTTCCAAAACCGCCCCGACAATTGGCGCGGAGTCCACTCGCCCCAAAGTCATGAACATCGTCGTGAAAATCGCAACCGCCAGCACAAAATTCGCGATAGGACCGGCAGCGACAATCATCGCCCGGGCCCAGACCGGCTTGAAATGGAAACAGACCGCCCGCTCCTCCGCCGTCATGCCATGAGCGATTTCTTCCTCATGGCCAGGCGCCGGAAATTGAGTTGTTACTGGTTTAGCCTCTGCTTCCGGCGGCGCTTGCGATGCTGCGTTCAAATCGCCGAAAAACTTTACATACCCCCCAAGCGGTAACGCAGCGATACGCCATTCCGTGCCTTTTCGATCAATCCAACGCAATAGCGGCTTTCCGAAACCAATCGAGAAGACATCGACCCTTACGCCCAGCATGCGCGCTACCGAGAAATGGCCGTATTCATGAAAAAAGACGATGATGGTGAGAAGAACCAGAAAGGCGAAAATCGTAATCGGCAGGACGAACAAGGATTCCAACTCTATTCCTGCAACCGACATCAACTCAATTCCGTCCTGCTAAGCCGCCGCGCGCGCAGCGACCGCATCTTCCGCCAAACGCCGCGCTTCCCGGTCCGCCGCGACAGCATCTTCAAGCGAAGTTATGGCCGCAGGCCCTATCGATCCGGCGACGGCGTCGAGAACCTGCTCGGTAATTGCGGCAATATCAAGAAATTTGATGCCGCCGGCGAGAAATGCGGCGACCGCGACCTCGTTCGCCGCATTCAATGTGGCCGGCATGACGCCACCAGCATCAATTGACTCCTTGGCTAAGCGCAGAGCAGGAAACCTTTTAAGATCAGGGGCTTCAAAGGTTAATTTGGCAACCTCGGCGAAGTCAAGTTTGGCGCTCGGGCTTGGCGCACGATCGGGCCAGGCCAGCGTCGTTGCAATCGGCGTTCTCATATCCGGCGTACCGAGCTGCGCAAGCACTGAGCCGTCAACATACTCAACCATGGAATGAATGACCGATTGCGGGTGCACCAGCACTTCAATTTGTCGGTGATCAACGGGAAAAATATGCGCCGCCTCAATCAGCTCCAGTCCCTTATTCATGAGGGTTGCCGAATCGACGGAGATTTTGGCGCCCATTGACCAGTTGGGATGCGCGACCGCCTGGGCCGGCGTCGCAACCGCCATCTCTTCTTTTTTCCACGTCCTGAAAGGGCCGCCGGACGCGGTCAGGATAAGGCGGGTGATTCGTTCCGGTCGCTCAAAATCAAAGACCTGAAAAATTGCATTGTGTTCGCTATCTACCGGCAATAGCCGCCCGCCCGCCTCCTTAATTGTCGCGGTCAAAACATCCCCGGCGCAGACAAGGCATTCCTTGTTAGCCAGCGCGATATCGGCGCCTCTCTTCGCAGCCTTTAAAGTCGGCTTCAAACCGGCGGCCCCCACAATCGCCGCCATCACATAATCAGCGTCGCGTTCGGCGGCGGCTTCAATGGCCTCAGGACCTGCGCCTGTCTCAATGTCAAGATCCGCGACCGCAGATTTTAATTCATCGCCAAGCTCTTCCTTAGCGATAGCGATATAGTTTGGCCGAAACTTTTTCGCCTGCGCCGCCAGCTTCTCCACATTGCTGTTGGCGGTAAGCGCTTCTATCTTGAACTTAGCCTCGCCTTTCGCAGCTGCGAACTCGAGAAGATCAAGCGTTGAATCGCCAATAGACCCGGTCGAGCCGAGAATTGTTATCTTCCGCTGGCGCGTCATTTCCTCTTACCCCTGCCCCTTGCTGGCTACCATATAGATGAAGTATCCACTCGTCATCGCCATGGTGGAGAAAATCATCCCGTCCATTCTGTCAAGCGCCCCGCCATGGCCTGGAATAAACCCGGAAATGTCCTTCAGGCCAAAATTCCTCTTCGCTGCGGATTCAGCAAGGTCGCCGGCGACTGACGCAGCCCCCAAAACGCCGCCGATAATCAGGAAACCGACCGCCTCTTCTATGCCAAAGAAATAAGACGCCGCGAGCGCGCCAATAATAGAACCGCCAATCAACCCGCCGCCTATGCCGGCCCATGTTTTGGAAGGCGAAAGCGCATAGTTGATTTTCGGCCCGCCGATCAGTTTACCGGTCACAAACGCGCCGGTATCAGCCGCCCAAACAATAAAAAACAACATGAAGGTCAGCGCCCGACCGTGCTCCGCGTCGAGGCGCAGCCACATCAACGCTACGGAAGGCGCCAAAATATAAATCGCCGCCAGCGCCGGCCAAAGGCCGAGACCGCCGCCGCGTTTCGCCAGAATAAAGGCAAGAATACCGCTCAAGGCAGAAAGCGCAAAAGCCAGTCCATATGCGCCTGAAGGCGCGGCAAACATCGCCGCCGTCGCGCCGAAGGAAAGCGCGTAAAAACTGGCGCTGCATTCCTTGCGCTCAACCATTCGCGTCCACTCGAAAATCATTACGATACACGCGAAAGCCACGACAGCCGAAAACCAGCGCCCGCCGTAATGGACAGCAGAAAGCACAAGGGGAATTAAAACAGCAGCAGAACCAAGCCTTGTCAGAAGCGAACGCGTCGAGGGAGGTTTCGCCGTATCAAGCTTTTCAATATCTGGTGACACGTGCGCGTTATCCGGCTGTTCCGCCGACACCGCCATAACGGCGCTCGCGGTTGCAATATTCCTTTATCGCATCAGCAAAAACCGTTGCATCGAAATCCGGCCATAAGACATTAATAAAAACATATTCCGCGTAAGCGGCCTGCCAGATCAAAAAGTTTGAAATGCGCTTTTCGCCACTGGTGCGAATAATAAGGTCGGGGTCCGGCACGCCTTGAGTGTCAAGCATGGCGGAAAACGCAGACTCATCGATATCCTTTGTTTCCAGATCACCTTTTTGAACGGCTTCAGCAGCAGCTCTTGCAGCGCGCAGTATTTCATCGCGCCCGCCATAATTAAAGGCGATCTGTAATAGGAAAGTTTTATTATCCTTCGTTTCATTTTCAGCTCGGCGGACAAGCGCTTTCAGGTCTGGCGTCAGGTTGGCCTTGTCCCCGATAATGCGCACTCGAACATCTTCCTTTTTAAGGCGCGGCAGATCATCAACGATGAATTGCTTCAACAGGCCCATAAGGTCGCGCACCTCACCCGCAGGCCGACGCCAGTTTTCAGTCGAAAAGGAGTAAAGGGTCAGGTATTTGACGCCGAGGTCACGAGCCGCCTCAACGGCCCGCCGCGCCGCATCAACTCCTTCGCGATGGCCATCCGTGCGCCGCAACCCCCGCGCTTTCGCCCAGCGGCCATTGCCATCCATGATAATCGCGACATGTTTGGGAGCCTCAAAGCCGGAGAGCGTTGGCGCAGGCTCGCTGGACGTTGGTTGTGAGACAGCCATTACGACGTCGTTCCGATGTGCGCCATATGAAAGCCCATGACGGCCGCACCGTCATGTTCTGTATCAAGATAAAAATAAGAAACAAAAAGCAATCGATCAAACCTGCATAATTTCGGCTTCTTTGGCGGCGAGCGTTTCGTCAACTTTCTTCACCATTTCATCAGTTAGCTTCTGAACATCTTCAGAGAGTTTCTTTTGATCGTCCTCACCGACGCCTTCAGCCTTTTTGATCGCTTCCATCCCCTCGCGCCGAACATTGCGAATAGCAACCTTGGTCTGTTCGGCGTATTTAGAGGCGACCTTTGCCAGCTCAGCACGGCGCTCTTCCGTCAATGGCGGTATTGGAATACGGACATTCTGGCCATCCACGACAGGATTGATGCCAAGCCCCGCTTCACGAACCGCTTTTTCTACAGCGCCAACAAGGCCCTTGTCCCATACTTGGATGTTGATCATGCGCGGTTCGGGAACGCCGATGGTGCCGACCTGATTCATCGGCATCTTCGAACCATACGCATCAACATTTATAGGTTCGACCAAATTGGCGGAGGCACGGCCTGTGCGCAAACCGCCAAACTCCGCCTTCAACGCGGTGATCGCGCCGTCCATGCGTTTGCGAAGATCGTTCATATCAACACCGTTCGAACTCATGCCATGTCGCTCCTATTTATCCTTATTCCTTGATTTTACGGCGAAATCCGGCCGTTGTCCCGACAAAATGCAATAATCAGTCGCAAATTATCGTGGATGGCCCCTCGCCGGTCAGCGCGCCGACGACGCCGCCGCTCTGACCGATTGGAAAGACGACAATGGGAATGTCGCTTTCCCGGGTCAGCGAGATGGCCGCCTGATCCATGACTTTCAAGTCGCGCATCAGCACTTCATGATAGGTAAGCCGGTCGAAACGTTCAGCTTTCGGGTCTTTCTTGGGGTCAGCAGTATAAACCCCGTCAACTTGAGTGCCCTTCAGCAAAGCGTCACACCCCATCTCCGCCGCGCGCAAAGCCGCCGCCGTATCGGTTGTGAAGAAGGGATTGCCGGTGCCGGCGGCGAATATGACGATGCGCCCTTTTTCCATATGCCGGAGCGCCCTGCGCCGGATGTAGGGCTCACAAATCGCCGTCATCTCAATGGCGGATAAAACCCGCGTATAAAGGCCAATCCGCTCCAGCGCATTTTGCACCGCAAGCGCATTCATGACCGTCGCCAGCATGCCCATATAGTCGGCGCTCGCACGCTCCATGCCTTGAGCAGCAGGCGAGACGCCCCGGAAAATATTTCCGCCGCCAATGACGAGCCCCATCTGAACGCCAAGCTCTTTGGCGTCCCGAACCTCGCCAGCGATTCGTTCAACCGTATCGTTGTCGATACCGTACTGGCCTGGCCCCATGAGCGCCTCGCCGGAAATCTTCAACAATACGCGCTTATATTTTGCGCGCGATGTATCGGGAGCCTCAGATGGTTTTGTCATGAGCCGTGCTTTCGAGTCGCGCCATTGTCAGATTACGCCGTCCCGTTGAAATTGAAACAGGGCAATCCTCGGTTCCGGCATGAAAAACGCCGCGCAATGAGATTACGCGGCGCTTTTGAGGCTTTTTGCGGCCGCGGTCAAACCCGGCCGCTGAACCCTAATCCTCGTCTTCAGATTTCTCGACGCCTTCGCCCAGCTCAAGTCGTGCGAACCCGGCGAACTCAACCGGCGCGCCGACATCTTTGGAGGCGTTTTCAATGAACTTGCCGACTTTTGTTTCACCGTCGATCACAAAAATCTGCTCCAGAAGAACGCTTTCCTCATAGAATTTGCGCAACCGGCCTTCGACCATTTTGTCGATGATGTTTTCCGGCTTGCCAGAGGCGCGCGCCTGTTCAGCCAGAACGCTCTTTTCACGCTCGACAACGGCGGCGTCCAGATCTTCGATGCGCGCCGATAGAGGCCGCGCGGCGGCGACATGCATCGCAACCTGTTTGCCCAGCGCTTTCAGCTTGGCTTTATCACCGGATGATTTCAGCCCAACGATAACACCGATCTTGCCGGCGCCCTCAGTGACCTGGCCGTGAATATAGGCCGCAACGACACCTTCTTCAACGCGAATGCCAGCCGCTCGGCGCAAACTCATGTTCTCGCCGATCTTGCCAACCATTTCCGCAACATGTTCGTCTACGGATTTCCCGGCTCCTGGAAAGGTCTCGGCGCGCAGCTTCGCGAAGTCGCCGTCAACGCTGAGCGCCGTTTGCGCTATGTCACCGACCATTTTCTGGAAAATCTCGTTGCGGGCAACGAAATCGGTTTCGGAATTCACCTCGACCAGAACGCCAACTTCACCCTTGGCATCTGCTTCAAGGCCCACGGCGACAAGGCCTTCGGCGGCGGTGCGGCCAGCCTTCTTAGCGGCTTTCGAAAGCCCTTTCTTGCGCAGCCAGTCAACTGCGGCTTCCATATCGCCATCAGTTTCCTTGAGCGCAGCCTTGCAGTCCATCATGCCTGCGCCCGTGACGTCGCGAAGTTCCTTCACCATTGCTGCTGTAATGCCAGCCATTTGGATGCTCCTTCTATAATCTGTGCGTGGCCCGAGAATCAGCGGGCGCATGCTTTGTCATTCTAAATTTTTGTCGCCAGACCGGCTCTAGTCTCGCTGCGTGACAGCCTTGAGACATTCACGCCAAGCCATGGACCTGACTAGGCTGTCGCCTGTTGTGCGGCGTCAGCATTGGCGTCCGCGGCAGCGCCGGCTTCAGGTTTGCCTGCCGGAGCCTCTTCCGCGACTGCAGGTTCCGCTGGCGCATCTTCCAGCTCGCCAATATCGACGCCAAGCGCCGCCTGGCTTTCGCCAATGCCGTCAATAACGGCGTCAGCGACAAGGTTGCAGTAAAGGCTGATGGCGCGGGACGCATCATCATTACCCGGAATAACAAAATCAACATTGTCCGGACTGCAATTGGTATCAACGACCGCGATCACAGGAATGCCAAGCTTTTTGGCCTCCTGAATGGCGATCGCTTCCTTTTTCACATCGACGACAAACATCAGATCCGGCAAACCGCCCATCTCGCGAATACCGCCCAGGGAAGCTTCCAACTTGTTCCGCTCACGCGTCAGCTGCAGCTGTTCCTTTTTTGTCAGTCCCATCGCGCCGCCGGCAAGGATTTCTTCCATTTCCTTAAGGCGGCGAATGGAATTGGAAATCGTTTCCCAGTTCGTCAGCGTACCGCCAAGCCAGCGCGTATTCATGTAATACTGCGCGCAGCGAGCAGCCGCTTCGGCGACCGGCGCTTGGGCCTGACGCTTTGTCCCGACAAAAAGGATGCGCCCGCCGCCGGCGACAACGTCGCGAACCTTGACGAGAGACTGGTGCAGCAAAGGCACCGTTTGCGAAAGGTCGATAATGTGAATGCCATTGCGATCACCAAAGATGTAAGATTTCATCTTCGGGTCCCAGCGATGGGTTTGGTGTCCGAAATGAACGCCAGCTTCCAAAAGCTGGCGCATAGAAAATTCTGGCAGCGCCATCTGCAGTACTCCTTTAAGTTTTTCCGCCGCGACGCTGATCAACCGCCCTGAACAAAGCCCGGGCGGCCACTTAAGGAAGGCGCCGCGTGTGAGATGGCGCGGCCTATACGCGGTCTTTGCCTGTATTGCAACGCCAAAAACGGCGGAACCCCAGGTAAAAAGCCAAAATTCAGATAAGTTCGACGTCAGATACGCCAGAAACGCCCTTCAAGGCGCCGCGCATGGCCGGCGTGCACGCGGCGACGCCCGGAAGCTGGATTTCCACCTCTCGTCCGCTGTCCGGCAGGCGAAGGGCGATAACCACTTGTCCGCCTTCTCTGGGCGAGGCCGGTTTAACCGCATCAAGGCGGCGGCGGATGCCGTCCAGCGCATCCTCATTGGTGATTGAGACACGCAATTTCGAGGCAGCCGCCGCCGCAGCCTTGTCGAGACTGCGCATGCCCTCGCAGGTAAACCGCACTTCTCCGTCGCGCTCTTCAGCCGTTGCGGAGACCAGAACAAGCGCGCCAGGCTCCATAATATCTCTGGAAGTATTAAGCGTTTCGGAAAAAGCCGTCACTTCAAACTCACCAGTGGCGTCTGAAAGTTCGATCCAGGCGAAGGGCTTTCCTGTCTTGGAACGACGCATCCTGACCGTTCGAATGACGCCGGCCATCTGAAACCCGGAGCGGCCGGATTTCGCCCGCTCGATTGCATCCAGATAGGTCACAACATTAAGCCGGGTCAGCTCCTTCTCATAATCATCAAGGGGGTGTCCGCTAAAATAAAACCCGACAGCAGCGCGCTCTTCATCGAGGCGACGTTGTGGAATCCACTCATCAGCGCCTGGTAGTTTAGGCTTGGCAAGCGCTGGCGCAGCCTCCAGCGCGAAAAGGCCGACCTGCTCACTGTCGCGCTCTTCAGCCGCTTGCGCAGAAATGCGGATCACCAAATCCGCAGCGCCAAGCGCCTGCGCTCGCGATGCGCAAAGACCGTCAAAGGCGCCGGCGCGCGCCAGATTTTCCATTGCCCGCTTGCCGACTGATTTTAGATCGACCCGCTCAGCGAAATCAATCAGATCGACAAAAGCGCCGCCTTCCTCGCGCGCGCCGACAATCAACGCCATCGCCGCCTCGCCGACATTCTTGACCGCCGACAGCGCATAAACGATCGCGCCATCCTTAACGGTAAAATCCGCTTGCGAATGATTAACATGCGGAGGCAGAACATCGACCCCTATCCGCCGCGCCTCTTTCAGGAATACGGAAAGCTTGTCTGTATTTGCGCGGTCAAGCGACATGGACGCCGCCAAAAACTCCGCCGGATAATTCGCTTTCAACCAACCGGTCTGATAGGCGATATAAGCATAGGCTGCGGCGTGAGACTTGTTGAAACCGTAGCCTGCAAATTTCTGAACAAGATCGAAGATGGACGACGACTTGGCTTTGTCGACGCCTTTTTCTGCAGCGCCTTCGACAAAACGTTTGCGCTGTTTGTCCATCTCCTCCTTTTTCTTCTTACCCATGGCGCGCCGCAGAAGGTCGGCCTCGCCGAGGGAATAGCCCGACAGGATCTGCGCAATCTGCATCACCTGTTCCTGATAGATAATGACGCCGTAAGTCTCTTTCAGGACATCTTCGAGCATCGGATGCAGGTAATCCGGCTCCTGATGGCCCTGTTTGCGCTCAATATAAGTCGGGATGTTCTCCATCGGCCCTGGCCGATAAAGCGAGACCAGCGCGATGATATCTTCAAGCGTATCAGGCTTCATTGAGCGCAGGGTCGAACGCATGCCAGCGCTTTCAAGCTGGAACACGCCGACTGCCGACCCCTCGCCCAGCATTTCGAAGGTCGCTCTGTCATCCAGCGGAACCGCGCTCATATCGAGCGTAACGCCGCGGTTCGCCGCCAGACTGACCGCCCGGTCTATGACCGTCAGTGTCTTAAGGCCGAGAAAGTCGAACTTCACAAGCCCCGCTGGCTCAACCCATTTCATATTGAACTGGGTCGCAGGCATATCGGAGCGCGGATCGCGATAAAGCGGGACAAGTTCATCCAGCGGTCGATCGCCGATGACAACGCCGGCGGCATGGGTTGACGCGTGCCTGTAAAGACCTTCGAGTTTCAGGGCCTTTTCCAGAAGCGCCGCGACAGCCTCGTCTTCTTTTTGCTGTTCTTTGAGGCGCGGCTCAGTCTGCAGCGCTTCGCCAAGCGTTACCGGGTTTGCCGGATTATTCGGAACAAGCTTACATATCCGATCAACCTGCATGAACGGCATATTCAGCACACGCCCCACATCGCGCAGAACCGCCCGCGCCTGCAGCTTTCCGAAGGTGATAATCTGCGCCACCCGGTCGCGGCCATATTTTTCCTGAACGTAGCGGATCACTTCGTCACGGCGGTCCTGACAGAAGTCAATATCGAAATCGGGCATGGAAACCCGTTCCGGATTCAAGAACCGTTCAAACAGCAGACCGAAGCGCAACGGATCAAGGTCAGTAATCGTCAACGCCCAGGCGACGACAGACCCAGCGCCTGAACCGCGGCCAGGCCCAACCGGAATGCCTTCCGCTTTCGACCATTTGATAAAGTCCGAGACAATCAGGAAGTAACCGGGAAAACCCATCTTATTAATGATGTCGAGTTCACGCTTAAGGCGCGCCCAATAGTCATCTTCAGGGGCAGCCAGTTCAATAGTCCGCAAACGATCTTTCAACCCTTCGCGCGCCTGACGTTCAAGCTCCATCGCTTCGGCTTTTGAACCTTCGGCGGCGTCACTGTCTGCGGCCTGCTCCACAAAATTTGGCAGGATCGGGTCGTGAAAACGCGGCCGGAACGCACAGCGCCGCGCAACCTCCAGCGTATTCTCGACGGCTTCCGGGAGATCGCTGAAAAGCGCCGCCATTTCATCGGCGGATTTGAAATAATGGTCGGCAGTAACGCGGCGTCGATCATCCTGATGCACATAGGCGCCGTCAGCGATACACATCAGCGCATCATGGGCCTCATAATCCGAAGGCGTTGGAAAATACGGCTCATTGGTCGCCACCAGCGGCAGTTCGAGCGCATAAGCGAGATCAATCAACTCCGCTTCCGCACTTGTCCGGTCTTCATGGCGCTGAATCTCAATATAAAGCCGACCCGGGAAGAGGTCGTTCAATTGTTTGAGCGCAGTTTGCGCATCGCTGACGCGATTTTCCCGAAGCAGGCGATCAACAGGCCCGTCAAAGCCGCCGGTCAGGCAAATCAGCCCGTCCGTCGCGCCATCCAGCCTTTCCAGCGTTGAGCAGGCGCCGTCCTCAGCCGCAGACTGCAAAAACGCATCGCTGGTGATCTTTAAGAGATTTTCGTAACCCGTCTTTGATTGCGCGAGGAGCACGAGGGAGGGGTGCCGCGCACCCCGCGCGAGCGGCAGGGAAAACCCGCCGGCTTCAAAAGACTGCTGCATGCCGATGATGGGCTGAACACCCGCCCCAGCGAGGGTCGTCGAAACCTCCAGCGCGCCAAAAAGATTGTTTGTGTCGGTGACCGCCACTGCGGGCATATTCGCCTCAAGACAGAGATCTTTCAGCCGCGACACCGGGATCGCGCCCTCCGAGAGGGAATAAGCAGAATGAAGATGGAGGTGAATGAAGGACGCGCTCACTGAAAAACTGCTCCATTAGAGAATACGGCGAAACAGCCAAACAGAGCGTCAGGCCCCAAGAAGCGCGCCCCACATTTGTGTTGCGCTGATAATCAGCATCAATACGCCGAGTCCGACGATGTCGCGCAAGCTTTCGTTTTCCATAATTCGCTCCTTTATCAATGTTCTATTTTTGTTCTTTATTCCCTATTTGTTCTTTTCGCAAGTAAATTTTTTTAGTTCAATTGTTCGGCAGCCGGCCTTTTGACTTTGCAGCTTTCGGCGCAATTACCCGCCGTTCCACATCGGCGGTTCCCGTCGGCGACGCCGCTGAGCCCGCCAGCGCCCTGATCCCGGCACGAAAGGCCGGCAAACGGCGTTCGAACAGCGCTGCGAAAAGAAAGCAAAGCCCAATCGTGGAAACACCCAGCGCAGCTGCTCGCAGTCCACTGCTGGTCTCGCCGCCCCAAACGGCGTCGAGCGCCTGCATCACCGGATAATGGATAATGTAGATCGAGAAGGATGCGCCAGCGAGCCAGCGAAAAGGCGTTGAAACAGCCCTGCTCACGCCGGTCTTGAAACGACCGGCCAGCATCGCGACGCCCGCGAAATGAATGACCACGAGGGCGCCTATCGTCCAGAACCACAAAAACCTCGCGGCGTCGCCGACCCCGCCGAGATACCGGACCTGCGATAACAGGGCGTGCGAGGCGGCGCTGAGCGCCTCATCCGCCCCGGAAGCGCGCAAGCCCAGATAGATCGCAATTGGCGCAATTGCGGCTGTCGCGCCGATGATCGCCGACGAACCCTTAGCGCCCGGAGAAAACCAGCCGCGCCGGCAGCCGTGGAACAAAATGACGCCCAAAATCCAGATCGGCGCCAGCAACAAGACGCCCGGGCCGACCATCGCCGCGACTATCGCCAGCACCGCAATACGCCGCCAGCCCCGGGCGAATACAAACACCCCGAACAACACGTAATACCAGACCTCATAGCCAAGCGACCAATATGGCCCATTGGAGCCAAGCCTGAACGGCCAGCGCCAGAACTCATTGGAAAAGGTCAATCCTCTTACCAATAATTCCCATAAGGAATGATCCGCATACCACCACCCATCATAGTCGGCGGCGTTGAAAGAAAGCCCGACCCGGTCGAGCAAAAATGTCAGCAAAATAGCCGGAACGACGACGGAATAAATCCGCGTCGCCCGGTTGAAAGCATAGCTGCGCCACTCATTATCTTTTGCGTCTACGGTGTAGGCGATGACGAAGCCCGACAGGACAAAGAACACCATGACGAAATCAGCGCCGGTCAGGAAGACGGCGTCGACCAGCGGCGCCGGAAAAGCCCCGCCGGTCCAGCGCACATAGACGACATGAGACGCCACAACGCCCATCGCCGCGAGGAAACGCACCGCATCGAGATAAACAGAAAAGGCTTTGTTCATAGACCCGCCTTCCCCAAGGCGTCTTAACCATTCGAAGACCCGGCGAGCGCGCCGTCAGCGCCGGGTGAGCCTAATTGAAATCAGCGCCGCCCGGCGGCCTCAAGGACTGCAATGTCTGCGCCGCAAATCGCGTTAAGGTTTGCGGTCACCTTTTCCGCCGGCCAGTCCCACCAGGCGACCGCCAACAGACGGTCCACAATATCCGGCGCAAAGCGGCTTTTGACAAGTTGCGCCGGATTGCCGACGGCGACGCCATAGGGCGGAACATCCTTCGCAACGACAGCCTTTGCGCCGATGATCGCGCCATCGCCAATGCTGACGCCCGGCATGATGACCGCATCCGTTCCGATCCACACATCATTGCCGACTTCCGTGTCACCACGGCTATCCTTCGCCCAATCGACAGGTTCGCCCTTCCAGCCGGCCCCAAAGATCGAAAACGGATAGGTGGAAAATCCGCTAAGCGAATGATTAGCGCCGTTCATAATGAACTGAACTTTAGCGGCGATGGCGCAGTACCGGCCAATTATCAGCCGGTCATTCATATGCGGGAAGTGATAACGAACGCATGTTTCGACGAACTTTTCCGGGCCGTCCGGGTCATCGTAATAGGTATAGTCGCCGATCTCGATCATCGGGTGATCGACAACGGGCTTCAAAAACGCGACCTGACGCGTCGCTTCTAAAGGGTAGCTGTTGTTCGGGTTCGGCCCTGTAAGAGAGGCGGGCATAATCAGACTCCTGAAGATATCTATAAGCGGACGACAGCCGCCGGATAACCGGCGTAATACTGGCTGGATTTCGGATCTGATTAGCTGTTCACTTACCGGGCGCTCCTGTTTGCATCAGTCTTAAACAGCACCTGCAGGAATTCAAATATCATTAGGCGTCGTCTTCGCCTCTGCAGACGGGGAACGCCTCGGTCAGCATGGCGTTCCATTGGGGGCGTTCTTCCACCGATAGCCCGACAATAAGATCGCGCCAATACCGGTCTTGGCTGTCCTCGCGGCGCTTATCGTCCTCAATTTCATATAGCGGCGTAAGGTCGTCAAAGAACGTCGCCGCACGTTCCGGTTCGATATATTCAACGACGGAGGCCGCGATACACTCGCATTCCGGTCTCAGCACCTTCGATCCGAAATTCTCCGCGGCGCTGGCGCAGGCTGCAACAAAATTATCGGCCCTGGCCTGAAGCGCCGGATCAACCGCCTTGTCGCTGTTTTGATCTCCCGCGCCACCGCAAGCGGCAAGCATCAACCCGCTGGTTAAAATGCAGATAGCTTTCTTCATTTCGGAATCCCCTTCGCCAAGTAAATCCTAGGCGTCTTAAAGCGGCAAGTTGTGACAGTTTGATTACGGTCGCCTTCCTGTTTCTGAAGGCTTAGCGTCAGCCTTTTCTTCCTCGCCCACGCGCTCCGGAAATTTCGGCGTCACCGTCGCGTAAAACGCCTTCACGATCTCAAGGTCTGCATCATAATCGCCCGTCGTCTTCATCGTCATGCCGATACCGCCAACCTTGCGGGCGTAATCGAGAAACCCGAACGCGATCGGCACGCCGGCGCCGTGGGCGATATTGTAAAAGCCGGTTTTCCAGTAGCGGGTTTTAGACCTGGTGCCTTCCGGCGGGATAGCGACGGCGAGTTTGTCCGCATCGTTAAAAACCGTCACCATTTGCGAGACAACGTCATTCGTCTTTGAACGATCAATGGGAATACCGCCAAGCGCGCGCATCAACCACCCGAAGGGCGGTTTAAACAGCGTGTCCTTGCCCATCCAGTGAAGTCGCGTGCGAAAATACAACGCGACCCCAAGCATGAATGGAAGGTCCCAGTTGCTCGTATGAGGCGCCGCGATAACCACGAACTTCTTCCCTTCCGGCAGCTCGCCTTCGACTTTCCAGCCCGAAAGCCGATAAACCCCGAGGAGCGCCGCACGCGCCGCTTCGCCAGGAAGGCGCGCCAGGTTACGAATACCCACTTAGGTATACGCCACGATCAAAATGACGCCGACAATCGCGAGAAAAATAATCAGGCCAAGCATCAGCCAGTGTTTTGACGTCATGGACAAGAAACCTTTTTGAAACTACTGATCGCTGCGAGGATTATCTCGCAAGCCAAGCGTCACGACTAAATGCTCATCCTCGACGACGACGTCTTTCAAAACCAGACGCGCCGCCACGTGAGAGGCGTCCGTTCCCTGAAGCGAATAGATTGGACGCGTACGGTAAAACTCCCGTAGCGCCATTGAAATGGCTTCATTGGCCTGATTAGAAAAGCGCTCCGGCACGCCCTGGACGCGAACACTTTCAATCTCCGGGTCCGTCAGGAAAAACTCGCCATCTTTTGATTGATAAAGAACGCTGCCGGAAACATCGACCGCGCCGCCAAGGGGCAATTCGCCGCCGCCAAGCGTAATGTTCAGCAGAATATCAACACCGCCTGCGACCCGGTCGCTGCCCTCAACAAGGTCTATGCGCGGATTGTCTACAGTTACATCGAATATGAAGAGATAACGCTTCGTCCATGGCAGGCGTTGATCAACGCGTTCACGCAGATCCGCTTCTGAAAACCGAAAGACATAGTCATTCCGGGATATCAGAAACAATACGCCAGCTCCCAGAAGGATAATGGCGATCAACCCGACAGCTATATTGCGCATCATCACGGAGTTTTTGTCCGCGTCAGCAGCGTCAGCGCTAATGCGACGATCGCTGGCGTCGCCTGGGTGAAAAAGATCGTTGGCTTCGCCGTTACCGCGCCGAAGACGCCAGCGACGATGACGCAGAGGAGAAAAAAGATGGTGACGTCGCGCTTGCCGGCAATAAGCCCCCAGAGCAATCCGGCGGCGAGAAAGCCGTTATAAAGCCCCTGATTGGCCGCAAGCACCGCCGTTTCCGCTGACTGCTCCGGCGTCATGGAGAAAATCTTGCGACCAACCTCATGGTCCCAGAAGAACATTTCGAGCGCCAGAAATCCCCCATGCAGTATGGCGACAATGAGAACGGCGATTGCAGCGAGTATTTTCATTTTTTCCCTCGCAAATCAAAATTGGCTGTAGTCAATCGGCTTTGTACGATCGATAAACTTATCCACCGCCGGCATTGGATATTTCAGACCCGTCGCGCAGTTATATAAAACGACACGATCCGATTTTGAAACGCGCCCGTTTTTCAGAGACTGTTTGTAGGCGGCATATGTTGCGGCGCCTTCCGGGCATAGCAAAAACCCTTCTTCGCGCGCAATAGCGTCACGGGCCTCAAAAATATCATCTTCATCAACCGCAACGGCGAAGCCTTCGGATTCGCGCACCGCACGAATAATCAGGAAGTCGCCGACCGCGACAGGAACGCGAATGCCGGCCGCCGCTGTCCATGCGTTCTCCCAGACCGGCGCATGTTCTTCGCCCGCTTCCCAGGCTTTAACGATGGGGGCGCAGCCAGTTGCTTGAACCGCGATCATTTTCGGTCGCTTCGACCCTATCCAACCAATGGCTTCCAGCTCATTGAACGCTTTCCACATGCCGATCAGGCCGGTGCCGCCTCCTGTTGGATAAAAGATCGCGTCTGGCAACTCCCAGCCAAGCTGTTCAGCAAGTTCCAGGCCCATCGTTTTCTTGCCTTCGATGCGATAAGGCTCTTTCAAGGTTGAAACATCAAACCAACCGACCGCTTCCTTGCCTTCACCGACGATCTTGCCGCAATCATTGATAAGCCCGTTGACCCGGTAAACATCGGCGCCCTGAAGCGCGATTTCTTCGACATTCACCGCCGGCGTGTCATCGGGACAGAAAATCGTTGTTCGAATGTCCGCCGCTGAGGCATATGCGGCCATCGCGGCGCCTGCATTGCCATTGGTCGGCATTGCAAGATGCTTGATGCCGAATTCCTTCGCCATGGAAACCGCAAGCGCAAGCCCCCGCGCTTTGAAAGAGCCGGTCGGCAGACGTCCTTCATCTTTTACGATGATCTGACCATTGACGCCGAGACGTTCCTCCGCATGTGTCAGCCTGACCAGCGGCGTCATGACTTCGCCAAGGGAAATTCTATTTTGCGCATTTTCGACCGGCAAAAGCTCTCGATAGCGCCACAAACCATCGGTGCGCTTCGCCATATCTTCTTTCGTCACCGCGCCTTTGATCGCATCAAGGTCATACCGCACAAGGATCGGCTTGCCGGCGGACGACAACCCATGCGGCTTGCCCGCTTCATAGCGCTCTCCGGTATAAGAACATTCTAGGTGGGTGACGAAACTCATTGGCGTCCTTCCTGTTTTTTTGAGGCCAGTTTTTGCTGTGCAAGTGAAAAATTAGGATTAAGGGTAAGCGCTGTCTCGTAGGCTTGTTGCGCGCTGTCGCTGTCGCCCCGCGCATCGTGGACAAGGCCGATATTGTACCAGGCCGCCCAGGGCTTGCTAACTTCGAGCGCCAGCGCGCGTTTATAGTCTGTCAGCGCGTCTTCGTACCGCCCCGCGCGAAACCAGCTATTGCCGCGATTGAGATACGCCTCCGCCGACGCATCATCGATTTCCAACGCCGCATTAAAATCATCGATCGCCGCCTGCACGGCGTTATTTCTGTTATGAATGATGCCGCGATTGATCAGGGTCTTCAGCCTGTCGCCACGCGTCGTTTGCTGATCGCGCAGCGCCCGGTCGCATGCATCAGTATCGCTGGAAAGCTGATCATTAGCAGCTCGGTAGCACGCCGCCGCATCCGTCGCGCCAATCGTGGTCACTGAAAGCTGCGCATGCGCGGGGAACGTCGCCAGCGCGAACACCGATCCCAGGAAAACAAACCTAATCATGCGGGTTCCCTAACAGATCAACATGGTTCCGCAAATCCAGGCGCAGCAGGTGACAACAAGTCGTGATTTGCTATTGTGCAGCGCAGCAAATACACTTTGCGACACCACATGAATGAAAGGATGATCTCATGGCCAGAAACCTGAATGCCGTTATTACGGGATCCACTTCCGGCATTGGCCTTGGGATCGCGACCGCCTTCGCCGCTGAAGGCTGGAATGTCATGCTGAACGGATTTGGCGACGCTGACGAAATCGAAAAAACCCGTTCAGATCTCGAAGAACAACATAAAGTCACCGTTCTCTACAGCGGCGCAGACATGACAAAGCCGGAAGAAATCCGCGCCATGGTGGGCACGGCGCAGGAAAAGTTCGGGCAGGTCGATATTCTCGTCAACAATGCCGGCATCCAGCATGTGGCGCCGATTGAAGAATTTCCGGAAGAAAAACTCGACGCCATCATCGCCATCAATCTTGTCTCGGCTTTCCATACGACAAAAGCCGTTTTCGCCAGCATGAAAGAACTCGGCTTCGGTCGCATCATCAATGTCGCCTCGGCTCATGGCCTTGTCGCCTCGCCATTCAAGTCCGCCTACGTCGCAGCCAAACACGGCATTGTCGGCCTGACCAAAACAATCGGACTTGAGGGCGCCGAATACGGCGTTACCTGCAACGCCATCTGCCCCGGCTATGTGAAAACGCCATTGGTGGAAAAACAAATCCCCGATACCGCCAAAGCGCGCGGCATGAGCGAAGAAGAAGTTGTCCAGAAAGTTATTCTTGATGCTCAACCGACAAAACAGTTCGTAACGGTGGAACAGGTCGGTGCGCTTGCCGTGTTCTTGTGTTCAGAAAACGCCGCACAAATCACCGGGGCCGCACATCAGATCGATGGCGGCTGGGTGGCGCAGTAATGGCAAAAACCAACACCAAGAAAATCAATCTCGCTTTTCAGGGCGGCGGCGCCCATGGGGCCGTCACTTGGGGCGTTGCGGATCGCCTGCTTGAGGATGAGCGCATCGAAATCGATTCTATTTCAGGCTCCAGCGCCGGCGCGGTCAACGCCGCCGCTGTCGCCTATGGTTTGCACAAAGGCGGCTGTGACGGTGCGCGCGAAACCCTCGATCATCTCTGGAAGCGCATCAGCGAGGCCGGCAAAGTCTACAGTCCGGTCAAGGGGCACCCGTTTCCGTTGAACGCCGGCGCAGCAGACCTTGTTAATGCATTTTCTTATCAAATGTTCGATATGATGACACGCGCCTTGTCGCCGTATCAGTTCAATCCTTTTGATATCAACCCGCTCCGGGATATTCTCAATGACACCATCGACTTTGAAAGCCTGCGCAACTGTAAGGTGACGAAACTCTTCGTCGCCGCGACCAATGTCCGGTCGGGCAAAGTCCATGTTTTCGAAACCAAAGGCGTTTCAACAGACGTTGTTTGCGCGTCAACATGTCTGCCCTTCCTGTTCAAAGCCGTCGAAGTTGACGGCGAACATTACTGGGATGGCGGTTACATGGGTAATCCTGTTCTTTACCCGTTTTTCTACGAAGCGGAAACATCGGATATCGTGATCGTTCATGTTAATCCAATCGAACGTGATGATGTTCCGAAGACAGCGACCGAAATCATGAATCGCATCAACGAGATCAGCTTTAATTCTTCGTTGTTACGCGAGCTGCGCGCCATCAGTTTCGTCCATAGACTGCTTGATGACGGGTGGATCAAGGACGAGTACAAAGATCGCCTCCGCGATATTCATATTCATTCCATCCGGTCGGACGAGGCGATGAAAGACTATGACATCTCGAGCAAATTCCGTACGGAATGGGCGTTTTTGTCGGCCTTGAAAGAAAAGGGCCGTGACATTGCCGATACGTGGCTGGAGACGAATTTCGACAAGATCGGAAAATGCTCGTCGGTCAATCTTCAGGAAATGTTCGCCGCAGATGACGAAATAGGAAAGCCTGCAAGCCTGGCTTGAGGCCTGCGTGCAACCTCTAAATTCACCAAGCAGGATCAAACGAACATCGCGTTGTTCGTCTGCTCCCAACGAGCGTCGTAATTAAAGCTAAGGGGTATGCCCACCGTCGCTGGATTCGGCCAGCGACGGTGGGCAACACTTATTACTCTGCTCGGCGACGTTTAGGAACTGATCAGAACGTAGTTTGCAACGAGATCCTGAAGTTCCGACCCGGCAACGGTGCGAGGTCCTTTAGGAAAGATGTATGCAGACGAACCTCTTCGTCAGTCAGATTGTTAGCGGAAACACGCAGCGCCAAACCGGGATTGCCGGTGAAAGGGCGCAAAGTCACGAAAGCGTTGAACACCTCATAGCCGTCGGTCGGCAACTCAAATTCGGTGACATCATCCTGATCTGCGGCGTATTCAAGCTCAGCCCGCAAATCGACATGCTTCGATCGCGCTTCCAGTCCAACAATACCGGACAATGGCGGAATGCGAGGCAGATTATCGTTACCAACGGTGTCCGTCGTTGCTCGCACGTAATCAACTGACGCATCCCCGTGAATATCGAACATGTTGGCGCGGAAAAGCTCGCCGGTCACCTGCGCTTCAAAACCGCGGAATTGCGCATCTTCGGCGAGGAACTGGAATACCGGCAAGCCGTCTTCCTCTTCTCCCGTTGCTGTTTCAAAGATAAAATCTTTGTACGATGTATAATAACCGCTGACAGATCCGCTGAAACGCTCAGTCGTGAAGCGCGCCGTCGCTTCTACGCCGCGCGCCACTTCTTCATTGAGATCAGGGTCGCCAATTTCGAATGCATTGGTCGCAAGGTGCGGGCCATTCGAGAAAAGCTCTTCAGTTGCAGGGGCACGCTCAGTCCGAAAGCCCGTCACCCCTAAGAAAATATTTTCATTCGCCTGAAACCCGGCGCCGCCGGAAACGGAAAAGCCGTCGAAGTCGCGTTCAACGCCAGTTTCCTGAACTTCATGGCTGGTGTGCTCATAACGACCGCCAAGCTCGAAACGCCAGGGACCCGTCGAAAGCTCTTTTAGCGCGAAAAGGCCAAACTGATCGGTTTCAGTCGGCGGTACAAACGCCTCCTCGCCTATCGCGGAGAAATCGCGTCTGCGATACTGGATACCGGTAGCGCCGTTCAACTCACCGCCGAAGAAATTGCGCGTTTTGCTGACAAGCTCGAAGCGCCCTTCCCAGCCTACATTGGAGAAATTTGTGCCAACTTCGCCGCTTGGCTCGATTTCAACATGTTCATAGTCTGCATAGCCCAGGCGAAGTTTTGCTTTCTGGAATGGCCCGAAGTCGCCTTCAACTTCGCCATTTACATCAAAACGACGCTGTTCCAGGTCGATTGTGACACCGCCTTCTTCCTCTTCTTCGCCTTCCTCTTCGCCTTCTTCGTGGCCGTGTTCATGACCGCCGGGCACGCCATATGTGGTGTCCATAGCGGTCGCCGAAACGCCGAAAAAGCCGTTGTCAAAGACGATAGACAATCCCGCAGACCCGCCTTTCGTTTCAAGCGCAGAGTTCTCGACGGTCCCGAATGCTTCTTCCTCTTCTTCGCCTTCTTCACCGCCTTCGGCTTCTTCCAGCGCACGCAATCGTTCGGATTCAGCGAAACCTGGAATATCGTAATCATCAGTATCGCGATAAAATCCGTCACCATGGAAGACGAGCGCCGCGTCGCCGAAATCGCCCAGCTTCAGATCAAATCCGCCCGAGGTTTCGAAACCATCATCGACAGTCGACGTCCCGACACGCACGGAGCCGTCTAAGCCGTCTTCCGGAACAGCCGATGGAATACGGCCATTAAAAACGTTGACCACCCCCCCAGCCGCCGAGGACCCATAGAGCAGCGTACTCGAACCGCGGACAATCTCAATTTTCTGTGCGGTCGCCGGCTCCACTGCCGGTGCGTGATCTGGACTGGTCGCCGACGCATCGATAGACCCGATCCCGGCATCAAGAACGCGAATGCGGTCGCCGGCAAGACCGCGAATAACAGGCCGGCTTGCTCCAGGGCCAAAAAAGGTCGACGAGACGCCAGGTTCGCGCCGCAAGGTTTCGCCAATGGAGTTCTCAACGCGGCGCTGAAGCTCCTCGCCGGAAATGATCGACGTATTCAGAATTGTTTCGCCAACCGTTCTCTCGATCGGCGACGCCGTAACGATGATTTCATCGCCTTCAACTTCAAAACTTTCGTCCTGCGCCTGCGCACCCAGCGGCGCGACGATCGCCATCACAGCGGCGCCCGCAAATAACTTGTTTCTGTTCACTGCTCTATTCCTTACCCGATAAACGCCTGCGCAAGTTTCATCATGCGCAGCGACTGAATTCCCAAAACTGAAGATGTTGTGAAATTACCGGTTTGGCGGTCCGCGAGGGCGCGACGCACGCACCAGAATATGGGCCCGCTCGGTTTGGGTGATGTGGTTTGAAACCCGCCACAGCGTAAAAACCGCCGCGATAAAGAGCGTTGTGCTGGCGATGAATTTGTCGCCGGCAGGCGCCGCCAATGACAGAACGCAGGCTTGCCCGCCATGATCATGCGGTCCATCGCCATATTTCGCGGCATGGGCGACAATGAATATTTGGGCGATAACAAAAACCGCCGCCGCCAGCACGCTGGCGGCCGTTTTCCAGTTTTTACTTCCTGTTAACGTCAGTTTTGACATCAACGCCCCGCTTGAACGGCCTGAAATGGCAGCACAGCCTGTTACAATCTCACAACGGCTAAATCATGTCCAGAGAGGCCCATCACGCTTCGTCGGCGTCAGACCTCGTTCCGTCGCTGTCGTCCTCCACCGCAGGAATCGCATAATTCCCCGACAGCCAACGGTGTAAATCCACATCCGCGCAGCGTTTGGAACAAAAGGGCGCATATTTGCCATCGCCGGCCTGATCGCAAATCGGGCATTTTGTCGAATTGGTTTTCATTGTGGAATTATCATTGCTCGGAGAGTTCAAAGCTCCGCTCCATCATTATTTCATCTGCGACCAGGTCAAAGCGGGCGCCGAAGCGATCACGCAATCGCTCAAGCCATTCGCCTCGATCACTTATATATGCGTCCAGCGCCTCCCCCAAGCGAAGAAGAAATCTCGCCGCCGGGGCCGCGCGAAGGTGATGCTCCAGTTTACGGATTGCGGACTGCGCCTGCCAGTCGACTGTGAAGCGCCTCCCTGGCGCGGGGTATTCCCCACTATCTTCGGTGAAGCGCTCCATAAGGGATTGCATATGATGCGGAACCGTCATGGAGAACAAACCGGATTTTGAAAAACTGAAAGCGCCAGCGCCGTCAATCGTACTCATTGCAATCCGCAAATTCTCATTAAATCGCTTACGAGACGCGTCGCCTTTCAATGCGGGAAAATCAATCACAATGTGACCGCCTAAATTGCGCAATATAATCTGATGCGCGGCTTCACAGGCTGCAGACAATGCGATTTTCTCACGCAGCCGCTCGGGAGAAGAAGCTGTCAGACCTGCCGTATCTACATCAATTGCGGTGACCGCTTGCGCTTCATCAATGATCAATCGCCCGCCGCCTTCTAGCGGCGCACACCGATCAAAGGCCTCCTCAAGCGCTTGTTCAGCGCCAAACGATTCAAACAGTGCGCTCGCATGCGCTTCATGCCTGATGTCGGTTTTCGCGTCTTTTGATTTCAGAAGCGCCGCAGCGGCGCCGTCATCAGTCAAGATCATCCCACTACCGCCGCCAATCATCGTCACCGCGTCCATTGCAGCATCTGCAAAAGGCGGACACCGCCCAGGCGTATCGCGTTCGAGGTCAATATCGCTGCGATATTTAACAACCGCGCCTTTGTCCTGACGTGGCGGCGATTTCACCGCAGCGCCAATGAGCGCGCCATCACAGATATGCGGCTCAATTTTTTTATTGAGCGCAAGATAAGCGTCGCGCCCATCCCCAAGGTCGACAAAAGCTGCATTCAACGATGAGCTTATTGATTTAACGCGGCCTATATAGCGCCGTCCGGCGCGCGGCGTTTGATCGAGATGTTCATCGCCCCGCGCAGGTCCAAACCAGAATTTTTCAATGCGATCATTTTTGATAAGGGCGGCGCGTGTTTGCGCAACGCCGCATTCAATGATGAGCTGTTTGGTTTCATTCCGCGCTTGCGTCACTTGCAAAGACCTGCGCCCATCAAGAGGTTTGCCGTTTCATAAACCGGCAACCCGACCACATTCGGGTGTGAACCCACAATCATGACGATATGCTTTGCGAACAACCCCTGGATCGCATAGCCGCCAGCCTTACCGTTCCATTCATCGCTGGCGATGTACTCTTCGACAGCGGCAGGCGTAAGGCGGCGAACCTTGACCCGCGTTTCAACAATCCGTGCAGAAACCGACCCGTCAGGGCGGACAAGCGCAACGCCGGAAAACACCCGGTGGGCGCGACCGGAAAGCAACGCCAGGCACGCCCGCGCTGTATCCTCATCCTCCGCCTTTGGCAGAATGCGCCGGCCGCAGCCAACCACAGTATCCGATCCCAGCACAAATGCATCCGAATTTGCAGCGGCGATCGCCTGCGCCTTTTCCTTCGCCAGTCGCAGCGCAAGGTCACGGGCAAACTCGCCTTTGCGGGGCGTCTCATCAATATCGGCGGCGATGATTTTATCGGGGTGGACGCCAATCAGTTCCAGCAGCGCTTTGCGCCGGGGACTGGCGCTGGCGAGAATGAGCGGCGCGGCCGTCATCGCCAGCCCGGATTATTTAAAACGATACGTGATACGGCCTTTGGTCAGGTCGTAAGGCGTCATCTCGACGAGCACTTTGTCGCCCGCCAGAACGCGAATGCGGTTCTTGCGCATTTTACCGGCTGTATGCGCAATAATCTCGTGATCATTTTCAAGCTTTACGCGGAAAGTCGCGTTCGGCAGAAGTTCTTCTACCGTGCCTTCAAACTCGAGTAATTCTTCTTTCGCCATTCGCTCCTCAGTGTTGGCGCCATAGCGGCCATCCAACGCATAATCTGATTTAGGGGCGCGAACATGGTGGCGAACGCTAGGAAAATCAAGGCTTTTCGTGAAGTTCGGGAAACCGCACGCGAAGCCGCTTCGCCAGATCATCGCGCACCCCCCGATAGGCCTCCAGAATCGCCTCGCGCCCACCGCGTTCCTGGGAGGGGTTTTCAATATCCCAGAACTCGATTTTATCACGCGGCAGATAACGCCGCGCCTCAACCGCCGCCTCCGGCGTCAAGGCCACGATCACATCAAATCCATCGAGCTTTACCTCACTCAGCGCTTTGGGTTCATGACTTTCCATCGACACGCCGAGTTCCTGCATCACCATTTCAACGAAAGGATCGAGCCCGCCCTCGTAGACGCCCGCCGAATCGATATGAATATCCGGCTTGCCGTGAAGTCGCAGCAAAGCCGCCGCCATGGGAGAGCGCACAGAGTTCATATTGCATGCAAAGAGGATGGATTGGGTCATGATAGTCTCCTCATCGCATGTGAAAGCTGCAAATCAGCGTGAATAACCGTCGCGCCGTGTCGAAATCGATCTCAATCTTGTCTTTCAGGCGCTCGCGCAAAATCTCTGACCCCTCATTGTGCATGCCGCGGCGCGCCATATCGATGGTTTCGATCTGGGCGGGGGCCGCGTTCCGGATGGCGTCATAATAGCTTTCGCACAGCATGAAATAATCGCGAATAATCTTGCGGAAAGGCGACATCGAAAGATGCACCTGGCCCAGCGCCTCGCCGCCTTCACGGCGCACATCAAACACCAGACGCCGCTCCACATTCGACAGGTACAGTTCGAACGGCCCCTCACCGGCGCCGATCGGCTGAAAGTGATTCTCTTCAATCAAATCGTAGATCGCGACTTTACGTTCGTGCTCAATATCGGCGGTCGCAGGCGCCAGCGAGCGCTCGTCAAGGTCGATCTTGACGATACGAAAACGCGATGTGCTGGCGGCGCCTTCAGGCATAGGCTCTCCGAATCAGTTGCTTTCTTTTAACGAGACGGATCGCGCTCGTCACGGTAGGGGCGGGCCTCCAGATTCCTGACGGTTCCCGAATCATTAGATCAAACGCCTGAAAGAATGACAAAGACAAGCGAGTAGAGTTCATGAAGCACCCCGCCGCCGCCCTATTGGGGGCCGCCATGCTGGCGGTCACGTCCGCCGCCGCACAAGATGGCGCGCCCATTCCCGATATCGCACAAGCGCTGCTCGACGCCGCCTATGCGACAGGAGACGCTGGGGAAATTGAGGCTGTCACAAGAGCCGTCAAGGCGGTTTTCCCGGACTATGAGATCGCTGTCGAGGAGCAATCAAAAGAGCAAATAGCAGCGCTAACGCCGGTCGCGGTGGAAACTGACGAGGAAGCTCCACCCGCAGAGGAGGAGGAAAGCAATGGCGGCGTCTTCGCTCTGTCGCCCTGGGACGGCAAGATTGAAACTTCAGCGCTCTTCTCCTCCGGTAACTCGGACAACAGCGCTGTCGGCGTTCTTATTGACGCAGCCCGCAAGGACGGAAAATTCGTTCACAATTTCGACGCCTTTTTTAATCTCGGCGCGTCCGAGGGAATTCTGAACCAAAAGCGGTGGGGCGCCGCTTACAAGCTTGATTACAATTTTGGTGAGCGAACCTACGCCTATGGCCGCTTCTCCTATGAAGAGGACGAGTTTTCAGGCTTTGACTACCGCCTCTTCGCCGGCGCCGGTCTCGGTCATTTCCTATTCAAGTCTGACCCATTCACCTGGAAGGTCGAAGGCGGCCCCGGCTTTCGCTATTCGCCGATTGACGATACTCAGGAAATCGATCAGCAATTCGCCGCCTATGCAGCCAGCGAGACCGATTGGGTCATCCGTGAGGGCGTCCTTTTCGAACAGGACTTCGCCGTCACCTACACTGATATCACAACGACACTACAGTCCGTATCATCTCTTTCAACCAAGCTCTGGGGGTCGATTTCAACCGGCGTTTCCTTTGAATATCGGCGCGAGACAAACCCACCGGCAGGCCGGGAAAATACCGACACCATCGCCAAAGCCGCTGTCAGCTACGGATTTTAACCAAAGCGGAAATAGTTGAGCCCGGATCGACGCTCGCGTAAAAGCGCATCGTTATGTCCCAGATTGTCGTCGCCGCCTTTTATAAGTTCTCCGCCCTGCCCGATTTCGCGCAGCATCAAGCTCCATTGCAGGATGTCGCCAGCAAAAGCGATGTCTGCGGGACAATCCTTCTTGCCCATGAGGGTGTGAACGGAACGATTGCCGGACCGCGCGGCGGCATAGACGCCGTGATAGCGGAAATCAAAACCCTTCCGGGTTGTACGAATCTGGAATGGAAAGAATCCTATACGGATAAAAATCCATTTCACCGCCTGAAAGTACGCCTTAAAAAAGAAATTGTGACGATGGGCGTGCAGAATATCGAGCCGCACAAGAGCCATGAACGATATATTGAGCCGAGCGACTGGAATAACGTGATTTCCGATCCGGAAACGCTCGTCATCGATACGCGCAACGACTACGAAGTCTCGATCGGCACCTTTGAAGGCGCCATCAATCCGGAAACAGGTTCATTTCGTGACTTCCCTGCGTGGTTCCGAAAATTCCGAGAAGAACATGACATCAAGAAAGTCGCCATGTTCTGCACTGGCGGCATTCGCTGTGAAAAATCCACTGCATTCCTTCGCAGCGAAGGCGTTGACGATGTCGTACACCTCAAAGGCGGTATCCTTAAATATCTTGAGACTGTTCCGGAAGGTGAGAGTCTATGGCGCGGGGAATGTTTCGTGTTCGACCAGCGTGTGTCGGTCGGCCATGACCTTGCCCCTGGCTCCTACGACCAGTGCTTTGCGTGCCGCAGGCCGATTACCGAAGACGACAAGGCTTCACCGCAATACCATGAGGGCGTCTCCTGCCCGGCTTGCTTTGATGAGCATTCAGAGGAAAGAAAACGCGCCTTCGCGGAACGGCAAAAGCAAATCAAGCTCGCCAAAGAGCGCGGCGAACAACATATCGGCGCGAAGCTGGATCAGAAACCGGAGCATGCCGAAAGTCATGATTTCGCTGGCCTGAAAATCATCTGGGATGAGCGCGATCTGCAATGACGGAAAGTAACGCTCCCATCCTCTATTCCTTTCGGCGATGCCCATACGCCATGCGGGCGCGCATGGCCATCGCGATCAGCGAAACGCCAGTGCGCCTCAGAGAAGTCTTACTACGCGATAAGCCAGACGAGATGATCGCGGCGTCAACAAAAGGCACCGTTCCTGTGCTGATCGACGGTAATGAAATCATTGACGAAAGCATTGACGTTATGCATTGGGCGCTAATGGCGCGAGATCCGGAAGACTGGCTGTCCGCAGTCGATAATGAACTGATCGCCGAAAACGACGGCCCGTTCAAACACCATCTGGACCGCTACAAATACGCAACGCGATATGAAGGAGCCGATCCGGAGGAACATCGAAAAGCCGGTTTTGAATTTCTTCAAGCATTGGAAGTTCGTCTAGCAAGCAATGGTTTTCTAAACGGCGACAAACGCGGCTTTAGCGACATCGCCGTTTTTCCCTTTGTCCGTCAGTTCCGCATCGCCGACATGGCCTGGTTTGACGCCGCGCCAATCCTGCATGTGCGCAAGTGGCTGACGCAATTGATGTCGTCCGATCTTTTTACATCCGTGATGCGGAAATATCCGGTATGGAAACAAAGCGGCGAAGAGTTTGCTTTTCCCGAAAGCCAGCCTGATTAGCAAAGCTGTCAAAGAAGATTCCGACCCGAACGACAGTCGGCATTTGCTGACTGAGGGCTGTTTGTTGTGAACACCGGATAACTGAGTTACCGTTTCCCGGCTGTGCTTAAATTATAACGGGAGGGTTCCATGCGTGCAGTATGGTTGGTCTGGCTTGGCGTCATTGCAGTGATCGCCTCAGCGATAGGTTCTGCGAATGCCGATGAGGCGGAGGGGTCAAACCGCCTTCAACCTATCGATATTTTCAATATTGAATATGCCGATGATCCGCAGATTGCACCGAATGGGTCTCAGATTGCGTATGTGCGACGATCTAATGACATCATGACTGACAAGACGCGATCCAATATCTGGATCGTCAATGCTAACGGCGCCAATCACCGCCCGCTCCTGTCCGGCCGCGCCGATTACAACTTCCCCCGATGGTCTCCGGACGGTACGCGCATCGCCTATTTCTCCTCCGTGGAGGGGTCACCGCAACTCTATGTGAAGTGGCTTTCAACAGGCGACGAAGCGCTGATCACAAATCTGACCGAAGCGCCCAGCGACCTCACATGGTCGCCTGACGGACGCCTGATCGCCTTCGTGATGCGCGTCAAAACCGACAACAAACCTTTTGTGGAGTCGCCGGAAAAACCGGAAGGCGCCGAATGGGCTGAGCCTTTCAACTATATCGACGAAGTCCGTTATCGATTTGACGGCGAGGGTTATCTTGAGCCCGCCTACGAGCATATCTTCGTGACGCCCGCCGACGGCGGCACGCCCCGACAACTGACCAGTGGTGACTTTAATCATCAGGGCCCGCTCTCCTGGGCGCCGGATTCAAAGAGTGTTGTTTTCTCCGCAAACAGACATGCCGAATGGCAGCTTGAAACGGTTGAATCCGATGTTTTTTCCATCTCCCTTGACGGAGAACTGACTCAACTCACTGAAAAGGGCGGCTCGGAATCAGAACCTGTCATGTCTCCTTCCGGCAATCAGATTGCCTATGTCGGCGCTGACAATAATGGTCTCGCCTTTCGTATTTATCGCCTCTATGTGATGGGAAAAGACGGCGGCAATGTCAGAGTTCTAACGGGAAACCTCGACCGTTCCGTTGAAAGACCGGTCTGGGATGCAAGCGGTCGCGGCCTTTATTACCAATATGATGATCGAGGCGAGAGAAAAGTCGGCTATGTCCGTTTGAATGGCGCGCCGCAAACCGTCGTCGAAAAGGTTGGCGGCACGGCCAATTCAAGGCCTTATACGAGCGGCGGTTTTTCCGTCGCCGGCAACGGCGCCATCGCTTTTACAAAAGGCGCTACTGATCGGCCCGCCGACCTTGCGGTCAGCCGCAATGGTCGTGTCCGCACCCTGACGGCTTTAAACGAAGATGTGCTAGGCGCAAAAAAACTCGGCGATGTGAATGAGATCATCTACACGTCAACGCTCGGCGATGTCGAAATTCAGGGCTGGTATGTGACACCGCCGGATTTCGATCCCAGCAAGAAATATCCGCTCGTCCTGGAGATTCACGGGGGGCCCCACGCCGCTTATGGTCCTCATTTTTCCCTTGAGATCCAACGATACGCCGCTGAAGGCTATGTTGTTTTTTATAACAACCATCGCGGCAGCAGCTCTTATGGCGAAGACTTCGGACTGCTCCTTCAGTACAAATACCCAAGCCGTGATGATTTCGCCGACCATATATCCGGCGTCGACGCCATGATCGCCAAAGGGTTCATTGACGAAGACCAGCTTTACGTGACCGGCGGCTCGGCGGGCGGCGTATCAACAGCTTATCTTGTCGGCCTGACTGACCGCTTCCGCGCCGCTGTCGCAGCAAAGCCAATCATCAACTGGACCAGTAAAGTGCTGACCGGCGACATCTATACCTATCAGATCAAACATCAGTTTCCGGGGACGCCCTGGGAAGAGTTCGAGCATTACTGGGAGCGCTCGCCGCTGTCGCTCGTCGGGAATGTATCGACGCCAACCATGCTGATGACCGGCGAAGAAGACTACCGCACGCCGATTTCAGAATCCGAGCAATTTTATCAGGCGCTGAAACTGCGTGGCGTCGACACGTCATTAGTGCGCGTGCCCGGCGCAAGCCACGGCATCGCCGGGCGACCGTCCCGCCTGATCGGCAAGGTGGAGCACATTCTGGGATGGTTTGAAAAATACGCTGATGAAAACTGACGGCGACAGCTGTCAAAAAACCGGGTAACAGCCAGAGTGATCGCTATTACTTTGGCTGTTGCTTTTTCAAGCGCACCCGAACTGACGCTGCATGGCTCGGCAAGCCTTCCGCATCCGCGAGCCGTGCAGCGGCCGGGCCAATGCGGCCAAGCGCATTCTCGTCACATCCGATAATCGACGCGCGCTTCATGAAGTCGAGAACCGAAAGACCAGAGGCGTAACGCGCCGCCTGCGCGGTGGGCAGAACATGGTCCGGTCCAGCGACATAGTCACCGACCGCTTCCGGCGTGTAGCGGCCAAGGAAGATGGCGCCCGCATGGCGAATTTTTGTGAGCAATGCATCTGGGTTTTCCACCGCAAGCTCAAGATGTTCCGGTGCAATTTTGTCGACGATCGCCGGCGCCTCGCTCAAGTCTTTCACAACGATGACGGCTGAGTTCTTCTCCCACGCGGCTTCCGCAATCTCGCGCCGCACGCTGCCTTCAAGCTGCGCCTCAACGCACGCAACAACCTTATCGGCAAAACCCTCATCGTCCGTGATCAAGATGCTCTGGGAGGAAGGATCATGCTCCGCCTGGGAAAGCAGGTCAGCGGCAATCCAGTCGGGATCGTTCTTACTGTCCGCCACCACCAGAATTTCCGAAGGACCCGCCACGCTGTCGATGCCGACATGACCGAAGACCTGGCGTTTGGCTTCCGCGACGTAAGCGTTGCCCGGACCAACAATCACATCAACCGGCGCAATGGGCCCTGCGCCAAAGGCCAGCGCTGCAATCGCCTGCGCACCGCCGATACGATAAATTTCATCTATGCCCGCCTGCTTTGCTGCTGCGAGCACCAGGGGGTTCATCTCGCCACCCGGCGCCGGCGTTACGAGCGCCAACCGGCTGACGCCGGCGACCTTCGCCGGGATCGCATTCATCAAAACACTTGACGGATAGGCCGCGCGCCCGCCCGGCGCATAAAGCCCCGCCGCGTCAACATTTGTCCAGCGCCAGCCAAGCGTGACGCCTGCATCGTCCGTATAGCGCACATCAGATGGCAGTTGCCGTTCGTGATAGGCGCGTATGCGATCGGCGGCGAATCTGAGTGCATCAAGGTCACCGGCATTACAGGACGCAATGGCGTCGTCAATTTCTTCCGCGCTGATCGCAACGTTGTCGTCGGTCAGGTCGAAACCGTCGAACTTCGAGGTGTAATCTACGAGCGCCTGAACACCGCGCTGGCGAACATCATCGATGACCCGCCGCACAACGTCATGCACATCCGCCCCATCATTGCGGTCCTTACCGATAAAGTCGCCAAACCGGGCGTCAAAATCAGCGGACGTCTGGTTAAGTCGCAGAACCATTCTTTGCCTTCAATGCCGCTTTGCGGGGCTTATCATCTAATCATCATAATGGATACGTGATACGCACAACACCGCGAGCCGGATGATGATCGCCTATTGTCCGTGCCTGGGCTTTGCCCGCGTCCGCCAGGGGTCGGATATGTCCGACATGTAGGCGTTGATGCTTTCGACATTCAGGCGAACCGCCCCACCGCCAGCGAAGTCAAGAACGATCTCGCCAGCGCCATCTTCACCGGCCTCAAACCGGATCGATAACAGTTCGACCACTGCGTCTTTTGCATCGGTGCGCAAATGCTGGAACCGCGCCGCTTTGACATCATCAAAATGCGCCCCTGCACGCACCCGCGCGAAAGGACCCGCCCGGCCCCGCCCGGCGCATTCCCAAACGAACCGGTTTGCGACCATAACGAAGCGCCGCTCATCAGGAAGCCACGCAAAATCGCCCAGCTTGGCGACAGCATCCTGAAGACAGGCGGAAATCACGCCCAAATCCTCCTGGTCGCCAGCCATTAGCCGGAGTGGCTTGTAATCGTTTAGCGAGGCCACTTTGTCTTCCTATTCCTTGACGCGTTCTATCAGCGCGCCGCAATTTTGAAGCTTCTCTTCCAGCCGTTCAAAGCCGCGGTCAAGATGATAAACCCGGTTGATCATGGTCTGCCCTTCAGCCGCGAGACCTGCAATCACAAGCGACATTGAGGCACGCAAATCAGTCGCCATCACCGGCGCGCCCTTCATGCGTTTGACACCGCGCACTGTCGCCGTTTGTCCGTCAACGGAAATATTGGCGCCCATGCGCGACAGTTCAGGCGCGTGCATGAATCTATTTTCGAAAATCGTTTCCTTGATGGTCGAAACGCCTTCAGCAGTTGTCATCAACGCCATAAATTGCGCCTGCAAGTCGGTTGGAAATCCGGGGAACGGTTGCGTGATAATATCAACCGCTTTGCACGGGCTGCCATTGCGCTTGACGCGAACGCCATCATCAACGTCTTCGATGTCGAGACCGGCCTCTTCCAGTACTGACCACGCTGCGCCAAGAAGGTCGCTGCGCGCGCCGGCAAGGGTCAATTCGCCGCCTGTGGCGCCAACCGCCATCGCATAAGCGCCGGTTTCAATCCGGTCGGGCAGCACTGCATGTTCGGCTTCCTTAAGATGAGCAACGCCTTCAATCCGGATGGTTGACGAACCCGCGCCGGTGACATTCGCGCCCATCGCGTTCAGGCACTCTGAAAGATCCGTGATCTCAGGCTCGCGCGCTGCGTTATCGAGTATCGTTTCCCCCTTCGCGAGCACGGCCGCCAGCATCGCATGCTCGGTCGCCCCAACGGAGACGAACGGGAAGGAGATCTCGGCGCCATGCAACCCGTCAGGCGCGTCGGCGATGACATAGCCTTCATCGAGGTCAATATTCGCGCCCATGGCGGTTAGTGCTTTCAGGTGCAGATCCACCGGGCGGGCGCCAATCGCGCAACCGCCGGGAAGCGATACCTTGGCTTTGCGCTCCCGCGCAAGAAGCGGACCCAAGACGTTGAAACTCGCCCGCATTTTCCTGACAAGATCATACGGCGCCTCAGTAGAGGCAATTGTCTGCGCATGAAGCTTCAGCGTCGATCCCTCAAATTCACAGGAAACGCCGTGCTGCTCCAGAAGGCGCAGCAACATCTCCACATCAGCGAGCCGAGGCACATTGGTCAGAGTCAGCGGCTTGTCGGTCAGCAGTGACGCCGCAATGACTTTCAACGCTGAGTTCTTGGCCCCGCTAATGGGGATCACTCCATAGAGAGGCCGCCCGCCGATGATCGCCAACTTGTCCATTCAGTCTTCTTTCTTGTCAATTTCGCCTGCGCCGGATTTTCGCCGGCGAAGATTGGCGCGCAGCGCCTCCGCCAGCCGCGCCTCGCGGTCGCCGCCCACATCTTTTGTCCCAGGGCCACCGGGCTTTTTTCGGGCGCTTCCGGGACCGCCTTGTGGTTTTTCCAGATCGGCATCTTTTCTCGGCATGGCGGCGGACCATAGACGCGAGCGCGCAAGGGTCAAGCGCTGCGTTTCGACTGCATTCATCGGTTTTCCAGACCCTGAGATTTAGGTACATGGGGCGCATGAGCGACCATAGCATCCTAGGCGGCAACCTGATTGGAGCCCAGTCTTTTGAAACGGCGGCGCTGATGACACGCATCGCGAATGCAAACGACATCGACGAACTCGGGCACGTCAATAATGCTATCTACCTCATATGGGCGCAGGACATTGCGACCGCGCACTGGCGGGCGGTGGCCGATGCCGTCCTGATCGACAGCTATGTCTGGGTCGCCCTGCGCCATGAAATCGACTACCGGGATCAGGTTCTGGCTGGCGACACGGTTGAAATACGCACCTGGCTGGGACGGGCGGCGGGACCGCGCTACGCCCGCCATGTTGATATCCGCAAACCTGGCTCAAAGCGCTTCTCCGCCAGCGTCCTTACGGACTGGTGCCTGGTGGACGCCGCGACCCGAAAACCCAGGCGCGTCGGCCCGGAAATCTTCGGCCCATTCGGCATCGATTGAGCCGGGTCAGGGCGAAGGTTTATAGATGTAGTTTTCATCTACCTGCCCGGCGAATTCATAGCCGAGCGCTCTGAGGTTAGCCCGAATCCACTCATCCGAGGGTCTGGTCTCAACAATCAGGACAGGCCGGCACCGGTTGATGATGTTGAGCGCTCCATTCAGCGCCTGCTCTTCATAGCCCTCCACATCAAGCTGAATGAGATCGATGTGACGTTCGGCGGGAATGACCTTATCAAGCGCGACGATGCTGATTTGCTCAGTTTCCTGCGCAAGCAAGGCGTCGTCACTGACATAACTGGCGCCGCCAAGCGCAATGCCGCGACTATTTTCAACAACAAGCGACCCGGATTTTTCCTCAGCGCCCAGACCCGCGCGTTTAAGCATAATGTTGTCAATCTCATTTATTTGCAGCGTCAGCATTGCCGCCTTGTAATTCAGCAGGTTCGGTTCAAACGTCCAGATATGGGCTCCCGAACTTACGGATTTCGAAAGTAACGGAAAAAAATCGCCAAATGATGCGCCGGCGTGAACAACATCGCCGTCGCCAATATTCTTGCGCATAACTTCGAGTGTCTCATTTTCCCAAACGCGGCCCGCCATTATATACCGCGTTGCGGGACGGTGCGCCGCCAGCAGGGGCACGCAATAGGCGCCATACTCATTATAGGCAATGGCGAAGGCGTCGATATCCGCGCCAGGGAAGGGCCTGATTTTTTTAGGACGCCTACGAATAAAGTCGCGATCCAGCAGACGCCGCCAAAGACGGCCGCACTTGCGCCAAACCCACCCTGCTGTCAATTTTTGCAAAGAATTGCACTCCGTTTCCACAATTATTCACTAACCATGAATTCCGGCCTCTATGCCCCAAACCGGGCCAGCTTGCCAAATCGCGAGTCGGGGGCTAGAAGCCAAAATTCTGGAATGACGCTGCCGTAGCTCAGGGGTAGAGCACTCCCTTGGTAAGGGAGAGGCCGAGAGTTCGAATCTCTCCGGCAGCACCATCTTTTCTGCATTCAGGTTGGGGAGAACCAGAAGTGGCGCACCATCATGACAAGAACCGATACGCCCTGGCGGTCGGCCATATTGCGATTGAATGGAACTATCTGGAGCATGACCTCCAGCAGCTCGGCAATAACTATCTGACTGTCGATGCGGACGTCGCCGCACACATCTTCGCCTTCATGGGGAACGTCACCAAAGCCGACTTCATTCGTTATCTGGTTGAAAAATTTGAACCGGACGCAGCGACGCGCGGGCATCTCGACCATTTTCTGAAACTCTATAACCGCTTGCGCGGAAACCGGAATGTTGTCGAACATGGCGTGCCAGCGCTCACAACATCAGGCGCCTATCTCGACGAAATTATCAAGATCGACCGGCGCGGCGACGCCCTGCCCTTCGCGGCTTCACAGGATACTTTGGACAGGTTTTTGAAAGAGCTTCGCATTGCCCGTGATTACGCCCACGATATCAAGCGCATGATCGACGTCCTCGCCGATGACCATGACGAGGCGTCAAACCCTGCGACACTGAAGAAACCGGCGATGCCGAAACGCCTGACGGCGCTGCCCTTTCGCAGAACCGAGAGCTAGTCAGTCTGCAAAATTATTGCGTACGCAATATTGATGCTTCTGGCGCCTTCAGGAAATCTTTTGACTGAGAGCGGATAAACAGCTGCGAAAGAATCGAGAACACCGTTCCAGATCGGTCGAGATCACACGCGTTATCGTTCCCATCATATTCAAATTTAGGCACTGCATAGTACCATTCGCCTGCATGATTCACTGAAGCTGCATAGCTGTCTTCTAAATCGCCAATTGCACGGCGAGCTCTGGTCCTTGGATACACATGCAACAAGGGAACGCTTGATGAAGCAGAACTCGGCCTACAGTCAGAACTGCGGAGTACTCTCACCAATGCAGGTTTGGTTTTATTTTCCTCGCTCTCATATGGAATCTTACAACGACCGAGACCATCCTTTGCGCAATTTATTTCGGCGTGCCTCAAGACTTCGCCCAGGAAATACAGCATAGAATTAATAGAGCGTAGCCTCACTTCATATCTGTGATTTTCGTGATAGGAATATTCTCCATCAACGGTTTTTCGGAATGCATACTCATCTTCTATCAATGGTTGCTTACAGCCTAGCAATCTTACGGAGCTTTGAACGTAGCCGTTGGTTTGCGCGTGCGTTTCTGATGATATCTCAATAAAGACATCCCCTTTCATAAGGTCCGAAAGACTCTTGATCTGTTCGATCTCACTTTTCTCGCCATCCACAGTAGCCCGAATGAGCTCTCGCCCTTTGTACTCATACAAGATAGGGCATTTGTCTTCACCTAATTTACCACCCTTCCCGGTAAATCCGTACGCTTCATTATTGCAATCACTATCACTATCACTATCACTATCACTATCGCTTTCGCTTTCGCTTTCGTTCTTAATTTCGTCCTTTGGTTTGTTAGCCGAAAGAAACGTTCCACAGTCATTGCCCATTAAGACTGCCAGCGCTGGAAGAAATTTTGACTTATAGTCGATAGAGTCGATATTGTTTCGGATGTATTCACCGCCTGGCGGCTTAATGCTTTCTACGAATAATAACAAGATCACATCCTTTGGCCAACCTGCATCCCAGTACTGTTTAAATATCTCTTCGGAGACTGGTCGATAGATGTTCTCACCACTATTATTTTCAGCAAACGGATTAACACTGTAAGATGCAGATGCTGTGTTGTCCTGACTAATGTTGGCGTTTGATTTTCCAAACGGCAATGGCGGATTACCAAGCCCCAAAGGGTCAAGATTTGCTCCGGCAGTGAAAACTATTTCAGGATTTGACGTTATCCCCGAAAGTGTCGAATAACTCGTTGGCCAGCGATCACGGGCACGCAAAATATTTTTCAAAATTATCGCATTCGTCGCGCGCGCCTGCGCTTCATTTATGTTCGCTGTATTTTCGCTGATATTCCGCGCAAGTTCATTTGTCGTCACATGCGGCAACGCCCGCAACGCACCGCACCCATAAAGCGACAACGCGCACGCAAAAAGAAAGAACAACCGAAAAACCATAACGCCCCCCATCCCCAGATTGATGCGTTAAGAGATTATCTGTGTACTACTTCTACGCGAACATGTCACTACGTTACAATCTAACACGGCTGTAAGCCACAATAAACGCAATTGAATGCAATAAAATTGAAAGGCCCGCTGGCATCGGGGGATAACCAGCGGGCGTTTTTACGCGACAAAACTTTACGCAACGATCGCGAAACCTAAATCGGCCCGTTGGCCCAGGGCCCCGTAATCGCAAAGGTGACGCCAGGCGTTTGAACATTCACAAACAGCGTATCCCCGGAAGAATTGAAACAGGCGCCGCACCACTCCCGATTGCGATAGTCATCTTCTGCAATAAAGCGCAGCGACCTGCTGGCGGCGAGAATGTCAGACTGTTCCAACTGTATATTGTTCTTGCCAAAGATGAACGGCTGGCCCGTTGGCGTCAGACCCAGCAAACGCTCGCCGAAACCGAACTCATCTTCAACCCCGCCGCCATCTTCGCAGAGGACGATGCCGCCTCGCGGGCTGACCGTGAGGTTATCCGGGTTATTGCCGGCAAGCGGGTTTTCAGAAACGTAAATACAGGTCAGCACATTGCGCACGGTATCGAACGCCCAGACGGCGCCCTCGCCGCGGCCGCGGCGGCCATCGCTGGCCAGGCCTGCGCCCGTATCAACAAAGTAGATCAAGCCGTCTTTCGGAGAATACCAGCACCCTTCGCCGCGACTCATCCGCAGGCCGCCTTTTGAATAAGCCTCCAGAAAAGGTCCGCTCGCCTCCCCATCGACAGTCTCATCAGTAAACTGACCCGGATCAGCATCAGGCTCATCAACTCTCACCCACTCAATCTGGTATGTGTCGCCGATCGCAGGTGCGTTGATATCGACATTATCTTCACCTGCGACTTTCGCAGCGTAAAGGGAGCCGCCCTTTTCAAGCGCGCCAAAACGGAACTGCGGGAAATCCGGCGCATATTTATAAAGGCCAGCGCGATTGCGGCGATCTTCGGTGAGATAGACGTCGCCATTTTGCGGATTCACGGCGACCGCTTCATGCGCCATACGGCCCATATTGATGATCGGTTTCGCCGCGCGCTTGTTACCGTTCCAGGTCACTTCGAAAACATAACCATGCTTCTTGCCGCCAATCTCGGTGAGGTCCGTTGTTGTTTCCTCGCAAGTCAGCCATGTGCCCCAAGGCGTCGGCCCGCCCGCGCAGTTAACGATTGTGCCGCCAAGACTTGGGATGGTTTTGTAGTACTCGCCATTGCGCAAAATCACGGTCGTCGTGCCGCCGGAAACGCCTTCCGGCGCGCCGAGCGCCGCAGCCACCACATCATCATAAATCGCGCGTGAACCGATTAATCCGAATGTGTTTCCTTCAAAGTCCGTCGCCGTGCCGTTTTCATGATTGCGGATCAGCATGGTCAACGGACCGCGCTCTTCAACGACAGCCATGCCGTCATGACGCGGCGGCGTCGCCTGGCCATTATTCATGATGTCGCCCGTCCACCCGAATGAGCGATAAGAAAACCCTTCCGGCAATTGCAGCAAGGGCAGACCCGTTTCGAGGTCAAGTTTTGGCGAGATGACCCCGTACGGGCTCGCAATCGGCGCGGCGAAAGCAGTTACAGAGTTTTGAAACTGAGCAAGGCCGCGCAGCGGCGTCGCTATCGCAGCGGCGCCCGCCAGCGCCACGCCGCTCTTCAACATGTCTCTGCGATTCATACCAAGATGATTGTCGTAGGCCATAAAAATCCTTTCCCGTTCACATCGCGAACGCGGCACGCATGATGCGTATTTTCATTTGTACACTGATGGAATACTCAGCCCCTACGAAGGTAAGAGAGATGAGTATCACTTATGTGACAGACACGCACATCGGCGCAAAAATCTTTGGGCTTGTGGAAAATTCTTCAAAAAATGCGCAATTGATGCGCACCTATAATATTTTGTATGCGCATTAAATGCGCACTATTAGCTTGCGCTGATAATTTAGTTGAGATTTTGATTCGCCTAAGGCATCATTTTTTCAATAGGCAGCACCAGAATCGCACTGGCGCCAAGCGTCTTCAATTCCTCGAGCGTGTCCCAGAAAACGCTTTCGCGACACACTGCGTGGATGGCCACCTTTTCCGGATTGCCGGCAAGCTCCAATATAGTTGGCGCTTCCGCGCCGGGCAGGAATGCTGTGATTGCATCGACCGCATCGCGCGGCGCATTCATCATGACATATTTCGCGTCACGAGAAGTGAGAACGCCGTTAATGCGTTTCATCAGCGCATCAAAGACAGCCTGCTTTTCCGGTGAAAATGTTTCCACGTTTCGGATCAGCAACGCTTCGGATTCAAAGACAGTCGCGACTGGTTTTAGACCGTTAGCGTCCAGGGTCGCCCCGGTCGAGACAATATCACAGACCGCATCGGCGATTTTCAATCGCGGCGCCACTTCGACAGAACCCTTCATCATCACGGGACGCGCACTAACACCTTCCCGTTGAAGCCACGCCTGCGTCAGCCCCGGATAAGATGTCGCAATACGCTTCCCATCCATCATTGACGGCCCGTTGAATGTCCATTCCTTGGGCGCCGCAAGCATCAGTTTGCAGCGCGCAAAGCCAAGCGGCATGACTTCAACCGCAGGATTGTCATGAGTTTCGTTGAGGCGTTCTTCCTCAAAAACGTTTTGTCCGACAATGCCAATATCGCAGGCGTTATCTGCAACGAATGCAGGAATATCATCGTCGCGCAACAGCAGGACGTCGATCGGCAACTCACGCACGCGCCCGTAAAGCTTGTCCTTGCCGCGGGATATCTTCAGACCGCAATTTTTCAAAAGCTCAAAACTGCCTTCAGAAAGACGGCCGGACTTTTGAATGGCGATGCGTAATCGCTCTTCACTCATCGATAACTCCAGGGGTTAGAGGCGATCCAGGACCAGACGATAGCCCCGGTGATTTTCTTCGCGTAAAAAACGGGCGACTCGCGCAACTGTCGTGGTCGAAGCGTTCGCCGCCACTGCGATATCGCGATAGGAATGCCCACCCTCGTCGAGCAGGCGGGCAATGCGCCAGCGCTCTGCAAAAGCTTCAAGTTCGCCGGGTGTCGCCAGGTCGCGCAGAAACCGCGCCGCCTCGGCGCCGCTTTTCAGCTTCGCAAAAGCATCAAAAAGCGCCTTCTCGTCTCTGGCGCGTTGTTCTTTTGATTGTTGTTTTGCTGGTCCGCGCACCTTATCCACCTTTTTCAGATAATGTCCCGTAACGATCAGGCTTCTCTGATAATGACAGTTACATACTGTATTAATACGCTGATACAGAATAAAAAGAGACTGTCAACAGGCGATAGCCTCACAGGCGCGTCTGCTTCACGAGAATGAAGGTTCACGAATAAGTCACGTCCGCAAATCGCGACGCCCCCCGCCAAAACGGCCTGCGTCTCACAGCAAACTGCAATCGGGCCTTAAAGCCATCTCACCTCAGCGGGACCTGCGATCATTCAGCCTGGCTGCTAATCGTCACCCGGAAGCAGGTCAGCAAACTCCGGCAGCGCCTCAAGCTGCGGTGTCACCGATTCAAGATCGCCCACGACCGTAAGGCTCATCTGGTCAATCGGCAGATGCCCTTTAGCGGCGTTTTGCACATCTTCCGCTGTCAACGCCTGAACGGTGTCCACATAGTTCTCAAGATAATCGATGCCGAGTTCATGCAGATTGACATAGGCCAGCTGACCCGCCATCCCGCCACGCGACGCGAGACGGATAACGAAAACGCCATTCATATAGTTCTTGACGCCGGTTAATTCGTCGGCAGGCGGCGGAACATCCTGAAGGCCGCGTATCTCTTTAACAATCTCGGCGATCGCCGGACCAGTCGCCTCTGATGTGATGTCAGCATTCTGACGCCAGTATGCGGCTTTATATTCAACGCTGACGGCTGAATTCGGCGAATAGGTATATCCCTTGTCTTCGCGGATGTTGCGGGTGATGCGGGATGAAAAATATCCGCCAAGCACCGTATCCGCCGCTTCCAGATCAAGGCTCGCATCAAGCGGTGGAACGCGTTTGCCGAGGCGGATTGTCGATTGAACAGCGCCCGGACGATCAATCAACACAACTTCCGGGGCATCTGGCGTTTCGGGCGCCAGGACCAATGGCTCAGGCCCCTCATCCCATTTTCGGAATGCTTTTGCGATAGCGCTGCGCACCTTGCGGCGGTCAAATTCGCCGACAACGTAGATGTGAGTGCGCGCGCCGCCAAAATTCGCCGCATGAAAATCACGAACCTGATCAAGCGCAAGCCCTGCGAACTCATCCGCATCAGGAAGAACGGCATGGCTGTAAGGGTGCCCAGGGTAAATGGACTTCATAAAGGCGTTCTGAGCGATTGTCTGCGGCCGGGTTGACGCTACGGAAATATTGCGCAGAAGGTTTTGCTGTATCCGGTCGAATTCGCTTTCCGGCATATCCGGTCGTTGAACAACGTCAGCGATCAACCCGATTGCATCCGGCGCGCTTTCGCTGAGAACATCCATGGTGACGAATGTCTCATCAAGACCAACACCGATATTGAGATCTCCGCCCATACGGGCGGCCGCCAGCGCAAGCTCCGAGGCTGACCTGCCGGCCGCCCCCTCGCCCATCATCTGGGCGGTAAGGTCGGCGATCCAAGGGGTATCGCCATCATTCAAATTGCCGACACGCACAACGGCGCGAATGGCGACTTTCGGGGCGCGGCCATAAGGAACCAGCGTCACATCAACGCCGTTACGCAAACTGTAGGTTTCAATCTTGGGCAGCGTGAAGCCGCGCGGCTCCGCGCCGACAGGCGGCTGCTCCTTCTCCAGAGCTACGCAGGGTGTCGATAGAGCGAGTGTGGCGAAAAGAGCGGCGGTCAGTTTTGAAGTAGTTTTCACGATTACTCTCCCTGACCGTCAGCAGCGCCTGGTACTAACGTGATGACGGAACGATTGGTCGGACGCAGATATTCCTGCGCTGTGGTTCGGATAAGCTCCGGCGTGACCACATCAAACTCGCTTTCGAGACGGTTGATCCGTTCGGGATCGTCGTCGAACAAGGCGAAAGCGGCCAGCAGATCAACAAAACTGACGCGATTTCCATCCCCGATGTAATCGTAAATCTGCGAGCGCAGCTTGGTCATGGCGCGGCTCATCTCATCTTCACTGATGAGATTAGTCTGAAGATCCTCAACAATAGCATCGATGTCGGCGAGAATGTCATCGGGCGGCGTTCCTGCGTCATGCACCAGATAGGCTGACCAGATCATCGGTCCATTATAATTATAGATATTACCAAGCGGCCAGTTGATCCCGCCGGGAACAGCGCCGGCATAGCCTTTTTCCTGCACCAGCTTTTGATGCAGCCGGCTGTCCTCGCCAGTAGTGAGGACCGCATCGATCACCACCATCGCATACCATTCAGGCGTGCCGCGTTCCGGCACATGATAACCCCAGGCCAAAGCCGGGCGCGGCGCCAACGGATCGGTCTTCTCAATGCGCTTTTCGGCTTCCTGACGGGGCTCGGAAACGTCCGGCGAGAACAAATTATCCGATGCCGGAATATCGCCGAAATATTGCTCGACCCATGCCAGCGTTTCCGATGGCTCGATATCGCCTGCAACAACCACGACAGCATTATTCGGAGCGTAAAAATCCTTAAAGAACTGCTGCACGTCTTCAAGCGTCGCCGCATCGAGATCTTCAAGGTCGCCATAAAAATTGTGCGCGTTGAACCAGTTTTCATTCGCCAGTTGCGGCAGGTCGAGCCACGGGAAGCCGCCATAGGGCTGGTTGAGGACGTTCACCTTGACCTCGTTCTTCACAACCCCCTGCTGGTTGGTGAGATTGGCTTGCGTAATGTTGAGGCCGCGCATGCGGTCCGCCTCGGCCCAGATAAAGGTCTCCGTCTTATGGGACGGAACAACCTCGAAATAATTGGTGAAATCGAATCGTGTCGAGCCGTTCAGGACCCCGCCATTGGAGTTCACCAACGCAATGAATTCGCCTTTACCGAGATTGTTCGAGCCTTGAAACATCATGTGCTCGAAGAGATGCGCAAAGCCGGTTCGATCACGCGGCTCAACCCGGAAGCCGATGCCGTAATAGACAGCGATGGTCGCCGTCGGGACGGTGCTGTCCTCGGAAAGCACCACCTTCAAGCCGTTGTCGAGGGTGTGATAGCCGACCGGCACTTCATATTCAGCCGCGATCCCGGCGCTGGCGATCCAACTCAACACAAGAGCGGACATAGCGGCGACGAGCCGCCCTCGAAAACGCGAGAAAAGTGTCATTGGAGCATTCCCCTGAAACGGATGTCACGGCTTCTTAGCGTGTTTTCACCGGCGCGTTAATAAAGAGCGATTGAAGAGGCTTTTTCGATCAAGTAATATACTGGAAACGTCCGAAATTGAGGGGCCTCTACATGCTTGCGCTGGTCCTTCCTTTCCTCTATAGACCGCGGCTTATTTAGGAATTTCGAGCCGCCGCAGGGGCCGGAGACGCCCGCTGCCGTGGCTCTTTTGCGTGAGGACGCTTGGAACCATGGCCGATATTGACATTTTTCATTGCGAGGTCCGCGACAGAACGGGCACGGGCGGCGCGCGGGAAACCCGTCGCGACGGCTGGATTCCGGGTGTGATCTATGGCGGTGGCGAAGAGCCGGTCGCTATTCGCCTGAAGCAGAATGAAGTGCTGAAGGCCTATCTGGCCGGTCGTATGAAGGCCCATCTGGCGAAAATCGACGTGCCTGGCGAAGACGGCCAGCAATCCGTGATCGCCCGCGACGTCCAGCTCCATCCAGTCAAGGACATGCCGATGCATGTGGATCTGATGCGCGTTGACGAGAAAACCCGTATTGATGTCGAAATTCCGGTTCGCTTCCTCAACGAGGATGACTCCCCGGGCCTCAAAAAAGGCGGCGTCCTTAACGTCGTCCGTCACGTTGTGCCGGTTTATGCGCCGGCGACCGCCATTCCTGAAGTGTTCGAGATTGACGTCACAGGCCTTGATGTCGGGGATGCAATCCACGTTTCCGCGATTAACCTTCCTGACCGCGTAACTCTTGTGACCACTGACCGCGACTATACAATCGCTACGATTGCGGCGCCGTCGGCTCTGCGCTCTTCTGACGACGGTGAAGAGGCGGATGAAGCTGAAGCATCGGAAGACGCTGAATCAGCGGAAGGCGAAACCGAAGCCGAGGGCGCGAAAGAAGACTAACGCTTTCAGCGTCCGCGCCGCCTTTCGCGGGAGCGCGCCTCATGATTATCCTTGTAGGCCTCGGCAATCCTGGGGCAAAATACGCCTATCATCGACACAATGTGGGGTTCATGGCCGTTGACGCCATCGCAGACGCCCATGGGTTCGGTCCTGCGCGCCAGAAATTCGACGCGGAAATCCGCGAGGGTGTGCTCGACGGTCCGAATGGCCGAAAAAAAGCGCTGGCGCTGAAACCATTGACCTACATGAACGACTCCGGGCGCGCCGTTCAAAAGGCGATGCAGTTTTACAAGCTGCAGCAGTCGGACATTATCGTATTCTATGACGAACTCGATCTCGCGCCTGGCAAGCTCAGAGTGAAGACCGGCGGCGGCGCAGCGGGCCACAATGGCATCCGCTCAATCGACGCCCATGTCGGCAACAATTTCCGGCGCGTGCGTATCGGGATCGGTCACCCCGGCGACAAGTCACGGGTCACGAACCACGTGCTTGGGAACTTCGCTAAAGCCGATCAGGACTGGTTGGCGCCGATGCTGGACGCAATCGCAGCAGCTGCGCCGTTTCTGTTGGCCGATGACGATAATCGCTTTGCAACGGCTGTGGCGCAGCGCCTGGCGCCCGCCGCCGCCAAGCAGTCCAAACCGACGGAAGCGGCCGCGCCGAAAAAACCGGCCCAGCAGGCCCAGGCAGAAAAACCTTCCGCCCAAAACCCTTTTACTGACGCCTTCCAGAAAATTCTGGGGCGCAAAGACTAATCGGAGAGTACACGAAACATGGGATTTCAATGCGGCATCGTTGGGCTGCCTAATGTCGGTAAATCGACGCTCTTCAACGCCCTGACCAAGACGGCGGCGGCGCAAGCGGCGAACTATCCGTTTTGCACGATCGAACCGAATGTCGGCGACGTCGCCGTACCGGAGCCGCGTTTAGACAAGCTCGCTGAAATCGCAGGGTCTGCGGAAATCATTCCGGCACGCATGCAGTTTGTCGACATCGCAGGGCTTGTTAAAGGCGCTTCGAAAGGCGAAGGGCTTGGTAATCAATTTCTCGCCAATATCCGCGAGGTTGATGCGATCGTTTACGTGCTCCGTTGCTTCGACGATGACGACATCACCCATGTTTCGGACAAGATTGATCCGATTGCGGATTTTGAGATCGTGGAAACTGAGTTGATGCTGGCGGACCTTGAGAGCCTTGAAAAGCGTCGCGTTAATCTGGAAAAAAAAGCTAAAGGTCAAGATAAGGAAGCGAAAGCAGCGCTGGCGCTTGTCGATAAAGCGCTTGAGGTTTTACGCGAAGGCAAACCCGCCCGCAATGTCGAGATCAGTGATGACGAAAAGAAAGACTGGCTTAGCCTTCAGCTGCTGACGTCAAAGCCGGTGCTGTTCGTCGCCAATGTTGATGAAGGCGCCGCCGCAGACGGCAACGCCTATTCAAGGTCAGTCGAAGAGCGCGCGGGCAAAGAAAACGCCGCCGCGGTCGTTATCTCCGCCAAGATTGAATCGGAACTCGCACAACTCGATGATGACGAGCAGGCGGAATATCTGGAGACCCTTGGCCTTAGCGAACCGGGCCTCAACCGTCTCATCAGAACCGGTTACGATCTTCTTGATTTACAAACCTATTTCACCGCCGGCCCAAAAGAGACGCGCGCCTGGACCGTGCGGGTTGGCGCTACCGCCCCGCAGGCCGCAGGCGTCATCCACACCGACTTCGAAAAAGGCTTCATCCGGGCGGAAACCATCTCATTTGATGATTATGTAACGTTCAATGGCGAGCAAGGCGCGAAAGAAGCCGGAAAAACCCGCCTTGAAGGCAAAGAGTACGTCGTCAAGGACGGTGACGTGATGCACTTCCGATTTAATAATTGAGCGCTTGCTTACAACAAATGGCCCACATTTATTTCCGAATCTCAATTACAAAATTTGCAGGCTATAGTTTCCTTCTGGTACGTTTTCCCATCAATATAATTGTCGAGATTCTGACCCGGAACACCATTGGACGCACCTTACGAAATATCTCGCTTTATACTTGAAAATAAATATAGCTGGCTGGCGATTTTTGCAGGCCTATCACCCGCACTGTTGCACGGATTATTTGTTCGAAAACAAAACGTCCGTTTTACAATCAATGTTGCTATTTTATACTACGCTTTGGGCATTCTTCTTCCTTTTGCGGGTCCAATCTTCATCGATACTCAGGCATACCTAGGCGCTCCAGAAGAAAGCCTACCAAGCAAATTTCCAGTTTTGTGGCAGTTATATGCGCTTTTGCCTTTACTGTTTTTCTCTTCAATAATTGGTTATCCATCGTCGGCCCACATAAACGCTTCTTGATCTTAACGCTGGGCACAGCAGCTGGTTTACTTTTCACCGTAGCCTGGTGGAGTATTGGCCTACTGATCGCTGGGTGCTTATTAATGTCAGCCTGCCCATGATGTAAGAGTTATTGCTGACTACCAGAAGGTATACAGTTACTAGACACCTAAAGCTGTTTCAAAAAGCGCCCGGCGACCGCATCAAGCTTCCTGACCAGTTCCGGGTCACGGGCGTCTGGCGCAGTGATCACGGCCTGATCGAGAGTTGTTTCAATACTCTGCGGCGATAGTGTTCTGGCTTGCCCTAGACGGACAGCAACATCGGCGACAAGGCGCGCCGCATTCTCTGTATTCTTCTTCAGTGTCTCAAGGATTAGGCCAACTTCAACGGCCCCTTCCCCTTCGCGCCAGCAATCATAATCCGTCACCATGGCGACGCTGGCGTAAGGAAGCTCAGCTTCGCGGGCAAGCTTCGCCTCTGGCATATTGGTCATACCGATAACGTCGCATCCCCAGGAGCGGTAGAGATTGGATTCCGCAAGCGAAGAAAATTGTGGACCGTCAATCGCAAGATAGGTTCCGCCCCGCGCATGATCAACGTCAAGCGCTGCGCATGACGCCTCCAGCGCATCGCCGAGCGCCGAGCACACGGGATGCGCCATAGACACATGCGCAACAAAACCGGGCCCGAAGAAGCTTTTCTCCCGCATGGTTGTCCGATCGATGAATTGATCGACAATCACGAAAGTTCCAGGAGAAAGCGCTTCCCGAAACGATCCGCAAGCGGAGAGCGAGATTAAATCCGTCACGCCTGCACGTTTCAAAGCGTCAATATTGGCTCGGTAATTGATATCGCCCGGCGGCAACCGATGACCCGCCCCGTGGCGCGCAAGAAAAACCGCTTCAACGCCGCCCAATTGGCCATAAACAAGCGCATCGGACGGCGCGCCCCAGGGCGTTTCCATTTCGACACGCTCAGCGCTTTTGAGCGCCGCCATCTGGTAGACACCCGAACCGCCAATGATGCCGAGAGTGCGTTTTTGCTGCTGCATGGGTGGCTCTAACCTAGACAGTATCTTTCTGAAGCGTTTCACTTAGCGCCGCCCCGCGGACGCGGCAAGACGGAAGGAGGATGACAATGCTTAAATTGATCACAATGGCTATTGCCGCCGCTGCGGCTGCAGCGGGGACGGATCTAAGTCATTTTAACACGCCAATGCCAGAATACGGTCTCGTCGAAGGTCCGAACGGCGCCTATTTGACCCGACGCGACGGCGCCTGGGACGAAAGCACGCGAAGCCGCATCATTGTCTATGGCGACGTAGGCGCGCCGCGCGCGCCCGTTTTTGCCAGCGCGGATGCGAATGAGGCGCACTTCTTTTTCGATGCAAAAGGACGGGTCGGGTACTTCACCTCAGATCGCGCAAACCGGGGCGATATGGACATCTGGACGGTCCCGTGGCGCGACAACCGATGGCGCGAGCCTTCACGACTGCCGGCGCCAATAAATTCTCCGCACGCAGAATACAGCCCCGTAATCGGACCGGACGGCGCGCTGTATTTCGCCTCAGCACGTCCCGGCGGCGCCGGACATGGCGATATCTACACGGCGCGCAGGACCGCGGACTTTTGGTCAGTTGAACGTCTCAGCGACGCCATCAACTCCGAGCACGGAGAATGGAATGTCGGGTTCTCGCCGGACGGCGCAGTGATGTTCGTCGAAGCGTCAGAACGCGACGCCAACATGTCAGCGTCAGGCGATATATATGCGAGCCGTCACACAAAAGCCGGTTGGGCGGCGGCCGTTCCGCTTTCCCGTCTTAACACCAGTGGTAGCGAACTGATGGTCCGAGCGCTTAATGGCGGCGTTATGGTTTACGCGTCGTCTTCAGACGTCGATGTCGACCTCGTCGCGGCGGCGACCGAAGATCTGGAGTTCATTGCGCCAAGCCTGGCTGCAGTTTCGCGCTCATCAGGCTCGGTAAGACTTCTTGATCCGTCGACCCTCGCGGAACGGGCTCAAATTCCCGTCGGCGAAGGTCCTCACGACATCGCCAGTTCCGAAGACGGGCGCACCGCGATCGTTCCGCTGCTCGGACGCTTTCCGGCACCGCATGAAAACCCCATCCTGCCGTCCCAATTACGCTGGGTGTCGCGTCCAAGCGCCGGATTTACGACAGTCGATCTCGTAACCGAGGAACATAAAACCTTTCCCATGGAGAATTGCCGCGAGCCGCATGGCGCTGCGATTACAGCGCAGGGCCGGCGCGCATGGATCACCTGCGAAGATGTCGGTGAGATTCGTGAGGTTGATCCTCAGACCGGCGAAACCCTCAATTCCTTTAAAACCGCCAAGGGCGTTCACAAGGTGATGTTGTTGGCCGGCAAGCGCATGCTGGCAGCGTCAAACCCCGATGCCGGCGAGGCTTATCTGATCAGTCTTGCGAACGGCGACACTTCGACTTTTGAAACTGGCGCCGGCGCCGAGGGGCTGGCGGCGTCTTTAGACGAAACCACTCTATGGGTGGCGCAAAACGCCGTCGGAACTGTTTGCGCCATTAATGTCGATACAAAAACGCAAACGGGCTGCCACTCGACCGGCGGCAATTTCCCCATCGCGCTTGCTGTAGATGAGGTCGCAAAAACGCTATGGGTTTTACATAACGCTTCGTCAGATCTGTCTGCCATGTCATTGGATACAGGCGAGATCACCAATAAGGTATCTTTGCCGTCACCTCCGCTTGGCATGGCTTTCAACGCCACCGCTCGACGTCTTTACGTCACCATGCCCCGGCGCAACGAAGTGATCGTCATTGACGCCGATACACTTCAAATTCTTGAAACGGCCAGCAATATTATGGAAGGCGATGATCTGGACCTCATACCGAGCACGCAATTCCGATCACCGCCAGATACTTGAAAAAGGAAAGGCGCCATAAATATCATCTCTTGCATGTACCCCAGAAAAATGAATGCGCACTAAACCCTAACGGCGTTAGTGCGCATTCACGCTCATAGAGATACCTTCACCGAGATCTACTTCTTAACGTTCGACCAGATCTTGCGGTTAGACCAGTAAAGAAGCGCCGCCAGGATGACGAGATAGATGAGCGACATGACGCCCAGCGACTTGCGCGCCTCCATTTTCGGTTCAGCGGCCCACATCAAGAACTCAGAGACATCTTTAGAGTATTGCTCGACCGTCTGTGGCGAACCATCCGCATACTCAATAATGCCGTCCTGAAGCGGCGGGGCCATGGCCAGAACGCCGCCGAGAGGCACTTCAACGCCTTCGCGCGCATGACCTTCCTCGTCGATATATTCAGGTTTCAAAGCCTGGGACATATCACCCGGGAAATACGGATTGTAATACTGGCCCGGCGAAACTTCGACCGTCGACGGCGGATCAACATAGCCCGTCAGCAGTGAATAGATGTAATCCGCGCCGCCGTGGCGCGCCTTGGCGATCAGCGAGAGGTCAGGCGGCAGCGCATTATTGTTTGCAAGGCGTGCAATCGCATCGTTGGCGAACGGTCCAGGGAAGCTATCGGACGGCAACGCCGCGCGTTGGAACATGTCGCCATAGTCATCAGGCCCATCGGTAATCTGGAACTTGTAGTTCTCAGCAATCGCCTTGACGACAGGATTGTCATTCGGATTTGAGCAATCAATTCCTTCCGGAATGCCGGCCGGACAGCTCGCCAGATAGAACGGACCGCCTTTTTGACCAAGGTTGCGGAATGAAAGCAACTCAAGGCCGTGGCAACTGGAGCAGACAGTCTCATAAACCTGAAACCCGCGTTGCAGGGATTCCTGATCATAAGTCCCGAACGGACCGGCGAAGTGCCAGTGCTGATGCTCAAGCTTTTTGGCCTTGCCGCCGGCGGCATGGCCAGCCGTGACGCCTGTGAGACAGGCAAGGACGACGATGAAAAGCGTGCGGAAAATCTTGGTCATGTTCATCTCTGGTCCCTACTCCGCCGGCGCCGGTTGCACACCTGGCGGCGCATCAGGCGATTTATTTTTCAAAACCGATTCTGCAATCGAACGCGGCAACGGTTTCGATGTCTCCATAATCCCTAATAGCGGCAAGATGATCAGGAAGAAGGCGAAATAATACGCCGTGAAAAGCTGAGAGAAGATCACGTAGGTGCCCTCAGCCGGCTTACCGCCAAGATAGCCAAGCGCGATGCATGAGATCACGAACAGGAAGAACCACATCCGCGCAACCGGGCGATACCGCATGGAGCGAACCTTGGACGTATCTAACCATGGCAGAACGAACAGGATCAGGATTGAACCGAACATCGCGATCACGCCCCCAAGCTTCGATGAGATCGGTCCGATATCGAATGTTACAGCGCGCAGGATCGCGTAGAACGGCAAGTAATACCATTCAGGCACGATCGACGCCGGCGTCGAAAGCGGATTCGCTTCAATGTAGTTGTCAGCGTGGCCAAGCGCATTCGGATTGAAAAATACAAAAGCGGCAAACAGGATCAGGAAGACAACAATCGCGAAGCTATCCTTGACCGTATAATATGGGTGGAACGGCACCGTGTCTTTCTTGACGTCTTTGACTTCAACGCCGGCCGGGTTGTTGTTGCCGGGAACGTGCAGGGCCCAGACGTGCAGCACAACGACGCCAAAGATTGCGAACGGCAGCAGATAATGCAGCGAGAAGAAGCGGTTCAAGGTCGGGTTATCAACAGAAAACCCGCCCCACAGCAATGTGCGGATATCGTCGCCGATCAACGGAATCGCCGAAAACAGGTTGGTGATCACCGTTGCGCCCCAATAGGACATCTGCCCCCATGGCAGCACATACCCCATAAACGCCGTCGCCATCATTAGGAGATAGATGACAACGCCCAGCATCCACAAAATTTCGCGAGGCGCTTTATAAGAACCGTAATAAATCCCGCGGAACATATGGATATAGACGGCGATGAAGAACATCGACGCGCCGTTGGCGTGGACGTAACGCATCAGCCAACCATAATTCACGTCGCGCATGATGTGCTCAACGCTGGCGAACGCCATGTCCGTATGAGGCGTATAGTGCATCGCCAGCACGACGCCAGTGATGATCTGGACAACCAGACATACCGTCAAAATGCCGCCGAATGTGTACCAGTAGTTCAGGTTCTTCGGCGTTGGAAAATCGACAAAGCTGTCATGCGCAAGACGCACCAGCGGCAGACGGTCGTCCAGCCACTTTTCGAAACCGTTGCCGGGCTTATAGGTAGATGCATGGCTCATTTGGATTATCTCTCCTAGCCGATCTTCACAACAGAGTCGGTGGTAAACTGATATGGCGGCACCAGAAGATTTTCCGGCGCAGGGCCTTTGCGAATACGTCCTGCAAGATCGTAGTGTGACCCATGGCAAGGGCAGAACCAGCCATTGTAGTCGCCGCGATTCTCGCCCGACGTTGTTCCAAGCGGGATACAACCAAGATGCGTGCACACGCCCACCAGAATGAGCCACTCCGGACGCTCGACGCCATCACCGTCGGTTACGAGCGCCGCATCGGTCGCTTCCGCGCTGCCGGACAGGTTGTCGTTGCGCGCCACCGGATCTTTAAGAGCGCTGAGCGCTGTGGCGCGCGCCTCATTAATTTCTTCTTCCGTACGGTGGCGAATAAATACCGGCTTGCCCTGCCACATGATTTTAATCGCCTGGCCCGCCGGGACGGCGGACAGATCAACTTCTTTCGTCGACAGAGCGAGAACCGATGCGTCCGGGTTCATCTGGCTGACAAGCGGCCAGGCTACGGCGCCAGCCCCGACGGCCGCCGTTGCGATACCAAAAATATGGATGAAATCACGCCGGGTGGGTTCGCTGTCTTCGTTGAGGTCGGCAGTCGTCATAAAGCTCACCTTATTGAGTTTGCGCGAGTTTTAAGCGCACCTTATGTACGAAGTCTAGGCCGCGCGGAGCTGCGGCCTAGCGTCGCGAGCACAGGCGCGACAAAACCTGAATCTCCTATAAAGTCCCCATCATGCGGCTGGCTCTTTATCAACCTGATATTCCACAGAATGTAGGGGCGGCGATTCGCGCCGCCGCCTGCTTTGGCGCGCGGCTCGATATTATCGCGCCCTGCGGATTTCCTCTCGATTCGCGAAAAATTGGGCGCGTGGCCATGGATTATGGAAATCTCGCCGCACCCACGGTGCATGACGGATGGCGGCCCTTTTGTGACGCCAGCCGCCCGGCCCGACTGATTCTGCTCACCACGAGAGCCACTGAGACCATCTGGGACTTCGCGTTTCAGGACGACGATATCCTCCTCATGGGCCGGGAAAGCGCCGGCGCGCCAGACGAAGTTCATCAGGCCGCCGATGCGCGACTTCGCATCCCATTGGCGCCGGAGGCGCGCTCCCTCAATATCACCGTCGCCGCTGCGGTAGCGCTGGCGGAGGCAAGACGGCAATTGGGCTGGGAGACATCATGACCGATATGGAAGACCGCAAGCAAACGGCCAAAGCCTGGTTCGAAAACCTGCGCGATCAGATTTGCGCCGCTTTCGAACAACTGGAAGACGCCGCTGGCGAGCTTTACGCCGACATGCCGGCAGGCCGGTTCGAAAAGACCGCATGGAAGCGGGGTGACGGAAAGCAAGACCAGGGTGGCGGCGTGATGGGCATGCTGCACGGGCGAGTCTTTGAAAAAGCCGGCATTCACACATCTACTGTTCATGGGGAGTTTTCCGAAGAATTTCGCAAGCAGATTCCGGGTGCGGAAGAAGATCCGCGTTTCTGGGCTTCAGGCGTTTCACTGATCGCCCACACCCGAAACCCTCATGCGCCGGCCGCGCATATGAACACCCGCATGATCGTTACTACAAAAAACTGGTTCGGCGGCGGCGGCGATCTCAATCCGATGCACCCAGCCTATCGTAACGAAACACATGAAGACACCATCGCATTCCACGCCGCAATGAAGGCCGCCTGCGACCCTCATGACGACGCATACTTCCCGAAATTCAAAAAATGGTGCGACGACTATTTCTGGCTGGCGCACCGTAAGGAACCGCGCGGCGTTGGCGGCATTTTTTATGATCGGCTGAATACCGGCGACTGGGACAGGGACTTCGCCTTTACCCAGGATGTAGGCCGCGCTTTCCTGAATGCTTATCCAGCTCTGGTGGAAAAACGCATGGATCAGCCGTGGTCAGATGACGATCGGGAAAAGCAGCTTATCCAGCGCGGTCGGTATGCGGAGTATAATCTGCTTTACGACAGAGGGACGACGTTCGGCCTGAAGACTGGCGGCAATGTCGATTCGATTCTTTCGTCGCTGCCGCCGGAAGCGAAATGGCCTTAAGCGGCGTTACTCAAGCACGGTAACGATATTTGATTTTTCATCGACCAGTTCCCGCGCTGTGCGAAAGACGTCCTTACCGCGCCATTCCTCAGCAAGCTTGTCGCGCCAGGCTGCGTCCATTTCTGAATCGACAAAATAGCGGTTAAAGAACCGGCGGCTTGTGAGTTCACGTTCAAACTTCGGCTCATCAACTCTTTCGCCAGTGAAATAATCGTATGCCGTCGGCTCATGGAACATAAAGCGCGCATTGGCGGCGGCGGACCGTTGTTCTCCTTGTAAAAAAATCGGTACGCACATTGAATAGCATGCGCGCCGATTGCGCACGCGAGTATCGATAATGTGCGTACGCTTCATCTTTTCAATCTCGCGGATGACCGCCTCACCTTCGCGGATGGCGCCGCCCGGTGAATTGAGGTCAATAATGATGCGGCGCGACTTGTCTTTCCACTCTTCAAACCCCTCGGAGAAGCGACGCGCCATCGGCGTATCAACATCGCTGCGCCAATAGAAAATGACAGTATCGGGTTCGGAAGGGTCGCGCTCCGCCACCAGCCTGCCTTCATCGCGAAAGATAAACTGCTCATTTCGGGTGATCAGCAGCGCCGTCAGGGCGAACATCAATAGCGTCGCCATGAGCATTAATCTGGAACGTTGACGTTGCATCACTGCTTCTCACCATTGTACTTTGCGCCGGCCAACGCCACGGTTTGAATGCGGCGGCCAACATCATGCCGAAGCTAAACCCCGATCATCAAAAGAATATAGTTATGAATATCGCCGACGCCATGACCACCCGGATTTCCACCCGCGCCTTTCTCGACACACCTGTGACGGAGCGCCAGGTGCGTGAAATTCTCGATCTCGCCCGGTGGGCGCCGTCCGGGGGAAACTTACAACCCTGGGAAATTCATGTGGTCATTGGCGATGCGCGAAGCCGGTTGATTAAAACCGTTAAACAGGCAATCGCGGCAAACCCGCTTGGCGACGAATCCGAATTACAGATCTACCCGCCAAAGCTTCAAGATCCCTGGCGCACCCGGCGCTTTGAGGTTGGCGAGGCGATGTATGAAAAACTCGGCATCCCAAGAGAAGACAAGCCCGCCCGCATCGCTCACTTGATGCGAAACTATGAATTCTTTGGCGCGCCGGCGGGTTTGTTCTTTTCCCTCAACCGCCAGTTCGATAAGGGACAATGGGCGCATCTGGGCATGTTCATGCAATCCATCGCACTTGCCGCCGCGGAAATTGGCCTCGCTACTTGTATGCAGGAAGCCTGGGCGGCGCGAGCGAAAACGGTTTCAGCGTTTTTAGGGCTTGGCGAAGATCAACAGCTTTATTGCGGCATGGCTTTGGGCTATGCGGATGAGAGCGCTCCAGTGAACTCGTTGAGGTCCTCGCGCGCAAACGTTGATGAGTTTACTACGTTTATAAAAGAATAGGCGTTTATGCCAGTCCAGATTTCCATTTCGCAATCCGTGACGGCGTCAATGCAGGACGCTTTTCGCGCCGCCATCGATATCGACGCACGCGACCTCATCCGTAAACACGGGCCTCTGCCAGCTATCGTGGATGTCGCCGGCCATGACGCGCCCTGGAGCGCCATTGGCCAGACACGCGTTCATAAATTATCCGACAACTCATCCGTACGCGAAGAGCTGGTCGGCTTCACTCCGAACCAGACATTCGCATATCAGCTTTCGGACTTTACCGGCGCGTTTGCCTCACTCGTCAGCGAAGCCCGCGCAGAATGGCATTTCACCACGACGGGCGAAACAAGCACACAGATTGACTGGACTTATATCTTCAAACCTAACGGACCGATCGCAGAACCGGTTGTTTGGTTTCTGGTCAAAATCTTCTGGCCCGGCTACTTGAAAAGCGCCCTCACCCGCGTTCAGGAACGCGCTGAAAGTCAACTCTCATGAAAATCGCCACTTTTAACGTCAATTCAATCAACGCGCGCCTGCCCCGAATTCTGGATTGGTTTGACACGGCCAAACCCGACGTCGCCGTCCTGCAGGAAATCAAATGCGTAGATGAAAAATTTCCAGCGCTGGAATTTGAAGATCGCGGTTACAATGTCGAAGTCCATGGCCAGAAAACCTATAACGGCGTGGCGTTTCTATCGAAGCATCCGATTGATGATGTCGTAAAAGGCCTGCCCGGCGACGATAGCGACGAACAGGCCCGTTATATCGAAGCGCTGGTAATGCCGGATAAGACAGAGCCTGTTCGGATTGGCGGACTTTACCTGCCAAACGGCAACCCGGCGCCCGGACCCAAATATGATTACAAACTCGGATGGATGAGGCGGCTGAAAGCGCACGCCGAACGCTTGCTGCAAAACGAAGAAGCGTTCGTGCTGGCGGGGGACTATAATGTCATTCCCCAGGCGGAAGATGTGCATGATCCGGCGGCATGGGAAGGCGATGCGCTGTATCGGCCGGAGACCCACGCCGCCTTTCGCGCAATCGTAAATCTGGGCCTCACCGATGCGCTGAGGCAAGCTGACCCGATGGGTGTGCGCTATACCTTCTGGGACTATCAGCGCGGCGCCTGGGAAAAAGACAACGGCATTCGCATCGACCACCTGCTGATGTCTCCGCAAGCTGCAGACCGGTTCAAGAATGCAGGTGTTGATCGCAAAGAGCGCGGCAAAGAAAAGCCGTCAGATCATGTGCCTGTGTGGGTCGAATTAGCATAAACGCCAATGACAAAATTTGGTGAACTCAAATCTATCGGTCATAACATTGCCGATTCACTTGCAAGTGGAATTGGACTAATGATTGGCGTCTACAATATCGATGTATTTGGCGAAGCTGCAAAATCACCTGAAGGCCATATCACCGTAGATTTTCTTTCCGGAAAAGTCGTTAGCGGTACACCCTCCAGGAGCCTTTCGAAAGCTGTGGAATTGTATAGTGAAGCTCTTCACGATCTTTGTAAAAAACATCACGCAAAAATCAGCGACTTCCGGACACTTACTGCTCGGTTCGGAACCAACATTCACTATCAGCACCGTTTTATTGTTACCGTTGAGAATCAATCCGGCAAACAGTCCGTAGATACCTATTACGGTATGCCTGGTGCGAAACCAAAACCAATCCGGTGACTAACCCAAACCTTGGAACAAATGACTATGGGGAATCACATATGCTGAAGATAGCTCTTATTGCTAGTATGGCGAGCTTTGGCCTGACGACCATCGCCCATGCCGACGTGGCGGAAGATTTTCACGCTATTCTCGACGATCATTGGGCTGAAGCTTCAAAAGAGCGCGTGTTTTTCAGAACCGACCCCGACGCTTTCCGCATGAATGGAAAACTACCCGAATTCACCGAAGACGCACGGGCTCGACGCAAACAATTCAACGAGACCATCATCGCAAGGCTTGAACAGATCGATGTGAACGCGCTGGAAAGCCAGGACAGGATCAGTTTCAAGCTGTTTTCTTATGAACGCGCAACCGAGCGCGACAGTTATGAGCAACCGGAGCACCTGTTCCCCATCACCAGCCTGTTTGGTTATCACACCTATTTCGCCAACGCGCCGTTCAATATGTCTTTCTCTAATGCTGACGACTACGAACGGTATCTTGTCAGCCTGGCGGACTTCCCGCGTTACAATCGCGAAAATATCGCGCTTTTGCGTGAAGCGATCACAAAGGGATACACGCATTATTGTCAGTCAATAGAAGGATACGAGCAGACGATCAGCGAGTTGATCGTTGACGCCCCGGAAGACAGCAGCCTTTACGCACCATTCAAAAAATTCCCCGGCGCCATTCCCGCTAAAGCGCAGTCTGACTTCATAGAAAAAGGCAGACAGCTTGTTGAGGGCGCCATTATCCCTGGCTATCGCGAACTGTATGATTTTTTCGTCAATGAATACGCCCCCAATTGCAGGAATGAAGTCGGCGTAACCAGCCTTGAAGGCGGCGATGACTATTACGCATATCTGATCCGTTATTTCACAACGACCGATATGTCTCCGGAGGAAATCCACCAACTCGGCCTGAGCGAACAAAAGCGTATTCGCGCCGAGATGGCGGCCATAATTCAGCGCGTCGGCTTCAACGGAACATTCAGCGAGTTTTTGGCTTACCTCAGAGACGATCCGCAATTTTACGCAGAAAACGGTCAGGACCTTCTGGAGAAAACCGCCTTCATCACAAAAAAGATGGACGGCCAGATGCCGCGATTTTTTGGAAAGCTCGCGCGGAATACATATGAAATCCGCGGCACGGAAGGTCGCGGCGCTTATTACGTGGCCGGCGGCGCTAACGGACGCACGCCGGGCACATATTTCATAAGCACCGGTAATTTAAAGGCGCAACCGCTTTACAACCTTGAAGCGCTCAGCCTTCATGAAGCTGTACCGGGCCATCATCACCAGTCAGCGATCGCACTTGAACTCGACGTGCCGGAATTCAGAAAGACGCTGTACCATTCCGCTTTTGGTGAAGGTTGGGGGCTATACTCAGAAAGTCTCGGCAAGGAAGCGGGCTTTTATGAAGATCCTTACAGCGATTTTGGCAGGCTGACATACGAAATGTGGCGCGCCAATCGCCTTATTGTTGATACCGGCATGCACGCCCTGGGATGGTCGCGTCAGCAGGCGATTGATTTTCTCCTGGAGAATACGGCGCTTTCTCAAGCTGAAGTCGTAAGCGAGGTTGATCGCTATATCACCTGGCCCGCCCAAGCGCTTTCCTACAAAATTGGCGAGCTGCGCATCAAAGCATTACGCGCCAAAGCAGAAAAAGAGCTTGGCGATAAATTTGATCTGCGATCGTTTCACGACATGATCGTTGGCAATGGTTCTCTTGCCATTGCAGTGCTCGAAGAGATCGCCGATGAATGGATAACAGATCAAAAAAGTAAGTAGGCGTTTTTCATGAACTGGTCTCCTGAACAGGATAACGCCCTTCTCGCGGTGGAGCGCTGGCGCAAGGCTGGCGACAGTCAGTTATTCCGGCTGTTCGGCTATGCCGGCGCAGGCAAGACAACGCTGGCGCGACATATTGCGGAAAACGCCGGCGGCGACGTCGCCTTCGCTGCGTTCACCGGCAAGGCCGCCCATGTCATGCGCCAGAAGGGCTGTACAGATGCGTCAACAATTCATGCGCTGATTTACCGGCCAGCGACAGCCGAGGAAGACGGCGAGCCAGCTTTCACACTGCGCCATGACGCGCCGGCCTCAAAAGCCGATCTGATCATCATCGATGAGTGCTCCATGGTCGATGAGGATCTCGGCCGTGATCTCCTCTCTTTTGGTAAGCCGGTTTTGGTGCTTGGCGATCCGGCGCAATTGCCGCCGGTCAAAGGCGGCGGCTTTTTCACCGAAGGAGAGCCGGACTTCATGCTGACGGAGATTCATCGTCAGGCAGCGGACAATCCGATTATCCGCCTTTCTATGGCGATCCGCGAAGGCGCGCCTTTCGATGAGCAATCAGATGAGTGCCTGCTTCTTTCCAAGCGAGACATCAGCACCGATCAGATCATGCAGGCCGACCAAATCCTTGTCGGCGCCAATCGTACGCGCAAACGTTACAATGACCGCTTGCGTGAACTGCACGGACATACCGAACAGACGCCGGAAGCCGGAGAGAAGCTGGTCTGCCTGCGCAACAACAAGAAAAAGGGCCTCCTCAATGGCGGCATCTGGACTGTTGACCGGCGCATGTCGCCGCGGGGGGCGCGTGTGCGCTTTTCCGTGCGTCCGGAGGAAGGCGGCAAAGCTGTTAATGTTTCCGTACCACGCCCGTTTTTCATTGAGGGCCCGGAGTCTGTCGCATGGACTCAGCGAAAGGGGGCGGATGAATTTGACTACGGATACGCGCTGACAGTTCATAAATCGCAGGGCAGCCAGTGGGATAATGTGGTTTTGTTTGATGAAAGCTACATGTTCCGCGAGCATTCCGCCCGCTGGCTCTATACTGGCGTAACACGGGCCGCTGAACGATTGATTCTGGTTCGTTAAAAAGGTCGTTGAACCGGCCCCGAACAGGACTAGGGTTCCATGGACATTACGGAAGGGAGAGCCGTCATGGATTTCATGCAGGCCGTCAAAACAGTCTTGAACAATTACGCGAATTTTAACGATCGCTCTCGTCGATCAGAGTACTGGTGGTGGGCGCTAGCATATTTCATCGCATATATGGCCGTTTACATGATTGGCGGGATCTTGGGCGCCGGCGAACTGCTTGCGGGCCTGCTCGCTTTGGCGCTGATTATTCCTAATATCGCCGTGGGCGTTCGCCGTTTCCATGATATTGGAAAATCAGGCTGGTGGTTACTGATTGGAATTATTCCGCTTCTCGGTTTGATTGCGCTGATCTATTTCTTTGTACAGCCATCTCAAGGGCCGAACCAGTATGGCGAAGGGCCGCTACAACCCGTCGCTTAAGCAGCAGGTTCAATCGTGCCCGTATAGCTGAGGATCTCCCCAGCGAGCGGGAACCGGACGCATACGTCAAAATGATAGCGCCCATCCTTGACCCGCTCGAGGCCGATCGCTTCGGGACAGAACATTTTCGGTAAGGAAAAGCCCCATAGGGAAACGCTGTCGGGGATGAGATCAATTCCGTCCTGGTGCGCGATCATCATCAGGCGGAACACGAACGGTCCGAATTTTTCCGTGAGACATGGCGGCGTTGACGATAGATCGACTTTCATATCCGTCTGCAAAGCCTCACCATCGAATATTCGCGTCCAGCGCTCTCCACCATCTATCTGTTCGAAACGCGTGATGACGGTCACATCACGGCCCGTCTGCGGCACACGCGCAACCATGCAGATCAGGCGCGCAAGGGGCGACGTTCCGCGAACAATATCGGCGCGCCCTTCCGCCTGATGAGCGTTAGCATGCATCGACCTGACCGGTTCAGGCAATGTATCGAACGCTGGCCCGAGGAGAGTCTGATAAAGCGTGCGCGTCATTAGAAACCCTCCGTCTGTTTGCAACAACTGACGTCTTCATGATGCATGATCAGAAGTAGAATATTTTCTGTTATAAAAACTGTGGCGAGCAGTCGCGGCAGCCCTTAAGCGCGCAAGGCCTCCACCGAAACAGCGGCGTCAAGCGGACCATCGATCCGCTTCAGCAAAACATCAATTAGATCAAATATCAGGTCGAACTCTTTCAAAATAGCCGCAACACGGCCCGAACGCTCCAGAGAGTTGAACATACTGCCCATATTCAGTTTATCGCCTGTTTCCAAGACGACATAAAGCTTCCCTTTAGAAAAGGCGGCGCGGAATTTTGCGCCGTCGAAGAGTCGCTCAAGTTCTTCAAAGCGCTCCAGCACCAGCGGGTCCAAAAGCTCCCTCGCCTCTACCTGATCTGTCGACCAGGCTTCAAAAGCCTTTTCAAATCTGGATGAAACAAGCCCGACATTCCGAAACTCCTTTCCCGGTTTCATCAAGCGGTTAAAAACGCCCGCATCGCGCTTAATGACAGTCTCGCCGAAAAACTGCTTGTGGTAATCGATCAGCAGAAGCTGACCATGAAACACCGTCCGCACTCTCTTGCGCTTGCCTCGCGTTACTTTTTTTAGATGCGCCTCACACAGAACAAAATCCGCGCCATTACGCGCGCCAATAACTTCATCCTCCCAGGATTGTCGGTTATAACTTGGCAAAAGCCCCAGCCGGTCAAGTTCAGACGCGAAAGACGGACGAGACGGCGTGCGCCTGTAAGTAAAGCCGAGAAAACCACACACGCGCTCCAGTAAACCAGCTGTGATATTTGAGCGCGCCTTTGTCAGTATTGTCCCGGCGAAGGATAATCCAAGCGCGCCAATAACAAACGCAATGTGCAGATTTGCCTCCCCTAAGGGACCCAATAAGTATGCGGCGGTTGCAACAGTGACTGTGCCGACAAAGACAACGACGCTATGCGTCACGGCTGATCGCCGCCGTGTTTCTTGGGACCGTAAAAACGGGGCGATTTCGTCTTCGTAATAAGACCTGAGGCCTTTGTAGTCTTCCCTGACAGAAGGCGGAGCAATCATTACCATCATATTCCCAAAGCACCGACGTAAATTATAGAAACCAAGTCTTAACTAACGATGTCTGCGGATTAGCCGAATACTTGCTGTGTGAACCGCGCTTTAACCATATTTTACGATCATCTCGAAACTTTTATCGAGGATCAACGCCCACATGCGTTCTCCAAAATCGTCGTGGCTAATGTTGCCAAACGCCGTCTCCGACGAGACGACGGATGTTGTCGTGGACCGGCAATTGCGCGAATTGCAACGTCAGGTGCCGCGGAACCTGATTGGTATCGCCGTGGGCGGAATGCTCGTCGGCTCGCTTTTCTGGGAACATGCGCTCAACGCAATCATCTTTACGAACCTGATTTTCATTTCATTTTTAGTGTTCCGTGTACGCGCATGGTGGCTACTTGACGTCGACAATTTAACGGCGACTCAAAAGCGAGGCCGGTTGAATAATGTGATGCCAAACACGATTGGGCTTTGCATCGCATGCTCCGGCGCCGCGATATATTTTTCTCAATACGCCAGTCAGGAACAGTGGATTATTCTTGGGTTGTTCTGCGCATTTTGCGGCATCGGGTCCGGTATCGCCCTGGCCCCATCTCCTCGCCTCGCTATGGTTGCCCTGAGCCTGTGTACTATGCCGTTTTGCGCGTTCATGATGGTTATGGGCGATCAAACGCTTTTCATTATCGCCGCGTTTATTCTCCTTACTGGTGCGGTGGCTCAGGCCCAAATCCGCCATATTGGAAACCTTATTGCAGAGTTTTCCATCAGCGATTGCGAGAATAGAAACACCGCAGCGCACGCTACAGCCAGGTTACGTCAGTTTATTGAAACTGCTGTCGACTGCGCCTGGGAACGCGACGCAGAAGGCCGTATTACATATATGTCTCCACAATTTGCGGAATCGATCGGGCGCACTGTTGAAGACTTTATGGGCCAGACGCCTTCATCGCTCGCCCATATATTTGGGCCTGATAGCGCAAAGCAGGAATTTGGCGTAACCCTCGCAGCACAAAAGCCTTTTAAAGACTTAAAATACCACGCGGAACTGGAAGACGGTTCGGTCTTGCATTTTGCAACAAGCGGCGTCCCTCAGTTCGACGTCAATCAAGAATTTTCAGGATTCATCGGTTGGACGAGAAATATCACCGAGCAAGTGGAAGCTGAAAACCGCGTCAAGGAAAGCGAAGAGCGACATCGCGACTTTGCCGAAAGCGCCGCCGACTGGGTTTGGGAAGTCGATGCAGAGATGCGCTACACCTATATTTCAGATCGCGCGAGCCACATCACCGGCATTGATCACACTCAATTCATCGGTCAAAAAATGTCCCTGAGCAGCAAAGGCTTATCGGATGATACTTGGCGAGAAGTATGCGCAAAGATCGAAGACCGTGATCCCCTCTACGCATTCCTTTCACATATTGAATTACCCGATGGCAAAGCATGCTGGCTCGAGCGTAGCGCCAAACCAGTGCTTGACGAGCAGGGTAACTTTCTCGGCTATCGCGGCGTCGCCCGCGACGTGACACAAAGGATTACTGCTGTTCATGAAGCAGAAGAGGCGCGCCGTCAGCTTGAAAAAAATAATGAAAAGCTTGAAGAAATAATCCGAGACCGCACAGCTGACATTCAGACCAAGTCACAAATGATGGCTGAGGTCCTGGAATCAATGGAGCAAGGCGTCGTTGTTCTTGATGAACAATTTAATATTCTCGATTTGAACGAGAAAGCCTGGCGCATGTCAGGCCTGTCGAAAAAAGCCTGGGCGATTGGAAGCAATATCCGGTCTGTTCTGGATATCGGTATCCGGCATAACCTGTATCAATTTGATTCCTCCGATCATTATTTTGAGGAATGTTGGGCCGCGCTCAGAGCAGGAAGAGTATTTCGAGCGCTGCGCCGGCAAAAGGACGGCCAGATTATTGAAGAGAACGTTCGCTCCCGACCGAGCGGCGGCGCCGTTGTCACCTATAGTGATGTTTCGGAGGCGCAGCATCGCGAAGATGAGTTGCGAACGCTTTCAGAAGAATTGACTTTATCTCGAGACGAAGCGGAAGCGGCTAATCGCGCGAAGTCGGAGTTCCTCGCAAATATGAGCCATGAAATCCGCACGCCCATGAACGGGGTTGTGGGGATGGCGTCATTGTTGCTCGACAGCGAACTAGACAATAAACAAAAGGAAATGGCGAAAGTCATTGTCAGCTCGGGCGATGCGTTGTTGAGCATCATCAATGATATTCTCGACTTCTCACGACTTGAGGCAGGTAAGCTGAGGCTCGTCAAAGAGCCCTTCGACTTACGCGCCATCAGCGAAGACGTCACCAGCCTTCTGGCGATGCGTGTAGAAGAAAAAGGTCTTGAACTGATGTTCCGCTATCAGCCGGAACTTGGTTCGCGCTTTATTGGCGACCCAGGGCGCCTGCGTCAGGTGATTACAAACCTGATCGGAAACGCCGTTAAATTTACCGATGAAGGGCATGTTCTTGTAGAAGTATCGGGCAAGCGGCGGGGCGAAGTCGCAGATGTCACAATTTCCGTACAGGATACAGGTTGCGGCATCCCTGCGCATAAACTCGATTCTGTTTTTGAAAAATTTGAACAAGTCGACGGATCCGCCGCGCGCCGCCACGACGGCGCCGGCCTTGGCCTGACGATCAGTAAGCGTATGATTGACGCTATGGGCGGCGAAATCTCTGTGACCAGCTACCTTGGCCAGGGGTCGGCGTTTACGGTGCGCGTACCTCTCGCCATTGACGAAGCGCATGTGTCGAGCGTACAGCCGCCAGATGGCTCGCTTGAAGACATGCGTGTGTTGGTCGTAGACGACAATGCCGTCAATTGCGATATTTTGTCAGAACAGCTATCTGCGTGGGGGATGAGTTGCGACTGCGCCGCCGATGGCGATGCGGCGCTGGCGGCCCTGAGAAATGCCAGTGAAACAGTTCCCTATAATATTGCAATCCTCGATTTCCAGATGCCGGACATGGATGGCGTCGCGCTCGCCAACGCTATCAAGAATGATGAACATATTGCGGCGACACAGCTCATATTGCTTACGTCCGCAGGGCGTAAAGGCGACCCTTCCGCCCTGATCGGCGATCTTTTCTCTGCATATCTCGTCAAGCCGGCAAGAGCATCCATGTTGCTCGACTCTATTTTGACAGCAGCAAATGATGGCAATGTTTTAAAATTACGGAGCACGACTGACGGATCTGAGTTATCCTCAGACAAAACCACCTTACCGCCTCTGGCGGAAAAGCAATCGTGGCTGAAGGTCCTTGTCGCCGAAGACAACGCCGTAAATCAGCTTGTCGTCAAAGCTATTCTGGAAAAACTCGGGTGTGAAGTCGTTATTGCTGACAATGGACAACATGCGGTTGAGGTCTATGAGCGCGGCGCCTTTGATATTATCCTGATGGACTTGTCGATGCCGGAAGTCAGTGGCGTTGAAGCGACCGCAATCATTCGGGCAAAGCAGAAAAAAGAAAGCGCCTATGTGCCGATTATCGGTGTTACTGCGCATGCGCTACGCGAAGATCGTCAGCGCTGTCTGGATGCGGGTATGGATGATTATCTGCCCAAACCGGTTAAACAGGATGCATTGGATAAGGTTCTGAAAAAATGGACCAAAGCCGCAATCCGTCGTAACGCATCTTAATCGTGGTTTTTACTCTGCAACATGCGCCATCCCCTCAACACCGACATCCATTGACGCCAATTCCTTGCCGCTTGTCTGCATGCGCCAGAGCTCGGCGTACAATCCGCCGCCATCGATCAGGTCATTGTGCCGACCGCGCTCAACTATTTTTCCCTTATCGAGCACGAGGATGATATCTGCGCTCGCAATCGTAGACAGGCGATGAGCCACGGCAATTGTCGTGCGACCGCGAGCCGCTTCTCTAAGCGCTGACTGAACTTCTTCTTCCGTGCTTGAATCGAGCGACGATGTCGCCTCATCAAGAATAAGGATTGGCGGATTTCTAAGGATTGCGCGCGCAACGCCGACGCGTTGCTTCTCGCCGCCTGAGAGCTTTAATCCGCGCTCGCCGACCCGCGTGTCCAGCCCGTCGGGCAAGCTTTCGATAAAGGCGCCCAACTGCGCTCTATGAGCCGCTTCCATGATCTCCGCATCGTCAGCATCCGGCTCTGCATAGGCCAGGTTAAACCGCAAGGTGTCGTTAAAGAGCACGACTTCCTGCGGCACCAGTCCTAAAGACGCGCGCAGCGAGTCCTGGGTAACGGCGTCAACGTTTTGATCATCAATGACAATGCGCCCTTCTGCAGGGTCATAAAATCGGAAGAGCAACTTCAGGATTGTTGACTTGCCCGCGCCCGATGGGCCGACAACGCCTATGAACGCGCCGCCAGGAGCGGAGAATGTAACATCATCCAGACCGCTTGAGCGTCCTTCATGCGAAAAACTGACATGCTCGAATCTGATCTCGCCGGTTTTCGGTGTAAAATCGATTGCGTCTGGCGCATCGATGACTTCAGAACGGCGATCCATCAGCCCAAACAGCTTTTCGATATCGACAGAGCCCTGCTTAATCTCACGCCATGCCCAACCCAGAATATTCAACGGCCGGTAGATATTGAGCAGCATCAGGATAATAGCGGTTACGTCGCCCGCCTGCATCGTACCGTTGATCGCGCCATAGCCAGCCATGATGGCGACGGCTAGCAGGCCGCCCGTCATGATCAGCTCCTGCCCGCCATTTAGAACGGAGAGGGATTGCATGATCGTTACATAGTGCCGGTTGTAGGCGCGTGTCGCGTCGTCATAACGCGCCGCCTCCCTATTCTCCGCTGCAAACGCCTTTACTGTTTCAAAGTTTGCAAGCGTATCAAGCGCGATCCCCCGTAGCTTTGTGTCCGCCTCATTGAATGCGCGCCTTTGCTTATTGCGCCATTCCGTGACGACAATCGTGAACGCGGCATAAACAGCGACCGTTACGATAGCGGCGATGGAAAACTGCACGCCATATAAAGCCGCCAATACAATTGATGCAAAAACAAGCTCAACCAGTGTCGGGCCAATATTGAACGCCAGGAAACGCAACAGATACTCCATAGCGCCGGCGCCGCGTTCGATGATGCGATACAAGGCGCCCGACCGGCGCGTCAGATGGAACTGCAAATGTAAATGCTGTGCATGGCCAAACGCATCAACCGCGACAACGCGCTGAGCATCCTGCGTGACAGCGGTGAAAAAGGCGTCACGGATCGCCGGCAACGCATTCGACAAAAACCGCGCCCCCGCAAACAGAACAAAAAAAGCAACAAAGGATAAGCCCGCCTTTGCGAGCGTATCGCCTGTGGCCGCCTCGTCACCGGTCAGCTGGTTGATGCCATTGCCCATAAAAACGGGCGCAATCACAGACAGGCCTTTCGCCGCCACCGTCAACAGGACGGCCAGCCCGATCCGAAAGCGCCATCGTTGCAGTTCCGGCCGGAACAGGACAGCGAACATACGACCGATCGACCGGCCAAATGGCGCGGCCTCACCCTTCGTTTCCAGCTCATCTGCATTATCCGGCGGCATATTGGGCAAGATGGGGCGGAAGGCGGCGAATTGCCAGCCCTTCATATAATTGAATGCGCATTCAACGATTGTGCGCTCCAGGAACCGCGATACACTCTACATATCGGATAAGAGCGAGCGCCATGGAAAACGAACAGCGATATGTATATGCGACATTCCTCTGGCGTCTGCTGGCGCTGATTATCGACCAGCTCATCCTGCTCATTCCTGTGATGATCGTCGCCCTGACGGCTGGCGTCATGATTGGAATTTTCGCCCCGAACTTTGACGAAACAGCGATTGAAGCCGGCGGCAATGTCATCGGCATCCTGGCGAGCTGGCTCTATTACGCCATTATGGAAAGCTCCGGCAAGCAGGCGACCTATGGCAAACTCATATGCGGCCTGAAAGTCACCGACCTTAATGGCGAGCGCATTTCCTTTATGCGGGCGACAGGGCGGCATTTCGCCAAGATTATTTCAGGCGTAATCCTGTTAATCGGATATATCATGGTCCTGTTTACCGAACGAAAACAGGGTCTTCACGATATGATGGCCGGATGTCTCGTGCTCAAACGCGCGAAATCAGGGCGTCACGCCCAATTCAATGAAGCCCAACCAGGCCTTTAGAATTTGGCCCCATTAACGCTAATCGAATTTTAAGGATATCAGAGTCATAATAATTATTATGGTTGCGTTATCACATGACGGTTTCAAGCGCTCGAGGCGCGGTATCGGCAAAGCCGGCCCCGACCTCACGGCGGAACAGGATTTCGTCGCAAAGAGGCTCGCGGCGATTACCAACGCAAAACCGCTGGCTTGCCCCCCTGCAACAACCACAAACAAAACAAGACGCGAGCGCCTGACGCGCCATTCTGTTTTTCGGCTGGCGCGCATTTTTATATCCAAGATGGACAGCATCCGCTGCGTCGTCGTGAATCTAAGCGCTGATGGCGCACGAATCACAATGGAAGACGCTTACGCGTTACCGGACACTGTCACGCTGCGCTTCGACCAGAGCGGCGTCAGACGTAAGGCGCGTGTCGCCTGGCGTCAGGATCGCGATATCGGCCTCTGCTTCATCAAAGATGAAGCCTAAATCAACATATAGCTGCGGATATTGACGTAATATGGCAATCGTCTTTGCAACATGCGGATAGCCAGCATGAATCATATAAGCACGCCGACAGGCAAGTCCGTTATGATTTAGAGCTTACCGCTGATCAGCTTCATCACGCCGGAAAAGTCGAGATCGTCCTTGCCCGCTGATTCCATCAGCGCATAGAGCGCTTCGGATTGCGCGCCCAAGGGAGTCGCGGCCTTGGCCTGGTGAGCCGCTTCCTGAGCGAGGCGCATGTCTTTCAGCATCATCGCCGCCGCAAAGCCGGGCTGGTAATCGCGATTTGACGGCGCGGCGGGCACCGGGCCCGGCGCCGGGCAGTAGCTTGTCATCGACCATGACTGGCCCGAGGCGGTTGATGAGATGTCGTAAAAGGTCTGTGCATCAAGGCCCAGTTTCTCGGCTAGGTTAAACGCCTCACACGTCGCAATCATGGTGATCCCAAGCAGCATATTATTGGCGATTTTGGCGACCTGACCGTTGCCGGCGTCGCCGGCGTGGAAAATATTCTTGCCCATCCCATCAAGGACAGGCTTCGCACGCTCAAACGCCACCGCTTCGCCACCGACCATAAAGGTCAATGTGCCTGCGGTCGCCGCAGCGACACCGCCGGAAACCGGCGCATCGACCATAGCAAAACCTTTGTCAATCGCGGCGTGGGAGACCACGCGCGCGCTGTCCACATCGATTGTAGAGCTGTCGATAAGCAGTGCGCCTTCTTTTGCATTCGCAATGACGCCGTAATCTTCCGTATAAACCGATCGCACATGAGCGCCGGCAGGCAACATCGTAACGACCACATCAGCATCCTTGACCGCTTCGGCGACAGAGTCGCCACGCTTGCAGCCCGCCTCTTCCGCACGATCGATCGCGCCAATGGAAAGGTCTGTCGCCGTCACCTCATGACCGGCTTTCGCAAGATTGGCCGCCATCGGCCCGCCCATATTACCAAGGCCGATAAATCCGATTTTTGTCATTGTCTTTGCTCCCTGCCTTACGGCAATAATAATTCTGTGTCGCCCAACTCTTCGAAATACTGCGCGACCACGTCATCATTTACATCAGCAAGCGTCGCAGGCGACCATTTCGGATCACGGTCTTTATCGATAATCTGGGCGCGCACGCCTTCATAAAAGTCATGGCCCGCCATTACGCGGCGAACCATTCGAAATTCCATTTTCATATTGTCATCGAAATCGAGCTGATGGCCGCGCTTCATCTGTTCAAACGTCAACCGCAACGACGTTGGCGACATGCGCGATAACGTCTTCAACATGCTTTCTGCAATATCGCTATCATCGCTTTCAAGCGCCTGCATCAGATCATTCAGCGTTGCGCGCCCCTGAAAAAGGCGCGCAATGTCTCCGCGTTTGTCATTAATCTCCGCATGACCGGGGTCGCCGGCATAAATATCAAGAACCGTTTCAACATCCGCATGCGCATGACTGCCCAGTGACGCCTTTAGAAGCGAGTGCTCAAGCTCGTCATACTTATCAGCAGCAACATAGTGCGTCGCAATACCGGCCGCCATACAGTCGGCTGCTTTTGCGCGTGCGCCCGTCAACGCATAATAAAGGCCGAGCCCATCATGAAGGCGGGGCATGAAATGCCCGCCGCCAACATCAGGAAACAGCCCGATCCCGGTCTCCGGCATCGCGAAGAGCGTGTTGTCGCCAGCAACACGAAAATCTCCGTGGACTGAGATGCCGACGCCGCCGCCCATGGTGATGCCGTCAATCAGCGCCACGTAAGGTTTGGGATAATGATATATGAGCGAATTGTTCGTGTATTCCTCGCGAAAGAATTCCGCCGTGCCTTCCGGGTCCTTTTTGCCATTGTCATAAAGCCAGCGAATATCGCCGCCAGCGCAAAAGGCCCGCTCACCTTCCCCCTTAACCAGCACCGCCTTTACCGAAGCGTCACCTGCCCAGGTCTGAAGCTGAGCATACATAGCTTTCACCATGTCCCAGTTGAGTGCGTTCAACGCCTTTTCGTTGTCGAGCGTGGCAACGCCCCAATCGCCAACCTGGTCAAAACGGATATCAGTGGTCATTTTTAGATTTTCTTCCAAACAAGCCTAAAAAGTTCATGATCGCGATGATGATAATGAAGGCGCCGCCGTATAAGTATCCCATGAGTTGAGGAATCTCGCCGGAATTAATATAGCTCATAATCTTCACAAGAGCGTTCAATGCTGTCGGCCCATATAACTCACGTTCAATTTCACCTGCTAAAGTCACAAAAGCAGCAACATAAGAAAAGGCTATAAGGCCGCCCCCCAACAATAAAAGTATTATTGATAAGAATATACGCATGGAATTTGTTCCTTACGCCTGATACTCCCGCAGCAAATCCCGCGCGACAATGACCCGCATGATCTCGTTAGTGCCTTCAAGAATCTGGTGCACGCGCACATCGCGGAGCATGCGCTCCAACGGATAATCCTTCAGATAGCCATAACCGCCGTGCAACTGCAGCGCATCATTGACAATCTCAAAGCCTTTATCCGTGACCAGACGTTTCGCCATAGCGCAAAAACGAGTCGCATCCGCTGTTTTATTGTCCAGCTTCCACGCCGCCTGATAGAGCATGATCCGTGCGGCTTCGAGTTCTGTCGCCATATCCGCAAGCTTGAACTGCGGCGACTGCATCTCGTTCAACCGCTTGCCGAAGGCGCGCCGTTCATTCGCATAATCAAGCGCCGCCTTCAGCGCTGCTGACGCAGTACCAAGAGAACAGGCGGCAATATTCAACCGTCCGCCATCAAGCCCCATCATCGCGAAGGAAAACCCCTCCCCCTCTTCACCAACGCGGTTTTCGACAGGAACTTTGCAATCTTCAAAATTGACGATTGCCGTTGGCTGGGAGTTCCAGCCCATCTTCCGTTCCTGCGCGCCAAAAGAAAGCCCCGGCGTGTCCTTTTCAACGAGGACCGTGGAAATGCCCTTCGGCCCATCGCCGCCGGTTCGCACCATCACGACATAAAGATCAGACGTACCCGCACCGGAAATAAACGCTTTTGATCCGTTCAGCAGATAATGGTCGCCATGCCTGACGGCTTTCGTTTTCAACGCCGCCGCGTCTGATCCCGATCCCGGCTCGGTCAGACAGTAACTTGCAATCATCTCCATAGACGCAAGCTTGGGGCAATATTTCTGACGCAGCGCGCTCGATCCAAAACGATCGATCATCCAGGAACACATATTGTGGATCGAGATATACGCCGCCGTTGACGTGCACCCTTCGGACAGCGCTTCAAAGATCAACGCCGCATCAAGACGGCCAAGCCCTGAACCGCCGACATCTTCACGGGTGTAAATGCCTGCAAGGCCGAGCTCAGCGGACTTCTTGATCACATCAACGGGAAAATGCTTTTTCTCGTCCCACTCCGCCGCATGAGGCGCCAGTTCATCAGCCGCAAAACGGCGCGCCATTTCCTGAATGGCTTCCTGTTCTTCCGAAAGCGCAAAGTCCATGGCGCTTACTCCTTATCGTTATCACTGTTTTCATCGTCATCGCCGTCTTCCAGCGGCGTGCCTTCAAATCCCGGCATATCCGGCAACGGATGATCGAATTCCTTAGTGAGCGGTGTCATCGGCCCTTCATGCTTATTCACATGATTGAACCAGCGAAAGATCACATAGGCCGCGAGGAGCGTCACCGCAATCACGGGCAGCCAGAACTTCGCCTGCTCGCCAGCAACGGCGCCAAGGCCGTGAAAAAGGCCAAACATCAGGGTGATATACATCGCGGCGGTCATGCCCAGCACAATGATGTATTTGCCGTAGTGCGCTTTGAAAAACCCGCAGGCAATATAAGTCGGTATTCGCGTTCCCGGCACAAAACGCGCGGTAAGCATGGTCTGGACGAATTCCTTGCGAATAAGATCACCGGCGATCGATACCCCGGGCTTTTCCGCAAATTTATGCGCCCACTGATAGCGGCGCGCCAGACGGCCCATCCAGTACTTCCAGGCGTCGCTACCAAGAAGACCAAGAAAGATCACAAAAAGGATAATCGGCGTTGCGCCAGCGCCGGTAATCGACGCCGTCGCCGCGCCAATGACGGCTGCGTCTTCCTGAATAAATGGCAGGATGAAAATAGTGGCGTAAAGCACCAGCCCGCTCATCATCGCCATGTCGCCAGCTTCGATACCGAACACCCCTTAACAATCCCCCTAATATGTTTGTTTTTGCGGCAGCCCGTCAGCAATCTCGTAATAATCGCCTTTGTCCGCAACAAAAATATGTTCGCACATTTTGAGATCTGTCGGCGCGTCAAGCGCCCCAAGAGCAACGGCAATGCGATCTTTATGCTCATCAAGCTTGTCGGCGTGCCAGAACAGCGACGAACCGCATGCGCCGCAAAAGCCCCGGCGCGCATAATCAGAGGCGCGATACCATTTGATGGCGTTCTCACCGTGTGTGACTTTAAGGGCGTCAAGAGGCGCATTTACGCTCGCCCAGAAATGCCCAGCCCAACGCCGGCACTGACCGCAATGGCAAGCGCCGGGATCCTTCAGATCACCGGCATCCAGCGTGAATTCAATTGCGCCGCAGAGGCATTTGCCGGTCAGCGCCGTCATGTCCGATCACCCGCCATTTGCTTTTCCATGTCACGGGCGCGGCGTTCGACTTCATCGTCGTCAACAATTTCCTTGTGGGTCGAAACCCACCAGATGTTTCCCTGCGCATCCTTAAAGCCGCCATCATGCTCGCCATAAAACTGATCCATCGGTTTCAGGATCGCTTCCGCCCCCGCTGCAACCGCCTTTTCAAACACGGTGTCCGCATCAGCAACATGCACATAAATGAAGCCGGGAATTTCATGACCTTCGGGCGGCTCGGTAAACATGATTGTAGAGTCGCCGATTTTGATTTCTGCATTCCATAGCTCGCCCGATGAACGCATCAGGGGTCGCGCGATAAGCTCAGCGCCAAAGACATGCTTTGCAAACTCCACCGCCTTCATGGCGTCTTTGACCATGATGATCGGTGTCACGACGGAACGATTAGGAGATTTCCAGTTGGCCATGAAAATCAACTCATCGTCGGTATAACAAACTCCGACCCCTGAACATCTTCAGGCCACCGCTGAGTAATCGTTTTAACCTTGGTCCAGAACTTCACGCCTTCCGGCCCGTGCTGGTTGGTGTCGCCAAAACCAGATCGTTTCCAGCCGCCAAATGTATGATACGCAACGGGCACAGGGATCGGCACATTAACGCCGACCATGCCGACATTAACGCGCGCGGCGAATTCCCGCGCCGCCGATCCGTTACGGGTGAAGATCGCAACGCCGTTGCCATATTGATGATCGGAGGGCAGCGCCACCGCCTCATCAAAGTTCTCGGCGCGCACGACCTGCAGCACCGGGCCGAAGATTTCCTCATCATAGGATTTATGGCCGGGGCGCGCACGATCCAGCAGCGTTCCTCCCATGAAGAACCCTTCCTCATAGCCCTGCAGCGAGAAATCGCGGCCATCCACGACAAGATCCTGGCCTTCATCCACGGCCATCTGGATATAGTTCGCGACACGGTCCCGATGGGCGGCGGAGACGAGCGGTCCAAGGTCGCTGTCTTCGGACATCGAGGGGCCGATGCGTAAGGATTCAACCCGCGGCTTCATCATTTCGATGAGCGTTTCGGCGGTGCCTTCGCCCACAGGCACGGCGACCGGCGTCGCCATGCAGCGCTCGCCCGCCGATCCGTATGCGGAGCCAACAAGCTGATTGACGACATTATCCATATCGGCGTCAGGCAGAATGATCATGTGGTTCTTGGCGCCGCCAAAAGCCTGCACCCGCTTACCGTTCGCGCAACCGTTGGCGTAAATATATTGCGCAATATCTGACGATCCGACAAAGCTGATCGCCTTGATGCGCGGCTCTTCGATGATCGTGTCGACGGCTTCCTTGTCGCCATTCACAACGTTTAAAACGCCTTCAGGCGCGCCCGCCTCCATCATCAACTCAGCGAGGCGCAACGGCACTGACGGATCTTTTTCCGACGGCTTGTTGATAAACGTATTACCGCAGGCAATAGCGACGCCGAACATCCACATCGGGATCATCGCCGGAAAATTGAACGGCGTAATCCCCGCAACGACGCCAAGCGGCTGGCGCATTGAATAGACGTCAATGCCGGGGCCGGCGGCTTCAGTGTATTCGCCTTTCTGCAGGTGGGGGATCCCGCAGGCGAATTCGATCACTTCAAGCCCCCGCTGAACATCGCCGCGCGCATCCGGCAAAATCTTGCCGTGCTCCGATGAGAGCATCTTCGCAAGATTATCCATGTCCTTTTCGACAAGGTCCTTGAATTTGAACATGACCCGCGCCCGGCGTTGCGGGTTGGTCGCGGCCCAATCAGGAAAAGCCTTCGCCGCGGCGTCGACAGCTTTGGTCATCTCATCACGGCTGGCGAGCGCAACCTGGCTCTGCACTTCACCGGTGCTCGGATTGAAAATATCGTGAAGACGGCCCGAACCGCCAGCGACATGGTCGCCATTGATAAAATGCCCAAGTTTCGCAGTCATGGTCCGTTTCCTCATTTCTGATCGGCTAAAAGCGACAAACTGCGCGGAACCTAGTCTCGGCGGCGAACGTCCGCAAGCGCCGGCGCCGCTTTGCCGGAAACACAGTCTGCTATTATGGTCGCGTCCTGCGGCAGCCAAAGATGGGAAGCATGGGAACAGGCGATAGCAAGCTCGGTTATGGCGTTATTTCGATGCTCAATCACTGGATTATCGGGATCACAGTCCTTTGCCTGATTTTTTTCGGCCTCATGTCGGCGGGAATGGACGACAGCCCTGAACGCTTGCGCATTATTACGCTGCACAAGCCGACAGGCGTTCTTGTTCTTATGCTTGCGCTCTGGCGGGTCGGATGGCGGCTCCGCCAGAGCTTTCCCGAGCCATCGCCAGATCATCCGGCATGGCAGGTCCGCGCAGCGACATGGATGCACTGGTTTTTGATGATCGCCATCATCGCGATGCCGATTTCCGGTATTTTGTGGACATTGACGGCGGGGCGGCCCGTTTCATTTTTCAGTCTTTTCGAAATTCCCGCCATGGCTGAAGCGCCGGCTCTTTCAGATGCCCTGCAAAGCTTTCATCGCATGTTCAGCAAGTTTCTGATCGCCGTGATTGTTATCCATTCCCTCGCAGGCGTCTATCACGCTGCAACGGATTTCGGAAAATCAGGCGGGCGCATGTTCGTACCCAAATAGGCGGTATGTGGTTGGCCCGTAATCAGGGGCGCTGCGAATGGCGTATGTATTGTGAGCGCCGATCAATAGCTCGGCATACCGCCCTTACCGTTAGCCGCCCCAAAGACATGCGTGACATCGGCGCCATTACCGCTTAGCGGCAACAGAACGCTCCGGAAGACAATTCGACGCCGATTAAACAGCCGCAACACGCTGTCGTAGAAAACAGGCGCGCGTGACAAAGCGGCTTCATCCATTTTTGCAGTCGCAATATCCAGAAGGGTCTCTTCGCAGTGACGCCGGCCTGACAGATAGATATTGGAAAACCTGCATAAGCTGTCGCCCATATAGATAAAATAGGGAAACCCGCTGGACAGCCGCAAATCGACGGTGAAGCAATAGTCCCAGTCTCCACCCAACTCCAATTTCTGTATATCCGACCAGGCGGGCAAACAATCGTGAACGCACGAGCGCCAGGACTTTTCTACTCGCCGGGTCAGTCGACGCTCTTTTAACCGGACCGGATTTTCCCGCAATAACGTCCTCATCCTCGGCCCCTCTCGCCCATCTCAAGAGAATCTTTAACCAGCGCCTATGAAAACCAGGTTTTTGCCGGCGCCCAAACTTGTCCCAAATTTGAGTGGATTTGCGCTCTTAACCCTTTAAACGATGGCGTTATGAGGGGTGACGCGCCCCGCAACGCGCCCTATAAGGAGGCGCTTAACGATAAGGAGGGGTTTTCCATGGAGCCAGGATGGATTGGCGTTTTGACGATTGTCGGTTTCCTCGCTGTATTTGGGCTTTTGAATATTTTCGAAAAAGGCAGCCTTGATTAACAGGCTCCGCCGGATCAACGGCCCTGTCCGTTTGTCCGCTCTGGCGCTTCCATTCAAGAAAATGGGGCTTCCCCTGAGGAAATAACGCCCCATATGCGCCAGCATTCAGGCGTTTTCTCCACATGAAGGAATTCGATGGCCGCCGAGATTATTCTGGTCGTATTGGGACTCGCGATTCTTCTCCTCGCCGGCGACCTCCTTGTGCGCGGCGCTGTCAGCCTGGCCGCCGCCCTGAATGTATCCCCCCTCCTCGTCAGTCTCACCATTGTCGCCTTCGGGACGTCAGCGCCTGAACTTGTCGTTACCGTTCAGGCTGTTTTAAGCGGCAGTGACGGTATTGCGCTTGGCAATATCATTGGCTCGAATATCGCGAATGTGCTGATGGTGCTGGGCCTGCCAGCCCTCATTTATCCGATAACGACTCATGTCATCGGCCTGCGCCGTCATGCCGTGATCATGCTTATCGCGACAGCGCTCTTTGCCGGCGCCGCTTACACGACCGGTTATATCGATACCAGGATTGGCGCCGGACTGTTCGCCGGCATCGTTCTTTATGTTTCCTATATGTGGATCCGCACCAGCCGCGGCGGAGCCAATGATCCCGTCCTTGACGAAGTCGAAGAATACCGGGAATCCGCCTCACTCAACGCTAAGACAATTATGTTTTTAATCGTTGGCCTCATTGGCCTTCCTCTCGGCGCGCATCTTCTCGTCGCCAATGGCTCAAGCCTCGCCTCGGGCCTTGGCGTGCGAGAGGAACTGATCGGACTGACCATTGTCGCGTTTGGCACGTCGCTGCCGGAACTGGCGACGGTCGTCGCTGCTGCTTTGCACAAAAAATCCGATGTGGCCATCGGCGGCGTGATAGGGTCGAACATATTCAACATCCTGGCGGTGGGCGGCGCGGCGGGGCTTGCCGGCACCGCCGTCTTCGACGTGCAATCGTTACAGGTTGACATTCCGGTCATGATCGCCGCCGCAATCGCAATCTCTGTATTCGTCCTGACCCGGCGCGATATCGGGCGGCTTACCGGCGTCTTTTTCTTTGGCGCCTATATCGGTTTTATCATTGCGCTCGCCGCTCTCGCCGGAGGGTTTTAGACAATGCCCGGCGCGAGAGCTGGCGCCGCTCTTGTCACTGGCGCAGGCAAGCGTATTGGGCGGGCGCTTGCATTGACGCTGGCGGAAGCTGGCTACGACATCGCTGTCCACTACAATTCCTCCAAAGACGCCGCCGAAGACGTCGCGGCCCTGGTTGAAAAAATCGGGCGCCGCGCTGATGTGGTGAAGGCGGATCTGTCAAAGGAAAGTGAAACTGAAAAGCTGGTTGAAAATGCGACGGGGGCGGTCGGACCGCTCTCACTGCTGATCAATTCAGCGTCCGCCTTTGAGCATGACGACATCGAAACCATGACCCGCGCAAGCTGGGACAGGCATATGGAGGCGAATTTGCGCGCGCCTGTCAAACTGGCGCAGGAGTTCGCTGCACAAGTAAACCAAGACGCCAACAACCTCATCGTCAATTTGATTGACCAGCGTGTCTTGAAACTAACCCCGCAATTTCTTTCCTACACCGCTTCCAAGGCGGCCCTTTTTTCCATCACAAAAACAATGGCGCAGGCGCTTGGCCCCAAAGGCATCCGGGTCAACGCAATCGGCCCTGGCCCAACGTTGAAAAACCCTCGTCAATCCGACGAGGACTGGCGACGGCAAAATGAAGCGACCGTCCTCGGTCATGGCGCCGCGCCGGAAGATATCAGCGCTGCACTAATCTATCTCACAACGGCGCGTGCAGTAACCGGACAGATGATCGCCGTTGACGGCGGCCAGCACCTGACCTGGCAAACCCCTGATGTTTTGGTAAGAGAATAACATGGCGAAACAACAAATATCCTCAGATATCGCGTCACTGCCGCGTTCGGAGACCGCGCCGCGCAGAAAAGTATTTGTGCGCGGACTTATCCTTGACGCCTTTATCGGCGCCTATGATCATGAACAAGGCGTCAAACAGCCGATTGCTATTGATCTTGAGGCGGATGTTGTTGAACCTTCCCAGCCTGTCGGTGACAGGCTGGAAGACGTCGTCTGTTATGACAAACTGACAGACGGCGTCAGGACGATAATTTCAGAAGGCCATATCAAGCTTGTAGAAACGCTTGCCGAGCGTGTCGCGGAGTTGGCGTTATCGCATCCCATGGTGCTGGGGGTGATGGTGCGCATCACTAAACCAAACGCCATTGTGGAAGCGGATGCGGCCGGTGTGGAAATATTCCGCTCCAAGAGTTGACGCCGCGTCTATATCGCCTCTGCGGCGGTGAAAAACTGTTGTCCCGCACTTTGCGACAGAGTCCAGACAATCCCGCCAATGCCAAAAAAAATGCAGGCGCCGCTTAATATCGAGAAAATCACAAAAGCGACGCCGGCCCCGCCGGGATATAGAACTGAATAAGAATGGTCCTGCGGATTAACAAAAACCATGACGTTTTCGCCGGGAAGATAATCCACGTTCGCCATAGTGGAAAATCGCGCCAGAAATACGCGCTCCCGTGTTGATTCATGGCTGCGCCCGTTCATGGAATAGACATAACGTACGCGGTTCGACGCGCTTTCGAGTTGACTGAGCACAATGCCATCCACGGTAGGCCAGGAGGCGCTCGCTCTTGCGCGAGCATAGTCCTGAACAATCGCACCGCCCGCAAAAACGCCGACAACCGCAAGCGCCCCAAAGAAAATGAGGATGATTGAGAAATCAGATTTGGTTTTGAGCCCCGCTCTCATTTGACCTCGTGCGCATGCGCCATTAGCTCAACTATACGCTAACGCCCTGATTATGAACGACCGGTTAACCATCGCCCTAATGTCCAACGATATCAATACGCCAACTGCCGACATAAGCCCTTTGAGCGGCGCGGCGTTGATCGCCGACTACGTCAAACGCCTTCCGGCAAAGCCGGGGGTTTATCGCATGATCGGCGAAAAAGGCGATATCTTATATGTCGGCAAGGCGAAGAACCTGAAAAACAGGGTTGCGTCATACGCCAAGCCAGCGGGCCATTCCAATCGCATCATGCGGATGATCACCGAGACGATGGCGATGGAATTTGTCGTCACCGGTACGGAAACCGAAGCGCTCTTACTTGAAGCCAACCTGATCAAACAGCTAAAGCCGCGCTACAATGTCATCCTTCGAGACGATAAGTCTTTTCCGTTTATTCTCGTCGCTGAAGATCATGAGGCGCCGCAAATTGTAAAACACCGGGGCGCCCGTAAGCGACCCGGCGCATATTTCGGCCCATTCGCGTCAGCAGGCGCCGTTAACCGTACACTGAATACGTTGCAAAAAGCATTTTTGCTTCGGTCCTGTTCAGACAGCGTTTATGAAGGGCGCACCCGGCCATGCCTTTTACATCAGATCAAACGATGCGCAGCGCCGTGCGTCGGACTGATCGATGGTGAGGCCTATCGCGAACTCGTAACCGAAGCAAAGACCTTCTTACAAGGTGACAATCAGTCAGTGCAAAAAACCCTTGCGACGCAAATGGAAGACGCTTCCAAAGCGCTTGATTTTGAACGGGCGGCGGTTCTGCGAGACCGCGTGCGCGCCTTGTCCTATGTCCAGGGCTCTCAAGATATAAACCCCAGCGGGATCGCCGAGGCTGACGTCTTCGCTCTACACACCGAAAACCGGCAATCCTGCGTTCAGGTATTCTTTTTCCGCGCCGGGCAGAACTGGGGCAACCACGCCTTTTTTCCGAAGCATGATAAAGACGATGAGCCGGCGGTCATACTCGACGCATTCATTGCGCAGTTTTACGATTCCCGCGAACCGCCATCGACAATTCTCGTGTCGCACTTGCCAGCTCAAGCAGACCTTCTATGCGAAGCGCTGTCACTGCGCGCCAATCGAAAGATCGCAATTCATCAGCCGCAACGCGGCGAAAAACGCGAGGTCGTAAAAGCGGCGTTGATGAATGCGCGCGAAGCGTTGTCGCGCCGCATGGCGGAGTCCGCCAGTCAGCAGCGAAGCCTCAACCAGCTAGCGCAAGTCCTGGGCCTTGAAAACACGCCGCAGCGCATTGAGGTTTATGACAACTCACACATTCAAGGCGCAAATGCTGTGGGCGCCATGATCGTCAGCGGCCCTGAAGGGTTTGTAAAAAACCAGTATCGCAAGTTCAACATCAAGACACAAAGCCTCACACCGGGCGACGATTACGCCATGATGCGCGAAGTGCTGACAAGGCGGTTTGCCCGGCTGATTAAGGAAGAAAATGCGGAACGGCCGGATCTGTTGATTATCGACGGCGGTAAAGGACAACTCAATATCGCTCTGGACGCCATAAAAGAAGTCGGCATTGATCCGGAAGCGGAAGGGATTACCGTCATCGGCGTCGCCAAAGGAAGACGCGAGACAGATAGCGGCGAAAAGCGTATCGACCGCACAATGGGCGCAACGGGGGAACAGGTGGCTCTGCCCGGCCGTGAGCCGTTCACGCTTGGCCCGCGCGACCCGGGATTGTTTGTGCTGCAACGCCTGCGGGACGAGGCGCACCGTTTCGCCATCGGCGCCCACAGAGCAAAGAGAAAGAAAGACATCAGCGTCAACCCGCTGGACGCGATTCCCGGCATCGGCGCCAAAAGAAAGCGCGCGCTTTTGAATCACTTTGGTTCCGCGAAAGAGATCGCACGCGCCAAAGCGCAAGATCTGCAGGCCGTTGAAGGGGTTTCAGCCGCCCTTGCGGAGCGCATTTATGATCACTTCCATGCGGATTAGATTGGAACGCGCACCCCGTGCATGTATGATCAGTTCAGGGTACATGACGACAAGACGGAAAAGAGGGAAATGGCCAATAATATCAAGGAGCTCAGACTCGCATTCTTATTAACGCCAAAGCAGCTCGCAGCGCGCCTTGGTATTGAAGTCGATCTTTTAAAACAACTTGAGCGAAGCGAAAATCCGCTTGCGGATGAGTGGGTCGACGCACTGGCGCTCGCTTTCGGCGTTCCGGCTTCCGCAGTTTCTGATCCGGCGACCGATGTTGAGGCCATTGCGGCGGCGGCCAGCACCGCTCCGGCGCCTGAAAATCCTATTTGCCGAATTGGCGCCCGTTTCGCCATCCAGGCGATGGTCGCAAAACTTGGCGGCCTGAACATCGCTCTTAACCTGAGCGAAGACGCCCTGGCTAAGGCGGTTCAAAACCTTTTGTCTTATGCAGAGGAGAATAAAGGCGACAGCGATGATGCCGAAAAACGATTTAATCGTCTGTCGCAATCTCTTCAAATAACTGTCTTAACAATCCTTCAATCCCGCGGCGTCGAGCCCGATCCTCAGTTTGCTCAATCAATGGCGACTGCTCGTCATGGAGCGTTGTCGCTGCTCCAGTCGTTTTCACATATCGATCAGGCGTATCAGGACCAGGAAAACGGATAACATTACCACTGTTATCGCGTGATCCGTCACGCGGAAAAATGGCGAGCATTTTGCGATAAAGGTTTTCGGCGCGTTCGCGATCGTCGTTACTCAAGTCTCTCCCCTACACCTATCGACTTGGAATCAATCATTATTTAAGCGCGGACATTAAGAAATGGCAAGTAACTTTTAGATTGTGTTTATCCCAGCTCATGACCGCCTCGCGATTAACCACACATTCAAACTCGTTGTGACCCGAGAACAACGCGCTGGATGAATCTTTGAAAAGGGAGCCGGTGGACCGGCTTGAGTCGGAAAAACAGGTTTTGAGACTTGGCGCATTGAGTGGCGGCTTTTCATGAACGCGAGAGTCTGCCGCCAAAGAAAAATGCTGCAGCGCACACAAGGCGTCAGGTGCTTAACCGTTCGTTCACCAACGGCTCGAAAACTTATACCTCGACTTAATATACAATTGTTCAGATCGCTCCTGTTCGCGGCCATGTACCGGCCGTTTAGTAGGAGTAGAGTAATGGCTGGCAAGGATTTAAGGAAAGAGCAGGTTGAACTGCTGCGTATTGAAAAAGACATCAAAAAAATCGCGACAAAGGTCGCGGTGCTTTCATCAACCGGGGCTGTCGCGTCGCTGGGCCTCGCCCATGCCGAGATGACCGACCTGAAAACGGCCATCGTGGACGTTGCTGAAAAAACATCTAAACTGCACCAACAGGCCGAACAGGTTGCTGTTGAGCAGGGCATGCGGATTATGGAGGCCAATGGCACTCCGAAAGACCCGCATATGGTCGTGGAGATGTTTAAATCGATCTTGGGACTCTAATAGCCTGGATATTATGGGCAGTTGTCACCAGCGCCCTTGGCTATTTTGTAACGCGGCAATCAAAGGCGGGGATTCCACTCCTCGCCTTGATTCTATCTATGGTCGCGCTTTGGGCGTTCGCGTTGCCAAGTGGCACTGGCACAATCGCACTGTATGGCGCCTTCGTTATCACCGCGCTAGCTGGCGCATTCAATTCCAAAAGCCGGTATATTGAGATTGGTGCGCTCGTCCTCGCATCCCTTTTTTCACTCCAAAATTTTGCATGGTTTTTTACGGGCCAAGATTATGCTTTACGCTTGGTTCCGATTATTAACGGGTTCGCAGCCGTCTACTTTTTCTGGCAGTCCGTTCGGCCAAAAGCTCAGCAAAAAGCCTTTCACCTGATCCTTGCCATATGCCAGGCGACTACATTGGCGATGAGTTATTTTCATCTTCTCACCAGCGCAATTCCTGCGGCGGCGGAGATTTCATCGAACTGGATGTTTACATTCGCGATAAACCGGCTTTTTGACGTTCAGATATTATTGGTCATCGTATCATCGAGATTCAGGGTACACGCACAGAAGAACCTTACCGCCTGGGCCTTATGGCAGGAGGAGTTCTTTGAGCTCTATGCAAAGGTCAAGTCGATCTTTGGGCTGGGTCAATAACCGCGGCTGGCGCAGCAAGCCCAAACGCGACGCCGAGTTGTCAGCACGTCATTTCCAAGCTTTTTGAAAACGCCCACTGAAAAAAGGCGCATCTTAATCATGATCGGCCCCTAAAGCTTCCCGTCATCGCCGCGTTTCCGCCGCACTCATGCGTTTTTCTGCCGCCCGGGCCAGGCTGGCGGCAAGGGAGACGGCGCAAAGATGAGACAGCGCTTGCTGAAAGACCCGAGAGTTTATCAGATCCTGACACTGTCAGGGCTGCTGGTCTTCGGATGGACAGCCCGCGCTTTTGAGATTGCGCCCAGCCATTTCCTCGCCATCGCCGCCGCCGCATGCGCCGTCCAGTGGCTGGGCTCAGTCATGATCGCGACCCGCCCGGATTTCAAAAGCGCGATCATCACGGCCCTGTCGCTGACGCTCCTTCTTCGTGCTGACACTGTCTGGCCATTGATGGCGGCCGCAACCATCGCCATCGGATCAAAATTCATGCTGCGGCTCGGCGGAAAGCACATCTTCAATCCCGCCAATATCGGCATCGTCGCCATGGTCCTGTTGACGGACGCCGCGTGGACAACGCCCGGCCAGTGGGGGACCGCCACCTGGTTCGCCGCCCTGCTCGCCGGCGCCGGGTTTTTTGTCACTTATCGCGCCGCGCGCATCGATGTGCCGCTGGTGTTTCTGGGCGCCTATGCAGCGCTTTTGTTTGGACGCGCAGTATGGCTTGGGGACCCGCTGTCCATTCCGATGCTGCGGCTCGAAAATGGCGCGCTTGTCCTGTTCGCGTTCTTCATGATTTCCGATCCTAAGACAACGCCCGACGGCGCTATCGCACGCGCCGCCTTCACTGCCGGCGCCGCGCTCCTCGCTTATGTGCTGACATTTCATTTCTATCTCGCAGACGGTCTCTTCTATGCGCTGGCGATCGCCTCCGTTCTGCGCCCTGTCATTGAGTGGCTTGATCCTGCGCCGCGTTATCAATGGGGCGACGAAATCCTTCTGCCGCTTTTCTTAAAACGAACGCGCAATGCACGCGCGCCCGCTCAACATGCACCAGCTGAATAATGGGAGACCGCAATGAACCGCTCACTGAAAAAAACTCTTTTCGCCGCAACATCCGCCATCACCGCTGTTACGATCACCGGCGGCGCCGTCGCTTTTTGCGGCTTTTATGTCGCCAAGGCCGACACCAAGCTTTTTAACAAAGCATCGAAAGTCGCCATCATGCGCGATGACGATCGAACCGTAATCACTATGGCGAATGACTATCAGGGCGATTTACAGGACTTTGCGATGGTGATCCCGGTGCCGGTCGTTCTGCAGGAAGAGCAAATTCACGTGACCGAGAACGCCATTCTCGATCATCTTGACGCTTATACGTCACCGCGTCTTGTCGAATATTTCGATGAAGACCCTTGCCAGGTTATGTACCGCCGCGAACTCGCGGCGCCAATGTCTATGGCGGAAGACAGCGTTGAAACCGAAACACGCAAAAAAGACGGTCTGGGCGTCACCATTGAAGCGGAATACACCGTCGGCGAATATGATATCCAGATTTTGTCTGCGGAACAGTCAGACGGCCTTGCAACCTGGCTCACGCAGAACGGCTACAAGCTTCCCGATGGCGCAGAGCGCGTTCTTGAAAGCTATATCAAACAAAACACGAAATTTTTCGTCGCCAAGGTTAACCTGGAAGAACAGGCGGAGACCGGGCTGAAATATCTGCGCCCGCTTCAGGTCGCGTTTGAGTCGCCGAAATTCATGCTCCCCATCCGGCTCGGCACAGTAAATGCGGATGGAAAACAGGAACTCTTTGTCTTTACCCTGACCCGTACAGGCCGTGTGGAAACGACCAATTACCGCACTGTAAAACTTCCCACAGGGATGGATATTCCGACCTATGTAAAAGACGAGTTCGGCCCGTTCTACAAAGCGATGTTCGCCGAGCAGGTGCAAAAGGAAAATGAACGCGCCGTGTTCCTCGAATATGCCTGGGACATGAACTGGTGCGACCCTTGCGCGGCGGACCCGCTCTCACAGGATGAATTGCGCGAACTTGGCGTCTACTGGGTTGGCGGCGACGGGCAAAACATCCAGCCGCGACGCCCCTCCCCGCAACCGGCGCAGGATGTCTTCGTCACACGCCTGCACGTCTCTTATGATGCGGAACACTTTCCGGAAGACCTGATGTTCAAACAAACAGGCGATCGGTCAAATTTCCAGGGACGGTATGTCCTGCGCCATCCCTATACCGGCGATGCACAGTGTGAGTCGGCGGATGTCTACCGCGCCTCACTGCCCCAACGATTTGAGAAAGAAGCGCAGACTCTCGCAAACCTTACAGGCTGGGATATTGAAGAAATCCGCAGCGATATGAACCAAAAGGGCCAAACCTTTGATAAACCGAAGAAAGATCCATGGTGGAAACGCATCTGGAATAACGACGAGGAAGACGGCTAACTCCAAAAGCTTGAATGCGCTGCGTAGTCCCGTAAGATCAATGAGGTCGATCGAGGCGAAGCGCCATGGAAATTATTGAATGGGAAAGATCTTCGCGTGAGCTGTCGCAATACGATATCGACAGCTTTTATGAGGAGCCTTTGGCCGCTCCCACGCTTTTTCGCTTCACCACGGAAAACCTGGCGCTGCCGGCCCATGGCGGTTCGTTCTCACTTAAAATGGTTCTTTCCGGCCAGGAACATTATGAGATCGGCGCCCGCCGCATAACACTGCGCCCCGGCGAGTTCCTGTTTATGAATGAGGGCGAGACCTACGCCAGCCATATTGAAGAACGCACGGAAGCAATTTCGATTTTTGCGCCGCCCGCAGAAGCATTGCCCGCCGTTAAAAGCGCCACAGCAAAAATCAGTGATGTTCTGGATACGCCGAGCGGACGCGACGCGAACCCGGAGGTCGGGCAGATACTCTTTAAATGCGGCGAGCACGCGTCAGCCGCTCTTCAGGCGCTCATTGACGCCATAGACGCTGAAGACCGGCTTGAAACACGTCACGCAACGCAAGCCCTGATGGCGGAAGCGTTGTGTGACCTTTTTCAAAGCTCGCCGCCGCGAACCTTCGCCGGCGTCAAAAAACGCGCGACACGCGATGAACTGCGTAGCCGCATCATACGGGCAAAACAAGCCATCGATGACACGAAAGGCCAGTACGCCAATCTTGACGACCTCGCCGCATTGGCGTGCCTGTCGAAATACCATTTTCTGAGATACTTCACATCGATATATGGCGTTTCACCGGCGGCGTATGCGCGTCGACAGCGCCTTGAAGAGGCCGGTCGTACGATCAGCCGAATTGGCAATGTCGCGATGGCCGCGCGCCGCGCCGGGTACCGCGATCTGCGCGCCTTTGAACGGGCTTATCGCCGTGTTCTTGGCGAGCCGCCCCCAGTCGCAGAGTAAAATCCGCAAGTTCGCACCGTCAGCCCTTGTTATCCTCCCGTAAAACTCACGGAGGAATATGATGCATCGCTGGCTATCTCTAATTACCGCTGCTTTTTTGACTGCTTCAAACGCCGTCGCGCAAAACGATGATCAGCAGCTAGAAGAAGAAATTGAAAAGATGCTGGAAGCCGTCGGCGGCAGAGACATATGGCGCCAGGCCAAAGGCTTTACGATGTCTGAAATTCTCTACACGGACCAGCGCGCCCTGCCGGTTATCCGGGAGTACTGGGTTGACTTCGAAACTCCGCGCATCATGGAAACGTCAAAGGCCGATGGATTACGCCAGACCCGCGCCCTGAACCAAGACGCGGGCTGGACCCTGCGAAACGGAGAAACAACTGAGTGGGATCAGGAAACGGTTAATGGCTGGCGGTCTTTCTGGCCCGGTATTCCCACACGCATATTTCACTTGCTTGCTTCCGACGATCCGGGCGTAACGCCGGTATGGCGAGATGGCGTTATGGACTTTTACATTGACGATAAACGAGTCGTGTGGATAGCGACTGATGAAAACGGCGTCCCTGTCGCTTATGGGCGCGACGAACGCCACACGGACACCCACTTTCTCGGCAAGCCGCAGCGCTATGGAGACGTCACCTTATGGTCGGAAGCCATTGAACCCGGCGGCGACTGGCGGGTTATCATGGTTGATTATGTTTTGCTTCAGGAACCACATTCAGTTTCTTTCGAGACGCCGCCCCAGTGATCCAGGGCCCCAACCTGAAAAATCCGATAGCCTGACGACGCGGCGCAGATTAGGTTCGTCACATGGCGAACCTGATTACACTTACCCGCATTGGCCTCATTGTTCCTTTTGTCCTGCTATTTATCACGGACGCTTCGTGGAACCTGAAAGCCGCGTTTGTTGTCTTCGTGGTCGCCAGCCTCAGCGACTTTCTCGACGGTTGGGTAGCCAGAGCGCGCGGCGAAGTCTCGGCGCTTGGCGCAGCGCTCGACCCGCTGGCGGATAAGCTTCTGATCGCCGCCGCCCTTATTCTGCTATTGCGGAACGGCATTATAAACGGCGCCGGCATCATCGCCGTCATCGTGGTTATTCTTCGAGAAATTATGGTTAGCGGCCTGCGCGAAGCGGTTGCTATGAAAGGCGGCTCATTGCCGGTCACGACACTCGCCAAATGGAAGACGATGGCGCAACTGGTCGCCGCAGGACTTTTACTGGCGACAGCGCCAACTGGCTTTATCGGCGCGGAATGGAAACCGCTTGGCGTCGTCGCGCTCTGGCTCGCGACCCTCCTTACATTCTGGACCGGCGCGGACTATGCTATCCGAGCGCAACGTTTTCTGCGCGCGCAATAGTTGATCTACGACCATGGCGAAGCTGGATGCGATTCACGAGGACACGCCTCACCTGCTCGTCGTCGACGACGACAATCGCATCCGCGCGCTTTTGAAACGATATCTCAGCGAGCACGGATTTCGCACCTCAATCGCGAGTAACGCCGCCGAGGCCCGCTCGCTCATGAACACGGTCGATTTTGACTTGCTGATCCTCGACGTGATGATGCCCGGAGAATCCGGGTTTGACCTGACAAAATCGATTCGCGCCGCTTCAAACGTCCCTGTCCTGCTGCTCACCGCCCGCGGCTTACCTGAAGACCGTATTGAAGGACTGGAACGGGGCGCAGACGACTATCTTTGCAAACCCTTTGAACCCCGCGAGCTGTTATTGCGGGTCAGCGCATTGCTTCGCCGGTCACGCGCAGTTGCCCTGAACCGGCAGGAGCTGACCTTTGGCCGTTGCACTTTTACAGTCGGGCGCGGCGAGCTGCGTTGTGACGGTCAATTGGTGAAACTCACTGCTGGCGAGACTGCGCTGTTGAAAGCGTTGGCGCAAAAGCCCGGTGACGCGATTTCAAGAGAGGCGTTAGCTGAGCAAACCTCGACCGCCATGGAGCGCTCTATCGATGTTCAGGTGACGCGCATACGCAAGAAAATCGAGGAAGACCCTCGCGCGCCCATATACCTGCAAACCGTTCGCGGCGTCGGCTACGCCCTGATGGCGGATTAACGCTTATGCTGCGTCGTTACCTTCCCAGGAGTTTGTACGCGCGTGTCGTACTGATTGTTATCCTGCCGGTCTTTTTGATGCAGTCAGTGATCACCTATGTGTTTTTTGCGCGCCACTGGGAACTTGTCACAGCAAACCTTTCGGCGAATGTTTCCGGACAGATCGCGCTTGTCACCCGCCTTTATGGTGACGCTATCGATGAGACCTCGCGCGACGAAATCGAACAATGGGCGTTTGACGATCTCGGGCTGAGCGTTCGCTATGACGCAAATTCCGGCATCCCCGTAAAAGACAAGCTGTCGATATTTAACGTGTATAATTCGACATTTGACAAGCAACTCGCGCAAAGTCTCGAACGGCCCTACTGGTTCAATACGCAGAGTTATCCGGCTTTCGTTGAAGTACGCGTGCAGCTTGGAGGCGGCCAGCTTGTCTTTCTCGCCTATCGCGACAGAGTTTTCGCAACCACAGGTCCTATCTTTCTGTTCTGGATGGTCAGTACGACAATCATGCTGGGCGCGATAGCGATCGTGTTTCTGCGCAATCAGGTGCGCTCTATTTTGCGTCTGGCGAATGCCGCGGAGGCGTTCGGCCGAGGCCGCGACGCGCCGGATTATCGTCCGACCGGGGCGACGGAGGTGCGCAAGGCCGGCCATGCCTTTATCGCAATGCGCGAACGGATCAAACGGCATATCGATCAGCGCACCTCTATGCTTGCCGGTATCAGTCATGATCTGCGTACGCCCCTCACCCGGATCAAGCTGGCCCTCGCCATGCAGCCCGACACCAACGAAATGAATGATCTTCGCGGCGACGTACAGGAAATGGAACGCATGGTTGAGGCTTATCTTGAGTTTGCCCGCACGGAAGCCGCCGATGAAGACCCAGAAACTTTCATGCTGGCGCCGATGGTTGATGAGATTTCGCGCAATGCAAAGCGTTCCGGTCATCACCTTCATTCTCTTGTGCCCAAAGAGATTGTTATTTCTGCAAGACGTTCAGCATTAAAGCGCGCGGTCAGTAATCTCGTGAACAACGGGCTGCGCCACGCCAATAATGTCTGGGTTAACGCCAAACAGCTTGATCGGTATTTTGAGCTGAGCGTTGAAGATGATGGGCCAGGAATTGACCCGGATGCTTATGAGGACGTGTTCAAGCCGTTTACCCGCCTTGATGAGGCGCGCAACCTCAATGAAAGCGGCATGGGGCTCGGCCTGACCGTTGTTCGCGACGTCGCTCGCTCCCACGGCGGCGATGTGACGCTCGATCGATCCAGACACGGAGGATTAGCGGCGAAGATTCGCTTGCCCGCTTAAGCTAAGTCGGAATCTCTTATCTGGCTGTGCAGCAATGGCGCCGCCGCTATTCCGTCACTCTGTGAGTTCACCGGCGCGCCTTGCCGCGGCGGCGACCGCTTCCTTAACCAACATGCGCATTTTTTGTTCTTTGCCGTCAAAAACATTCAGCGCCGCTTCCGTCGTTCCGCCAGGCGATGTCACTGCGCTGCGCATTTGCGCAGGAGTTCGCGTTTCTACAGCCATCAAAGCGCCGGAGCCGGTAAGCGTCCCCAACGCAAGCTTTTCAGCGGCCGCCCGATCAAATCCCAAGGCCTCTCCGGCCTCAGCCAGCGCTTCGGTCAGCAGAAAAAAGTATGCCGGGCCGGAACCGGAAACAGCGGTCACATAATCGATCTGTGCTTCGCTGTTCACCCACACGGTCTCACCTGCCGCCGCCATCAGTGTTTCTATGGCAGCCCGACCTTCCGCATTAATTTGGTCGGGCGCATAAAGACCCGTAACCCCCTTGCCAATCGCCGCTGGTAAATTGGGCATTGTCCGGGCCACCAGGGCTGCGCCGCCAAGGGCTTTTGATATGCTGGCGATACTTTTCCCAGCCATGACGGATATAACGAGTGCTTTTTCAGTTAACGCTGCATAAGCGGGAAGCAACGCATCGGCTTTTTGCGGCTTGATAGCGATCAGCGCCGCATCCGGCGCGACGCTCTCAATTGCAGGATTAAGCGATAGTTGATGTTCGGCGCATAACGCTTTCAGTTCAGCGCTCGCGCCCGGATCGAATACAGCGGATCGATCGATATCAATCGTATCGTTCGCGAGCCACCCTTTAAGAAGCGCGCCGCCCATGGACCCGGCGCCAATCAGCGCTACCGAAATTTTTTTCATCATAAAGAATGATTACCGCACCAATGGTAAAAATCAAACGTCAGCGCTTACGCATTTCCCGCAGTCTCAAATAGCGAGGCTTTCAGCGCATCTTCAGGCGACTTGCCGCCCCAAACCAAGAAATTGAATGCTGGATAAAATCTGTCCACCGCCTCACTGACGGCCCGGATCATTGTATCCGCCTGCCCTGAGTCCAGTGATCCATCGCCCGGTAAAATCGCTGAATGGCGATAAACAATTGCATGATCGTCAGCCCACAAATCGAAATGACCAACCCAGAGCCGCTCGTTAATCATCGTCACGAGATGGCTGGCTTCCTGCAATCGACCCACGGGCGCTTTAAGGTCAATCGGCGCACCCATCTGCAGCGTCGCCAGTTCCGATCTCCATGTGAACCACAGACCAATATCCCGCCAGACGCCCGGCAACATCACATGCAGTTCGCTCTCCCCAACCCGCTCCATTTCAAACTCAAGGCCCGCGGCAGCCGCCTCCAGGACGTCCAGCGGGTCATGCGTTTTGCTCGGCTTCTGGATCAGCTCAATCGACATCAGCGCCCCTTTTCTCGGCTCACGCGACTGATCACAGCCGCTGCAACCCGCATGACGCGACGATTCGGACGTCCGAGAAATGATTCGATTGGGCTGGTTTTCCTCAGCGCCTCAGGGCTGGCCTTTTTCAAGCGCTTCGAGACGCACTCGCAGCGATTCGTTTTCCTCACGCGCCACCCGGGCCATATCTCGAACCGCCTCAAACTCCTCGCGGCTGACAAAATCCATATCCGCCACGAGCCGCTCAACCTGACTGCGGAACACCGTTTCCGCCTCCCGGCGGGCGCCGTCAGCCGCTCCGGCGACCTCGGTCATCATTTTCGCGATCGCATCAAAAAATGCGCTTTGGGTCTGCATGGGCAAAATCCTTTCGACACCTATATAAGACTTTATTCGCGCGGGGCGACAGGGGCATCGAAGCGCGTTATTGAGACGCACGAAATCAAGAGCGACGCGGTTCATGAGTATTCCTTATCCGAATATCGACCCCATTCTCATTAAGATCGGGCCATTGCCTATCCGCTGGTACTCGCTTGCCTATATCGCCGGCATTGCCGGCGGCTGGTGGTATCTGACGCGCCTCATTGCGAACGCAAAGCTTTGGAGCAAAAAGGGGGCGCCGATCACGCGGCTTCTGCTTGACGACGTTCTTTTCTGGGTGGCGATAGGGGTGATCGCCGGCGGACGCCTCGGCTATGTTTTGTTCTATGAGCCGGCGCTACTGACAAAGGCATGGGAGCCGTTGTTCGGCGTCGTCCCGTTCCCGCCAGCCTTAATGCTGTGGCAAGGCGGCATGTCTTTTCACGGCGGGCTGATCGGAGTCACCTTCGCCGGATTTTTCTTTGCTCGAAAATACAAACTGAACGCCCTGTCGCTTGGCGACCTGTTCGCTTGCGCGGCGCCAATCGGTTTGTTCTTTGGCCGTATCGCCAATTTCATTAACGCGGAGCTATATGGTCGGCCGTGGGACGGGCCCTGGGCGATGGTGTTTCCCACCGACCCCTCCGGTCTCGCACGTCACCCAAGCCAGCTCTATGAAGCGGCGCTGGAAGGCTTGGTCCTTTTCGCCATCATCCGCATCGCCACGCACAGCTTTGGGTTTCTGAAACGACCCGGCGCAACGATTGGCTTATTCCTGGCGGGCTATGCAGCGTCACGTATTTTTGTCGAAAACTTTCGCGAGCCGGACGACATTGCAACCCTCCCTGATTTTCCTTTTGGCATAACCATGGGAATGGTTCTTTCAATGCCGATGCTCGCGCTCGGCCTGTGGCTGATATGGCGTACACGCACAAAAACCGAGAAGGCGACAGCGTCGTGACTGACGCTCCCGAGCCGTCAGAAAAAAGTCCGCTTGAAGAACGCCTCATTCAGCTGATCAAGCTAAAAGGGCCGATCACCATTGCGGATTATATGGCCGATGCTTTGGGGCATCCTCATGACGGCTATTACATGTCACGACAAGCGATCGGCGCGGACGGCGATTTTACCACCGCGCCGGAAATCAGCCAGATCTTTGGAGAGCTTATCGGCCTTTGGCTGGTTGAAACCTGGCGCGCTATGGGCTCACCAAAGCCCTTTAACCTTGTTGAGCTAGGTCCCGGCCGCGGCGTTTTGATGGCCGATATCCTGCGCGCTGCGCGCCTGCGCCCGGAGTTCACCCGCTCAGCGCAAGTCTGGCTTCTCGAACAATCAGGGCGGCTACGCCATGAACAGCAAAAGCGATTGCGCAGCAGCGAGGTTAAACCGCTATGGGCGGATTCTTTTGCAGACATCCCTGCAGCGCCAACTCTGATCGTTGCAAATGAGTTTTTTGACTGCCTGCCGATCCGTCAGTTTCGACGCGTCGACAATGGCTGGCGGGAGCAGCTTGTCGGCCTCACCCCAGATGGCGAAAGGCTTGGCTTTGTACTGGGTAATACGCCGCCCCCCGCCGACTACGGCCTGCCGGACCCTTCCGAAAGCAGGGAAGGCGATGTCTTTGAAAAATCCTTTGCGTCGCAGGAGTTCATATCAGATATCTGCACGCTCTTCGATGAAGAGAATGGCGCGGCGCTGATCATCGACTACGGCCATATGCAATCAGGCCTTGGCGATACGCTTCAGGCGGTTCGCAATCATGAATACTGGCCGCCGCTTTCATCGCCGGGCCTTGCTGACATCACCGCGCATGTGGACTTCGAGGCGATGACCCGCGCCATTATCGACAATGGCGCGAGCGTTCATGGTCCGGTGACGCAAGGAACCTTTCTTGAGCGTCTTGGCCTCGGGTTGCGAGTGGAAATGCTGTGCAAGGGCAAAAAAGCCGAAGACGCACAAGCAATCCGCACAAGCGCAGCGCGGATCGCATCCCCTGATCAGATGGGCGAAATCTTCAAGATTCTGGCGATCACGTCACCGTCGCTGCCGCCCCCGGCAGGCTTCAGCACACCATGAATGAACCGCCCTGCCTGACAGCCCCTGTTCTCGCTAAAGCCGCGAATGTTGCACACGGCTTTTTCGGCCGCGCCGGCGGCGTTTCCAGAGGCATTTATACTTCGCTCAATACCGGCCCCGGCTCTGAGGACAGCAAAGCTAATGTCGCGCGGAACAGAAGTCGCTGCGCCCAGGTCATTGGCGTTTCCCAGGGCCATCTGCTGACCGTCTACCAGGTCCATTCCCCTGAGGTTGTTACCGTTGACAGGCCGTGGACCAGCGGCCCTCCAAAGGCGGACGGCATGGTCACATCGACACCTGGGCTCGCCATCGGCGTTCTGGCGGCGGACTGCATGCCCTGGCTGCTGGCGGACCCGGAGGCGGGAGTTATCGCAGCCGCACATGCCGGCTGGCGCGGGGCGCTCGGTGGCGTGCTGGAAAACACCGTGACGGCCATGGAAAGCCTGGGCGCTGCAAGAAAGCGCATCCGAGCAGCGCTTGGCCCCTGTCTGCGTCAGCCCAATTTTGAGGTCGGTCTTGATTTGGCGGCGGAATTCACCTCCCGACATCCACGGTCAGCGCGATTTTTCGCGCCCGGCGCGCAAGCAGAAAAACGCCAGTTTGATTTGGCGGCTTTCGGCGCCTGGCGGTTGCGCGAATCCGGCGTCACTCGGATCGATGATCTGGAGATTTGCACCCTTGGCGCCCCGGATGCGTATTTCAGCTACCGCAATTCCCGGCGCAGGGAAGAGCCGGACTATGGCCGGAATCTGTCTGTGATCGCCCTTCGCTAACGAATCGTAAGATTGCGGGTTGCACGAGTGTCAATAAAACGTCATGAAACCCGCGTGCATTTGGGACAGCATCAGGGGACGGGGTTCGATGAAACTGATCGCCGCAAATTCAAACCGACAACTTAGCGAAGAAATTTCGAGGCGCCTCACGACGTCGCTTGCGAAAGCGGATATCCGCACCTTCAAGGATGGCGAAGTCTTCGTCGAAATACAGGAAAACGTTCGCGGCGAGGATGTCTTCGTCATCCAGTCGACATCCTATCCTGCAAACGACCATCTGATGGAACTGCTGATCACCATCGACGCGCTGACGCGAGCGTCGGCGACAAGGGTGACGGCGGTTATCCCATATTTCGGCTATGCCCGTCAGGATCGAAAGGCGGGACCCAGAACGCCGATCTCCGCAAAACTGGTCGCAAATCTGATCACCACCGCTGGCGCGGATCGGGTTCTGACCGTCGATCTCCACGCAGGGCAGATTCAGGGCTTCTTCGATATCCCGACGGACAATCTTTATGCAGTGAAAGACTTCGAAAAACGCATACGCCAGATACACAATGGCGAACTCGATGACGTCATAATTGTTTCACCGGATGTGGGCGGCGTTGTCCGCGCCCGCGCGCTGGCAAAACGCCTTGATGACCGCCCGCTGGCGATTGTCGACAAACGCCGTGAAGGTCCCGGCAAGTCAGAAGTCATGAACATCATCGGCGATGTGAACAACCGCCATTGCCTGATCTTCGATGATATTGTCGATTCCGGCGGCACTTTGTGTAACGCCGCGCAGGCATTGATGGACAAGGGCGCGAAAAGCGTTTCGGCATGCGTCACCCATGGCGTTCTCTCGGATCATGCAGAACGTCGCGTCATGAAATCCGATGCGCTGACGCGCCTGTTGATCACCGACTCTATTCAGGCGACCCCGGAAGTGGCGGACTGCCCGAAGATCGAACAGGTCTCCATTGCAACCCTGCTTGCCGAGGCCATCCGCCGGATCGCAAACGAAGAATCCGTTTCAAGTCTATTCGACTAAAGGAGACGTCCATGGCCAAAGCAATCTGGAACGGCGTTGTCATTGCCGAGAGTGATGTTTTTGAAACCGTCGAAGGCAATGTTTATTTCCCACCTGACGCCGTGAAGCAGGAATATCTAAAAGCATCTGACCACACGAGCCATTGCCCATGGAAAGGCGACGCCAGCTATTACACGCTCGCCGTCAATGGCGAGAAAAACAAAGACGCCGCGTGGTACTATCCCACGCCTTTTGAAAAAGCCGCGCATATCAAAGACCATGTCGCCTTCTGGAAAGGCGTCACCGTCGAACAGTAAACCTCGGCCTTCTCAATATATCTTTTTTGAAATTGGTAGCGGGGGGCAGATTTGAACTGCCGACCTCAGGGTTATGAATCCTGCGCTCTCACCAACTGAGCTACCCCGCCAAAGGGTGTCCGCAAGCTAATCGCTCGCCTCGGAGCGGAGGTCTATAGCGGGCGCCGCCGCGCGCTGCAAGCGGCTTCAGCGAAGCAATTGGGCCGCGTGCTCGGCGACGGCCAGACAGGTCGTCAGGCCCGGCGATTCAATACCGTAAAGCCCCAGATATCCGTCAACGCCATGGCTTGATGGATCGGAAAAGACAAAATCGCCTTCCTCTCCGGGGCCGGCGATCTTCGGTCGTATCCCCGCATAGCCGGGAACCAGCTTGTTGGGGTCAATATCCGGCCAGAAATGCTGCGCCGCCCTTACGAATGCGTCCCGGCGCGCCTCATCCACATCATAGTCGGTGTTGGAGTCGATAAAGGAAATATCCGGACCGAGCTTGGCCTGTCCGCCAAGGTCGCGGGTGTAATGCACCCCCTGACTTTCCGGCGACGGCAAAGGATAAATCAGACGCGAGAATGGCGGCGCGCCATTATAAGAGAAGTACTGTCCCTTGGCGTATTTGAGCTGCGGGATTGTCGATGGCGGGATACCCTTAATCGCGCGGGCGACACGGTCGCACCAAAGACCTGCGCAATTCACGACTGTCTTGGCACGCAAGGTGATTGCGTCATCGCCGCCGATATCAAGATCGATGCCGTCTTCACGCACCCGCCCGCCAATGACAGGCGCCGACAAGGCCAGCGCGCCGCCCGCATCTTCCATATCGCCGAGGAGCGCCAGCATCAGCCCGTGGCTGTCAACGATACCCGATGACGGGGAATAGAGCGCCGCATCACAGCGCACGCCAGGTTCAAGCCGTGCAGCTTTCTTTGCATCGATGACACGCAGATCATCCATGCCGTTGGTTTCGCCATTGCGTTTGAAATGGGCGAGGCGGGCGCTCTCAGCTTCGCCGTTTGCGATCAGCAACTTGCCGCAACGCTCATGATTGACGCCATGACTCTGGCAAAAAGCGTAGAGCGCGTCCCTGCCCTTGACCGCGAGTGGCGCGCGCATACCACCCGGTCGGTATTGTATGCCCGCATGGATGACTTCGGAATTGCGAGAGGACGTTTCCTCGCCAAACGCCCGGTTCTTCTCGACGACAATAACTTCACGTCCAGCAAGCGCAAGCGCGCGGCCTAAAGCCAATCCGATGACGCCGGCGCCGATAACAATGGCGTCCGCGCGTTCAGTCATGATGGATCAGTCTGTCGTTGCGACCCATTCCGGATCGTCCTGAACTTCGCGTTCCCACATCAGAAACTCATAATAGCCGCAACGCTTTTGCGTTGGAAATTCGCGGCAGATTTTCGGGCGGCCTTCGTAAATCGTGCAATTGCGGGTTTCCTTATCAAGAAACATGCAGGAGGTTACGAAATGCTCGTCATCCGTATGGCGCAAGACCCTTGGGTTGTCCTTGTCGCCCTTCTTGGTGAACTTCTTTTCCGCCTTCTCTTCACTCACGCCATGAAACTTGGCCAGGCGTTTAAGGTCAGTCTTGGTCACCGGGATATGCGTGTATGAACAGCAATACGCAGAACACTTCAGACAATCGTAAAGCTTTTTCGCCATCGAAATCCCCGCCGATAAACTAACGACGACGGTACTGAACGAACTCGCTCAATGATGCAAGTCTGTCGTATAGGCGGCGTGCAGTCGCGTTACCGCTTTCAGTGTGCCAGTAGACGCGCGCATAACCGCGACGATCGGCTTCCTGATAGACGGCTTCTATCAACGCGCGTCCCGCGCCCGCGCCGCGAGCGGACGCATCGACATAAAGATCTTCAAGATAACAGTAAGGCTCTGACGACCATGTTGAGGCATGAGGCAGGCAATGAACAAAACCAATCACCCGCCCCTTCAGTTCCGCAACGAACGCAAAATGGGGCGCGCCTTTGAGCAGGTTCTCAAAGAGCGCATCGGTCGTCTCTTGCGCCAGATCGGTCTTGTAAAACGCCAGATAGTCCGCCCATAAGGCGCGCCACGCCGCTTCATCCGTTCGCCCAAGCGGACGGATAACCGTCATTGGCCGGGGCTTTGTGTGCCGGCGATCCAGCCGCCGCCGAGAACACGGTCATGTGCGTCGTCCGGCGAGTAGAAGACACAGGCCTGTCCAGGCGCAACGCCTTCTTCCGGTTCGGCAAGGTCAATCGCCCATCCTTCGTCCCAGACGAGATGCGCCGGCGCTGGCGGGCGCGTCGACCGCACTTTGACGGCCAGTGGCGTTTGCCCTTTCGCAGCGGCTTCACCGTCACCATCACCCAGCCATGTGACTTCTTTCAGACGGATGCGTTTGATCAGCAGCGCTTCGCGAGGACCAACAACAACCTGGCTTTTGTCTGCATCAAGCCGCACCACATAGAGGGGATCGCCTGTCGCCACGCCAAGGCCGCGTCGTTGCCCGACCGTGTAGTGAATAACGCCCGGATGGCGGCCCATCACCGTCCCATCCACATGAACGATCTCACCCGGCGACGATGCCCCGGGGCGCAACCGTTCCACCACTGAGGCGTATTTTCCCTCCGGCACAAAACAAATGTCCTGACTGTCAGGTTTGTCGGCGACGACCAGGCCAAGCTCGGATGCGATGCGCCTCACTTCGTCTTTCGGCATTTCGCCCAGCGGAAAACGCAAATAGTCGAGCTGTTCTTTGGTGGTTGAGAACAGAAAGTAGCTTTGATCTTTTGACGCGTCATACGCGCGGCGCAATTCCGGCCCGTCCGGACCATCGATGCGGCGAATGTAATGCCCGGTCGCCATTGCAGCGCCGCCAAGGTCGCGCGCAGTTTCGAGAAGGTCTTTGAATTTCACCTGTTCATTGCAACGAACGCACGGGATGGGTGTCGCGCCGGCAAGATAAGTATCGGCGAAATCGTTCATCACCGCATCCGTAAAGCGGCTTTCATAATCAAGCACATAGTGAGGAAAGCCCATGGCTTCCGCGACGCGGCGCGCATCCTGAATATCCTGACCGGCGCAGCAGGCGCCTTTCTTCTGGATGGCGACGCCATGATCATAAAGCTGCAATGTAACGCCGACGACGTCATATCCGGAAAGCTTGCACAAAGCCGCCGTCACGGATGAGTCAACGCCGCCCGACATGGCGACGATCACGCGCGCGCCAGCGGGCACGCCAAGATCAATCCGGGGCGCGTCTATCGTAGATATGTCCGTCATTACAGTCATTGCGGGCGGAACATAGGGATTGGAAGCGGCGAACGCCAGTCCAGTCGACCTACAGGCCTTTTGGGGCCAGCGCCCCTGTCTCCAGGTCAACGCCGGCGTCTTCAAGTCCCTCGGTGAGAGGCCGCAAGAGCTCGCCATATTGCTCCCTGGCGCTGATCGTGGAGCGCCTCATCGGCTGGCGCACCTGGGTCGAGCTGAACGTCGCCACCGGTCTTTTAACCTGATGAAATTCAAGACACTCGTCGCGCCAATCAAGGCTGCATACCCCGATCAAGCGTCGCGCCTCAGCCTCAAACTCAGCCACAACACGTTCATATTGAAAGAGCGGAAAAGCCTCGCCAAGACGCTCTTCCCAGTGCGCGGCTATACGCGCATATTCGCCATAAAAATGCGCAATGCTTTCAAGGCGCGTCGCATAAGGCCACGCCTTCGCGAAATCATTCCGGTAAATCGAAAAACCGGTATCGACCGGGTTGCGCCGGATATGAATGATTTTCGCTTCAGGGAACACTGCTTCGATGAGTCCCGCGCCCCTGAAATTCAACGGCTGTTTATCGACAACAGCGCCTTCGCCCCGGAGCTTTGGATAGCTCGCAAAATACTGGTCACGCCATTTCTGTAATTGATCTTTCGGCGCATCCGCGAGGGCTTTGCCGCCATTGCTTTCGCTCCATTGTAAAGCGTTGTTATGAATGGCTGGAAATGAGTGCAACTCGCCTGCGCCATAAACATCCGGATGGGCGGCGAGAATGCTTTCCATCAATGTAGTGCCGGAGCGCGGCATACCGACAACAAAAATCGGCCGCGCCGGCCCCGCCGTAAAATCTGTTTCTTTCGGCAGGATCCTGAACGCCGCTTGCTCGCGCGCGCGCTGACGCTCGAACACGGCCGGTTGATACGCCATGCCCTCCTTCGACAGGATCGCATTGCTAAGCTGATTGCCTTGATCATAGGCCTGCATGGCAAGGGCGTAATCGCCCCTGCGGTGGTGGATGTCGCCATTAGCAAAGAACAATGATGCGCGATGTTCCGGGTGCTGGGACGCATCATTGGCAAGCCGCATAATCTGCTGAAGCGTTTCATCGTCAACCTCGCCACCCCGCAAAGTGGTATATTGCGTGAAGGCCAGGGCGAATTTCGAATTCTTTTTCATCGCCTCGGCGCTTAAGGATTCCGCCTCATCGAGATCGCCGAGAAACAGTTTTACTCTTGCCAGCGCGTATAGAGAGTCTGCCGATGGCGAGCCAAGCGTATGCGCCTTTTCCAGCGCCGCCTCCGCACCGTCATAATCGAAACTCGTCAGGCATAAGCGCGCATACGTCGCCCAATGATCCGCGGATCCGGCATTCGCCTGAACAAGCTCGTAATAAACGTCGCGGGCTTTGTCGGGGTTGCCCAGTTCGAAATAGCCATGCGCCAGCGAGCGTATGGCCTCAGCGTTCCTCGGATGAGCGGCGCGCCAGGCCTCTCCCAGTTGCACCAGTTGCGGCCAGTTGCGCAACGCCATTGCTGCGCCTGCCGCAACGCTGAACGCCTTTGTGCTTGTCGGGGCTGCCTGCAGGGCGGCCATTCCTGCGCGCAAGGCTTCGGCAGGATCACCGAGTTTCATCGCCGCCTCGCCATAACCGGCCAGCGCCTTATGGCTCTTGGCGTTCAATTCGATTGCACGCCGATATTGTTGCGCCGCGCCTTGGGCATCGCCCTTTTTAAGGGCGGCGCCTGCTTTCTTGATCAGTCTTTCAACCGCTATTGCGCTCGCCAATGCGACTTCTCCAGCACCCTTCTCCGCCCTTGAAAAGCCCCTAAATCGACTCCGTGGTCAAGAGGTCAGCGATCCCGGAGAAAGCGAATGGAAAAGGCGGAGCAACTGATTCACGTCAACTTGGTAATATTTTTGTTTAAAATGAAAGCCATACATTACAGCGCATTCCCTATTCGGGACGGGTCAGCGAAGTTCGCAATACGCCCGTACATAACGCAAGCTAGAAAGTTTCGCTGGCGTTGAATACTCTTTTTCTGAGTGTGGGCCTGCGATTACGGCGACCGGAAGTCCATATGTTTTCTGACGATATGTTCCGGGCGTTTCACGGGCTATCCTGGCCGATCGATTACTGTTCTGTATTGACACAATTTTGGCTGTCTATTTTTTCACGAATAATCAACCACTTATAGAAGCTTTTACCTTGACGCTTAGCCGTTTTTTAAAAGCGCTGAGCCTAATGTCCTCAAGAACATAGTTGCGTATCAAGGGATCAGACCGCTCATGACTGTCGTTGTAAACAACGCCGCGTCGCCGATAAAAAAGGACCCGTATGTAATCGGTCCCGACGGCACGCCGCTGACACTGAAAGATCTGCCGCCGCCCTCAACCAAACGTTGGGTCATTCGGCGCAAGGCGGAAGTCGTCGCAGCCGTTCGCGGCGACCTCCTGACGCTCGAGGAAGCATGCGATCGCTATAAGCTGACGGTCGAAGAATTCCTTTCCTGGCAAAAAGCAATTGATCAATTCGGCATGCCGGGGCTGCGTGCAACCCGCCTGCAGCAATATCGGTAATCCCTCCCCAACTTCTTTCGACCTTCGGAAGGCCCGCACAGCTTGTGCGGGTTTTTCTTTATTCAGCGCCACATGACCTCAATAGCCGTTATTTTCCGGCCTTAATTAGGTCCTTTTATAAAATGCATTTCGCCGTCATACTGGGGCCTGGGGACGGCTGAAAATGACTTTGGTGGTTGTGTATTCATGATGAAATTCATCGCTTCTGACCTCGACGCGGCGAAAGCAAAGGCCCGTCGAGCGCTTGGCGATCTCGCGGTCGTTGTCGCCGTACGTGAATTGCCGAGCGGCGATGTGGAGGTGACCGCCTCCGACAAGGCCCCGCCTTCAGCGCCGGAACCGGCCCCGAAAGCCCAGTTCGCCGGCGCCGCCCGCGACGCAGTTGACGAAGGCCCCTTCAAGATGAGCGCCGGCGCACGCTTGAACGAAACTGTCGAACAGCGGTTTTCCGAAGAAGCGCTGTCACAGCTGAGCGGCAGCCTTACTGGCGCCAAGCACGCCAAACGTCTCGATATGAGTGATGTCACGGTGCGCTCCATGGCGGAAATTCTGGCGCCCCATGGCGTTGGCGACAAGCTTATGGCGGCGCTCATCGAAGGCGCGCGAAAGTCGCCGATCAATGAAGATCTCTATCGGCTTGAGACAGCGTTTCGGGAAACCTTCAGCTTTGCGCCGCTGCACTTCTCACCTTCCACACCGATTATGCTGGTCGGCCCAACCGGCGCGGGCAAGACTTCATCAGCGGCGAAGCTCGCCGCCGCCGTAATAGAGCAAGGCGCATCGGCGCTGATGATGACGGCGGATACCGGACGCGCCGGCGCAATTGAGCAGATTAAGTCTTATGGCGAAGCGCTGGGCGCTGATTATTTCATTGTCGACTCGCCGCTTGATGTGGCGCAGATCGTGCGCTCTCACCGGCCCGGCGGCGCGGTTATTCTCGATACGCCGGGGGTCAGCCCTTATGATGGCGGCGATGTCGCCGCGCTGAAAAGCTATCAGCAGGAAAGCGGCGCGGAACCGGTGCTTGTTCTGCCCGCGAGCGGCGACGCCGCGGAATACGCGGACTGGGCGCTGGCCTTTAAGGAGATTGGCGTACGCCGCTGCATCATCACCAAGTTCGACGCCACAAAGCGCGTCGGCGCCGCCTTGTGCGCCGCCCATGAGGGCGAACTCTCCCTGGCGCATTTTTCCGAGACAGCGTTTATCTCCGAAGGCTTGCTGACGGCAAACCCGGAATTTCTGGCGCGCCGATTGATCGCCAGCAGACCGGGCCGCATCAGTTAGGTGAAAGAAAAAGGCGGGCCCGAAGGCCCGCCAGAATTCACGCTACTTAAGTTTTTTATTAGTGTTTTTTGTCCGTATCTGACGCAGCGCCTGATGTTTTACTGCGCACCCAGCATGCTTGTCGGATCAATCGATTTCAGATTCTTTCGAATTTCAAAATGCAATTGCGGCGAGGTGACGGCGCCGCTGTCGCCGACCTTGGCGATAACCTGGCCCTGACGAACCTGATCGCCTTTCTTGACCAGCATTGCGTCATTATGCGCATAGGCGGTGACGAACCCGTCCACATGCTTGACCAGCAGCAGATTGCCGAAACCATCAAGCTCCGATCCGCGATAAACAACCTCTCCGCCGGCAGCCGCGCGAACAGGCGTACCCGCAGGCGCCGCGATATTAACGCCGTCATTGCGGCGGCCAAGATCGCCTGCGCCGTAGGACGAAATGATCGCACCCTTAACAGGCCAATCAAAAAGGCTGTTTCCTTTCGTCGACACCGGCGGGGTATAAGACGCGGTGCGGGCTATATCGCCGACATTTCGCGGCGCTGTTGTCGCTGTCGCATTCGCGATCTTGGAAGGACTGGTGCGTGGTTTTGCATAAATCTGGCTGTTTGTCGGCGCTTGCGGAACAAGAAGCTGTTGACCGATGGAAAGGCTATAGGGCTGGCGCAATGCGTTTGCCTGCGCAATAGCGCTCACCGAGACTTTAGACGCCTTTGAAATCGAATAGAGCGTGTCACCGCGTTTGACAGAGTAGAGCCTGTCGCGCGCAACCACCTTGCGCGCTTCAACAGGCGTCGCCAGCGCCTCAGCGCCTTTAGGGAGCTTCAATGCTTGTCCGACACGCAGAGCATAAGGCGCACGAAGATCATTTTTTGAGATGATGTCCTGAGGCGCGACATTGAAGCGGCGTGCAATCCCGTAAACCGTGTCGCCCGGCTGAACTTCAATATAGCCTTTGACTTTTTTGGTCTCGACCGGCGCGGATACGGCATCCGACAAATAGACGGCGGATACCGGCGTTATCGCAGCGCCATTTCCTTGCGCGGATGAAACGCGCATCGTCTGCGTTCGCACAGGCGCACGCGCCGTTCGCGTCGTGCGGTTTTGTTCGATCTGCTGCTTTCGATAGATCTCGTCAGGCGAGTTATAAATCCGTGATTGGTGCGCATCGCCCGCGCCGTAAACAACCGGCGCCGGATTGCTGTGACTGCCGCACGCTGCAAGGCTTGCGGCCGCGAAAATAGCCAATGCCTGACACGCAACTCTCATCGATCCCTCCAATGGGCGCAAATTCATGATCGATGACGACGTTTATAAACTTTGGTTAATAAGGCGTTAACCACCGCCGCGAAGCTTTGGAATTCTTTAAGAAGAAGGAGAGTTGAAGACCGCAGACAACGATTTCAGGCTCTCTTTGTGGGTCAACGCCAGATGCAGCGGCGTGATCGAGATACGACCCGCATAGATGGCGCTGAGGTCCGTTCCCTGAGGCGGGTCGGACAATTCGCCTGTATAGCCATACCAGTAATAGCGCCCGCCTCTGAGGTCCTTGCGCTCTTCTGCGTAAAGTTGCACGGCATCGCGATGGCCCTGGCTGGTGACCTCAATATCACTCACCTCGTCCGGCGCGCGGTCGGGAAAGTTCACATTAATAACGACATTCTCCGGCCAGCCCTGGTCCAGAAGCCTGCGGACAATCCCCGCGCCATGAGCTTCCGGCGTTTCCCAGCGCGCCTTGTCGCGGGCCATGCGCGCCAGTGAGAGCGCCACCGACGGAATGCCCATGCTCATGCCCTGAAACGCCGCCGCGATCGTTCCGGAAACGGTCACGTCCTCAGCTATGTTCTGGCCGTTGTTAACGCCGGACAGGATCAGGTCCGGTTTCTTGCCGTCCATGATCTTGGTGACGCCCATCAACACCGCATCGCTCGGCGTACCGGTTACAGAGAACCTTCGTTCCTCATATTTGCGCACGCGCAACGGATGAGCGAGCGTCAGCGCGCGCGCCGCGCCGGATTGCTCTTCCTGCGGCGCCACGACCCAGACATCGTCGGACAATTCGCGAGCAATGTTGACGAGGCTTTCGAGCCCGCGCGCGTGAATGCCATCGTCATTTGAACACAGGATACGCATGGTTCACGCCTTTTCGATTTTGGTTACGCCGCCCATATAGGATTTCAGAACATCCGGCACGGCGATCGAGTCGTCCGGCTGCTGATAGTTTTCAAGGATTGCGACCAGCGTTCGACCGACCGCCAGGCCGGAGCCGTTCAGAGTGTGCGCAAATTTTGTCGCCTTTTCACCGTGGGGCCGGCAGCGCGTATTCATGCGCCGCGCCTGAAAATCTCCGCAGTTGGAGCAGGAGGAAATTTCACGGTACTGCCACTGCCCCGGCAACCAGACTTCGATGTCATAGGTCTTGCTTGCCGAGAAGCCCATGTCGCCGGTCGACAGCACCATGGTGCGGTAAGGCAGCTCAAGGCGCTTCAGAACTTCCTCGGCGCATTCGATCATGCGCTCATGTTCAGCTTCCGACTGGTCGGGCGCGGTAACAGAGACAAGCTCCACCTTCGAGAACTGATGCAAACGGATCATGCCCCGCGTATCGCGCCCGGCGGCGCCCGCTTCCGACCGGAAGCACGGCGTCCAGGCGGTGAAGCGCAAGGGCAGCTCCTCTTCCGCGAGGATGTCTTCGCGCACGATGTTTGTCAGTGAGACTTCAGCCGTCGGGATCAGCCAGTGATCGCCGGTGGATTTGAACAAGTCTTCAGAAAACTTCGGCAATTGCCCGGTGCCATAAAGCGCATCGTCTTTGACCAGCAATGGCGGCTGGCATTCCGTATAGCCAAACTCGCCCGTATGCAGGTCGAGCATGAAATTGGCGATGGCGCGTTCAAGGCGCGCGAGCTGACCTTTGAGCAAGACAAAGCGCGAGCCTGACATGCGCGCGGCCGCCTCAAAATCCATCTGGCCAAGACCTTCGCCGAGATCAAAATGTTCTTTCGCGCCTTCCAGCGTTTTTGGTTCACCCCACTGACGGATTTCAACATTCGCCGCTTCGTCTTCGCCGATCGGCACATCATCAGCCGGAATGTTCGGCAGGCCGGAAAGAATATCGCGAATCGCATCGAGCTTTTTCTTTTGCTCGGCTTCCGCCGTCGGCATCTGCTGTTTGATGCTGTCGACTTCCGCGCGCAGGCGATTGAACTCGTCGTCATCGCCTTTCGCCTTGGCGGCGCCGATTTCCTTAGACGCAGTATTGCGGCGTGATTGCAAGTCATTGAGGACTTGCGTGTATTTACGCGCTTCCTCATCCAGCATCAGAATTTCGCCGGCGCGCGGCGGGACATTGCGACGCGCCAGGCCGGCGTCGAATTGATCGGGGTTGTCGCGGATATATTTGATATCGAACATAAAGGCCCGTTTAAGCGTTAGCGTTCAGTGGGTCTATAGTTTTGGGCGCATAAAGAAAACCAGCACGACAACAAACCACCGCTCATTCCCGCGAAGGCGGCAATCTACTGGCTGACGTTTTATGGATTCCCGCCTTCGCGGGAATGAACGGCTTTCGTTTATTGTCCCCCCAAATTGGTCAGGCGGACGCCTCTTCGGCCTCCTCCAGTCCTTTGCGGGCTTTTCGCTCGGCTAGCCGCACCGACCAGACGGATGTTTCGTAAAGCGCAATGATTGCGGCCCCGAGAACGAGCTGGCTGATCGGGTCCGGCGGCGTCAAAAACGCAGCCACAATGAAAATGCCGACAATCGCGAATTTACGGTTCTCGGTCAGCATCTTCGAGGTGATCAGGCCGGCCCGGGCCAGCAATGTCAAAAACACCGGCAACTGAAACGCAAACCCAAACGCCATGATCAGGGTCGTCACCAGCGCCAGGTAGTCCCCGACCCGGGTTAAGAGCTCGATGGAAACGCCCGAGCCCTCCACCGCGTCGCGCTCCATCCCGACCGCGAACTGCATCACGAACGGCATCAGCACAAAATAGACAAGCGCCGCGCCCAGGGCGAACAAAAACGGCATCGCCATAATGAACGGCAGCGCCGCATTGCGCTCACGTTTGTAAAGTCCCGGCGCAACGAACTGATAGAGCTGGTAAGCGACAACTGGAAAGGCCAGCGCAATACCGCCAAGCGCCGCCAGCTTCACCCGGGTGAAGAAAAACTCCAGCGGCGCGAAATAAAGCGTCGGCTCAACGCCGGTCGCCGCCACCGCGTTCTTGAACGGAATGACCAGAAACTCATAAAGCGGCACGGAAAAGACAAAGCAAAAAGCAAAACCCACCGCAATCGCCGCAACGGAAATGATCAGGCGCGTACGCAGTTCCGTAAGGTGATCGAGCAGCGGGGCCGCCGAGGCCTGCAACTCGTCCTCTTCATCATCCGGTTTTGGCTTTGCCTCGCTCATGAGCTTGCAGGTTCATCCTCAGGCTTCTTTTCTTCCAGCGCCTGATTGATTTCGCTTGTCTCTTTGCGCAGCTCTTCATTGATGGGGGCGATGCTTTCGTCGACGGCGCGCTTTAAATCCGCCGCCGGGTTATTCTTTTTCAAATCGTCGATTTCCTTGCGCAATTCTTCCATTTCGGTCTCACGCGCCATCTGGTCGAAGGCGGCGGTAAACTCGCCCGCCATGGCGCGCGCCTTGGCGACAAAGCGGCCGGCTGACCGCATCAATTTTGGCAAATCGCGCGGACCGACAATAATCAAGGCGATGATGGCGACCAGCGCCAGCTCCAGGAACCCGAATTGCGGAACAAGACTCATGTCATTGCCGTCCTGACTTCAAGCTGAATTCGGTCACGATGAATGCCGGTATTGGCGACGGTCAGTCAGACTGCGCGGTGCTCTTTTCCTTGTCGTCAACCGGCGTCACATCCATCGCGCTGTCGCTGCGGTCATCAAGGGACTTCTCATCATCTTCCTGCAAACCTTTGCGGAAAGACTTAATTCCTTTGGCGAAATCGCCCATCATGGATGAAATGCGCCCGCCGCCGCCGAACAAAAGCAGCGCGATCACAAGGATAATGACGATTTGCCAGGGGCCGATTGCACCCATGATATGCCTCTATAATTGCTGTGGTCTATATATACGCTGTCCAGCGGATGAATAGAGGCAAAAAAGCCGAAATAATGGTTTAAACGTCCGCGACATCCTTATCGACTTCGGCGGCGTCAGCATCGTCGGAAGCCATGAAATCCTGGGCGAATTCAGCTTCTTCGCCCTCTTCCCCGTCCATATCCTCATCATCGCCGCCGCTCGGATTGGGGACGGAAAAGCCCGGCGGCAGGCGCGCGTCAAGAAGCCCGGCCGCCTTCAGGTCCGCAAGGCCCGGCAGGTCCTGGATCGTCTCCAGCCCGAATTGCTGAAGGAAATCGTCCGTGGTGCCATATAGCGTCGGCCGACCGGGAACATCCCGGCGCTTGCCACGCAGCTTCACCCAGCCAATTTCCAACAACTGATCGAGAGAGCCCTTCGCCACCTGCACGCCGCGAACATCCTCGATATCAGCGCGGGTGCAGGGCTGGTGATAGGCGATGATCGCCAGCGTTTCGAGCGCCGCTCGCGACAGGCGGCGCGGCGTGATCTTTTCTTTCTCAAGGACGTGAGCGACATCGGCGGCGGTGACAAAACGCCATTTGCCGTCGATTTTTTGCAGCGTAACCCCGCGCTCGGCATAGTCAGCCGCAATCCGTTCAGTGATCATTTTGATGTCAGCGCCCACCGGCAGCCGGTCGGCGAGGCTCTTTGCATCCAGCGGTTCGGCGGCCGCAAACAACAGCGCCTCCGCCATGCGAATATGGGCGGCGATATCTTCCTCGCTCCACTCAACCGCTGGCGCGTCAGCCTCGGCAGTTTTATCTTCGTTATTATCGTCGTCGGTCACGCTATCCGTCCCGCTCTGTTCGTGAAGTTCATCGGCCAGCGCTTCCTGCGATTCACGCGCATCCAGACCTTCAAAATTTCGTTTGGTATCGGCGTCGAAGTCTTCTTCGTCAATCATTGCAGCGTCAAGGTCGTTCATGTCTCATTCCTTTCGTCCGCTTGCTGACGAACACGTACAAAGATCGGCTCAAAAGCGCCGAGTTGGCGTAAATCAATGCGCCCGTCCTTGGCGAATTCGAGCGCCGCGTTAAACGCCGATGCGATCACGGAGGCGCCTGGCGCATCGACCTCCTTCATCGGGGCCAGCGTTCTCAGATCCGTCCAGTCGGGAATCGAGCCGAGGATCCGTTCAAGGCGCAACCGAGCCATCTCAATGGAATAAACCTTCGGCGGGTCGAGGTGATAATTGCGGTCAACGGACGCGATGCGCTGCGTGGTATAGGCGCGGAGCAGCTCGTAAAGGTCGGCCTGCCAGTCAGGCGTACGCGTCACCCGCACCCCTTCCGGCGCGCCGCGCGGCATAAAGTCGATACCGAATTGCGGGCGCGCCTGAAGCGCCTCAACCGCATTACGCATCGCCTCCAGGCGTTGAAGCTGGAACGCGAGGCGCGCGGCCATTTCATCGGCTGTCGGCTCATCGCCTTCTTCTTCTCCAACGGGGAGAAGCATTCTCGATTTGAGATAGGCAAGCCACGCGGCCATCACCAGATAATCGGCGGCAAGCTCCAGATTGCGCTGTTTCGCAACCTCGACGAAGACAAGATACTGGTCGACCAGCGCCATCATCGAGATCTTACGGATATCGACTTTCTGCGTCCGCGCCAGATCGAGCAGGACGTCAAGCGGTCCTTCATAGCCGTCAATATTGACGATCAGCGCATCAATATCCGCGTCGCCGTCATCGGCCGGACCTGAACGCACAGGCGCATCGAACGCCTCAGCGTTCCCGTCGCTATCTTCGTCGCCGGTGTTATCCACCGCCATTATCAAACCACCATCCACCATAAATTCACATTACCGGCGATTCCGCTCAACGCCTACCTTGTCTTTACTGCAATCACGCCTGCGCCAGTACTGGTTTCAGCAAGCCATCAAGCCGCTCGTAGTCCGCCGCCGTATCTCCGCGTTCAACCGCGCGCAATTTTGAGAGCGCGATATCGGCGCGCTGCGCCGCCTTGCCGGACAATTCCCTGGCGCCCTTCACGCTTTGTGTTTTCTCTTCCATAGAAAAATTGCAGCAAAGGGCGATGTCGCAACCCGCCGTAAAGCTGTCGCGGGTGCGCGCTTCAATGGAGCCTCCCAGCGCCTTCATCTTCAGATCATCGCTCATCAGAAGGCCGTCAAAGCCGATTTCGCCGCGGATCACCTTTTCGATGACAGTCTGCGACAGGGTCGCGCAACGCCCCATGTCATAGACCTCGTAGAGCACATGAGCGGTCATCGCCATCGGCGTCTCGTTCAGGGCGCGAAACGGCGCAAAATCCACATCAATGAGATCTGTCTTGCTGGCGCTGACCACCGGCAATTCATGGTGACTGTCGCACAAGGCGCGGCCATGGCCGGGAATATGTTTCAGGATCGGGAGGGCTCCACCCTTATAGGTCCCCTCAATCACTTCCGCGCCAAGCGCCGCGATGACGTCAGGATGCTTTGCATAAGCGCGATCGCCGATCACCGTCGGGTCAGCGTCCGGTTGCGGCACATCGAGCATCGGCACGCAATTGACGGTCACGCCGCAGTCGGAAACCAGCCGGGCGAGCAAATAGGCGTTTAACCGCGCCGCCTCGCGCGCTTTTTCCGGATCAAGACGCCAAAGCTCGCCAAAGCTCGCCGGGACGGGATGCCCTGGAAACAGGGGCGGCGCCATGCGCGCCACACGCCCGCCCTCCTGGTCGATCAGGATTGGCGCATTCTCCCGCCCGACACAATCGCGCAACTCATCGCAATGGGCGCGCAACTCATCCGCAGACGAACAATGGCGCGCAAAGACGATAAATCCCCAGGGGTCGACATCTTTGAAAAAGGTTTTTTCCTCCGGGCTGAGGCGCGGACCTTCGCAGTCATATATGGCGGCAAGCGTCACGTGAGCTGCTTTCCCGGTAACTGTTGCGTACTGTACACTTTAATACCAAACCCAACCCGCTCATTCCCGCGAAAGCGGGAATCCATTAAACAATGTCTTGAATTCCCGCTTTCGCGGGAATGGGCGGAAAAAATATTCTTCAACCAGCGATCAAAGCCAACCGATCTATATCCGCTTGATCAGGCAGTCCTGGCCGCGTTCCTTCAGTCCGGCGCAATAGGCGCTCGCCGCATCGGACGAGCTGAACGGTCCGATCCGCAAGCGGTGATAAACGCCGCGATCGCCAAGGTCGGCGCGCTCAACGTCGCGAGATTTGCCGTTCAGATAATCTCCCAGCTTGCTCTCCATCCGGTTCCACTGCGCAACCGCTTCCTCATCGGAACGGAAGGCGCCGACCTGAACGACATGACTGCCGCTGAGGGCGCCGGCCGCTGTCGTTGTCGCCGCCGCGCCGGATGAAACGCTCGCAGCTGTCGGCGTCGTCACGCTCTGGGGCTCCGGATCGCTTTCCGCCGGCGCTTCATCAAGGGTTTCGGCGTCCTCCTGCTGCAGGCTGGCGAGGCGCCCCTGCACTTCGTCACTGACATCCGAGGCGGCGTCTTCAACATCTGCGGCGATCGTGCCGATCGTGTCTTCCGCTTCGCGGGCGACCGGTTCTTCCGGCCCCTCCGCCAGAACGGTGACCGGGTCTTCTTCGTCGCCGTCGAACACGTCATAGACTTCGCGGTCCTCGACAGGCGTATCCGCGTCCGCCGTCTCGATCTTCATCGGCTCCGGATCGGCGGCGACGTAAGGCGTCTCTGCACCAAGGCCGCCGGCGCCGGTCTTGATGCCCTGCTGATAGGCGATCCACACAACGGAAACGAAGGCGCCAATCATGACAAGCCCGATGACGAGAACGGAAAAGCCCGACAGGCCGCGCTCTTCGTCTTCATCGAACTCGTCATATTCTTCGTAGTCGTCGTCTACGGTTTCGGTTGCATTCGTCATCTTCTTAAGCCGCTCCTTGCCAGCGCCCCAGGTTCACATTCACGCCGACCCGTTTCGCGTAACATCGGGCCAACACAATATCAGGCGCGACGCTCTCCCGCGCCGAATCGATTCTGGCCCATAGTTTACCACCGGACCATCCGCACGCGTAACGCTAGTCCTGAATTTCGACGCCAAAGAGGCGGCGATATTCGCGCATCGCATAGCGGTCGGTCATGCCGGCGATGTAGTCGCACACGACCCGGGCGAGCCGGGCGCCGTTATCCTTGCCGCGCGCGCCTTCATAGCGGGCGCGCCATTCCGGCGGCAAGGTTTCCGGCTCTGAAAAGAATAAGTCAAACAAAGACTTAACAATTCTCTTCGCCTGGCTTCGAGCCCGATTAACTTTGTAATGGCGGTACATATTCTCGTGCAGGAAGCTCCGTAATTCCGTGAGGTCCGCCGCCATGGTTGGAGAAAACCCGCAAATCGCCGAGCCCGCTTTTCGCACCGCGTCGGCGTCCTGTGGAGAACTTTTTTCGATTCGCGCCTGCGTTTCGCTGAGAACATCGCCGACCATGACGCCGATCAGATCGGAAACCGCTTCCGCAATCAGAATATCGCGGGGCGCTTCAGGGTAGCGCATCTCCGCGGAGCGGATGGCGGCGCCGATCAGGGGCACGTCCCGCGCCTCGCTGTAGTCGAACAGCCCGGCCCGCAAGCCGTCATCCGCATCGTGATTGTTATAGGCGATGTCGTCGGCGATGGCGGCGACCTGCGCCTCCAGAGAGGGATAGGTGTCGAGCCAGAGATCATGGGCCTCAGCGTATTCAAGGATAGCCGCCGGTAATGTTTCGTTCCGGTCCGCCAGCGCGCCGGTTAGCGGCCCGTTATGTTTCACCACCCCTTCCAGGGTCTCCCAGGTGAGATTGAGCCCATCGAATTCCGCATGGCGACGCTCCAGCTTGGTCAGGAGGCGCAGCGTCTGGGCGTTATGGTCAAACCCGTCATAGGGCGCCATGCATTCTTTCAGCACGTCCTCGCCGGTATGGCCGAAGGGCGGATGGCCAAGATCGTGCGCGAGCGCCAGGCACTCCGCGAGATCTTCATCGAGCTTCAGGGCCCGGGCGAGCGTGCGGGCGATCTGCGCGACCTCCAGCGAGTGGGTCAGGCGGGTCCGGTAATGATCGCCCTCGTGAGAGACGAAAACTTGCGTCTTATGCTTCAGGCGGCGAAAGGCGACCGCGTGGATGACCCTGTCGCGATCACGCTGAAACGGCGTCCTGAGCGCGCTTTCGCCCTCCTGATGCAGGCGCCCGCGCGTTTCCTCCGCCTTCGCGGCATAAGGGGCGAGCGGCGCCGGGAACGCCATTGGCCCGCCGGATTCGCCATTTTTTGCGATTTTCTCAAATTTTTGCGCCAAAACTTGCACTTTTCACCACTTTCGGAGCCGAGGGTTGCGCGCCTCTTCCTCTCTTCCGCCGATTCCACACAAACGGGAACGCAAAGCCTGTATGCGGCCATAAAATCGATGTTTTTGAGTATACCACCAGCCAGAGAGGCGGGGATAAGTTTGTAACGTATTTTCCGTATTTGTGATTTTCAGCCGTCATTTGGGCCCCGAACCCCAAATCACCCCTCCAAATCTCCGGCGAAAGCCACTATGTACAAAAGCCAGTCAGTAGAGATCGCCCATGTCAGTCACCGAGACCACGCCCGTCACCGTATCGGATCGCGCCGCCACTAAAATCGCGGCGATCCTGGCCAGGGAGCCCGAAGGCGCGAAACTGCGCGTTGCGGTTGAGGGCGGCGGCTGCTCCGGGTTCCAGTACAAGTTCGATATTGTCGACGCCCGTGACGATGACGATCTCGTTCTCGACGCCAATGGCCACGACGTTTTGATCGACTCTGTCTCAGTTGAATATCTCAGCGGTTCGGTGATCGATTTTTCGGACGAGCTGATCGGCGCAGCCTTCAAGATCAACAATCCAAACGCCACCGCAAGCTGCGGATGTGGAACGAGCTTTTCGTTATAGCGCGAAGGCGCGCCTTACCCGCCAATCGCTTTTTTCAGCGCACTGATTTCTTTCCAGCTTGTGCGTGCGGTCTTGCTGCGGGCGGCGAGACGCATATCCCGCAGAGATTCCAGCGCTTTCAGCAGCACCTCCAGCGGCGGACCGCTTGCCGTTACCTGCTTCAGACGCTGCTGATCCAGCGCCGTGGAAGGTTTTTCAATAAACGTTTTGACAAGCTGATCGTGATGTTGCGACGCGGTATCGCCATGCAGTTCGCACACCTCCAGAAACGCCGCTGCATGCTCACGGAACCACGGAGAATTCCGTTCGCGGTCAGCGACCAGCATGAACTCGTCCAGCAACGGCCGACGACGCAGGCAATCACGCAGGCTCGCCTGGTCTTCCGGCAGCATATACTGCATCTTATCGACCATCAGTTGCGCGTAATACGGATCATTGCCGCGACATAAGCCCAGCAACAGATCGACTTCATTGATGCCGGCAAAGTCGCCCGCATTGGCGCCGCGATATTCCTGCCGTCCGACACGATAGGGTTTGTAATAAGGCCGCACGCTCCAGAAAAAACGATCCACATCAAGATCGGAAAACAGTTTGGCGTTCGCCGCTTTCACATCGCGCAACGCATCGGCGGCGTTGCGGAACAATGTCAGCGAAACGGGATTGGATATTCCCATTGGCACGATGCGCTTTAACGCATCCGCCGCACGCTTGAAGGCGAACAAGCCCAGCGTGTTGTATTTTAGAAAAAGGAATTCATCGGCCAGTGTCGTGAAGCTTTTGATGACGCCGTTTTTCGCATAATTGTGCGTCGACAAGTGGCTCGTCGCAAAACGCGGCGTCACGCCAAGTGAGGCGCCGATATGCAAACCCAGGGCGGAGGCTTCCGTCAGCGGGGATTTTTCTTCCCGCGCCGGATTGGTGACCTCGTGGCGGCGCATGGACGCCATATAAAGTCCGAGATTGCCAAGAAGATCGAAGGCGTTCTCAAAGCCTTCATCGGTGTTGCCCTCTTCCACCAGCCGGACGATAAACTCACGCCCTTCATTCTGGATTTGGGTTTTTATCTCTGCGCCAACAGGCTCCACGGCGGCGCGGTCTTCCAGCTTGAAATAGACGTCTTCCAGCGCCGTATTCATCTCGATGAAAGACGATCTGATCCAGGCGTCAAAGGCTTCGGAATTTGCACTCATGAGTTCGCTCCCGGCGGGTTACGCCAGTCCGACAATTTCACCCCGTTCGTCAAGGCCGATTTCAAGGGCCGCCGGCTTTCTCGGCAGGCCCGGCATGGTCATGATATCGCCGCATACGGCGACCACAAACCGCGCCCCGGCGGAAAGGCGCGCCTCGCGCACCCCAATCGTGTGACCTGTTGGCGCACCGAGATGGCCCGGGTCCGTCGAAAAACTGTACTGGGTCTTGGCGATGCAGACCGGCAAGTCGCGATAGCCAAGCTCTTCAAACTCGCGCAGTGACCGCGCCGCTTGCGACGACAGGGAAATATTCGCAGCGCCGTAAATCTTTGTCGCAACGGCGTTGATCTTTTCCGCCAGCGGCATGTCATCCGGATAAAGAAGGTTTTTACTACCGCCGCCGGCGTCGATTGTTTCTTTTACGACGCTGGCCAACTGGCTTGCCCCCTCGCCGCCTTCGGCCCAGTGCTTTGAAACAGCGGCGCGCACGCCAAACTCCTTGCAAACCTCTTCTACAACAGCCACCTCTTCATCACTATCGGCGACAAAGTGATTGATCGCGACCACAGGTGTCAGGCCATATTGCTGAAGGTTTTGAATATGGCGCTGCAGATTGACGGCGCCGCGTTTGACTGCGTCGGCGTCAGGCGCGCCGAGATCGCCTTTGGCGACGCCGCCTTGCATCTTCAGCGCCCGGATCGTGCATACGAGCACCACGGCGTCCGGCCAAAGTCCCGACTGACGGCACTTTATATCCAGGAATTTCTCCGCGCCGAGATCGGCGCCGAAGCCGGCTTCGGTGACAACCACATCGCACAAAGATAACGCCGCCTTCGTCGCCATCACGGAATTACATCCGTGCGCGATATTGGCGAACGGGCCGCCATGAATGAACGCCGGATTGTGCTCAATGGTCTGAACGAGATTCGGCTGGAGCGCATCCTTCAGGAGCACCGCCATCGCGCCATCGGCGCCGATATCGCGCGCCGTCACGGGCGTTTTATCGTAACGGCGGGCGACAATGATATCGCCAAGCCGCTCCTGCAGATCGGCAAGGCCGGACGCAAGGCACAAGATAGCCATGATCTCCGAGGCGACCGTGATGTCGTACCCGGTCTCACGCGGTACGCCATGAGCCGGTCCGCCAAGTCCCACATTGATATTGCGCAACGCCCTGTCATTCATGTCCACGACACGGCGCCAGTTGACGCGGCGCGGATCGATATTTTGTTCATTACCCCAATGAAGATGGTTATCCAGCATTGCCGACAACAGGCTGTGCGCTGAGGTGATTGCGTGAAAATCCCCGTTAAAGTGAAGATTGATGTCTTCCATCGGAATGACCTGCGCCCGCCCGCCGCCAGCGGCGCCGCCCTTCATGCCGAAACAGGGACCGAGCGACGGTTCACGCAGGCAGACCATGGCGTTAACGCCGATCGCGTTCAGGCCATCGGTCAGGCCAACGCTCGTGGTGGTCTTGCCCTCGCCCGCTGGCGTCGGCGTCACCGCCGTCACCAGAACCAGATTGCCCTTCGGCCGCTCTTTAAGACCGGCGATATAATCGAGCGACAGCTTCGCCTTGAAATGCCCATGCGGCACAAGCGCTTCCGGCGGTACGCCTAAACGGTCCTCAGCGAGCGGCAGGATCGGGTCCATCGTCGCTGCACGGGCGATATCAATGTCAGGCGCGCCTGGCGGCGGCAGGTTATTGTCTGGCATATTGAATAGATCGGAGCTGTCCCCGTCCCTCTTTTTGTCACGGCTTTTCTATTGTCGCCGCTATGTTGTTGCAGGCGTGATCAGTTCCGATCCGCGCGTTGTTGAATGTCCCTTATCACGAAATTCGCTGACGCTCAGAATCAAAACGACGCAGGAAGTTCCTGCGCCTATTGTGCAATTGCGAAGAGTTGAACCGCCAGCGGCGATGCGCCGTTCAGCCGGTGTCGGCGAGCTGATACAGTTTGCGGACGCTGACGCGATTGATAACCTCAAACAAAGCAGCGGATTGAACCGGTTTGCTCAGATAATCATTCATACCGCAGGCGAGATAGGTTTCGCGGTCATCGGCCATCGCGTTCGCCGTCACGGCGATAATCGGAATGTCGCTGATTGACGATGCCAGCGCGCGGATCGCCTTCGCCGCGGCGACACCGTCCATGACCGGCATCTGCACATCCATCAGTATAATGTCGAACGCCGCTTCCTGTACGGCGGCGACGGCTTCTTCGCCATTATTGACAACTTTTGCGGTGTGCCCGGCCATGCGCAAAAACGCTTCCATAATCTGTTGATTTACGATGTTGTCTTCAGCAACCAGAATTTTCAGCGGCCCCTTCGGGCTATCCACGCCGACGCTGCTTCTGACCTGCTTTCGCCGGTCCTCGCTCGCCGTTGACGGTTCCGCCTGTACGGTAAACCAGAAAGTGCTGCCGCCCCCTGGCGTATTCGTGACGCCAATGTCGCCGCCCATCAGGTCCGCCAGTTGCCGTGATATCGCAAGGCCAAGACCGGAACCGCCATATTTACGCGTTGTTGTCGGGTCCGCCTGCACGAAACGCTCAAACAGCTTGTCCTGTTCCCCTTCGGGAATGCCGATGCCGGTATCTTCAACGCTTACCTTCAGACAGCCTTTGCCTTTGCGTTTTTCATATGCCGCACTGACGAGAACGTGGCCGTCTTCAGTAAACTTCAAGGCATTGCCGATCAAATTGATCAGCACCTGCGTTATCCGCGTCGGGTCGCCCGTAAGCCATTGCGGTATGCCTTCGCCCATCTCGAATTTCAGATCGAGCCCCTTCTCGTCCGCGCGCGTCGACATCAGCGCTACAGCGCGATCAATAAGCTCACGAGGATTAAACGGGATGGTCTCAACCTCGATTTGACCGGCCTCAATTTTGGAAAAGTCCAGAACGTCGTTGATAATCGTCAGAAGGTTTTTCGCAGACTCCTGCGCGATCAGCGCCCGGCGTTCCTGTTCCGCCGGCAGATCATCCTGCAGGATCAGCTCAAGCATGCCCATCACGCCATTCATGGGCGTGCGAATTTCATGGCTCATGGTCGCAAGGAACTGGCTTTTTGAAATGTTGGCCGCTTCCGCTTCAATGCGGCGTTTTTCGAGCTCCCTGGCGTAGCTCACCCTGTCCGTAATGTCATAACGAATGGATACGTAACGCTGGATTTCTCCCGCTGGCCCGCGGATCGGGATGATGGTGGAGTCGACCCAATAGATCCGCCCGCACTTGGCGCGGTTGCATATCTCGCCATTCCATGGCCGTCCTTTGCCGATGGTTCGCCACATCTCCACAAAGAATTTCTTTGGGTGCGCGCCTGAGTTCAGGATATTATGATCCGAACCCATCAGTTCTTCGCGCGAATAGCCGCTGATTTCGCAGAACTTGTCGTTGACGAAACTGATCAGGCCTTTGGCGTCGGTAATGGCGACAATGGCATTCTGATCGAGCGCCGTTTGATACGCGGTTAAATCCGACAGCGCCTGATCGGCGGTTTTGAGCGCCGCCGCAAGCGATTCCTTTTCCTCTTTTTGCCGGGTGATGTCCTGAAAAGCGCCGATGAGTTTTACTGGCGCGCCGTTTTCCGAAACCCGTCGCCCAACGGAACGTACCCAGATATTGCGCCCTTTGGCGGTGACCATCGGCAACTCGACATCGAAGGGCGCGCCGTCATCAATGCACTTCTTGACAGCGGCCTCAATCTGAGCGCGCGCTGGCGGCGCATAAAATGCGACGGCGGTTTCAAAATCCGGTACAAAGTCGTCATCGACTTCGTGGATGATGCGTGTCTGATCTGTCCAGACCGGCTGCATCGTCTGAAAATCAAGCTCCCAGCCGCCAACGCCGGCGACATCCGCCATGCTGGTCAACAGGGCGCGGGAATGTTCGATCTCAACTGAGTGCAACGATGTGTGGCTGGCGAAAAAGCCGGACGTTATCACCGCCAATACAATGCTTGCGATCAGAACCAGCGCGGCTGCAGCGCGGATTTCAGTCGGTTCGAACGGGCTTTCAATGACCAGGCCGTATGACTCGGCGAAAAATAAACCAACGACGCACGCCACCGCCATCCCACCAAAAATAATTGATGAGCGCGCACCAAGAAAATAACCAGCGGCGACAGGAGCCACGATCAGGAAGGGGGCGACATGGCCGTCAGCACCGCCATTAATCAGCGCAACGGCCGTTGCCCCGAAGATGGTGACGACAATAAACAGCCGGGCTGGCCAGTTGATCCGGCCCGTACGCAGCGACCACACACCAAGACAGGCGGAAAAAACAGCCACGCCGATGCCGACAACCATCCCGGCCCGAATTTCCGAAAAAAGAAAAACTGCAGCAAGCACATAAGCGAACAACACAGCAGAGAAACAAAAAGCGCTCATGACGAACGCCTTTTGTGTAGAAGCTGGTTTGGAAGCCGGTATTGTCGGCGTCGAAGGCGTAGCGTCGCTCATGAAGTCAAAAACCGCGCGTTGTTATCTCGCCAACGCTAGTATTTTAAAGTTAATCACTGATTTACCAGTTGCGGAACAAGAGCGTCGCAATTGGACGATTCCCATGCGTAACGCGCATATTAACAATTGGGTAACGGTCCCATGACGCCTGTTTGTCGGGCAGTCGCGCGTTTAAGATTTGACCGTAAGCAAAGGCGCCAGGCGCTGATCGTTTGCAATCAGAGACCGTTGAATGCCGATTTCGTTCTCCATCTCCTCCAGGGCCGCCTCAAACGCCGGATGTGTCCGGACTTTGCTGAAAAACGGCGAAAACCTCAATCGGTCCGTATCGCGATACCCGAACCGGCAGGCGTCGCGCAGCATCAAGGCCGCACCATCCGCGTCGCCCGCCGCGCCGTACAGATAGGCCGCGAAGACCGAAGAACCAGGCCATTGATCTCCTTTATCACGACCCGCGCGCAAATCCGCGACCAGCGGATGGTGATCAATGGAAACGTCCGCACCACCGGCGGATATCTTCAGGGCGGCCAGTTCATATCGGCCCGAGACATTGTTCGTGTCCTGCTCATAGGCCTTCTCAAACGCAGCATGGGCTTCATCGCTTCCGCCAAGCGCCAGCAGCGCCTCGCCCTGAAGGACATAGTGCGCTGCGCGACGGTTGCCGGATTCCGCCTGCAATATCCGGACAGCCTCTTCATAGTTTCCAGCTGAAAGCAGAAACTCCGCTTTCACCTCTGCAAGCAGGATATTATCAGGCGTAAGCGTTTCAGCGCGCGATAACCAGACCTGCGCAGCGTCGTCAAAACCGGCAAGGCGCAAAGCCAACGATATCTGGATCAGCGTGAATAATCCCGGCCGCTCTTTATTCAGTAATTCCATCTCCAAAAGCAGCGCTTCGTGAAAACGCCCTTGCACCTGCAATAAATAAGCAGCACTCGAAATCGCGCCATAATCCTCCGGATTGATTGCAACCGCCTGCTCAAATGCGCGCAACGCTTCATCAACCAGTCCTTGCGCATCCAATGAAAGTCCCAGCGCGTGCCAGGACAAACCATTTTGTGGTTTAATATCCAACGCCCTGCGCGCCAGAGCCTCAGCCAGCTTCGAGGATTCAGCTCCATAATCATATTTCGTCGCCCTGTGCGCATGCGCGAAACTTAAGCCAACTATCGCATCAGGGTTTTCCGGTTCGCGTTCCAACGCCTTTTCGAACAAAGACAAGGCCGTCTCGTTATCGTCATACGATCCGCGCGACAGATATTCGCGACCGCGCGCGACAAGGTCTTTCACCGTAACCGTCGCGGTTATCACCGGCGCCTCAATATCCGCCGGCGCGCGACTGCGATCCGTTAGCGTAAAAAATATCAGCGCGCCGGTTATGACAACCATTGCAGCGATGACAGGCATTCGCCCGCGTTGAGACGCTGGCGGCGTTTTGTCGGAAACTGAATCAACCGGGGCGTTAAGCCGATAGCCAACGCCGCGCTCCGTCGCCACGTATCTGGGGCTTGCGGGATCATCTCCCAGAGACTGCCGCAATAACTTCACGCGTTGTGTGATCGCGTCCTGCGAAACATGGTCCTGACGCCAGACGGATTGGGCGAGTTCATCATAGGTGACGGTCGCCGGCGCGCGCTCAACCAATATGGCGAAAACCCGCCACGACAGATCCGGCAAATCAATGCGATGATCGTCCCGCATAATCTGGCGGCGGGTCATGTCTACCTGAAGATCATCAACGCGACGCTTCATATGGCTTGGGACCCTTTGGCTGTAAGCATTTGATTTCCTTGGTTGTCAGCAATCTTCACGAAACTTCAGGCGAATTCAATGGCTTTTCGCGCCAACGCCTTACTCCATAGCCGTTCAACCCTGGAGGTATTTTCATGAAGCGGCTATTCCTGTTTTTGACCACCCTGTTTTCGCACATCACAGCGCATGCTGCGGACGCCACATTGCAGTGGCCATCCGGGACTTCCACGCGCCTCGAAGCCGCAATCGCGAGCGGCCAATATCAGACGGTGACCAGCGTTCTGGTCCGGCATAACGGAGAAACCCTCTATGAGGGGTATTTCAACGGCGCTGACCCGTCGACGAAACACAATACCAGAAGCGTCACCAAAACCATCAACGCCATGTTGATCGGCGCGGCGATTTCAGACGGAAAGATCGATGGTGTTCAGGCATCGGCGACGGCTTATTTTCGTAACAAAAAACCATTCGCCAATCCCGATAAACGCAAGTCGGAGATCACTATTGAGGACCTTCTGACCATGAGTTCGTCGCTTGAATGCGATGACTGGAACCGGTTTTCGCGCGGCAATGAAGAGCGCATGTATCTGATCGAGGATATGGCGAAATTCTATCTTGATCTGCCAGTGCGCGGTTTCCCTGCATGGTCGACGCCGCCTGCGCAAAGCCCTTACGGGCGCAGCTTTTCATACTGCACCGCCGGCGCAAATCTCGCCGGTCAGATTGCAGCGCGCGCGGTTGGGAAGGATCTGGAAACATATGCGCAGGAGCGACTGTTCACACCCCTCGGACTTGCCGACATCAAATGGCCGCGGACCGGCAATGGCGACGTGATGGCGACTGGCGGGCTGGAGCTGACATCGGACGCGCTGGCGCGTTTAGGCGAACTTTATTTGAATAAAGGAAACTGGCATGGCGCACAGATATTGCCGGAGCAGTGGGTCGCACAATCACTGCAGCCGCGCGCCCAGATCGATGACGACACTGAATATGGCTATCTCTGGTGGCTGGAAGAGTACAAAGTCGATGGCGTTTCGCATCCCGTCGCTTTTATGAGCGGCAATGGCGGTAATCGGGTGATCGTCATGCCGGACCATGAAGCTGTAATCGTGATCACAAAAACCGATTATGGAACACGCGGCATGCACGACGCCGCACAGGCGCTGTTTGATGATTTCATCGTCAGCAACATTCGCGAATGAAATCGGTAAGGAATTTCACGACGGCGGATCAGTAAGCAATGGTGCGGACGGGGGGACTCGAACCCCCACGAGGTTACCCTCGACAGATTTTAAGTCTGTTGCGTCTACCGGTTCCGCCACGTCCGCATGCTCGCCGGAAGGGTCCCTCTATCATTCATCGCCAGTCTGGCAAAGACCTCCTGAGCGTGAGGTTGCATCAGCACTCAACGACATTCACGGCCAGGCCGCCCTCGCTGGTCTCTTTGTATTTGCGCGACATATCGAGGCCCGTCTGGCGCATCGTCTCGATCACCTGATCGAGGGAGACCTTGGCGTCCTCCGAGGAACGCAAGGCAAGGCGCGCCGCATTGACCGCTTTGACCGCGCCGATAGCGTTGCGTTCGATACACGGGATTTGAACCAGTCCGCCGACAGGATCACAAGTGAGGCCCAGATTATGCTCCATGCCGATTTCCGCCGCGCGCTCGACCTGCGCCGGCGTACCGCCCCAGACGGCGGCAAGCCCGCCCGCCGCCATGGAACAGGCGACGCCGACCTCGCCCTGACAGCCCATCTCGGCGCCGGAGATCGACGCGCGCTGTTTGTAGAGCATGCCGATACCAGCGGCGGTCGTCAGGAAAATCCGTATATGGCCTAAATTCTCTTCGCCGTCGCCCGCACAATAATGTTTGAGCACTGAGGGAATAATCCCCGCCGCGCCATTGGTCGGCGCCGTCACGACGCGCCCGCCGGCCGCATTCTCTTCATTTACCGCCATGGCGTAAACATTCAGCCAGTCAAATATCTGTTCGCGCTCATTGGCGAGCGGCGCCTCCTGCAGCTTCTCGAACAGCGACGGCGCCCGGCGTTTCACCTGCAACCCACCGGGCAAGACGCCAGTGGTTCTAAGGCCGCGATCAACGCAATCGCGCATGGCGCGCCAAGTCGCATCGAGCCTCGCCTCAGTCTCCGCCCGTGGACGAGACTCATCTTCATTCTGTAAAATGACCTCATGGATCGAAAGATCTAAATCATGACAAAGCGCCAGCAATTCTTTAGCAGACGCAAAACTGTGAACGCCCCGCCGGGTTCGCGCGATCAGATCGTCTTCCGCAGGGGTTTCAAGTTGCTTGGCGCTAGCGATAAAGCCGCCGCCAACGGAATAATAGACCTGCTCAAAAACGATCTCATCGGCCCCGTCGTAAAGAGCCAGCCGCATTTCGTTGGGATGAACGGTCGGAATGATATCGCCGCGCAGGTCAATGTCGCGCGCAGGATCAAAAGCCACCTCCAGCCCGCCATGGAGCAACAGCCGCTTGTCCACGCCAACTTTTTCAAACGCCGCCTGCGCCTCATCAGGGTCGGTCTCGTCCGGCTGAAATCCCATCAATCCGAGGATAACCGCTTTATCCGTACCATGACCAATACCGGTCAGCGCCAGCGACCCATGCAGGTCAGCCTTGACCCGCGCCACGCCATCCAGAACGCCGGCGACTTTCGCATCCTCCAGAAACCGCACGCCAATGCGCATCGGCCCGACCGTATGGGAGCTTGACGGACCAATGCCGATTTTGAAGATGTCAAAGATACTTAGCATACTACCTCAAGGCGCCGCAGCACTTTCGTATTACAGATTCTTTGGTTATTGACGTAGACCACAGGAAATAATTCGAGGGAAGGTAATGGAAAATTCCGCAGGTCTGGCGCTTATCGTATTCAGCCTTTGCGCCGCTTTCGCTGCTGCGCCGGCGGGCGCTCAACGCCCTGTTGATGAAAATGTTTGTGAAGCCGTTGCCTCCGGCGTCAATGCTGTTTTTTCTCTCGCGCTGAAAGAGGCGTCTAATGTGCCGCTTCGCGAGCAGCGCGTGTTCGCAGGCAGGTTTCCCCAAAAAAGGCAAGGCGGCTTGCGAAAATCGAAGGCGCTGCCAAGAGCGGATTGGCGCGCATTCAACCGAATTGATATCGCTGATGCGCCGGCGGAATGCAAAGCGCTGCAGCATGAGCGCTTTGGATTCGCATTCGGCGGAGAAGGCGGCGGCGCATCTGTTATCAGGATAATGGACCTCAAACAGAGCGAAACGGGGTCTGAATTTCTTATGCGACTTTCTCTGGCGAATGACCCGCTCGGACACCCTGATGGTCCAAGCTCGCTTTTTGTCACGCTTATCGCCGCTAACGAAAACGGCGATTGGTACAATCGCATTTACCATATTCTTAAAGTGTTCCGAAGCGAAAGCGGCTTTATCACCCAGGATTGTAGAAATCCTGACGATTTCGACGACTGCCTCACCGATGTAAACCTTTAGAAGCGCTTCGGATCTAATGCGTTGCGCGCTCAACGGCCTGATTCCGAACATCAAGTTGTTAGATATGTTCAGCACGCGTCAGACCTTTGCGGTGGCGCGATGATCTTCGCGCACCGGCTCAAAGCCGAGTGCGATCATCGCCGCACATACCGCGTCAATGGCCGCTTCGGCCATCGCCGCGCTTTCGGACCGGGCGACAATCGTGACGCCCATCTCATCGCCGTCAATCGGATAGCTTCCAAGGGTCACGCCTTTCAGCGCATTCTGGATTTCAGCAAGCTGCGCTGCAAGCCTGGACTCCGGCAGGCCTTCCGCCGTCGCCGCACGCGAATGGAGCTTAGCGCCGCGCTCAATCTCACCCTCAATCGCATGGAGCATACCTTGAAAAATGCGCGGCACGCCGGCCATCACAAAGATGTTGCCAACCATCACGCCCGGGGCGCCGGAAACAGGATTGTCGATGAGCGTAGCGCCCTCCGGCGTTCGCGCCATACGCTTGCGCGCCGGCGTTACCGCTTCATTGCGGGCGCTGTACCAGGCGTTAATCATCGCCATCGCCTTGGGGTGTTCGATCACCGGCACGCCCAACGCATCGGCGATCGCATCAACGGTAATGTCGTCATGGGTCGGACCGATGCCGCCACTCGTAAAGACATAGTCGTATTTCGCCCGCAGCGCGTTCAGCGCCTCACCAATATCGCGCGCATCATCGCCGACGAACCGCGCTTCCTGCAAGGAGACGCCGCGCTCGGTCAGCCAGCAAGCAAGGAAATGCATATTGGCGTCGCGCGTTCGGCCCGATAACAGCTCATCGCCGATGGCCAGGATCGCAGCGGTTTTTCGTGAAGGCGTATCGGTCATCATTGTCACTCTACGATTTCAATCCGGACAAGGTCGCCGATGACCTCGCCGTCATTATTCATCCCGCCAAGGGTCCACCAGGCGCCGTTCCACGCCATCAATCCGCGATGATCCATAGATGGCGCGCCTGTGCGCCCAAGCTCGATCCATTGCTCGCTTTCCAGGTCGAAGGCAAACAAAAGATCGGAGGCGTTTGCAGGAACGCCGTCATAGCCAACGCCATTATAGTTATAAGGGTTGTCGGCGCCGCCATAGAAAACGATGCGGTTGTTTTCAGGATCGCCGACCGACGCCATGCGATAGAGCGGCCCGCCCGGATGCGGTGGCAATCTGCGCCATTTGATCTGCGTTAGATCGCTTTCGACAATCTCACCAAGCCAGGCTTCGTCAACCGCGCCGAACTGCCGGCGTCCATCCTGTTCGCCGATAACAGCAATACCGTCGGCGATGACGAATTTATTTCCGACCGCGCCGCCGGCATGGCCGAAGACAGGGGCGCCGGGATAGTCCGCCGCTTCCAGCCATACATCTTCCCAACTATCGAAAATTTGCACGATCCCGACATTGCCATCGTCATGCCAGCCGGAAACAAGCGCGATATACTGATTTCCAAAATGAAAGGCGACCGCGTCATCAACCGGGACCGGCATATCCGCACGGCGCTGATATTCTTCCGTTTCCGGATTAAAGGAGAAAACTTCCGGGGTTGAAACTTCCGTTCCGTCCTCAGCGACCGTATAGCCGCCGAATAAAAAGATCCGGTCATGAAGAAAGACCGCGACACTGGCGAGGCGGCCCTGTTCAACGGGAACATCCCGGGCCTTTCGGCACCCGCCCTGGGGCAAGACACAGTTGAAAACCGCCTTGCTGACATCCTTATGGGTTTTTCCGACGCGCAATCCGTTGAACGACCAGATGACGGCTTCTCCTTCTCCGGGAACCAGCGCCACCGCATTGTTCGCATGAGGTTCGGGCAATATCATTTCGATTGTTGCAGGCAGCGCACTATTGCCGGCATCATTGTCTGGAACGCAAGCTCCTGCGAACACAAACATGGCCGCGAGTCTCGTCAAACGCCGCCAAAAACGTATCATTGCCGCACTTCTGATTTGCTCTCTAATGGCTTGAAAGCATTTTGTAAATTTAGACTATTGCGATGGTTCTTTCTGGGACTGCAGTTCATATCGCCAAACACGCCATCGCTGGAAAACTCAATCTTTACATTGTATTTGGCCGCATGCGTCTCTCCAGTCTCGACTATGAATATTTCTTCGCCGCGCATATCAACGCTCGCCTGCTCATCAAGATCCTTGTTACCGAATAAGATCGCTTGGCGCACGCCATAATCCGATTTGAGTTTATCGACAGCATTCACCCCGACACAATGTTTTTCGAGTAGCGAAACGTATTCACGGTCAAGATCTTTCCATCCTTTCGATTGGCGCATAAGGGCCATCATCTCATCGAAAAGCGTACAACTCTTGTGACCAGCAAGCTGCCTTGTAAGAATATACATGCCATTCTTTGGCCAAAATGAACCAAATTGCACAGTTGTGCGATCAGCTGGTTTATCAATAATCATTTCCAAATACTCGAATTCGCCTTTTAGTATCGGCTCGAAACACCCACTCCCGCAACGCGCCGTGTTAGCAAGCAAGTAGCCTTCAACATAGATTGGTTCGATCTCCGTATCGCCCATAAGCGATTTACAAAAACTCATTGCCTCGGTGCGCCAGTCGGCGTCAGGCGGTACGCTTTTCCCAGTGGCCATTCTCACAATTTGCGCCTGCGCGGAGACGATACTGAAAAAGGAAACAATGATGCACACAAAAACAGGCGAGAAAACTCGTCGAAAAAACATCGGGCCCCCTGACATTGAGAGGCCAGATTTGGCCTGCAACCACAAAACTCACGTTGTACTTATCAGTCAAATACGGCCAGTAAAAGCTGGCGACACGCGCAGGACTTGTTACTTGCATTCCGGATCTTATTTCCACTAAATCCGTCCATGCGATTTCCCGCCCCGCTTCTCACAGGCCGTCTCGTCAAACGCTACAAACGGTTTCTCGCCGACATCGCGCTGGACGATGGTCGTGAGATCACCGCCCATTGCGCCAATCCGGGCTCCATGATGGGCGTTGCGGAGGAAGGCGCCCGCGTCTGGGTCAGCGAACACCACGGAACCAAACGCAAGCTGCCCTATTCCTGGGAGATCGTGGAGATCGGCAAAACCCTGATCCCGGTCAACACGTCCAACCCCAACAAGATCGCCGCCGAAGCGATTGAGGCTGGCGTCATCCCGGAACTTTCCGGCTATGCCGACATGCGCCGCGAGGTGAAATATGGCGAGGCGAGCCGTGTCGATCTCCTTCTCGAAGGCGGGCGGCGGCGCAAACCCTGTTATGTGGAAATCAAGAATGTCCACCTGTCTCGGAACGCCGGCCTCGCGGAATTTCCCGATTCGGTGACGAAACGCGGCGCCAAGCACCTCGTGGAGCTGAGCTCAGTGGCGGCGCAAGGCGCGCGGGCGGTTATGCTGTTTGTGGTGCAGCGCAGTGATTGCCGGGCTTTCCGGCCAGCGGCTGACCTTGACCCTGCTTACGCCAGGACCCTGACGGAGGCGGCTAACGCCGGTGTTGAAACCCTGTGCTATGATTGCGAAGTAACCACCAGCGAGGTAGTTCTTCGCAAGGCTCTGGAAATACAACTGGAAACGCCATGACTGAAGTCGCAATCGAACAAGACGCCGACATCCGCACCGGCGCAATCAAGATCCACCCTCCGGAAGATTTCGCGGGGATGCGCAAGGCCGGGCGCCTCGCCGCCGAGTGCCTCGACATGGTGACAGAGATCGTTGAGCCCGGCGTCACCACCGGCGCTGTCGACGATAAAATCCGTGAGTTCGTTTTCGATCATGGCGCCATGTCAGCAACCATCGGCTATCGCGGCTATCGTCATGCGAGCTGTATCTCGCTCAACCACGTCATCTGTCATGGCATTCCGAGCGGCAAGGCGCTGAAGAAGGGCGATATCATGAATATCGACGTCACGGTCATCCTTGACGGCTGGCATGGGGATACGAGCCGCATGTATTACGCCGGCGAACCGAAGGTGAAGGCGCGCCGTCTCGTCGATACGACCTATGATGCGATGATGGCCGGAATCAATGTCATCCGGCCGGGCGCAACCTTGCGCGATATCGGCCACGCCATTCAGACGCTGGCGGAGGCGCAGGGCTTTTCCGTCGTTCGCGATTTTTGCGGGCACGGGCTCGGCCGCGTCTTCCACGACGCGCCAAATGTTGTTCATTATGCGGAATTTACCGACCGTTTCGGCGGCGTTCACCGCGCGCCCGATACGGAACTGAAAGCCGGCATGTTTTTCACCGTCGAGCCGATGATCAATGACGGCAAGCCGGATGTGAAACTCTTAAAGGACGGTTGGACAGCAGTATCGCGGGACCGGTCCTTATCCGCGCAGTTCGAGCACTCCATCGGCGTCACCGAAGACGGCGTCGAGCTGTTCACCAAGTCGCCCAGGGGGCTCGATAAGCCGCCTTATTGAAGTAGATGACCTTTCAAATGCTATCCTGTCTTCAACAGTGAAATCATTTCTCCGCTCATTCCCGCGAAAGCGGGAATCTAGTAAACGTGAAGAAATGGATCCCCGCTTTCGCGGGAATGAGCGGTGATTTGCATAGTGGTAGAAACATCGGAAAAACCTGACGCTAATAACCACGCCGCCGGGCATCGCGAACGTCTGCGCGCACGGTTCCGCAAGGCGGGCGTCGATGGCGTTCAGGATTACGAATTGCTGGAATTGCTTCTCTTTCGGGCCATCCCGCGCCGCGACGTCAAACCGCTGGCCAAGCAATTGATCGCAACCTTCGGCGGTTTTTCGCAGACCCTTGCGGCGCCGATTGAACGCCTGACGGAAGTTAAGGGCGTTTCCGAAAATGTCGCGCAGGAGTTGAAAATCGTGCAGGCCGCCGCTATCAAGCTGGCTCAGGCGCGCGTATTAAAACGCCCCGTCATTTCATCCTGGAACGACCTCCTCTCCTATTGCCGGGCGGCGATGGCGGATGAAAAGACCGAACTCTTTCGCATCCTTTTTCTCGACAAGAAAAATATTCTGATAGCGGATGAAGTTCAGCAACAAGGCACCGTGGATCATACGCCGGTCTATCCCAGAGAAGTCGTCAAACGCGCGCTGGAGCTCGGCGCGTCTGCAATCATTCTCGTGCACAATCATCCATCCGGCGATCCGACGCCTTCAAGCGCCGACATTGAGATGACCGGCCAGATCGTCGACGCCGCCAAGGCGCTCAATATCCGCGTCCATGATCACCTTGTCATCGGACACGAACATCACGCGAGCTTTAAGTCCCTGGGGCTGCTTTGATGCCGCGCATCATTACGCTCACCCCGAACCCGGTGCGCGATTACGCCGTCGATGCGGACGCCGTAGAGCCAAATCGCAAGACCCGCTGCAGGAACCCCGAAACCCACCCCGGCGGCGGCGGGATTAATGTCGCCCGGTCCACGAGCCGCCTCGGCGCCGAGACTCTCGCGGTCTTCACCGCCGGCGGCGTCGCCGGTGAGGCGCTGAAAGCCGCAATGGCGGAAGAAAACGTCCCCATGCGCGCGATTGAGGTCGCCAGCGAAACGCGCATCGCATTCCACGTTCGCGACATCGCCGGCGGTGATGAATATCGCTTCAGCCTGCCCGGCAAAGAATGGTCAGGCGACGAAGCGGATCAATTGCTCGCGGCGATTGATGAGGAAACCGCCCCCGAAGATTACGTTGTCGGCTCCGGCAGTCTCCCGCCAGGCGCGCCGGAAGACTTCTGGGCGCGGGCCGCCCGCCTCGCCAAAAAGAAGGGCGCCCGCTTCGTCCTCGACTCCGTCAGCGGGCGCGACGCCGCCATCGAGGAAGGCTTTTATCTCTTGCGTCAGAACAAGTTCGAATATCCGGCGCTGGCAGGTGGCGAACTTTCCTGGCCCGATGAAATTATTTCTTTTGCACAAAAGCTCGTCAGTTTGGAAAAAATCGAGCGTGTCGCCCTTACGCATGGCGGTGACGGCTCGGTCATGGCGAGCCGCGACGGCGTCGCCCGTGTCAACGCGCTGCAGGTCGCCGCCCATAGCGCAGTGGGCGCGGGCGATTCATTTGTCGGCGGGTTGCTGGTTGGTCTGTTGAAAGGCTGGGACGATGAAAAAGCCCTGCGCTACGGCATGTGCGCCGCGGCCGCGACCCGGCTGACCCCCGGCACGGCGCTGTTCGATCCTGCTGAAGTGGAAAGGTTGTTCCAGAAAGCGTCGCTCGGTTAACTGGCTTTTCACATGAAAAACCGGCCTCTCTATGGGCGGTCGTTTCATCTAAGCGGCAGGAAAACCGAACTTTGCCCCGCTCTCTCCGCTCAACATTCATTACGCGCAATAAATAACGCCGGCGATCACGCTTGTGCTAAAACAGTTATGACGATAGCAGGCCCAATCGTAACAACTCAGGCAATCGCTGCGTTTGAAAACTCTGCATAATCGCTGGCAGTGTTTTGAGAAATTCATCGCAGCTGGTGATTTCACGACTTTCGACTGTGCGAAGCTTAATCCTATAGCGAACCACCATCTCCCAGACGTCTTTTGGATCTTCAGTAATAAGAGCGGTGAGCAATATCCGCTCCAATTGAGAAAGCCTGATGCAAGAGCCTAATATCTTTGATGGAAAAGGCGCTTGTCCTGACTCGCTCAGAAACTCCGACAGCATATACTTATCAATTTCAGTTGGTTTGAACTCCTGTTCGCCGACTGACGCAGAACTCGAATGCGGCCCAAAAGTAATCAGGTTTACAGCCAGGAGATTCAGTAACGCTCGCCGCGTTTCGGCGGCGCCGTATTTTCGAGCGCATTCTTCAAAAATAAGCTCCGCCTCCTCGTCATGCTCAGCTGTCGCCGCCATTATTTCATTATAGACAGGTTCAAACATGTTGATCGAGACATGGCCCGTTGTGCTTTTACGCACCGCTTCATGACTTCGCCCGGCAAGACTAATGATGCGAAGATTTGGAAAGGCGCTTACCTTGTGAGCATCCGTTCTGGCGGGTTTTTTGCTGAAGATATCCATACGGACAGACAAGTTTAACAATAAGCCCATCATTTCCTGCCGTAATATTGAGTCTTCATATTTTTTACAAAACTCATGATAGGGTTTCGTCAGGCTCGTCTGATAAAGATCGCCAAATGCGTTCATTTCCGGTCGGGCATTCCCTACAAACTCAAGCCCCTTTTGGGATAGATCATCCACGACCTGGTGGAACCACATGGGTTGAAGATTGCGGTTTAGAACATCATGAGCAAGATAATTTGGCTCCATTTTAAGCTGCTGGCCCAGCGCATCGCGCGTCTGCGGTGATGACTGATTGAAAGCAAGATACGGGTTTTTTCCGAGTATGTTCTGCAATTCGGTGACCGCGTCCACAGCCCGGCTCGCACTGTCGCCGCTGGATTGGTTTGACAACAGTTGAGTAAGCGTCGTTGTTGCAAGCGTCTTGGTGAGGCCAGGCATTGACAGATAGTGAATGAATGCCAAACCGCCGCTTTTTAATCTGCTTGCAACATATTGAAGCAGGTTAGAACGTGTTTTGTCAGGCACCCATGACAAGACGCCGGTAACAGCTGCATAATCCAGAGCAGGCAGGTCCTCTTGCGTCAAATCATGAAAGTCTGTTTCAATAAGCGTGACGTTATTCAGCCCCACTTGCTCCACCAGCCTCTGAGCGCTGGCGATATGATCAGTATTGATGTCGACGCCGAAGAATTTTCCTTTCGGATTGCAAGCCGCCAAAAGGCATAACGTCAGAGCCTTGCCGCAACCAAAGTCACAATAGGTAAAGCCCGAGGCGGGAAAGCTGTGGGCATGTCCTGTAAGCACAGCGACCGCCGACATCAAAATTGGCGTCTGGAAATGAAAATACTGCGAAGGATAGTCGACGTCAGTTGTGTATTTTTGCTGCATGGCCAGTCCGATGGGGGCTAGTCAATAACATAAAAGCCAGCGCTTTTGTGAGAAGGCCTGACTTCCCGGAATCTCGCCTGAATTTATATCGACACACACTGAAAAAAGCCACGACCGGCAATGCAGACCCTATTGGGGCCAAGGCGCCATGTCAGGGAATGTGACAGGGAATGCGGAGAAATTGAATATATAAAACCGGCGCCGCTTTGCGCAGCGCCGGTCACAATAATGTAAGCGGAAGACCTACTGAGCGGGCGTCGCCACGGGCTCCGACGCTACTGCCTCCTTGCCGTCCGCCAACACCGCTTCGACCGCCGCGCGCAGGGCGCTCAATCGATCTTCGTATTGCGTATCTGTCGGGAGACAATGATCCGCGTTCAGCGCCGCCAGAACATAGCTGACCTTTTCATTCATGCCAGTGACGTAAACCGTCTTACCGGCCTGGCTGGCGTCACAGGCGATTGTTTCAACGGCCCGCGCCGCCGATACGTCGATGAACGGCACGCGTGAAAAGTCGAGAATAATCGCGCTCGTCTTCTTCTTGACGCGCTCACGCACCTGATGACCGAGATCCGCGGCGGCGCCAAAGCTCAACGGCCCGCCAAAATCGAACAGGGTCACGCGGCCCTTCGCCTGATCAAGCAGCGTGCGTTCCTCTTCCGTGGTGACGCGCGGCTCCGTTTCGCTGAAAGCGACGAGCTGGTCGTCAGCCATTTTCTTGACAAAGGCGAGCGCCGCCAGAACAACACCCACGGCGACCGCCGTGATCAGGTCGACAAACACCGTCAGGCCAAGCACCAGCGCCATCAATGCGAGGTCCCAACGCGGACCTTTGTGGGCCCGGCGCAGATAGGCGACATCAATGATGTCGTAACCGACCTTCACAAGAATGCCAGCCAGCACCGCATGAGGAATTTGCGACGCAAGCGGGGCCAAGCTTACCACAACGGCAAGCAACAATACCGAATGCAACATTCCCGAGATCTTCGTCTGACCGCCGGTGCGAATATTGATCACTGTGCGCATAGTGGCGCCGGCGCTCGGGATAGCGCCGAAAAATCCGGCAATCGTATTCCCGATGCCCTGCCCGACAAGTTCACGGTCGGAGTTGTGACGGGTACGGGTCATGTTGTCCGCCACAAGCGACGTCAACAAGCTGTCAATCGCGCCGAGCACGGCAAGAATGAACGCAGCCTCAAGTACAATCAAAAACGTATCCTGGGTGAAGGACGGTACGATAAAAGAGGGAAACCCGGTTGGAATGTCGCCAAGAATCGGCGCGCCTTTAATAAAGAGGCTGAGCACGGTGCCAATGATGAGCGCCGCCAATGGGCTTGGAACGAACTTGCCCCAAGCCTTTGGCCATTTGAAAACGATTAAAAGCGTCAGTAAGCCGATACCAAGCGCAACCCAGTTCGGGTCCATGACCGCGCCCGGAATAGCCGTAAGCGCGGGAATAGTGCCGCCGCCTTCCGGTTCATGACCGAACAGGCGCGACGCCTGCAAGGCGATGATGATACAGCCGATCCCGCTCATAAACCCGGAAACCACCGGATATGGAACAAGCCGGATATACTGACCCAGCTTGAAAACCCCGAACAATATCTGGAGAATCCCAGCCAGCACGACCGCCGCGAAAACCAGCGCCGGATTGCCGGAGAGTGACGCGAATACCCCCGCAAACACAACGACCATCGGACCCGTCGGTCCGGTAATCTGTGAGCCTGTCCCGCCAAAAAGCGACGCGAAAAACCCAACGATGATGGCGCCCCACAGGCCGGCGATCGGACCGGCGCCGGACGCCTCCCCGAAAGCAAGAGCAAGCGGCAGAGCGACGATGCCGGCGGTAAGCCCGCCATACATGTCGCCTCGCAAGTTCGATGTGTCGAAAATTTTGCCGCCGCGTGAAAAAACGGAGGAAGTCTTCATTAGCGTAATCCTTTATTTCAATTACGCCGCGTTACGCTGCGCAGCCTTCATGAGTCGCAATCTTCGCCATCTCCTCGGCGTAACGAACATCCACAGGACAGAACTGCTTTTTTTCTTCGTCATAAGCGTTCACCGCCCCGGTCTTGATGTCATAGACCCAGCCATGGAGTTTGAGATCGCCCTTGGCGAGGCGCACAGCGACCGACGGGTGCGTTTTCAAATGCTGAAGCTGCAGAATTACGTTCTGTTCAAGCAGCATATCCATCTGCTCAGCTTCGCTGAGACCGGCGCCGGTTTCCCTGACGATATCCACCGCCGCCTGCGTAAAGCTCAACCATTCTTTTACATGCGGCAGGCCTGAAAGGCCGTCCGTGTTCATGGCGCCCTTCATGGCGCCGCATTCGGTATGGCCGCACACGACAATATGGGGAACTTTCAGCGCTGCAACGGCGAATTCCAGCGACGCCGTCATGCCGCCTGTCTGCGTAGTATGCGGCGGCACGATATTGCCGGCGTTGCGGCAAATGAACAACTCGCCCGGTTCCGTTTGCGTGATCATCGCAGTTTCGATGCGCGAATCCGAACAGGTAATAAACAGCGCTTCAGGCGATTGCCCCTGGCTCAACTTTTCAAACAGTTCTTTCTTTTGCGGATAAACTTCGTTTTGAAATCGAACAACTCCGGCGGCGAAATGAGGCATGGGTGGTCTCCTCTTGTTAGATGGCTAATGGTTATGGTGCGTCCGATGCCCAGAGACGGCGAACGGCCTTGATATTCGATGTGGAAATCCCGGCCAGCTTGCCTTCAATGAAACTTAGTCCGTCCACGATCCAGTCTGCGATTTCAGGCTGAATCAGGTGGTAGTAGTGATGGCGCCCGTCACGGCGTTCATCGACAATGCGATGAGCCCGCAGGAGGCTTAGATGCTGTGAAACCCGCGGCCCGGGCAATCCGAGGCTTTCGGCCAGCGTATTCACGTCTTTTTCTTCCCCGCGCAATTCTTCAATCAGGCGAATGCGGTCCGGATGGGCGATAATCTTGAAGATTTCTCCCAGTTCCCTGGCGACCACCATTCGGCTTGGCATCGGCGCGTCCTTCCTCGTCATCTCGCGCATCCCGGTTCAGGCTGTTCGGGCTCTGAACCTTGCCGCCCGTCACCTGATCAGCGGTAATGAGGGCGGCAATTCTGCACGATTGCATATCTGCATAGTTTCGCAGATTTATTTATTCGAAGATAAGAAGGTGGGAAGCTGTCTGTCAAGCAAAATCGGTCGCCTTCGGCGCGGAAAACGGTCAAAACCGCGTCAGCGCGAAAACGCCGGCGCACCCTTGGCGCGACCGGCGTATCTTGCTTGCTCAGGCAGAATTATCGCTTCAGATCAGCATGTTACAGGCGAAAATTGTCCATCGTTTAAATTCGCACGCTCCCCGCTCTCATAGTCGGCGTGCTAATTCGGGACAAATTCCGGCGGATCGATTGAAATCATGCGATCCTCAATCGCCTCGCCGCGCATGAAACGCTGAATGGCTTCGGTCACCTCAGGCGAACTCATGAAAAGGTTGTGCCCGGCGTTCTTGACGGTCACCGTCGTCACGTTTCGCAATCCCGCCACGGCTTCCTGCTGACTTTCAGGATAAGTCCGCCCGTCCAGCGTTCCGGTCAGCAGGAGCGCGGGAATGTCGCTCTGCGGCGCAGTTCGAAAGTCATCGCCAAGATCCATGTCGGCAAGCGCCCCGTTTAATTGCGGCATGGGAAAATTCAAAAAGTCGCCCAGCAACGCCGTCTGCGCTTCCCGCTCAACCTGCGCCAGTCGATCCTCACCGATGCCGGAGGCGACGTCCATGGCGAGGGACATGGCGCTCCACTCTACCGGCGCACCCGGCCTTACAAAACGTTGCAAGATACCGACAGCCGGCGCGTAATCTCCAGCGTCAACGGCGCTGTAAATCTGCAAAAGCGTAACCGCACGACTGGGATCAGAAATCATGCCGGATGCAATCCTTTGCATCTTCTGTTTTTGCAGGAGATAATTCGCGCTTGCGCCGGCGCCCGTCTCAAGCTGGAGCATGACCGGCTCTTTTTCGAGCTTTGCATGAACGCGGCGCATCAACGCTTTGATATCGGGATAAGCGGCTTTCGCAGCAGGCTGCGCATCAATTGCTTCCTGCACGCGATCAAAATAAGCGTCTGTCCGCGACGGCAGCTTAACCGTCTGGTCGAGCCCTTCCGCACTCGCAAGCACAAGTCGGTCGATACGCTCTTCCATTTCCTTAACCGACGCCAGCGCCAGATGCGTACCGTAGGAAATGCCCCACAGCGTGATTTTTTCTACGCCGAGATGCGCCCGCAGCGCATCCAGATCGCGCGCGCTTTCAACCGTCGTATAGCCGCGAAGATCAACGCCTTGCGCCTCCCAGAAGGTACGGCACTGGACGACCGATCGATGCAGGCGCGTATACGCCTCTTCTACCGGTAAGGCTTCATCATCAGGAATGAAGATGTCGGAGACACATTCCGGCGTGTCATCGGACTCGCCTGTCCCGCGCTGCTCAAAAGCAACCACATCGCCGAATTCACGCATCGCCATGAACAAGGGAAAGCGCCGCCATTTTGCGGTTCGAATCCCGGAGCCGCCAGGGCCGCCGGCGAGGTAGACGATCGGCGAACCGGGGTTTTCTCCCGTTGCGGCAAACCGCACATAGCGCAAGGTCAGGGTCCGGCTGTCGGGATCGGACCGGTTTTCAGGAACCTGAAACTCGCCGCGAAACGCCGGCGTTTGTTCTCCGTTGTCGGCCTTGAAAATAAACGCCGTTTCGGCGGGCGGCTCGGCGGAAACCGCGTCAGGGCTTGCGCAACCCGCTGCAAGGGCGACAGAAAAGAAGGCGAATATGCTGGGCATCTTCATGGGCTTAGAACTCCGGGCTTGATATAAACGTCGCGACTGCCCTCATATCGGCGGCTGACGACCGCAATCGGAACAGGCAAATCGACCGGCGGCACGTGATATTCGGCCAGCGGCGATGAACGGCGGCGTCAAATCGGTATACGGTGCGCCGATGAAATCATGGCTCCTTTCGATTCTCTTCGGTGTTTGCATGGTGGCGGCGTTAACGCCCGTAAGCGCCAAAAACCCCCTCGTGGAAACCGTCATCCAATGTCCGGCTGAAGGCGAAGCTGCCGAGCCGCCGAATTTTGACGGCAATGATTGCAGAACTATCCCCTACTGGGAGGTCGATCCGCAAGGCCGGCATCTCTGGATCAAGGCAAGCGTTCGGCCGGACGAAGCGCTGCTCGCGTCTGAAAAGCCCCTCGGGTTTTATATTTTCGGGAAGACGTCAAGCGAAGTATATCTGAATGGACATCCGCTTGGAAAAAACGGCATACCTGCAGCAACGAAGCAAGGCGAAACTCCGGGCCGAATAGATTCCGTCTTTTTCATACCCCGCGATACGCTGATCGACGGGAACAATGTCTTCGCCATCCGCATGTCGGCTCATCATGGCTTTTTGCGTTTTCGCTATCCGCTGCAGCGGATTGTTTTTGGCGAATACGCCGACCCGACTTTTTTGATCCTTGACGCCTATTGGCCGTCGCTCATTCCCTTCGGCGCGCTGGTCACGGGCTTTCTCTATTTCGCCGCGGCTTCCGTCACGACCCGGTTCAGGCCCGACAATACGCTGTTGGCGCTGGTGTCATTTTTCGCTGCGAGCCAGTTGTTCACGGAGATTTATCGCGGTCTCGTTCCGTATCTTTATCCGGTTCATGAATGGCGTATGCTCCTTGTGGTTCTGTTCTCGGCGGGTTTCGGGCTTTGCCTTGTCGGCCATGTTGTTGAACGATTTCTGACCCGCCGACATGGTCTTATTTTTGGATTCGCCACTTTGGCGACAGCGACAGGGGTCATCATGGCCCCCGGTTTCGACGGTAAAGGCGGCCTTGCGATACTGATCCCGGCCATCATCAGCGCGGGGATCACCGGCCTTGCCGCCTACCGGCGCCAGCCCCTTGCATTGGTCTATTTCATTACGCTGTCATTGTTTGCGACAACGGTCGTTGTTTTTCCGGACAGATTTCTCGACACGCTTTTCTTTTATGAAGTCGCTGCGCTGCTGCTCGTTCTGTTTGTGGCGCAGGCTTTTGCGCTGGCGCGTGAGCGCGCGCGCCTTGAGGATGAACAAGCCCGGTCACGTCAACTGGCGCTGTCTCTTGAACGCGCAAACCAGGCAGGCGGCGCCGCTTCCATCAAGATTTCAAGCGCCGGTAAAATCGATGTTGTCGCTGCGCAAGATATCGCTCATTGCAAAGGCGCCGGCGATTATGTCGAAATCTGCCTTAAGGACGGGCGTGAAATCCTGCACAATGGCAGCCTGTCGCAACTGGAAGAGGCGTTGCCTGCGACATTCCTGCGCGTGCATAGATCTTATCTGGTGAATACGGACTATGTCCGTTCCCTCACCCGCAAGAATACCGGCGTCGGCGCATTGCGACTGACGACAGACGCCGAAATCCCGGTGAGCCGCCGGATCATGCCGAAGGTCAGAAGCGCGCTGGCCTGACGAAAGCCCTACTCGCCGTAGATCGCCACTTCCTGAACCCCGGCCTGGTTTTTGACGCCGCGGAACATCCCGTCGGAATTGAACGTCATGGCGTAATCGCCGTCCGGTCCAAGTACGATCACGCCGCCGTCGCCGCCAAGGTTTTCAAGGCGATTGTGAATGACGTCGTCAGCAGCCTCTTCGACGGACTTGCCGCCATATTCCATTTGCGCGCAGATATCCCGGGCGATCGTGAGCCGCATGAAATATTCGCCGTGGCCGGTAGACGACACTGCGCAGGAATTGTTATCGGCGAAAGTCCCGGCGCCGATGATCGGCGCATCGCCCACCCGGCCATAGCGTTTCAAAGTCATGCCGCCAGTCGATGTGCCCGCCGCAAGATTGCCGTTTGCGTCAAGCGCAAGCGCGCCGACAGTGCCCCATTTATAGTCGATGGGGAGTGAGCTTTCCTTGTTCATCTTCTCCGCTTCAAGCGCCGCCTCATAGCTTTTCCAGCGTTTTTCCGTATAGAAATATTTCGGCTTGACGAATTCAAGGTCACGCTCCTTGGCGAATTCCTCCGCCCCTTCGCGTGCGAACATCACATGTTCGGAATTCTCCATCACTTCACGGGCAAGCTTGATCGGATTTTTCACTCTCGTCACCCCGGCGATGGCGCCGGCGTTGCGGTTCGCGCCATCCATAATCGAGGCGTCGAGTTCGTTCTTGCCCTCACGGGTGAAAACGGAGCCCTTGCCGGCGTTAAAGAGCGGCGAATCCTCCATCAGCACGATCGCCGCCTCAATAGCGTCAAGCGCAGAGCCGCCCGCATCGAGGACCGCATAGCCCGCGTCCAGCGCCTCGTTCAGTTTTGCTTCGAACGCCACTTCCTCATCAGCCGTATAGCGCCCCGGCGCCAGCGCCCCGGCGCCGCCATGGATGACAATCGTCAGGGGCGGATCTGACAACGCCGCGTCTTGCGCGAACGCGGATGCGCCCATGGAGATCGCAGCGCCAAGCGCCAACAGGGTGTTTTTCATGACATTGCCTTCCTTGCACACGCGATTCTCCGCGCCGGTTCGGCGCATTGTGCCGATGCTGCGCGCCGGATCAAGAGGCTGATGATTTAAGTGATTAGCCGCTGAAGGCAGGCCTAAACGTCTGGTACGAGCCTTCGCTGCGCGCGCCATTGTTCAACAATGCGCTCGATGAAGCTGTCATCCTCAATCTCGACGGACCAGCCATCGGTAAAGCTGGCGGTCAGGCTGCGCGGCACTTCATTCGGCTCCAATGCATCAAAGCGAATGCGCGTTGGCATCGGCACGCCCTCGCCCACTGCGATGGCTTCGCCAAGACCGAGTGACGGCAGGCAGCTCAAGAGGCTAGTCGAGGCGTCCGGCACAGCGGCGCGCAGCGCCTCCTGATCAGCCTGATTGGCGAGACGCATGGCGAAGATGGTGTTGCACTGGGACAAGACCGTCGGGTCCAGCTCCGTCGGGCGCTGAGAAGCGATCCACAAGGAAACGCCGGTCTTGCGACCTTCCTTTGCGATGCGGATCAGCGACCGGCGCGTCGGACCGAAGCCCTCATTCGGGTCCGCCGGCGCATAACGATGCGCATCCTCGCAGACGAGCGCGATCGGCGCGGCGCCGTTGCTCCAGAGGCCAAACTCAAACGCCAGGCGCGAGACGACCGAAACCACCACCTGCACAACTTCGGTCGGCAGCCCTCCAAGCTCAATCACGCTGACCGGCTTGTCGCCGACAGGAATACGAAACAGCTGGCCCAGAAGTTCTGTAAGGTTGTCCTGAATCGTCAAACTGCCGAACATGAATGCGTAACGCGCATCCTGACTGATCGTGTGGATGCGATTGCGCAGCCGTTTGTAAGGGGCGACATTACGGCCGCTATCAAGACCGCCGAGAGATTTGTCGATCAGGGTCAGGAGTTCCGAAATTCGGTATGGCGCCGGCGTATCGACGGTGATCGCGCTGGTATCGGTGCGCAGCTTTCCCGGTTTCGCGGAAGCCGCAAGGTTCATCTTTTTCGCCGCCGGGATCAGATCGGCGAGAATTTCGATTTCTTCCGAATACCCTTCCTTACCGGGATAGAGCACCTCAACCAGTTCGTCGAAGGTCAGCATCCAGTACGGCAACGTGAAACTGTTCGGGTCAAAGATCACTGCATGATCGCCGAAGCTTTTCGAATATTCATTATGGGGATCAAGAATGACGATATGGCCGTTGGGAAATCGCTTTAACACCGATTTCAGCAACAATGCGAGCGCGCATGACTTACCCGCGCCCGTCGTGCCGAGAACGGCGCAATGGCGCGAGAAGACTTCATCGACGCTAACCGTCGCAGGGATCTGCGCGTCCTGTTTGACAACGCCGATGCGCACACTCGCGCCGCCGTCAACGACAAAAAGCGCCGCCAGCTCGTCGCGCGTCGCCACATGAACCGGATCTCCAAGGGTCGGATAGGAAGAAACCCCGCGCCTGAAACGCGCAGGGGCGTTGATCGTCGGCTTTGAAAACTCGCCTATCAGCTCCACTTCGACGATGCGCAACGCCGCCGTTGCACTGTCGAGAGAAGGCGCCGGCACGCTCATGGCGGAAACGAGCCCCAGCACAACGCTGGCGCCCGCGTCGATGCTCATGATCGCGCCAAGCTGCGGGCGCGATGCGCGGTCATCGGCGGGATTATCCTCATCGAGCATAACCAGTGCATGCGACCCCGTGACAGAAACGACAGAGCCCACGCGTTGTTTTTCCTGAAACGCAGTATCGAACGCCTCGGACGTCGGCGCAGCGGCGCCCTTGCGGACGAGCGGCGACTTTCTAAGCGCTCCCTTATGCGGCGTCATGCACCCTCCGATTCTTTATCTGGTTCGCACCCGTTTCGTCTTCGTCTGCTTCTTCGCCGTCGCTGGCGGGCGATGCCTGTTCCGGCGGCGGCAGCGAAATGCGCACAAGCGTTCCCTGACCCGGCTGGCTTTTGATGGAAAATCGCCCGCCCTGCATTTCAATGAATGTCTTTGCAATCGCGTACCCGATCCCCGGGCCGGAGAAAGACCGGTCGAGACCGCGATGCACCTGTTTGAACGCTTCAAGCGCGGCGTGCAGCGCTTCCGGCGACAGGCCTTCGCCATCGTCGCGCACCGCGATTTCAGCCCAGCCAAATTCATTAACATTTGCGCGCACCAGAATATTGCCGCCGACGCCGCAAGCCTTGATCGCCGTTTGCAGAAGGTGATCGACTGCCTGCGAGACACGCTCCGCATCACCCCATCCGATTACGTCCTCACCGCTATCGCGGCGATCAATCGTGATGTCGCCTGCCTCCGCGCGAATATGCGCACGCTCCAGCGCCTCCATCAGCAGCACGCAGAAATCCACCACATCGTCATTAAGCTCAACGCCGCCGCTTTCCAGCGCAGCGACTTCAAGGACGGTATTGATGTGCCCCAGAAGCAAGTCCGCCGACTGCAGGATATAAGCGGCGTAGGCGCCGCGCTGTTCTTCGTCGAGATCATATTCCGATGTGTCGCGAAGCATGGTGGCGAAACCGATAATCGCATTTAACGGCGTTCGCAGTTCATGATTCATATTCGCCAGAAATTCCGAGCGCGCCTTGATCGCCAGGTCAGCTTCCATGCGTGCGGCGCGCACTTCAATTTCGGCGTTGCGACGCGACAACGCCTCGCTCATCCGCGAGGCATAGTCGGCGATCAACGATCCTTCCGATTGTGTGAACAGTTTCAACGCGCGCATAGGCCCAATTCCCTAGGAAAAGCCTAGCGGCCAAGCGCTAATACCCCGTTAAGCAAGACCCACGTCAACAGGGCGCGTTAGGTTTTGATTAACCCTGTTTCAGACAAGCGCGTGCGTTTCAGCGCCCTGCCGGTCCTCTCCCTGATCGTCATCGGAAGAGCCGTCTTTCTCGGCGTCATCTTTTTCCGGCTTGATCGTGTCCGGTTTTGGAATATAGGCCAGCGCCAGGTCGCCAATTTCAAGGGTTAAGGGCGTTTCCCGTGATGCGAACATCAACGCGCCTTTGCGGACGACAAGGACAATCTCGGCGCGAGGGTCGAGATCCTTCTTATATCGCTCGGGCGGATACTCTTCGGAGAGTTTCGTGCGCTGATAAATCCAGCCGCCATAGTGAAGACGCAGTAATTCATCGAGCGGCGTGCCCGAATGAAGGAACGTCTTGCCCTGTAGCGTGTATGACAACGCCTGACGATTTTCTTCGTCCTTGCCCTTCGCATTCACCTGAAAAATCGCCGCGCGACCTAGTTCGGGTGCAAGATCGGTGGAGACAAGCGCGTTGTGCGCCTCATTCCCGCTAAGCGCGAGGAGATAGCCGAACCGGTTCAGGTCCAAATGGTGTTCCGTCACTTCGGAAAGAATCTCACCGTAATAGGTTTGAATGTCGGCAAGGCGCGCCGGCTTCAGCCGCCGATAACTCGCATCAGCAACCATGACCGGGATTTCGAGCTCTTTGAGTTTCGCCGCCAGCCCGACCGACCATGGCGAAGCGCCGACGATAAGCACGCCCGGTCGCTCACGCGACGCAAGCCCTAGCGTCTTCGCCAAGGGGCCAATGGAAAAACCGTGCATGACAACGGTCACAAACACCATGGCGAAAGCAAGCGGGATCAGCATATCCGCATCCGGATATCCTTCCGCCAGCAACGCCGAACCAAAGAAACTCGACACCGCAACGGCGACAATCCCGCGCGGGGCGATCCAGCCGACAAGCAGGCGCTCTTTCCATGGCAGACCGGAACCTATCGTCGATAAGAATACCGCCAATGGCCGGACCACAAATAACATTGCAACGAGCAGCCAGAAGACCGACCAATCGAGAGCGCGAATGGAGTCAAATGTCAGGTTCGCAGTCAGAATGATGAAAACGCCGGACACGAGAACGACAGTAATGTTCTCCTTGAACAACCGCAGCTCGTTGATGCTGGCGATGCGCGAATTCGCGATCGTGACGCCCATCGCAGTCACTGCAAGCAAACCCGCCTCATGCTGTAAAAGGTTCGCCGCTTCAAAACATAAAAGCACCAGCGCCAGTAAAACCGGCGGCTTCAAATATTCCGGCACCCAGCCGAGCCGAAACGCCGACGCCGCAAACCGGCCCAATCCGAAACCAAGTCCGCCTGCGAGGAATGACGCGAGGAGAATGGAACTGATGATTTCGCCCGGCGATGCGTGGCTGTCGCCAAAAACGAGAAATTCATAGACCACAACCGCCAGGAGCGCGCCGATCGGATCGTTGACGATCCCTTCCCATTTCAAAAGCGTCGCCGGGCGCGGATTAAGCTTGGACTGGCGCAGGAGCGGAATGATCACGGTTGGTCCCGTGACAATCATGATGCCGCCAAAAAGAAGAGAGACCTGCCACGACAAGCCGCCAATCAGATAGGCGGCGATGGCGCCCAGGCCCCAGGCCAGCGGCACGCCGGGGAAAACAAGGCGCCGCACGCCCTTGGTAAGCCCCCGCAACTCGGCAAAATTGAGCGATAATCCGCCCTCGAATAAAATAACGGCGACAGCGATGGAAATAATCGGCCGGTAAAAATCCCCGAATAACGCTTCCATTGGCGGGGCGCCAGGCAGCGCGCCGGGAGGCGTAAAGATGCCAAAGACCGGTCCAGCCAACACGCCGGCGATGGACATCAGCACAATTGCAGGGAAATTGAACCGCCAGGCAAGCCACTGTGCGCCAACGCCCAAAAGGCCGATAATTGTAAAGGCGAGGACGAGATTGTCCATTTATCTCTCCCCCGCCTGCATCATGCAGGGTTGGCGTTTTCTAGCGATGTTTAAACGCCGGTTTGCGCTTCTCGACAAAGGCGGCCATGCCTTCCTTCTGGTCTTCAGTCGCGAATACCGAATGGAAGACGCGACGTTCAAATCGCACGCCCTCGGCCAGCGTTGTTTCATAAGCGCGGTTTACCGCTTCCTTGGTCAGCATCGCAATCGGGCGCGAGAAACCGGCGATCTGCTTGGCGACGCGGATCGCTTCCTCGCGCAATTCGCCTTTTGGCACAATGCGGCTGACAAGGCCGCAACGCTCCGCCTCTTCGGCATCCATCATGCGGCCGGTCAAGCACATTTCCATCGCTTTCGACTTGCCGATGAAACGCGCAAGGCGCTGGGTGCCGCCGGCGCCCGGCATGGCCCCGATGGAAATTTCCGGCTGACCGAATTTGGCGTTATCGCCGGCGATAATAAAATCGCACATCAGGGCGAGTTCACAGCCGCCGCCAAGGGCGTATCCATTAACCGCGGCGATGATCGGTTTGCGCGTACGCGAGACCTCTTCCCAATTGGCGGTGATGAAGTCTTCCTTGAAGACGTCCATATAATCCCTGGACGCCATCTCCTTGATGTCGGCCCCGGCGGCGAACGCCTTTTCCGATCCGGTGATCACCATACAGCCGACCGTATCGTCAGCTTCAAACTTTTTCACCGCGTCGGTCAGTTCATCCATCAACTGACGATTAAACGCGTTCAACGCTTCCGTACGGTTTAGCGTAATGACGCCGACGCCGCCCTCAGATTCCGTCAAGATGCATTCGTAAGCCATATTCAATCCTGTCTGTTTGATCAGTTTTAAACTGTTAACCGCCAAGGCCAATCAGTTTGATAATTTCCTCGCGCGCTTTCTGGTCATCACGGAAAACACCCATCATCCGGCTGGTCGTCATGGAAACGCCCGGCGTCATCACGCCGCGCGCCGTCATACAGGCATGGCTCGCCTCTATAACAACGGCAACGCCCTGAGGTTCCAGAACCTTCTGGATCACGTCGGCAATCTCCGCCGTCAGCCGTTCCTGCACCTGAAGACGTTTTGCATAGGTGTGCACGACCCGAGCAAGTTTGGAAATGCCAACAACCTTATCTGTCGGCAGATAGGCGACATGGGCCTTGCCGATGATCGGCGCCATGTGATGCTCGCAATGAGAGTGAAACGGGATGCCCTTTAGAAGAACAATCTCGTCATAACCGCCAACCTGTTCAAAAGTGCGCTGAAGATATTCTTCAGCGCATTGTTCATAGCCCTGATGATATTCAAGAAAAGCGTCGACAACGCGCCGCGGCGTGTCGAGCAACCCCTCCCTGGAAGGATCGTCGCCAATCCAGCGAATAAGTTCGCGAACCGCCTCCATGGCGCGTTTGCGATCCTCCTCGGTTCTTTCTCTGGGCTGTGCGGCCATAGCGGCTCCTATCGTTTGTCGATGGGCGGTACGTCCCGTTGCGCGGGGCCAGTGTAGTTTGAGAGCGGACGGATAAGTTTATTGTCGCCAAGCTGTTCCATGATATGCGCTGTCCAGCCGGTAATCCGGCTGATGACGAAGATGGGCGTAAACATCGGAATTTCAAAACCCATCAGGTAATAGGCCGGCCCCGCCGGGAAATCGAGATTGGGATATATGCCCTTTTCCGAAACCATAGTCTCATCAAGGCTGCGTGACATCTCCCAGTACATCTTCGCCTCTTCTGTGCCGATAATGTCGACCATATTCTTATAGGCGTCCGTCATGGTCGGCACGCGGCTGTCGCCAGACCGGTAGACGCGGTGACCGAAGCCCATGATCTTTTTCTTGGTGGCGAGCGCATCCAGCATCCAAGCCTTCGCGTTTTCAGCAGTGCCGACTTCCTTCAGCATGTGCATGACCGCTTCATTGGCGCCGCCATGCAGGGGACCTTTCAGCGATCCGATAGCCCCGGTCACCGCTGAGTAAACGCCCGAAAGCGAACTGGCGATCACGCGCGCGGTAAAGGTCGATGCGTTAAATGAATGCTCCGCATAGAGCGTCATGGAAATATCGAAACACTTAACGACTTCCGGCGCCGGCACTTCGCCAAAACACATATGAAAGAAGTTTTCCGAAAAACCGAGATCAGTGTCCGGCGCGATCGGCTCCTTGCCGTTGCGCAGGCGAAAGTCCGCCGCCACGATCTGCGGAATTTTAGCGTAAAGGCTCAATGATCGTTCGTATATGTCTTCTGTTGGACGTTCAGCAGCGTCGCTGTCTTCGAGCCCGAGAAAGCTGACCGCCGTCCGCAGCGTCGCCATCGGGTGCGCGCCTTTCGGAAATTTGCGCATAACATCAATCAGATCATCAGACAGCCCGCGCAGGGATTTTTCTCTGGCGTTGAATTCCTCAAGCTGTGCAGCCGTCGGCAATTCGCCATTCCAGATAAGATAAGCGGTTTCTTCAAACCGGCACTGGGTTGCAAGATCCTGAACCGCATAACCGCGATAGGTCAGCGAGTTTGTTTCCGGCATCACTTTTGAGACCGCCGTATCGTCAGTCACAACGCCGGCCAGGCCGTATTTGATGTCAGCTTCAGTCATACTATCTCCTGGGATGTTCTACGTTCTGTTTTGAGTTTCTGATCGCTTTTCGTGATCACAATCAAAAACCGTTACGCCAAGACCTTTTCCCGAATGCGCAACGCGGTAGCCCGACCTGACGGTCGAGGCGAAATTTACAATATGCGCGAGGCGAAAGAGTCGTTCTGGCGGGTGTCATGTTGCGGTGCGTTATCCTACATTACCGGCGAGAAAGAAAGACCTCGTTCCAGTTCATTTTTGTTAATGTAATCAACATTTTACAGCACACAATGCCACCCCGGCCGGATAAGCAAACCCGCTGCGACAAAGCAGTAAAAGTCCGACAGGGCTGATCAGGCGCGGCTACTCCAGCGGCGTGTCGCTCACCTGAAAATTGTAAATCGACTCATCGAACTTGTTGTAATCGTGATAGCGCAACGTTTCGTATAAATCGCGCCGGTGCTGCATCATGTCGAGAATACCGTTCTGATCGCCATCCTTCAGGATGCGATCAAGACCGACATCGCAAGCGCCCATCGCCAGGCGCAGCGTTGTCACCGGGTAAATGACAACATTAAACCCAAGCGCCTCTAACTCTTTGTAATTCAGGAGCCGCGACTTCCCAAACTCCGTCATATTGGCGAGGATCGGAACGTCGAGCGCTTTGCGAACCGCTTCGAACTCTTTTTCCGATTTCATCGCTTCTGGAAAGATCATGTCGGCGCCTGCATCCACATAGGCCTTCATCCTGTCGATCGACGCGTCCAGCCCTTCTACAGCACGCGCATCAGAGCGCGCGATCAGAACAAAATTCGGGTCACGCTTAGCATCAGCAGCAGCTTTGACACGCTGAATCATGGTTTCCGTAGGAACAATCTCCTTCCCATCAAGATGCCCGCAACGTTTCGGCATCACTTGATCCTCGATGTGGCAACCGGAAAGGCCGGCCTCTTCCATTGAACGGATAGTGCGCGCCGCCGCCATCGGTTCGCCAAAACCGGTGTCGATATCAATAAAAGCCGGAAGGTCCGTAACGCGAGATATCTGTTGGCCGCGATCAACAAACTCCGTCATCGTTGCGATACCGATATCAGGCAGGCATAAATCCGCCGCCATCACAGCGCCGGAGATATAAACGCCGTCAAAACCACCCTTCTGTTCAATCATCTGGGCGCACAACGGGTTGAAAGCACCCGGGAACCGCAGCAGTTTGCCGGACGCCAAACCATCACGGAAGTTTTTTCGTTTTTCAGCGGCGGATTTTGTGGTGAAGAGCATCTTTATTCCTTTGTCGATTTCAATATGGCTGCGTTCAGCCCAAATTAGTCGTCGTAAAACGTCACCGGCCTTGGCTCGTCTTTCCATCTTTCAACGAGCGCATTGCACGACGGCAAATCCTCAAAAACACCTGTACGGAAATTATTATGGTCAACGGCAAACGTCGAGAAATCACGCGCAGGGTTGTCGGTTTCCACTTCAGCCGTCTTTCTCAGGACAACGAGATAGTGCGGCACAGGGTCTTTCGGGTCAAAGAGGATATGGCAAATTTCGTAAGGCGCACCGGATAAAGCTTCGTTTAGCTTCCTGGCGGTTACTTTCGCGCCAACTCGGGTCGTTCCAACCTCTTCCGTTTGCCACACCTGAAACGAGGCGGTGAACACGCCCCCAATGCGCAAGACACGAATTGCCTCACAAAAGTATGAGGAGATTACATCAAAGTATTTGACGTGTTGCAAAACACCGCCGCAAAACCCGTAATCGATGCTGTTATCATCAAAATCGGAAAGTGTTTCACCGTCGTTGCGGTGATAGCTGATGTTTGGCATTGAACGACAATAGGTTCTGGCTTCTTCCAAAACCGCGTCGCTGATATCAACTGCATAGACATGCTGGCAACACCCGGCAAAAGGCAATGCAAAGCGGCCGACACCGCATCCGATATCAATGATGGATGACCATGCTAACGGAGAAGAGCCATACTGCCTCATCAATTCTGTAAATCGCTCCGCAATCCTGACGCCATATAAATGGAATTCCACATCTGATGCAGCGTTACTGTCTTCCAGCGTGATCGCCGCCTTCGGATTCGCAGAACGGATTGTCGACCAGTATTCGTTATGAAGTTCATCGCGGCGGGAACGTTCAGTCATGTTTCTATCAATCCCGTTTATGTCCTCTCGCCAGCCAGATCAAAGATAAATATCTGACAGTGCTATTGCGCTGGCGCATCTTCCTTGTTCATCAAACACATTTCTGTCGCCAGCATGGTTGCAACGTGGGTTTCTTTCCCACCAGCGCAACCAAAAACATCCGCGCGTACGACAATCAGCGTGCGACCGGGCTTAATCACCTCTGCGCGCGCGATAAGTTCGTCCCCCTTCGCCGGGGCCAGCAGGTTGACCTTGAATTCGGTCGTCAGCACGGTCGAGTTTTCCGGCATCACTGAATACGCCGCATAGCCGGCGGCGTTGTCAGCCAAAGTCGTCGTCACGCCCGCATGAAAAAACCCGTGCTGCTGTGTCATGCTTTCGTCAAAGGCGACAGCCAGTTCGCATGCGCCCCTGGAGATCGCACGAAACTCAACGCCGAGTTTTTTCATAAAGCCCTGACGCGCAAAGCTGTCGCGCACGCGCTGTTCAGCTTCAAGTGTAAGAGCTTTCGCCATCTATTTGTACTCGCCGAGTTTCGCCCCGACGCGCTTGCCCATTTCCTCGCCAAGCGCCATCAGCCCGGAGGCGGGGCGTATCATCACTTCAAATTCGACAATCAACCCGTCATCATTGAACTTGATAAGGTCGACGCCTTTGAGCTGCTTGCCGCCCACATGGGCGCTGAATTCAAGCGTCGCGTTTTTCCCGTCATCGGTGAAAAACTCGCGATGATAGGTGAAGTCTTCGAAGACATTGATGACCGTTGAGAGCGCCAGCGTCAGCGCCTCGCGCCCCTGATAAGGCGTGTGCGCCACAGGCGAGCGAAACATCGCATCGGGATGGATAATCTCATGCAGCGCGCCAAGATCGCGCGAAGCGACCATGGCGTGCCAGCGTTTGATTGTCGCCTGCGTTTTTTGCTGTTCCATTGATCGCCAATCCCTTCCGAACCTGTGCAGGCGTTAGCTCCCCATGCAGAAGAAGTTTAGCTTATTGCCATCGAGATCGCGCACGTAACCGCAACTCATGGCGCCATCCATGCGCGGTCCAGCCTCGCCCTCACAGGTCGCGCCAAGAGAAATGGCTTTGTCGTAAAGCGATTTAACCTGCGCCGGATCTTTTGCCGCAATCGCAATCATATTGCCGTTACCCGGCGCCGCATCGTTCCCGTCATAAGGTTTGGCGATGGCGAACATCGGTTTTTGCGGGTCCACACCATAGGTAACGAAGCCGCCGTCAGGCATCTCGAACATCGGCTTCGCGCCCAGTTCTTCGAAGAGAGCCTCATAGAACTTGCGCGCACGCGCCATATCGTTTGTACCGATTGTTGAGTAAGCAAGCATTGGATGGTCCTTTGTTTAGAATATTCCCTTAGCAGGGTTTTCAACGAGATACCCCGCCGGCGCGACCGGGTTCAACGCCAGCACCTGTTCGGCTGACAGATTGGGAAGCTGCTGCACCAGATCAAGGAACCGTTCGCCCTCAGACGCATCGAGAATATCGTCCGTCAGAGTCTTGAATTTTTTGATATATTCGGCCCGGGCGAAAGGACGCGCGCCAAACGGGTGAGCGTTGGCGATGCCAAGCTCGTCCTCGATCACACGTCCGTCTTCCATGGTCACGACAACGCGCGCGCCAAAGGCTTTTTCATTCGGGTCCTGTGAGTGATAGCGCCGCGTCCATTCCGGATCTTCGGTCGTTGAAATCTTGTGCCAGAGACGAACAGTGTCTTCGCGTTTGGCGCGTTCCGGGGCGTATGATTTCACATGATGCCATTCGCCGTCCTGCAGCGCGACGGCAAAGATATACATGATCGAGTGATCAAGCGTTTCGCGGGACGCATTCGGATCCATCTTCTGCGGGTCGCCGGCGCCAGTGCCGATAACGTAATGCGTATGGTGAGACGTATGCAGAACGATTGATTTCACTTTGTCGAAATCACCAATCTCTTTGCCCATGCGGAAAGCGAGATCGATCAGCGCCTGTGACTGATATTCTGCAGAGTGTTCCTTTGTGTACGTCTCAAGGATGGCGCGCTTCGCTTCGCCTTTGCCGGGCAGCGGCACATGATAGGTCGGCTCATAAGGGCTTTCGCCTTTGTCGCGCGCCGTACGGCCGTTGAGGATAAACGAAATCACCGAATCCTCACCCTCATAGATCGGGCTCGGCGCGCCCTCGCCGCGCATGCAGCGGTCAACCGCTTCAATGGCGAGCTTGCCCGCATAGGCCGGGGCAAACGCTTTCCATGTGGAGATTTCACCTTTGCGCGACTGACGCGTCGTCACCGTCGTATGCAGACCCTGCTGCACCGACTGATAAATAATCTCCGTCGGCAACCCAAGCAGCGTCCCGACTGCTGCAGACGCAGACGGACCGATATGAGCGATATGGTCGATCTTGTGCTCATGCAGACAGATCGATTTCACCAGGTTTACCTGAATTTCGTAACCTGTCGCGATACCGCGAACTAGGTCGCGTCCGTCCTTGCCGCATTGCTGCGCCACGGCGAGAACCGGCGGAATGTTATCGCCGGGGTGGGAGTAATCCGCCGCCAGAAACGTGTCGTGAAAATCAAGCTCGCGCACTGCCGTGCCGTTCGCCCAGGCCGCCCATTCAGCGCAGACTTTGTGATCGGCGGGGGCGCCGAACAGCGTCGCCCCACCCGCACGCATATGCGTATTCGCCATTGCGCGCGCCGACTTGATCGGTCCGCGGTTCAGTGACGCGATCCCCACCGACGCGTTATCGATGATCCGGTTGATGATCATGTCGGTTGCTTCCGCATCGACCTCGACAGCATCGGCGGCGACTTCGGCGATCTTCCAGGCGAGTTGGTCCTCGCGCTTCAACTCGTCTTTGGATGGGTGGGCGCGAACGTCATGAGTGATCATCGGAAGGTCCTTATATGGGGTGTCTGTTGTGGCGTCGGCGGGCAGGCGCTGGCCCTGCAAAAAACTCGCGCCTTCCCTACGCCCCACTGCGACAGGCTGTCCATGGGGAAAACCGGCGGCAAACCGCCTCTGGAAAACTTTTCTATTTAATACAACAGGTTATGCGAAAGCGCTGCGCTACCAGCCGCCACCGCCCCCGCCGCCGCCGCCGCCGCCGGAGGACCCGCCGCCGCTTGACCCCGATGAGCCGGAGCTTTGCGGCAGAGAACTGGCGACGCCGCTCGCAATCCCGGAAACAATTGCTTTGTTAAACGCGCCAAGCGAGCGATCGCCGCCAATATTGGAGCGCCCCCAGTGGGGTCGATACTCTGCGGCTTCTCGCGGCATCAGTTTTTCAAAATGTTTGGTCCACGGTTTTTCAACGCCGAGCGCAACCGCATAGGGTAGAAAGCGCTCATACCGCTCGACCGTCATTGGCGGCGGCGCGCTGCTCTCCACTTCAACGGAATTCAATTGTAATTCCTCGGCGGTCTTCAGGTAGAGACGAAACCCTTCAATCCGGGTACGGATATCCTGCCCTTTTGGTGTCGGGGCCGGGAGAAAATAAGAAGCGGCGCCCGCTATGACAAAAAGCGCGGCGACGCCGCCGGTGTGAAAGCCGGTCCATTCGATGCTGAGATTAACCGCCAGCAATACCGCAAGCACGGAAACGACAGCCGCCACAACGAGAAAGCCACGATTCCAGCGGAAATATGGCTCGCCGTAAGCGCTGGCGATTTTCTTCTTGAACCGTTCATAAACGCCGGTGAACGTGGCGTTATACTTGTCCCCGAAACTGAATGATTCACCGACGCTGCACAGGCTTTCCAGAAGATCGTCTTCCATTTTTCCAGCGGGAATAATGTCGCCGCCGACAAGATGCGTTATTTTTGTTTCCTTGTCGTCATTAACATCGATGTCGATACGCCCCTTTGTCGCCAGGTCCATCAAGGTCGCCGTAAGCGCATCATGCCCTTTCAAGCCACGGTGATAAATATGGTGCACCGCTGCCGGCGAATACCCTTCGGGCGGATCGTAGCGTGCGAAAACCGGGCCCTTTAAAGGATCACGACCAATGCGCCGCCAGGTGACAAAGTAATAGAAACCGATCATCAGAAACGCCGCCGTCAGGACCACGCGCGAAGCGTTCAGCGTCCACCATTCGGCTGTTGCATCGGCGCCGGAAGGAGGGTCAACAACGCCCTTTTCAAACCCGACCGAAACCGTCAGCCCTTCCCGCACGCCCAGGCTTCTTGTGGTTTCAAATATGTGCGCGCCAGCATTGTACTGGTACCGGAATTCCCGCCCGCTCTCTCCCTGGCTCCCTGTATATCCGGCGTTCTGAATAGCGCCCGCACCGCCCGGCAATGAAATGCGCGCGCTCGCGCTCGCAATCGGGAACGCCCAGTAATTGCCTGTTACGTTCCAATAGACTTCATCGTAACCGTCAAAATAGCGAACCTGGTTTTTTACTTCATACTTGATTTCATATGTATGCGGTCCCTGAGGGAGAAAAACGTCCGCATCGCCGATACGAATACGATAAGCGTTGTTTTGCTTCTCTATTGAGTAAGGTTCTTTTTCTTCGCCGCGCATAACGCTGATGACGTCATAGCGATATGGCAGCGTCTTGCCGTCTTTAAGATAGTAGCGCGGCAGATCGCGGAAAATACCCCGCCGGATCTGGCGTCCTTCGGCAACGACGGCAATCGATTCCGTGACGAGAATATCGCCGTCTTTTTCAACATCAATCGCGACGTCAAAACCGGTTATGCGCTCCTCGGCGAGAACCATCGCCGGCGCAATCACCAGCGCCACGACAACGATAACAAGGCGAACAATCATTCCGTCGCTCCCGTCGATATGGCAGGCGTCGCACGACTGCTTTCATCAATTTCGAAGTAATCGCGCTTCACAAACCCAAAGGCGTTTGCAACGATATTTGAGGGAACGCTTGCGACGAGCGTATTCAATTCGCGCACGGCGCCATTGTAAAAACGCCGCGCCATTTCAATCTTGTCTTCGGTTTCGGCAAGTTGACGCTGGAGGTCGAGAAATTGCTCACTCGCTTTCAGGTCCGGATAATCTTCAGCGACAGCAACCATTTTTGAAACCGGGCGAGAAAGCGCGCTCTCCGCCGCCCCTCTTGCGGCAGGATCATCCCCGGCCGCCATCGCCAGGCTTCTCTTCTGTGCAATCTCCTCAAAGAGCGTCCGTTCATGCACTGCATAGCCTTTAACCACCTCCACCAATCTGGGAATGAGATCAGCCCGGCGCTTCAACTGCACATCAATATCAGACCAGCCATTTTTTGTGAGTTGGCGTTTGTTGACCAGCAGATTGAAAATGACCGCAACTGCGATGGCGACGCATAGAACCAAAAGTAAGAAAAAAGGCACTCCGCTCACCCCAACCTCCGTAATGTCATTTTTAAATCAGATATTCTGCTGTTTTTCGTATCTTTCAAACACCGGCGGCGGGCGCATGATCTTAAAAGAACAACAGCTTAACCGCCATGGCCACTAAAGCGAGATAGAATACGCGCTTGATCAGCGCCTCCCCTTTCGCAACAGCAGAGCTCGCTCCCAACCACCCGCCGATGAAGTGGCCCGCCGCCAGCGCAAAACCGAAAGCCCATGCGATCTCCACATTGGCGGCGAATACCGCCAGCGACACGACAGAAAACACAAGCGCAATGAAAACCTTGTGCATATTGCAACGCACCAGGTCGAGACCCATCACGCGGTTGAGAATCGGTATCTGGATCAGCCCGACGCCAATCTGAATAAAGCCGCCCCAGAACCCGGCGCCGATAAAAAGAATATGCCCCAGGACAAGGTTGCGCGCTTTGCCATTTACTTCCGTTGGCTTTTGACCCGCGCCCGTCATCATGATGATGAGAATGCCGAGCATGATCAGCGCAAGCGTGCGCTCGAACCAGACACCATCAAGTTTCACACCGACATTGGCGCCAAAAAATGCGCCGACGCTGGCGCAGGCCGCCAGCGACGCGCTCAGTTTGAAGTCGGAAAATCCTTTGCGAAAAAACGTCGTCACCGAAGCGATGTTCTGCGCGATGATGCCGATGCGGTTCGTGCCGTTCGCAACCGGACCCGGCACGCCCAAAAACACCATGATCGGCACAGACAGGATCGACCCTCCCCCGGCGAGTACGTTAATCCAGCCGGATGCGACGCCGGCGGCGAACAACAATACAAGCTTCCACAGTTCGATTTCCATGGCTGTCGGTTATATGATTTCACTGCATTCGGCTATGCGCCTTTGAAATCAAATCCGCCTGCTCGTAGCCTCAGAGCCGTTACCCGTTAAGAAAACGCCTCCTTATCGCCGGATCGGGCGTAAAACATGTCTCCTTAGCGCCAAACCAGCCGATGCGGCTTCGTTGAACCCAATCATAAATCGCGTCGCCAATAAAAGTTGGAACGATACACCCAGCCTGCCCCAGCCAACGCCATGGCCAGGGCATGATCCGGGCCGCCTCACAAACGCCGCGCCAGCGCAGATACGGCTTGCCTTTGTTCAACACCATGAACGTATCGAAGGCGTCCGCATCAAGTTCGTAATGTTCGTAAAGCGCTTTAGGAATGGTTTCCTGAATAGCCGCGAATACCGTGTCACTGTTTGGATCGCGCGCGAGCATCCATTGCACGCCCGATGAGCAAAGCACGCATTTGCCATCGAAAATGATAAGCGGGTTGGCGTCATCGAAATCAGGAACGTTAGGATCGTCTCGATAGCTGTAGGGAATATTGGAATTAATCATATCACTTTTGACCCAATGCAAAGGCTCAAAGTCACGTGGCCATCAAAGAGATTCAGCTAGCGAAAATGTACGGCGAAATAGAAAGCGCACTGTCAGGCTTGAAGCTACGCCGATCAGCGCCAAGATAGCAAATGCCTCCACAGGCGCCGCGCCAGCCGAGAGTAGATAACCAACCGACAGCACTAGCCCTACAGTTATTCCAACAAGAAAGGCCGCCCAAAAAGCGGTGAAATATCCAAAATGGCCATCTTGGTTGGACATATATTTTACAAGAGTACCGGTTAGAAGCGCGTGCACACCACCAAACACATATCCCGTTAGCGGTATACCAACAAAAACTGCCATCAAACCTAAAATGTATTCTAGAGGGTATTCTTGAAGCGGGTATTCTTGAATATCACTCCACCAATAGTCGTTTGTAAAAACTGAACCCAAAATAAAAATATATACAATAAACCCTCCAATGGGCGGTCCAAAAAGCCCGTAAATAAGTACTATTCTGGGCTTGCCATATCTGCCCCTTATTAGGCTCATCACATCCCCACAAGCGCAATGAGAAACGCCAGTTCAATCAGGACCGTTAATGGCAAACGAACAGCAAGGTACCAACCGGGGGCGCCGGAGCCGCGGCGCGTCGCCTGTAAATCATCAAGTAACAGCAAAGCGACAATAATCATGATCGCTGGAAACTTATAAAAGAGCGGCAACGGCAAAAACAGGGGCAGTGAAATCAGAAGCGGCACGCCTGCGCCAAGCAACGCCGTCGCTGTCGGTCCTTCCGGCTTCATCACCGCGACGCCCCAGCGCACGCCGCCGAAAAAGATGATCAACGCGGCGCCATAAAGCCCCATGAAATGCGCCGCTGACGCGCCCGCCCTGTCGCCGGCGCTGACGATGTATAACGCCGTTGCGATAAGAGGCGCGGCGGCGAGATAGGCGAGAAGCTGCGCAACGCCCGTATTCGGCGCCGACGTTGAAGGAGCTGTAGCCTTTTGTAATTCGCTTGTTGCAACGAATGCATCGTAAGCCATAGCCGTTCTCCTTCTTTTCTAATTGTTACAGACCTTCCTTCATCCTGAGGAAAAGCCTCTCTTCGCCCTTCACAATACCGCCTTTGGCGGCCCTCAGGGTGAAGAGAAGTTTCGTCTCGAAGGATGGAGATCACTACGCTACATCTCCTCATTCGTTTTCTTCTTGCCGATAAACGGTTTCATCACATCAACCGCTTTCGATCCCATACGGATGAGCGGCAACAGTGATTCCTTTGGAAGATCTTTCACCTGTCCGTACCAGCCATCGAGGAGATCGATCAGTTCCGCGATATCATCAAGCCGCTTGACCGCGGCCGGGTTCGCGGTCGGATCTTCGCGCGCATCGTTGAGGCACGCCGTCAGCACCGCCTTCGCCGGATCGATCTCCCGCGCCTTCCGCATTTCGACGATACGCGCCACCATCTCCCAGACGTCGCCCTCCGCCGCGAAGTGGTCGCGCCGGTCGCCCCGGATCGGCGCCCGGCGCACCAGATCCCAGGTCGTCAGTTCTTTCAGAGAATTGGAAACATTGGACCGGGCAAGGCTCAGCGTTTCCGCGATATCTTCGGCCGGCAACGGCCGGTCGCTGACCAGCAGCAACGCATGAATTTGCGCAACCGAGCGATTGACGCCCCATGTCGCGCCCATATCGCCCCAGTGGAGAATGAACCTCTCCAGAGCGGGGCTTAGCTCTACATTCATTTCTGATATTTCTGTCATAACAGAAATATCAGAAATGCAGAGCCAAACCTCAATTGGTCAGAACGCCGCAGGCAGAGGATGGGTCATTTCCCACGATTGTAGATGAATAATTATTGAGTTATGCACAAATCCCATTGCATATCGCGCCAATGCTAATAAAGAATGCTGAATTCGAAGCTCAATCGTGGGATATATCCCTCAAATCAGGTGCGGACATGGCTGAAATTGAAACCCTTCTCACCCGCGCGGAGGCGGTGGCGGCCACGAGCGGCCTCTCGCTCTCTACAGTTTCGCGCAAGCTGTTCAATGACGGCAAGACGATCACCCGGCTGCGCGAAGGCGGGCAGGTCACCCTGAAAACGATGGAGACAGCGCAGGCGCGCCTCGCAGAACTTGAAAACGCCTCAACGGCGCCGGCCTATGCCCCCAATCCGGGTGAGATGATCAGCCCGGGAACCATGTCGCATCTCGACCGCCTCGAAGCTGAAGCGATCCATATTATTCGCGAAGTGGTCGCTGAAACCGAAAAACCAGTCATGCTTTATTCGATCGGCAAAGACTCCACGGTCATGCTGCATCTGGCGCGCAAGGCGTTCTATCCGGGCAAGCCGCCCTTCCCGCTCATGCATATCGACACGACCTGGAATTTTCGCGAGACCATCGAGTTTCGCGACGCGATGGTCAAAGAGATGGGGTTCGATCTTATCGTCCACATCAACGAAGACGGCGTGCGTCAGGGCATCACGCCCTTCAGCCATGGATCGCAGATTTACACCGATGTCATGCTGACACAGAGCCTGCGGCAGGGTCTTGATAAATACGGCTTTGACGCAGCCTTCGGCGGCGGGCGCCGTGACGAAGAGAAATCGCGGGCCAAAGAGCGTATTCTCTCCTTCCGCTCGCCGGGGCATCGCTGGGATCCGAAAAATCAGCGTCCGGAGCTTTGGTCAATCTACAACACCCGCGTTTCCGGCGGCCAGACGATCCGCGCATTCCCGATCTCGAACTGGACCGAGCTTGATATCTGGCAATACATCTACCGCGAGAACATCAAGCTGCCCAATGTTTATCTCGCCGCCGAGCGTCCGGTTGTCGAACGCGATGGCGTCCTCATCATGGTCGATGACGACCGCATGCCGCTGAACGGCGAAAAGCCAGTACAGGAAATGGTGCGCTTTCGCACGCTCGGCTGCTATCCCCTCACCGGCGCCGCGCGCTCAACCGCGACCACGCTGCCGGAAATCATTCAGGAAATGCTGGTGGCGCGCAATTCCGAACGCGAAGGCCGGGTGATCGATCACGACCAGTCCGCTTCCATGGAAAAGAAAAAGCAGGAAGGGTATTTCTAAAGATGACCGTTACCCTCGAAACCGAACAGAAGCTGATCGACGAAAACATCGTCGCCTATCTCGACGCCCACGAAAAGAAATCGATGCTGCGGTTCATTACCTGCGGCAGCGTCGATGATGGCAAATCCACCCTGATCGGGCGTCTGCTTTACGATTCAAAACTGCTCTATGACGATCAGATGTCAGCGCTGGAGCGCGACACAAAAAAACACGGCACGCAGGGCGAGAAAATCGATTTTGCCTTGCTGGTTGACGGCCTCGCCGCCGAGCGCGAACAGGGCATCACTATTGATGTCGCTTACCGTTTCTTTTCAACCGAAAAACGCAAATTCATTGTCGCTGACACGCCGGGACATGAGCAGTATACGCGCAACATGGCGACGGGTGCGTCAACCGCCGATCTCGCGGTCATTCTGATTGATGCGCGCCGCGGTGTTCTCACGCAGACCCGCCGCCATTCCTACATCGTCTCATTGCTTGGCATCCGCCATGTCGTCGTCGCCATCAACAAGATGGATCTTGTCGATTATTCCGAAGATCGATTCAACGAGATCGAAGCGGAGTATCGCGAATTTGCAAAAGATCTCGGTCTTGAATCGATTGTCTGCATACCGATGTCAGCCCTTGAAGGCGACAACATCACGACCAAAAGCAGCAAGACGCGCTGGCACAATGGCCCGGCGCTTCTGCCTTATCTTGAAACCATAAAGGTGCGCGGTGCGCTCAGCGAGAAGCCGTTCCGCCTGCCCGTGCAATGGGTGAACCGGCCTAATCTCGATTTTCGCGGCTTTTCCGGCACGATTGCGAGCGGCAAGGTCAAACCAGGCGATGAGATTGTCGTTCTGCCCGCCGCCAAGCGCTCAAAAGTCAAATCGATTGTCACCATGGATGGCGACCTCGCGGAGGCAGGCCCCGACATGGCGGTCACCGTAACGCTGGAAGACGAGATTGATATCTCGCGCGGCGATATCATCTGCGCCGGCAATGCTCCGGCGGAACAAACGGACCAGTTCGCCGCCCATCTGCTCTGGATGGCGGAGGACGAACTCTTTCCCGGCCGTCAGTACCTCTTAAAGACGGCAAACCGGATCATCCCGGCGACCGTTACGGAGCTGAAGCATAAGGTCAACGTCAACACGCTGGAGCATATGTCCGGCAAGACGCTGGAGCTTAATGAAGTCGGGTTCTGCAACCTTAACCTGGCCCACCCGATCGCCTTCGATCCCTATACGGAAAACCGCCGCACAGGCTCTTTCATCCTGATCGACCGACGTACGAATGCGACCATCGGGGCGGGGCTGATCGATTTCTCTTTACGGCGTGCGAAAAATGTTCACTGGCAGGACCTCGATGTGAATAAGGGTGTGCGCGCCAGCGCCAAACACCAGCGGCCTTGCGTGCTCTGGTTCACCGGCCTGTCAGGTTCGGGCAAGTCGACCGTCGCGAACCTTGTCGAAAAACGCCTGCACGATATGGGGCGACATACCTACACGCTTGACGGCGATAATGTCCGCCATGGCCTCAACAAGGATCTCGGCTTTACGGACGCTGACCGGGTGGAGAACATTCGCCGCGTCGGCGAGACCGCAAAACTGATGGTTGACGCCGGGCTGATCGTGCTGGTGTCTTTCATCTCTCCCTTCCAGAGCGAACGCCGCATGGCGCGTGAACTCCTGAACGATGGCGAGTTTGTCGAAGTCTATATCTCAACGCCGCTGGAAGTTTGCGAGCAGCGTGACGTCAAAGGCTTGTACGCCCGCGCTCGCCGCGGCGAGATCAAGAACTTCACCGGCATCGACAGCGCTTATGAGGCGCCCGCCGCCGCAGAGCTTGATCTCAATACGGCCGACATCCCTGCTGAAGAGGCGGCAAGCCGCATCGTCGAATATCTCCACGCCAACGGATATCTCAAGGCATAGACGTCACAGGAAATAGTCGGCGTAACTTTATTGTTGACTTCCGGCGCTGTCATGCGCCGTCAAAGTTACGCAAACTTTTTCCCAGTTCTCCGCCGACCCTGAGGCAAGGAGCGGGCGCCCTTGCGTCGCATGCGGAGTATAGATGGTTTTGTTATCAAGGTATTCAGCGCGCCCGCCAATCTCCCACAACATCAGAACGCCAGCTGCGTGATCCCATGGATGCACCCGGGAGTATAGTGCGAAATCGCGCAAACCGCGAACAAGGTTTATATAACCGTATGCGGAACAATGAACGGGCTCAGTAGTGTAGGTTTCTTTCAACCGCGGGATGAGATGTGTTTTCCAGGGTTCGGCCATGTTGCCGATGGCGCGGTAGCCTTTAAGAGGTTTCATCGCCGACCCAATCTGACCAAGCCGCTCTCCACGCCAGGTCACGCCCTCGCCTTTCTCTGCGATGGCGAACGCCTTGTCCGGAATGGCGTAAATCCACCCGCCCCGAATTTCGCCCTTTACCACCAGCGCGACAATCGTCCCGAATTCTTCACGCCCCTGGATAAAGTTTCGGGTGCCGTCGAGGGGATCGACAATCCAGAATGCGCCATCCTCATCTTCCAGCCGCGGGACCAGCGTCGGATCGGCGACAGCGGTTTCCTCGCCAATAAAAGTGGCCGCCGGATAAAATCCGGACAGGGCGCTTTTCAACTGCCGTTCCGCCTGAAGGTCAGCCTGGGTGACGAAATCATTCGGCCCGGATTTGGTGTCGATATCACCGGAGGCGAGTTTGCCGAAGCGTGAGGCGATTTCCTCCTCAGCGATTTCAGCGATGACGCCGGCAATCTTTTCCGGGTCAATAATCATGCGGTGCGGCGCGCATGTTCGACCGGGGTTTCAACACGCGCATCAGGGAATGTCTTGAAAAACTGACCTTGCGATTTCTTCGACAAACGCGCGATCACGGTGACATCCTCATCACGCGCTGTTTCCTCGATCACCTCCGCGCGCTGATGCAACCAGGCGCGCGCCGCGCCATCCGCAGATGGAATGACGATGGTGATCGTATCATGGGCGGCGGTCAGCATCTCCTCAACGAGCGCCAACAGACGGTCAACGCCTTCGCCGGTCTCAGCCGAAAGCGCGACCCGCGCCTGCACTGCGTTTGCGCCTGGCGCCCGGTTCAAACTGGCGTCCGCAAACGCCAATACGCCCTCACGGTCCTCCTCATCAAGGAGGTCGATCTTGTTCAATGCTTCAATCACGGGCCGCTCATCGCCATCCCTGACGCCAAGCTCGGTGAGAACAGCGATCACATCCTCACGCTGCGCATCACTATCCTCATGAGCGATATCGCGCACATGAACGATAATGTCCGCTTCCAGCACTTCCTCCAGGGTCGCCCTGAAGGCGGCGACAAGCTGCGTCGGCAGGTCGGAAATGAAACCAACCGTATCGGAAAGAATAACGCGCACGCCGGAGGGTAAATCAATGGCGCGCATAGTCGGGTCAAGCGTCGCAAAGAGAAGATCCTGCGCCTTGACGCTTGCTTGCGTCAGACGATTGAACAGCGTCGACTTACCGGCGTTCGTATACCCGACGAGCGCCACGACAGGGTGCGGCGCACGCTTGCGGCGCGCCCGCTGCAGGGAGCGGGTTCGCTTAACCTCTTCCAGCTTCTTCCGAAGCCGGACAATTTTGTCATCGAGCGCGCGGCGGTCGGATTCAATCTGCCGCTCACCAGGCCCGCCAAGAAACCCGGCGCCGCCGCGCTGGCGTTCAAGGTGAGTCCATGAACGCACAAGGCGTGAGCGCTGATAATCAAGATGGGCTAGCTCAACCTGCAACCGGCCTTCCGCCGTCTGCGCCCGCTCGCCAAAAATTTCAAGGATCAACGCCGTGCGGTCCAGGACTTTCGCATTCCACGCGGTTTCGAGATTTCGGTGCTGAACCGGCGTCAGCGCGCCGTCAATAATGACAAGCGCCGGACGCTGCTCATAAGAATCCAGCAACGCGCGCATGTCATCAACCTTACCGCCGCCGAGCAACGTCGCCGGCCGCGGTTGCACGACCGAGACCACACCCGCTTCGACGACATTGAGATTAATCGCAGCGGCAAGTCCGACCGCTTCCTCAAGCCGGGCTTCGGGCGCGCGCGCACCTTCCGCGCCTCGAAGCGCAGGGTGAATAACGATGGCGGATGTCTGTTCGTTCAAGGGGATTTACGACTCGTCGTCTTCGCCATCCCAAAGCGATACGGGCTGCAACGGCATCACCGTTGAAATCGCATGCTTGTAAACAAGCTGCGCGTGTCCGTCGCGCTTCAGAAGGACGCAAAAATTATCAAACCAGCTCACCACGCCCTGAAGCTTCACGCCATTGACCAGGAAGATTGTGACCGGCGTTTTTGACTTACGGACCTGATTGAGAAAAGTGTCCTGGAGGTTCTGTTTTTTTTCGCTCATTGGCGCCGCATCTCCGCCTATTATTTTGAATTATTGCAGTGCAGCAACATTGTGGCCGCAGAATGCCAGATAAGCAACAGATTTTCGGCGATACAGTTCCCGGAAAGCGGTCGGAAACTCAGCCGGCTCGCGCGCGGGCCTTGTAAGCTTCACGCAAACGCAGTGCGACCGGGCCAGGCGCGCCATCGCCAACAATATCGTCATCAATCCGAACGATCGGCATGATCAGCCCCGTCGCCGAGGACATGAACGCCTCAGCCGCATTTTTCGCTTCATCAAGCGTGAAAGGCCGCTCCTCAACTGTCATCTGCAAGCTTTCAGCGCAGGCGATCGCGGTCTGCCGGGTGATCCCGCCAAGAATGTCATTCGTCTTTGGGTGCGTAACCAGTGCGCCTTTTGCATCGACGATCCAGGCGTTCGATGATGATCCTTCGGTGACATGGCCATCGCGGATCAGCCAGGCCTCCGCCGCGCCGGCCTCTTTCGCATCCTGTTTGGCGAGCGCATTCGGCAACAAACCGACGGATTTGATATCGACGCGGCGCCAGCGAATGTCCGGCCGGGAAATAACCTTGATGCCCTTTTCAGCCAGCGCATCGCTCTGGTTGAGATCAAACCGGCGCGCCGTCATGATCAGCGCCGGAGCGACATCGCTTACTGGAAACAGATGGTTACGCGGCGCGACGCCACGGGTCACCTGAATATAGACCAGCGCATTGGCCAGTCGATTGCGCTTCAAAAGCTCGCTGATCACAACGATCAGTGAAGAGCGTTCCATCGGCGCGCCGATGCGCAATTCATCAAGCGAGCGCTCCATGCGCGCCAGATGGCCATCCAGATCCCAGCAACGACCGTCAATGACCAGACAGACCTCATATATTCCATCCGCGAACTGATAACCGCGATCTTCAATATGGACGCTTGCATTCGCCAGACGTTCATATTGGCCGTTTACATATGCAATTCGCGACATCTCTCAAGATCTCCAAAACGCCCGGTTGATCAGCGCCAGGGCGACAGCGGCTTCAAGGCGGCCAAGGATCATCGCGCCCACCAGAAGCCACCGCAAGGCCCCGTCAAAAACCGCGTACCCATCCGCGCCGCCATTGACAAGATAAACAAGCGGACCGGTGTTGCTCAACGCCGCGACAGCCGTCGCTGCGGCAAGGTCAAAATTGTGGCCGCCAACCGACAACGCCGCCAGCAAGGCCGCCAGAACGAAGGTAAAAACCAGAAAGTGAATCCAGACGCCAAACTCATTGGCGACCCGGCGCTGACCGAAAACGCCACTCGGCGACACAAGACGCCGTATCTCCTCGCGCGCGCGCCGCATAATGACAAGCCAGCGCAGAATCTTGAAGCCCCCGGCGGTAGACACCGCCGCCCCGCCGATAATCGCCGTCACCATCATCACCGCCAGCGGCGGCGCTTCACCGATGATGACGCCGTTTGTTGACAGCAGCGATACGGCGTTGAAAATCTGCGGCCCCGCCAACACGACATCGCCGGCGCCGGCAAGCACCCAGAAGAGAACGCCGACACACAGCGCAATCAACAAATAGGCAAAGGTTTCAACGTCTTTGACCCGGCCCTTGCTGCCTCTGAGCACTCGGGCGATGAGGACGAAATTTGCGCCGCTGAGCAGCATAAAGAAAAACAGCGTATAAGTGACGCCGGGCGCGTATCCCGCCAGGCCTTCCTGATGAGGAATGAACCCACCGGAAGCCACCGTCGACATCGCCATGATCAAGGCGTCAAAGGCCGCGGCGCCGGCAATCGCCAGCAGACAAAAAGCGATAAAGGTAATGACGGCATAGACGGAGAAAAACGCCGCCGCGGCGTTACGCAACGGACGCAGAAAAGAATCCTGCTCGCCACGGGAAAAAGGCGGCAGCAGCGTGTCGATGCCGATAAACGCCGGTCTGATAAAAATCGCCGCCGCGATGGTGAGCGAAGCGAGCCCGCCCAGCCATTGCAGCTCGGCGCGCCAGAGCAGCCCCGCCTGAGAAGAAAGCGCATCCGTTGGCGACAACCACCCGCCAGTCGTCGTCATCGCGGCCACCGCCTCAAAATACGCTTCGGAAAAAGTCATTGCCTGCATGGCGAACGGAATCGCCGCGAAAGCCGGGATCACCGCCCACCACAACAGGATAATGATGAGAACGCCGCGAAAATCAGAGGGCGGGCGCCGGCCAAGGCTCGCCGCAAATGCGCCGCCGCCAACAAACAAAGCGGCAAGCCCGCCGAAAAGATATGAACCGGCTTCCGGCTCGCCAGCCATCAGCGCGACGATCAGCGGTCCCAGCATCGCCAGCGCAAGCACCAGCAACAGGGCGGCAAATCCGCGAAAAATGCTCGTCAGGCCCATGCGCCGTTGATCCTGCGCTGATGACTAGAAATATTCGATGCTGACACGGAACATCTGTTCAACATCTTTGACATTCTCACGCATCGCCATCAGCACGACCCGGTCGCCGGCGCTGATCACTGTATCGCCTGTCGGCATCTTTACGTCGCCATCTCTTAAGACAGCGCCGATCATGACGCCTTCGGGCAATTGCGCATCGCGCAACGGTTTATTGACCAGCGGCGAAGTTTCGAGAGCGACGGCGTCGATCAGTTCAGCAGCCCCATCGGACAGGGAATAGACGCCCTTGATGCGGCCGCGCCGGATATGCTGCAGGATCGTCGAGATAGTCGTCGCCCGCGGATCGATATAGCGATCGATGCCCACCGCTTCCGCGACCGGTCCGTAATCCTGATCGTTGATCAACGCCATTGAGCGGCGCGCGCCTTCGCGTTTGGCGACGACCGATGTCAGAATGTTCACCTGGTCGTTATCCGTAACAGCGACGACTGTTTCAGCCTCCCCGACACCCGCTTCCCGCAGGATCGACCGATCAAGACCGTCACCCTGCAAGACGATGGTGCGCTCCAGCGTTTCGGCGATGAACTCCGCGCGCTTGCGATCGCGTTCGATCAGCCGGATTTTCATCGAGCCGAGCTTTTCAAGGCCTTTCGCCACAAACAAGCCAATATTGCCGCCGCCAACGATAATGACGCGCCTCGCCTGACGTGCGGCCGCACCCATAATTTCCAGCGCTCGCTGCACGTCCTGACGGTCGGCGATAAAGTAAATCTCGTCGTTTGGCTCCAGTTGATCTTCGGAATGGGCGCGCCACATTTTTTGTTTGCGCCGGATAGCGACGATTGTGATTTTCAGGTCCGGAAACAGTTCCGCAACCTGACGGAGCGGCGTGTTGATGATAGCGCAATCCTCACGCAGCTTTACACCCATCGCCCAGATGCGGCCGTCCGCGAAAGATTTTATCTCAAACGCGCCGGGCGTCGACATCCGCTGCATGATCGCTTCGGATACCTCACGCTCGGGAGAAATGATCACATCAATCGGCAAATGATTGCGCGAAAAAAGGTCTGAGTATTTCTGATCAAGATACCCTTGAGCGCGCACACGGGCGATCTTGGTCGGCACATTAAACAGGGAATGTGCAATCTGGCAGGAAATCATGTTGACTTCGTCGGAATAGGTGACGGAGATCAGCATGTCGGCTTCGCGCGCGCCAGCCTCTTCCAGAGTCTGAGGATAGGCGCCATTGCCGACCAGACCGCGCACATCAAGGCGTTCGGCCACCTTCCGGATCAGTTCCTTGGACTGATCGATGACGGTGACTTCGTTATCCTCGCGCGACAACCGCCGGGCGATCCCGACGCCGACGCGTCCGGCTCCGCAAACGATGACTCTCACGGCTCTATCGTCCTTCTTTGGCGCGTTTGACTACGCGCTCTCTGCGCGGGCCTGACCATTTACGCCAAGCGCCTTTAATTTACGGTGTAACGCCGACCGTTCCATCCCGATAAAAGCTGCTGTGCGGGAAATATTACCGCCGAAACGGTTAATCTGGGCGATCAGATACTCCCGCTCGAAGCGCTCGCGCGCCTCGCGCAGCGGCAGCGCGATAATCTGCTCCAGTCCTTCGCCGGCCGGGATCGACAACCCTGCGTCCATAACTTCAGAAGGCAGGTGTTCGCAGGCGATTTCAATCGCCTTGTCCCGCCCCATCAGGATCAGGGTGCGCTCAATCACATTGCGCAGCTGACGGACATTGCCGGGCCAGCCATAGGTCTGCAGCGCTGCAATCGCCTCAGCGGAAAAGGGCCGCTTCGGCAGGCCGGATCCGCGCGAGATGCGGTCGACAAAGTAAGCGATCAGCGCCGGGATATCCTCGCGGCGCTCGTCCAGTCCCGGCGCATTGATCGCGACAACATTGAGCCGGTGATAGAGGTCCTCGCGAAACCTGCCGTCGCCGGCGTCCCCAAGCAGGTCGCGTGATGTCGTTGAGACAATTCGCACATCCACTTCCACCGCACGCTCGCCGCCGACACGCTTGAAACGCTGCTCGACCAGAACACGCAGGATCTTGCCTTGCGTTTCCAGCGGCATGTCGCCGATCTCGTCAAACATCAACGTGCCGCCGTGGGCTTTTTCCATCAGGCCGATCATGCGCGGCGCGCCATCGTCGCCCTCAATGCCGAAGAGTTCTTCTTCCATGCGTTCGGGCGCAATCGAGGCGGCGCTTGCGACAACGAAAGGCTGCCGCTCGCGTTGCGAGCGCGTGTGGATCAATCTCGCAATCATTTCCTTGCCTGATCCCGGCGGACCGACAATCAACACGCGCGAGCGCGCATCGGCGACGCGTTCAATCACGCCGCGAAGCGCGGAAATCGCCGATGACGACCCAACCAATCCCCAATCCGGCGCATGTTCTTTCAACTCCGCATTTTCACGCATCAGACGCGCTGCTTCGAGTGCGCGATTGACCACAAGGATCAGGCGATCTGCGTTAAATGGCTTTTCAACAAAGTCGTAAGCGCCTTTTTTAATCGCGGCTACGGCCGTCTCAATCGTGCCGTGTCCGGAAATGATCACGACCGGCAAATCGGGATGCGCTTTTTTCAAAGCCGCCAGGATTTCGATCCCGTCCATTGCGGAATTCTGAAGCCAGACGTCGAGGACAACAAGCGACGGCAACCGTTCCTTGACAGCAGCCAGCGCCGTATCAGAATCATACGCCGTACGCGGACTGAACCCCTCATCTTCGAGGATGCCGGAAACCAGCTCGCGAATGTCTTCTTCGTCATCGACTACCAGAATATCAACGCTCATTTACCGTAACACTCCATTTCATTTTCACTCCGCCGCCGCTTGCGGGCGCACGCCGGCCTCGCCCACATTGGCGAGCGGCAAGGACAAGGTGATGCGCGCACCCGTTGCGCCAAGACTTGCGTCATCGAGAAAATCAAGGGCGCCGCCATGTTCTTCAGCGACCTTCTTTACAATGGCGAGGCCAAGCCCCGTCCCCTTCTCGCGCGTGGTCATGTACGGCTCCGCCAGTCTGTGGCGTTTGTCGGCGGGAAGTCCGACGCCATTATCAATGACACAGATTTTAGATACCGCGTCGCCGGCGTTCACGCATATCCTTATTTTTCCGGGCTCGTCATTCCCGCCCTGCGCAACCCTTGCGCCGATCGACTCGCCGGAATTCTTGATCAGATTGGAAAGCGCCTGAACAATCAACCGGCCATCGCATTCGACATGCACAGGCGCATCCGGCGTTTCCACTATAAAGTCGATATCCGGCAGCGCCACTTTCTGCGGGAACACAGCCGCCTTGACGAGTTCGCGCAAGTCTTCCCGGTTTATCACCGGTTTCGGCATCCGGGCGAAGGAAGAGAATTCGTCCACCATGCGGCCAATATCGCTGACCTGCCGGATGATCGTTTCCGTGCATTTGTCGAACACTTCCGGTGTTGAGGTGACCTCGTTCAGATATTTCCGACGCAATCGTTCCGCCGACAGCTGGATCGGGGTCAGCGGATTTTTGATCTCATGAGCGATACGCCGCGCAACGTCGCCCCAGGCGGCGTTTCGCTGGGCGGATATCAATTGCGTAATGTCATCGAACGTCACGACGAAATTGCCATCGCTGTCGGCTTCGTCTTTTACGATGCGCACATTCAGCGTCTGCGTGCGCCCGTGACGCATCAAGTCAATCTGCTCCGCCAGTTCGGCAAAGCCCGTCTCGTTCGCGCGCGCCAGAAGGACGGCGAGTTCCGGCATGACAGACCCGATATTGGCGCCGGTGAGGCGCGCGGCGTCTTCGCCCAATAATTCAGCAGCGGATCTGTTGGCGATGGTAATGCGGCCATCCGCCATCAGGCCGATAACGCCGGCTGAAACGCCGGAAAGCACCGCCTCTGTAAAGCGGCGGCGATTATCGAACTGACGGTTGGTGTCGATCAGGTCGTCGCGTTGCGTCTGCAGCTGTGCGGTCATGTGATTCATAGAGCGCGCCAGCGCGCCGAGTTCTCCATCTTCCTTATGAACCTCAACGCGGGCGCCAAGATCGCCGCCGGAAACACGCTCCGCCATGTTCACCAGCCGCCCGATCGGCTGGACGAATTTGGTCGCCGCCCACAAAGCAAGCCAGATGGCGCCGAACAGAATGATGATCGCAAGCACTATATATCCGGCGAAGAACACACGTTCGAGGCGCGCGCGCCCCAGTTCCGCTTCACGCCAGTCTTCGCGCACCGCCCGCACAGCGAAAAGCCGGTTCGTGGTGACTTCGTCAATCGGCTGATAGCCGATGAGATATCCGCCGCCATAAGGCTCAAGACGCAACGCGCCCCGGAATATGTCGAAGGTCGCATCGTCGTTAACGCCAAATACAAACAACTCGCCAGGCTCGCCGCTGTTTTCCAGGTTGGCGAGCGAGGCTTCCGGCGGCAAATTATAATGGCCCGGTTCAAGCTCGGCGCGCACAATGATCTGGCGGTCGCCGCTGACAAGATACAGCGCGGACAGTCCGCGCACTTGCGCCTGCGCATAAAGATAGCGCCGGAAACTGATCGGCGTCTCTTCAAATCCAAACCCGGCTTCTTCCTGGCGCTGAACATCCTGCGCAATCAGCCGCATGTGCTGCTCAAGCTCCGCCGCCTTGATCTGTACCAGGCCGTTCGCAAGGTCGCGGGCGGTTTCCTGATATTTATCGATCCGTTCACTGAAAACATCGTTGAGGCTGGCGCGCAAGATGGTGAAGGCGAACATGAAAGCGATCGCCGCCGGAACAACCGCCAGCCCGGAAAACAGCATCACCAGCTGCAAATGCGTGCGCGATCCGGCGAGTTGATGGCGCCGGTCGGACCAGACATGGAAGAGGCGCGCGCCGATCAGCAGCGCAAAGCCAGCTGCGATCACGATATTGCCGATGATCATCCACATCAGGAATGACCGGTCGATCTGCTCGACCAGCGGCGACATTAAAAACCAGGTGGTGAAAAAAGCGACGGCGCCCGCGCCTGTCAGCGCGGCGGCGGCGGTCGTGTTCGACAGCGCCCATTGCGGCAATATGCGATCATCCGTCCGCATTTCGGCGGTGGCGGCGGTCTTGCTCTTATTTTTCTCGTCTGTACCCAACTCGCGCGTCCTGCGGGACTAATCAAAACTACAACACCCCCGCCGCGCACCTTCCCCTGGGCGCGGCGACCGTTTCAGCAGGCGTCGTTCAGGGCTGCCTGACTGCAAAGGTCGAACCGGGAGCGATGCTGCGTCGATTGTTGCAAAAAATCAACAATAATGTTGCCAAAATGAAACAGGCCGTAATACGCCGTGAGCCAGATCAGGCCGCAATCCTCACCGCAGCGCTGAAATCCGCATCAAAATAGGCCGACAGCGCCGCCGCCGCCCTGTCCGGAGACGACATTTTGCAGATCGCCGCCCGGAACGCCCGGCGCTCAACCGGATCGATGTCCAGCGGCGCGCAATCCACATAAGCCGCCAAGTGTTTGCGGGCCATCCGCACGCCTAGTGGCGCGCCGTAAAGATCAATCGTGTCGCGATAATGGTCGATGGCGGCGTCGCGCTGTTTCTTAAGAGATGGCGCAATCATATCCCCGCCACTATTGAGCGCGCTGGCGACAGCGCCGGGCAACCAGGGCCGGCCGGTCGCCGCACGCCCGATCATCACGCCATCGGCGCCGGATTGGCGCATCGCTTCACGCGCGGTTATCTCATCGACAATGTCGCCATTGACAATGACGGGCAGAGACACCGCCTCTTTAACGGCGCGCACCGCCGCCCAGTTCGCCTCGCCATTATAAAAGTCATTTCGCGTGCGGCCATGGACAGTAATCAGCTGCACGCCAGCGCTTTCGGCGCGCGAGGCGAGTTCCGGCGCATTCAGACAATCCCAGTCCCAGCCAAGACGCATTTTCAACGTGACCGGTTTTGTCGCCGCTTCAACCGTCGCCTCGATCAGCATCAACGCATGATCGAGATTGCGCATCAGGGCCGAGCCTGACAAGACGCCCGTCACCTGCCGCGAGGGGCAGCCCATATTGATATCGATCGCATCGGCGCCCGCCGCCTCCGCCAGCCTCGCGCCCTCTGCCATCCAGCGCGCCTCACGCCCCGCCAGTTGAACGACAAAAGGAAAGAGATCGCTGTCGCCGGCCGTGCGGCGCACGACGTCAGGCCGCGCCTTGGCCAACTCCTCGCTCGCCACCATTTCCGAAACCACGAGCCCTGCATCAAAGCGCGCCGCCGCCCGCCGGAACGGCAGGTCGGAGACCCCGGACATCGGCGCCAGGGCGACGTTGTTTTTCAACTCTATGCCGGCAATCGAAATCATTCTTCGCGCACATCCTTTGCGGCGCGTTGTTTACCCGCTAAACCAGCCGCTTACAAATTGCTTCTCACAAGCCGCTTTGAGATTTCATGGTTAAGACAGACACCACCGCCATCATTGTCGCCGCCGGGCGCGGCGCCCGCGCCGGCGCCGGCGGACCGAAACAATACCGCCCGCTTGCGGGACGAGCGGTCATCGCCCGCACAGCAGAGGCGTTTCTCTCACATGACGAAGTGGATGCGGTCCGCGTCATTATCCACCGCGATGATCGCGAAGAATACAATGCGGCGATGGACGATCTTCTGGATCACCCGAAACTGCTCGATCCCGTCACTGGCGGCGCGGAGCGCCAGGACTCCGTACGGCTTGGCCTGGAAAGTCTTGAAACCGACGCGCCTTCAAAGGTCCTGATCCACGACGCGGCGCGCCCCTTCATCGATGCGGCGACAGTCTCGCGGGTGATCGCCGCCCTGGAAACGAAGGACGGCGCCATTGCCGCCCTCCCGGTTTTCGATACGATCAAAAAATCCGACGGCGCCGATCATCCGTGCATTGACGATACAATCCCGCGCGAAGCGCTTTGGCGGGCGCAAACGCCGCAAGGGTTTCATTTTGACAAGATTCTCACCGCGCACCAGGCGGTCAAAGGTCAACAGCTGACCGATGACGCGGCTGTTGGCGAAACGGCGGGTCTTTCGATCGCCCTCGTCGCCGGGTCGCCGGATAACATGAAAATTACACAGGCCGAAGATTTCGGCATGGCCGAAACACTGCTCGGCAGAAAGTCAACCAATATGGAATATCGGACCGGTCACGGCTTTGACGTTCACGCCTTTGAAGAAGGAAATGCGGTGACCATTTGCGGGGTTGAAATTCCGCACACCCACAAGCTGAAAGGTCATTCAGACGCCGATGTCGGAATGCACGCACTGACCGACGCCATCCTGGGCGCAATCGGCGAAGGCGATATCGGCGATCACTTTCCACCGTCCGACGCGAAATGGAAAGGCGCCCCGAGCCATGTGTTTCTGGAAAAAGCGCGCGATCTCGTCGCCCGCCGCAAGGGAAAGATCACCCATTGCGACGTAACGCTGATGTGTGAGGCGCCGAAGATCGGCCCGCACCGGGACGCCATGCGCGCCGCCCTCGCCCTGATCTTGAATATCAACGATGCGCGCGTATCTGTGAAAGCGACAACGACGGAACAGCTGGGCTTCACCGGCCGCCGCGAAGGCGTTGCCGCGATGGCGACCGCGACCGTGGCGCTGCCAATAACCGAAGGGGAATAATCCAGATGCAAGAATTACTACGCATTGTTGATCCTGCCGCAATTTCTTTTATCGAAAGCCTGTTGACCGAAGCGAATATCGATTACCTGATTGCAGACCAGCACACGAGTATGATTGAAGGGTCAATTGGCATATTGCCAAAACGCTTTCTTGTGCCTGATGATATGTGGGATCAGGCCCGTTGCATTCTGCAAGAGGCTGGTCTTGCACACGAACTCAGCGAACTCGACAACGCCATCCAACAATGACCCAAACCCATCTCGTTCACTCTTTATCACGCACCATCATCGAAGAAGGCGCCGCCACAGGCAAAATGGTCGCGACCGCCGAGTCCTGCACCGGCGGCATGATCGCCGCGGCGCTGACCGATGTGCCGGGCTCTTCCACCGTCGTCGACCGCGGGTTTGTTACCTACACGAACGAAGCCAAGAACGAGATGCTTGACGTCCCGGCGGCGCTCATCGACAAACACGGCGCCGTCAGCGGCGAAGTCGCCCGCGCCATGGCGCGCGGCGCGATCTTGAATTCCCGTGCGAGCCTCGCCGTTTCCGTTACCGGCATCGCGGGACCCACGGGCGGCGCATCAGAAAAACCTGTCGGTTTAGTGTGGTTTGGGTTTGCAAATTCAGACGGCGCCGTGCGCGTTGAACGCCGCATCTTTCCGCAAGGCTCGCGCGCTTTCATCAGAACCAAAGCAACGGAAACAGCGCTAAGTTTGATTTTGGCTGGACTTAACGCTTAGCACTCAAAATTTCAGCGGCTCATACGTATCCAGATCGAATTGTAATTTACCATCGGCAATCAGCCTTTCCCATCCCGGCATAAAGGCGGCCCAATCCTCGCTCGCCATGCACGCTTCATGATCCTCACGGCGCTCCCATTTCCAGTAGGTCATGAGCTGCGTGCGATCATGATTAATATGGACAATCATATCGACAAAACCGGGCTGCGCTTTAGCGACCGGCACGGAGCATCTGGCCAGCGCCAGCACTTCACTCTCAACGTCAGGTGAAAATGTTGACCGTGTCACGACAATAAACACTCGCGTTCTCCATCGCGCTTTTGTCAATTATAAATCGACTACATCTGCATGACAACGCGGGACTTTCGGCAATGGCGCATATGGCCTCGGTCACGAAAAGACTGCAAACGCTGTTTCCTGATAACAAAGCTTAAACTTCGCGTTCGAAATCCGGTAAGCCTCTCTTCTTTGTTGCCCGCTTTTTCTTGCTTGGCTTGGCCGCTTCCGCAGCGCGGTCTTCAGCCTCTTTCGCAAGGCGCAACGCCCGCAGGCTTTCCGTCTTTTTCAGCGTTGCCTTGCGGGCTTTTTCTACATCAGACAGAGCAGCCTTTTTTTCCATTTCTTTAAAAAGCTTACTGGAGGGTTGATCGCGGGTTGATTTCGCCATTATCAGTCTTTCATCGTTGTCGACACATTACAAACATAGAGTATTTACTCAGGAGACTGATAGCTTTGCATAACCGGCCTGAAGTGCAAAAAACGCCTGTTAACAGAGATGACCTAGAGAAGTAAGTCCTTTGCAGGCAGCCAATCGTCCCCGGCCAACGGTCGAGTAATAGCTTCTTTGTTCGCAAAGATATCAAGACAACTGGCAAATTCCGCCCCCTCAAATCGCCAGCCTAGTATATCGATAGTGAGGGATGTTCGAAATAAATACAACCTGTATTGGCCAACCCGCCAGCAGAGGGTGAGTTCAAAATACGTGTTTTTCAGTATTCAGATAAATTTACAGGATGAAAGCGAAGTAAGGCCTTAAGCCTTTCAGCCATAAACATCATCAGCGCGCTTGACAAACGCTTCGCTCATGCGGGCGAACGCCTTGTCAAAAACGGCATGCGCCGTCGCCTGCAGGAGGAAATTTCTGAACTCAAAATCGATGGCGAAATCGATCTCAGAGCCCCCTTCGGGCTGATCGATAAAGCGCCAGTGATTTTCAAGGTTGCGAAAAGGCCCATCGAGATAACGCGCCTCAATGCTTTTGTTTTCGCGGTCGAGGATGACATGGCTTCGGAATTTTTCGCGAAAAACCTTATAGGCGACCACCATATCCGCCGTCATTGTTCCCTGCCCGTCCGCAACATCTTTTTCAAGGATGCGCAGCGCAACGCACCAGGGAATGAACGTCGGATATCTCTCCACATCGGCGACCAGATCGAACATCTGGTCGGCAGTATGAGGAACGATTGTCGTTGTCCGTTTCGACGTCACGCGGCCTGCTTCGCCTTTCGGCCATAGCCATCAAAGAGATCAAGCATACGCTCAATCCATGCGCCGACGGCCTGCGGCGTTTCATAAAGCGTTTCGCTGGTCACTGTGCGCTGCCACATGAAAACGCCGAAGACGGTATAGTCGCTGAGATTAGGCGTATCGCCGCCGAGATATTTGTGCCGGGCGAGCGGCGCGGCCAGGGTTTGCAACGCAGCTTCGGTTTTTTCCTTGGCGCCTGGCGTCATCGCCACTTCCTCAAGCGTTTTGCCGAAACGTTTTTCACGAGTAGTGCGGAAATATTCCTTGTCGCTTTCATGCGCCGCCGCATGCACCCGCAAGAACATCATCGGTCCGAGCGCCGGGAACAGATGCGCGCCCATCCAGGCCTTGTAAAACTCAACAGCTGCGCGCTCGCCTTCGCTCGCGGTCAGCGGCGATCCGCTATAGCGCTTTTCCAGATGCGCAATGATGTTGGCGCTGTCACAGATAATACGGTCTTCGTCTTTCAAAACGGGCAGCGTTGCGTGGTTAGAATCCGGATAATTATGCTTCTCCGCAAAGCGCAGCGGGACCGTCTCGAACCTGACGCCTTTATGAAGCAGCGCGAATTTCGCAAGCCAGCAATAAGGGCTTGGGCGGACGTCGATATCGGCAAGCGCAAGGTCGTAGAGCTGAACTGTCATTGGGCGGGATTGTCCTGTCCTGAATGCTGGCCGCGTCTTAACGCCAGCCGATCATGTCCGGCAAGTTGCTGCACTGCCGCAGTCACAATCACTAAGAAAAGGGCTGGACAGTATGCTCGTTTTGGTTGTAAATATTATTTTATTCTCGTTTTGATTGTTTTTGCAGGGGTGTGGGGCATGAGCATCGAAGACCGGCGACAATATCAGGATATCGCTATCTTTCATCTGGAAAAGGGGGATGCAGGTGACGGCAAAAGCCGCAATCGTAATCCCTATCTTGTAGCGCTGATAATCGTTCTCGCCACAGCTCTATTGATCGCCATCGGCTACATTATTTGTCTCAAGACCGGAATTTTGGCGCCGCCAAGCGATCCCTGTTGCTTCGGTATCATAGAACTTGATTTTGACTTCGGCGCATGACGCACGGGAGCGCAACTCTTTTTATACAACCATTAAGGGGGCAAGATGAGAAAATGTCTTGTAATGATCGCCGCAACAGCCGTCAGTTTGGCTGGCTGCACCCATGACGTCAATGTCACAAAAAAGACTGTAGGCGGATCTCCTTACGCCTCCATCGATCAGCGCACTAATGTCGCCGCCAACACTTGTGACGCTCAATATAAGAAAGAAAGACAGAACTACCTGTCAGCGGTGCAAGCTGTCATTGCTTCCGGCAAAGCCCTACCCAATGCAGCCAGCGCACCTTTGGACAGGTTTCGCGCCGAAGTAAATGCGGCCTATAACGCCGTCGTCATGCGATGTAAAACGCATATGCATTGTCTTGAGTTTCAACGCTATAACGAGGCAAAATGCTATATGGCGGCAGGCGATCGAAAAGACGCCGAGCGCAGATTCTCGGATCTTTCTGAAGACTTACGTCGCATTGAACGCGAGCATGGCGCGCACAAACGCCATGCCAAAAAGAAAAAACACGGTAAGCCGAACGTCAATGTGACGGTCACGCAACGCAATGATCAAGGCCAGCGGAACGACCAAAGCCAGAGCAATGACAACCACAATGGCGACCGCGTTGAGGATCAGGATGTGCTGGTCTTGTGCGGGGACGCCCGAAACCTGCTGGACCGGCGTTGCCGCGACCGCTGCGATAATTGTTAAGCGCAGCGAGCCAAGCGCATTCGATCAACGCGACTCTAATTTTCAACGAAGCGCTGTTCCCAGCTTTTCGCAGGATCGTGATTGCGCAAGTCCGCGCCGAAATCGAGAACAGCCTTCATGTTCATCAAAACGGAAACCCAGCCGGCGTAAGACTCAAGCCAGTCATCTTCCGGCGCTTCTGAAACATTTAAGGCGAGCGTTGTTCCGTCAGCCGCCGCTTGGAGGTCAAATGTTGTGACAGCGCCGAAATACCGGATTGATAACTGGACAGGCGCAGCTTTCGCCAAAATCTCGGCTTTGTGGGTCTCGCCATTCGGAAATACAAAATCAATTGAGCCGTCACGCTCAATGGTTTTTTCCGCCCAAAATGTTGCGCGCCCCTCATCTGTCGACAACGCCGCAAAGACTTTCTCAATCGGCGCCTGCAGGAATATTTTCCAGCCGAAGGAGCGCATCTTTAACCGCGCATCGCCCTCGCCGCCTGAAGCTTGGCGAAATCATCGCCAGCGTGATGTGACGATCGGGTCAGCGGCGACGCTGATACCATCAAAAAGCCTTTGGCGCGCGCCAGGGTTTCATATGACTTGAACTCATCCGGATGCACAAAGCGATCAATCGGCGCGTGCTTTCGCGTCGGCTGGAGATACTGTCCGATAGTGATGAAATCGATGCCGGCGGAGCGCATGTCGTCCATCACCTGCATGACCTCTTCGCGGGTCTCGCCAAGGCCGACCATGATGCCGGATTTGGTGAACATCTGCGGATCGCGCTCTTTGACTTTTTCGAGTAGGCGCAAGCTATGGAAATACCGCGCCCCAGGGCGGATCGAGAGATAAAGCCGCGGCACGGTTTCAAGGTTATGATTGAAAACATCGGGGCGCGAGTCGATCACCGTTTCCGCCGCGCCTTCTTTGCGAAGGAAGTCAGGCGTCAGAATTTCAATCGTGGTGTCCGGCGAACGTTCGCGAATAGCGGTGACGACGGCGGCGAAATGCGCGGCGCCCCCATCGGCGAGATCGTCGCGATCGACAGAAGTGATAACGACGTGTTTAAGGCCCATCTCTGCAACCGCTTCCGCAACGTGACGCGGCTCGTCAGCATCAAGGGCGCCGGGCACGCCGGTTTTCACATTGCAGAACGCACAAGCCCGCGTGCAGGTATCACCCATGATCATCATGGTCGCATGTTTCTTGTCCCAGCACTCGCCGATATTCGGACAGGCCGCTTCTTCGCATACGGTGTGCAGGTTTTTCGAACGGACAATCGCCTGGGTCTGCGCATAGCCTTTCGACACGGGCGCCTTGACGCGAATCCATTCGGGCTTGCGCAGGATCGGGCTATCTTCCCGCGACTGCTTTTCCGGGTGACGCGGCTTCTGAGCCGCGCCCACAGTATCAATGAGTGTCGTCATGTCCCTGCATGTAACAGCGGCGCCCCTCAATTGTAAGGGGCGCCGCGCCGGGCTGGGAAAGCTCAGATAAGGCGCTCGACCATCTCCGACAGCTCGTCGAAACAGCGGTGGATGATGGCGCCGTCGAGGGGCTCGCCAAGGGCGACGTTCACCGCCTCCCAGGCGTCGACGGAGTCGATGACCGGCGGGTCGCCGATGCGTGCAAGCTTAGAGCCTTCCGTGGAAAACTTCACGACTTCGCGCGAGACGGGCAAGCGCAGCCAACGCCACACCCGGCGATGCATCTCGCCATTGATATAGAGCGACCAGCGCGGATCGCTTTCATCCTTGGCGATGGAAAAGAACAGCGTCTTCAGATCGCCGGCGTCGGCCAGCACCAGAACGCCATGGTCGTGCTCGAAAAACCGCGGCGAACGGCCATTGCTGAGAAACGATGATTCGCCAAATCCGCAGCGCAGATCCGCAACGGCTTTGCGTTTCGCCATGGCGAGTTCCTGGAACTGCAAAACGATATTCGGCCATTCCTGCCGGCCGACGATATAGACGCCGCCGCCAACCAGCGCGACCATAATGACCGCAACCTGCAGCATGGCGGTCATACCGAGGCCCTGATAAACAAAAGCGAGCGCGACCGGCGCAATCAACGCAAACGCCGCTGCAATCGGCCTTTTAAAGCCGATGAGGTCTTCGCGCGCATACTCGTTTACATTGTCCGTAAACGACGCATCGTTTTTCAGCCGGGCGGCAACGGGCAGCGGCAAGTCCACACGGGCAGTCGTCAGCATCATCGGGCTCCTTTGGCTTCGAAGCCACCGTGGCGCCAACTCTTTGCGAGCCGTTTAACTCCTTAACGGTAAATTTATTTGCATTTTCTTCTGATTGTATCTCTTCGGCACATTGTCGCCACAATTGAGCGCGCATGCGGCTTAAAGCTTCAAAGCGGCACTGCAGTACGGCGCAAAACCTTCCTTATTGAAAAATTTGTAATGACTCTATCAACCCCTGGCAGGCGCGTCAGAATTTCCGCATGAATGCGTTCATAGTCGGCGCCGTCCTTACACAGAATACGCAACAGGTAATCGGAAAGGCCCGCCATCAAATAGCACTCCATGATCTCGCGATGGCGGAACACCGCTTTTTCAAATGTATCGAGCGTCGCCTGCTGCTGGTTCTTCAGCGTCGCCTGGACGAACACGGATGTCTCAAGGCCGACCTTGCGCTCATCGACAATAACGACCTGCTGCGCGATCATGCCGGACTGACGCAATTCCTTGACCCGCTTGTGGCAGGCGGACGGCGATAACCCGACCTTTTCACCAAGTTCGGCAAATGGCGTTTGCCCATCTTCCTGCAGAATGTTTAATATGGCGGCGTCAAAATTGTCCATGCTGTCGAATCCTGTGCGATTTTCAGACCTATTATGGAAAATATATCTCCTAACGTATCGCTATTACGGGAAAATATCAAAAATTTGCACAGAAAAGAGAATATGATCCCGTTAACCAAATCAGGGAGGAAATTATGCGCGTAGGCGTGCCCAAGGAAATCAAAAACCATGAATATCGCGTCGGCCTCGTACCGGGCAGCGTGCGCGAATATGTTCAGAACGGCCACGACGTGCTGGTTCAGACCGGCGCCGGCGCCGGGATCAAAGTCTCCGACGCCGATTATGAAGCGGCGGGCGCAAAGATCGCCCCGGACGCAGCAAGCGTTTTTTCCCAAAGCGACATGATCGTGAAGGTGAAAGAGCCCCAGCCAAGCGAATGGGTTCAACTTCGTGAAGGTCAAATTCTGTATACCTATCTTCACCTGGCGCCCGATCCGGAACAATCGCGCGGCCTGATGGAATCCGGCGTCACGGCTGTCGCCTATGAAACCGTTACTGACCCGCACGGCGGCCTGCCTTTGCTGGCTCCCATGAGCGAAGTCGCAGGACGGCTTTCCATTCAGGCGGCGGCTTATGCGCTGACCGCGCACCAGGGCGGACGCGGCCTGCTGATGGGCGGCGTTCCGGGCGTTTTGCCGGCAAAAGTCCTCGTCATCGGCGGCGGCGTTGTAGGCACCCACGCCGCGCGTATGGCGGTCGGCCTTGGCGCTGACGTTACTATACTCGATCGTTCAAACCGACGTCTTGCTGAACTGGACGAACTCTTCGGCGGACGAGCAAAAACGCGTTATTCAACTTTTGAAGCGCTGGACGAGGAGACGGACGTCGCCGATGTCGTTGTTGGCGCTGTATTGATCCCGGGCGCCAGCGCGCCGAAACTCGTCACTCGCGACATGCTGAAAGGCATGAAAGAGGGTTCAGTTTTAGTCGACGTAGCAATTGACCAGGGCGGCTGTTTCGAAACCTCAAAAGCCACCACCCATGCAGATCCGACCTATGTTGTGGACGATGTCATTCATTACTGTGTCGCGAATATGCCTGGCGCCGTGCCGCTGACATCTTCCCATGCTCTCAACAACGCGACGCTGGGCTATGGGCTGATGCTCGCAAATGATGGTTTGGACGCCCTGCGCAAAAGTGAGTATTTGCGCGACGGCCTTAATGTCCATCAGGGCAAAGTCACCTATAAGGCGGTCTCGGAGGCGCTTGGGGTGGATTTCGTCCCGGCGCTCGACGCTCTGGGATAACCCGATCAACCGGTCTGATTTCCTGCGTTCTGGTGGAAACCCTTGTCAATTTTGCGTGATCTGGCGTCAAAAACGCCAGATTTCGTAAGGATTGTTACCACAAGGTAAGGTTTTGGAGGCATTTGAAAGGATGGCGGCGCTTGCCATGCGACATCGATCGCAGGCATAGTCGTATTAGGAGAGGGAATGCCATGTTTAAGCCGATTACAGTGATCGCCGTCGCCGCAGCGCTAAGCCTGCAGCCGGCCGCCGCCAAGCTGGGCGGTGGGCAGACTGTCAGCGATTCCAGCGTTCAAAAACAGGAACGGCGCGGCGTCGTCGCGGTCGTCATCGATCAGGTCCGCTTTTCAGTTTCGACCGCCATTGGAAACTCCGCCAAATCTAAAGAGTCGAGCACCCAGTATTCCTATTTTTATAAGCGTAAGGAATGCGAGGTCGCCAAGGACGCGGAAGCGGAAGACACTGAACCCGCAGAGGCGAAAACCGAAGAACCGATCGGGCCGGAGCCGCTCTATTTCGGTTTCTAAGAAACGCCTCTTAAATAGAGTATTGGCGCGCCGAGACTGAGAAGGTCCGGCGCGTTTTTGATTCAACGCTCGCGCCGTCGTCCGAAGACAAATCCGACATCGCGAGCGATCTGCTGGCGCCCCTTTTTCAGTATCACCATGAACAGACCGGTGACCGCGAACAGAAAGCCTGCGGCGGAAGCGGTTTTCACCAGCGGGTTATTGAAATCCGTACGCTCATCATAATCCATGATGTGCAGCATCCAGAAGAAATCATACAGGCGCCAGACATCGTTGCGACGGGACGCCACAACACCTGTATCAGGTGAAATATAAAGGCGCGTATGCAGACTGTCATTGAAGTCCGCACGCCAGACCGGCAAGGCTTTTCGGTATTCCTGAGGCGTATTGCCTAGCAGTGCGATCTTCTCAATCTCTCCCTCGCCTACATAGTCCTGTTCAGCGACCGCGCGCGCCGTCGCTTCATCGATAGGCGAAAGTTTTTCGCCTGACATCGCATCGAACAGCGCCTCTTCGCTTTCGCTTTTGACCTCATAGACAGGACGCCCGAGGAAATAGCGAAGTTCAACCGACGTTGCGCCGTCAAGCTGGGCGATCACCCTGCCGGGGGATGCGTAATTGCGGCTTTCAAGTTCCTGAGACGGCGTTGCAAACATCGCCCGTTCGCCGCGCACCAGCTCGATGTGATACCAGCTCATCACAACGCCGCTGAGCATCCACAAAAGCACCTGGACGCCAAGCAACACCCCGGCCCAAAGGTGAATGCGTTGAACAATGCCGTAAAACTTCACTGCGCAGCTTCAATATCCGACGCAGCCAGAGGCGTCGTCAGCAGCGTGCGGAAAGCGCCCCATGTGTCCTGACGGCCAACGGCTTTGCGGCTGATATAACGTTCCACAATATCGCGGCCAAGATTGTAGTTGATGACATAGCCGCGATAGGTGTCGATGAACCTCAACGACTGTTCGGCGCGCTCGCGCGACTCCAGACGGTATTTCATCAGCATATCAATCGCGTCATCACGGGATAATCGGCCATCGAGATATTCGCGCGCAATATGATTGCGCGCATGAGAGAGCTTGCGCCGCTCTTTGTTCACCGCATCAAGGGTCCCCGCCTGGGCCGGATCAAGACCGGCAAGCGGGAACAATACGTCACGCTCAAACGCAATCTTTTCCGTTCCCGGAAACGCAAGCTCAATGCCGTAATTCGCCGAGCCTTCCGCCGTCACCGACAAAGGCGAAAACAGCGGGTAGACGGAATACTCGATCCAGTCATTACCCTCGAGCAATTCGCGCTCAAGCATGATGTTCCAAGTGTGATGGCCCGGATAACCCTCATGGCACCCAAGGTCGACAGCGCGATCGATAATGGTCGGGAAATCCGTGTTGACCTGGATCAGGCTGTAATAATCGCCTTGATACCAGTTATAGCCGCTCCAGGGTTTGTCCGTCACAAACTCCACGGAAAAGCGCTCCGTCTCGGGAAGGTCGTATTTTGCAAGCGTGCGCCGGCGGCACTCGGCGATCGCCGCATCGAATACCGCTGCCAACTTGTCAGAAGGGATCGCCAGCGAATTGCGAAAAGCGTCGACGCGCTCATTGAGCGGCCCGTCGCCGGGCAGCAAAGCGTCAATCTCTTCAAGCGCGGCGTCGAATTCGGCAATATCATAGCCCGGCGCAACCGCGTCGTATAAAAGCCGCGTTTCCTCGTTGAAGGGAAATGTTTCGCCTTGCGCTATCCGTATCCGCGCAAGCGCCGCGCGGGTCAGCTTTTCAAGCATGGCGCCGCGCAATGTCGGCGCATCTGCATTCGCGCGCGCCACACTGATCAGGAGCCCTTGCGCCTCCGCCTCAAGCGCATCGAGCGGTCGCGCATCTTCTTTCGCCGCTTCCGCCCATTCCGCCGGACCATGATAGGCGTCGACAAAAGCCTCATCATGCTGACCAACCGCCAGCGCCAGTTTTACGAAAGCTTCGCCAATCGCATCGAGGCTTGCCGCTTCCGCAGCCGCCGCTTCATATCGTTCGGTCTCAGTGGCGGGTGAAAGCCTCGCCTCATCAGAAGGCGTCTCTTCGGACGAGCCGGGGGATGGATCGCCGCCGCATGCTGCAAGCGCTAGGGCGGCGGCGATGGCGGCGGCGATTTTGATCATGAGAGGTGGGCCCTAAGCAGCGGTGCCTGAGAAAGTGGAGGTGCCAAAGGCGCCCAGTTTTACATTCCCGGAAATTGAATCGCCTTCGGTAAGGCCTTCAAATTCCAGCGTAAGCGGCATTGGCGACGTGACTTTTGCGTGCCAGCTCAGCTTTTCGCCTTCAACTTTGCCGTTCTCGATAGCTGCGGTCCCCGACGGTCCGGACATTTCGCCCGTCAGCGCGTCGCCTTCCTGCTTCAGCGTCAGAACGCCATTCTGTTCGCCCATCGGGGTTTTGATCGTGATGTTCCACTTGCCGTCAATCGCCATTCATTCCTCCTGTGAGATCCCGTCGAGGATCGGTCTGTTAATCGCGGCAGACCTTAGCGATTGCGCCCTCCCGCGCAAGGGTCCGATGCAGGCAGGCGGCGCTGAGAACCGGCGTTACATCTGGCCTCCCATCTCGCCGAAAGCGCCAAAAAGATCAGCGACGCTCAATTGACTCTCCTCTTGGGGGAGACCCTACACTCGCCTTTATGAGAGGCATGCTACGAATCGGTGATCTGGCCCGGCTTGGCGGCGTATCCGTCAAGGCGCTGCGTTTTTATGACGAGCAAGGCCTGCTCCGGCCTGAGCATGTCGACCCGCATACGGGCTATCGCTACTACGCGCTTGATCAGGCGAAAACGCTCGCCGTGATCACCAATCTCCGCATGATCGACTGCACGATCGCCGAGATCGCCGCCGTCCTTCATGGCGCAAACGCATCACCGGAGAGGATTAAGGAAACCATCGCCGCCAAGCGCCGCGAGCTTGCGGACGTCCAATCGCAACTCGCCGGAAAAATGCGGCTCGCCGATATGATGGCGCAATCCCTGAAAGACGAAGCAGCAGCGGCGCTGCCGACTTTCAAACTGGCGCCGCTGGACGAGCAGTGCGTTTACGCCATTCGGAAAACCGTACCCCATCTCGGCGCGCCGGTGACAGAAATGTTCGAGGCGGCGGAATCCGTTGTCGCCGACCGGAATGCAAGGGCGCCAATAGCGCCGTTCATGATGTTTCACAGCGCGCCTACAGAAAAATCAGATCTCGATCTTGAAGTCTGTATCCCTTTGTCCACGGACAGCCTCGACACCCCACCTGCGACGCATATCCCTGGCAGCGCGATGGCCTGTTCGGTTGTGTACGCCGGCGGCTATTTCAAAACTGAAACCCTCTTTACACAGATGACTGACTGGGTCGGCGGCGCGGGATTAAAACCCGCCGGTCCTTTGCGCGAACTCTATCACCGTTTTGGCGCCGATCAGGATGACTACAGCCTGCCTGCGAAAATGGTCGCAAACAACAGCCGCGACTATCTCACCGAACTGCAGCTGCCCGTATCCCTCCCCCCTCGCAATATGGAGACTTAACGATGTTTGCTTTCCAACACAGAAGCGCCCTTGCGGGCGCAGCGGTTTTTTGCGCGTTTATGGCTGGCGCCTGCGCCCAGGAAAACACGAGCGCCGAACAAGTCATGGTCGGTGGGCTGGCACGCGATGCAGACCGCCCGCTGGAAAGCATTCCCCGCGTAACATCACATTACGGCATGGTCGAAACGTCTGACGGCGCTCGCCTGCGCACCATCATCACCATACCCGACGGCGCCGATGCGCCGCTACATCCGATCATTTTCACGCAATGGGTTTCATGCGGATCGGTTGAATATCGCGAAGGCGGCTCACGCGGCATCCTCGGCAAGTTAGCTCAAGAGTCTGGCCTGTCGCTGGTGCGCGTCGAACGCTCCTCTGACGGCGACAGCGTAGGCCCGGCCTGTGACCACCTCGATTACGACACTGAAGTCGCGCATTATGTCGAGGCGTATGAGACGCTGCTGCGCGATGAGCGCCTGGATGCGAGCAAGGTTTATGTCTATGGATCAAGCCTTGGCTCAACAACGGCGCCGCTGGTGGCCAAGGCGTTACAGGACAAAGGATACGACATTGCCGGCGTCGCTATTCAGGGCGGCGGCGCGGAAACCTATTACGAGCGTATGCTGACCTTTGACCGGCTTTATCTTGAACGCCGCCCCGAAGAGGTCGCGCCCGAAGAAATCCATGATGAAATGATCGCCCGCGCCAAATTCCACTATGAATATCTCATCAATGATCGCGACCCTGACGACATCGCTGAAGAGAGCGACGTTATGGCCGCCGCCCGCGCGGGTATTCGCGGTATGGAAGACGGCGCCCATTACGGACGCCCTTACGCCTGGCACCAGCAGGCCGCGAAACGCAACTTCCTCGCCGCCTGGGCGGCGCTCGAAGCGCCAGTGCTTGTCACTTACAATGAGTTCGACCAGTTCGAAGCTCAATACGGCCATCAGGTGATCGCCGATATGGTCAACCGCCTGCGCCCCGGGACAGCAACCTTCGTTGTTCAGGAAAATATCGGCCACTCCAATGACCGCTTCGCCACTGTCGAGGACGCTTATATCTGGCGCGACGGCGAACCGGCCTGGGAGCAAACGGCGGATGTGATTGTGGGCTGGCTAAACGATGTCCGCTGACAGCCATACCGGGCCATCAGCTTTCATCACCGGGCGCACCCTTGCCTAGCCTGGTCCCCCGCGCAACGGACTGGCCGTAAAGCAAACGCAAAAAACCGGGCGCGCAGTCAGTAACGTTCCGTGTAAGGTGGCTGGCGATTTTCTCCGGCACCGAGCCCTCAGGCGCCAGCGGATCGAGAGCGGCTATCGCCTCTTCGAACAATTTCTCGTCCTGAGCGGGATTGCCGGTAATGTCGCCTATCCGATGCAGGACGCTCGCGGACGCCGCCGGCGAACCGCCTGCGTCGCGCAGTGTCGCAAGGTTGAGCCCATCCAGTACTTCAGGGCGTTGACGCGCAACGCCATTAAAAATGGAAAACATCATCGTGCCGGACTCAACATCGCTTGCGACCGAAAAAATTTGATGTTGCAGGAGAAGCGACCAGCCCACATATCGCACGCCTTCAACGCCGACTTTAAATTGAAGCATGCCGTCTTCGCGACGCTGCATCATGCAAATATCGTGGACAAACCGGCCTGGCAGATCATTTGAAGCGCGTGTTGAACGCCACAGCCCTTCATAAGCGCCGCCGCGCTGTTTACTGGTGCGCAGAGCCTCATCTAAAATCGGCGCGGCAACCCAGTCAAAATCCATGCTCTCTGTCAAAGCCGCAGACCCATCCGGCCGCACGCCCAAAACAGCGCTAAAGGTTTTGATGTCGCGCTCCCAGTCAAGCAAGGTGAACCCTGGAACGCGCTCAGCGACATAACGGGTAATGTTGGCGCGGTTATGCTCCGAAGGCTTCACCGCTCCAGACGCCCAGCGGCCGACGAGCGACTTGTCCACATTGAGCGCAGAGGCAAGGCCAGTGCGGCTGACCACGAGCACTTTGAGAACAAGCTTCAGTTTATCGGCGAAGGTTTCTGACATCGGCTTTATACGCACTGACTGGGTTGCATGATTGTTGCAACCCTATGCAACTAAATGCAACCCCGCGTATGCCGATGTGTGTTGATGCACCTGCTCACAACGGTCAAAAGCTGCAACAAATATCTCCAGTCCAATGGCGATGGGCGGAGACGCCAGGCAATGGCGGTATCGTCGGACTGACCCTGTAAAGGGGGGAGAATCGGGCGCGCAGCGGTAACTCGCTGCGCGTCTTTTCGTTATATGGATGAGGTTTGGTTTCTGGTATTTTGACGCCGTATAGAAAGATATTATCCGAACAACGAACCCAAACGCTGTCAGCTGTTATCGCGGCGCCAGCTTTCCATCGCCTGCGAAATAGCGAAGGTCTCGCGGTATTTCGGCGAGTCCGATGGGCGCGGGGCCCGGTCCCGGGTCAATTCCATAATCTCCGCCAGCTTGTTGTGAGCCGCGCCCGACTGCCCTGCTCCGATATAGGCGTGAAGCTCAACCAGCGAGTCCGACAATGGATCGTCAGCGCGAATAACGAAATAGGGCTCGTCTTCAGCCAGATCATTGTAGCAGTCGAATTGCGACGGGTTGGCTTTTGATCCTGTTGGCGCGGTCATGGGCGAAAATTCCTTTACAGACACTGCTCTTCTCACGTGATTCGCTTTTGTGCGCTTGTGAAGAGACGCCCTGGATCATCAAAATCTCAGTCCGCGAGATTAGTCCTGTCATTTAATTCTGTGTCGAGGAACGCCGGCAGTATCTCCCAAAATTGTCTCGACCTTGAATTGGTGAGCAAGACAATCCCGACGCCCCGATCTGGCAGGAACGCAATCTGCGCGCCATAGCCGCCATCAACGCTCCCGGAATGTTTGACCACGCGCATACCGGCATAGTCATAAATCCGCCAGCCCAGTCCGTAGTGAGCAGCATCAAGTTTCATAACGCTGCTTAACCGTCTGATTTCAGCTGGCGTTGGCACTCTTTCCGTATGGGTCATTTCCAGAATCTCAGAGCTGATGACATCGGGGGCATATCCCATTTGCGCTTTCAGCCACTCAGCCATGTCGACAATGCTGGCGTTAACGCCGCCCGCTGCGGGGACACGATAATAGGCCTCTTTCACATCACCAACGCGCCACGCCTGGCCGCGTCGGCGCCGATGAGGCCGCGCCCAGTTATCGTCCTGTTTCAGATTTTCCAGGCCAAACGACGCGCGGCCCATATCCAGTTTATTGAAGAACTCTTCTTCAACGACGTCAGAATATGCGCGCCCATCCGTTTGTTCGATCACCCGAGAAATCGTATCGAACGCAACGTTTTGATATGAATAGCACTGGCCGACCGGACAGATTGGATCGACCTTACGGAACTCGCCGAGAATTTCAGCGGGCGCAACCCCGGCCTCAAGAAGGTTGTCATACGCATAAGGCGGAAGGCTGGTCCTGTGGCTAAGGACATTCTCAAGCGTCAAAGCTTTCAACTGATTGCCGTTCTTGAGCCTTAGTTCCGGCACATAGTCGGACACGCCCTCCGAAAGAGACAGCTTGCCGTCAGCGATCAGTCGGCCCGCTGCGCTGGCGGCGAACCCCTTCGAAAGCGACGCGATACGAAAAACCGTAGATCGATCAACCGGATCGTCGCCCGCCAGTTCCCGATACCCATATGTCTCAGAAAAAGTGACTTCGCCATTTCGCACAACGGCGACGGCAAGCCCGACGATATCATCGCTTTGCGCGGCTTCAGAGAGAAGCGCCCGAAACTCATCATCTTTCGTGGAAGCTACGTTATCTGCATGGGCGAAATTTACGCCAATGCAAAGGCAGACAATGGTTATTGCAATACCGTATATATTTTTCACGTACAGCCCTTCGCTATAGCGGATGCAAAGCTTAACTGTTCCACTCTTTGGCGGATACAATCAAGGGTCGCGCGCCTCAATTTCGTCAGCAAAAGAGCTGCCTGATGATCGGCTTGCGTATTACGGCTTGCGGCCGGTCTACCGCACCAGTTTAACCCGTTCCCCCGCACGCAGCTGTTCATTGGCGCCAAGGGCGTTCATGACGCGGAACCGCTCAACCTGATAGGCCGGAAAAGCGTTCAGGCGTCCAAGACTTGCCGTCGTATCACCGCGCTGAACGGTGACCACGTCAACACGCGTTGCGGGAGGAACGGTGACTGCACGGCCATCAATCGTACGAAGCGACTGAACGGCTTCGTTCAGCGCGGGCTGAAGCTGTCTTGATTGCTGCGCCGGCGTTACCCAAAGGAAGATATAATGCGACGCGCCTTCCCATTGGATGGCGTAGGCGGTCACATCGACCTGACCGTTTTGAGTATTCGCACGCGCCGACCCAATGGCCGCGTTTCGTCCATTAATCTGCACAGAGCGCGCAGGCGACAGGTCAATTTTCAACGACTGAGAAAGCGGGCCATTGATAAGCGCAGCGGGCCCTCCCTGGCTCCCGGCGCCCAGAAACTGCATTTGCGCGCCGCTTTGCGACCGACCGTAAACAGCTTGCGTTGAATTTTGCAGTTCAAACCCTGAAGGCGCGCGAAACGCAATACCGATTTGCGGATGAATAAAATCACGCCCCCGGACAAATCCCTGTTTAATGGGATCGTCTCCATAGAGAAGACCATCGATCATATTCAGATATTGATCGCGATTGCGTTGTGACGAGCCCGCCCCTGCCTGACGCAGGACATTGGCTTCCTGCGCCGCGCGGCGCACGCGCTCCGCCGAGTTGGGGTGTGTCGATAAATATTCAGGCGGCGACTGGCGTCCGGCGATTTGCGATTCCAGACCGGACCATGCGCCAAGCGTATCGAGAAACGCCGCTTCGGCCATCGGGTCATAATTCGCACGCGCCAGAAGCCGCACGCCCACCTGATCGGCCTCATATTCCTGGGTGCGCGAAAACCGCAACACATAAAGCTGCGCGGCCTGTCCTGCGAGTTGCGCCGTGTCGGCGTTGCCGGTCAGGATCGCGACAGCCGCCGTGCCGATCTGGGCAAGGTTGCCGCGGCTGACCCGCTGCGCCGTATGCCGTTCGAATACATGACCGATCTCGTGTCCGATCACGCCGGCGATTTCCGCTTCGCTGTTGCCAAGCGCCAGGAGGCCACGTGTTACATAAACATGACCCGGCAAGGCCATGGCGTTGATGACGGGGCTGTCGAGCACCGTAAACTTGATTTGCGCCGTGGGCTGATCGGACGCCGCAAGCAACCGGTCAAAGATGTCTTGCGCGTAAGCCGTGATGCGCGGGTCATCGACCTCGCCGCCAAACGCCGCCAGAATTTGCGGATGCTGCTGTTGGCCGATCGCTTGCTCCTGCGCCGGCGATAACCCGAACGGCCCGCCCGTCGATGAACACGCCGCGAGCGCGAACGCGGCCAGGCCAAGCGCCCCTCGTTTTATAGTTCTGGTGATTAAGCTGATCTGGACCATGGTCCGCCCCTTCTTTTGCACATCCACGCCGAAGCCCCCTGCTGCACGCAACTCTTCAACATCTTGTAATACACGACAAGCCGATTAGTTCCCGCAAGCCCGCGAATACTTCACGGACCCCCGGTTACAGGTCAAGAAAAAGGCGCTTTCCGCTAAGAAAGCGCCTTTTGCATAACGATAATCAAATGTTGGGGTTAGTTGTCCAGGAAGCTCCGCAACTTCCGTGAACGGCTCGGATGCTTCAGCTTGCGGAGCGCTTTGGCCTCGATCTGGCGGATGCGCTCGCGGGTGACAGAGAACTGCTGGCCGACTTCTTCCAAAGTGTGGTCGGTGTTCATGCCGATGCCGAAGCGCATGCGCAGAACGCGTTCTTCGCGCGGCGTCAGCGAGGCCAGCACCCGCGTCGTCGTTTCGCGCAGGTTCGACTGGATCGCCGCGTCAATCGGCAGGATGGTATTTTTGTCCTCGATGAAATCGCCGAGATGCGAATCTTCCTCGTCGCCAATCGGCGTTTCGAGAGAGATCGGCTCTTTCGCGATTTTCATCACCTTACGGACTTTTTCGAGCGGCATGGAAAGCTTTTCCGCCAGTTCTTCCGGTGTCGGCTCGCGGCCGATCTCGTGCAGCATCTGGCGCGAGGTCCGGACGATCTTGTTGATCGTCTCGATCATGTGGACCGGAATACGGATGGTGCGCGCCTGGTCTGCAATGGAGCGCGTGATCGCCTGGCGGATCCACCACGTCGCATAGGTCGAGAATTTATAGCCGCGGCGATATTCGAATTTATCGACCGCTTTCATCAGGCCGATATTGCCTTCCTGAATAAGATCGAGGAACTGCAGGCCGCGATTGGTGTATTTCTTGGCGATGGAAATCACGAGACGCAAATTCGCCTCGACCATTTCCTTCTTGGCGATGCGCGCTTCGCGCTCGCCTTTCTGCACAGTCGAAACGATGCGCCGGAAATCTTCAACGGTAAGGCCGGTCTCCTGTGAGAGATTGCCGATCTCGTCGCGAATGAGGTGAACCTGATCGCCGGCTTTGGTGACAAAATTCTGCCAGCCCTTGCCGGTCTTTTTCGAAACCCTGTCAAACCATTCAGGGTCAAGCTCGGCGCCGATATAATCGCCGAGAAACTCCTGACGGTTGACGCCATAGCTGTCGGCGAGACGCACAAGCTTTCCTTCCAGCGCCATCAGGCGGCGGTTGATGTCGTAAAGCTGTTCGACCAGCGCTTCGATACGCTGGTTGTTCAGACGCACGGAGCGAACCAGTTCGACGATATCTTTTTGAAGCTTCTTGAAACGGCGCGTCTGCGATGCGGTGAGATCGTCGCCCTTCAGCTGCTCCTCAATCATGATGTCCTGAAGCCGGCGCAGCTTTTTATAGTCCGAAGAAATATTATCGAACGTCACCATGACGCCTTCGCGCAGTTCCGCTTCCATGGCGGAAAGCGACAGCGCGCCTTCGTCGAAATCGTCTTCGTCGTCGTCCTGGTTTTCCGCCTTTTCCGCTTCTTCGCGGTTGACGCGTTCGGCGACTTCCGGCTGGGTCATGTCGGGGCGCGCTTCCGGCCCGCCGCCATAGGTGGCGTCGAGGTCGATAATGTCGCGCAGGAGGACGCGGCCTTCCTGCAATTCGTCGCGCCAGACGGTGATCGCTTCGAAGGTCAGCGACGACTCGCAGAGCGCGCGGATCATGGTTTCCCGGCCAGCCTCAATGCGCTTGGCGATGGCGATTTCGCCTTCGCGCGACAGCAATTCGACCGTGCCCATTTCGCGCAGATACATGCGCACCGGATCATCGGTCCGGTCCGCCGAGGCGCCGGTGTTGGTGGTGACGACCTGGCCGCCTTTTTTGTCGTCTTTTGTGGCGAGGGCTTTCGACTTGGCCGCAGGCGCGGCGGCGGTGTCTTCCTCGTCTTCTTCCTCATGCTCGACGACATTAATGCCCATCTCGGAAAGCTGGGCCATGATGTCTTCGATCTGTTCAGAAGAGACTTCTTCAGACGGCAGAACTTTGTTCAGCTCATCATAGGTAACATAGCCGCGCGCCTTGGCCGACTTGATCAGTTTTTTGACATCGGCGTCCGTCAGATCGAGAATCGGACCATCGCCCTGTTCCGCTTCCGTCTTCTTCGCCGCCGCTGCTGCTTTTTTCGCCATCCTCAAAAACCCTTACCGGTTAAACTTTTTACTGACGCTGACTTTCATGCGTTCCAGCGCATCTTCGAAGCGCTGCGGCGAGTCATTGTCATCGCGAGCCCCGGACTCGCTTGCCCTATTTGAATTCTTTATTTCTTCCCGCGCCGCGGTCGCCGCTTTCCATGCTGTTTCGCCATCGCTGAAAATCTGAGACGCCGATCGGGCGACCTCCTGTTTAAACGTGGATTCAAACAGATGATGCGCCAGAGCGTTTTTGAAACCCTCTTCAACCTCGTCTAACTCAGCGTCAGGGCGGAGGAATCGCTGTTTCGAGAGCTCAGGGTCATTCAAGACCCGCTCCAATGGACCTGCCGCGCCAGACTGCGTGAGATGGCTTTTCAGGCCCGGACTGTCAAGGGCCGGATTGGCTGAAATCGCCGATAAAACCTCGCATAAAAGGGTCTGAAGCCCGGCGTCGGCCAGATTGAGCTCCAAAAACGCCGATTCCTGGCGTTCAATCAGACCCGGATGATGGATGGCCGCGAGAATCAGCGCGCCTTCGCGGGCCCGGTCCGTCGGCGCGCCCCGGCGCTTCAGGTCCGCTGTCGGGTGCGCCGGTTCGGCGAAACGAAAGCCCTGTCGCGCGCCTTGCCCGCGCCTGCCCTCGCCCGCGGGCCGCCATTGCCCCTTGCCGGCGGAGCGTTCTCCAAAACGGCCCGATTGCGCAGGGCGGAACTGCTCGTCAAGACGCCGCGCCAGTTCGACCCCATAGGCGCCGCGCACGTCCTTATCGGCGATGGTTTTCGCAAGCTCGCGCAGATGCGCCTTCAGGGCCGCACGACGCTCCGGCGTATCAAGGGGGCGAATTTGCGTTTCACGATCCCACAATACGTCGACCAGCGGTTGCGCATCTTCCAGCACCTGGTGAACCGCGGCGGCGCCGTCCGAGCGCACCAGGTCATCAGGATCCTGACCTTCGGGCATGAAGGCGAAATTCAGCGACTTGCCCGGCTTCAAAATCGGCAGCGCACGGTCAATCGCGCGGTGCGCCGCGCCAACGCCCGCCTTGTCGCCGTCAAAGCACAAGACCGGCTCATCCGATGCCCGCCACAGAAGCGCCAACTGATCCTCCGTCAATGCCGTGCCGAGCGGCGCCACGGCGCGCCGGATGCCAGCACCCCACAGAGCGATCACATCCATATACCCTTCACAGACAATCAAAGACGCTTTGTCCTCAGCCGCCGCCATGCGCGCCGGGTCATAGTTGTAGAGAACAGAACCTTTATGAAACAGCGGCGTTTCAGGGGAATTCAGGTATTTAGCGCGCGCATTCGGATCGAGGGCGCGACCGCCAAAGGCGATCACGCGCTGGCGCGCGCCAGTGATCGGAAACATCACCCGATTGCGAAAACGATCGAAACTCGCCGACCCGTCATCCGGTTTGATGATGAGACCCGCCTCAATCAGAACGTCCTCCGTAAATCCCTTATTGATAAGGTAGTCCTTCAACTCAGCACGCCCCGCCGGCGCAAAACCGATACTGAACGCTTCAATCTGAGCGTCGGTGACATCGCGGCCATGCAGATAATCAAGCGCACCCCGGCCCTGATTGCGATACAGCGACTTAGCAAAGAAAACCGCCGCCGCGCCGCAGGCCTCGGCTAACCCTTGCGCTTTTTGCGCACGCTCAGCCTCGCCCGGCGTTTCCGCCGGCAGCGGCAGTCCGGCGTCTTCCGCCAGGCGCTCAACCGCCTCGTAAAAACTTAACCGCTGGGTTTCCTGCAGAAATGAAATAATGTCGCCATGCTTGCCGCTGGAAAAGCAGTGATAAAAACCCTTCTGGTCATTGACGAAAAAGGATGGCGTTTTTTCCTTCGTGAACGGAGAAAGTCCCGCCCATTCATTGCCCTGTTTTTTGAGTTTCACAGTGCGCCCGATAACATCCGAAGGCCGTAAACGGGCTTTCAACTCATCAAGAAATTCGGGCGTAAAACGGGGCATGAAAAAAGCGGACAGCCTTGCAAATGATTATCAATATTGAGCGACAGATAGCGGCGGCGGACCGCTCAGGCCATCTTTTAATCCATCATTGCGGGATTTCGCGCAATTTCATCAGGATTTTTCTCCCCATTAGATGGGGGTTGGTCCAGTGAATACAATAATTTGTGCAAGCGGATGTGATTTGATAACTTGCCCTCACGGTTAGAGCCGTAGGGGTACAGTTCTCAGAAAAACCACGCGCCACTGTCATGGCTGGAATTGCGCGCGGATCTCGGGGAGAGGGCATTTTGGGGCATCACGACGTATTCATTTCGTATGCGCGCGAGGATCGGCCAAAGGTCGAAAAAATTGCGCATGCGCTGACCCAGGCGGGGCTTCATGTCTGGTGGGACCCGGAGATCAAAACCGGCGCCGGCTTTCGCCAGGAAATTGCCGACGCGCTAACGAACACTCGCTCCGTTCTCGTAATATGGTCGCGTAATTCCGTCGGCTCACGATTTGTCTGTGACGAAGCCGATGAAGGCGCCGCTCGAGATATCCTGTTTCCGGCGCTCATTGATAATGTCGACATCCCGCTCGGGTTCCGCCAGATTCAGACAGCGGACCTCACGCATTGGCGCGGCAATCAAAACGATCCGGCGTTAAAAGCGTTCATTACAGCTGTCGCGCAGGGCGCCGTATCAGCTCAGGGCGCGCCGGACAGGCGGCCCGAACCCGCGCCCGCGCCGAAACCCGCCCCGGCGCCAGCCCCCGTCGACGAAGCAAAACCGCCCAAGCCGCCGAAACCGCAAAAACAAAAGAAGGTCGCGAACCGGGCATACACGACGACCGGTTCTAAACGCCGCCTCGCTCTGTTCGGGCAATCGATTTTCATGGCGGCGCTGATCGCCGCAGCGTTCGCCGCCCTCGCCTACACATCGGATTTCGTTTTCGCCGCTTATCGCCCGTTTTTTGTCGGCGCGATGGGCGTTCTCGCCTTTCTATCCCGATACGGAACATTAGAGGCCGACCGCGCCGCCGGCGCCGCCTCGCTTGCGCTACTGCCGAGATCTTATATCGCCCTGATTTTATTCTCCCTTATCGCGATTTCGCCGCTGGTGCTGGAGGGCCGCCTTTACGCCGCAGCGCTGGAAGGCGTTCAGGTCAAAGGGATCGAAGGCGCCGATATCAACCATGTCGCGTTTGATGCTGAGGGAAACCGCCTGCTCACTTCATCGGATGATAATTTCGTCAAGGTCTGGGACGCGCGCACTGGCGTTGAGCGTGGCGAATTTAAACAGCACCGGACTGATTGCGCCGACACCAACGACAACGGCAAGCCGCTTTGCTGGATCTGGGGCGCCGACTTCTCTCCGGATGGAAAATACGCCGTCTCCGCATCCCGAGATCTGACGGCGAGAATTTGGGAAACGCCGGGCGGCGCCGTCATCAGCGAACTGCAGGGTCATCGAAGCACTGTCAAAGACGCGGCATGGTCACCAGACGGGTCGGCTATCGCGACGGCAAGCCATGATCAGACAATCATCATCTGGGATCCTGAAACCGGTGAAGCCGTGCGCACACTGACGGGGCATACGGACCGTATCCATGCAATCGACTTCAGCCCCGATGGCGACCTCCTCGCTTCGGCGTCGCGTGACGGCAATGTCCGTTTGTGGAACTGGCGAAATGGCGCGCGCATCGCCGCGCTTTCCATTGGCGGCGAAGGCAATGACGTCAAATTCTCAAATACCGGCTCCATGCTCGCCGCAGCGGCGGACAATGGCCGTATCCGCATCTGGAACACTGCGTCGCGCCAGCGCATTGCAAGCTTTGATCATGGCGCGGAAAAGGCGTTTGGGGTTGCATTCGCCAATGACGACACAACGCTCGCAACGAGCGGCATCGACCCGGTCATCCGTTTATGGAATGTCGACGACCAGTCACTGATCGCCGAACTGGAAGGGCACAAGGACGGTGTGCGCGGCCTCGACGCCTCCAGCGACGGCGCCATCATTGTCAGCGGTTCGCGCGACAACACCGCAAGGGTCTGGGACGCTGTGACCGGCGAAGAACTCGCCACCATGGGTCACATCGATTCCGCCTTTGACCTGCCGATGGCGATAGATACGCCGCCCGTCTTCGTATCGTCACAGGCGCCGGTGCCGTTCGATTTCCAGCGGCGCCCGAAGAAAGGCGCGCTGATGCTCGCCAAGGGCGTCGCCGCCGCGTTTGCGTTACTGCTCGGCGCGTTAATCGTCAAAGGCGTTTTCTGGTTCGCAAAAGCGCGCGCCATCGCCAGACCGGTCGTTGTGACGGTTCTCTTCGTTGTCGCGTCTTATCTGGGGCTCTTGATCGCTGCGACCTTGCCGGCCGAAGCGCTTGCCTTGTGGTTCACCATCGCCTTCGTCCCGGCGACAGTTTTTGCGCTGGTGCGTTGGATCTGGCGGATGACGGTCTTGCGCAACCTTTCCAGGCGGACGCGAAAAATTTAACAAACGCAAGCGCCGTCACCTCAACACTCAACTCTATGCCGACCCGGACCGGGCGGGAGCGCGACGCCGCAGATACGCCATTACCGGCTTACCCAGCACGCACAGGCAAAGCCCGCCCATCACCGCGCCTGTACCAGTGATTTCCAGCATCGTCAGCGTCTCGCCGAGAAAAAGGCTGGACGTCAGAATACCAATAACGGGGATCAGCAAAGCGAACGGCGTTACCGTCGAGGCTGGGAGCCGATTTAACAACCGCCCCCAGAGCGCATAGGCGAGAAGCGTCGACAGATGACCCATATAGGCGATCGATACCCACGCTTTTGGCGACAAGGTCAGGATCAGCCCAAGCGGGTCGTTCGTCTCTATAAAATAAGAAACGGCAAATAACGGGACGGGCGGAATCACGCTCGCCCAGACCATAAACCCAAGCAGATTCACGCCCTGCATGCGCTTCATCACAATATTGGCGACCGACCAGGCGGCGGCCGCGCCAAGCACAAGGCTTAACCCGAGAATAGTGATCGCCTCTCCGGCGCCGAAGAAAAAAGCTGAGAAACCGAAGGCTGCGACTGCTAATCCAGCTAATTGCTCAGCGCTGAGTTTCTCTTTGAACAGAACGATACTCAAGCCGATGGTGAAAAACACCTGGGCCTGCAATACGAGCGACGACAGGCCGGCGTTCGCGTCGGCGCGCATCGCGATAAAGAGAAGGCCGAATTTAATAACACCGATAAGCACCCCAACCGCAATGACATTCCAGATGGATGTTTTTGGGAAAGGAATAAAAAAGACGGCCGGCATGGCGACGATGGCGAAACGGATGGCGACAAAGAAAATCGGCGGCAATTCCTCCAGCCCGACTTTGACAACCGAAAAGCTGACGCCCCAGATTGTCACCACGAGAAGCGCAAAAAAAAGATCTCTGCCGGTCACGGGAGACTCCCATTCATGTAAGTGAGGAAAAGTCGCCAGCGCACCGCCTCTCCCCACGCGACGCGACGATGCGCTGGCGCTTTTACGAACGAGGACATGGGAGACCACGAACGTAGCGCCCGAAAGTCGCGCAGTTCACGCTTCTCCAGGGCGTTGTCTCCATGCATATCGGAGCGTTATTATTTGGAAAGCGCGCTTTCGGCATGCCCCCCATGAGAAAATGGAAGGTATGGTTCGGCCGATAAAAATCAGGGACTAAAAACGCCTCGTGAAGGCAGTTTTAGGTGCATTCAAAATCAGTGTCTGAGATTACGCTGCACTGTTCCGGAAACCCGAATTCCCGCCAATAGTCGACCATGCCTAAATCGCTTGCGAGCTGCTTGAACTGGGGCGACTTCCGGTAACCGGTAAATTGCGGCAACCAGATATGCTCATAGTCGTTGTTGAAATTACCGACCGTCACTTCATCATAGGCGCGCAATGTCAGCATCAGATTTGTATTCGACGACACATTGACGTTCTTTGAGTCGCCCCACGCTTTGAACTTGTCAAAAAGGCCCGCTGGCTGGCTGTCCTGATCCTCAACTGCGGCGATGTAATCGCGATGGGGAAAACCGCCCCACCAGTTCACAGTGCGTGAAATCGTAAACGCCAGGAGGCGGTCACCGCGCTCCAGGAACCACGGCAGATAAGCGTCGAAATCACGATAATATCCGTCCTCAGCGTTGGCGTTCGCATCAATCATCGCCGTGTCGAAATCGCCGAGCACCAGATACGCCATCGAGCGATACTTCCGGCAAAGTTTCGATGATGGATCAAGCTCAAGGCAGCCGTCGAAAATCTCAATCGCCTTTTTCATTTCCCCGACCGCGAGAAAATCCATGCCGAGCCACAGACGCGGATCGGTGACTTTCGGGTCGCGCTCAATCGCTTTCTGCAGATTGTCAATCGATTCCGCCCAGGGCGTCGGATAGTGAGTGCGATAGGTGAGCCCGATGACGGCATAAGGCGCGGAAAGGTCCGGATCTATGTCGAGCGCTCTTTGCGCAGCGACAAGCGCCATCGCCGAATAGTCCTTGTCGAGAATGCCCCAGCTCGTTGCGATGGCGTAAACGCCGGCGAGCCCTTCCCAGCCGCGGGCAAACGCCGGATCGATCTCCACCGCATGCTCAAACAGGCGCATGGATTCGGCGACATTCGCCTTGCCGCGCGCCAGATAAAGCTCTCTCGCTTTCAGGTAAGCGTCATAAGCGGTGAGGTTTTCCGTCGCCGGTTTGATGACGATCTCCTCGTCTTCGCCGATCCCCAGCTCATCGCGCAACGCATCCACCACCGCCGTCGCAATCTCATCCTGAATTCTGAAAATATCGGAGAGATGTCGGTCGTAGGTCTCAGACCATAAATGCTTGTCATCATGGGAATCGATCAGCTGCGCGGTAATGCGCACCCGGTTGCCCATCTTTCGAACACTGCCTTCCAGCACATGATTGACGTTCAGGCGTTCAGAAATATCGCTGATGCTCAGGATTTCATTTTTGAGCGCAAAGGACGATGTGCGCGACGCGACTTTCAATCCATCGACGCGAACCAGCACATTCAACAGCTCCTCAGACAATCCGTCTGCGAAGTATTCCTGATTGCCTTCCGGCGACATGTCGGCAAAGGGCAGCACCGCAATGGAAACGTCTGCACTGTCAGCTGGCGATATGCCCGCTGCCGCAACGTTTTGCTCCTCTGTTGAGTTTTCGGAACTCTGCCTGCTAAGAGCAAAAACGATAAATGCAGCCAGCGTCAACAAAACGACCGCCGCGCTCCCAAGATATAAAGGCGATGATGTCAGCTTTTGGAATGTCGATTTCGGCGCCGCCGGCGCTGGCGCCGCCCCGCCTGTCGTTTCAGCGATTGCGGCCAACAGGTTCTGTACCGGCTCAGCAGCCGCATCGCCCTTCCACTTCGCGAAATCAATACTCTGATATTGGCGAAACCCGATCGGCGCTTCGCAATCGGCGAGACACAGCGGCAAAAGCTTGCCTTTGTCGCGGGCGTAAACCGCCTCATCCTTGACCCAGTCGGACTCATTGGCGTTCGAAGACCAGGCGACAATGACCGCGTCAGCTTTTTGAAGCTGGGCTTCGATATCCTTCGCGAACGCCGCGCCGCCGCGGATATGCCGGTCCCACCAGACCGAGTGGCCGGCGGCCTCCAGCACAGCCGACAGTTTCTCAATGACCGGCCGGTCCGTCCGCGAATAGCTTATAAATAGATGCGCCATGCCCCACGCAGCCCCGAGCGCTGCTTTACGCTTTAGCCGGACGCCCATCGCCCGCCTGATGCCTCCGTATAAACCAATCTGGAGCCCTTTGCAGGGAATTTGGCCCAAACCCTTGCTAAATGACGAAAAAAAGCGCACCTCGCCGCACTATGACGCAACGCACAATCCCGCTCCGAAATATCGCCATCATCGCTCACGTCGATCATGGCAAAACCACGCTCGTCGATGAGATGCTGCGCCAGTCCGGCGCTGTCCGCGAAGGCTCCGACATGGCCGAGCGCGCCATGGACTCAAACGACATCGAGCGCGAGCGGGGCATTACCATCCTCGCCAAGTGCACCAGCGTTTTGTGGGAGCAGGATGGCGAACCCGTGCGCCTCAACATTGTCGATACGCCGGGCCACGCGGATTTCGGCGGCGAGGTTGAGCGTATTCTTTCCATGGTCGATGGTTGCCTGCTGTTGATTGACGCCGCCGAAGGCCCGATGCCGCAGACAAAGTTCGTTCTGTCAAAGGCGCTGGCGCTGGGGTTGAAGCCTGTTGTCGTTCTGAACAAGGTTGACCGCCCGAGCGCCGACCCGGACAAGGCGCTGGACGCAGCTTTCGATCTTTTCGCGGCGCTCGGCGCCAATGACGAGCAGCTCGATTTTCCCGTACTTTACGCCGCCGGCCGAGATGGCTGGGCCGACCACGAACTCAACGGACCACGCGAAAACCTGACGCCGCTGTTTGAAACCGTGGTCTCTCACGTGCCGGCGCCGGATGTCGCTGAAGACGCCGGCGAACAACCGTTCCGCATGCTGGCGACAACGCTTGAGGCTGACCCTTATCTCGGACGCATTCTGACGGGGCGTGTTGTTTCAGGCATCGCCAAGCCCGGCGCCACCATGAAAGCGCTGTCACGAGACGGTGCGTTAATCGAACAGGTCCGGGTCACCAAGGTCCTCGCCTTCCGAGGGCTGAAACGCCAGCCGGTCGACGAAGCCGTTCCCGGCGATATCATCGCCATCGCGGGATATTCAAAAGCATCCGTTTCAGACACGCTGTGCGATCTCAGCGTCGATACCGCCCTGCCCGCGCAGCCGATCGATCCGCCGACATTGTCAGTAACGCTTGCAGCCAATGACTCGCCGCTAGCTGGACGCGAAGGCGACAAGGTGCAGTCCCGCGTCATTCGCGAACGCCTGTTGCGTCAGGCGGAAGGCGACGTCGCCATCTCAGTCACCGAAACCGAAAACAAAGATGCGTTTGAAGTCGCCGGACGAGGCGAATTGCAACTCGGCGTTTTGATCGAAAATATGCGCCGCGAAGGCTTCGAGGTGGCGGTCTCACGCCCACGGGTTGTCACTCGCACGAATGAAGACGGCCAGTTGCTGGAACCCATTGAGGAAGTCGTCATCGACGTGGACGACGACTATTCCGGCGTCGTTATCGAAAAACTCTCGCAGAAAAAAGCCGAACTGGCGGAAATGAAACCCGCCGGCGCGGGCAAAACCCGCATCACCATGCATGCCCCGTCGCGCGCGCTTATCGGCTATCACGGCGAGTTTCTGACCGATACGCGCGGCACCGGCGTCATGAACCGTTCCTATCTTGAGCACGCGCCCTATAAAGGCGCCATTGAGGGCCGCCGTAACGGCGTTCTTATCTCCAATGGCGATGGTGCGGCGGTGCCGTTTGCAATCTTTAACCTCGAAGAACGCGGCGTCATGTTCATCTCGCCCGGCGACAAGGTCTATGAAGGCATGATCGTTGGCGAGAACGCCAAGCCGAACGACCTCGACGTCAATCCGCTGAAGGCGAAACAGCTGACCAATATCCGCGCCGCCGGCAAGGACGAAGCGGTGAAACTGACCCCGCCGCGCAGACTGACGCTTGAACAGGCGATCTCTTATATTGACGAGGACGAACTGGTCGAAGTGACGCCAAAGTCCATTCGCCTGCGGAAAATTGCGCTGAAACCGCATTTGAGGAAGCGGCGTGCGAAAGACCAAGCCTGAGGTTTGCCAATATATATCTAGATGACCGGTGAGCCGCCCGCCCCAATCAATGGCCCGAGCCTTCTATTCAGTTTCCTCTTCTGCATTGAGGGCCGACAGGTCTGAGCGCTGAACCGCTTTCCCGGCAACGATAACGACATCGATTGTGTCATACGCCGTTACAGATTCGGCTGGGTTTTCTCTCATCAAAAGAAGGTCAGCACGCTTACCTGTCTCGACGGTTCCGATCTCGTCCTGCAGTCCAAAGAATTCCGCATTGCCGATTGTCGCCGCATAAAAAAGCGCAGCCGGCGTTACGCCGGCGGCGATCCAGTTATCTATTTCCTGTCGACCATTAAGGCCTGGGGGATTGGCGAAGGTTGGGTCGCTCGGTGTATCGCTGCCGAACAGCAACACGCCCTTATTTTGTGCAAGATAGTTAAGCGTTGCAGTAACGCGCGCTATCGGCTCAGCATCCAACGCCTGCCAGCGGCCTTCATCAATGAACTCTTTAATAAAAGGAATTTTGGCCATACGAGCGCGCCACCACTGACCGTCTTCGGTTGAATACCAATCGAGCAAACTCTGTGGCAGGACATCCCGCAATGCTGACCGGGACAAATAACCCGGATCATGCAGGTCGCGCTCGCCATAGAGCACTTGAACCGTCGGTTGTGTTGCAATGTTGTGTTCGATTACCGCGTCCAGCAACGCAATTACTTCCGTCCCCGGCTCGGTTGCGTCGCGATCGTGCCATGTCCACATGCCATGAGCGAAAGCATCCACGCCCGCATCAACGCCAAATTTCTGCGCCGACTGTGAATTGGCGTGCATCAATACCGGCATCTCGTTCGCGCGCGCTTCGGAAACAAGCGTGCGGATGAGGTCAACACCTGGAACCGGCAAGTCGCCACGCCCGCCAAAGCCGCGCTCGAAATGCGTTTTGACACAGATGGCGCCATCGGCGCGCATCTTCGCAACAATAGCGGCCGGCGAATGCTCCGCCGGATCAAAACCATCCGGGAATGCCTCCTCACGAGCGGGATCGTATAAAAAATACGGCATAATTGAGTAGCGTGCAGGCTTAGGCATCCAACTCATCGGGTAGCCATCGACCACCGGCGCCGCCCCGCAAAAATACGCCTGTGGCCGAAGAGCACGGCTGTTCCATTCGGCGACGACGTCTTGGCGCGCATTCAAATCAATGACGGTCGTGAAACCATGATAGAGATAGCTGCGCGGAATCTGTTGGTGAGCTGCGCGTGCGACCTCCGGATAGGCCTGTTCATGTTGAAACGTCATGCCGGGGATTTCACTGAGATGCGTATGCCCGTCGATCAGACCCGGCGTAAGATAACGCCCTGCGCCATCGATTTTTATGGCCGCCCTCCCGGCGCGACGCGAAACGTTACGGCCGATCCTGGCAATCCGCCCATCTCGCACGAGAACATCGACCTGTCCCGATGGATCAGGTCTGTCAGGTGAAACAATCACCACATTGGAAATCACCAACTCATCCGCGCTTGCGGCCGGCGGGACTATTTGCTGGTCCGTCGAACATCCGAAGGCAACACAGGCCAAGCCAAAAGGAATCAAATAGCGGCGCATTGAATCAATCTCCTCATAAATTCAGATGTGAATGCCGGAAAAAATACTGTCGAAGCGACCGAAAACGCGATTTCGGTCCTGATTTTCTTCAACTTGTCGCGGCTTGTGCAAAATTGGTAGAAGCGGTCGATGACAGTTCTCATGCAATATCTCGGATATGCGATTGCTTTTGCTTGCGTTTTGTTCGCCGCACATTTTTTGCTGCTGCGCCCTGCCAATCGCACACCCTCGCTATTGTTGAGCGCCCTCTTTCTTATTTTCGCCTTACAGTCAGCCCTCCTCAGTGTTTTGCTCAGCGATGGAACGCCTGCCATCGCTGTTATTGCGCGGCCAAGTTTTGCGATGACGATCGGGCCGCTCCTTTTGCTGTATTTCACCAGCGCCGCTAATCCGGATTACCGTCTGGGCTGGCGCAGTATTTTGCATTTTGCGCCGGCGGCATTCATTGCATTCGAAATGACTGCACGCATTTATTGGGTGGACATCGATCTCGCCATCATCACCAGCTTTGCAGCCTATACAATCGCCTTATGGAGGATGGTGCGACATGGAGATACGCAATTTGCACATCTTGGCGCCGGGCGGCGCGACGCGTTTCGCATTCTGGTCGCAGGCGCAATTTTGTTATCGGTATCGCTGGCCGGTGAAATCCTTATTGTCTCCGACATCGTACGCGGCGGATCATTGTCCACATCGATCCCCTTGATGGGCGCGTTGATTTTCGACCTTGGCGTCATCAGCATTGCAACGCTCACTGCGCTGCAAAGGCCGTCCCCTTTTGACTGGATATATAAGTTTGGCGCACCCTCAAAAGGCGGCAGCGCGGCGACAATGACAGATGCCGAATGCAACGCCTGCATTTGCGCGTTTGAGAATTATATCAATGACGCCACCCTGTTCGACGGTCAGCCTGTCGGGTTAAGCGCGATGGCAAAGCGCCTTGAGATGCCAGCGCGGCGGCTTTCAGAAGCAGTGAACAGGGTTTATGGCGAAAGCTATTCGCGGCGCATGAACCGATGGCGGGTCGATAAGGCCAAGAGGCTGTTACAAACAAGGCCGGACGCAGCAATTACCGAAGTAATGTTCGACGCCGACTTTAGCACGAAATCCAGTTTCAATAGAGAGTTCCGCAGCATCGAGGGCGTCTCGCCAAGTGAGTATAAGCGCTCCCTCGCGAACTCGAACGCACCAGATACAAATAAGCACTCACCTCAACAAACCTGAAAAATCCATCTGTATGTTCAGGTGCTATTTGTCGGCGGCGTCAATTGATCTCCCCAATAATCAGCCCAATCACTAAGGGCCTTTTTTTCGGACAACCCGAACGCAGGCTGATTTCTGTCTTGCGATATCAGGTATAATAAAACCGGGCCAAAGATGACGAATGCAAACGATGTTGGATCGTCATCGCGCCCGATGCGTTTTAATGCATGCTCCGCCCAGGGAACAACATCCTGTTTTGCAAGTTTCATGTTCGCTTTTTGCATCATATCACGCAAAGTGGGCATTTTATGAGCCTCGCGCTGTAAAAGCAGTCTTAATGTCCGGTACTGGCGTGCGTGCGAAATCAGCCTTTTTGCGATGAACATCAGTTCGGCGCGTATGCTCTCCTGCACCAAAACATCTTCAAGCTGAATCTCGGCGACAATCTCAGTCCCCATATTCTGTAAGCTTTCAAAAAGCACGGCCTCTTTGGAGGAAAAGTGACGATAAAAACCGCCGGCCCGTCGTTTGAGGCCTGCGGCGTCTTCAATGTCGCCTACGCTGGTTTCCTTAAAGCCGTTCTTTGAAAACAGCTCCAAAGCGATTTCAGCCAGCTCTTCCTTGCTCGTTTTTGTCATTTCTAAGGGCTCGCCCAAAAGTAATCTACTGTTGACTTTTTAGTAATCTCGAGATTACTTTTTAATAAACTCGCACGCAACGCAGATTTACAGGATCGGAACATGACGACAGGGCAGGTCTGGGCGGGCAGAATGCTGGCGTTTGGCGGCGCACTCGCAATGCTGGTGAATGGCGTGTTGACGCCAATGCTGCCGACAGAGCTTCCTTTTGGAGAAATGGCGGCGTCATCGATCTTTCTGTTGCGGCTGAGCCTTGCAGCTGTCGTCGCCTTGTCGCTGACCGTCGGCGCTCTCGGCCTTCGTGCGCGTCACCACCATCAATCAGGCTGGTTTGGCGCTGTTTCATTTGCCCTAGCATTCATAGGGAGCCTAATGCTGTTCGCGCATGAATGGAGTCAGATCTTTTTCATTCACCACCTTGCGTTGGTTGCGCCAGACGCACTGGACGCGATGGAAAATGTCGAAGGCGTCAATCTATTCGACCTTGAAGCGATCGTCACCTTGCTTGCGTTCACGCTTGGTTGGTTACTGTTTTCCATCTCAATGCTCATCGCAAACACTTTTGGACGTATTGGGCCAACTCTTGTTATTGGCGGAATGTTCGCCATACCATTACTCAGCGCAATGATCTCACCCGTGGCGGGCATGGCTCTAGGAAATGCGATCCTGTCCTCAGGATGGATTGTTCTTGGGCTTGAGTTAAGCCGCAAGACTGGCGGACAACTTTAGCTTGGCCAACGGTCCGCCCAATGTCCCGGCGACCATCGACGCTAATAAATACGGCGCAGGCGGAATGCGCGACAGCGGCGCCGCGATAACATCGCGCAGCCACGGCAACACTTTCGAGTCCGATTGATAGACCGGCGTAAAAAGCCAGCTTATCGCCTGATAGAGGCGTATATGTCCGCTGCGCTTTGCCGAATAGGACGCGAGCGCATCGGGCGTGTCGGGCTGCTCACTGATCGCCTGCGCCAGAGCATAAGCATCGAGCATCGCCATATTCGCGCCCTGCCCTAACTGCGGACTGGCGGCGTGATAGCTGTCGCCAATATGGACAAGGTTGCGCCTGACAGGGTTCTTCATCGTATGGTGCGCATAGCGTGCGAAGATCAGCTGCTCCATATCGTGAATGGCGTCGAGGAATGGTTTGGTTTCCGGCCATAGAGCAAGCGCCTCCTCCTTCCAGACATCGAGTCCATTACGCCGCCAGTCATTATAATGATCGTGACGCAGGCTCCAGAAAAAAGCCGTCAGCGGCGCCGGGTCGCCCGCGAGCCGCCCGATCGGCAATACGCCAGCCATGCGCCTCGCGGCTTTGTAGCGCTGCTCCAGCGCATGTTCGTCAAAGCCGTTGTCCGGCCAGGGAAGATTGGCCCACAAGGCGCCGTAATCCAAAAATTTATCGCCGTTAACGCCCAGCGGGGAACGCACGCCAAGCGCATCAATCACCAGGTCGAACTTGCCGGATCGGCGCCCGTTCTGAAACGCAATCACGCCATCATCAACGCTTTGAACGACGCGACCTTGTTCAAAGAGAGCGCCGGCGGAAACTGCGGAGGTTTGCAGAACGTCGAACAATGCCGCCCGGTGAATAGCGATGGCGTGAACGTCCTCGCCGAGCGGGCTGAACCGCACATCGAGAACCGTTCGATTCCCCGGCGAAGTTTGACCGTGAAGACGATTGATGCGGGCGCCCAACCGCTCAATATCACCAAGAAGCCCTAGCGCTTTCAGCACCGCCTGCCCTGTCGGCTGCAGCATCAGTCCGGACCCGACCGGCGACGACGCCTCCAACTGATCGAAAAGGACGACTTTATGGTCCTGGCGGCGCAACAGGATCGCCGCCGTCAGACCGGCGATCCCGGCGCCTGCAATTGCGATATCCATGAGCGCCCCTCGTTACGATGGAGCGCAACCTCGCGCGATTTCACCTCACGCGTCCAGCATCTATGAAATCATAGATAGTCGTTAGGTCAGCGATTCTTTCATCAGCTTGCCCGCCTTACCGAAATCCATGGCGCCGTTAAAGCGCTCTTTCAGCGCTCCCATACACTTGCCCATATCCTTCAGTCCGGATGCGTCATATTCCTTGATGACTTCATTAACGGCCAACTCAATTTCGTTGGCTGATAACTGGCGCGGCAGGAATTCGCGAATGACCTCGATTTCCGAGCGCTCCTGTTCAGCAAGTTCAGGACGACAGCCTTTTTCGAAGGCCGCCGCGCTTTCCTCACGCTGCTTCACCATCTTGGTCAAAATAGCGAGAATTTCTTCTTCGGTCGCACCTTCGCATCGGTCTTCGCCGCGGGCGGCGATATCACGATCCTTGATCGCCGCATTGATCAGCCGCAGCGTCGCCACGCGCAGCTTCTCGTCCTTGGCTTTCATCGCCGATTTCAGCGCATCGTTAATTTGCTCTTTGAGCATTTGATTCTCCGTAACCTGCGGCGTCAGCAATTCAAAATCGGCGCCGCCTGTAGATATAGTGTTCTAACGCTTTGTTTTCGAGAGACTTTCTGATCTCTATCTTTCATTGACCCTTCGCGCCGGTTCGCCTAGCTTCCGGGCAATTTGCGCGTAGCGGAAAGCGTTTCCGATAAGGCGTCTCCGCTACCAAAAACGCCCGTTTCGTTCGTTTTACGAGCGACAAAGCCGAGAAGAGATATGCATCAATGAAAATTAGTCAAGCACCCGCTGAAAGCCCCACCGCCGCCCTCGTGCTGGCTGACGGAACCGCCATTTTCGGCCATGGCCTTGGCGCCGTCGGGGAGACAGTGGGCGAGGTCTGCTTCAACACGGCGATGACCGGGTATCAGGAGATTCTCACAGACCCCTCTTATGCGGGCCAGATTGTGACCTTCACCTTCCCACATATCGGCAATGTGGGCGTCAACGCAGACGACATTGAAGACGCATCGCTGGCGGCGTCGACCGCCGCCCGCGGCGCAGTCTTACGCGCCATGCCCACCAGTTCATCAAATTATCGCGCGCAACTTGATCTGTCCGCCTGGATGCGCCGGCGCGGGATTATCGGGATCGCAGGCGTCGATACGCGCGCGCTGACGGGGCTGATCCGCCAAGACGGGATGCCCCACGCGGTCATTGCGCACAACGCTTCCGGCCGCTTCGATATCGATGCGATGAAAAAGCGCGCGCAGGAATGGGCCGGACTGGAAGGGCGGGATCTCGCAAAAGAAGTCACCGCGACGGAACCATACCTTCACGAAGAAACCGGATGGGAATGGCCATCGGGCTATGGCGCCCATAACGGATCAGGGCCGCATATTGTTGTTATCGACTATGGCGTGAAGCGCAACATCCTGCGCCGCCTCGCCAGCGAAGGCTGCCGCGTCACGGTTGTCACGGCCACGGCAAGCTATGATGAGATCATGGAGAGGAACCCTGACGGCGTTGTGCTTTCCAATGGACCGGGCGATCCCGCTGCAACCGGCGAATACGCCGTTCCGGTCATCCGTAAGCTGCTCAAGAATAAAGTGCCTGTGCTCGGTATCTGTCTCGGTCACCAGATCCTGGCGCTGGCCGCCGGCGCAACAACAAAGAAAATGGCGCAGGGCCATCACGGCGCCAATCATCCGGTAAAAGACCTCGCCACCGGCAAGGTCGAGATCGTTTCCATGAATCATGGCTTTACTGTCGATGGCGACACCCTGCCCGATAATGTGAAAGAGACGCATGTGTCGCTGTTTGACGGTTCAAATTCCGGGATCGCGCTTAAAGACGCGCCGGCGATGTCTGTGCAGCATCACCCGGAAGCCTCCCCCGGCCCGGAAGACAGCTTTTACATCTTCAGGCGGTTTGTTGAGGGGCTGAAGGCGGCGTAAGAGGCTTCAACCGTCAGCCTTGTGTCTGCAAATCCACGTAACAAAATCAACCCATAAAGGTTCAATGTGAGTATCTACAGTATTGTCCGGGTGAGCGTCATCCTCGCCCTCTTTTCCAGCGCGTGCAGTCTCGCCAACGAAGCTCAATCACCAGACTATTCCGCCTGCGACGACCAGAGCGCATCTCCTGCACTTGCTGACAGTGAGTGCCTTTATATCAAAACGCCGCTCGATCATGAAGCGCCTGACGATCAGGCAATAGATCTGTTTGTTCGCAAGTTTCCTGCGACACGAACCCATCGCGGTGAGATATGGCTGCTGGCTGGAGGGCCCGGAGAATCCGGCGCTAGTTTCTATGCGGATATAGACTTTTTCCGAAACGTTTTCACTGACTACGACATTATGATTCCCGACCATCGCGGGACCGGCTATTCTGCAAAACTCTGCGAACCTGAAGAAACAAAAGATAGCAGCGACGGCCTTGCACTGTCCGGTGAAGAGTGGGGGACTTGCTTCGGCGCGCTTTACGCGGCGACCGATAGAGCGCATCACTTCAATCAACGCAACGCCGCTCATGATGTCGATTTTCTCATCAAAAAGTTAGGCTCTAACAAGAAAGCCCTGATTTACGCTGTTTCTTATGGAACCTCGCTGGCTCTTGAATACGCCAATATTTCAACAACGAATGTGGATGGCGTCATTCTCGATTCTCTTACGCCTTCACCTTCGGATGCATTGAGCGGTTTAAGCTACCGTTCCCATACGACTGACCGTGTCGGCAAAGCTTTGCTTGATCGTTGTTCCAACGATCCGGCTTGCGCTCTGGGGCCTGACACGAAGGCGAAATACAGAACTTTGCTTGAAGCAATCGATGATGGTGAGGCCATCCCAGGCATGGACCGCGTGCCGAATAACGACTTGCGCCAATTCTTTGGGCTGTTGCTGGATGTGCCTGAAACGCGAAATCGCATTCCGGTTATTATTGATGCGTTAGCGATGCGAAAACCTGAAGCAGCGGGGCTCATTCAGAAAGCAACCAGCGACTACGAAGCGTTCTGGAATCCAATTTTGAGCTTTGAGCAGGCTGTCTTCTCAATTCCTTTGTCGGGTCTGATCAGCGGTTCGGAATTTAACGACCGGCGCGATCTGACAATAGAAGAATTGACGCGCGAAAAAGCGGAACTCGATTTTGCAAGTCCGCTTCCGGGGCTTCTGGTCAACAATCAACTACCTCTTTATAAAACGCCAGACGAAACCGCGATGCGCGAACAGCTGCCGCCTTTGCTCGTGCTACAGGGAACGTTCGATCCCAAAACACCGTATGACGCTGCGATGAGACGGGTCGCAGCGTTAAAAAAACACGCAGACGTCGCCGTTGTGACCCTGTTGGACGCGCCGCATGGAGCTTATTTTGCCAGCAAGGATTGCCTGACTGAACCGCTTTCACGTTTCGCCACGGAGGCCGCTTCGGTTGAATCTCATGAGTGCTCTCCGAAAGCCGCGGCAATCGCTTTTGATTAGACAACAACAGCTGAACCATACCGGGTCATCGCCCAGCCTGCCTGCATTTCCAAACCACATCACGGGCGCCAACAAATCTTGCCATCCGTTCCAGTTCGGCGTCGAGCTTGCTAAGCCGGGCCTTGGTGACTTTGACACGAGGCTCCCACCAGAGCTTTTCTACATTGATCGCCCCCGCCTTACGGTCGGCGCGCGCTTCTATCCGGCCGACGAATCGGTCACCCTCCACGAGCGGATACACATAATACCCATACTGACGCTTTGCTTCCGGCACAAATATCTCAATGCGATAGTCAAACCCGAACAAACGTTGCAAACGCGTGCGGTCGCGTATCACCGGGTCGAATGGATTGAGAATGCGCAACCGGCTGGTCGGGCCCTTAATCGCTTCTAGCTGCTCTTCAATGTCCGCCGGTGCAAGCGCTTTATAGACGGCGCCATCGGCGCCTTCGATCTCTACATCTATGAGCGTCCTGCGCTTTTTTTTGACCCAGCCTTTGACTTCATCCAGATCCGCAGCATCCCAGAAACGCTGGAGATCGCCTTCGCTGGCGAAGCCTAAGCGCGCCAGCGCATTTTCACAGAGCCAGTGAAGGCGCCTGTTGTCGCTCAAGGATTTTTCGCGATGATGTCTGGGGATCACCCGCTCGGCCAGGTCATAATGCTTGATGAAGTTCCGGCGATGACATGTCGCCAGGACGCCAGCGTACCAGAAATAATCCAGCGCAAATTTATGCGGCGGGCGGGCCCAGCCTTCTTTTCGGCTGGTTCCTTTTTTCGCTTCAAAGGCTTTGGTCGAGAGCGGGCCTTCGTCAACGATCCGTTTGAGGATCTGATCACGCTCTTTCTTTGGCGGCATGTGATCGCCCCACTGCCGTTTTTCGATCTTCGTGCGCATACGATCATATTGCCGGCGCCAATAAGGATAAAACTCCATCGGCAACACGGACGCATCATGGGTGAAGTGTTCAAAGGCAATGCGGTCCTTGACGAGATCGTCAAGCATGGTTTCGCGGTAATTCTGGTTTCGCGACCACAGAATATGATCGTGAGCGCGCGCGATCACCCGTATTGTGTCGAGCTGAACGAAGCCGATGCGCTTGATGATGTCCATGAGCGCGTCAGGGTCAGCCGGTCCGGTGGGCGCCGCCGCAAGCCCCTGCCTGTCCAGCCATAGCTGACGGGCGGCGCGATTGGATATGGTGAGGGCCGTCATCCCACTCTCATACCGCCCTTGCCTGTTAAATACAGCCGTAGATTCCAATTCAAAGAAAAGGTGACGCCGGACAGGACCGCACCACCGTGATCGCTTTGCCTGCCGAACAAATTCAAAGCGATGCTCGGCGGCGCCCCCATACGCTGATAGCGGCCGCGCTCAATCGTTTCAGCAATTGACTTTCCAAGCAGTTTAGCAGGCTAGCTTTCACCCAGCCTATGCTTTACCAGTCTGCACCTTACTTCTTCAATTGAAACCTTTGAGACAATGACGCTTGACGAAATAAAATCCCGAGTTTCAGAACTTGATGCTGATCCCGGCTGGTATCAAAATATTGATTTGAAAAACGGGCTTAACACAAAAACCCGCCGCCTCTGGGGAGAAGAGATCGATCATCCACGAGCAAGGTGGGAAGCAGTGGCGCCGGCATTTCCGCAAAGCTTCGCCGGCAAATCAGTTCTTGATGTTGGGTGCAATGCTGGGTTTTTCAGTTTTGTGGCGGCTGACAGGGGCGCCTCATCAGTTTATGGGCTGGACAATAACAGTAAATATATAGAGCAAGCAAAATTCGCTAACACAGTTCGCGGCGACAATATCCGTTTTCAGGAAGGTTCCGCAACACATCTAACCTCTTTGAAGAAGACGTTCGATATAACGCTTTGTATTGGCCTGCTCTATCATGTGAGCGATATCTACAAAGCTATAAAAGATATCTCGCGTGTTACAACAGAAATGGCTATTATCGAGTCGGCAATCTATAATGATGACGATTTAAAGCCTCTCATGCGCGTTGCATCGGGCGATGTCGCCCTGCCCGGCATATGGCACCCCAACATTTCTGCATTAAAGGCGCTTTTCGAAATAGCTGGGTTTTCTCGCACAGAAACGCTTTTCAAGGATGGCGCACGCGGCGGTATCGTTGCTTATAAATAACCTATACGCAAAGTCAGAAACTAAACCGGCAGCCCCAATGTCCAACCAACAAAACGCTCCTTTCCAAGTCAAGGTCGTCCCAGTCACGCCGTTTCAGCAGAACTGTTCGATTATCCGCGCGCCTTCCGGTAAGGCGGCGGTGGTCGATCCCGGCGGCGAGCCGGAAAAGATTCTAAAAGCGGCGGAAGAAATGGACGCGGTGATCGAACAGATCTGGCTGACCCACGGCCATCTCGATCACGCCGGCGGCGCCGAAGCGGTCAAACGCAAAACCAAGGCGCCGATCATTGGACCGCATAAAGAGGATACGTTCTGGCTGGATGAGATCGCCGACCACTGGGCGCGTTACGGCCATCCCGGCATGGGGGAAAATTGCGCGCCTGACACCTGGCTTCATGACGGGGACACGCTCGACCTCGACGGTATCGAGTTCAAGGTCGTCTACACGCCGGGCCATACGCCGGGACATGTGGTGATCTATCATGAAGGCGCGAATATCGCCTTTGTCGGCGATGTTCTGTTCGCCGGTTCCGTCGGGCGTACTGACTTTCCCCGCGGCGACCAGCAAACGCTGATCAATTCCATCACGCAAAAGCTGTGGCCGCTTGGCGACTTACAATTTGTACCCGGTCATGGTCCAACTTCGTCCTTCGGGCGGGAACGCCAGACCAATCCCTTCGTTGCGGATAAGATCACCGGCTATCAAGGCGCGGAAAGACAAGCGCCAAACGAGATGGATCAGAAACTGTCAAAGCGGTGGCAATAGCCAGAATTTTCCAGGCCTACCTATTCTAATTGTTTTGAAGTGAATTTGATCACCAAACGGAGATTGATCATCATTGCTTTCATTTACTGCAATCCAGAAATACACATCCCCGTCTGGGGTTTCGGGCACTGTCCATTGGAGCTTCCACATCACAACATCGGGAACAAGAGTTGAGCCGAGAATCTCAGGCCATGAGGCATTATCCCTTTGCGCAAGCGATCGCGCCTGTAGGTCATTCGCTTCTATGTCATCGTATTCAGACGTGAACGTTCCCGCTGACGACCTGATTTGAAATCCGGTTTTCTTGTTGTTTGGATTCTTAAATTGCACATAAACGTCAATTGGGCCGCCAGCATATAATTCGCCACGTTCGTATGAAAAACTTACGGCCTCTGAATCAATAATTGCGTCCCCATCATAATGACAGCTTGCACAGTTCTCTGCGCTCGCTGGATCAGCCGATCCCCAAGGCGCCCCGTCGGGGTAAGCCATAAGCGGCAAAGGCGCCGCAGCAAAAACGAAAACCGCAATCAGCCCCGCAAGCCGCTTCACGGCGCGTCTGTCGCCGTATCCGGTTCGACAACAGCGCGACCGATATAGTTGGTGTCGGTTCCGAACCACACGGCACCGGCGGGTTCGTAATAATGCATATGCCGAACCGTGCCGCCGCCGGACGGGATCGCTGTTTCGCTGAAGAATTCTTCCGTTTCCGGATCAAACCCCATGAACATGTTTGGCTGGACGCCCGTCGCCACCGCCCAGATACGCCCCGTCGCATCGGACGCCATGCCATATGGCCGCGCGCCTTCTCCTTGCGGGAACGCCCATTCCTCAAAATCGCCGGACGCCAGATTGAAAACGCCGAGCATGCCGCCAGCGTAATCCACATACCAGATGCGTCCGTCGGCCGTAATTTCCAGCCGCCGCGGGCGCGCCTCTTCACGCGGCAAATCAAATTCGCGCAGCGCCATGGTTTCCGGATCGATCTGCGCCAGCTTGTTTGTTCCCAAAAGAACAACCCAGATGGAGCCGTCCGGCGCCATTTTTATGCCATAGGGACGAGAGCTTTCCGTCTGTGAGGGGATGAGATCAACTTCGCGTGTTTCGATATTCATTCGCCCCATCATGTTCGCGCCCTGAAGCGTGAACCAGATATGTTCCTCTTCTTCGTCAAAAATGAGCGTATGCGGATCGCGCGCCGCAGGATCGGGCATCGGAATTTCTTCTATCTCATTCGATACAGGATCAAACCGACCGATCAGCGCTGTACGGTTGCCTGCGTACCAGACAACGCCGTCAGAGCCGACAATGAGATTGTGAGGACCCGACCCCTCTTTGAGCTCGATCTTCATGATCTCGCCGGTCTCGACATTCAAATGACCGAGATACCCGGTGCGTTGTCCCACGAACCAGACGGAATTCGCGCTTTCCGCAAACGGGTCGCGAGGACGAGAATTCTCAAACGGCACTTCCCACTCACGGATATCAACCGTTTCCTGAGCGGACGCCTCAAAAGATCCGGCGCTGATCAAGACCGCCGCCATCGCCAATAAAACCCGCATCATACCCTCCTGCCTTGAGTCTCCGCATGAGGCGGAGGACGGCTGGAAAGGTAGCATAGGTTGCGCGGCGAGTGCACGTCGGCGCCGCCGCGCAATTGAGATTCGCAGATAAAAGTTTCGTTAGCTTGTGACGCGGCGCAGACGGGCGAAGTGCTCGTCCCAGCCGGTATCGTGGTTGGCGGCCATGCCGAAAGCGTCTTCCCCGACCTTCTCCCAGCCCTCATGGACAAGCGTCAGGACCGTGCCGCCGCCAACACCCTCAAGCGTCCAGGTGCAGGTGGTCTCCACTTCCTGCAGAAACGGGTGGGTAAAGGTATGGACAAGTTTCTCGGGCGCTTTCATTTCAAGAACTTTTCCCCAGCACATGCGCTGCCCCTCCTTGCCCAGACTGTTGGTCAACAGCGCCCAGTCGCCGCCTTCTTTCAGGTCGCTTTCCCCTTCATGAAACCACAGCGCCAGCTTGTCGGCCTCGGTCAGAAACTTCCATACATGCTCCGGCGGCGCCTTCAGAAAAATGGTCTTCACGATATTCAGGGCTGTCATGATCTCTCCTCCACGAGTGTTTTGAGTTTGGCGAGCCGCTCATCCCAGAAGCGGTCAAAATGATTGATCCAGTCGGCAGCGGTCTTCAGCGCGTGCGGATTAAGGCGGTTGATGCGTTCGCGCCCTTTTTCCTCAACGGTGATAAGTCCGCCTTCGCGCAGGATCGCGAGATGCTTGGCGACAGCGGGCCGCGTCATCTCAAACTGCGAGGCGATATCGGCGATGGGCCGATCGCCGTCGGCGAGCATGGAAATAATCTCGCGCCGGGTTGGATCGGCGAGCGCGCGAAAGACGAACTGAGTTTTATCGGCTGGCGTCATAATATAAAACCTTTTGGTTTCTCTTTATAAGAAACCTTTTGGTTTTATGTCAAGCGTATTTTCATCTGCTTCAATTCGGCTCTTCCCCTTTTCGCCTTCATCGCCTAAGACACCGCTTTAGCCGACAATTGATTCTAACCCTTGCGCGCGCGAAGCTACAGAAAGCTTGTCACGAGCGCGCTCTGCTGCGCGAGTAAGTATGCCTAAACGCACCGACATCTCCACGATCCTCATCATCGGCGCCGGCCCCATTGTCATCGGACAGGCCTGCGAATTTGATTATTCTGGCGTTCAGGCGGTCAAAGCCCTGAAAGAGGAGGGCTATCGGGTCATTCTGGTTAATTCCAACCCGGCGACGATCATGACCGATCCGGAACTTGCGGACGCCACCTATATCGAACCGATCACGCCCGACTTTGTTGACAAAGTTATTGCGCGTGAGCGCCCTGACGCGCTCCTGCCGACCATGGGCGGTCAGACGGCGCTCAACTGCGCGCTCGATCTTGAGCGGCTTGGCGTTCTTGAAAAATACAATGTCGAAATGATCGGCGCCCGCGCGGACGTTATCCAGAAAGCCGAAGACCGGGAAAAATTCCGGACCGCGATGGAAGCAATCGGCCTTGAGAATCCCCGTTCCGTCATCGCTTCCTCACCAACGATTGAAAGCGACGATGGCGAAATCGTCGGCTATGACCGCGCTGCCGGCGTCGCCGAAGCGCTCAAGCATATCGATGAAATTGGTTTGCCGGCGATCATCCGGCCAGCCTTCACTCTTGGCGGCACCGGCGGGGGCATCGCCTATAATCGCGAAGAATATGAGCATTTCGTCCGCTCAGGGATCGACGCCTCTCCTGTCGGACAGGTTCTTATTGACGAAAGTCTTCTGGGCTGGAAAGAATTCGAGATGGAGGTTGTTCGCGACAGAGCGGACAATTGCATCATCGTCTGTTCCATTGAAAATGTTGACCCTATGGGCGTGCATACGGGCGATTCCATTACCGTGGCGCCTGCGCTTACCCTGACGGACAAAGAATTTCAGATTATGCGTAATGCGTCGATTGCTGTGATGCGCGAGATCGGCGTTGAGACCGGCGGGTCGAATGTTCAGTTTGCGGTCAATCCGGAAGATGGCCGTCTGGTCGTTATCGAAATGAACCCACGCGTGTCGCGGTCTTCGGCGCTGGCGTCGAAAGCAACCGGCTTTCCCATCGCCCGCGTCGCAGCGAAACTCGCCGTCGGGTATACGCTTGATGAGCTTGATAACGACATCACCGGCGCAACGCCCGCATCGTTCGAACCCTCGATTGACTATGTCGTTACCAAAATCCCGCGATTCGCCTTTGAAAAGTTTCCGGGCGCCGAACCGATGCTTTCAACGGCGATGAAGTCCGTCGGCGAAGCGATGGCGATCGGGCGCAGTTTCACCGAGTCCATGCAGAAGGCCCTGCGGTCGCTGGAAACAGGTCTGAACGGGCTTGATCCGATCGAAATTCCAGGCCTTGGCGAAGGCGACGACGCCAATGCGTTCCGCGCCGCCCTCGCAGCGCCGACGCCGGACCGGCTGCGTGTCGCGGCGCAGGCGTTCCGTCACGGACTGCCCATCGAACAGGTCCGCATGATCACGCAATATGATCCATGGTTCCTGGAACAGCTGGAAAGCATTGTCACCACCGAGCAGGCGCTTGAACGCGATGGGTTGCCGGATGATCCTGAGCGGTTGCGCGCTGTCAAAGCCATGGGTTTTTCCGACGCGCGCCTGGCGGAACTTTGCGGCGCCAGCCAAGGCGACATTCGCAACTTCCGCAAAGAACGCGGTGTGACGCCCGTCTTTAAGCGCATTGACACTTGCGCTGCGGAATTCGCCGCCAAAACGCCATATATGTATTCCGCTTACGAACCGTCTTTTGGCGGTGCGCCGGCTTGCGAGTCGCATCCTACATCACGGAAAAAAGTCATCATTCTGGGGGGCGGCCCTAACCGCATCGGCCAGGGCATCGAATTTGACTATTGCTGTTGCCACGCGGCGTTCGCGCTAGCCGATATCGGCGTTGAGTCTATCATGGTGAACTGTAACCCGGAAACCGTGTCCACCGACTATGACACATCCGACCGGCTTTATTTTGAACCGCTGACCGCCGAAGACGTTCTGGCGATCGTCGACAAGGAGCGAACCGACGGCGAACTTCTCGGCGTCATCGTTCAATATGGCGGCCAGACGCCGTTGAAACTGGCCGGCGTTCTAGACGCCGAAGGGGTTCCCATTCTCGGCACGCCGTATGACGCGATTGATCTGGCGGAAGATCGCGAACGTTTCCAGAAACTCGTGAACAAGCTTGGCTTGCGCCAGCCGAAAAATGCAACCGCGCCATCCCGCGAAGCGGCGCCCCAAATCGCCGACACGGTCGGTTATCCGCTCGTGACGCGGCCATCTTATGTGCTCGGTGGAAGGGCGATGGAAATCGTCCGTGACGATGCGTCCTTGCGCCAATATCTGGCGACGGCCCAGATTGAAATCAACGAAGACGAACCGCTTCTTCTCGATCAGTATCTGCAGAATGCCGTTGAGGTTGATGTCGATGCGATCTGCGATGGCGAAGATGTTTTCATTGCAGGCGTCATGGAGCACGTAGAAGAGGCCGGCGTCCATTCCGGCGACAGCGCCTGCTCTCTGCCGCCCTATACTCTATCGGGCAGCCTTATTGCATCGCTTAAAGAACAAACGATCAAACTGGCGAAATCCCTGGGCGTCGTCGGCCTGATGAATGTTCAGTACGCCATTAAAGACAGCGACATCTACCTGCTTGAGGTGAACCCGCGCGCATCGCGCACAGCGCCGTTCGTTGCAAAATCAATCGGCATGCCGATAGCGCGCGTCGCCGCCAAAGTTATGGCGGGCGCCAAAATTCGCGATCTTGGCTTACAGGAACACCACATTGACCACGTATCGGTGAAAGAGGTGGTGTTTCCTTTTGCGCGCTTCCCGGGCGTCGACACTGTACTCGGTCCGGAAATGCGTTCTACGGGCGAGGTCATGGGCATAGATGTAGACTTCGACAAAGCGCGCGCAAAAAGCCTGATCGGCGCCGGGGCCCGCATCCCAATGACCGGCTGCGTCTTCATCTCCCTGAAAGATTCCGACAAGCCCGGAATGGTCAAGGCTGCAAAGCGCCTTCTTGATATGGGTTTTTCGATTATCGCCACCGGCGGTACGGCGGATTATCTGCAGCAGCAGGACGTTGACATATCGCGCGTCAACAAAGTGCTTGAAGGCAGACCGCATATTGTCGATGCGCTGAAAAACGGCGAGGTCCACCTCGTGTTCAATACAACGGAAGGCGCGCAATCGGTGAAAGACTCCCGGTCAATTCGCACCACGTCGCTGGCGCAAAAAATTCCTTGCATCACCACAGCCGCCGGCGCCCGCGCCGCCGTCAGGGCGATAGAGGCAATGCGCGCCGGCGATCTGGAAGTCGCGCCGCTGCAGAGTTATTTTTCCGCCAGATAGACCTGCAATTGCGACGAGCGCCCTTTGAAAACTCATGCCGCTTGAGTAACCTCTGCGTGCATACATGAAGCAAATGCGTGTTTAAGAAAACGCGCGAAGGGGACTTTGAAATGAAACACCGCCTTAAAACAGGCGCTGCCGCGATTGCAATTCTCGCCGCCAGCGCGCTTTCCGCCTGCACGGCTGTTAGCACACAAAGCAATTCACCTACCCTGGGCGCCTGGGGCGTTGATCTCGCGCAAGCCGACATGACTGCCGATCCCGGTGATGACTTCAACAGATATGTCAACGGCGTCTGGCTCGACAACACGGAAATCCCGGCTGACCTCGCCCGTTACGGAATGTTCGATCAGCTCCGCCTTGATGCTGAAGGCGACATTCGCGCTATTGTCGAAGAGCTTGCGGCAACGGACGCGCCTGTCGATTCGCTGGAGCAAAAAGTCGGCGACTATTACGCGTCATGGATGAATGTCGAGTTGCTCGACCAGTTGGGCGTCGGTCCGTTGCAGACGCATCTGGATGAGATTTATGCAATCGACAGCCAGGATGCATTGATGAAGTCCTACGCAGACCTTCACGGTGACGCGCCCTTCGGCGTTGGCATTATTCCGGACCCGGCGGACACAACGCGCTACATCGCTTTCGTCGGACAGTCCGGCCTCGGCATGCCCGACCGTGATTATTACCTCAAAGAAGAAGACCGCTTCGTCCAGTATCGCAGCGCTTATGATGACTATGTAACGAAGATGTTTTCATTGGCGAGTCTCGACGCGCCAGACGAACGCGCAGACCGCGTCATTGCGCTGGAAACCGCGCTTGCCAAATTGCACTGGACGCAAGCTGATTCCCGCGACATTCAGAAAATCTATAATCCTATGTCGCCGGAACAACTTGCGGAACTGGCGCCGGAATTCAACTGGTCTCTGATTTTCGAAGAAACCAGCCTGGATAGTGTCGACACCTTTGTCGTCGCTCAAACGACCGCTATTGATAAGGCGGCTGAGCTTTTCGCAAAAACACCAATCGAGACAGTAAAGGACTACCTCGCCTTTCACTTTATGAATGCGCAAGCCGCTAATTTGCCGAGCGCGTTTGATCAGGCGAATTTTGAGTTTTTTGGCAAGACCCTCAGGGGCGCCGAAGAGCAACGCGAACGTTGGAAGCGCGGCGTTCAAACGATCAACGCCGGCCTTGGCGAGGCAGTCGGTCAAATCTATCTCGACCGCCACTTTCCGCCCTCTTACAAGGCGGAAATGGATGCGCTGGTTGCAAATCTTGTCGCCGCCTTCGAAGAACGCCTTGAGCAAAATGAGTGGATGGACGATGAAACCCGCGAACAAGCGCTTTTGAAACTCTCTACCTTTGAGCCGCGCATCGGATACACGGAAAAGTGGACGGACTACGGCCCGCTGTCAGTTGCGGACAACGCTTTGCTCGATAACGCACTCGCCATTACTGAATTTCAGTGGCAGGAACAGGTCGACCGGCTTGGTGGCCCAGTGGACCGCAAAATCTGGCCATACCCGCCACAGACCGTAAACGCATCGTATAATCCGCTCCTCAATCAAATTACGTTTCCCGCCGGCATTCTGCAGCCGCCGTTCTTTGACCCTTATGCGGACCCGGCGGTTAATTATGGCGGGATCGGCGCGGTCATCGGCCACGAGATCGGCCATGGCTTCGACGACCAGGGACGGCGCTTTGATGAGCTGGGCCGTATTCGCGATTGGTGGACTGAAACGGCGAACGAACGCTTTGAGGAAAAGACCGGCAATCTTGGCGGTCAGTATGACTCTTATGAGCCGGTCGAAGGCCTCAATATCAATGGCGAGCTCACAATGGGTGAAAATATCGGCGATCTTGGCGGCTTGCAAATGGCGTATGCCGCCTATCACCGCTATCTCGACTCATGTTGCGGCGGCGTTGCGCCAGTAATCGACGGCCTCACTGGCGACCAGCGGTTCTTCCTCGGCTGGGCCCAGGTCTGGCGCGCCAAAGCCCGCGAGGACGAAGTTCGGCGGCGTCTTCTGACTGATCCGCACAGCCCGCCGGAATATCGGGTGAATGGCGTCGTACGAAATCTGGACGCCTGGTACGACGCCTTCGATGTGAGCGAAGAGGATGCGCTGTATCTCGCCCCGGAAGACCGGGTGCGCATCTGGTAAGGTCATCAATGCTTCCGTTACACCCCTGTAATCATTAAGGTTTGGGGATTATTTGCGATAGATTTTGCCCGGGCGGTCTTGAAGTCGAGACCGCCCGGGCGTATTTTATTGATCAAGCCTGAAGCGACGGTTGCGGCGAGCCCGCCCGACCGCGCTATTTTTTTCGCTCCGATTCGGGGCGCGCCAGGCCGATATTGGAGAGAAAGGGCGGAACATGGAAAAGTTCCCAATGACCGTTGCAGGCTACGAGCAGCTCGAAGCCAACCTGAAGAAATTGAAGAATGAAGAGCGCCCGGCTGTCATTCAGGCGATCGCCGAAGCACGCGCCCATGGCGATCTTTCGGAGAACGCCGAATATCACGCCGCGAAGGAGCGACAGGGCTGGATCGAAAGCCAGATCCTCGAGCTTGAAGACAAGCACACGCGCGCGCAGGTGATTGATGTCACGAAACTTGACGGCGACACCGTGAAGTTCGGCGCGACGATTACACTGATCGACGAAGACACCGAAGAGAAAAAAATCTGGCAGATTGTCGGCGATCTGGAAGCGGACGTCAAAGAACGCAAGGTTTCTATTTCTTCGCCCATCGCTCGCGCTGTTATTGGCAAAGAAAAAGGCGACAGCGTTGAAGTGATGGCGCCTGGCGGCGCGCGCGCCTTTGAAATCGCCAAAGTGCAATACAAGTAAATGAAAAGCGGCGCTGGGATGGCGCCGCTTCATCTTACACACCCGTTAAATACCTTAGTCTTCACCCATCATGTTTTTGACGATGGCCGCAAGCCCGACCTGCCGGCGCCGCTTCAGGCGCTCGGCAAACAGGATTGAGCGTAACAGTTCTTCCGATTCATCCAGATCGTAGTTGACGATCACATAATCATATTCAGCCCAGTGGGAAATTTCCGCATCGGCTTTCTTCATGCGTTTTTGAACGACATCTTCAGGGTCCTGCGCCCGCTTGCGCAAACGCCGCTCAAGCTCCTCACGGGACGGCGGCAGGATGAAGACTTTAACCACATCTTCGCCGGCAACCTCATCGAGCTGCTGGGCGCCCTGCCAGTCAATGTCGAAAAGGACATCCTTGCCCTGACGCAACGTATCTTCAACAAGGCTTCTGGGTGTGCCGTAATAATGACCGAAGACATTCGCCCATTCGAGAAATTCATTATTGTCGCGCATGCGGAAGAACTCTTCCTCCGAAACAAAGAAATAGTCTTTTCCGTGGGTCTCGCCAGGCCGGCGCACGCGGGTCGTCGCGGAGATGGAAAGCGCTACCTCGCCGTCTTTCGTCAGGATACGATCAGCCAGCGTCGTCTTGCCGGCGCCAGACGGGCTCGACAGGATAAACATCAAGCCTCTGCGGGCTACTTTAAGATCGCCGCCGATCATTAGTCTTCCCTATTCAATATTCTGCACTTGCTCACGCAGCTGATCGATAACCTTTTTCAGATCAAGACCGATGCGTTTCAGAGTCATGTCATGGGCTTTGGAGCATAACGTATTCGCTTCGCGATTGAACTCCTGAGTCAGGAAATCAAGTTGACGGCCAACTGGCTCCGTGGCGCGCAACAATTCACGGCCGGCCTTAATGTGAGCGTCAAGGCGGTCCAGCTCCTCGCGAACATCAGCTTTGACCGCGAGCAGCGCCGCCTCCTGCGCCAGGCGTTCCTCGGGGACCGCCGCGCCTGACAGCAAATCCTTCAACTGCGCGGCGACCTTGGCGCGCAAGGCTTCCGGCGCCGCCCCTGCCGAGGTCACGGCGGCTTTGGTCAGGCGTTCGATTTCGTCAAACTGCGCCGTCAGCACGCCCGCCATCGCCGCGCCTTCTGCGTCACGCGCAGCGCTGAGCGCCGCAGCTGCGTCATGAAAACTCGCAAGCAGCGCATCATGAAGCGCTTTGCGTTCATCATCGCTTTCAGCGTTGTCCACCGGCTCCATCACGCCGCGAAGGGCGAGAATTCCCTCCGCACGAGGCGGATCGCATTTTGCGCTGACGCCAATTTTTTCAACCATGGCGATCGCTGCGGCAAGCGCCGTTTCATTGACGCGGTAGCGCGGCTCGCTGCTTTCGCTGAGCATCATCAGGCTGGCGTTGACCGACCCGCGCTTCATCACCCGCTGTAATGATTTCCGCAGCGCCGGCTCGAGACTGTCAAAGCCTTGCGGCAGCCGGCTTCGCAATTCAAGACCGCGGCCGTTGACGCTTTTAAGCTCCCATGTCCAGCGCCGCGTCTCATGCGCGCCTTCAACGCGCGCGAACCCTGTCATGGAGGAAATTGAAGCGGCCACGCTTATCCGCCCTGCCGACGTTCGCGTTCAATGCGCCGCCATGCGGCCACATTACGCTCATGGTCACGCAGGTTGGTGGCGAACGCATGTCCGCCGGTGCCGTCGGCGACAAAGAAAAGGTCATCAGTTTCCGCAGGGTTTAAAACCGCCGCGATTGCGGCTTTACCTGGATTGCCGATGGGCGTCGGCGGCAAGCCGCGAATGACATAAGTGTTGTAGGGCGTCTCGCCGCGCAATTCGCTTTGGCGCAAGCCCCTGCCCAAAGGCTCGCCCTGAGTAAGGCCGTAAATGATCGTCGGATCGGACTCGAGCCGCATGCCGCGCTTTAATCGGTTGACGAATACAGCGGCGATACGCTCACGCTCTTCAGCAACGCCAGTTTCCTTTTCAACGATGGATGCGAGGACCAGCGCCTCTTCCGGAGTTGAAAACGGCAACTCCGTGGCGCGATTTTGCCATCGTTCATCAAGATAGGCGTCCTGCGCTTTCATCATCCTGCGAATAACGTCATCTCGCGTTTCACCGCGCGTGAAGGCATAAGTCTCCGGCAGAAGGTCTCCCTCACCGGGTTCAACGGTAATGTCGCCGGTCAGCGTTTCGTCAGCCGAAACAAGGCGCAGAATCTGCGCCGTTGTCAGCCCCTCAGGCGCCGTCACATAATGCAGAATGCTTTTGCCATCGATCAGGATATCGATGATGTCCATGACGCTGGCGCGGCGCGGAATTTCATATTCACCCGCCTTCAATGCGTTTTGTACGCCGCGCAGGCGTACAACCAATGTGAATAACTCAGGGTACCGAATAACGCTCGCATCTTCCAGATCATCGGCAATTGAGGATACCGAGCCGCCCGGCTCCAGCAGCACAATGGTCGGCGCATCGGCCGGTCCGGGATTTTTTGCTTCCCGATAGGCCAGGTATCCGCCAGCGCCCAACGCCGCAGCGGCTAGCAAGGTCAACCCGGCGAGAAAAATAATGAACGACTTGATGGCGCCGCCCCGTTGTTGCGCTGTCACAAGCGCTGTCTTTTCAGCTTCCCGCATGCCGCCTCCGCCCGTCCAGGCTCCCCTTACGCAATACCTTAGCCGTCAACGCGGCGCATCACCAGCGACGCATTGGTGCCGCCAAAACCGAAGGAATTTGAAAGCGCTACATTAATCGGCGTTTTCACCGCTTCATTTGGCGCGAGGTTGATCGGCGTTGCAACCGATGGATTATCGAGGTTCAGCGTAGGCGGAGCAACACCATCGCGAATCGCCAAAAGAGAGAAGATCGCTTCAACAGCGCCCGCCGCGCCTAAAAGATGGCCGACGGATGATTTTGTCGATGACATGACGAGCCCGTCAGCGTCATCGCCGAAGAGACGCTCCACGGCTCTCAGTTCAATTTCGTCCCCGCGCGGTGTCGATGTGCCGTGCGCATTGACGTAATCAACGTCGCCAGGCGCAATGCCGGCGCGCTTCAGCGCCATCTTCATTGCGCGATAACCGCCATCGCCATCTTCCGCAGGCGCTGTGATATGATAGGCGTCACCGGAAAGACCGTAGCCGACCACTTCGCCGTAAATTTTTGCGCCTCTGGCTTTGGCGCGTTCATATTCTTCCAGCACGACGAAACCGGAGCCCTCACCCATCAGAAAGCCGTCGCGTTCTTCGTCATAGGGTCGCGACGCCTTCTCGGGCGTATCGTTAAAATGTGTCGTCAGCGCCTTGCAGGCGGAAAAACCCGCAATGCCGATCCGGCAGATCGCGGCCTCAGCGCCGCCTGCAACCATCACGTCAGCATCATCCAGCGCGATAAGCCGCGCCGCATCGCCAATCGCGTGAGCGCCGGAAGAACAGGCAGTCACCACCGCATGGTTCGGCCCTTTCAGGCCAAGCCGGATCGATACCTGCCCCGACACAAGATTGATGAGATTGCCGGTTATAAAAAACGGCGAGACCCGGCGCGGTCCTTTTTCGTTAAGAACGAGGACTTCATTCGCGATGCCGTCAAGCCCGCCAATACCGGACCCGGTCATGACCCCAGCGCGTTCGCGCTCTTCCTCTGTCTTCAGATCAAGGCCGGCGTCATCATACGCCATCTGAGCTGCAGCGATGCCGTAAACGATGAACTCATTCATCCGCCGCTGTTCGCGCGGCTCAACCCAGTCGTCAGCATTGAAGGCGGCGTCGCCGGCCGCCACGCCGCCCCCACGCCCATCGCTGCGCGGCACGGAAGCGGCGATGCGGCAAGGCAGATCCGACGCATCGAACTGTTCGATCGGTCCGGCCCCGGAGTCGCCATTGATGAGGCGGCGCCAAACGGCATCGACACCCCAGCCGAGCGGAGAGACTATTCCCAAACCGGTAACCACGACGCGACGCATAACATATCCTCCGTTAACGGATGGAATTAACATCTAACGCGTTGTGCCGGACGCCATTCCTCGCATCGGCGGCGACAATTTCCAGCGGCGGTAGGCCGCTCGCCGCCGGACCCGCGAGACGGATCAGCTCTTTTGTTCTTCGATAAATTTGATGGCGTCGCCGACAGACTGGATCGTCTCAGCCGCATCATCTGGAATTTCAACGTCAAATTCTTCCTCGAACGCCATCACCAGCTCCACGATATCAAGGCTGTCTGCGCCGAGGTCATCAATGAAGCTCGCCTTTGGCTCGACTTTGGCGGGATCGACATCGAGATGCTCAACAACAATTTTCTTCACGCGTTCTGCAAGATCAGACATTCAAGGCTCCTTATTAGATCCGTTATTTGGTATTGCGGTGCGGGCTTTAAACCCAGCGAAAAACGGTTTTCGGGCGGATTACGGCAAATTGGCGGATGTTGCAACGCCCAGGGACCATCCGCCGGGCCACAGCCCTTATAGCATCGCCATACCGCCATTAACATGGATAGTCTGGCCGGTGACGTAGTTCGCCTCTTTTGACGCCAGAAAAACAGCGGCGGCGGCGATATCTTCGCTTGTCCCCATGGCGCCCGCCGGAATTTTCCCCAGAATCGCCTCTTGCTGCTTTTCGTTGAGATCGCTCGTCATCGCAGTTGCGATAAAGCCCGGGGCGATGCAATTGACGGTGACATTGCGGCTCGCGACTTCCTGCGCCAGAGATTTCGACATGCCGATCATGCCGGCCTTGGATGCAGCGTAATTCGCCTGCCCCGCATTGCCGGTCACCCCGACCACGGATGTAACGCCAATGATGCGGCCGAACCGCTGCTTGGTCATGCCCCGCAAAGATGCTTTGGCGAGACGAAAATAAGCGGTCAGATTGACCTTGATCACCTCGTCCCACATGTCGGGCTTCATCATCATCATCAATGTGTCGCGGGTGACGCCGGCGTTCGAGACAAGAATATCGAGCCCGCCCATCGCCTCACTTGCCTGTTTGGGCAATGCGTCCACGGCTTCGAGGTCGGAAAGATTGCATGGCGTCACATGAACGCGATCTTTCAGATCGCTGGCCAGCGCTTCCAGTTTCTCCGCGCGCGTCCCTGAAATCGCAACACTCGCCCCCTGGGCGTGCAGCGCCTTCGCCACCGCCCCCCCGATACCGCCTGTTGCGCCCGTCACCAATGCTCTTGTTCCGGTTAGATCAAACACGCTCGTCTCCCGATTAATTGTTTCACTGGCATACTCAGAAATCGCTCAAAGGTTCAACCCAAAGCCCATGAGGATGCGCACGCAGAAGCCGCCGGTTCTCGCCGCCCGGCCATGTTTTCAGATCAAGAAAGAATTCAAACGTCCCATCGATATCTTCTGGCTCGAACCGCAAATACGCCACCGGCGCTGCAACGGTCGCCGATCGCCCGGCCGTGTCCATCAAGTCGGACAGCGCCGCGATATCGGTGTCTGAAAGATAGGGCGCAAAGACCGAATGATAGAAAACGCTTGCTTGATCCGGCGACCTGTCATTCAGACGCGCCTCTATCCATGACAACGCATCGGCTTTTTCAAGGTGTGGGTTTACGGCGGTAACCTGACCTCTCGCCTGATCAAACAGCGCATGACGGCCACGTTCCTCAGGCCAGATAAACGATGTCATTCGCAAAACCGTTTCCGGGTCGGACAGATCAAGGGGGTTAAGATCGCATCCGCATCGGCTGGCGACATTGATGTCTTCATGCAAGGCCGGTTTGAAACCGCCATTCAGTTCGGACCGAATTGTCGTTTCACCGGCGCCCCACTGAAAATCGCCGAAATCATATCGAAAACGATCCCAGCATAATAAAAGCCCTGCGCTTGCGCCGGCCTCATAAAGATCAAGCGCAAGCCCGGTTTTCTTTGCAATAGCGGAAAACCCGAACAGCAACACGCTCGCACGATTGATCTCATTGGTTTGCGGAGCGCCGGCGACATACGCCTTGAAGACACCACTTTCATTCTCGAAGAGCGGCGCCATCGCGTTGCGAAGATCGGGCGCATCAGGAACGACGTCTGGTTTCGCATAAATCCGCTCAAGCGCGCCGCCGCGTTTTTTCAAAACAAGCGCATGCAAGGCGCCGGCGATACGCAACGCCAAAGCGCCTTTATGTGGGTCGCCTTCAAAATCGCTAATAAGCGTCCAGAATGATTTGTTTTCCGCAGTTAGTTCATCACCAGCGGCATCGACAACAGCTGCAGTAAACGCAGCACCCCGTTTGCGACAGAATGCTGCCTGCTTGCGAAATGCGTCGATGAGGTCGTCGCGGCGGTTTTGGGACAGGCCGATGATCACGCGCCGGTAAAAGCGCTGACGTCGTCCGGTTCGCCAACATTTACGGTAGAGGTTCCCTTGGCGATGCGTTTGATCAAACCGCTCAACACCTTGCCCGAGCCGACTTCAACGAAATCATCGCAACCCTTTTCAGCCATCAACCGGACGCTTTCGGTCCAGCGCACCCTGCCGGTGACCTGTTTCACTAGAAGATCGCGGATCTCGTCCGGCGATTTTGTCGGCTGCGCGGTCACATTGGCGACCAACGCTGTCGCCGGCGCATTGATCGTCGTCTCCCCGAGAGCCTGCGCCATGCTATCTGCGGCGGGCTGCATAAGTGATGAATGAAATGGCGCCGAAACCGGCAATAGTTTCGCCAGCTTAGCGCCATATTCCTTAGCACTCGCGCAAACGGCTTCGACAGCCGCCTTTTCTCCTGAGATCACCACCTGGCCAGGCGCGTTATCGTTAGCGATTTCACAAATACCACCGCCTGGCACTCCTTCAATCGCTTTTTGAGCGCCATCAAGATCAATGCCGATGAGCGCCGCCATGGCGCCTTCGCCGACAGGGACCGCGGCCTGCATCGCCTCGCCGCGAATGCGTAAAAGCCGCGCCGTATCAGCAAGGCTGATCGCGCGCGCCGCGCACAACGCGGAATATTCGCCAAGGGAATGACCGGCGACAAACATTGCGTCTTCGACCTTTACGCCGGCTTCCTCCTCCAACACGCGATACGCTGCAATCGAGTGCGCCATCAACGCCGGCTGGGTATTCGCGGTCAGGGTGAGGTCCTCCATCGGCCCGTCACGCATGAGCGCTGACAGCTTTTGCCCAAGCGCTTCATCGACCTCCTCAAAGACCGCACGTGCTGAAGGAAACGTATCGCTGAGCGCCGCTCCCATGCCGACCGCTTGACTGCCTTGCCCCGGAAACAAAAATGCGCGCGCCATAAATCTTTCTCCTCAAAGTATAATCGCCTTAACCCCGGCAACGATTGAGAGCAAGCAGCTCACGCTTACACCCTGTTTACCGCCTTCTTTCTTTTTGCCGCAAAGCGCGAGCGCTGTTATCAGCATCGCGGAAAATATTATGACAGAAACACAAGCGCTTAGAATTGCGAGCATATCCGACAATCCTGATCTCGATTGGGTGTGGATTCGCGATTTGATGGATGAGGATTTGCGTATCGCCGGGCGCAAACTGGAGTGGCGGAGCTTTTCCACAGCGCCGTCGCAAAGCGCTGTATCGCCCATCGCAAAAAATATTGCAGCGCATTTCCAAAGCCTCGCACGTTATAACGGCGCTCGGAAGCTGGCAGACGCCGCCAAAAACAAGCCGTTTGACGTTATCGTTTCCCATGGACCGCTGACGACGGCTTGGACGGAAGCCGTGATCGGATCGGCAAAACAAAACGGCCGCCATCTCGGGTTTTCGTTTAACTTCACGGATTTACCGGCGGGCCCTCGACGCCGCCTGATGAAACGCGCTTTCAAAACAGTCGACGCCTTTGCCGTTTTTACCGAGGGCGAGAAAAGCCTTTACGCGGACTGGCTTGATATCGACCCTGAAAGACTGATCCGCGCGCCATGGGGCGTGGCGCCGCCCTTATCTGAAGCGCCGCCACGGGAAGTAGATGCGCCTTATGTCGCCGCGCTCGGCGGTGAGGCGCGCGATTATCGGACATTGTGTGAAGCGGCAAGGCTCTGCCCGGAGATCAGGTTTGTCGCTGTCGCCCGCCCACACAATTTTGATGGCCTTAATGCGCCGGACAACCTGAAGACGCTTTTCAATCTGCCCTTCAACAGAGCCTGGGGTATCGTTTGGCACGCCGGCGCTGCGCTCCTGCCATTGCGCAGCCAGGAGACACCATGCGGGCTCGTGACGCTGGTCGGCGCCATGCATCTTGGCAAGGCGCAGATCGCCACCGCCGCCATGGGCGTCGCTGACTATCTTCAGGAGGGCGAAACCGGGCTGACAGTTCCCGCCAATGATGCAGGCGCACTCGCCGCCGCTATCCGCCGCCTGCAGGCGGACCCGCCCCTCGCGGCCCGCCTTGGCGCTAATGCTAAGACCTTTGCGGCGGCTCATTGCAGTGAGCCCGCGACCGTGGCTTTCTTTGAGGACCTTTTGCGGTCCTGGTTCCCGGAATAGCGCCTTTTTCGCACTTGCAAACAAGCCCTCCTTAAGGTAATCCCCGCCCCTTCGCGAGCGACGGTCGCGGGCGCGCCAACACTGAGCCATCAGCGGCGGCGTTCAAGGGATGGTCCCTTAGCCTTGCGAGCCACAGGCCCGGATGCAGCGCCCAGCCTGGCTGCTTTTGGATCTCCGTCGCCATATCAGGAGCTGGCTTCATGCCGTTATACGAGCACGTCTTCATTGCGCGTCAGGATATTTCCCCTGCGCAAGTCGAAGGCCTTACCGAAACTCTCGCCAAAATCGTCACCGACAATGGCGGCAAGATCGAAAAATCCGAATATTGGGGTCTTCGCAACCTCCAGTACAAGATCAACAAAAACCGCAAAGGCCACTACAGCCTTTTCAATATCGACGGTCCCGCCGCCGCCGTGCAGGAACTCGAGCGTCAGGAACAGATCAACGAAGACATCCTGCGCGCGCTGACGCTTCGCGTCGAGGAACTCGACGAAGAGCCGTCGCCAGTGCTCAGCCGCCGCGATCGCAACGACAAACCGCGCCGCTAGAAAAAGGAATTATCATCATGGCAAAACCATTTTTCCGGCGCCGCAAGACCTGTCCTTTCTCGGGCGAGAACGCGCCAACCATCGACTATAAAGACCCGAAATTGCTCCAGCGCTATGTATCCGAGCGTGGCAAGATCGTTCCGTCGCGGATTTCCGCAGTTTCTCAAAAGAAGCAACGCGAACTTGCGCGCGCCATTAAACGCGCCCGCTTCCTCGCCTTGCTTCCTTATGCATCGGAGTAACGATCATGGAAGTCATTCTTCTGGAACGGGTGGAAAATCTTGGCCAAATGGGCGACGTCGTCAAAGTCCGTCCCGGATTTGCGCGCAACTATTTGCTGCCCAACAAAAAAGCGCTCCGCGCTAACGAAGCCAATAAAAAGGTTTTCGAAAACCAGCGTGCAGACCTTGAAGCGCGCAACCTTGAACGCAAAACCGAAGCCGCCGCTGCTGCGGAACGCATCGACGGCAAATCTTTCGTCGTTATCCGCCAGTCTTCGGAAATGGGTGTTCTTTACGGCTCCGTTTCAACACGCGATATCGCGCAAACGGCGTCAGACGAAGGCGTGCATATCGAACGCAGTCAGGTGCGTCTTGAAAAGCCGTTGAAAACGCTTGGCGTTTTCCCGGTTCGCGTCGTGCTTCATCCTGAAGTGGATGCGCGCATTGAAATCAACATTGCGCGCTCGGAAGACGAAGCCGAGCGTCAGGCGCGCGGCGAAAACGTGCTCGCACGACCTGAAGACCAGGAAGAAGAAAACGAAGAACAAGCTGCGGAAGCTGCGCCGGAATTTTTCGACGAAGATGCTCAAGCTGCAGTAACGGAAGAGACGCCGAGCGAAGAAACAAGCGAAGACAAGGCGTAAGCTTTCACAAGAAGCTTCTTCCATAACCGCGCGCACTGAGTGCGGGGAAAAATACAAACACCGGTTGGGTTTCCAGCCGGTGTTTTTTTTGATTTAACCTCTTGATGGCGGACGGCGCAGATACAACAGGCATAGGCAATCAGGGTACGGAAGAAAAACTTCCCGTATCGCTTGACGCCGAGCAGGCGATTCTCGGCGCTGTTCTTTTCGACAACGAAATCTTTTACCGCGCCGCCGCATTTCTGAAAGGCGAGCATTTTTACGACCCGGTGCATCGGCTGATCTTCGAAGCGATGTCTGATTTGGTGAACAGCGGACGCCTCGCCTCACCTGTTGCGCTCGATACATTCCTTGCGAGTTCATCGGGCTATGTGGAAGCGGGTGGTAAAAAATATCTCGAACAGCTCGCCGCCAATGTGCCGTCGACAGCTGGCGCAGTTGATTATGCGCGCATCATCTTTGATCTTTCGGTTTGCCGCGGGCTTATGTCCATCGGTTCGCAGATGGTCGACCGCGCAAAAGTCTCAACGCTTGATGATCATCCATCAAGCCAACTGGAAGACGCGGAACAGGCGCTTTATTCACTCGCGGAAACCGGCAAATATGGCGGCGGGTTCAAGACTTTTCGTTCGGCGATTACCGACGCCATTGAACTGGCGAACGCCGCTGTAAAACGAGATGGCGGTCTTGCCGGTGTCGCCACAGGCTTGCGCGATCTCGACCGGATGATGGGTGGGCTTCACCCGTCCGATCTGATCATTCTCGCCGGGCGCCCTTCCATGGGTAAGACGTCGCTTGCGACCAATATCGCCGTCAACGCCGCAAGAGCCTATCGCACCGAGAAGCAACCGGACGGCACGTTGAAAACGGTTGAAGGCGCGATCGTCGGCCTGTTCTCGCTGGAGATGTCCGCCGAACAGCTGGCGACGCGGATCATCTCGGAGACGGCGCGGGTCCCATCGGAGAAAATCCGGCGCGGCGAAGTTGATCAGGAACAATTCGATCAGATTTATCACGCCGCCCGGGATCTTGAAAAACTGCCGCTGCATATTGACGACACCGGCGGCATCTCCATCGCACAGCTTGCCGCGCGCGCGCGTCGCCTCAAACGCCAGCATGGCCTCAACCTGATTGTCGTCGATTATCTTCAGCTGCTGACCGGTTCCGGACGGCGCAATGACGGCCGCGTTCAGGAAATTACCGAGATCAGTCAAGGACTGAAAGCGCTGGCGAAAGAACTTGAAGTGCCAATCATCGCCCTGTCACAGCTCTCGCGTCAGGTTGAATCGCGCGACGATAAGCGTCCGCAACTCGCTGACCTTCGGGAATCGGGATCAATCGAACAGGACGCCGACGTTGTGTTGTTCGTGTTCCGTGAAAAATACTATTTGAGCCGATCGGAACCGCGCGAAGGTTCTGAAGAGCATTCAAAATGGATGGCGCGGCTCGAAGAAGTCGGTGACACCGCCGAAGTGATTATCGGCAAGCAACGACACGGCCCCATCGGCAAGGTCGACCTTCACTTTGAAGAGAAATTCACGAAATTCTCCGATCTTGCCGACGACCGCTATGGCGGGCAGTTCGATCACTAGGCGATTACGCCTTTTCCCCGCCTCAAAACCTGCTTATTGCTGACGCCCATGAGCGGCGCCTATCAGACAGACACGAAAACCGCAGGGCCCTGGGTCGATATCGATCTGGCCGCGCTCTGTGCGAATTACGCCATGATCCGTGATCAGGCGCCGGATGCGCAGACAGCCGCCGTTGTCAAATGCGATGCTTACGGGCTCGGCCTTGACGCCATCGCGCGTACGCTTGCTGAACGCGAAAAGTGCGACAGATTTTTTGTCGCCTATCCGGAAGAAGGCGCAGCGCTTCGCAAAATTCTCAATGATAGCGCGCCGGAAATTTATGTTTTCAATGGCCCGCTTCCGCAGACCATGGCGCTGTTTGAAGCAAGTCGCCTGACGCCTGTGCTGAACAGTCTTGAGCAGGCTGAAAAATGGTCGACGCGTCAACCCGGCGCGCCGGCCGCGCTCCATATCGATACCGGCATGAACCGCCTCGGGGCGCCGCTCAATGAAGTCAGCACTATCGCCACCCTTAAAGGGCTGTCCATCGACCTGGTGATGAGCCATCTTGCCTGTGCCTCAATGCCAACAGACCCGAAGAACAAACAGCAGAGAGATATGTTCGTCGGTGCTGCTGCGCGATTTCCGGGTGCGCGCTTGAGCCTTTCCGCATCCGGCGGCGCGCTCATCAGCAAGGACTTTCATTTCGACCTTATCCGGCCCGGCATCGCCCTTTATGGCGGCAGCCCGTTTGATGTGGATGAGCCTCGCCTGAAACCCGTCGCCTCTCTGCGCGCACCGGTGGTTCAATTGCGCCAGGCCGCCGCCGGCGAGACCGTCGGCTACAGCGCGACGCACCACATCGATAAACCCGCCAGGCTCGCCACCGTGGCGCTCGGCTATGGCGATGGCTTTCCCCGCGCCGGATCGGGACGGGCCGAAGCCCTTCTCGACAACGCTCGCGCGCCAGTTGCCGGGCGTATTTCCATGGACCTCACATCGCTTGATGTCACAAATGTGAAAAATCCAATCAATACAGGGGATATCGCTACTTTCTTCGGCGACGGGGTCACGCTGTTTGAAGCGGCTGAAGCCTGCGGCACGATCCCTTACGAATTGCTCACCGGGCTTGGCGGACGGGTGGATCGCCGCTACCTCTAGTCACCAGCGCTGCGCCGGCGCGCGAGGGAACAACGGGATGAACATTTTCGCCGCCACAGGCCGTACGACACTTGCGTCGTTACGTGAGACAGGGCGGATCGCGAATTTCGCAAGCCGCGGCGCCCTGTCCTGGGTAACGGGCCCGTTTTACTGGCGCGCATTTTTTTCAGCGCTTTATCGCATCGGGTTTGCATCGCTGCCCGTCGTCGGGCTCACCGCGATTTTCACCGGCGCCGCGCTCGCCCTCAACATCTACGACGGCAGCTTGCGGTTCAACGCCGAAACCTTTTTACCGCAGATTTTAGGCGTCTCGATCGTCCGCGAACTGGGGCCTGTCCTCGCCGCATTGATGGTCGCCGGACGATGCTCATCGGCGATGGCGGCTGAACTCGGCACCATGCGGGTCACCGAACAGATCGACGCCATGTCAACGCTGGCGGTTGAACCGTTTAAATATCTGATTGCGCCGCGCATCCTCGCCACAACGCTCGCCCTGCCCGCGCTTGTGCTCATCGCCGACATCATCGGCGTTTATGGCGGCTATCTGGTGTCAGTTTATGCGCTGGACTTTTCCGGCCCGATCTTCGTCAAGAATATTTCAGAATTCCTGGAAAACCGGGATGTCATCAGTGGGCTGATTAAAGCCGCTGTCTTTGGCTTTTTGATCTCTTCCATGGGCTGTTATTACGGCTATAACAGTCGTGGCGGCGCGCAGGGCGTCGGGTCCGCGACCCGCACCGCCGTTGTCGCATCCGCCGTCGCCGTGCTCGCCTCCAACTATTTCATGACGTCGCTGCTGGTGGAGTTTTAATCGATCATGAGCGATTCAAACGCCAAAATTTCCGTAAGCGATCTTCATAAAAGCTTTGGGCGCAACGAAGTGCTGCGCGGCGTTGACCTTGATGTGGATCGCGGCAAGTCGCTGGTGGTGATCGGCGGGTCAGGCTCCGGCAAATCGGTGCTGGCGAAATGCATTCTCGGGCTGATCAAGGTCGATAAAGGCGTCATCGAAATCGACGGGCGCAATATCGCCCGCCAGACCGATAGCGACCGGCGGTTCATGACCGGCCAGTCCGGCATGCTGTTTCAGGGCGCCGCGCTCTTTGACAGCCTTCCCGTCTGGGAGAATATCGGTTTCCGGCTAATCTACGCCCAGGGCAAATCGCGCAAGGCGGCGCGCGACAAAGCCATCGACTGTCTGTCACAGGTCGGTCTCGCGCCGGAAATTGGCGATCTTTTCCCGTCCGAACTTTCCGGCGGCATGCAAAAGCGCGTCGGCCTCGCCCGCGCCATCGCCGCCGACCCGCAGATCCTGTTTTTTGACGAGCCCACCACCGGGCTCGATCCGATCATGGCCGACGTCATCAACAATCTTATTCTGGAGCGTGTGAAGGCGTTGGGCGCCACCGCAATCTCAATCACCCACGACATGGCCTCGGCGCGCAAGATCGCCGATGAGGTCGCGATGCTCTATCAGGGCCGCATCATCTGGCGCGGACGCCCGGAAGAGATCGAAAACTCAAACAACCCTATGGTCGATCAGTTCGTACACGGACGCGCCGAAGGCCCGATCAAGATGGCGATGCGGCGGCGTTGAACGGTTACTCCCACTCAACAATCAAGAAATCCATAAGCGTCTGTTTTAATTTCACTATTATAAGCCAAATTATCTTTTACCGACTAGTCTACCGCCGTAGAGTTCCGCTAACTAACGAACGTCTCCGAATGTCAGAGAAAGGCAATTTGGGCACTGATAATATCTCAAATTGTCTGAAAACTGGCGGATAGTTCAACCGTCAGCAAAAAGCAACCTCACCGGAACCTTGAATCGGCCAAGTTGCTCGATCGGCGTATCAAGACGACCGCTTATCAAATCCAAAACGAGCGATACGTCATTTCGCGGACTGATATTATGGCTGCCGCTTTTGCCGGGTTCCATTATCATCCAGCGCAATTTCCTATGTTCTCGCCCAAGCCCTCAGGCGCGCCGGCTGATCAAGGACTAAATCTCCTGTTGCCTTATCGCATCATAAAAACGGGCAGCTTGGCCTCATGAATCATATGCCGCGTATAGCCGCCCAAGATCGCTTCCCGCCAACGACTATGCGAGTAGGCGCCCATGACCAACAAATCCGGTTTCTGTTCCAGCACCTCTGCATCAAGCCGCGCATTGTCGCTTTCATCATCATCGATTTCAATTTCTGAGCGGACCGCATTGACGTTGTGCAACCGCAGATAGGTTGTAATCTCTTCAGTATGAACGAGTGGCGATTTTGACTTTCGGACAGTCACGACACTTACATCCTCAGCATCCTGAAGCAGATCCATTGAAGCGGAGACAGCGCGCGCGGCTTCCTGACGTCCGTTCCAGGCGACAACGATCTTTTTGGGCGTGCCGGCCAGCCCCGATTGAGGACACATCAATACCGGCCTGCCAGATTTGAAGAGCAGGCTTTCAATAATTTCTTGTTCCATTGGAGTCGTATCATCGGAAGCCGTAGCTATAACAGCCAAATCGCAAGACATCGCGCGGCCGGCGAGGTCTGTATACAGCTCACCCTCAACGTCATCCCAAGATGCTGTAACGCCGCTTTCTTTCCTGTGATCTGAAATGTCCACAACGCCTATTTTCAGACCGCGGCACAGATCATCAAACGTTCTCTTTAACGTATCAGCGAGTTTTTCCTCAGCCTCCTGAAAAGCGGACACGAACTCGTGGGAAACACCGCCAAGAGGGAAATACACGGTGGCCGGCGGCATCGGGCGATTGCGCATATGAATTATCGAAATGTGCGCTTTGTATTCCTGCGCCAGAACAACAGCAGCTCGAAACGCGCTGATTGCGGACTTTTCCTCAAAGAACGGAACAAAAATCGATTTTATCGCCATTCCTGCACTCCTCTACCTTTCGGTACTATACGCGAAACGTACTCAGGACGATATAGACGTCACAAGCGTCTTACCAGTTGCACGGCGAGCGCACTCTTCATCAAGGTCCAACATCGCCTCATACTGACTGAGGTAAACCTTGCCAGTTAAGTTGTGCAAGAAATGCGTCCGTTTAAGACGGTCCGTCACCGGGCCTTTGACTTCTGATAAATGCAGCGTCACGCCAGCATCCTTAAGTCGCTCGTTAATCGCTTCAAGACTCTCCAGACCGCTCGCATCAATCCGGTTGACGGCAGGGCACATTAAAATGAGGTGTTCCAGCTTTTTGTATTCGCTGAGCGCATCATGAACGATATTTTCGAGAAACCGCGCATTTGCGAAATACAGACTTTCGTCAACTCGAATAGTCAGAACATGGTCTGATGTAACAACATTGTGCCGCTTGATATTGCGAAAATGATGCGTGCCTGGTACTTGGCCAACAATGGCGAAATGCGGACGACTGGTATTGTAAAGATGCAGGAATATCGACAGCGCCACACCCGCGCTAACGCCGAATTCAACCCCGGCGGCAAGCGTGATCAAGATGGTCGCCGCCATCGCCGCGAAATCGCTTTTGGAGTAGCGCCAAACATCTGCGACCTGGCGTAGATTCACGAGCGACAGCACCGCGACGATGATCGTCGCCGCGAGGACAGCCTTTGGGAGGTAATACAGATAGGGCGTCAGAAACATTGCAGCGGCGGCAATTCCCAATGCGCAAAAAGCGCCCGCCGCCGGCGTTTGCGCGCCGGCGTCGAAATTAACCGCTGACCGCGCAAAACCGCCGGTCACCGGATAACCGCCTGACACGCCGGCTGCAAGATTAGCCGCGCCAAGGCCGATAAGTTCCTGATCAGGATCGATACGTTGGCGGCGCTTCGCGGCAAGGGTCTGCGCAACCGAAACAGACTCAACAAAGCCGATGATGCTGATCAACGCTGCCGAACCGGCCAATGTGCCCCAAAGCGTCATGTCCATGCTCGGCATGGCGATTACGGGCAACCCTGTCGGTATGTCGCCGACGACATCAACGCCGCGCCCTTCAAGTCCCAACTGCGCAACCACGACAATGCCAGCGACGACCGCCAGCACCGGGCCGCCTCGGGCGATCATGCCTGCCGTCCTTTTTGCCAGGCCAACGAAAATCAATACTGATTTCAGCCCGCTTCGCACCCAAAACAAAAAGGCGAGCGCTGTCGTTCCAATAATCAGTGTCGGAATATTTGTCTCGCCGAAAGCCGCTATAAGCGACTGGATAATCTCCAACAGGCTGTGTCCATCCGCGTCAACGCCGAGAATGTGTTTAACCTGACTAGCGGCGATGATCAGACCCGACGCCGTAATAAACCCGGATATAACCGGATGGCTCAGAAAATTTGCAAGAAAACCTAACCGCAAAACGCCCATCGCCAGCAGAATTATGCCTGACAAGAAAGCAAGCAGTAATGCGGCGGCGATATATTCAGGGCTGCCCTGCGATGCAATTTTCCCGGCCGCGGCCGCTGTCATCAATGAGACAACAGCAACGGGCCCGACCGCCAGCGTGCGGCTTGTGCCAAAAAGCGCATAGGCGACAAGCGGCGCCATAGACGCGTATAATCCGATCTGCGGCGGTAAGCCCGCCAATAATGCGTAAGCCAATGATTGAGGAATAAGCATCACCGTTACGATGACAGCGGCCACAAGGTCACCGACCAACGCATCACCGTCATACCGGCTTCCCCAATCTAAAATCGGCAAGTATTTTTTGAGCGCCATGGCCCCCTATTATCCATTTATTTCGTTGCCGGGCGCTCCCGACTTCAACGATATAACATGCCGCACCCGATGAGCGATTACGCGGCTTTAGCAGGCCCCTTCCCTTCGGAAATCGCTGGCGCTGCCGCATGGGCGACCGGGCGATGCGGCAAGATTTTTGGCTTGGCCAACCATTCGCGCCCTTTCAACATCAAATCAAAGTAAAGCCATGGCATCAAATTCGCTTTTGCAAACCACCCTTTCCAGGTTGGTTCGGTTCCTTTTAAGAACCAGCTCGGGAACGTCGGGTCCAGCTTTCCGCCATAGGCGAATTCCGCCAGAACGACCCTGCCGCGTTCTACCGTCAGCGGACAGGAACCATATCCATTATAAACGGCATGGGGCGGTTCGCCTTCCAAAGTGCGCAATATATTCACCGCCACAACGGGCGCCTGTTTTCGAACGGCGGCCGCTGTTTTGGCGTTTGGCGCTGAATTGGCGTCGCCGACAGAAAAGACATTTCCATATTTCACATGCTGAAGCGTTTCCGGGTCAACATCGACCCAGCCCGCATCATTCGCCAGCGGACTTTCCGCGATAAAATCCGGCGCCGTTTGCGGCGGACACACATGAAGCATGTCAAAATCGCGTTCAATGTATTTCGTTTCGCCTCCTTCGTGCGACACTTCAAAAGTCGCTTTCCTCGACGGGCCGTCAACAGCAACAAGGTTTTCGTTGAAATTGAGATTGACCCCATAGCGTTCGACATAACGCGTTAACGCCGGAACATAATCCGATACGCCGAACAACACGCCACCAGCATTATGAAACGAAACATCAATATTCTGAAGCGCGCCTGACCGCCGCCAAGCATCGCAGGATAGATACATCGCTTTTTGCGGCGCGCCGGCGCATTTGATCGGCATCGGCGGCTGCGTAAAAAGCGCCTTTCCGCCTTTCAGTGATTGCACCAGCTCCCATGTGTAGGGCGCCATGTCGAAAAGATAGTTCGACGTAACGCCGTTTTTTCCCAGCGTATCTCGCAAGCCGTCGATCTTGTCCCAGGCAAGCTTCAGGCCCGGCGCGACGACAAGCGTTTTGTAAGCAATACGCTCTCCGTCTTCGAGAATGACTTTATTATCTTGAGGCGCAAACGCCGCGCATGCGGCGCGTATCCAATGCACGCCGCGAGGCATGACGCGAGCCATCTGACGCTGCGTATTTTCTCGCTTAAAGACGCCGCCGCCGACAAGGGTCCAACCCGGCTGATAGTAGTGTTCTGTGCGCGGTTCGATGATTGCGATATTGACGGTCTTGCGCCGTTTGAGAATGGACGACGCGGTTGCGATTCCAGCAGCGCCGCCGCCAACGATGACGATGTCATATGTTTTAGACCGCCCGCTCCTTTGAACAGCAACTGCAGAACCTTCAAGCTTGGGCCTTAAAGCTGAAAGATCATACCCGGCGTCAGCGGCGGCGCCCAAAATAGCGTCCGCTGAAAGATGACCAGCCTGCGACAGCGCCCATAGAGTCGCTGAACGCGTACCTGTGCGGCAGTAAGCAAGCGCTGGCGCCGGCGATCCGCGCATGGCGGCGGCGAAGGCGGAAACATCAGCATCTGTCATCTTGCCAGCGACGACAGGAAGATACTTGACGCGAAGACCTTGCGCCATGGCGGCTTTCTGGATTGCAGCATGATCCGGCTGATCATCGCTTTCGCCGTCCGGACGATTGATAATGATCGTCTTATAACCCTGCGCCGCCGCGGCGCCGATATCTTGGGGCGCTAATTGAGAAGAAACGCCAATATCCGGTGCTATGCGTTTAATTTCCATTTTTCTGCTCCTCGAAAAAACTGGCGCGAATCAAAGTGCGTCAATCGGTATTTTGAGATAACGCTGTCCGTTACCTTCGGGCGGCGGCATTTCGCCAGCGCGCATGTTGACTTGCACGGACGGTAGAATAAGGCGCGGCATAGAGAGTGTGGCGTCGCGTTCCTCGCGCATGGCGACGAAGTCGTCTTCACTGACGCCGTCATGAATATGAATGTTTTCCTTTTGCTCTTCAGCAACGCTTGTTTCCCATTTATAGTTGTCACGGCCCGGCGCCTTATAATCATGGCACATGAAAAGGCGCGTTTCGTTCGGCAACGCGAATATCTTTTGAATCGATCTGTATAGTGTGCGCGCGTCGCCGCCCGGAAAATCGGAGCGCGCCGTCCCATAGTCGGGCATAAAGAGCGTATCGCCGACAAAAGCCGTGTCTCCAACGACATAGGTTATGCAAGCGGGCGTATGTCCCGGCGTATGGATCACACGCGCTTCCAAGTCGCCGATGTGAAAGCCGTCACCATCCTTAAACAGCCTGTCGAACTGGCTGCCATCGCGGGCAAACTCCGTTTCAACATTGAACAGTTCGCCGAAAACCTTTTGCACATGCGAAACATGCGCGCCGATAGCAGTCTTACCGCCAAGCTTGGCTTTGATATAAGGCGCCGCGGATATATGATCCGCATGGACATGGGTTTCGAGAATCCATTCAAGCCGCAAGTCATTGTCTTTGATATGTTGGATAATCGCATCGGCGGAGGCTGTATTTGTCCGTCCGGATGCAGGATCGTAGTCGTGGACGCTGTCTACGACGGCGCAGGCCTTCGTGGCTGGGTCGGCAACAACGTAGCTGACGGTAAAAGTCGGCTCGTCAAAAAAAGCGGTAATTTCCGGCGAAGACATATATCAGCTCCTTTTTATCGATTTTCCTCTCATTTTCGGCATTTTTTTCGTGTCGTAATTGACCGGGATCACATCACACAACGTTGCAACAATAGCTTTGATGCGATCGCCTCGCAGATGATAGAAAGCCGCCATGGATTGGCGGCGGGTTTCTGTTCTGGATTAGCTCGGGCTTAGTCGGGCTATGCCAGGGCCCGGCGATCGCAGCCTTGACCGTCGGCGGCGCGCCGGTTGTCGGCTTTCTTATCGCCATGATCGCTGGTATGGCAGTTTATGAAATCCATGATCGGATGACGCTGAAGAGCGACAACGCCGGATCTGCCTTGATCAATGAACCAAAATAAAATTTTCGAGCCGTAGCCCGTATCGCAGGCCGATTCTCAGTGGCAATCCCGACAAACGGAATGCGCATTTGTTATACTATGCTCAAGAAAAAACGTTCTCAGAAATTAAATAGGACGAATGGAAATTTCGGGATTGTCGATAGAACTGATCCAAACGGATCGGTCCGGAATCTCAACCCACTTTTCATGACTGATAGGTTCGGAGGCGACCACAAGCGCTCTATACTGCTTTCGCGGTTCATGGTGAATGTGTGGAAATCCACAGATTTCGCAATCATGCACACCGTCGCGTTCAATATAGTGAAGGGTGCGCCCGAAGCGAACACCCGTCAGTCGTTTTCCATCTGTCAGCAATAAATTCAATCCGATGCGTGCGTCAGCATCAACTTCACGCACCATAGCTTCAACGTTCGTAACGGTGCGCAGCATGATCTCAAACAGATCTGCATCGCCATATTCCTCAATAAGCGACAGAACATAGTAGAATATATGTTCGCTGTCGGTTTGCCCTTGAATATTAGACCGAAAATGCGGTGCGATTTTATTGATCAAATCGCCTTTCAGACTACCGAAACGCGGCACGGTGCCGTTGTGCGCGAACACCCATCCGTTTGCGGAAAACGGGTGCGTATTCTGAAGGCTCGCCCCGCCAACAGTAGCGCGGCGAACATGCGCAATGACAAGCTCGGCGTAAATGCGGGACACCGCTCTTTGAAAATGTTCTCCGTGATAGGCAGCCCAAGCCTGACGTTCCAGCTGCGGGGGCTGGCCGTCATAAGTAGCGACGCCCCAGCCGTGAGCGTGGCTCTTTCCAGCCAAATCCTGCTTGCTTTGCGACATCAGCGCATTCTGGGCGTGCACTAAAGTGCACTCAACCTTGGTTGGTTCGGTGGCGCAAAACCCGTATAGTCGGCACATGCTTGATCCAGGTCAGTTTCGTCGAGAACGATCAACACAATAATAGACCAAAGAGAAACGAGAAAACTGATGGGAATCAAAGATGCGCTTTTTGAAGCCTTCAGGGAAGACCATGCAACACTGGGGCGCGGCCTTTTCGACCTGCGAACCATGCTCGCCGCGGGCGAAATAGAAGATATCAGGAAAGCTGCGGAACGATTGGATCGCGATGTCGGCGCTCATATCGCGTTCGAAGAACGAGAATTCTACCCCGCGCTAAAGCCATTTCTCTCGCAAGAAGAAATCGACGACATGTATCAGGACCACGCAGAAGGGCTTTTGCTCATCTGCGAAATTCTAAATTCGACTGACGCCGAATTGGCGGCCCCGTCGCGGCAAGCCGCACTGACCGCCAGGATTGAGAAAATGGAAGCGCATGTTTCGGAATGCGGTGAGCTTTTCGGCGCCATGGGCGGCTTGTCTGCTGATGAGCAAAAAGCTTTGCTGGAAAAACTAAAAGAATGGCGCAAACGCGCGCCACGTTGGACGGATTTCGCCGAAACGCCGCCGACGCCGGGATTATGAAAACGGCGACAATTCCGAAAATCGTCAATGCGCCTTGGCCGATAATACCAATCGGTCAGCCGGTAATTACATATTCGGATAATGAACGGCTTAGGAAAATTGCTGGTCAACTTACAGCCAGATCCCCTTCGATAAAGTCGGAATGGTTTCAACGCGGCAATGTGACAAGCGGCTGGGCGCCGGGGCTGAACATTTATATTGAAGACCATCGAAGCATAGCACTGTCTACAGAAGAAGGCGCAAAGTCCTTCGAATATCGTTCTTTAGCGCTTGCGGAAGACGGCGACTATTATCTTGTTTCCGCCCCCAGGAATCATCAATTTGAATCCTATATGCGCGATCATGCAGGTCTTGGCGCGCCGACGATATTGGAACTACCCAAAAATCCGTCAGCGCCGCTCAGCCGTCTTGCGCATGCATGTCTGAACAACGAAGGCGTTCTGACCGCGTTAAGTGAAGCGGGTAAACATCATGAGAATATCAATATCATCCCGTTTATATCCTCCGGCGACATTTGGATATTAGGCAGAGAACTAGCGCAACGAGTACAACGACATGTGTCTATCGTCGGCGCATCGCCAAAACTAACCGCTCTTGCCAACAATAAATTATGGTTTGCGCAATTCGTCAGCGATATTCTCGGACGCGATGCCGTACCTGTCACATTCGCGGCCTACGGATTGGCGCACGCTGCCGCTAAGATATGCGCACTGGCGCGTCAGGGCGGCAAGGTGGTTGTCAAAGTGCCGTCAAGCGCAGGTTCAATGGGCAATATCGTTTTTGACGCTGCAGTTTTTAAAGAGGCCTCACTGCACATTATTCATAGTCAGCTCGCCGACAGGCTAAGCGCAACGGGCTGGCGCCGTCAATTTCCCATATTGATTGGAACCTGGGATCAGGAAGTCATCTCAAGCCCATCCGTACAGATATGGGTTCCCTCAATCAAAGAAGGCGCACCCATTATCGAGGGCGTCTTCACGCAGATCGTGTCAGGCGCCGCCAGGGGATTTATCGGCGCCGAACCGGCCAGTCTTTCTGGTGCAGTATCCGAATCCCTGAAACTGGAGGCGCTTAAGCTGGCCCGGGCGCTGCAATTCTTAGGATACTTCGGACGCCTCAGTCTTGACGCCGTTCTCATCGGCGTTGAGTCATCAAAAGTCGAAATTCACTGGATCGAAGCCAATGCGCGCTGGGGCGGCGTTTCTATTCCGATGACAGTCGCTCACAAAATTGATCCGGGATGCGAAGCAGAGGGCTTATTAATCGTACAGAAATACACTCCTGGCATGCACTGCCCAGATATTGAAGCCTTGCAATCGCAAACAGGGGCGCCATTCGTTGACGTCAGCAACGACCGTAAAACCGGAATTCTATTTTTGCTGCCGACCCAATCCAACCACTTGTCATTCAGCGTTATTGGCTTGCCGCAAAATGCGGCATACGCCACTGCCGATGAGATTACCGATCTGTGCCGATCCGCCGCCGAAGATGCTGCGCTGGAATGATTATCTCAACAATACTTTTTCGATTTCCCCAGCTTTAATATGAGGCCCCGCGACGATCCGTCCGTTTTCCAGGGAAAACGTCATCGCCAGCCCATTTTCCAGCGACCTTTGAAGAGTGCCAGTTGAAACACGCGCAATATAGTTGGTGATATGCGTGCATTCTACATCGGCATTTTTTACGCGCATGCCGCATACGCAACTGTCGCTGACAAATTCAAATGTTGCTATCGATTGATCGGTATAAGTTATTCGCTCTATCCGCGACGCCATACTCTTCGCGTGTACGGCTTGAATCTGGACTTCATAGACAATCCCTTCCCCCAAATCATCTCGCGTCACCAAACGCGCGGAGTATCCTGTCTCGTAACGGTTCGTATCGAATGCGGTGCACTGCCCAGACTTTGACTGTTTTCCAGAAGAGTACCCGCCAGTATTCGCGCACGCCGTAAGCATCGCCAAGAATATCAAACAGCCAATAGACTTCCCATCAGCCAAATACATTCTCAACCCCCTCTTCTATCAACGCCGTAGGTATCTTCTGTGTTACTCTCGACACCCGCTTTGATTTAGCGCAACCCTTCCCAATTAAACCTCAAGGGAACACCATTAGCTGTACAAGCGATATGTCATACTTAAATCGACAACTCGCAGTTTGACCATCGGATGAATGACGAAGTTCTGGATCTGCGTTTCCCTCAGATTCCTCTATAGAGGGTTCGTCTAAAAGCAGGGCTGACCCTGCAATAGCGCCAATATCCGTACTAGCGATTCCTGCTTCAATGAGTTGACACCAAGCATTCTGTATTTCACGCAGGTTGTCGAAAGTGCTGACAACATGCGCGTTACCCTGTATTTGGCCTTCTTCTCTCATGCTCATGCTGAGGCCAAGATAGTCCGCTATGTCACTGCGACGCATCAGCAACAAAATTGATTGACCGTCGTCGTCACTGCACTGCATTTCGCCAAGATGAACGAGGAATGAAGCGACCTTTTCTCCGGCGGCTTTGCGGCCCAACAGCAACATTTGATTTTCGGCGATCTCCAGTGATTGCGTTGCGATATTCAGACAGCCAAATGATAGGCGACGCAGACGCATACGAATTGACGTTCGTCAATCCATCGCTGTGCACAGTAAAATTAGACAGGGGTTTTAGGGTAGCCCGCACAATCACACCCAGGTTTGACGATGGTCAATCATCGGACGGCGCTTGATGCTATCATGATTGATGAGAATTAATCGCCCTACAGCAACGCATTTCACCAAATGACCCCACTCTCAAACGACTACATTGCCTGGTTTTCTAACGTTTCACGAAATGATATCGCGCGCGTCGGCGGAAAAAACGCCTCCCTCGGCGAGTTAATTCGTCAATTAACGCCTATAGGAGTGCGTGTTCCGGATGGTTTTGCTGTGACAGCTGGTGCGTATCGGGATTTCATCGCCGCCAACGGCCTTGAAGAACCTATCAGCCACTCATTGCTTGCTTACGAGCGCGACGCCAACCAGCTTGCTGATGCAGGTCGCAAAATACGCAAGCTGATTCTGGACGCCGACCTTCCTGAGGACCTATGCGCATCCATTAAGGCTGCTTATCGAGGGTTGGCGAAAGGCGAGCATTTCGAGCCGGACGTGGCAGTACGCTCCAGCGCAACTGCAGAAGATTTGCCCGAGGCCAGTTTCGCGGGACAACTTGAGACCTTCCTCAACATAAAGGGTGAATCCGCGCTGCTGGCGGCGTGCAGGAAATGCTTCGCCTCACTCTATACGGACCGGGCGATCAGTTACCGCAAGACCCACGGCTTTGGACAATTGGATATCGCCGTCTCCGTCGGCGTGCAGCGTATGGTGCGTTCGGACCAAGCCTGCGCAGGCGTCATGTTCTCGATCGACACCGACAGCGGATTTCCGAATGCCGTTCTAATCAACGGCAGTTGGGGGCTCGGCGAAACCGTGGTTCAGGGAACCGTTGACCCTGATGAATTTGAAGTCTTCAAGCCGTTTCTCGACAACGCTGACCTTCAGCCAATTATCCGGAGAAAATACGGAGCAAAAGAGAAAAAACTTGTTTACGCCGATGCGGGCGAAAAGCCCGTCATACTGAAAGAAACATCTTCCAAGGAGCGCTCGTCATTCACTCTTAATACAGAGGAGATTCTCGAATTAGCCCGATGGGCGGTGGTGATCGAGTGCCACTACGGGCAGCCTATGGACATGGAATGGGCGAAGGACGGCGAGACGGGCGAACTTTTTATCGTTCAGGCGCGTCCAGAAACAGTGCAGTCGCGCCGCGACGAAGGATCGCTGCGCAGTTATCGCCTGAAAGAAACCGGCCGCAGGCTGGTCGAAGGCGCTGCAATCGGCGATGCGATCGCTCAGGGCCAGGTGTGCAAGATCGACAGCGCCGACAATATTGCAGATTTTAGAGATGGCGCCGTTCTGGTGACAGCCATGACCGACCCTGACTGGGTCCCAATCATGAAAAAAGCGGCTGCGATCGTCACCGACCATGGCGGACGCACTAGCCATGCTGCGATCGTCAGCCGAGAGCTTGGTTTGCCGGCGGTTATCGGCACCGGCAACGCAACGGCGCGTTTGGCCGATACCCGGGAAGTTACCGTTTCCTGCGCGGAAGGCGAGAAAGGGTTCGTTTACGAGGGGCTGCTTGATTTTGAATTCCGCACGCTTGACCTGGCTGCCGCACCACAAACGCGGACGAAAATCATGCTCAATCTCGCCAACCCATCGGCTGCATTCCGCTGGTGGCGACTGCCCTGCGACGGCGTCGGATTGGCGCGCATCGAGTTTATTATCAGCAATATTATAAAGATTCATCCGATGGCGCTGGCGCATTTTGACCAACTGGAAAACGAAGGCGCGCGTCGCCAGATCGCACAGATGACGGCGCGATACGAAAACAAGCAAGACTATTTTATCGATCAGTTATCCCAAGGCGTCGCACGCATCGCAGCGGCGCATTATCCCAATCCGGTCATCGTGCGATTGAGCGACTTCAAGACGAATGAATATGCAAGCCTGATTGGCGGGCGCCAGTTCGAACCCGAAGAGGAAAATCCAATGCTCGGCTGGCGGGGCGCGAGCCGTTACTACCATGAGGACTATCGTGAGGGCTTTGCGCTTGAGTGCAAAGCGATGCGCCGCGTGCGCGATGAAATGGGTTTCGCCAACGTTAAGCTGATGATCCCCTTCTGCCGCACGATTGACGAGGCGAAAAAGGTGCTGGCCGAAATGCTCACGCACGGATTGGAGCGCGGCGTGAATGCGCTCGACATTTATGTCATGGCGGAGATCCCGGCTAACATCATGCTGGCGGATCTATTTGCGGAACATTTTGACGGTTTCTCCATTGGGTCCAACGACCTCACTCAGTTGACCCTCGGCGTCGATCGCGACAGTGCGATCCTCCAATCTGTATTTGATGAGCGCAATGACGCAGTAAAACGGATCATAACCGACCTTCTGGATCAGGCTAAAATCTCGAATACGCCCGTCGGAATTTGCGGACAGGCGCCAAGCGACTATCCGGAATTCGCACAGTTTTTAGTGCGCTGCGGGATCAATTCAGTCTCCGTCAATCCCGAAAGCTTCCTGCAAACGAAATCTGCGGTCGCTTCTATAGAAACTGAGATGACAGACTAAAAAGAATAGATAATGCCCGATATTCTTACGGTAACGCTTAATCCGGCCATCGACATCGCGGCGAATGTTACTCGATTGGAAGCAAGGGGAAAACTACGCTGTCACGCGCCCCATATCGATCCGGGCGGTGGCGGGGTTAATGTCTCGCGCGCCATCAAAGAACTCGGCGGCGACAGTCTCGCTTTCGTGGCGGTTGGGGGCCCGATCGGCGACTGGTATGTCGAGTTGCTTAACAGCGAGGGCGTCAACGCAGTTCAGTTTGAGATCGGCGGACATACGAGACAAAGCTTCGCTGTCACCGAGGAGGAAACCGGCGAACAATATCGCTTTGTGCTGCCGGGACCCACATGGTCAAAAGATGAGTCTGAACGCGCATTGGCTGAGATTATCGCTCTGTCTGAGAATAAGTCTTACATTGTGCTGAGCGGCAGCCTCCCGCCCGGCGCACCTGACGATTTCTATTCCCGTATCGCCGCGTCGATACCAAACAAAATAACGCGCGTGGTGCTCGACACGTCCGCTGCCGCCTTGACGACGTCTGTCAAGAAATCAACCAAGTCCTTTTATTGCATTCGGATGAATACACGTGAAGCACAGCAATTTGGGAAAAGCCTTTTCGCTGAAACTGACGCAACGTCGCTCGCCAAAGCGCTTGTCGATCGTCAAGTAGCGGAGGTTGTAATAGTTACGCACGGGGAAAAGGGCGCCGTATTGGCGACCCAAAACTTATCACTGAGTATAACGCCGCCTCAGGTGAAGGTCGTCAGCGCCGTCGGCGCCGGCGATAGTTTTGTCGGCGCCTTTACGCTGGGGATGTCGAAGAACTGGAGTTTGCGCGCCGCCTGCCGATACGGCGTGGCAGCCGCCGCTTCGGCGATGACGACGCCTGCAACCGTACTATGCCAAAAAGACAAAGTGCTTCGGTATCTTTCGAAAATTCAATAAAACAATCTCAACTCCAGCACCCTGTATAACCCTAAAAAAACAATCCAGGTACGCAAACAAAACCGCCCAGCGTGGAGTTGATTGACGCATGTCAATCTAACGCAACAACGGTTGATGTATGAATTTTTGGAAGTCGGCCATGTTCAAAACAAAAATGGTCGCCGATGCTTGGCCAATCGATCATTATTGGGCCAGCTTCGCTGCAAGCGCAGTTCCTCGTTGGATTTTTCAACATCGCTTCATGAAGATAGCGCCAAGCGACGCAAAAGTGAAAGAAGGTAACAATATGCTGTCCGCATCTAGCGATTCGTGGAATACGCTCGGCGATGCGATTGAGACAATAGCGCAGCCAATGAAGCCTAGCCGCGTGGTTGCATGCATTGACGCCATGTCAGACGCCGAAAAAATCATGCCTTTCAGCGTACTCGCGGCCGAAGCGCTAAACGGCGAGCTGACGCTGATACGAATTATCGAGACGGCATCCAATCAAGGACGGCCAACTGATCCTATCGCATCAAATCTGTTGCGCCAGGAAGCGGCTCTACAATTGAATAGGCTGGCGAAGAAATGGGCTCGCAATCCCGACAATACCCAAGCCGTTGTGCTTGAAGGGCGCGCTTCGGATCAAATCTGTCAGTGGGCGCAAGAACGACAAATCGACCTGACGATTATTTGCTCCAGCCATGACAATCCGATCTGCGCTTGGGATGTTGGCGAAACAGCGCGCAGAGTGATGGATTGTGTAACCAGCTCGGTAATGATTATCCCCGAGAAAGCAGCAGCGCGAACCTCTATCTTATGTAGCAAAATTATTGCCCCGCTTGACGGCTCAAGCCGAGCGGAAAGCGCCCTCCCCATAGCTCTTCGACTCGCTAAATCATGTAATGCCGAGCTTGTCGTCGCCCACGCCGTACCACAACCGGAATTCACAATGACCGGCCCTTCCCAGCCGGAAGATGAAGATTTGCGTCGTCGAATTTTAAAGCGCAACGAGTACGCGGGTCGCGATTATCTAAATCGTCTTCAGCCGCGTTTATCCGATCAAGGCGTATCCGTCAGCACGCGTCTGCTGACCGGCGGCGACCCGCGACATTTAATTAATCGTGCAATCTTGGACGAAAACGCCGATATGGTCGTGATGTCTTCGCATGGACACAGCGGCCATGTCGATGTGGCGGCAGGCAGTGTCGCGAGTCATTTTATGACTCATACGCCAATTCCGCTTTTCATTGTGCGCACGACCCATGCAACGCAGTTCGAAAAACTCGGCGCCGCCGAAAATACGAGCAATTGTCGATTCCCCTTCGACAATGTCGCCTAGTGATGATGACGGCGCAGGCCGCACCGCTTGTTGCCGCCGCACACGAATTGCAGGCTTGCCACAATACGCGCTTGCGCGCGCCAAAGGCGGTTCCTGTTTGGTCCAGGCTGCAAAATTTACCCGACTGGCTCAGTCAGCTTCGGCGGCAATGCATTAGAGCTGAGCCGGAAGCGGCAAAGGCCGCTGAATGGCTTTTGGACAATCACTATCATGTCGATCGCGCTATTCGACAGGTACGGCAGGACATGCCGCGCAAATTCTACGCCCGCTTGCCCGGTCTAAAAGGAAGCGACTTTGAAGGGCTTCCAAGAATTTTCTGCGTCGCTCATGGTCTGCTTGAAGCATCACATCTCCAGCTTTCGCTAGCCGCAACAGTCGAATTCGCTAACGCTTATCAAAGCGAAAACCCGCTATCGATTGCCGAACTTTGGGCCTTTCCAACGATGTTGCGTTTGGCGTGCCTTGAGATTCTTGCACAGTCCGCTGAACCACTTTTTCCGGCGCTGAAAGCGCCATTCGCTCAGAGCGCAGCGTCCAAAGCGGCGGACTCTATTGAGCCGACCGAAGGGTTCGCGCGAGCGCTGGCCAGCCTTCAAATTATTTCTACCATTCCGTGGAAAGAGTTTTTTGACCAAACTAGCCATGTTGAAGCGACGCTTCGTAAAGATCCGCCAGATGTGTATGGGCGCATGGATTTTGATACGCGCGATCGTTATAGAAAGATTGTTGAAGAAATTGCTTATCGTACGAATGCCCCCGAAGTCTCTATAGCGGAGCGAGCACTCGCCAACGCGCGATTGGCGCATGACAATGTCAGGCAAAATCACATCGGATACTGGCTGGCTGGCGATGGACGCCCTGAAACCGAAAGACAGACGGGGTATCACGCACCTCTCTCTATAGGCTTAAGGCGGTTTTTTTTCCATCATGCAGGACAGTTATTCGCAGCTGCGCTAATCCTTCTTACGGTCGCAGCGGTTATTCCACCTGTTTTATACGCGCTATCTCATGGCGCCAGCGCAGCAATGCTGATTCCTGTTTCCGCATTGGCGCTCACGCCGGCCACAATTATCAGTATCACAATCATTAATTGGCTGATATCGCTGACAGCGCCGCCAAGGGTTTTGTCGAAATTGGATTTCAAGGAGGGTATTCCGGCGCAGTATCGAACCGCTGTTGTCATGCCGGTCATCGTCAAAAGTGTCCGGGAAGCCGAGCGTCACGTCGAACATCTCGAAATGCAGTGGCTGACAAATCAAGATCGAAACTTGCGATATGTGCTGCTTTCCGACCACGCCGATGCATCGGCGGAAACAACGCCCCTGGATAAAGACGTTGAGAAAAGGCTCGTCGACCATATCCGAACGATCAATTCAAAATATGCGAGCGACGGCGCTGGCCCGTTTCATCTTTGGCATCGTCCTCGCCGCTTCAATCCAAGCGAAGGCTGTTGGATGGCTTGGGAGCGCAAGCGCGGGAAGCTCGAGGAGTTCAACAAGTTTGTTCTGACCGGCGACAAAACCGGGTTCAGCCTAGAGCAAGGCGATACGGACAAGCTTCGCGACGTCAAATTCGTCGTTACGATCGACGCAGACACAGTTCTCCCGATCGGCGCTGTAAGCAGACTTGTGGGAACGCTCGCCCATCCACTCAACCGCCCCGAAGTCGATCCGGCGACCGGTCGGATTTGCGCAGGATATTCTATTATTCAGCCGCGTATTGAGATCACGCCGGAGATCGGATCGCCCTCACTATTTTTCAAGTATTTTGCGGGCGACACCGCCATTGATATCTATAGCTGCGCCGTTTCGGATACCTATCAGGATCTTTTTGGATCAGCAGTCTATGTCGGAAAAGGCATTTACGACGTCGCGGCGTTCGATGCATCGCTTCAGGATCGAGTCCCTGACAACGCATTGCTGAGTCACGATCTATTTGAGGGCGCGCATGCGCGCGCAGCGCTGGCGTCAGACATTGTCGTCTATGACGGTTTTCCGGGAACATATCTTGAATACGTAAATCGATTGCGTCGTTGGATTCGCGGTGACTGGCAACTTTTACCGTGGCTTCGGCGACTGGTTCCAGGTAAGAACAGGCGTCATACACAAAGCCGACTGACAACGCTGGATCGATGGAAAATCTTCGACAATCTCCGTCGCAGCCTTATTCCTTTCTTTGCCGTCAGTCTTGCCATTGCCGGTTGGACCGTGTTTCCGGGTTCGCCTCTTGTTTGGACGTTGCTAGCCATACTGGCGCCCGGCGCCTATCTCTTTACCGATCTTGCAACCGGTCTCAGTCGCTGGCGGCGGCGAAACGCCTTTGAAAGTTCGCTCCACAAGTTAGCGAACCATGCTTGCAGGTGGGCTTTTGCCATAGCGTTCCTACTATACGAAGCTTTGATATCGGCTCACGCCGTCACGCAGACGTTATGGCGGCTTTTCGTCTCTCGTCGGAAACGCCTTGAATGGACTTCGGCCGCGCATACTGCAGCCGAGTTTGGCGACAAGAAAGGCCGGCTGAAGGTTTGGCGCGACATGTGGGCGGCGCCGGTTGTTTCTTTAACGCTTGCCGGCATTGTTGCGTTCTTCAATCCAATTGCGCTTCCGGCCGCGACGCCTTTATTGTTCGTCTGGTTTGTATCGCCGGAGATAGCGGTTTTCATCAGCCGGTCAGGCGCGCGCCGGCGAGAAGTACTTTGCGATCGTGAGCGCGCGTTCCTGCGCCGTGTCGCGCGACGCACTTGGTATTTTTTCGAAACCTTTGTCGGTCCGGAAGATAATTGGCTCCCGCCGGACAACTTCCAGGCGGATCCGCACGCCAAGATTGCGCACCGTACTTCGCCAACAAACATCGGCATGCTGTTTGTCTCATCGCTCACGGCACGGGATCTAGGGTATCTCGGTACTGCAGATCTAGCGATACGTATCGAGAATGGGCTCAATTCTATGACCAGGCTTCGTCGTTATCGGGGTCATATTTTAAACTGGTACGACACGCGGACGCTGTCTCCGCTTGAGCCAATGTATGTATCGACTGTCGATAGTGGCAATCTTGCGGCCAGTCTAATTACATTGAAGGAAGGCTGTCTTGAAGCAATCGGAAAACCCGCAGTCCTGCCAAACCAATGGCAAGGTCTTCTAGATACATTCGAAATGCTTGCAGAAGCGCTTGGCCCGCTTAGTGAAAGCCGGCACAACGGTAGTGTCGGCGAAAAACTTGAGCTTTTGCGAAGCCGTATCGCCGCCGCTTATCGCGACAGCAACGTTTGGCGTATAACACTAAACGACATCATCGACATTGACTGGCCGGTTTTAGAAGAACAGATTGCAGCCGCACTGGCGCCGCCAAACGCTCCATCTGCTGACCGTCTCCACAAAGTGACAGTCTGGATCGAACGCTTCAATCATGATCTTTCCAGATTAAGTTGGGATTTGGACAGCCTGCTGCCCTGGCTTTCAATGAAGACCTCAGCGCCTGATGGAGGCGTCGAAGTCACTCACAAGGTTTTGTCGGTTTTTCCAACGTCAACATCTCTCGCGCAAGCGGAAGAAGGAGGCGCACGAGCGGTTGCCGTCCTCGAAGAATGCGCGGCCGCTGCTGAAAAACACGACATCGTTCAATGGCTCGCCGACTTTATAGACTGCGTGAAAGTGGGCGTCAGCAATCAAGTCGATTTGCGTGAGCGACTTCGAAAGAATGCGGCGCTTGCAGAAACCTTTGCGTTCGAAATGGATTTCCGACTGCTTTACGATTGGGAGCAAAATTTATTTCACATAGGGCATAACGTCAGTTCGGATAAAATTGATCCGCATCATTACGACCTTCTGGCGACTGAAGCACGCGTCGCAAGCTACTTTGCGATCGCAAAGGGCGATGTTCCGCCGGAGCACTGGCGCCATCTAGGCCGCCCCGTAACGCGAGCGGACGGCGAATTGTCTCTATTGTCCTGGAATGGCTCGATGTTTGAATATCTGATGCCGGCGCTCTGGCTCAAAAACGGCCCCGAAACGCTGCTCGATCAGGCGGAGAAAACAGCCGTCGATGTGCAACGCCGATATGCCGAGAAACTGAACATACCGTGGGGCGTTTCGGAATCGGGTTTCGCCTCGCGCGACGCCGCCCATCACTATCAATACAGAGCGTTTGGCGCACCCGGCCTGGGCCTGCGCCGCGGCCTCGTAGACGACATTGTCATCGCGCCTTACGCGGCTGCGCTTGCCCTTGCCGCCTATCCCGCCACTGCTACGCGCAACATGCAGGCGCTTTGCAAGCTCGGGCTGTTAAAAACATACGGCTTCATCGAGGCGGCTGATTTTACGCCTGAGCGCGCCGCTGGTCGCGCCTTCATCCCTGTCAATGCGTTTATGGCGCACCATCAGGGCATGCTCCTTGCCGCAATCGGAAATGCGCTGAATGAAGATGTGTTAGCAGTACGTTTCTTATCCAACCTGCAAATGCGCGCCACATCCTTGCTTCTGCAGGAACGCACGCCCTGGGAGCTACCGTCCGAACCTATTCTGGAAGAAGAACCCCTCGCGCTGTCATCTGCGCCTGATGCACTACCTGATCTCGCCTCCTGGACGCCGGCGCAAGGCGACCTTCAGCAAGTGCATTTGCTTGGCAATGGGCGATTTGCGACATGGATTTCCGAAACTGGCGGCGGCGTATCGTGGTGGGGAAAGCACGCTCTAACGCGATGGCGTGGCGACACAACTTGCGATAATGACGGCTTATGGGTTTATCTCCGGGATGCAGAAAGCGGAGACATGTGGTCTGCGGGACGTCAACCGATGCGTGTCGCGGCAGAAGATCGCCGCGTAACGTTTCACCCGCATATGGCCGAATTTCACCGACGCGACCATGGCATCGCAACCAGAATGGATGTCAGCGTGGCGCCGGGCGATGATCTGGAATTCCGTATCGTTACAATTACAAACGAAACTGATCGACCGCGAACGCTGGAGATCACAAGCTATGCGGAAACCGCGCTGACGCCGCCGCGAGATGATGAACGCCACCCCGCGTTCAGCAAAATGTTTGTTGGCGGCGAGTACGTTTCCGATCTTCACGGCCTTCTGTTCAAACGCCGGGCGCACCGCCCGAACGAACAACCGCCTACGCTGCTGCATCGCATGATTTTTGATGACAGCGGCGCATCCCAGAAAAGTTTTGAAGCCGATAGGCGCGCATTTCTCGGGCGAGGCGGATCATTGAAGACGCCTCGCGGAATTGCTGACGGGTTGACCGAAACGACCGGCTGGACTCTCGATCCGGTCATGGTGTTGCAGGCGCGACTTGAACTTGCGCCGCTGGAGCAACGCCAATGCGCGTTTATTACGATCGCCGGCGGCTCGCCCGAAACGGTCTTTGATACGGCTGAGCGATATGCAACCCTGGCCTCGCTTGAATGGACCCTCGACGACGCCAAACGCGAAGCGGCGCGAGAAGCGCATGACATAGACATAAACCAGCAACAAATCTTCCTCGCGCAGGCCCTCGCATCCTGCATTGCCGACCCGCCCTCGGGGCTTCGAGCAGAGACTGCTGTCAGACGAGCAAATAAATTCGGACAACCAAGGCTTTGGACGCTTGGCGTTTCAGGCGATGTGCCGATACTGCTCGCTCATATTGACGATACAAACGAAAACGATCTCCTAAAGTCTTTGATCCGAATTCACGCGTTATGGCGTCGGCGTTCGTTTCACGTTGACCTCATTCTCCTTCGAACAGGCGTTTCGGGTTATGTGGAGCCAGTGCGCGAACGCGTACTTTCGCTGATACGCGATGTCGGCGCCCATGATATTTTAGGCCGGCGCGGCGGCATCCACATCTTCTTTGCAGACCAACTCACCCCGGAAGACCAACGTTTCCTTGAAAGCGCTGCACGAATAATTATCGATGAAAAAAGAGGCGCGCTTTCGCAACAGATCGCTGACGCGAACCGCCCGCGCCCACAACCCCCGCTCTTTGAACCGACTGGCGCGCCGCTGCAGCAAGCAAGCACATTGCCGCCTTTGCCGACTCTCAGTTTCGCCAACAGCCAGGGCGGTTTCGCCAACGGTGGTCAAGAGTACCTGATTTCTCTTGAACAAGGCGAACATACGCCGGCCCCATGGTCAAATGTGCTCGCAAATGAAGGTTTCGGTTGCTTGTCGACGGAAGCCGGATTGGGATTCACATGGGCGGTCAATAGCGGTGAAAACCGCATCACCCACTGGTCAAACGACCCCGTGTGTGATCCGCCAAGCGAAGCGCTTTATCTGCGTAACGAACAAACCGGAGATGTCTGGTCGATAACGCCTTTACCCGCGGGCCGAGAAGATGCCTGCCGCGTGCGACATGGCGCCGGTTATACAACCTGGATGAAATACTCTCATGAACTTGAGCAGGAGCAGACAGTGTTTGTTGCGCCACACGATCCGGTGAAATTGATCCGGCTTCGCCTGCGCAATCTTGAAGGCACGGCGCGCCGAATTACGGCGACATTCTATGCTGAATGGGAGCTGGGGCCCATGCGCGCCACGCATCGCCCCCATATTGTCTGCGAATATGACGCAAAACAGCACGCGCTTTTGGCGCGCAATTCGTGGTCGCCGGAATTTGGCAGCCAAGTGGCGTTTTTGACGTCCAGCCATAAGCCCCACAGTCTCACCACCGATCGCCGGGATTTCCTTGGACGTGAAGGCGATCTTGCATATCCCGCAGGCTTAAGGCGTTGGGACCTTGGCGAACGCGTTGAAGCCGAAGCGGATCCTTGCGCAGCATATCAGGTTCATCTCGATATCGGCGCCGGAGAGACAGCGGAAGTTGTATTTATTCTTGGGCAGGGATGCGACCGTCAAGATGCAGAACGCCTTATTGAGAAATGGCGCACGCGAGAACATGCGAAAACCGGATTCGAAATTGTAAAGCAAAGCTGCCGCGAGACGCTGTCGGTCATAAAAGTCGAAACGCCGGATCCGGCGTTTGACATCATGATGAACAATTGGCTCGTCTACCAGTCGCTGTCGTCACGCATTCTGGCGCGCGCAGGTTTTTACCAGGCAGGCGGCGCCATCGGATTCCGCGATCAGCTTCAAGATGTCTTAGCGCTGCTGCATGCCGATCCGGCGCGCGCGCGTGCGCATATTCTCGACTGCGCGCGCAGGCAGTTTGAAGAAGGCGATGTGCTTCACTGGTGGCACCCGCCCATGGGACGCGGCGTGCGAACGCGGTGTTCCGACGACCTGCTCTGGCTGCCCTACGCGACTTGTCATTATGTTCAGGCGACAGGCGATGTCGCCATTCTTGAAGAGAAGGCGCCGTTTTTACAGGCGCCGCGATTATCGCCCGAAGAAGAAGATCGCTATGCCTTCTTTGAACCCGGACCTGAAAAATATTCCCTGTTTGATCATTGTGAGCGAGCGCTTGAACGAGGCGTCACGAAAGGACCGCAAGGGTTGCCCTTGATCGGCGCCGGCGACTGGAACGACGGCATGAACCGAGTCGGTGCTCGCGGCAGGGGAGAAAGCGTCTGGCTCGCCTGGTTCGCGATTGCGACCATGACGAGTTTCGCAGAAATCGCCGCTAGTCGCGGCAGGCGCGATCTATCAGAGAAATGGAAAACGCGGGCTGCTGATCTTCGCAAAACAATAGATGACGTCGCATGGGACGGTGAATGGTATGTGCGCGCCTATGATGATGACGGACATCCGTGGGGTTCAAGAAAAAGCGAAGAATGCCGCATTGATTCGATTGCTCAGTCATGGGCGGTACTTTCAGGCGAACCATCCGGTGACCGGGCGCGAACCGCGGTGCAATCCGCCGTGCGGGAACTTGTCGACGAAAAAAACCGGCTGGTTAAACTGTTCTGGCCCCCAATTCACGAAACGCCCCGCGATCCCGGTTACATCAAAGCGTATCCGCCAGGCGTGCGCGAAAACGGCGGACAATATACGCATGCCGCCGCATGGTTAGGACTTGCGCTTGCAAAGCTCGGCGACGGCGACGGCGCCCACCGCATTTTCGACATTATCAATCCGATCCGGCGAACGCTTTCGAAAGAAGATGCTGCGCGTTATCTCACAGAACCTTACGTTTTGGCGGCGGATGTCGCCGGCGAGCCGCCGCATGTCGGGCGCGGCGGCTGGAGCTGGTATACCGGCGCCGCAGCATGGACCTATCGCCTGGGTCTTGAGGGTATTCTTGGCCTCTCCCTTAAAAACGGCGCGTTGGAGATAAATCCGCATTTGCCCAAATCGTGGAAAAGCGCACGCGCGAAAATCCACGGACCGAAGGGCGTTCTTGATATCGAAATCGACAACTCTCGGTATGTTGGACGCGGCGCCGTCAGCATCGACGTCGACGGCGTTCCTGCAAAAAACTCAATCGTCCCATTTCCGGCGGACGGGTCCGTTCGCCACGTATTTGTGACAATAAAACCGGATGAAAAGACACACCATGCGCAGCCGGCGCAAGCGCAATAGCTATATTGACCAAAGTCAATTCATTGACGCTGATCCAGCCATATATTTGTCAAATCCGGTAAAAATCAGAACTCGGCGTCACGCTCATGGAAGTTGAACCGCATATCGTCTTTGAAGGCATCGAACCATCGGAGAGCATAAGGACGCGCATTGAAAGCGAAATTGAAAAACTTGAACGGTTTTTCGGTCGCATCACGGCCTGCCGCGTTTCCGTAAGCAAACCGCAACAACGTCATAGCCATGGCGACTTGTATGCAGCGGCTGTGCATTTGACGCTGCCGAATGGCCTGGATATCCACGCAGACCGAAATCCTCCCAAGGACCATGCTCGCGAAGATGTCTATGTCGCCATCCGAGATGTCTTTAGCGCAGCGCGTCGCCAATTACAGGACGAAGCGCGAAAACTTCGCGGCGACGTAAAACATCACGATGACCCGCCCGCGGCCGTCGTAGGAACGATCGTGGCGGAAGAAGACTATGGATTTTTGGAAACCGAAGACGGTCGCGAAATCTATTTTCACCGTAACAGTGTCGTTAACCGCGGTTTTGACAAGCTATCGGTAGGCGATCACGTCATTTTTACGGAAGCTGCCGGTGATAAAGGACCTCAGGCGAGCACAGTAAGGCCGGTTTGACGTTTGTAGGAAGGACTTCGCTATGGACAAAAATTCGTCTGAATTGAGTATTGACCCGGAAAAAGCATTCTACATTCTCATGAAAGCACGCGAGTTCGGTGGGAAGACCGAACGCGCAAATTTGGAAAATGGTTCGAACCCTACCGACGACCGGGATGTTGCAGTCCTCGAAGATAATCCCGATGATGCTGTGGAAGAAGAGCTTACATCGGCGATGGCTTCGCTGAATGAAGACGAACAGTATGATCTTATTGCTCTAACCTGGATTGGCAGAGGCGATTTTGGAATCAAAGATTGGCCGGCTGCCCGTCAACAAGCGGCCGATATGAGCGACAAACATATACCGCTTTATCTTCTAAGGACGCCATTGTTCAGCGACTACCTTGAAGAAGGCCTGGCGCTCGCCGGTCTCGACCTCGACGAATTTGAGCGCAAACATTTTTGAAAATTTTCACTCTTTGACAAATGTCAATGTTCGTAATCTGCAGATTGAATAATTTAAGGATAGCCGCAAAGGGGAGCTGAACTGAAGAAGCACACCGTGAAATCTCCACTGGGGTATGAATCGGTTTTGGCGATGGATCAGGAATGCGACGATCCGATGCGACGGAGCCCGATGGCGGTTGACGCAAGCGCGTTTGGGGAAACCTTTTACGTGGAGCGGCGCCGTCTCGGGCTTTCCTCTATGGATGATAGCGCGGGAAGAATTGGCAGCGAATGCGCACACGCAACAGGACAAAGGGAGTAACGCCATGAGCGCAACTGGAACGACTGCTTTTGACGATACGATCCATACGACGAATGTCTGGCTCAAGGAGGTCATGCAAGACCTTCATCTTGACGATCGACAGGATGCTTATCGCATTTTACGAGAAACGCTTCACGCCCTGCGCGACCGGCTCCCTGTCAACACTGCTGTAGCTTTGGCGGCTCAATTGCCGATGCTGGTTCGTGGTTTCTATTATGAAGGGTGGCGTCCGGGCGCGGGCCCAAGCGACGATCGGACCGAAAACGAATTCGTCGATCATATCGCGCAAGCATTCTCCCGCACCAAGCAGGAGCGAGATCCGCGAGAAGCCGCTCGTTCCGTCTTCAAGCTGCTAAATGAGAAAATCTCAGCTGGCGAAATTGATAATGTAAAGAGCTGTCTGCCGTCCGGCATTCGCAACATGTGGCCAAATTGAGCCTCGCGATCATGACGACCCTATCGCTTCAACAATTTCTTGAGATCGCGCCACATTCGCGTATTGATAACGTCTTTTTTTTCGAGCCAGCCGCGACGGGCCTGTCCGAGACCAAGCGCCATAAATCCAAGCTGACGAGTTGAATGCGCGTCTGTGGAAAGCGCAAGCTTCAATCCTCTGTCCTTCGCCATACGGCAATAGATATCATTAAGGTCCATCCGCTCCGGCTGACCGTTCACTTCGAGAAAGCAGCCGCGCTCCAAAGCAGCGTCCATCAATCGGTCCATATTGACACGCATGGGGTCGCGCTCGCCGATCAGCCTGCATGTTGGATGCGCGAGAATTGAAAAAACGGGATGATCCATGGCGCGCAAAATGCGCTCGGTTTGCTTCTGCGCAGACAAGTTGAAATCATAGTGAATGGCGCAAACCGCAAGATCAAGCTTCGCAAGCGTAGCATCCGGCATATCAAGCGCACCATCGGCGAGAATATCCACCTCGGCCGATTTCAGGACGCGGATGTCTGTCAGCTCCTCGTTTAGTTTATCAATTTGAGCGATCTGTCGCTCAAGACGCCGCGCATCTAACCCGTGCGCGATTTTCACATGCTTCGTATGATCAGCGACGGCAATATAAGCGTAACCCCGTTTTTTCGCCGCCAGCGCCATTTCTCGAATCGAATTGGCGCCGTCAGATGCTTTTGTATGAACGTGAAGGTCGCCGCGGAGATTTTCTTCCGTAACCAGCCTGGGCAGATTTCCTTTGACTGCGGCTTCGATTTCCCCCCGCGCTTCGCGCATTTCCGGCGCAATAAAAGGCAGACCGACCGCAGCGTAGACATCTGCTTCCGTGCGCCCCGCAACAGACCGCGCACCCTTAAAGACGCCATATTCATTGAGCTTCAATCCACTTGCGACAGCGCGTTTTCGCAACGCGATGTTATGCGCTTTTGATCCTGTAAAATAAACAAGCGCAGCGCCATAAGACTCCGGCTTGACGACGCGAAGATCAATCTGCAAACCCGAACGCAATTCAACCGTAACGCGGGTTTTTCCTTTCGCGTCAATATGTGCGATCTCGTTGAATTTCGTAAAGTGATCGATGACGAGTTGGGGATTTTTCGCCGCGACAAGAACATCAAGATCGCCAACCGTCTCTTTTCTTCGACGATAGCTCCCCGCAACGGCGATGTTTTTTGTAGCAGCGACCATAGACATATGCGCAATAATCCGATCCGAAATTACCGCCGCATCAAACAGGCGCATGCGATTGTCGCCTGCCCGATCGCCGGTAAAATACGCGCGAATCCTAGATTCTGTTTTGTCGCCGAACCCTGATAGGGTAGAAATCTCTCCTCTTGTCGCTGCACGCTGCAGGCCGCTCTTTGATTTTATGCCAAGTTCATCATGGAGCTGTTTGACGCGTCTGGGTCCGAGGCCGGGTATGTGTGCAAGCGTTGCGAGCTCAGCGGGCATCGTTCGCTCCAGATTGTCCAGCATTTTGAGATGGCCGGTATCGACGATTTCCTTGATCTTGCCTGCAAGATCTTCGCCTATTGTCGGCAGCTTGCTAAGATCCTCGCCGTCCGCAATCAGGTCAGCGACCTCTTTTGGATAGGCCCGCAGCATACGAGCAGCGTTTCGATAAGCGCGCACGCGAAACGGATTTGCGTCGTCAATTTCCAATAGGTCGGCCAGTTGATCAAAAATACGCGCTACATCATCATTTTGGACGGCGGTCGATTTAGATTTACGTAGGACCATGTAAATACCATAACTTTCGCAATCGGCGCCCAATTGACAAGCATCAACCCGTTCGATGGAGCATGGCTTCGAAACGACGCCGCCAGCCGGAAAGCGTGATTGATTCAAGTCAAAGCGGGATGTGCGGCGACCAAGCATCATTCTCGAGGCGAGCCGCTTTGCGCTCGAAATACGTGTTCTTCGCTTTGAACTTAGGAGGCCGAACAATGATCACAATTCATCGACGCCTGCGGAGGCGCCTGGTATTTGTGCTGCTTGATTTAGCCGTCCTTCTATTCACGACCGCCGCCCTGCTGGCCCAAATTAAAACGAGGTCGGGCGACGATATTGAAGCGCAAGGCGTTTTTCCGGATATGGCTTTTTTTGCCAGAGGCAATCTTAATGTTGAAAGCGTACCGTCATGAGTGAAGCCAAAGACCATGAGTTCGAAACGGACAAAAGCGACCAAAATAAAACCAAACCAAGCGATCAATCATCAATGACAGCGAGTTCAACGCCGACCGTAGGCCGCCTCCCTGACGATCTGGTCATCGTCATGCCGGTCCGACGCATGGTCATGTTTCCCGGCGTAACCGCGCCGATCGCTATTGGGCGCTCCGGCTCCATCGCTGCAGCGGAGGCGGCTGTGGAGATGAAGCGAAAGGTCGCTATCGTCATGCAACGAGAGGCGGAAGTCGAAGAACCAACGCCGGATGACTTGTTTAAAATCGGCGCGCTCGCGAATATCGATCACTATGCGAAATCCGAGAATGGAACGCATCACGTCGTCTGCAGCGGCGAAAAACGCATTCGCCTCAGGGAATATGTCGAGGGCTATCCGTTTTTGACTGCACGTTTCGAGCAGATTGAGGAACCGGAAGAAAAATCGCCGGAAATTGACGCGCGATTCAATGCATTGAAGGAGCGCGCTCTCGAAGTGCTCAAATACGTATCGGGTGTTCCCGAAGCGCTGGTCATGACCGTCATGACTATGGAATCGCCGGGTCAACTGGCCGATCTCGTTGCCTATTTGACCGACCTTGAATCAACAGAGAAACAGGAAATTTTGGAGACGGTCGACATCAAAGCGCGCCTCGACCGGGTTTTGAAGTTTATCAATTACCGCATTGAGGTTCTCAAGCTTACCCATGACATAGGAAAGCAAACACAAGAAACCCTTTCGAAGCAACAGCGTGAGCATATTTTGCGCCAACAGTTGCGGGCGATCCAGCAGGAACTCGGAGAAAGTGACGGCGCCGCGGAAGAACTCGCCGCTTTGAAGGAAAAGCTTGAAAACGCAGGCATGCCTGAAGAAGCGTCTGCAAAAGCAATGAAAGAATTTTCGCGGCTCGAGCGAATGCCCGACATTTCATCGGAATACGGTATGCTGCGTACTTATTTGGAAACTCTTTCCGAGCTTCCGTGGGCGAAGCCTGCAGATAAGCCCATCGACATTCCACAAGCCCGTGAGATTTTGGACGCCGACCACTTCGGGCTGGAAAAAGTCAAGAAGCGTATTCTCGAATTTCTCGCCGTTCGGAAGTTAAAGCCCGAGGGCAAAAGCCCGATCCTCTGCCTCGTCGGGCCGCCGGGCGTCGGCAAAACGTCGCTCGGGCGCAGCATCGCACGCGCCATGGGGCGAGAATTTGCACGGCTCAGTCTCGGCGGCGTTCACGATGAAGCGGAGATCCGCGGTCACCGAATGACCTATGTCGGCGCTTTGCCGGGCAACATAATTGAAACTATTCGCCGAGCCGGCGCGCGCGACTGTATTTTGATGCTCGACGAAATGGACAAACTCGGCGCAAGCGTACGCGGAGATCCAGCCTCGGCGCTCCTTGAAGTCCTCGATCCCGAACAAAATTCAACATTCCGGGATAACTATCTTGCCGCACCATTCGACTTAAGCCGCATCGTTTTCATTGCGACGGTAAATGTACTGGAAGCGATCCGCGGCCCCTTGCGAGACCGCATGGAGATTATAGAACTGCCAGGCTACACCGACGAAGAAAAACTGCAGATCGCGAAACGTTATCTGACGCGCCGTCAACTCGAAGCGAACGGGCTGAAACCCGAACAGTGCAAACTGACCGAAGACGCGATCACAGGAATCATTCGAGACTACACGCGCGAGGCAGGCGTCAGAAATCTTGAACGAACGATTGGCGCCGTCATGCGCCACGCGGCGGTGACAATTGCGGAGCAAGAACAATCGCAGATCACCGTCGATCGAAATGACCTGGCGGCCATTCTGGGGCCGGCCAAGTTCGAAGACGATGTCGCTATGCGAACCAGCATAGCGGGCGTCGCCACCGGCCTTGCCTGGACGCCTGCAGGAGGCGACATCCTGTTTATCGAGGCGGCCCGCGCAAAGGGGGCCGGGAAACTCGTCCTGACTGGCCAGCTGGGCGATGTCATGAAAGAAAGCGTGCAGGCCGCGCTGACGCTATTGAAAAGCCGCGCAGGCCAATTCGATATCGACCCGGATATTTTCGAACGCAGCGACCTGCACGTTCATGTTCCCGCCGGCGCCATTCCAAAGGACGGTCCCAGCGCTGGCGTCGCCATGTTCACAGCACTAGCTTCCTTATTGACGGAACGGTGCGTCCGCAACGACGTCGCCATGACCGGCGAAATCAGCCTGCGCGGATTGGTGTTGCCGGTTGGCGGCATTAAGGAAAAGGTGACGGCCGCCGCCCGGGCAGGCATCAAGACAGTCCTGCTCCCAGCAAAAAACAAGAAGGACTTTGACGATATTCCTGAAAGCGCCAGAGAACAGCTTTCCTTCATCTGGCTTGAAACAGTGGACGACGCCTTTGAAGCGGCCCTGACCGGCTGCTGATGCACTGCGGCGGCGAAGACAAACCGGCTTCCTAGGATAAAAATCCGAAATAAGTCAGTATGCCGCCAACAATAGCGATCAAAACCGCGCCGGCGGTGAGCAAGTTAGCATTCGCCGCAAGCCCTGAGGCCAGCTTCATGCCCACTGTCGGCGCCGCCAATCTCGCCACGCCTCGAATAACAGCAATCCAGCCAATGACAGTAATAATTGTCCGCCAATCGGCGGCCCAAATATTGTGGTGTGCGACGATCGCGACGCCGACGACGAGCGCTACAGCGCCAGAGAGATAGTACAACCCTGAATTCTTCAGGAAATCAGCCACCATGCTTTGGTAAAATTGTCGGTTCAAAAGCGCTCCAACACCGACCGCAAGCAATAACGGCCCAATGAGTTTCGCCAGGACGATAGACAAGGCAAATTCCTGATTCATAGCCTTTTTCGACCTTTTTGTGATCTGTATTACTTTTCCTGCTACGGATTAATACCAGCGCCCCCGGGCCCAATACCAGCCGCGTTTTGTGTGGACCCATCGCCCGGCTCGCCATACTTTCCCATAGGGAGGATGGCGCTCCCAATGTCCCGGAACCCAGACGTACGTAACGCCGTCCCATCGCCAGCGGCCGTCAATCCAAACAGCGCCAGCAAGCGGACGCGGCGAAATGACGATGCGTCGCGGCGGAGGCGGCCCGTACCGTAAATACGAAACGCCGATCTCCACAGCCGGCGGACCATGGCGATAGTGGTAATGATACCAACATCCGCTCGCCACCCAAGCGCAGAGAATAATCACCGCCAACCTAAAGATCGTCGCAGGCGCCCGCACTGTGAGCCTTCCCGCTCTACTGCGCCCACCGAATAGGCGGCCCGCAAAACGAACTCATTGACTTTCGTCAAACGCGCGATTTGCGCGCATGGTCGATCGTGAAATTCTTTCGATGTCGCATCACTTCAAGCACGCGCTGCTGGTTGAGCGGCTGCAGGGAAATCAAAATAAAATAAAAAATGAGAAGCGCGCCAAAATCCATTCTTTTCTCTTTTCTTCAACCATAACCGTGCATAGGCACTGAGCTGCTTGAAATGCCCCTTTGTCGCATTTCCCACACGAGACATTGTTCAATTGCAACGCGATACGATCCAACAAAGAATTGACCTAGCGCAACGCATCCTTCAATCTCTTAGGCCAGTATCATAATTAGAATAGGCTTGCCGGGCTCATTTGTGCGGCGAACATTTAGTCATACAATCCAGGCTTCGTTATGTATCATGACGTCGGCGACTCTTATGTTCTTAATCGCTCTGAATTTCCGACCCTAATTAACGTGCTTAGCGATGAAGGATACGACGTTATCGGGCCGACGCGCCGCGACGGCGCTATTGTCTACGACAAAATCAATTCAGACAGTGACCTGCCAACAGGCTGGACAGACGAGCAAGCGCCCGGCCGATACGGTTTAACGCGCCGAAGCGATGATGCGTTGTTCGGTTATGCAGTCGGGCCTGATCACTGGAAGCGTTATCTCCACCCGCCGCGCCAGCATATGTGGCGCGCTGTAAAAACTGAAAAAGGGCTGGCGATCGAACCGGCGCCGGTTAACCCGCAAAAGCGCGCCTTTCTGGGGGTGCGAGCGTGTGAGATTGAAGCAATAAAGGTTCAGGACAAAGCGTTTCTGAATGGCCCTTACCGGAACGAACACTATGCGGCGCAGCGAGAAAACGCGCTGCTCATCGCAGTTAATTGCGGGACGCCCGCCTCAACCTGTTTTTGCACGTCAATGGACACTGGTCCCGAAGCGCGAGAAGGGTTTGATATCGCAATGACGGAATTGATTGGCGAAGATCAGCACCAGTTTCTCATTACAGCCGGTTCTGATGCTGGCGCGGCGGTGATGCAAAAGCTTTCTCTCACGCCCGCCTCACAAAAAGCAGTCGCCGCTGCGCAGGACGTTATCAACGAAACCATTGAAAAAATCTCGCGGCGCCTTGAAACGCAAGGCTTGAAAGACTTTCTTCAAGATAATCCAGACCACCCGCAATGGGATGATGTAGCGGATCGCTGCCTTGCCTGCGGCAACTGCACTTCAGTTTGCCCGACATGTTTCTGTACGACAACGGAAGAACTGACTAGTCTTGATGGCGATGAAACCGAACGCGTGCAGCGATGGGATTCCTGTTTCACCGCAGATTTTTCCGAGCTCGGGGGCGGGCCCGTTCGAAAAACAACAAAATCACGCTATCGGCAGTGGATGATCCACAAGCTCAGCACATGGATTGATCAGTTCGGCGTATCCGGTTGCGTGGGCTGCGGACGGTGCATTGCATGGTGTCCAGTCGGCATCGACATAACTGAAGAGACGCGCCTCATGCGCGCAGATGAGCAAGACTGATGAAGTGGATTGAAGAATTAATCAGCGATCACCCGTTTCTTGAAGGCATCGACGCCGCTTCCATCAAACTCATGGCCGGCTGCGCGCGCAATGTCTCATTCGATGCAGGGCGTTATATCATGCATGCCGGAGATGCAGCTGACCACTTCTACCTTATTCGCCGCGGCGTTGCCGCGCTTGAATGCTGCTCGCCCGGCCATGATCCGATCATTATTGAAACGCTTAGGGAGGGGGACTTCCTGGGCGTGTCGTGGCTTGCACCGCCTTACATATCGCAATTCGATTCGCGCGCGGTTGAGTCCGTTCAGGCAGTGGACTTTGACGCCGCCTGCCTGCGGGGAAAATGCGAAGCGGACCACAATCTCGGCTACGAACTGATGAAGCGCTTCGTGCCGGCCATTATGAAACGGCTGCATGCGGCGCGGGTTCAGTCAATGGACATTTACGGATGTCCCCCGCCGGCGGAGGACGCGGATTGACGCAACGCAGGCCGCCCGAAACACCGACAAAGGCAGCGATGCGCGGAACGCAAGTTCCAATCGTCGCCGCTGTCGCCGGCAAAGTCCGAGAAATTGAAAACGTCATCACGTTGAAACTGGATGCGGAACACAACAGCGCGGCGGATTTCGACCCCGGCCAGTTCAATATGCTTTACGCCCCCGGCGTCGGGGAAGCAGCGATCAGCATCAGCGATCTCACCGACAAACGGGGGCGGATCGTTCACACCGTGCGCAATGTCGGGGCGATCTCGCGCGCCTTAACGCAGCTGAAAAAAGGTGATCGGCTCGGCCTGCGCGGGCCCTTTGGTGTGGGCTGGCCGGTAAAGCAAGCCAAAGGCAAGAACGTCGTCATAATGGCCGGCGGCATCGGACTCGCCCCATTGCGGCCGCTGATCAATTACATCCTGCTGGCGCGTAGCGAATACGATTCAATCACGCTTCTCTACGGCGCGCGAACGCCTGACACGATTCTATTCGAACCGGATTTGCGCAGATGGGCGGATAAACCCGGCATGGACGCGCGCATTACCGTCGACGCCGCAGGTCCAGACTGGACCGGCAATGTCGGGCTGATCACATCGCTCCTTGACGGCCGCGCCGCTGCTGGGGGCGACACTGTCGCCTTTATTTGCGGGCCGGAAATCATGATGCGCTGTTCCGCTGAAGCGCTGTGCGAGACGGGATTACAGCAAGACGCCATATGGCTCTCCATGGAACGCAATATGAAATGCGCCGTCGGTCATTGCGGTCATTGTCAGTTCGGGCCTGTGTTCGTGTGCAAAGACGGCCCCGTCTTTCGTTACGACCGCATCCGGTCTAGTCTCTTCGTCAAGGAGCTGTGACATGGCGCGGTCCCGCAAACCCAAGCTCGCCGTCTGGAAATTCGCATCCTGCGATGGATGCCAGCTCAGCCTGCTTGATTGCGAAGACGAGTTTCTCGCGCTCGCAGATGTCGTCGACTTCGCTCACTTTGCGGAAGCCTCAAAAGTGAAAATGCGCGGACCTTACGATCTTTCGTTGGTCGAAGGGTCCATCGCCACTAAAAAAGATCTGGAGCGCATTCAGAAAGTGCGCCGCCAATCGAAACGCCTTGTCACCATCGGCGCCTGCGCCACCGCCGGCGGCGTGCAGGCCCTGCGCAACGGCCGCGATCTCAACGACTTCATGTCGGTCGTTTATGCGCGCCCAGACTATATCGATGCGCTTGAGACTTCGACGCCCATCGCCGCCCATGTGAAAGTTGATTTTGAATTACGCGGCTGCCCGATTAACAAGCATCAGCTTCTTGACGTCGTGACCGCGTTTCTCTACGGTCGGCGGCCGAATGTCTCGGGACAAAGCGTCTGCATGGAATGCAAAGCGCGCGGCATTGTCTGCGTTATGGTCGCGCAACAAAAGCCCTGCCTCGGCCCCGTCACCCATGCAGGCTGCGGCGCCATATGCCCCGCTTATGACCGGCCCTGTTACGGCTGCTACGGTCCGGCGGAAACAGCGAATGCCGCCTCGCTCATGCGCCAATGGACGGCGGCCGGAGTCGGCCAAAAAGACATCATACGCGCACTCCAAACTTTCAACGCAGAAGCGACTCCATTCAAGGAGGCGGCGAACGCCCATGCCCAACAGGACAATTAAGGTTGATTATCTTGCGCGGGTCGAGGGCGAAGGCGGACTTGCGATCAAAGTTCGCGACGGCGTTGTGACAGATGCGAAACTGAAAATCTTCGAGCCGCCGCGTTTTTTCGAAGCTTTCCTCCGTGAACGGTCTTTCACCGAAGCGCCGGACATCACCGCGCGCATCTGCGGCATCTGTCCAGTCGCCTATCAGATGAGCGCCGTCCACGCCGTGGAAAACGCCGCGGGCGTTCAGGTGACGGGACCAATCCGCACCCTGCGCCGTCTTCTTTATTGCGGTGAGTGGATCGAAAGCCATGCGCTGCATGTCTTTATGCTTCACGCCCCAGATTTTCTCGGGTTTGACGACGCGGTACAGATGGCGCGCGAACACGGCGATGTGGTGCGGACCGGGCTTGCAATTAAAAAAGCAGGCAACGCCATTGTTACGCTGATCGGCGGGCGCGAAATACACCCCATTAATGTGCGGGTCGGCGGGTTTTACAAAGCGCCGCGCAAGAAGGATCTCACAGCTCTCGCGGAAACGTTGAAACCCGCGCGCGACTCCGTCGTTAAGGCGCTCGACTGGGCGCGCGCGTTACCCTTTCCCGGCTTTGAAGTGAATTACGAATATGTCGCCCTGCACCATGAAAACGAATATCCATTCAATGAAGGTCGCATCATTTCCAGCAAAGGACTTGATATCGATGCGGTCGAGTATCCTGATCATTTCGTGGAATACCAGGAACCCCATTCGACAGCGCTGCATTCGCGGATCGATGGTCGCGGCGCTTACCTTGTCGGCCCCATGGCGCGGTTTAATCTCAACCGGGAAAAACTGACGCCTATGGCCGCAGAAGCCGCAATACGCGCCAGCCTGACAGCGCCATGCAACAATCCATTTCAAAGCATTCTCGTGCGTCTTGTTGAAATTCTCTTCTCTTTTGAGGAAGCTCTGCGCTTGATCGACGCCTATGAAGAACCTGACAAGCCCGCCGTCGATATAAACATGGGCGCATCGGTCGGCATGGCGGCGACGGAAGCGCCCCGCGGTCTCCTTTTCCATCGCTACGAAATGGACGAAAGCGGCGCTATTGTCAGCGCCAAAATTGTTCCGCCCACTTCCCAAAATCAGAAATCCATCGAAGATGACCTGAAAGGCGTGGCGCAGCGTCACCTCGAGCTGACTGACGATGCGCTGAAATGGCGCTGCGAGCAAACTATCCGTAATTACGATCCATGCATTTCGTGCGCCGCGCATTTTCTGAGACTCGACATTGATCGCGGCGACAGTGGCGGAGCGCATCCATGAGCGTCAAAGTCATTGGCGTTGGCAATGCGTTTCGGCGCGATGACGGCGCCGGGATCGCGGCGGTCAACTTGCTGCGCGAGCGCGCGTCTGCATCGTTCGATATCGCCGTCTCATCCGCTGAGCCCTCAGAACTGATGACGGCGTGGGAAGGCGCTGATGTCGTCATCCTCCTCGACGCCGCCGCAGCGGGAAGCGCCCCCGGAAAAATCACGCGCACTGTTATCGGTAAGACCCCGTTGCCGCCGGACGCAAGCGGCGCCTCAACCCACGATCTCGGCGTTGCCGCCGCCATCGCTCTTGCTGAAGCGCTCGACGAACGTCCAGAAACGGTGATCGTCTACACCATTGAAGGCGCCGATTTCGGCTTCGGTGAAGATTTGTCAAAGGAAGTCGTCGCCGCACTGCCAATGCTCATTGATCAGGTCGCTCAAGAAACGGCCAAGCTTTCCGTAGAGGAACTACGTCATGCATGAAGCCTCGCTCATGAAAGACCTGATGGACAAAATCCTGTCTATTGTTGAAACAGAAAAAGGCGACATCGTAACCGTCAGCGTCTGGCTTGGCGCCTTAAGCCATATGTCACCGGATCATTTTCGCGAACACTACGAGCAAGCCGCAGCCGGCACCGCCGCAGAAGGCGCGAGGCTCGACATTGAAACATCTTTCGATCTCAATGACGCGAATGCGCAGAATGTCGTCCTAAAGTCCGTGGAGATATCGTCATAGACAACGCGCCGGATATCATCGACAGACCACCGACTTTGGAAAAGCGAAAAGCGGTGCGCATTGATATTACAGGTGCTGTTCAGGGTGTTGGCTTTCGGCCCTTCCTATACAGACTTGCGCAAAAGGAAGGCGTCAATGGCGCCGTGTGGAATACGAGCAGCGGCGTTTCAGCAAAACTCGAAGGCGTTTCAAAACGGATCGAATGCTATCTAGATCGGATTACCCTCGAGGCGCCGGCTCACGCCGATATCTGGTCCATGGAAATGCGCCCGGCTACGCCGACGGGACGGCAAGGCTTCACAATTGAAGATACGAACAACACTGGCGCTCTGCACGCCTCGCTACTGCCGGACATTGCTGTATGCGCCGATTGCCTCGCCGACATTTCGGACCCGTTGAACCGGCGTTACCGCTATCCCTTCACGAGTTGCACTCATTGTGGGCCGCGTTATTCAATTCTGACGGCGCTGCCTTATGACCGCGCTAATACCACCATGACGGATTTTGAGATGTGCGCGCCATGTCAAGCCGAATACCAAGACGCCGGCGACAGGCGCTTTCACGCACAGCCAATTGCATGCCCTGATTGCGGACCGTCCCTGTCCCTCAAGAATCGAGACGGACAAAAGCTGGCGCGATATGATGAAGCGCTGAATCAAACGATGGAAGCCCTGCGCAAGGGCTGCATCGTCGCGCTGAAAGGCCTCGGCGGCTATCAGCTTGTTTGCGACGCCGCCAATGATAAGGCGGTCGCCGTCCTGCGCCAACGAAAACACCGTCCGCGCAAACCCCTGGCGGTGATGTTCCCCTCCCTCGAAGCAATTGAGCAAGAATGTTTATTGTCGCAAACCGAACGAGCATTGATCGACGGATATGAAAAGCCGATTACATTGGTCCATAACCGGAATACTGGTGCTTTATCAGAAGATTTGGCGCCCGATAACCCTACGCTCGGCGTCATGCTGCCTTATACGCCGCTGCACTGGTTGTTGCTCCAGGGTTTCGGCAGGCCGCTTGTTGCAACAAGCGGCAATCTCAGTTCCGAGCCTATTGCGATTGACGATGATGACGCCCGGGCCCGGCTCTCCTGCATTGCGGATTATTTCCTCACTCATAACCGGCCGATTGCACGGCGCGTCGACGACAGCGTGGCGCGCATCGCAGCCGGGCGTCCGCTTGTGCTGCGTCGCGCCCGTGGCTATGCGCCGGCGCTTGTCAAAGTGAAAGGGACGGCGCCGCTTGTCGCTCTCGGCGGGCATCAGAAAAATACCATTGCAAAGACCGTTGGCGATATGGCCTATGTCTCACCGCATATCGGCGATCTCGATACGATTGAAGCGCACGCAGCTTTCGAACATGCGCTGGCCGACTTTACGTCTCTTCATGAAGGTTCCCGCGCGCGGTTCATCATCGACAATCATGACGATTACTTCCCGTCGCAATTTGCAAAACGAACGGGCGCAGATCTCATACGCATTCAACATCATCACGCGCATGTTTATGCGGTGATGGCGGAGCATGGGATCGACCCGCCCGCGCTCGGCGTCGCCTGGGACGGTGCTGGCGCCGGCAAGGACGGAACCGTCTGGGGCGGCGAATTTTTCGATATATCTGAGAACGCAGCCAGACGCATCGCTCATCTGGCGCCCTTCCCTCTGCCCGGCGGAGAAGCCGCGATGCGCGATCCGCGCCGCGCCGCCTTTGGCCTCGCCGTCGTCGCTGGTGAACAATATCCTGCGATAGTGCACAAGGTCACGGGACTTCTCGCTATCGATGGAAAAGAACAGCAACTATTTACGCAAATGATCCGGCGCAAGATGAATACGCCGCTGACATCGAGCATTGGGCGGCTGTTTGACGGCGTCGCCACCCTGCTCGATTTATGCGACCACAATTCCTTCGAAGGCGAAGCAGCGATGGCGCTCGAATTCGAGGCTGAAAAATCTGAAACCGCCTACGCCTATCAAATTGATATCGCCGTGCTGGGAGACGGCGCACCGGTCCAGCTCAACTGGACAGAAATGCTGGCGGCAATCATCGCTGACATGGATGAAAAGCTTTCCAAAGCAACGATCGCGCGCAAGTTTCACAATGCGCTCGCAGATGCCATCGTCGCCATCGCGTCGCAGGCGCGCCGGCAGACCGTGATCCTAAGCGGCGGATGCTTTCAAAACCGGCTCCTGCTTGAAAGAACGATCGCGCGGTTAAAACAAACCGGCTTCACGCCAGTCTGGCCGAAACGCCTGCCGCCCAATGACGGTGGACTAAGCCTTGGTCAGATTTATGGGGGCATGCTGGAAGAAAAGCGCCGGTCCGCCGCGAAGGGAGGCGCCTGATGTGTCTTGCCGTACCCGGAGAGTTACTTGAGGTCGACAATGTCGACGCTCTGCCAATGGGCCGTGTCTCGTTTGGCGGCGTCGTCAAGGAAATCTGCCTTGCTTATACGCCGGAAGCGAAAACCGGCGATTATGTTCTTGCTCATGCCGGATTTGCGATTTCAATTCTGGATAAGTGCGAGGCGACGCAGCGCATGGAGGCGTTTACGGCCGACGATCCATCAGGCGGTCAGACATGAAGTTCGTGGACGAATATAGGGACCCGGGCCAGGCGCGCCGGCTGGCCGCGGCAATCGCAGAAACAGCAACACAACCCTGGACCCTGATGGAGGTCTGTGGCGGCCAGACCCACGCTATCATGAAGTTCGGTATCGACCAGCTCTTACCAAAAGACGTGACGCTGCTGCATGGGCCCGGTTGCCCGGTCTGCGTCACTCCGGCCTTGGCGATTGATCAGGCGATTGCACTCGCCGAACAGAACGATGTTGTTTTGTGCACGTTCGGCGACATGATACGCGTACCGGGATCTGGGCAATCCCTCAGCACCGCTAAAGCGCGTGGCGGCGATGTGCGCATCGTCTATTCGCCGCTTGACGCCCTTGCCCTTGCCGAAGCGACTCCGAACAAGGAAATCGTCTTTTTCGCCATTGGCTTTGAAACCACCGCGCCAACAACGGCTATGGCGGCGTTTGAAGCCCAGCGAAGGAGTGTCCAAAACTTCTCGTTGCTCGTCTCCCATGTGCGCGTGCCGCCGGCGCTCGATGCCCTGCTCACGACGGAAGGGCCGAAGATCGACGCTTTTCTCGCTGCCGGCCATGTCTGCGCGATCATGGGCCTTTCCGAGTACGAACCGATCTGTGCGCGCCATGGCGTCCCGATTGTCGCGACGGGTTTCGAACCTGTTGACATTCTGGAGGGGGTTTTGATGTGCGTGCGCCAACTGGAAGCAGACCGAGCAGAAGTTGAAAATCAATATGCACGCGCTGTTCGACATAAGGGAAACGGAGCAGCGCAAGAACTGATCAGCGCGGTTTTTGAAGTCGCTGACCAAGAATGGCGCGGCATAGGCGAATTGGCCGCAAGCGGACTGCGCTTGCGTGAAACATTCCGCGCTTATAACGCCGCAAAAAAGTTCGCGCTTGCGCCTGTTGCAGACGTTCGCTCGGAAACGCCATGCATCAGCGGCGATGTTTTGCGGGGGGTGAAGCGCCCGAATGACTGCCCCGCTTTCGGCAAGGCTTGCTCGCCCGAACGCCCGCTCGGCGCAACCATGGTATCCTCCGAAGGCGCCTGCGCTGCTTATTACCGATACGCACGAAAAAACATACCAGCATGAGTGGCGGGGAAGATAATAAGACGAGCGGCGCATCGGGATTTGTCTGCCCCGCCCCATTGCGTGACTATCCGGAAATCGTCATGGCGCATGGCGCCGGCGGCGCGCTGACTAAGGAACTGATCGACACCCTCTTTCGTCCTGTATTCAAAAGCGCACAACTCGACCTCGGCCATGACGGCGCGCTGTTGAAACCGGGCTCGGAAAGAATCGCCTTCACAACCGACAGCTATGTTGTCAAACCGCTGTTCTTTCCGGGTGGTGATATCGGCAGTCTCGCTGTATACGGAACGGTTAACGATCTCGCCATGTGCGGGGCGAGGCCCACAGCTTTGAGCCTCGGTTTGATTATCGAAGAGGGCCTTCCCATGGAGACTCTCGCCCGCATTGTTCAATCGATCGGCGCCGCGTGCGAACGCGTCGGCATGAACGTCGTCACCGGCGACACGAAAGTCGTCGATCACGGCAAAGGCGACGGGCTTTTCATCAATATGTCCGGCGTCGGCGCTGTCATTGGAAACGATGAAATCAACCCCGCCGCTGTTCAACCCGGCGACCGCATCATCTTGAGCGGTGATGTCGGTCGTCACGGTGTCGCCGTCCTTTCCGCGCGCGAAGGATTTGAGTTCGAAATAGCCATTGAAAGCGACTGCGCGCCGTTGCATGAACCTGTCCTCGCGCTCATCGAAGCTGGCGTTGAAATACATTGCCTCAGAGATCTGACGCGGGGCGGGCTGGCGACCGCTTTAAATGAAATCGCCGGCGCGGCGTCATGCGACATCGCCATTCGCGAAGTCGATGTGCCAGTTGTTCTCCCCGTTCAGGGCGCATCCGAAATCCTGGGGCTTGATCCGCTTTACATCGCCAACGAAGGGCGTTTCATCGTTATCCTGCCCGCTCATGAGAGGGACCGCGCCGTATCTATTCTTCAAGGCTTTCCAGAAACAAAAGGCGCCGTCCAGATCGGCGCCGTTTCCGAAGGCCGTGGGACAGTTTCCTGCGAGACAGCGCTTGGAGCACGGCGCGCGCTCGATCTTCTCACCGGCGAACAATTGCCGCGCATCTGTTGACCAGCACGCATTCAATAAAAACTATCAATATCTGCTGAACCCGCTTTGAGGAATTGATCGGTGTCAACCTGTAATAATATATTTCCGACAAAATATCGAAATGAGCTAGCGCACGGTGAAGAGAACGCTTCTTTGTAAGAGAGAATGCTTCGAAGTCTTTTCCCCTGTCCATTTTGATTAACGGCAATGCAAAGGCCTTAAAATGAAACTCAATAGTGTCAGAGCATAACGACCTTACTAAAGCTCCTCGGCATACACAGAGCTGGAAAGGCGCGCCGTTACAGCCTACGGACATCGCGCGCACCCTGTTCGGCGCTTTAGAACATGCAAGACGGTTCTATGGCGGCAATACAAAAATCGTTCAGGATCAGACAGACGCGCCCTTGAGCTACAACGCCTTAGTGCGGGCGGCTTATGCGCTCGGTGGCAAAATCGCCAAAACAACCTCGCCGCGAGATGTGATGGGCGTGCTTTTGCCCACATGCGTTCCTGCGGTGATTACCTTGTTTGCGCTACAGGCAACAGGACGCACGCCAGCCGTTCTCAACTATCTTGCTGGGGCTGAGGGCCTTCGCGCAGCCTGCGCCTTATCGGGCGTCCGTTGCATTTTGACGTCGCGGCGCTTTCTTGAGACCGCCAGACTGACAGACACTATCGCTAAACTCGAACCGTCTGTCCGCATTGTTCACCTTGAAGATTTGCGTCACTCAATCACGCCTGTCGATAAGCTTATTGCAGGCATGAAAAGCCTTTTTCCCATTCTTCACCGCGAGCAATCGAAGCACAACGACGTTGCGCTCATCTTGTTTACCTCGGGAACGACGGGCGCGCCCAAGGGCGTCGCGCTGACTCACGCAAATCTTCTCGCCAATATCGCACAATGCCGGGCCCATATACCCTTCAACTCGGAATGGGTCTTCTTCAACTCGCTTCCGGTATTCCACGCTTTCGGCCTCGTCGGCGGCGCGCTGTTGCCCATCCTTGGCGGCATGAAAACAGTTCTCTATCCATCGCCGCTTGATCACGAACGCATACCAAAAGTATTGGCTGCAACTGGCGCGAATGTACTCGTTTCCACAGATACGTTCGCCCGTCTTTACGCACGCGCGGCGGATCCGCAAGCGCTCAAATCCTTGCGCTATGTTGTATTGGGCGGGGAACATGCGCACGAAAAAACGAGGGCCTTGCTCGCCCGGAAATCTTCCGCGCTGGTTCTGCAGGGCTACGGCGCCACGGAATGCGGCCCTGTCGTCGCAATCAATCAGCCTGAAGCCAATAAGCCCGAAACTGTGGGAAAGCTGTTACCAGGCATGGAAGCACGGCTAGAGCACGTATCCGGGTTTTCCGAAGGCGGTCTTTTGTTCGTGCGTGGGCCGAACGTCATGCTCGGTTATCTCGATTCGGACCGGCCCGGTCAGGTTTCACCGCGTCTGGACCAATGGTTCGACACCGGTGATCTCGCCAGTGTCGATCAGGAAGGCTTTATCACAATCACAGGTCGTCTTAAGCGCTTTGCTGTCATTGGCGGAGAAATGATTTCGCTCGAAGCTATCGAAGCATACGCTGGGCGGATCTGGCCCGACAACCGCCACGTAGCGATCAGCGTCCTTCTAGACGGAGATCGCGAAACCATTGTACTGGTTACGGATCAACGGAAGGCTAAGCGTTTGGATTTCGCATCGTGGACGCAAGCCCGCGACATCCCGGCGTTATTCATCCCGGATCGAATTGTCGCTATTCGCAAGGTCCCGCTTCTACCAACTGGAAAACCGGACTACATTGCGGTGCGGCGGGTTCTGAGCAGGAAACTGGGCGCGCTTAAGCTTTTTGAAAATATCGCCAATCGGGCGCCGAAAATCCAAGCCAAACCGCGCTCGCAATGAAGTTGCAACGCCGCCGACCAGCGCTCGCCTATCCTGAGCGCACACCCGATGCATGCAGTCAGCCAGCCAGATCGAAGGCGGAAATCGCATCGGCGATATTCCTGCCTGCTCGTTCTACCGGCTCGCATCTCGGTTCAAGGGCGAAGGTCTTTTTCGAGCCGCCGACAAGCGCGCCGGCTTTCAACTCATACTTTTCCACGATAGAAGCTACCGGCGACGAATAGGCGCCGATTATTGGGTTCGGATGATCGGCAGGCGTCTCGTCCCCGCGCATAAATAGCACATTCCAACAAACATAATCGCCCTCGCGATAGGAGAGGCCCTCAGTAAGCGCTCTCACATAGCCGGAATACCGCTTCAAAACGTCATAGCCTTCTACCGGCGTATAGTCGCAACGCAGCGAACTTTCTGTACCGACAATTAAGCGTATATCGGCCCTGACTTCACAATCAAGAACGCCCAGGACATCAAGGTTTTCATAGAGCCCCCGTTCCGGCGACGATACGGGTTGCGCAAGCCCAGCGAGACCCAGAGTGGAAGCGACACCGCAAATTGCGACGTATAAGAAAGCATTGCGTATGGTCATACGGATATCATCCTTCTCATTGCGACGGGACTAAAATGTACTCAACCTATACAATATGTTCACCGCACTGGTCTGAGGCATTGACTGATATCAATTGCGCCGGAGCATGCGATGAAGTCGGCGTCAATGAGCGCCAAGCCGTGACTTCAGATACGCGACAACACCAGACATAGTGGCAAGCTGCGCATAGTCTTTTTCAGGAATATCGACGCCTGTCCCGTCATGCAGCTTGATGAAGAAATTGAGGAGATCCATGGAGTCGATCTCGAATTGGTCGCGCAAACTCTCATCCGGATTAATGCTCTCACCTTCAAGGTCAGGAGCGACCTCAAATAGCGCCCGCCGCGCCAGCGCCATTATCTCATCTTCGGTCATAGTTCTTCCGGTTGTTGCACGGCGTTGCTCAGATGGCGGAGAAACTGCGCCGCTGCGCGCCCATCGCTTACACGGTGATCGCCGGCGACGGTTACCGTTATGATGTCCCTTATTTTGATGTCCCCATCTATGACCCAAGGCCGCTTCGAGATCGAACCGCAACCGATAATTGCAACTTGCGGCGGATAGATCACCGGCGCCACTGCGTCTGCGGTATCCTCACCAAGAATGGAAATCGTCACAGTAGGGTCGCTCATTTCCGACGCCCGAAGCCGTCCCGTGCGCACCCTGCCGACCAGGTCGCGCAGATGCGTCATAATGTTGTCGACGCTGAGCTTGTCTGCATCATGCAACGCCGGCGCAATCAGGCCGCCGCCGCGTAAAGATGTCGCCACCCCTATATGAATGCCGCTCGCGGAATGAAAGTCTTCATCGGTATAAAAACCATTCAGATTGGGCGTTTTCAAAAGCGCAAGCGCCGCGGCCTTAATCAGGGGCGCAGCGTAAAGAATTCGCTCTGCGACCGATCTTTTTTCGTTTTCACGCTCAAGCCAATCCGTGAGCGCCATGCAATCGATCGGCGACGAAACATAATAATGGGGAATGTCGCGCTTTGACCGCGCCATGGCGGCGCCGATTGATTTGCGCATGACGGTAAGATCAAGGCCAGGTTTGACCGTTTTTGTCTTCGTCGTCGCGCCTGTCTTGTCTGCATCCGGCTTCTCACTCATTGTCGAAATCGCTGCATTTACCTGTTCAAGGCCGATTACGCCGTCTGTGCCCGGCGTAATACCGGCCAGGTCAAGGCTGGCCTCATGGGCGCGCTTACGCGCCGCCGGCGTTGCCTTCGGCGCCCCATCGCCGGAAACAGATTCCGCTCTAAACCCTGCGTCGACTTCTTCACTGTTTTCGCCAATTCCACGAATAAGCGCAAGAGTCTCACCGACGGGAATAGATTGCCCTAAAGTCGCGACATGTTTTTCAAGAACGCCTTCATCGAAGCTCTCGATCTCGATTGCACCTTTGACGGTTTCGACGACCGCAAGAATGTCACCGCGTTTGATGTCGTCGCCGGGTTCTTTCAGCCATTCGATAAGCTTGCCGTTCTCCATGTCTGCGCCCAGTGACGGCATGCGAAAGGCGATCATCGCCGCAGGGTCCTTCGCACCGCAGCGATGATAGCATCGACGCTCGGCAACGCCGCGGCTTCCAAATGCCGGGCATAGGGGATGGGTGTTTCCGCCGTGCAGACGCGCGCCACCGGCGCGTCAAGTTCAAAGAAGGCGCCCTCCATGATCTGTGCGCTGATTTCGCCTGCAAGGCTGCCTGTCCGCCAGCCTTCATCAACGATCACTGCGCGGTGGGTATTGGCGACTGAGGAAAGAATTCGCTCCGTATCAAGAGGGCGTAGCGTTCTGAGATCGATCACCTCGCAGGACACGCCTTCTTCGCCCAGCGTTTGCGCTGCCGCCAGTGCTTTCGGCAGACTGCCGCCATAGGTGATGATCGTCGCATCCTTACCTTCGCGACGGACTGCCGCACGATCGATATCAACGGCCCATGGGCCTTCAGCAGCTATGTCCCCCTCTTCATTGTAAAGCGTCGCATGCTCGAACATGATCACGGGATCCGGATCCTCAAGCGCGCTCCACAACATACCGCGAGCATCGGCGATAGTCGCCGGCGCGACAACGCGCAAGCCCGGCACATGGGCGTACCAGTTTTCAAGGCTGTGCGAATGCTGAGCGGCAAGCTGCCGCCCTGCGCCGGTCGCCATCCGAATAACAACGGGTACAGAGAACTGCCCGCCCGACATATGCCGCAACGTCGCTGCGTTGTTGACGATCTGGTCAAGGCACAACAGGCTGAAATTCACCGTCATGACTTCCACAATCGGCCGCATGCCGCCAAGCGCAGCGCCGATGCCGGCGCCGGTGAAGCCTGACTCTGAGAGCGGCGTATCGCGGATCCGCTCCTCGCCGAACTCGTCCAACAAACCTTTCGAGCATGCATAAGCGCCGCCATAACGACCCACATCTTCACCCATCAAAAACACGCGCTCGTCTTTTTGCATTGCTTCGCGCAGCGCCTCGCGAATTGCGTCCCGATAGGTTATGCGTCGCATATCACTCACAACACGGCCGCCGCAGGCGTTGTCACATCCTTGAGTAAGTCTTCTTCAGCCTCCCACGGCGCGTCTTCGGCGAACGCAACGGCGTCATTCACAATGACGGCGACGTCTTGCTCGATCATCGCATAGTCATCGTCGGAAAGAAAATCATTCTCGATTGTCCACCGTTTGAACTGCACCAGCGGTCCGCGTTTTTCCCATTCTGCGACTTCTTCTTTGGCGCGGTAAAGTTCCGCATCAAACATGGAGTGCGCGCGAAAACGATAGGTGCGGTTCTCCAGGAAGAACGGCCCTTCGCTGGCGCGAATCTTTTCGGTTGCATCGCGGGCGGCCTCCTCGACGGCAAGGACATCCATACCATCAACCGCGGCGGCAGGAATTTGATAACTTTGCGCATGCCGACAAATATCGGTCTCAGACTCGGAGCGTTCGAGCGCCGTCCCCATGGCGTAGCCGTTGTTCTCGCAAACAAACAGTACAGGGAGTTTCCAGAGCGCGGCCAGGTTCAACGATTCATGAAACTCGCCCTCGGCGGCGGCGCCTTCTCCAAAAAAGCAGCAAGTAACCCGATCGTTGCCGCGCATTTTATCGGCGAGCGCAAGACCGACAGCGAGGGGCAGTCCCCCGCCGACAATGGCGAAACCGCCATAAAAGCGATGCGCCGCGCTACAAATATGCATGGAGCCGCCGCGCCCGCGGCTTGATCCCGAGGCCTTGCCATACATCTCCGCCATGACTTCGGTCGCCGGCAATCCCCGCGCCAGGGCATGGCCATGCTCGCGATATGTCGCAACAATATTGTCGTCAGGCTTTAATGCCTGCATGACGCCGACGGCGTTTGCCTCCTCGCCGATATAAAGATGCAAAAAACCGCGAATTTTTTCAGCACTGTAAAGCTCAGCGCATTTTTCCTCAAACCGGCGGATCAGAATCATCTGGTGGGCGAGGTCGCGCATGTGCTCCGTTGTGAGATCAACTCTGTCATATGCCTCTCTCATGACGCCGGTCTTTCCAATGTCGAAAGATCGCCTTCCGGCAGACCAAGCTCGCGCGCCTTTAGAAGGCGACGCATGATTTTTCCTGAACGCGTCTTCGGAAGGTCATCGGCGAATTCGATTTCGCGTGGCGCGACCGCAGGGCCAAGGCGTTTCCTGGCATGGGCCATCAGCTCTTTTCGCAATGCGTTGTCGGCTTCGTAACCGTGATTGAGCGCCACGAAAGCTTTCACGACTTCCATAGCGATCGGATCCGGTTTTCCGATCACGGCGGCCTCCGCCACCGCGGGATGCTCGACTAGCGCGCTTTCCACTTCAAAAGGACCGACTAGATGCCCAGCGCTTTTAATGACATCATCGTCGCGCCCGACGAACCAAAAATAGCCGTCCTCGTCGCGGCGCGCGAGATCGCCCGTAAGATACCAGTCGTCTTTAAAGCATTTTTTGTAGCGCGCATTCTCATGCAGATAGCCGCGAAACATCGACGGCCAACCGGCTTTCAGGGCAAGTTCGCCTATCGCATCCGGTTCCGACACGATTTCAAACAAGTCGTCGTCTCTGCGCACGACGGCGGCATCAACGCCAGGTATGGGCCGGCCCATTGAGCCCGGTTTTATGGGCATCGCGGGATAATTGGAAATCATGATCCCGCCGGTTTCCGACTGCCACCAGTTATCGTGGATCGGCAGTCCCAGGGCTTCCTCGCCCCAGATTACCGCTTCCGGATTCAAAGGCTCGCCAACGCTGGCAATGTAGCGCAAGTTTGAAAGATCATAAGCTTTTGGCAAGTCAGACCCGGCTTTCATCAACATCCGGATAGCCGTCGGCGCTGTATACCAGACCGAAACGCGCTCTTGCGACAACACCCGATACCAGCGCTCGGCATCGAACTCCTCTTCGTCCGACAACATCGTGCAACCAATAGTCAGCGGCGCGATAACGCCATAAGACGTTCCCGTCACCCAGCCCGGATCAGCGGTGCACCAATAGATATCTTCCTGATGCAGATCGAGTGCATACTTCGCCGTCACATGATGGGTGACGACGGCTTCATGTACGTGCATGCAGCCTTTAGGCTTGCCTGTTGTACCGGAAGTAAAGTGTAGCGTAGCGAGATCATCGGGCCCGGTATCCGCTGTCGCATAATGGGGATCGCTCTCATTAATCAACGTATCGAAATCGACGCCTCCTCCGCCGCCGCCGACAAGGATGACATGCTCCAGGCTGGGCAATTGATCGCGAATGGGCGCGATCTTACGCTTGTAGAGACGCGCGGTAGTCACCAACACCTTGGCGTCGGCAATTTCCATACGCGCCTTCGCCGGCTCCGGTCCGAACGCAGAAAACAGCGGACAGAAAACTGCGCCGCGCTTCCAGACGCCGAGCGCGGTAATGTAAAGCGCTGGCGCGCGCCCCAACAACGTGAATATGACATCGCCGCGCTTGACGCCAAGCGTTTCAAGCGCTGATGCAAATCTGGCCGCGTTTTCGCTCAGCGTCGCATAGGAAATGTCGCACCGCTCGCCGTCTTTGGCCATCCACCGCAGCGCCGTTTTGTCGCCGCGTCCTGCTCGAACCTGTGCATCCACTGCGATATCAGCGATGTTTAGCGTTGACCCGCCGCCGAGCAATTGGTCCCGCGCAGCGCTCCAGGAAAAATCCGCACAGGTTTTCTTATAATCGACAAGGTTGTGCTCGCTCTGCAAACCGCCTTTTTTTTGAACAATAGCTTCCGCCACAGACATTTTCCCGCCAATTCGGTCTCAACGTTGTAGTGAACACCAGCCCGATCCGCCTTGCGGTAGATCAATCGCTGATAAGCGGGCTGATCATCGCGCGGCGATCAAATTGACCAATATCAACGCACATCAATTTGCGGGCTTCTACGATCCGAATATTCAAGGCGGCGCCGACATGGCGCAACCGCATACGTCGCAGCCTTTGTCCATGCGCCTGCGCGCCGCACTCAAGTAAATCACGGAGATCTCTCATGAGAGTGAAAGACGCAATGCACAGGGACGCGCAGTGGCGCGACCCATCCACGCCTGTTTCAGAGTTGGCGGCGCTAATGAAATCGGAAGATATCGGCGCCGTTCCAATAGGTGAAAATGATAGACTTGTCGGCATGGTAACCGATCGCGATATCGCCATTAAAGCGTTTGCAGAGGACGGGGACGTATCCGCCGTAACTGCGGGCGACGTAATGTCGGAAGGCATTGTCTACTGCATGGAAGACGAAGACATTGAGGATGCTATCCACCTTATGGAAGATAAGGAGATCAGACGTTTGCCGGTCATCAACGAAGACAAACGCATGGTTGGCATACTGAGTCTTGGCGATGTTTCTCATGCCGTTGGACAATCCCTTTCTGGAGAGCTTGTCAAAGCCGTATCAGCTCATCACTGACTTTGCCGTCTTCAGGGATAAGACCTAATCGCACGTAGCGCCTCATCGTCACGGTAGTTGCCACTTCTTGTTTTATGGACCGTTCAATTATGCAATTTCTCGCAACCACGGCTCGCAGAAGGGTCGACCATGAAAGTCAATGAGCTGCCGAAATACGATATGAGCGACAACCCGACCGGTTGCTGCCCCCGGTTTACGCCTGATGCGTGGAACAATCAGGACTTGCACTTTAAGGACAAACTCTTTGTGAAAGCAAAAACAAGAAGCGTCATGCATGTCCCTGTCAATATGGGCGCCGTTTTCGGGAAAACGTTCAAAGCGATTGAGAGCGCAGGCGCGCAGGACAATGAACAATTCATTGTGTTGAGCCGCGACCCGTCGCCCTGGACCGGGGAGCACTTCTTTTCCGTGACCAAGGAGGCGCCCGGCGCAGAAATGGTCCGCCTTTCAGGCGACTATCATACAAAAGTATTTGAAGGTCCTTACAAAGACGCCAAGAAATGGCACAACGAACTCATATCGAGCGCTGACGGCAAGCAGGACGAACTTCCCACGACGTTCTTCTTCTATACGACCTGTCCGAAATGCGCCAAATATTACGGGAAAAACTATGTTGTCGGCCTGGTGGAACGTCGCCATCCACAAGCGGAAGATCGAGCGAACTAGCGCGTCGCCAGATTTAGCGCGAGCAGCCTTGACGCAATCGTCCTGCAAAGCCGCCGTCGTTCATATTTTCAGTGGCATTGGGAGAACCGTATGACTGTCTTGAAATGGTTGGGCCTGCTTTTTCTCGTACTCACCGGCGCCGGCATGCTCGCCTTGATATGGCTTACAACCGCCAGACCTGATCTCTCGGAGTTCGATAATCTCTATGCAAGCCCTGCACAAAGCCCCGTCACGGTGCGTTTCTTTGGGACTTCCAGCATGATGTTCTCCGACGGCGAAACCAAGATTATAATTGATGGTTGGTTCACGCGTCCCTCAACGCGAGACATCTTCCTTGGCAAGATAGAACCCGATATCAAAGCGATCGATGACGGCCTCGCCCGATTGGGCAGTCCTGAGATTGCAGCGTTAGTTGCGGTCCACTCTCACCTGGACCATGCGATGGACGTCGCTGAAGTGGCGAAACGAACGGGCGCGCTACTGGTCGGTTCGGACTCGACGGCGAATATCGGACGCGGCGGCGGCCTTCCCGAAAACCAGATTAAAGTCGTAGAGGATGGCGAAACACTGCGCTTCGGCGACTTTTCAGTATCGCTAATTGAAACGCGTCATTTCGAGTCGCCAAACGACTTCTTCACAGAGGCCGACCCATTTATCAACGAACCGCTCACGCCGCCGGTCTCGGCGTTCGCCTACAGGCAGGGAAAGGCCTATTCAGTTTTAATTGAACATCCCGATGGCAGCGCGCTTATTCAATCAAGCGCCGGGTTTGAGGCCGGCGCCTTGAAAGAACTCGATGTTGATGTCGTTTATCTTGGCGTTGGCTTTCTCACAAGCCAGACGCCGGACTACCAAGACGCCTATTGGCGCGAGGTCGTCACTGCGACAGACCCGGAAGGTATTTATATCATTCACTGGGATAGTTTCTCCCGTCCGCTAGCCGAAACCGCCGAATATCCCGCCGCCCCGATCCGGCTATGGAACGATATCTTCGGCATGAGGACGAAAACAAGCGTCAATTTTGCTGTTGGACGCGCTCAAATGCATGGGATTTCAGCGGCGCTGTTGCCGATGTGGGAAGAAGTCGATGCGTTCCAAGTCGCTTTGGACCCGAGCTATGCTTCGTCTCAATACTAAAACCCGGCTGAGACAGATGCCTGATATCGTGGACAAACAAAACCGAGGCCGGAAGACTTACAAACGAATGCGGCGTAGCGGAACATTCCCCCTGACGGCGCGTTGTAGGAATATCAGCGGCGCCGTTCTATCTCATCCTAATTATCTTGCCTGGCGCGCTTGAGCCACGTTTTGAGCATCGCATATCGGCGCCGGCGTATTTCCTTGTAACCCCGGGTGTACAAATACTCTTACCGAACCTGATCCGGTCGGCCGGATACACATCGGCGCATCACTTGGGAAACGGTCTTGCGCCGGGCGGCAGAGCGCGCCAACGCACCGGATTGATCCACGTCAACGTCAGAGAGCCAGCCGCATGGCAGATTCCACCCATGTCTCGCAGAGCTTGAACATGCGGTTCAAACCAGAACGAAAGGCGAGCGCATGCGTATGATCGGATCCCTCGTTGTTGTAGCTCTTTGCTTTTGCGCTGGGGTCGCCGCCGCCGCTCCCGTAACGTTTTCGTTTTCCGGGACATTGCAAAACCTCAACGCCAACACCGATGTGTCATTCGTCTGGGACGTCAGCGGCCGAACGGAAGATATCCTGGATCCGGTTGTGTTTTCGCCATATGAAATCGTCGTTGGCTCTGGCCAAATCACGCTCGATGGCGACGTCTTTCCGTTCGGAGAGCCGATTTATGTCTGGAAGGCTGGGCAAGGTGTTGGATTCAGCACGGCGCCTAGAATCGTCAATCCCGGTTTCGTTGAATTCGACGACCAGGTGTATTGGTTCAGTTCCGCGCTGGCGTCCTATGACCTGACGCAAAGCTTCGGCCCTATAGCGGTGACGCCAGTGGCGCTGCTTGGCTCGTTCGACACATTCGGCGGCGGATTTCTGAGCGAAAATGACTGGGCCCTGAAGCTGGACGCACCGTTCACGTTTTCCGCCACAGTCGATGCGCCGCCGGTGCCCCTGCCCGCCAGCGGTGTGCTCCTCATGGCTGGCTTGGCGCTTCTCGGCGGCTTCGCCCGACGCAATACGCATCGGGCGGGATTCGAACCTGAATCCCCGGCTACCTGACATCCTGCTTGCGCTAAACCGTGCCGCATTTAATCTCCGCTTGTGCGCGCTTAAGAGGCTCAGAAGTCAATATACTTTGGTCGCCTGTCAAGGTTTCCAACCATTGGAATTCTCAGACGTTCAATTCGGCTTTTGGATAAATGCGGCAAAGCCAAAAATCGTATCGAACGTCCATGTCTAGAGTTTGAACGAAGGCCATCGCAAAGATGATAATCTAAACGATAATAACGAGGTGTAACCGCTAGGTCGCCGGTTCGAGTGATCTGATTGGCAAAGAGAAATCAACAACTTGTGACGTTGGCGCTCGAGCACGAGTAACATATTGGGTCACGCTCTTTACTCCGCAAATACCGTTGGGATCAGAAATCTTATCACCGCATTCAAAGATTCCGGCAATGCCGGTAACGTTTCCTAGTGTCCGCACTTGCGCACAGAGTCGATGTCCCGACAAATCCGCACGGCTACCGCTTTTGGAAAAACCCAGAACGAAGTCTCCGGTCGTTTTCCTTATCCGGTAAATCTAAGGGAATTGGGGACCGCACCTTCGATAGCGTATCGCCCAAAAAACTATCGAAACTCATTGATTATTGGGTTTGAATAATCAATGGGGTCACGCTCGTTGATGTTTTTCATTGATTATGCATCTTCGAATAATCAACGAGGTCACGAGCTCGACCAAATGTCCTTGTTTGTTCTGATTTTTTCGACGCTGTTGATAGTGAATTTCAGTCAGCCGATTATCATGCACGGTAAAAAATGGCCCTGACAATCCTGTGACGGTAAAAAATCGGGCGCTGACAATCCCTTGACGTTAAAAAATTGCAGCCCAGCGCATCGATTTGACGGTTTAGTTTTTTTACCGGCAGATTTACCGACATATAGCGCCGTCTGGCGCCGATTGTCGGCGAACATTACCGAGCGCCCAATTCTCTCATGTATCTGATTTTATGATATTTTTTGAACGTCACCGAATGTCTTCGAAAGTCTATTGATGATAAACCCCTACTCCCACTCGATTGTCCCCGGCGGCTTGCTTGTCACGTCATAGACGACGCGATTGACGCCGCGGACCTCATTGATAATCCGCGTCGCGCAACGGCCAAGAAAGTCATGGGGATACGGATAATAATCCGCTGTCATACCGTCGGTTGATGTCACCGCGCGCAACGCCAGCACGTGATCATAGGTGCGTTCATCGCCCATGACGCCGACAGTGCGGACGGGAAGCAGGACCGCAAAGGCCTGCCAGATCTCGTCATAAAGCCCGGCCTTGCGGATCTCGTCGAGATAGATGGCGTCAGCCTTGCGCAGAATGTCCGCCTTTTCTTTCGTCACTTCCCCGGGAATGCGGATCGCAAGGCCAGGTCCTGGAAACGGATGGCGCCCGACAAAATGATCCGGCAGACCAAGCTCACGCCCCAGCGCGCGCACTTCATCTTTGAAGAGTTCGCGCAACGGCTCGACCAGTTTCAAATTCATACGTTCGGGCAATCCGCCAACATTGTGGTGCGACTTGATGGTGACAGACGGACCGCCATCGAAAGAAACGCTCTCGATCACATCCGGATAGAGCGTCCCCTGCGCCAGAAAGGCTGCGTTCTCGATCTTGCCGGCTTCTTTGTCGAAGACATCGATAAACGTCGCGCCAATGATCTTGCGTTTTTTCTCCGGATCATCGACGCCCGCCAGCTTGCCGAGAAACAAGTCTTCCGCCTCAACATGAATGAGGGGAATGTTGTAACTGTCGCGGAAGAGACGCACGACCTCCTCCCCCTCGCCTGCACGCATCAACCCGGTGTCCACAAACACGCAAGTCAGCTGTTCGCCGATCGCTTCGTGGATCAATACAGCGGCTACGGACGAATCAACACCGCCGGAAAGCCCGCAAATCACCCGCGCATCGCCAACCTGATTGCGGATCAGTTCAATCGCTTCCTCTCGAAACGCCGCCATGGTCCAGTCGCCGGTGAGCCCGGCGATATTGTGAACGAAATTAGCCAGCAGCTTCGCGCCGTCCGGCGTATGCACCACTTCCGGGTGGAACTGAACGGCGTAGATGCGCCGCGCCTCATCGGCGATAGCCGCAAAAGGCGCGCCCTCGGATCTGGCGATCACCTCAAACCCGTCAGGGATCGCGTTCACGCGGTCGCCATGGCTCATCCATACGTGATAAGCGGACCCGGTTTCCCAGACGCCGTCGAACAACCGGCTCTGCTTGATGACTTCCACTTCCGCGCGCCCGAACTCCTTATGATCGGACTGCTCCACATCGCCGCCAAGCTGGGCGCAGATCGTCTGCTCCCCGTAACAGATGCCGAGGATCGGCACGCCGAGATCAAAAATCTCCGGCGTCGCCCGGGGCGATGTTTCGGTGTTAGCGCTCGACGGACTGCCGGAAAGAATCACCGCCTTCGGTGCGAACTCCGCAAGAAAGGCCCCGTCAACGCGGTTGAAGGGGTGTATTTCGCAGTACACGCCAGCCTCGCGCAGACGGCGAGCGATGAGCTGGGTGACCTGGCTGCCGAAATCGATGATCAGGGCGCGGTCGTGGACTTTTGCATGAGGATCGAGGGTCATGGCGAGCCTTTAGCGGAGTCTTGAGCCCCCGTCACTAGGGCGTCACCAGAATTAGCGGCCAGTCGAATGGGCTGACAGGAAACGCCGGAAGCAGGCCAGCACTTATCGCGCGGCGCCTACTTCTCTTGCTGTAGCGCCAACTTGACGCTGGATCGGGCGCCGCCAGCTGCAGCCTGATCCATGACCTGCACGGCAACGCCAGACGCGGAGTCCGGCGCGGCGCTCACCAGCACGATGCCATTTGGCGAGCGCGCCATAAACTCCTGGACGACAGGCTTTACCGAGCGTGAATTTATGACGCGGATATTATTTACACGGACGAACCCGTCTTCCTGAATAGCAAGCAACAATAAGGGAGGAGCCCGACCATCGCCGCATTCATCGTCGGCACACTCTTCCAGTGTCGCCACCTCAATCCCTTTTTCGCGAAGGAAGGTTGACGTAACGATAAAGAAGATCAACAAGATGAAGACTATATCGAGAAGCGGCGTAACGCTAATACGCGCTTCATCAACCGGGCGTTTTACTTGCCTGCCCCTGGGTTTTTTTATTTTGGCCATTGTGCGATTATAACAGTATCCAATAAAAATTGGACGTGCCTTTTGATCTAGCTCAAAGAGCTCAAAACCCTACATGCAACTTATTCCTATAATCATTAGCGAAACGCTCAGCCACCTCGTTGCAAGACCGCAGTAAAACCCATCCGTATGCAGTCTATCGGGCGTCAGGCGAATGACGCCATGCGATGTAACGCATGACGTGAGCGGCGCCAATAAGCCGGATGCACGGCTTCAGGCGTCGAAGATTGAGGGTCATAGCGAGCCTTTAGCTGAGTCTCGGCCGCTGTCACTATAAAGCGGTCGGAATTTACGCCCCTCGCCTCAATATCGCGCCTATTGCCCGAACATGTATTCCTCAAGCGTCGTATCGAGGCCGAAGCGGGTTTGGTAAGGACTCCCCGCATCTTTCATCTCGTACTCGAAAGTAGCAATGCCGGGAATCATTCCCGGTTTTTCCGGCGCCATCGCTTTCACGGTGATCGTCTGTCCAGCCGTCCCCGTGATCGCGGACACGGCGCTCTTCGCAGAGAATTTCTGTTTAACCGGAAATGAGATTTGGACAGGTTTTTCAAAACCGCCGCCCTCTAACGTGATCCGGACAGGACCATCCAGGTCGGCAAGCGGCGCAAACTGCCATGTTTCCTCATAGGGTTTGCCCAGCGTCAATGGGAACGGAATGCGCCGGATTGCGAAAAAGTCCGGATGCAGCACACCACATCGAAATTCCCGCGCGCCTGCATCTTCAAAACAACGGCAGGCGGGTACAAGCCGACTGATCGGCAGCTCAAGCAGCAAACCGGTACTGGGGTCGATACGACCGGGTATGACGCAGCGTCCGCTGGACGCGCCCGCCACGGTCGGATCGTCCAACAGCGTTGCAAAAGCAAGGTCTTGCGGGTCTGTCGGAAACTCTTTCCAGGAGACCCAACCGGGCGGGTTGGGGCGGCTGTCGAAATATCCTTCACCAGACGGATAAAGATCGCCCACCGGCGCCGTCGCGTAGCTGCAATAGCTGTCTTCGCCTACGGTTTGCACGGTGAAGGCGAGCCTGTCGCCTGCGGCGACATCAAGACCTGTGAGGAAGAAAAAGTCCTGAAAGCCTTCATAAGAAACCTGAACGTCATCGCCCGGTATTGTGACGGCGCGCAACAGGCGTCCTTCCGGTCGGCCGCCATCAAGCTCGCGAATTTCCAACAACAAATCGCCACGGCCGCAGCCTGCAATCGGCAAGCGCAACCCAACCAGCTCGCCGTCTGCGCCAGCTTTTGTTCAGAATCACCGCCAATCCCGAGGAAGCCGGCGGAAGCATCAATCATCAACTGTTCCTGGTCGGCGACGATGCCGGCGTGAGCCGCTGACGTCAGCAATCCTGTGGCGGCTGCAATCGCTATGAGTGCCTTAAAAATGGTCATTGTCTCCCCCCTTACCTGTCTGGAGACAGTATCGCTGGATTGATCAACCCTTGGCAAGTTGCAAGACGGCAATGAAAAAACCATCAGCGCGCAGCTTATCGGGAGTCAGGCGAATTGCGCCATCCGACGTAACGCATGACGTGAGCGCCCCCCGCCCGTCCGGCGTCAATAAGCTGGACGCCTCAATGCTTTCCAGCGCCTGTGATTGAACGAACCCGGAAGCGGCGGCCAGAAAAGCCGCGAGCCGGTCCTCATTTTCTTCCAGCAAAAACGAGCAAGTGACCCAGATCAGGCGACCGCCGGGTTTGACGAAGCCGGCAACCTCGCGCAGCACCGCATCCTGCTCAGACATGCGTCGTTCAAGTTGTTGCGGGGTCAGGCGCCATTTCGTATCCGGATGACGCCGCCAGGTGCCGGCGCCCGTGCATGGCGCATCCACAAATACGACGTCCATTCTACCCTTCAGGTCATCAAGACCCTCATCGCCCGCCGGCGAACGGATCTGCAGGTTTCTGACACCGGCGCGTCTGGCGCGATGATAGAGCGGTTTCAGGCGCCGCGGATCACGATCATACGCATAGAGCTGACCGGTGTTCTCCATCATCGCGGCGAGCGCTAACGTCTTGCCCCCGCCGCCAGCGCAATAGTCAAGCACCTGTGCGCTTTTGATATCGCCTGCTGCGGCGGCCGCGATCTGACTTCCAACGTCCTGCACCTCGACCCAGCCTTTGTTGAACGCAGGGATGACCGTCACCGCGGGCGCTTTTTCGCTCGGGTCCGGCGCAGCGATCCGCGCCGCTGTCGTCAGTATGGGGAGCGCTTCGCCTTTCACCGACTTCAGCGCCGACAGTATTTTCTCCGGCTCGGTTTTCAACGTGTTTAACCGCAGGTCAATATCAGCGCGTTCAGCAAAACCGCCCATGATCGTCGCGGCATCGTTCCCGAAAACGCGCTCAATATGCGGCGCCAGCCATTCGGGAAAGTCACCGGCAATGAGCTGAGGCGAGGATGCAAGCTTTCCCCGTTCCATCTCGCTCAGCGCGCCCGGCCCATGCTCGCCGACCGCCGCCTCTTTTAAGTCATCAACGCTCACATTCCAGAGGAAACCCAGCGCGCCAAACGCCAGAGACCGTGCGCTGTCATCGTTCATTGCAAGCGCCAGGGACTGGCGGCGTCGCAACACATCCAGACAGAGGCCAGAAATCCAGGCGCGATCCTTCGCGCCCGCATAGCGATTATTCCGGCTCCAATCGGCAATCGCCGTCTTTAACGGCACGCGCCGGGCATTGAAGTCTTCAAGGATTTCAATCGCAGCCGAAAGCCGTCCGGAGATACGCATGTTCAGTAATCGACAATCATGGTTTTGCAGATACTTTGGATATCCAGCCAGGGGTTATTCGGCGCGCAAGACGTTTTGAAAATGGCGGCCTTGGATGGGTTGCAAGCATCCAGGAGTCAGGATGAACAAAAGCCCTCGCTTTCCAGTCCTCCAGCCGCCTCGTATTCTCCCAGCGCCCATCCTTGGCGAAGAGCAGCATGTTCTGGCGGTACCAGTATTCGATATCATCATCCTCCCAGATGAGCGGCCTGATAATATCGTGGGCTTTGTATCCGCGCGCTGACATTTTGGCGCACCAATATGAGGGCCACTGTTCATTAACATGGTTGGTCCCGCCTTGACGCGGCGTCGCGGCGGAAAAAAGGATCAGATCAGAATGACGCGCAAGGTTGTCAACAAATATGTCTGCATACTGCTCATCAATATGCTCAATGACCTCCAACGTCACCGCAATATCGAATCGCCTGCCTAGATCCAGCGATTGAGACAAATCATGGCCATGAAAATCAGTCTTGTCGATAAACAGCTCGCTGTCCGGCACATCGGGATGATCTACGCCAGCAACCGCTATCCCGGGATAGCAGTCAGACAGAACCTTGAGCCAGCCTCCAACTCCGCACCCTATATCCACTGCGGATTTAAGGTCACCCAACACCGGCGCAAGCTTTGAGAGAACGCGTTCGGCGCTGATCAAACTTCCGGCTTTTTGCGTGCGATAAAATCCTTCGTCGTAATGTTCTTTCAGCCGCATACTCCCCCCTTTTTTTCACATCAGTTTGGCGTCGGATAATTCGGCGCTTCGCGCGTGATGGCGACGTCGTGGACGTGGCTTTCCTTCAGGCCTGCATTGGTGATCTTCACGAACTTTGCGCGCTTTTGCATTTCATCAATCGACGGCGCGCCAACATAACCCATGGACGCGCGCACGCCGCCGACGAGCTGGTGCAGGATCGGGCTGATCGGCCCCTTATAGGGAACGCGGCCCTCAATACCTTCGGGAACAAGCTTCATCTGCTCTTTTACGTCCGCCTGGAAATAGCGGTCAGCGGACCCCCGCGACATCGCCGTTATGGAGCCCATGCCGCGATAGGATTTGTATGATCGGCCCTGATAGAGAAAGACCTCGCCAGGCGATTCATCCGTACCCGCAAGAAGCGAGCCGACCATTACGCAGTCAGCGCCTGCGGCAAGCGCCTTCGCCATATCGCCGGAGTATTTAACGCCGCCATCGGCGATAATCGGCACACCTGCTTCACGACCCGCACGGGCCGCATCCGTCACGGCTGTCAATTGCGGCACGCCGACGCCTGCAACAATGCGGGTCGTACAGATAGACCCGGGCCCGATGCCCACCTTGATCGCATCGGCGCCAGCATCAATCAACGCCTTTGCGGCGTCATAGGTCGCAACATTCCCTGCGATCACCTGGGCCGCGTTAGACATGCGTTTTACCCGCGCAACCTGTTCCACCACTCGTGCTGAGTGACCATGCGCTGTGTCTATGACAACCACATCACAGCCTGCGTCGATCAGCGCCTCAATCCGTTCAAAGCCCGCATCGCCGACGGAAGACGCCGCCGCAACTCGAAGGCGACCTTCGGAATCTTTGCACGCCAGCGGAAATTCTCGCGCCTTTTCCATGTCTTTGACCGTAATCAGACCGACGCAGCGATAGTCATCATCGACAACAATTACCCGCTCGATGCGCCTTTTATGGCAAAGCTCACGCACCCTGTCCTGGCTGGCGCCCGGCGAAACCGTGACGAGGTCGACAGACGTCATCAGATCACGCACCGGCCGGTCAAGATCACGCGCAAAGCGCATGTCGCGATTGGTCAGCACCCCAACGAGCTTGCCGACGCCGTTGGCGTCACGGTTTTCGACGACCGGAAAGCCGGAGATGTTCCGTTCCAGCATGATCGTTTGCGCGGTCAATAAGGTGTCGTCGGGGGTCAGCGTGAGCGGATTGACCACCATGCCGCTTTCAAAGCGTTTGACCCGGCGCACATGCTCCGCCTGTTCCTCAACCGAAAGGTTACGGTGCAGGACGCCAATACCGCCATTTTGCGCCATGGCGATCGCCATCTCCGCTTCGCTCACCGTATCCATCGCCGATGAGAGAATGGGGATATTGAGCGTGATCTCGCGTGTCAGCCGCGCCGTCACGTCAACCTCGCTCGGCATCACTTCGGAGGGTCCGGGTTCCAGCAATACATCGTCGAATGTCAGCGCTTCACGGATTTCCATAATCTACCTCATCTTCATTCAGGGTCGGATAAGACGCCATCGCCGCCAAAAGACTGGACAAGCATTTCACCAGGGCTGTCGACGTCATTCGCAGTGACAATTTCAAGAACGCGTCTGGTCAATTCTTTCGGGGATGTCACAAAGTCACGCAGGGCAAACGCCGCGCCGAGCGCAAGGTCCATGCCTGAACCGCGAGCCCAGAATAGGCCCCGTTGTACTTCCGACATACAAAAGCTGTTGTCGAAATCCCAGATCGCGCCGCTTTTATGGATCAACAGGCCGCTGCCGCTATAGCGTTTCAGGCCTTCCTCCATTTCACCGATGTCGAAATTGCCATAGGCTTCGCGCATGAATTTCACGACTTCAAAAGGGTGCGCTGCAGCTTTTGGAAATTTCTCCGCATTGGCCTTCAACGCTTCAAGTTTTGGTCCTGTGCCCGTAATGCCGATCAGCCAGTCATCAAGCGCGCACCACTTGTGGTCAATCGACGGCCCGATGAAACTGCCGATCGTCGCACGCCCGTTCGAGCCAAGCCAGGTGACGCCCTGATCCGTATCGTGAATGGCGGTAATGATCGTCATGCCTGCCCCCTGAACCCCGTCGCAACGACATATTTCTCCGCCGAGTCCGAACGGCTGGCTTTCGGCTTGGCGTGTTTCACGCTTGTAAAACTCTGTTTAAGGCGTTTGAGAAGATCGCCTTCGGCGCCGCCAGCGAACACCTTGCACACAAAGGCGCCGCCGGGCGCGAGCACGTCTTCCGCAAAATCGAGCGCCGCTTCGGCGAGCGCAACGATGCGCAAATGGTCAGTGGATTTATGACCCGTCGTCGGCGCCGCCATATCCGAGAGCACAATATCGGCGTCCCCGCCAAGCAGCTCCTTCAACCGGTCCGGCGCATCGTCATCAAGAAAGTCCATTTCCAGGACCTCAGCGCCCGGCACCGCCGGCATGGCGAGATAGTCGATCCCGATAACGCGACCCTTTTTACCAACCGCTTTTGCGGCGACCTGGCACCAACCGCCAGGGGCGCAACCGAGATCGACGACCCGCGAGCCAGGCTTCAGAAGCGAGAATTTCTCATCAAGCTCAAGCATCTTGAAGGCTGCGCGAGAGCGCCAGCCTTCGGCTTTGGCTTTCCGGACGTAAGGATCATTGAGCTGGCGCTTCAACCAGAGCGTTGAGCCATATTCGCGCCGCTTGGCGGTCTTCACATGGACATTCAGTTCGCGCTGCGCCGCCTCGCCCTTCATCGGCGCGCTCTTATTACGCTTGCGCTTTTCCGGCTCCTGGCCGAGCGCCGTCTTCGCGATGTCAGTTGATTTCGCGCGCTTTCGCTTGCCCACAGATGCCTTGGCGGGCGGCTTATTGGGGGATTTGCGTCGCTCCATGGGCCTTCATAGCGGAGTCTTCGGCTGGCGCAACCGGTTTTTGGCCGTTGCAGCTTCGCTCTGCGAGACCCGATGCCGCACAATTGCCACCATACCGCCTTAGCCCTAGAAACACCGCGCGTGGGAGAGCGTGAAACAGCTATTTTAAGATGGGAAGATTATGTCTCTGATGGACCAGTTGACGGATGTCGTCACACAACAGATTTCGCAGCAGGCGGCTCAAAAAACCGGCCTCAGCGAAGGCCTCGCCTCACAGATGATGCCGATGGCTATGGCGGCGTTGATGGGCGCCATGAAAAAGAATGCGTCTCAACCGGCGGGGGCGGAAGCGCTCTCAAATGCGCTGGAACGCCATGATGGCAGCCTTCTCAATAATATATCTCAGCTCGGCAATGATGATGTGCTTGCTGATGGACAAAAGATTTTGCGGCACGTACTTGGCGGCAAACAGTCGCAAACGGAACAAGCGCTCGCCAAGACCGCTGGCGTTGATGCTTCGCAAGTCAGCCAATTGCTCGCGATGGCGGCGCCCGCTGTCTTGGCCTCTTTGGGGCGAGCGAAACGCGAACAAAATCTTGATGTCTCGTCACTGGCTGGATTGGTGACCGAAGAGAGCATCCGTGTACAGAAAGCAGCGCCAGGCGAACTCGGCGGTCTGATGCAATTTCTGGATCAGGACGGCGACGGGGATTTCAAGGACGACCTCCTGGAATCCGCGGGCAAGAAATTGCTCGGCGGACTTTTCGGCAAGCGTTAGTTTCACATAAAATCAGGAAATCGAAATGTTATTCAAATTTGCAAAAGAAGCTGGTGAGAAATTCCGCGAAGGCATTGCTAATGTCGCCGAAGGCATTAAGGACCGCATTCAAGGACATAAGACCGACGTAAAGGACCTCCAGGTTGAGGAGCAAAGCGGCCGTGTCGTGCTGAAGGGCAAGGCGAAAAACCGCACGGAAGCCGAAAAGGCGATCGTCGCCGCCGGCAATACGCCGGGCGTTGGCGAAGTCGAATCACATATCGACATTGAGGATGAGCCCAACCAAACCGTTTTCTATACGGTTAAAAGCGGCGATACCCTGTCGAAGATCGCAAAAGAACATTACGGCGATGCGATGAAGTACCCAGCGATTTTTGAAGCGAACAAGCCAATGCTTTCTGACCCGGACAAAATCTATCCAGGCCAGACATTGCGCATCCCGTCGCTCAATTAAACCTGAAGGCAAGCCGATGATCAAAGCCCTCGACCCTGATCGGGGGCTTCCTGGCGCGCCCGAAGCGCAATTCGTCGCCCAAATGTCACGTTTTGTCCGGTTTGAAGAACAAAACGCGTCTGCACACATCCAATTGGGCCCTTCGGCGCATCTACTGATCATGACAGGGGGCGACACCCCTGCGCCAAAAGAAAAGGAACCGACCCCGTGACTGAAGACGTCCTCATCCCCCTCGTCGTATTTGCCGCCATCGCGGCGATTTCGATCTCCGCATTTTTCTACAGCTATAAAAAACGTATGGTTGTCTATGATGCTATTAAGGTCGCCATTGAGAAAACCGGCACCGCCGACCCGCAACTGGTCGAGGCGATCATCCGAGACAATGTCGGCCCCAACGCCGATTTGCGCAAAGGCATCATTCTGATCGCGACGGCGGTTGCTTTCGCTATTCTGGGCGCCGCCATCCCTGACGAAGAAGCGGTCCGGATCATGCTCGGTCTGGCGGCTTTCCCGGGCCTTATCGGTCTTGCCTATGCGGGCTTCCACTTCTTTGCGCCGCGCGAGGCGACAGTCTAGACTGGCCCGACGGCGGGAGGGCGCGCAATGGGCCCCAACGATATCGAACTGGTTGCTCTGGCGAAGGTTGCGCAAAACGATACGGCCTTCGCGGAGCTGGTGCGCCGCCACCAGGCGCGCCTGCGCGCCTTTTTGCGTCGGCTATGCGGCAGCGAATTTCTCGCCGACGATATCGCTCAGGACACCTTCATCAAAGCCCACGCCGCCATCGCCAGTTTTGAAGGCGGCGGGTCTTTCCGAAGCTGGCTTTACGCCATCGCCTATCGCGAGTTCCTGCAAACTCGTCGAAAGGAAAAAGCGGCGACACGCCTGAAAGATGCGCTCAAGGATGACGTCGTTCATGCGAACGCCGCCGAAACGAAAATCGAGATGGGTCTGTCTCTTGATTTGCGCCGGGCGCTGGCGACGCTCGAAGATCTCGAACGCGCCGCCTTGCTGCTCTGCGACGCCGCCGGACTCTCCCACAGCGAGGCGGCAATTGCTATTGACGCCCCGCTGGGGTCCGTCAAAACTTATGTCGCCCGCGCACGCCAGAAAATGCGCGCCGCGCTGTCAGCCGACGCCGCCACGTCAAACGCAGATTGTTCCGCTACCCCTGCCCCGAATGGAGCCTGTCATGCCCTCTGATGAAATCGCCGCGTTACTAAAGCAGGATCATGATGACCTTTCAGCACGGCTTGAAAACGACGCCTTCCAGCGGCGGCTGATGTTCAAGCTCGGCGCACGCCAGCGAGCGCGCCTCGGCGTCGTCGGTCTGGCCGGCGGGCTAGGCGCGGCCTTTGCCGCCTCGCAGTTTTCAAGCCTCGGGCAACTTCTGGCGACTTATCTTGGTGAGGCGTCTCCGGCGCTCACCAGTCAGGCGACGGTTCAGATCGCCGGTGCGGCGCTGCTGGGCGCGTGCGCGATTCTCACAGCGCTGGTCCTGCGTAAGGACGCGTAAGCCTGGTTCGTGATTCAGGTTGAGCTAGTCGTCGCGATGGACGCGCTCTTCACGTTCGTGACGTTCCTGCGCTTCCAGAGAAAGCGTCGCAATCGGGCGCGCATCAAGCCGGCGAATGCTGATGGGCTCGCCGGTATCCTCACAATAGCCATATTCGCCGGTTTCAATCTTGCGAAGCGCTGAATCGATCTTGGAAATCAGTTTTCGTTGGCGGTCACGGGTGCGAAGCTCAAGCGCTTTTTCCGTTTCACTGGAGGCGCGGTCGGCGATATCAGGCAGATGATTATCGTCTTCCTGAAGGTGGTTTAGCGTACCCTGGCTCTCGCGAATGATTTCCTGCTTCCAGTTGAGCAGTTTACGCCGAAAGTAATCTTTCTGGCGGTCATTCATGAAGGGTTCATCATCAGACGGACGATATTTGTCTTCTACGCTCGTCGACATTCTTCTACTCCACGACTTAACAGCCCTGCAAGCGCCGGTAAATTTCGGCCTGTATAACGAGGCCGCAGCCAAGGCTCAAGGGCTGTTTTTTCTTTTCGCGCTGTCACATTTTCTCGATAAAAATGAAATAAAGATTATCGGTTGAACATTTGCCGGCATCCACCCGCAAACCGAATAGCGCGCCGGCTCGTGCCTGATGAGATTTACCGCAGTGGCGCTATATCATTTCACGAGCCAGCGACAGCCTCGCATAACAGCAGCATTCTCCAGTTCTGCGTTGGCCTTGCAGGCATAAGACCGGAGCATTCTCCTCGCTCGCTGCACCGCAGCAAACGCCGGCCGCCTGCACTGTAAACCGGGCGGTTTTCTGTTTTGAGCAATGCTTTGGTTATAGTCGGCAAAGTCTCTTTTGATTGAATTTTCAAATTGTAAATCATTTGGTTGAACTTTCCCGATAGCACATTCCCACCACACAGCTTAGTTGCGATTTTAACCGCGAGAACTCTACCGCCGGGAAGGCCGCCATGACCGCACCAGCCACTGCCGCCCAAACACGGATCAACAAGCTGATCCGAATCACTGAGGCGCTTGGCGAGATCTTCGCCCAGGAAAACCGTCTGATCCGCGATAACCGTGCAGATGAGATCACCCCGCTGCAATCGAAAAAAAAGCGGCTGGCGACGGAATATATGCAATCGATCCGCGAACTCGCCCAGGACCGCACTGATATTGAAGGCGCCGAGTCGAACCAGCTTGCTCAGTTACGAAGCTTAGCCCTTACACTTGAAGAACGAGCCGTAAACCAATGCACGCTGGTTGAAACACCAGCGCCAAAGGCGGCCGCGTCATAATTCTTACTAGCGCTCAGGTAAAAGAATAAGCGTCCAGCCCGACAACATGGCGTATCCGGATCCTGAATATTTGTCAGTTGATTACTGGCGTATCAGCCGCGCTGATTATTGACTTGTATCAAGGCATAGTTCGAAAACCCGGTGTCTGTTTTATCCTTGCATTGCAATGGAGAGTGTCATGGACCAGGCGATTCGCAACCAAATCATTTCGATCATCAGCGACGTTGACGATATGACGGTCGCAACCGTTCGCGAAGATGGCTTTCCGCAAGCAACGACGGTCAGTTATATGAATGACGGCCTTACGATATACTTCATGACATCGACGGACGCCCAGAAGACGCAAAACATTGCACAAAACAACAAGGTTTCGCTGACCATCAACCGGCCATATGAACGTTGGGATGAAATTGAGAGTCTGTCGCTCGGCGGCTTGGCGACTATGGTTTCTGATCCGCAGGAACAGGAAAAAATCGGCAAGCTATTGATAGAAAAATTTCCACAAGCGGCTGATTACGAACCGGAGGATGATGACTTTGAACTGACCGTAATCAGGATCGACCCGAAAGTCATTTCCCTCCTCGATTACAAAAAGGGGTTCGGCCACACAGAGCTGGTTGAAGTATCCTGATCGGCCCGGCCCGTCACGAACGCACAAACGCTAGTCAACCATCTGCGAAGCCTTCTCGCTGAGAAATTCCACGCTGTGCGTATTTGACACTGCCGCCGCAAGCGCGTGGTCAATTGATTTTATACGTGGCGACGGCAGGCGAGCGCCCGGAGATATAACAGTCGAAATATTCCCGGTTTTGCCTTGAGGTTTCTGCTCGAAGCGCAAGGCGACAGATGTCGCCGCTGACATCTGGTTTTGGACGTAAGCCTGCATATCATTCAAAAAGAGCGCCGTTAAAAGCTGAAAGTTCTCACGTCCGATACCGCCTTGGGCGAATATCTGTGTGCCGAAGACGATCATTTGCTGGTCAGGCACATTAATCGCGCGGGTCACGTCGGCATTTGTATGGAAGGTGTTGAGATCATCGTAAGCGACGCCCGAATTCGGCATGCCGGTGTAAATGACCGCCTGCTTGCAACCTGAAGCGGCGGCGGCGTCAGCGCATTGCAGCATGGTGATAATGAATGTCGCGCCGCCGGATGTCGTTGCGACCATTGAAGCTGTTTCATCCCCCTGATAGGGCTGCGCGGCCGCCCCAATCTCAAACTCGGCGAGCATCGACGTGACGTCCGCCGCGCTGAAATCCTGCATCAATCCGGCGGAAAGCAATTGTGTGTTCGAGGATGTCTGGGCGTTCGCCAAGGCCGTCATCCAGACGGCAGCCGCCGCCACAGCCATAGAACGGCCCAACAATTTCAATAGATTTGACATATTATCCCCAAATGACCCGCAAGAATTGCTCCCGGACCCTATCAACAATTCGCGATTTCACAAAACAGTGGCGCCGCCATCCTACTCTTCGCCACATTTTCAGGCTAAATTGAGGAGGCTGTCACAAGTAACGGGGTATTGTGGTGAGGATTTCCGAAAGCGGCATCGCATTATTGAAGCGATTTGAGGGGCTGGAACTTGAGGCCTATCAGGATATCGCTGGTGTGTGGACGATCGGTTATGGTCACACCGGCCCGGATGTCCAGCCAGGTCAGCGCATTACGGAACGCGAAGCGGAAGCCCTGCTGCGGCGTGACTTAAAATCGCGCGAAGATGCTGTCAGCCGTCTCGTCAATGTGCCCCTCAATCAAAATGAATTCGATGCGCTGGTGAGTTTTGTCTACAATGTCGGGGCGGAGGCGTTTCGTCGTTCAACCGCATTGAGACGGCTCAATCGTGGAAACAGGATGGGCGCCGCAGACGCCCTCACCTGGTGGAATAAAGCAACGGTCGGCGGCGTGTTGCGCGAAGTGCTCGGCCTGACGCGGCGGCGCGCCGCGGAAAAAGCTTTGTTTGTAACGCCAGTCGATCCGCCATTGGTGCGAGATCCCGAAGCGCTGGATCAAAACAGCCGCATCACCCCAGTGGAAGATTCGCCGCGGCGCGGCAATGTTGCCGAGAGCCGAACCGTTCAAGGCGCAACCATCGCCGGCGGCGCCGGCGCGGCGGCCTCCACCCTTGGGCGCGACAACGCCGAAGAGCTCAATCAAATCGAAACCAATATTGAGAACGGCACGGGAATGACCGAAGACCCGTCCGCCGGAGAAGGCAGCACGCCGCCGAAAAGCTCTATCGATGACGCGCCATCAGCAACCGTTGATGAAAACGGCGAGATCATTCTCGACAACAACGATAGCGATTCAGGTGAAATTGTTATCGGCGAAGCGGACCGGCCTTCAAAACACGAAGTGCACGCGGTTGAAGCGCAAATTCAGTTCGCCCTTTTGATCCTGATTATTCTCGCAGCGCTCTTTATCATTTACGCGCGCGTCGATGATTGGCGTCAATACCGCCGGTAATGTCCTGATGAATTGCTGCGTGGCTCATGAACGCAAAGCTATTGCGGCAAAGCCCTCTCTTCCATGAGTTGCGCATAGTTTCCTTCGCTGTCCTGAAAACCCGCCATCCATAACTCATGGTCTTGCGCCTGGTTCACAACGCGCGGGTCGTGCAGGAACTCCACGCCCGCCTGCGAAAGCGAGCGATGCGCAGTTTCGATGTCCTTGACGCGATAATACAGAAACGAATTCGCCGCATATTCGGGACTGCTTGGCGCACCGAGATAAATTCTGACGCCGCCGCAATCAAAAAAAGCCATTTTCTGTTCGGGAATGTCAAAGATCATGGGCAGTCGGAGCACATCCCTGTAGAAGGCTCTCGCCCGATTGAAGTCTTTCACGCTGATATGAATCTGCCCGATTGATTGTATGAATCCGGGCGCTGCATCTTGCATCGTATTCAGGCTCCGCTAAATTATTTAATCATCTTATTATTTAACATGGTTAAATATATTGTCAATCCCACCGCTCCCTGCCGGCGCCGCGCGGTCCAAACTCCTCAAGACCGCGAATGCGCTTCACTCTCTTTGTATTCATCTCTTGCGGCGCGCGCGAGAAGCAGACAAACAATCAGGCCTCAGCCCCGAGCGGCTTTCACTGCTCTCCATACTGGCTTACACAGGTCCGCAAACCATCAACCGTCTGGCGGAGATGGAACAAGTGTCGCCGCCGGCCATATCAAGAATTGTGACAGCACTTGAAAAGGCGAAGCTGGCGCTACGCAAACGAAATGCAGACGACGCGCGCGTCGTGGTCGTTTCAGCTACACCGAACGGAAAGCGCCTTGTTGAGGAAGGACGGCGGCGCCGTCTCGATATAATTGCCGGAGAGCTGTCCGTTTTGCCCCAGAAAGACCTCGACATGCTCCGCCTCGTTGCTTCGGTCCTCGAAAAGCTTGAGCGGCCTGAGACTTAACGCAAGGTCTCGCGAACCTTCTTTCTAAGCACGGGGAGCAAGTCGGCCTCAAACCAGGGGTTTTTCTTCAGCCAGGCGTTGTTTCGCCATGACGGATGCGGCGTCGGGAAATATGCCGGCGAATAATCTCTCCAGGCGCGCACCGTTTCAGTCAGGCTTTTCTTCGAGCCCTTTCCAAGATGCCATTTCTGCGCATATTGCCCAACAAGGACCGCTGTTTGCAAGTTCGGCATCGCCGCCATCAACCGGGCGCGCCATAGCGGCGGGCATTCTTTCCGTGGCGGCAGGTCGCCGCCTTTCGCATCGAGGCCTGGAAAACAAAACCCCATTGGAATAATCGCGACGCGTTTTTCGTCGTAGAAAATATCTTCGCCAATACCAAGCCAGTCGCGAAGGCGGTCTCCCGACGGATCGGTAAACGGCTTACCGCTCGCGTGGACGCGCGTGCCCGGCGCCTGACCGAAGATTGCAATGCGCGCGCTGGCCGCGACCTGTAAAACCGGTCTCGGCTCATGGGGCAATGGCGCGCCAATAGGATCTTCAACGCAATGCCGGCAAGCGCGTACTTTTTTCAACAGTGTGGAAAGCCGTTCAGTCATCATCTTTGGACAAATGCGCCAGCTTGCCGGCATTCGCCTCCCAGTTCTGGCCGTCAAAGGGGCGGATCGTAATGGAAGCGAATTGATCGCGATCCATGCAGCGCAGATTAAGCGAATAACCGTCAGGGTTTGAGCGCGGCGCGTAAAATGACTTCACGCCGCAAATGCGGCAAAAAAGATGTTTGGCGACGCCTGTGTTGAACGTATATTCCGTAAGCTGTTCATCACCTTTGATCAGGCGAAACTTCGACTTCGGCACGATGAGGTGGAGAAAACCCACAGCGGCGCACATGGAACAGTTGCATTCGTCAATGACGATATTATCGTCAGTTTCCGCTTCCCACTGAACGGCGCCGCAATGACAGCCGCCCTTTTTCCAACTGCGTTTTCGGTTGCCGCCTTCACTCATCGTGTTTCAGTTTCCGCGCTGACCGAACAGCACTTTCTTGGCCTCTTCATTGTCCGCAAGATTCATGCGTTTTTCCGCACCGACAACCAGGCCTTTCTGCACTGCAGGCCGGGCAAGCAACACTTCCCGCCAGCGATTGAAATGCGGGAAGTCCTTCAGTTCTATATTGTGACGCTCCCAAAGGGTTGTCCACGATATGATCGCCATATCGGCAATGGAATAGTCGCCCGCCACATATTCGTTGTTCTCAAGGCGCTTGTTTAAAACACCATAAAGACGATGCGCCTCGTTGGCGTAGCGCGTCATGGCGTATTCAATTTTTTCCGGCGCATAATGATGGAAATGGTGAAACTGCCCAAGCATCGGCCCAATGCCGCCCATCTGCCACATCAGCCACTCATCAACCTGCGCGCGCGCGCGCTCATCGCCTGGATAAAACTTACCTGTCTTGCGTCCGAGATATTGCAGAATGGCGCCTGATTCAAAAACCGAAATCGGCTCGCCGCCGGGTCCGTCATGATCGATAATGGCCGGCATGCGGTTGTTCGGCGATATCGCCAGAAAATCCGGTTCGAACTGTTCGCCTGCGCCAATATCGACGTAATTGACATTGTAGTCGAGGCCTGCCTCCTCAAGGAAAATCGTAACCTTCCAGCCGTTCGGCGTCGGCCAGTAGTATAGATCAATTGGTTTGGTCATCAAAAAACCTGTCCATGCGTTTCATTACAATGAAGACCGCAAGTTAGTCCTCGCCATCAAATATTTAAACCGCATGCTAAAAATTTTCACGCGTGGCGCCGCAGATGTGAACAATGATGGTTTGCCTAACCAACCCAGATCAGGCCGATGACGGCGCCTGTCATCAAGGTCGCCAGCGTACCGGCGACAAGCGCGCGCGGCGCCAGATTGATAACATCCTGGCGCCGGTTCGGCGCAAGCACGGTAAGGCCGCCAATCACAATCCCGAGGCTTGCAAAATTTGCAAAACCACAAAGCGAGTAAATTAGGATGAGATAACTCCGCTCACTGAATGTTCCCTCTTCAACGTCAGCGAGCGATACATAGGCGACAAGTTCATTAACGGCTGTTTTAATCCCCATCAATGAGCCAGCGTCAAAAGCTTCACTCCACGGCACGCCTGCGAGCCACATCAGCGGCGCAAACACCCAGCCGAGAATACGCTCCAGCGACAATGGCGCGCCAGCGATATCCGGCGCAACGCCAAGCATGATATTGATCAGCGCGGCAAAGGCAGTGAACGCAATCAGCGCGGCGATAATATTGAGGTAAAGCGACAAGCCGTCCGTTACGCCGCGCACAAAGGCGTCCATGGAACTGGCGTAGCCGAAATCATCCGCGGCGTCGGCGGGGGTCGGAGTCTGTTCTCGCTCGGCGGGCAGGATAATCTGCGCCATCAGGATCGCCGCCGGCACGGAAATGATCGACGCAACGATAATGTGACCAAGCACCGACGGATCGATATCGCGCAGGATGATCGCGTAAACCGCCATCACCGATCCGGCGACCGTCGCGAATCCGCCGGTAATGATAATGAAAAGCTCAGAGCGCGTAACACGCTCCAGATAAGGACGGACCATCAGCGGCGCTTCGGTCTGTCCCAAAAATGTGTTTGCCGCTGATGATAACGCCACCGCGCCGCCGACCCGGAATATCTTTTCGAGCAGAAATGCGAAGCCCCGTACGAAAAACTTCAATACGCCCCAGTGCCACAGCAAGGCGGAGAGGCCGGAAAAGAAAATCACCAGGGGCAAGGCGCCAAAGGCGAAATTAAACATCGCAGCCTGGTTGGTGACTTCGAACGGAGCATCGGCGCCGCCGAGATAGCCGAACACAAACGAGGTGCCGACCTGCGTCGCCGCCTGCAGGGCCTCAACGACAGAACGCAATGATTGCAGCGCCGCACGCGCGGGCGGTACAAACAGGAGAAACGCCGCAATCACGATCTGAGCTGCGATTGTCCACAACGCGCTGAAGAACGGAAACCGGCTTTTGCCGCTTGAAAACAACCACGCAATAAAAACAAAGGCGACAAGTCCGATTGCGCTCTGCCCACGCAAACCGATCTGACTCAAGTCAAAAGGCAATTCCATAGGGTGTTTTCTTGCTGTACGCCGCCCCATGCGACAGGTCTCGTGATGGCGGACTATGGCGATTGACGCCGCAGTTGTCACGTCCGCTGGCCGAATGCGTATAGTCTGGCGAATGCATAGGCGGTCAAACTCTTCCACAGGCGGAATTTCGTTTTGACCCAGCCGAATAACCTTTGGTCGCTGGGCTGCCGCCATAGATCGTTTAAGTCGCTAGGAAGACAGACATAATCGGAGATAAACGCGCCAAACGCCCGCTTCTGGCTTTTACTGCTGCTATCACCCACGACACCCGCCCTGGCCGAATCAGCGGCCCCGCCTTCAGGCGCGCCAATCCTTATGGATGGAAGGTGCGAGACGAATGATGGGTTGACGCCGCGTTGGTCTCATCAAATCAAGGGCACACGCTGCGGATCAAAAAGTCGGACCGCTATCTTATGATGTGTATTACCTATCCGGCAGACGGTTACGGCACGTTCGAGGGATATCTGGTGACGGACAAGCAGAAAACGCCCCTTAACATTCATGTCTCGGCGAAGGTCGGCGACCGCGAATGGTCGCCCTCGGGCTGGCCGGAATTCGAATGGTGGGCCGCCGAAGGCTGGTGGAGCAACCCCGTGCGGTTCAACTCCGCCGAGGAAGGGCAAACAAGGTTCCTGCCCTCGCCGGCGCGCGAAGTGCAATTCGACCTCGATCATTTCGGCCGTGACGGATGGCGCATCATGTTCGACGTTTATTACGGCCGCCGGGACGACGGAACCTATGACACGGTGGCGCTTCCCGCCGACGCGGATTTTGAGAATCAGGAAAGCTGGATCAGTCTCGAGTTCTAGCCGTGCGCCCCTGCCCTGACCTTGGTTGCCTATTCAATTTCTAGCGCTATTGTCCGCCGGATTCTCAAGAAGGATTTGGACATATGCTGCCTGCGCCCCGCGCCGATCTGAAAGCCAACACTCTCGCCTATGAAGTGACGCCTTTGGTTAAGGCCACCGGGTTTCGCGAATATGACGCCCGCTGGGTTTTCGAAAAGGAGATCAACCTCCTCGGCATTCAGGCGTTGGGCCAAGGTCTCGGCACATTGATCCGGGAGATGGGGAAAGAACCGAAGATCGTGGTCGGTCATGATTTTCGCGGCTATTCCACCTCGATCAAACAGGCGCTGATCGTCGGCCTGATGACCGCTGGTATCGAGGTTCACGATATCGGTCTGGCGCTATCGCCAGTCGCTTATTTCGCGCAGTTCGATCTCGATATTCCGTGCGTCGCGATGGTGACCGCGAGCCACAACGAAAATGGCTGGACAGGCGTCAAGATGGGCGCGGCGCGCCCCCTCACCTTCGGGCCTGACGAGATGGGCCGTCTGAAAGAAATCGTCCTTGGCGGCGAGTATAAATCCTTCAACGGTGGCGCTTACAAGTTCATCGAAGGCATGCGTGAGCGCTATATCGCCGACCTCGTTGAGGGCGTTTCGTTTTCACGGAAGATGAAAGTCATCGCCGCTTGCGGCAACGGGACAGCCGGCGCCTATGCCCCCGAAGCGCTGGAGCGCATGGGCCTTGAGGTCATTCCGATGGATGCGGAACTTGATCACACCTTCCCCCGCTATAATCCGAACCCTGAAGACATGGAGATGCTCCATGCGATGCAGATCGCCATTAAAGAGCATGGCGCCGATGTGGCGCTCGGCTTTGACGGCGATGGGGACCGTTGCGGCGTCGTCGACGATGAAGGCGAGGAAATTTTCGCCGACAAGATTGGCGTGTTGATTGCACGAGATCTTTCCGCACAAAATCCCGGCGCGCAATTTGTTGTCGACGTAAAATCCACAGGCCTTTTCGTCACCGATCCAGTTCTGCAGGCGAACGGCGCCAAGACGGAATACTGGAAGACCGGCCATTCCTATATTAAGCGCAAGAGCCATGAGATGGGCGCACTTGCCGGGTTCGAAAAGTCCGGACACTTCTTTTTTAACGAACCTGTCGGTCGCGGCTATGACGATGGCTTAGTTGCAGCGATCGCGCTCTTGCAAATGCTCGATAACAATCCGGATAAGAAGCTCTCGGATTTGCGCAAGAGTTTGCCGAAAACCTATCAATCGCCAACCATGTCGCCTCATTGCGCTGACGAGACCAAATATGGCGTCGTTGAGAAAGTCGTCAAAGCGTTCGAAGACCGCGCGAAAGCCGGCGGTGAGATTATCGGCCAGAAAATCCGCGATGTTGTGACGGTCAATGGCGTGCGTATTACCGCCGAAGACGGCACCTGGGGACTTGTTCGCGCTTCATCGAACAAGCCGGAGCTTGTCGTCGTGATTGAAAGCCCGAAATCGGAAGAGAATATGAAAGCGATGTTCGCCGAACTCGACGCGGAGCTGCAAAAGCACCCGGAAGTCGGCGAATACAACCAGAAGATTTAGCGACTGACTAGTAATGCGGCGGTGGCGGCTCACGCTCGCCGCCCTCTTCGATATTCGCCTCAACTTCTTTCAATTCGTCAGTCAATCGGCTGATATCGCGCTTCAAAGATTCAATCAGTTTCCACTGTTCGGTCACGGCGTCGGAAAGATCTTCAATGGCTTGCTCCTGTAGTGCGGAGCGCTCCTCCAGCTTGTCGATGCGAGACGTTGCATGTTCATCGCCCATTGTGTCGTCATACCTTTCAATGCAGTTTTGGCAAAATCTATGCCGAGCGGTCTGCAATCCACTCATGAAGGCGCGCCCGACTGGGAATGTCTATCTTTCCATAGCCCAGTTTCAATATGCCTTCCTTTTGTAAATCGCCAAGCGCTTTACCGACCGACACCCGCGAAACGCCAAGCGTGAACGCAAGATCGGCCTGGTTACAAGCAACAGAGCCATCCTGTTCTGCTGAATTCGCCATCAACGCAACCAGCTTCGCGGTGCGCACCGGAAGCGGCAAGCGCCGCAGATCATCCATGAAGTCCAGCGCGCTATAAAGCCGCCGGGTTGTCGCTTTCAACAAAGCGCGCGCCAGATCGGGCTCCTGATCCAGCAGCCGATCAAAACGCGCCTTGTCGATCTGTTCAATGATGGTCTCGCCGACGGCGACCGCGTCATGGGTGCGCGCACGCCCGGCAAAAAGCGTCGCCTCGCCAAAACAATGCCCCGCCCCGAGCAAGGAGGTCGCAATATAGGTTCCGTCCGCATCCACAAGCCCGAAGCGAACCGCACCGGATCGCACGATCGAAAGTCCTGGCTTGTCGTCGCCATGGGCATGAAGAACGGCGCCGTCCTGATACCGAACCGCCGTCGCTGCGGCTCGGATTCCCCTGCGCAAACGCCCGGACGCGAATTCCATCAGCGGGGCGCCGCCAAAATCGAGAAGATCGGGCATAAGCTCAAAATGCTAAATTCTTAGCATTCTTATCTCCGCCAGAAGGCTAGATCAAGGAGACAGGGGCCGGATCGGCCGCAAGATCAGGAACGCAACCGCCATGAAGCCGGAATTACTTATCATCTTCGCCATCTTCGTGATATTTGCGCTGCTGGAAGTCGTCTTCACCCGATTTTTTAAAAAACTCGGCCAGGCGCCCGGCGATGGGATGGTGGAAATTGTCAGCACACTGACCCTCATCATTGTAACGCAACCCCTGGCGCTGTTCGCCGGCGGTTTCGTCACCAGCGTGGTTGCGCCGAACGCAGCAGACGCACTAGCCGGACTGCCCGTCATCGCAGGCGTTGCATTGTTCCTGATCTTTGATGACATGACACAATATTGGTGGCACCGCGCATCGCACAGCATTCCGTGGCTCTACAAGCTCCACCGCCCGCATCACAACGCAGAATATCTTTCGATCCGCGTCGTCTATCGCAACAACCTTTTCTATTACGCCCTGATGCCGGGCCTGTGGTTTTCCGGCGCGCTGATCTATCTCGGGCTTGGCTGGGTCTATGCGGGCTACATCATTGTCAAAATGGCGGTGATCTACGGCGCCCATTGTGATGTCAGATGGGATGAACCCCTTTACAAGGTCAAATGGCTCTCGCCGATTATGTGGGTCGTTGAACGCACAATCTCGACACCCGCAACGCACAGCGCTCATCATGGCAAGCATGCTTCAGATGCGGCGACAAATTATAAAGGCAATTACGGAAACCTTCTGTTCTTTTGGGATGTTCTGTTTGGCACCGCGAAGGTCACCCGGCGCTATCCGGAAAAGATGGGCGTTGAAAACCTGCCGCAGACCAGCGTCGGCGAACAACTGCTTTGGCCGCTGGTGACAGTAAAAGCTTAAGGCGCAGCCATGCCGGCGGAGTAATTAGTAGGGTTACAATAATTAGTACCGCACCAGCGCCGAGCCCCAGGCGAGCCCGCCGCCGAGCGCGGCAAACACCAAAAGCTCGCCGCGCTTGATCCGACCTTCGCGAATACCGGCGTCGAGCGCCAGCGGGATCGACGCCGACGATGTGTTCGCGTGTTTGTCGATCGTGACGATGATTTTTTCATCAGCCAGTTCAAGTTTTTTCGCACAGGATTGAATGATGCGGATATTCGCCTGATGCGGCACGAACCAGTCGATTTCATGACGGCTGACCTTGGCGCGTTCGGTTACTTCGAAAACCGCATTTGAAATCTGCTCAACGGCGTTGCGGAAAACCTCCTTGCCGTTCATGCGCACCTGCCCCACCGTGCCGGTCGTCGATGGTCCGCCATCCGCATAAAGATGATCGGCCAGACGCCCGTCAGCGGACAAATACGTCGCCAGGATACCGCGCGGCGGCGCCGCCGTCGGCGTCTCATGCGCGGACAGAACCACCGCGCCGGCGCCATCGCCGAACAGGACGCAAGTTGCGCGATCATCCCAATCAAGAAAGCAGGAGAGCTTTTCCGCCCCGATCACGAGCGCATGCTTCACCTGCCCGGTCCGAATGAAATCATGGGCGATGTTCAAAGCGTATAGAAAACCGGCGCAGGCCGCTGACACATCAAAGGCGATCCCTGGCGGAACCCCGAGCTTTTGCTGCACATAAACGGCGGTCGACGGGAAGGTCCGGTCGGGCGTTACGGTCGCGACAATAATGAGATCGATGTCCTTGGGCTTTAAACCCGCCTGATCCAGCGCATTCCACGCAGCGTTCGCAGCGAGGTCAGAGGATCCCTGGTCATCGGCTGCAAAATGACGCTGACCGATACCGCTGCGCGAGCGAATCCACTCGTCCGACGTATCGACCCGTTTCGCCAGTTCCTCATTGGTGACAACGCGCTCGGGCAAATAGGAGCCAACACCGGAAATTACTGATTCAATGGCCGCATTACTCAAAAAAACAGTCCCCCGTCACAGGTCATAAGGTCTTGGAATCAGACCATGGCATGTATCGGGGGGGCTTGGCACGTGCAATGTTGCCACGCAGCATATTTAATTAAAATACACGTCCGTAACCAGGCTGAGAGCGGCCACAAATACATATGTCCCAAAGAGTTTCGACAGAAACTCAGCATTGACGCGGTGCGCAAGCCGCGCGCCGACCGGCGCCGCGATCCCGGCCATCAACGCCATCACCACAAATGCAGGCCCGTTGACATAACCCGCCGACAAGGCAGGCAAATCATCCGCCGCCCAGCCCGATAAAACAAACCCGATCACGCCTGGTACGGCGACGGCGACGCCAAATCCCGCCGAGGTCCCAATCGCCTGGTGCATACTGCGTCCAGACATGGTCATAACCATCACGCCAAGCGCCCCGCCGCCAATGCCCATCAAAGCCGAAAAAAGTCCCGTGCCGACACCGAGAGGAATCTTCATCCGCTTTGCGGTCAGGTTGCCTTTGGCGCGGCGCCCTTTCGTTTTTGAAAAGACCCGCCGCCACGCGATGTAAAAAGCGCCGCCCGCAAACACCGCTGTCAGCAATTCGACCGGCGCCCATTTCGCGAAGAAACCGCCCGCCGCGGCGCCCAGAGCGATCCAGGGCGCCCATGCTTTCAGGACCGAGAAATCCACTTGCCCCGCATGGTGATGGGTCGTCAGGGACCTGATGGATGTGACGATAATAACGCCAAGCGACGTTCCGATGGCGGTTTTCAGAGATGGTCCGTCAGCAACGCCGAGCGATTGAAACACTGCATAAAGCGCGGGCACAGTGATGATCCCGCCGCCGATCCCGAAAAGTCCGCCGGCGTAACCAGCTGCAAATCCGGCAACCACGACACCGGCGATAAGAAGGCTGTGATCGGAAACAAAGTCCAGCACGAGCCTCAAGCCGCCTTTGCTGCGCGCATCGCATCCAGCGCGCGATCAAGAATATCATCGCGCGCGAGTGGTGCATTTTCGGAAATAAACCGTCGCCAGGCGCGCGCGCCCGGCGCCCCGTGGAACAGGCCCAGCATGTGCCGCGTGATCGAATGGGGCCGCACGCCGTTGATGAACTGGCCTTTGAGATAGATTGACATTTGCGCGACCGCCTCCTCACGTAATGTCGACTGCCTCATTTCCCCGAAAATCTCCGCGTCGACACGCGACAAAAGATAAGGCGCGCCATAAGCCGCACGGCCCAGCATCACACCGTCAAAATCGCTGATCAGCGATGTCGCGTCTTCAATCGTTTCAATGCCGCCATTCAGAATGATGGTGAGGCCCGGATGCGCAAGCTTGACGCGGCGCACAAGATCATAGTCAAGCGGCGGAATGGTCCGGTTTTCTTTCGGCGACAAGCCATCCAGCCAGGCTTTGCGCGCATGTACGATAAAAACGTCACAACCGGCGCCGGCGACAGTTTCGACAAGCCGGAATAGCGCCTCACTCGGCTCCTGGTCATCGACGCCGATCCGGCACTTCACGGTGACGGGAATATTAACGACCGAACGCATCGCCGCGACGCAATCGCGAACCAGGTCGGGCTCCTTCATCAGACAGGCGCCGAACGCGCCGGATTGCACGCGATCCGACGGGCAACCGACATTGAGATTGATTTCGTCATAGCCGAATTCGGCGCCAATCAGCGCCGCCCGCGCCAGTTTCTCAGGATCGCCGCCGCCGAGCTGCAGCGCAACCGGGTGTTCGCTTGCGTCAAAGCCTAAAACACGTTCGGGGTCGCCATGGATCACCGCATCCGCCGTGATCATTTCAGTATAAAGACGCGCGCGCTTGCTGAGCAGTCTATGAAAATAGCGGCAATGGCGGTCCGTACCGTCCATCATCGGCGCCACGCAGAATTTCCAATCCTCACTCATGAGATTGATGTAGCCGAGGGCGAAGCAGGTGTACAACCTGCCGTGGCGAGCACTCTAATACGTATTCCACCTCAGTTGGCGGCTGCCCATGAATTGTGCAATGTTGCGTCGCTGCAAATGCTTGTCAGAGCTCGAAACGGGCGCATCGCATGGGGTATGTCTTGAAACAAATACTGGCTCTTCCGCTTGGATTGATAATGGCGATATCCGCCTCATGTCTGGCTGTTGCTGAACATCACGAAACGACCGGCGACATCGGCGCCGGCGGGCGCCCGGTCGGAAAAATCTGGTCACGCAGCCCGGTCTATGCCGAGCATGGCATGGCGGCCACCGCCCAGCCATTAGCCAGCCAGGTCGCCATCGATATTCTGAAGGCCGGCGGCACCGCCGTCGATGCCGCCATCGCGGCGAACGCAACCCTGGGACTTATGGAGCCGACCGGCAATGGCGTTGGCGGCGATCTCTTTGCTATTATCTGGGACCCTGAGACGGAGAAGCTCTACGGACTCAACGCCTCGGGCCGCAGCCCCATGGGCCGGTCTTATGATGACCTTGTCGAAAAGCTTGGAGAGCGAGACTCCATTCCGCTTTTCGGCGCGACGCCGGTCAGCGTGCCCGGCGCCGTCGACGGATGGTTTGAGCTGCATGAAAAGTTCGGCAAGCTCCCCATGCGGAAGATTTTAGCCCCGGCCATCGAATACGCCGAAAAAGGCTTCCCGGTATCGCCCGTGATCGCCAGCTATTTTGAATTTGGTTTGAATCGCTTCGAACAAAACATGGACGACATCGAAGAGTTCGATAGTGCGCGGGCGACATATTTTAAAAACGGCGCTCCCAAGGCCGGCGAAATTTTTAAAAACCCTGACTTGGCGGAAACCTACCGCACCATCGCGCAAAAAGGCCGCGACGGATTTTATAAAGGGCGTATCGCAAAGACTATTGACGCTTATATGAAGCGCATTGGTGGCGACATTCGTTATGAAGATTTCGCCGCTCATAAAAGCGAATGGGTCGATCCGGGCTGTGTTGACTATCGCGGCTACGAGCTTTGCGAGCTGCCGCCGAATGGTCAGGGCTTCGCAGCGCTGCAAATGGCGAACATTTTGAAGAATGTCGATCTCAAGCAATGGCCGCGCGGTAGCGCAGAAGTTCTTCATTACATCACAGAAGCGAAACGCCTCGCTTTTGAGGATCTCGCAAAGTTTTACGCCGATCCTGACTTTTCAGACGCGCCCATCGACTGGCTTTTATCCGACGAATACGGAAGAGAACGCTTTGCTTTGATTGACCCGGAGAAGGCGATGACCGCCCCGGCTCCGGGAGAACCAAAGCTTGAGGGCGAAGGCGATACAACCTATTTCACTGTCGCCGACAAAGACGGCATGATGGTGTCGTTCATTCAGTCGAACTATGTTGGTATGGGATCAGGACTCGTGCCCGACGGGCTCGGCTTTATGTTGCAGGATCGCGGCGCGCTTTATTCACTGGAGCCTGGCCACCCTAATGTTTACGCGCCAAACAAGCGGCCGTTCCATACAATCATTCCGGCGTTTGTAATGAAAGATGGCGACCCGCTGATGAGTTTCGGCTTGATGGGCGGCGGCATGCAGCCCCAGGGGCATGTCCAGATTCTCATCAATCTTGTCGATTACGGCATGAACCTGCAGGAAGCCGGTGACGCTGCTCGCCTCAATCATGATGGCGGCCGCCGGCCAACAGGCGGCGAACCCGACCTCCTCGGCGTGTTGAACGTTGAACCGGGCATATCAACCGAAACAATCAACACGTTGCGGGCCATGGGCCACAACGTCAACGTTGTTGACAACGGCGCGATGTTCGGCGGCTATCAGGCAATCTGGCGGAACCCTGAAACCGGCGTTTATACGGGCGCAACGGAGATGCGCAAAGACGGCGTCGCCATCGGGTACTAACAGCTCAAACAGCCGCACGATGGGACGTCCATGAAAACACAAGTCTTGCTCCGCAAGATCCACCATTGGGGATCGCTTTTCATCATGGTCCAAATGGGGCTGGTGATTGGCGCCGGGCTATTGCTCAGTCTGAAAAAAGAAATCGATTGGGTGCAGCCGCCGACAGTAAAAGGATCGGCTCGGACCGACGTTCCCGCGCAGAGCATACAAATCTTGTTCGATGCTGCGAGGAACGTTGAAGAACTGGACCTTAATGACTGGAGCGAGCTGGAGCGTGTCGATTTCAAGCCGGACAAAGGCATTGTCAAATTTGTAGCACCCAACAATTGGGAGGCGCAGATCGACACCGCGACTGGCGAGGTCGTGCAGGTCGCCTATCGCCGATCCGACATTATTGAGCGATTGCATGACGGATCATTTTTCGCCGACTGGGTGAAGCTCTACGTATTTTTCCCATCAGGGATTGTACTGCTGACTTTGTGGGGGACAGGAATTTATCTATTCTTCCTGCCACATCTGAAGCGCGCGTCAAAAAAGCGCAAGAAGGCAATCAAGCGCGAAATTGTCGAAACGTGATTTCATCACGGATGAATTCGGTGTAACACTCATCAAAAATCAAAATAGAGGGGTCTTCTAATGCGTCTTCTTTCCATCCTCACTGCTGTTTTGTTTCTGCCGCTTTCGGCCTGTGCGCAGGACGCTGACAATGGAGCCGCAAGCGAAGAAGAAGATAAGGGCCCGCTCTCCAGCGGCACCTTCAAAGGGCTGGAGTTACGCAATATCGGCCCGGCTTTGATGTCAGGTCGAATTGCCGACATCGCGATTGTGCCGGATAACCCTTCGACCTGGTATGTCGGCGTTGGCTCCGGCGGCGTATGGAAGACAACCAACTCAGGCACCACCTGGACGCCGTTGTTTGACAAGGAGAGTTCCTATTCCATCGGTTCCGTCGCCCTCGACCCGTCAAATTCAAATACGGTTTGGGTCGGAACAGGTGAAAATGTCGGCGGTCGTCATATCGGCTATGGCGACGGTGTCTATCGCTCACGCGACGGCGGGGAAAGCTGGGAAAACCTCGGCCTTGAAAACTCCGACCATATTTCAAAGATTATCGTCCATCCGAACGACCCCAATACGGTGTTTGTCGCCTCGCAAGGGCCGCTCTGGTCAAGCGGCGGCGATCGCGGCCTGTTCAAAACGACCGATGGCGGAGAGACATGGAATAACGTTTTATCCGCAGGCGAATGGACCGGCGTTACCGACGTCGTGATGGATCCGCGTGACCCGAACCGTCTTTACGCTGCAACCTGGCAACATCAGCGCACCGTCGCAGCCTATATCGGCGGCGGCCCTGAGTCCGGCATTCACATGTCGGAGGACGGCGGTGAAACATGGACTGAACTGACCAACGGCCTGCCGGAAGGAAATATGGGGAAGATCGGTCTTGCGATATCCCCCCAGCAGCCTGATATTGTCTACGCAGCAATCGAACTGGATCGGCGCACAGGCGGCGTCTGGCGTTCGAAAACGCGCGGCGCAGCCTGGAAAAAAATGTCCGACGCCGTCGGCGGCGGCACCGGCCCGCATTATTACACCGAGATTTTTGCAAGCCCTCATAAACTCGACAGGCTTTATCTTGTCAGCAACACCAGCCAGGTATCCGAAGACGGCGGCGAAACATGGCGCCCGATCAACAACGAATATAAGCATGTTGACGACCACGCGATCGCTTTCCGCCCGGATGATCCCGACTATATTGTGGTTGGCTCCGATGGCGGCCTTTATGAAAGCTATGACAATGAAAAGTCATGGCGCTTCATCAACAACCTTCCCGTCACGCAGTTCTACAAAGTCGCCGTCGATGACACGGAACCGTTCTACCTTGTTTATGGCGGGACACAGGACAACAGTTCCCAAGGCGGTCCGTCACGCACGGACAATCGCCACGGCATTCGCAACTCTGACTGGTTCATCACGCTGTTTGCTGACGGCCACCAGTCAGCTGTCGAGCCCGGCAATCCGGATATTATGTATGCGGAATGGCAGGAGGGTAATCTCGTGCGCCATGATCGCACAACAGGTGAAAACGTACACATTCAGCCTCAGGCCGCGCCTGGCGAACCGGTGGAACGCTACAACTGGGATGCGCCGATCTATGTAAGCGCCCATGATCCAAAGCGGATTTACTTCGCTTCCTACCGCCTGTGGCGGTCCGATGATCGCGGCGACAACTGGACGGCGCTTTCAGGCGACCTGACCCGCAACGAAGATCGCATGCTCCTGCCTGTAATGGGGCGGCAATGGTCCTGGGATGCAGGCTGGGATCTGCTCGCCATGTCGCAATACAACACGATCACTTCAATCGGCGAGTCGCCGCTTGACGAGAACATTCTTTATATTGGCACCGACGATGGCATCATTCAATCGACCACCGATGGCGGCCAGAACTGGACGCGCATTGAAGTCGGCTCTTTGCCGGGCGTGCCGGACACCGCCTTTGTCAATGACATTCGCGCAGACCTGTTTGACGCAAACACCGTTTATGTCGCGCTCGATAACCACAAATATGGCGACTATCAGCCCTATCTGTTGAAGAGCACGAATAACGGCAGGTCCTGGACATCGATCAACGGCGATTTGCCTGACCGTCATCTCGTCTGGCGCGTGGTTCAGGATCACGTCGATCCGGAACTGATATTCACGGCGACGGAGTTCGGTTTATTCTTCACCATCGATGGCGGCGGCAAGTGGGTTGAACTCACTGGCGGTTCGCCGACAATATCGTTCCGTGACGTGACGATCCAACGGCGCGAGCAAGACGTCGTGGCGGCGTCCTTCGGGCGTGGATTTTTCATTCTCGATGATTACACGCCACTGCGCGATGTCGATGAAGCCTCCCTGGAACAGGAGGCGATGCTGATGCCAGGCCGCAAGGCATGGTGGTATATGGAGCGCCATCCCCTCGGCTTTAGCGAAGGCGCCTCCCAGGGTCACAGCTATTTCCGCGCGCCCAATCCGCCTTTCGGCGCTGTCTTCACCTATTATTTGAAAGACGGTTTAAAGTCGCTTGAGGAAACCCGTCAGGAAGACGAGGAAGACAGACTTGAAAACTGGGAAAACACGCCCTTTGCCGGCTTTGATGCAACGGAGGACGAAATCCTGGAAGTGAAGCCTGAGATATGGCTGACGGTGCGCGATTCCGAGGGCAATGTCGTGCGCCGCCTGGAAGGCGAAACGGAAAAAGGCTTCCATCGTGTCGCTTGGGACTTACGCTTCCCGGCCATGGATGCGGTCGGCGCCGGTGCTGATTATCCCAACGATGATGTCCAGGGTTTTATGGCCGCGCCGGGCGAATACACCGTCTCGCTATCGAAAACTGTCCGTGGGGAAACCACCGAGCTTGTGGGCCCGCAACCGTTCCAGGTTGAGCGCATGCGCGAAGGCGCTCTGCCCGGCGCCGATACTGCTGAGGTTGTCGCATTCTGGGAACGGCTCTCCACCCTTCAACGGGGTGTTACCGCAGCCAGCATGACAACCGAGCATCTTGAGAAGAAAGTGACCGACCTTAAAATCGCTCTTGGCCGTTCACGATCTGCGCCGGCTGCACTGGATGATCAATGGCGCGCCGTTCGTACGGAACTGAACGACATCGTCACGCTGCTCAGCGGCAATCAGGCCATGGCGGCTGTCGGTCAGGAGCCGCCAGCGAATGTTCAAAGTCGGCTTGGCAAGGTGATGGTCGGCACGGCGATGTCCACCTACGGCCCGACATCAACCCATCGCCAGACTCTGGAATATGCGGAAAATGAATTCGAAATCATTCGTGTAAGAATGAACACGCTTCAGGAAACGACCATTCCAGCCCTCGAGACGGCGTTAATCGACGCCGGAGCGCCATGGACGCCAGGGGCGCCTATTCCGGCCCAGTAAAGTTGTCAGAAAAAGCGCGTCAGACGAAAAGTGATAAAATCATCGTTGCGTATGGGAAAGGCGGCGTTGCCTGGATCCGGATTAAGGAACAGGCGCGCCTCCAACTCCGCCGTCCATGATGAGCCTAGGCGCCGCTCCGCTTCGATAAACATGCCAAGGAACTGATCGTTGGCGTCAACGGTGACGCCAGCAAGCATAGAGGTGTCCTGCGGATCATTGAACGCAAGACGAGCGCCGGCGAAGACGTCATTGTCAGCGAAGGTCACCGGCGCCGCCAGCGTCGGCCCAAAATCTTCAATCACAAATCCTTCATCGCGCCCGTCATATTGATATTCCGCCAGAAGGCCCAAATCGAAACCGCTGCCGAAAATCTGATAGAGCGTATATTCAAATCCGCCAACGCCAGCGAAAAAGACGTCACCTTGCCCTTCTCGGACAATGGCTTCAAGCTTCCATAGCCACGCGTCTTTTGTGTACTGAAGGTCAAGGCCGCCTTGTGTGATCTTGTCATAGACCGGCAGGATACGCTGAGTAGGTATGTCAATGGCGAACCGGGGCTCGCGTGACGTTCCGTGAAAAACCGATACGCCAAAATCCCAGTTCCCAATATAGTGAGAATATCGCGCAGCAACGTCGATTGCGCCGCGCCGCCAGTCGCGCGTAAAAATCGGGTTATCGGTGTCAACGACAAGCCCGAAGCGCGGGCGACCGTCAACACCCGGAAAGGTCCGGTCTCGAAAACCGGACATCACGAAAAGGTCAACCGTTCCCCAATCGTTCAACAGCGTCAGGTTGGCCATCGGCTGCCCGAGTTTGTCCTCTTCATCGACATCTTCGACCGTGTCGCTCTGATTGATAATATCAACGAGATGACGCGACTCCGTCTTGCCCCAGAACACCTTCGCGGCGCCCAGCATCAGCGACCAGCCGGCATCGGCGTTATAACGGTAATATCCTTCGCGCAAGTCAAAATGAGTGCGCTCTTCATCCTGTCCATCAACGCGCACAAAAGGAATGACGACAACCTGGTGGCTACGGTCTTCCGTCTCCCAACGAATGTCAGGTTGAACGACAAAAGACGGCTGAATATGCTCCAGCTGGCCCGGGAATGTCGGGTCATTCGGAAAATAGCGCAGCTCTGCGGCGACTTCCGCGCCAAAATCCCACTCCCCGGCAAGCGCTGGAAAAGGAGCGCATAACGCCAGCGCGGCAAAAAGAGATCGCTTCATTATCCGCCCCGAATCTTACGCCCTTAACGCAATCGCGTCAGGATGCCTTGTTGAAAATCATTAGCGTCAAGACCGTTTTTGAAACTATAGGTATCGTAGACCAGATCGGTCTGCTTACCGGTCTGCGCGTTGACCATCGACAGTGTATGTGCGCGCCAGACGCCATCATATTCGCGGTAATCCGACAGAATAAGCGTCTTCAAAAGTTCGCCCTTGCGATCATAGAACTCAAGCTTGCGCGCCTGAAAAATATCCTGATCCACCCAGCTTTTCTGTTTTGTATAGCCGGACTTTTCATAACGCGGAAAGCGTTCGATTACGTCCATCGTCATCCCGTCAAGCTCTTCTTCGCCGACATAATTATAAGTAAACTTGTTCAGCTCGGTGATGGTAAAGTCCTCAAACGCGAATTCCGAACCGACAAAGGCGCCGGACTTGTTGGACGATGAAATACGTTTCACACGCTTCAACGCCGGCAGGAAAAGCCACTGGTCATCGGGGTCGAGGATTTTAGCGTGCGACAGGAGCGCCGTACCCTCAACGTCGCGTGGTGATTGAAAAACCACGAGAGACTTGTCGCCAACGTCTTCGGTTTCTTTTTCAAGAGTCGTGAAAGAGAAATTCCGGACAGTTTCCTGTCCCGCCCGATTGCGAAGCACCATGCGTGCGTCGACTTTGCTGTCACCGTATCCGCTATCGCTTCGGTCGCTGCGCGCCGAAATATCGTACCCTTTTTGCGATTCAGGCGTATCTCCTCGCGCCGCGGGATCGTCAGCCAAAGCTGAACTCGCGCTAATCAGCGCAGTCATCGCAGCAAAAGTAAGGGTTTTCGCCCGAAATGGATTTTTATGCAGTAGCATGACTTTCTCCTTGTGAAACAGCTTCAGTTCCCTTTCGGTCGCGCGCCGTCATCAGCAGCAACCCCGGCAACAATAGGAAATCAAGAACCAGCGCAATGGCGATGGTCAGGCTGGTCAGCATACCGAGCTCCATATTGATCTTGAACGCGGAAAGCGTCAGGACCAGGAAACCGGCCAGCAGAATAATCGTATTAAAGATGATCGCGGCGCCGACCGTCTCAAAAGCATAGCGAATAGAGTCCTCAGCACTGAGGCCCTTTTCACGCCGCGCCCGCATATATTTCGTCAGGAAGTGCACCGTGTCGTCAATGACGATACCAAGCGACAATGACGCGACAGCCGCTACGGAAAACCCGACTTCGCCAACCAAAATCGCCCATACGCCAAAGGCGGATAAAATCGGCAGTCCATTTGGAACCATGCTGAGCAATCCCATCGAAAAGCTCCTAAGCGCCGCCATCATGATGAAAGCGATCAAGACAATGGCGATACTGGTGCCAGTCACCATGCTTTCCACATTGCGTTGCGCGATAAAGGTGAACATCACCTGCGGACCCGTCGCAGGACCTTCGATCTCCGGCGCATTTTCATCGAACCAGGCGTCTGAATCTTTGAGAAACTGACGGATATCTTTGGTGGAAATCTCACCTTCCAGCGTCGCCGTCACCCGCGTTGAGGACTTGTCGATATTGATGCGGTCATTGAGATCAAGTCCGTAAGGCAATGACAGCTCGAACAGCAACAGATACTGCGCTGACAGATCGCGGTCCTCGGGCAAGCTATAATATTCCGGCTTGTCTTCGTTCAGGTTCTTATTGAGCCGTTTCATGATGTCGGCGACTGAGTAGACATGAACAACGCTCGGATGAGCGCGAAGCCACTCAGTAAACTCTTCCAGTTTTTCCAGAAACGCCGGATCGCTTACACCGCCGGGCTCGCCCGCCTTGACGGAAAACTCCATAGGATAAAACCCGAAATAATCGATCACCGCATCCGTGTCAGATCGGAATTCAATGCGCGGGTCAAAATATTTTCTAAACTGATCACTGAGTTCGATGGTCGGGATCATCGCAATCGCCGCCGCCGAAACAGCGGCCATCACAACAAACAGTTTTCTGTTATTGGCAATAACAAAATTGGCGAAACCACGCAGGAAACTGCCGCGGTCGCTCTCATCAACCGTTTTAACGCGCAGCGGCACAACCGACAGTATGGCCGGCAGGAATGTCAAAGAAAGTCCCCACGCCGCCAGAATGCCGACGGCGGAAATATTACCGAAGTCATGGAAAGGAGGCGAATCCGAAAAGTTAAGCGACAGAAAGCCGACGATCGTTGTCAACGAGGTGATGCTGACTGCCAGAAAGTTGATGCGGATCGATTCAATGATGGCTTCGCGCTGCGCCATGCCAGCCCGCATCGATGATCGCGCAGACATCAGAATATGGATGGAGTCCGCTATCGCAAGAGTCAGAATAACGATGACCGAACTTGGGCTTGGGCCGGCGAGCTTGATCCCGACAAAACCGGCCCACCCCATCGCAAACATCGTTGAGAGGATCACCAGAGACAGCGTCGCGAATGTCGCCGAGACGGACCGCACTGCAATAATCGTCGTTACAATGATAATCCCGATCATTAGCGGGATCAGCGTCTTGAAGTCAGACTGGATCGCCTCGCCAAAGGCATTATTGAGCATCGACGTGCCGGTAAGATAAATCTCCAGATCCGGATAGGCCTCTTCAATCTGCGCACGCAGCGCGCGCGCGGCGGCGACCGCTTCAGGCACCTCCGTCAGTGACTTTTCGGGATAAGTCAGCACCACATTGACCGCCGTCACCGATGCGTCGGACGTAATCAACTGGCCGTTCAGCAACGGCTCGGCGAGCGCTGCGGCTTCCTTGTCCAAAAGCCCCTGCGGTGACGTGGCGCCCGGCTCCGGCACCAGATCTTCAACAATCAGTTCATCGCCTATCGCATAGGTGTACTGAAAATTCGTAATGGAATCGACGCGCGTCGCAAAAGGCAGCCGCCAGGCTTCCTCTGTCAGTTGCCCAATCGCTTCAAGATTTCGATTGATAAAGACTTTCGAGTCGTCTTTTGGAACAAAAACAAAAAGGAAGTTGTCGCTCTTCGTATAAGTCGCCTGAAACTCTTCGAAATTCTTCAGCTCCGGATTATCTTCCGAAAAGAAAGTGCGGTAGTTATTTGAATATTCAAGCTTTTGCGCGTTCTGCCCAACATATAAGGCGCCGGCGATCGCAGCGAGGATGACAATCCATCGCAGACGGATCACCCATGTGGCGAGCCCAACGGCAAAATCATCAAGACGGTTTCTGGCGTTAGCCATGTTTAGCTCCTGAAGCTTTAAAAGTAACGGCGGACGTGATGCGATTACGCATCAGGCTGTCTATTGGACGCATCAACTTGCAGCTTTTCGACAAATGAAGACTTTTCATTGCACTCTCGGACTGGCCATCAAGGTTAGGGTGGAATCAAAAACACCCAGCATGGCTGTAGCGCTGGCGCCGCGTTTCGCATGAACGCCAAGACCGAGCATGAGGGTAATCAAGAGCGCGGCGCCGGCTTCAATTGACATGACCGGGTTTAATTCATTGCGAGACTGGGCGCGTTCCAACGCATCAATGTAAGCGCATCTGATTTCTTCAAGATATGTTTCAATACGTTCGGCAACGAGCGGATCAAGCGGACCGGCGCCCGTCGCGACATTGCACATCAGGCAACCGGTGCCGCGTTCTGCCATTTCGGTAATAGCGAACTCGAACACACGGCGGATCGCATCGAGCGGCGCCGTTTCAGGGTCATCAAGATTGGTCAGGAAAATCGATCTTCGTTCCTGGTAATAGGCGTCGAGCGCGGCCAGAAAGATTTCACGTTTGCCGCCAAACGCCGTGTAAAGCGCATAGCGATTAAACCCGGTCGCCTGCACCACCTCCTCGATCGAAGCGTCTTCATAGCCGCGGCGCCAGAAGACTTCTTTGGCGGCATGAACGGCTATGTGAGTTTCAGATTGCGATCTTGGAGACATGCCGGACCTGCATTCAGAATGGACGTTCTAAACGCTAGAATACCTATTCTGAAATAGCAAGCTTTAAAAAGTGCAGTCACTACCGCAATCTGAAACAGCTGCCCTAAAGTCCTATTTTCATAATATTTTCAGTTAGTTATAACTAAATAGCTGACGCAATCGCTTTAGCGACATCAAGACATTTCACCGAGCCGCCGACATCCGCCGTCCCAACGCCGGCGTTCAAAGCGTCGCCGACAATGACCTCTATTCGCAGGGCCGCCTCAGGGGCGTCCAGGCTATGGCGAAACATCATGGCGGCGCTCAGGATGGCGCCAACCGGGTTGGCTTTGTCCTGGCCGGCGATATCCGGCGCCGAACCGTGGATCGGCTCATAAAGGCCTGGACGTCCGGCCCCAAGCGACGCAGACGGCGCCAGGCCAATGGAACCGGCAATCACAGACGCCTCATCGCTTAAGATATCGCCGAACATATTCTCCGTAAGGACAACATCGTAACTTGCCGGCGTCTGGATCAGCTTCATCGCCATGGCGTCAACCAACACATGCTCCAACTCAATGTCAGAATATTCCCGGTTGTGCAGATCATTCACGGTCGCACGCCACAAACGGCTGGTCGCCAGAACATTCGCCTTGTCAACTGACGTAACTTTGCCGCGCCGCCCTTTTGCAGCATCAAATGCAACCCGGGTGACACGCTCCACTTCTTCTCGCGAATAGGTGCAAACATCGCTCGCCACTTCACGCCCTTCTTCGCGATCGCCGAAATAGACGCCGCCCGTCAGTTCACGGACAATCAGAATGTCAACGCCTTTAACACTATCCTCTTTTAGCGGCGATAATGCCTCCAGCCCGGCGTGCACTTGTATGGGGCGTAAATTAGCAAAAACTCCTAGCTTTTTACGCAACGCCAGAAGGCCAGCCTCTGGCCGAATATCAGCGCCATCCCATTTGGGCCCGCCAACGGCGCCCAGAAAAATCGCATCCGCCTCAAGACAAGTCTGTTTCGTCGCCGCCGGAAATGGGTCGCCAAATTCATCAATCGCCGCGCCGCCGAAGGGGCGTTCAACAAAGGTGAGGTCAATCTCAAACTTTTCCGCCGCCGCCATCATCACGAACTGTGCTGCGCGCGCCACCTCCGGCCCAACCCCATCTCCTGGTAAAAATGCGATCGTCAATGTCATCGCACTCGCTCCTCAAACTCGCGGATATCCGGCATATGCGACAGCAAAGCTCCAAGCGAGTCGACACCATCGAGAAGGCATCGCCGCGCAAAGGGCTCGACTTCGAAAACTGCGTTCCAGCCATCACCGAAACTGACCGTCTGGCGTTCCAAATCAATCGTGACGGTCTCGCCCGACGTTCGCAGTAACTCATTATGCGTTTTACGATCAACAACAACCGGCAACAGGCCGTTTTTAAGAGCGTTGCTTTTAAAGATGTCGGCGATATCGGAACTGATCACCGCGCGGAACCCGAAATCCACCAACGCCCATGGCGCATGTTCGCGCGATGATCCACAGCCGAAATTGGCGCCGCCAACTAGAATTTTGAACTCTTCAGGTGCAAAACCATCAAGCGGGCTGGCATTTCGTAACGCACCGGTTTCTGTATAACGCCAATCATAAAACACCGATGCGCCTAACCCTTCACGCGAAGTCGTTGTCAGAAAACGCGCTGGAATAATCTGATCCGTATCAATATTTTCCTGGGGCAAAACAATCGTTTTCGATGTCAGTTTATGAAATGGGTTGAGTGTCATTAGTAGTCCTTATTTCAGATACGCTCGGGGGTCGGCGATGCGCCCCTCGATTGCAGAAGCCGCCGCGGTCGCAGGGCTCGCGAGCACTGTGCGCACCCCCTTCCCCTGGCGTCCGATAAAGTTGCGATTCGATGTCGAGACAACAAGCTCACCGGGTTTGCCTTTATCGCCGTTCATAGCGATGCACATAGAGCAGCCAGGCAATCGCCACTCAGCGCCCGCTTCAAGAAAAACTGCGTGCAGGTTTTCCGCTTCCGCCGCCTGCTTGATCGCCTCAGATCCGGGCACCACTAACGTAACAACGCCGTCCTTGACTTTGCGGCCCTTCATAACCGCCGCCGCAGCCCGCAAATCGGAAAGGCGGGAATTCGTGCAGCTGCCAATAAAAACCCGGTTCACTAGATTTTCCGAGAATGGTTTGTCCGCATCAAATTTCATATAGTCCGCTGCGTGACGTTCCGCCGCCGTTTCCGGTGCTGGCGCTAACGCATCCACAGACGCCGCCGCATCCGGGGAGACGCCATAGGTAATCATTGGGCGGAGTGTCGCCGCATTGATCGTTACTTCACGATCAAATTCTGCGCCTTCGTCAGTCGGCAGGTCGCGCCAATCCGCAAGCGCGGCCTCCCACGCGGCGCCCGACGGCGCCAAATCGCGACCGGCGACCCAGTCAAAGGTTTTATCGTCCGGCGCGACCATGCCAAAACGCGCGCCGGCTTCGATTGACATGTTGCAAAGGGTCATCCGCCCTTCCATTGAAAGAGCGCGCACAGCCTCGCCGGCAAATTCTATAGCATGCCCCTGCCCGCCATCGGCGCCAATCTCCGCGATCATCGCAAGCGCGATGTCTTTCGCGCTGACGCCTTTTGGCAAGACGCCGTCAAAAGTAACCCGCATGGATTTAGGTTTGCGCTGGAACACACATTGCGTCGCGAGAACATGGCCAACCTCGGTGGTGCCGATACCGAAGGCAAGCGCGCCAAAGGCGCCATGGGTTGATGTATGGCTGTCGCCGCAGACGATGGTTTTGCCCGGCTGCGTCAAACCCAATTCAGGGCCAACCACATGCACGATCCCGCGTCGCGGGTCCCCCATGTCCAGGAGAGGAATATTATATTCCTCACAGTTTCCAATCAGCGTTTCCACCTGCGCCGCCGCCTGTGCCGTCGCATAAGGAAGGCGTCCCTGTTCGTCAGCCGGTAATGTCGGCGTCGAATGATCCAGCGTCGCAAAGGTAAGGTCGGGCCGGTGAACCGACAGACCACGCTCGCGCAATACCGTAAACGCCTGTGGCGAGGTCACCTCATGAATGAGGTGCAGGTCGACATAGAGAACCGCCGGTCGCTCGCGCGTTTCCTCGACAACGACATGACGTCGCCAGAGTTTATCGAACAGTGACTGGGGCGCCATGATGCTCCTCTCTATCTTCCTGAATTCTGTGCAGCCATCCCCATCGATCGATAGTTGCGCCTGTAAACAGGCCGAAGAATCTTTCCTGAAGCAGTTGCGTGACGGGACCTCGGCCGCCGGCCTTCACCGGCTTGCCATCAACAGACCGCACAGGGGTAATTTCAGCCGCAGTGCCAGTAAAAAAGATTTCATCGGCAAGATATAGCGCCTCGCGCGGCATGGCCTGTTCGATGACTTCGAAATTCTCAGCCCGCGCCAGTTGAATGACAGTATCGCGCGTCACGCCCTGCAAAATGGAAGCTGAAGAGGGCGGCGTATAGATTTTACCTTTCCGCACAATGAAAAGGTTTTCGCCGGCGCCCTCGGAAACCAGCCCGTTGACGTCTAGACCAATGCCTTCGGCAAAGCCGCGCGATTTGGCTTCCGATGAGATCAGCACGCCAGAAAGATAATTGCCGCCAGCTTTCGCCGCTGCGGGGATTGTGTTTGGCGCGACACGATTCCAGCTCGACACGCAGACATCGACGCCTGCGGTTTTTCCTTCTTCGCCAAGATAGGCGCCCCACGGAAAGCCGGCGACGACAACCTGCACCGGTGTTGCGGGACTCGGCGCCACGGCGATATCGCCATATCCGTAAAATACGATCGGGCGCAGATAAGCGCTCGACATGTTGTTCTTTGTCACAACATCACTGCAAGCCTTGCTCAGGTCCTGAACAGTATAGGGAATTTGGCACCCATAGATCGCCGCAGAGTCAAACAGCCGTTCCAGATGATCGTTCAACCGAAAGCCGCAAGGACCGTTCGGCGTATCGTAAACGCGGATGCCTTCGAAAAAGGAGGTGCCATAATGAAGAGCATGAGAAAGAACGTGTACGGTTGCTTCCTTCCAGGGCATAAGCGCGCCGTCCATCCATATATAGTCAACTTCATTAATCGCCATCACGTCTCTCCCTACTCATACCTTTTATGCGGCGCCCGCAATCCGCTCACTGGCGCCCGCCATCGCCGCCGCCTGATTAATGGCCGCCACAAAAGCGCCCACCGCCGCGTCCGCTATGTCGACTTCCTGTGCGACACCGGTGAAGTTTTTCTCTCCAACCGCAACAATCGCCTCCGCGCGGACAACGCCTTCCGCCGCAATGTGGTGAAGATCCAGCGAGAAAATGCGGCCCTCTACATCGCTGATTGCGCAAACCGCTGCGAAAGCGGCATCGATCGGTCCTTCGCCTTCGCTGGTGACAGTGCGGCGATCGCCGCCGTCATGCTCCATGGTGATGCGCGCAAAAGGCGGCGTTTCATCTTCAATTTCCGCGCGCAACTCAACCCGGCGGACCCGCCACGGGCCTGAACGCCCGTCATCATTGGCGCCCGTGACAAGACGGACAATATCCGCATCCGTTACCTCGCGCGCCGTATCCGCAAGCGCCTTGAATTTGATAAAGATCTCGCCAATACGTTCCGGCGTTACATCAAAGCCAAGGGATGTGACACGCGCCGCAAGCGCGTGTTTTCCAGAATGTTTGCCCAGAACGATTGAGTTAGAGGGCATGCCGACAGCTTCCGCATCCATGATCTCATAGGTTCGTTTGTCCGCCAGCACGCCATGCTGATGAATGCCCGCTTCATGAGCGAAGGCGTTACGACCGACAATCGCCTTGTTGCGCGGTATCGGATTGTGGGTCACACGCGCCAGTGCCTGGCTGGCGGCGAATATCTTTGTTGTTTCAATTTGCGTATCAATGCCGAAGTGATCCTTGCGCGTATGAAGCGCCATAACCGCCTCTTCCAGCGAGCAATTGCCGGCGCGCTCGCCAATGCCGTTGATAGCGCATTCAATCTGACGGGCGCCGCCGCGCACCGCCGCCAGGCTATTCGCCACCGCCATGCCGAGATCATTGTGACAGTGTGCGCTGAAGGTTACTGTCTCCGCTCCTTTCACCGTCTGGCATAAAAAAGAAAAGAGATCGGTGATCTCTTCCGGCGTTGTGTATCCAACCGTGTCCGGAATGTTGATGGTCGTAGCGCCTGCTTCAATCGCAGCCTCTACCGCTTCGACCAGAAAGGCGCGTTCGGTCCGGATCGCATCTTCCGGCGAAAACTCGATATTGTCGCAGGCCGAGCGCGCATAAGCGACGGTCTCGGAAATCCGTTTCAGAATTTCTTTCTCCGTCATTTTCAGCTTGGCGACACGGTGCGTTGGGCTAGTGCCGATAAAAGTATGAATACGGCGGTTTTGCGCCGGCTCAATCGCGCGCGCCGCAGCGTCGATATCCTGCTCTCCGAGGCGCGCCAGCGAACAGATTATCGGCCCTTCGATTTCTTCTGCAACAGCGCGCACCGCGGCGGCGTCGCCAGGCGATGCTGCCGCAAAGCCTGCTTCGATGATGTCGACATTAAGATTTTGCAGGGCGCGCGCCACCGTCAGCTTGGCGTCAATCGCCATGGAAAAACCCGGCGCCTGCTCTCCGTCCCGCAAGGTCGTGTCGAAGATTTTTACGTGATTATTATTCGTCGTCATTTTATTTTCCGCGCTTTCATTTCATTGTTTCTCGCTCATCATGCGCAGGGATTGCCCTGCGCGGTGATAAGGAGAAGCGCGTACAGCTGACAACGCATCTTTTGCCCCGAACGATTGGATGGCGCACAACAGATCATCACATCAATCCTTTTCGGCGCCGCGCCCGATAGACAAAACGCCTGTTCGGGAAACTTCAACCAAGCCCAGCGGCTGCATCAGATCAATAAACGCGTTGATCTTGTCTCGCGAACCGGTCACTTCAAAAACGAACGAGGAACGCGTAGTATCAATCGCCCGGGCGCGAAAATTCTCCGCTAACCGCATGGCGTCAATGCGTTGGTCTTCCTTGCCGGCGACTTTGACCAATGCGAGTTCACGCTCTAGCGCATCCTTTTCCTGCGCCACATCGATGATGCGGCGCACCGGCACCAGACGGGTCAATTGCGCCTTGATCTGTTCGATCTTCATAGGCGTGCCATAAGTCACAATCGTGATGCGCGAGCGATGTTTCGCAACATCCGTCTCTGCGACAGTCAGACTTTCAATGTTATAGCCCCGCGCCGAGATCAGGCTGACCACACGCGCCAGAACGCTCGGCTCATTATCGACGATCAGCGACAGGATTGCTTCGGTCGCTTCACCAGCATCGCGCGCAACGGGATATACAGATTGAGACGTCATCACTGTCAAACCAGCACTTTCCCAGCGGCGCTGATCTCATCACCCGTGACCTTACCGCCAAGCAGCATTTCATTATGCGCCGCGCCTGAAGGGATCATCGGGAAAACATTCTCCTCCTTGGTGACGACGCAATCGAAAATGACCGGGCGTTGAACATCGATCATCTCCTGAATTTTTCCGTCGAGTTCCGCCGGCGTTTCCGCGCGCATGCCGACTGCGCCGTACGCTTCGGCGAGCTTGACGAAGTCCGGCAAAGAATCCGAATAGGAATGCGAGTAGCGTTTGCTATGCAATAACTCCTGCCACTGCCGGACCATGCCGAGATATTCATTATTCAAGATAAAGATTTTTACCGGCAGATCATGCTGAACCGCGGTTGAGATTTCCTGCATCGTCATCTGCACGGATGCGTCGCCCGCAATATCGATGACGAGCGCTGACGGGTGCGCCGCCTGGACCCCGACCGCCGCCGGCAATCCATATCCCATGGTGCCGAGCCCGCCCGATGTCATCCACCGGTTCGGCGCATCGAAATGAAAATACTGCGCGGCCCACATCTGATGCTGGCCGACTTCCGTCGTGACATAGACGTCTTTGCCGCGCGTCAGGGCGTAAAGCCGCTCAATCGCATATTGCGGTTTAATGTGATCGGTGCGCGGCGTGTAGGCGAATGATTTTTTCGCACGCCATTCGCCAATCTGCGCATACCACAAAGATAATCGCACCGGGTCCAGTGCATCTTCAGCATCGCGTCGGCGCCATTCGACAAGCAGCGCGTGCATGATTGCGCCGGCGTCGCCAATAATCGGAAGATCTACATGCACATTCTTGTTGATCGAGGAGGGATCGATATCGATGTGGATCTTGCGCGAGTTCGGCGAAAACGCATCGAGACGCCCGGTCACACGATCATCGAAACGCGACCCGATAGCGATCATGACATCGCAATCATGCATGGCGTTGTTAGCTTCAAAACTGCCATGCATCCCGAGCATGCCGAGCCACTGGGGATCGGACGCCGGGAAAGCGCCAAGCCCCATGAGGGTCGATGTCACCGGGATATTCGTCTCATGCGCCAGTTGGCGCAGTGTTTCACTCGCTTCTGGCCCTGCATTGATGACGCCGCCGCCCGTATAAAATACCGGCTTTCGCGCCTGACGCATCATATCAATGGCGTAGGCGATCCGGTCCTGCGGTACGTCCGGCGTTACGATGCAGTTGCGCTTTTGCGCATCGGCGCGCGCCACATAGGCGCCTGCTTCGAACTGTACGTCTTTTGGAATATCGATCAGCACCGGTCCCGGCCGGCCGTTGCGCGCCAGATGAAATGCTTCATGCACAATTGTCGGTAGCGCTTCCGCGCTGTCGACAAGATAGTTATGTTTCGTACACGCACGGGTAATGCCGATCGTATCGCACTCCTGAAATGCGTCCGTACCGATAAAGGGCCGCGCCACCTGACCTGTAATGCAGACAACCGGAATGGAATCGAGCAAGGCGTCGGCGAGGCCGGTTACCGCATTCGTCGCACCCGGGCCGGATGTCACCAGCACCACGCCAATCTTTCCGGTTGAGCGCGCATAACCTTCCGCCGCATGAACCGCGCCCTGTTCATGACGCACCATAACGTGGCGAATGGTGTCACGATCAAAGATGGCGTCATAAATCGGCAAGACAGCGCCGCCGGGATAGCCGAAAATGACTTCAACGCCCTGTTCTTCAAGCGCGTCCAACAGCAGCTCAGCGCCCGCCTTCGCGTTTGCCGTCAGCGCTGCTTCGTCAGGTTTTGTTGCGAGTGTCGCGGTCATGACCGGTCCTCAGTTTTCTTTCGTATTCGCGCCGTCCTGCAGCCAGGACATGCGCGCGCGCAATTCAGCGCCGGTTTTTTCGATTGGCTGGTTCAGGTCTGCTTCGAGCAGTTGATCATAACGCGTCTTGCCCGCCTGATTTTCCACGATCCAGTTGTGGGCGAAGGTTCCCGATTGAATATCCTTCAAAACCTCGCGCATACGCGCTTTTGTTTCGTCGTTAATGACGCGCGGGCCGGAAACGAGATCGCCGTATTTCGCCGTCTCGGAAATGAACTCATGCATCTTTGCGATGCCGCCCTCATAGAGAAGGTCGACGATCAGTTTCAATTCGTGCAGGCATTCGTAATAGGCGATCTCAGGCTGGTATCCGGCCTCAACCAGCGTTTCAAAACCAGCGGTGACCAGTTCCGTCGCGCCGCCGCAGAGCACAGCCTGCTCGCCGAAGAGATCGGTTTCCGTTTCTTCGCGAAAGGTTGTTTCAATCGCGCCCGCTGTGGCGCCGCCAATCAGCGCCGCATAAGCGAGCGCTTTTTCTTTCGCTTCGCCGCTCGCGTCCTGATGCACAGCAAAGAGGCATGGCACGCCGCGCCCGCGCTCATACTCACGGCGGACAAGATCGCCCGGACCCTTCGGCGCCACCATAATCACATCGACATTTTTTGGCGCTTTCACCCGGCCATAAAGAACCGTGAAACCATGGGCGAACAACAAGGCGTCACCTTCGTTCAACTCCGGGGCGATTTCTTCCTGGAAAATTTTCTCGTGACTCATGTCCGGCGTCAGGATCGCGATCAGTTTCGCGCTTGCCGCCGCTTTACGAACGCTCGCGACCTCAAGCCCGTCTTCCGCGGCTTTCTTCGCGCCCGGGCCGCCATCACGTACGCCGACAATGACGTCGCATCCGGAGTTTTTAAGATTTAAAGCGTGCGCGCGCCCCTGGCTGCCATACCCGATCACCGCAACCGTGTTTGATTTAACGGCGGCAGGGTTCGCATCATTTTCCGAATAGACTTTCATCGCGAGGAAATCCTTATTGTTGATCAATCATTGGAATGTTGGGTGGTGACGGCGCCTTTTGACGCCGAAGAAACAAGTGCGGCGTATTTATCAAAAGCGCCGCCCATACGGTTTCGCGGTTTGGGTTTGTACGCGGCGCGGCGCGCATCCCAGTCGATATCGGCGTCGATCCGGCGCGCTTCGGCGTCTATGCGAATGACATCGCCGTCTTTTATGAGGCCAATCGGTCCGCCGACCGCCGCTTCCGGCGAAACGTGACCAATGACAAACCCGTGGGACGCGCCGGAAAAGCGACCGTCTGTGATCAGCGCCACATCGCCCGCAAGGCCTTGCCCGGCGACCGCAGCAGTGACCGCCAGCATTTCGCGCATGCCCGGCCCGCCTTTAGGACCTTCATGTCGAATAACGACAACATCGCCTGCTTTGATGTCGCGATCTGAAACAGCTTTAAACGCCGCTTCTTCACTGTCGAAAACTCGCGCCCGGCCCTCAAACGAGCCGTCGTCATATCCTGCTGTTTTCAAGACCGCGCCATCGGGCGCAACATCGCCATAGAGAATGCGCAAACCGCCGGTTTTCTTGAACGGCGCATCGACACTGTGAACGACTTCCTGTCCATCTGTTTCTTCGGCGCTCGCAAGTTCTTCGAACAATGATTTGCCGGTTACAGTCGGCGTATCCTCCAGCTTGCCGCCTTTTTGCAAGCGCGCGCCGAACAGGCGGGCGCCGCCGGCGGCGTAGAGATCCTTGGCTAAAAACTGCCCGCCGGGTTTCAAGTCCGTGATCACCGGCGTTTCCCGCGAAAGTTCATCAAAGAGGTCGATGGAAAAAGGAACGCCTGCTTCCGCCGCGATCGCCGGCAAATGCAAAACAGCGTTTGTTGACCCGCCGCTCGCAACAACGGCGGTCGCTGCATTGCGTAAAGAGGCCTCGGTGACGAATGATCGCGCCGTCGGTCCGTCTTTGGCGAGACGGGCGACAATGCGCCCGCAACGCTCACCCTGTTTGTTTTTATCCGGATGAATAGCGGGAATATCGCCGGCGCCCATTGGGGCCAGACCCAAAAAGGCGAGCGCCATCGCCATCGTGTTCGCTGTGAACTGGCCGCCACAGGCCCCGGCGCCGGGACAGGCGGTGCGCTCCACTTCTTCGAGCTCTGCGTCGGACATATCGCCCTTGGCGTGCGCGCCGACCGCCTCAAAAACATCCTGAATGGACAAATCCTTGCCGCGGCAATTGCCGGGCATGATCGTGCCGCCATAGAAAATAACGCCCGGAATATCCATGCGCGCCAGCGCCATGGCGGCGGCCGGCAATGTCTTGTCGCATCCGACAAGGATGATCGCCGCATCAAGCGAGTGCCCCCGCACGGCGATTTCAATAGAGTCCGCAATCACCTCGCGAGAGATCAGCGAGGCGCGCATCCCCTCGCCGCCCATCGTAATGCCGTCGGAAACCACGATGGTGTTGAAATCAATCGGTGTCGCGCCGCCCGCGCGAACGCCAATGCGGACAGGCTCAGCCAGATCCGCCAGATGCATGTTGCAGGGCGTGACCGTCGACCAGGTGTTGACGACTGCGACCAGCGGTTGCGCAAAATCATCATCATCCAGTCCCGCCGCGCGCAGCATGGCCCGGGCCGGGGCCTTGGCGGGGCCTTTTGTAATGGCGTCTGATCGTTTTGCTTTTCTATCCGTCATCCGTTCTTTCCCGAACGGACCTTCAAGCACAAAAAAACCCGCTTCCTTTTCTGGGAGCGGGGTGTTGAAGGTCCGTGCTGCTGTTGTTTAGCGCGCGGGCTCCATAGCCGCTCCCCTTACGGGGATAATAAGGAGCACCACCACATTAATCAGAAGGACAGACAGAACGACCGGATCGACGGCCAAAGCCGCGATCTTGTTCGCCATCAGGGAAATCCCGTTCAGCATGGTCTCGCCTTGTCTGTCCGCTAAATCGCGGCTTCACAAAAATTGTGCGCCGCAAATGTTGCGACGCATTAATCTCGCTTACACCATGCAGCGGTTAACAAACAAGCAAAAAATGGCGTGCTGCGCCAAGTTTTTCATGGGACTGCCATCTCAACGATCACGCTTTGGCATATTCTGCTAATAGCTTCTCGCCGCAGCAAGCGCCAAGCCTTTAAAGGTCCCGAGCGAAGCGAACGCCGGAAAATTGCCAGCGGTCCTTGGGCGGGAAGAAATTCCGATAAGTCGGGCGAGTATGACCTTCCGGCGTCGCGCAACTTCCGCCCTTCAGGACAAGCTGGGAGCACATGAATTTGCCATTATATTCGCCAACCGCTCCTTCCGGCGCAGAATAGCCGGGATAAGCGCCGTAATTGCTTTGGGTCCATTCCCAAACGCCGCCCGCCAGCGCGTCGAAGGCGCCGGATTTATTCTCAAGCATCGGATGAACCGGCTTGCTGGAATAAAGGAATTGTCCCGCTTGATCATCTTGTGAGACCAGCGCCAGTTCCAACTCAGCTTCCGTCGGCAGGCGCGCGCCAGCCCACGCCGCTATGGCAAATGCTTCGTGTGCAGACAAATGGCATACAGGCAAATGCGATTGCAGCGGAATTATACCATGCATGGTGTATTCGTGCCATTCGCCATCGACTTTGTTCCAGTGCAGCGGTGCAAACCATTTGTGCTCATTAACGATAGCCCAGCCCTCGGACAACCAAAGGCTTGGCTTCGAATATCCGCCATCCTTCATGAATTCGAGATACTCGCCATTGGTGACTGGCCGCGAGGCAAGAGAAAATCCGTTACGGTATTGTTTGTGACGCGGCAATTCGTTATCGAATACAAACTCATCGCCCGTAGCGCCAATCTCATAGACCCCCTCATCGAAAGATACCCAACTCATCTCCTTGGGAGATGGCCCTTTGTACCAAGGACTGTCATTCTTGATCGCTGCAGGATAAAGCGGGTTTAATCCAAGAGTATATTTGATATCTGTACAGATGAGTTCCTGATGCTGTTTTTCGTGATGCAAGCCCAGTTCGATAATCGGCGCAACCAGATGCCAGACATCCTCGGAAACATTTTCTATAAATTCGATAACACGCTCTTCGGTTGCGCGCCGATAAGCAATAATTTCGCGCACGGTTGGGCGCGACAGCAATCCCCGTTGCGGCCTTTCCCACTTTTCACCCACAGATTCATAATAGGAATTGAACAGGAACTGATATCTTTCGTGATAAGGCTCAAACCCCGTCACGTTCGGCGCCAAAACAAACTCTTCGAAGAACCAGGTTGTGTGCGCCAGATGCCAGCGTGTCGGGCTGGCGTCCGGCATCGCCTGAATAACCATGTCTTCGGGTTCAAGATCGGCGCACAGTTGCAGCGTTTGATCTCTGGTCTCTACGAACATGTCCTGAAGCAGTTGTCTGTCTTCCAGGACTTCGCTCATCTTCAACGCAGGGTGAGTCATATCCATTCACTCTTCGGCTTTGAGGCTTTAACACCATTGTCATCAAAGACGAACAACAATGTCCGCTTTCGAAAACCAATTTCCTAGCGTGCGCCAACAATCATTCAAAACTTAAAGACTTGATGGAAAATTGCCGTTGAACAAGGACGCCGCCCCCGAAGGCGCGCTAATGGTGACTGCGTTGTGACAAATCCCAAAATGCACTTTTCTCGCCTCATTATTTAGAGCGCATGGGCATGATTCAAGGGTCAAGGCGAAATTATTCGCCATTCTTGAAGCCGCCAGCGAACGCTACTGACAAAAATGGGATATTTATAGCTTCTCGGGACCAAACTTTTTCGATGTCGGAAAGCCCCTGGGCGCGATACGACCAGCCTGCGCGCGCTTGCCGAGATAGGATTTCCAGTCATCCACGGTTTGCGTACGCCCTGAGCGATCAGTCCACGTCAGGCCTTCCTTTTTGGAGAATACTTTCGCATCGGAAAGCCCGCCTTTTTGAAACTTCTGTAACACTACGCCCTTGCCGCGCGACATTTCCGGCAGATCCGAAACAGGAAACGCCAGGAATTTCTTGTTATCGCCCACTGCCGCGACAATATCGCCCTCCGCAAGCCGGCAGACCGCCGCCTCGGCGCCGACCGGCACATTCAAGACCTGTTTTCCCTTGCGCGTGTTTGAAAGGCAATCCGCTTCCGCCACGATAAATCCGTGGCCGGAGGAGGACGCAACAATAAACTTACGCTCGCCTTCATAGATGAACGCAGCGACCACTGCATCATCATTGCCCATGTCAACCATGAGGCGGATTGGCTCACCGTGACCGCGCCCGCCCGGCAGCGCGCTGACATCAAGGGAATAAAATTTCCCATTGGTCGCAAACAACATCACCTTGTCTGTTGTCTGGGCGTGAACAATGAAGCCTTCCCGGTCGCCGTCTTTATATTTAATCCCCTTCGTATCTTCGACATGGCCCTTTAGTGAGCGCACCCACCCCTTTTCCGAAAGGACAATCGTGACGGGCTCTTTTTCTACAAGGATTTCAAGGTCAATCTCATCAATTTCAGGCGCATCGGCAATGTCTGTTCTGCGATGGCCAAGCTCGGATTTCGGATCGAACTGTTTACGCACCTCACGCAATTGATCGGCGATTTTCTTCCACTGCGCGTCATCGGATTTCAAAAGCGCCCTCAGGGCTTTTTGTTCCGCCTTCAGTTCCTTGTGTTCGGTTTTGATTTCCATTTCTTCAAGCTTGCGCAGGGAACGAAGGCGCATATTGAGGATGGCTTCGGCCTGAACATCCGTCAGCTTGAACGTGTTCATCAACTGGGTCTTCGGTTCATCCTCAAACCGAATGATGCGAATAACCTCATCGAGATTGAGGTAAGCAATCAGAAACCCGTCGAGAATCTCCAAACGGCGCGCGATTTTTTCCAGCCGGAACTTTGTGCCGCGCACCAGCACTTCCTTGCGGTGATCGAGATAGGACTGCAGCACTTCGCGCAGCCCCATGACGCGCGGCGCGCCGTCAGCGCCAAGAACATTCATGTTCAATGAAAACCGCGATTCAAGATCAGTGACTTTAAAGACACTTTCCATCAGCGCCGCAGGGTCCACATTGCCGGAACGCGGCTCAAGGATCAGCCGGACATCCTCTGCACTTTCATCACGAACATCGCCAACCGCGGGCAGCTTTTTGCTCTGTATCAGCTCGGCGATCCGTTCAATCAGTTTTGACTTTTGAACCTGATAGGGAATCTGGGTGATGACGATCTGATAGCGTCCGCGCCCAAGATCTTCCGTTTCCCATCGCGCACGCACGCGGAAACCGCCTCGCCCGGTCGCGTAAGCCTCTTCCATGGAGGCGGCGTCTTCAACGCAGACGCCCCCGGTTGGAAAGTCCGGCCCTTTAACATGGTTGAGAAGCGTTTGCGTACGCGCATTCGGCGCCTTGATAAGGTGCAGAGACGCGTCAATCAGCTCCGCCGGGTTATGCGGCGGGATCGATGTCGCCATGCCAACCGCGATACCGCTCGCGCCATTGGCGAGAAGGTTTGGAAACGCCGCCGGCAACACCGCCGGCTCGGCGCCCTCGCCGTCATAGGTTTCACGAAAGTCGACAGTGTCTTCATCGATGCCGTCGAGCAGCAATTGCGCCGCGGCGGTCAGACGGCTTTCCGTGTAGCGCATGGCGGCGGCGTTATCGCCGTCGATATTGCCGAAATTGCCCTGCCCGTCGACCAGCGGAACACGCACGGAAAAGTCCTGCACCAGCCGCACCATTGCGTCATAGATCGCCTGATCCCCATGGGGGTGATAGTTGCCCATCACCTCGCCAACGACCTTGGCGGATTTCTTGAAACCCCCACTCGGATTGAGCTTCATTTGGCGCATGGCATAAAGAATGCGCCGGTGCACCGGCTTCAGTCCGTCACGAACGTCAGGCAATGCGCGCGCCGTAATCGTCGATAGCGCATAGGCGAGATAACGCTGCGAGAGCGCTTCATCGAAGGGCTCCAGAAAAATCTCTTCCGGCTTGGCCGGTTTTGCTGTCTTCGCGGTTTTGCTTTTTGTCTTACGTGCCATGGCCAAGGGGATAGCAGAATCGCCGCCCGCCGCCAGTCCCAAATTCCGCCGGCGGCAATCCGGCAGGCGAATCGCGCCGGGCGTCTAAGCCCTTCATTTACAAGCACCTTGACCTTCGCCAGCGTTACGTTAGGCCAGCTCCATGCACTCGCTTGCGGCAGAAGTTTTCCACTTTCCCTTGTTGCTGATCGAACTGGCGACCGCCGCAACGGGGTTCTCGGCAACGGCGTTTTCCAGGGCGGCGACCTCGCCGGCCGCGCAGACGGCGGCGCTCATCATCGCGTTTCTGGCTGGCATCTCGGAAATGCTCGGACAAAGCGTAGTCCTCGTCGTCAACCGGGTTCCGCTTTACCGCTTCCTGGCGAGCCTGCTCTTCACTGGCGCAACCTATGTTGTCACTGCATTAACCTGGGCCGCATGCGCTCTGGCGGTCGCGCCCCTGACCCGCATCGGCGCTTTGTCGCCCAATGATGTCGCGGGCGTGATTGGCGTTGTTTCTCTGGCCTTCGCGCCGCGACTATTAGGGGTTTTCTCAATCGCGCCTTATTTTGGCGTCGCCTTCAGCAACCTGCTTGAAGCCTGGGCGATGACACTCGTCATTTTTGGTCTGATGGTGGCGTATCAAATGCCAATCAGTGCTGCACTTTTTTGCGGCGGCGCCGGCTGGATTGTGTCCTACGCGCTGCGAAGCTTTTTCGGGCACACCCTTGCGAAACCCCTTGGCGATTTACGGGTCTTCATCAGCGGCTCTCCACTGGACCGCACGCCGCAACAGATCATCGATGATGTGATGAAGGCCATTCGGCGGGAGATCAAAAGTTGATCGGCGCCGTTCTCGCCCCTCTGATTATTTTCGGTATCGGCGCCTTGCTGATCACCGCCGCGCTGTCGCCACTGGAAACCTTAAGCTGGTGGGCCGGATGGACCGAAGAAGAAATCGCCGATGAGACGCCCGGCGCCGACAGGAACACATCAGAACGCATCAGCAGTTCCGACTGCTATGTCGTTTATCTCTCCGGTATTGCCTCAATATCCGGCCGGTTCCTGATCCCGCGCGAAAAAGCGTTCATAAAATCGCTCAAAGCAGAAATGCCCGGCGCGGTCATTATTGATGATGTCTTTCCTTATTCTCCGGCCGGCTTGCCGCTACTGGCGGCGCCGCGATTTTTTGATCGCTTGTGGCGGCGCATTCAAAAGTTCAAGCTCGAAGGACGCAGCACCATGCTGTCCATTCTGATCAACCTGCGAAATGTGTTCCAGGTGATGATCTCCGCCGATCACCGCTATGGACCAATCTATAACAGAGGCGCTGCGCTGGTCATCGAAGACGCATTATTGCGCGCAGGATATAATCGCGATGTCGCAGCGCCAATCGTGATCATCGGCTATAGCGGCGGCGCCCAGATTGCGCTTGGCGCAGCAACCTATCTGAAGGCGCAGTTGAAAGCGCCGATCGATATTATCTCTATTGGCGGTGTGATGGCGTCTGAACCGGGGCTCGATTTTGTCCGCCAGCTTCATCACCTTTATGGCGATAAAGACACAATCCAAAAAATCGGCGCCATTATGTTTCCCGAACGCTGGAAGGTGATGGGACATTCGGAATGGAACACCGCGCAACACGAAGGGCGAATTCAGCGCCACAAGCTGGACCAGATGCTGCACGCGGGTGCGCGAGGTTATTTCGGTTTGCCGAAAGTCAATGGCGTTTCAAATAATCAGCGAACGCTAAAGAAAGTCGTATCAATATTGGGTACAAGCGCAGGGTCAGCGCAGAAATCTCTTCAATCCAGTTGAGCCTGCAACAGCTCAATTACGCGCAGGCGCGCTTCGGGCAATTGCTTGTCCGAAACATGAAGAATACGCGTTTCAATGAAATGCCCCGTCGTCTGAAGCGCATCGAGCGCATCCTGCAAGCTTGCCTCAACTGACGCGCCGCGTAGAAAAGCCGGTAGCGGCAGCAATTTATCCTTATACGGTTCGCCGGCTTCGGCGCAGACAGCGCAAGCGGATCGCGGCGACACATAAACGAGCTGTTCACGCGCGCCCGTCGCGGCGCAGCGATCAAGCGTCAGCCCGAACCCTAACTCGGCGAGAAGTCCCAGCTCCCATCGCGCCATCAGCGCTGGCCACAGCTCAATATGATCGAGATTGTCGAGCAGCACCGCCATCGCTTCATAGGACGGCGCATGGGCTTCGCGTTCCGGGAGCACGGCGAGCGCCAGCGCGCAAGAGGCGGAAAGCCCCGCCAGCGATAAGCGATCCTGCATCGCTTCTGCGGCGCGCGCGTGGGTCAATTCAAGCGTGAAATGGCCGAGACTGTCTTCGCCGCGGCCCTTCCAGTCAGCTTTGACTTCATTGCCGGGCTGCAGGATCGGTCGCATCTTGCGCCCCTGCCCGCCATAAACCAGCCCGGCCCAGCGTCCTTTGCCTTGCGTAAAGATATCCGCCACCGCATGGGTTTCCCCATGGGCGCGTGCGTCTAGAACAATGCCGTGATCGATGAAGGACACGACACATAGGTCCCGCCATTGCCCACCCAAGTCAATGCTGGCGAAGCGCGGCAAGCTCAGCCCCATACCCATATAATGACCTTCACCCCTAACCATTGGCAGGGCGCGCGCCATCGGCGTCCCGCTACGACTCCTCGCAATAATAAAGGGAGGAGAGCAAATGCGACTTGTCATATGGGCGGCGCTCATTTTTATCGCCGGAATTCAAACAGCGGCGGCCTATGAACGGGTGTTGCTGCATCCAGAGGAACGCGGCCTCGAAACTGTTGAGCTGTTTGTAGAAATGCCGAAAGACGAAGGCCCGTTTCCTGTCATTCTTTTTGTACATGGTTATCAGTGGGAGCAGACGCCGGGCGGGCGCGCCTTTGTCGAACTTATCGACGAGCGCCCGGAAATCGCCACTATCGACGAAGGTCGCATTCAGGAAATGGCGCGGCGCGGCTATATCGCCGCCGCCGTATCGCAACCCGGCTTCGGCGACAGCGCCGGACCATCCGATTTTTGCGGACCGCGCACGCAAAACGCCGTGATGGCGGCGCTTGATCATTTGCTCTCTGTGCCCGATGTGGATCAAACCCGCGTCGCGCTCTATGGCGTCAGTCGCGGCGCCGCGACGTCTTCGATGGTGGCGACCAAAGACAACCGCATCACAGCGCTTATCCTCATGGCGGGTGTCTATGATCTTGAAGAGTTCTATCCCACCGGCGACAAATATCTGGACGAAAACATCCTGAACGAAACCGGCGCCACACCGGAGGCGTTCGCAGAACGCGCGGCGCTGCGCTATGCGGACCGCATCAAAGCGCAGACGCTGATCCTTCATGGCGGTGAGGACAATCTTGGCGGCTCGCTTGATCAGGCGAAGCGGCTAGCGGCAAAGATTGAGGCCGCCGGAACGCCGGTGCGCTTAAGCGTCCACAAAGACCGTCCGCACCAGATCCCCATCTCTGAACAGTGGCAAGACATCACGCCGTTTCTGGTCGATGTGTTTGGACAGTGATTGATGGAAGGACGGCCTAGAAGTAAGACATCCACCACGAGTTTGAGCGCTTCTTGACGCCCGCGAACCAGCAGCTTGGAAAATAAAGCGCAACGACGATTGTGATCCAGATTGCGTAAACGCCCCAAAGTCCCACGCCATGACCCGCTGGAAAGAACACAAAAAAAGTCATTGCTGAAGACGCGCCGTTGCCCTGCAAGACCGCAAGAAGAACCGCCGCAGCATGTGCTGCATAAATATGAATCACATAGAAAAACAGCGGCACGCGCCCGAAGGTGACAAAAACATCAAACGCTTTACCGCGCCACCGCTCAGATAATGCAAGAACCACCAGCGCCGGCCCCAGGGTCATCAATAAAAACAGCAAAGACGGCGGGTATTTTGTTGTATTCAGGAAGGACAGCATCGTTTTTACAATGCTGTCCTGAACTGCCCACTGAGAGGGGTCGCCGTAAATATTGATTGTGCGCAAGACAAAAAACAATGCCGTGAGCCCAAGCCCGAATTTCATCATCAGCGATCTTCGATGCTTGTCTTCCTGTTTGTAAATATCCGCAAAGACATATCCCAACGCCATAACACCAATCCACGGGACAGCAGGATATGCGATAAACGCGAATGTCGGGCCGATTGGGATTGCCCCTTGCATATGTAAAAACAGCCACAGCGCATCGCTAAACGACGTCGCTGTTGGAAATGGCCCACCCGTCGCCAATCCGGACATCACTGCCGTATCAATGGGCGCCAGAAGATGATGACCCACAATTATAACAACGCCAATGGCGGCGATTGCGCGCAATGGCAGCCAAACCAGCGCCGCAAGCGCAATCATGCTCACGCCAATAACCCAAATTACCTGCAGAAAATGGTAGCCGATAAAAAGCTGAAGGTTGAACATCCAGCCCATTTTGACAACCGTCAGCTCAAGGAAGATGAGCCAGACGCCCCTGGTGAGCAGGAACATCGACAAATCTTTTCCCTGCTTGCCCGCCTGAGCCTGAAACCCGGCGCTTGTTCCCGCAAGAAAAACAAAAACCGGCGCACAAAAGTGAGTGATCCATCGCGTCAGGAAGAGAGCAGGATCACCCTGTTCAAGATCGAGAGGATCAAACCGCACATTTGTGACGTAATCACGTACGTGATCAAGCGCCATAATGACGATGACAAGGCCGCGCAAAAAATCGACCGATTGAATGCGGGCCTTCGCCTTTTTCACTTCATCGCCCATCCCGCTCGCTCCATTCCAGCGTTGCTTCCATAACGTTTGAAGCGCGCCCGAAAAGACATCGCGCTGGGGTCACTCGCCCGACAAATAAGTGTCGAACCAGCGCACGATTTCCACTGTGGACGTGATTCGGTTCTCTGTTTTCTGCCAACCATGGCCTTCATCCGGAAACAGAACGTATTTTACAGGCACGCCACGCTCTTCAAGGCTGGCGACAACCTGCTCCGCCTCGACAACCGGAACATTCGTATCGTTTGCGCCATGCAGCACGATGGTCGGCGCGACGACGCGGTCCACCTTGTGAATGGGCGACAGCTCTCGCAACATATCCGCCTCAGTGACGGGATCGCCGTATTCCACAGTCGATATAGCAGCCATCCACGGTTCGGTATTTGCAAAAAACGTTTCGAAGTTGACGACACCGAAAAGGTTGGCGCCCGCGGCGAAGAGATCGGGATATTCCGCCAACCCGGCCATAACCATATAGCCGCCGTAAGAGCCGCCCATAATGCCGATTTTCTCCGGATCGGCGATCCCTGAGGCGATCATATGATCCGCACTCGCCTTGATGTCTTTGACTGCGTTCACCCGAAGCGCGCCATTGTCGAGATTGACGAAAGTCTTGCCGAAGCCGGACGAGCCGCGCACGTTCGGTGCGAAGACCGAAATCCCGCGCGACAACAACGCCTGAATGGTCGAGTTGAAAGTCGGCCGCTCCTGCCCTTCCGGGCCGCCATGAAAATCCAATACGATTGGGCCGGGGCCTTCCGCGCCGGGCGCGCGGTAGAGCCACCCCGACATGGCGAGCCCGTCATGCGCCTCATACCAGACAATCTCGGGGCGAACGAGCGACGCGAGATCGACGCCGTAATGGGCGCTGTCGGTGACTTTCGTAAACGCGCCGTCTGAAACCGACAGCGTCCAAACATTCGACGGCGTGGCGGCGCCGGAAACCGTCATCGCCAAAAATTCACCGTCGGGGCTGTAGGTTAAACCGCCCGCGATTTCCGCAGGCAATTCAGGACCCGGCGTCATCACGCCCGCAGCGATATCGAAAAACGCAAGCTCGCTTTGCCCTGCAACATTCCACAAGAGAGCCGCCTGACTGCTAGCGGTGTGCGCATCGAAGCCGATAAGATCTGCGTCGTTGCGCGCCGCAACGATTTGCAACGCGCCTGCGCGGCCCTCCTCGTCAATATCAATTCTGGCGAGGGCCTCCATCTCGCGATCGATATTCGTTGAAATCAGAACTGTATTATTATCCGTAAACCGAGCATTGTCGGACAATGCAACACTGTCATGCGGCGTTAACAGCTGCTCTTCACCGGTCGCCATATCAATCAGGTAAAGATTGGTGTCGCCGCGACTGACCATTCGCCACACCACGGCCCGCGACCCGTCCGGAGAAAGGGCGGCGGTAAATCCGATACCCTGGTTTTCGGCAATCAACCGCGCTTCGCCCGCCTCACGGTCGTAGAGATAAGCATCCATGGAGCCTGAACCGGACACATTGGACGCGAAGGTTAAATAACGCCCGTCCTCGCTCCACTCGCCCAACCAATTGTTGACCTTGCCGCCCGCGGTAATCGGCACCGGTTCTCCGTCATCGAGCGAGGCAAGATAGAGTTGCGTATTCAGCCCGCCGCCGGGCGCGACGGAAACGGCTAAGACGTCGCCAGCAGGAGACCACTGGGCGCCGCCGACCTGGTCGTCGAAAAACGTCGCCTGTTGCGGCGCCGAACCGTCCGCACCCGCAATGAAAACTTGCGGAGAGCCGGTCTCGCTCGACAAATAGGAAAGCCGTTCTCCGTTCGGAGAAAAGTCCGCGCCGTATGCGCGATCAATCGACGCCATGCGGGTGACGGACGATTCGAGATCATCCGGCGCGGCGTTTTGATCGTCCTTGATCGGCTCGGACGTTTCTTCGCCCTGCACTGCCTGCGTTTCGGCGCGTTCGCCGCACGCGGTCAGCGCCAGCAAAGCAGCCAAAACAATTACGGTTTTGAAGCTTGGAATCGTCTGTTTCATGGCCATGGCCCTTTCCGTTCCGGCAGCAAGATTGATGAAAGTCAACCACAATTAGGATATGCACATTGCTCACCCCGGGCTACCCCGCTAATACAACCTACAGCAATCGACAACTTTGATAGCAATCATGACTGCAACAGAAGACAAGGTTCTAAAACCGACCCGCCGAGTTCGGCCTTGGATTGCAGCCTTGCTGACTTTCTTGGGGTGGGGCGTCGGACTGTATTATGCCGGGAAAACAACGCTGGCTTGGCGACTGGCGATCGCCAGCACCATTTTTGCAGCTTTTATTATTATTTTTGCGCTAGGTTATCTGTATTTGTTCGGTCCAACACAGAACTCACTATTCAAAGCGAATGACTCACTCTTAAGAGACATCGTTAGCCTTAGCGTAACTCTCATCGTGATGATTGGCGTCTGGCACTACGTTTCGCAACAAACGGTGATCGTTGAAAGAGGCAGCCGAACACGACTGGTCGGATACTTTGCAGTTTGGTTTTTACCAATCCTGGCCTCAGTTGTTTTTGCATTTGCTATTCGTGTTGCTGTATTCCAACCATTCGACATTCCCGCTGGGTCAATGCACCCGGCCGTTCAACGTGGTGATTTCCTCGTCGCGACGAAATGGAGCTATGGCTACAGCCACTTTTCAGCAGCGCCGTTTCAGCGATTACTTCCTCAAGGTCGCATTTTGCGCAGTACACCGGAGCGAGGTGATGTCGTGATTTTTAAAAATTCGAAGGATGGGTACAGCGACTATATTAAGCGTGTCATTGGGCTGCCCGGTGACGAGATTCGCATGATGAACGGTCGCCTTCATATAAATAGCCAGCCGATTCAGAAAGAATTCATCAGCATGGTGACGGTTAAGTGTGACGGGCGCATGGCGGAGATTCCATCCTATCGGGAAACTCTCGAAAATGGAGCCTCGTACATCATTCAGGAATGTCATGGCGACAATGGACGTCTTGACAATGTAGGCCCTTACTGGGTGCCTGATGGGCATTTATTCATGTTAGGCGACAATCGCGATCAGTCACAGGACAGCCGCGTAATTGGAATGATGGGGTACGTGCCACAAGAAAATTTGATCGGCAAAGTTCGATTAAGTGATTGAGTACGAAATTCTCCTTCCGTAAGTGACTGAGTTCAAGCCGTCACTCCACCACATCCAGACCCATATTTCTGAGCCGCGCGGCCTCATCCGCCCAGCCTTCGCGGGTTTTGACATGCAGGAACAAATGAACCGGCCGCCCAAGCAGCTCGGTCAGTTCTTCGCGCGCCGCCTTGCCGATGATCTTCAGCGTCTCGCCGCCTTTGCCAACGACAATGCCTTTCTGACCGTCGCGCGCGACATAGATCGTCTGCTCAATGCGCACGCCCTTTTTGGTTTCTTTCCAGTCATCGGTCTCGACGGTCGAGTCATAAGGCAATTCCTGATGCAGGCGCAGGAACAGCTTTTCGCGCGTCACCTCCGCGGCCATCAACCGGTCGGAAATGTCAGAGAGCTGATCTTCCGGATAAAGCCACGGGCCCGCCGGCGCCTTTTCCACCAGAAACGCCTTCAGGTCTTTCATACCGTCGCCGTTTTTGGCCGAGATCATGAAGATATCGGAAAAGACGCCCGCCTCGTTCAATTTCTGCGCCAGCGCCAACAGTTTCGGGCGTGCAATCTCATCAATCTTGTTGAGCGCCAGCACGACTTTTGCGTCTGCGCTTTTTAACCCCTCAATGATGCGGTCCGTATCGGCGCGGGACTTCCCTGCGCCTCCGCGCTCTGTTTCACCCGCGAGATAAGACGGCGCATCAATCATCAGCACCGTTATGTCCGCCCCTTCCAACCCGCCCCATGCCGCTGCGACCATCGCGCGATCAAGCCGCCGCTTCGGTGCGAAAATTCCAGGCGTATCGATAAAAACAAGCTGCGCGTCGCCTTCCATGGCGATACCACGCACTCTCGCCCGGGTTGTCTGCACTTTCTGCGTAACGATGGAGACTTTGGCGCCGACCAGCGCATTGACCAGCGTCGACTTGCCGGCGTTAGGGGCGCCGATGACGGCGATCATGGCGCAACGTTGTTTACCTTCACTCATTTTCAGACCATACGCCTTCCCGAATCAGAAATACTCTGGCGGCTTCCATTTGGGCCGCACGCTTTGACCGGCCGTCGCCGGTCGCAGTCGCATAGCCTTTTACTTTCACTTCAATTTTAAACGCCGGGGCATGCGCCGGGCCGTCTGATTCCAACACGGCGTAATGCGGCGTCCCGAGCTTTTTGTTCTGCGTCCATTCCTGCAACGCCGTTTTCGGGTCCTGATGAAATTTCGACAAGTCTTCGATATTTGGCGTCCAGAAGCGATCATAGGTTATACGCGCCGCTTCAAGACCGCCATCGACATAAAGCGCGCCAAGGAGCGCTTCCATCACATCGCCCAGAATAGCCTTTTTTTTGCGACCGCCGGACTGCTCCTCCCATTCAGAGAGCAACATGTATTTGTCTATGTCAAAAAAGAGCGCCGCCTTTGCGCAGGTTTCCTTGCGCACCAGCGCATTCAATCTCGGCGCGAGCTCGCCTTCCTTATAGTCAGGATAGCGCCGCCACAATTCTTCCGCTGTTAAAAGGCCGAGCACGCGGTCGCCCAGAAACTCCAGACGTTCCAGATCGTGGATCGCCCCGTTTCCACCGGAAAGACTGGAATGCGTGAGCGCGCGCTTCAGTAACGCATGGTCTTTAAATATATAACCAATGCGTGCTTCAAGCACAGAAAAATCGCTCTTTGTCATTTAACCTGATCGAAGATGCGCCCGTAGCGAACCGCAAACGGCCATTTCCAAATCTGCCAGATTTGTGTTGATCCGCCATCAACGGAAAAGAATAGGCGCTCGGCTTTGCCGACAACATCATCCATCGGCACATAGCCAACCTGAGAAATGACGCGGCTGTCCTGGGACTGATCACGATTGTCGCCCATCATGAAAAAATGTCCGGTCGGCACCTGGTAGGGGCCGACATCATCTTTAGGACCATTATCGCCATAGCACTCCTCGACCATGTACGAGACGCCATTATCAAGCGTTTCCCGATAGGAAGGCACCTCAGCCGGCCGGCCATCGCAGGTAACGCTTACTATACTGACGAAATCTTTTTGAACCGGCTCACCATTAATGTGAAGACGCCCGCCGATCATCCGGATTTCATCCCCCGGCAGACCGATGACCCGCTTGATGTAATCCTTGTTGCCGTCATTCCGGTTCTTGAACACGACGACGTCGCCGCGCTCCGGCGCGCTGGCGAAAATCCGCCCCTCAATCGGGAGGCGGGTCAGCGGGTAGACCAACGACGCACGCGAGTAGCCGTAGGCAGGTTTTGAAACGACCAGAAAATCGCCAACCAGAAGATTCGGCTTCATCGACCCTGAGGGGATATTAAACGGCTGAAAAATAATGATGCGCAGCACGAGCGCAATCGCTACCGCGATCAGAACCGTTTTGGTGAGATCCCACGCTTCTTCAGCGGCGGTCATTTTATGCTTGTTGGGCAATGCATCGCCCTCAACGCCTTTGTTGCCGCCCAGATCTTTGAGGGAGAACCCCATACTGCTTACCTTTTGTTGCCCCGCCCGAAGGCTCCTATTTAGCCCGCGCATAGATAATGACAATGGCCTGAGCCGTTGGGAAATCATCTGTAATAGTTAAATGAATATCCGGTTCATGGCCGTCCGGCGTGATTTCGGCCAGTCTTTTCGCCGCTCCGCCTGTCAGCGCCAGGGTCGGTTTGCCGCCGGGAAGGTTCACAACCCCCATATCCCGCCAGAAAACACCCCGCGAAAGCCCGGTGCCCAACGCCTTGGCGCAGGCCTCCTTGGCCGCGAACCGCTTGGCGTAAGACGCGGCCCGGTTGAGCCGGCGATCCGATTTCGCCTGCTCGATTTCCGTAAAAACGCGTTTCGTGAAGCGCTCATTATGGCGCTCCAGCGTTTTTTCCACACGCCGGATGTCAATAATGTCGTTGCCAATACCGATGATCATATCTACCCAGCCCCCGTTTGCAGCGACTGGAGTACAATAAAGAAATATACGGTGGGCAATACAATCAAAGAAATACCAATAATCATAAGAACTTTTGGGTGGCCGACATCAACCTCATGACCAGCCCGCCTACGTAAAAATATTGTAGCGCTGATAAGCCCCGCAACAGCCAGCAGAATAACTCCAAAAGCTGGCAATCCAAAAGTGAGGTACAAATACCAGAACACTATATCCATAGCGCCTCAATAATGTCCGCCGGTGCGTGCGTCCTGCATCAGCCGCTTCATTTCCTTTACCGCCGCCGCCAGCCCCATGAAGACTGACTCACCGACAAGGAAATGACCAATATTAAGTTCGACGATCTGAGGGATCGCTGCGACCGGCTGAACATTCGTAAACGTAAGACCATGGCCCGCGTGGATTTCGAGCCCGAGGTCATCGCCATGCTCCGCGGCAAATTTCAATTTCTCAAACTCCGTTGCAATGCGCGCAGGATTCGTCGCTGCGGTCGCCTCATAATAGGCGCCGGTATGAAGTTCTATCACCGCCGCGCCAGCGGATTTCGCCGCTTCAATCTGGCGCGTTTCCGGATCGACAAAAAGCGAGACGCGGATGCCGGCGTCCGTCAGTTCACGAACGAACGGCGCGATAAAGTTGTGTTGACCGGCAACGTCGAGCCCGCCCTCGGTTGTGCGCTCGTTGCGGTTTTCCGGAACGATGCAACAGGCATGGGGCTGCACCTCAAGACACAATTGCAGCATTTCCGCCGTTGACGCCATTTCGAAATTCAACGGCAGATCAATCTCTGCTTTCAACCGGCGCATGTCGTCGTCGCGAATATGTCGGCGATCCTCGCGCAGATGCGCGGTAATGCCGTCAGCGCCAGCAGATGAAACAAGATGCGCGGCACGCACCGGATCGGGATGCTCACCACCGCGCGCATTCCGAATAGTCGCGACATGATCGATATTGACGCCAAGGCGTAAAGAGTTGGCGGCGCTCGACGACATTACTGGCTGATCCCGCGACTGCCCGGTTTTACGGCGGGCGTTCCTTCAAGATGCGGCGGCAATTCATCCGGCGACCAGGCGGCGACATTGAGTTCAGCAAGGGAGATCATCGGCGCGCCCACATCCACCTTGCCCGCCGAACGGTCCACCAGACAGGCCAGCGCCAGAACCTCGCCGCCAGCTTTCTTCACAGCGGTGATTGCTTCGCGTGCGGACAAGCCCGTCGATACGATGTCTTCGACCACAAGCACGCGGGCGCCCGCCTTAACGCCAAATCCGCGGCGCAGCTGAAACTCGCCATCGACCCGTTCAAGAAACATGAAGGGAACGCTTAAGTGGCGCGCTGTCTCATAACCGTAAATGATCGCGCCCATCGCCGGTGAGATTACAAAATCAATCTCGCCCGCAATCTCGTTCGACGCTTTTTGCGCCAGCGCTCGGCATAAACGCTCCGTGCGATCCGGGTACATCGAGACGATCGACTTGTTGAGATAAGTATCGCTATGGAGACCAGACGACAATATGAAGTGCCCTTTCTGCAGGGCGCCGGCCTCTTCAAATTCTTTCAGCGCTTCAGAGCTGTTCATCACTATCCGACCCAGTTCGTTCCGCCGAAATGACGCTTGGCGCAGCACGGATACCGGCCAGCGCCTGATTAAGCTGGCGTGCGTCTTTCACTTCGACATCCATCAACAATTCAACAAACTCCTTGGACCGATTCTGCAGCCGAATACTGGCGATGGAAATCCCGTAGCGCGCGATAATGCCCGCGACCTCGCTTAAGACGCCAACGCCGTTCTGGATTGTCGCGGAGATACGCGTGAATGCGCTCGTTTCCTCGTCGTCTTTGCTGCGCCATTGCAGATCGAGCCAGCGGCTTTGCGACGGGTCTTCCTCAGCCAGCCGCTCACAATAGATAGTGTGCACAGTAATGGCGCCGTCATCCTGGCGGATGCCGACGATGCGCTCTCCCGGCAATGGCGTGCAACAGCGCGCCATTTTCACCGAAACCCCCGGGGTCAATCCGGAAATCGCCACCCGAGGCTTAAACTCACGCAGGCCGCCAGGCTGGATTTCGCCTTCGCTTTCGAAAGACGCGCCAGGATAGACCGCCTCAATCAGATCATGCACCGGCAGGTCGCCGCGACCGACGCTGACGAGAACATCTTCCACCGACTTCTTGCCAAGTTTTTTGAGGCCTGCGCGGACCCCCTTCACCGAGAACTGCAAATGCGCGCCGGTAAAAACTGACTCGGCAATTGATCGCCCGAGCGCCAGATGCTCATCATATTGCATCTTTTTGATGCGGCGGCGAATGGCGCTGCGCGCGCGGCCCGTGACGGCGATGCTTTCCCATTCCGCCGGCACCGGCGCATTTTCCGACCGCAAGATTTCAACAACGTCGCCGGTTTTAAGCGCGGTGCGCAATGGACGCTGACCGCCATTGATCTTAACGCCGATGCACTGATCGCCCACATCGGTGTGGACAGCATAGGCGAAATCAACCGGCGTCGATCCCTTGGGCAAGGTGATGACGCGGTGTTTTGGGGTAAAGCAGAAAACCTGGTCCTGAAACAATTCAAGCTTGGCGTAGCGCAGCGCTTCGTCCGGGTCTTCGCCGGCCTGGAACATATCCACCAGGCGACGCGGCGTTTCATAAGGATCGAAACCGCCCGGCGCGACAATTTCAACGCTACGCTCGGCCCGCTTGTCAGGATCTTTGTATTGCCAATGCGCGGCGACGCCTCGCTCGGCAGTCTCATGCATTTCAAAGGTGCGGATCTGAATTTCGATACGCTGTCTGCGCCCGTTCTTGCTTGGCGGACCAATCACCGCCGTATGAATAGAACGATAATTGTTCGGCTTCGGCGCCGAAATGTAATCGTCAAATTCCGTCGGAATCATCCGCCAGCTTGAGTGGATGATGCCCAGCGCCTTGTAACAGTCTCCGACATCATCAACCAAAACGCGAAACGCATAGATGTCCGCAAGCTCATCGAAAGAAATATTCTTTTCAGACATCTTGCGCCAGATCGAATAAGCGCGTTTTTCGCGGCTGGTGACCTGCGCCTTTAAACCTTCCGCATAGAGTTTTTCACGCAAAACATTCGCCAGTTCGACAACGCCGCCAACAGAATGGCTCTGGAGGTCTTCAATTCGGTTGCTGATGGTTTCGTGAGCTTCAGGGCTGATTTCACGAAAAGAGATATTCTCAAGCTCTTCGCGAATTCGCTGAACGCCGATGCGCCCCGCAAGCGGCGCAAAGATTTCCATCGTTTCCTTGGCGATGCGGCGGCGCTTTTCATCTTTTTGTATATAGTGCAACGTCCGCATATTGTGCAGCCGGTCAGCAAGTTTGACCAAAAGAACCCGAACATCGTCAGCCATGGCGACAACAAGCTTGCGGAAATTCTCCGCCTGTTTGCTCGCTTCATCACGCAATTCAATCCGCGAGATTTTGGTGACGCCATCGACAAGGCGCGCAATCTCTTCTCCAAAGTGCGCCTGGATTTCATCTATGGTCACATCGGTGTCTTCAACGACGTCATGCAAGAGCGCTGTTGCAACGGTTGCAGGGTCGGCGCGCAGTTCCGTCAGGATCGCCGCCACCGCAAGAGGATGTGTAAAATAGGCGTCCCCCGACTGACGGGTCTGATCGCCATGGGCCTTCATGGCGAAAATATAAGCCCTGTTCAATAAGCTCTCATCAGCGTCCGGATCATACGCCTTGACGAGATCAACAAGCTCGGTCTGGCGGATAAAACCGACGGGATGATTGGTTTTCTTGCTGGATAGTCCGGCCGCCTCTTTCGAGACCGCAGCTGTGCGAACGCCCTCGCTCGCCTGCGCCGACGTCAGTGGAGCGCCTGAATTATCTGTCTGTTCGCTACCAGTCGTAGATGCGGTCAGTTTGTCAGCCATCTCCATCCGGCCATGATTGTAAACAGCGGCCGGAACAAATCTCGGATTTGCAAAGGGTCGCTCCGACGCGCGTCAGTTAGCCTTTCGGCAAAGTCTGCGGCGTGGTCATGCCCGCCGCCTGAATAGCCTTGAGGTAATCATCCTCGTTCATGGTATCAAATTCGGGCGCGTCAGCCTTTTCGGAAGCGGCTTCATCATCTTCGCTTTCCTCGACCTCAACCTGCTTTTGCAGGGACTGAACAAGGTCCTCCGTCAGCTCATCGGGCTCGATCGCAGCGTCGGCGATTTCACGCAGGGCGACGACGGGGTTCTTGTCATTGTCGCGCTCAATCAAAAGAGGCGCGCCAGACGATAAAACGCGAGCGCGATGGGCCGCCAGCAGCACGAGGTCAAAACGATTGGTGACCTTATCGACACAATCTTCCACCGTAACGCGCGCCATAATCTTCTCCTCGTCTTAAGCAAGCATGGAGAGATATCGCTCCTCCGCCCGCGATACAAGCGCTGCAATGCAAAAAATGGGTGTTTTCTGAGGAGGAATTCGCCTTTTTAGCCAATTCTAAGGGCGTTTTGGTCCGGCAAGGCCGCCAGCATCTCCGCCGCCGTTTTTCCGAGGATCGGATGGCGCCAGTCCGGCGCAATGTCGCAAAGGGGAGCCAACACGAACTCACGCTCCTGTAATCGCGGATGCGGCAGCAGAACCCCTGTCTTCTCATGACGGCATTCCCGGCCATAAGCCACCAAGTCCAGATCAAGCGTGCGCGGAGCGTTGCGAGGAGTGTCGCGGCGACGACCGAACCCTGCCTCAATCGCATGCAGCGCTTGCAGAAGGGCCTGGGCTGGCATCCTGGTCGAGACAGCGGCGACAGCGTTTACAAAAGACGGGTCGGACGGATCCGGCCAAGCCGGGGTTTCGTAAAGAGCCGAGACCGCATCGATCTTCATCAACCGGCCCAAAGCAAAAAATGCGCTTAAAACAATCTGTTGCGAATCAATGTGATTAAAAGGCAGACTTGAACCGGCTGCAATTAATATCATCTCATCAGTCGGATCGATCATTCACAGCATTCGATATTGAGCAAGGCCGGCATGGCCAGAGGGTATAATGAGTGACTTTTTAGGGTTTCGCGAGCAGGAAAAAACTGCCGTCTTTCTCGATGGCGCCAATTTATACAAAGCCGCACGAAATCTTGGATTCGATATTGATTACAAAAGCTTGCTCGCGAAAACGCAGTCATCGTGCCAACTTATCCGTGCTTCATATTATACCGCCATACAAGAAGACCGGGATCAGGACTACTCTCCGCTTCGCCCGCTGGTCGATTGGCTCGACTATAACGGCTACACAATGGTCACCAAAATCACGCGGGAATTCACCGACCAGCAAGGCCGCAAACGTTACAAAGGTTCGACCGACGTGGAGCTCGTCGTCGACATGATGCTCCTCGCCGACCGCATCGACCATTTGGTGCTTTTCAGCGGTAATGGGGATTTTCGGCGCGCGATTGAAGCGATCCAGGCCAAGGGCGTTCGCGTCAGCGTTGTCTCTACAGTGAAATCATCGCCGCCTATGGCCTCCGACGAATTACGCCGCCAGGCCGACACATTCTTCGATCTTGCCGACCTTGAAAAAGTGATCGGCCGCAGTGGCGGACCGGCGCGTAAGCCAAAACCGGCGGCGGACCACGAAGACGATTTCGAAGATGACTTCGAAGACGAATATGAAGAGATCGATTAAATCTTGATCGCCATAGATCAGTCCGCCTCAGAGCCGCCCAGGAACTGTGACCTGTGTCCGCGGCTGGTTGAGTTCCGTAACGTCAATATCGAAGCCTATCCGGATTTCTTTAATGGCGCGGTGCCGCCCTTTGGCTCAGCCGATGCGGCCTTCCTGATTGTCGGCCTCGCACCTGGGCTTCACGGCGCCAATAAAACCGGGCGCCCTTTTACTGGCGATTACGCCGGCGATCTTCTTTATGCGACACTTGAGAAGTTTGGCTTTTCCAACGGCAAATACGGATCATCTCCCGATGATGGACTGGAGTTACGCGAAACTGCGATCACCAATGCCGTGCGCTGCGTACCGCCGCAAAACAAACCTGTCGGCGCGGAAATTCGCACCTGTCGATCGTTTCTGACGAATCAAATCCGGGCGATGGATAACTTGCGGGCGATATTATGCCTTGGCCGAATCTCTCACGAATCAACCGTGGCGGCGCTGGGGCTGAAGCAGAAAGACGCAAAGTTCGCCCATGGCGCAAAACACGTCGTTCCGGGCGCATCGTTTTCCCTGTTCGACAGTTACCACTGCTCACGCTACAATACGAATACGGGTCGGTTGACAGCAGCGATGTTTGAAGACGTATTCGCTGCAATTAAGCATGATCTGGAGGTCGCGGGCCTTGCGCCCGAAACCGCATAAGGCGGCCAGCGGAGGTATTTAAAGCCATGACGCGAAATTGGGGCTTGCCACCGAAGGACGGAGAAACGACGTTCCGTCACGCCAAGGACAAGAAGCCGGTTTTGACATTGCTGATCTCCGCCGTTTTTGGGGTGATCGGCGCTTCCGTCGCCGCCATGAGTTTTGCCGGCGCACGCACAGCGCTCGCCAACCTTTTCCACGGCGGCACATTGGTTGTGGCGATTATCTCCGCCGGATTTGGATGCTGGGCATATGTCTGGCTGGCGCGCCCGCGCTTCGCAGCTCATTTTTCAACCGAGGGCGATCCGTTCTCCAGCTTGATCCGGTTCTATGCGCGCGCCGCGGTGTTTCTGCTGGCACTTTTATTTATCGGCCAGAGCATCGACCTCATTGCCCCGAATATGTTCAGTGTTTTTCTCTTATGCATTTCCGGGGGCGCAGGCGCCGCGGCGGCGTTCCAGACCGTGCTCGCCTTTGTGCCGCATTACGAAAACTAGACCGGTTTAAATCCAGCGCCGCACCTTGCGACGATAGTCTTCATATTCACCGCCAAACCGCCGCGCGAGATATCCTTCCTCCTGCGGAATGACAAAGAAATTGAAAATTACGCCGGTCAGGATGCTGGTCACAATGATCCACAGATTAAGTGTCGCCAGGCCAAACCCGGCGCCGAACAGCACCATCGCCAGATAAATTGGATTGCGCGTGTATTGAAAGGCGCCACCGGTGAAAAGTTGATAAGACGGGGTCGCTGGCCGCAAGGTTTCCCCAGACTCCGCAAAGGCGGAAATCGACATAACCGCCGCCGCTAGTGCGACCAGCATCATCAGACCGCCCAGCCCTTCCGCTGCAAGGTCCGGCAATGGCAACCATCCCCCTGCAAACGCGCGAATAACGAATCCAATGATCAGCGCTGATAAAAAAACTGTCGGCGGATGCAGCAATACTTCAGGTCGGTCTTCATCAGAACCCGTCATCTTCAACCTCGCTCGCGCAACAGCCTTTGCTTCTGGCGCGACCAGTCACGGTCCTTGACGGTTTCGCGCTTATCATGAGTTTTCTTACCCTGCCCCAGCCCTAACTCAAGTTTCGCCATACCGCGATCATTAAAGTAAAGCCGCAGCGGAATAAGCGTATAGCCTTTGCGTTCAACGGCCTGCGACAAACGCGCAATCTCTTTTTTATGAAGAAGCAGTTTGCGTTTGCGTTTGGGTTCGTGATTCTGGCGGTTGCCGGCGGAGTATTCAGGGATGTTGGCGTTGATAAGCCAGATCGCATTGTCTTCCGGCGAGGCGTAGCTCTCGGCGATATTGGCTTTGCCTTCACGCAGAGCTTTCACCTCGGTGCCGGTAAGCATGATGCCGGCTTCGAGCGAGTCCTCGATATGATAGTCGAACCGCGCCCGGCGATTTTCAGCAACAACCTTTTTCTTATCGTCTTTTTTCGGCGCCATCAGCTCAGCAAACCAAGCCCTTCCATGGCGGCGCGCACTTTCGCTTTTGACGCGTCGCTAGGCTCGACGAGCGGCAGACGCACGTCAGGCGCGCACAGCCCCAAAAGGGAGAGCGCATATTTCACCGGCCCCGGCGAGGCGTCGGAAAACAGCGCATCATGCAATGGCGCCAATCGGTCCTGCAGCGCCCGGGCCGTAACATAGTCATCTTCGAGGGTCGCATTTTGAACTTCCGCGCACAGGCCCGGCGCCACATTCGAAGTCACGGAGATGCATCCGCGCCCGCCCATGGCGTTAAATCCGACCGCTGTCATATCCTCGCCGGAAAGCTGAATGAAATCCTCAGCGCATGCCTTGCGCTGGAGCGCCACCCGGGCAAGATCGCCGGTTGCGTCCTTGACGGCGACGATCCGCGGCAGGGCCGAGAGCTGGCTGAGCGTCTCAACGCTCAAGCCGACCACCGTGCGCGCAGGGATATTATAAATCACAATCGGCAGGTCGGTGGCGTCATGCAGGGCGGTGAAATGCGCCGCGATCCCGGCCTGACTGGGCCGGTTATAATAGCCTGTAACGGCCAGAATGCCGTCGGCGCCAAGCGACTCCACCCGGCGCGCCATCGAAATTGCATAGGCCGTATCATTTGACCCGGCGCCGGCGATCACCGGCGCGCGCCCAGCCGCCGCCTCGATACAAAGACGAATCACGCGCTCATGCTCGTCATCATTCAGCGTCGCTGATTCGCCCGTGGTCCCGACCGGCACCAGTCCGTGGGTGCCTTCGCTGATCTGGCGCTCGACAAGTTCGCCGAACGCTTTTTCATCGATCTGACCGTCTCTGAATGGCGTGATCAGGGCGGTTATTGACCCTTTAAGGTGTTTCATTGGCTCAATTTTCTGAAATGTAACCGTTCGATAAACCGCCAGAGGCTATTCATCAAGCGATCTGGTGTTTTGATGCGCGCAATCTTGGGCTACTCTATGGCTGTACTGTGTTGGTTGCGCGGGAGTGACGGGATGATGGGATCAGCGCTGCGGCGTTTGATAGCGGGGATTTTTGCAGGCGCTGTCGTTGTTTTGATGACGACGTCGGCTTCGGCGTTCGTATCTCCACGATTAAAGCCCCCTGCGCCAGGCCCAACCTATCTTGCCTCTAGCGATCATGACCTCCTCCTGGAACTCTCCGACACATTGAAAAGAAAGCGCTTTTCGGACGCCAGCGGCAAAATCGCCGGCATCTCCAATCCGATCGCAAAGAGCCTTGGCGAATGGATGTATTTCATGGCCGAGGATCCGCAGGTCAGCCTGCGGCAGGCTGATATTTTTCTGGATTCTCACGGCGATTGGCCGGCAACTGCCCGCATTCAGGGCCGCGTCGAGAGCCGAATTTCGAAAAACGCGCCCGTTGATGATATCCTGGCGTTCTTTGAATCCCGCGATCCGGTAACCGGCCCGGGTAAGGTTCAGCTTGCACGAGCGCTTTTCGCCAAAGGCGAACAACAGGCCGGGGAGACCTATCTGCGCGATGCATGGATCAACGATAACTTCACCGTGTCGGAGGAACGCGCGATCCTGTCTTCTTATGGCGGGCGACTGACGAAAGAGGACCATGCTGCGCGCGTCGATCGCCTCCTCTGGGCGCGGCAGGTTACAAATGCGCGCCGGATATTCTCCAAACTCGACAAGAACGAACGTAACAAGGCGAAAGCGCGTGCGGCGCTCTTACTGCGCGCGTCAAGCGCACCGTCACTCTATAGTAAATTGTCAAAAGATGAGCAGCTCGACTCAGGCGTATTGCTGGCCGCCGTTCGCTACTATCGACGCACAGGTAATGAGATCTACGCCATCTCGCTGGCCGACCAGTCGCCGAAAGACCCGAAAGCGTTGCGCAATTCAGCACGCTGGTGGTACGAACGTCGGCTATTGATGCGGTGGGCGCTCAAAGAAGGCCGCTTTTCCGACGCATATACAGCCGCCGCCAATCACGGCCTCGAACCGGGCAGCAGTTTTGCCGAAGCCGAATTCGCCGCCGGTTGGATCGCGTTGCGCTTCCTCAACGAACCAACCCGCGCGGAAACGCATTTTCTCGCCCTGGCTTCCTCTGTCGGCACGCCGATCTCGCTCTCGCGCGCCTTCTACTGGCTTGGACGAACTGCGGCCGTTGGCGGCAATGCTGATCTCGCAACCGGGTATTATCAGTCTGCGGCGAAACACTATTACTCCTATTACGGACAGTTAGCTGCGGAAGAACTCGGCGGCGCAGCGCTGGATCAACGATTCTCGCCGCCTGTCGCCGCATCCCCTGCGGACAAGGCGCGGTTTGGATCACGCGCAAGCGTGGCGGCGCTGCGCATGTTGTCCGACCTCAATCTCGATTATGAGTTCATGGTCTTTTCCTATCACATTGACGATCAACTCGACCGGCCAGGCGAATTTCTGGAACTTGCATCATTGACGAATGGCGAAGGCGCCCCGCACCTTACTGTTCGCGCCGGCAAGGTGGCGATACAACGGGACGCCTTTACGCCTGAAGTCGCCTACCCACTCGTATTTGTGCCGGAAGAAGCCAAGCGCTTTGTCTCGCCAGAGATCGTACTCGGCCTGTCGCGCCAGGAAAGCGAGTTCAATCCGCGCGCCTATTCTCGAGCTGGCGCACGCGGCGTCATGCAGCTTCTTCCGTCTACTGCGCAAATTACCGCCCAGAAAGAAGGGTTGACGTATTCGCGGTCAGCGCTTCTCGATGATCCGGTTTACAATATGACCATCGGCTCAGCACATCTGTCGCATCTGCTGGACCGGTTCGATGGATCGCTGGTGCTGACTTTCGCCGCTTACAACGCTGGCGCCGCGCGCGCTGACCAGTGGATCGCGTCTTATGGCGACCCTCGCCTTGACGGCATCGATCCCGTTGACTGGGTGGAGCTGATTCCGTTCAGTGAAACCCGCAATTACGTGCAGCGCGTCCTCGAAAATATACAGGTTTACCGCGGACGGCTGAATAATGCGCCGATCCCCGGACGCCTTTCCGCCGATCTGGAAAGAGGCGGGGCGCGAAACCGCGTCGCCCATAACCAAAGCGCGCCATCTTTTACACTCGAGGCGGCCGCACAAAAGCTTCCCAGTCAGAAATTGCCGCCGCTGCCGGACGCCACCATGAAGCGCGCGACACAATATCGGATTACACGTGCAGCCGCGTCAGCGCCTCCCGCACCGAGCCCGGCGCCGGACATTGAAACGACTGACGAAACGTTCAGCACGCCGCCAGCCCCATCAAAGAAAATGCCGGCGACAATCCATAAAGAGAGCAATCTTTCTCTAGAAGCGCCGGCATCGCAAGATGAAATGATCGCGCCCGTGACGCCAAAGGTTGTCAACATTACACCGCCTGAAACGACACCGGCCCAACCCGACGTCACAGAAAGCGTCATAAAGGTTGATCTGAGCGCCCCTACGGCGACTGCCGAAGAGGAACCGATCAACGCGCCGGAACCAACGCTTGTGGATGAATCGCCAGCAAGCCATTTGGAAAAACCGGCGCCGCCGCCAATCTCCATATTGGAGCTTCCAGACGCTCCAGCCCCGCTCAATAATAAACCCGCCCCCGTAGCGATCGAGGAATTCATCGCCCGCGTTTACGCACCGCGTCCTAATCTGGACGAAAACGCGCCGGAGGTCATCGAAGACGACGAAAGCGCGCTCGAAGAGCAATAGTTACTGAAGTCGAAGCCACCGCCCCTGCTCGCGAATACTTATCCAAGTTTAGATGGCTCAATCTGCGCACCTTCCTCACTTGCATCTTGCAATGGGGCGCCTTTCGGGGCATTACCGTCGACGGAGACGTGGCCGAGTGGTCGAAGGCGCTCCCCTGCTAAGGGAGTATATCTCAAAAGGATATCGAGGGTTCGAATCCCTTCGTCTCCGCCAGCCCCTTGAAATCGCTGCATAATTTACTCATCCGGGTGCGGATGATCGTTTCCGGTATGGAGACGACATGGACAGAAAAACAATCCTGAAAATTCTAATGAACCAGACTACCCGCGCCAGGTCGTGCAGCTTGATGACAAAGACGACGTCGTCGATATCCCGACCTTGAGCAATAATCTCATCGCTGCGCGACGACGGCGTGAGAAAAGCTTTCCGCTTTTTTGGGGTCGTCGTCATAGCGATAAGCCAGGTTATAATTGACATGGCGAGTTTCAAAATGGACGGCGGTTAATTTACGTAATTTCGTTCAGGGGTATCTATATTGGTTTGGGTTACAATAAAGTGCGGTCGTTTTCGAGATGTGCTTAATACACGACCGAGATATTCTCCGATTAACCCAAGGACGAATAATTGCATTGCTCCGATCAGCGACAATACTAAAATCACCGAAGTCCATCCTCTAATTGTACTGCCGAATAACACATACGAGACCAAAGCAAAAAAAGCATAGATCAGCGCAAAAACACCTACAAAAACGGAAAGCAATGTAGCTAACCGAAGAGGCCGAACTGTCATGCTCAATATTCCATTGACTGCTAAGCGCGCCATCCTTCTGAACGTATATTTAACTTCGCCAGCACGCCTTTTGTTTGGAGAATACTCAACAATTGATTGGTTGAAACCCAGACTGGGGATTATTCCGCGTAAATACAAATCAACTTCTTCATATTGACGAACGACTTCCACAACTTTTCTGTCTAACAAATAAAAATCAGCCAATCCGGCTATAACTTTCGTATCTGATAAAAAGCTCAGCAATCGATAGTATGCCGCGGACGTGAACCGCTTAAATGAAGACTGATGCTCATCATCAACTCTTTTCGTCAGGACTACATCAAAACCATCCTGGTGATTTTTTATCATTTCCGGAAGCAAATCAATTGGGTGCTGCAAATCCGCATCCATGACTACTACGGCCTTACCCGATGCGGCCAAAATTCCTGCACGCACGGCAGATTGGTGCCCAAAATTTCTTGAAAAGAAAATATAACGAATACGCTTGTCTGAATTTGCCAGGCGCAAGATTATTTCTTTTGATCGATCATCACTACCATCATCCACAACCAGCCACTCAAATGTCATAGACTCTGGAATTGCGCCTATAATCTCCTTATACGCATGCTCCAGGTTTTCCGCCTCGTTGTAGACAGGCATAACCACAGTAATATGTGGAGTATTTATCCTATTGCTATTTTCTGAACTTTGCATCTGACTTGGCTTCCAAACCGTTTATTCAGTATTTGAGGAGAATGGTTGCACAACCTCTGTGGTGGGCTTGATTTTGGAGCTAAAACATATCTACTCCCAACCCCAGACCCTTACGCCGCGGCCAGCTTAGTGATTTTCGAACGGGAATGAAAAATGTCGCAAAACATTTTGCTATATACAGCATACTCAATTTTGAGTGCAACCGCAATCATACTGCTTAGAACCACATCGTCTAAACTTGGATGGCCAATCAATCTTTCTGTCGTTGAACCTAGATTGGCGTTAATTTTTATGTCTGCAGCGGCTATGTATATTGCAAGTTTTGGGGCTTGGGTTTTTATCCTGTCTCGTACGGACGTAACGATTGCATATCCAATCTGCATTGGGCTAACAATGCTGGCGTCAACAGTTCTAGCCATCACATTTTTGGATGAATCGCTAACAGCGCATAAACTAATAGGTATGCTGTTATTATTTTTTGGAGTGTTCTTTTTATCCCGATAATACAAGGGCGAACATCATGCAGCGGAAAATGAAACCAACAAAAGCGTGTTAGATATGCCTTCCCTTGGCGATGCCTATGAGTTTGAGTGCTTTTTGGGACAATTCAGGGCCAATCATATTGTTGATGAAATCGTAAAAAATACAGACAAATCCGCAGACGCGACACGAGAACAGTTTGATGTGTACCTGAATGAAGCAAAGCTCGGGTTTTCATTTCTTCAACGGCACTTATGTGACGACAAAGCTAATCGGATTCTGGAAATAGGCGCCGGCTTAAGAATTGTCTCGATGTATCTCAGCAACCGCGGATACGACGTCACAGCTCTGGAGCCGATAGGTAAGGGTTTTTCATTCTTTGATGTGGCCGGCGACGTGCTTTGGGAAGCAACAAATGCGCCGCGTCCTCATCGAATTAATGAGCCCGCAAACGTCTTGCGGCGGGAAGAGCATGGCGAATTTGATTTCATCTTTTCTATTCATGTGCTGGAACACATTGATAACTTGGATGATGCAATAGAAGCACTATGCGCCGTCATGTCTCCTTCTGGTAAGATGGTTCATCTTTGTCCTAATTATGCGTTTCCATACGAACCACATTTTGGTATTCCCCTAATTCCATGGATGCCCAGATTGTCCAGAAAATTACTCATTTCGGACAGAGAAATTGACGATGAGCTATGGAACTCTCTAAACTTCATTACAGCCAGGAAAATAAAACGCATGTTATCGCGCAGAGGGTTCGATCCTAAATTTGTTCCGGGGGTAATGTCGCAGTTTATTCACCGCTATAAAGACGATGAGTTATTTGCTAAACGCCATAATAATTCAGTCATGCATTCTCTCATCAATTTAACCACTCTCCTTCATTTGGAAAAATTGATTGACTTACTCCCTGCTGAGTTTTTGACGCCGATGGAGTTTTCTGCAACTCGAATAAAAGCCGAAGCTTCTTGCGCGAACACTAACGCGCCAAACTGATTTCAAAGATACTGATGACCAGTTTTTTGTTACATGCCGACGATTTTGGACTGTCTAGCGGCACTAATCAGTCGATTATTGAATCAATTGAAAAAGGTCATGTAAGTTCAGTGAGCTTATTAGCGAACGGGGACGCTGTTAGAGAGGCAGTGGAATATTTAAAGACGAATAGCGATGTTCGCGTCAGCATTCACCTGAACTTGCAGGAGGGTGTTCCTGCAGCCAAACCTGACGATATACCGCTTCTTGTCACGAAGGGCGGGCACTTAGACGCGAGTTTTCAAAGGCTATTTTGGTTTTCGACAACTAAGTCTAAGACTTTACGCAAGGAGCTTTCTCAGCAAATCGGAATAGAATTTAATCAACAAATTGAAAAATCTTTTGCCTTGTTAGGTAGTCGACTAGATATGCTCCGTTTAGATTCCCACTCACATATCCACGCCATTCCAATTGTTTTCGACACAATCTTGTCGCTCGATACAGCAACGCCAATTGAGTATATTCGTATCCTTAAAGAGCCGACTTACTTTGCTCGCAACACGACCGAATGGGCGCGCCCTTTTGGACTGAACGCAATAAAACATTCAATATTGAATTACTTTTCAGAATATATGATTGATAAATTGACTGCTCATAATATAGGTCACAACGACTTTTTAATTGGCATTTTGCATTCTGGAAAAATGACAAAGGCCGCCCTTATTGAGGGGCTTGCCGCTTGCAGAAAAGTTATAGAACCGTCTCGGGCAGGTCTCAGCAGTATTGTTGAGGTGCTTATCCACCCTGGACAGGCCACGCCAAATGAAAATAAGCTATGGGCAGATCGGGCAGATCTTTGGAAGTTCTACAGTTCCTCGGACAGGCGCGCTGAACTCGAGCTTAGCAAAGACGTTGAACTTAAAGCCATTCTGAGCAACGAAAATATGGCCTAGATGAACCGCTCTTAAGGTAAGTACAAACGATGAGAATATATCTGGTCATCGATGAGACGCCATTTTTTCATCCTGAGTTTTCCAAAAATCTAATCGAAACGCTTTCAAGCGAAGACCAAATTGTTGGAGCGGCTCTTGTTGAAAAAATTCCAAAAAAAAGTAGTATTAATCGCTATCTGGCGAGCCAATTTTGGCGATTAAATTTAGTTGAACTTCTTGCGCTTGGCCTGAAAAAGAGTCGGGCCACCCTGCTAAATTATGCTTTCAGTGAAGGGCTTAATGGCAATTATTTTTCAGTAGCCGCTGTGCTGCGCGCTTATGAAATTCCTTTCATCAGGGTGCAATCAAATATCAACACCGCCACTAATATTGCCCAAATAGCGACAACCAATCCTGACGTAATTATAAGTTCTAACTCTCTTCTTTTTGGCAAAAAGTTACTAAAAACAGCCCGATATTGTTGCATCAACAGGCATTCTGCACTTCTGCCCTCATATGGTGGAATTTTACCTGTTTTTCATGCTGTCGCAAACAATGAACGCGAAACCGGCGTGACAATTCACAAGATGACGCCGTCAATCGACAAGGGTGAAATTTTGGCCCAACGAGTCGTTTCGATAAATAGCTCTGATACGTTATGGACACTATACAAAAAGTGTTTCCAACTTAGTGCTCCTGCATTAATTGAAGCTTTGGATAACCTGCGAGCTGCTGATTCTTTCCAGGCTTCCGATTCGAGGGTTGAGTCATATTATACATTTCCAAGCCCAGATGATTGGAAGCGGTTCAGAAAAAATGGAGGACACTGGGTTTAGATAAAAAGAAGCGCGTCTTGTTGTCGTGGGGGCGCAGTTCCGCAACTTTTATTTTTACTAACTCACTTCAGTTGAAATGAATTTCTTCAAACGTTTCCATCTCTTTTTTTTCTCCGCCAATCGTAGAGTCGCTCATCTGATCAAGAGAGTGTTTATTTCCTGCCTGAGCATCGCCCTTTTCACATCAAAATCGTTACAACTTTCATTTAAACCGCGTAGCCCGATTTTTCCTCAAACAGTCGCCGCGGGGATTGTGGTTGGAGCAACCTTATACAAATTTTTGTATATTTTCTCGGGCGCCCTTTTGCTCACTCGTTCTGATGGCGCAAGTCGACTGTTTTTTGCGGTTGAACGATACGGTGATCCAAATTACCTGGCAAATCTTAAAACCTGGGGCGAATTACCTCTACCGGCGCCACAACTTTTTTATTCTGCATTGTTTGCTCTGGACCAGGCTTCTGATGGCTTTTTCGATATTACAAAAACGGTTTTAGTCACAAGTGTTATAGCATACGCGATTTCCTGTTGGTTATTTTCAATAATCGCTTTTCGGACCCTTGGATCTATCGCAGGAGTCCTTACCGCAATATTGCTCACTGCAGCCAAGATGCCGACATTTTTCAGTACAACTGCCGCTGTAGAACCGATGGCGATTTTATTTTTTTCGTTCGCCTTTTTCTATGCTGTTAGGGCTTTACAGTCAGAGGCCAATCCCGCCAAATCCGCAATTCTGTTGTCAGCATTGTGTATCTGCTTAGCTTCGGCATTCAGAATAGAGTTTGCAGTTTTTGCATTATTTTTCGGAGCGTTTCTTTTTCACAGAATTGGAACTATTTGGACCACAGCATACGTCCTTTTAGCTTTTGCGTTTGTCGGCTTTCAGCTTGGGCTTACAAATTTCCACCCGGCGTTATCCACATATTGGGATATATCAAAACACTATACGTCAATAAATAAACTTCCGCTCACATCGTTGCCAGATACTGCTCTTTTCAGAAGTGGATTTTTTAATGCCTGGGGTGCTATTCCCGCCTATGGTATAGTTGTGATTGCGATTGTTGCCCTGGGGTTTCGAAAGGCGCGGTTTTTCTCATTAATTGCACTATCGTCATTCGCACTAATTGTTTTTGCCGTGACTGCGGGAAAGATTGCCGCTGGACAACCACGATACTTAATGTTGCAGATGATGCTATTTGCGCTGCCTGTTTCTGGTGCAGCTCAATACCTTTACGATTATTCCAAACAATCAAACACAAAATGGGTAAGTATCACTCGTGTGTCCATTGCATTTTGTTCCGGCGCGCTTTTGATAGCCTTATCTTTCGCCAATTTTCGTTCTGCAATACAGGACCGGGTAAACGCACCGACGTTGGCGGTAAGGAATACAATGGATTTTCTATCCACCCGTTTACAGCCCAATGATATAATTTTTCTGGATTATCTAAAGTCGTACGAATCTTCAATCGCACTTCATACTTACGCTGAAGTTCGGACCAAAGGGCACACTTACCTTAGTCGTTGCTGCATTCCTTTGATGCCTGGTGAGGCTGTTTCGAGAGAGGAATTAACCCGCTTGACATCTGATCGCAGCGCCGTTGTTCAGTCACTATCAGGAAAAGACAAGTTTAAGGCGCTCCAGATTTGGAGTGACGGTTTTATCGATACAAACCGACCAACTTACTTTATTTCTATGCGCGGTAAATGGTTGCAGGAAAGGCGCAAAGCAACTGAATCAATCAGTACTACCGCCTATAGTTTTATCCATCCCTTCATGAACGAGGCGTCGGCAGACGGCGATAATATTCGAAGATACAGGCTAAGTTTACCTTACAGTAATCTCAGATTGTGTTTGAAGGAAGTATACAAAAACCGAAGGATCGTTGTTTATCAAGCTTTCTATCCATCGGAAACGTCACGACTCGTCACTTCAACTGAATATTGCTAAGTCGACTGACTTCTGAATGTACAGAATTTGATTGCTTGTGAATTATTGTCCGGCTCAAAGATCAGTTGCCGGCGAGTTTATAACGCTTGGAACGCCAGTCGCGATCTGTCATTTCAAATAAATCTTAATTTGTGACGCCAGGGCGCGGCCCTGGGCAGTTTGTCCGAAATTTTCCACTAAAGTTCACTCTTGGCTTGCGGCGGGCCCAACTACAACTGAGTACTAAATGGCGCCGTGCCATCAACAACGAAGTCGGCCCGGCGCGCCGGATCATGCGCCTCAAGATAGGCAAGTTCGGCCGCCTGCCATCGGCGCCACAAATACTCAATTTCCGCTTTGGGGCGGCCTGTCGCGAGATCGCGTGCAACGCCCCTTTGAAAACACAAGGCTGGGGGCGTCTCGACAAAAATAGTCACCCCCCAGAAGGACCGCACTTGCGGATGATGGCTTCCGACCCCTTCGACGATCATACTGGGTGTCACAGGTTGGCCGATGACAGGCGGCGGTTTGTGCGCCCACCAGCTTTCCGGTTGGTAGGTCAACGATGTTGCGCCGTTAGAGATCGGCGTCAAAATCTCCGCCTTCAGACGCGGTAACCAACTCAAAGGAACGCTGCCCGACAGATCGTCCAGACGAATGATCTCGCCGCCAAGCGCATCTGAGATCAGCGACGCCAGAGTCGATTTGCCGGAGGCGCCCAAACCATCGATAGCCAAAAAAACTGACTTGCCGACAAATGCTTTTGATTCTTTGATTGCTCTTTGCAACCGCTGCATGGCTTGTCCTCAGTCCGCAACACAACCCTCTATGGGCGGCTAACCCTGCTTAAACAACAATCCCGTGTAACCGCCGCCGGGAACTCAACAAAGTCAATGGAGGCGGCGCCACAGCATACAGGCACGCCCTATGTTAAGTTTTGTGCTCAAAATGCCCGGAAAGCTTCAATGTATTTTCCCGGCGCTCAGTCATCATAAATTCAAAAAATCGATGCGGAATCTAAATCCCGACGTCTAGGAAAAAACCCCAAACGCCTTTATTTCCAGGGCCGACAAGTCGGGACCGCCCTCGATATCCCTTCAATGTTGTTTTAATCGTTGCGAATTCCATAAAGCCATCTTAGCCAAATTTCTTTCCTCTATTGGGTCGCCGACCAACAGAGGAGATATGGTTATGGTTAACGAGACTTGTGCACGGGACATGCGCAGCGAACAGGTGAAACTCCTGAAATTCGAAAAAGCGGCGCTTGCACTCGCCACCGCCGGCGCAACCTTACCGGGCGTCGCCGCCGCCGCTGAGGCGAAAACAGGCGCGCCTGCTGTTGCCCCTGAAGCGATTGACGCATGGCGACAGGCGTTTCTTGACTTGGCCGTGAAGACGGCGGAAATTCATTCGGCCTTCGAAATCAAGGCGGGCGAAGCGGGCGCCAAACTGATCGGCCAGGCCAGCGATCACATGGTCAGCGGCGGTACGCCCAAACCTCCCGCGATCGCTTATATGGAGCATGCGTTATCGATACTGGGGCTGAAATAACAGGATTGAGCGGCCCGCTGGCCGTCTATATTTATTTCATCTTGTGGATGGCCGCCGCATTAGCGGCGGCCTTTTTCGCCCGCATCAAACCTTTGGTCTGGGCGTCATTGTGGATCATCATCTCCTTCGCGCTCAGCAATTTGTGGCAGTTCGTTCTACCGCAATATACTTTTGGGTTCGCCCTGATTGACCTGGCGCTTCTAACCCTATTCTACGAACGCTGGAGCACCCGGCGCGAGCGCGTCCTGATACCGCTCATCTGTATCCAGATCGCCTTTATGGGCTTTCATGTCGGCGGCACTGTATTTGATTTCTCCGGCGTTTTTCTTGGCGCCGAACGTTCTCATGGATGGATTGAGACCTGGTGGCGTAATCGTCTTTTTGAGGCGTCGAATATGTGGATTATCGGCGCATCACTATTCAAGGTGCTGATGAGCATGTCGACATCCGCACAACGGATTGCCCTAGAGGTTGTCAGAGGAACACGTCGTCTCTCAAATACGCTCTCACAATTTTTGCAGAAAATTGGCCCCGGTCTTTTTCCGAACGCCGGAAAACAGCAAAAAAAGTAATCGGAAACCTCTGACGCAGCGATGGGGGCTCACCACTGCCAGCCGCGCTACCTTTCATCGCCTGTTTTAGATTGCATAGCGACGTGCCGCTGACAATTTATGGCCTTTGGCTGACAAGCCTATCATTGTCATAGGGCGCGCCTATCTAAACCGCTGCGAGACTTTCATCGTACATGAGTTAATGGCGGCGCTGACAATTTTTTATTGCAGCGTAATGGATTGCGTAACAAATCTATGGTGGTGATATTCGATGATGCCAGTCATTAGTTCCCACCAGCATGACAGGGGCTGACTTCCATGAAAAACGTTCTGACTAACGTTCAAGAGTTCATAAAACTGGAATCCTCAGCGGGTATGATCCTGGCTGCAAGCGCGATCGCCGCGCTGGTTTTTAAAAACTCCTTTTTAGCGGCAACATACGCTGCTCTTCTGGATACGCCGATGATCGTTGCAATCGGCGACTTTGAAATCGCCAAACCACTAGTCTTATGGATCAATGACGGACTGATGGCGGTTTTCTTTTTCCTGATCGGTCTGGAAGTGAAACGAGAAGTTCTGGAGGGAGAGCTCTCTTCCCTGGACAAAGCCTCACTCCCCATTTTTGCGGCCGTCGGCGGCATGGTCTTTCCTGCCCTGTTTTTCTGTATGTTCGCCTTTGGCGATCCGGAGGTGCTGCGCGGGTGGGCGATCCCTGCGGCGACGGACATCGCTTTTGCGCTCGCCGTGCTCGCCCTGCTTGGCGACCGGGCGCCGGCAAGCCTGAAAATTCTCTTACTAGCAATCGCCATCATTGATGACCTTGGCGCGATCGTTATCATCGCGCTTTTCTACACAGCCGATTTGTCGGCAGGGTCACTGCTTTTTGGTCTCGCGGGCGTCACCGCTCTCGTTGTCCTCAATCGAATGGGCATAAAAAACATTACGCCCTACATTCTTATCGGGGTGCTGGTATGGGTGTTCGTCCTGAAATCCGGAGTGCACGCTACGCTTGCGGGCGTAGTAACCGCATTGACGATCCCTATTGAAGGCCAAACGGCTGATGACCCCTCGCCTCTGCATGCAGCGGAAAAAGCGCTTCATAAGTGGGTCGCATTCCTGGTCCTGCCGGTTTTCGCATTTGCAAATGCCGGCGTTTCGTTTAGCGGCGCCAGCCTTTCTTCCATTTTTGCGCCCCTGCCGGCTGGCATTATCGCCGGCCTGGTCATCGGTAAGCCGCTGGGTGTCATGTTGATGTCATTCTTGAGTGTACGGATGAATTTTTCAAGATTGCCGGAGGGGCTGGAGTGGCGCCATATCGCCGGGGCGGGCTGTCTTACCGGTATCGGATTTACGATGAGCCTTTTTATCGGCGGCCTTGCCTTTGATGGTCCGGCGGAAATCAACGCCATTCGCATGGGCGTTTTGTTTGGCTCACTTATAGCTGGCGGCCTCGGCGCGTTTATACTGATTAACCCAAAAGGTATTGCCGACAAACTCTTTGCGCCAATGAAGGCAAAAGAAACCGGACCAAGGCTCGTCCGAATAGAAGAGTAATGCATTTACAGTTGAGTGGTTGAGGAGATAGCAAAAACCATAAATGCAAATAACTTTGACCGGGTTCAGGATAAAAACCCTCATATGTCGCCAGCTTTTGGCGAACAATAAGATCCTTAGTGCGCGTCTTTAACGGCTATTCCCAGGTTACCGGGAACAGCCAATATTCGTCACAGACAGGATTTTAAATCGAACTGCGTGTTTTCGATATCTTCCCTCTCGAGTGATTTGCCTGCGCCAATCAACCGGCGGGCGATCATATGATCCGTCGGCGCATTGATTGAATCGACAGCAACCAGCTTTTCGCCTTTCAGGTAGAATACTGAAAAACTGTTTGCGGCGGGGTCGCCGCGCACAACCTCTTCATCATAGCGGCCAGCGCATATCCCAACCGTTTGCAGCTTGATGTCATATTGATCCGACCAGAACCACGGCGCCTGGTCGTAAACAACATCGTTTCCGCAAATTGCCGATGCGGCGGTTTTCCCCTGTTCCAGCGCATTATGCACCGACTCAAGCCTTAGCAGCCCGCCGAAGTAATGGCTTGGGTGGCGCGTACAATCGCCGATCGCAAAAACCGATGGGTCCTTCGTTCTCGTAAATTCATCAACAAGAATACCGTCATCGGTTTCAAGTCCGGCCTCGCGGGCAAGGTCATCATTCGGAACGACGCCGACGCCAATCACCGCCATGTCGCAGGCAAGTCGAGAACCGTCCGAAAGAATTGCTTCCTGCACGCGGCTCTCCCCTTCAAACCCGGCGACGCCAACATCAAGTCTCAAATCAACGCCATGGCCCCGATGAAGCTGTGCGAAATACTCTGAAACAATCGGACTGGTGACGCGCGCCATAACGCGCTCCCCGATTTCGAGAACCGTTACTTTCAAACCGTGCTTTATGGCGACCGCGGCAACCTCAAGCCCGATGTAACCCGCACCGACAACGGTCAGCCCAGCGCCTTCCCGAAAGTCTTTTTTGAGATTATCCGTATCCGCAATGGATCGCAGGTAGCCGACCCCTTCCAGATCAACACCCGGGCAGTTCAGCTCGCGGACGCGCGCGCCGGTCGCAATCACAAGGAAGTCATAGTCAATTGACGATGCATTTTCGAAAACGACTCTTTTGCTGGCGCGGTCTATCTCGGTCGCTTTCCAACCAAGCTTAAGGGTGATGTTTTCCTTTGCGTAAAACGCCTCCGGTTTGAACGCCAATCGTTCCGCCGTCATGGCGCCGGCGAGATAGGCTTTCGACAATGGCGGGCGTTGATACGGCGGATATGGCTCCTCTCCGGCGATGACGATCTCACCGGCCCAGCCTTTTTGACGCAAACTAGCGGCGCATTGGCCCGCCGCATGACCACCGCCAACGATAAGCACCCGTTCAGTCATTAAATCAGCCCTTTAAATGCGGCGGGAAAGACCAGATAAAAACAATCATGATTGATTGTTTTTTGCCGCCGTGACATGATGATGTCAAATCTGTCGTATCGCGGACAAGCGCAATATTCAGCAATGGGCGAAGGGGGTTTGACGGTCATGAAGTCTTTCTCATCAGTGATTACGCTCGCTGCGGCGGGTTTCATCATATCGCTCTCAGCCTGTTCGCGCGACACGGCGGCCCCCGTTGATCTGGAAGAAACACGAGTCGCCCACACCGATGAATTTGTAGCCCGCGCCGGGGAGGCGATCGATCCGGAAAATCACCCCGGCAACGCCTTGTTCGCCTCGAACTGCGCCACATGCCACAATGGCCGCGTTCCCAAAGCGCCTGCAACCGTATGGCTTGAAATGATGGCGCCGGACGCCATCCTGACCGCGATGAATGACGGCATAATGAGCGCACAATCAGCGCATTTAGAAGAAACAGAAAAACGTCACATCGCCGAATATCTGACGCGAACGTCGCTCGCCTCCTATGAACCGCCGGCGCCGCCGGCGCAATGCGCGGAAGGTGTTAGCGGTTTTACCGGTACGCCGCCCGCCGCCGTCAGCTGGGGGCACGACACCAGACGATTCATCCCTGAAAATGTCGCCGGGTTAACGCGAGACGACGCGCCAAACCTGAAGCTGAAATGGGCGTTTGCTTATCCCTCATCAGTGCGTGCGCGTTCGCAACCGACAATCGGCTGGAACACGATCTTTGTTGGCAGCCAGGATGGTACCGTCTACGCGTTTGACCTGGAAACCGGGTGCGCAAAGTGGACCTATCGCGCCAGCGCGGAAGTGCGCACCGGCATCATTGCGGATGCAGAAAATAACCGGATTTATTTCGGTGACTTTCTCGGGCGGGCCTATGCGCTGGAAGCGTTTACCGGGGAATTGATATGGCGCCGGAAAGTCGATGACCATCCGAACGCCACCATTACCGGCACGCCGACACTCGGCGGCGGTCAGCTTTTTGTTCCCATTTCTTCGCTTGAAGTCACCTCCGCCGCCGACCCGACTTATGCTTGCTGCACTTTCCGCGGCGCCGTCGCCGCGCTTGACCCGGCGACGGGCGATATCAACTGGAAGACCCATACAATCCCCGAGCCGCCATCCGTCCATGGTGAAACATCAATCGGCACGGAAATTCTTGGCCCTTCTGGCGCGCCAGTGTGGACTGCGCCCACTTATGACGCCAAACGCAACCGTCTCTATGTCGGCTCTGGTGAGAACTATTCATCGCCTGCTGACGAAAACTCGGACGCTGTTTTTGCGCTCGACGCTGTAACCGGCGCAAAGATATGGCAGACCCAGTTCACGGAAGGGGATGCGTGGAATGTCGGTTGCATGATGGGCAACGAAAACTGCCCGGAAGAGAACGGTCCCGACGTGGACCTATCCGCTGCACCGCTTGTCGTGCCGTTGAGCGAGGATCAGGATATTCTGGTCATCGGTCAAAAATCCGGCGTCGCCTACGGGTTAAATATTGAAACCGGGGACATCCTGTGGGATCAGCGCCTTGGCCATGGCGGCACACAGGGCGGCGTGCATTTCGGCATGACGGCCGAAGGGTCGACCGTCTTTGTTCCTATTGTTGACATGGCGGATACGCACGATGCGCGTGAATATGATCTCTCACAATACGGCGCGGGGCTTCACGCAATACACGCTGCGACTGGCGAGATTATCTGGCGCAATGTCGCAAACAATATCTGCGATGGACGTCAGTTCTGCGATCCAGGCATTTCAGCGGCGGCGACATCTATCCCCGGCGTTGTCTTCGCCGGTCATCTCGACGGACGGTTTCAGGCATACGCCGCGGATACAGGGGACATTATCTGGTCCTACGACACCACCAGGCCGACCCCAACAATAAGCGGCGAAAAAGCAACTGGCGGTTCCATGAGCGGTCCCGGCGCCGCCATCGCGGATGGTCATGTTGTAATTAACTCAGGATACGGACTTTATTATCATATGCCCGGTAATCTGCTGCTTGTGTTCGCTCCTGAAGAGAACGCTTAAACAGCGCTACGCTAACAGCTCGCCCTTCGCCCAGCGAAGGCTACGGCGCAGCACTTCCATATAGGGCTCAATTTCCCAGGCGCCTTTTTCTACATTCGGATAATAGTCCATCAACGGCGCCATGTCGTAATGCCCCCGCCGATGCCCCAGCGTGAAGTAGAGGATTTCTCCCTTTCCGACGCGCTTTTTATAAAGCACGGGATGGCGCGCATCCTCATCCCATTCGCGTTCAACGAAACCTTTGGCCGGTCCTTGCGCCTTCGCGTCCATCAGAACATCAATGTCGCCGAAAAGACGCATGTAATAAAGCTCGTCCCCGCCCTCAACAACAAAGTTTTCGATGCCCTCGGTCAACGGACTCGTGGCGGATTTGATCTGCACTTCATAGGGCACGATCGGCGGATGCGCCGCAAACTGACTGCCTAACAAGTCCATAAACCCGGTGTCATCGTCGGGCGCATACCACCGCCCCTTTTCGTTCTGAGCCAGGATCGAATTCGTCCCGTGCAGCGCCAGCCAACGCCCGCCGCGTTCAAGAAATGAGCGCAAAGTAGCGACTTGCCTCACATCCGGGGCCACGTTGCACGTATAGGTGACAAGGAAATCCGCCTCTGACAGAGCACCAGGGTCTGAATAGTCCTGCCCCAGAGTCGTGCGGACATTTTCATGCGTGGAAAGCAACTGGAGAAGGACAAGCCGCGCATGATCAATGTCATGATACTGCCCGCCGGCGATCAGATGCGCCTTAATGGCTGTTTGGGTCACGGCATTGTCCTTTTCAGATTATCGTCACTGCGTCGCTACTCTATCGAAATCGTGACGGCGTTTCCAAAGGCGTCTACGCCTTCCCAGCTGTCGCCGGCGCTATGCCCAGACTCGAGAGTCGTACAGCCGGAATCTCTGTCATCGGTTGTGATACACAACTCATCGCCATCAATGGTCCAACTGCCGCCGCCAACGGAATCCGTCGTATAGGAACCGTCATCGGAATAATATGCCGTGACAGTGCCGCCGTCTCCATAGGTATAGACGACAGGCGCGCCAATCATCGCATCCATGGTGTCATTAGCAAATGCTGTTCCGACAAGGGCGGCGATACCGGCAATTGACATTACGTACAGTCTCATCATTCTTTCTCCATTCATTTCAAACCGTTTTGCACGGCGTTTGCTGGCAATGGACTCTACGCAACGTTACTCAGGATTGACCCCGCATGAGAAAATTTGAAGACCTGGTTATTGGCGAGCGCGCGACATCTGAGGAAATGCTTGTTGAACAGGACGATATGATCGAATTCGCCAGAAAGTATGATCCGCAATGGTTCCATGCAGATGCCGATGAGGCCAAGGCTTCCGTCTTTGGCGAGGTGGTTGCAAGCGGCATCTATACCGCCGCACTCTGGCGCAAGCTTGATCACACCATCAATGGCGATGTGGATTTCATCTGCGGCGTCGCCTGGGAGGATACGCGCTGGCCCAAAGCGGTGCATGCGGGATTTAGATTGCGCGCCACGTCTGAAATTGTCGAAAAACGCGCATCCAAAAGCGATCCAACCCGTGGCGTTGTGGTGTTTCAATACGGATTGATCGATCAACATGATGAAGAGGTGTTCTCCTGCCGCAGTATCAATCTGGTGCGCCGCCGGACGCATCAGGATTGACCAGTATATCGTCGCCTTCAACTTTGACGGGATACGTCATCAGTGGTTTATCCGTTAGCTGACCAATTGGCGTTCCGTCTCTTAAACTGAACCGCTGCCCGTGGAGCGGGCAAAAAATAAAGCAGCCGCGGATTTTTCCACCTTCAAGTTCCTGAAGCTGATGAGTGCATTGGTTCTCAACCGCAAAAAAACCTTCTTTTGTATTACAAATAAGGATGCTCTTGCCTGCGATTGCAAAGGCCCTGCTGTCATTTTCAGCAATATCCGAAACGCTCGCGGCTCTCAGAAACTCGCCCGACATGGCCGCCCCTATTTACGCTGATCAAAACGACGGCCGACCATCGCCGAAGCGATATTGATCTTCTGAATATCGATGGCGCCGCCGGCAATCCCCCACCCCCAGGCGTCCCGCATGCGCCGTTCCATGGCAAACTCTTTTGAGTACCCGTAAGCGCCCATTAATTGCAGTGCTGACCCGGTAACTTCCCGCGCAATTTCGTTCGCGTAGCATTTTGCAACCGAAGAATCCAAAATGCTTGGAAGACCGTGTTCCGCGTTACAGGCGACACGGTGTATCAGAAGACGGGCAGCCTCGACTCGCATCTGCATTTCAGCAAGCCGCATCTGGACCGCCTGGAAATCAACAATCGGTTTGCCGAACTGTTTGCGCTCCTGCACATAGTCCAGAACATCTTCCAACGCGCCCGACGCCTGTCCCAATCCCATGGTGGCGTTGCCGCAGCGTTCAAGATCAAAGGCTTCCATCAGTTTTTTAAAGCCGCCGGCCGGTACAACGACATTTTCTTCCGGCACTATTGCGTCATCGAAAAAGATGTCGCTTGACGGCACCCCGCGAAAGCCCATCAGACTTTCCTGCGGCCCGAAAGAAATACCGGGGGCGTCTTTTTCAACGTAAACGGCGCCAATGCCGCGCGCGCCCGGATCGTCCGACATGCGGCAATAGACGAGATAACCGTCCGCATGACCGCCGCCTGAGCACCAGCGTTTCATACCGTTCAGAATGACTTTACCGCCTTTCACCACCGCCCTGGTTTTCAAGTCAGTCAAGGCGGACCCGGCGTCAGGCTCCGACATCGCAATGGCGACGACGCAATCGCCCTGGCATACAGCGGGAACAACACGCTCCTTCAACGCATCCGATCCGAAATGTTCAATCGCGCGCACAGGACCAACACAGGATTCAAAAATTGGGAACGCTACCGCCGACGAAATCTTCGCGAATTCCTCAAGGATCAACAGCGCTTCGACATTGCCAAGGCCAAGGCCCCCATAGGCTAGAGGCACATTGATCCCGAGAAAGCCCATATCCGCATACTGTTTAATGAGATCGTGCGACGGCGGCTCAGCGTTTGCTTCACAAGCCTTGGCAATCTCGGGCAGTTCGGCGCGGGCGAAAGTTCTCGCCGTTTCGCGCAGCGCAACTTGCTCATCCGTCAGTCTGAAATCCATTGCAGATCGCTTTATGTTTAAATGTCGCCAAACCTTATCCACCGGCAATCATTTTGCCAATAGAAAAACAGACATGATTGTTTTTATTATTTCAAAGGGATATAGAATAACCTATAAAAATCAACGCGGGAGGCTGATCTGACCAGTATTTTGAACGGTGTTCGCGTCCTCGATATCGGTCGATATGTGGCCGGCCCCTATTGCGCGACACTGCTCGGATATTTCGGCGCTGAGGTGATCCGTGTCGAACGCCGCGGCGGCGGTGAAGACCGATATATCGCCCCGCTCTTTGACCGCGCAGATGGCGATCCCGGCGAAGGAGCGCTTTTCATGCAGACCGGGTGCGGAAAGAAATCGGTCACGCTGGACCTGTCGAAAGACGCCGGACGCGAGATCCTGAAAAAACTCGCTGCGTCGAGCGATATTGTTGTGGCTAACCTGCCGCCGAAAGCGCTTGAAAAGCTCGGCCTCGACTGGCCGTCATTCTCGCTTGCCAATCCAAAAGGCATTCTGGTCACGCAGACCAGTTTCGGCGCCCATGGTCCCGATCGCGACAAGGGCGGCTTTGACGGTGTCGCGCAAGCCATGTCAGGCGCCATGTATTTAACCGGTACGCCAGACCAGCCGGTAAAGGCTGGCGCTCCCTATGCGGATTTTTCGACCGCTGTGTTTTCAGCGCTTGGCGCCGTTGCGGCCGTGATGGCGCGCCAACAAACAGGCGAAGGCCAGCATGTGGAAACCTCTCTTTTAGGAACCGCCCTCGCCGCCATGAATTCGCATCTCACGGAACAGGCGGTAACGCAAAAGAACCGCATTGGCACCGGCAACCGTGTTCAAACCTCCGCACCATCGGACGTGTTCAAGACAATCGATGGACACATTCTTGTCCATACGGTTGGCGATGGTCTTTTCAGGCGATGGGCGGCAATGATCGGAAAACCGGATCTTGCCGACCATCCGGATTATCAAGGCGATCAGGCGCGCGGCGACCATCGCGATGCGCTGTGCGCGATGATGGGGGACTGGTGCGCCGATAAAACAACCGGCGAAGCTTTAACGGCGCTGGAAAAAGCGGGCGTTCCCAGCGGACCTGTCTTATCTATGCAACAAGCCCTCGATAACCCGCAGGTCGAGGCGATGAACTTTTTCAAATCGGTGAGCTTTCCCGGAGTCTCCGCGGCGGCGCCGGTCTGTGATCTGCCAATCAATTTTTCCGACCTTGAAGCCGGTCTGCAAGGACGCCCGCCCTTGCTTGGAGAGCATACGCGCGAAGTGCTGAGCACGCTTGGTTACTGTGATGAAGACATCGACGCGTTGAAAAATGATGGCGTTATTTAGACACGCCTCACTTCATATCCAAGCCTTGGATAATGCACCACAATGCTTTCGAGGTCGGCACTGGAAGGCGCGATCGCAACTTCACCGGCGCTTAACCGAACGAGGCGGCCTTTTGCGTCACCCCGTTGCGACGTAACGGGTATGACGCAGACCTCATCCCCGACGGCAAGTCCTGACGGGTCATCAGCATCGACACTGCTCTGAATAATAGTCTGACTTGCTTTCGCCACGTCATATGCGTCTTGCGCCGTCGCTTCAATGCGCCCACCTTCCCCAAGCGCCGCCATGCGCTTTTCCCACGGTTCAAGGTAGGAAAAATCGTTGAACAGCTTTTGCACAAACGGAAAGCCTGCACGGGTAAACCAGTTCACAACATAGCCCTGAATGTCCGCCAGACCGGGCGACGCGCCCATCAGAAAATCACGCCCGTCGCTGAGCTGGTCGTTTATCAACTGCGCGTGGGCGCGCAAGCGAACGCAGGCGTCGGTAAAACGCGTATCTGCTTTTGAAAAATCAAGATCGGGAAAGATCGCATCACGATCTTTGTAGAAGTCTTCGTCCCAGTCGCCTGAAAATTCCTTGATCGCGATATCGAGCCCCGACCGAAAGAAAGCGTGTCCCCATTCATCCAGCATATGCGCGACACCTTTGCCGCCCAGATAAAGCGATGGGTAAGGAAAACGCCTTTCCAGCTCTTCAGCAATCAACTGCGAGTCAACAAAGATATCAGCGCCGATCTGCATCACGGGCGTGCCGCGATAGCCGCCGGTCAGCACTGTCAGTTCAGGCTTTGGCGCAATCATCGGGTGTATCACTGACTTCCAGTCCACGCCTTTGATCGCCAGCATTTTGATGGCCTTCTGCGAAAAGGGCGACGCATCATAGTGATGAAGAAAAATCTCAGTCATGATGATTGACCCTTTTTATTTTGCACACGCTCTGCAGTATCCGCCTTTTGACCATAGAGAATTGAGTAGGCTTCTTTTGGCGCCATTTTCTCAGTCTCCAGTGCTAGCGCGCGTTTTACAGCCTCACGCTTGCCAATGGCTTCAAACCATCTTTTTAAATCAGGAAAGTCGCAGAGTGTTTGACCCTGCCACTCATAGTGTCTTATCCAGGGCCAGCAGGCGAAGTCGGCAATGGATATCTCATCCACAATAAATTCGCGGCCCTTAAGCCGTACATCCAGTACGCCATAGAGCCGGTTGATTTCATCCGTATAACGCTTGATGGCGTAAGGGATTTTCTCCGGCGCGAATTTCCGAAAATGATGCGCCTGTCCGGCCATCGGTCCAAGGCCGCCAACCTGCCAGTGAAGCCAGGCCTTGACCGCCCATATCTTGCCCTCAGGCAGGAAACGGCCCGATTTTACCGCCAGATATTCGAGGATCGCCCCTGACTCAAAAATCGAAACCGAACCGCCCGAGCCCTCATCATCGACCAGCGCAGGCGCCTTGTTATTAGGACTGATCGCGAGAAATTCAGGGAGGAACTGCTCGCCCTTGAGGATATCCACCTGACAGCGCTCATAGGGAATCCCGCATTCCTCCAGCATAATTGCGACTTTATGGCAGTTTGGCGATGGAAAGCCGTAAATTTTCAACATATTCAATATGTTACGCGGGATTTGCTGTTTCGTTCACATTACCGCCGTAGCAAGTAAAAAACAATCATGTCTGTTTTCTTTTTGAGAATAATAACGCATGATATGGTTGAATCGCAGCACTTTTTCAGGCTTTCCAGAGGTCAAAATGGACACGCAGACAGTCGAAAAAATCAAAGCCGGCATGGCGTATGAAAAAGCCCGCAACGGGCCGCCGGAGGGTTTTCCCTCCCTGCCCCCAATTCCAAGCGTGCGTTACATAAATGATGACTTCAACGATCTGGAGATGAAGCATCTCTGGAAGAAGAGTTGGGTCTATGCCTGTCATATGGACGAGTTGCCCGAAAAGGGAAGCTACCTTCTCTGGAAAAAATTGGGGTCGCCCATCCTGATCGTGCGCGGCAAGGACGATAAAGTCCGCGCCTTTTACAATACATGCCGACATCGCGGCGGCCCGCTGGTCAAGGATAACGCAGGCAAGCGTAATCTATTTGTGTGCGGATATCATGGCTGGAGCTATGATCACGAGGGAAACCTCATTGGCATTCGCGATGAACGTGATTTTCCGGATTTTGATAAGTCCTGCCTCGGATTGATTTCAGTACGTTGCGAGAATTTCGGTAACTGGGTTTTCATCAATTGCGATGAGAACGCTGAACCGCTTCTCTCCTATCTCGGACCTGTTGCAGAAGGCATGGCGGAATTTCAGCCAGAAAACCTTCGCCTGGCGCATAAGGCGGAATATGAAATCAAGTGCAATGTTAAAGTATTGCTCGACGCCTTTCTGGAAACCTATCACTTGAAGTCTATCCATCAGCAAACGGTGGATCGCTTCCTCGATCACCTTGGCACAACGATAGAACTGTGGCCGCACGGGCATTCACGCATGGTTACGCCCAACCGTCGTCCTGAATGGAAAGACCCGGGCGTTGCCGGCTTGCCGGAGCTCGAAACCGTCGGCGAAATCTCCCGCGACAATAATGTTTCCTATAATATATACCCCAATATTGTCTGCCCACCTTCGCCAACCGGCATTCCTTTTATTGTGTTCTGGCCAAAGACCATCAATACCATGGCGCTTGAATGCATCTGGTTCTCGCCGGATTGGGGCGGCGGCCCGTTGCCGGAGATCTGGGAATCAAGGATTGCGAATTTTGAGCGCATTCTCGAAGAGGACACGCAGTTCGCCCCACAAATTCAGGAGTCTGTCGAGTCTGACGGGTTCAAGGGCATTCCTTTATCCTATCAGGAGCGGCGTATCTATCATTGGCATGAAGAGCTAGACCGACGTATTGGCGCGGCGGCTGTTCCCGGCGACGCACAAGTTGAGCCCTTGATGAAGCCATATATCGAAACGCCGGCGACGCAAACGGCAGCCGAATAAGGACGCGACGGAATGGGCGCATTCGGGATATTGAGCTGTGGCGCGTATATACCGCGCAAGCGCATGTCCCGCGCAGCGATCTTTGACGCAGTCGGCTGGGCGCAACCGTCTTTGAAGGGACTTGCAAAAGGCGCGCGCGCTTTCGGCGACTGGGATGAAGATGCAATCACGATGGCGGCTGCGGCGGCGCGAAACGCAATAAGATCATTGCCGGAAACAGAGCCGACCGCCCTTTGTTTTGCTTCAACGACAGCGCCGTTTCTTGACCGCCAGAACGCCGGCGTTGTCGCCGCCGCGCTTGATCTGCCTTCTGAAACCCACGTCTTCGATGTCTCGGGATCACAGCGCGCCGCGACATCCGCCCTCATTCGTTTCAACGAGACGCGCAGCGGCGCCTCACTTCTTGCTGCCGCAGACCGTCGACATGCGAAATCCGCCAGCGCCATTGAAATGCTTTCCGGTGACGCCGGCGCCGCGCTTGTGCTTGGTGAAGGGGCGCCGATAGCTGAAATTGTTGCCGCCAAGTCAATCTATGCGGATCTGGTTGATCACTACCGCACCGCAGAGTCTGAAACGGACTACGTTCTGGAAGAACGCTGGTACCGCGATGAAGGCGTATCAAAGCTTGCAACCAAAGCGGCAGGGCCTGTTCTCGAAAAAGCCAATCTGACAGGGTCGGATATCAAACACTTGATTGCTCCCTTCCCCAACCCGCAACTGGCGCGCACTGTTGCAAAACAGCTTGAGATTGCACCTGACGCAATCGCGAGCAGCCTTTTCGAGAACTGTGGTCACGCCGGCGCAGCGCATCCGATCCTGATGCTCGCGAGTGTTCTCGCCCACGCCAAACCAGATGAATGGATTTTACTGACCGCTTTTGGTCAGGGCTGCGACACGGTTTTGTTGCGAACAACACAAGCCAATACTGACACAAATCAGGCCGAGCTTCTGCAAACTGTTCAATCCAATGGACACATCGAAGAAAACTACACGCGCTTTTTGTCTTCATTTGGCGCGATTGATATTGACTGGGGCATGCGCGCCGAGCGTGACAACCGCACCGCTCAAACGGTCGCTTATAATAAAAGCCGCGACCTTTATGGATTTGTCGGCGGCCTTTGCTCTCAATGCAATACGCCGCAGTTTCCAAAATCGCGACGATGCGTAAACCCAGAATGCAATGCGCTCGACACGCAGCATGATCATCGTTTCGCTGACTTAAATGCAACCGTGAAATCGTTCACGGAAGATTGGTTAGCGTTTACGCGCGCGCCCCCGCTAATCTACGGCAATGTATCATTCGAAGGCGGAGGCAATGTATTCATGGAAATGACCGGCTTCCGCCCCGGCGACATCGCCATTGGCGCGCCAGTGGAAATGGCGTTCCGAATCAAGGACATTGACACCGCACGCGGCTTTCATCGCTATTTCTGGAAAGCGGCGCCCGTCGACGGAGGCGCTCATGGCTGAGGGAATCCGCGACAAGGTTGCGATCATTGGCATGGGCTGCACCAGGTTCGGCGAGCGCTGGGATGCGGGCCCCGAAGACCTCGTTAACGAGGCTTTTGAGGAAGCGCTCGCCGACGCAAATATTGAAAAAAGTCAGATTGACGCCGCCTGGTTCGGCGTCTTCTACGATGAGCAGAATGTCGGGAAATCCGCTTACCCTCTTTCGCAATATTTGCGGCTGCCGAATATCCCGGCAACACGGGTTGAGAACCTTTGCGCGACAGGAACCGAAGCCCTGAGAGGCGCGGTATACGCGATCGCCGCCGGCGCCTGCGATATTGCCCTCGCCATGGGGTGCGAGAAACTGAAAGACACCGGATTTGCCGGCCTGCCAGAGCGCACCAAAGGTACGTTCGAAGACCTCTACCAGCCCGGCTTCACGCCGCCCGGCGCCTTCGCGCAGCTTGGCGCCGCCTATGCCGCCAAGCACAGCCTTGACATGAAGGATCTCAAACGCGCGATGGCGCATGTCTCGTGGAAGAGCCATGAGAACGGGATGCGCAATGAAAAGGCGCATCTGCAAAAACGCCTGACGATGGAACAGATCATCAACGCGCCGACAGTCGCGTACCCGCTTGGCGTCTTTGATTGTTGCGGCGTTTCTGACGGGGCCGCTTGCGCCATTGTCGCTCGTCCCGAAATCGCGAAAGACCTCGTTGGCGATAACTTCGTCACCGTTAAGGCGATGCAGTTGGCGCCGTCAAATGGCGTTGAAATGGGGCATCAATCCTGGGATGGCGCTCACACGCTGACCACACGCAAAGCGGCGGCGCGCGCCTATGCGGAAGCCGGCGTCAGCGATCCCCTCGCCGATATCAGCCTGACGGAAGTCCATGATTGCTTTTCCATTACTGAACTCGTGCTGATGGAGGATCTGGGGCTCTCCATGGACGGCGCCGCGCCATCGGATATTCTTGACGGAAGATATGATGCGGCTGGCGACATTCCATGCCAGATCGACGGCGGACTGAAATGCTTTGGCCACCCTATCGGCGCATCGGGATTACGCATGACTTATGAAATTTATCTGCAACTATTGGAACGCGCCGGAGAGCGGCAGTTAACGTCGCCTAAATTCGGCCTGGCCCATAATCTGGGCGGCATACCGAACCGCAACGTGGCCGCTGTTTCTATTTTTGGATTGAACAATTAAGGGGAGTACGGAGCATGGACGGCGATATGACAGACAAAAAGCTCCGGGCCTTGTCTGCTGGCAAAACTGATAACATCACGCCGATCCGGGACTATTCCGGCATGACGCTGGAGGAACTGGCCAACGCCCCCACCGTTTATAAGGACGGTCTGCTTGACGGTCAGACGGCGGTGATTTCCGGCGGCGGCAGCGGTATGGGCCGCGCGATGGCGGTGTTGTTCGCACGCCTTGGCGCCAATGTTGTTATCTGCGGGCGCAGAGAAGAAAAGCTCGCCGATGTGCGCGACGGCATCAAGAAATTCGTTGGGCGCGAAATCACCTATAAGCCGATCACGATCCGCGACGCCGACAGTGTCGATATCTTCATGGAAGAGACGTTCAAAAAGTTCGGCGCCATCAATGTTTTAATCAACAGCGCAGGCGGACAGTTCTCTCAGGACGCGATTGATTTTTCCCGTAAGGGCTGGCTTGCCGTCGTCGATACGAATCTGAATGGAACCTGGTGGATGATGCAGGAAGCGGCGCAACGCTGGCGAGACAAAAAGGCGCCAGGCAATATCATCAATATCGTTGCGACTGTCGAGCGCGGCATGCCGCAGTCGGCGCATTCCTGCGCCGCAAGGGCGGGCGTTATCTATCTTTCCAAAACCGTTTCCACAGAGTGGGCGCCGCTGAACATCCGGGTCAACTGTATTGCACCCGGCGCCATCGAAACCGAAGGCGTAAATCAGTATTCCGACAATGACTTGAAAAATTTTCCCATGGCGAATCCGATGAAACGGTTTGGCGATGTATGGGATATCGCGGAAACTGCGGTCTATCTTGCAGCGCCGTCATCGAAGTTTGTGACCGGCGAAGTCATTACGGTTGATGGGGGCATGTCGCAATATGGGTGGGTTTGGCCGATCGGAAAACCGGATTATTTTAAAGAGTAACGCGATCAAGGAGAAGTGAATTGTCCAGCACCCCTTTATCACGCATTCCCAGAGATGAGCTTTCACCGGAGCTGGGTCAGGTCTGGGACACGCTCAACAAACTGACAGGCGAGCCCGCCTTCGTAGAAGCGTTTGCAAATGCGCCGGAGCTGCTAAATTTCGTGATGGGCGAATTTTACGGCAAGATTTTTTTCGGCGGTCGCGTCAATAATAAATACAAACAACTGGCCAGGCTCTATCTCTCGATGACCCATGGCTGCATGACGTGCAACAAACAGAATGTGCCCGGCAGTCTGGAGGCGGGTATCTCACAGGAGCAAGTTGACGCCATTCTTCACTTTGAAAACGGCCCTTTTGACGACGCAGAGAAAGCAGTCCTGCGTTACACAGCGCAAATGGCGCTGACCAATCCGGACGGGCATATGGATGATGCTATGTACAAAGATCTGCGCACTCACTTCGACGATGCGCAAATCTGCGAACTTGGTACGGTGATGGCGATCATTGGCGGCATGGCGAAACTCTCCTTCGTTCTCGACCTGGTCGAAAAAGAACCTTATTGCGAGTTCGCCAATCCGGCCGCCTAATCTGATGGATGGTATTTACGCCATGAAGCGAGAGCTTCCGGGAAGTCTGCATCCCAGGGCTCATCATAAGCGCGCATTCGTTTTTTATCGCCGAGATATTTCAAATAGTCCCCGGTTTCGAGATAATAGAAAAACGAAAGTAATCGGTCGGAAAAAACCCACTTTTCGTCTTCTACAATATACTCGTCATCATATCGCAATGATGTAATCATCGGGCGGCCGTTTCGGATTAGCTCCGCATGAGACGATACCAAACCACGCGCGATACTCAGGTTGCTTTTCTCAAACCATACAACATGATCATGGGTATAGTGCGCGCCAGGCCCCAGAACTAAGAATCTTGCATCAAACTGCGCCATAATGGCGTCGCGGCCAACGGCGTTTAATACGCCGTCCTTTGAACGGAAGCGCGCATGCTCGGAAAAGCAGGCGGCAATTGCTTTCAGGTCGCGATTGTCGACTGCAAAAGTATAGCGTGCAGCAAGAGATCGAATGTCTTCGCACGCCTCAAGACGTCGCACTCTTTCTTCAAGGCTTTTCATGTTTCCGGTCAAAATTTCACGATGGCGCCGCCATCAACATTCAGGCCCACGCCGGAAATAAACTGCGCCGCATCGCTAGCGAGAAACACTGCTGCGGCCGCCACATCCTCAGGTTGGCCAAGACGGCCAATGGGCGCTTTATCTTCCCAATATTGGCGAAACTCTTTGTCTTCAAAAAATGGCGCCGACAGTGCGGTCACGATGGCGCCGGGCTGAAGGTAATTCGCGGTGATGCCATATTGCCCGAGATCGACAGCCATAGATTTGGTCATGCCGGCGACTGCATGTTTGGATGTCCCGTATACAAATAAATTTGGCCCGCCCATGTCGGACATGATCGATCCCAGGTTGATAATTCTACCCTTGCCGCTCTTTTGAAGATGGGGCGCCGCCTCACGGGAAATTTTGAACATGGCGGTGACATTAACGCCCATGATTTTATCCCATAGCTCATCGGTCGTTGTCTCAAGCTCGCTCCCCACCGCCATGCCGGCGTTGTTTACAAGGATATCAACGCCGCCCATGGTTTCTAATGCTCTTGCAACGATTGTTTTTGCAGCATCGGGCGCCGTAATGTCCTGTTCGAGCGCATGTGCGGATGCACTACCAGCATACCGTTCATTGAGCTTTTGATCAGGAAGGTCAACAACGAGAACATCGGCGCCAGCGGTAAGAAAGGCTTGCGCAATTGCTTCGCCAATGCCGCTCGCCGCGCCCGTTACAATAGCGCGCTTACCATTCAACACCGCCTCAGTTGTCATCGACTTCAGCCTTTCGCGTTTCGATCACCAGAGCCCACAAAAGAAAAAGCCGCTCTTTACGAGCGGCCTCTCCATCTCACGTGGTTAGGCCACGCATCGTTCAATTGAAGCTATAACCAATTTCGATTCCGTAAACCCGCGGCTCGCCATACTGGCTGAAGATCCACAGGTTCGAAACAGCCTGAGATGAAACGCGATAGCGCTCGTCAGTCAGGTTTCTGGCAAATCCCCGTATTGACCAGACGTCCTCAACATTAGCAATTTCGACCGTGGCGCTAACCAGCGTTCGCGCATTGAGCGTCGTGTCAAAGTCCGGATCAACATCGGAGTAGGAAAAGACGTTTTCGTCTTCATGTGCAGCCGTTACGCCCAATCTCATAATGAAATCATCACCAACTGGCGTTTCATAGCGGCCAAACACCGTCCAGGTCTTCTCCGGCGTTCTCGTTAACGGACGGTTTGAGAAGTCGACGTCAATTATGCCGTCAAAATCCGTGTCCGCTTCAAACCGCTTGAACTCCGCATCCTGCCAGGAGAAATTGCCGCCGATGATCAAGCCTTCAACCGGCGTTACCCACTGGCTTTCCAGTTCGATGCCATAAACACGCGCTTCAGCAGCATTGAAGAAACGGGTTTCCTGAAAATCCACACCGACACTGTTCGTCAGCGTCGCTGCAATCTGACGCTGAGCATCATCATAGTTGACGTAGAAGAAAGTCGGGTTGAAACGCACCTGCCCGTCAAACAGGTCCATACGCAATCCGGCTTCATAAGAAGTTGCGATTTCCGGTCGGGTCGGAGCAATCAACGCCGGTGTCAGCTCGTTACCTGTCGTACCCGACTGATCATTAAAGGCGCCGGACCGGAAACTGCGTGACGCGCTCGCATATCCATAAACGTTATCAGCGAAATCATAGGAAACCAGGCCCCGCCAACTCGGCTCATTAAATTCGCCATTGGTGGTGTCCGACAAAACGCCTATCGGAAAGCGATCGAAATCCGCAGCGCCCAGTAAGCCGATCGTGTCAAAGTTCAAACTTGGATCAAAGCCGCCGTTCAAGGCCTGGAACGGAACCTGATTGCGCCCGATCCATGTCTTGTCTTCCCAAGTATAACGGAAGCCGCCGGCGATTGTCAGGCGATCTGTCAGGCTGATTGTGGTATCGGCGAACAGCGCAAATGCATCGGCATCTTGAGCGTTACACAAAATCTGCGGCGTATTGTTAAAGGTGCCGAACGGCGCAAGACCGAACAAATCCAGAAAACCCAAGCGTTGAGTCACGCAGAACGTAGTGTCGTTCGACTGGTAGAAACCGCCGGCCACAACATCAATGTTTTCGGCAAGGTTGAAGTTGAGACGAATTTCCTGTTGGAAGGTTTCGCGATCATCAGCGCGGTTCGCGTCGAACTGCGAGATCGGTCCCACCTCACCCACATAGTTGTTCGCAAGTGCAGACATTTGATTACGCAAACCTGTAATTGACGTAATTGAAACCGGCCCGACATCCCAGTTGATATTGAGGTAGTAGCCATTGACATCGACCTGATGCCCATCGTCGAGGCCGATATTAAAGGCGCCGATCGCGCTGGCGTCGGTAATGCCGGCGTTATCAAGCGGATCGCCAGGATCTTGCGTGTAGCCCAGGTTGTTGAACACAAACCGCGGATCGCCAACGGGTGTTTCGTTTACAGCCGGCACCGCATCGGAGTTTTCACGGATCAGTTCATACTGGAACAACGCCTGGAAATTCTCTGAAGGCTCCCAAAGCAGTTTTGATCGCAGGCTGATAACATCCTCGCCCCCCAAACGACGGTTGTCCCCTGCGCCAGTCGCGCCAAGCACCGGATTGATGTTGTTCATCATTGCGTCTAGTTGACCAAAAGGCGTTAACGGACCAAATTCAGCGCCGTTCCGATAATACCCGTCAGAGCGTTGATATTGTCCCGCGAATCGAAACGCCACCTGATCGCCAAGCGGCACGTTAACGGCTAAACGGCCTTCAAGCCGGTTAAACGATCCATATTGAAAGCGTCCCTGCCCGGAAGCAACGCCGATTTCAGGGCGTTTGGTACGTACACTGACAACACCGGCTGTTGAGTTCTTCCCAAATAGCGTTCCCTGCGGGCCGCGCAAAATTTCTACCTGCTCGATATCGAAAACATCTAGCAGCTGAGTTTGCACATGCGGCACCACGAAATCATCAAGCGTCACCGCGACCTGCGATTCCGAATAAACGATGATATCCGTTTGCGCGGCGCCACGAATAGCAAAAGACGCAGCGTTAAAGCCCGTCACCTTCGATGCGGAAAAGTTCGGCACGAAAGCGGCGATATCGCCCAGATCCTGCGGCACCAGAGAATCAACAGCGTCTTCGTTTAAAGCCGTCACCGCAACGGGCGTTTTTTGAAGGTTCGTTTCCCGGCGTGTCGCCTGAACGATGATTTCATCACCGCCTATTTGCGCAAGGACCGGGGCTGTCCCCAATGCGCCACCGACGCTCAGTCCCGCCAAGGCGAATTTCAGCGAAATTGGCGCAGCGCATAATTTTAAAGCTGATCTGAATTTCTTGTTTGAAGACATTTCTGCCCCTCCCTAACTCTGCCATCCCAAATAGAATTATCGGCTTGGCATATCTTCCGCTGATTCAGCGTCAATGACGCATTAATACGAACAATCATGATTGTTTTTTTCTTTGCTTGCAATAGCTGAGAATGCTAGGGATTATAAGGCAAAGCCGGATATTGTCATTTATGCAACAGTTGCTTTTGGCATTTTGCATCGCACAAAAACAATCGTTCATGATTGTTTTTATCATAAAGGTTCGCCAACAATGCCATAATGGCGATTTTTGAGGGGTCAGCCCTTTTGCAGCGGCGCATTGCACCGCACAATGACGATCAGAACGCCAGGGAGGATAAATCATGACGCATACATTCATCGCAAGGATGAAGATATTTCCGGAAAAAGAGGCGCAATATCTGGAAGCCTGCGAACGAATGGAAAAGGCCGTCGCCGAAAACGAGCCAGGCGCATTGATTTACAAGTTCTATCGGCTGCGCGAGCCAAATTCCTTTGCTGTAATAGAGTCGTTTAAAGACGAGGCCGCCGACGAAGCGCACCAGGCGTCAGATCATTTCAAGGAAATTGCACCCGTCATGATTGAATGTATCGACGGCGGCTGGAGCCGCGAATATCTCGATCCCTTGAAATAGGCGACCGCCATGACAAGTGAAAATCCGGATACGGTTCTGACGCTTAGCGGTCTTCTGATCCGCGCCGCCAAAGCGCGCCCTGACGAGGATGCGCTGGTTTTTCCGGATATGCGGCAATCTTACAGCGAACTTTATGGAAACGCGCGGCGCTGGGCGAAAGCTTTTGTAGCTTTGGGCGTTAATCCAACCGACCATGTGGCGTTGCTGATGACAACTCAGCCGGAGTTCGTAGAGGCGTTGTTTGGCGCCGCCCTCGCCGGCGCCGCAGGCGTGCCCATCAACGCGCGATACGCCCCTGCTGAACTAGCCTATCTGATTGAGAACGCTGATATCGTCAGCCTCGTCACGACTGATAAAGTCGCCGACGCTGTCGACTTCATTGCGAGGCTGGATCAAGCGTTTCCGGATTTGAATAACAACTCGGACGCCAAATCTCTATCCGTTAAAAGCGCGCCGAAGCTTAAAAATATCATCGTTTCTGGTGATGGCGACTATCCCGGTTACCTCCCGCAGCGCGATTTAGCGGCGCTCGCTGACAGCATCACCGACAAAGAACTCGATGAACGGATTGCCGGCGTCTTTCCATCCGATCTGGGATTAATCCTCTATACCTCCGGCACAACATCAAACCCTAAAGGCTGCATGATCCCGCACAGCGCGATCGTGTCGAACAGTCGAGCGCTGGGGCGTTATCGCTATGAGATGACAGAGGCAGACCGTTTCTGGTCGCCCCTGCCAATTTTTCATATCGCCGGCATCCTCCCCATGGTCGCTGTTTTCGATGTTGGCGGGGCCTATCTTACTATCCCACATTTTGAAGCCGGCATGGCGCTTGAAATGCTGGAAAAAGAAAAGGCGACCATGACCTACCCGTCATTCGTCACCATCATGCAGGACCTGATCAGTCATAAGAACTTTCCGGAGACAGACCTTTCGCGTATCCGGCTAATGAATTCCAATCTCGGCGTACAACCAGCGGCGATCAAAGACGCTATCGTCAGGGCAATGCCACACACTATTCAGGTCGGCACCTATGGATTGACCGAAGCGTCCGGAACGGTCTGCACCAGCCGCCTCAGTGACGATGAAGAAACAAGAACATCCCGGCTAGGCGTTCCCCTGAAAGGGTGGGAGCTTAAAATTCTCGATATGGAAACAGGTGAGGAATGCGGCGTCGATGAACGGGGCGATATCTGCATTCGTGGCCCCGGCATGTTGACCGGGTACTATAAAGATCCGGACAAAACGAAAGAGTCTATCGATTCAGACGGCTGGCTTCACACTGGCGACCTCGGCTCCCTCGACGCCAACGGCCAGATCATGTTCCACGGGCGCACAAAAGACATGCTCAAAGTCGGCGGCGAAAATGTCGCCGCCGCCGAAATCGAAGCTGTGCTGAATTCCCACCCAGCCGTTGAACTTTCACAGATCGTTGGCGCGCCCGATCCTCGCTATGAAGAAGTTGCAGCCGCGTTCATCAAGTTAAAAAACAGCGCTTCGATAAATGAAGAGGGTTTAATTGCGCATTGCCAGGGCAAGCTGGCTCGGTTCAAAATCCCACGCTATGTCCGGTTTGTGGATGACTGGCCGATGTCGACCAGCAAGATCCAGAAATTCAAACTCAAAGAGCAAATTGCAAAAGAAATCGAAGCGAGCAGTAACAACGCCGCGTAAGGGAGAATTTCATGACTGCATTCGTCGCAAAGCTGGTCGTCAAACCGGAAAAACGCGCGGAATTTGAAAAACTGCAAACAGAACTGCGCGAATTGACTCATCAACATGAGCCGGAAACGCCTGTCTACGAACTCATTCGCTCACGGGATGACGAGAATACCTATCTTTGTATCGCCACGTTCTCCGACGAAGACGCGTTCCAGTATCACCAGACCACCGACTTTCATGAACGGTTGGTCCCGCCCATTGTCGACTGCCTTGCAGAAGAAATGGAGCTTACTTTTTACGACATTATCGGCCCGGCGAAACGCCTGGGCGCGTGATATTTGGAGTGAACGCGATGCGCGATTTCGATGACGCCGAATTGCAGGAACTGATCGATCGCAAACGCGTCTATGATGTCCTGACCCGCTATTGCCGCGCGCTGGATCGCTGCGATGTTGATCTGATGCGTTCGGTTTACTGGGACGATGCGCGTGATGATCACGGCGTCTTCAATGGCGGCGCGCAGGAGTTCGCCGAATTCATCATCCGCGAAATTCAGGAATGGTTTGAGGTCACTATGCACGCCATCATGAATGTGCATATGGAGTTGAAGGGCAACATTGCCTGCACGGAAAGTTATCTGTTCGCCTATCACCGGATTCGCGGTGATAAACAGAAAGTCGAAGAGATTTTCGGCTCCACATATCTTTCTCAATTTGACTGGTCGAAAGTCGATGGCGTCCCCCATGTCTTCTGGTATGGCGGTCGCTATGTGGACAGGCTCGAAAAACGCGGCAAGGAATGGAAGATCGCCCACCGCCAAGTTGTGATGGACTGGAACCACAATGAGCTTTCCTCCGGCATCTGGGATGAGGGCATGTTCAAAACTCTCACCTTGCGCGGGACCCGCGGGCATGAAGATCCCGTCTTCGGGAATGTCCCGTGATGGCTGGTCCCGCCCTGAAAAATAAAGTCGCAATTGTGCTGGGCGCCGCGGGACGCGGCAATATGGGACAGGTCATTGCGCGGCGCTTCGCTGATGAAGGCGCAAAGCTCGTCGTTGCCGGACGCCATGACGAAGAGCTTACACGCTTCGCCAAAGAAATTAGTGGCGATTATGCCTTGTGCGACATCACTGTTCGCGCCGACCTTGACCGGCTGGTTGAAAAAGCGACAGACGCATATGGCGGTGTCGATATCGCCCTGAATGCGACAGGCTGGGGCTTCGTCAAACGGTTCGATAAGACCACTGAGGAAGAACTCGACAAAATTCTCGCGCTGCAATTCAAGGGACCGTTCTTTTTCTGCCAGGCGATGGCGCCGGCGATGAAACAACGCGGCGCGGGATCGATCATTCAGATCTCGTCGGCGACAGCGACCGTGATGCTCAACCATCATGCGGCTTATATGGGCACAAAAGCCGGCACCGATCATGTGGTCCGTTGTGTTGCTTATGAATATGGAAAATACGGCGTTCGCGCGAACTCGATCTCACCCGGCTTCACCAAAACGCCAATGACCGAAGACGCCGCCAATATGCCCGGCATGGAAGAGGCGTTTGCAGCGGAATACCCGCTGGGCCGGATCGGCACGTCCGACGATATTGCAGCTGCGGCAGTATTTCTTGCTTCTGATGAGTGCTTTATGACCGGCCAGAACCTGCAGGTGAATGGCGGTCTGACATTGCGGCGCAACCCGACGCAATCGGAAATCAACGCGTCACTGGCGGCGGCGCAAAAAGAGGACTAACGCCCTAGAGTCTGCGCAACGGATCGCTTCCATCCCAGTTCTCGGACTTTCGCCTGATAAACTGATAGAATTTCAACAATGCTGGCGACGGCTCATAAAACTCAAGCATGAACCCGTATTTCTCGCGGGCGTCCGCCATCACAAAATGAACGCCATCTGCAGTATGCGCATCAAGCGCAATGGCCATTCCTGACTCAGTTGCGTCCTGCATCGCGCCCGCCAGATCATCCACAAAAATCGCCGCATGATGCAGTCCTTTCATATCCGCATCATACATATCGCGCACCGCCGATGGCTGGTCGTCATGCTGGTGAATGAGTTCAATCATGACATCGCCGAACTGGCCATAGGCGGAGCTATGGTCGAACGTCATCGGTTCGCCGCGATAGAGACTCGATTTCAAAGCGATATGTTCAAGAAGATAGAACGGCCCCGCCTCTAATTCAGCGGCGAACCATGTCGCAAGCTTTTCAATATTCGGCGCATGATAGGCAATTTGAACGACCTCGCCAAAATCGGTGGCGCGGCGAACATCACGGGGATGCAGCGCCAGTTTCATCATTAACCTGCAAGGTCGTTCGCATCACGGATCGGGTCGGACCCGTCCCAGTTCTCCGCCGCCTCGCGTATGCGAGCGAAGTAGTTGTGAATAAACGGCAGGTTTTCGAGAACCTCGACCATGCCTCCCATTACCGGCGACGTATCCACGTAACAGAATTTCAGTGGGCCGAACTCGCCGCTCGACGCCACAGGAAAACCAAGCTCTTCATAGCGGGCGACTTCCTGCGCATAGTCTTCGACAATGACCGCGACATGGTGAAAGCCTTCGCTACCCTTCGGAACAAGGTCGCGATAGCAGGATGGCGAATCGCAATGCTGCTCAATCAGCTCGATATGAATATCGCCCGCCTGCGCGAGACCTGCTGAGAACTCGACCTGTTGCGGCTTCCCCCGGTAAAGCGGATTGCCAACCTCAGGGCGGTCCAGAATATAGAACGGGCCGACGCCGAAAGTTTTCATCCATCGTTCCGCCGACGCCCGCACATCGTTGACCACATAGGCGATCTGCAAAACCTTGTGATCCATCGGCGGGCGAAGCGGCATCATGATATCACCTCAAAGTTGGTCGGGCGTTTCGAGCGCCGCCTTCAACGCCTGCAGAAGGCGGCCGCCAAGGGCGCCGTCGATCGCGCGGTGATCGCAGGAAAGCGTCACCTGCATCACACTTTCGAAGCCGCCCTTTTCGCTTGCGGCGCGCACAATGGCGCCGGCGGCAAGGATTGCCCCCATTGGCGGGTTCACAACCGCATCGAAATTCGTAACGCCATACATGCCGAGATTTGAAAGCGAGAATGTGCCGCCCTGATACTCATGCTGTTCAAGCTTTTCCGCCCGGGCGCGTTCTGCGTAATCCCGCATCTCGGCTGCAATGTCATCGACCGACTTGTTCTCCGCCGCCCGCACAACCGGCGTAATCAACCCGCCCGGCACCGCAACGGCGACGGAAATGTCTGCATGGTCAAACTGATGAATTTCATCGCCCATGAAATGGACATTCGCCTCCGGAACGTCCATCAAAGCGCGGGCCGACGCTTTGATAAGATAGTCATTGATCGACGGCGCCGGTCCGACTTCGGCTTTCTTCGCTGAACGCAGCGCCAACACCGAGTCCATATTAATCGTTGTGCGTAGATAAAAATGCGGCACCGTTTGCGTCGCTTCCGTCAGGCGTTTTGCAATCGTGCGCCGCATCGACGAGAGTTTAATGACCGTGAACGGATTTGCGTGCCCGCCGTCAGACGCAGCGCCATCCAGCCCTTGCGCCTTAGCCGCCTGTTCCACATCCTGAAGGGAAATGCGGCCATTACGCCCGCTTCCTTCAACTTGGGTCAGATCAACCCCAAGCGATGTCGCCAACTCCGCCGCTTTCGGTGAGATGGACAATCCATCAGGAACGCTTTGAGACGCCACCTGCTGAGCTGGAGCGCTGGCGGTCGTCGCTTTTGCGTTATCAGCATCATCAGAATAAGCGAACCCCGCATCAGCGCCCTTAAAGTTCGCAACAAAGGCCTCGACATCGTCATCAGATACGCCGCTGTCGGCAAAGACGGCGATCAAAGCCCCGACAGGATAAGCTTCGCCCTCTTCGCCAACGCGTTTGCGCAGGGTTCCAGTAAACTCAAGCTCAACGTCATTGGCGATCTTGTCGGTTTCGATGACCGCAAACAGATCGCCTTCATTGACTGTCTGCCCTTCTTCGGCATGCCACTCGCGGATGACGCCTTCTTCCATTTCAATACCCCATTTGGGCATGGTGAAAGCCTGTATCTGATCAGTCATAACGGACGCCTATTTGTAAGAAACGACTTTGCGCACAGCCGCATCGATATGCATCGGACCCGGAACATATGCCCGCTCCAGGTCTTTCGAGAACGGCACGGGCGAATGCGGCGCCGTCACTTGCTGGACCGGCGCTTTGAGCGACGAGAAACCATGGCTTGCAATGAAACCGGCGATGTCTGACGCCACGGAACAACGTGGCGGACATTCATCCACAACGACAACGCGACCGGTTTTCTCGACACTATCGAGAATCGTGTCTTCATCGAGCGGACTGGTAGTGCGCAGGTCAATCAGATCGCAGTTGACGCCATCGTCCTTCAGCCCGGCGAGCGCTTTTTCAGCAAATGTCACCATCCTGCCCATGGCGATGATCGTCGCATCATCGCCTTCATTGATGAGCGCCGCCTGCCCGAAGGGCACGAGATATTCACCATCCGGCACATCGCCTTTGCGGCCATACATGGCCTTGTGCTCGAAAAAGACCACAGGGTCATCGTCGCGGATCGCCGTCGTCAACAGACCTTTTGCGTCTGCCGGGTTAGACGGCAAGACCACTTTCAGTCCGGGCACGGATGTAATTATCTGATACATGGTCTGGCTGTGCTGGGCCGCCATATTCATCCCTGCGCCATAGGGAACGCGAATAACCACCGGACATTTGGCTTTGCCGCCAGACATGTAACGGAACTTCGCCGCCTGATTCATCGTCTGATCAAGGGCGAGGCCTAGAAAGTCCGCAAACATAATCTCTGCGATCCCGCGCTTGCCCGCAAGCGATGCGCCGACCGCAAGGCCGACAATCGTGTTTTCAGAAATTGGCGTGTCAATAACGCGATCTTCGCCAAATTTCGGCAGCAGTCCGCCAGTGACGCCGAATATGCCGCCTGACGCTTCCCGTTCGCCGGAAGTGCCTCCAGCGCCGCCGGATACATCCTCGCCACACACAAAGACACTGGGGTCGCGCTCCATTTCCTGGTGCATGACCTGGTTCAGCGCGTCGCGATATGTCATGACGGTCATGGCCGCGCTCCTTTATTGATAAGAGATATAAACATCGGTGGTGATTTCCTCCGGCGCCGGCGCCGGCGCCGCGCGCGCCTCCAACACGGCTTCATCAATGAGCTGAAGCACTTCTTCATCGATCACATCCATGTCGGCTGCCTTCAGAGCGCCAGTGGACGCAACGCTCTCGCGGAAATTTTTAAGGCAATCCATTTCCTGGCGATGGCGTTTGACCTCATCCTTGGCCCGGTACTTTTGCGGATCGCCCTCGAAATGCCCGAAGAACCGGGTCGTCATAAATTCTGCGGTACACGGCCCTTTGCCGGCGCGGGCATGATCAAGCAGTTCAGCCATTGCATCATAGACAGCAAAATAGTCGCAGCCGTCCGCTTTAATCGTTTTCATGCCGAAAGCTTCGGAACGCGCCGCGATGTCTTTCGACCCCACCGCATAATCCGCACCGGTATGTTCTGAATATCCATTATTCTCGATCACAAAGATTGCAGGCGCGTTGATGACCACCGCCATGTTCATCGCTTCCAGCACCGCGCCCTGATTGACGGACCCGTCGCCGCCGAAGGAAACGGCGACACGGCCTTCGCCGTCGAGTTTCGCCGAAAGTGCGGCGCCCACCGCTAACGGCCCGCCGGCGCCGACAATTCCGTTGGCGCCAAGCATGCCTTTATCAAAATCGGCAATGTGCATTGAGCCGCCCTTGCCTTTTCCAAGACCGGTCGCGCGCCCGAAAATTTCCGCCATCATCGCTTTGACATCGCAACCCTTGGCGATGCAGTGACCGTGCCCACGATGGGTTGAAACGATCAGGTCTTTTTCATCGAGATGTTCGCAAACGCCGACGGCGACGGCTTCCTGACCGGAGTAAAGATGGGTGAACCCCGCAATCTCACCGGTCATGATTTCCTTGTGCAGACGTTCTTCAAACTCGCGGATGGTTTTCATCTGGCGATAGGCGCGAAGAAGCTGATCTTTGCTCTGCTGTATGGCCATTTTATTTCCCGACTGTTGATTTCGGTTTCGAATAGGCGCCCGATAGATAGTCTTCGAGGGTCTTGTGGAAATGACGGATGCGAAGCTCCTGCTCGCCCAGCCACAGACCCGGATAAGCGCGGCTATTCATGCCTTTCTGCACAAATGGCAGATTGTAAGCGTCTTGATTAATCACCAGCCCCAGCGATGTCTGACCATGCTTGAATTGACGGTGCCTGGGTCTTTTGTATTCCTCTGGGTCAAACTCGTTGTCAGGCAACTCGAACATCCAGTAGTCAAAAAGCATTTTGTTCGGGTCGTCCGGATGCGGGCGCTGACGAAACATCATCATATCGTCCGCATGGACGTTCATGGTGATGTTTGGAAATATCATATAGTGATAATCATCTGTTAGCTGATCATCATTGAGCGCGGAATAGTCCTTCCCCTGGGCGGACCCGTTTTTGCGCTTGTGTTTCTGGATTTCCTCGCGCGCATCATAAACCGACCCCTCGTAAGACGCAGGGTCCATGCCGGCATCGCGCATGACCACCTTGATCGGCGGCGGAATTTCAGATGGAGAAATAACCCGTGGGCTTAAAACGCCAAATGCAATGAGATATCGATTGTGACGCTCATAGCAGTCAATTTGTATATCGAGATCATCAAGATAATAAAGCAGTTGCGGATGAATGCCCTGAACGTGATAGCTCTCGTTAAACGCGTCAACGGAGGCTTTCCAGTTGCAATCCCATTCAACGGTCACCCATTTTGTTGGCACCATGCGATCGAGGTGATACGGATCAAGATGCTCTGGGATAACGCCAAGATAATCCAGCAAAGGTTCGACATCAGGGTCGAGACTGAACCAGACAAATGAGCCCCATGCATCGCAAGGCAGGCTGATCAAGCCGCCGCATGGAGGCGCGCCTTGCGGGAATGTTTCAAGATCAGGGATGTTAAAGAAATCACCGTCGAGTTTGTATTCCCAATTGTGATAGCGGCAGCGAAAGGTTTCGGCGCCTTCCTGTGGCTGATGAACCCCATGCACCAGCTGATTGCCGCGATGCTGGCAGACGTTGTAAAACGCGCGGACGGAGCCGTCTTTTTGCCGTGCGAGCAATATGGATTCACGACCGATTTCTGTGACCATATGATCGCCCGGCTCGGGAATATCATCTTCCCGGCACCCTAAAAGCCAGACTTTCGTCCACATCTCGTCCCATTCGCGCTGCATGTAGTCACGCGAGGTGTAGCGTTCCTTTGGAATGAGATCGGATGGAAGGTTTGGTTTCGGCGCGGGCTTTACCGGCGTCCCTGCCGGTCCCTGCCGTTGCGATGTTCGTTTTATCTTCTGTTTACGACGGACTTTCATGGGGTCTAGAACTGCACTCGCTTAGTGTAACCGCCGTCAACGACAAGATTGACGCCCGTTATCCAGCTTGCGGCCGTGCTGGACAGAAATACTATTGCGTTAGCGACTTCTTCCGGCGTGCCAAGTCGTCCAAGCGCATGGGTTTTTTCGGTACGATCGTAAAACTTTTCATTTGAAATCTTGATCATATCCCAGGCTCCGCCATCAAAATAAATCGGGCCCGGCGAAACGCTGTTAACACGGATGCCCTGTTCGCCATGGGCCTGGCTTAATTGCTTCGCATACGTAATAAGCGCCGCCTTCATGGCGTTATACGCTTGCGGGACCATGAACGTTTCAATCGCCGCCGTCGTTGAAATCATGGTGATCGCGCCGCCGCCACGTTTTTCCATATGCGGAATTGCAGCCTCAACGCCGCGCACGGTACCCAAAACGTCAATCTCAAAATTCTTCCACCAGTTTTTCTCGCTGTCAGCGCCGCCGCCGGCTGAAACATTCGGGATGAAGACATCGATACCGCCAAGCTCTTCCGCCATAGCCTCGATCCACGCTTCGTATTCTTCTTTCTTCTTGATGTTGCAGGGCGCGCCCGTGATCTTACCGTCTGCGAGAAGCTGGATTTCCTTAATCGCTTTGTTCACGCTTTCCGGGGAACGAGAGCAGATCGCCACATTCGCCCCTTCTTCGGCGAAGAGATTCGCAACGCGCCGGCCAATACCTTGCGTGGCGCCGGTTATGAGAACGTTTTTGCCTCTAAGACCAAGGTCCATTTTACCAACCTTTTCATAGCGCTATCTAAGCAATTTTGCAGTTTCTCGGCGGCAATAAAAGACAATCATGATTGTTTTTTTATTACAGTCAAGAGACCAGATTCAATCACATGACACTAGCCCGCAGGGCGAGCAATCAAACCGTTATCCACAACAAACTCCGCCCCGGTGACAAAGCGGGATTCATCCGATGCAAGGTACAACACCATATTCGCCACATCGCTGGGCGCGCCCAGAGAGTCGGGCGGCAGCACCTTCTTCTCTGGAATCGCTTGCGGCTTCTCGTCCGCCCGGCCCTGCGCAAATTGCACCATTGGCGTTTCAATCGCGCCTGCATGAACCGAATTACAGCGCACCGGGTAGCCTTCCGCCTGACAATGAACGGCAATCGATTTTGTCATCGCGCGCACCGCGCCCTTGGCGGCGGAATAAGCAAAGAAGATCGGATATCCAACATGGGACGCGGTTGACGACATGTTTATAATCGACCCGCCATCGCCTTCACGCAGCAGCGGCAACGCATATTTACATCCCAAAAAAACACCTTCTGACATGACAGCGTTAGCGAATTTGAAATCCTTCAGCGTGCAGTCTTCTGGCGAAGACAACACCACCACGCCGGCATTGTTCACAAGAATATCAAGGCCGCCGTGGTTTTTCTCGACGTTTTCAAGCACCGTCTTCCAGTCATCCTCGCTGGACACATCATGCTTAAAAAACGTCGCCGCATCGCCAATCTCGGCCGCGGCAGCCTGGCCTTTTTCTTCGCTGATATCGGTGAGAATGACCTTTGCCCCTTCCGCAGCCAGTCTTTTCGCATCTTCAAGCCCGAGGCCAGAGGCCGCACCCGTAATCAAGGCTGTTTTCCCGCCGACTCGTCCCACTATAGAATCTCCTTCTTTGCTATCGCGCTAAATTGATGGTGCAGCGCAACAAAATGAGGTCGCTTTTCCTCTAGGAATACCCTAAAATAAAATCAGACGTGAATGTTTTTTTCTGAGCAGTCAAATGAACACAAAAACAACAACAATTTCAGCCCGGCGCAGACTGCACAAAGCGGCGAACGCCCGAACGAATAATGAAATCGGACGACAGGCGCAGAAAAGCGCTTCAACCCGCAAGATCATTGTCGAAGCAGCCCTGCAGTGCCTTATAAAATACGGTTACGCACAGACGACCACGCCGCGCATTGCTGAAGAGGCGGGTCTGTCACGCGGCGCAATGATGCATCATTTCTCCAATCGCCACACGGTCATTCAGGCGGCGATCGAACATCTCCACACAAAGCGTTTACGCGCATTCCGCAGAGCAATCTCGGCGCTGCCCGAAAACAAACCCCATCTTCATGACGCGCTTGAAGCTTACTGGCGCCATGTCACCCACCCTCTCTTCGTCGCTTTCCATGAACTGGCGGTCGCATCGCGCACCGATAAGGAACTGGAAAAAATTCTGCGCCCGGCCCAGGAGGCGTTTTATCGCGAATGGTACAAGCTGGCTGTTCTTCTGTTTCCGGAATGGCAAAGCGATAAAAAAAGCTTCGACCTTGCCCTTAACCTTGTACAGGCGACGCTTGAAGGTATGGCGACCAATAGGCTTTCCACCGTTGTTGATCCGGATGCGGAAAAGGCGCTGTTCGATTATCTTGAGAAATGCCTGCGTGACCTGATGCCAAGCAGTATGGCCCAGTCCAACCGGAAATAGCCTTTCAAAATCTAACGTAAAGCGGCGGCCTTCTGATGGCAGACATTATCCTTCATCATTTTGACTTATCGCCCTTTGCTGAAAAAATCCGAAAAGTCTTTGGAATAAAAGACATAGCATGGAAATCCGTAGAGATTCCCATGGTCATGCCGAAGCCGGACCTGACAGCATTGACCGGCGGTTACCGCAAAACGCCGGTCATGCAGATAGGCGCTGATATCTATTGCGATACACAAATAATTGCGCAAAAAGTCGACGCATTGTTCCCGGACCCGCCATTGTTCAAATCAGGCTCGCTCATCAACACTGGATTGCAACAGTGGAGCGATGCCGCGTTCTTCCCGCCGGGCGCAGGATTATCGCTTTTCGAAAACGCCGAACATATACCTGAGGCGGTGTCGAAAGATCGCGAAGACTATTTCACATTCCTGGATTTCGAAAAATTCAGTCAGGATGCGCCGCACTTTCGCAGTCAATTTCGCGCTCACGCTGCGCTGATTGAGGAGCAGCTCAGCGATGGGCGGTCATTCCTGTGCGGCGAAGCGCCGGAATGGACCGATATCGGCGCGTATTTCAATGTCTGGATGGCGGGAGGCAATATCCCAAGCGCCGCCCGCATGCTTGAAACATTCGAACGCCTGCATGCATGGCGCGCGCGAATGGATGAGTTCAGCGACGGGACACGAGCGGAGATATCCGCTTGCGAAGCGATCGATATTGCAAAAGCCGCCTCCCCCGCGGCTCTGCCGAAAAGCGCAGCAGATGAAAGCGCCGCCGCATTGCAGGGTCTGGTCACGGTAACGCCGGAGGATCACGGTAAAGTTCCCGTCGAGGGCAAATTGCTGGCGATCAATGACCGGGAAATTGTCATCTTGCGCAACGACGCACGAGCGGGCGATGTCGCCATTCATTTCCCGCGCATCGGATATCGCGTCACGCCGGTCAGCTAGATCAGATCAGACAAAAGAAACAATCACGATTGTTTGTTTTTTGCCGCGAATGTGTTAAATTCAGTTGCGCCCTGATCGCCAATCCCCAGAGCGAGGAGACGATTATGCCTGATGGTTTCAAAGCAGAATGGCCGATGGATCTGAAAGCGCCAGCGGGATCGCTGGAGGCGAAACAGCCTCGCCCCGCCGATCTTGGCAGGGATATTCCGGACCCGGGCCGCTACCACGCCAAAGAGTTCATGGAAAAGGAATGGACCCATTTGTGGCCACGGGTCTGGCTCCTCGCCGGCGTCACGTCGGATATCAAAGAACCTGGCGACTTCATCGTCTTCACCCATGGGCATGAAGAATTCATCATTACACGTCAGGATGATGGCGGCATCAAAGCGTTTTACAATGTCTGCCCGCATCGCGGCAATCGTGTCTGCCTGACTTCGCATGGAAGCGTGCCGAAATTTACCTGCCCTTTTCATAGCTGGCAGTTCAACGGCGATGGTTCCCTGAACAAGATTACCGACGAAGACACATTCGACCCGGAATTGGTGAAACACCGCCCCGGCCTGACGGAAGTTCGTTGCGATTCCATTGGCGGTTTGATCTTTATCAATATGGACGGCGAAGCGCCGCCTCTACATGAATGGATCGGCTTGCCGGAAGGCTATATCGAGCAATATGAAATCGAAAAGATGAATGTCGTGCGCCACGTTCGCTCGGAATGGATGGCCAACTGGAAAACCGGCGTCGACGCTTTTTACGAGACCTATCACCTGCCGCATATTCATCCGCAAACGCAAGGCGTGATGGAAGACTTCAGCCAGGTTGACCTCTATCCCAATGGCTTCAGCCGGATGATCGTGCCGATCGGCGTGAAGTCCCACCGTTTAAAAGATCAGGAATCAATTGATCCCTATCAGCAGCACATGATGATGGAAGCGGGTATCGATCCTGAAAAGTATGAGGGAACCGCCGCAGAAGTCAGAGAGGCGATTCAGAAAGCAAAACGCACCCGCGGCGAAAAGTTCGGCCTCGACTATTATAACAAGATGACTGACGGCCAGCTCAGCGACAGCTGGGCCACAGGCTATTTCCCGAATGTCCAGATCGGCATGCATCCGGAAGGCGTTTTCATCATGCGGTTTACGCCGCACCCGACCGATCCGGAACGGTTCTATTATGACAATATGACGATGTTCCGATATGTCGATGACCCGGGCTACACTGTACCCGCATGGATGGGCTTGCCCGAAGGGATAGATGTTTCAGGCGAAATCCGTCCTGAAATCGAGCATGTGCCTGCTGGCGTGAAACCGGATCTCGGCGAAGTCCTCGATCAGGATGTGGAGCTCGTTTCCGCCGTTCAGGAAGGCGTGAAGTCACGAGGCTTCAAAGGTCCCATCTGGTGTGAGCAGGAGGATCGCATACGTCATTTCCACCGCGAACTGGACCGCTATCTGAACGGCGAAAAATAGTCATTCGTTTTGCATCCTTTCAGCATACCGTATAGCTGAATCAGCGTGGAAGCATTCACATATAAGAATTACTGAGCCCGGCAATCAAAATGGCGGCGACAGCCAGCATTCTCGCTTCCGTAAAGACGTTGAGCTTCAGGTACCGGGCGCTGGCGCGCCACTGGATCGGCAGCCCTGCCGCCGAAATGCACGCGAAGAACAAAATCGCCGCCTTCTCGCCAAAGCAATTGAAGACAAGCGGCATGCCGACGGCAAGGATAATGCCCGGCGCAATCGTCATAAACGAGAAAGACCTGCTGTCTCCAGCGGCCAGCATGGCCGCGTGCGCAACCCTATAAGGCAGAAACAGGAGCATCGGCGCAAGCAGGCGTGCGTAAAGTCCGACATCATGGAATTCATCCGTATAAATAAGTTTTAAAAACGGATCAGCGAAAAAGAAAACGCCAGCGGCGGCGGTGATAACAAACCCATCTACCACGTTGCGCACTTTCTGGTATTGATGGGTAAGGCGTTCAGGATTTTCGCGGTAGACCTCACTGAAAGAGGGGTAAAAAATCCTCGATATTGCGGTCTGAATAAGACCAAGCATAGCCCCAATCCAGATCATGGCGACAGCGTAGAGGCTGAAGCTTTCGCCCGGCATTAGCCAGCCGAGGATCACATGATCCCCCCGGTTTATAATGAATCCGAAAAACGAGGATATGATGAGCCATTTTCCGAAATGAAAAATCTCGTCGAAATGCTTTCGATGAAATCGAAAACGCATGGAAGGGCCGGAAAAGAAGAGATAGCTCGCCGCGCAGAAGAACAAACCGCCGACATTCACGCCAATAACCAGCGACCAAACCCCAAAACCGTGTAGGGCGAGTATGATAGAGCATGTCATGGTGATCAGTTGCATCGCGACTTCAATGCCAACCACGCGATTTAATGTCAGCCGTCGCGACGCCAGCGCAGGCTTGAGAGAAACAACGCCAGTAAACATGATCTGCGCAGCCATGGCCGCCATGATCCACGGCAACTGAGGGTCAGCGAAAATCGTGTCGGCGTTAACTGCGCCTGTCTTTCGCATCGCAAAGACGGCTAGCGCCGATAAGAAAATGAAACACGAGATAAGGAGATTACGAACAATCTGCATGACCCAGGCCGTATGCAGAAAATCCGGGTCGTCGCTGCTTTTGCTGCGGATGATGCTTTGACCAATGCCAATTTCCGTCAGCATCAACGCCCACACATTAAAGGAAATCGCGACAGACATAAGGCCGAACGCTTCCGGCGCGAGCAATCGCGTCAACACCAGGTTCGAGGCGAGCCGCAGCGCATTTTGCAGGCCAAACCCGAGCGCCACCACAGCGCCGCCCGTGAGCACGCGCTGGCGCAACGACGGCGCTACGGCGCCGCCCCGCCCTGCATCGGCGGGGATTGTCCCATTAACTATATCTTTTGAGTCTGTCATTCCCGGCTTATTGCAAAACGCGTTATTGATAGCCCGTGTTAGGTTCGTTCGTAAGGCTTGGCTATATTGGCGTCTTTCCGGCGCCGGCTTTTCCAAAAATCGTTATGTATTCTGCACTAAATCTCAGAATGCTTTGTCGGTGGTCGAATAGGGTTTATGCAGTCTTTCATGGATCTGTCACCGCGGCGCGGTCGTAGATCGATAAGTGAAAGTCAGGCGATATGCTGCAGCGTCGAACCGAAGACAATACTGAGGATATTCTGGCGCTAACACCGGTTCAGCGGGGTATGGTGTTTGAGACGCTGGCGAACCCGTCATGCGGGATTTACACTGGTCTATTCCACGCCGAGTTGCCTGAGGATGTCGATATCGCCCGCTTTAAAGCTGCGTGGCGACACACGGCAAGACGGCACCCAGCGCTTCGAACGATTATTCAAACAGCCCATCAGGACGGCCCAGTTCAGACCGTCTTGGAAAACTTGCCGGACAATATTTGGCATGATGAGCTGCTGACGAACCGGTCGGTATGCGGGCGGCTGGACGAAATTCATTCTCTTCCGATTGATTTCGAACATGCGCCGGCGCTGGGGCTTTATCTGCTCAAAGAAGAAAGCGGGCGACAGTGGTTCGCATGGGCCAGCCACCACGCGCTGATCGATGACTGGTCGGCAGTCGCTGTTCTGCGTGAGGTCGATGCGTTCTATCGCGATAGCGCCATTGATGAAGCAAGCGAGACCTTGCCGTTCTCGGCGTTTGTCAAATGGCAGGCGGCGCAGGATTTGACGGCTGCTGAACAATACTGGCGCGAAAAGATCGGTGACTTTCAGACGCCCTCAGCGCCACAATTACCCAGCCTCGAAACGCGAGAAGAACACCGTCCTGCGTATAACTCTATTGAAGCTACGTTATCTGAAGCGACGACAACCCGCCTTACAGAAACCGCCAAATCGCTGCGCGTTACGCTGACGCCGCTGATGACCGCCGCCTGGAGCATCGTTCTCCACCGGTTGTCCTCACAGGACGATGTAATGTTCGGGCTTGCGGTGACGCAGCGACCGCCGGAGATCGCAGGCATTCATTCCGCTGTCGGCAATTTCGTGACAGTCGTTCCAGCGCGCACGCAGCTCAACACAGCAGCGGACATCAAAACGCTTATTCTGTCACAAGCGAGCAACGCCTTCGACGCTATAGAACACTCTCTTGTTCCGTTAAATCGTTTGCAGGAAATCAGCGGCTTGCCGCGAGACCAAACGCTGTTTGAGACGGTGCTGTCGATGGAATCGGCCTGGTCGTCGCCGTTTTCTTCAAAAGACGGCGGTTCGCTCTTTTCCAATCTGTCCGCGCGCGACAGAAGCCATTATCCAATGTCCGTGCTAATCGCGCCACGCGCGCAATTATCTGTACGCATGCAATATAATGGGGCTCGCTATTCAGAAGCTTCAGCGCAATTGGCGCTGTCGATGCTGACAACCGCTCTTAAAACGCTTCCTGACTATATCAACCAATCGCCTTTTGATCTTCCGGTTGCCCCTGCACAAACGAAAACGATCCCGAACGGCCCGGCGCCAACACTCTCAGATGATTGCGCGTTCGTATATGAAGCCTTCAGGCTTTGCGCGAAAGCAAATCCAAATGCGCCGGCGCTTATCGCTGACTGTGCAACGCTTGACTATGGGGCGCTGGATCAGCAGTCGGACGCCTGGGCGCAACAGCTCATCAAACAGGGACTGGGGCCCGGCGACCGCATCGCAATTTTGATGGAGCGCAGCATTGATGCGGTCATCGCTATTTTTGCAACGCTTAAAGCGGGCTGCGCCTATGTTCCCATCGACCCGAAAAATCCACAGGAGAGGTTAGCGCAGCTATTAGAGGATTGTAGCGCATCGCTCATTTTTATCGACGACAAAGATGTATCCTCGCTTGGAGATTATGCACGCCTCGCCGTTGCTATGGACTGCGAGCCACCGGCGCCTAAAGAAAAGCTTGACCCCATTCGCCCCCCGGCGCCAAACGACATAGCCTATATCATTTACACGTCTGGTTCGACTGGCGCGCCCAAAGGCGTCGCCGTCAGCCACGCCAATCTTTCTTACTCCACCGCCGCGCGCCTACAGTTTTACGATGAGGCGCCGCAATCGTTTTTGCTGTTATCTCCGATCGTTTTCGACAGCTCCGTCGCCGGACTGTTCTGGACGCTCGCCACCGGCGGCGCGCTTGTGCTGCCGCAGCCAGGCAGAGAAACCGACGTGGATGCGCTAACTCACCTCATCAAACGCAATAATGTCACGCATACACTCGGCCTGCCATCACTGCTCGCCCTGATCGCAGAGCTGACGCCACAAGAAGCACTCGCGTCAATCCGCGCCGTCATCACCGCTGGCGAGACGCTGAGCGCATCCGCGGTTATGCAAATAAAATCCGCTATGCCGCAAGCACGCATTTATAATGAATACGGGCCGACCGAGGCGACGGTATGGTGTCTGGCTTATGAAGCGACTGACGATCGGAAGGGCGCTATACCCATAGGCTCTCCGATTCCAGGCGCGGTTATTCGAATTCGCGATGCGCATGGTCGGCCTGTTCCAGACGGTTTGTCCGGAGAACTGTTCGTTGGCGGACCCGGCGTCGCGCAAGGCTATATCAACAATGAAACAGCCACGGCGCAGCAATTTTTGATTGATGCCGAAGCGCCAACCATGCGCTTTTATGCGACAGGCGATCTCGTCCGGCGACGGCCTGACGGACAGATAGATTTTCTTGGCCGCGCTGACGGGCAACTGAAAATTCGTGGTCACCGCATTGAACCGAGCGAGATCGAAGCGGCATTACTGGCGCGTGCAGAAGTTCGCGAAGCTGCCGTCAAAGCCTTTGGAGAAGGTGCGAATAAACATCTCGTCGCCTATATCGCGCTTTCTGAAGATCAGACGATGAGTGTCGAAGATCTGAAAGATTATATGCAAGAGGTGCTGCCGTCATGGATGCGGCCGGACCAGTTCGTCACTCTCGATGCACTGCCGCGCACTGCAACCGGAAAAGTGAACCGCTCAGCACTCTTGGCGCCGGATGTTGCTCCTGAAAAAGGATATATCGAACCGCGCAGGCCGCTGGAAAAAAAACTTGCTGGAATCTGGAAGCAGGCGCTTAAGCTCGAGCGTAATATCGGCGCAAAGGAAAACTTCTTTGATCTAGGCGGTAACTCGCTCGCCGCTATGCGATTACTCAACGCGATTGAGAAGGCGCTCGACGACAAGCTTCCCTTCTCGATCATAGGTCAGATATCCACCATCGAAAAACAGGCGCGGCAGATTGAAGAACATGCGAGCGGCACAGGCGGCTCCTCGATTGCCACCCCGGCGGCGAACATGGACAGCGACCCGTCCGCACAGCTCAGCAATGACGAAGCTGCAATGCTGCGATCCTACACAGACAGCTGGCCAGGCAAACCCGCCTTTGACGGATCGCTGTTCCGCCTTTTGAATGAAAAAGGCAACGCCCCGCCGCTGGTTTGGTGCTTTAACAATGGGCATGAGTTCGGCCGCCTCGCCGGTCGGCTTGGACTCGACCAGCCGATATATGGAATGCGTTCGGGAAATCTCGTGCTTGACATAACGCCGGAAAACCACCGCGAAAGTAATCGCCGCGTCGCGCTTCATGCGTTGCCGGAATTGCTGCGTATGCTGCCAGACGGGCCTTTTTATCTCGGCGGTAACTGCCAAGGCGCGGCGATCGCGATGGAGCTTGCGCTGGCCTTACAAAAGCTTGGCAAAATCGTTCCTCTTGTGATCCTGATGGAAGCCGTTCCGGAAGAGGCTTTTTCCGGACGCGTGGCATTAATCTTCGGGAAAGACAGTATTTTCAATCCGTATACTGTTCACAGGGATCCTGATAGCGACTGGAAACGTTTATACAACGAATACACTGTCGACATTATTCCAGGCCGGCATGGAACATATTTTGACCGTTTACGTGTGGGCGTGCTGGCTAAAACTGTTAAGCGCGCGCTTCAAGCCGCCAGGAACGATTCGTCACAGAATGCAGAGCCGTCAAGAGCGCAAGCGGCGCAATCCGCCAAAATCAATATTATGCAGGAACTTAAGGGCCTTTTCCGCCGCTAAGCAGTCATTAATTCGAGGCCGTCAAAGGTGTTGATAGAAAGTATATTCGCTACCGTCTGAACAGCGACCGCAGTTGCGTGAGCCTGAAAGATATCAATTAATGCGAAACGCCAACCGTTACCCGCATTAGAGATGACCGCTTCTTTCTTCGCCGAGGCAATCTCAAACTCAATACTCAGGAAATCAGCGCCAACGCCGTCACCGCTCGCCTTGGACCAGGCTTCCTTAAGCGCCCACAATTCCACAAGCCGTCGAATGCGAGCCTCGTTTTTCAGCGCATCAGCCGCCGCTGTTTCTTTTCTGGTCAATACTCTCGATGCAATTTCTGAAATCTCATCCGCACGGGCGTAAGACTCCGTATCTATACCGACTTGCGCGTGTTTCGAGGCCGCAATGACGACGCACCCCGCGCTGTGCGAAATATTGAAATCGAACCCTTCGGGAGCGTTTTCGAGGAATGGACGCCCCTCGGAACTCACATCGAAGCGGCATTCATGTAACGCACAGCCGATGAATTTTGACAACGCAGTCCGGGCGAGCGCACGCGTCAGCAATGCCTCGCGCCGGCGCTCCTCAAACCTGAACCGATTGACTGATTCCCTTTCATTCGCGGATATGATCGATTCGCAGCGCTCCATAAGTTCTCGCGGATCAGACGAAGGAACTTCTGCAAACCAGATATCAATATTCGCAACAGACATGGATTCCTGTGCTGACTGAGAATTCAAACTTTTACTTTCCCGCGTCTGGGGCATCGATTATCGCCCTTGCAGTCGATCCGCCAGTGCGGAAATCGTGGGCGCATCAAACAATTGCCTCGGCGAAAGTTTGACGCCTTTTTCATGAAGACGGGCGCAAATTTGCAGCGCTTTCATCGAATCGCCGCCCAGATCGATAAAGTGGTCATCGCCTCTGATGGCGTCAACGCCAAGCGCCTCACGCCAGACATCAAGAATGACTTTTTCCAGATCATCGCCGGGACTCCAAACTGATTTCTGCGGCGCTTCTTTCTTTTTCGGCTTCGGCAACGCGTTGTGATCAATCTTGCCGCTTGCAGTCAGAGGGAATGAGTTGAGCGTTATATACGCTGCTGGAATCATATGCCGCGGCAATACCGGACGAAGCCTTTCAAACCATTCCGATGTAGGCGTTTCCATTGCGTCGCTGGAGACCACATAGGCGATGAGGCGCTTTTCATCGTCTTCGCCATCAACGGTCACCAGCGCTTCGCGCACGCCCGGTTGCGCGCAAAGAACAGTTTCAATCTCTAAAGGCTCAATACGATGCCCGCGAATTTTTAGCTGATGATCGACGCGCCCCAAAAATTCCAGGTTACCGTCTTCAAGGTAACGCACGCGGTCGCCGGTTCGATACATGCGGGCGCCAGACGCGTCGGAATAAGGGTCATACACAAACTTTTCATCTGTGAGCGCCACATCATTTAGATAGCCTGCAGCAAGACCATCACCAGCAATGTAGAGCTCGCCGGGCGCGCCGAACGGCGCCTGCTTTCCATGTTCGTTCAAAACATAAATACGCGTGTTCCGCACCGGCTTTCCAATCGGCGTGCGGCGCGATGTCGAGCCCGCGGCTGGAACATTATAAAGCGTGGCGCATATCGTTGCCTCGGTAGGACCATAGCCGTTGACAATCTGTAGACCCTCCACAGACGCCTGCAGTGCGCGCAATGTCGCTTCAGCGATAGGTTCGACACCGACCAGCATCCGCCGGAGGGAAAGGCGACCGTCATCACCGGCGCTCAAATTGGCAAAGCCGTCGAGCATAAATGGCGGGAGATATGCGCTGTGTATGTCGCTTTGCCCCAGCCAGCCATAAAAAAGTTTCGCATCTGACCGGATATGCGCGGGCGGGACATGCAGCGTGCGCCCAAACGCCAACGCTGAAAAGACTTCATAAACAGAAACGTCAAAGCCTGTATTTGTCCACCAACTCACATGCGCACCACTCGCGACGGGCGCTCTTTGTTCAAAATCGAGCAACAGATTGACCACGCCTTGATGCCGGCACCGCACGCCTTTGGGCTCGCCCGTAGAGCCGGAAGTGAAGAGAACATAGGCGACATCATCTATCGCTACATCGCTGACACTCACACTATCAGCAGGCGGTGCATATTCGCGTTGTGCGTCTTGAAGTGAGATCACGGCGCCCACAGGAAAATCAGCGTTTAGCGCTATATCACTGTCAGAAATTATAACTTTAGGCGAAAGGCGCTCGAGAATCAGCGCCTGCCGCTGCGCCGGCCAGTCCGGATCGACAGGCGCATAGGCGCCGCCGCTTTTCAAAATGCTGAGCATCGCCATTATGAACCCGGCGCCAGGCGGCGCGACGACGGCGACAATGTCGCCTTGGCTAACGCCTTTTCCTTTCAGGATATGCGCCAGCTTATCCGCATGCATATTGAGCGCCTGGTAGGTTAAAACCTCTTCCTTATCAACCACGGCCAGGCGGTCTGGCGACGCACGCGCCTGTTCTTCGAACAGCGCATGCAAAGGCTTTTCACTTGGATAGTCAGCCTTAGTATTGTTCAGTTCCGTGAGCAGGAACGCGCGGGCATGTTCATCAAGCAGATCAAGGTCTTTTAGTTTTTGTTCGCCGCCCTCAAGGAATGCGTCAAGAATATGCAGATATCCATTTGCAAAAGCTCGCGACAGGCGCCCATCAAAAGCCGCATCGTTGAAATCAAAATCAATAAGGAAGTTTTCCGCGCCATCAAAATCGCGAATTTGAATGCGCAAAAGGTGATGAGGTTCGCTCGCGCCGGAATGCAACAGGCGCGTTGAAACTTGCGCGCCATCGAACCCTGGGAAAGAAAGCGTAAGAAAATTAAGCAGAACCTCACTCGCCTGAACAATTTCCGGGTTGCTTGCGCCCGGCAATGCGTGACGCAGAAAATTCAGCGACTCAATACGGACCTTATCAAAAAGATCAGCCAGCATATCATCAGGAAACACTTCAACGCGAAGCGCATAGATTTCCATCAGCAGGCCGATGACAGACCTATGGTCCGCGGACGCGCGATTTGCGGACGCAGCGCCAGTATAGAACGTCTCACGCCCAGCCGCATGATAAAGAAGCGCGAACAGCACTGTCGCAAAGAACTGGAACAGCGTCAGGTCTTTGTTGAGCCCGCGATAAGGCGGCTCGACGGCAAGGCGTGACAGCGCCGCCGTCCGTTCCTCACCAAGTTCAATGGTGATGCGCGTGCTTTTGGTTGCAGCTTTGTCCGGCGACGCCTCACGTCCAAAGATTGACATGGGCGGCGATGCTTTCCAGTCCTCGCCAAGAGCACGCCAATAGCGTTGGGCTTGCCTGCCCTCGTCTGTTTTCGCCTCCGAATGCTCGAAGTCCACGAAGCTTTCGAAATCCGAACCCGCCGGCGGCGCAGCCTCGCCTCCGGTTTCCTGGCGGTAATATTGCTCAACGCGCTCAAAAATGAGCTTCATCGCCCGGGCGTCGCAGATCATGTGATGGATAACAAGAAACCACACATACTGATCATCGCCAGTCCGTATAAGAACGCTGTCAAAACACCGCTCGCCCAAATTGAACGGCTGGACGAGCCGCGCCTGCATGAAATCGTCCAGTCTGGTTTCGTCCGCACCAAGTGATCTGAAGTCGAAACGGTCAAGATCAAAAGACATCCCGGCAAGCATACGACGATGTGGGACGCCGTCCTTTTCCATAAAAATGCTTTTTAGCGAGTCAGATTCGTCGATTGTTTTTTGCAGCGCCCGCGCAAAGGCGCGTTCGTCCAGTTTCTTGCCGATCTGAAACGCCGCGCTCATATTATAAATCGGCGCGTCAGGGTGTTGCTGATGTCCCAGCCAGATCAGAAGCTGACTGGTCGTCAGATTGGTTTTTCGTTCCTCTGACATCATTTACTCAAGTCGCCCCTGCCTGCACTCGCAACAGATAAAACGTGCAGGGCGGCGTATGATCGCCGCGATGGTCATGTGTTGCAACGACGGTCAGCGCCGCCGCATGCAACTCATCGAGCGCCTCTTCATGAGAGAAATCGCGCCAGAAGAGGCCGCGATCGAAGCGGTCTCCTAATTCCGAATGGCGCGGATTTAACGTCACGCGCGCAATAAACTGCGCAATCCGATGACGCCATTGGGCAGCATGCCCGCCGGACCGCGGCATGGTCGAAACGACAAGCACACCCGCCTCTGAAGCAAATCCGGCAAGCTTTTTCAGCCAGGCGAGGCGGGCGTCCCTGTCCGGCAGGCATGAATACATCCACAGTGACGTGTAGACCACGTCCCAGTCTCTCGACGGCGGCTCCCATGTTTCAATGTCAGCAGCGATGAATTGCGCTGAAAAATCTTCTCGCCTCGCCCGCGCTTCTGCACGCGCCGCAACGTCAGCGATTCCTTCAACGCCCAGAACGTCATAGCCTGCACGTGCGAAGATTTCCGCTTCCCGTCCCTGCCCTGCATAAAGATCGAGCAGGCGCCGCCCCGGGGCCGCCGCTTCCAGCAACGGCAATATCTCTTCTTCGATGCGCAGTGAATACCGTTCTGGATCATAGAATGAAGGCGCGGCGCGATAGGATTGCGAAACTGCTTCAAGAATATCGGACCGCCGCAACACGCCGATAGCAATGGCTTCATGCAACGCAACCACGCCATTGAAAATGCGCCCCAGCGCCCGGGCCAGAAAAGAAGCGCTGCGCGCAACCGCAATGCGTCCACCGCTCGCCGTTTCTTTCGGCGCAACATCAGGGGTTTGCGATTGACTGGCGTCAGGTGACGTCTCGTTTATGTCAACATTATCTTTCAACGCGAAGCGGCCATCATGTTGATATCCGGGTTTCCATGTAAGCAGCCAGCATGTCGATCGATCCGAAATGTTCGATCACCACATCCTCCGCAGGAATTTTGATGTCGAATTCCGCTTCCAGCAGCCGCACGAGGCGCATCACGCCAAGCGAATCAACCATCCCGGAAATCAGAAGATCCTGATCGTCCGCAACCTCTTTGCCATTCAGAAGGTTTTCAATAACAATGCTGCGGATTTTATCTCGCATCGGCGGTTTCCTTTTCCAGGCGGCATTCTTCCAGATCACGGGCGAGCGCGCGCTTGTCGATTTTACCGGACGTGGTGCGCGGGAACGCATCGATAACGATAAGTTGTTGCGGGACGGCGTAGCGCGGCAGTTTACGCGCAGCAGCCGTCAGTATGTCGGTCTCAATGTCGGCGTTGTAAACGTCTTTCAATGTAGCAGCGACGACTATGGCGGCGGCGCCGTCGTCGCCTTTTAGCAGAACCGCAGCGGCTTCATCCACCGCGTCCTGCAGCGAAAGCGCAGCTTCAACCTCGTCCAACTCGACGCGAAAACCACGAACCTTAACCTGCCTGTCCTTGCGGCCAATAAAACGCAAAACGCCGCCGCCCTCATCGGTTACGAGATCGCCAGTGCGATAAAAATAATCGGGAAAACCGCCGCCCAGCGGACGCTTGTAATAAGCGCTGGCGTTAAGGTCCTCCCGCGCCCAATAGCCGCGCATCATCGTGCTGCTGCGAATTACCAGCTCTCCCGTGTGATCCGCAGTTACGGGCTGGTCGTTTTCATCCAGTATAATGCCTTCCGCATGATCCCACACCTGTCCGATAGGCGGAGGACGGTCGTCAGCAAGGTCCGATACCGTTACGTGATGATACGTGCATTGATTGACTTCAGCAGGACCGTAGACATTGCTGAAGCGCGCTTGCGGCAAACTTTTCATCAGAGCGTTCAGGTGTTTTGCCGGAAAAGGCTCGCCGCCAAACATAACCCACCGCAGCGCCGACAAGTCACGCTGATCGAGCGCGCCATGCTGTAAAAGCTGTATCAATGCAAACGGAACTGAGTACCAGTGAGTCAGTTGCTCGTCCTGGATCAGCTTGGAAAGGCTCGCCGGCAGTTTCGCATGCGCTTCAGAGACGATGACCGTGCAGGCGCCGGCGAGCGGCCCGCAAAGATAGTCGAATGTGGACATGTCGAAATGCAGCGGCGAATGATTGCTGAGGCGATCATTGCTGCGCACGTCATAAGTCGCGGCGGCCGCCTCAGCATAGGCAAGCCCGCTTCGATGCGTATGCATGATGCCTTTCGGTTCGCCGGTCGAGCCGGATGTAAAGATAATATATGCAAGATCCTGATCGAGAATCCGGTTTTCAGGCGCGGGCAACCCTGTCCCGAGGTCATCCCAGCCCAGGACCGGTGACTTAAGATTACCGGGTTGCGCACCGATAATACAGGCAAGACCTTCTGTGTCGTAACGCTCCAGAACTTCGGATGCGTCCTGCGCTTTGGGCGCATGAGTAATAAAGGCTGACATTCCGCATTGCTTCATCACCATGCGCGTTCGCTCTGCGGGCGCACCCGGATCAAGCGGAACATAGGCGCCGCCGGCTTTCATAACGCCGTAAAGAGAGATGGCCGTTTCCAGCGACTTGTTAAGATAAAGGCCGACGCGGTCGCCTTTCCTGACGCCATGCTCGCTCAAAATAGCGGCCACTTGATCGCTTTTTGCGGCAAGCGCGCCATAGGAAAGCGTCTCGTCAAGAAAACGGAACGCCGGCGCATCGGCATCCCGATCCGCCGCCCCGGCAATCATTTGATGAAGCAACCTGATCATGCGCTTTCCCGACCGCCTGGCCTTACCCCCCAAACAGCGTGCGTTCAAAGAACCAGAAAAGAGCAATCGCCATCAGCAGGATCGATCCGCCTCCAAGCACATAGCGGATATAAAACTTCTGGTTCCGGAGAAGATACAACACTGGAAAAACGGCGAAGACGACGATCAACTGCCCGATTTCGACGCCGATATTGAACCCCGCCAACGCCGGCGCCAATGCTATCTTTCGATAGGCGAACGGGTCGAGCACGTTCGCAAAGCCAAAACCGTGAAACAGGCCAAGTGTGAAAACGATGGTCCAGATATATTTTTCCATGAATGGGCGCAGATTATTGAGCGCCACTATCGCAATCGAAAGCGCAATCACGGCTTCCACAAACCTCGACGGCAACTGAACGATGTTCAACGTCGCAAGCGTCAGCGTAATGGTGTGTGCAATGGTGAAGAAAGAAACGATCTTGACCACATGCCAGAACGGCGCACGAAACCCCGGCGCCGGCCTATAGCGCCCGCTCTGAAGCAACAGGACCGAAGGCAATAACAGAGAGATCAAAAAGAGGATGTGATCGTAGCCGATGGGCACAATGTGATAAACCCCCTCGCCAACAAAGCGGCCAAACACCGTCGTGTCCGGAATTCCGTCAACGCGAAAACTCTGCCGCTCACGCCCGGGTCGGAAAATGAGGGAATGTTGCGCTTCGTTTTCCGAAATCCCGGCGCGCGTATTGCTTTCGATAATCAGCAAGCCGCGATGGGTCGGATCGGTTTCATCGAATAAAAACCGGTATTCAGCATCCATTGTTTCCGGCGGCGTCGAGACACTCGGAACCCTGAAGCGAAGGCTGGCCCAGCCCGCGCCTTCGGGATAGATAAAGACGTGTTCGTAAAAAAGAACTGGATGAACCTCCTCGCCTTCATAGAGAGTCAACCGGTCCTCAAAGAAAGCGTATATCTCAGCTTGACGCGCTTCAAACTCCTCTTCGGCCACCGTGCCGTCACCGTCCGCATCGAGCGCCAGCTCCTGATCGAGATGCGCCAGCCGTACATGAATTTTCCCGGCGAGGCTGTCTTCGGTGACATTCAGATAAACATAGCTTTCACCGCTGCGATGAGCGTGAGCGGTCCCGGTAAACATCAACATCGCAGCCAACGCAATAATCCACGGCGCCACTGTCTTCACGGAAAAATCCCCCATCTTTTTATCCTTTGCGATACGCGCTCTAATTCTTCAACATCTGTGCAATGATCGCCCGCTGAATGTCGGACGTTCCCGAATAGATTACGCCGCCAGCGGCATCGCGAAGATCGCGCTCAATCCCGTTTTCGGAAAGATATCCCCTGCCCCCATGAATGCGGATGGCGTCGAGACTGGAAGCGACAAAGGATTCGGAGATATGCAGCTTGGCGAGAGCGGCTTCGGCGGCGCAGGGCTCGCCTTTCGATTTCAGCCACGCCGCTTTATACAACAAAAGTTGCGATGTCTCGAGACGCAGCTTCATCTCGGCGAGCCGGTTCGAAACCGACTGGTATTGATCAATCGGCTGGTCGAACACAACGCGGTCGCGCGCATAGGCGACGCATTCATCAAGCTGGCGATGCATTGACCCGACATGACTCGCAAAAATGAAGCTGCGCTCCCATTCCATCGCATGCTGAAAGATCGACATGCCGGCGCCTTCGCGGCCAAGAAGCGCGTCTTCCGAAACGAAGCAGTCTTTGAAAACAAGTTCGCCCATCGGCGCGGTGCGCAGGCCCATTTTCTGCTGCGGCGGCGAGCGCTTGAAACCGTCGGCATCGCTATCGACGATAAAGGCGGAAACGCCCCAGGCGCCCCTGTCCGGCGCTGTCGACGCGAAGACGACAGCGAGATCGCAAGCGGGCCCGAGGCCGATATACGCCTTCGCGCCGTTCAGCATATAACCGCCATCGACGCGCTCGGCGCGCGTTTCCAGTCCCGAAGCATTCGATCCCGAAGCGTATTCCGTCATGCCATGAGCCCCAATGAGCGACCCGTCACAAAGCCCCGGCAGATATCGCTGTTTCTGTTGTTCCGAACCAAACGCTAGTATCGGTTCCTGCACAGCCCATATCTGGCCGTTCAGACCGAGGGTCAGACCATTGTCGCGGCAGCCATAACCGAGGGCTTCCAGGATCAGCACCGTGGTCAGCGCATCATGGCCGCGACCCCCATATGCTTTTGGAATATTAAGCCTAAGAATTCCGTACTCAGCGCATTTCCGCCAGTCGCCGCGCCAGTCACGTTCTTCGACAGCGCCGCGATGATCGCGACCGACAAGATCGCCGCCCAGTTCCTCTTCGGCGAACCGTCGCGCCGCGTCGCAAAGCTCGCGCTGTTCTTTTGTTTGCTCAAAATCCATCAGCTTGTATATTCCGCTCTGTTAGATTCGGACTGAACGGCGCCGCTGATTTCCGGATCATACGGATTGATCGGGTCCGCCGGCGGCCGCACCAGTTCAATCTTCGAACCGATATTATAGGCTTCCGCCAGTTCAAGCATCATCTCCATCGCTGCCTGATCTTCAAGAGCATATCCGGTTGAGTCGAAAACCGTCGTCCGGTTCTGCCCGTCCAGATTGCCGCCATTCGTTTGCAGCATGGTGACGATGTCAGGCCCGATCTCTGACTGTTCCAGCATCTGGCACTCGCCCTCTCTCTCCGCCTGCTCGCAAAAGTCTGGCACGACCAGGCTGCGTTTCACGAAGGATAAGGGCAATTCTCTCTTTTCGGGGAAGTCGGCTCCCACCGCATTCACATGCAGCCACGGCTTTGTCAGCATGTCTTCGAATAATGCTCCTTCACCGGCCTCAACTGACGTGCAGGTGCAAAGTATGTCAGCCTTTCGGACAATTTCATTGACCGGGCTTTCAACCACATCGACGCCATCCGGCAGGAAAGCCTCTATGCGTATAGGAAAACTGCGCATCGCTTTGCCGTCGATGTCATGAAACAGAACGGTGCGGATCGGAAAGCATCTGAGCAGTGCGTGGAGTTGCGTCACCGCCTGTGCGCCGACGCCAATAATGCCAAGCGTCGACGAGTCCGGTTTTGCAAGAATGCGGCTCGCCACCGCCGAGGCTGCGCCGGTGCGCATCGCCGTCAGGAATGTCGAATCGATCAGCGCCGCCAGCCGACCGGTGTGGATGTCGTATAAAGCGCCGGTCGAACTGACCGACGGCACGCCATACACATCGGGATTATCAGGATGATAGGAGACTGCTTTTACGAAGGCGCTGCGCCCATTCTCAAGTGCCGGCATCCATTCAATTAAGCCATTATGAGGTGCGCGATAGTGGAGGCCAGACCGAACCGGAATCAAATACTGTTCAGGCTGATATTCCGTGAACTTCTCGTTCAGGCGGTCGATCATGGCGTCCATCAACGCGTCAAGGCCAACGCGCCTAGCAATCGCCGTCACATCAGATGTGGTAAGAATACGCGTATGGTGCATCAAAAACCCCTGATCGCGGTACGAAAACCGCCTCCCCCCAGATCACCGCAGCGCCCAGCTGTTAAGCGCTGTTCCCTCATGCAAAACAAAGACTTCCGCCCGTCCCTTTCTGATATAGAAAGGCGTCCGATGCTATCATTAATTCCAGTTCCATGCCGTTTTCAGGAATAGGCGATCCCGTTGATTACAAAAAGAAAATATAGGTTTGAGGGTGGGCGGACAGGCGTTATGCCGAAGCTCGGGCAAAACGCTTGCACGCCGCCTTCCAAGTTACACCGATAAGAGGCTTTTTTGGGGCGTTTTCTTTATTTACGCGACGGCATGGCGAACAAGAATGCCGCCGCTCTCGAACTCGCCTCAAGGTTGCGCGCCGATGGGCACGAGGTCACCTTCGCCAGTCATCGTAACATCTCGAAGGCCATCGAATCCGAAGGGTTCTCGTTTCATCACCTCACTGCCGATAAAGCCTTTGCTGACAAGGCGCAAGCCGAGCCGGCGCCGGCATTATTCAACGTCGTCACGTTTTGGCGATGGTTGCGTTTGCGGCGCTCTTTACGCGCACAATCGCTGTGTCACGAAGAGGTCGAGGATGTTATCACGCGCATCGAACCGGACTTGCTGCTGATCGACGTCGAGTGTCACTACTTCATCATCGCAGCATCGGGTACAGGCGCTCCCATTGCATTGCCGATGCTTTGGTTCAGCATTTTTCGCCATCCCGGCCTGCCGCCGCTGAACTCGAATTTGCAGCCGGGAAATAGCTGGCGCACACAGTTCACAATTTCGTTATCGTGGCTACGCGTCCGTGCTGGCGCCCTTCGAGACAGGCTCGCAACGACATATGGCCGTCATGCAATCGCAGATTTACTGCGTCCGGTTCCCTACAACGCCAAAGGCGTGCGCAATTTGAAAGCATTGGCGCGCGCCAAGAGTTTTGACTGGCGCGCCAAGACAGACCGGTCGCAGTGGCTGCGCCCGTTCGTCTATCCGCATTTGCCGACACTGTGCCTCAATGTGCATGAAGCGGAATTTCCACACACGCCGTCCGCCAATATTCATTATGTGGGGCCAATGATCGACACCGCGAAGACAGGTTGCGACGATAGAGATTTCTCAGACCCGCAATGGCGGCGCCTTCAATCCTACCGCGCTCAGAAGAGCAATAGCTCCCGCCCGCTGATCTATTGCTCTCTGGGCAGTTTCTGGAATCTGGATGTAGATTTTCTGCAGAAGGTTATCCGCGTATTTCGCAAACGAACGGATTGGGATCTTGCCCTTGGCCTGGGCGGCGCCGGGCGAGAGCTTTTCATCGATGACGCGCCGGTCAATGTGTTTGTGTTTGACTGGGCGCCGCAACGCGAGCTCCTGAAACGCGCCAATTGCGCTATCAGCCATGGCGGCGTTTCGACTATTAATGAGTGTCTGGCTTATGCGGTTCCTATGCTGATCTACTCTACCAGGAAAGTGGACCAGAACGGCAACGCTGCGCGCGTCGCCTATCACAGGCTTGGTCTTTGCGCCGACAAAGATACTGACTCAGCGGAAGACATCGAAGCGAACATCGAGACTTGCCTTGCCAGCGCTGAATTCAAGGAAAACCTGGCGCAGATGAAAGATACGCTGGAAAACTATAAAACCGAAAACGTCGCTGTGCGAATTCTTGAAGACCTGGCGCAACGCAAAGCGCCGGCGCGCACGGATTAAAACGCAATCCTTAATGAGCCGCGCAACTGCCGCGGTTCGACCGGGTGCAAGTGAATATCCTCGACCGGCGCAGGCTCGCCCGGCAGTTGCGACTCGAAGAAATAGGTGATGTCCGCATCCTCGGAGTCAAACAAGTTGAGAATATCAAGACTGAGGCGCGCCGGCCCCAAATCATAATAAAGTCCAAGATTGACGATTGTCGTCGGCTCGGAAAAGACCGACGCGTCCTCGATCAGCGGCGCACGGCCAAAACGGCGAAGACGCATGGTCGCTGACAAATTGTCGAGAATATCGACGGTCGCGCCGCCGCCAAAAACATTCTCTACAGCCTGCGGAATGCGGTCGGCGCTTACCGGCGCGGTGATAAAGCGAGCATCGGTATAGGCTGCGGTCGCATCGAGCGTTAGCCATTCGACCGGGCGCCAGAAGGCGTTGAACTCCACCCCGAAACGGCGCGTCGCGTCATTCGGCTCCGTCGTGCCGGCGTCACCGACAAAAACAAGCTCGCCATCCAGCTCAAGCCAGAAGCCAACGAGCGTCGCATGAAAATTTCCCTGCTCCAGGCGCGCGCCGAGCTCCGCGCCTTCGGCCTTAACCAGCACTTCGACCGGATCAACCGACGCACGAGTCACCGGATCAATGCTGATCGCCGCGCCGCGCACGTCATTGGAATGAAATCCCTGCCCATAGTTGGCGTAGAATTCGAGCGTATCGGTGGCGCGCCAGGCCAATGCGGCGGTCGGCGTCACGATGCCTTCCGAGCCGTCGCCGGAATTGACAGGCAGCGAAGATTCAACATCGAACGTGTAGACATCGCCGCGCAGACCGACAGACGCGCGCAGCCGGTTGGTTACGTCAACCTCGACTTCCGCAAACCCGCCGGCGCTGAACTCGCGGACATCGTCATCGCGCACCGTGCTGAGCCGCCGCCGCCCCGCGGTGTTGAAAAGCCCGATGTTGAAAATGTCGTCATAGCGGATATCGCCGCCCAGCCGGAAAGCGGCTGAGCGCCCCGCCAGTTCCGTCGGCCATGTCTTGGCCGCCGATCCGCCCAGCATGACGCGCTCATCACGCTGTTCGAATTCGTCTCCATTGACAGGATCGTTCGCAAAATAGGTGAAATTCGAAAACAGACTGAAATCGTAATAGAGCGCATAGGCGGTAACCTGCAGATCATTCGTTTCGACCTGCGCATTGAAGGAAATGCGGGTCGTCTCACCGCCAAGATCGTCATCGATAAAACCAAGGCGCGGAATCAATCCGGACTCAATCGCACGCAACGGAACCTGGTCTGTGGAGTTCCATGACGCATCATACCCGCTTAAAGAAACGCGCCATGTCGCACGTTCGCCCTCATGCGTATATTTTATCAGGCCGTTATATTTTTCAAGTTCTTCATCAAGAACATACGGATTGTCGTTGAAGACTGTTTCGCCGGCAATAAGCAGCGATCCGGAATCGAGATTGAAAGAACTGGCGGCCAGGCCCCGGCGAAAACCGAATTCGCCAATGGTCGCCTGCGCGATTCCTTCTGGCAGTTCGTCATAGGTTTTGAACGCAGCCGTACCCGCCGCGGTGAAGTCGCCGACATCCGCGTAGTAAGGCCCCTTTCGAAAGTCGATCCGCTCGACAATTTCCGGAATGATAAAGTTGAGATCGAGATAGCCTTGCCCATGCCCGTGAGTGCGGAAGTTGATCGGCGCGCCGTCGATAAAGGCGGCGAAATCAGTGCCATGATCGAGATTAAAACCGCGCAGGAAATACTGGTTGGCTTTGCCGCTGCCCGAGTGTTGAGTTGCGACGAGCCCCGGAATAACCTCGACCAGCTCGCCGACACGGGATAGCGGCCGTTTGTCAAAATCCTTGTAGCCGACAACGCCCTCAGACCCGGCGCGCGCATCCCCCAAGAGGTGAATGGCCCGGCCGTTGACGATGATTTCATCTATTGGCTCAACTTCAGGATGAGCTTGAGCTTGTGAAAAAAAGGCCCCGCCGAGAAAAAGCCCAAACCAAAATCGCATGACAAACATTCCCCAAAGTGCATTACAAATACGCATCGTTTACGAAAAAAGGTCAATATGACGACACTTTTTTATGTGCTATTGCCGGGCCAGCGCATAAATGCCGCCAAGGCTCTTTAAAAAAGGTTTTTTGCCGAGCCCTATTTTGTCGCTTGGTAAGTCGCTGACCTCACGCGGCGCATAGCCGAGCGCCTCGAAGTCCTTTCGATAAAAAGCGTTGATAAGCGTTCGGCTCTCGCGCGTTAAACGAACATCACAATCGTTGGATGCATTGTAACGCTCGACACCGCCGTTCTGGCGAATATCTATGCCGAAGGTCTCGCCAACCCATTCGAAAAACGGATCAAAGCCGTCTTCCAGTTTAAAAGTTTTTGTCCTGGGAATGAGAAATTGATGTTGTGGCAGTATGTGACCTTCCAGCAAATAAGGGAAATGCTCATAAGCCGCGACCGTGAACCAAACCCAGTCCGTGAAGGAAAGTTTCGCGTGAATGCCGCCGCGAGCATGGCGAAACCGATATTCGCTGATCATGCGGTCCTCCGGGTGCCGCAAAAAAGCAAACACGCCAGCAAAGCCAGATGGGTCGAAAAGCGCCTCAAAGTGCTCGGTCGTTATATGCTGAGGCGGCAGGTTGACAAGGCGAGTCTTTTTCGGCGCGCGGTGGGCCAGGCTCGCTACAAAGTGTTGTTTCGCGCCTGCCTGACAGAGCAGCTTACCGATCGTCGTACCCGCAGTTTTTGGAATATGCGCATAGTAAACGAGCTTACTGTCGAATTGAAAAATCGGCATTCGCACCCCAACGAGACTAGTCTTGCGTAACATGCAAACCAATATAGATCGTACACTGTCAACGCAACTTGCCAAAACACCCTGACGAAACAGGCCGTAGATACTGCAAGTCGCATGAGTAGAATTAGCCAGGCTCTGCGAGACTTACTCAAACTTAATCTCAACTCTGCGCTAATGATGCGCTTGCCGAATATCAGTCGATTTCGAAATAGCGTGCACAAACCAGAAGAAGTATCAGTAATGATATTCAACTGAAAAATAATATCGAAGTTGCGTGAAGCTGAAGTTTTTCGGCTTTCGATTTTCTGATCTTTTCAGATTTTCTGTTAAGCCCTGATGGATTCGAACCATCGACCTACTGATTAAAAGTCAGTTTTAAGATGTTCCTGATTGTCTCTGCTCGTCTCAAGTCATTGTTTTTTTATATAGCACTCGTCTCCGCCGGTCCATAAGCATCGCTGTGAGGCACGGCCTTATGTGACCCGAAAGTGACCCAACGGACCTACTGATAATCAATCGGTAGGCCGCGTTGTCTAGCGTGCGATTGCGCCAATTCAATACCTCGCATATCGTCACGCAGAATTTTGGCCCACATTCTTTCCAGTGGTTCAGGGGCAAGTGATACGGCAAGACTTTTGCTAGTTCCTCATTGTCTGATTAAGTAAATTGCGACTTGGGGGTAATCGGCCTTTACAAGCGCTATGGTCGTATCTCGTTTCTAACGTCGCCTACGACGCCATGTGATCCGCCGGAATTAAAGGTAAAGTCGAGAATCAGAGCACATGCCCTATTGTGAATGTTATTGATAAGTGGGGCACCTATTGAATGCCGTTATAACTATAACGCACCTCCATCCCGTTGATACCCACCCAGTTCGTGTGCTGGCGGAAATTGTTGTATTCAATTTCAGGGAGCGCCCATGGCGCCCTACCCACGAATCGCTTTGAAAAATCCAGCATCATCCTGAGCCAGTTTGTTCGTGAAGTGGACGAATGTTTTATTATCTCGTAACATCAAAAAGCTTTATCTTAAATCTGCCCGGTAAACGAAGGCTGTTTTTTGATCCTAAAAGCATCCTGCTGGAAATATCCGAGAAACCCTTAATCCTAGCAGTGGCTTATTGATTTTCAAATTGATTCTAGCCTTGCCTCCTGCAACACTCTTATCAATAATTTATCAAGCGGTTGAGCATGGACGGATCCTTCTCGGCGACACCACCCCTGTCTGCATGTGCGGATAAACGCCGCGATTTATTGCGAGCGCTTGAGAACCGCGGCGCTCTAAATTCTGTTGATTCAAGTCATGTAGCGGCGCTATTGAACGACAACCGCGACCCGCTTGACCAAATCATCTGTAAGTTAGGGCTCGTTTCCGAAGACAGCCTTGCGGCTGCGTATGGAAAAATTTTCTCGTTGCCATATTATAAGGAAGTGCCCAGCAGCCTGTGTTCAAGTGAAACTACAGAGCTGTTCTCGGCAGCTGTTAACAGACGCTTTCTCTTTGCCAAACGCATCGCACCGCTCACCGTTAATGATGACAACATAGTCGCCGCTATAGTTGATCCATCGGATGAGGAAGCAATCAACGGAATTTCATTCGCACTTCAAAAACCCGTAAAGCCTGTCATCGTCAGCGGTTCGGAATTTGATCGAATACTTGATGAGTTCTTCCCTGAACTGGATGCAGACGCAAATAATGATTCATCACTGGATATCTCAGCTGATATTGGCCATCTCAAGGACATGGCGAGTGCAGAACCGATCGTCCGCTATGTGGATCGGTTAATATCAGAAGCAAAGAAACGACGCGCTTCTGATATTCATATTGAACCGATGGCGAGAAACACAGTAATCCGTATACGTGTTGACGGATTACTGACAGAGTTTGATAACATCCCGGCAAGCAAATCGTTATCGGTCATATCCCGCCTTAAAATATTGGCCGATCTTGATATCGCTGAACGAAGGCGTCCGCTAGACGGACGAATGTCGTATCCGGTCGGAGGCCGCGCCATAGATCTGCGTTTGTCAACAACACCGACAGTCAATGGCGAAAGCCTGGTTATCCGTCTTCTTGATAAATCACGCGCGCCATTGGATTTACATGGTCTTGGATTTAACGACCGAACGCGCTTGCTCCTGGAAAACTGGATCACTACGCCTAATGGAATTATCTTGCTAACAGGCCCAACCGGCAGCGGGAAAACAACTACGCTTTACGCACTTCTCACAATGCTCGCAAACGGACGCCGCAAAATTCTCACAATCGAGGACCCTGTTGAATACAGGATCTCAGGCGTTAACCAGACCCAAGTCAACCCAGCTATTGGGCTTACTTTTGCGAACAGCCTGCGCTCGTTTTTACGACACGACCCTGATGTTATTATGGTTGGTGAGATGCGCGACGTCGAGACTGCTGAGATAGCAATACGCGCCGCAATGACCGGACATCTTGTATTGTCTACCCTCCATACAAACGACGCAGCATCAGCAATAACACGCCTTCTTGACATGGGCGTCGAGGACTACCTTCTTGCCGCAACACTACTTGGCGTTGTCGGCCAACGCCTTGTCCGCCGAAGATGCTTATCGTGTTCAGAAAGACACCAGGCCAACACAAAAGAAAACACAGAATGTGGAAATTGCAAAGGAACCGGTTACGCAGGAAGGGTTGTGATTTCGGAAACCCTGAAAGTCGATGATACGGTACGCTCAAAAATTAAAAAAGGAATACGGTCCAGTCAATTACTGGAGGCGGCGAAAGAGCAAAACTTTATTCCAATGCGCGATGATGGCGCCGCCAAGATAGAAGCGAACTTGACAACAATCGCAGAAGTAAAACAGGCTGTCTCCAGCTATGAGCCCTGATCAACTATGGTCATATACTGCTGAGGATCGAAATGGCGCCGTCGTCGAAGGCGCGCTTAGCGCAAATGATCTCCCGAATGCTCTGAAATCTCTGGAAAGACAGGGCCTGAGCCCTATTAATATGGAAAAGGCGCGCATCCAGCGATCAGGTTTTGGCGGGTGGCGAAGCTCAACGCGGCTGACGCAAAAGGATCTCACGCAATTTTGCACCAGGATGGCGGACTTACTGAGCGCTGGCGTTTCGGCGCCTCAATCCCTTCATATCATCAGTAATCAGACTAAAAATGAGAGCGTTCAAAGGTTTTCTGAGCGTCTCGAAAATAAAATTCGCAAAGGGAATACACTGTCGCACGCTCTAAAACAAGATCCTTCAAACCCGCCCAATACTATGATCGCGCTCGTCGCCGCAGGCGAAACTCTCGGCAATATGGGCGGGGCGTTCTCTCAAATCGCGTTATCATTTGAAGCACAAACAACCTTGCGCAGAGAAATTGTTGGGCAACTAATTTATCCTGCAGCGCTATTCATTCTATTGATATTGACAATCATTTTTTTGAGTTTCTTTGTACTGCCCCAGTTTGAGTCAGTGTTTGCAACCGCATCGGCCCCGCCGCCGCCAGAAACGCAATTCGTATTGAGCGTCGCATCATTTATTCGGCGCTTTTGGTTCATCGGTGCAATTACAATAGCCGGTTTCATATTGTCGCTGTATTTTTTTATCAAAAGCAATAAACCTCAATGGGATCAATTCGTAATTTCTGCGCCTGTCGTCGGGAAGCTAGTGCGAAAGGTGGAGACCGCGCGTTACAGTCGGAGCCTTGGGGAATTGCTGTCCGGCGGGCTGCCTCTCGCCCGCGCAATGCCCATCGCACAGTCGGCTGTATCTAACACAACCATGAGTGAAGCGCTCGATCATATTCAAGCTCAAGTCAAAAATGGCGCGCCCCTAAGCGTCGCCATAGCTGCGACGCCTTGCCTGGCTGACGATATTCTTGCCTTCTTCGAACTCGGAGAGGAGACAGGAGATTCCGGCCGCATGATGACAAAGGGAGCATCCTACATGGAACAAGAGGTGACCAACGTACTGAAGCGGTTTGCGGTCTTGTCGGGGCCGATCATGACAGCAATAATGGGTCTTATGACAGCCGGCGTTATTGCCGCCGTAATGACTGGGGTATTAAGTCTGAATGACACAGTTTACTGAGGTAAATTCCATTCGCCGACGTCTTCGCCAGGCCGGGTTGACGCTTTTTGAACTGCTCGTCGTATTAGCGATCCTTGCACTACTGACAACACTGATCGCGCCTCGCGTTGTAGGGTATTTGGGGCGCGCAAAAACGGATATCGCCCGCGCGCAAGCTGCTAATATTGCCTCTTCGCTGGAGCTGTTTTATATCGACTTTGGTCGATATCCTCTTACCCAAGAGGGTTTGCCGGCCCTTTTGGCGCGACCGGCTAACGACGACACTACGTATTGGCGCGGTCCTTATTTCAAGGATGAAACAGGCCTTACTGACCCCTGGGGCCGCCAATATGTCTATGAAGTTGATGAAGCTGCTCAGTCTTTTGCCGTAATTAGTCTCGGTCGTGATGGCAAAGAAGGGGGCGAAGGTGATGATGCGGATATCCGCAAGCAATAAAAAAGATCTGCAGAAGGGCGTAACTCTTTTTGAACTGCTGATCGTATTGGCGCTCATCGCCATCATAACAACAATATCCGGCGCGAATATTCGTGGCGGCTCAAACCAGCGTATGATAATGGCGGCGGCGCAACAAATGCGTGCGGATTTAATACAAGCACGCGCAGAGGCAGACGCTATTAACGCCCCTATTGCAATTCATTTGCGTGAATTCGACTACTCTATACCCGATTTGAACATTAGCCGCACTTTACCTCGCAATATGCAAATTCGTTATGGGGAAAACAACGTGATCATAATTGGACCAGGCTCTTGGCTGCGCGAGTACGAAATATTGCTGACGCAAGGGAATGCGGATGCGACGATTGTCATCGCTCCGCTCACGAGAAGAATAGAAATCACAAATGCCTGAAACAGAAACAGGGTTCGCCTTAACGGATACGCTAATAGCAGCCGTAATCGCCGCCGGGGTCGCAATATCATGCGCCGAAGGTCTTAGCGCCGCTTCGCGAACCGCGAATGCGGCGAACCAGCTCGATCAACTCATTAACGAAGCGCAAGTCATTGAAGCAAGACTCAGCGCAGGAATTACCGACGAAGCGCTACTCGACGGCCTGCCTGATTGGAACAAGGCAGAAGAAGTGTTCAAGCCTAAAATTGAAAAAGAAAACCGTTTACCCTATGAGGCGCGACTTTTTCGAATTATGCGCGAAGCACCGCCAACATATTCATTTGATTATATTATCATAACCGAGGCGCAACTATGAAACGCCAGTCCGGTTGCCAGCGTGGCTTTTCTCTGTTGGAAATGATAATCGCCATCAGTATCTTGGCCGGCATCATGACAGCGCTAAGCCCAGCCATCAGCGCAGCTGCAAGAGCGTCATCGCGCATTCATGACAACGCTTCTCTAAACGAAAGTCTGCGCACGCTTTATATGTTCTTCCGCGATACTGTCGAGCAGAGTGTTTTTTTGTCCCATGCGGGAACCAAGGGCTCGATTTCTGGCGCCATGTCCGAGATTTTGATTGTTACTTTTGATCCCGATACCAATGAATTAAAGACTGTTTCTTTCAAGCTTGAGCCAATCAAGAAAGCCACACTCATTGCTGAGATTAAAACTGGCCCCACAGCAGAGGTTCAGCAGATTGAACTAATTCATAATCTCGTAGACGCTGAATTCGAGTTTCTCGATTCTGAAAATGGCGCCAGTGTTTGGAAAAGTGAATGGCGCGATGACCACCCCCCGAAACTCATTAAACTGACAGGCGCAATAGAACATCGAGCCGTGTTATCAGAATTTCTGATTGAGGTTGGGCCAAAAAATTCGTCTGCTTTTGAATGCCAATTTGATTCTGTATCAAGAATATGCCGGTAAATAGCCTTCGTAAACTTATGCAATATGAGGTGTTATTGCCTAAGGCAAAATCACCGACAAAATTTTTTCAGTGGCTTCGTGACGGTCTCGGGATCATTTTACCAAAATCCATAGCCCACTCAGGCTGGAAGACCACTTCCCTACAGATCAGAACAAACGGCTCGGGCGAAAAGTCAGCCTATGCAATTGAACAATCCCGTCTTGGCGCAAAACGCCTTGCGAAAGCGCCCCCAGATGATGAACGATTGCCGGTGGAAGCCGTTCTTGCGCCAGATAAGCTTTTCACTACAACCGTTTCGTTGCCGATGGTTGCAGCAAAGTCATTAAAAGGCACCATTGAGCTGCGTCTTGCAGATATATCGCCCCTCCCCCCTGAAAATGTAGCCTTCGCTGTAAGCAAAAAAGTACGTTATGCGGATGACAGACTTGAAGCGGATGTGGCCATTACCAGAAAGAGCACCTTATTCGAAATTCGAGAATCGTTGGGAAACGAACGCATCACTTCTATCGGCGCTGAGCCGGACAAGAACGGAGCGCTCAAATTTATTTTTGATCAGCGTGTGCAAAATCAGCAATCTGGTAAAAAAGCATTCGTCAGTGCGGCTTTGCTCTTTGGCGCTGTTTCATTGCTGTTTGTGTCCATCGACGCGAAGCTTAAAATTGAAGGCCATGATCTAGAGAATTATGAAAGATCTGTACTTGCTGAATTGCGGGCGGTTAGAGAACTCACATCATTTTTTGATGATATTGAAGCATCCACCCTTGCAGAATACAGCGGTAGCGATTCAAAATTAGTTTTGCATGATGTACAATCTGTATTGGCGCCGCTTCCTGAGGGTGTTCTTGTCGATAAGCTGTATTATCGACGCGGAACTATTGAGCTATCCGGATTTGCATCTTCGAGTATTGAACAAACATCCGAGATTAAATCACTTACCGTCGAACCTAGCGGCATGCCTGGGCTCAATCAATTCAAGGTACGCATCAATTCAGGGGATACGCCTTGAGGGTAGCCAACGCTCCATTGCAGTTCGACACTTTACCGTTTGGAAAAATCACACACGGCCTATTGGCTTTGGCGATTACCCTTACAACAGTGTTGGCGCTCGGCGCAGCATTTATCATCGCAATGTCTTCTCTATTAACGACAAAACGCATGCTGGATGAGCGTGCTGCGAGTATTGAACACCTTAATAGCGAATTGGATGTTCGCAGCCGCGAGCTGGGAGACCTGTTTCAACTTATTAGCGCAGATCCTAATGATGTTGAAACCTTTGCCAGCCCTCAGAAAACCCAGGAACGACTCCAAGCTGAGACAGCGATATTTGTCGAAATGTTTGAGCAGTTCGGATTTACTCTGCAGACCCAGTCTGAACCCTTAGAAACGGCTGTTTCTTCTGCTCTATCTGTGTATCAATCGCGCATTATGGCAATTGGCGATACCGAGGCGGTTGCGAAATTACTCATAAGCAGTATTGAACCGGACGGAAATATTGCCAGCATGACAATAAGCGGGAATGATACAACCAGCGGGGCCGTAACTTTCACTGCTGAAATAAACCTCAGCCGCATCGGCGCGCGCGGCGCTCAGCCTGAAGGTGGCGGGAATGAATAGAATTGCATCTATAAGTAGAATGCAAGCCTTGGCTGTTGTGACCTTTTTAGCTGCGATTTGTGTGTTTTTCTTACCATCCCCCCATATGGCGCCGCCTGCCATGAAAATGGGGGCAGCGCCGGAATTCACCGTCAATGAGGAACTTCATCTCAGCTATGATCATGCATACGCGTTATTCGATCACTCAGTTCGCCCTCCTGAGCCAACACCAACCATAGCCGAACCAGTTGTTGACCCCGCTGCAGCGATTTCGAGTTATCGGTTATTCGGCGTGACTTTGCATGAAGACGGTGCGATCGCACTCCTGTTTGATGGTGATCGCACCTTTAACTTGAAAGAGGGCGATATTCTTGAAGGCTTTTCAGTAAGCAATATTGAAGCCCGCCGAATAGAGTTCAGGCAGGGCGAAATCATCGCGGTGCTGGAATTACCTGCAGCTAGTGACTAACAGATTACGTTCTGTGAGAACGATATGGGGTTTTGAATGCAAAGGAGAGATAGAACAGTAAGGATATTATTCCGTACGGCAAGCATTAGCCTATTCTGGGTCGCACCAATCGCTTGCACGCACAATTCTTTTCCTGCTCCGAAACCAATCGAACTCACTCTCTATGATCCGGAGGATGAAACGGCTGAAGACCGTACAGCCGAGTTAACAAGCCAAGACGTTGGAGAACAAAACTCTTCAACCATCGCCGCTAACGAAAAATCCAAAAACAAGCTTATCTATTACCGTGGCCGGGCGGGCGCACTGCAAGCGCTGGATGGTGAACGCACTGACCGGCTCGAAGGAAAAACCTTACAGTTGAACTTCGTCAATGCACCCGCTGGCGATGCGGCGCGCACGATCATCCGCGACGCATTGGATGAAGCTGTTTCAGTCGCTGATGGCGTTAGCGGCATTATCACGTTGACTGCGCCTTCGCCAATATCAGCACGCGAAGCGTTGAATGCATTAGAGCTCGCTCTCGCGGAATCAAACCTCGCTTTGATAGACACGGGGGCCGGCTTTTTATTAACGACCATAGAAGACGTGACACAAACGCCTCAAGCGCCTGGCCCACGCCGGGCAATTGGGTATTCCACAACTTTCGCTCCTGTGCGATATGGCGTTCCCTCGGAAATCGTTCGCCTTGTCGAGCCATTCCTGTCTGATCGGCTGCGCCTGACTGCGGACGATGCAGAAGGCGCGATCATTGTCCGTGGCGCGAACGTCGATGTCGAAGAAGCACTGGAAGCGATCGCAACATTCGATGCGCCCTATCTTACAGACCGGGTTTTTGGTCTCTTCAAGCTGGAGCTGGCGGATGTGGAAACCGTCAGAAACGAGGTAGAGAGCCTTCTGGCGGCGTCCGGAACCACAACGCAAGGCGGCACAAGCCTGATCGCCCTACCCCGTCTCAACCTGCTTTTCTTAAGCGCCCGCACACAAGAAACTTTCAACGAAGCGCGCCAGTGGATTGAACGGTTCGATCAGCCCTCAGGGGGCGACGAGCGTCGTCTGCGCTATTATGTTGTTCAGAACACACCTGCCGATGAGCTCGCGTCTCAGTTGAACTTTGCGTTCGGGGGCGCGGGAGGATTACCGGCTAATACCAGTTCCTTTGATGACAACGCGAATACGCAGGAACAGACCGGACAACGGGCGCCGCAGTTTGCATCTGCGCCCCTGAACAGCGACGCCATATCCATTACCCCTGATACGCTGAACAACGCACTGCTCATTCGCGCTACCGATCAGGAATACACGGAAGTGATTGAACTGATCCGCAAAATGGATGTTCCAGCGGTTCAGGTTTTAATCGAAGCAACGATAGCGGAAGTGACGCTGACGGACGACTTAGCCTATGGCGTTCGATGGTTTTTTGAAAATGCAGAATCCAGCCTGGACTTTTCCGAGTCAGGATCACTGGGACCGGTCTTTCCCGGACTCAACTACTCTTTCATCGACAATGATGTCGGCGTAGCGTTGAATACTTTATCCTCAGTCACGGATGTGACTGTGCTGTCTGCGCCATCCATTGTCGTTCTGAATAACCAGAGCGCCAATTTACAGGTCGGCGATGAAGTGCCGATTGTCACACAACAGGCGCAAGCGGTCGTCGATGGTGACGCGCCCATTGTCTCCACGCTGCAACTACGCGAAACCGGCGTCATCCTTGAGGTAAGCCCCCGTATCAACGCCAGCGATGTGGTGGTGCTGGATGTTACGCAGGAAGTCAGCGACGTCGTAGCGACAACCACATCCGGCATCGACTCGCCGACAATTCAACAGCGGCGCTTTACCAGCACCGTACAAGTGCGCGACAAGGGAACGGTCGCGCTCGGCGGCCTAATTCGCGAGACCTATACGGACAGCGCCAGCGGCGTACCGGTGCTGAAAGATATCCCGCTTCTGGGATACGCTTTCAAGTCGCGCGATATCACAAAACGCCGCACGGAACTGATCGTATTCCTGACGCCGCACATCATTCGTAGTGAAAGCGATGCTCAAAACGCATTCCGGCATCTGCGCCGGGAAATGCGCAACCTCTACAATGACGATCTTGATGAAGACACGTTGCAGACAAACTGACCCTCGAGCAGTAGCGCAGCATGGCGGCGCCATCATCGTGGTATTGTGGACGTCTATCCTCCTGTCCATGTTGCTTGTCGGCGCGCTGGCGACCGTGCGCGGCGAGGCCCGGAGCGCCCGGGCGCGCGCGGATAGCCTGAAAGCCGATGCGTCGGCCAGGTCGGGTCTCGATCTCGCCGCCTGGCGTCTCGCCACCGGCGAAGTGCAAACCATCGACGAACTCGCAGACATGCCCATTACGCTCAACGGCTATGAGGTGAGCGTCGCGCCAAGCCTCGACAGCCGCAAGATCGATATCAATCTTGCGGACGAACGAACCCTGGCGGTTCTTTTTGAATTTCTGGGCGAAGAACCGGCGTCGGCGCAAAAGCTGGCGGCGCGCATTGCGGACTGGCGCGACCGAGACGATCTTGTGCGGCCAAACGGGGCGGAGCGCAGCGATTACGCCGCCGCCCGCAACGGCGAAGCTATCGGCAACCGGTACTTTCATGGCGTCGCGGAATTGAAAACGGTGCTGGGCTTTCCGTCCGAGCTATATGATTGCGTCCGACCGGCGCTGACCATTATGGGCGATGACGGCGCCGGCGATCCATTGCTGTTTCAAACCATTTATGGCGCGGCGCCCTTCGCCAATAATGAAACGCCGGGGGTGCGCCTCAGTACGTCCGGCCGCGCCGCGCGCGCTGGGTCACGCGTATCCGTCACGGTGACGGCGGACGGTCCGAACGGGCGCAAAAAATCCATCACCGGACTTTTTCGCGTGATCGGAGGGCGTCAGCAGCCTTTCGAGTATATCGCAGTCTACACGGCGCTGGAGCGACCATTGACGCCGGCGCCGGACGAATGCCGACAGGAACAGTCCGATAATAATGGCTGAGCTAAGGCTTTTCCGGGCGCCTTCGCGCGCGGCCCGTCTCCGGGTCGTACCAGCGCGCCTTGTAGTAATAGAGATCGACGCTCGCGAACAGTTTCTGCCCGGTGTACCGGAACGGGAAGCCGCTCGACCCGCCGACCCCCGCCTCGCCATAGGGCGAGTAGGTATATTTGTCCGACACCACGCCTGAGTTGTTGGTCAGCGCCACAACAGAACCGAGACGGTTCGCATGCACATAGCGGATCGCCGTCAATGTCCCCGCGCTGTCATATTCGCGCATCAACAGAACTTCATCCACCGACCCCGGCAGACGGATGTAACGCCGCTTGACCTTGTTGTCCTTGAAGTCATTGCCGCCGCTGTTATAGGTCTCGACAATTTCCTGGTTAGCCGGGGCCCCAACCCCGGCTAACCCGTCGAAATAATACCGGCTCGCCGCCCCGTCGAAGGAATAGCGCATCGTTCCGTCGCCCCAGGG